>CAVSTX010000004.1:0-1324821 GCA_963730985.1 Pyrinomonadaceae bacterium
TTCGCGAGGTTATTGAGTTCTTTGGCCATCGTGGATCTCCGCGGTTGCTGATGACCCTGATGGTTTACACTAGGAGGCCGCAGGTCAGAACATCCAAAGTTTTAAGAGAACGCAGGTTGAGATGAACTCTCCCTCTTCGAAAAGCTTCGGGGAAAGAAATAAGCGAAAGCCATGAGTATGATTTCACAACAAACCAACAGACCCGGCGAAAGAAAACCAAAGCCACGCTCGTCGGGCGAAATGGTCGTAGCCCAGCCTTTCGCGTTCGCAAGCCACTGGCCGAACCAAGCGCTAATGCCCCAAGAGAGAAGCGCAATGGCAGGATAAAGCAAGGGCCAAACTGATCGCTTAGTTGTAAAGGCCTCTTTCTGTTGGGCCAGTAGCAACATGCCAGCCAATTGCATGGGAATCATTTGAGCATAAATGCTGCACAAAACGCCTCCGGTTCGCGCCATTGCCAAAGCTAAAGCCAGATTGTTAAGGCCAAACGCTAGCCCAATCGCCAATTCTGTTTTCCAAACGTCAAACGGGTGTGCTAGTCCCTTGAAATGTCGGAGTGCCGCGTAAAAAGAGATGATGAGCAGTGAGGCAAGTCCCAGCGCGGAGAATCCGCCAAAATACAAGCAACTACGCTGCCAGCCCTCCTTCTGTATCGCAGGAGTAACCAGCGGGACAACGAAAAAAAGTACCCCGAGAAATTGAATGACCGTGACGACAAGTAGACGAGATCCGGCCTCTCCATAAGTGAGGGTAGCAGTGGATCGCGAGGCTTCTTCAACTTGGCTCATCATTCTCCTTCTGAATGGCTAAATCGAAACGGTAAGGGTTATCCACGCATTCAGTCTGCGAGGGTTGAAGCAGTCATCAAAGTCGGGTTTGATAAGTATGAGAATTCAGTCGGCAATGGATTCGCAATCAGCATCGGGAAAGCAATTCTTAACCAATCAGTGTGGCTTTCGGGGTTGTCCTGCAAATCGCGCTTGAGAGTTGGCAAATCTATCCATCTCCAGCTATCGACTTCATCCTGGCTCGGTTGGGGTGTACCGTCAAACCTTCCCACAAGTACGTGATCGTATTCATGTTCAGTTAGACCTTCGGCGAGTTCAGTTCGGTAGACGAATCCAAACATTTCGTGCAGCTGGCAATCGAAACCCATTTCTTCTTTGAGTCTTCTTTGGGAGGCCTGTTGCGTGGACTCCCCTAATCGAGGATGTCCGCAGCACGTATTCGACCAAAGGCCGCGCGAATGGTATTTCGTAGTCGTTCTCTTTTGCAGGAGCAACTGCCCGCGTGAGTTGAAGACGAATATCGAAAAAGCGCGGTGCAATTTCCCAAGTATGTGACACTTGATTTTCTCCTCGGCTCCAATCACCTCATCTTTTTCATTGACGAGAACGACTAGTTCCGGTTCGCTGTTACTGGTGACTTTAAGCGAGTCAGGCCGGCGGCCCGTCGTAAATGTTCTGCCCGAACGTGCATCGTGTTTCGACGATTCACTGATAAGGTTGGAATCAGTTGTCGACTGCGTTTCGTTCTTACCAACGATTGCGAGAACAGCGCCTCGACTCAGTTTTCCTTCGCCGCGACGGAGCGCATTCAGAGTGGCATAGGCCAACATTAGAGGAGTGCCACAGAAAGTTTTGACCGGACCTGCTGGAAGATCCTCAACGTAAGCGTCGGCTCTCTTGAGATTACAAAGCGCGTAGAGCTGCAAATCTCTTTCGACCCAACCACGCGGAAAAAAATCTCTCCCTCGAGCCAAGTCCTCCGTTCGGTTCCTTAGAATGTTGACTGCTTGTAGACCTCGACCAAAGCTAATTGCCTGTCTTTGATTGGTTGTAGTCCCATCATGCCAGCGCCAAAGCTCCGAAAGCAGTAACCCAACTGAGCCGGCAACTGCAAACGTATATTGATCCAGATCATCCTGTGTGCGGATCCGCCAGTCCCTCGACACCCAAGAGGCCATGCGCTGGGCCATTATCGCGCCAGTCTCGCGAACTCGAAAAACAAAGCTTTTCGGTGCCAGATCTGTCCAGTCCTCAAGCCTCTGCGAGACCTCTGGCAGCAGCTTTTCATAACACCCAAAGTCTATGCGCACGCGTCCATTTCCAGAAAGCCCGTGGCTGATGGCGCGTAAGAGTTGAAGTTTCGCGGATTTATCCAGAACTTGGTGATCTTCAATTTCATCGATACCGCGAAATAAAAGATACGAGGAAGTCGCGGCTTCGCGTAACCCGGGCGGCAACCGAACGAGCGACAGATAAAAGGTGCGGCTCGTCTGTCTCAACACCTCGTTCGGGCTGGTAACAAAATGCATGTTTATTCAGATGTAAAGCCGAATGAGGTGGTTGAAGTACTTCAGAAAATGCAAGCTCAATCGATGAGCGGACTTTGCATACGGAATTGTACTGATAATAAGGAATTATTCAACTGCTTCACACACTTCTAGCGAAATTCCTTCTCTTAGCTTGTCATTGAGCTTTTGCATTCAAACGTCGCTTCGTAAGCAGTTTGGAGGTCATCATCTATGCCTGGATTGCTGGTGGGAATCTTCCTTATTGGATCGCTCCTCCTGGTACATTTCTCTTTACGTTCACAACCGCTACCGCAAGATGAACCACTTGATGTAGATGAAGGTTTGCCATGGCCAGAAGCCGGCCAAGCCAGCACCGTTTTCTCGCTAACTGCATTATTTGGCGCCTATTTCGGAATTACGCTGCTTCTGGGGCTGCCAGCTCTAATCGGTCTAGGATTTGGGACTGCATTGGGGCTCGTCATCATTCGACACTGGATCGATGCTAGGAAACCGGGACGTTTTGAGCCATTCCTATTTGGAATGCTTGAAGGAAGTCATCGAAACGCTCTAATTTATGCATTGGTGGTCTCCGGCCTCCAATTCGCCTACGCGACGTCCGAGCTTTTGATTCTGAGAGAGATCGCCAGAGTGTCGCTTGGGGCTAAACCGGAACAAGCGACAATTCTGGCGGTCGGAGTGGCAATCATCGGATATTTTTACGTGTTGTTCGGTGGCTATATGGCGGTCTTCCGAACTGATGTTGTTCAGTTTGTAATGGTCACTGCCATGGCTGTGATCTTTGGGATCGTGTTACTGGGCCCGGAACGACCCATGGTTTGGACTGCCTTAACTGTACCGAGGTCAGGATACTGGACGTTAACGTTCGTAGACTCCCGCCTGCTTTTATATCTATATCATTTCGCGATTGCGACCGTAATGGCCATCGGGTTGTTGGCAGCAAGCCCGGATGCTTGGAAACGTGTCTTCATGGTCAGCCGAAAAAAGAACAACGCCACTGTTCGCTTCACCACTTTCCTAATCGTAGGCGTCGTGCCGTATCTAATGCTCCTGCCATTTGCTCTCGCGATTGGGTCAATTCCCGATGGCCCAGTGGATACGGGCCAGATCTTTTCGAGCTTGCTCAAAGGTAATGTCATCTTCATCGCTGCCGCGTTAGGTTTAGTGGCGAGTTTTCTTTCATCTTTTAATAGTGCCATTCTGGCAGGCGTTCATGTGGCGCTGATGTTTCGTCGCACGAGATCATTCTTGGTTCCTGAAATATCGCGCTTTCATTGGTTGATGGTCGCGGCGCTGCTTACCGTTTTCTTTCTATTCAGAAGTCTTGTGTCTTTCAGCAATCCATACATCCTAGGAAACCTGCTATTGGGCCCTTACGCTCTGGTGGCCGGCATTCAGATCGGAACAAGGGGCGGCGACATTTCCTCTCTACCAGAAAACAGTCTCACATGGATCGCAGTGATTGGGTTGGTTGGCTGGTTTGTTTATTTTGTTTCTTCAGGGATTCCCCACGTTCCTACAACGTATCAGATAAACTCAGTTCCAGCCGGGGTACTTTTCTTCTTCCTTGCACTTCTTGCTTGCCGAATATTAATGAAGGGAGGCCCACGTCATGGTAGACATTCAGACAGTGTGGAACCTACTTAAGGGTCGAACTGAAATCGAGATGGCAAGAATTTCGGCGTACGTTCTTGCGCCGGGTTTGCTTGTTGCTCTCTCTGTATCGGGAGTTTTTGGCGGCGGCTCAGGATTAGACTTGGAAAGGGCATTTGCAATATCAGAATTGAAGACAGAGATTGTTGGAGCAGAGGGACCAACAACCAAGTCGGGAATAATTCTAATCGCGGAGCCAATGGATTCAGAATATCGGATTCAGCTTGGCAGTGCAGCACCCCGTGTTTGGAGTTCACTGAATGAGGAGCAAGCGCGCGCCAATAAAGGACATCTGAGCTTGGATAGTAGTGGCCTCAATAGCAAGACGCCCTTTATCGGGGTGAATGAGCCCGTTACTATCGTTCTCGAGGGCGAAGTAGGAAAACACGTTCACGTGCCGGGAAGCACACAAGCGTTAAGTGACTGGCGATTATCTCCAAGAAGATCCAGCTCTGTTGTATCAAGTGTCCTTTTTGCTTGCGTTTTTGCTTTTGGGATCTCCATCGCCTCGGGCATACCTTCGTCGAATGGCGATAAGGAAACAACAAGCCAAGTGAGTGCATAGCCACATGAACCACAAGTCGTTAATCGGGACACCGTAAATGCGATAACCGGGATTGCCAGGATAATTCCACACGCCCAGGTGAATGGCAAAAAAATCCCATGGATAGCCCAAAAGCATCACGAGTAACGCAACTCTGCCAGAAAGCAAAAGGTTGCCCAGCCGATTGCTGGAACCTGCAAGGAGAAATGAGAGAGGCAGGACAAACATTGTGAGGATAAGGTTATAAGATGAGTAAGGAGTCATCTGTCGTGTGCCTTTGAGTAGTGGTTCAAAAATACAATGCACACAACGCTGTGGAAGAAGAAAAGTATGTACTCTTCCAGTGGCAATGAGAATAGCCGGATCGGCAACGTCCCGCCCTGCGGAAACGCCCACAGCCCCAGCTTCAAGGCTATCTGATTTATTAATAACCAGAATGCTGCTAAACCGAGCGCCGACAAAACAAACGATTGAGAGAGAATCTGCCTGAACCGCAGCTCCTCCCAGCCAAATCCCAACAGAAAAACGAATAGAGACAGTTCTAGAAACAGATAAGCTGATTGACGCATGGCACTTTCGACGTTGGCGAGGACCGTTGAATAATTCCTTATTATCAGTACTTGGAAGCGCGCCATTATGTCCTCAAAATGAAATCGGTTCAACTTTCTTTGAATAGTGTAGCTTCGTAAAACTTGCCGCGCGTCTCTCAGGACGCGAAATCGTTCAATCGACAGCTCAAATTGGTTCGGGTGCTTGCAACCTCTTTGGACAAAAACTAAACTCACGCAACGTTTCAGACCCACCGCTTAAACAGCTTAGAAAGCTCTTCTAATCTTTTCGGCCCAAGAAAGGACCTGGGGTTAGGCGTGTGCGCTATGCAACTGAGTCGGGCAGTCTCACAATTTTTTCATGGTTATTTCTCCACACACGATCGCAGCGATAAGACCAGAAGTGCGTATCGTTCGGACCTTGAACAATTCGTGGAATATGCAGGAGAACAAATCACGATCGATCAAGTCTCGGCCGGCCTGGTAGAGAATTGGGCGGCCGACCTACGGAGCAAAGGCTACTCTCCCGCGTCCATGCGCCGCAAAATCGTAGTTCTGAAAGTCTTCTGTTCGTATTGGTTGCGAAAGGGCGAGCTAACCGAGTCGCCGTTCTGGCGAGTGAAGCTGAGCCTTGGACGCGTGGAACAACTCCCTCGCGCGCTCTCAGAAGAAGAGATGAAAACGCTTCTGGTTCAGGCAGGTCGTAAGGAGGAAGCCTCTGCAGTTCATCGCAAGCCATCGGCCCTTTCGAAAGGTCGACAGCAGTCAAGTTCATTTCAACAATACCGCAGAGTGCGGAATCTTGCATTGGTCGACCTTCTGTTCGCGACCGGTATGAGGGTGGGAGAGGCATCGGCGTTAGACATTGGTGATTTCAACGTGATGGAGTCGGCCTTTCGAATACACGGTAAAGGCGGGCGTCACCGATTAGCGTTTATCGTCGACAAGGAAACAGTTCGTATCCAACGCGAACATCTTGAAGCTCGGTCCTCACTCGGCGTTGAAAGTACCGCCCTGTTTATAAACGCCACGCGAAATCGGCTTTCGACGCAGGGCATTGCAAACGTCATAAACTATTTTCGACAACAAGCAGGCCTCGAGCGACACATTACACCTCATATGCTTCGTCACACGGTGGCGACGCTACTGCTTCGTAATGGTGTCGACATTCGCGTGGTCCAGGAGTTTTTAGGCCATGCATCTATCGCTACCACGCAGAGATACACACATATCGCTAAGGAGCACTTGATTGGCGTATTAAGCACACATCATCCATCATTCAAGTTGCGAGCCTGAGGGCGGGCGAGGTGCGGCAGAAATTGCGTTGCCTAAAGGCGGTTTGGCAGTAGCATATTCGTGTTTCCGCAAAAAAAGGACAAGCAAGAATTCTTGTCCTGCGTTTTAGGGAGCCAGGCAGAGCCGGACCGGCGCCGCTCAAAATTTGAAAGACAGCCCTACGCTGGTTTGAAAGCTGTGGTTCGTGCCCACTCCGTAAGCGCCAGTCGCGCTAAAAGCACGAGCATCAAATCTTAGACTCCATTTTTGGGTGATGGAACTCTTCACACCGACTCCATAATTGACTGCAAAACTCTTATCACCCCGAGTAAAGCCTTCGTAGAACAAGCCGCCGGCACCAACCGTTACGAAGGGTAGGAAATACGGCTTTTCCAGTTCTCGTATGTGGTATAGAGCATTAAGATTCAACTGCCAGACTCGTCCTGGATTCGCAAACACGTCCTTCGTGGGAGTAACGCTGACCTCGCCTTCCAGACTCCAGTTCGGAGTGAAGTTGTAAGCAGCTCGTCCGCCGAATACAAAATTGTCATAAATGGGCAGGCTGTTGTCGAAGAAGAAATATCCCGAAAACGTCCCCACTTCCCAGCGTGTAAATGGTCCACCCGAGCCGCCACCGTAGGGCGAAGGATCTTGTCCATCGATGATTCCGTCGTTGTCACTATCGATATCAATGACGTTATCCAGGCCATCCTGGTCGGCATCTCCCGGTGGCTCTTGCCCATCATTGATTCCATCGTTATCACTATCTTTATCCAGCGGATTAGGAATCCCATCACCATCCGCGTCGCCCTGCACTTCATCATCATCTTTTAACCCATCGCCGTCTTGATCATGAGTTTCCGGGAGTGGAACATTTACACCAACGGATACTTCTGCCGGCCCGGAACACTGATCGCCGCGATAGAACGCCGTTGCGGTCCACGCGCCCCCTTCAATCACGGCGTTAGAATCTTGAAAACAACCAAATTGATCGGTTTGCACTTCGTGGTACACAGGATTGCCGGCGGGATCGAGGTAACGCATAACAACTTTTTCATTCGGGCGTGCCGGAGTCGTGCAGCCGGCCGACTGGATCGTCGCGCACTCGGTTGGCTCATTCACCGCCTCGATAGGCAGTGCGGTTATCGTGTTGTTTGGATTAGATATCCGGACTGGCCCTCCGTCGCGTTGCCTCGGCCTCACTCTACATTTTGTCACCGCGCCCTCCAGTTTCAGGTCCGTGCCATTGCGCAACTGGGCATTGACTGAGGCGCCTCCAAGATTAATCAATGTGTCTCCGCTGGGCGTCCAGGCGGTAACGCGAAACTCATAGTCGTTGCACGGAGGCGACCCCTCAGGTGGCTGCACTTTCAATTCGCCCATGAATCTTTCGTTTGTGGCCAGAAGCCGTTTGGCCGGCGAGACGGATGCCGCCCACGACGGCGGCACGCCTTCGTATTGAAAGTAGACAAGCTTCGGTTGGGGATCGCGGTGCGTGATGTGGAAGGGAAATACGACCGGAGGATAAGGGCTGCGCTTACTAGCCGGTATGACGTCGAGGTTCTGTTGCGCTTCATTGTCGCCCGGATTGTTATCACCGACGAGCCGGCGCAAAAGAACGCGTACACAGTTGTGTGGATCACCCGCGGCGGCGGGTTGCCACTTAACAAAAATGTCTTTGAACTCGCCTGGCGGGATCTCAGGTATGAAAACGATCTTGTACAACTCCATTGCGTCTCCGACCGTAAGGAATGGAGCCGACAATAGAAAACGCACCTCTATATTAGAGGCAGTTGCTGGTCCGGCATTGTGAACGCGCGCATAAATGCGATTCTCTTCGCCACCGATTGGCTGCTCTTCGAGCGGTCCGGCGGAGATGCGAGTAGTTTGATTGTAGCTCTCGTAACCACCGCCGTCGCGCTGGTTATCTATCCATATGTCAGGGCTGGTCCACGCGGGATTGCCGGTGGTGATGAAAACGTTGTAGTCGGGCGGGGATTCATAATCGACCCGGACCATGTAACCACCGTTGCTGGACACTTTCGAGTCATTCGTTATCTTAATGCCGGTGCCGGCCGGTTCAACTGAACTTCCTACCGGAACCGCAGCGTCGTCGAGAGTAGAAGTAGCGTCCGCAAAGTCTCGAATTACTACGGGAGCTTGTCCCTGCGGTATTAGTTTGTTGGCGTAGTAAACCACCACGCCGTCTGCCGGAACTACTGAATCGCGGTTACCAAGTGTGGGGCTGCGCGCCTCGACCCAGTAAAAATGATTTTCCTCTTCGAAAGTGGTGATGCCTGCGGTCAGACCAATGGCGATTGCCCCAATCTGGTTATCTTGCAAAATGCTCTGATAATTCACATGAATGGCAGGTTGTCCAACACGCGGGGGTGACCCTTTTGGAGGCCGAGCTATGTAGAAGATCTTGCCTCCGCTTGAAGTAACCCAGGCGGCACGTTCCTTTGACCAGGTTAAGGGATGCGCTCCTTCGAAAGGCTTCGCCATGTTGTCCCAGCGATCTGCCACGCTTGCCAGCGGGAATTCAACATTCTCGTGCACGTACAGATCCATCAACCCGAATTGATGCGAGAGACCGTGTTCATATTGCGCGGCGCTATTTTCCGGACCCTGGACCGACACCGAAAGATGTCTGACTCCGCCCGGCAAATTGTATGGATAGTGGCCCGTCGTCGCCCAATCGATAGTGAAGTCTGGATCGTTGACAACGATAATGACTCGATCAATATCGTCACTCGGGCTCGCTGTGGGTCCGCTCAGAACGTCCGGCTCAGCCGTAAGCAACTTAGTTAGTACCTCGGTAGTCATTTCCACCAGCAGGTTGCTGCTGGGGTTGTCATAGTCGCTCTTGTTTTTGTCCAGCGCGATGGGGCCCCTAAACAGTGGCCTGATCAAAGCTTGCCGGTAGGTGATTTCATGTAACCATTGTGCGGCTTCCGTGAGACGGTTGGTCACAGTGGTCTCGTTTGCTTCACCAGTTACATCTGGAAAATTAACTCGCACTACCAGCGTGTCCTGATCACCTGTCGGAAACGGACCGCGCGAGACTGTTACGCGTCGCATTGCCACATTATTGTTGAGACGGACTTGCTCAAGACCAGTGGCTGGCTCCGATGGATCACCGACATTGAGCAGTCGCACTACTAGCTGAAATACGCCATCGGCGGCGGCAGCGCTTTCAGGAGCCGGCGGACGCCAGATCAGCGGACCCACCACCACTACGCCATCCTTCTCCTCGCTCCCCACGGTCTGTCTCGGCCCAATGAAGGGAACTGAAAGAGAGTTGCCTGGAGCACTACTAGCGGGACTAAGAAAGTCTGAGAAGAAGCCTTCAGTTTGCCATCCGGACGGAAACGGCGCGGGAGTACCAGGCAACCAATACACTTTTGCTGTGGTGCCGGCAATTCCGTGAGTTCCACGATTGCGGACCGCGAGGTAGACGTAGTTATTCTCCTCAAAGCGTGGCTGTTGGAAGGAGAAAGCTTCAAGTCCTGTCGTGGCGGCCAACGCCAGGTCGACGTCCGGATGGTGACGAACGAGTATGTCTGGCGACGACAGCGCAAAGCCCATAGCTGAGGGCTGGCTGCCCGAGTCTCCTACAAAATCTCGAACGTAAGCATCAAACGGCGGGTTTGCGACTGGGCCCAGGTAGGCCACCATTCTGTTTGCGTCGGAGTCGATAACGAACACACGGTTGTTATTGTCCACTTCAATCTTTTGAATGGTGACGAACAAGGGAGCAGCGCCCAGGTTGCGATAATGAGTTCCATCCGGATTGAGTATGACAACGCGATGATTATTGGTGTCGGCAACAAACAACCGTCCATCGGTGGAGACGGCCACGTCGCGCGGTTGCCGGAATTGTGCGTTGCCGATGCCGAAGTGTCCGAAAATCTGATCCGATCCGGTTGTGGGTATGCGGATGATGCGTGAATGGTCTGTGTCTGCAATAAAGATCGTTCCGTCAGCGGCTACGTCTATGCCGTAAGGATTTCCCCAGGAGCTGTCATCGCGGCGCACCTCCCAGGAAGTATCGTCAGGGCCGTCGGCAACCAGAATTCTGTGGTTGCCCGAATCGAGTAGAGTAGACCTTCCCATCAGCTCCAACTGCTATGTCTCGTGGAAACGCGATATTTTTCCCACTGACTGAGTTGCGAGTTGTCTGCGCAAAATTCGGGTCAAAGGCGAAGTTGGAGGTAGCTGCGTTCCAACGAAACAATTGAACTTCATTGCCAAAAGTATCCACCACGTAAGCATTGCCGGCACTGTCTATTGCGACTGCTTGCGGTTCGTTCAAAGCTTCGGGCAACGCGCGGTTGGAAACAAAACCAAACTCATTCCACACAGGAGTTCCCTGAAGAGTCGAAATCGATGCGTACTTCACACGGTGATTGGCAGTGTCGGCAACAAACACGCGACCATTGGTTGTGTCCACGGCCAGTCCCGCCGGCGCTTTGAACCCATCGTTGATGATGAAGGGTGGGCCAAACTCGACGCTATCTGCCGACGACGACTCCACCCACAACAGCGAGAATGAAAATGCAGCGAGCACGAGCACGAGCGGAGTCCAGACGTTGTTATGGTTCGGCCCACGTGAAATACGCTTCGGCCGAATATGCTTGACCTGTGAGTAGGTAATTCCGGATTTCATTTTTGCGCTAGCTCATTTCGGCTTTGACAAAGATTCGATACTTCGCTTGAGAGTCCTGTCCTGATAAAGAGGAGATTGTCGATCGTTTAGGATTTTTCTCAGTTCGTTAATGATTCTGGCGTCGTTCGTGGCAGAGCGACCCAGGTACTCGAGCGCTGCGAGGCGAGTGGCGGTATCCATTTTTTGCAGTTGTGTCAGTATCGATGAAATGATCTCTTCTTGTTTGAGAGCTTTTAGCGAGGAGAGGATTACGCGTTGGAGGTGCAAAGCCCTATTCCGATCGTTAGGAGTAGGCTGCAAACTGGGTTGGTCCAGAGTTTTGTACCAGCCAGCAATTTGAGACAGCGCTTGATTTGTGCCAATGAATGCCAGAAGGGAAACGGCACGTTCAAAACGCAGAGCTTCCTCGGGATCTTTTATTGCGGCCGGATTTCTCCCAGCGTAGAGAGAGTTCAATGCAATGATGTAAGGGGTCGGGTTATCCCTAACTTGCCTCAAGCGCACACGGTCTCCCGGTGAGAGCTTTATTAGACCATGCGGGAGTGAGAGTAAGCGCTCAATCACCTGCTCTGGAGTTTCGACCTGGTTCGAGGATGTTGAGCTCGTATGGGTTCGATACAGCGGTTCGCCCTCTACTCTGCCGATAGCGTGACCGCCTTGACCGACTAATCCGATATAGATCACTAGTGCGAGCCCGAATCTACGCATTGGGTTTTCTTCCTTCAAATCCTAGGGTGTTTTCAGCAACCGGTTTCCGGTGCCGAGCATATCTCCAGCGGCCCGGACCGTCCGGCAGTTTGTTACCGTCGCGGGTATCAGGCGCCGATAGCGGGTCACATCCGTGTCCGGAAAAGTATTGAATGCGGGATAAAAGATCGGCCTTGGGTTCATATTGTCGAAACCGTTGTCCAGAGCATGTCCGATCTCATGCGCCAAGGTTCTGCGATCGATAGTGAGATTAGGTCTCATAAAGACAAAGGTGTTCTCCCCTAGCCCAGCCACAAGATCCGACGGCGTCCTGGTATACGCATTTGCGCCCGTTATGGGTGCTGCAAAGAACACCTCGATCACGTCCACTGTCGCGCCGGGGCCGAACGTAGTTACCAGGAAAGGCTCATCAAGGGTTGGGTCGAAAAGTGCGTCCGCTAAAATGTTGTTGCCCATAGCGTTCACGGGCGCATCTACAAACGTCGTCCCTAATGAAACAACCTTGATGCAAGCTTGCGCCCACGCTACGTTCGCCCGGCTCACCTGATCGTTAACCTGCTGTCGCGTTACTACGCCCCCTCGCGAGCCGGTAACCGCGAAAGCACCGGCGGCGTTGCTCAGATCCAGAAAAGGCTCGCATGCCTCACCCGCGTCATGCTGTCCGTTGGCATTTGTGTCAGTAAAGTCAAATACGCTATTACCTGCGCCATATGGGCGGTGTGGCGGGAACGCCATCGTGATCAAACCCAATGTCATTGAAGGGCTCGTTGAATACAGTTACCCTGATCTCTAATCTCCGCCTTTCGTCAGGGCTTCGACGGCAAACCGGTACGTCCCAAGTAGTCAGCGATGGCAACGCGCCTGGCTGGTACTGCAAGCGCATTGCGCCATCGATCTCACCGCGATGAGTTCGATCTCCTACAAGATCATCGTCTATGACGCCAATGCTTCCGTCGTGTGCTTTAAATTCGTCGTCAGCATTCGCGTCGTCGTTTACCTGTAGGTCGTGAGAAGTCAAAAGCTGCGAGCGCGACACAAACTCTCCCGTATTAACTCCTGTCTCGACCAGCGTGATGTCAGTCAGATCATCGTCGATTAGTGCGGCTCCATTCATGGTGCCTGCTTTCAGCGGTGAATTGCTCCGCGATGGTTGGGTTGGCGTTAGCAAATGGGTTGCGGACTCGCAGGTAGAAACGTGAAGGATCCTGCTCGATAAAGTTGGCAGGGTGAGCTCCGTTGCTGACAGCAAACGCCGCATCGTATGCATTGTCCCAACGCGCAATATTCAGATGGAAGGAATTCGCATCGGCCCCAGTGATCGCGTGATCATTGTTGCTATCCAACACCACCTGCACATCAACAACCGTTAATGCAAGCGTAACAGGATTCAGTGTCACGCCGTCGGAGGTCACCAACTGCAACTTGAGATCCGATTGCGCGGCTGTTTCGCCCTCAATGAAGAGTTGTGTTGGTAATGGAGTGGCCGGCACGTTGAAGGTCGCCGGCAGGGCTGTCTGTGCCGCCTTGACCGCCGTGCTCCAGAGCTTAAAGCGGGGTGGTGCCGGCGTAGTAGTCGAGAATGTGACGACCCCTTCAATAGTAGCGGGCTCAACCTTGATATTGAGCTGGGTCAAGTCGTTTTCGCCGGCTGCAACTTCAGCGAGGTCAGAAGTATTATTGCGATTATCATCGTCATTATTGACAAAAACGAACAATCCCGGTGGTGTGCTGGAGCCGGCACCTGCCACCGGCGCGATTCCCAACCGATAGACGACAAACTCGTGATTACTCACTCCCAACGAAGCGCCGCCGAGTCGAGCTTCTAACTCAAACTTGTAGACACCCGGCTGAATGGTTGACGCACCGATTTGCCCATTCCAGTTGAAGGTACCTGAGAGATTGGGGGGAGTAGTGGTCTCAAAAATTACGCTATTGGCAGCGTCCCGCACTTGCCAATGCAACTCATCCGGGAATGCGCCGCCTTGTATTTCGTAGTCAATTGTTAGTTGACCCGTTCCCGTGTCTAATTCATTAAAGTCCTGATAGCGATCGCTGGTTGATAGGATGCTTGGTTCCGCCACTTCTATCCAGATTGCTTCGACTTCCGTGCTCGCCAGAGCGGTGATGCCCAACAGTCCTGAGTCGTACGGCGTAATCCTCAAGTCGTAACGGCCGGCTTTGGGTCTTTGGTTTGTGTTCGAATAGCCATTCCAGTTGAAGATAAGATTGCCGCCCTTGTTTGAGCCGAGGACGTTGGAATCTATGGACGTAAAAACCGGCGTGGTCGGATCGTCTTCATGAAACACCTGGAGCACCGTGAACAAGCCGGACTGGAATGCGGGGTTGTCGTAAAGAGTTGAATCCAGATGGTAGTAGACGAGTATGTCTGTGTTTTCTACAAACGGGACAAATTGAGGATTGAAGTGTGTTGGATAGTCGACGCAAATCGGTTGCGGGCAATTACCGATGATTACGTTAGCTTCTTCGTTATCAGTTTTTGCAGGAGTGTCGTCATCCGTCACCGTTAACTGAATGCGCCAAAAACCCTGGCAGGCGGGAGGAACCACCGAGCCCGCAGCAAACAAAGTTTGAACTGGCCCAGCGGAGAATACTGGAGGCACACATCCGGCTGGCGCCTGGAGCACGGTCCACTGGTAGTTGATTATGCCGGCACCCGGACCGAATGGAGGATTTAATAGATTATCGAGATCAAAACTCTGGCCACCACTCAATACGATGTTCTGACTAAGCAGCCCTGAGATATCCACGAGGTAACGGCCTGGCTCGTTTACTATCGCTGTGGGCCTGCCGTTCTCATCAACAACCGAAACCGCGAAGTTCGTGAAGTTCTCACTGCCTTCAGCGTCTACCACCTGAAGTTGGAAGGTCCAGTCGCCGGGCTCAACATCTCCGAAATTCAGCTCCATAGTCGCGCTATGGGCGTCCTTACCAAAAACTTCATCAATCGAGCCAAGGGGATACTTGTTCCACAACTCAAACGGCACGTCGACGAGCGACCAACTGTAGGACTCAATGGCTGGTGATATTTCCCTGACTGGAGGCTCGAGGGTGTTGTGGCACCGATCGGGTTGAGTCACGCACGGCGAATCAGCATCGACAGAGGATTCGCCGCTGAGTTTAAGCGGGAAGGAGAGTGAGCCAATCTCACTCGGCCCGGTGATTTCCGCGGTTGGTGGTCCATCGACTACGACGGTGAAGTAAGCGCTCGTTTCCGAGTTAGGTGAGTCGTCGTTGTCTTTGGCCCTCAGTTTAACAATCCAGGTGCCGGCAAAGCTCGCAGTTGTTGGTATTTCCAAACTCGAACCGGCAAGTCCGGTTCCAAAGTGAAAGGCTGCCTGCACCGGTATCGGAGCAGATTTTGGCGCCTGAATCAGGTCCCATTCAAAAGACAAATCACCCCCGTCCTCATCATCGATAATTGTCGTCTCTACCTTGAGTGGCTCGCCGGCGGTAATGCTGTTATCACCCTCCAGATCGATTACGGGGGGCAGGTTGTTTACGTTTACAACCTTCTCGGCAGTGTCAGTGTCGCCTTCGTTATCGGTAGCGGTTGCCTTGAACTTCCACCTCCCTATGTCGGATTCAGTGGTGGTAATTTTCGGCGGCTCAACGCCTGTGAACCAGTTAGACTGCGGTCCGTGGCTCGATCCAGGTGGGCTTTCGACAATGTCCCAGACGATCACCATTTCGCCGCCGTCGATGTCGAGCGAACCGTCGCACCGCATGTGAATTTTCTGGAGTACGTCGATAGAGGTTAATCCTGCAATGCCGATGTTTGGTGGACTCCCAATTACCTTGAACGTACGGGTGTTTGTGTTACTGGCCCCAAGGGGATCGGTGACTGTGAGAGTGACTTTCCAATCCACCTTTGGGAGTTGGCTGTCATCCATCTGCACGGAAGTTTGTCTGCCTGTGCGATTTATCTTTGATCCGTCGGGACGAGTAAATACCCATTTAAAATCCAGATTTGCAGTGGCCGTTTCCACATCGCTTGAGGGGGAACCATCAAAGGGCATAAAAGAGCCGTGTATACCCCCGATGGGAAATTCCGGGATAGGGATATTCATGGCTGCGGTCGGCCGAAAATTGATGCAAGTGGCGTTAACCATCTCGTTGACCAGCGTATTGAGGTTCCCGGGAGTTGCGGCCACCGCTTTGACCTTTGGTCCGGCCGCGTTTGCGATGTCGTTCAGCGTAGGGCTGCTGCCGGACCCAATAAATACAAGGCGGGCGGTAATATCCCCTCCGGACAACCTGTTCGCAGCATCGTTTTTAGTAAAAACCGAGGCCCCCGAGTCTTCGCCATCCGTCAGCACGACGAATAACCTAAGATTTGAGGAAGACCGGGTTCGAATCTGAGTTGCGCCATTGACGATGTGGTCAAACAGCGCTGTTCCGTCGCACGTGGCACCAAGGCTCATGAGATTGTTGCGCAGCGTAAGTGGATTGGTCCACGGGAAGAACCCGGCCGTTTGGCCGCAGAATTGGACGGAACCGCCCTCCACCAGGAATCCGGTAGCGTGAAGGTCGGTGATCAACTTCATGGCAAAATCACGCGCGGCAGTCAGGCGCACTCCTGCCATGCTGCTCGATACATCAATTGCAAAATAGAGTGAAATGTTCTTCCTCTTTGCACACTCCGCGGCTTCTGCCGGGGCTGGAGGTGGGACAATCATAAATCCCAGGATCAAAAGAAGAATCAGAGCCTGAAGTAGCAGACGCAGCCGGAAGGCGCGTTTCTTATTGCGCTGTTTTTCCAAACCTTTGGTTCTGTTTGACGCAGCGAGCATTACTTTTTGGGGAGCGACAACTGGAAACGCTCGTTTCGGATTCAATCTCAAGCCAGAGCTACGCGAAGACCACTTGACCGGAAATCAGTTGGAGCTGGGAGTGATTCGTCGTTCCAACACCTCAGTAGAACGATCGGAAGCAAAAAGGACCAGAGCGGATGTCATGGTTTTCTCCTGATGGGAACCAGCCAGTCAGTAAGACTTCCGGTGCTGTCCGGAAGATAGAAAACGCAGAACCAGGTCAGGAACCTCTAAGCAACGCGAGGCTCTTTTTTGACAGTACCCGTATCAAGGCTAAGAGAAGTCTCAACCCGTTCTACACATCAATGTTTGAAGGATTGAAAACATTTCAGGTATGACTAGCCGGCGCCGATCTGAGGAAGGTTTGTGTAAAATTTACTACCTGGTTGTCGGGTTTACGTCGCGAATTGTGTCGTTAAGTATTTGATCCGTCGTCAGGTTGAGTCACCCTGTTGGGTGGTCCATCAGCACAAGGGTGGTTTGCGGCCGCGAGGATAATGGCCCCCACTCACTACAAAAAAAGTGGTGAGGGTCATCATGTGGTTTTCTACCGTACTTTATCGTTTGGCGTGGAGCTGTTTCTGCACTTTCGTCGACTCCTGGAATAGTTGAAAGGCGGCGCCGCCGTTAAGGCGATTTACTTCACTGCGAAGCGACGTGTTTCACTTTCGGTAGTGCCACCTTTGCCGTCCTCGACAATCACCTTCCAGTAATACGACTTGCCTGGTTGCAAGGTCGAAACCGTCTTCGACATATTTCCGCCGCGGCAGAAGTAGATGACAAGAACGATGGCAATCAGAATCACGATTGCTAGCAGAATCAGAAAGAGCCGCCGTTTCTTCAAAAACAGAACAATTACGATCACTAAAAGAATGATCAGCACGATCACCAACCACCCACACCGGCTGAGTCCGCCGAGCCCACCAAACATGCCCATTTGCTGTGGCTGATCGATGCATTGCTTGAACGTGTGAAGTTGTCCCGCAGGCCAAACGCAGTGCATGTAGTTCAGTGGATCACCCTCTGCGTCCGTTGATTTCGTCCAGTCGAATTTGACGTTGGTGCCAAGGTCGATCGTGTCGTCTGCAGGAAAGAGCAGAACTGGTGCCGCAGGTCGAACGTTGAGCTGTATTTGTTCTGTCAGCAAATAAGATTTTGCAAATCCGATCTCACCCGTCACCATGACATCCATTTCGCAGTTGGTCCGTCGATCGGTCTCAACCAGAGGAGCACACTGTTGTTTGGCCACGTCGAGCGCGATCTGTGGTTGCGGAGCTTTGACAACTGGTCCGCCATCCGGATCCCTCGGCAGCTGACACCGTTGAGGAGCTTCACCGGGCCATTGGTCGATAGTAAATGTGCTCGTCGACGTGCCCGTCGCATAGTTGAACAAGCTGGTTGCGTCTGTTACGCGCCACGCATCGGCAAACTTCTCATAGAGATCCAGATATCGCTGATTTAAATCGGAGGGCTTCTCGCCGAGGAAAGTGCCATCGGGCAAGGCCGGCAACCAGTTGCCGGGAGCAATGGCTCCCATGATTCCTTCAGTTGCCCGCGGGCTGCGCAGATCAATATTCAGGTACCACAACTGGCGATGGTCCCACCAGTTGGGCGTAAGTATCACCTTCGTGCCACCGGGATACTCGATTTGAAGACCGCCTGGGGCAGTGGTGGGCAGGATACGTCCTCCTGAATCCAGCACAATTCCTCGATCGCCCACTCTCTCCATCAGGTTGCCATCGACACGTAGCTGAAGATCTGGTTTGCCACTCGGGTTGGGTTGATAAGTGATGCGATGTGGACCAACTCGAAGGGCAGCGGCTGTGTTGATGCTGACGCACGAAGAGAGGCCGGTGTGCTCATTTGGACCGAGGGGCGCTTCGCTCTCAACCGGGGTTTGGCGAACCTGGATTTCCAGATTTTCGCCACGAAGCAGGACAAACTCGCCCGCGCTTTGAAAATCGTAATTCTTTCCGTCAATTGTTCTGAGATGAGGATCGCCGTTCGTATATGGACGGCTTGGTGGTCCAAGTAACCATCGTTTGATTGTCTCAATGTCCACCTGGTTGAGCTTCGGTCCGCCGCAAGGCATCATTCCGGAAAACCCCGTTTGCGTGCAGTCTTCGTTGTCTCGGATGATACGGACCCAGATCCGGCTACTTGTTAGATTCGCTTCAGTCGGAGTATCTGCTGTAAAGTCCATCGCGAACCGGTTTGGCCGGTCCAAACGATTTCCTAATGCCGGGTTCTCGTTTTCTGAAAAATCCAGGAAGGTAGCATCGAAAAATCTATTGAATGGTGGGTAGCCCAATCCACCATGGCATTCAATGCAACTCTTGTTAAAGATTCGCTGGACGTCGGTATAAGTGGGTACGGCGTTTGGTAAAGGCAGTAAGCCAAACTCCCGGTTGACGGCTGAGAGCAGATTCGTGCAACCGTATGGTGGGGCCATGTCTAATTCCGGACGATAGCGTTCCGTATTCAAACTCGTTTCGAGCTCGGAAATTAAAGTATTCACGTAAGGTGGATCGTCAAACACATCTGCAAAACTATATGTGCGCGACCGTCCGCGAACCCCCATTGACCATTTGTCGACTGAGACACCGAGGGGCTCGAGGAAGTAGCGGTAGAGCGCCAGTCTCTCGGTGTTGAAAGAATAGTCCTCACGGTCGACGTAAACACCGCCTCCGATTTCCGAAGCGTCAGGTATTCCATCATCAATCGGCCGGCGAAATATTTCCTGCCGTGACTCTTTCCAGTGAAGTGTTCGTGTTTTGAGCGGTCCCTGCGCCATAACGTGGGATAAGACCGTTCTGGTCGTCTGCGGTGGGATCCAGATAGACGTCGTCGGTTCGATCCAGATTGAGCTTCTGTATATCCGCCTTTCGTCGTGGAATCTTTTGCGTGCGCTCGCGGGTGTTATTGAAGACTTGATTGAGTCCCATGCCGCCATGTCTTGAAGTGAAGAATCCAAGACCTGCAGTCAGCCTGGGCGTTACATCGTTAGCCCCGGCGTCGCGAGTTAAACAACCCCTCGCAATCGCGAGCGCAATAGGACGAGCATCGAGGCGGATGCTTCCGGTCGCAAAGCGATGCCCGGCCAGTTCATGTCCGATTCGCTGTTGATTAAGGTTGCCGTCTGCCCCTCCAAGCAGATCAAAAAACTGCACGGCGCGTCCTTCTACCAGTCCGGGAGTACGCGAATGATGCAAAGTCACGTATGGACCACCGCGTATCACTGTTGATCCAGTTCCGGTGCCCGGCACACCATTGAATTCATAATTTGGTGTTACTGAGGCATCCGGAGGTGAGGCGGGTGAAGGAGAAGGCTCCTCGGTGACGATGGCAGAGCCATCAAACGCGAACGTGACGTGGCCATCGTTTGGACCGCCGTTGATACGGCTGATGCGATCATCCCGTGCGGGCGCCGGGCCTGCCGGAATTCCCGGTGGCTGAAGCTCTAACTGTTCAATCATAGATCTGACGGCGGGCGCCATCGTCCAGGGATTGAAAAACTTTCGGAACACGGCAGCTTCGAGCGAGCCCTGGTAGATGCGATCGCGGTTAAAAGGCATAGCTCCGCCCCAACTGTCATATGTGTCCCAGTTAGGTTTGTTTTTAGCTGGAACGATGCCTGCTGGATTTCCATCAGTACCCGGACTGGAACCTGGAACCGGAGTAGGAGCGATAGGACGAACAACGTTGTAAACATTTCGAGTCGAATGACACTTTGAACACTTCTCATCGTCGATGGAAACACTTCTGGTTCTTGCAGGGATGGTAACCAGTGTCGTTCCGTCAGGAAGGATCGTGCTCACCTCCGCGATTGGCGCCAGCACGATTTCGTGGAAGCGGAAATTCTTTTGAACGGCGTCCCATTGCATATATTCAATCGCATTTGGATCGGCGCCGGGATAAGAGCTATGCCGTGTCATACCGATGGTGAATACAAATCTGGCATCGGCACTGGGAAGCAGGATTCGAGGAGAGTCCGCCGTGCCGGTTTGAAGACTTTCTGAACGCGACATCAAGATCCAGTTGTATTTGAACTCGGGCAACAATGCGGCAAGAAACTCGGCTGGAGTGTCAACATTAGTGTTGGCAGTTAAGTAAGTGGCGATGTCCTCCGGTTTGATTACTTCAGTGGGGGCCAGAAAATCAGCAGGGCCAAAGGTCCGTGTTACGGGAGCACCAGTAGCAGCAACTGAACCTTTTAATTGCTGAATGGCAGGGTTAGGGTCAAATTTGGCCCTCACCGAACGAGCGGAAGTCATTGGCACTGTGCACGGATCCGTAGCCGGCATCCCAGCGATTGGACAGTCCCCAGCCCAACCCGCGAAGGCAGAACCTCCATCTGCTGTTGCGGTAAGCGTGACCATTGCGGTGCTTGCATAACCTTGCTCACAGTCGCCTCCGCAATCAATTCCCGGATTACCTGCGTCGGATCTAACTGTTCCGGAGCCCAACCCAGTCTTCAATACTTTCAAGTCAGGATCACCCGGGGCTTGGGCAAAAATGTATGACGACACCAGGGCGCCCACAGCCAGCGTGATCACGAAGAAGAAAGGAGTCCATTTTGATAACAAGAGGCGACCCAATTTTGTCTTTTTCATAAGAAGCTCCTTCGATCAGACCGCTGGTTGTTGGGTGGGTGGCAGTAACGCGCTACTTGTCGTTGCACCGAGCGTTCGATTGCGCAGGCCAAGCAAATGCCGAAGCCAACGAAATTGACGGGTTCATTACGTGAGCGTGTAACGGTTCGATTAAGGCTTGCGAATTTCAATTGAGAGTTGAAAAGTTAACTTGCCTGTACTACGAGGCCCACTGCATGAAGGTTGGGTTAGTAAAGTTAGGTGTCGAGAATTCGCGGCAGCGCGCTGAGAAATAGTCAAGGTCCCGAATCGTCGCGGCAAGGCTTGCGAGGAGTCATACTGGAGCGGTTGAGGACGGCGGCACTCTATTTCAAACGATCTACTCTGTCAATAAACCTTCGAACGTTTGGTAAACGGAATTGCACAGAAGCGATATCGCGCACGAGAGCAAACAACTCGGTAACAAGCAAGCGACTTAGCTGGGTCCAAACGTTAAGCCGCGTACTTCATTCTTTTGGCGTAGGGCTTGCTCACTCCAGAAGCGACTCAAGAACTGTCCCCTAAACTTACGATATGAAGTGTGATTGTCGTTCGATCACCGGGAAACTGTACGCTTTAATCTCACTGGCTGGATCACGAGTCCGCTCAGTAGACACTATTTCGAGAGACGCAAGAGAGAGAAGATAAATGGAATCGCATTGGAAGTTAGGCGGCTTATCGTGGGCGCAACTCGGTAAACGAGTTTGGAAGGAGATCAATGAAGACGAGGTCTTTGGGCGTGCCGCCCAACTCGCCTACTACTTTCTGCTGGCCCTTTTCCCGTTGCTGCTGTTTCTGACCTCAGTGATCGGTTTGATTATGGGATCGGGCAGCGGCCTGCGGGACACTCTTTTTAATTATCTCAGTCGGATGATTCCGTCGTCAGCTTCACAGCTGGTCAGCACAACAATGTTTGAAGTAAGCGCGGCCAGCGGCGGCGGGAAAATAACTTTTGGCATTCTCGCAGCGCTGTGGGCAGCTTCAAACGGAATGGGAGCAATCACACAGTCTCTTAACATTGCTTACGACGTGAAGGAGACACGACCGTGGTGGAAACAACGTCTGGTGGCCGTAACCTTAACCGTAGCATTGTCGGTATTGATCATTTCGGCGCTAATCCTGGTTCTGTATGGAGGTCAACTCGCTGACTTTATTGCGGGCCACTACGGGTTTAGTGAGATCTTCAAATTGTCGTGGAAGATCATTCAATGGCCCATCGTATTGGCATTCATGCTGCTGGCCTTTGCATTGATCTATTACTTCGCGCCGGATCTGCACGATCAAAAGTGGGTCTGGGTAACGCCCGGTGCGGTGATTGGAGTCACGCTCTGGCTTTTGGTCTCGTTCGGATTCCGGCTCTACCTTCACTTCTTCGATTCTTACAGCGCAACTTATGGTGCGCTGGGAGCGGTTATCGTGCTTATGCTCTGGCTCTACCTGACGGGGGCAGCGATTCTTACCGGTGGCGAAACAAACTCCGAGATAGAACACGCCGCTGCTGAAGCCGGCGCCAAAGACGCAAAAGAGAAGGGTGAGAAAGCGCCGGATGAAAAATCGTCTAACAAGAAGACGAAGAGCCGTTCTGCGTAGAGTTTCGCCCTTAAGTTGATAACACTCTACCGAGGTGCCGGCGAATTTGTATTAAACACATCAACTGCCAGTTTCCAGGCGCGGCCCTCCCGTTTCCAAACAACAACATACTTGCCATTGTCTTGAACCGTTCCGCCACGTAAGTGGGGCAGCGTCGAGGTATATCGGCCCACCTCGATTGCCGTGTTCCCATGGACCTCGAGGTCAACCATATCGAGGGCGGTGATTTTCAAGCCGGCCCCACTCGCGCCCTGCCAGAACTTTTCAATGTTCGCACGGCCTTCAATCATGTCAGTGTTGGGAGGCAATAGATGAGCATTCATCGTGTACATGTTGGCTACTGCGGCTATATCGCCTTTATTGAACGCTTCGATGAACTGTCTGGTGTTTGCCTGAATCGCTCGGCGTACGGAGCTTTGGGCCTGAGCAAACGTTGCGGCGCAGATAACTACGAAGAAAACGACAGCTGTTCGTTTCATGTTCTACCTCCGGTAGGTCAATCAGAATGTAAGGAACTGAGAACGGTCTTACGAGCGAGGATGGAATGTAAGCCTGTGTTCGGGCGGCACTATACAGTACTTCAATACGATTCTGCGAGTCGGGTTAGCGAACCCGAGGTAACCATCCCCAGCGCTCATTAAATCCGAAGGCTGAATCATCGAATCTTCGGTCGCTTGTTAAACGTTGACGGTCTTCACCCGCCGCGTAATCATTCTTAAGTGTTTAGTGGCACGGGCGTCCCGCCCGTGCACGCATGGGCAAAGATGCCATGCCACATTCTTTCTAGTGGCACGGGCGTCCCGCCCGTGCACGCATGGGCAGGATGCCCATGCCACATTCTTTGACGTTTGCTTTCTTATCAGTTTGAACGCGCGATCCCAACAAGAAAAGCCCGGCGAGACATCCAGGAGTGAGCAGTCTCGCGTTCTTGTGATTGCTGACGAGTCGGATGTTCCGTACCGCACATCGCTTGAATCTGCCGGGCTGGAAGTCGTCGGCGTGTCTAGCGGTGCCGCGGCTCTGGTATCGCTGCACCGCTACCGGCCGCAATTAGTAATCGCAAGTTCGCAGTTCAGGAGTTTATCGATCGACGACCTCGTGCGAACACTGACGCGCACGGACGATGGTTTGTTGCCGATGATTGTAGTTGGTTCTGAAACATCGACTGTGGAGCGGCGCGGCGAATTTATGGCAGCGGGAGCATTCGATTATTTTCAAATAATGGCCGAGGTTGAGCTGCTGGCGTTGCGTGCGAGGCAACTGATCCGAATCCGCCAATCAATTGACCGGCTTCACTCCGAAGCGGATATCGATCATTTAACGGGATTGGCAAACCGCCGTCGCTTTCGCGCCGCGTTGGCTCGGGAGCTCGAGCGATGGCGACGATACGGCACACCTTGCGCGTTGCTTTTGCTCGACATCGATTACATGAAGGCTATCAATGACGAATATGGACATCCCTTCGGCGACATCGTTATCCGGCACATTGCAAATAAGTTAACTCAAGTCTCTCGTGACACTGACACAGCGGCGCGATTGGGTGGTGAAGAGTTTGCGTTGTTACTTTCAGGAATTGACGACGAGAAAGCTGAGTCGGCGGCGCAGCGGTTACTTCGCATTTTGTCGGAAGAAACGATCGAAGATGTGCGAAAGGTCACTGTGAGTATCGGACTTGCTGCATGTCCCGCGCATGCAAACTCAGAGCGGACATTGTATGCGGCGAGTGATGCTGCGCTTTACGTGGCGAAGAACGAAGGCCGCAACCGCGTGGCCGTTGCGCCGCTTCTGCAACAAGTTCTACCTGGCGTGTGATTGGCTCGAGGTGCGAGAAAGACCAGTTGATGTGTTGATGGAAAGAGGTCAGTATCACCCGCGGTAGCGGGTGGGTTAACAAAGCCTCGCCGGTTGACCACCGTCACGATCTGCGGTGATCTTGATCGAGCATGAAGAGATCCATAAAAACATCGCTGATCGTCATCGCGATGGCGTTGCTGCCTGCCTGGTCGGGCTGGTCTGGCTCGGATCGCGACCGGACGAGCCAACAGCCGCGAGCGTGTCGGAAACGTCCCCAAGCCCATCGTTCGAGGTGCGTGTCGCCATACCGCGGATGGGTCGACCACTCGGCGGGATCCTGCCGGATTGGGTCGTGAAGAAGATGGACGGCACTCCAAGCGAGCTGAGGTTTGATCACAAGAGCAGCGGCGCCCAGATCCGCAGCGTCGAGGACGGCCGTGTCGAACTTAGAGCAGACGGCTGGGAATTCTTCATGGAGATCGACGGCGAGGGTAAAGTCGCTCCAGTTACCCACCTCGTATTCCCCGTCGCTCTCGGCGGCAGGCACCTTAGATTGAATTGCCGACCCGCAGATGGCGCCAAGGGCTATCTCAGCACCAGCACGCGGCCAGACTCCGGTGATGTCGTCGCCCATTTCCTCGTCGAACTCACCACTTGCAAGAATGTGGAGTCGGCGAAGATTAGCCAGTGGCCGCCGGCAGCGCTCACCGTTCGCGGGAGCTTCGTGGGCCAACCACAACCGCCGTCGCCCGAGCCCAAAGGAGATCGCCCAAAGATCTAACTTTGTGGCATGAAGAAATCCATCAAGACATCGCTGATCATTATTGCGCTGGCGTTGGTCGGCGGCCTCGCTTGCCTCGTCTGGTTTGTATCGCGACCGGACGAGCCAGATGCGGTAGTGAGGGCGAGCGTCCCGGGCACGTCCCAAGGCCCATCGTTCGAGGTGCAGGTCGAGAAACCTCGCATGGACCGGTTCCTCGGCGGGATTCTCCCGACGAAGCTCGAAGCGAAGTTATTTGGGGGCGGCGAGCTGCGGTTCGGCCACGCGACCAGTGGAGCGAAGATCGGCGGCGCGGGACGCGACCGACTCGAGCTGAGTGCCGACGGCTGGGACCTCTTGATCGAGACCGACGGCGAAGGGAGGGTCGCTCCAGGGACGCGACTCGTCTTCCCGATGAAATCGCGGAGGTCCAGTGGACACTGCGCTGCCGACCTGCAGATCCGGTTGTTGGATTTTTCAATGCCACCACGCGGACGGGCTCCGACGTGCTCGACGGCCGCTTCGTCGTCGAGCTCGCGCGTTGCGAGGATGCCAAGACGGGGAAGATCCTCGATACGGAAGCCGGAGGTAATCCAGGCGACGCGTGGCCGTCAAGACCGCTCACCCTCCGCGGGGCTTTCGCGGGTCTGCCACAGGGCCGACGCTAGGGTTGTTTCTGCTCAGACAGGAGAACGATCCACTAACTCACACTAAACAGCACTAATACTCTTCGTGCAATTTAGTGTGATTTCGTGGATTGTTATTCTCTTCATGTCTGTCCATGGAGCACCCTTTACTTTTCATTAGTTCATCATTCATCCTTGCGGCTTCACGCTCACACGTTTTCACGAATGCTCTACCTCATTCGGATGAGACTCAAATCAACACCACCCAAGGAGATGACTATGAGTTCAGATTCAAACGACTCGGCTAATAATGCTGCGCCGAGTGAAACCGCCGCCGGCACGTTGCGGTTAGACCCTGTGTTGACTACCGCACTAGCCGAAGCATCGCTCGCCGCTTACACCGATTTTGAGAACCCCAACACATTCAAAAACCCGACTGGCTACACATTCTTAGCCAGGTTTTATGGCTGGGACGACTGGTTCTGGGAATATGGTCGAGTAGAGTCTTTCGGCTTGATATTCAAGTCGCAGACAATCGCCAACCGTTACATAGTGGCTTTTCGTGGGACTGATTCGGATTCAGACGCTCTGGAGGACGCCTTCTTTGAGTACTCTACCTTCAAGCCGTATCGCAACTCCGTCTCTCCCGTAGTGAACGACGTGTCGGCCGGCTTCAATGGAATCTATTCAACTAAGGGCGGCAATATGACCCAGACAATGCAGCAACAAATCTTCAGCACGTTGCAGACGCTGCAGTTGTCGGAGGTTTACATCACCGGCCACAGCCTCGGTGGAGCCTTGTCGCAACTCTTCACGCTCGACATGCGCGTCAGCTTTCCTAACGTGAACATCCAGACAATTAATTTTTCCAGCCCAAAAGTCGGAGGACATAACTGGGCCAAAGCCTGCTCCAACTCAGGCGCTATACCGAAGATTACGCGCGTCATCAACTATTGGGATCTAGTGCCTGACACGCCCTATTCAATTGACATCTTCGACGAATATGTTTCTTTGGGGGCGGTGTTCCAGACGGCATTCTACGGAGGCTATCTTCCCTTCGACGCGTTGCCCCGGCACCGGCTGCTCAACTTGAAACTTGTGCTGAAGAATTGCCTGCCGCTAAACCCGCAGATTTGGGTGGGAACTTTTAATGACGCAGTCTACCAAAACTATTTAATGACGAGCACCGCGCCGCCCAGCATGTCGAAGGATGAGATGCTTGCCAAGCTGCGCGAATTGAACAGCCTGGAATCCGCAACGCGCGCGGCAGCCAGCCGCTCCGAGCCTTTGACGGAGAGCTAAGCTCGAAGTCTCAGCCAGTTTTTAGCAGAGACTGTCCGGCCAACAGCTTCCTTAGCTGACCGCGAGTCAGACTGTTGCTCGTGGATGAGGCACGTGCGAACCTTGCAGTATTCACGGAACCTTTCCGTTTCGCGAGTCGTAGCTTGTTAACGAGTTTTACTAACTACCTCAGAGACATTTCACAAGAGAACATATGAAGAAAGCGATCGTTATTTCGCTCATCGCCGTGCTATTGAACTCCGCCAGCGTTTTCGTTTTCGCTCAGACCGATTCGCGTGCGGCAGAAAAAGACTTTATCGCAACTTACGATGCTCGTATCCGTCAGACGATGACGACCTTTCCCGACCTTCCGGGCATCGCGATTGTTGTGATCAAGGACGATAAGCCGATCTTTCTCCGCGCGTACGGGATGGCGGATAAGGAAGCTGGCATAAGGGCCGATACCAATACGCTTTTTTACATCGCATCCTCGACAAAGTCGTTTACTGCGCTGGCGGCCGCGATGCTGGATCAGGAAGGCAAGATCAGGTTTTCGGATCCGGTGACGAAATACACTCCCGGCATTCGATTCAAGAATGCCATACCAGAGAAGGTCACGATCCGAGATCTCTTGACGCACACCACCGGCCTGCGGAACGGCGCGCTCGTCAACCGCCTCGCCTTTACCGGCCAAATCGACCAGAGTGAGATCGATCACGTCTTCGCAGACGGCACCACTTTTAATGACACTAATTTTGGCAAGTACAACTATACAAACCTCGGCTACAACATCTACGGGCTTGCGCTGCATTACCATCTGCACAAGAAATGGCAGGACCTGCTTCAGGAGCGCATATTCGCCCCCGCGGGTTTGAAACACACGACTGCCTACGTTTCAAAAGCGCGTGCCAGGAAGTACAAGATTGCGGCGCCATATGTCATCGACACCGATGCGGCCGATGCGGGCAAAATGGTCCGAAGCCGGCTCGAAAAAACCGACGAGAACATGCAGTCGGCTGGTGGAATCTTCATGAGCATTTCGGACCTGGGCAGGTGGCTCAACCTGAACATGAACGGCGGCAAGCTCGGCGGGAAACAGGTATTGCCGGCTGATCTTATCCACAAGGCGCACACTGGATACACAAAAAGCACGCGTAACGAGCCGCCGTTTTCGGGGGATGGCGAATACGGGCTCGGTTGGCAGATCGGCAAGTACCGCAACGAAAAGGTGGTCTATCATCATGGCGGCTATCCCGGTTATCGCAGCCATGTCTCATTCATGCCTGACAAAAAAGTCGCAGTTGGTGTGCTCGTTAATAACGACGCGATCGGTGGACGCCTGGCGGACATGTTGGCTGCGAATGCTTACGACTGGTGGCTGCGAACAGAGAATTTCGAGGCCGATTACACCAGGCAACTGCAGGAAACAGTAAAGGCCTATGAGAGTAGAAAGCAGGGAATCGCCGCTGAAGCCGCACAGCGCGCAAAAAGAGAGTGGCAGCTTTCTAAACCATTTACTGACTACGCCGGTAGGTACACAAACGTCCTGCTGGGCACGATGGAGATCGTTGCAAAAGAAAAAGCCCTCGCTGTGCGCGTCGGCAACATCAACACAATCGCCACGCCTTTTACCCAAAAAGACACCATTCGTGTTGTGATGCTGCCCGGCGGAAACGGTGAGGTGATCACGTTCAAACAGGACGCCGAGGGACGGTTCGGCTCGTTGGATTTCGCGGGGGCAACCTTCACCAGGGTTGCGAAGTAAGTGGCCTGTGTCCACGCGCCCTTTGATAATTGTGCTGAGGAGGCCCGAAGGGCCGGAATGAAATAGCCCCGACCGTTAGGTCGGGGTCATAATCGCCAAAAAGTAATGAGGCCCGAAGGGCCGACATAATCCGTGCCGCGCCTTCGGCGCTCCATAGTTTTTATACTCGTTATCCACGGCCTGACGGCCGTGGCTATTTCATTACGGTCCTTCGGACCTCGTTCGGGTAAAGCCCCGAAAGAGCTCCTACTACTCGTTTAGTGAACTGCAATTCTCGAAGAGGTCACATGCGTAAACTGAAAATAATTGCACTTGCAGTATTTCTACAGATGCAATTTGGTGCGGCATTATGTTTTCGCGCAAGTTCCCCAAGCCGAAAACATTACTCGCGCGGAGAGACTTCGAGGCTCAGTAACGCCCGAACGTGAATGGTGGGACTTGCTGCATTACCACTTGAAAGTGGAGTTCTTGCCTGAAAGGAGACGCTTAGCAGGGTCAAACACAATAACCTTCCGGACCCTAAAATCGGGAAACAAAATGCAAATTGATTTGCAGCCACCATTAGCAATTACAAAAATTGCTCATGGTGATTCGCAACTCAAATTTGAACGGGAAGGAAATGTTTATTGGGTAATGTTTGAAAAGGATATTCCCAAAGGAGTTGAAGACAAGATCGAAGTTTTTTACGAAGGAGTTCCGGTCGAAGCCAGGAGACCGCCGTGGGTAGGTGGGATAACCTGGGGCAGAGATGACGTGGGAAATCCCTTTATCAACACCACCGCTCAGGGAATTGGAGCGAGTATCTGGTGGCCCAACAAAGACCATGGGTCTGACGAACCCGATCGTGGAATGCAAATTAGTGTAACGGTGCCTGACAACCTGGTTGCAGTTTCTAACGGGCGTTTAAAAAAGACCGATCATGACGAGGCTGGTAAGAAGAAAACGTTTCATTGGGAAGTCTTGAACCCAATCAATAACTATGGGGTCAACGTCAATATCGGCAACTACGTAAACTTCTCTGAAAAATACCAGGGGAAATTTGGTGCGTTGGATCTGGACTATTGGGTTCTGCCTCATCAGAAGGATTCGGCGATGAGGCAATTTAGGGAAGTGCGCCGCACGATCGAGGCCTTTGAACATTGGTTTGGCAAATATCCTTTTTATGAGGACAGTTACAAGTTAGTAACAGTTTCCTATCCGGGCATGGAGCATCAGAGCTCGGTTACTTACGGCAATTGGTTTAGGAACGGCTATTTGCTACGCGACCCCTGTGGCTGCGGAGTGGGTTTTAAATTTGACTTCATCATCGTTCACGAATCAGCGCATGAGTGGTTTGGCAATAACATCTCAATGAAAGACGCTGCCGACATGTGGATTCACGAGGGCTTTGCAAACTATTCCGAAAATCTTTTTGTCGAATACCACTTCGGGAAAAAAGACGCGGAAGATTATGTGATCGGTACACGTCGCGGTATCAGAAACGATCGGCCCGTCATTGGCGTGTATGGATCTAATCGCGAAGGATCAGGAGACATGTATCCCAAGGGTGGGAACATGTTGCACACCATTCGGCACATTATCAACGACGACGCGAAATGGCTGTCTATCTTACGTGGACTCAACGCTGACTTCTGGCATCAGAGCGTAACAACCGAACAGATTGAGTCTTATATTAGCGACAAGGCGGGCATTGATTTCAGCAAGGTATTTGACCAATACCTGCGGACCACAAACATTCCGTTGTTGAAATACAAAGTGAACGGAAAGAGCGTGGAGTTTAACTATGAAAGAGTCGTCAAAGGATTCGCGATGCCAATTCGCGTAACCATCAATGGCAAGGAAATTCAGTTAACGCCGAGCGAAGTAAAGCAGACTTTTGAATTCTCGGAAGACATCAAAACATTTGAGGTTAATCGAAACTTCTACATTGAGACCGCGAAAACCTGATCTACATCAGAGGGACGGAGGTCGGAGGACAGAGGACGCGGAGGTTGCACAGAGAAAATCTCTCCTCTTGCGAAACAAAGACATTGGACCTTGGACTTTGAACCTTGGACTCTTGTCTACATCCCGGTTTCATCAGCCGACGGTCCATAAATCGAAGGTACCTTTCCGCCCATGGGTCGAAGATACGCGGCTCAACTGCCCACGATGATGGATCGAGTCGAACATGAAGTCCCAAAGAAATTCCACCGTTGGTCTTTCCATTACGACCTTTCCTTGATAAAGAAACTGTGCGTTTCTCTCCTGCGAAGCATCATCAAGGGCGGCAACCTTGTCGAGTAACTCAGTCGACCATTTTTCAAACATTCCGATCATCTCATCCCGACTCGGTGGCTTAGTGTCTTCCCATTCAGACTTCCCAGTCTCGACGACATCAATCAATGCTTTCAGTTCATTAGTAACGGTCCAAACTAGTTGCTGGGCCGAAGGTGAACGCTCATGCGGTTTGTAGCTAAGGTCTTCGGGTAACGCCCTCAGCACCTTTAGAAAGACGGGAAACTCTGCCTTTGCGCGTTTTAGATAGAAATCTCGAAGCGTCATCTCTGGTTCCTCCTGAATTCACCTAATCAAACAATGAATTAACGCTGAAAGCGTTCGCTAATTACAGCCCAGGGTTTGCTTTGAAACCCTGGGTAAGGAATCGTCGTCAATAGATTCTTGGCAACTCTGAAGGAGTTGCGCCGTTTTTTCACCCCGACCGGTTGTACGCAACCCTTTCAGGGTTTGGGTCCCGTGAATGAGCGAGCCTTCCCAGGGTTGTCAAAGCACAACCCTGGGCTGAAATTAGCCAACGCTTACAGCGTTAATTCAAAATGCACCAGTACCGGGCGTCCCATCGCCTGCATCTCAATCTTTACAAAAAAACTGTGGCAGGGTGACTACGTGGTCACTGCTTCTCTACATTCCCATTCAACGCAGACTCCGCAGCAGTCTTCGTATTCCGGTTGGCCGGGATCGGGGTAAGGTTTGCATTTTTTCCATTTTACGCTGAAATTTGGCGTTTTCTTGGGAGCGGCGGCCGTAAATCTGATGGTGATATCCTGCTTCTGCTTAAGTGCTCTGATGCAGGTTAGGGCAAAGAGTTCGGTAGTTTCGGGCTGATCGAATTTGATCGCCAGATTCTCTATCTGCGCTTTTGAAAGTTTAAATCGCTTCTTTACGAAGCCGGCAACATCGGCTCTTATTTCGCGAACCGCCGTTTCCAGAAAGGCTTTATCCTTTCTCGTCGCTTCGCAAAATCTTTTTACACTGCGGGTTGAAATCTCGCCGAAATTATCAGTGTCCTTGCTCATAGATAATCTCCTTTAAGCGGTGGAGTATCAGACAAAATGCTGTTTAGGTGCTTGAACTGGAAGGTGTCAATAATAACAATCGAGCCGGGTATTCCCAAGCAGGGCGCACTTAACTGTTTTCACGGATGTAATTCAAGCCGAATCCGACAGGCGGATCGAGTTCAAGGTGCACCCGGAACGCGACGAGAGCTTTCCACTAAAGACCATGCGGTCGCAAGCCCCAGCGATTTCGCAAGACCTACACAATGAATTATTGAGCGCTCGCGATGCGTACGGCGATAGGGTTGCTAATTTCAGAGTGCGCGTGGCAAGCGAAGCGCGACACCGTACTTTGTAAACTTGGTTGATAGAAGATCGGAGAAAGCGCCGTCGACGTCCCAACAAGTGCCAGGAACTCTGCCGGCGCCTACCAGGGTTCCAAAGCTGCCGCCTGCTAAATCGCGAACGCCTGATGGCTTACCAAGATGACGTCCCACCCTAACGTCGGTCTACTGTTCCCTTTTATAGGCACAGCTAGGTTTTGCCGGCTCCGTTAGTAGCGCGCCGGCGCGCCTTCTTATCTGCTTTCTCAATTAGTTTTGACTCTTCGCGTAACTCCGCGCAAAAAGTGTTGATAACATCGGCCAGCAATTGCGCCTTCGCCAGGCTCCGTTGCCGATCGCGAGCGTTTCCAAGGAAGAACTCGAGTTGAATCTGCCGGCCACAGTCGGCAATGGTGAGCATGTTGGTTCCCACACCGTATGTGCCCTCATAACTCGATTCGATTTCCGCGATGATGTACGACGATGTGCGGCTCAAGGCCGGTGCGAGAAACGTACGTTTGTAGTATCGGAACTGAGGCATTTGTTACTAGAACCCCGAGCGCATCGGAACTGACATACTTGACTCAACATGTGCAAATGAGGTCGGTACCATCCGCGGTAGCGGATGGGTACCTACCCACCTGCTACCGCAGGTGGTACTGACCTCACTCCAACGATGAGTCAAGCCTGGGGCGTGAGCCCCAGGAAACAGGTCAAGACAGGCGGCCGAGCCGCGGAGCGGGCGATAGATTTGGAGCGCGGTGGCAAGCGAAGCGCGACACCGCTTTGGTTGTTTCGTTGATAGAGTATCCAAAGCGCCGTCGACGTCCCGACAAGTCGGGACTCTGCCGGCGCACTCCAAATCTGGTTGCCCGCGCCGCGGGCTCGACACATTTTGTCGACTTGATGCCAGCCCGCGAAGCGGGCGATCAGCGTAAAGCTGGGGCGTGAGCCCCAGGAAACAGGTCAAGACATGCGGCCGAGCCCGCGAAGCCCGCGGAGCGGGCGACAGCCGTATCATTTCCAAATTGCCGATTTTTGATTTCCGTTTGGCCCATATCGAATTAAACGAAATCGGCAATCGGAAATTGAAAATTGCCAATGCCCTAGCGCGCCTGTCTTCTGTTATCCTGCTCTGGCTTATTCTTTGGTATTCCAGCGACGACAAATGCAAAGCTCATTCTCATTGCGGATGGAGTGATGAGCATCGCTGTTGAGCATGGAGGGTTCCTACTCACGGCGAATCGAAAACGTGAAGGCAGTCTATCTGTAACTACAGACAAAGTCAACCATGATGTGCATGGCCCACTTACATTGGGAGGTGTCTTCTAATGGTGAGAGGGGCTCGCGTAAAGCCGGAGCGTTTGCCGGAGAAGCTGCTCGAAATCAGGTTGGCGCTCGGGCTTTCGCAGTCCGAGATGTTGAGGCGCCTGGGATTGGAGGAGCAGATGGACTACAAGCGGATCTCAGAGTTTGAACGGGGAACTACGGAACCTCACTTGTCGGTACTTCTTCAGTATGCTCGCGCTGCTCGTGTACACATGGAAGATCTTGTGGACGACGAATTGGATTTGCCAGCGAAACTTCCCGGTAAGGTGACCTACAGAGGGATCAAACACGCCACCATCCGAAAGACCAGCTAACTTCGTTAGACGCGCATTTCATTCAGCAACGAACCAGCTCGCGTCCAAAAATTCCTAATTAGCTTTTTCTTCCGACTTATGCGAAGCTTAGCCGTATCACGTATGAAACGACATGCTGGGCTTAGGACGGCGATACAAAGCCTTTTATTTATTTGAGATTACAGAGGACCACAGTCATGACTGAGTCAGTAGAGCAGCAACTGGGCAGCGACTCGGACGCTGTTAACAGCAAACCTCAACTTCCACATATACGATTCGCGGTTAATGAAACGCCTTATTGTTTTTGGGATCTGGATGTTCACGGGAAGAATCTTGAATTCATAAACAAGGTCGACCCAAAATACTTTGAACACATTGCTGATCTTCACGGCGGCTTGTTAGAGGGTGATGAGAAGCAATACGCGGCTGCCGCTCTGAGGGTAGCTTATTCGCATGGCCTTGAGACATTATTCGCGCTTTTGTGTGCGGTGGTTCAAGCACCGGATTGTGTCATCGGCTGGTTCCTGAAGTACCGGAATGGTGAACTCTTTGAGCTCGTTCGAAAGATCAGTGACGGCCGAACGATCTATTCAAAGCTGAAGTGTCAACGTGTTACTTGGCAGGTGATTGCTGAGCTTGTCCTTACTAACGTGAAAACTGGCGATGCCGCGAAAGATAAGAGTATACGCAACAACTTTGCACGGTTGTGGAGGCGTTTTGCAACAGACTTTCTGAACACGAAACAACAGTTTGAATATAACAGCATTAAGCATGGCCTTAGGGCTAGGATGGGCGGATTCTATCTGGCAATGGGTGCCGAAGACATTCCTGGAGTGCCCGCACCGCCTGAACGAATGCACGTAATGGGAAGCAGTGAATTTGGGTCTTCGTTTTTTATTCCAGAGCGGTTACATGATGGCCGGAATTTTACGGTCAGCCATCAATCTTTAAATTGGAGTCCTGAAAACTTCGATTACGCTTTGCGCCTCATTTCACTTTCAATCAGCAACGTAATTGGTTTTCTTAAAATTCTTTACGGTCAACCAGCTAGCGAGACTAACTTCTCTTGGCCGAGCGACGATAAAGTTTTTGAAGAGCCTTGGTTGCGCTATTCCGGCATGACGAGCATGGGATGGAATTCTCAGATCACCGAACAAGCCATTACCGCGCTTTCAAAGGAGGACATTCTTGATGTCTATAGTGAAGGGAAGGACGAGAAAACGGATTAATGCGTAGGGATAAACTCGATAAAGAAACGGCGGCTAGGGTGGATAAACAATTGCCCGATGTATCCGAAGTGCGAAAAGCCGCGCTTGGTTTGCAGCCGGATTTTATCTCTGCATGTTTCGCTCAAGGCAGCGTTGTACCTATTGCTACAGCGTGTCTGCAAGATGCTACCGCTGAACTTGAAGAAGCTAGGTACGCTTTGTTTGAGTCGTTAGCACACGTCGTCTGGAATAGGGAGATAAGGACACCTGCAAACGAAACGATGGCCGTATTTTTTGGCAAGTTCTACGCGGACGATGCGGCCTTACGAATCTATGCCGCCGGAGAACACTTGGCTAATGCCGTAGAGAACATGTTAGAAATTCACAAAGATGTGAATACCTACAAAAAACGGATCAAAAGGAAAAATATTGTCAGTAAGCAGGCCCTCGTTGGTAGTTATTTGATCGACAACGATCCTAGCAATGAAATCACTAAGGCTATCCTGAAATTGAAGGAATCACCGGATTGGAAGAAGACCAGAAAGTATCGAGACGCTTGGGTTCATGGGAAGCCGCCTATCATTAAGGGTTTGGGAATTGGTTATGAGAGAACTAATAGGCTCAAGGTTGGGAAAGATGCTATAGGGATTTCGTTAGGTGGTGGCGATGAGCCGCATTATTCGATTGACGACCTACTTGACTTCATGAAGCCCGCCCTGTTTGTGTTGACCGAAACGGTAAACGTAGTCTCCCAAGAATACGTGAAGCTGGTAAACGATAAAGGACAGAACTTTTTTGCCAACGCTTGAAGGGGAACGTTGTTTTCCGGAGAGGGTGCAGTGTCCGAAGAAAAGATCGATAAGACTGAAGCCGTATTTATTAGCCACATTGGTACCGAAGCCCCAGTTGCTCTAAGGCTTAAGGAATTAATCCAGCGCTCGTTCGGTGGTGATCTAACAGTGTTCGTTTCCTCAGATTACGAAAGTATTAAAAGCGGTGACGAGTGGTATAGAAAGATCGTTGATAGCGTTCAGGCTGCTAAAGTAGTGATCGTTCTAATTTCGCCTGAATCGGTTAATAGACCATGGATAAATTTTGAAGCGGGTGTCGGTGTTGGTTCTAATGGCAAGGTTTTTCCAGTTGCCATCCGTGGGTTCAGGCTTGGCGATTTGAGACCGCCGCTGCAGGCACTGCACGCTAGGGATATCCACGATCCGAGTAGTGTTGAGGCTATCCTTAGGGATATCGGATATGCACTTGAAAGGAAGCCTAATGAAATCGACGCCGAATTATTTGCGCGAGACATACAGCGAATTGAAAGTCGTTTGACCTACAAGGGGATAGAGCTTAGGCCGTTCATCGGTACTCGCTGGGATGATGCCGCAGAAGTAAATTTTGAGTTGTCAAATACAGGCAATCAAGACTTGGAGCTATTCGAAATCGAAGTATGGATTCCGGAAACATTGATAAGCCCAAAGGCCCTTAATAGTTTTGACGCAAACTACATTGATGCCACAACTGCTATCAAGAGCGGAATGAGGTACTTCAAGATGACTTACAAGGATTATGCCGGATCACCAAATATGTATTTCGGCGTAACAGAACCGCTTCCCCGCGTGGTGACCACCTCGATGAGTCCGAGAGTATTTAAGAATTTCAGGACTAGGATCAAGACGAAACTAAGTGAGTCTGAATTGGCTATGATCATCCACCACCAGGTGCACGTGCGTGGGTACAAGACGGAAATGAACGAGATAAGTGCGCGCGAATTGCTTAATACTGGGCCATGAATGACGACGCCTACAGACGGGAGTCGGTGGATATTTCAGATCCAACCTAATCGAGATACACGGCCTTTGTAATCAATGACGAGGTGATTGTGCTAAGACCGGTTATTCCAAATCTAAGAACCTGGCCACGCAATCTGTGTACGCTGCAGGGTGGCGGTCTTTCGACCTTGGAGGGCGGTGGGATGTCCACGTTGCAGTACGGAGGGATGTCAACTCTCCAGTATGGTGGAATGTCCACGCTACAGTATGGAGGCATGTCCACTCTGCAATACGGTGGCTTGTCCACATTGCAGTATGGTGGCTTATCTACCCTCCAGTACGGAGGTCTATCTACTCTTCAGTACGGCGGGTTATCCACCTTGCAGTACGGCGGCCTTTCTGCGCTTGAAGGCGGCGGAATGTCGACCTCCTGCACGAATATTTACAGGAGCAATATCCCTCCCTGGCCCGTATTTCTGAGGGAGGTTGAAGCGCGAGGCTATCACGCCCAAGGTGCATTAATTCGACAGCACCTGCCGGTGTTTCTCTGGCCAAGAATTTTTTCAGGTAGCGCCGGCTAGATAGAATTCAGAGGCCCAGGGCCACCTGTGGGATTTTTGCACCCGGCCCCCTGAACTCTTCCGTTGGGCGTCTTGCTTAGGCATCATGGAAACAACTACTCGACATCCTCCCAACGACACGGGGTAATGGAACCTATATGTTCAAAGACCGACGGAATATGCACCTCATCGAAGCCAATTCGTTTGAAATGGCAAAGTACTGCTGCATACGATATCAAGAAGTATCGCGGGTTAGGAACAGGTGACGTTGTGTGTTCGCTGTGCGGACTCGCAATCGCAGAATCGAGGGCCTGACACCGATGCCACGGCCATGATGCTATAGTTTGCCTCCTCAGCATGCGCACGTGCTAGAATCCGCGGCGTTTTCTTGCGCTCACTTCCGACTACGATCCACATCGTGGACTGACCTGCGCTTTTTCGGGATCCTCCCGGTGTTACCCGAGGTTAACGCATGCCGGTAAAGAGACAGTTTTCTGTGAGTGCGGATATCTCTCTGCTGCCGCAGATCACAAACTCACTTGGTGCGCATCTTGCCGCCAAACTGCAGGAATTTGCCTCCGATGAACGAACGCTCACAGATGAGTTTTGCGATATGACTTGCATCTGGGCTACTTCGATACCCTCGATGTGGCGCAGACCTAGCCCGATTGGCGTTACGGCTACCTTTGAACTTGAGAAGGTATCTAGTCAACTCGAAGGACAGATTGGCGCTGACTTGGAGATGACGATTTACTCGCCAAGCCGAAAAATAAAACGAATAGTCGCGCAAGCAAAAGTACTAGATCCAGAGGGTCCAAAATTGCGCTGTGATTCACCTCAAGGCTGGACGAAGTTAAAGGAAGAACTCCGGAAGTGTCGTGCGCGGGCCGGTGCCTTGGCGTATTTGTTGATATATGTTCCACAGCAAGAGCTAAACGGAGCGCGTTATGCGTTCCGGACGTGGGAACAAAGGCTAAGCAACGCCTCCGCGACTGGTTTGGACTCTCGTTTTGGTGCCACCTTTATCGAAGTTGACTCGTTGCTAGACCAAAACGGCGACTGGAAACGCGATCCTCCAGTGCAATACTTTGGAAACGGAAACTTCCGACCGCACGGGCTCGATTGGACATCTCTCTTGCTGCAGCTTTTTTCATGTGACATAGGTTCATGGCAGGAACCCCGCTGCCTAAAATGCCAATGGCGGAGGGTGTTGACGAGAGAGAACCTTACCGCCGCATAAATGTCGCTGTAACAGAGATTGAGGAGATTACTTGGGAAGAACGAGTTGTGCCTTACTTCAGATCTCTCGTTGCGGGTTTCGAACAAGGATGACTTGTGTGTAGCGTCGAAAGGCTATTAAGTGCATTCCCTCGGTCAGAAGAGTCGGCTCATCGCGTTGTTCCTTTACGTCGCGCTGCTTTTTGTCACATCAAAACTTGCGCTCTCATCTTGGATTCCCCCGACGACTCAAAAGGGCCTCTGGTTCTACTCAGGTCTCGCAGCTCTGCTGCTTGGAAATCTGATCGTCACGCCTTATTACACGAAGCCCGCTGACGCGATCTCAAATGCAGTTGCTGCCCTCGTCGGCTTGCTGGCGGTAAACGTGTGGCCGTTGCAAACCGCAACGCCGTTCGATAGGTTCATTTGGACAACAACGGTTGGCTTTGTGGCGCTGGTACTGTTTGCCAGCATTTTGGCGATTGTTTTGAAAGACGCATCGACTGAGTTCTGGCGGAATCTCGCTCGATCACTGTTCCTTTTGAGCAATTCGATCGGAACGCCGCAGGCGATTTTCTCAGTGATATTCCTGTTTGCGTTAATTGCTTTGCACAGAGAAAGTCCGCGTGAATTTCTACTCATCGGCGTGGCGTGGGCACTAACGGTGACGTTGCGACCCTTTGAAGCATTCCTAACACTATGTATTCGGATATTTGAAGTTTGGCGAAGTCGTAAGCTCGCAACCGTCATAGGATGTGTAATTGGCCACGAAGCCCCGGGAGTCGTCATTATTAGGGAGAATTCCGATTCAGAAGTCTCATTCGGCGATGCAATGGCGGTCGCACATGACGATGGCAAATGTGGATTGGCTGTAGCAATGGATCGAGTGGGCTTCGCGGATGGTCGGTGGCTCCGGGGATTGCATTTGTCTTTGACTGAGGAATCTGTTGCCATTTTAGAGAAATTGAACCCGACGCGCGTTTCGCATGAGCTTTTGGCCATGCGCATTGACCCGAACGCATTCGGAATCCAACCCGACCCACTCGGTGTTTGGGAACGCCGGACCTCTCTAGTTGGATTCGTCGCCAGCGAAATTAGTCTTTCGAAATTGGTAATTTGAAGTCGTTCGCATGGATCTTGATTTGGAAGAAGGACGACTTGTTGACGTTAGGATCCGATCCGTCCCGGTGTTGTATCAGATCATTAACGGCCTGACCCGAGAAGAGATCCTCCAACAAAAGAACACCCGTGGGTTCGTAAGAGCCGAAGCGAAAAAGATCGGGACGTGGAACGACCGTCTTCAGCGATTCGAGGTTGTTCGGTGGATTCCGCAGCCGAACACGCCGGTGTTTCTCGTTGGGAGAGCGGCTGTAAATCCAACGCGAGAGATGATCGGTCATTTTCCTGGAACAAACCATCCGGTAGCGATCAATCCTTCGTCATTGGTAACCCATAATTGCGCTGTACTAGGCATACTAGGCGTTGGAAAATCGTTCCTTACTCTGGAACTAATCGAAAGACTTCTTATCGCTGGTATCAAAGTCATTTGCCTTGATCTAACGAACCAGTATGCGCAGGCACTCGCACTTTTTCATGATGACGCTGAGCAGGCTATGGAAACCGCCGCGTTAAATGCTATAGGTGAGGCTGGCAGAGAGAATTTTCAACAAAATGTCGAAGAGGGGGGAAGTATTGTCGCTTTCAGAGAGGAGTTTAGGAGATACCTTAGTGCATTCCTAGCTCCGGGTAACAACGGAAGACTTAAGATCATTAATCCGCTTGCGTTTGAGGTTTGGCAACAAGATAGCCGACTCTTTCAAAACCGTGCTTCCATGGCTTCTCTCACACCGACGGAAATCACGCGTCTCATTAGTGAAATCACACTAGAAATTTTGCAAGAACAAGGCATGACTGATACAGCGCGGTGCTGTCTCGTGTTTGAAGAAGCACATTCCCTTATTCCGGAGTGGAATGCCGTTGCAAGCGAAGGCGACCAAAGTGCAACGAACGGTACAGCTAAGGCTATTCTCCAAGGCCGAAAGTATGGCTTGGGTTGTATTGTGGTAACGCAAAGAACCGCCAACGTGACGAAGAGCATCCTTAACCAGTGCAACACTGTTTTTGCTTTGCGTGTATTTGACTCTACTGGGATGGAGTTCTTGAAGAACTATGTTGGTGAAGACTACGCAGCGGTTCTCTCGACCTTGGAAGATCGCCATGCAGTGGTCTTTGGTCGTGCATCGTCGTGCCGCAATCCAGTGCTGGTTCGACTAAATGATAGAGAAGATTTCCTGAGGATGTTTCGTGCGCCAGCCGTGCCTCAAATCGGTCAGCCTCAGGGTCAGAACGAGTAGCCGGCTCACCTTAACGACCCGATACCGTTAACTCACATTAGAACGCAAAAAGGAACTAGACAGCCTTTGTCATTCATTCGGCGGGATTGGTTCCGAGGGATCGCCTTCGCAGAATTAAGAATCGCAGAATCCAAGGCTTGACCCCAATTGTGAAGTTTAACTGAGGGGTCTTGTAAAGCACGCAAAAGTGGCTTATACAAGCGACGTTCTCTCATGCTTTCCTCTGGAGGCTCCTCGTGACGCCCGAACAGCTCACCACAGTTGTCACTAATATCTTGACCAGTAGTGGGATCATAATATTTTTGTCTTTTACCTATCGCGCTCTGAAAAGAAAAATTAAAGGCCTGAACGACACGATAGAAGCTCAGAAGCAAACGCTGGAGGTAATGGAGAAACGAATTTCTGAAACAGAAAAAGTAGGCGAGGTTTATAAGAACCTAATTAAGGAGCTTCCTGAGTATCTTGATTCTTATAAAAAAATCATTCACGAGACAAAGGATGAAAGAATAGCGGACTTGGAGAGAGCAAACCTACTCAAAGATGAAAAACTTCGTAACCTTACAGAGGCCGAACTTAAGAAACTTGAGTTACAAGAGCAGGCACTTGCTGAAATCCCAAAACTTAGAGATGACCTTATTCATACGAGCAAAGCTCTCAATCTTAGGTTCAAGAGTCTTTCGGTATCGTTTGGGCCAGGAACCGGTAAAGCAGCTTTGTTTGAGAAGTATTTTCAGCATTACATTCCTGCTCAACTCAACTCATACTTGATCTATTTCCTGCTCCATGACGAGCTCCTCAGCAAAGATGACCTCGAAATCGTGTGGAATAAACCAGATAGGGGAAAGGACGAATCAACCTCTTAGCGGGCTATTGGCTCGACTTTATCTAAGCTGCTCCACCATTCAGAACCGCGGATGACATGTACACGGTGACGAGCGTTCTCGCGGCTGCTAACGATTCGGGGTCTGGCGTGCGATTGTGCGAGTCTCGAATGCACCATCCAACAAACGCTACCCTTTGCTGACGCCCGCCACCCTTAACTCAATGACCAATCCGCTCTCCCCGAACAGATAGAACTCCATCGCGACCGCTTGTGGCGGCGCGACGAAGACCTTCGCATTGAAAGCGCTGTTGTCTACCTGGTGAATCGTAAATGGTAAATGGTGAATGGAAGATCGGGTGTCGGAACGGTTCATCAAAGACGTGGGCTTTACAAACACGCTGACAGCCACCCGTCGCGCAGGTTTATCGTTCCGACATCGCGGTATGCGGGCGGCGGTCCATTTGCCTTCGAAATCTTTGCCTTCACCGCAAGGTGACTTTCTGCGCAACCTTTTCTATGAACCGGCCGTAGAAATGACAAAGCTTCGAACGGCTTTGCACAAAAAGTCGGATTTGACTCAACCGTGTCCGGATCCGCCAGGCCCGAAGGGCCGTCAATCAATAGCCACGCCCGTGAGGGCGTGGACTCGACAATCAATTTAAAAACGGAGCGCCGAAGGTGCGACAGTGGTGAACCCTTCTAAAACCTATCCGCCCAACTGTTTGGGACTGTCGCACCTTCGGCGCTCGATTCTGTTGCGTTAATTTTCCACGCCCTCACGGGCGTGGCTATTGACTGACGGCCCTTCGGGCCTTCAATGTCGTTGCCACCCAGTGCGGATGCCTGACTTTTTGTGCAAAGCCGCTTCAAACTTCTCCCGGCCAATTTCTCGAGCTGCAAGTTGAAAGGATAAACATGAAGTTGAAAATGATTATGTTCGTCGCAGCTCAGATGCTGGCGCTTGTTTGCGCGCAGGCACAGACGATCCAGCCTCTGGACGAAAAGATTGGCGCGATCCTGAATCGTCCTGAATTTCGACATGCACTGTTTGGTATTGAAATATATTCACTGGGCGACGACAGAGTCCTTTATAGCCTCAACCCAAACAAGCTGTTCGTGCCTGGCTCGGTAACAAAGGTGGTCACTGAAGGCGTAACGATGGAGCTTCTCGGTGCGGATTATCGTTTTCGAACGCCCATATATCGCACCGGCCCGATCTCTAAGGATGGAGTGCTTACGGGCGATCTGGTTTTGGTTGCCAGTGGCGATCCAAATCTCTCCAATCGTGTATCGGCGGATACGCTTCTATTCGAGAACGAAGATCACGCGTACGGACACATTCTGGAAGCGAAGCTTGTTCCCGGCGATCCGTTGCAGGTGATTCGCGATCTCGCAAAGCAAGTTGCGGCGAAGGGTGTCAAGAGAATTGAGGGCCGGGTTCTGATAGATGTGAGTCTGTTTCCGGAGGGGACGAGAGAAGGCGGGTCCGGAGTCGTAATATCTCCGGTGTCGGTGAACGACAATGTGATTGATGTGATCGTGACTTCCGGAAATTCGCCTGGAAGCCCAACATCACTGCAATCATCACCACTCACGAAATATGCGGTGTTTCAGAACGAAGTGAAAACAGGCAGCGCAAATTCCGGAGCACAGATTCAGTTTGTTCCGACGAGAAATTCGGACGGCACGTTTTCGGTGAGCGTGCGCGGGACCGTCCCAGCCGGAAAAGCGGCGCGACCATTTCCGTTTGCGGTTCCAGAACCGAGCCGGTTTGCAGAAATAGCTCTCATGGAATCGCTACAGCAGGCTGGTATCGAGATAGCCGGCGATTCGTCGTTGGCGAAGCCGAACTGGAAAACACTCGCGGCTTCTTACATCGCAGAGAATCAACTCGCCGAGCACATTTCTCCACCACTCAAGGAGGATGTAAAAGTGACGCTGAAGGTGAGCCAGAATCTGCATGCCGCTATGAAGCCTTACCTTCTGGGCGCACTGCTCGGGAAAGAGCATGAGGGGGCTTTGATAGCAGGCTTCCGGCAGCAGCGGAGCTTTCTCGAACGAGTGAAGTTGGATGTTTCGGCGGCTGCACAGTCAGACGGCGCCGGAGGAAGTGCTTATTTTACGCCTGATTTTATCGTCAAATTTCTGGCATTCATGGCGAGGCAGAAAGACTTTCGCTATTTCCGCGACGCTCTTCCGATTATGGGACGCGACGGCACTCTGTGGGACACGCAACGAAATTCGCCTGCTGCTGGCAGGCTGCGCGCCAAGACAGGGACTCATGTTACCGGCGATCTCCTGAATGAACAGTACGTCGTCAACGGAAAAGGACTGGCCGGTTATTTGGAGACTAAGAATGGCAAGCAACTCATTGTCGCGATTTTTGCGAATCATGTACCGGCAGGCGGAGATCTAAAAGGGGTCTTTAGAATTGGGGATGCGCTAGGCGAGATCGCGGCAGCCGCGTACGACTCGCAATGAGGCGAGTGGCGTTCTGAACCTCCATCAGGTTGTGGCGTGCGTTTAGCGGGGCGTTTGGGTAAACCTTAACGGTAATCCCGGCGTCCCGCGTGATCCAGGATTTGCCTGATCGCACGCACATTCGCTTTGACACCCTCAGGCGTATCAAGCTCGCCGAGTATCGCCAGGAGGGGAGCCCTGGAAGCGCGCAACGTTGGCGCCGGATCGTAGACATAAATGCGCCGCACGTGAGTCCACGCGATCATGACACGCTCCGAGGTACGAGACAGTTTCGCCGACCCATTGAGGGTCGGCGATTGAGTTTCTGTGCGGCGGTGATCCCAGGGCGTTGCCCTGGGCTATTTTCATTACGCACCTATGGTGCGTTGACTCGACCGCGCTACGCGCGGCGAAATTGAAAATAGATTTTGTGCGGTGATGATCCCAGTTACCCTTGGGCTATCTGCATTGCGCAACGGCTTCGCCTCGAAGGCGCATCGGTGACCCACCCGCTACCGCAGGTGGTACTGACCTCATTACTACGATGACGAAACACAGGGATCCCACCAAGCTAATGATTTAGGAGTTCCGTAGGGTCGGAGTGTTTACAACGCACTTATAAACTTTCCACGCCCCGGCCTTCAACTATTTCAGTCAGCTCGCAAGTGTAAACGTCGTTCCAGCGGCGTCTTTCGATCTGTCGCGTCTCTTTCGATACCACGCGGAACTTTAGATACTTGCGGCCGCTTCGTCTTAGCGCCGGAAATTTATCTTCGTTCGTCCACTCGATCCTTTGGGCATGATGAATAAGCCTCTTCAAAGGCGAGCTGAGTTTTAGTATCGCACCTCCTACATGATCGATGGTGTCGGAATAGATCCAACCTTCCTTCAGGGCGCCGGCGTAAGGCTCCACGATATCGTCGACATGTAGGAAGCGCTCGATGGTGAAACGATAAGGATATTTTTTACCCGTTCGGTTTGTCTCTTCTCGCAAAATACCTTCGACCGTTACCCTCACGCGTGTGTCATACGTTTGCAAACCTTTCTTTTGAAGCCTTTCTCTCATGGGCGAGTCTTTGCCGAGTTTCTTGTCGTCGTAACCGAAGCTAATGCGTTCGCTTGTTCGTGCATTGCCCATTTCCGGGCGGTCACACTCAGGTTCGTGTAAATAAGAGTCTTCCTGGCCCAGCTCCATGTCGGCGTATATCTGGACACGCTTGCCGGCAAGATATTCGCGGTCAGCCATCAATGTGCAGAAGGTGATGCTCGGGGGCTTCACGACGATCCCGTTAGCGTTCAACCATAGTTCCTCAGCTTTCTCCATCAAAGAGATCAGCGACGCGGGATAGTGCTTCTTGTTATCGCGGTCGGCCGCGTAGAAGTTTTGGTGAGAACTATTCTTTTGGGATCGGCTTGCGGGTAAATATCTACGGTCATCTCGCTCGTCGAATCCACACCGCGTCGATAAACGGGATACCGCTCGAGAGCTTTTCGAAGATCCTCAACAGCAGCCAAACGCGCGATCTCGACGAAATCCTCGTCACTAATCCTGAACTTGTTCTTAACGAGCACGCCCCAGGTTTTGTGTGACTCGTACTCGGCGCGGCCGTCCTTATAGATGCGCAAATAAAGCTTTGGCTGCGGCATCGGCGCCATGCCGCGCTCATGCCGGCAAATGTTTAGCAGGACCCCGCAAGGTGTTTCGTTGAGGCAGACGGATTTCTGGGCGTGTGCGGCGAGAGGCAAAAGGGCAATAAGGAGAACTAACTTCATAGCGGAGTTATTTCAGAACGGCCGGCCGCATTGAAACTTGCAGGTTTTTGGATTGGAGTTCATTACACGAAAAACACGAACCCAACCCAGGAAGCTCTGGTTATCCAGATCTCAGAGGGTTGGGCGAATGTTTTCAGGGTGTCTCTTATCCCAGGGCGTTGTCCCTGGTCAGGGATTCCGAACTCAGGAAGCTGTTACAATTCGGACTCGTGGACTCTGAAACGGTCAATTGCCCGGGATGTGGCGCCGCAATTTCAGCCGACGATCCGCTCTGTAAATATTGTGAACCAGGTTGGTCAGGATGTCGTGTGCTTCCTGCGCTGAGATGATGTTTGTAGGCAGCCAGCACTGTCCTCGATGTGGTGCGGTGGTGGCTATGCGAACCGAGCCTGACGCTCCTGTTGGTCGCTGTCCGCGTTGTCGAATCGAAATGCGATCGGTTTCGATTGGCGCCACCGCTGGCAGCGGATGTGAACGCTGTAGGGGAGTCTGGTTAGACGTACCGTCGTTTGAAAGCATCTGCGCCAATCGTAAAGAGCGTGCGGCATTGTTGGGTGCCCCATCACGCGCACCGCTCCAGGGCGCTCACGACCTGAAAGTACGATATTCACCATGTCCTGCATGCGAGCAACTGATGAACCGGATCAATTTTGATCGTTCAGGAGTAGTTGTCGACATCTGCAAAGGACATGGCATCTGGTTTGATCGCGACGAGCTGACGCGTATTGCCGCATTCATCGACGACGCCGGTAACCTTGGGAAGCCGCGCGACCGACGCAAGACGGAATTGGAACACGAGCGGATACGTACCCACCGGACAATGACGAAACGAATTGAGCTTGGTACTGGGCCTGGTGATTGGGACTACCCCTGGTATCACACCCGAGTTGCGATTGCTTCTGCCGCCGACGTCTTGAGTCTGTTGCGGGATTGATCTCCGGCGATCATCATGACGATTGCCGGCGCTCTGTGAAGCGGTGTATTGGTAAATGGTAAATGGTGAATGGTGAATGGACGCGCGAGGGCGACAGGTGACAAGTGACAAGCGCTAAAATTGTGAATCCTATGGTAATGGTGAATAGCGGAACTCCGGCTAAGAACCCCATGCCTACGTTCTCGGTTCATACCGCATCGCCACCACTTCGGAACCGAACTCCAGCCGGCCCACAAGTTTCAAGTCGATATGCTTGCGGTCTTGGTGCTTTTGCTATGTTAATCATCTTCCTTCGCCCAAGACCTCAAGCGGCAAGGCTCCTTGGTGTGCAGTTCGCTCTTGTGCCCGAAGCTAGCAGCGTCCGCCAATACTTTTCAGGCAAAACCCACTGTTGCCACTCTCCCTGAACGTTTCGAGTGATCGTGGGATTGTCTTCATCAATGTTTGAAGTACGAAGCCGTCGAACGCTACAGAATTCCAATTTCCTTGAGCCAGTTCTCGACGAGCGACGGCCACATTGCCACTGGATGTTCTTTGCGCCTCAGGCCGAAGGCATGACCGCCCCTGGCAAAGAGATGGACCTCTGCCGGAACGCCTGAAGCATCAAGAGCACGAGCATAAACCGTGCTATTGCAAATTTCATCGACGGGGTCATCCCACGCCTGCAACAGGAACGTAGGCGGCGTTTGCTTTGTGACGTGTATCCCGGGATCGAGAGTGTTGCCGCTTTCGGGGCGACACAGATGACCCGGATAAAGCGCAACGGCAAAGTCAGGGCGACTGCTCAGTTTGTCAACAGCATCGACCGGCTTGTAGGTAGGCTCGAAAATGTTGCTTGTCTGCGCGACCAGATAACCGCCCGCTGAGAAGCCGATCACACCAATCTTGCTGGGATCGAGGTTCAACTCCTTCGCCCTGGCACGAACGAGCTTGATTGTTCTTTGGGCGTCCTGGAGTGCGCGCGGAACCTTGGGTGTGATGTGGCGATGGAGTTCCTTGTCCCAGTAGTGATTGCTTTTGGGAACTCGATACTTGAGCAAGATGCAGGTAATGCCTTTGGCTGTTAGCCAGTCACATATTTCAGTTCCTTCAAGGTCCATCGCCAGAAGTCGGAATCCACCACCAGGGAAAACCACCATCGACGCGCCGGTATTCTTTCCCTGAGGTGGAAAGACCGTCATGGTTGGAGAGGTTACGTCATAGGCTGCTGTCCAGGGACGCCCCGCAACAAGATCCGGAGCTTTCGTGACCTCCACTCTCTCGGCTGGTTGAGAGACATCCGCCATATCCGGCGCACCGTTCGGCCAGATCGGGGTTTGTTCCAGTCCCGAAGGCGGTTGCCAAACGCCGGCCTTCCTGACATCTGCCTGTTGCTGGTCTGGTGTCGAGGGCCTATTCGCTTGCGCCGGCTCGACCTTGAGCTGGCGAATCACGGCGACGCCACCTGCCAGGCCCAACACTCCGAAGGCACACGCGAGAAGCAACGACATTCGGCGCACTATCAATTCCTCCCTGACACGAGCACGCGTCCAAAACCGCACAATCGAAATTCTTGTCAACAAAGTCCAGCCAACGAGTTCAGCGGCGTTCCTGACTTTGACCCACCAGGCTGTCTGGAGCTTCGACGGATGGCTACCTTCTCGGTTCATACCGCATCGCCACCGCTCCCGAGCCGAGCTCCAGCCGGCCCACAAGTTTCAAGTCGATATGCTTCGATAGGCCGGCGAACAACGTTGGCCCATGGCCCACGAGCCTTGGGTGCACCACGAACTCGCTCCAGGAAGCTCTGATCAAGTTCATCGGTTGGATTTGTCTTAGCCCGCGGAGCGCGGCGACAGCGTAAAGTCTCGCACCCCAGCCGAGATGCTCGGCTGGGGACCCCGCCCTGGAGTGGAGCGCAGCGGAACCCCAGGAACCACGAGGCGAGGACAATGCAAAGCCCGCGGAGCGGGCGACAGACGATACGTCAAACATACCGTTCGTCGTATTCAATACCATTGGCCTTCAAGAATTGTAAATTCGTCTGGAAAAGAGATCTTCGTGTGATGCTCTTTCTGTCGTCGAATGTACCGGCTCACTTGCTCTACGTGTGAATGACTAACCTCTGTCGCCCGCTCCGCGGGCTTTGCAAATGTTTTTGCATGGGTGCTGGTCCTGGGGTTCCGCTGCGCTCCACCCCAGGGCGGGGTCCCAGCCGAGCATCTCGGCTGGGGTGCGAGACTTTACGCTGTCACCCGCTCCGCGGGTTTAAGAACTGGTTCGCTGATGCACGCCGACGAAGTAGTGTTGTCGTCCAATCAACCATCCTTTCGAAGAAACCCGGTGGGAAGCGTTTGGTGCGGCATAGCTGGTGAATGGTAAATGGGGAATGGTGAATAGAGGAAAAATCCGAGAACGACTTAACGGTGTGAGGCAGGTTTCAAAGAACAGTTAACGCAAGGGCCTCCGCTGCAGCCGTTGTTAGGTGGCTCACGGACGGCTCGTTCAAGAGGCTTCAAGCATCCATTCGGAGACGCCTCCGCTTTGGTCACCCGTGAGCCATTGCCAATCCAAGTGCATGCAGAGTGTCTTTTCAGGCGTATGGCTGAAGCGCGCTAGTGCTCGACCGGCCTTCAGCTCGTGGGAGACGGTAATGCACTGGTAGAGCATCTCAACGGTGCAATCGTCCTTCCTGCGAGCGACCACTTGTCCGGTGCTGATCGTGCCACCGGCGTACACACCGAGGATGCCTCGTTCATCTTCGGAGACAAACGTCATGGTCGTATCCGTGCTGATGGTTCCATTGCTGGAATTCGCGATCGCCCGAAATGTCTTTCCAGCCAAGCTCATCGGGCTTCTCAGTTGGTGGGCGGTTTGATGGAGACGAGTACTTTATTGCTGACCAGGCTCCCGACGTGGATGCTTATCCAAATGTTCTCCGTGCTCTCAATGTCGACAGGTACTTTGACGATCACCTGTGTGAGCCAGTCGTTATTCGGAACTTTCCCGACATATTCAACCGTCAATGGAAACGTTCTTTGTAGAGAGTCTTCGGCCTGAGCCGTGATAGTTGAAGGACTTTCACCCTGGCCTAACTCCAGATCAGTAGCGAAGAGCATCACTCGAGTGGCAGTGTCCGAACTAAATCGGTGTCTCCCGACGGAAAAAGAAGGTAAGCGCAAAAACGTCACTGATTCCAAGGCCAGGGCACGTTCCGTGTTCTGCTCAGTTACCAGCCTGGGAACGGCCGGCGCGGCAGCCCCGACTGTGAACTGCTGTGTTTTGACAACCGAGCCGTGAACCTTGACCGCGAATGAGTACGTTCCGGGGGCAAGCGCGCCCAGTGCATACACGTGGGTGATCGTGATGATCATTTGCGCGGATGGGCCTGTCCAGCGCTCGACCTTAGCGTCAACGGAAAACTCGTTGTCTGTCCTCAATACGCTTCCCCAGTCTGTAACCCGGTAACCGGTATTAGGGCATGTCAACTTCACCTCAGCAGAGGTGTTGCCACCCGACGTCGAGATCGCGATGTCTGTTGCAAACCCTGTCGAAACGGGTTCCCATGTCTCAGCAATGACAGTCGTGTGGGCGGCGCAGAGGATGAATACGAGAACGACAAACAGGAGTGGGCGTGAAGCATTCGGTCGCAACATCAGGATTAACTTCTACTCAATAGAGATTTTTGTCAACTGTCGGGGAATTGAGGACTTGAAAGACCGAGTCCCCCTTCGCGGTAAAGATTGGCTGATCGCCGCGCGTTTGCTGTCTCAGTTACCAGCCTGGGAAGGGACGCCGCGGCAGCCCCGACTGTGAACTGCTGTGTTTTGACAACCGAGCCGTGAACCTTGACCGCGAATGAGTACGTTCCGGGGGCAAGCGCGCCCAGCGGATACACGTGGGTGATCGTGATGATCATCTGCGCGGATACGCCTGTCCAGCGCTCGACCTTAGCGTCAACGGAAAACTCGTTGTCTGTCCTCAATACGCTTCCCCAGTCTGTAACCCGGTAACCGGTATTAGGGCATGTCAACTTCACCTCAACAGAGGTGTTGCCACCCGACGTCGAGATCGCGATGTCTGTTGCAAACCCTGTCGAAACGGGTTCCCATGTCTCAGCAATGACAGTCGTGTGCGCGGCGCAGAGTATGAATACGAGAACGACAAACAGGAGTGGGCGTGAAGCATGCGGTCGCAACATCAGGATTAACTTCTACTCAAATAGAGATTTTTGTCAACCGTCTGGGAATTGAGGACTTGAAAGACCAAGTTCATCGGTTGGATTTGTCTTAGCCCGCGGAGCGCGGCGACAGCGTAAAGTCTCGCACCCCAGCCGAGATGCTCGGCTGGGGACCCCGCCCTGGGGTGGAGCGCAGCGGAACCCCAGGAACCACGAGGCGACGACAATGCAAAGCCCGCGGAGCGGGCGACAGATGATACGTCAAACATACCGTTCGTCGTATTCAATACCATTGGCCTTCAAGAATTGTATGAATTCGTCTCGAAAAGAGATCTTCGTGTGATGCTCTTTCTGTCGTCGAATGTACCGGCTCACTTGCTCTACGTGTGAATGACTAACCGTGAACGCGCCATACCCTCGTTGCCATAAAAAGTCTTTGAGTTCAGGGAATACCTCATGCATCCATCCTGTCGCATTAGCTTTGAGCTCTCGCAGAATGTCTGACAAAGCGCGGTCTGGTCGAAGCTTCGCTAACAGGTGGACATGATCTTCGGTGCCGTTGAGTTCTAAACAGATGCCTCCAAGTCCCCGGATGATACCGCCAATGTAATCATAAAGCTGTGGTTCGATCTCTGATGTGATGAGTGGACGTCGATCCTTCGTAGAAAAAACAATGTGGTAGAGCAGGTTGGTATACGAGTCAGACATGTTGACCGAATATTATTTGGATATCGTCAGCAAGTCTGCACCTCAACCTCTGTCGCCCGCTCCGCGGGCTTTGCAAATGTTTTTGCATGGGGTGCTGGTCCTGGGGTTCCGCTGCGCTCCACCCCAGGCTTTACGCTGTCACCCGCTCCGCGGGTTTAAGAACTGGTTCGCTGATGCACGCCGGCGAAGCTGTGTTGTCGTCTAGTCGACGATCCTTTCGAAGAAGGCCGGTGGGAACCGTTTGCCGCGGACAAATTCGGTAAATGGTAAATCGTGAATGGTGAATGGACGCGCGAGGCGACAGGTGACAAGTGAGAAGCGCTAAAATTTGTGAATCGTAATGGTAATGGTGAATAGTGGAAGTCCGGCTAAGAAGCCCCATGCCTACGTTCTCGGTTCATACCGCATCGCCACCGCCCCGGCCGAACTCCAGCGGCTAACAAGCCCGATGGCTACCTTCTCGGTTCATACCGCATCGCCACCGCTCCCGAGCCGAACTCCAGCCGGCCCACAAGTTTCAAGTCGATATGCTTCGATAGGCCCGCGAACAACGTTGGCCCATGGCCCGACGAGCCTGGGGTGCACCACGAACTCGTACTCATCAATCAATCCCAGCTCCGCCAACGACTGAGCGGGAGCTTCACGCCTCCCGTGAACAGTCCCTTACCCGGCTCCCGCTTGAGCTGCTCAACGGCTTTCGCCAGATCCCCGCGCACGAGTTCCGCGTTCCAATCGACCTGGTCCAGGGTGCTCGACACGACGTACTTCTTAGCCGCGTCGATCGTCCGGGCGAAGGGTTCCATCCAATCAGGCCTCGCTCCCGCCGGTGCCGGCGGCCGAAACGCTGCCTCCATCATTTCGTAAGTCACCCGGCCAAAAAGGAGAGCATCGGCCTGGTCGAGGTTTTCCACGGCGTGACGATGCAGCTCTTCGTCCGCGGGAATTGCACGATGATCGCAGCACCCGTCCAATGTGACGTTGATGGAATATCGAAGGGGTCGCATTTTGGTGAATGGTAAATGGGGAAAGGGGAAAGTGAAAGGGGAAAGGGGAAAGGGGAAATAGGAAATAGACAGAACTCCTGACCCTAATGAACTCCCAGCAGAGTGATCAGGCCGTCGGCGAGCCCGCCACGCCAACTTAAACCGTCGTGGCCTCCGACAAACTGCTGATAGTGAACCTGATAGCCTTTTGCCAGTAACACATCACGCAAGTGACGCGTGCTTTCCAGAATGCCACCACCACCGCCATCCCTGTCCATTTCAAATGTTCCGGCCGAAAAATAGAAACGCAACGGGAGCTTCGGACTCGCGAGGAATTCCTTAACCAGGAAATTGCCTTCGGTGGTTGCGTCCCTGGAATTTTCTCCGCCAGTTCCTCCCGAGTCAGGACAGCGCGGACCGCATACTCCACCGTTATGCTCAAACGACCACCAAAAGGCACCGGATAGGCTCAGCACGTTGCCAAAGACCTTGGGGTGACGCAGGGCAACATATGGCGCTGCGAGTCCACCGGCGCTATAGCCAGTGATAACGGTTTGCTTCGCATCCTTTGTGACGTTGTAATGCGATCGAACCCAGGGCACAAGCTCCCTTGCCATAAAATCGGCGAACTCCGGATTTGCGACGAGATCTACCAGACGCCGGCGAGGAACATTATCAACAAATACCGCTACCGTCGGGGGAATCCTGGAAGCAGCAATGAGATTGTTCAACGTCGGCAGCCGAAACTCATCAGATGCCAGGTCTTCTCCGTCGAAGATAATCAAAAGCGCATTGGGTGGACCATCTGCTTTGTAATTGGCCGGCGTGTAAACGGAAAAGGGACGATCAATTTTCTGAATGGCGCTCTTGATGGTTTGTTTCTCGACGCGTCCTTGCGGTATCCCAGGTTTGGCGACCAGCCATGGTTGCGGCGCAGCTCCGGGCAACTCCGCCACGCTACTACAGTTGAACTTGCTGGTATCTGGCGGACAAGCTGAATCTGGATGACGACTGAGCGGATCCGACTTGTCTGGTGGCCGCGCGCTGTGCGGCGCGAGGACCATCAAACGTCAACGGATCGTTCGGCGACAGTTGGTAGGTAAACCGAGCGCCGCTGGGGAGTTTCAACGTCAAATACCAAACGTCCGAATTAGGAATTTGATGCATGGAATAATCGGCCGGCGGACCAACGAAAAATCCGAGAAAAGAACCTCTGACGAAGACATTTCTCGTGTCGTGCTTACCTCGCCACAGGAATGTCACCAGTTGATATTTGCCGTCTGAACCAAACGGTTCTGTGAGCGGAGTGCCCTCTGCTGCTACCTGTTTCCAAAAGCTCTCTGTGTTTGTCTGACCTGCGGCAATCTGATTGCGGAGTGTCTGAATGCGCTTGCTCGGATAAGGATCGCTCCAGGGCTCTGGTTTGAGTCGCTCGTCGAGCGAGATCACTTCACCGATGGCCAATTCATAGTTGGCTGATTGCTCGCCCGGATTCTCAATCTTGAACGAATACGAGCCGGCGCCTTCGGCGGCGAAGGGAAACGACGGTTTTCCCTCACCGGATGTTCCCACCAGGCGGCGAGCAATCGTTCCGTCAGGGTTCAGAAGGAAGAAGTTAATCTTACCCTTATAGCCAATCGAGACGTTGAAATAGTCACCGTCCTTCAGGGGAATTGAGAAGAGGTCAGTCTTGCCGGGCTCGATCGTTCTGGCGATGGTCTGATTTGGTGAGAGTCTGTCTTGCGCAATAACTGCTTGCGCTGGCAAGAAAAGGAAACAAAATGCCAGCAAACCGATTTTTAGAACGTCACTGAAGCGGCGCGATTGAGCGTAGTATTTTTTCGTTAGTTCAAAAGTTGACATTACGTTTCTCAACAGGAGTCCTCGTACAAGTACGGTGCAGTTTGAACTGAACGCCGAAGGCGTTGGCGAATTCCAGCCCAGGCCGGGGTCCCCGGGCGGGGTGGAAGTGCTGCGACGTAACCCTTTCAGGGTTTGCGTCTCTTTAATGGACGCGTAATTCCCAGGGTTGCGAAAACGCAACCCTGGGCTGAAATTAGCGAACGCTTTCAGCGTTAAATTCAAGGGTCGCGTCAACCTTAATTAGCGAACGCTCTCAGCGTTAAATTCAAGGGTCGCGTCAACCTTAATTAGCGAACGCTTTCAGCGTTAAATTCAAGGGTCGCGTCACCCTTCGAGGTCCTGGCCGAAACACAGGCGATAGCCGTTGCAGTCTTCCACGTCGAAGTCGCGGCAGCCGTAAATCTGGTCGCAAATCTCGCGCGCGATCTTGACGCCCTTCGACTTGAACTCAGCGTAGAGCGCGTCAGCGTTGTCGATCCAAATATACGCGTCCCACGCGCTGCCCTCCGGATCAACCATGCGATTGGGCCGCATGGCGCCCGGCGCTTCGAGCTGGGCCAGCATGATGACGATGCTATTGCGTTTCACCATGCAGAACGTAGGCGGGTCATTCCAGAAGCGCTCGTAGTGGAAGCCCAACTGGTCGCGATAGTAATTGGCGGTCGCGACCACATCGGTTACGGGGAAAAAAGGCGCGATACCCCAACGCGGCTTGTTTGTCTCATCACTCATCTTTCGTTTTACTCGATCGGTTCCTGGGGTTCCGCTTCGCTCCACCCCAGGCTTTACGCTGTCACCTGCTTCGCAGGTTCGCATGCCGGAAAGCATTATTCCCGGAAGCGTAAGCCTTTGAGGTCCCACAGGAGAATGCCGTGACGTTGCGGTCCGGAAGGAAGTTCGAAGCGGACGAGATCGCCGACCTGCAAACGCCTCCCCTGGACGTTGGGAGCGCCTTGATAATAAGCGGTTACCGTGTTGTGCATGAGCTCTTTGGGCTCGACAACTTCAAAACGGATGACGTCGGAAACCAGCACTGATCCGTCTGCGAGATTGTCTGTGTAAGCCTTCAATTCGATCTTCCTCAGGCGCGCTAACACCTCGCGCCCTGTACCGTCCGCCGGTTCGGGGCCGTCATTAGACTGCCTTGATGCCTGTCGCGGACGCCGGCGAACCTGCGCTGTGGTCCAGTCGACCATCGTTTCGAAGAAACCCGGTGGGAACCGTTTGAGGCGGACCCACTCGTTCGGATTGTCTGGTGGAACCTCCATAAGATTGTGGCTTCCGTTTGGGTAAACCCTAACGATGTAATCTTTGCGTCCCGCCTGATCCAGGATTTGTTTGATCGCACTCACATTCGCTTTAACCCCTTTCGGCGAGTCAAGCTCGCCGAATATCGCCAGCAGGGGAGCGGGGGAAGCGCGCAACGTTGGCGCCGGATCGTAGACATAAGAGCGTCGCATGTGAGTCCAGAAGGGATCGTCGCGTTTCTCCGCCCCATAAACATCTATGCCCCGGTGGCGAAACCATTTTTTGTCTTTGGCTATGGCTCGAGCTTTGCTGTACTCATCCCACTTGTCGTTTGCAGAAGGTGAAGAAGGTGAAGAAGGTGAAGAAGGTAACCCAATGATCTCGTTCTTCAGCTTTTGAAACGCGAGCGCTTCCTTCACTTCCTCCGCGGTATAGCCGGCTTTAATTAACTCGAACTCGGTATCAAACAACTCCGTGTCAGCTGGTGACAGGCCGCCGCCTGACAAAGCGACTGCGAAAGCGGCCTCGGGAAAACGTGAAGCGGCGAGGGGAGCAATCCACCCGCCCTGACTTTGACCCCAGAAGCCGATCTGATTTGCTGCAATGTCCGTTCGAGCCTGTAGAAATTTGGCTCCCGCGACCGCGTCATCCGCGAGGTCTTGAAAGCTAGCCTCGCGCCAGTTGCCAGTCGATTTGCCGACGCCTCGCTTGTCATAAGCGAGGACGGCAAACCCGCGTGCGGCGTAGAGGTATCCGAGGCCCCAATACATTTCGCGCGATTGCGCGCCACTGCCATGGACAAACACGAGGGCGGGACGCTTTCCCCCCTTTCCCCCTTTCCCTTTCGCTACGGGGAGCAACAGCGTACCCGCAAGCGTGACATCACCGTTTTTGAAAGTGACTTCTTCCTGGCGGATGTTACTTCGCACGGCGAATGCTCCGGACTGGCGATCTTTCCGATCCAAATCAACTACGTGAACTCCATTGTCGCGAAATGTAAGTGTTTGCCTTGTTGGAGAAGCCACATACAGTGCAGGTCCGCCGGTGAATTTAGTTTCCGATCGTGGAAAGATCGTGCGGGCCTGGCCGGACTTCACGTCGGTCACCCACAGCGTGTCTTGAGTGTTGGGAAATCTATCGATCACTATGTAGTCGCCGTTGCGAAAGCGATACGCGCCGACATAGCGCGCCAAAATCTCCGGCCTAACTTTCCTGGTCCGTGTCAGGTGAAACTTAGCTTTGATGCCCGGCACCTCGCCCTCACCTTCGATTTCATCGCCTGTGAGAGTTCCCGTCATGACGAGTTTAAGCGAGCTCAACTCCAACCGGACGCGAGAACCTTCGAGTCGAACTAATGACAATTTCGCTTTCAGCGGGCTCACCATCTCTCCTGCATTCTCCGTAAGACTCAGACGCAAAAACTCGGACCTGCCTTGCGGCTCGCTGTTACCCACCCACTCGCCAGTTAAAGAAGGTGTTGACTGTTGTGCGTGACCGATCGTCGACAACCCGGCCGCGAGGGTAAGAGTCATCAACAGGAAAGCTTTGAGGATTATTTTGATCATGATCGGATTATTTACACCGCGTGACGTGGTTTTAAAGCGCTGAGGTGGGGATGATACACGCAAGGCACTTCATACGGCCATAGCGATTCTTCGTGTCATTTCGCGTAATTCGTAGCGCTATTGCTCAAACCAAATAATCTTCGTAAGCTGCGCTACGTTCGAATGATCGACCCCGCGCGTCAAAACAGACGCAACCCAGGGTTGATCCCATACTCCTTCAAGTGATTTGTGCAAAGTAATGCGTCGACGAAGCATTCTTAAAGGCATCGCAGCGAGTGTTCTTCAAATTCCTTTCCGGCCGCACTGGCTACTCCAGGCGGGAGCCGCGCGCGGCTTAACTCGCCGAGTGCGACCGGCAGATCCACAGTGGCCCCAAAAGTCTCACTTGAGAAAATGCTGATTAATGCAGAGGCTACCGCTAGCAAGGGCTAACGAAAGCAAGGAAGAAGGATGAAGACGGAAGGATGAAATAGAAACTGCATCGCGCTGCGAGTTTCATCCTTCATCCTTGCTTTTCATCGCCGCCTGGTTATCACCTCTGACGTCGCCGCTATCCTTGGGTGCAATGAATATCTTTCCAGTGACGCATTAACATCGGCTATTTGAAAGTCATTTTTCTAGCTTAGGCTTAGTTTGCAAGGTGTTGAGTCGTGGTGCGCGGGTTGCTCCCGCTGGCTCGAACATTCTAATTTTTTAGACGGAGAACGTATGCTCAAGAAAGTTTTGTCATTGGTGCTTACAGGTTTGCTGATTAACGCGGTGGCGGTTAGTTCTGCTTATGCTAGACTCACAGGATGATCAGGCTCGCAACATTGAAAAGGTCAAAGAAAATGTCCGCAAGCTGGGAGTCGGTGAAGACGCGCGCGTCGAGGTCAAGTTACAGGATGGCCGAAAGCTGAAGGGTTATATTCAGCAAGCTGGTGAAGATGACTTTAGCGTAATAGATTCAAAGTCTGGGACAGCTACGACAGTCGCTTATTCACAAGTCAGAGAACTCAAAGGCACCAACCGTTCAACCGCAGCTAAAGTCGGGATTAACGTTGCCAAAGGGGTGGGAGTCGTTGCAGCCGTCGCTGGGATTGCTTTGCTTTTAGGAATAGTTATCGCTAAGGGAACAAGATGATCCATTTGTTTTATGTAATGATTGTCTTCGAACGAATGGTCACACTAAACAACTAATTCAGCCGGAGCGCGAGTAGTGCCCTGGTTAGGTTCTTGTAACGCAAACTGTTAGTTTGCGTCCGCGCTGAATGCGATTCATCATTCATCGCAAACTAACAGTCTGCGTTACAAAATTAAGCGCTAAAACGGTTTCGCCGACCCATCGAGGGTCGGCGATTAGTTTCTGCGCGGCGATGATCCCAGGGCGTTGCCCTGGGCTATCTTCATTACGCACCTACGGCGCTTTGACTCGACCGCGCTACGCGCGGCGAAATTGAAAAATGGAAGTGGTGAGCCAGGTAGCGCGAATTCAACTTGGAAGTGCAACAGTGATGAACCCGATTTTCGCTCCAGCGTAGCGAAAATGTCTATAGCTTGATGCAAACCTAGGATCCTCGCTCCATAGGAGCGAAACGTGTCAGAGGAACTGCCCCGCCGGCACACGTTGCGCTCCTACGAAGCGACGAGAGAACAGAATCTTATTAGGCTATAAACATCCCGCCCCGATGGGGCGCGCGTGCGACGCATACCATCCTGTTGCAACTTCAAACCTGAATCGACCATGCGAAGTCCATTCAATGCGCAGATGAAATGAGCATCCCGTACCCAGATCTGTTGTTAAAGAAACCAAGGCGAGCAAGATCTGACAGGAATCCTGAAGGCACATCCTCAAACGATACTGAAAAACAAAAAGCGGCAGGTGTTGCAACCTGCCGCTTACTATCAGTTTTAGTGGTGAGCCGAGCAGGACTCGAACCTGCGAACCACTGGTTAAAAGAGCGGTCAACCCGACTCTATCCAGTTACGGCTCTTACGATTTAATAACATTTTACACAGGTTGCAGCCGCTTCGGAGTACATCTAGTAACAACTATTCATACCTGTTTGCCGGTATTCACGTCACAGAGCATGAGTAGTCTTCGAAATGTCTCGTCCTTAATAAATATTACGACGCGGTTCGAACACGACTATCCCCATCTGAACACTTCCTCACAATGATATACGTGTCTCAATGACACCTTCCTCCAGCACAAACGTATTTCCAACCTGGGTAGGTTGGTCGCTGCGTGCAACGTTGACGTTCTTCGAAGCAAGCCGATCCAACAATGGGATCCTGGGGATGTCGGGCCACACGGGGCGCGTTAACGTGGAAGCCATTGCGCAAATTCCATCAGGCATCATGTCGTTGACAAAATCCACCGGTGTTGCATTGTGACTCCCGTGATGCCCAACCTTATAGAACGCCACATTCTTCAGCATTTGTTGCCATTCCGGGTCTTGCATCGCGGCATTCCATGTCCCCCACTGGGCATCTCCCGGAAACAGGAAAAACGTACCTGCTACTTCTAAGATCAACATCAAACTCGTCCCATTAACTGCTTTGTCGAGTGCTACAGCAATCGCAAGATCTGACATTGAACCTGCTCGCTTAATTCCGTCTCGGTCTGTCGGGAGAAACGTGCCGGCACCCGCGTAATCGTTGTAACGAAACTCAGCAGCGAATGGCGCCGGCGGCAAACTGGTATCGACATCAAGCGAAGCACGCATCCGCAAAAAGCTCTTGCCCTTAGGCGGATCCATATCTCGGATAACGTCGCGTTCTCGCGAAGGACCCAGTACGTGAATTTTTACGCCTGGTAATACATCGGTTTTCAATAACCGTCCGTCTGTTTTTGTCGGCAAAAACCGTCGCTCTGGATCTCCACTGAATCCACTATGCAGGGTTTTCATCTCCTTCTCGTTTGTAAGCATCAGTGCATTGCCTACTATCTCGAGAGAGCGATCTCTTTCGCTTAGCTCCCTGGCGCTAAGTCTGACTGCGGGCTTGGCCAACGATGTATTGAGGGCCAATGCTAGACTGCTTTGGATGTCGCGTATCTTTCTTCCCTCCTCATCCGTGGGATCTTCCGTCCAGGGCATCCACACTTCCTTGACCTCAACGCTATTCCATTTCGCGTTACCAAAACCGGAGACATGGTCTTTGTGACGATGAGTGGCAACTACGACGTCGATTCTAGGCACGCCATCTTCGTCAGTTACGTCTTCAATAATGCGATCGACGATACTAGCCATCGGAACATCCTTTGCAGCTTGTATCGAACCGCAGTCAAACAAGACTCGTCGTTGCTTGCCATTGGCGGGTATGAGCACGAGAAAGGCGTCTCCGAAGCCGACGTTATACATCCGAATTCGGACTTCTTTGTTGGCCATATCACTTAGCCTCCGTGTAGGTTCGCGAAGTTCATCAGTTCAAGCATGCGCTGTGGGTATTCTCCCGGGTCGTAGTAGGGCGTAAGCGCGTTTCGCAGATCACACATCTTTACGTAATCCCGCTGACGTGCGAATCGAGCTTCACCCTTTGAGCTACGGCTGGGATCACCACCAGCTTTTCGCATAGGTTTCGAGATAAGGTAACGAACTTTCCCGTTTGAAGAAGCAATCAGCGTGCATCCACCCCGGAACGGGATCCCTCCGAGCTGTTCTTTCACACTGTTATCAACTTGCGCGTACTGTACGACCAGCTCAACCAGCAACCTCCCGTTGGGCGCAACGCGAAATACGGGATGAAAGCCGCGTACCTGAACCTTCAAGTCACCATTTAGGCCCAGTTGATCTTTATTTGCTATCGCATACCGATGTAGAGCGCTGGCTAATTCTGCGTTTACATCGAGTTCTATCTCTTCGCCTTCCTCCTCGGTTACAGATTGTTTTGTGGGATCGAAGGTATCTGGCTGATAAGTAGGATCCTGCCAACCGGTATCAAACGAACGCACAGCGTTAAAGAAGACCTGCTCGAGTAGCGTCGGCACGTCGCCACCGAACACTGGCAGTTTGGCTTCGACGTTGTCCCACAACAGGGATTCTTCGGCCAGCGAGTTGACACCCTCCGGATAGATGCCACGCAACCGAAAGGCTTCAATCATTGCGTCGCGTAAATTGAACTCATCGTCTGGTACTAACTCGAAGTCCGCGGTAATCATAGCGCGCAGAAAATCTCCAAACGTGACGTCAACGGGCGGCATGTAGTCAAACGCCCTAATGCACATATCAAGGACTCTTTGTGCAGTACGCGCAGCTTCAGTTGCGATGCGATTGACGAGGTCGGGATGTAAATCGCCCGGTGGCAGCGTGCCTGTGCCTCCGGTGGAAATACGAACCAGATCGGTAATTCGTCTTTGGTAGGTTTTTGAAAACCCATCAAAGACGGCGGCCACAAGGATTGAACCGCGGTCGTGTGGTTCACTGACGGAATCGTTGAGTTTGGTGTTTGGCTCATCCAGCGCAGAACGAAGTGCTTTGCCACCGCCTGTCGCAAAACCAAACTGACGCGCTAATTGGACCAAGGGACTTGAAGTGCGAACGTCGAGGCGCGTTCGCTGAATCTGATCACGCAAAATGTCGTGGAAGGAAAAGTGCTGAAAGAGTGCAACAATGTCGGCAAAGCCTTCATGAAATGCGAGAACGTCGATATTCGATGGTTCAAGAAAAAGTGGCCTCAATCGATCGACGATGGCGTGGGTCATTTCATGTGTGATCACGTCGTGTGAGAGACAAGTGAAAACAGTTTGACCTGGAAGATTTGCGCCAACATCTGCCGCATCAGCCTTGAAGTAACCAAATAGAATTGCATTGAGGCTCGTGCTGTAGAAAGCATTTGCGCCGTAGAAAGCATGAGGAAAGAGACGCAATCGTGGATAGTTGGTATTCCGTTTTCGACTATGAGAACCAAGGCGCAAGACCCGGCCCAGCGCACGGTCGAAGTTCTCAAGCGTTTTTTGCGCCACCGCGTAAACCATCTGCTGATGGAAGCGTGGATCTGATTCGGAAGGATCTGGCCCCCTGCATCAGAATCGCGGGCAGATCGAGATTGACAGGCGAGTAGAAGCAATCCTGCGCGCCGTCGTAATCAATAACTTCGAGTCGTGATCCAACGGGACCCGCCTGCAAAGGCTCGTTGACGATGTCGATGCGCGCCCGATTGCCGAATGTTCTGCCAAGCAGAGGATCAGAAGCAAAAATTTTGAGTGGACGTCGAGCAGCTTGAGTAATGCCATTTTCGGTGGGTCGTCTGAGCATGCAATTTTACCCTTTCGCAGACGGGTTCACAGTGTGAGTGCCTCTACCGGATATGCAGAAACGAGCAAAAACGTTTCCGTGAAAGCAAGAGTGTCAAGGGTTTGTTATCGCGGCCAGAAATCGAAGCCGCACGGGTTGTCCCTAACGGATCTTAAGTCTTAAACCTTTAGTCTCCGTGTGTTCCGCTGGGTGCTCATACGTCCCGTTATTATTGACCGTCCAGTGAATAATTATGCACCGCGAGTTGCTTGGAGTTTAGTTGTGTTTCCCTGGCTTGTCACACACAAATCTAACCCTTCATGATTGCGTCACACGTTTGGGAGCGACTTGCCGACGCGGGTGTGGACATCGTGAAGATCGCCGAATTGATGGGCGATCAATCGATCCTAACAACTCGGCGGTACACACATGCAACCGATGAAGGCAAGCGCGCCGCAATAGCGCAGTTGGCAAATTATCGCGCGGAGGATTGCCACAAATTTGCCACAAACGAAATGCGGCTGGTTTCGCAACCAACCGCATCACGCGCTTTCGATTAGAAAAAGTGGTGAGCCGAGCAGGACTCGAACCTGCGACCCACTGGTTGAAAGAGCGGTTAAACCGATTCATAGCGGTTTGCCGGTGTCCACATCAGAGATTTGCCACAGTCAGATTTCATACCGGCGTTGTTTCATATTCAAGTACGAGAACTACATCTGGATCTCACCGAACCCCTGCTGCTCACCGCCTCTAACACTGTTGAGAAAAAGATTCTCGGTAAGGGGAAACACAACTGGTTCGAAATGGAGGGCACTGATTTTCGCGTTCCGCTTTTATTTGGTGTATTTTTTTCAATTCCACAAACTGCCATCGATGGATTGAACCCGCTTGTGGGCTCTATTCGAAAGGGCGCAAGAACTCAATGTTTTTCGCACTCATCTTTTGAAGTACGGATCAAGAAATGTTTTGCGTGTTTCGAACATCATTGTTAGACGCGTTGAGCATTGAGTTCGGAGACTGATTAATGCTCAGCTTTGAAAGGAGACAAATGGCAAACCAGAAAATGCCCCTCGAGCAGGCGCAGGGAGTTGCTATTAGGTGCATCGACAAGGTCGGCGGACAAGAATCTGAACTTGACGATGTGCTCAACACTGTCGGTCTTCCCGATGCTTTCAGCATCAAAGCGTTACGCAGAGAAATCGTTCACGGCGACGAGGGCGTGAAAGCGGAAGGCTACGCAATGAAGACAAGTGACCTCGCTTCGATCAATCCCGAATCGACGGTTGATGATGTGGCTAACAAAATTCACTCCAAGGCCACGCCTGCCAAGTCGAAAACCAAGACCAAGAAATCAAAATCGAAGTAACAGAGTCAAAGGAGTACCTATGCTCACCCCACGCAACACCTGGTTACAAGTCGGATTTCTCTTCGTGTTCCTCGTTGTAGGTTGTGGCGCCGCCAACGCACAGGCCAACCAATCAGTCTCGGTCAACACGGTCAGGAAACAGGGCAACTTTATAGTGATTAAGATCAAATTCGAAACGCCCTTAGAAAAAGAAGATCAGGGTGCGGCCAAACTGGCTTCGAACTACTCGATTCTTGATACGGTCGAAAAGAAATATCTGGAGGTTTGTGCCGACGCTGTTTGCTCGCCCAAAATTCTGTTTCCGGGCGGCAATCCGAACCGTCGGCCTAATCTGGTTGAACTTAGCGTGAAACAGCCATTGGCTCTCGAAGTAGATCAGTCAGGCGACTACGTACAGATAACGAACCGATATCACGTCCAATTAGAACGACAAACCGTCGAAGGTAAGCCCGTTAAGAACACATTATTGGCGCTTTTGCCGGTTAAAGCGGAGGAAGAGAGTGCGAGCGGTTCCGCTGAAAGTAAATACGAGGTTACTGAAGACCGCGAGGAATCAAACATCTACATTAGCGGCGAGCTGGCGCGTGCCAGCGGCACCGACTTCACTGGTACGGCTGACATCAAGATTGAACAACCCGTCAAGCATCTCGACTTCTGGGGCACCTCACACGAACTCGCGCCTTTCTTCGACACAATTCTTAGTAGCGATCCTAAGGCCGACCCGGACACGTTGAAGTTCGGCGGTGGATTAGAGTCACTGGTGATGGGAACTAAGGGCAGAATTCAGGCCATTTTTTGGAAAAACGATGGACAATTTGAAGCCGAGCGCGATTTCGACAACGTTAATCTGACTTGGGGTAGCCGTTTCACGGCGGCCTTCAGACCTTGGCAGGATCGACGTGCGGAGAAGGTCCTCTTCTATATTCGACCGTTTATCGGAACCGAGCTTGGTAAAAACCTTAAGAGTCCGGTCCCGGCTGCCGATGGCGGAGGTCTCGCGCGAGTGGTGGCGGGCTCGTCACTAAATCTCAGGTTTCCCTTCAAGAAAATCAACAAGCACGCCGCGCTCAGTCTTGCAGTAACTTATGAAAGGCGCTGGCCTCTCAAGCGAGAAGTGAGCTTTGAAGAAGAGGATGATGGCAGTCTTAAGGCAGTGACGTTTGGTACAAATCCGCGCGACTGGGTAGATGCCAAACTCATTTTCAAAGTCCACGAGTTTTTCGGCCCATTCATTGGCTATCAGTACGGAGAAAAGCCGCCGTCCTTCAAGCTGGTTGATCACCAGATGAAGATCGGTTTAGTGATAAGCGTCAAGCGAAAGTAAGGTTTTCACAGCCAATATTGAGTGCATTGCCTGTGCTGTTGAACTCATCATCGGGCTCGAGTTTGCTTACCCGTGCCAGAAGACCCACAAAACTAAAATGGAATCACATGGTTGGTTCACCGGCGAATGTCTCGTGGTGGATCCCCTGACCAACCACTTAAGTACAACAGAAAAACCGCCCTTTCGAGCGGTCTTGATTGGTTTCAGGTGGTATTCGCAGCTTAGATTAGTCGTCTGCTTCGTTCAGAATTTCGCCTTCCGGTGAAACAATCATAGTTGGGTCTTTTTCCCCCGTCTGAACTGGTTCTCGAAATATATGTTGAGCCCGATGGATAGCTATCGTCAGTGGTTTTGTTAATCGTAAACTGACTGCCATCATGGTCTTCGGCTACGAATCGGTCACCCTCAGTTATGTCCTGACTCTCATTCTGTTGCTGTGCTTCGTCGCGTTGGGTGTTGCCCATTTCTAAATGTCCTCCACAGAACATTGAGGTAAATGCGTTTCTACAAATTGGAATTGAGCCGAGCAGGACTCGAACCTGCGACCCACTGGTTAAAAGCCAGTTGCTCTACCGACTGAGCTATCGGCCCACATGTCGTAACTTGAGTCGTTGCATTCTAACTGACGCAAAAGTCCAATGTCCAAAGTCCAAGGTTAGACGGTCGACGGACGACCGTAGACCGTCTAAATATTATCAATCGCAAACTAACCTTGGGCCTTGGACCTTGGACTTTGGACTAGTCGTTCAACCTTTGGACTAGTCGTTCAACCTTTGAACTAGTCGTTCAACCAACTCGCCACAGCCGAATCGCGCACAACGATCGTTTGTGATCGTTCGGGGCCGGTCGAGATCAATCCAATCTGCACACCGATCTTCTCGGACAGAAACTCAACGTAACGCCGCGCATTTGCGGGAAGGGAATCAAGCTCCGTGGTTCCGACCGTGCTGGTATTCCAGCCGGGAAGTGTCTCGTAGATCGGTTCAACCATTCGCAGATCCTGCGAAACGGCCGGAAGAGAATCGAGCTCGCGGCCGTTGAGTTTATAACCGACGCACACCTTAATTTCTTCGAGCGTATCGAGCACGTCCAACTTCGTTAGTGCCACCGAAGTAAATCCGTTGATCTCAGCCGCATAGCGAGTTGCGAAGGCGTCAAACCAACCACAACGTCGCGGTCGTCCAGTCGACGCTCCATACTCGCGCCCACGTTCGCGAATTAATTGGCCCAGCTCGGCTTCACCCTTCAACATCTCCGTCGGGAAATGGACCTTCGCCGACGCGCGTCGTGTACGTCCTTACAATTCCAAGCACACCAGTCAAACGGTTAGGCGCCAACCCTGAACCTACAATCGCGCCGCCCGCAGTTGTGCTTGATGATGTGACGAACGGATACGTTCCGTGATCGACGTCGAGCAGAGTCGCTTGCGCGCCTTCGAGAAGTATAGAACGACCTTCAGAGGCGGCGACGTTGAGAAAGTGTGTAGTGTCGCCGATGAATTGACCGAGACGCTCCGTCAAATGAAGCATCTCGTCGTAGATCTCATCAGCATTCAACTTCTCGCCACCGTAAGCCTCGATGATGCGATTGGCATCTTCAAGATTGCGATCGATACGAGCGCGCAAAACTTCAGGCACAAGGGCATCAGCCGTACGAATTCCACGCCGACCCGCTTTATCTTCATACGCCGGCCCAATGCCGCGCAGCGTGGTGCCAACTTTTTCGTTGCCCAGACGTTCTTCGCTCGTGTGATCGAGGGCGCGATGATAGGGAAAGATCAGATGCGCGCGTGAACTAATCTTGACGCGCGCGGGCGAAACTTCGATGCCTTGTTCGCTCAGTCGATCCGCCTCTTCAAAAAACGCCTTCGGATCAATGACCATCCCATTACCGAGAACGCACGTCTTTCCGCGATGCACGATACCGGACGGAAGTAAGTGCAAAACGAACGACTGGTCACCCACCTGGACGGAGTGGCCGGCGTTATGACCGCCCTGGTAACGGGCGACGATATCGAAATGCTCTGCGAGCAAGTCGACAATCTTGCCCTTGCCTTCATCTCCCCATTGGGCGCCGATGACTACGATGATTTTCTTGGACATGAGAAGTCAGGAGTCAGAAGTCAGGAGTCAGGAGTCAGGAGTCAGAAGTCGGGCAGGGAATTCTTTCTGTATTCTGACTTCTGTTTTCTGGCTTCTGCTTTATCAAAACACAAAACAGGCGCGGACCTGGAATACCCAAAAATCCGCGCCGAGTAGAAAAACTAGGCAGTGGCGGCGCCTGCCACGTGTTTGTCAATCATGCGTGAGATAGCTTCCTTCGAAGTGGCGCCGACCACGCGTTCTTCTTCTTTGCCGCCCTTGAAAAGGATCAACGTGGGAATCCCCTTGATGCCGTAACGCTGCGAAACTGATGGATTGTCATCGACATTCAGTTTTACGACGCGCGCGCTGGCCGCATACTTTTCCGCAACCGCATCAACGGTGGGCGCAAGCATTCGACACGGTGCACACCAGGCGGCCCAGAAATCGACCAGCACAGGTTTGTCGGCCTGCAACACGTCACGGTCCCAATTGCTATCGTCAACTTCTGTCACGAGTTCACTCATTTAGAAGCCTCCTTGAAACAGAATACAGAAGTCAGAAGTCAGAAGTCAGAAGTCAGAAGTCAGAATACAGGAGTCAGGAGTCAGGAGTCAGGAGTCAGGAGTCAAAGGTCAGAAACAGGCGTCAGACCGTACGAAACACAGAGCTAAAATTGTGATTCAAGAATCAAAGATACGTGCGAACGCGTTTGTGTCCTCTGACTCCTGACTCCTGAATCTGTTCTGACTCCTGCTACGGCAACTCGATAATTTCCTGATAAAGCTGGATATATTTTTGAGCGGCGGCGTCCCAGGAATTATCCATCGCCATTCCGTTCAATTGAATCTTTTGCCACATGTCCGGCTTACCATAAAAGTAAAGTGCTTCGCGTATTTTTTCAAGCAAAGCGCCTGCATTGTACTCGTAAAATTTGAACCCATTCCCGCTCCCAGTGGAAGCGTCGAATTGCTCGACCGTGTCGTCAAGTCCGCCGGTCGCTCGCACCACCGGAACTGTGCCGTACCGCATGCTGTACATTTGATTTAAACCACACGGTTCATAATGCGACGGCATCAGGAAAATGTCAGCACCCGCCTCGATCTGGTGCGCGAGTGGTTCACCAGCGTAGCCCTTGTAAATTCCAACCTGGCGGGGGGCACTGTCGTGCCACCGCTGCAGGAAGTCTTCATACTCCTTTGCGCCCGCCCCGAGCGCGATGAAATACGAACCAGTGTTCAAAATTGAAGGCGCGAGCTGGCGAATCAGATCGTAGCCCTTCTGTGAAACGAGGCGCGAGATAATGGCGATGATCGGCCGGTCTGGATCGTCATGCAGATCAAAACGTCGCAGCAAATCTATCTTGCACTCGCGCTTTCCTGACAAGTCTTCCGCGCTGAAATGAGCCGCGGTGTGCGGATCTGTTTCCGGGTTCCAAAGGTCGTAGTCAACTCCGTTAGTGATACCGGCTAACCGATCGCGTCGCGCCCGCAGCAACCAATCGAGTCCCACACCTTGCTCCGAGGTTTGTATTTCCTGCGCGTACCGGCGGCTGACTGTTGAGAGCGCGTCGGCAGCGATGAGCCCGGCCTTCAGCGCAGACGCCATACTTTTCAGCAAAAAGTCGTCCTTGTCAGGACTCTCGCCAAAACCCAGCCACCACAAATCCGCCGGGTCAAATGCGCCCTGGTACGCAAGGTTGTGAATCGAAAACAGAGTCTTCGTAGCGCGAAAAAACTCGTCGTGATTCCGCCGCGCGCGCAACTCAACCATCGCAAAGCCACAAGGCCAATCGTTACCGTGGACGACGTCAGGCGCCCAATCGAGGTGTTTGAGCAACGAGAGCGCAGCGCGCGAGAAAAATGCGTAACGTTCGTGGTCGTTTGAGTAACCGTATATTGAAGGCTTGTCGAAATAGTCGGGCGAGTGGATGAGATAAGCCGGCGCGCCAGCCGCATCTGATTCATAAACCTTTGTCGGTCTAACTCCGCCTCGCCAGGGCACTGGAACTTCTCCGAAAGTCGACTCGCGCAGCAGGCTTTCGTCGATCTGCTGGTGCAGCGGAAGAATCACGCGCGCATCAACGCCACCTTTCGCGAGCGCTTTGGGAAGCGCGCCCGCAACGTCGGCAAGACCGCCGGTCTTGGCAAAAGGCACAACTTCAGAAGAGAGAATCGCGACGCGCATGTTCAACTCAGTCCAAACTCCAACGTCCAAGATCCAAAGTCAACTCGTGGTGAGACGAAGGGAAGTCCAAACGTAAAGGCCCAAAGTCTCGTCACCTGAGAAGACCTTGGACCTTGTACGTTGGACATTGGACCGGGTTTTAGCTCTGCATTGACGCGAGGAATTCCGCGTTGGATTTCGCCTTTTCGAGTCGTTCGAGCACGACTTCCATCTGCTCAACCGGCGACAGCGGGTTCAACACGCGTCGCATGACCCAAATGCGATTCAAGTCTTCCTTGCTCAACAGCAACTCTTCCTTGCGTGTGCCCGAACGCTGCAAGTCGATTGCCGGGAACAGTCGCTTGTCGCTGAGACGGCGGTCAAGGTGAATTTCCGAGTTACCTGTGCCCTTAAACTCTTCAAAGATTACGTCGTCCATGCGCGAGCCGGTGTCGATTAACGCAGTTGCGATGATCGTCAGCGAGCCGCCTTCTTCAATGTTGCGGGCCGCGCCGAAGAAACGCTTCGGACGCTGCAACGCATTGGAATCGATACCGCCCGAAAGTATCTTGCCGCTTGGCGGTACTACTGCGTTGTGCGCGCGCGCCAGGCGCGTGATTGAATCGAGCAGAATAACTACATCGCGCTTGTGCTCGACCAGCCGCTTCGCCTTTTCGATCACCATGTCTGCTACCTGAACGTGCCGCGTTGGCGGTTCATCAAACGTAGAAGAAATGACTTCGCCGTTAACCGAACGCTGCATGTCGGTTACTTCTTCCGGGCGCTCGTCGATCAGCAGAACAATCAGTGTGACTTCAGGATGGTTGTGTGTAATCGAGTTGGCGATAGTTTGCAGCAACATCGTCTTACCCGTTCGTGGGGGCGCAACGATCAAACCACGCTGGCCTTTGCCGAGGGGCGTAACGAGGTCAATCACACGAGCGGAAAGGTGCTCCTGCTCGGTTTCCATCTTGAGCTGTTCGTCCGGATAGAGCGGCGTCAGATTGTCGAAGAAAACTTTTTCGCGTGCCTGATCAGGCGACTCAAAATTTATCGCCTCAACCTTAATCAATGCGAAATAGCGTTCGCCCTCTTTAGGCGGACGAATCTGACCACTGACCGTGTCGCCGGTGCGTAAGTCGAATTTTCGTATCTGCGACGGTGAGACGTAGATGTCGTCAGGACCTGGCAGGTAGTTGTACTCAGGCGCGCGCAGGAAGCCGAAGCCATCGGGCAACGTCTCGAGAACTCCCTCGGAGAAAATGAGTCCGCTCTTTTCTGTCTGCGCGGCAAGTACTTTGAAGATAAGCTCCTGCTTGCGCATGCCGGTTGCGCCGGGCACATCCATGCCTTTCGCAATACTCGTGAGCTTTGAGATCGACATCTCCTTCAGGTCGGCCAGGTTCAGGAAACCTTCTTCGCGGAGATCTCGTCCTTCGCGCCCTTCGCGCTCGGGAGCGTCGGCGGTGGCTACGTTCGAGCCGCCGTCGTCATCGTTGTTCGCGCTCGATGCGCGTGAACGTGTTCTTTGTGCCATATCAATAAATTCCTAATTATTTAACTGGGCTTGCTATGACGTTTAGCGGCCGAGTTGGGTTTGGATTTCTGGAGGTTAACGAACGGGTCGGAGTTATCAACGAACGTCGCAGTCCGTATTCTGTTCGCCGGACTGAATCACAATCTCCTCACAACTACCAGACAACATACCTCGATTTGAAAGTGGATCGTCGCTTCGATGCTTTGTGCGATACGATTCGTGGTCTGGAATTACTAAAGATTACAAAAGGGGCTTGAGAATTTTCCGTTGGGTTCAAGACTCGGTTCGGAGCCATTATCAATCAGCGCGAACGTTTGATCAATGTCTGGGTCCGTTCTTTAGGCCGCCAGCGCCGCTTCTATTGCTTCCCACACTTCCTTGCGACCCTGTCCGTTCCGGGCTGAAAACGTCAACACAGGTTCGGTGCTGAAGACGCGGTTGACACGTCTTAAACTTTCTTTCAACTCGTTGTTAGACAGCTTATCGGATTTTGTGGCAACTATTAATCGTGGCTTTGCACTGTGCATAAGCCACTCGTGAAGCTGTAAATCCAATTTTGTGGGTTCGTGGCGCGAATCTACGATGTGAATTGATAGCACAAGCTGCTTTCGCTTGGCAAGGTAAGTCGTTACCATCTCACCCCAAGTGGATTTTAGTGCTTTCGGTACACGAGCATAACCAAAACCCGGCAGATCAACAAATCGAAAACGATCGTTAATATCGAAAAAATTCAGCGACTGGGTCCGGCCTGGGGTGGACGAAGTTCGCGCCAGACCTTTTGTGCTAAGTAAAGAATTGATCAGGCTCGACTTGCCAACGTTGGAGCGTCCCATGAAGGCGATTTCCGGCCTTTGATCGGCCGGCCAATCGCCTTCGTTGAACGCGCTCTTCAGAAACTCAGCGCTAGTGATTTTCATTTTTTGACCAGCGCTGGTTGGCTAAAGTTTCCCACAGGCACAAGTACCAACTGGAGCTGTTTATGCGCCAGCCGCAGCCTGAGCTTTCGCCGCGCGTTCTTCACGCATCTCGGCAAACTTCTTCATGCGCTCTCTCATCCCGGAGACTTTTTCCGCGTGATCAGGAATTCGCTGGATCAATGATTCGAGGTTGCTCAGAAAATCGGGCGACCCGAACATTTTGCGAATGTCCTCGATGACGGGCTGGACCTTCGAATAAACGAAGATGTGCTCACCGTTGGATTCGTTGAACAACTCTTCATCGATCGCGCCGGTGTTGACCATAGCCGCAGCCATCTCCCAATACGATATGACCATACGGTAGTGACCGCTGTGTTCGCTCAATAGCACTTCAACAATGTCCTGAACGCTCGTGGGGTTGAACGTGAAAAACCAGTTACGCGCTTCGCGCATGACGGCTTCGCGTCTCAAGTCGTACAGCTTCAGGATCAGTTCGGCATCATGATGTTTACTCATTCTTTACTCCTCCAGGGGTTATTTTGTATTGCGAAAGCAGTTGAAACGCGCAACAAGAATTCAACTACTGCGATTGAATCGCAGTAGCTAAACTCAGGTTTGACGCGATTAAGTTGCCGAAGCGAAATACTCGCTGCGGGGTGTTAGCTGGTTTGAATGCCTTGCGAGGGCTGTTCGGTTGTCCAGAGCGGTGGCGCCTTCGATTCTTCTGTTGCTGAATCTGTGGGACACGCATCCTCAAGGGCGAGCGCCAGCACTTCATCAATCGTTTCTACGAGATTGATGCAGAGCGCGTCGCGAACCTCTTCAGGAACTTCCGGCAAGTCCTTTTCATTGTCTTTCGGAAGAATGATCGTGTCGATGCCAAACCGGTGCGCAGCCAGCAGCTTTTCCTTAACGCCGCCGATCGGTAGCACGCGTCCGCGCAACGTTATTTCCCCGGTCATCGCCACATTGTTGCGAACCGGAGCGCGGGTTAACGCGGATGCCATGGCAGTCGCCATCGTGATGCCGGCAGACGGTCCGTCTTTGGGAATCGCCCCTTCGGGTATGTGAATGTGTAGGTCGCGTTTGCGAATGAAATCAACACTCATTGCCAAACGTTCAGCGCGTGCCTTGATGCAAGTCAGGGCAGCCTGCGCCGATTCCTGCATAACGTCGCCGAGCTTGCCGGTCAACATCACACCGCCGCGGCCCTTGGTAAGCGTCGCTTCAATCTGAAGCACCTCACCACCAATCTCTGTCCACGCGAGACCCGTCGCCAACCCAATCTCGCTTTGAGCGGCAATACCTTGCTGTCGAAACTTGATTGGACCAAGCATCTCGCGAACGCGCTCTGCGTCAATCTTGTCGCGCACGTCCTCGCCAGCACTTTCAGAAACAAAGCGTCGAGCGATCTTGCGGCAGCACGAACCAACTTCGCGCTCAAGATTACGAACGCCGGCTTCCCGCGTGTAATGACGAATAATTTCCAACAGCCCTTCATCGGTGAAGTCGATCTGTTCGAGCTTCAGACCGTTGCTTTCGGCTTGTTTGGGAACCAGGTGACGTTTCGCGATTTCAAGCTTCTCGCGTTCCGTGTAACCGGACAGTCTGAGAATTTCCAGACGATCTTGCAGTGCCGGCGGAATCGTGTGCAGCACATTTGACGTCGCGATAAAGAAAACCTTTGACAGATCGTATTCGACGTCAAGGTAGTGGTCCTGAAATGTATGGTTCTGTTCCGGGTCAAGTACTTCCAACAAGGCCGAACTCGGGTCGCCGCGAAAATCGGCGCCTAACTTATCGACTTCATCGAGCAACAACACCGGATTAACCGTTCCAGCCTTTTTCATCATTTGGATGATCTGGCCGGGGAGGGCGCCGATGTACGTACGTCGGTGACCGCGAATCTCTGCTTCGTCTCGCACACCACCTAATGACAAGCGAACAAACTTACGACCCGTTGCGCGCGCAATCGATTTGCCCAGACTGGTTTTCCCGACTCCCGGAGGTCCAACAAAACAGAGAATCGAGCCCTTCGGATTTTTAACGAGCTGACGAACAGCCAGGTATTCGAGGATTCTTTCCTTGATCTTCTCGAGGCCGAAGTGATCGTCATTTAAAACCTCTTCCGCTTTGGCGAGATCTTTGATTTCCTTCGACTTCTGTTTCCAGGGCACGTTGACGAGCCAATCAATGTAGGTGCGCGACACAGTGCCTTCCGCAGACATTGGCGGCATAGCCTCAAGCCGGTGCAATTCCTGCAGGGCCTTTTGCTTGGCTTCCTCGGTCATGCCGACTTCTTCGATTTTCTTTTTTAGTTCCTCGAGCTCTGCCTTCTCATCTTTGCGGCCGAGTTCCTTGTGGATCGCTTTGATCTGCTCGTTCAGGTAGTACTCTTTTTGCGCCTTTTCCATTTGGCGCTTGACGCGAGTTTGAATCGAGCGATCGAGTTGACGTTTTTCAATCTCGAGTTCGAGCAGCTCGATTAAACGCTGCAGCCGGGCCTGGGATGAAAACAACTCGAGCAGTCCCTGTTTATCTTCAACAGAGATTCGTAATTGCGATGCCAGTGCGTCGGCGAGATGCGATGGGTTCTGATTGCGAAGCGCGGTTTGCAACGCATCGGTCTGGCTTTCAGGCGCGAGGCGAAGATGCTGTTCGACGAGTTGACCGATCTTCTGCACAAGCGCGTCGAGCCGTGTTCCTTCTTCGTTCACCACAGGCGCGCGCTTCACCAGTGCCATGAACGCGCCATCGGTGTTTTCTACTCGAACCGTGGTCGCGCGTTCCCGGCCTTCAACTACGACTTTAATCTGGCCGTTGTCCTGTTTCTGAGACTGCAGAATGCGACCCAGCGTTCCCACTCCGTAGATCTGATCCGGAGAAGGATCATCGACGGTGGCATCGTGTTGCGTTGCCAGGAAAATCGTCCGGTCCGCCGCAAGCGCTTGCTCAAGCGCGCGCACTGACCCCTGCCGCCCGATTTTGAAAGCCACTTTTGTGAAGGGGAAAATCACCACGTCGCGTATCGGAACCATCGGGTACCAGGCGACGTCGGCAGGAGCACGATCAGAGTATTCTTCCATAATTAAAAGGAACGGTTTTTTTGGGCCTTCTTGCAATAAGGGCGAGCCGCTTGAATTGCCGTCTCGCCCATTAAGACAATCAATTGTAAATCATTTCCCCAATGCACGCCACATTGAGGTCATTTGCCGGCTGCTTTACGCGGCGGCACCGTCGATTCCGGTCAAACCCTCGCCTGGAATCGCGCGGCGTCGTTCGACCATTTCGCTGGTGATTACGAACTCTTTTACGCGTTTCTGCGACGGTAAGGTGTACATCGCGTCGAGAAGTAGTTCCTCAAGAATCATCATCAAGCCGCGCGCGCCCACCTTACGTTCAACAGCCTGCCGGGCAACCGACTTCAATGAATCTTCCGTAAACTTCAATTTCACGTTATCGAAGTCAAACTTCTTCTGATACTGCTTGACCAAAGCGTTCTTCGGCTCGGTTAGTATTTTGATTAATGCACCTTCATCCAGCTCATGAAGAACACCGCAAACAGGCAAGCGGCCAACAAACTCAGGAATCAAGCCAAAACGGATCAAGTCTTCAGGTTGAACCTGGGCAAGTGCTTCAGCATGACGATGCATACCACTCTTCACTTCAGCCTGGAACCCAAGCGACTTGTTACGCAGTCGACGTTCGATGACCTTTTCGAGACCGACGAACGCGCCGCCGCAGATGAATAGAATGTTGGAAGTGTCGATCGGGAAAAACTCCTGATGCGGGTGTTTGCGTCCACCCTGCGGTGGAACGTTCGCGACGGTGCCTTCCAAAATCTTCAGCAGCGCCTGCTGCACGCCCTCGCCTGATACGTCGCGCGTGATGGATGGATTCTCATCCTTGCGACAAATCTTATCGACTTCGTCAATGTAGATAATCCCTTGTTGCGCGCGTTCCACGTCGCCGTTCGCAGCCTGCAGCAACTTCAGAATGATGTTCTCAACGTCTTCACCGACGTAACCGGCTTCGGTAAGGGTGGTGGCATCGACGATTGTAAAAGGCACGCTCAGCATGCGCGCGAGCGTTTGGGCGAGCAGGGTCTTGCCTGTGCCGGTTGGGCCAATCAGCAGGATGTTTGCCTTTTGAATCTCAACTTCCGAACGGCGGCGGCCCAGCTCGATTCGTTTGTAGTGTTGATACACAGCAACGGCGAGTCGCTTTTTGGTTTCGTCCTGCCCAATCACATATTCGTCGAGGAAGTTTTTGATCTCGCCAGGCTTTGGCAATGGCGGTCGAGTCGCAACCGATTCTGCCTGCTGATCATCAGTGATGATTTCGTTGCATATGTCGATGCACTCATTGCAGATGTAGACAGTCGGACCCGCGATGAGTTTCTTGACTTCGTTCTGCGATTTACCGCAGAAGGAACAGCGCAGCGTGTCGTCGGTTCGCCTGACCATATGTGTAGGGGATCTCCTTGACTTCGATCGAACGAGCTCTACTTGTTAATGACTGAGTTGCTCGTGGTTGTTTGACTCGCAACCATGCTTCGATATCGCTCGACGCATTCGTTGCAGATAAAGGCGCTCTTCCCAATCATCTGCTTTGGAACACCCGCGGCACGTTGAGGGGTGCCGGCCATGATGTTTGCTACTTCACCTTTAGAACGACCGCAAAACGAACAACTAAATCCACGAGCTTTCATTTTTGCGATCATAGGGAGTCTCTCAGTTTCGTCGCGCTATTCGCGGTGCGCGATCACTTCGTCTATTAAACCATAATCCTTGGCCTGGGCGGCAGACATAATTTTGTCCCGCTCCACGTCGCGTTCGACAGTCTCAAACGACTGGCCTGTATGCTTGGCGATAATCTGAGACGTTAGTTCGCGCATCCGGATGATCTCTTCAGCCTGAATGCGGATGTCGGTTGCCTGTCCCTGGGAGCCGCCCGTGGGTTGATGAATCAGAATTCGGGAGTTTGGAAGAGCAAACCGCTTGCCCTTGGCGCCCGCCGTCAACAGCAGGGCACCCATCGATGCACATTGCCCCACACAAATCGTAGTGACGTCGGGCCGGATGAATTGCATCGTGTCGTAAATGGCCATGCCTGCGGTAATCGAGCCACCCGGGGAGTTGATATATATGTTGATGTCTTTTTCGGGATCTTCAGCTTCGAGAAACAGAAGTTGCGCCACAATCAGGTTGGCAATTTGATCGTCGATCGGAGTGCCTAAAAAAATAATGTTGTCTTTGAGCAGTCGCGAGTAGATGTCAAACGCTCGCTCGCCGCGCGACGTTTGCTCAACGACCATAGGGACCAGGGCCATATTTGTCTAACCTTCCTCAGTTACAGAAAAAGGATGAGCAATGATCGGTGAAGGATGAGACAGTTTGAAGTCTAAAAAACTCTTCTCGTGCTCATCCTTCAGCGATCATCCTTCATCCTTTTCTTCACGCCATTCTTCGTCTGTTATCTGCGCATGTTCAACCACAAAGTCGAGTGCTTTGCGATTGCGCAATCTGTTCGCGATGCTACGTTCGCCCCCCTCCTTTGTCAAGACACTACGCACTTGTTCTACCGACTGTCGGGAGCCTTTCGCGATCGCTTCAATCTCTGTCTGAATCTCTTCATCGGTGACGTCAATTTTTTCGTCTTCAGCAATACGTTCGAGCAGCATAGTACCGCGCACATCTTCCTCAGCCTGGCCTTTCAGTTCCTCGCGCGCGCCCTCCCAATTCACCTCCTGGTGACGGGGATCGATGCCGCGACCAATCATGTCGCGGACAACGCTCTCGAGACGATAACTGGTCTGGTGGTCCACCAAACTCTGCGGCACTTCAAACTCATGCGTTTCGATCAGTTTCTGCAAAACTTGTGAGCGCAGCCGGTGGTCGGCTTCTACAGACGCGCGCTTCTCGAGATCTTCGCGAACTTTCGTGCGCAAGGTTGCCAGCGAGTCAAACTCTTCGCCGAGACTCCTCGCCCAGTCGTCATCGGCTTCAGGAAGTTCCTTCACACGAACAGCGGTGACTTTGGTCGTATATTCCACCTTCTTGCCGGCCAGGCCCTTTGAGGTGAAATCTGCCGGATAATCAACAACAAAAGTGCGTTCATCATCCACTTTTACGCCGGTCAGGTTCTCCGTAAACTCCGGTTGCACGCCTTTGGCGCCGAGTGTCACCTCGACGTCGTCAGCTTTGATGTCTTCTTCCTCACTCTCAAGAAACTTGCCGGTTACATTTATGGTGACGGTGTCGTCCAGGGCCGCAGGCCTATCCTCAACCGGCGCCATTGACGCGGACGATTCACGCAAGGCCCCTACCATCTCATCGACATCCGCATCCGTTATGGGACGCGTTTGCCGGTTAGCTTCGACGCCTTTATAAGTTTTCAATTCGACTCGCGGCAGAACTTCAACGTTGACGCGAACTGACAACGGCTGTTCGCCAAACTTGTCCAACGCCTCGTTAGTGTCGAGCTGCACGTCGGGCTGTCCAATCGCGCTGGGTGCATGTTCGCTGATCGCTGCATTGACTGCGTCGGGCACAAGTTGTTGTAACGCGTCGGCGCGTATCTCACTCTTGAATCGCGTGCGAACAACTGAACGCGGCGCATGGCCCGGGCGAAAACCCGGCACCTTTGCTTTTTTCGCATACTCATCGCTGATGCGGTCGTAAGCCTCGCGAATGACCGCGGGTTCTATTTCGATCTTGATCTCTTTACGAGTTGGAGAGACGTCTACAAGTTCTGTTTTCATTATGGTCAGTAGTTATTAGTCAGTTGTTCGTGGTTCGATTATCTTTTCGATGGTCAGTGGTTATGGTCAGTTGGTACCCGTGATCCGTTATCGAGGCGCGACGCTACGACTAACAACGGACCACGAACAACTGACAAGTGTGGTGCGAAAGGGGGGACTCGAACCCCCACACCTTTCGGTACCAGATCCTAAGTCTGGCGCGTCTGCCAATTCCGCCACTTTCGCAGGATTTTCAAACGAAAAAGAATAGCACGTAGGTTTGGTTTAGTCAGATGGAGTGCGAATGGACCCAAATGGGCTTACACAAAAGGTCACTCAAGCGTGCTTTCCCCCTCTCCGCAAGCGGAGAGGGGACGGGGGAGACGTTGCGGCGCGCGAAACCCCACCCCTAACCCCTCCCCGTTTACGGGGAGGGGATAAACAAAATCTGACGGGTGTTGGGTGACCAGCGATCTGAATGCGCCCTTGGCATCTTGTTCGTACGCACGAGCGAGACTCTCGTGCCACGAAGGCACAGTCACGCCACACGGTAGGTAGTTTTTTGCGAACCGAGGAAGTCCTTGGTTGTTTCCTTTTTGATTAATCCGGCGTGCTCGAGTTCGAAGTAGGCGCGCTGGATCTCGCCTTTATCCACCGATAACTTTTGCGCGAGCACGGCCGGAGATGGGAGCGTCTCGCCGGCAGTCACAGTGTGGTTGTTGATTTGGCCTTCGATCTGTTCGCGCACTTGTTGATAAACCGGGCCCTTGGTCAGGTCTTGTAGCTCAATGTTCATAGTCGAGTAATCGGTGGCGCAGTTTAGTCTGCGCTTTTATAACGTCCGGGTAACTTTCGATAACGATCTTGGTTTGTCAGGATTGAGTCCCTTCGCTTCCGCCAACAATGCTGCGAACAACTGTCCGGGGATTATATAAGGAATCGGAGCGGCAAACTCGTCGATTTCTTTCGGCATGATTATCGATCGCGAACAGTTTGCGGCGGCAGCGAGGTCGCTGGTGATCGCGAGCGTGTCAGCATGTAGCTCCCGCAACCGGCCAATCAAATCCTTGACGCCTTCAAGCATCACACCCGGCGGTGCGAACAGAATTACCGGAAAGTGACGTTCGACCATTGCTACTGGTCCATGTAAAAAGTCAGCCGATGAGAAGCGCTCCGCAACTACGTAAGACGTTTCCATTAACTTTAACGCCAGCTCGTAGGCATTTGCGTAACTTAATCCACGTCCGACGACCACGCAGTTCTCCATAAACACGTAACGCTGGACCAGTTCGCGAATTGCCGGCTCTTGTTCCAGCGCCTTCGCCGAAAAATCGGGGATCTGGTTTATGGACCACCGTGGGGATTGTTCAGCCAGCGACTCAGCGAGCAGATAAAAAAGCATCATCTGTCCGGTAAACGTCTTCGTAGCCGCCACCGATTTCTCAACGCCACCGTGCATGAGCAGTGTTTCATCAACCACGTTCACCATTGACGAAGCTGGTTCGTTGGTTATGCCGATCGTGTAGGCGCCGGAGCTGCGCGCATTATTCAAAACTTCGTTGATGTCTTCTCCCTCGCCGGATTGCGAGACTCCAATCACCAGGGCGCGCTGCAGTTTCAACTTTGATTTGTAAAGCGTGTGAACCGACGGCGCCGAAAGAGAAACGGGGATACCGGTAGTTATTTCCAGAAGATAGCGTCCGAAGAGCGCAGCATTGTCTGAGCTGCCGCGAGCTACCAGGACAATCAAATCAATATCACGCGACTTGAGAAACGTACCGAGCCGCGCAATCTTTTCACGCTCTCGTTCGATGGTGCGGGCCAACGCCGATGGTTGTTCCGCGATTTCCTGTAGCATCAACGACAAGAGTCAGCTCCGCGATCAATTCGTTCTGGTTGTATTTGAAACTAATCAAAGATACACCGAGGTTGTGTTGACAGTCGATTTGAGATACAACGCCCGCACCTGGACCACGAGTTTTTCAATACCACAGAATGTCTCGAACCCTTTCGCCAGATAACCGGCTACTTTCACTGGACGTCTTCCGTGGCATCACCATCGCGGGAATGGTCCTGGTGAACAATCCCGGCTCGTGGAGTTACATCTACTGGCCGCTGGCCCATGCGGAGTGGCACGGGTGGACGCCAACCGATTTGGTTTTTCCTTTCTTTCTGTTCATCGTTGGCGTCGCCATCCCGATAGCCCTCGGCCGGCGCCTGGAAAGCAGCAAAAGCAAGCGCGATATCTATTTGAAGATCGCGCGCCGGACGTTAATCATTTTTGCACTCGGAATCTTTCTTGCCGGTTTCCCTTATTTTAATTTCTCAACGATTCGTATTCCCGGCGTGTTGCAGCGGATTGCAGTTTGCTACCTGTTCGCATCGATCATCTTTATCAACACGCGCACGCGAACGCGGATTGCGATCGCGATTGCTCTGCTGATTGTTTACTGGCTCATCATGACGAAGCTGCATGCCCCCGGTTTCGTCGCCGGCGATCTCAGCAAAGAGGGAAGTGTGGCCTCGTTCGTGGACCGCGTCGTCTTTGGCCCTCACATCTGGAAACAAGGAAAAGTCTATGATCCGGAAGGACTGCTCAGCACAATTCCGGCCATTGCGACAACGTTGCTTGGCGTACTCTCAGGAGAATGGCTACGCACCGCCAGGTCGGCCTACGAAAAGGTTGCCGGGTTGTTTGTCGCCGGAGCGGCTTGTGTGATCCTCGGTTGGTGTTGGCATCCTTTCTTTCCGATCAACAAGTCGCTGTGGACCAGTTCCTATGTTTTATTCACCGGCGGGATCGCCATGCAGTTTCTCGCGCTCTGTTATTGGCTGCTCGACATAAAGAAATACAGAAGTTGGTCAAAGCCATTTGTCATCTTCGGCGTTAATGCGCTCGTTTTGTTTGTTGGCAGTGGCGTGATGGCGCGCCTGCTGACTTTGATTAAAGTCCCGCTTGGCGACGGGACGCAGATAGCTTTGCAAACGTGGATTTTCCGAAAGGCATTTCTTTCGTGGCTGCCACCTTATCGCGCGTCGCTCGCTTTCGCCGTCGCTTTCATTCTTGTTTGGCTTGGCCTGATGTGGATTTTGTATAGACGAAAAATATTCTTGCGAGTGTGAATCGAAATTCCGCCTTCAGGCGGATGCCCGAAGGCGTTGCGGGATAATATTCAACTTGCCTGAGAGTCATTTTTCGTTGAGTTCGATCTGCGGCAGTTAGAGCTAATTCCCTCGAGTTACCCAATTCAAAAGGAGAATCAAGATGCCAACCTACATAACCCTGCTGAAATACACAGCACAGGGAATCGCTAAAGTTAAGGAGAGTCCGAACCGGCTTGATACGGGTCGTGAGGCTTTCAAAGGACTGGGCGTCGAAATCAAAGACACCTATCTCTTGATGGGCCGCTACGATCTGCTGTGCGTGATCGAAGCTAAAGATGATGATTCACTTGCGCAGGCGATGCTGAAGCTCGGTTCGCAGGGGAATGTGCAAACGGAAACCATGCGCGCCTGGAACGAAGCCGACTTCCGCCGAATCGTCGGGGCGATTGACTGACTTCGCTAGTCCAAGGTCCAAAGTCCAAGGTCCAAAGGGCTGGTCCAAGTCCAAGGTCCAAAGTCCAAGGTCGAAAGCTAAGATCCAAAGCCAAGATCAGAGTCCCAGATCTGCTAGCCTTAAAATAAAGAGTCCTTGGACCTTGGACTTTGGACTTTGGTCCTTGGACTTGGGATCTTGGACCTTTAGCGTTTATACCCCGGTCCTCGCAGCACCCGTCCGGCGAGTGCGCCGGTGCGCTTGCCATCATCGACGCTGATTTGTCCGTTTGTAATTACGTACCTGATTCCCTCCGGATACTGGTTGGGAATTTCAAACGTCGCGCGGTCGATCACGCTTTTCGGATCGAAAATCGTTATGTCCGCGAAGTACCCATCGCGCAACAATCCTCTCTGCAACAAGCCGACGCGTTTTGCCGGTCCCCCGGTCATCTTGTGAATTGCCTGCGGCAAGGTGAGTAGCTTTTCGTCTCGCACGTATTTGCCGAGAATACGTGGATAACTTCCCCAGCCGCGCGGATGCGACTTCGCGCGCGACAATGGACCATCGGTGGCACGAGCGCCGCTGTCAGTGCAGAAACTGACAAACGGCGCGCGCATCGCAGCTCGCAGATCCTGTTCGTTCATCATGAAATAGATCGCGCCTGTTTGTCCGTTGTCTGCCAGAATCAGATCAAACAGCGCGTCGAGCGGATCCTTTTTCTGCTCCTCGGCGATCTCCGACAATCTTTTGCCCTGGAAGCTCTCCAGGTCGCGGTTGACCACCGAACCGATCAAAACACCTGAAGGGCCGCCACTGCCGAGATAAATATTTTCCCAGTCGCGCGAGTCGGTAGTGATCTCTTTCTTTAGTTGCTGCCTGATTCGCGCGTCACGCAATCGCGAAAGCATTTTTTCGTTGCCGCCTTCTAAAACCCACGGAGGCAGCGAGGCGCTTAACGAAGTGCTGCCGGCGATGTAGGGATAAACGTCAGCAGTTATGTCGAGGCCCTGCGCGCGAGCGCGTCGAATTCTGGCCAGCACCTCCGGCATGCGGCCCCAATTCTTCTTGTACGCAGTTTTCAAGTGCCAAATCTCAACTGGTATCTGCGCGCGTCTCGCGATTTCAAAAACTTCGCGCAGCGACTCGTCCAGTCCGTTCGCTTCGCTGCGTTGATGCGTGGCGTAAATGCCGCCGAATTGTCTTGCGACCTTAGCGAGTTCCACGATCTCGTCAGTCGTCGCGAAACGCGCCGGAACGTATTGCAACGATGTAGACAAACCGAGCGCGCCATCTTTCATCGCTGACTCCACCAACGCCTTCATCTGGTCCATCTCATCGACCGTTGGTGGCCGGTTATCGAAACCAATTGCGTAAGCGCGCACCTGAGTCGCACCGACAAACGTTCCCAGGTTGACGCCGATGCCCTGGCGCTCGACACGGCGGAAATATTCGTCGAGCGTCGCCCAGTCGATCTTGAGATTGAAGCGCTGATTGAACCCTTCCTGTTCCTTGATCAGCCGGTCGTTCATTGGCGCGATCGATTCGCCTTCACCTGTAATCTCGGTCGTCACGCCCATCATCACTTTGCTCATGGCGCGCGGGTCTATCAGCAGGTAGGTTTCTGACTGCCCCAGCATGTCGATGAATCCAGGCGCCACCACCATCCCGCTGGCATCGATCGTACGCGTTGCGGTTGCGTTCCGGAGCTGCCCGATGCGGGCGATCTGGTCGTTTTTGACGGCAACGTCGGCTCGATATCCAGTCCGGCCGGAACCATCAATGATGTAACCGTTTTTGATCATTAGATCGTATTGCGGAGCCGCCGTGTTTGCGTGGGAAGCGAAAGAGAAGGCAAGCATGCTGAGTAGGATTAAGAGAAATAGAATTCTGATTCTCATTATTTCACCGTAGGGCAGGATTGATGGAACGCTCGAATCGTAATCTTGTGTCAGTGGCGCTGTCCAGAAATAGTCATACCAGGTTTGGGGTGTGCTGATGCAATGACGCGTTTATATCTCATTAGCACTGCGCTTCAGCGCGGTGAAAATGGTCCTGACGGCAATCGGAAACCGTTTAAACGGTTTCTCTTTCTGCCGCCTTTCACAGTTCACCGCGCTAAAGCACGGTGCTAATGAGAAAGGTAGATGGTTCCGAACATCATTCGGTACTCCCTTTTATGCCTAAGTGACTTTCACGAACGCTGTCAGTAAAATCCGAACCTGTGACCAAAACACCACCCACTCTCCAGCAACTCGCGAAACTCGTAGAAGGGCGCTTGATCGGCGACGGAAACTCTCCGGTGACTGACGTAAGCCACGATTCCCGCCGAGCAGGACCAGGAACGCTGTTCGCCGCCGTTCGTGGCGCTTTGCTCGACGCACACAAATTCATCCCCGCGGTGATGCAGCAAGGCGCGGCGGCCGTTATGTCGGAGCTCGAACCTTCCGCGAATTTTGGCAATGGCGCGTGGATTCAGGTGGCAAACGTGCGGCGCGCGATGGCTCTGGCGGCTGCCGAAGTTCATCACCATCCGTCGCGCGAATTGAAATTGGTTGGAATTACCGGGACTAACGGAAAGACAACGACAGCCTACCTGGTGGCATCGATCCCTGAAGCCGCCGGCGAACCGGTAGCGATGACCGGCACTGTTGAGTACAGATTAGGCGAGCGAACGCCGGAAGGCTGACCGCACCACGCCGGAAGCTACCGACATGCAACGCATGTTGAGACAGGCTGTAGAAGTGGGTTGCAAGACGGCGGTGATGGAATGTTCATCACAGGCCATGGATTTTCATCGTTGCGATGCTCTCGAATATGAAGTGGCAGTGTTTTCAAACCTGACGCGCGATCACCTCGACTACCACAAGACGATGGAGAACTACTGGTATGCGAAGCAGCGACTATTCGATGGTCGTCTGGGCGCTCGGCCGCGAACTTCGGTAATCAATGTGGATGATCCGTATGGCCGCGAGTTAATCGATCAGCTTAAAGCAGACGGTCAAAAGGTCGTGACTTACGGTCTGACATCCAATGCTGAAGTGATGGCGCGTGAGCCCAGGTTTTCCTTAAGCGGCATGGAGTTCCTGTTGGTGGCACCGCAGGGCGAGCGGTCGTTTCGTTCGCCATTGGTTGGCCCGCCGCACATCTATAACACTTTGGCTGCGGTAACGAGTGGACTCGCGTTGGGATACGACCTCGAAACAATCACGCGTGCACTCGAAAAGTGTACGGGCGCCCCGGGTCGTTTTGAACGCGTGCCGCACGCGGGCGATTTCGCAGTCGTCGTCGACTACGCGCACTCAGACGATGCATTGCTGAACGTACTCAAGACAGCGCGAGACGTAACCCGCGGAAAAATAATTACGGTGTTTGGTTGTGGCGGAGATCGCGATAGTTCAAAGCGTGCGCCAATGGGTGAGGCGGCGGGTCGCTTGAGTGATGTCGTGATTTTAACTTCCGACAATCCGCGCACAGAAGATCCCGAACGCATACTTGCCGACGCTGAAGTGGGAATTAAGCAAACGGGAAAGCCTTATAAGAAAATATCCGATCGGCGAGAAGCGATTCACCAGGCAATCGCAGAAGCTGGCACCGACGACCTGGTGTTGATTGCCGGTAAGGGACACGAGGACTATCAGATTTTGGGACGCGAAACTTTTCATTTTGATGACAAGGAAGTTGCGCGTGAAGCGCTCGCGGCGAGGAAGAATGGTGAATAGAAAGTCGTTAATGATTTTGGCGCTCGTGATTACCGGGCTGTTGGCGAGTTCCGGTTGCCAGCAGCTGTCGGGGGACGCAAAAGCGCGTTCGTCGGGCACGCAAGCCAAACGGAAACGAGCTGCTGTAAATACCGGACAAGCTTATGGGCCACCTAAAAAACTAGCGACCATTGCAGACGAAAACGTGGATGAGAGCAGCGGACTTGCCGCCTCGCATCTGACGTCCGGCGTTTACTGGACACACAACGACTCAGGCGGTGGTCCGTACATTTATGCGTTTGATATTAGCGGCGCGCATCGCGGCGTATGGCGCGTGACCGGCGCTAGCGCACGCGATTGGGAAGACATAGCTGTAGGTCCTGGGCCAAAAGCCAACACGAGCTACCTGTATATCGGCGATATCGGGAACAATTCGGGCAAACGGGCGGGGATTGTCGTATACCGCGTGCCGGAGCCAGCGGTGAAACCAGGCGATGTGGCATCAACCAAAAAGAAACCATTGGCTACCGAGCCGGCAGAAACGATTCGCTTTAACTATCCTGATCAAGGCCACGACGCCGAGGCGTTGCTGGTCCATCCGCTAACAGGTCGAGTCTACATCGTCACCAAAACGACATTTTCGAGTCCGGAAGTTTACGCAGGCGATGTACCTGCTGACACGTCAAACGTGACGACACTTACGCGTCTGGGGACACTGGATTTGCCGAGTTTCTTCGGTGGAATAATCACGGGCGGCTCGATCTCGCCCGATGGCCAGCGCGTCGCGTTATGTGATTACTTCCAGGGCTATGAGATCGTTTTACCCAACGCCGACACGCCGTTTGATCGCATCTGGAAACAGCCAGTGAAAGCAATCTCGATTGGCAAGCGAAACCAGGGTGAGGCAATCAGTTATCGACGGGATGGAAAAGCTTTGCTCGTCACCAGTGAAGGCGCGCTATCACCGCTGATTCAGATCGAGCGGCAGTGAATCTGTTTTGCGCCTCCCCACAAGTGGGGAGGGAAGGGGTGGGGAGGCGCTGGCTGGTTACGTCTCCCCCGACCCCTCTCCGCTTGCGGAGAGGGGGGTGCCAAGCCAATTTCCTCTGATTGTTCTAAGCCCTAAACGGCATCCACCTAAGGCTTCAGTCCCGTCGGCGGTTCTGGTGTTTCCACTTTTCCTCGATTCTTTCGCGAGAAATACCAATACACAGGTAGTCCTGCTGCAATGATCGTAAGTCCGAGCAGAGAAGGCACGAGAGCGTCCTTGATTGTGTAAACGATTAAATAGATCGTGAACAATACGAACAGTGCTGGAACGATCGGATATCCCCAGGTCCGATACGGTCGTGGGGCATTAGGCTCACGAATGCGGAAAACAAAGACCGAAGCGACAACCAGACCGTAAAAGAGCCAGAATGCAAAGATAGCCAGGTCGGTCAACTGATCAAACTTTCCGGACAGAGCCAGGACCGCAGCCCACACACCCTGCACGATTAATGAAATCACCGGCACGCGCGTGTTCTTGGAAACGCGCGCCAGGCTTTCAAAAAACACGCCGTCGCGGGCCATCGCGTAAGGAATACGCGCGGTGCCCAGAATCGATGTTTGCAGCGAGCCCCACGATGACATCATCATCACGGCCGCGATCAGAGTTACTGCCAACGGTCCCAAGACCCTTCCAATTGCTTCGGCGGCCACCGATGAAGTCGCTGACACACTGGCGATGTCGGTCGGTGTCATTACGTAGTAGTAACTGACATTTACGAGGACGTACAAAGCAATGATGATAAACATGCTTCCGATCAACGCAATTGGCAGATTGCGTTCAGGATGTTTCACCTCACCGGCCATGTACGACACATTGTTCCAGCCATCGTAGGCCCAGAGCGCGCCGAGCATCGCGGCAGCAAATCCGGAGAATCCTCCACCCGTTATCGCAACGTCTTCACACGTGCCGCCGACATTCGCCAGTCCGAGATTGCCCCAACTGCCGTCCTGGTAGAAGAACGCCGCAATGCCTACGCCCAGCACCATGATGACTTTTAGAATCGTGATGAAGGTAGAAACGTGTCCGCTGACGCTGACGGCGGCACAGTTGATAAGGGTAGTAACTGCGAGCGTGACGAGTGCGACGACCTGCAAGTGACCGAAGGGAATCTCAGCGCCGATTAGTGGTATGGGTAACGTGAAATAAACAGTATCGAGTCTTCCACGGGTTAGGTCGTTCATGAAGATCGCGAATCCGACAGCGAGTGCTGCTGCTGATGCAGTGCGAGAAATCAAAAACTGCGACCAGCCGTTGAGAAATCCCCAAACACGACCGTACGCATCTTTCGTGATCACATACTCAGCGCCGGCGTGTGGCCGCATGGTTGTCAATTCTGCGTAAGTTAACGCCCCCGCGAGTGCGAGGAGACCGGCAGCAACCCAGACCATAATCACGCGGACCGGTGTGCCGACGTTGCACGTCATCACGCGCGCCTTGAGAAAGATGCCGGTGCCGATGATGTTTCCGACGTTGATCGAGATCGCGGCGATAGGACCAAGCCCGCGGACTAAGTGGTGATGATTAGTTGCCATATTTAGTTAAGAAGAAGGTTCCAAGGTGCAAACAGTCCAAGATCCAAAGTCCAAGAGTTCCAGATTCCAGATTCAAAATTCCAAATTCAAAATTTGATTCACACACCTTGAAAGAATCCTTGCAACTTCGCGTTTTTGACTCTGGAATCTGGAATCTGGAATTCTGACACTCTACTCGTCAAAATAGATCGTTATTCAAATCTCTATAAGTCAACTGCGACATGCGTTACCAGCGTTTTGAAGACCTGCCTGTCTGGAAAGAAGCGATCGAATTAGGAGTTGCAGTTTTTGCGCTCACCGCTTGTTCACAATTCAAGTCAAAGCCAAGACTTCGCGACCAGTTTGAAAGTGCCGCAGTCTCAGTCTCTAACAACATCGCCGAGGGATTCGAACGCGGCACCAACAACGAACTCCTAATGTTCCTATACATCGCGCGCGGCTCATCCGGCGAGGTTCGGTCAATGTGTTGTCTGCTCTTCAAAATTCCGGAATTTGCCGAATTGAGTTATCAGACACGCAAAATTCACTCAAAGGCCGAAAGCTGTTCCAGGCAACTAAAGGCATGGATAGAGTCTCTCCAAAACTCTGATTTCCGAGGTGAACGATACGTCACTGAGAAACTCAAGCGCTCGGAAACTGCTACGCGGGAGCGACAAGAGTTTCTGCAAGAGCTGTTAGAAATCAGAAAAAAGCACGCCTCAAAAACTAAGCAGAGCTAAGCAAGCGAACGTACGACCTTCTACCTTCTACCCTCTGCCTTCTGCTCTCGACCAAATCACCAAACATCATTCGTGACTAAATCGTCGTATGTATCCCTTCGCCGGATTAGCTCAGGTTTGCCATCTTCACCGATCATCACCGCCGCTGGCAGTGGCCGGCCGTTGTAGTGAAACATCTGGGCGAGTGAATAAGCCCCGCAATTTAGCAACGCCAGCACTTCCCCAGGCTGCACATTCGTCGGAAGTTTTCGATAGTCGGGAAGGCGGCCACAGCGCTCAATGTCGAAATACACGTCACCCGAATCACAAAGCGGCCCCGCAACTTTGTAGTCGCCCTCGTGGGGCTCACCCGCCCGCGTTGCCGAGATTGTGTGGTAGTACCACTTGTAGTTATTCATCGACAGCATGATGTTGTAGCCGGCATCTGTTAGCAGCCACACATCACCCGTTTCCGGACGCTGTTTCATATTCAGAACTGTTGTGAGCACGAGTCCTGCATCAGCGATGACGCTGCGACCCGGTTCGAGCAGAATCGTCGTTTGATCGAGCAGATGTTCGGCTTCTGCCGTCCTCGCAGACTCGCGAGCAACCCGCAGCGCCTCCGCCAATACGATCGACGGTTCAAGGTCGGCGCCTAACATGTCTCGTTCGTGTTCGGGCAACTGATCCGCTTGCGAACGGTCGCGCAGGTAATTGACAGGAATGCCGCCACCGAGGTTGATGTGCTCGAGCGTGTGACCGGTCTCGCGATGGATAGTAACCAGGTGTTCCCACATGCTGCGAAACGCTTCAGCAAACGGTTCAACGTCCGGTGTTTGTGAACCGACGTGAATATGTATGCCGCAAACGTTAATCAGGTCCGGGTTCTGCAACCCGCGTCGAAAAGCGTCCAGCACCTCCGACGACGAAATTCCAAACTTCGATGTCAGCAAAGCCGTTTGTAAACCGAGATGTGAACGCGTGCCGATCTCAGGGACCAGGCGCAACGTAATGCGCGCCGGCGTTACTGGCCCACCGCGCTGTGCACTGACACGGCGTACGGCTTCCTCAACCAATCCGATTTCATAAATTGAATCGACGTTGATGGCGTGAATGCCGGCGCTAACCGCGTCGTCCAGTTCTCCCGCGCTTTTGCTGGTCCCGTTAAAAATAATCTGATCTGGACTAAATCCAACGCGCAGCGCTTTGAATAGCTCGCCGCCGCTGTTCACCTCCACATCGATACCGGATTCGCGCACCGTCTTCAGGACCGCCATATTCGAGTTCGCTTTGGACGCGTAGAAAAAGCGAATCGGATGGTTGACCGATGCTGCGGCAAGCTTCAACCGTTCGATGTTTGACTTGATACGTGGCGCCGAAAAAACAAAAAGTGGCGACTCATACTGGCGCACAAGCTCGAGTGCGTCGGCGCCGTTGATCGCAAGATGACCGTTCTGGACTTCAAGATAATCGGTGATGGCCCAGGCCGGTGTCGCGGTTGCTACTGAAGACATTCGGAACGTCCTAAGAAGGTAAGTTGTGTTTAAGAAGTCGAGCGAAGATAGAACGGGGAGAGTAATGCGTCAAGCATGTTTGCGAATCAACTTTGCCGGCTCGAGTCTTGCCGAGAGCGCGTGTCTTGCCACAAACATGGCGCTCATTGCGCGCGAGACGCCCGCGGCCCGGAGTTCACCTTTCGCAGCACTTCACGAATCTGCCTGAGATGACGCCGCTCGTGGTAGCCAACGAACGACACTGTCGCGACTCCATCAATTGGTCCCAGGAAAGGATGCTTGAAGACGATTGTACGAAACCGCGATTCGCCATGCCGTGAACAAAACGCCTTCAGCTCACTCCGCGCGCGATTTAGTTCATCCAAAGCCTGGTTGTTAGCAGGTGTTTCTGTTGGCGTTACCGCCTGCGGCGACTTCACACGCAAAAGCCGGGATGAAACTACCGAGGTTGGCAGAAAACGCCGCAGGAAAGGCACGCGTTGTGGCTCGCGGGCTACTGCCTTCTCCAAATCATTGAGAACGCGCTCTTCGACGAGGAATAAGTGATGAATAATTTCAGCAATGCTCCACTCATTCTCAGACGGTCGTGACTGCAGGGTATCGGCATCAAGAGGCGTGACTGTGTCGAGCAGTCGTTGGTGCACCGAATCCAGTCGTCGTAAAACTCGCTTCATCTGAGCAACGTCATTGGGAGGCGAAGTTATAAACGATCACGCCCTGCACTTTTATCGGTTCCCCCATTAGCGACGTAGGCGTGAAGCGGGCCTGTAACGCAGCATTAACCGCGGCTTGCACGAGTAGCGGGTGGCCGGATATGGCTTTAGCTTCACTAACGATTCCCGACTCATCAATCGTTACCTGCACAACCACATTCCCACTCGCTTTTGCCTGCCTCGCCTCCGCAGGGTATTCCGGCTTGGGCAAACTGATAGCTTTTCCATTCAGTATTCCGCCATTAATCGGCCGGCGCTTCTTTTGCCCGGTCGCGTTGGCGTCGGCCTCCTCAGTTTTTGGCTCCTGGTTGTTGGCCGCAGCATTATTGGTTGTAGCAGCCGGTTCAGCCGATGATTCGGTAGTCGCTTGCGAAGCTGCGTTACCAGCTTGCGATTGTTGATCCTGGCCGGGTGCGGGCGTGCCAGTAGCTGGCTGGGCAGCAACCTGCCGCGGCGGATCGGGCAATCGTTCAGGTAATACAAACGAACTCAAAAACTCTTGCTGTGCAGCGTCGTCCTTTTTCGTGTCGAGGAAGACTACCGCGTAGAACCGTTTCCTGGTCGCGAACGCGTGCATCGTGCCCGACAGATCGCCGACGGTGATTTTGTACTCACGTCCGGGATGACCGGCCAGTTTCTTCTCGCCGACAAGGGTTAACTTGGCAGTAGGAGTTTTCGGCCTAATCTTCGGCGGCAGAAAATCTTTGAACGCGTCAACGTAAGAGTTTACGCGCTGCATTTCGGTGTAGAGGGCGGGATTCGACTTGATACCGCTGGTGGAAACGATGGCGAAGACGGGCCCCGCCGCTGATTGCGACAAGTAGAGCCGCGTGTTGAGCTCCATCTTGTGATACGTCTGCTTGACTGATTCGAAACTTGAACCCTTGGGAATCGAGATGCTGAACTCTTCACCTTCCGGCCTCAGAGTTTCCCAATCGTTAGGATTTCCAGGCGACTGGGCGGTGGCGATGGACAGCACGCCCAAAACGAGCGAGACAACGAGGCTTAAACAACGAAGCGATGTCATGTCTGTGCTCCTTTTCAAAACTCTGCCTAAATTTAACACGCAACAATCTCGTCGCTAAAGCTGAGAGACCATTTCAGCCGGGTTCCAATAAGCGTACAACGTTTGAATTCTGCCTGCCTCATTTACCTCAAAGACATCGATTCCTTCAAAACGCACGTCGCGGCCCTGTTTGCTGACGCCACGACCGGTCCACTTAACTGCTGCCCCGTTGCCGGAAATAAAGATCTGGTCTTCAGTTAATCCGACCGTCTTGAAAGCCGCGGTGATCGACTGAAAAAACTCGCCAAGTTTTTCGTGACCATGGATTGGGAGCGCCCCAACGGGATCATGGCTCGTCGCATCAAATGCAAACGTGTTGACCCAGTTTTTCTGATCCATTTTGCGGAGCGCCTCAAAGTATTCCCTGACGACTTTCGAAATTATTTCCGGCGACATTTAGATTCGTTTCCTTTCGCGTTCAGCCTGCACCAGCAGACGGCGGAGTATTTTCCCCGACGGGGACTTTGGAATTTTATCGATAAACTCGACGGCGCGGATTTTCTTGTGTGGCGCTACCCGAGCGGCAACAAATTCGATCAACTCCGCCTCTGAGACATCGCCTTTAAGCACTATGTAGGCTTTGGGAACCTCTCCGGCTTCGTCGTCAGGACATGGAATGACAGCAGCGTCAGCCACTTCCGAGTGCGTGAGCAGCAGTGCTTCCAATTCAGCGGGCGGCACCTGAAACCCTTTGTATTTAATCAGCTCTTTAGCGCGATCGACGATGTAAAAATGTCCGTCCTCATCGGCGTATCCGATATCACCGGTGTGGAGCCAGCCCTCCGCGTCGATTGTGGATGCCGTGGCTTCTGGTTTGTTGAGGTAGCCCATCATGATCTGCGGGCCGCGGACGCAAACTTCGCCTTCCTGATTTGGCCCAAGCATCACGCCCGTTTCCAGATCGATTATTTTGCATTCGGTATTCGGCGCGGGGACCCCTACTGATCCGTATTTTACTTTGTTACGTTCGGGCGGCGAGGAGTGTGTCACCGGACTTGTCTCCGTCATGCCGTAGCCCTGCCGAATGTCGCATCCCAATCTCTCGATGCAAGCTCGGGTGAGACTTTCGTCCAACGGAGCAGCTCCGGAAAATATTGTTTTTAGCTTAGGCAGCTTGTAGTTGGCCACGACGGGATGCTTCGTGAGAGCTACAACAATGGGCGGCACAATATGGACCAGCGTCACCTCATAGTCTTGTAGTGCCTGTAGAAATGGCTCGAGTTCAAAGCGCGGCATCGTCACAATCGTCGCGCCTTTGTACAGGCCCATGTTCATAACAACGACAAGCCCATAAATATGAAACAACGGAAGGACGCAAATCAGCGTGTCGTCTTCCGTGAAGTATTGAAGCCCTTCCATCTGACGCATGTTTGCGACGAGGTTGTGATGCGTGAGCATTACGCCTTTGGGCAATCCGGTAGTTCCGCTGGAATAGGGCAGCGCGACCAGGTCTTCCCGTGGATTAATCTCGACCTGAGAAACTTTGCCGTCGCTTTGAAGAAGGGAACTGAACGGAGTGGCTTCAGTGATGCCGCCGGTATCCCCTGCTTTGTCGAAAACAAACAACTCTTCAATGTTTGCCTTCTTCGCGGCGCTAGTTGCCTTGTCGAGACACTGTGGGACAGTCACAAGAAAACGCGCCCCTGCGTCCTTTAATTGATGAGCAATTTCTGTTTCAGTGTAGAGCGGATTTACCGTGGTGTTGATGCCGCCGAGCAGGGCCACTGCGTGGAAAACAATTGCATACTCAGGCACGTTTGGACTGAGTATTCCGAACACATCACCTTTGCGAAATCCACGCGCCGCGAGACTGGCGGCGGTTTTCTGTATTCCATCCTCTAATTCTCGATAAGTGATGGCGCGGCCGGTTGGGCCATCGATGAGCGCGGGTTTATCTGGATGGTCGGCCCATTTTTGAGAAACGAACGAGGTGATGGGAACTTCGGGGATGCTTACTTCGGGAAAAGGTCCACGAAAAATCATCGTATCCTGCGCGACTAATTGGAGTGGGAAAACGTTTCGGGCGGCTACGCGATGCAGCGCAGCTTCAGGCGCGCATACAGTAACAGGTGACCCGCCCGCGGCAAAGGGTTTACGAAACAGTGGCACAGACTTTAGTCTGTGATACTGAAGAGCTCACAGAATAAAGCTGGCCACAGCTACTGACTATGCCTGGGACGCCCCTGAACATTATCTGCCTGGCTACCTACTTTAAAGGCGGCGACTTCATCCGCGAGTGCAAACGACTGGGCTGCCACGTCGTTTTGATCACCAAGGAAAAGATGTTGAAGGAAGATTGGCCGCGAGATTCTCTCGACGATCTCATCGCAGTGCCTAACGATGCGGGGCCGCCGTTGATGATTGACCTGGTGGCGTTTCTATCGCGTAAAAGGAAACCAGATCGCGTAGTTGCCCTTGAAGAATTTGACGTCGTGACCGCTGCTTTGGTTCGCGAGCATTTCCAGTTGGGCGGGATGAACAGCTCCGTCGCAAAAGGTTTTCGCGACAAGTTGTCAATGGCAACGAACGCGGCAGCAACAGGACTGGATGTGCCGCAGTTTGTGCCGTTGATTAATGCCGATGAAATTAATGCGTTCATGGACCGCGTGCCTGGTCCATGGATTATCAAGCCTCGTTCGGACGTGTCCGCTATTGGAATTCGCAAGGTGGATAAACGGGAAGAGGTGTTCAGTATTTTCGAGGAGATGAATGGAAGGGAAAACCTGCGCGAACGCGGATCCTATTATTTGCTGGCGCAATTTGTGCCAGGGGAAGTTTTTCATGTTGATTCGATAGTGAACAACGCGCGAGTTGTTTTTGTGGGGACTAACCGTTACGGTCGGCCGCCGATGCAGGTCGCACATCTCGGAGGAGCATACATATCGCGGACGATTGCCCGCGGCTCCGACGATGAGAAGAAACTGCTGGCGGCGAATCGTAAACTCATCAAAGCGCTGGGACTGACCAACGGCGCGACGCACGCTGAGTTTATTAAGAGCAAAGTTGATGGAAAGTTTTATTTCCTGGAGATCGCGGCGCGAGTGGGTGGCGCATACATTGCCGAGGTTTTGGAGGCGGCCTCAGGGCTGAATCTTTGGCGCGAGTGGGCCAGAATTGAAGTAGCAGAGGCCCATGCGCATCGCGGCGGTAACGACGCCGAGGGTATCGCCGAACCAATCAAGGTCGCCGGAAAGGCGTTAAGGAAGGAATACGCTGGCATCGTACTTTCACTGGCTAAGCAGGAATCGCCCGATACATCTGCGTACACTGATCCCGAAATCGTCTACCGGGTGAAGAAGCTTCACCACGCCGGGTTGATTGTGAGATCTAAGAAGTTGGAAAGAGTGGAAGAGTTGTTGGTAGATTACAGCCAACGCTTTGCTGACGACTTCGTCGCAGTTGTCCCGCCGCTTGAGAAAGCCGAATAGTAGATGCGGCTCGGTTTGTTTGTTTCGTGTTTTTTCGTGTGTGTTCGTGGATCGGTTTTTGTTTTGCCAGCTCGGCTAAAGAACATAACGCTTCCACTCGAGCCTGCCGCGACTGCCGAAGTTGATGAGAAGCCCTACATGTTTTCGACTGGCTTTGAGGTAGTTAATGATCTGCGACTCTTCAATCGAGGTCAGACGTTCAAGAGCCTTCAGCTCCGTGATCACCTCTCCGAAACAAAGAACGTCAGCCTTATAGTAGCTAGCCAGCTTTTCCCCTTTGTAGAAAACCTGCAGTTCAATTGCGGCTGGTGAGGGATGCGACGACGAGACAATTCCATTACGAACGCTTCTTGATACACAGGCTCCAGGAAGCCGCGACCCAGTTGGTAATACACATTCCATCGCCGCGCCAATAATTTGATAAACCTCTTCGGCGAAGATCAGCTCCCCCATAGGAAGCAGTCAAATAACATTTCTCTAGTGCTTATGCGATGCTCTGTGGGCGCGCGCAGTGTTCGGCTTCATGCAAGAATTCTTTCTTACGCAGGCAGAAACAAAAACTGATCCACGAACACACACGAAATAACACGAACAGACATCGTCTAGTGCTAGTAGAACCCTCCTGCGTAAACGGTCGCGTCTAGTTTAGGTGCCGCGAAAACCAATCAAGCACGTTCTCGTGCCAAAACTTGGAGTTCTGTGGTTTCAGAATCCAGTGGCCTTCATCCGGAAACAAAACTAACTTTGAAGGCACATTGCGTCTCTGAAGTGCTGTGTATAACTGCAAACTCTCGGTGTAGGGCACGCGAAAATCCAATTCGCCAGCTGTCACCAGAGTCGGCGTATTGAAGTTTCCGGCAAACTTGTGCGGCGACCAGCGCGCATACATCGCCGGGTTGGTCCATGGCGTTCCCTTAAACTCCCATTCCGGAAACCACAGTTCCTCGGTTGCGCCGTACATACTTTCCAGGTTGTAAACTCCGGCATGCGAGACGAGCGCCTTAAAGCGAAAACGCGGATCGTTGTTATGGCCCAGGATCCAGTCGACCATGTATCCGCCATACGAAGCTCCGGCACCGCCGATCCGTGTGCGGTCGATGTATCGATTGCGGCGTAGAACATCAGCAATACCGTTCTTAAGGTCGATGAAAACCTTTCCGCCCCAGTCTCCGCTGATGTCATTAGTAAACTGTTGTCCATAACTAACCGAGCCGCGCGGATTAGGCATGAACACTGCGTACCCGGCATTCGTGAATATTTGCGGGTTCCAGCGATAACTCCAACTGTTGTTCCAGGCGCTTTGTGGCCCACCGTGAATCAAAACGACCAACGGGTATTTTCGGTTGGCATCAAAATTTGCCGGTTTCAGCATGAAGCCATGGACCCTGGCGCCCATAGCGCCGGTCCATTCCATCTCCTCAGCATCTTGTAATCCCCAGCGCGTCACCAGTGCCTCATTGACGCGAGTCAAAGCCGATACGCGCGAACCATCGGCGTTCGCACGATAAACTTCAGGCGGGGTCGCCAACGAACTGTTGCTGAACACAAATGAACCATCAGACGCGAGACCGACGCCCGTGGCAAAAACCCCACTTACAACTTTCTGAGCGACGCCGCCATTTGCTGCGACCTTATAAATACTGTGCCGGCCACGTTCGCCGACAACCACGAAAAGCGTGTTGCCATCCGCACTGGGCAACACCTCTTCAACATTTAAATCAAGGCCGCGAATTAGTTCCGTGCTCGCGCCCGTTGCCCGGTCATAGCGCATCAGTCGCCACCTGTCTGCTTCGAAGCCGGCGAGCGCTTGTGAGCGATACAAAATGTACTTGCCGTCCCTGGTGTAAATCGGGCTGTCTTCGTAACCGCGATTGCGAGCTGTAATATTTTTTGCTGGTCCACCAGTTACCGGGACGACATAAACGTCACTATTGGTCGAGATGGCTTCAACTTTGTCGGGATTGCGCAGGTACGCAATCTCACGTGAGTCGGGCGAGAACGAATAGTCCACGTCACCCGCAACTGCATAAGGAGGAGAATCGAAGTCGCCCGGCGTTAAATCGCGCGCCTCGCCGCCGTTACTTGAAATAACGAATGTGTGCGTGCGTTTGCGGTCGCGTATTTCATTCCAATGCCGGAACAGCAAACGCTCCGTGACTAAGGCTTTGACCTTTCCTTTCTCGCGCTGTTCTTCCGTCCGCTTGTTGCAATCGTCATTGCTACATTCCGGATAAACGTCCGAGGTGAATGCGATCCAGCGGCCGTCAGGTGACCAGACAGGCCCAGACGCGCCTGTGGAAAGCTTCGTTACCTGCTCTTTGTCGTCGCCGTCGTCATCCATTTTCCAAATTTGTCCACCCGTGACGTACGCGATCTTTTTGCCATCGGGTGACCATCGTGGCGACGTCGCCGAGCTATCGCCTTTGGTCAGTTGCTTCATCTCGCCGCCGCTGACGGGCATTACATAAATGTGCGTAAGCACTCGATTGGCGTCGAAACTCACGTCGCCAATCGTAAAGGCCACCATGCGCCCGTCCGGTGACACTTGCGGATCACTTACGCGGCGTACCTTCAGCAGCTCTTCAATATTGAATGCTCCTCTGTTCTGCGCAACAGCGACAGACGTCAGCATTAGCAGACCGATAGTTAGAGCGATGACGAAGCGTTTCATAAAGCCCCCTCAAGGAGTGATAACGTGGATTGTTGGGAAAGCGCTAGATGGTAAATAGTAAATGGTAAATAGTAAATGGCTACTGACAACCGACCAACTCAAGACTTACCATCCCTAACGTGACTCGCCGAATCATCGTTGCGGTACTCAAGTTTGCGATGCGTGTTTACTTTCGGCGCGTTGAGGTTGTTGGGCTCGAGCACGTCCCGCGCGACAAGCCGCTGATCTTCGTACTCAACCATCCGAACGCCCTCGTCGATCCGGCTGTGCTTCTTTGCCAGGCGCCGCGTCCAGTCTCTTTTCTCGCGAAGGCGCCATTGTTTCGGCTGCCGGTGCTGAGTTACTTCGTGCGCGCGCTCGATGCCATTCCGGTTTACCGTCATCAGGACCAGGGAGAAGACGTATCGAGAAACCAGGAAATGTTTGTGGCTGCGCGCCAACTGTTGGCCCGCGGCGGCACTATCGGGATTTGTCCCGAGGGTGTTTCACACGACGAACCACGCTTGAAGCCAATCAAGACGGGCGCAGCCAGGATAGCGTTGGCGGCTGTCTCAACCGGTGAAGTTGCCGATCTAAAAATCGTTCCTGCCGGACTCTATTACACATCCAAAACAAAGTTTCGCAGCGCGGCTTTGCTTTATTTTGGACAGCCTATCGACGTAACACCGGTCGAACTCGATGCGGATGGGAACCCGCCACGAACGGCGGTGCGCGAGCTATCAAATCGAATTGAGTCAGCGTTGCGCGAAGTGATGCTGGACGCAGAGCATGAAGAAGCTCTGCAAACCATCAGTCGCGCGGAGCGCATTTTCTCCTCGGATCAAAAAGACGAACAAACCGAAAGCCTCGCTTCAGAATTACAACTGCAGCAGCGCTTCATTAAGGCGTATTCAGTTTTGCGGGAACGCGCGCCGGAGCGGTTGCGGCGACTGGAAGTGAGAATGGCGCGCTTCGAGGAAGAACTAATGCAAGCCGGCGTGGATCCGGATGATTTTTCGCCGCCTTCCTCGACCGCCGACGTTTTTCGTCATGTGATCAGTCGCGTAGCATTATTTGTCGCGCTGGTCGGGCCGGCACTGCTCGGCGCCCTGGTGCACTATCCGGCGTATCGCCTCGGAGGATACCTCGCAACGAAATTCTCCAGGGATGACGAGGACGTCATTTCCACAATCAAGATAATCTCGGCGATGTTGTTGTTTCCCTTGACGTGGCTGGTTGTGGCCGCGGTCGTGTTTAAGTTGACTAATTGGCAACTCGCGCTCGTCACGCTGGTTTTACTGCCGGCGGCCGGCTACGTCGCGATCAGGTTTTTTGAGGGGATTGATGGTTTTCTGGGCGGTTCGCGCGCACTCGTATTTTTCCTGATGCGTCGCCGCTTTTTCGTGCGTCTACTGGCCGAGCGGAAGGCAATAAGAAACGAAATACTGGCCCTGGGCGACGAGACCGCGCCTTTGAGCCAGTAGATTTTTTATGAATGGCGAGGAGGGGGAACTTGCCTTGACACCGCCCTTGTTCGATTACTTCTTCCGCGACTTAGCTCCGGATGCCTTTGAACCTTTTGAACTGCCGGCTCGTTTTTTCGAACCCGAAGCTCTGACCGACCTACCCTTGCGGCCTTCGCTCTGAATTCGACCAGCCTTCACAAGGTTTTCGTAACTTCCGCGTACTACGTTGCGGGCTACCTTCAATGAATTTGCCAACTCACGTTCACTTGGCAGGTAGCTGCCGACTGTCATGGCCCCCGACTCGATCAGACCTGTGAGCTGGTCTGTAATCTGTTTGGTCATAGACTCTGGACGCTTCCGATTGACACGTATAGTGTGTTTCACGCTAACACCCTCCTGCTCTTGATCTATTGTCTCGGGGTCATTGAATTTTATGCGGCCATCATTGATGTGTCAACACACCCTACTGCACGATGGCATGAAGTTGTGTCGAATGTTTTCGCGGATGGACCAAATGTCAGTTTGTGCGGTTTAGACCATGCCGCCTGATGATCTCCAGGGTACGCTCAAGAGGAAGCGCTTCGACGGTCCTGCCACGTCCCGTGATGGTCGTAGCGCGAAACAGTGAGTTGTAGATTGCCTCTTCAGTCGCCTCGATTACTGCTAAAAAGATCGGCGACATCGCATCATTAGTCAGCAAATTGAAGTTACGCGTTGTGCTTTGTCCCGTCGAGTTGATCTTCACGCGCACATCAGGCGCTGTCGAGAACGCAATCGCATAGTCGCCACTGCCGTTCGTTGCTGCAGCGCCGGTCCGAGCCAGCCCCAGCATCGCGCGCGCGCCCATTCGTTCCAGATTGCGTGCATCAACGGGTGCATCGGTGGCAATCACGATGATGATCGAGCCGTCGGCCGTGGAAACACCTCGATAGTGTTGCGTGCGGTTGCTATCAACCGATGAAGTTAATTGTTCCTTTAGATAATATCGGTTCAGCTCCTGGCCGACCGGCGCACCGTTAATTGTCAATACTCCGCCAAAGTTTGACTGTACCAGGACGCCCACGGTGTAACCGCCCAGACTCGCCGGCAACTTTCTGGAAGCCGTCCCGATTCCACCTTTAAAACCGAACGCGACGGTCCCGGTGCCGGCGCCGACCGCACCTTCCTCTACAGATCCGGCCCTGGCGTTTCGTATTGCCGCCAAAACATCATCGCGCGTGACGTGTCGTCCGCGAATATCGTTGAGGAAACCATCGTTCGTTTCGGCCACCACCGGATTCACTGATTGCACTTCTTCATTACCCGGAAGGTTGAGCATGTAATCAATCAACGCATCGGCAACGCGCGGCACGCTCAGGGTGGACGTAAGTAGAATAGGCGTCTCAATCTCGCCGAGTTCCTTGATCTGCGTCGAACCCATCAACTTGCCGAAGCCATTGCCGACGAACACGGCCCCCGGAACCTTTTCGCGAAACAGATTTCCATTGTGCGGGAGCACAGCCGTGACCCCCGTTCGAATGTTGTCACCACGGATAATCGTTGTATGGCCCACGAGGACGCCGTTCACATCAGTGATCGCATTGAGTGGACCGGGAGGAAGAATGCCAACTTTGATTCCTGCCTCAAGCGCTCTTGGCCGAGGCTTGGTTTGTAACGTAGTCGTGTAGACAGAGGAGTGCGCCGGCAATGTGCCCGCGGTGAGAATCAAGAGTAGAACTACTACGAAAACACGATGGTCCATGTGGCCTTGTTTAACTATTAGCGAGCAGTGCGATGAGCGCAGGAATAGTTAGCCAGAGCAGTCCTTTTACGAGGAAGAACATGAAGCCCCAAAACCCGAGCGCCTTTATCCACTTCTTAAATCTCATTTTTGATTAGTTGTAGCCCGAGCATGACGCGGCGTCAATGGCGGGTCTGACCGGTGCACTGTTGGGCAAGTGATAAGGGCGCATCTGCATGTGTTAACCTTTTGTCCGATAACCGCACTCGCAGTCTTATGACCAGCTTGATCATTCATGGCCACTTTTATCAGCCGCCACGCGAGAACCCGTGGACGGGCATAGTCGACGCCGAGCCGACTGCGACACCGTTTCACGACTGGAACGAACGCATTCACGCTGAATGCTACGCGCCGAATAGCGCCGTTCGCATGATTGATAAGAGCGGTGCAGAACAAATCGTCAATAACTATCAGCACATCAGTTTCAATTTTGGCCCAACTCTTCTCGCATGGCTCGAACGCGCGCATCCGGAAACCTACGCGAGCATTTTACGCGCCGACGCGGAGAGCGTGAGGCGACACGATGGGCACGGAAACGCCATAGCGCAGGCTTACGGTCACGCGATTTTACCTTTGTGCAACGAACGCGATCGTCGCACGCACGTGCGTTGGGGACTTGCCGATTTCCGGCGTCGCTTCAACCGGGTCGCAGAGTCCATTTGGCTTCCGGAAACGGCTTGTAACGACGATGTTCTAAACCTCCTGATCGATGAAGAAGTGCGGTATGTAATTCTTGCGCCGCCGCAGGCAGCGCGAGTGAGATCAACTGCTGATTCGGAATGGGGCGCAGTGTCTGAGGGAAAGCTCGACACCAGTGTGCCCTATCGCTACCCACATTCGGACGGCTCGGGACGCTCACTTGCTGTGTTCTTTTACGATCCCGGATTGGCCCATTCAATCGCATTTGGGGACGCACTAAAATCAAGCGATCGATTAATAGCGGAAGTGGCGCGTGCCTCTAACGGGTCGCGACATCTCGTGTCGGTTGCCACTGACGGCGAAACTTATGGTCACCATCACAAGTTTGGCGAGCTTTGTCTTGCTTACGCGTTGCAAATAGATGCGCCCGCAGCCGGTTTCACGATTACTAATTACGGCGAGTACCTCGACGAACACCCCCCAACTGTTGAAGTTGAGCTCGGCAAGGGCGATCAAGGTGAGGGCACTTCGTGGAGTTGCGTGCACGGGGTTAGTCGTTGGATTCGTGATTGCGGTTGCCAAACCGGTGGCGAACCGAATTGGAACCAGCAATGGCGAGGACCATTGAGAAATGCTCTTGATTATCTACGAGATTTCGCAGCGCCTTACTTCGAAGCAACTCGTGGTGAACTGTTTGCAGACCCATGGGCAGCTCGCGACGACTCGGTGAACCTGTCGAATTCTGACGAAGATTTCTTCGCTAGGCATGCGCCGCACCCGTTGACAGAACAACAACGAGGAGAAGCTTTACTTTATTTGCAGATGCAACGGATGTTGTTGTTGATGTATGCGAGCTGTGGTTGGTTCTTTAACGACATCAGTGGAATCGAGCCGGTGCAGATCTTGAAGTATGCCGCCCGCGCGATCGAGATAATGGTCCAACTTAATCTGCCTTCACCACGCAGGCAGTTCCTCGAGATTCTGGCTGAAGCAAAGAGCAATCGACCGGAGATGGGAAACGGCGCAGACATCTACGTTCGTCTTGTCGAATCGTCGAATCCCGCCGTCCGCGCCGCCACCAAAGAACCCGCCAGCGTGTTGGTGTGACTATGAAGTCATCCGGTAAAGCGAAGTCATCGAAGAAACCGCGCGCCACATCGAAACGCTCGTCTGCGGTGGCGCGAAAGGTCGCAAAAACCCCGGATGAATCGTCACAAACATCCAACTCGCCCATTTTCGGAGACATCGATCTTCATCTGTTTGGAGAGGGACGACACGAACGCATCTACGAGAAGTTGGGTGCGCACTTAACTGCGGTCGAAGGCGAGCAGGGAGTTTCGTTTGGCGTGTGGGCGCCAAACGCTGAGCGCGTCAGCGTAGTCGGCAGTTTTAATGACTGGGATGGCGGCGCCAACTTGATGACGCGCCTGGGTGATTCCGGCGTGTGGCAGACGTTCGTTCCTACGCTTGGCCCAGGCGAATTGTACAAGTATGAAATCAAATCGCCGGGACTTTCTTCCTTTATGAAGGCCGACCCGTATGCCTTTTACGCCGAGGTCCCGCCAAACACGTCTTCAGTAGTCTTCGAATCGAATTACCGCTTTCGCGATTCCCGTTGGATCAATAAGCGTGCGGCGCGAGAACATTTCCGTCAGCCCCTCACAATTTATGAGATTCACTTCGGCTCGTGGCGAAGACACGTAAATGATACAAACCGGCCATTTACTTATCGCGAGATGGCTGAGGTTTTGCCTGACTACGTGTCAGAAATGGGCTTCACACACGTCGAGTTCCTGCCGTTGAAGGAACACCCGTATGGACCATCGTGGGGTTATCAGGTCAGCAACTACTACGCGCCCTCAGCGCGTTACGGAACGCCGGACGATCTTCGGTTTCTGATCGACCAACTACATCAACGAGGCATTGGCGTCATCATGGATTGGGTGCCCGCACATTTTCCCAAGGACGCGTTTGCCCTGGCACGTTTTGACGGCACGGCGCTTTACGAACATCTCGATCCGCGCCGCGGCGAACACCCCGATTGGGGCACCTACATTTTCAACTACGGCCGAAACGAAGTGCGGAATTTCCTGCTCGCCAACGCGTTGTATTGGTTTCGCGAGTTTCATATCGATGGTCTACGAGTCGATGCGGTTGCATCGATGCTTTACCTCGACTACAGCCGCAAAGAAGGCGAGTGGCTGCCTAATCAGTTTGGCGGACGAGAAAACCTCGATGCGATCAAATTTCTACAGGAGTTGAACGAGACGACGCATCGCGAGTGTGCTGGAACTATCATGGTTGCCGAGGAGTCGACGGCCTGGCCCAAAGTCAGTCATCCGGTTTACGCGGGCGGTTTAGGCTTCGACTTCAAGTGGAACATGGGATGGATGCACGACACGCTTAAGTACTTTCAAACCGACCCATTGTTCCGCGCGGGCAACCACAACGCGTTGACGTTTGGATTACTTTACGCGTGGAGTGAAAACTTCATGTTGCCCCTTTCGCATGACGAAGTTGTGCACATGAAGGGAGCGCTTTTAAATAAGATGCCCGGCACGACGGAACAGAAGTTTGCGACGTTGCGTGCGCTTTATGGATATATGTGGGCGCATCCCGGAAAGAAGTTGTTGTTCATGGGAGGTGAGTTTGGGCAATGGCGTGAATGGACCGAGGAAGAAAGTCTCGACTGGCACTTGCTGGAAGATCTGCAACACAAGGGAATTCAAACACTAGTGCGCGACTTGAACACAGCTTATGAAAAGAGGCCGGCGCTGTGGGAGGTTGATGGACAAGCGTCAGGATTTCAGTGGATCGACGCCAACAATGCCTGGCAGAACGTCGTGTCGTTCATTCGTCGATCACCTGAGTCAAGGGATGTGATCTGCGTTGCGAATTTTTCCCCGGTTGTGCGCGAGGACCATCAACTGGGTCTGCCAGGGAAGGGAACTTATCGATTACTCGTCAACACTGATGCGACGGAGTATGCCGGCACTGAATTGGGTGTGCCGAAGTCATTAAAAGCTACAGCCAAACCGATTCACGGCCTGGATTATTCAGCAACTCTCACGCTACCGCCGCTGACAACCCTGTGGTTTGAAGGGCCGGCCGTTCGGAAGTTATGAGAACTTCATAAGATCCGCGAGGTCTTCGAAATAACGGCGATGCGTACGTCGGAGATCTGCTTCGGTTGACGCTTCCAAAATAACCACTTCATGCTCCGCACCACTTCCGTTGGCTGAGAGTTCGAGCTTTAAGCGCGCGGTTTCAGCTTTTGTTCTTTCAGAGTCGCTAAAACGTTGAAGAGTAACTATCTGGCCCTTATTGCGGTTGTACTCAATCAGAAACAGCATCGGAGCTTTGTTTGGGTATACGCTTCAAATAAGTTCTCGATTAGTTCGAACAACTTTTGTCTACCTTCTTGTGCTGCTTCAGGCTCGCTGACGTTTTCGGTCGTTCGCCCTTGGGTCGTGCCAGGTCGGCACTAAATCGCTTCATTGGTTGGAGCCGCTTCGCGTAGGGGTTTTTAATTGCGCGTGAAAAGTCGTAATTCTTTTTCATCGATCTCGATAATTGCTACCAGCGGAGCATGTTGGAAGGTAATTTTCCAGAACGAACAATTCCGCGTTGAGGGAGCGTCTTCAAATCAAGATGCCTGACAGGAACGAGGCGGTGTTCCAGCATGTCGACGCTTGCCATGCTTTGCTCCAAAACGATGTAACCAATGAGCGGTTCGTAGTTACCATCGGAGGGTTCCATATCTACAAAAATCACTTCGTTGAAGATTGGCCGGAATCCTTCAAGTTGAATGCGAACGGGACCACATACTTCCGCGGGAACAAGGGTTTGGGTAGCGGTCTCGACTTGAATATTCGCTATCAGCTCCAGTGGTCCTATCCGCGACTTCCAGGCGCTTGGCAGGACCATTAACGACGCACCGGTATCAACGAGGGCCTCACACTCCAATCCCAGCGAGGGGTGGGCGACATTGTTGATCTTTACCGAAGCGGTAATCCGGCCCATGTCTTCATTCATACAATGATTGTACACCCCCCACGAAGCCCGAAGTAATTGATGGTACCTTTCCGTTAATGAAAGATTTTTTGCTTTCGTTTTTCTGTTGGCTCACTCCTCGTGTATCTTCGAGCACACCATGATTGATTGGGAAAGAATTAGGAAACTGTTTCCCGTTACAGAGAGTTCTACGTATCTCAACGCCGCCGCTGCTGGTCCACTCGCGCGTTCGACTGTCGATGCCGCCACCGCTTATTACCAGCAGATGATGGCCGACGGAGATATTCACTGGGATGAGTGGCTGGCCAGGCGCGAAGACGTGCGGAGAAAAGTTGCCGCGTTCATTAACGCAGAACCTCACGAGATAGGATTGACTACCAACACATCGTCAGGGATGAACCTGATTGTCGATGCGCTTAGTAATCATGGCGAAGTTATCTCCTGCGATTTGGAGTTTCCCGTATCGACCCTCCCGTGGATGAATCGACGCATTCCCGTGCACCTCGTGGAATCGATTGGAGGAGAGCTGCGTCCCGATGACGTTCGCGACGCGATGAATGTTCGCACGGGAATTGTTTCCGTTAGTCACGTGCAATTCTCGAACGGGTTCAGGAGCAACCTGGAAGACCTGGCCTCATTGAAGGGCGCACATGCGCTGGTCGTGAACGCAAGTCAATCTGCCGGTGTTTTTGAAATCGATGTCAAGCGAATGAAGATCGACGCGCTTTGCGCAACCGGCCACAAGTGGATGCTGTCTGGCTATGGCAGCGGCTTTGTATATCTTTCGTCCGAGCTCTTGGAGCGTTCAAAGGCGCGAGCAATAGGTTGGCTAAGTGTGACCGATCCCTATGCGATGAAGAACGACGAGTTGCATCTTCGCAACGATACAGCCGCACGCGCCGAACTCGGATGTCCACATTTCGCTGGAATGTTTGCGTTGGGAGCATCGATCGACCTAATGAACGAAGTCGGAATACAAGATATTCAGGAACGCGCCTTGTCGTTGAATCGGATACTGACTGATCGCCTAAGGGCCGCAGGTTGGGAGGTTCTTTCACCGCTCGGTAAAGAAGAATTTCGTTCTGCTCAAACGCTCGTCGCCGCTGAACATCCGGCGGACGTTGTAGCGAAGCTGGCGGAACGAAGAATTATAGTTACTGAAAAACCCCAGGGCATTCGCGTCGCGACAGATTTCTTTAACGATGAGAGTGATGTGGAGAAACTTATAGCCGGGCTCACGGAAATACGAAGGTAATCGGGCTTAAGGTTAAACAAGTCCGCGAAGCGGACTTGTTAGTCAACTACTTCTTTGGCCGAGGATGTGAGCGCGTCTTCGACTTTTTGCTTTCGCTCCGCGATGTCTCTTGATCGCCAAAAAATTCGCGCGACAACCTGATGAACGTTTGCGTGATTGGTGATTCGTAGCCACCCGTAAGTCTGGCAATCCCAAGCTCCCAGTTTATTTGAGCGCCTTCGATCCACCATCTCACCAACCGCCCGCTTTTCACTTCGTCCGCTACCGAGTGCAACGGGACAATTCCCACACCCATGTCTTCTTCGACCATTCGACGAATCGCCGCCTGGCGACTTAGCTCCATCGCCACATGCAGCGTCACGCCTGCCTGCGCGAAAAACTGATCAATTAGCCGGCGCGTGTTGCCGCCGCGTTCGCCGAGGATGAGTTTTTCGCCGGCAAGTGTATACGCGCTGATGGTCCTTTGCTTCGCCAAACGATGTCTCGGCGACGCAATAGCGACCAGTTGATCCTGGCTCAGTCGTTCTGTGTTGATGCCGCGTGCTTCAACCGGCAGCGAAACGAACGCCACGTCGAGCTCACCGCCTAGAATCTGCTGCACGAGGGCTTCGCTAGTGCCAGACGCAACAGTGATTTCTGAACGTTGGTGCTGTTTGCGGACCGACTTTAGTAACTTCGGCAATGCGTCGGTGGTGACCATGGCCGATGCGCTTCCCACTCGTAGCCGGCCGCGTTCGGCTCCGGCGAGTTCTGCGATCTCATCGATCGCGGCGTCGTGGTCGCGGAGGATTTGGCGAGCTCTCTGCAACAGTTGCTCCCCGGCTTCAGTCAGCATCACTTTTCGTGGCGCGCGCACAAACAGCTTCGCTCCCAGCTCAGTCTCCAACTGCCGGATCTGCATGCTGATCGCCGCCTGTGTGACGTGTACTCGTATAGCGCCTGCCGTGAACGTGCCTAACTCAGCGATAGACACAAAAGCGCGAAGTTGACGGATTTCCATGGGAGAACTCCTCAAAAGTAGGTATCAACGGAGGTTATTGTAATAATAAAATCTTTTAGTTTCCATTATAAATGCTGGTTTCCTAGAATAGCCGTTGGATGGTCCATAGCAGCAGGTTTGCGTGGGCAATCACGGAAATTATGGTTACCACTGAACGAAGACAGCGTGGCTTTTTGACAACGCAGCATCGGGCGCTGCGCCGCGCCGTCGTTGGCGTCGATGGGGGCGGCACGAAGACCCACGCTGTGATCATGGACATGAATTTCGCGGTGCTGGGAGAAGGATTTGCTGGACCTTCAAACCCGCTGCGTGTTGGTGTGGCCAGTGCAGCCGCTGCCGTTCGCGAGGCAATCGACAAGGCATGCGAGGTCGCGCGCGTGCGTAGGACTGATTTGGTCGCGGCAGAGATTGGTCTGGCGGGAGCGCGGCGCAAGGAGTTGAGTGCGCGCATGCGCGAAGCGCTGAATGGACTAGGCGTCGCCCAACTTGCCGTCGTCAGCGACGCTGATATCGCTTTGTACGGAGCAACCGAAGGCGCGCCAGGCGTGATTGTTATTGCGGGAACGGGCTCGATTTCTTGTGGCATCAATGCGCGGCGCAAACTTGTTTGTGCGGGCGGTTGGGGACCAATTGCCGGCGACGAGGGCAGCGGTTCGTGGATTGCGCGACGCGCCTTGCGAGCGATTGCACATGCAGCTGACGGTCGTGGATCGCAAACTTCTTTGACCGGTGCGGCGTGCGGTTACTTTCATTGTTCTGACCCAAACGACTTATCAACCGCGATCTATGCTCCGACAATTACCAACGAGCGTCTTGCCGGTTTTGGGAAATTAGTCATCGAGGCAGCGCAAGCCAAAGATCGGATTGCGCGCGAGATCATGTCTGAGGCAGGCAAAGAACTCGGACTGGCCGTCGCCGCGGTGATTCGCACGCTGAAACTGGAGCGAGATGAGTTTCCCGTCGCGTATGTTGGTGGCGTGTTTGCCTCTGCTGGTGAACTCGTGCTCGCGCCCATGCGCGAAGAGGTGAAGAAAATTGCGGCTCGCGCTCGCTTCGGGCCGCCAAGATTTGCTCCCGCGGTTGCCGCCGCGCGCATGGCGCGCGAGTCACTGAATCACATCGCACTCGCGGTCTAGGCCGTGCGTTTCTAAATCCGCAGATGAATTCGAAAACGCCGCACGACCTTCCAGTCACCGAACAGGAAAATCCCAACACCACCAACCTGAGTTCCCAGCCGGCGCGCGAGATACTTCGCCTGATGAACGACGAGGACACGCTCGTCGCACCCGCTGTGGGTCTGGTTCTTCCTGAAGTCGCGGAGGCGGTGGACGGTATCGTTGCGCGACTCAAGTCAGGCGGGAGACTTTTTTATATCGGCACGGGAACGTCGGGAAGGCTGGGGGTGTTGGATGCGGCGGAATGTCCTCCCACGTTCGGCGTCCCGGCGGAAATGGTCCAGGCCGTAATCGCGGGTGGTTACGAGGCCACGTATCGTGCAGTTGAAGCGTCCGAAGACGACGAGGCGGCAGGCGTCGAAGATCTCGAAGCGCGCGGCTTCAATTCGCGCGACGTGTTAGTGGGCATCGCGGCGTCCGGCTCAACACCTTACACGGTTGGCGCGGTGAGATACGCAAGATCTCTCGGCGCTTTTACAATCGCGGTAACGTGCGCGCCACATACGCCGATTACGGACGCTGCCGAGGTCAGTATTGTTGTTACGGTTGGACCGGAAGTAATCGCGGGTTCAACGCGTCTGAAGGCAGGTACTGCACAAAAGATGGTGCTGAACATGCTGTCAACCGTGACGATGACGCGTTTGGGTTATGTTCGCGGTAATCGCATGACGAGCGTACAAGCGCGTAATACAAAACTGCGCGCGCGTGCCGTGCGCATTCTGATTGCCGAGGCTGGCATTGACGAGGAAGCTGCGACACATGCTTTAGCCGACGCTGACGGTGATATTCGCATCGCGCTCGTTATGACTCGGGCCGGCGTCAACAAAGAACAGGCGAACAGTGCGCTCGCTTCTTCCAATGGGATTGTCGAAACGGCACTGGCAAAACTGAGTTCGGGCAAGTGAGTTACGGATAGTTTGCTGGAAATGGCGGTTCGTTACTGTTATAAGAACGCGCTCTCCAAACTCGTATCAATAAGCTCGCAGATCGCCCGCAAAGTTTTATGTCTATGTCTCGCGCCAATGTGCACAGGCGGCTGACGATTGTCTGCCTTCTGGTTGTAGCTCCACTTTTTGTGAGTGAGTTGTTGAGCTGGACGACGGCAGACGCTCGCACGCAGCACGGGCAAGATCCACGTGCCTTAGAACTTGATAAGCGCGTCCACGCCGAGGTCGGGCAGTTTAAGGGTAAGGTCAGCCTTTTCGCGAAGAACCTCGACACGGGAAACGTCTATGAATTTGGCGGCGACGATCGCGTACAGACTGCCAGCACAATCAAGCTCGCAATCATGATTGAGGCATTCGCGCGAGTGTCCGAAGGCAAGAGCCGGTGGTCTGACGAACTCGTGTTGGCGAAGGAAAAGAAAGTCGGCGGATCGGGAATTCTTTTCGAGTTTGCCGACGGTACGCGTCTGACGTTTCGTGATGCAGTAACGCTGATGATGATTCTCAGCGATAACACGGCGACTAACCTCGTCATCGACACGATGGGCGCGGATGCTGTCAACGCGCGCATGGAATCATTGGGATTCAAAGAGACGCGGTTAATGCGAAGGGTGTTTGGCGGCGGAGAAAGCGCGGAAGGGAAGAAGGAAGAGAGCAAGAAGTTTGGCCTTGGTCGCACGACGCCACGCGAGATGGCCACAATAGTGGAGAAGCTCGAGCGGGGTGAGATTATCAGTCCAGCAGTTTCCAGGGAGATGCTGGATCTGATGAAACGTGAACAGGGAACAAACGGCATTTGGCGCAGCCAATGGCGTGTTCCGAAGGCAACCAAGTCAGGTGCGCTCGATGCGTTGCGAAGCAACGTCGGCATCATTTATCACCCGCGCGGTCGTATTGTCCTGGCAATCACTTGTTATGAGATGCCAGAAGTCATGTGGACAGTCGACAATCCAGCCTTGCTATTAATGTCTCGGATTTCAGAAATCGTGATCGATGGGTTGGGTAAATAGAATTCGCACAATATGTCTGCGCTCGACTTAACAATTATTTTTGGTTATCTGGTCGGGATTGTTTTGTTCGGCGCCTGGTTCGCGCGCCGCCAGAAAACAACTCGCGACTATTTTCTTGGAGACCGATCTGTCCCCTGGTGGGCAGTCGCGGCCTCGATCGTGGCAACGGAGACGTCGACGATCACGTTCATTTCTGTTCCCGGAATTGCCTATGCGCGCGGCGGCAACTTTCAGTTTCTTCAACTCGTTTTCGGTTACCTCCTGGGCCGCGTCGTAATCTCTCTATTGTTCATTCCGTCGTACTTTCGCGGCGAGCTGATGACTGTTTACCAGCTACTCGATCGACGGTTCGGCGGAAAGATCAAGGTCCTTGCCGCCTCATTATTTGTGGTGATGCGGAACATCGCGGACGGCATTCGTTTGCTGTTGACGGCGATTGTTCTGGCCGCTGTTTATACTTCTTTCCAGCCCTCGTCGAACCCCGAATGGATAATTGTCGCGTCGGTAGTTTTGATTGGCGCGGCGATGATCACCTTTACGTACTTTGGCGGAATGGAAGCCGTGATTTGGGTAGAAGTAATTCAACTCGGCATCTACATCGTTGGCGCACTCGCAGCGGCTGTGATCTTGATCGGTTCGATCAACGGTGGATTAAGCGCCGCAATCGACATCGCCACGCAACACGGAAAATTCTCCTTGTTTGATTTTTCGTTCGATGCCACGAAGACGTTTACATTTTGGGCGGGACTAATCGGCGGATGCTTTCTGACGATGAGCACGCACGGAACGGATCAATATCTCGTGCAGCGTTATCTTTGCACTGACCGGCCGAAGAAGGCGGCGACCGCGCTGCTCACGAGCGGAGCCGTGGTCCTGGGCCAGTTTATTGGTTTCCTGTTTATCGGAGTGTTGTTGTTTGCGTTTTATCATCCGTTTACTGACCCTGGATATGCGACGGCGGCCGGCGCGTTTCCTTTTACAGGTGGCGATCGTGTCTTTCCTGACTTCATAACGCGTCACTTGCCGCCCGGTTTGTCGGGTTTAGTGGTGGCTGCGATCTTCGCGGCTGCAATGTCGTCGTCACTAAACTCGATCGCCGCCACAGCAGTAAACGATCTTTACAAGCCACTGCGACCGAGAGCTACGGACAAACACTATTTGAAAGTGTCACATCTATTGACGTTGTTGTGGGGCGTGGTGCAGATAGCGGTGGCGCTGGTGCTCCGAAACAAGAACCGGTCAGCGCTTGATCTGGCGTTATCCATTGCGTCGTTGATTAACGGTCCGATTTTGGGTGTGTTCCTGGTAGGTGTTTTTCTCAGACGTGTTAGCCAACCGCCGGCTCTAATCGGTATGTTGGCCAGCATCGCCGTGATGTTGTACATCTACTTAGGCACGAGGATCGCGTGGACGTGGTACGTTTTTATCGGCAGTATTACAACTTTGGTAGTTGCCTGGCTCGCGAGTTTTGCGTTCGCTGCCGCGCCTGCGAGCCGGCAAGACGAGCTGGCGCCTGTACGTTCGAACCATTGATCGCGGGGGAGATAACCCGTTCATGAAACGTCTTCATTCATCGACTCGCAACATCAGCTGTCTGCTCATACTCAGCCTGCTCTGGCTTGGGCCAGCCGCTGCGGGTGGCAGCCATACATCCGTCAACGCGACCTTCGCGAAATCAAAGACGACTCTTAAGCCATTTCCGGCCCAGCCGTCGCGCGAAGCTATAAAGTGGGCTGACAGCCAACTAAAGCGGATGTCGCTCGATGAAAAGATCGGCCAGTTGATCTCAGTCGGAATCAACGCGAGTTTTCTCAATCGCGAGAGCACGCCGTTTAAGGTTCTTCGTCGCCACGTCGAAGAAAACCACGTTGGAGGCATCATTGTTTTTGGCAGCCCGGTTTATGAAACGGTGGTGCTAACAAACCGCATGCAGAAGTACGCGAAGTTGCCGTTGCTCATCTCAGCAGATCTTGAGCGCGGCGCCGGCATGCGACTATTTGACACAACTGATTTTGGTTGGGCCATGTCTGTTTCGGCTACGGGCAATCCCGATTACGCGCGCCGTATCGGAGAGATTACCGGCCGCGAAGCTCGCGCTCTCGGTATTCAACACATCTTCGCGCCCGTCGTTGATGTGAATAACAATGCCGCAAATCCGGTCATCAATGTGAGGTCGTTCGGCGAAGATCCGGTGGAGGTCGGACGCTACGCAGCCGCTTTCATCAAAGGCGCGCAGAGCAACGGCGTTATTGCTACTGCCAAACACTTCCCCGGGCATGGCAACACAGCAACTGATTCGCACCGGGGATTGCCCAGTTTGAATTTTTCGCGTGCAGAGCTCGCCAGTCTCGAGCTTGTTCCTTTTCGCGCTTCGATCGATGCAGGTGTTGGTTCGGTAATGGTTGGACACATTGCATTGCCACAGATTGATTCCAGTCCGGTAAGTCCGTTGCCGAGCTCTGAACGTATTAAGCCGCAAGATACTAACGAGGAAGGCGAGATAGCGACGGAAGGGATGACAATGCCGGCTTCGATGTCGCCGCAGTTAATTGGCCTGCTTCGAAACGATCTCGGCTTCAATCGCATGGTAATTACTGATGCGCTCAGCATGAGCGGATTGACTGTCTACTTCACTCAGGAACAAGCCGGGGTACGCGCTTTGCTCGCTGGCGCTGATATGTTGCTGAAACCTGCCGACGTTGATGCGTGCATTCGTGGGTTGCGGGAGGCCGTGAAGTCTGGTGTCGTCACCGAAAAGCGAATTGACGAATCGGCACGACGCATACTGACGGCGAAATATGATTTGGGGTTAACAAAAGAGCGTGAGGCGCCGATCGATGAGGTAGACATCGAGGTCTCCAAGCCCGAAGCGATTCAACTGGCGCGGGAGATTGCCGAACATGCGATCACGCTCGTTCGTAATGACGCGAATCTTTTGCCAATGCGTAAGCTTCCTACAGAAGCGCGCATATTCAATCTTGCGATCACTAACGGTGAAGCCGGATCGATTGCCAACCCGTTTTCCGCCACGCTCGCGCGCGCGTCCGGCGCAAAGGTCGAAACGGTAGTGTTGGATGAACGTTCGTCAGAGGCTGAAGTGCAAAAGGCCATTGAGGGCGCAAAGGATGCCGACGTCGTCATCGCTTCGCTTTATGGGCGCGTGCGAACCGGGCAGACAAACAGCATCGGATTGCCGGAACCTGGGATGCGCGCTTTGTCGTCGTTGCTTCAACGCAAGACGCCGATGATCGGCATCAGCTTTGGTAACCCTTATCTCCTGCAAAGCTTTCCAGGATTGACTACTTATCTTGTGGCCTACGGAGATATGCCAACTCTTCAGGCGGCAACTGCGCGTGCCGTTGCCGGACAAATCGATATAACCGGCAAGCTGCCGATTTCTTTACCGGGTCTCTACGCGCGCGGAACTGGTCTACAACTCAAGGCGTCCACCCCGTCACTTACATCGCGTTGACTTTTCAAAATTACAACTTACGCAGCCGCTGGGCTTCGGTGGTCCTACCGGTTCTTCTTTTGCTCCAACCGCTTCTTGTTTGTGCGCAGAAGCCGTTGACACCAGCGGCTGCGGGTGTTTCTCGCCAGCACCTCGCGTCGATGGACGCTGAGATTGAAAGCGAGATTGGGCGGAATCGTCTGCCAGGCGCTGTTGTTTTGGTTGGCCGCAAGGGCCAGATCGTTTGGCGAAAAGCTTATGGCGCGCGCGTTGTAGAACCTGTGCGTGAACCAATGACATTAGACACAATCTTCGATGTAGCGAGTTTGACTAAGGTGGTGGCAACCGCAACGAGCATCATGATTCTCGTTGAGCGGGGGAAGGTTCGCCTTAACGATCCGTTGACGCATTACATTCCGGAGCTTAAAGGCGAGGGCAGGGAATCAGTAACTATTGCATCTCTGCTAACGCATCGCGCAGGTTATGCACCCGATTTCGACTTGAAAGAACGTTGGACCGGATACGACGAGGCGATCAAGAGGCTGATCAAAGAACCTTTGCGAAATCCGACTGGGTCGCGATTTGTTTACAGCGATATTGGCTACATCGCACTCGGCGAAGTTGTGCGCCGGGCAGGCGGTATGCCGCTCGATCAGTTTGCGCAGCAAAACATCTTCAGGCCGCTGGGAATGAAAGATACGACGTTTCGTCCCGCCACGCGTTTGCGCGATCGCATTGCTCCGACAGAAAAACGAAAGGGTCAGTTGAGTTACCTGGGCGACAAGCCTGAACCGGCAAGCGACCTGGAGAAATGGTTGAGAGGCGAAGTGCATGATCCAACGTCGTATCGGATGGAGGGTGTTGCGGGACATGCAGGTTTGTTTTCAACGGTTGACGATCTCGCGAAATATGCCCAGATGATTCTGAACGGCGGCAGCTTCGCTGGCCGGCGCATTCTGTCTCCGTTAACGGTTGCCGAGATGACGCGTCCGCGACTCGTTAGTGAAAATGGATGGACTCGCGGTCTCGGTTGGGACATCAACTCGAGTTTTTCAACCAATCGTGGCGATCTCTTTCCACTCGGTTCTTTTGGTCACACCGGTTTTACGGGCACATCAATTTGGATTGATCCGGCGACCGGTATGTTTGTCATCTTTCTGAGTAATCGAGTCCATCCGGATGGCAAAGGGGATGTTGGACCACTACGCGGAAAGGTCGCGTCAATTGCAGCATCGGCGCTGAACGACGCGGCCACGGCGACGCGCGCACGTTCGCAACTCTTGCGATATTACGAAACAGTTAACGGCGAGCTTGAACAGTTTGCTTTTGCGCGAGAACAAGCTGTGGCATCCGCAACGATCCAAACACAGGTGCTCACCGGTATCGACGTGCTTCAGCGTGACAATTTCAAGCAGCTCGCCGGCATGAGAGTCGGCCTGGTCACTAATCACACGGGCCGGGATCGTGCGGGGCGAGCGACGATCGACGTTTTGCACAAGGCTCCTGGGGTTAAGTTAGTCGCACTGTTTGCACCTGAGCATGGAATCCGCGGGTTGGCTGATGAGAACGTTTCGGATTCCAAGGACGAACAGACGGGTCTGCCAATCTATTCGCTCTATGGTGAATCACGCCGTCCGAAGCCGGAACAACTCAAGGATTTGGATGCGATTGTTTTTGACATTCAGGATGTCGGCACGCGCTTCTACACCTACATCTCCACGCTCGGCCACGTCATGGAAGAAGCTGCTAAGGCTCGCGTGCCGGTGATTGTTCTGGACCGGCCAAATCCGATAGGCGGGGTTGCAGTAGAAGGGCCTGTTGCCGATCCCGACCGTCTTACGTTTGTCGCGTACCACACGATACCAGTCCGTCATGGCATGACAATCGGAGAGTTGGGCCGGTTGTTTAATTCTGATCGGAAAATCGGTTGCGATTTGCGCGTGATCAAAATGGATGGTTGGACGCGGCCGATGTGGTTGGACCAAACAAATCTGACCTGGGTGAATCCGTCACCAAACATGCGCAGCCTGGCCGAAGCGACGCTATATCCGGGCATTGGTTTACTCGAGACGACGAATGTTTCAGTGGGCCGGGGTACCGACACTCCATTCGAGCTGCTTGGTGCGCCGTGGATCGACGGGCAACAACTCGCCGCGCACCTTAATCGCCAGCGACTGCCGGGGGTTACGTTCGTTCCCGTCAGATTCACTCCCAAGAGTTCAGTCTTTAAAGACGAAGCTTGCGGCGGTGTGAATGTGATCGTGACGGATCGTGCGCGCTTTCGTCCATTGCCTGTGGGCATCGAGATCGCCGTCGCCTTGCGAAAGTTTTATGCCGACCAGTGGAAGGTAGATAGCATTGCGCGGCTGCTGGTCAATACAGATTCTCTTGAAAGACTAAAACGAGGCGAGTCGGCTGCGGAAATTATGCGTTCGTGGAACTCTGGGTTAGAAGAGTTTCAAAAACGACGGGCTGCGGTGTTGCTGTATTAGTGGAACGACCGAGATGCCTTTGCGTTGTTTTGCTAGTCACGACCGAGGGCAGCGGATATAATTCGCGGTCAAACTTATCAAGCGCTGGAGGATGCAATGACCAACGAGAACCCTTTGCCTGTTCAATCAAAGTTTGAAACCGATTTACGTGATGCAGTAATGGAATACTCGATGCTCAAGCATCCGTTTTATGTCGCTTGGACTGAGGGACGACTCAGCAAGTCGATACTTGCGGAATACGCAAAGCAGTATTACGCGCACGTTAGCGCTTTCCCGACTTATGTAAGCGCAGTCCATTCCCGTTGCGAAGACATTTCTACCCGCCAGGAGTTGCTGGAAAACCTGATCGAAGAAGAGCGCGGCGGCGAAAACCATCCGGAACTTTGGTTGCGGTTTGCCGAAAGCCTCGGGGCAACACGTGACGATGTAAAAGGCGCTGAACTATTGCCGTCGACAAAAAATTCAGTCGCTGGCCTGAAGGCTCTGACGCAAAGCGAGGATTACCGTCGTGGTCTGGCTGCTCTTTATGCCTACGAGTCTCAAATTCCGGAAGTCGCGCGCACCAAGCGCGATGGATTGAAGAGTTTTTATGGAATTGACGACGAGCGAGCAGTCTCGTTTTTCCGAGTGCACGAGGATATCGACTTGCTACACCAGCAGGTCGAGCGTCAAACGTTGAGCACAAAATGCGAGTCGGCCGACGACCAGCAAAGCGCAATTGAGGCGGCGCGGGAATCCGCGAAATGCTTGTGGAACTTCCTCGACGGAGTTTGTGAGGCTTACTTGCCCGCAACTGCCTGCGTTAATTAATTCGCCGCAGGAAATTTGCAATAAGGCGGCTCGCGGGTACTAAACCGCGGGCCGTTGCCATTAGTTCTTCTTATCCCAACAATAAGAATCTTTAGTTTTCCTTATTTGGCGGAATACGTAATAATATCGCCCGTTCCAAAGTGATCTGCCGGCGCCCGAATTCCTTCGTGGGCGCCAAACCAAACAATCCGGGGATTGAGCCAGCAGGATTTTCCTGGCTCATCAACTTTGACTTTCCTGGCCGTCGTTAGGAGGAGAGTCGCTAGCTGCGCCCGCACGCTTTCAGGATCTCGGTAACGCCTTGATTCACCCGTCCGATTGAGGAGCAAAAATGAAAAAGTTAATTGCGCACACAACGTTGGTGTTCTTGACTGTTGTTTGTTTGTCAGCCACCGCTTTCGCACAGGAAACAACAGGTACTATTGAAGGCTCTGTCAAGGATCCGGCGGGTGCTTTGGTGCCCAGCATCACGTTGACGATCACAACTTCAAAAGCTGCTGCCACTGGTACGACCACTACCGGTCTCGGCGCGGCTTTTAATCGCACAGTCACGACTAATGAGGAAGGGTTTTTCCGCGTCTTACAGGTTCCGCCTGGAACGTACGTCGTAGTCACGACTCCTACTAGCGGGTTCGGCGAAGCGAGATACGAAAACGTAATAGTCGCAATTGGACAAGCGACGCAGTTGGAGATCATCGTTAATCCGGGAACAAGTGTAACAGTTGTGGATGTCGTTTCTTCCGATGTGGCGCCGGTTGATACGTCCAACCACGCAATTCAAACCACCATCAACGCGCAAAAGATCGAGCTGATTCCCAAGAGTACTGGTTTTACAGGCCTTCTCAAGACGGTTCCGGGCACGCGGCCAGAAAGCAGGTCAGCCGGGTTTTCAGTTGACGGAGCTTCGGGTGGTGAAAATGTATTCGTGTTGGACGGCCAGGAAGTTACGAACTACCGCACCGGGACTCTCAACGAGACCTATAACATTCCGACTCAGCTGGTCCAGGAAGTGCAGGTTAAGTCAACCGGGTTCGACGCGATCTACGGCGGGGCGACTGGCGGCGTGGTCAGTGTCGTAACGCGTTCCGGAAGCAATGAATTTCACGGAGAGTTTGGAATTCAGCTTGAGGCTCCCAAACTAAACGGCACTCCGCCGCCACTGCTCACGCGATTAACCTCAGGAACGGTCGCTGCCGGAACCTTTCAGCAGCGCGCTGTAACTTTCGAGCCGGAAAAAGCCGGCGGCACAAATTACTTTCCAACTGCTAATTTGAGTGGTCCGATCCTCAAGGATCGGCTATGGTTTTTCACGAGCTACACTCCTCAGATTTTTAATACTGAGGTCGACACACAGTATTTTACCCAAACGACAAATACAACGAACCTCGTCTTTAATACGACGGAAAGGTATACGCGCAAGCGAACGTACGAATACGCCTTTCTTCGTCTTGATTCCAACCCATGGAAGAGCCTGCGTTTGACGGGAACGTTCCTTTGGAACCCTGTCATCGACAAAGGCAGTGTTCCAACTAGCTCGTTTACCAACGTATCGTCTTCAGCGATTACTGTGGGCAACATTCCGACCGCTAATTTCGGACCCCCCACTGGCGTGCTGGTTGGAAATGATTTCACAGATCAGCAGGGTGGGCGTCAGAGCTCAAACGTTTTCACGTTCTCAGGTACCTACACAGTCAACAGCAACCTGGTTATCGACGGTCGCTATAACCGCGGTTTTCTTAACGAAAAACTGGGCAACTATTTCATTCCGCGCACAACGCAGATCTTTAGTTGCGTAAATACCACGGCAACGAACCCTGTATTCCCGTGCTCGACAACCGCTGCCAACACGGTCACTCTTAAGGATGTTTCTGTCCGCCAGACTTATGAATTTTCGGCGGCATACATTTTTGAGTATCTCGGCAGGCATGAATTGAAGGGCGGATATCAGCGATACACGATCTTCAACGATGTCCAATCAGGCAACAATGCGATCGGCCGCATAACCTTTAATCTTGGAACTCCGATCTCAACACTGCTGGGTGGCGGAGTAGTGGACACTCCCGGAGCAATTGGGACTGGTATATTCCGGCGCACTGGCACAAACGGTCAGGGGTCCAATTTAAGCCAGGGAATTTTCATTCAGGACAAGTTACAGCCGACGCCTCGTTTGACATTGAATCTTGGCGTTCGGATTGAGAAAGAGACTCTCCCGTCCTTCAACGAATTCCCGAGCGCGATCAATTTTGGGTGGGGCGACAAAATTGCACCGCGTCTTGGTTTTGCTTACGACCTCACCGGAAACGGCACTACGAAGATCTTCGCCAGCTACGGTAGGTTTCACGACCGGGTGAAGTTTGAGCTGCCTCGTGGGCTGTTCGGCGGCGACATCTTTCTTGAAGACTACTTCGAGTTTTTCGCCGGCGAAACAACCGGCAGCTTCAATATCGGAAATATTGTAGGCGGATTTACTGGGCCTAGTGTTTGCCCGACAACAGGGTTCATCACCGGGGGTGTGAGAAGCAGATGTCAAAAGAATTTCCGTGTCAATGCAAACGAACCGGGCGCTGGCCCATTCACCGGATTTGGAGCAGTAGATCGAAACCTTAATCCTTTTCAACAAACAGAATTCACGGTTGGTGGTGAGCGACAGATGGGTCGGAACTATGTTCTCCGGATCCGTTATACGTACAAGAACGTCGACGAAGCCGTGGAAGATGCAGGCATAGTCAACGCGGCAGGAAGCGAAGCTTACATTATTGGTAACCCAGGCAGAGGTTTGCATCTCGAAACGCTGACCAACTTTGGCTATGTAAGATCGACTCGGCCGCAACGACGTTATGACGGCTTTGAAGTGTCATTCGATCGACGTCTGTCAAACGATTGGTACTTCAACGTGAATTACACCTTGAGCCGTCTCTACGGTAACTACTCCGGGTTGGCGAGTTCTGATGAGCCCCATCTGGTTGGAGGCAGGACCTCTCCGGGTGTCAGTCGCGCATTCGACCTGCCGTTTATCGGGTTCACTGCTCGCGGCGAGAAAGACAACGGCCGCCTACAGACCGATCGACCTCATGTGTTCAACATTTACGGCGCGTATATCTTTGATTGGATGAATAGCAAAACAAACTCAACCGAGATATCGGCGTTTCAAACCATTACTTCAGGGCAACCGCAGACCACTACCATCTACGGCGCTTCGACTGTAACGCCGCAGATTTTCCTGGCGCGCGGCGATCTCGGCCGTAGTCCTGTCTATTCGCAAACGGACCTGAACCTTACTCATCGCATCAGGTTGGGTACCGATAACAGGTTCACGATCGCCGGCGACTTCAATGTTCTAAACCTTTGGAATCAGGCGACCGTGACCGGTATCTACACCACCATGAATCCGAGCACTGCACCGGTCAACGCCGCTGCTCTCGGACAGACGCAGGCCCAATATGCGAATGGCATCACGACCGGCACCTCTTTGACTGCGATGATTGCTCGTATAAATTCGCAACCCGATCGTAGCGACATACGGTACGGCTTGCCATTTTTGTATCAGTCACCAAGGACCGTTCGGTTTGGTCTCAGGTTCCTATTCTAGGAACCGGTGCGGTCGTTATACAGGAGGGGCACGGTTCTGCGTGCCCCTCCGAGTGTAAGTTGCATTGAGAATTAGTTTTTCGGCTGATGCAAGAGAGATTTCGTCGGAAAAATTGCGAAACTATCTTGTTCGTGCGCGCGTGGCGGTGTATAAGGTAATTCTCCATCGGGATTAAAAAGCAACACAATCTTCAAACGTTAAAATCGAAATGAGGACGACCCCCATGAGGCACTGCGTTCGCGTTAGTTTTTCGTTGCTGGCATTGACAATTGCGCTCTTTGGATTGACCCCGGGCGTTTCCGCTCAGGAAGTTACGGGCAACATCGTTGGCACGGTGACTGACTCAGCGGGCGGCGTTGTGTCTGGCGCTACTGTTACGGTCACGGATGTGGAAAAGAAAGTTGTGGTGCGCACGACGACGACCAACGAGGAAGGACAGTTTTCTGTCCCCAATCTTGACTCGGCTGTTTACGACGTAAGTTTTGAAGCGCCAAACTTCAAGAGGTTCGTGGCGACTGGTGTCAAGGTTGACGTGGGGCAACGGCGTCCGGTGGACGTGGCGCTGGAAGCAGGGAACATTGCGGAAGTTGTGACGGTAGAAGCGGCCGCTTTAACGGTTGAGCTAACGTCACCGACCGGGTCGACCGTAATCAACGGTGATCAGGTAAGAGAAATATCACTCAACAACCGCAACTGGGTTCAGCTGGTCACGCTCGCGCCCGGTGTTTCCAACGACCTTGCCGATCAAGTTTATGTTGGTACGACTAATCCGGACGGCCAGGCCAATACCATCAATATCTCGGTCAATGGCGCCAGAAGCAGTCAGAATACTTTTACGGTTGACGGAGCTGATATTACTGACCGCGGGTCAAACATTACGATTCAAGCGTATCCGAGCGTTGATTCGATCAGCGAGTTCAAGGTGCTGAGAAGCCTGTTTCCTGCCGAGTCAGGCAGGAGCGGTGGCGGCCAGGTTAACGTTGTCACGCGTTCAGGCGGGACGGATTTCCATGGCAGTGCCTTTGAGTTCATTCGCAACGAAGCTTTCAACGCCAACAATTTCCTAATCAACGCAACCCCAAACCCGCCGTTCGGTCGCGATGCGAATGGAAAAGCGAAACGCCCGCCGTTTCGTTACAACAACTACGGGTTTACGTTAAGCGGGCCAATCTACTTGCCGCGGTTCGGCGAGGGCGGTGACTCAGTATTGGGCGGTAAACGAACCTTCTTTTTCCTGTCGTACGAAAACCGCAGGGATCGTCGTTTTAGTTCCGCGTCTACCGTGACCGTGCCAGACGCTAATTTGAGGTTAGGTGTCTTTCCGATTCCAGTTTGTATTAATCGGCCTGCGTTGGGCGAGGCAAATTGCACCGGCGCGTTTGTATTGCCGGCGGGCACACCTATCCCTGACGGTTTCCGCAGTCCCATGGCCGCCTCGTACGTACAAAATGTTTACAACCGGCTGCCGCTTCCGAATTCAGGCGCGGCGTTCCCGTCAGCGTCGACGTACAACCTTACTACTGCGCTGCGAAACGTCGCTGACTTCAAACAGTGGGTAATTAAATTCGATCACTCGTTCAATGATCGATGGTCAATGGGGTATCGGTTCCAGGACGACAAGATTCCGACTATTGATGCCGCCTCCTTGTTCTCAAATGGTGCAAATCTTCCGAACGTCGCGGTTACAGAAACCAACTCGCCAGGCAAGACGCATACGCTTTATACGACCTACTCGCTCGGAGCGAAAACAGTCATCGAAGGCCGCTTCACTTATGGTTACGGCGCGATTCTTAGCGAAAACGTCGGCTTGATTTCGTTCAACAACTTCTCTGCGCCGGTGACGCTGCCATTCGCAAATCAACGTGATCGAAATCCTTCGATCGGCAACAACGCTGCAGCTAATCAAACGGCAAATGGCTTCACCTGGCTGAGCAGTTTTGGGCCGTACGACAATTTTTCGTTACAAACGGAATTACAGCGGCGCTGTTACGAGGATGTTTGGCAATCACACGACAAAGTTCGGCGCAACCTACTCCCAATATCGTAAGAATGAGAATGCACTGGCCGGCAACAATGAAGGCCTCTACTCGTCTTTCAGCGGGACCGTGCCTGCGGGCGTGACGTCCAACACACTTAACCAAAACCTACAACGCTTTGCTAATTTTCTCGTGGGGAATGTCGCGACTTTCAGCCAGGCTGCCTTTGATTACACAGCAGATCTGCGTCAGCAAGCATTTGAAGCTTTTGGACAGGACGAATGGCGCATGCGCCGGAACCTCACGGTCTATGTCGGTGTGCGATATTCCTACTTTCCATCACCCTACGATAAGAACGGCCGGCTATCGAACTTTGATCCACAGTTCTTTAATTCGGCCCAGGCGGCGCACGTCACCGGCGCCGGCAATCGGGTGGTCGGAACCGGCAACTTCTGCAACGGCATTATCGTGAACAGTCAGAACTTCACGACCGGACCAGCGCAGTTTAATTGCACACCTTTGGAATCTCCGTACGGTAAATACGTAGTCAAGGTCAGCAAGGGTGACTTTGCACCGCGATTCGGCATCGCGTGGGATCCCTTCGGCAAGGGAACGACCTCAGTTCGCACCGGCTACGGTATTTACCACGAGCAAGTGCTGGTCGGAACCTACTTACAAAACATCGGTACGAATCCTCCGTACCAACAGACGCTCACGATATCCAATACGCGGCTGGACAATCCGGCCGGCAACTTCGCCGTCCCGACGGCAGTGCAGAGCATTCGCAGCGTCCAGCCAGATTTCCACACGCCTTACATGCAGCACTGGCAGTTGGATGTTCAGCATCAGCTGGGACGGAATACGGTGGTGTCACGTCGGATACTTTGGCTCAAAAGGTACCCACCTGATCGGTTTGACTGAGCTGAATGATTTGCCGGCGGGCAAGGCGCTGAACTCCTTCTGCGCTCCTGGGAACAATTCGTACGTAACACCTGCTGTCACTTTGGTTCGGTGCCAGAGCCCTGGGCTACGCGTTTCGTAGTAGCGCGACCGATTACTGCCGCTCAGGGTAATCCAAATGTCGCCGGCGGCACTTCTCTTCAACGACACGCGCATTTTGGATCAACTGCGACCTTTCAGGGGTTATCTGTCAGTCGTGCAGGTTCAGCCGCGTTACGACTCGAGCTATCATAGTCTGCAGATTTCAGGACAGCGACGCTTCACGGACGCGTCGCAGGTAAATCTTGCTTACACGTGGGCAAAGAACTTGACCACGAGCCCGAACGACCGTACTACGGCGCCGCAAGATTCGTTTGACATCGGAGCCGAGAAACAGCGCGCAGCTTTGGATCGCAGACACGTGCTGACCGTGAACTACATCTATGAGTTGCCGTTCTTCAAAGCACAGCACGGGTTCGTCGGTAAATCGCTGGGAGGTTGGCAGGCGTCCGGGATCGTGACCTACAACTCTGGTCTACCTTTCAGCCCGGCAACCTCGAATTTCGATCCGGCAGGGCTCGGTTTCCTGGTGGCGAATCCAACTGGCCGTCCGAACCTTTTATGTGATCCGAATGAGAACGCACCTCATACTCGGGAGCAGTGGTTCAACACAGCTTGCTTTCAACTTAATCCCGCAGTTGGAACGCTTCGTCTCAAATACGCCGGGTAACGCCGGTCGCGCCACTATCGAAGGCCCGAGCACTAAGCGCGTCGACTTTACGATGAGTAAGAACGTTCGGTTCGGAACTGACGCCCGGTACGGTTTCCAAATCCGTGCCGAAGTGTTCAATATTTTCAACACGACAAATTTCCGCGGCATTGCCAGCACAAATGTCACTTCGGGTCTTTACGGCACGATCAATTCAGTAAGAGACCCGCGTACGATGCAATTTGGCGCGAAAGTTTGGTTCTGATGTTCCGACCAATTGGTTGTTCATTTAATGCCCGTGACGTAATGTCGCGGGCATTAAGTTTGTAAAGTGTCCGCGATTTAGATGAATAAATCTTCGCACGAGATGTGGTTGCGCAATGCGCGCGTGGTGCTGCCGGACCACGTGATTGAGAAGTCAAATGTTCGCATTGTTGGCGAACACATAATTGGAATTGAACCCGCGGGCGAAGCGCGCGCCGCGGATTTCGACCTGAAGGGCCACACGCTTTTTCCCGGTTTCATCGATATCCACATTCACGGCGCTGTAGGTGTCGATACGATGCAAGCGGAACATGCGGATCTTGATCGCGTGTCCGAGTTTTTGAGTACGCAGGGAGTTACAGGTTGGTTGCCAACGCTCGTGCCGTCACCTGTTGAAGACTATGCACACGCCATCGGTTCGATTGCTGAAGCAATGCAATCAGAAACAGGGGCGAAGATTCTGGGCGTTCATTACGAAGGGCCCTTTGTAAGTTCTCATCAGTGCGGTGCTTTGCACTCTGAATATTTTCGAACGTTTTCCAGCGACAAAGACATTGACGACCTTCCGTCTCTCGGAGCTAGTGCGAAACAACTCATGACCCTCGCACCGGAGGTTGATGGCGGTATCGATTTGATTCGTCATCTCGTTGACCGCGGGTGGATTGTTTCGATCGGTCACACGCGTGCCGACGTGTCAGTGTTGGACCAGGCATTTGCGGCCGGCGCAAAACACATGACCCACTTCATGAACGCGATGTCTCCGCTGCATCACCGCTCGCCGGGCCCGGTCGGTTGGGGGCTACTCCGCGAGGACGTTTCCTGTGACGTAATTGCCGACGGCATTCATCTCGATCCGGTTACGCTCAAGCTTCTTTTGAAAGTGAAACAACCGGAACGTCTGCTGCTGATCAGTGACGCTATTGCTGCCGCAGGGTTTAGGGGAGGGCACTATCAGATTTGGGGTGAGAACATAAATGTGAAGTGCGGTCGCACCAGCAATTCGCACGGTAGCATCGCCGGATCGGTAATCAGTCTTCTAGATGCTGTTCGGTTAATGAAGTCGCTTGGCGCGTCAGATCCACAAGTTGCGACGATGGCTTCGCTAAATCCGGCGCAATTGTTGGGACTCGATGACGAACGCGGTTCAATCGAACCAGGAAAACGCGCCGATCTGGTGGCGATGGACCACGGCGGGAATGTGATCTTGACGATCGCCGGTGGACAAATCGTATATCGTCACGAAGACAATTAAACGAATGACACCGCGAAGAACAGAACCGGACGTGGCCGTCCCCTGAACCGCAATGCCGCTGGTCCCATGTAAAGACCCGGCGCGACCTCGCGTACTTCGTCAACTATCTGCCTGATCAACGGCGGATTCCCATCTCCTGAATAATCCAGAACAAACGTCGGCTTACCGTCGAGAAATGAAGCGTCGAAACGTGTCTTGAAAGGGAACCAACGCATGTTCGTCAGCAGGTTGATGCGATTGATTCCACTGCCATGCGCGCTGTTTACGCTGGTAAACGATTTACCCTCCCATGGAAATCCCGATGAATTTCCAATTGCGCGTAATAATCGTGCGAGCGGCCCTCCAGCCGGTCGTTTCCAAGCCAACATTGCCCCGCGCGCATGGCCATCCAACTTGGAAATGCTTACCGGCGGCGCGGTGCGGCGGTAGAGATCATCGAGTTCGCGAAACGTCATCGAGCGTAAATCCGCGAGCGTTAGGTTTCTTTCCGTGACTGATTGTGAGGCTGCACTCATCGTGTCCTCCTCGAAAGGGATTGGATTGGATCAACCGGTCAGGGCGCGATGTCGAATTAAACCGTAACTACCGATCGCGAGGAGCGCCGCGCCTATGACGATGTGCAAAATATCATCGACTCCGGTCCAAAGAAAGTGCGGTTCGGGCACGAGGTGAAGATAACTCGCCAACGCCTGGTAAAGATCGATGATGCCAAAGCCGGCGTTGAATAAACTGATCGGGAATTCTTTACGCGTGAAAACGCAAGCCAGCCCAATCAACCCAAACACGATATGAAACAGGTTGTAAGGCGTTGCTCCGCTCGTCAGGCTTCGCTCGGCAGGAATGATGAATCCAGCGATTCCTACAAGCACCAGAACCGGAGCAAAGATCGCGAGCGTAACGAAGTTGAGACTTTTCGTGATTTAACCTTCTCCTTCGTAGAGACCGGCTCTGCGATACGACTCGTCGAGCAACTCAACCGGATGACAAACTTGCAGGTTTAAGCCTGCCATAAGTGCCCCGGCGCCAATTTGCATTTGGCATCCAGGATTACCCGTCGCCAAAAGCGTAGCGCCGGTGGCGCGAATGTTGTCGAGTTTTTCTGACAGCACGCGCTCTGACAAATCTGACTCGAGCAGATTGTATATCCCGGCGCCCCCACAGCATCTCTCCGACCCCTCGAGCTTGGCAAAGTTTAATCCGTGTACCGCGGAGAGCATTTTCAAAGGCGCCTCGCCAACGTGCTGGCCGTAAAGCAGGTGACACGAGGCGTCGTAGGTCACGACCGGGTTGGAAACGTCTGCTCCCGTTCGCGTTGCGGCGCTCTCGAGTTGCTGGCTAATGTCGCGCACGCGTTGGCTGAAAACGCGCGCTCTCTCCGCGTACGCTGGATCATGCTCGAGCAAATGAGCGTAAGTAGATAGCATTGCGCCGCAGCCACCCGCATTCGTGACGATCACAGAACTATCTCCACCGAACGCGTCGATGTTTCGCCGCGCAAGCGCTCGCGCACCTTCCAAATCACCCGCGTGCGCGTGTAATGCGCCACAGCAGACTTGCGCAGATGGCTTATCGACTCCTACGCCGTTTACCTCGAGCACTCGCGTCGTCGCGTCGTTCACTCGCGAAAATAATCCTGCGCCAACGCAGCCGGTAAACAAATCCACGCGTGAATTCTGCTCGCGGTTCCCCGTAATTATGCGAGCACGCTTCGCTGCAAACGGTGCCCGCCTCGAGCTTTCGAGCAAACCGAGCGCGAACTCAAACTTACGTGAAACGACTTTCGGTATGCCCGTTTTCAAAAGCAACAACGCGAGGCGCGATTCGCGCACAAGCCGCGTCGCGGCGAAAGCAAGTTTCAACCTGTTGGGATGCAGCCAAATGTGTTTGAGTAAGAATCGCAACACGCCATAGCTGAAACCGCGTGATGGACCTGCAGTAAACAACTCTCCGCGCGCTGCTTCAAGCAACTGCCCGTATTCGACTCCGGCCGGACACACCTGTTCGCAGGCGCGACAACCGAGACAACGATCAATGTGGCGTTCGAAGGACAGCGAGTCGTTGTTCAATCGTCCTTCGCCGACCGCGCGCATCAGATACAAACGACCGCGTGGTCCATCGTTTTCATCGCCAGTGACGACGTAGGTTGGACAGGCTTCGAGACAAAGCCCGCAGTGAATGCAGGCGAGCAGCTTTTGTTCTTCGAGTGCGAGCGTGGTGCTTAGTTGAGTGGTCGTCAATAGCTTAAATACGACTCTAGTCGTTGAGATGATTAATCCGGAGGTCTTGCCGGCGTCAGTTGATAACCAGTTTTAGGTTTTCTTAATGGTTCCGCCGATTTGGGCGCGATTAAAAATCTCACCATCGACATTTACAACCATCCGTTGCTGATTCTCCTGCTCAACCAACAATCGAAAGTAGACGTCGGATCCTGTTTCTGAGTTTGAGTGGCCCGTCCATTTATCAACGATTATCCCTTCATATTCAGCGGGATTCATCGCCACTTTTCCGCGGAAGACAACGAACACCAGCGCGAATAAGACCCCGAAAATCAATATGCCAAAGAAAATGTTCGGCAGGCGCTCCGCATTCAAATCTTTGTTTGATTGTAGTGTCCACGGTGCTGTTTCGGAGAAGAGCAGGCGAAAGCGCCTTTTCCCAACTGCAAGATACTTAAACTTGAATAATCACTATTGCCCCGTGCGCCTCAATCAATAGCGAGCTAGTAACCCACCGCTAAACCGTCGCTGCGGCGCGGATCAGTTGCGCCGAGTCTTACGCCCGTTTTCTCTTCGATCATGATTCCTTCGGCGTCGCCAAGGTAACGCGGTCTGTTCACGAGTTTGTGACCCCGCGCTGCGAGGGCACGCTGCGTATCACCTGACATGCCGAAAGGTTCGAAGACCAACTCATCGGGAAGCCATTGATGGTGAATGCGGGGCGTGTCGATCGCTTGTTGAATATCCATGCCGTAATCGATGACGTTGCTGATTACACAAAACACTGTGTTAATGATCGTTGGTCCACCCGGACTGCCAATCGTAAACCACAAGCTTCCGTCTTTTCTTAAAACTATCGTGGGCGTCATGGCCGAGAGCGGTCGTTTGCGCGGAGCCACAGCGTTTCGTTCACCCTGAATCAATCCATACATGTTTGGAGTGCCTGGTTTGGCAGCGAAGTCGTCCATCTCGTCGTTCAAGAGAATTCCGGCGCCATTCACAGTTGCTGCCGACCCGTAGGAGTTGTTTAGTGTGTAAGTGTTTGCAACCGCGTTACCCTCCGCATCTACAACGGTAAAGTGAGTGGTATCTTCCGACTCGTATCCGGCAGGCCGTCCTGCCCGAATGTCCGTACTCGTAGAAGCTCGCTCCGGATCGATTGAAGCGCGCAGTTTGGCTGCATACGATTTGTCGGTTAGACCTGCGACAGGCACGCTGACAAAATCCGCGTCGCCCATAAACTCCGCACGGTCGGCGAAAGCTCTGCGCATAGATTCTGTCATCAGGTGATAACGTTCAGACGACGAAGCGTCGATTTTCTTCAAGTCGTACGCTTCGAGAATGTTCAGCATTTCTATTAGCACCGCTCCACCCGAAGATGGTGGCGGCATAGAAATCACTTCGTGTCCGCGATAAGTGCCGCGCACCGGTGTCCGCTCTTTGGCGATATATCCGTTTAGATCGGCCATGGTCATCAGACCATTATTACGTTTCATGTCAGCGACGATGAGACGCGCCGTTTCGCCCTGGTAAAACTCGTTGGGACCAGTGCGTTGCAAACGAGCGAAGGTCGCGCCCAGCTCCGGCTGCCTGAACAAATCACCTTCTTTGTAGAACCGGCCGCTGTTCAAGTAGATGCGCTTGGTCTCGGCATACTGCGACAGGTAATCGTCGTTACCACGCAACGAACGAGCGAGCGAATCAGTAACGACAAAACCATCGGCCGCAAGGCGACGAGCAGGTTCGACCAACTGGGACCACGTTAGCCGTCCTGAACCGTAATTTTTCAGCGCCAGCTCCATCCCACGCACAGTTCCCGGAACGCCGGCTGCGCGGTAACCGACAAGCGAACCGCCCTCACCCTTGATCAAGTTGCCGTTTTTATCGAGGTAGATGTCGCGTGTGGCGGCTGCCGGCGCCATTTCGCGATAGTCAATCGCGGTAGTCTTCCCGTTTTTGAGACGGATCATCATGAAGCCGCCTCCGCCGAGATTACCTGCGGCCGGATGTGTCACCGCGAGTGCAAAGGCCACCGCGATAGCGGCATCGATCGCATTTCCGCCGCGTTTCATTACGTCAACGCCTACTTGCGACGCGACCTCGTTTGTTGAAGCCACCATTCCGCGCTTTGCTCTTACCGGATCGCGAGATGCTGCGAATGCCGGATTCGCAAACGGTTGAAACACAAGCGGCGCCGGCAACGATACAAACGCGAGAGCCGCGAAGATTGCGGTTATTCCAAGAATTCTGTGTTTAATTCTCATTTTGACCAATTCAACCCTCTCATGAACTTTCGCAATTACACTTGCGCGCTAAATCTGCCGGGCGAAAACATTCTCTGCGGGTCCAGTTGTTTCTTGATGCGCAACATGATCGATCCGGAATTACCTGTGTTGCCCCACGTGTCCATAAGGTCCTTTAACTCTGCTGGAGAATCTTCGATAACCAGTCGCCCTGCGATGCGTTCCGCATCCGCCCGCAATGATGAGATGAACGCCAATGATTCGTTGGTTACTTCCGTAACCCCGCGCAAGCGACCCTCGGCGACATCCGCTTGCCATACGGTTTGTGTGGCGCCTTTCCGGGACAACAATTTTACGAAGTGATCAATTTCAGAGGGTCGCACAGTTATCCGGAAAACCACTTCCTTGTCGGCTCGCGGTCCCCCAGCCAAAGCCTGCTCCAGGCGATCAGCAATGACCGGGTCCGCACCGACACCCCTGAGCTGAAGTAGTGATGAACTAGCGCGCACTTGTTCGCTTACCGTTTTTGACGAGCCCGCAAATTTTATCAGAAGTGCGCAACGCCCGCCGTCGCCCGATGCCACGCGCGATGCGAGCTGCGGTGAGACCAACGTCAAACCGACTGGAAATAATCTTGCGGTAATTAGTCGCCGCCCGCTCTCGAGCAATTCTTCGGGTTCACCCCACGCTACGATTGTTTGTGTCTCCTGGGGCAGCGGTCGCAACTTGAAATTGACTTCCACGATTACGCCGAGTGTCCCATAGCTTCCGGTGAACAACTTGGACAGATCGTAACCCGCAACATTTTTTACAACACGCCCGCCCACCTTAATCAATTGTCCATCCGCCAGTACGACTTTCATACCAATGATGTGGCGCCGCGGTGGTCCATATCCGAATTGCTGAGGCCCGCCTAATCCCGTCGCGACCACGCCTCCGATTGTCGTGCGTCCGTCGTCAGGTGGATCGAGTGGCAACCATTGTCCCCTGGCAGCGAGGTGTTGATTGAATGCGCTGAGAGTTACACCCGCTTCCGCGATGGCAACCAGGTCCGAAGGCTCATGTTCGATAATCCGGTTAAGCTTTCGCGTGCTCAAAATGAGATCAGCGGATTCGAGTGTGTTGCCAACATCGAGCCACGTTGCGGCGCCTGCTGGTAGGACCTTCCAACCTTCGGTTGAAGCCAATTTTATGACTTCACAAACCTGTTCAATGCTCTCCGGTGTAACGACGAGGGGTTGCGTTCCATTTACATTTTCCTCGCCGACTATCGACTTTAGCTGCTCGACAGGTCGATCTGAAGCCGCAATCGATATCGATCTGCCAGGCACGTTAGGCTCGCCGCTAAGAGCGGCGCCTCTTCAGCCGGCGTTTCGGCTAAGCCAATCATTGAAACCGCACGACCCTCACCGCAACCACGCAACATCGGAATGATCTTGCCGGGATTACAAAGCCCGGTTGGATCAAAGGCCGCACGCACGCGCAGCATCGCATCCATGTCCGATTCTGAAAAGATCAGAGATAACAAATCGCGTTTGTCATAACCGACGCCATGCTCGCCGGTAATGCTGCCACCGGCGCGCACGCAGGTTTCCATCAATTCTCGCCCGGCGTCCTTTACCCGTTGGCGTTGTTCGGCAAATCGCGAATCAAAACAGATGAGTGGATGGAGATTACCGTCGCCGGCATGGAAAACGTTCGCGAGTCGCAACTCATACTTGGCAGAGATGCGATAGGCATCCGCCAGTATTTCAGGTAGACGCGAACGCGGGACTACTGCGTCCTGGATCATCGAATCCGGAGATATGCGGCTCACTGCGCCAAACGCGCTTTTGCGCGCCGCCCACAAACGTTTCCGCTCAGCCTCGTCTTCCGCCGCACGACAACTGCGGGCTTTATAGTCCAAACAAATGCGCTTAACGCGTTCAACTTCGTCGTCAATGCCGGCTTCCATGCCATCCAGTTCTATTAACAGCGCGGCGCCAACGTCCTGCGATAAGCCGGCGGCAAACACACTTGCTTCCACGGCGCGGATTATTTCGTGGTCCATCATCTCGAGCGCAGCCGGGATTACTCCGGCGGCGATGATCGCCGACACTGCGTGACTCGCGTCGTTCACGTCTTCAAACTCGGCAAGTAGGGTTCGCACTGCCGGAGGAATGGGAACCAGGCGAAGAGTTGCTTCCGTCGCAATGCCGAATGTTCCTTCGGAGCCAACAAAGACTCCCATTAAGTCGTAACCGGCAGCATCCGAAGCCCTGAGATCCACAACTTCACCGCCGGCCAACACAACCTTCAAGCCCAGGATGTGATCGGTAGTGGTTCCATACTTCAGGCAATGAATTCCTCCGGCGTTTTCCGCGACATTGCCTCCGATGGTGCACGTCGGCTGGCTCGAAGGATCGGGAGCGTAGTGAAGGTCGAGATGAGCAACCGCGCTCGAAACGTGAGAATTGACAACTCCAGTTTGGACGACTGCGAGACGGTTGACTTCATCAATCTTCAGCACGTTTCTCATGCGCGCAAGTTCAATAACAACTCCCCGGTCCAACGCGAGGGCGCCACCCGAGAGTCCTGTGCCGGCGCCCCGTGGCGTAAAGGGCACACCAGCGCGAGCGAGTTCGCGCATGACAGCCGACGTTTGTTCGGTGGATGAGGGAAATACGACAGCGCCGGGACGATGCTTGTGCTGCGGCAAGCCATCACACTCGTAAACGAGTAGCTCGTCCGGTCGCGAAAGAACATTTTCGTGGCCGACAATTGCGCCGAGGGTTTCGATGAGTTTTTCCAATGGATGTTGGATAGAGCGTTCAGCTAATGATACATCCGCGCGAACTATTCGTCGTAAGCGTTTTGTGAAAAAGACGGTCCGGCTTGTCTACTCTAATAAATAGACATGACTGTCACTGCGGTGCGTCCGGTTGCTAGTGTGGGGCCGTGAACGGTAGTATTTGGTCATTAACTCTTCCATCACTCTCCCTGCTTCCCCCGTAAAATCAACCCCCAATTGAAAATTGTTCGTGATGGGGTATTCAAATGCTTACTAAAAGACGCATCAAGAGTTTCCTACTGACATCTTCGCTACTGGTTTTTGTGCTTTCGGCTGCCGAAGTGTCAGCACAGAAGAAGGTAGTTCCGCGCGGCGTTCCCGTGCTGTGGACGGCGCCAAACGATATTCGCACGCGGGATTTGTATCTCGGCCCGGGCGGGGCAGCGCGGCCCGATCTGCGTTCAGTTACATTTCTTGAGGAGGAGAAAGGCGGCTACTCAGGCACGAAATACAAAATCCGCGATGCCTCCGGACGCGAGTGGGTGGCCAAGATCAGCAAGGAAGCACAGTCGGAAACGGCAGCGGTGCGATTATTGTGGGCCGTCGGATATGAAACTGAGATCAACTACCTGGTCAAACAACTGACGATTCCCGGTAAGGGGACTTTTGAAGACGCGCGATTGGAAGCCCGACCCGATGCAGAGAAACGTCTGGTCGAGTGGAAGTGGAAAGAGAACCCCTTTGTTGGCAGGCGCGAGTTTCAAGGATTGAAAGTGATGATGCAGTTGCTGGAAAACTGGGACATCAAAGACTCGAACAACGAGATCATTCAGGTCAAAGGGACGAACCGGCTGCGCTATATCATTAGTGATCTAGGCGCAACATTTGGCAAAACAGGTAACATCCCGGTTGTTTGGGTGTTCAGACGCAGTCGCAACAATCCTTCAGATTATGAGGACGCAGGATTCGTGAAGGGTGTCGACGGGAATTTCGTTAAGTTTGATTACAACGGAAAGATGAAAGGAATTTTCGACGACATTACAGTTGCTGACGCGCGATGGATGGCGGGTTGGCTGTCTCGTCTTAGCCGTCGACAGATCAGCGACGCGTTTCGCGCTGCCGATTATGCACCGCAAGAGATCGACACCTTAACTGATGCAGTGTTGGATCGAATCCGACAATTGAGAACAGTTCGCAGAGAGCGAAGTGGCAGAACAGCCCGGAGAGGTTAGGGACGTTGTTTGATCTCCCTCTCCTTCTCAGCGCTTTGAGCAGGAGCGACCCAATCAACTGTGGCAAATGGATTTCAAAGGTCACTTTGCGTTGGGTAACCGTGAACGTTGTCATCCCTTGACGGTGCTCGATGATCATTCGCGGTATGCGCTCTGTCTCCAAGCCTGCCGCAACCAACTGGGCGACACCGTAAAAGGGCAATTGACAGCTACTTTTCGCCGTTACGGTTTGCCCGAGCAAATGTTGATGGACAACGGGTCGCCGTGGGGCAGTGACCGTGAGCCTCAACACACGCCGCTGACTGTTTGGTTGTTGCAACTCGGCGTCGCAGTCAGTCACAGTCGCCCTTATCATCCGCAGACTCAGGGCAAAGATGAACGCTTTCATCGCAGCTTGAAAGTAGAAGTATTGGCCCACCGGGTCTTCTCGGACTTCGAACGAATGCAGCTGCGGTTTGATGAATGGCGTCACTGTTACAATCATTGGCGTCCGCACGAGGCCTTGCACATGAAGGTACCGGCGGATCGCTATCAGGTTAGTCAGCGCTCTTTTCCGGAACAGTTGCCGCCGCTGGAGTACGGCAGCACTGATCAAGTGCGCAAGGTACAAGGCGATGGCAAGATCTTTTTCCACAACCATGAGTTCCATGTCGGCAAAGCGTTTCGCGGTCATTCAGTCGGCCTGCGCCCAACAGTCACCGAGGGACTCTTTGAAGTTTATTTTGCGACCCATCGCATCACTACCGTTGACCTGAAAACCCGGTAATTGATGGAGCTGTTCAGTGAAAAAGTGTTACCCATGTCTTCGGACACCTGTTACCCATGTCTCCGGTACGTACACTGGGAGAGGGATGGGGAGAGGGCTTACGCCAAACCAAACTAAGACCATTCGAGATGGCGTTTCACTCGTCCACGAGTGAAATGCCATCTCCCTTCTTTTCGACGAGAACCAAACCCTCATCCTCAACCCTTCTCCCAAAGGGAAAAGGGAGATCACACACATCGACGGTTCTCACAGTTCACGCCTTTGGCGCTCTCCTTCTTGAGACTTTCCTCCCACCGTCCATTTATATCCAAAATAGATTACGAAGCCTGCGGCCACAGCGATCATCGACTGAAGTGCTTCTTTCTGCGTACTGTTGGAAAGCAGCCACAACGAGAGAATGATGGCTAGCCCACTAATTACGATGCCGCCTGGAATCGTGAGTAGTGCGGGCGGCGCATCCTGTTTGTAACGAAGTCTCGGTAGCGCTGCGCACGTTGCTGCGTAGGCGAGCAATCGCGCAATCGTGCTGACTGTGAGTATAGAAATCAGCGAGCTTTGAAGCGTTAGCACCAGTACAAGCGCTGAAGTAACTAGTATCGACACGTGTGGCGTGCGGAAGCGGTCGTGAACGCGTGAGAGCATGGACGGCAACTCTCTTTGCGTTGACATCGCAAATACGATGCGTGGGCTTGTTAGTATGTTGGCATTTAGATTCCCCAGCACTGAGATGATTGCGCCCGCGGCGATCATCATTGCTCCGATCCGGCCGAAAAAAACCTCAGCAGCCTGGGCCAGGGGCCGCTCTGTATTACCCAGGTTTGGAAGAGTCCCGATCGAGACGGTCTGAATCAGAAGGTAAAATATGGTAACGATTGCCAACGCTGTAAGGATGGCAAAAGGCAAATTTCTACGAGGATTGACGATCTCGCCGGCAGGGACGCCGGCATTTTCAAAACCGGTGAAGGCGTAAACGAGGAGCAGCACGGTCGTTGAGAACGAACCGAACGCTGGCAGTTCACCTAGTTGAAAGTTTGCCGGTGACAAAAAAAACAACCCCACCACGATGAACAAGAACAATGGGAATAGCTTTGCGAATGTAAAAAAGTTGCTGGCGGTGGCAGCGTTCCGAACACCAAGGTAGTTGATTGCGGTCAATGCCAGGGTGATTAGGGCAATTATCGACGCTCGCGGCCAACCCGACGTCGCGGGTGGCCAGAAGAAATCCAAGATAGACGATCATCAAATTGCAATTCGTGGCATAGGAAGTGAGGCGCGCTATCCAGTTTATCCAGCCGACCTGGAAACCGACAGCCGGCCCAAAAGCTTCTCGAGAGTAGAGATATGGACCACCAGTGCCCTCGAATCTACTGCTGACTTCCGCGAAACAGAGAATGATGAGGGCTGCGACAAGTGCGCAGACAACGAAAGCGATGAGACTGTAACTACCGATCCGTTTGAACGAGGTCGCGGGCAGCACAAAGATGCCGGCGCCGATGATGCTATTGATCACGACGCCGACCAGGTCCCACTGACGTATACCTCGAACCAGTTTCCGTTCGACTGATTTTTCCACTCGTTGCCTTATAATCTATTCTCGCTAGCCCAGACAAACATTCGGTTAACTTGTTCCCGCCATCATGAACAAAAAAACTATTGCTCGGTTCGCCATAATTTGCTGTTTCGCCTGGTTTGTTTCTTCAGACGCGCAAGCCCAACAAAACCGGTCGCAGAGTTTGCAGGCCTTAGTTGACCAGGCTGCGCGGACCACCATTGAGAAGTTTGCCGCGCAGAAACTCGATGAGAAACAACTATCGATTACGCTGATCGACCTCCGCAATCCGTCGATGCCCGTAACAGCTAGCTTTCGCGGAAACGAGCGCGTCTACCCGGCGAGCGTCGTGAAGTTGTTTTTTTTCGCAGCGGTGCACCGATGGCTGGAAGATAAGAAGATTGAGAACACGCCCGAACTGCGACGAGCAGTTAAGGACATGATTGTTGACTCCTCTAACGAGGCCACTCACTACGTTGTCGATGTCGTGACGCATACGACGGGCGGTTATGAGTTGCCCCCGGCAGAAATGGCCGAGTGGCAGGATAAACGCAACGCCGTGAATCGCTATTTCTCCGGGCTTGGTTACACCAACATCAACGTGAATCAGAAAACGCATTGCGAAGATGCCTACGGAAGGGAACAGGTCTCGCGCGGTCCGAACGGCGAGAACCGGAACAAGCTCACAACTGATGCGACGGCGCGCTTGTTGATGGAGATTGTCACGCACAAAGCGGTAACGCCGGCGAGAAGTGTTCAGATGATGGAATTGCTAAAGCGTGATCCGACTAAGAAAACTTCAGATCCAGACAGTCAGGACTCTGGTTTTACCGGGCCGGCGCTTCCGCCCGGCGCCAGGTACTGGGCCAAGGCTGGTTGGACGAGCACCACCCGCCACGATGCGGCATATGTAGAACTGCCGGGAGGCGAGAAGTTTGTGCTCGTCACTTTCACTTCAGATCATTCCAACGACCGAGACATCATTCCCACAGTTGCACGGACCGTGATTGCCGGCTTTAAGAACGTAAAGTAAGAAAACCGTAATCTGGATTGCCACAGCGACCGGAATCAGCCAGTCACCAGCTTCAGGTCATGGATTGAAAACCGAAACGGTTCATTAAGCCCGAAGGGCTGGTGAGTGAATGGCCACGACCGTCAGGTCGGGGAACGAAACCGTAATAATTCATTGAGGCCCGAAGGGCCGGCAGTACGAACGTCAAGAACAAATGCCGGCCCTTCGGGCCTTTTGTTTTTTCCTCAATCCTTCCACGACCTTACGGTCGTGGCTATTCACTCTCGGCCCTTCGGGCCTTGCGGCAGCAAGTCAGCGACATTCATCCATTTCATCTATACCGGTAAACCAAAAATGGAACCTTCGGGCTTTCCCAGTGTCGAATGAACTGAATATCATTCGACTGCGCGGAGGAGAATCATGTCCACCGGAGAACAAAAACCATTCATAAATGTGACTCCACTCATCGATGTGTTACTGGTGGTGTTGATTATCTTCATGGTCGCGGCGCCGTTGCGGCCTTCGCGATTTGCAGCCAAACTTCCTGCAGAGCCTGACGATCGTAAATTGCCGCCCGATGACCGAACCCTCGTGGTTACAGTTGAGCCCAATCGTTCATTGAAGTTGAATGGTCTGGCCGATATGGGCACTCTGGAAGATCACTCGAAACTTACCGTTGCGCTTGTGAGTTTGTTCAAAGAGCGGCGCAAGAACCACGTTTACAGGGATGACATGATTTCCCGCGTCGACGTGCCTGAAGAACTTCGCATCGAAAAAACCGTCTTCATCAAAGCGCCGCGTGCTTTGCCATATGGCGAGGTTGCCAGAATCATCGATGCGGTGAAGGGCACAGGCGCAGAGCCGATCGGACTACAACTCGACTACCTTAATTAGCGGTCGAAACCAAATTCCCGGCCAACCAAAAGTCGCTTTCACTCCATCTTCAACATTGTCTGCTAACGGCGATACGTCGTTTCAATTTCTCAGAAGATGCTGTAACTTTGGGGTTTGGTGCAGGAGAGTTTTTGACGTGGCAAGTAATCTTCAAATCGCGGTGCGAGTTCTTCTAATCGTTCTGTTTGCCGCATCCGCCGTTAGTCCGCAGGGCCAACCTGGTGGCGGTACATTGGGGGAGCCGCTGGGTGGCGCCGCGCTTGTCTTTCGCAAACCTGACAATCCTAAAGTTGATCCGGCTGGTGGTGCTTCACGAATCTCAGCAAGTGGGGGCCGCACAACGAGTAGTGCCAGGACGCCTCCCGCCGTCACGAAAGCGGTGGCGCAGGATAGAATAATTGCCCGCGGTAATGCGGCCCGAAGTGCGCCAACGCCCAGGTATTCCGAGGCGGAAGAACAATATAAGCTCGCTGCCAAACAGGATCCCGATGATGCGCGCGCGCATGCCGGACTCGGAAACGTTTATCTGGATCAGGGCCGCTTCGCAGATGCGGCTAACGCTTACCGACAGGCAATCAAGGTGAAGGTTGACTACGCCCAGGCGTATCAGCCGTTAGGTTATTCTCTTGCTCGAATTAATCGGCACACGGAAGCGGCAGAAGCCTTGCGAGCGGGACTTCAATACGATCCCGGCAACGCCGAGATCTACAACAACCTCGCGTTTACCTACGTGCATGCGGAACGTTTTCCGGAGGCAGTTGAGGCGGGACAACAGGCGATTGCGCTCTTAGGGCAAACGGGCGAGGCATACAAGCAGGGTCTGCAAAACCGAAAGGAAGTTTTGTCGCACGCTTACAAGAACCTTGGCAATGCCTACAACGGTTTGAAGCAGTACAACGAAGCCGCTGACGCATTGAAACATGCTGCTGAAGTCGAACCGAACAACGCCGCAGCGCATTTCAATTTGGGCCTTGCACTTTACAACGGCGGTAGGTACTCAGAGGCGATAGACGCTTACAAAACAGTCATCAAGTTGCGACCTCAGCTCGCGGCAGCCTACTACAACCTTGGCCTGACCTATGTAGCAGTTAACGACAAGTCCGCGGCCCGCGAACAATACAACTTGCTGAAACCTCTCAACGCCGCCATGGCTGACCAGCTCGGAAGCATGCTGCGCCCGTAAAAATTCGCTACTCCAAGTTGATGTCGTAGTAAGGAAGCCGGCCCTTGCCGCCTTCCGGATCTGGCCATTCGTGCCAACCATCCCACGCTCCGTCTGGTTTTCGCTGTTCCCGAGTGTGCACTCGCGCAGATTTTAGATCGCGAGCAATCTCTAGCACATTGTAGAGCCGCGGCGTAGACTCTGGCCGGTCCTCCGCGCGCGCTCCGAAACTTCCGGACCCGACGATGTGAACTCTCTTTTCATGCCTGTAGCCGATTAGTTCGCGTTGCATTTCATGCACGTCGCCGTGCAACACAATTCGCACGCCATTCTTTTGCAGGTTGCCTAAAAAGTCCACATTCTTCATTTGTTCTGCGCCAGCAACTGAGTGATGCCAAGCAGCGATGCGCAGCACGTTTTCGTGTGCCGAAAGGTTTCCGATTTGTCGCGCTTCATGTTCTTGCTTTTGAGCTTGCTTAATGGCATGGGCAACTGCTTCCGGATGCAGGCTCGCACGTTTTCTATTGAATTCGTCTATTTGCCAGCATGAATTCAGAGTTATGAACTGAAGTCGCGTCTCCCAGAACGGGATCGCCGTTCCTTGTTCGGCATAATCAATCGGGTACGGACGCTGTAGAAACTTGTGATAGAAGCCATCTGAGAACGGTTTGAAACGTAGAGCATACTTTTCGGCGTCGCGTGCCATTACCAATTGACCAACTTCAAACCATTCATCAGCATTTAGCCCCGACGAATTCTTACGACGAGAGTAAGCATCAAGCCTGTCGACTACATCGTGATTGCCCGGAACGAAGATGCAACGCTCTGCCGACAGGGCAAACTCGCGAGATAGCGAAGAAACGAAATCATAAGCCTTCTCAAAACCTTCAGTGTTGCCTTTATCAGTAAAGTCTCCAGAGATCACTAGGTAGTCAAGTTCTTTAAACCCGAGCCCACTTGATTGCTTGAGATCATCCAATAGCCATTGAAGCCGGGCGCTGGTTGGAGTGTGCGGGGTGAAATGAAGATCACTAAGGTGTAAGAGTCGTATTGGGCGATCGACCGTGCTCAACTGAGCCTTTTCCAACAATTGGATGGTCTGTCGCGTAACCTTTTCTCGAAGTTTTTCGATCTCAGTTTTCAACGCCCAAGTCTTTTCCACAATCCCTTGATCGCGCGTGCGAGCTTCTACCGCGCCTTCAGTAAGGCTATGCCGTTCTTCGCAGCGAGGGCAGAGTACGTCTCCAGCTCCCTCAGCAATACGTATCCTGAGGGTCTCCTCGTCGAAAATAAACTGTTTAGGGCAGGGGACAACTATCCTTTCACGTATTTCAACACCGTTTTTGGACAAATGATCCTCGACAAAGTCAATGAATTCCTTTCGCCTAAGCGTCGGCGTTTGGGACTCGAAATAAACATCCACGTGAGCAAATCCACTAGACCGTCTAACTTTGCGCAGACCGCATAAACCACCATCCTTCATTTCGAATTCGGCACGATCAGCCCAAAGACGGACGCGACCAAAATTCCGTGCCAGAACCAACCAAGCCACCAAAGACGCATAAATATTGTCAATTGCTCCAGCAAAATCGTAATAAAGCGAAACAGCATGAGGCAGTGGTGATTCTGTATCCTCGCCTATGGGAACAAAAAGGGTCGGAAAAATAAGAAGGCCCTCATGCTGGAAACAGATGCCGTGCTCCAACATGAGTTGAACCGTGCACTCTATAACCGTTTGTTCTTGGTTTATTGGTAGCCGATCTTTGGTCTCGATGCCCGGAAATGAAAACTCAGATCGAGCAAGAGTGCGCAACTCCAGTGCAGGGACACCGCGCGGATTATCGCGCGCCGCAACGATTAATGAACCGGCATAACGCTCAATTTCATGCACTTGAAGTACAAGCACTGGCTCGCCTTTCGCGGTTTGGGAGCGAGCGATTACTCCTTGTGTTGCTAGTTGCCTCGTAACCGCGTCCACGGCTCCTACACCGTTCTCTTGTTCTTCGTTGTCAGTTAGAAGTTCAGTTTCCAACTCCCTCAAAGGTAGAAAAACCTCACCACGTTTCTGCCTCGCATCAATCTCGTCGCGTATTTGCTGAAACAGTTCTGGACGATTGGTTTTTCCTAAGGAGTTCCAATCAATGGCTTGCGCAACAGCCTTGCAAAAATCGGCAATCCCACGGCCTGTGATTGCGCTCGTTTCATAAAACTTGTGGAAGCCGCAGTCTTCGACAACGCGAGCCAATCCCTGGCGATCAATTGTGTCTGAAGGTTGATCCATTTTTGCGCCGACTAGCAACTTGACGGCCTCCCGACCACCTAGTTGTTTGTCCAAGTACTTGTTCCAGGTCTCTGCATCTCGAAAGGCTGAGGCCCCACGACTTGGGTCAAAGAGCACAAGCGCCACGGTGGTGTCGTGCAGGAAAAGTTGATGGATAAGACGGTACTCCCGTTGGCCTCCCATGTCCCACAACACAACATCGCGTCGTTGGCCGTCAGGTGTTTGCGCCATCGAACTGAGACGTTCAGGTTGCATCGGCCAGAATCTCATGCCATGTGTGCTTTGGATACTGCCTGGCTCCGGAGCCAAACCGGTGGCAATGCGGTGTGCAAGATATGATTTGCCAACATTACTTTCGCCCACTAGTACAACTTTGGCACTAGCGTAGGTAATCTCAGGTGCTGTCCGGAGACCAAATAGAATTGACAGATCGAGTTCACAGATCTGGATCACAGCATTCGCGGTTCCCACTCCAGCAACTCGTTCAGGGTCTGCGATGGCGAGTACAGGCAAGCGTGGATGGAAGGCGTGAGATCTCTTGGTAGAATCGCGCTGTGAATATTCCAAGTTCACGTCACAGAGATGCTGTCCGGTCTTTCCGTCCCACAGCAACACTTTTCTGTTATGGGCGTTTCCCGAGGCAAGGACGCGCCCGTCAAAGGAGAAGCCAAGCCATTGAATATAGTTCGTGTGCCGTTCTAAGGTAGTTAGTAATCGCTGGTTATTGATGTCCCACAGTTTGATTGCTCGGTCCCATCCGCCACTCGCTAACCGACTAGATATAGGATCAAAGGCAATAGTCAAAACGGCGCTTGAGTGCCCTTTGAGCGCCGCCAGCTGTCTTCCAGTCAAAGGATCCCAGAGTATTATCTTGCCATCCTCACCTCCGCTGGCTAGTACTTGACCCGCTGTATCGAATGCTATGCAATGAGGGAGACTGGCTTGCTGTAGCGAATTCAGTAATTGCCCGCTGACGTCCCACAGTTTGATGGTGCGGTCATAACTGGCGGTGGCTAGCGTGTTCCCATCAGGATGGAACGCTACATCCCATACTGGACCCTGATGTCCAGCTAGTGCGCACAATGTTAACCCGCTCTTTACATCCCAGAGCCTTGCCGTTCGATCTTCGCTCCCGGTGGCCAACTTGCTGCCCTCCGGATGGAAGGCAGCGGCGAAAACACGGCCCGTGTGTCCACTAAACCTTCGGTATTTACCGGTTTGTGTAGCCCACAGTAGTAAATCTTTGTTTGATGGCGTTGCGAGTGATCGCCCGTCAGGAGACCACGCCATGCGACCGATCGAGTGCATCGGTAGCTTCAGCGTGCGTAAAACCTTGATCCCTCGTGCTGAGCGCGAGAGCGTTGGTGCTTTCTCAACAGTGGTCTTGGGCTGTTTCTCCACGGTTTAGACTGAGACACGGTTAAAATTCAAATCGTCAGCGTAAATTGCGCGCGATACCTTTATGATTGCCAGCTGCCGATCAGGATCACTCTCGCGAGGACTCAAGTGATGCGTGTAGTTTGAGTTCTATCGGCGAAGACTGCATTGTGTTCATCTTATAACTTAGAAAGAGTCTACTTTAAAGTTTGTATGGCTTCTTAATCGCCGCGCGAAATACTTAACGGAACCGACGCCACTCTACGTTTAACCACATAATCTGTTCTCGATGCCAACAGAGAGCCAAAACGATCACGGCAATCATCTACGAATTCTGTAACCTCGTTTGTGTACGCTCAGTCGATAATCCGATAATCAGGTAGGCCAATTAAGATCGTTGACGCGGAAGTGGATGACTAGCTTCAACCGCTGTGCGCAGCTCTATGAAGAGTTGGCTCAACTCATTTGCCTGATAGTGAGCGTTCAAGCCGCTAGGATTAGGCAACACCCAAACCACAGTCTTTCCGATCATCTTCTCCTGACGCCCGATTACTGCTTTAGGTTCACCAAAGGCCTGCCGGTACGCACCTAAGCCGAGCACCGATAAATACGCAGGCTGATAACGGAGGACCTTCGCGGTCAGTTGCTTTCCTCCGTTGCGCAGTTCCTCCTTCGACAACTGGTCGGCAGTTGCGGACGCGCGCATGACGACATTGGTTATTCCGTAACCGCTCAGCAGAAGCTCACGCTCATCGAACGGCGACATTAGTCGCGGCGTGAAGCCAGACGCGTGGAGCGCCGGCCAAAAGCGGTTGCCGGGACGTGCGAAATGGTGGCCCACCGCAGCGGTATAGAGACCGGGATTGATACCGCAAAACAGAAGTCGCAATCGCGGCGCGATCAGATCACGTACAGTCTTCCCGTCGGCGGCGAGCAGTTGTTCCTTGGTCGGTTTCCAGGGTTTAGGCAAAGAAGATGAGTTGAGCCTATTGAATATCGAAACGCGTTTGCTGCGTTGAACTTTTCTTCGACGTGCGATCGACAACGGCCACTTGCAGGACGTAACGGCCCGCGGGTAATCCGGCAAGCGACAGTTCCGCCGCATAAGGAATACGTCGCAGGTCTTCCACGCCCTGGACATCGATCTTTTTCAAAGGCGCAGTCACCACAGGTTGATCGTTTCTCACGACTTGAACTTGTATCGCGACGTCGGGCTTTGAATCCGCAGGTGAGGGCGTCGCGTTGTAAACAAACACAAGGAATCGCAGAAAGTCGTTTGATGAAAACTGGTAACCGATGCGCATCTCGGTTGAAGACCCGTCTTCTCCCGACGAAGCATTCGCCAGCGGTGGTTCTGAACGGGCTCCGATCAAAACACTACTCAAACCTAACTTGTCGCCAGTCAAGTCGGGTATTTCAATCCAACCGTGAGCAGTGCCCGAACGTCCACTCTTTTCGTCCCTGGCGCCCACTCGGACATGATAGAGACCCGGCTTGAGGAATAATGAATAGCCATAAACCAGGTTTTCCCCGGACGTGTTGGCCTCTGCTGATACGGCAGTGACGGTCAGTCGCTTGTTGAACGCCCCACCCGGTAGACCTTGTTCATTAAACACCGTGCCAGCTACCGAGACGACTGCACTTTGTTTTCCTTTGTTCGGCGCGAAGGTCAAAAACTGTGTGGGAACCTGCAGCGCAGCCGATAACATGTCGCCTTTGTTTGGCGTATTGACATGGTTCAGACGCAGCGCCACCGGGATGTCACGGTAAGGATAGGGTTCGCCAATGACTTTTCGTAAATCTGGTTCGGCCGCCTTATCAGGCTCAGAGTTTCCGCTCTTCGAGTTCTTCGAGGCTGACTTTTCAGGCGCCAGATCAAAAAAGCCTCGACGCACCTGCACCTTCAAATCAGGTTTGCCGTTAATGTGGACTTCAATCCGGCGGAACTTGTCCGGTTGTGGTTTTTCGCTGTCAGGTTTCCAGGCGAGAAGATAGTAGTTAGAAGTTTCTTTGATTGCGCTCTTCAATCCCGGCTCAAGCGAGTTGGTGTTAAAGATTGCCTTGCCGCCGGTATCTCTAGCCAGAAAATTGAGAGCGTCCTGGCCTGCATTTGTTTCGCCGCGAGCAGCGCGTGCAAGGCGACCGCTAGGATCGAACGGTGCTGGAGACGACGCGTCGTTGTAGTCGGTTACTAAGCCGCGAGAATCCATCGCGTATATCACAACACCACTACGTGCTGCCGCACTCGTGATTCGTTGTAGTTTTGTTAACGAGTCGGAATTGCGAGTGTCGACAAGGAACCCATCGGAAATGAAGAACACTAGCTTTCGTCCGGGAAGAGTTTCCGCGGAGCGAACTAGTCGCTCCAGTCCGAATAAAGTGTTCTTGGTTACGTTTGCCGCCTGGAGAAGCAGCACTCGCGCGCGCGTCGCTACCATTGATTCCGCCATGGAGCGCGTTAGCCCGGGAGTTCGTTCCATGAGCTCCCGTACGAAGTAGTTGGTAACGTCGATGTCGCGATTCTCGACGTTAATGGCTTGAAATTCCGACATTGGCGGGCTTTCAGAATCGCGAATTGTGTAAGGCAAAAACTTAAGCCGGTTAACCGCAGCACGCAGAACAGCTTTATTGTCGGTCAGTTGTTGTAGAAACCCGATTTGTCCGCTCGCAGAAGTAATCGCAGCCTCGTCGTTCTGTGCCAACTCACGATCGATGAACGTATTAATAAGTTTCTGGGTAGACTTCACACTTCGTATATCGAGGTGTAGGTCGTCGACGTAGAAGAAAACGGGTCGTCCTCGATCCAAGCGGTGCTGCGGCGCCGCCCGTACCGGGTCTTCGCGAGGAGCCGCGAGCTGCGGCAATCAGCGTCTCCTCATTCACGCTACCGGCCGTGATCTTTTCAAAGAATTCGATCTGTTTCGGTTTCCCGTCGATGCGTAATTCAAAATCTGAAGCCTTGAGTCCGTTGACGAAGTTGCCGTTTTTGTCGAAGACCATCACATCGGTTTGCACCAGTTCGGTGTAAACACGTAACACGTCACCCTGATCTGTTGGTGTTGGCCGTTGTGGGGTTTGGCCGGCGACCGCCTGCACAGACAGGAGTAGCGAGACGAGGACATTAATCAAGCGACGCGGCATAGAAACCCGTTGGAAACGATTCAGTTTGCGAGCAAGTTTCTGGGGAGACGCTTGCGGAAAGCAGCCGGCAGAGGAAAATTCAGGACATAATATATACGAATAGCGGTCGAAGTTATAAGCACAATCCTCGCCTGAGGAGAACTTTGTTCTGACCACTTCCGTATTAGAGCCGAATTCGATAGTTCATAATTCTCTGGCCTGTCGTCAAGACCACAAATCAACCAATGACTGATGATTCTCCGACCGTCGTTCTCGATAACGTCACAAAATGCTTTGGCGATTTTCACGCTGTCAGCGATTTGAGCCTGACCATTCGCCCGGGCCGCATCTTTGGCCTCATTGGGCCAAATGGAGCAGGGAAGACCACGACGATCCGGATGATCGTTAACATTACTGCTCCCGACTCCGGCAAAATCGTCCTCTTCGGACAACAGAACTCGCGCAACTTACAGGATCGCATTGGCTATCTTCCTGAAGAGCGCGGCCTGTACAAAAAGATGAAGGTCGGAGAGCAGCTAAAGTTTTTTGCTGAGTTGAAAAGTATCGATGGCTCGGAAGCCGTTAAGCGCGTGGACGCCTGGCTGGAACGAGTGAAACTGAGCGAGTGGAAAGGAAAGAAATCCAGCGAGCTTTCGAAAGGAATGCAGCAAAAGATTCAGTTCATCAGCGCGGTCATTCACGATCCTGACCTCCTGATACTTGATGAGCCGTTTTCGGGCCTTGATCCGGTTAACGTGGACCTACTTAAGCAAATCATTCTCGAGCTGAAGACAGCGGGCCGCACAATCATATTTTCAACTCATCAGATGGAAATTGCGGAGAAAATTTGCGATGAAATCTGTCTCATAAACCGTTCGCGAAAAGTTCTCGAAGGCAGTATTCGCGAGGTCAAACGTAGTTTTGGACGTAACGCCGTCGCGTTGCGAATAAACGGCGGGCAGCAGGTATTGGCCGACAAAGAACTGGTGACTTCGATGCAACACCACAGTGATGAAATCGAGGTGTTACTGGCCGAGTCTGCCACGCCGCAGCAGTTATTGACGCGTTTGCTCGCCGAAGGCGCGACCATTGAAAAGTTTGAAATGATCGAGCCGAGCTTGCACGACATATTTATCGCAAAGGTAACCGAGGCCGTATGAAAAAACTTCTCGCCGTCATCAAACGCGAATACGTTCAGCGGGTGCGCACAAAGTTTTTTGTGATCATGACGATTCTTGGTCCCTTCATGCTGGTACTTTTCACGATCGTTCCCGGGCTCCTTTTCAGCATCAAGACCGGCGGCGATACCCGAATCGCAGTTGTGGACCAAACAGAAGGCACCAAGTTGTTCGACTCGATACGGCGCGCACTCCCAGGCGCGGCTCGCGATGAACAGCGCAGCAATTCCACCGCGGTCGCAGACGGCGTAACTGCAAACACCAACGAAAGGATTCAGCAAACCAGTCGCTCGTTAAAGGGAAATTTTGTCGTCGAACAAGTGGACCAGCGCGGGCGCACGATTGATGAAGTGAAGGCAGACCTTAACGCTCGGATTGGCCGGAACGAGTTGGACGGTTATTTGATCATCCCGCCTGATATTTTGCAGCACAGCTCCAGTGACATCCTTTACTACGGGCGCAACGTCGGTGATGTGATCACTCGTGGCCAAATCGAGAACCGATTGAACCAGGCTGTGCGCCGCCAGCGGCTGGTAGCTAATGGAGTTCGCGAAGATTTGATCGACGACATGTCTAAGCCCGTGACAGTCGTTACTTACGCCGTAAGTGAATCGGGACAGGCATCAGGCAGGGATTCAGGTGCGGGATTTGTGCTGGCGTTCATCATTGCTTTCATGATTTACGTTACCGTGCTGATGTACGGTCAAGTCGTACTTGGCGCGGTAGTGGAGGAAAAGGAGACGCGCATCGCGGAAATTCTATTTTCTTCCGTGCATTCGATGACGCTGATGGTAGGGAAATTAGTCGGCGTTTCACTGGTTGCGCTGACTCAGTTAGGTATTTGGACGCTCGCATTTTTGTTGCTGTCGGTGTACGGCGTGGCGATGATCGCCGCGCAGGGAAGTCTGCAGGAGTTCAGCATTCCACACCTGCCCGCAATATTCTTTGTCTATTTCTTCCTCTTCTTCGTGTTGGGATATTTCATCTACGCGAGTTTATATGTGCTGATTGGTTCGATGGTGACGACCACGCAGGAAGGTGGCCAACTCGCCATGCCAATTGTTTTTCTCCTGATGGCCGGTCTTTACCTGGCCTTTCCGGTGATCCGCAGTCCTAATTCATCTTTCGCCCTTTGGGTTTCAATGGTGCCGTTCTTCTCGCCAATTACAATGATCGTGCGCATCGTGTCGCAAACTCCGCCGTTCTGGCAGATCGCACTGTCGTTGTTGATCGGGGCAGTTACAGTCGTGTTATTGCTGTGGCTCGCTTCTCGCATCTACCGCGTTGGTATGTTGATGTACGGCAAGAAGGCGTCGATTCCGGAAGTTCTGCGCTGGGTAAGGCAGAGTTAGTTAGCGATCACGGTCCGTATACATCACCTCACTATCCGAAAGTGTGTTTCCGTAACTCTACAAGTGAACAATAGAGGACAGGTTGATGTGTTGCGACGGTGTCGAGTCAAGGTTTTATTCGAGATTTCGGAGTACAATCCTTTGGTATCGAGATTGCGGCTGTGCTTTTGTGATGGCTGAACGAAGAGAATTGAAAGCGAATTAAGCAACCGACCTGTTCACGCGATGATATTGTTTGCAATGACTCACGTCATGTTACTCGCCAAAACTTAATCTTCAGGCTTCATCTAATGGAGCATTGTGCCCGCAGGCACGTCGGGCCCCGAACCCCGGCCTGCGCGCACAAATCACCCTCGCAAACCTCAGAAGGAGAAACTCATGAAACACAAAAGAGTTACAGCGAAATTAGTCAGTTTGTTCACGTTTGTTTTCGTTACAGGTTTGGCAGGAGTTGTGCTTGGACAAGAGGAACGTGCAACGATGCAGGTCGATCGTCCAGCGTTTTCAAAAGAACAGGTCGAGGCTGCCAAGAGAGGGACGCAAGCGATGGCCGCCCAGGAACCACTCTTGTGCAGAGGCCCCATCACGCGCGTCACAGATATCGCCGATGAGAATTTGAGATTCACTCCGGCGAATTTCTTTGCCATGCCAGGCGGCGGTGAAGGTGGTGGATACGATAAGACTCCGATCCTCACCACTCGAGTGAGCTTAAAATCAGGTTGTCTTAACGCACATCTCAGCGCGATCGTCGGAGGCAGGCTCTACGGTGTGGCCGGCCTAACGATGTTTCAGGTAACGCTGACGCCGGCGAGCGGTGGTCCACGTCACATGGTGGGTCATTACGAACATCCTTTCGGCTCGAACAGTCCGGCCGTTGCGACGGAGGGTGAACGCGACGTTGACATGTTTTCAGCGAATTTCTTCCAGGGTGTCGGGAATGGTGCTCACCAGATTCCGCCAGGCGCATACAGAGTCGACGTCTGGTGGTCAGGAGCAGGTCCCGGGGGAGCCATCGGAGCTGCATTCGTTTTAAAGTTGTATCAATAGTCGACTGAGACAACTAATTGAATTGACGTTTTTGGGCAACCTTGATTCCTCCCGTCAAGGTTGCCTTTTTTGTCTGCCAGTTTGCTTGCCCAATAAGCGATGAACCACTAAAGTCTCCGCACAAAAATCCATGGCCATCGAGATCGAGAAGAAGTTTAGGTTAACGAAGAAACAGCGCGAACAAGTCGCCAGCCGGTTGCCGGAAATCGGCGCTACTCGTGTGGGCGAAGAGTTTGAAGTGAATATTCTGTACACAGGCGAATCTCTCGATAGTGATCGCTGTGTGTTAAGGCTGCGTCGCATTGGTGAGAGGGCAACCCTCACTTACAAAGAACGCTTCCCAGGCGAGTCCGACATTAAGCAGCAGCAGGAAGAAGAGACGCGCATCGATAGTCCGGAGGCGATGGAGTCAATCCTGGATGCGATTGGGTTTGTTCCAGGTCTGGTTTACGAAAAGCGTCGCGAAACCTGGCGACTAGGTGAAACAGAAATCGTGTTAGACGAGTTACCGTTTGGCTTGTTTATGGAGATCGAAGGTGATGAGGGAAGTATCCGAGACATCGAGCGAAAGCTTGCGGTCAAAGGTTTGAAGACCGAAACGGCGACCTACCCGCAACTCACGCGCAAACATGGAACGGATTTCGGCGGCGTGATCGAAGCCAGGTTCCCTGAGCAATAAAAAAGCGGCTTCGCCTGATATAGACGAAGCCGCCATGTTTACGACGGATGCGGGCGAGATGCCCGCGGGCCGAATTACATTCCCATTCCGCTCATGCCGCCCATGCCACCCGGCATCGCGGGGCTTCCTTTGTCCTCTTCAGGAATTTCGGAAACCATCGCTTCGGTTGTCAGCATGAGACCTGCGATTGACGCGGCGTTCTGAAGCGCCGTTCGCGTGACTTTCGCCGGATCGATGACGCCGGCCTTGACGAGGTCTTCGTAGGTTTCGGTCTGTGCGTTGAAGCCATAGCTCTCATTCTTCTCGGCACGAACTCGTTCCACTACCACCGCGCCTTCCTTGCCTGCGTTCTGAACAATCTGACGCAGCGGCTCTTCTAACGCGCGCTTGACGATGTTGACGCCAATCTGCTCGTCAGGGTCGCCTTCGCCGTTGGAGCTCGTTTCAAACTTGTCGAGCGCCTTGGCCGCTCTTACGAGTGCCACACCGCCGCCGGGAACAATACCTTCCTCAACAGCAGCGCGGGTCGCATGCATTGCGTCCTCGACTCGAGCCTTCTTCTCTTTCATTTCCGTCTCAGTCGCAGCGCCGACCTTGATCACCGCAACGCCGCCGACGAGTTTCGCCAGACGTTCCTGCAGCTTCTCACGGTCGTAGTCAGATGAAGTCTCTTCGATCTGGGCGCGAAGTGTTTTGACGCGACCTTCGATGTCATATTGTTTGCCGTTACCTTCGACGATAGTCGTATTGTCCTTGTCGATGGTGACTTTCTTGGCACGGCCGAGGTCTTCGAGTTTGACGTTCTCGAGTTTGATTCCGAGATCCTCGCTGATGACCTTACCGCCAGTCAGAATCGCGATATCTTCAAGCATCGCTTTACGACGATCACCGAAGCCAGGCGCCTTCACGGCCGCGATGTTCAGCGTGCCGCGCAGTTTGTTCACTACGAGGGTCGCCAATGCTTCGCCTTCGACGTCTTCCGCAATGATCAGCATCGGTTTGCCCATCTTTGCGACTTGCTCGAGCAGCGGCAGCAGGTCCTTCATCGAGCTGATCTTCTTTTCGTGAATCAAGATCAATGGATTTTCCAAAACTGCTTCCATCCGCTCTGGATCGGTGACGAAGTAGGGACTGAGATAGCCACGATCAAACTGCATTCCTTCGACCACCTCGAGCGAAGTGTCCATCGTCTTCGACTCTTCAACTGTGATGACGCCGTCTTTTCCGACCTTGTTCATCGCTTCCGCGATGATGTTGCCGATGGTCGTGTCGCCATTCGCTGAGACTGTTCCGACTTGCGCGATCGCATCGCCTTTGACCGGCTTGGCCAAACGCTTGATTTCCTCAGTTACACGTTCAACTGACTTGTCGATGCCCCGCTTGAGCGCCATTGGATTCGCGCCGGCGGCTACGGTTTTCACGCCCTCGCGGAAGATCGCCTGAGCCAGCACGGTGGCAGTAGTGGTACCGTCGCCCGCTACGTCAGAGGTTTTCGACGCAACTTCGCGGACCATTTGCGCGCCCATGTTCTCAAGCGCGTCCTTCAACTCAATTTCTTTCGCTACGGTTACGCCGTCTTTAGTGATCGTCGGTGAACCAAATTTCTTATCAATAACAACGTTGCGGCCTTTCGGGCCCAACGTGATCTTTACAGCGTCGGCGAGTTGATTGATTCCGCGCAGGATAGCCGCGCGAGATTCTTCGCCATGAACTACTTGCTTTGCCATTTCTAATTCTCTCCTGATGAAGGTTGATGTTGTGAATCAAGAAGCGGGATTATTACTTGCCGCCCTTTTTGCCGGAAGCTGCGCCTGCGCGTTCGATGATTCCCAGAATCTCGTCTTCACGCATAATCAACAGCTCTTCACCGTCGATCTTGATTTCGGATCCGCTGTACTTACCGAACAGCACACGATCACCGGCCTTCACGTCGAGCGGTTGCCTGGTGCCGTCTTCCTTATATTTACCCTGTCCCGCAGCAACGACTTCACCTTCCTGCGGCTTTTCCTTAGCGGTGTCAGGGATGATGATCCCGCCTCGGACTTGCTCCCCCTCTTCAATCCTCCGCACAATCACGCGGTCATGAAGGGGCGTAATGTTTGTTGCCATTTCCGTTAGATTCTCCTTTCGGTTTTCCCTGTAAAAATTACGAATTTACTTATGATTTTGCCTGTCGTAGAGGCTAGCAGTCTATGTGGATGAGTGCTAAGGATAGACTTCGGAGGGGAAGGTTGTCAACACCGGTCGCCCTGTATCTAAGGGAGTTAGCGGGCTCCGCCGCGCGCGGCACGTGCCATCGGCCGCTCTTGTTTTTGGTAAGCGGCGACTCGTTTGGCGACGGTATTTCTATGGACGCCGAGGGCTTGCGCAGTGTGAGTAAGGTGGGATTTGTTCCGGGCGAGCGCCCGTTTTATATAGAGTTTTTCAAACTCGTTTAGCGCTTCCGGAAGCAAGATCTGGCCGTCCAACATCTCATCGATCAGTGCTTCTAAACGGGCGCGCATATTCAACTTCGATTCTAAGAATTTACAGCTCTCTGCCGGTTAACAATCGGTAGGCTTCTACATAACGGGCGGTTGTTGCCTTTACCACTTCGTCGGGTAACGGCGGTGCCGGCGGCTGTTTGTTCCAGCCAATGGTTTCGAGGTAATCACGAACAAATTGTTTGTCGAACGAGGGCTGCGACTTCCCTGGGCTGTACGTTTCTGCGGGCCAAAACCGCGACGAATCTGGAGTCAACACTTCATCAATCAGGATGATTTCACCATTCTGATCTCGGCCAAATTCAAACTTCGTGTCTGCGATGATGATGCCCCGGCCGCGAGCGTAGTCACGCGCTTCGGTGTAAAGCTGCAAAGAAATTTCGCGGAGGCGCGCGGTTGTTTCTTCTCCAATAATCTCCGCAACTTCGGCTTCACTGATGTTTTCGTCGTGGCTTGATTCAGCTTTCGTCGAGGGCGTGAAGATGGCGCGCTCAAGCTCCGCGGATTCCGAGAGGTTGTCCGGCAACTTGTGTCCGCATACTTCACCCGTTCGCAAATAATCCTTCCAACCCGATCCGACGAGGTAGCCTCGCACCACACACTCCACTGGGAAAACGTCTGCCCTGCGGACGAGCATTGATCTCCCTACCAACTCGGGTGCGCGCTGCACTGCAGCGGGCATTTGAGCCATGTCAGTAGTCACGAAGTGATTCGGAACGATGTGACCTAACTTTTCAAACCAGAATTGTGACAGCGCTGTCAGAACCTCGCCTTTGCGCGGAATTGCAGTAGGCAGTACTGAATCAAATGCCGAGATGCGATCGGTAGCGACGATGAGAAAATGATCACTGTCAACAGCGTAGACGTCGCGTACCTTGCCGCGTCTGACGAGTTTTAGATCTGACAGGGACGTTTGCAGGAGTGCAGCGGCGCTCATTGGGTTCGAAATAAAATGCGTCGAAAAAGTTGTATTGAGGTGAAGCCGGATTTTGCTTGCGCATGATCGCTTTGTCAAGAAAGGCTTCGTTTTAAGTTCTAACAACTAAGTTGTAGCAACTCAATAAGGAGAAAGCGATTGTTCTAACAGTAACGAAACTGTCGCGTCGTGTATCTATCGAAACAGATTACATCGGACGGAGCATTCGCTCATCGAAAGCCGTGACGTCCTCATCAGACGAGCCGAATCATCAATGCGCAGCGGTGCGATACGTGTCTTCTCTTCGCATTATTTGCGCACACGGAATAGAGCTCACTAAGCGTCCGATAGCTTTTCGGTCTCGATGAAAAGGCCAGCAAACCGCCAGCTTTGACCCGTAAATTTTGGCTGGAGCAAGGGGCTCTAGCCCGGTTTTGTCAACCGAAAATTCCGCTATTTGCAGTGTTTTCCGGCCTTTCCGGGTGAGGCTCACAAACTTATTGCTTGAGTTTCGAAAGTTTGTCCTGTACTATTCCTTCGCCCGATTGACGTCGCTCCCAACGACGTCGGACCTCCGAATCTCCTGCTTTGTCAGTTCCCGATGAGTCATTCTGATGACAACTACAGCTACTGACAGACAGAAATCCAGGGACAATAATCAGCCGGTTGAAACTAGCGAGCGCAAGATTTCCCTGCTCATCGTGGAAGACGACGAGAACATTTCGAGCGCAATATCTGAGTATTTCTCACGCGCAGGTTACAACGTGAAAACCGCCGAAGATGGCCTCATGGGTGTGAAAACAGCACTGGACGATCCTCCAGATGCCGTGGTTTTAGACCTGATGCTGCCGAAAATGGATGGTTTGGCTGTTTGTCGCGAGCTTCGGGAGAAGGTGAATTACCTGCCGATTCTGATGCTAACAGCAAAAGATGACGTAGTTGACAAAGTGCTCGGCCTCGAGATGGGTGCGGATGATTACATCACCAAGCCCTTCAGCCTTCGCGAGTTGGAAGCCAGAGTTAAGTCGGTGCTCCGACGCAGTAGAACGCATGGCACTTCCGATGCAACGAAGGATGAAGCTCCCATAAGTCGCGGGAAGCTTCGCATTGATCCGGCACGACGCGAAGTTACGATTGGAGATCGTCAGGTAGATTTGACTCCAAAAGAGTTTGACCTCCTGCGACTCTTTGCAGCGAACCCGGGTAGGGTTTTCCCCCGCAAGTACCTCCTTGAAAAAATCTGGGATTATTCTTACGAAGGCTACGATCGGACCATTGATTCACACATCAACCGGTTGCGAGCGAAGATCGAAGACAATCCCGAGAACCCGCAGATGGTTCTGACTGTCTGGGGAATAGGCTACAAGTTCAGCGACGAACAGTAAGTCAAGAGTTCGTCGCCTCGCCAATACATCGCGCGTTCAGTCTTTAGTTCCGTTGAACAGCCTGTAGAACTCCTTCCTCAAATCCGGCCCGCGGCAAATCACACCGCACACTTCCGGCGCACCTTCATCATGAAGAAATTTTTCACTCAGAAACGCTTTTCTGCACTTCGCGCGACAGAAACTGTCAAGCAAGCGTCAACTACCATTCGCACGGCGACCTACGCCGTTGTGTTCTTCGCAATCATTGCCGGTGTTTCGATGACGGCTGCGCGAGCCCAGAAACTGATTTACCCAGTCAGAGTCTCCAGTATTTCAGCTCAGCCATCGGGCAACGGCACTGTGATAACTATGACGGCGGATGGCCCGATTAATCGCGCCCAAACCTGGCAAGACGACGAGGGTTATCACGTCGTGCTGCCCGACACCGTTTCGGCTGATTCGCTCAAGCTCGCTCGTGGCGTGAGAATTCGTCGCGTAGGAAGTTCGCTGGAAGTGCTCGTGCAAACGACGCCAGGTGCACGCGTAAATGCAGTAACGACGTCAAATGAGTTGAAGCTTGCAGTCGATGGAAAATTAGTTGCTCGACCAACTGATTCGAAGTTTCGTGTGGAGACCACGCCTGAGGAACGTCAACTATTTGAAGATCCGCAATACGGCAAACAACCAGATGCGTCAGCATTAAGATTGCCATCCACCGTCGATGATCTAACTTCCAGTGCGCGCGTCGATTCGACCACCACAACCACGACTACGACTAACGAACTTGGTACGACGGCGACTGCTCCTCAGACACAAGCCGGCTCTACCCAGATTGTCCCTCAGGGCGACGGTAGCAAAGCTCCGGAACCGCCTCCTTCCGCTATTACCGTGCATGACGGCGAGGAAAGTCTCGTCGCATCGGTGTTTTCGGGAACGAGTGTATTTATCGTCTTAGGCCTGGGTCTGTTTGGGTTATTGGTTTCTCGAAAACTTCGCTCCAAACAAAAACTGCAGACGGTCGCCGTTGCCGAGCGAGACGAACGGGAAGCCGTCGAGCAATTAGAGGAAAGGATTGGTGCTGCGGACGACGGGCCGAAGAGTTTGGTGCGTGCGTCTGATGTCAATCGTAATGGTTCTCGACAGGCGGTCGCACGAATGCCGGTCGCAGGACCAACATCGCTCTATGGTGCTTACCGAATCGATCAGGAAGTTTGTAAATTGATTCTGGGCCAGGCTCATCGCATCGACGTGATTGCGTCGCGTGCGATCGATGACCGTCGCGCGATTGAAACGTCACTGATTAAGAGTGTGAATTCGCCCGAACTAGACGAAAGCGCACGCCGACGGGCGCGTGAAGCTCTCGAGGAATACGGGTTTGTGGCGCGACAGTGTGCCGCATTGTTGCTCGCTCCTGATGCTTTTGATCGAATGTCGGCTGCACGCTCCCTGGGCGAAATCAAATCGGCCGCGGCCTTGCCGTTTTTACTGGAAAGCCTTTACGACGCCGAACCGATTGTTCGCAATCAGGCGGTGATGAGTATCGGCGAACTAAAACTCCCTTCAGCCATCGGAGCATTGCTCGACATAGCCCGCACACATCCTGACGTCCCGAGTGGCTTGCTGAGCCGTACGTTGAGTGCCTGCTCAGTTGAAGGGCTCGACTTCTTTGACGCAATCGTTCCCGAATCAACGCTTCTCGAAACTGGCGAGATAGGTAGTGTAATTGAACAGATTACGCACCTCGAACCCGCTGCGCCCGTAGAAAACCTACCTGATAGCGCCGGTGATGAGGGACTTGCCACAGCTTTAGCAGCGCTCGAAAGCATAGATGCAGCGGAACGCGCGGAGGCTTTAAAGGCACTGGTCCAGTACCGTGTGCAGAGTGCGGTTGATGCCATTGCAAAGGTCGCCCGCCATGACACGGAACCAAGCGTTCGGTCTCTTGCGATTTCGAGTCTCGGACTCATCAGTCATGAATCCGTATTTCCCACAGTAGTGATCGGAATGGCTGATGAGGCGCGAGAAGTAAGAGCTGCCGCAGCACGGTCGCTCAACCGGTTGAGTTTCGATCGTGCGGACGCGTATGTCCGAGTTCTGGAGACAGGCGATACGGAGACGATTCGCAACGTTGCGAAGGCCTGTGTCCACTCCGGCATCGTTTCTCAAAACCTTGATCGCCTGACCAGCAGTGATCATCGACAGGCGTATGAAACGTTCTCTTTGATTTCCTTACTGGCGCGCGCCCAGATGAACGAACCTGTACTGCACGCCATTGCCGAACATCCCCGCACGGACGCTCGCCTTAAAGCTATTCATTTGCTGGCATGCACCGGCGAACCCGAAGTTGCAGACCAGCTTCGTCAGCTTGCGCTCAACGACAACATCGGAGAGACAGTTAAGACAGCGTTACTCGACACCCTGTATCGGTTGGAAAAACCTGAACCGAGCGATCCGGAAATTGTCGATCACGGGTTCGTCCTAAATCACGAGCACGTGCAACCCTTTGAAACGACCTTCGCTGAACCAATGGAAGCGCCAGTGGAGACAGAAGGTGCGTTCACATTCAATACCGTCGCTTCGTCAACGGATTTTGCGTTTCAGGAATCCACCGCCGTCCTCGCAGAAGTCGAAACTGAGAATCAACCTAACCTGGATGAATACGAGCTGTAGATGTCTGGACTGGCCATTTTGAGGACCGCATAATTGTTGCCGGCCCTCCTTCATTGCCCCAATGAAACACAATTTCCTTCAGTCAAGAATGCAAAGCCGTAGTTGGCGGTTTGGTGCTTCAGTTGCGCTGACGTTCTTACTTTGTTTTGGTTTGAGCTCGGTTGTTGCCCAGCTAAAGGCGCCAATCAGAATCACGGCTGTTCACGTTTCCGCGGGCGCCGAGGGCGCGCGCGTCACAATCGCTGCTGACTCGCCGTTGAACGATACCGAAGCGTTTCGCCGCGGAGATCGGTTCTATGTGCGGATACCGGCGGCCGAGTTTGTTGGAAGCCAACCTGCATTGCGCGGTGAAGGCTTTGAAGACGTTCAGATTCAAAAAATCGGAGACGGTATCGTCATTTCTTTCAAATTAGAAACAGGGGCAAATGCCCGCGTCGATGAGGCCGGAAGCCAACTGCACGTCCTGTTTTCGTCCCCGACCGCTATGGCCCGGAATAACGCCAAGACTGTCAGAAGCCGGGTAATCTCGGCCTCGTCGCGATCAACCGGTCGCGGACGCGACGCTGCGGGCCCGGTGCCTCCAGGTTCCCCGGATTTTAGTGAGGCACCAGAAGAGACATTGTCGGGGGCCGATTTCAGTGACGGACCTGCGCGCGTAACGCGTCGCTCGCATCCGGATCGGGTAAACTCAACCACGGCAGGAACTTCAACAACACAGCCTGCGAACGCGCAAGTTTCACCCACCCCATATTCATATGCCACTCCGATAGGCACGCCCTGGTCCAGCTATCCGGCTACGACTACCGCGACGCCCGTGACTGCGCCAACAGCGTCCAGTGCCAGTGCAACCACCACCATCAAACAACGCGCCCAAAGTTTGTTGCAATCTGTGTCGGCAAATCGCAAAGCAACGATCATCGGAGGTGCGTTAGTATTGGCAATCGCGGGCCTCGCGGTTGTAATGTTCTATCGTCGTGGGAAGAATGTGTCGCGAGCTAAAAAGCGTGTGCACGTTCCCAGGGTTGAACCCAAACTCGCATCGGATTTTGACCTTGAAATGAGCAATGATCGCGGTAATCTGGATCCTGAAGTTTCGTTTGCAGAAGAATTCGACTTTGACGAGCTCGAAAGCGAAACTACTGTGGCATCGGGACCCGAATCGTTCGCTGAGCCTGCGACCGCATCGACGCGCGCATCGTTTGAGCAGCCGTGGTCAATACCAGTAGTTGAATCTAGTCCGGTGAATGCCCCAGTCTACACAAGGAGAGACGAGCAAGAGCGGGAGGTCTTCGAATTATGACAGCGCAATCGTTAATGCGACTTTGTGGAGAGCTGGGAATCAAGCTCTCGATCAAGAGCGACGAAGACGATCGTCTGATGGTGGACGCACCGAAAGGCGCGCTCACAGCCGAACTCCGCGAAGCACTCGCCCAGAATAAGTCTGCTCTCATCGGCATCCTGAGGACTCAACAACAAGCTGCCCAACGCGTTCATGCGCGCAACGCGCTGCAAACTCGTGTAACGTCCGAAAATGCCCCGCCCACCATGCGGAAGCCTGTCGAGGCGAAACCATTGATTCAGGAAGCACAACCCTCAAGCCTTAATCCGTTGCACCGCGCCGATACGGAAGTCAGAAAATTGCTGAGCGGTGGTGCTTACGATTTAAGCGTTATTGATTCACGAGACGCGGCGACGCGCGAGTTTGTGGGAACGCAGTTGTTGTCCGCCCTTAACGGTCGCAACGTTGACGAACAGACTTGTGCGCGACGTGCGTTCGTTAATCATGGTTACGTGGAGGACACGGTCCGTCAACTGAGAACCGCGGCGACGCCTGCAGAACGCGCCGCCGCTGCACGAAAGCTGGGAGTCGTCGGTGACCCCACAGTGACCGCGCATTTAGTCGCCGCGCTAAGCGACAGTGCGCCGGAAGTTCGCCGGGCTTCAACCGAATCGTTAGGCCAGTTAAGAGATCCCAACGCGGTTGGACCACTCCAGGACCTGCTGAGTCGAGAAACAAGCCCGCAACTACCTGAGGCTGTGATTCGGCATGCGATCAATTCGATTGCGCCAATGACTTCGAGTCCGGTTCGTGAGCAACCTCCCTCGCCAATTCCGGTTGTCGAAGGACCGGTTGCGCCGCCGCCGACACCGCGAAGTGCGATTTTGGATGAATACCTGAACGCGCTTGAGCAACGCGAATCATTAACGAATGTAAATCCGCCCGCGCCGAAAGCGACTTCGAATCTCGAAGCGGCCGAAGCTCGCCTGCTGTTGGAAGAAGAAGCATTGAAACGTGCAGCCGAAGCGTTGGAACAAAAACGTCTCCAGGCAGAAACGGCGCGCAGACTCGCCGAAGATCAAGCAAGGATCAAAGCTGAGCAGGAAGAACGAGTACGCCTTGAAGTTGAAGCGCGGCTACGTGCCGAAGAGGAAGCTCGTCGTCGAATGGCCGAAGAGGCAGCGCGACAGAAACTTGAAGAAGAAGCTCGGGTGAAGGCCGAACAGGAAGCGCGAGTGCGGGCTGAAGAAGAAGCACGCATTCGTGCCGAAGAAGAGGCCCGGTTCCGATTGGAAGCGGAGACATTGCGCAAGGCAGCCGAGGAACTCGCTCGCAAACGAGCCGAGGCGGCAGCAGCGCGTGCACGCGCCGAAGAGGAAGCGCGCCGGTTGGCTGAAGAAGAAGCCAAGCGAAAAGCCGAAGAGGAAGCCCGCCGCCTGGCTGAAGCTGAAGCCAAACGACGCGTCGAGGAAGAAGCTAAACTCCGCGCCGAGGAAGACTTCCGCCGGCGTGTAGAAGAAGAGATTCGCCGTCGCGCCGAAGAAGAAGCTCGCAAACGGGCTGAAGAAGAGGCGTTGGCACGAGCAGCGGAAGAAGCTCGCGTGCGAGCTGAGATGGAAGCGCGCGTCCGGGAGGAACAGGAAGCAAAGCGACGCGTAGAAGAAGAAGCGAAGCGACGGGCGGAGGAAGAAGCCAAGCGACGCGCGGAGGAAGAAGCCAAGCGACGCGCGGAGGAGGAAGCCAAGCGACGCGCGGAGGAGGAGGCACTTCTGCGAGCGGCTGAAGAGGCGCGACTACGTGCGGAAGAGGCTCGAGTTCGAAAAGAAGCGGAGGAGCGTCAGCGGGCGGAAGCGGCCAAGTTGCGAGTTGAACAGGAAACGCTGATGCAGGTTGCCGCCGATTTGTCTCGACGTCGTGCCGAGTTGGAGAAAGCGCGGGAACAGGCTGAAGCTGAGGCGCGGTTGTTAGCTGAAGCTGAAGAGCGCGCGAGAGTTGAGGAAGAAGCACGCAGGCAGCGCGAAGTCGAACGTCTTGAGTTGGAAGCGAAACGGCGTGCTGAAGCTGAGCAACTGCTCGAAGCACAACGACATGCGGCCGCCGAACAAGAAGTGGCAGCGGAGAAAGCTCGTCAGCAAGCTGAGGCGGAAGAGCGCAGGCTGACTGAGTTGAGTAACTTGCGCAGCCAGGCCGAACACGAAGCCCAGGTTCGCGCTCAAAAGGAACAACGGATTCGCGCCGAGATTCTGGCTCTGACCCAAGCCGAAGAAGAACAACGGCAGCGCATTGAAGTCGAAATGCAACGACGCGCCGAAGCGGAAGCGCGCTTGCAGGAACAGGAAACGAAGGCCAACGAAGAAGCCGCTCGCATCACCGACGAGCTGCGCGCAAGAGCCGAAGAGCAAGCGCGTCGCCGGGTTGAAACCGAAGCACGTTTGAAGGAAGAAGAGGCGCGGTTAAACGCCGAAGAAGAAGCGCGTGAATCAGCCAGGCGCCAGGCAGAAGAAATTCGGGCGAAGGCTGAAGAAGAGACCCGTCGCCGCGAAGAAATTGAAGCTCGCCTGAAAGAAGAGGAAGCGCGACTTCAAGCTGAGCAGGAGGCGCGTCTCCAGGTAGAAGCGGAAGCCGTGCGACTTGCAGAAGAAGCTCGCGTCAAGACTGAAGAAGAAGCGCAACGCCGTGCAGAAGCTGAAGCTCGCTTGAGAGAAGAGGAGGCACGACTTCAGGCCGAGCAGGAAGCTCGTCTCCAGGTAGAGGCGCAAGCCGCGCGACTTGCGGAAGAGGCTCGCGTCAAGGCCGAGGAAGAAGCACAACGGCGCGCGGAAGCTGAAGCTCGCTTGAGAGAAGAGGAGGCACGCCTTCAAGCCGAGCAGGCAGCGCGCCTTCAAGCTGAAGCAGAAGCAGCCCGAATTGCAGAAGAGAGTCGAGCGCAGGCGGAAGAAGAAGCCCGTCGCCGTGCTGAAGTTGAAGCGCGTTTACAGGAAGAGGAAGCACGACTTCACGCAGAACGCGAAGCTCGTCTTCGTCTCGAAGAGGAATCTCGCCGGTTGATGGAGGCTTCGGGAACTCAACAGGAATCCCAGCACAGTCAGGACACCGAAGGTTCGCTGCACGAACCGGCCCACTTCGCTGAGGTCGAACCCCCCTCAACAGCTTTTGAAATAGATGAACATCGTTCCGATTCCGCGGGTAGCGAGCTTCCGTGGGTCGAGTTGAATTCGGATTCGACTGATCACGTCGTTGAAGCGTTACCTGTCGTTGACGACTCGTTTGTTGATCAGGACGTTCCTGGCCCGGCCGATGTGCTGTATGAGACATCAAAAGGAATTGACGTCGTTACCAGGGAGACCCCAAAAGGAATTGACGTCGTCGCCACGGAAAAGGGAATAGCCTCGGCTGAAGACGACGCAGGCATCCCCAGCGAGATACTAAACGGACTCGCGAGCGGCGACGCGCGTGAGCGTGAAGCAGCTCTCGGTCAATTAGTGGGTATCGGCGGCGACGACGCTCTGCGCTGCATCACCAAGATGTTTGACGATGCCGTGGTGGAAGTTCGTAACGCTGCCGCGCGCGCTCTTTTCGCAATTCAGCCGGACCGCGCAGCGACATTTACGCGCGCGTTGCGCGAAGCCACGCCTGATCGACGTCGACGCATCGGCCAGTCTCTGGCGGGTTCGGGACTTGCGGGTGACGCAATAGCAAATCTCACAGGAGAAAGCCGCGAAAAAACTTACGATGCATTTTCGTTGTTGTTCCTGATGGCCAAGGCGGGTGAAGTTCAGCCGTTGATGCAGGCCATCGAGGATTACCCAAACGTGGAAGTCAGAATTGCGGTTGTGAAGTTACTGGCGCTTAGTGGTCAGCCTGACATCGTTCCGGCGTTCCGGCGCCTGGCAGTGCGCGGTTCTTTGCCGTCTGAAGTAAGGTCCGCAGTAATGGAGGCGATATATCAAATCAGCAGTCAGGCCCGCGAGACTGCTCCATCAGCCGCGTAAGAAATAGACAGTCAGAATTTCGGAGGCCGTCAGGAAACGATGTTTCGTGACGGCCTTTTCGCGTGTGCAAACGAACTCGATAAACCCGCGCCAGTCAAGTGTACTAAGCGCCGAAGGCGCGAACTGTGAAAGCCTGGGCCAACGGCCCAGGATAGCTGAATCTATCAAAATGTTCGTAAGCGCTGAAGGCGCGGAATAACGTCGGTCCCCATCACGCGCTGTCAGCGCTAAGTGGGTTGGGCAAATCCTTTTCCTGGGCCGCTGGCCCAGGCTTTTACAGTTCGCGCCTTCGGCGCTTGAGACTTAAAACGTCCTCAAACATCACAAATGACACTGCCTAAACGCAGTTTTCCATATTTAAGATTTGCTGATTACTATTCACCGTTTCACCGCTTTTCACTATTTGCCGAATACCATTTACCATCTAGTTCTTTATGTCGTTTAAGCTAGTTTCAAACTACAGTCCCAAAGGGGACCAGCCGCAAGCCATCAAGACGTTAGTCCGTGGACTCAACGATGGACTGAAAGACCAGGTTTTGCTTGGAATAACCGGCAGCGGAAAAACCTTTACGATTGCCAGCGTCATCCAGAAAACGCAGCGGCCAACTTTGGTGCTGGCGCACAACAAAACGCTCGCCGCGCAGCTCTACCAGGAATTCAGAAGTCTCTTCCCGCAAAACGCGGTTGAGTATTTCGTCTCTTATTACGATTACTACCAACCTGAAGCTTACGTTCCGGCGGCGGATGTCTACATTGAGAAGGAGGCGATCGTCAATGAAGAGATCGATCGCCTGAGAATGTCGGCTACGCGCGCGCTGTTTGAGCGGCGCGATGTAATTGTTGTGGCCAGCGTGTCGTGCATTTATGGTCTCGGCGATCCTGATGCTTATTACGGGATGCTTCTTTTTCTCGAGCCCGGCGCGCGGATCGCGCGTGAAGCTCTTCTGCAAAAACTTGTCGAGCTTCAGTACGAACGTTCTGATGTGAATTTTCAACGTGGCACGTTTCGTGTGCGCGGCGACGTGGTCGAAGTGTTTCCCAGTTACCAGGACCAGGCGTTTCGCATCGAGCTGTGGGGCGACGAAGTGGACTCTATTTCGACGATAGATCCGTTGTTAGGCGAAGTAATTCAAAAGCACAGTTCGCGCGTGCCGATTTACCCCAAGAGCCACTACGTAATGTCGAAACCGACAATCAAGCGCGCGATAAAAACGATCAAAGAAGAACTCGAATGGTGGGAACCGAAGTTGATCTCCGAAGGCAAATTGCTCGAGGCGCAGCGGCTGCATCAGCGCACGATGTTTGACCTTGAGTTAATAAAGGAGATGGGCTTCTGCCGTGGCATCGAGAATTATTCGCGCCACCTGACCGGCAAGAAACCGGGAGAACCACCACCGACGCTTCTCGACTATTTGCCACGCGACACGATGATGGTGATCGACGAGTCGCACCAAAGCGTTCCGCAGATACGCGGCATGTTTGAGGGAGATCAATCGCGCAAACGCACGCTCGTCGAATACGGGTTTCGTTTGCCGTCTGCACTCGACAACCGGCCACTGAATTTCCAGGAGTTTGAAGCGCGCATCGGCCAAACGATTTACGTTTCCGCTACGCCCGGCCCCTACGAGCTCACCAAGTCAGGCGGCGAAGTCGTCGAACAGATCATCCGTCCGACCGGCTTGTTGGATCCGGAAGTTGAGGTTCATCCGGTCAAAGGTCAAATCGATCACTTGCTCGAGGAGTGCCGTCAACGTGCGGAACGAAAAGAGCGGGTATTGGTGACGACGTTGACCAAGCGCATGGCAGAGGACCTGACGGAGTATTTCACGGAAGTCGGCGTGCGCGTTCGTTACTTACATTCGGACATTGAGACACTCGAGCGCATAAAGATTCTTCGCGACCTGAGACGCGGCGAGTTTGACGTACTCGTCGGCATAAATCTTTTGCGCGAGGGTCTGGACCTGCCGGAGGTTTCGCTGGTCGCTATTTTGGATGCCGACAAGGAAGGTTTTCTGCGCTCCGAGCAATCGTTGATACAGACGATTGGCCGCACAGCGCGCAACTCGCGAGGTAAGGCGATCCTGTATGCCGATCGCATCACTGATTCGATGAAGCGAGCTATTGACGAGACTGCGCGGCGGCGTTCGATTCAGGAAGTTTATAACCGGGAGCAGGGCATTACTCCGGAAACTATCGTCAAACCAATTGAGTCGACCCTAATCACTGCGTCCGAAGCCGACTACTTTAAAGTCCCGACTGAATGGGAAGACGTGGAAGAGTATTCGGCCGAAAACATCGAAGCGACGATTGCACGTCTTGAGCTCGAGATGCGTGGTGCGGCGAAGCGGTTTGAGTTTGAGCGAGCCGCAGAGCTTCGCGATCGCATAAAAGTTTTGCGCGAACGTGAGCTGGCACTGGCCTAAAGGTCGGGGCCCAATTGTTTGAGTCTCATGCTAGTTAAATCCGATCCCGATGAAGTCCAGGCGTTTCTCGCGGACGCGAGTTACATGAAAGAAGGCCGCGCTGATCGCGTCGTCTTTCCGGAGAGTTTTGAAGAGGTCGCCGAGATTCTAAAAGCCGCAAGTAAAGACAAAACACCCGTGACAGCCTCCGGTGCCGGCACTGGAACTGTTGGAGGCCGCATTCCATTAGCGGGTCTTGTCATCGCAACCGATAAGCTCAATCAAATCAAGAGTCTCGCGCGAGTCGAAGGTGGTGGACGAGCTGTGGCCGAAGCGGGGGTGAGATTGTCTGATTTGCAGCAATTCGTAGAAGCGGAAGGTTTGTTCTATCCGCCTGACCCAACCGAACGCAGTTGTTTTCTGGGAGGAACAGTTGCCACAAACGCTTCGGGCGCCCGCACCTTCAAATATGGGCCAACACGAAACTACATTCAGCGGCTAAAGGTGGTGTTGGCCAACGGTGAAGTGATCGACTTGCGGCGCGGCGACGTGCGCGCCGATGCGAGCGGGAACATCAGGTTGCCGTTGCCATCCGGCGGGATCATCGAGGCGAAATTGCCGGTTTATCAAATGCCACGGACGCGCAAGCATGCATCTGGTTATTTCGTGCAAAATGAAATGGACGTACTGGATCTCTTCATAGGTAGTGAAGGAACGCTTGGTGTGATAGTTGAAGTCGAAGTCAATTTGTTGCCTAAGCCCCTGGGTCTTTTGAGTGGAGTGGTCTTTTTCGCCTCGGAAGAAAAGCTGCTTGAATTTGTGAGTGAGGCCCGCGAGATTTCAGTTCGCACACGGAAGTCTGCTCGCGACGATGCCGCAAAGGTTGGCGTGCTGCTGGAGAAGGCCCTGGAGATAACGGCGCGACAAAGTCAGACGGCAGGTGAGCCCGAAACTTCCGAAGCGATTGACGCGCGCGCCCTCGAATTTTTCGACAGCGAATCGCTCGTGTTTCTGCGGCAGAAATATCAAACGATTCCGCCAGAAGCAGCCGGTGCGATTTTCTTTGAACAGGAGACGACTGTCGAAACCGAAGACGCGTTAATGAATTCGTGGCTTTCGTTGTTGGAAAAACACGAAGCGCTCAGCGACGCATCGTGGTTTGCGACGAATGAAGCTGACCAGGCTAATCTGCGCGAGTTTCGCCACGCGTTGCCGGTGTTGATGAATGAGTGGTTTGCCAGGCATCGACAACGAAAAGTCTCGACTGACATGTCGGTGCCCGACGAAGCGTTTGCCGAAATGCTGCGGTTTTATCAGGATGAACTGCGGCCGTCAGGATTGCGTTACACGATCTTTGGACACATTGGAGATAACCATGTTCACGTTAACATCCTTCCGCGGGACGACGCCGAAGCGGTGAAAGCACGCAAGATTTATTTACGCTTCGTAAAACGCGCGGTGGACGTCGGCGGCACCGTTTCGGCTGAGCATGGGATTGGTAAACTTAAACGTGAATATCTCGGCATGCTCTATACCGACGAGCATTTGCGACAGATGGCAGCACTCAAACGAGCTTTCGATCCGGCCGGTATTCTCGGAAGAGGAAATATCTTTTCGGAAGAATATTTGGTGGCGTAACCGAAGGCGACGGGATTTGTCATTTATCATTTTTCAATTTTCATTTTGTCATCGCCGGGTGGCATCTGGCGGTCCAGCAATGAAAAATGAGAAATCAGAAATGAGAAATGGAAAATAAAACGACCACTCAAGGCTTAACGTAATGTTTCGATTTACGACGTCTGGGGAATCCCATGGTCGCGCTCTCGTCGCGATAGTCGAGGGTCTGCCTGCAGGTTTGCCCGTCGACGTTCCGCTGATCAATCGCGAACTCGAACGCCGCCAGTGGGGTTATGGCCGCGGCGGTCGCATGAAGATTGAGCAGGACCGCGTAGACATATTGAGTGGCGTGCGCCATGGGTTAACGCTCGGTTCTCCTCTTGCACTCATAATCGAAAACAAAGATTGGCCCAACTGGACCGAAGTCATGGCCGTTGAGCCACGTGAGGTTGCGGAAGAAAAATCCCGACGGGTTAGTCGCCCGCGGCCCGGACATGCCGACCTTGCAGGTGGTCAAAAGTTTGGAGCTCGCGATTTACGGAATGTTTTGGAGCGCGCCTCGGCGCGAGAAACGGCCGCGCGCGTTGCTTGTGGGGCACTGGCGAAACAGTTGCTAGGTTCGTTTGGGGTCGAGATTCGCAGCCACGTGATCCAGCTTGGCGGAATTCCCGCTACGCCACTCGAGGTGTCGTGGGAATTAATTTCGAATATTCCCGACGACGCACCTTTGCGTTGTGCTGACGAGAAGCTGCAACAACAAATGGTTGAATCGATTGATCAGGCACGGGAATCAGGTGACACGCTGGGCGGAGTCTTTGAAGTTGTTGCACGCGGAGTGATACCAGGCATCGGCTCGCACACTGCGTGGGATCTGAAGTTGGACGGCCGGTTGGCGCAGGCGGTCATGTCGATTCCCGCGGTCAAGGCGGTGTCAATTGGCGCAGGCAGCGAGGCGAGCTCACTGCCTGGCTCCGAAGTTCACGACGAGATTGCATACAACAACGAAACGAAGCAGTTTATCCGCGACACCAATCGGGCCGGCGGTCTCGAAGGCGGAATCACAAACGGCGAAGAGATTCGCATTCGGGGTCACCTGAAACCGCTTGTCAACTCTGCGTCGCCCGTTGCGTTCAGTCGACATCGACACAAAGCAGGAAGAGTCGGCTGCGTTCGAACGATCAGACATAACAGCAGTGCCCGCGGCAGGAGTTATCGGCGAAGCAATGGCTGCCCTCGTGTTGACTGGAGCGATGCGGGAAAAGTTTGGCGGAGACAGTCTTGGTGAAATGAAACGAAACTTCGAAGGCTACCGCGAACAACTGCGAGGTTATTAGCAGCAACGGCAGCGAGCAGGATGCTCAGCCACACGGCGTAACTGACATCTCGGGTTTTTGATCGTAAAATCACGATTCATTTCTTTCGGGAACCAATAAACACAATGGCATTGATGCAAATAGTGACGTGGCCGAACCGCGTTTTAGAAACACCGGGCGATCCGGTCACGGAATTCAACGACGATTTGAAGATCCTCGTCGGCGACATGTTTGAAACGATGTACTCCGCACCGGGTGTGGGCCTGGCAGCCGTGCAAGTTGGCGTGTCGAAGCGTTTATTCGTCATGGATTGCTCCGGCGGAAAGGATCCGGATCAGCGCATCGTGATGATCAACCCGGAGGTCATTCACGTCGAAGGCGAACAGAATGGCGAGGAAGGTTGTCTGTCATTTCCAGGAATCTTCACTCCTGTTGAGCGTAGCTTACGCGCCGTCGTTCGCGCGCACGACATTAATGGAAACGAGTTTGAAGTCGACGACACTGAGTTAACAGCGCGTTGCATGCTCCATGAAACCGATCACTGCGACGGCATAGTGTTTCTCGACAAAATGAGTCCGCTTAAACGCGAGCTGGTGAAGTTGAAAATCAAGAAGCTGCAAGTGACCGGGAAGTGGAACACGGCAAGCTAGATGTTCGCTTCAACTCACAGTGCCTCCAGGTCAGGAAGGGGGCATGCCCCCGCCGTGAATGAATTCGCGTTCAATGTTTGATGTGTTCAAAAGCAGCGGGGGCATGCCCCCTTCCTTACCTGGGAGCTGCTCAAACGTGAGAGCCATAGTTCAAAGAAACGCCCAACTTTGGCTGTTTCCGGTCGAATGTTAGTATTGGACAAAACCACAATTGGAGATTGAGATGCCGACAGAATTTCGGAATGAGCCGTTTACTGATTTCAGTAAGGAAGAAAATGCACAGGCGATGCGCGACGCTCTCGCGAAAGTGAAAGGCGACCTGGGCCGCGAGTATCCACTCGTGATCGGCGGCGAACGCATCATGACTGACGCGAAGCTCGATAGCATTAATCCCGCTAATCGCACGCAGGTAGTCGGACGTTTTCAGAAAGCAACTAAAGAGCTGGCGAATCAGGCCGTCGAGGCGGCAAGCACCGCATTTCAGACGTGGAAGTTTGTTGGCGCAAACGAGCGGGCCAAGTATTTGTTCGACATCGCAGGCATCATGCGCGAGCGAAAGCATGAGCTGTCGGCCTGGATGATCCACGAAGTCGCGAAGTCGTGGGCTGAAGCGGATGGCGACACTGCTGAAGCGATCGATTTTTGCGAGTTCTACGGGCGCGAAATGCTGCGGTACGCAGGAAAGCAACCACTCGTTGAAATCAAAGGCGAGGAAAACCGGCTTGAATACATTCCACTCGGCGTTGGCGCCGTGATTCCGCCCTGGAACTTTCCACTCGCCATCATGGCGGGCATGACGAGCGCAGCATTCGTCACCGGTAACACTGTCGTATTGAAGCCTTCCTCGGACGCGCCCACCATCGCTTTCAAGTTTTTTGAGATCCTGGAAGAAGTCGGCTTGCCGTCTGGAGTTGTAAATTTCATGACCGGTTCGGGCGCGGAAGTCGGCGATGTAGTCGTTGATCATCCAAAGACGCGCTTCGTTGCGTTCACCGGTTCAAAAGAAGTGGGATTACGAATCAACGAACGTGCTGCGAAAGTGCACGACGGACAACTTTGGATCAAACGCGTCGTCGCTGAAATGGGTGGCAAGGACGCCATCATCGTTGCCGACGATGCTGATCTGGATGAAGCCGCTACAGGTGTTGTGCAGGCAGCATTTGGCTTCCAGGGTCAGAAATGTTCTGCATGTTCGCGCGCGATCATCGACCAGCGGGTCTACGATTCAATGCTCGACAAGATCGCGGAACGAACTGAAAAAATTAAGGTCGGCACGCCGGATGACGCGAGTATCAACATGAGTGCCGTGATCAACGAGAAAGCGTTTCGCACCATCAACGACTACGTCGAGAAGGGCAAAAAGCAGGGCGGCCGTGTGTTGGCGGGGGGCGGCGCTGACGGCGAACAGGGATTCTTCATCGAGCCTACCGTGATTGCCGACGTCAAACCCGGCGACACGATTGAACAGGAAGAGATTTTCGGCCCCGTGTTGGCGGTCATCAAGGCACAGGATTATGACCACGCTTTGCAGATCGCAAACGACACGCAGTTTGGTTTGACCGGCGCCGTGTACAGCGCTGATGAAGAGAAACTCGAAAGGGCAAGACGCGAGTTTCACGTCGGCAATCTCTACCTTAATCGGAAGTGCACCGGCGCACTCGTTGGCGTGCATCCATTTGGCGGCTTTAACATGTCAGGCACAGACTCAAAAGCCGGCGGTCGAGATTACCTGTTGCTTTTCATGCAGGCGAAACTTGCGTCGGAACGTGTCGGCAAAACAACCCAGCTCGCCGAGAAAAGAGCAGCGATCTAACAAAAAGACGGCAGTCAGAAGTCAGAAGCCAGAAGTCAGAATTAGAAGACATTAAGTAGAAGTCTGAAGACAGAATACAGAAATCAGAGTACAGGTTGTTCGCGATAAGCAATCCACCGGCTTCTGTACTTCCGACTTCTGTATTCTGACTTCTGACTTCTGTATTCTGTATTCTGATTTCATGCGCATCGTCTTCATGGGAACGCCGGAATCGGCTGTGCCGTCTCTGCGACGCATTGTCGATGACGGCCACGAAGTAGTTGCCGTGTGGACGCAGCCAGATAAACCTGCCGGCCGCGGCGACAAAATACATTCGCCACCAATCAAAGAATTTGCCGCGGCGCACGACCTGCTCGTAGTGCAGCCATCAAAGATCAAAACTGTCGAGGCCAAACAACTCTTCGCTTCGTATAACGCCGACGCCGCAGTTGTAGTGGCTTATGGCCGGATCTTGCCGGCCGAGTACCTATCCGCACCGCGTCGGGGTTGCATAAATGTCCACTTCTCCTTACTCCCTAAGTATCGTGGCGCGGCCCCGGCGAACTGGGCCATCGTGAACGGTGAGACGGAGACCGGCGTATCGACGATGTTCATTGAAGAAGAACTCGACTCAGGTCCAATTCTCCTCCAGCAACAAACAAATATCGGTGAAACCGAAACAGCATCTGAACTGATGGGGCGGCTTTCATTGATCGGCGCCGAACTGCTGGGAAAAACCCTCCAGGAATTGGATTCGATCGAGCCACGACTTCAGAATGATTCCGAGGCAACGTTTGCACCCATGCTAACAAGGGCACACGGCACCATTGATTGGACCCGCAATGCGACGCAGATTGAACGCGCCGTCAGAGGCTTCCAGCCATGGCCTAACGCCCACACCAATTACAAAGGTAAGCGGTTGATTGTCTGGCGTTCAGAAGTTGTTAACGAACCTAAACCGGGGAAACCGGGCGAAGTTTTGGCGGCGCACGGCGATGACTTGCTGGTCCAATGTGGACAAGAAACTGTGTTGCGTTTGCTTGAAGTGCAGCCCGAAGCAAAGCGGCGCATGACCGCGAGAGATTTCCTGAATGGAACGCACTTGAGAATTGGGGACCGCTTTGGAGAAATCTAGCGCTGGTTCACCCGCCCGAGTTGCCGCGTTTGAGATCCTGCTCCGCGTTGAAGAAGGTGCTTACGCATCCATTCTCCTCGCATCCCGCGAACAGAAACTAAGTCCCGCAGACCGCGCGTTGTGCCATGAGCTGGTGATGGGCGTACTCCGGCATCGGCTCTGGCTGGATCGTTCGATCGAACATTTCGCGAATCGAAGGTTTGAGGAATTAGACGCCGGTGTTCGAGTAATTCTGAGACTCGGTTTGTATCAACTAAGATTCCTGTCGCGTGTCCCTGCGTCGGCTGCAGTAAATGAATCGGTGAAACTGGTAGGGCGCGCGCGGCTTTCGTCGGCGCGGGGTTTTGTAAACGCTGTGTTGCGTCGCGCAGCGCGCGAAACTGATTTCAATCCAACAGACAATCTGAGTGATGAGGTTGAAAAACTTTCCGTCTCCACATCACATCCGCGTTGGCTCCTCGATCGTTGGATTAGCAGCTTTGGTTTCGTTGAAACGGAAGCATTTGCGAAGGCTAACAATGAGGCGGCGCCCATCGCGTTTCGGGTAGTGAAGAGAAAGGGCGATGTGGATGGAGTCATTGAACAGCTTCGCAGCGCGGGCGCGACCATCGTCCCTTCCGAAATTTGTCCGGAGGGCTGGCGCATACACGGCGGCATTCAGTTTCTCGGGCAGTTAGCCGCCAAAGGCGTCGTTTATTTGCAGGACGAGGCATCCCAACTGGTCGGAGAGGCCGTGGCCGCTGGTTCCGGCGACAAGGTGCTCGACCTGTGCGCCGCGCCTGGTAGCAAGGCGACATACATTGCGAATCGAATTGGGAATTCCGGACTCGTCGTCGCCGGCGATATTCACGAACATCGAATCCGGACGACAGCGGCATCGGCTGAGTTGCAGGGGTTGAACAACGTTCGTTGCATCATTCTCGACGGTTTGCGCCCATTGCCCCTAAATCCTGCCTTTGATTGGGTTTTGGTGGACGCTCCCTGCACCGGGACTGGCACTTTAAGGCGCAACCCCGAAATCCGCTGGCGCATCTCACCCACTGACTTCGAGGATTTGCAGAGGCGGCAAACCCAGCTGCTTCTTAACGCAGCAGACATGGTAAAACCGGGTGGCCGATTGATTTATTCCACCTGTTCCGTTGAAACCGCCGAGAACGAAGACGTCCGGCAAACGTTCCTTGAAAATCGAAATGACTTTCGGCCGGCGGAATTGCCGATTCACCCTTCATTGCTAACGGCACAGGGAATCGCCCGCACCTGGCCACATAGACAGGGTACGGACGGTTTTTTCATTTGCGCCTTTGAGCGTAGCTCGTGACACGGGCGAGACACCCGTGTCCCGGTAAGCCATTGCTTTACGCCGCTGAAACCGCAGTGTTAGACTGCGCAGCTTGGTTTGGCCCGCTCAGGAGTTTAGTTTGAGTAGAGGTTAGGACGTGAATACGGCCACCGGGGCACTCTCAGCACTTCGACGGCTAAGCATCGCAATTGCGATTGCCGTCGTTTTTCTGTTTGGTCTGGCAACAACAGTTTATCTGTCGCTTCGCAGTCCCGAAGTGACGGTGCCTGATGTCGTCGGAAAAGACCGTTTCCAGGCCGAACAGATTCTTGGCGACGCCGGTTTGAATTTCCGAGTGCGCGCCACTCGACCCAGCAGCGAATTGAAAGCCGACACGGTGTTGTTTCAGTTGCCGCGTCCCGGCGAAGTGGTTAAAGCGGGACAGACTGTAGCAATGGATATCAGCCGGACCGCGAAGGAAGGCGAACCTTCAGAAGCGGTAGTCGCTGAACCAAGTCCGGAAGAAAAGTCCGCTGCTGCGGCTAACACCAATAAAAACGATAACGCGAACGAGAACAAACCAAAGCGTAAGAACACAAACAAAAACGCGAACGACAACGCCAATAGTAATTCCAATAACAGGAACGCGAACAACAACCGTGCTGCGAATGGCAATGCAAACCGCAACGCAAACGCGAATCGCCCGGCGCTGATAATCAATAACAATTCAGGAAGCAATCAAAACCGCAACGAGCGGCCCCCGGTAACGAGACCTTCTCCGGTTGCCCAGCCAACGAGAGAGAATCGGTAATTGACGAGTATGAACGACAGGAGAGTTGATATCGCGCCCTCGATCTTGTCGGCTGATTTTTCTCGTTTGAGCGAAGAGATTGAGTCAGTGGAGCGCGGAGGGGCGACGATTCTTCATGTCGACGTAATGGACGGACACTTTGTTCCGAACATTACGATTGGATTGCCGGTAGTTAAATCCCTGGCGCGAGCGACGCGGCTCCCACTCGATACGCATCTGATGATTTCGGAGCCAGGCCGCTACGCTGAACAGTTTGTAGCCGCAGGTGCGAAAATGGTTTCGGTCCACGTTGAAGCGGATGCTCATCTGCATCGAACGTTGGCATCGATCAAGGCGGCAGGGGCTCAAGCAGGCGCCGTGATCAATCCGGCGACGCCGGTGGAAAGTTTGACGGAGGCGCTCCCGTTTGCCGACTACGTGCTGGTGATGTCTGTGAATCCAGGCTTTGGCGGGCAGGAATTCATCAACACGTCGATTGATAAGGTCCGTCGTTTGAAAGCATTGATTGCCGAACGCGGACTCGATACGCGAATAGAAATAGATGGCGGCATTGATCGCAATAACATTGCTGCCGTGGTTGATGCAGGTGCGGAAATCATTGTCGCAGGCTCTGCTATTTTTGGATCCGGGGATCCGGAAGCAGCGGTTCGCGCGTTAAAGGAAGCGACCGTGCAGTGGGTTTGATAGACGTTCTGACCGTTAGAATAATTGACAGACCGGTAAGTAGTTTTTGGAGGTTTTATATGCGTTCTCGCTTTGGTGTTCACTTAATAATTCTCGCCGCATTGATTTTCAGCATGTCCGGACTTGTGCTCGCCCAGGAAGCCGCGCGTAGCGATCTGTCCGCAATGCAACGCCTCGACGTTATGCGGTCGAAGCTGGAATCGACGCGCCGCGCGTTGAATAGCGCGATCTCTTCGATGGGTAGCCAGAGCGATAAGGAAAAGAAGAACGCCGACGATCCGCGCGAGCGATTGCGCAGTCTGGACAAGGAAGTCGGCTCCACTCTTTCAGAAGTTAACGATATACGCAGCAAACAGGAACGCGCTGAACGTTATGATCCAACTGTTCTGGACCGACTCGAAACCTCGGTTGCCGAGTTGAACACACGTGCTCAGGCGGTATTGCAGTCGACTGCGAGCGCGAGGGCCGCAGCTGCTCCGGATACCACCAGCAGCAACAAGAAGAAAAAGAAGGGCAAGTTTCTCGGAATATTTGGCGGTAGCGATAACGACCGCTATGAAGAGCTGACTGGAACTGTAGCCCCTGGCCGAGACCGGGTGCTGTTCGTCGAAGCCGCACATGAAGTGAGGAAGGGAAACCACGAGACCGGCCGGTTGCTCTTCTCAACCATCATAAATACCTATCCTGATTCTGCATTCTTGCCGTTGGCAAAACTGGCAATTGCCGATTCGTTCTACCTCGAAGGCACCAAGGCAGCATTGATTCAGGCCGCGCAGGCCTACCTGGATTGGTTGACCTTTTTCCCAACAGATCCGCTGGCTGATGATGCAATGTTGAAAGTCGCAGAGTCAGAGATGCGGCAGATGGGACTATCGGATCGCGACGTTACGAATGCACGCAAGGCAGAACAACGTTTGAAGGCATTGTTACAGCAGTATCCCCAAACAAACTTGCGCAGTGTTGTCGAAGGCCACCTGCGGGATACGCAGGAAAGCCTCGCGATGCACAACCTGCTGATTGCCCGCTTCTATTACGAGGCGCGTTATAAGGGCCATAAAGGCGGGTTGAAGGGCGCGCAATCGAGATTGAAAGAGATACTCGAGAAGTATCCACACTTCTCATTGTCTGACGAAGTGCTGTTCCGGCTGGCCACAACTTTCCAACAGGAAGAGGAACCGGATGAGGCTGCCAAGTATTTCCAGAGTCTCGTTCGCAATTACCCGAACAGTGATTACATCGAAAAGGCGAAGGACCAGTTGAGCATTATTGGCGCAACCGTTCCTGATGCTGATCCCACACGCAAACACATTCAACCTGTCGAACGTCCTGGGTTCATGGGCAGTTTGGTCAAAGAGTTTGTTGGTAAGGCCGATGTTTCAGTGAATCCTGACGGCGTTTTGATTCGCAAAGAGAAACGCGAAGGCGTGAACGACCTGATCGATGAGGCGATCAAGTACAACGGTCAATTGCCAACCAACGTGATGCCTCAGGCGCCGGTGCAACGACGAAACCGGTCCGCAGCTGCGCCTGAACAACGGACTACGGGACAGAATACTGTTCCAGCTTCGACAACGCCTCGCGAGATTAAGCCGTAACGGCGGAGACGTTTTTAATACTTCGAAGGCCTGTGGCAATCGCCGCGGGCCTTTTTGCTTGCCGAACCCTGCAACTTCGCGGATGATTTGTGCGAGGCAAACACATGGCTGATTCGAATCAAACTCCTGACGTGCAATCCGAATTGCAACGGCGGCAAAAAGCTACCGCGACAACTGTCCTGGCACTTTTGATTGCAGTAGTGCTATTGAGTGGACTAGCGTACGTCTCCCAAAAGTTCATTCCACAACAGAACAATCCGCCGCTCGATATCGCCGTTCGCATAACCATCCTCATTTTTGGTTTGGGCGCGATCGCGCTTCGCCGCACCAGGTTCGCAACCATGCGGCTTCAGGACATTGCTGCTTTGAAGGGTAGTTCCGGCCTGCTAATTACTTTGCAACAGACGACGATTCACGTCGCACTCCTGGCTACCGTAGTCGCGGTGGTTGGATTTGTGGCGACCCTCCTGACTGGAAACACCTTCTACAGCTACGGCGCAGGAGTAGTTGCAGTCGCAGTGCTGCTTTACTGTTATCCCACAAAAACCCAATGGGAACGGGCGGTGCGGCGTTTCTCCCAGCCTTAGGAATACAGAACCGGAGCGGTACCGACGGAACTGACGTGGAATGCAATGCTGGAAAACTTAGCGAAAAGTAATCTTGTATTCCAAAGGTTGCCGCAATGCACTGTATCATCCGTCGCTACCGCTCCGGTTCTGTATTCGCCGACCCCCGGCATAGTCTCTCGCTCTGCACGACAGAGCTACCGCAAAATCCCAACTCTATCTTCCAACTTTTGAGGCAAAGCCAATAAATCCTCAAAAAGATCAGCGTTTTAGCTAGGTAACAAACTTGTTGATCGCGCTCTAGTGGTTTGTTATTCTTGCCCTGCCCCTTCAGCGCTTGGCCGGCCCCGGCCAGGACTCAGTACAAAATGCCACCTCAAGGCCCTTCTGCTAGCCATCGAGGCTACGCCGGTTATTTCATGAATTTACACATCCCTTTTTCGCTTACGCGGGTACGACTGATCATTAAGCGCGCGACGCTTGCCGTTCTCCCTCTCATTACCGTCTTTCTTTCGGCTCAAGCGATCTTTGCTCAAGACCTCCAGGTCAGGCCGGTGGCTCGTTTGTTGAGTGACCCCGTGCTTGACGCGTCCTATTCGCGACCCCGTAGAGTTGCGTCCGAAGTTCCATCAACTGACTCAGCTTCGATATCTTTAGCCGAACCGTCCATGATCGAGCGCAATGCTTTCGAGAAAATAAATCGGACGCGTGTCGCGAGCGGCCTGGCGCCGTTGACCTGGGACGCCGCGCTTTGTCGGATGGCAAGAGCGCACTCTGAACATATGGCGAGCCGGGGCTATTTTTCTCATGAAACGCCGGACGGCGACGGCTTGAAGCAACGCGCTCGCGCGATGAGCATCGGCCGCTTCAGAGTGATTGCTGAAAACATCGCGTATAATAAAGGCTACGAGGACCCGGGCGCGTTTGCAGTTGAACGGTGGATGTTATCGTCAGGGCATCGAGCAAACATTTTGTACGAGGGTTTTCAAGCGTCGGCGATTGGCAGTTACGTTGCAGCCGACGGTAGCGTTTATCTGACACAAGTCTTCATTGCGCGCTAGCCGTCACGAAGTTGAAGCCGGCTGGTGATCATAAACAGCCGGCACCACGTGACGTCCACCTCTTTAACCTTCCCATCCTTCGCGAAAGTAAATTGGAATTTACGAATCCTTGGTAAACGCCATGACGGATACCATGAGGTTCGGACTGTGCTTCAGACTATTTCGCTGCACGACCAACTTCGTTTTGAATCTGTAGACGATTCGCGGATCACTGTTTCGTGCAACGACGCAAACGTGCCCACTGACGGACGAAACTTGATCGTGCGTGCAGCTGAAGCGTTGCGGCAGCGCTTCAATGTGCATCGCGGTATCCACGTTCAGATTGAGAAAAACATTCCAACGCAGGCAGGTTTGGGAGGGGCTTCATCTAACGCTGCTGTCGCGTTGCTCGCACTGGTAAAGTTGTGGGAACTCAATCCGAGTCTGTCGGAAATCGCCGACATTGCGGCGACATTAGGCGCGGACGTGCCCTTCTTTATTAGTGGTGGACGAGTCCTCGCAACCGGAACCGGAACGACGATTGTTCCTCTTGAAGACATTGATCGCCACCACCTGATTGTCGTCAAACCTAAAGCGAATATCCCAACGGTCGACGCATACGCCGCATACAGTTCGACTCGCTTGACACCAAAACACACGGCAGCTACGCTTTCTGGTTCGTCAGATGACGCAAATTTTGCAGACTCCGAACCGTGTGACGTGACTGACAATCTGGTCAACGATTTCGAATCAGTGGTCTTTGAGATGGAGTCTGAAATCGGTGAAGTGAAGCAAGCACTGCTTGAAGCCGGCGCTCGTGGAGCGTTATTGGCTGGCAGTGGTTCGAGCGTTTTTGGTATCTTCTCGACTTCCGAAGATCAGCAACGCGCGTTGGAAAAAATCACATCAGAGGCGGGATGGCGAATCTTTCCTTGTGTTACAGTGTCGCGTGCTGATTACGTAAGCGCTTTGAGTTTGTGCGGCCTTTGAATCTTACGCTCTTTCGATTCTGAATCCGATACTGGGGCGTAGCCAAGTGGTAAGGCACCGGTCTTTGGAACCGGCATTCGTTGGTTCGAATCCACCCGCCCCAGCCACTTCGACGACCGGCGACCGATGACCGTCGACGGCTAAGCCAACCGTCTGCGGTCGTTGGTCAGCGGTCGGTCCTACTCGTCACTGTTTATGGGCACAACTGGAGGCATCAAGGTCTTTTCGGGTAACGCGAACCCGAAATTGGCGGAAGAGATTGCGCGCCATCTCGGCTGTGATATGGGCCGCGCTTTCACGGAACGTTTCTCCGACGGCGAGTTTAATTTTCAAATCGACGAGAACGTGCGCGGCGGTGATGTTTTTATTGTCCAGCCGACGTGTCCGCCGACTGACGAAAATCTCATGGAGCTACTGGTGATGCTCGACGCTTTTCGTCGTTCATCAGCGGAGCGAGTTACGGCGGTGATTCCGTATTACGGTTACGGCAGGTCCGACAAGAAGGACCGGCCACGCGTTCCGATCGCTGCAAAGTTGGTCGCAAACCTGATTACCGTTGCAGGAGCGCAGCGGTTGCTGACGATAGATTTGCACGCGGCGCAGATTCAGGGGTTCTTTGATATTCCGGTTGACCACCTTTACTCGGCGCCCGTAATGATTGGGTATTACCAGGAGAATCGCCTGCCCAATCTGACGGTGGTAGCGCCTGACACAGGCGGCGCCGAGCGCGCTCGAGCGTACGCTAAACGACTCGATGCCGAGCTCGCTTTGTGCGACAAAAGGCGCGAAAAAGCCAATGTAGCCGAGGTTATGAACGTCGTCGGAGACGTCCGCGGGCGCAGTTGTTTAATCGTCGACGACATGTGCGACACGGGTGGCTCCTTGACTAAGGTGGCCAAAGCGTTGAAAAATGCTGGTGCCGAAAGAATTCATGCGTGCTTTACACACGCGGTTTTGTCCGGACAGGCAGTAAAACAGCTCGATGATTCGGAGATCGAGCAGATAATTATTACGAATACGATTCCGCTACGCGATCACGCGTGCGAGTTGAAAAAGATCAAGGTACTTAGTATCGCGCCGCTTCTGGCGAAAGCGATCAAGTCGATCCACGAGGAAACCAGCGTTTCCTCGCTCTTCGTTTAGCGAAGGGCAAACACTGATGGCTTGAATAGAAGTCCATCAGCGACCGGCAAGCATTGCCGATTGCCAAATGCCAATTGTTGATTGGTTCTGAACCATCAATCGACAATGGCAAATTTGGAAATCGGAAATGTCTTGGGTCGCTGAACGTTTGTAAAGAGGAGCAATCATGGCAGAACACAAGGACATAACAGTTCGCGCGACGAGGCGTGAGGGGCGCGGCAAAAACGACGCGCGCCGGGCCAGGAGAGAAGGCAAGGTTCCGGTAAACGTGTATGGCGGCGGCGGTGAAGCTGTTGCCGCGCTGGCATCACTTAGTGAACTCGCCGCAATCCTTCGTTCAGAATCCGGCAGAAACACGATCTTCACGCTCGACATCGAAGGTGTCGGACCCAGCGAGGTGATGTTTCATGAACGCCAGGTCGATCCTGTGCGCGGTCGGCTGCTGCACGCGGATTTTACGCGACTGGTGAAGGGCCAAAAGATTGAGGTCACCGTCCCATTACATCTGACTGGTGAGCCCGTAGGCGTGCGTGAAGAGCAGGGTGTGCTCGAGCAAATTATTCGTGAACTCGAAATCCGTTGCGAGCCGCGTGAAATTCCTGATGTGATTAACGTTGATGTCAGTAATCTCGGCGTACACGACGTAATTCACGTATCTGATATTCCCAAGGACGATCGTATCGAGATTCTGACGCTGGCAGAAACAGTCGTTGCGACTGTTGGCGTCATCAAGGAAGAGCCGGTAGCAGCTCCAGCGCTGGAAGCGGAAGGACCTGCGGAACCGGAAGTAATTGGCAAGGGCAAGAAGGAAGACGAAGGCGAAGAGCCTGCGAAGAAGGAGTAAGAGCATTGCCGGTTTTCGATTTCCTTTTGCCCATTACTATCCAAATCATACGGCGATCGGAAAGAGGCAATTGACAATGTCTTAAATTGGCATTTGGCAATTGGTAATCGGCAAATCCTGATAGTTGGGTTGGGAAACCCTGGTGAGGATTACGAGTGGACCCGTCACAATCTTGGGTTCCTGTTAATTGACAAACTAAGTGCGGATGCCGGGTTCGCGGTGAAGCGGCGCGAATGCCAATCGTTGGTTGGCGCCGGTCAATTGGAAGATCGCGCGGTGAAGCTGGTGAAGCCGCAGACATACATGAACTTAAGCGGTGAAGCCGTTGCGTGTCTGGCTGCGAAACACAAGTTACCCGAGCCGAATGGCCATCTAATCGTGATTTCGGACGACCTGGCCCTGCCGTTTGGAAGGATTCGCATTCGCGCGCGCGGTTCGGCGGGTGGGCACAACGGATTGAAGTCGATCATCGCGTCCCTGGGAACGGATGAGTTCACCAGGCTGCGAATCGGTATTCAACCTGAGCATCCGGTTGCAGACTCGAAACAGTTTGTCCTTGATCGTTTTTCGCGAGCTGCACGAACTGAAGTGCAAAAGATTTTGGAAACTGGAGCGGACGCAATTCGCGCGATTTTGCGAGACGGCGTTCTGAAGGCAATGACGGAGTACAACTAGTAAATGGTGAATGGTGAATAGTAAATGGACGTTAGCAAGCGATTTTCCATTCAAGTATGACAAGGCAACCGTGCCACCATTTACGATTTACATTCACCATTTACCAGTGACTTAAGGAGATAGATTTTGGCAACTCAAAGACAATACGAAGTAGTGTTCATCATTGATCCGTCGGCGGATGACGATGAAGTGACGCGACTAACTGACAGCATTAAGCAGATTGCGACCGATCAAGGTGGCACAGTCACCAAGACTGAGAGCATGGGCCGGCGCAAACTCGCCTACGAGATTCTGCACAAGACCGAGGGAAGTTTTGTGTTGCTGGAGATCGAAGGTTCGGGTCATGAAATCGCAGAGCTCGAAAGGCGCATGCGCGTCAATGATCGCATCATTCGCTACATCACCGTACGCGTGGACGAAGACCGTCAGCGTGCCGAGAAGTTTAGGGCGAAGCGCGAACGCAAAGCGAATAAGCGGCCCGGTGCGCGCAATGGCGCCGCGACTGGTTCGGAAGCGGAGTTTGTCGCTGACGAAGTAGCAGAAGACGCAGCCTAAGTTGTCTGCGAGCTGGCAGTCGTTTTAATTCAAACAACGATAGAGGAAATTTATGTCAACCAACTATGAAGAGCGAGGACGCCGTTACAACGGTGAGGAGGATTTCGATCGTGGCGGACGTTCGCCGCAGGGTCGCGGCGGCAGGCGCATGCGGCGCCGCAGGATCTGCCGGTTTTGCATCGAAAAAGTAGACATTATCGATTTCAAGGACACGCGTTTCCTCCAGAATTACATCCCCGAGCGCGGAAAAATTCTGCCACGACGCATCTCCGGCAACTGCGCGATTCATCAGCGAATGCTGGCCGAAGCGATTAAGCGCGCGCGCAATATTGCGTTGTTGCCTTATACAACCGACTAAGAGTTTACGAAGAAGGAGCTGCCGAGATGGCACACACCAGAATACTTTTGAGAGAAGATGTGGACGACCTGGGCACGCGCGGCGAGATTGTGCGCGTCCGATCAGGTTACGCGCGCAACTATCTTTTGCCGCGAAAGCTCGCGGTCGAAGCTACAACGAGCAACGTCAAACAAATTGAGCAGGAACGCGCGGCGCTACTGAAGAAAGAAGCGGCTGCCCGAAGTACCGCTGAAGTTCAGGGCGACCAGATGCGATCGCTGGTGCTCGAATTCAAGCGCAAATCAGGCGAACAGGGTGCACTTTACGGCTCGGTCACTTCAATGGACATTGCCGAACTGCTTAAGGAGCGCGGGTACGAGATCGACCGGCACCGGATCCATCTACGCGAGCCGCTTAAACGTGTCGGTGACTACACAGTTCCATTGCGTTTGCATCGTGAAGTAACGATTGATCTGCAAGTGAAGGTCGCGCCGGAAGGCGAAGTTATTGTTGGTCATTTGACGCCGGAACAGGAAGCAGAACTTGCGAAGCAAAGTGGGGAAGGATCTGAAGAAACTCCCGCAGAGTTGGCCGAGTAGCGACCGCGCTGTTTTATTGTTGCCGTAAATCATTTCATTGTGGTACTTGGACGCTGTAGGTTTCCGTTAATCTACAGCGTCGCTTTTTGCGGCCCCTCCAATAACGCCAAGGATATCGAGCAGTTGTTCGTGTTATTTCGTGGATCGCTTTTCTTCTTTAGGCAAGAAGATCCACGAAAATACACGAACTGACACTAAACAAACTCCAGTAAATGGCCACTCCAGATCCGATTCGCGAAATAGAACGCTCTCTGCCGCACAGCGCCGAAGCTGAACGCGCAATTCTTGGCGGCATCATTCTCGACAATGGCGTCATTAGTCAGGCGATCGAGCTGTTGCGTGCCGAAGACTTCTACGTCCCGTCGCATCGCAAAATCTTCAGCGGTATGGTGATGCTGTTTGAGCGGCAAGCAGAAATCAATCCGATTCTTATCGGAGAGGAGCTCAAGAAAGACAACGCTCTGGAGTCGGTCGGCGGCATCACGTTCATCACTAACCTTACGTACGGCCTGCCGCATTCAACCAACATCGCACACTACGCGAAGGTGGTGCGCGGCAAATCAATGCTGCGCCAGCTAATCCGGGCGGCGAATAAGATCACGCAGGAAGCTCTCGAACAGGAAGACGAACCCGAGATAATTCTGGATCATGCTGAGCACGCCATTTTCCAGTTGGCTGATGAACGGATTCGCCAGGGTTTTGTTCACGTAAAGCCGGTTGCAGAGCAACTGCTAGAGAAGATCCAGGAAATGGAAGGCCGTTCGGCGATGTTGACCGGATTAACCACCGGCTTCGCCGATCTCGACAAGTTAACCTCCGGTTTACAGCGTCAGGACCTGATTATCGTGGCCGCCCGCCCGTCGATGGGAAAAACCAGTTTCGCGTTGATGCTGGCGGAAAACGCGGCTATTCACGTGCCCGGCGCGGTAGTTGGAGTCTTCTCTCTGGAAATGTCGAAGGAGGCACTCGTGATGCGCATGCTGTGTTCGCAGGGGAACATCGATGCGCAACGTTTCCGGAATGGTTTTCTGTCGCGACCGGAGTGGGCGCAGATCGCGAAATCGCTCGGCACTCTGGCCGAGGCAAGAATTTTTCTCGATGACACTGCCGGTATTTCGGTTCTGGAAATGCGCGCCAAGGCCCGTCGTTTGGCAGCCGAGCAAAAGCGACTCGATTTGATCGTAGTCGATTACCTTCAGTTAATGAGTGGTTCCGCGAAGCGCGTTGAGTCGAGACAACAGGAAGTGTCGCAGATTTCGCGGGAGTTAAAAGGACTGGCGAAGGAGTTGAACGTTCCACTCGTCGCCCTGTCGCAACTTTCGCGCGCGCCGGAATCGCGTTCGGATCATCATCCGCAGTTGGCCGACTTGCGCGAGTCAGGAGCATTGGAACAGGACGCAGACGTGGTTGCGTTTATCTACCGGCCCGAACAATACAAGACTCCGGAAGAGCGCGATAACATGCCGGACGACGAAAAGAACATCGCTGAGATCATTGTTGCCAAACAGCGCAACGGCCCAACCGACACCATCCGACTTCGCTTCACCCCTTCCAGCATGCGGTTCGACAATCTCTATCGCGAGTGACCATCAATCCCCGCGAAGTACTTTAGCGACGTCATCAAAGTGATTGCACAACGTCGAGAGATGCGCTTCGTTTTTATAAGTGACCAATTGCGCGCCCGGAACCTCCAGAACGACTTTCCGTATTAACGCCAACGGCGAGTTGGCATCTTCTTCTCCGTGAAAGAATGTAACCGGCATGATGTTCGTTAAGCTTTAGCTTGTCGTTGCGCCGCCGCGACAAACTAAAGTTTATCGGACAATCTCAATCAAACTGACCCACTCCCCACTAACTACCACTTTGCGAGCATCAATCGGCGCAGGTACACTGCCACGGTCTTATTCCAACCACATTATTGACAGCGCGAGATGTTTTGCCAGCGCACCTTTTCCGCCTAACGAATGACGAATTTGAAAAATAACTCGACGAACCTTTCTGGCCAACGACCCACGTGGGCCGTCATTGATCTCAATGCACTCGCTGCAAATTTCCGGCTGGTGAAGAGTCGCATCGGCCAAAACGTCAAGTTGATGGCGGTGGTCAAGGCAAATGCTTACGGGCATGGCGCAGTCGAATGCGCTCGCCGTCTGGACGTAGAAGGAGCCGACTGGTTCGGCGTGGCGTTACCGGAGGAGGGAATTCAACTACGAAATGCCGGTCTGGACAAACCAATACTTTGCCTCGCAGGTTTCTGGAATGGCCAGGCAGGGCTGTGTATTCAGCAGCGATTGACGCCGACCGTTTATCGAATAGACATGCTCGAAGAGTTGAATCGAGTTGCGCGCGACCGCAATGAAATAGTTGACGTGCACGTTAAGATCGACACGGGCATGGGCCGACTAGGCGTGAGGTTCGACGATGTTGCCGCGTTTCTCGAGCAGGTTCGACGGTTCGAACATATTCGCATTGATGGATTGATGACACACTTTGCTGCCGCCGACGAACCGAGATGTGGGCCATTAACCTCTGACCAGATACACCGTTTTGAAAACACACAAGCCGCCTTTCGGGAAAGTGGATACAACCCGACCCATCGCCATCTATCGAATTCCGCCGGCATCTTCTCGCAGCGGAACGCGCATGGGACGATGGTGCGTCCGGGCGGTGTGCTTTATGGGCTTTGGCGCGACATACTGGACCCGGAACATCGGAATGAGAAATTTCACCCGGTAATGTCGCTGCACTCGCGAATCTCGTTGTTGAAATGGGTGCCTCCGGGCGAAACAGTTGGATATGGCTGCACGTTTGAGGCATCAAGTAAGACGCTGGTTGCGACAGTACCGATTGGCTATGACGATGGTTACATGCGCGCGTTGTCTAATCGTGGTCACGCGATCGTGCGGGGGACTTATGCAACTGTTATCGGCAGGATATCAATGGACCTGACGTTGATAGACGTGACGAACGTGCCAGATGTGGCAGTTGAGGATGAAGTTGTGTTGTTGGGCCAGACCGGCGCAGCCTCGGTTACTGCCGAAGAGATTGCGAAGATGGCAGGAACGCTTTCTTATGAAGTGACGTGCGGAATTGGCTCCCGGGTGCCCAGGATTTATGTCTGACGTAAATTCGTCGTTTGCGTTTGTTATAAAAGGGACCGCTGTCGTTTTGTTGAGGTAAGGTTCAAAGCCTTTTATGCCAGTCGAAATAAGAGAACTGATCATCCGCGTAAGTGTGGGCGAGAGCGTGTCCGGTCTGCTTTACACACCCAAGAAAATCAAGCGTTCGGCTGTGACCCTCATTCTTGCGCACGGCGCCGGAGCCAATCAGTCGAGTCCATTCATGCGTTTGTTTGCAACCGGATTGGCTGAGCGCGGTATCGATGTATTGACCTTCAATTTTCTTTACATGGAGAAACGCAAACACGTCCCGGACAAGACCCCGATTCTCGAATCATGCTATAGCGCCGTTATTGATGCAGCGCACCGTCACAAAAAGCTAAAAGGGAATCGCATTGCTATCGGCGGCAAGTCGATGGGCGGACGGATAGCATCTCAGGTCGCCGCCTCCCGGTCAGCCAAGTCCACACACAAGTCCGATAAAACAAACTCTACAGCCAACGCTTTCATCGATGTTGCTGCCCTCGTTTTTCTTGGCTACCCGCTACACCCGCCCGGCAGACCTGACAAACTCCGCGACAAACATCTCCCCGATATCACCGCTCCGATGCTGTTCATCCAGGGTGAACGCGACGCGTTTGGAACAGCGGAAGAGATCCAGAAATTGGTTGCGCGTCTTAACCTTCCGGCGACGCTGCTTGTCATCGAAGGGGGAGACCATTCGTTGAAGGTCCCGAAAAAAGCCTCAATGTCGCAGGATAAGGTCTACGCAAATTCAATGGACCATATCACCGCCTGGTTACAGGCGCGCTGACTAACTGTTCTGGACCTTTGCTCTTTCTCCGTCAGTAGCTCCGACCGCTGGCCATCATCCGGGCGTCCCAAAAAAGTTGACTCCAGTAGTTAACTGGAGTATGTATGTGCCGCCTTACATCATTCAAATTGGCTGGTCCTCAGAGCCTGCGACCGCCGCGTACTCTTCGCTCCAGCCCTTGGAATTTCACCATGGCCACTCGACGATTGTCCGGTTGAAGACCCGTTCCTCGTCACCAAACTGGGGTGTCGCCGCCGTGCGATATCGAACATCAACAACCAGTCATAAGCAACGGTCGGTTCGACTCAACCTTTCGGGCGGCTTAGTCACGAGCGCTTCCTCGCGCCGCTAACGTGTCGAAATCAAAGAAAGGAGTCTGACGCGATGAAGATGAAACCCCTCATTCTGCTAGGTTGTCTCATGGTCTTAGCTGGCTGCACTTGCACACCCGAACAGATTAATACCCAGCCAGTAACGCTAAGACCTCAGGAAACAAGCATGTGGTGTTGGGCCGCAAGCGGTGAAATGTGCATGGATTTTCTTGGCACTAACGTCAGTCAATGCGACGAGGCCAACAAGAGGTTTGGTCGCAGCGATTGTTGTAACAACCCAGTACCTAATGCATGTATTAACGGGGGCTGGCCGGAGTTTGACAAGTACAACTTCACTTTCACCAGAACATCCAATACCGCGCTGACGTGGGACCAGGTAAAGGAACAGATCTATTGCAAGAAAAAACCCTTCGCTTTCTCCTGGCATTGGAATTCCGGCGGCGGCCACATGATGGTGGTGCGCGGCTATGTCAGCCTGGAGGGAACGAACTACGTTTACGTCAACGATCCGTGGGCGCCAAATGTCGGCGAGCAACGGATTCAGACGTACGCTTCTTATGTGAGTGGCTCCGGTTACACTCACTGGGACGATTTTTATGACATCACCAAGAAATGAAAGGAGGTACTAAGATGCGCTACTGGATTTCTATTCTCGCTGTGCTCTCGCTGGCTTTGGTGCTAATGGCCTCAGCCTGCAATCGAGACTCATCATCATCGAATAATTCAGGGGACCAGGGCGGCGGTCAGGAGCAGAGTTTCTCCGACTCTCAAAGTGCTGCTGCACGGGGTTTGGACACGTTCCGTAAGCTGGTCACCAATGACAATTTCAAGGAAATGGGATTTGAATCCATGGCCGAGGTTAGCAGTGCTTCCTTGGGCGAGGCACGGCATGTGTTTTCGGTCGGGTTGGAACAGTTGAAAGGATTTGCGCCCGGCGGTGACGCGAATCGCATGTTGGCGGACGCTAATCAGGAATTCTATCCGGTGATGGTTGGAGATCAGGCACGATCCTCCGTTTCAGTCGAACAACGCGATGGCAAATGGAGAGCGACAAGCTTCGGCAGTGCACGAATGTCGCGGCAACTTGGTCAGATGTCGCGATCTCTCACCCAAAGTGCAGAGAAACCGATCCTGGTCCACGTGCAACCGTTCAACCTTTACTTCGTGGGCCAACGCTCTGACAACCGGTTGATGCTTACGCCACTTGGCGATTACTCGAGCTTCAATCTGAAAGCCGGCGCAACCATGTCGGCTGAGGAGGTATTCACAGCTCTAGTGCCAGTCGCTCAAGCGTACAATGGCTTGCCATTGTAGTTTTTCGTCCTGGCACGAAGCCGGTCTAACTTAACCAATGCGCAGCGAGCGTTCAGAAACGGGTGCTCGCTGCGCCCTCAATTCAATGTTGTGAATCTACCTCAAACAGCTGGCTGACTTCATTCTCAATCCTCGCGTTCTTTCCAATTACTGTCTTCAAACCGCAGGCTCACTCGCGATCACTTCTTCTTCATCAGTTTGCCTGTTTGGAGGTCTGAACCGTCACGACTGAACAGCGCGCCTTGCTTAGCAGCGAAAGCTAGAGGCCGACTTGCTCACTGCTACGAAACCTTTTTCAGAGAACGGCGGTCTCTTCCAGCAGTTTGCCTTTGGCGAAGCGGTCCACGCCGAGACGGGAACTATCGATTAGGTCCGATTTGCCACGAAGTATTAGGTCCGCGGTTATGCGGCCGGATGCGGGGGAGTGCATGACGCCGTGGCCGCTGAAGCCGTTTACGAAATACAATCCTTCAACGTCGGGCGCTGGACCAATGATCGAATGATGGTCCGGCGTCATTTCGTATAAACCTGCCCAGGCGCGACGTGGATTAACCTCAGCTTCAGCGAGACATGGCACACGATCAGCCGCGCGCGTCAGAATCTTTTCGACAAAACCATTATCAAAGTCAGTCTTGAAGCCTGGTGTCTCCTCGGGGTCGTTCCACGCGAGTAGGATTCCTTTGCCTTCGCGGCGAAAGTGAAAACCTGTGGACATGTCGATGACCATCGGAAAGCGCTTCGGCAAACCATCAAACGGTTCTGTAGGCACGAGCTGCCGTCGCAAAGGCTCGACCGGTAATTCGGTGGCCGCCATTTTTGCTATTTGGGCGGCCCAGGGACCGGCCGCGTTAACAACGATGCGTGTGGAGATGAAGCCCCGAGTGGTTTGAATCCCTGAAACGCGACGAACACTCGAAGGCTCAGCAGATGCGCGCGAGACGTCCGCTGTCCCAGGGCCCGCATTGTCCGTTTCAATACCGGTAACGGTTGTATCCAACCACAGCCTCACACCTCGTTCTCGCGCGTTGAGCATGAAGCCCATCATTACGCTGTGGGGATCGACGAAGCCATCGGTTGGGCAGAATGTCCCGCCGAGTATGTCATCCACCCGCAATTGAGGAACGACCTTCGCTATGTCCTCACGCGAAACCAGTTCAACGTTTTTCACTCCCAGCGCGATCTGACGCGCTCGGTTTGTTTTCAGATACTCGAGATGTCGCTCTTCGGTCGCGCAAAACAGGTAGCCGTGAGGGCGATAATCAGCAGGATGACCCACTACTTCGTCGAAACGCGAAAAGAAGTCGATGGAGTAACGAGACATCTGGATGTTGACGTCTGTCGCGAATTGGGCGCGCACGCCGCCCATACTTTTCCCGGTTGAGCCTTTTCCCTGATGGGCTTCGCGTTCAATAACCAGGACATTTGTGCAACCGTCCTGCGCAAGATGGTAAGCGACGCTCGACCCGACAATGCCGCTGCCAATGATTACGACGTCCGCCGTTTCAGTCATAGTTGTCGCCAATGAGATGCCGCCGTAGAATAGTGGAACAGACTTTAGTTCATGAGTCGTGGTTCAATTATCAGAGACTGAACTTTGTGCCACGTTCTGCCACTTCGCTTGAGCATAAGCCCAGCCGCTGAATAGACACAATATGAAATCGGAAAGCGACATGGATCTGCGTTATCCGGTTGGTCCATTTGAATTCAACGCGCCACTAACCGGCCGACAAAGGCAGGAATGTATCGACCAGATTGCGGCAACGCCGGAACGAATGCGGGCCGCAGTAGCAGGACTCACCGACGTGCAACTTGATACACCTTATCGCCCGGGCGGTTGGACTGTGCGACAAGTGGTTCATCATGTCCCGGACAGTCACTTGAACAGCTATTGTCGATTCAAACTCGCCCTCACAGAAACCAATCCCACAATTAGGGCGTACGATGAAAATCTTTGGGCAAACCTGGACGACGCGCGGAATGCTCCGATTGATTTGTCGTTAGACTTGTTGGAATCACTACATCGCCGTTGGGTGTTATTCCTAAGATCGTTCCAGGATGAAGATTTCAAGCGAACGTTTCATCATCCGGAACTGGGCAGCGTCAGTGTCGAGAAGAACGTCGCATTGTATGCATGGCACGGACGCCATCATGTGGCGCACATCACGTCGCTGCGAGAGAGAAATGGTTGGTGAAGTCAGTTAGTCAGGAGTCAGAAGTCAGGAGTCAGGAGTGAGGAGTCAGGAGTCAGGAGTCAGGAGTCAGAAGTCAGGAGTCAGAACTAAGAGCTAATAACCAGAACCAAGAACAGAGAACTAAGTACCAGGAACAAACTACTAGACCCAAGTCCCGCAACCCCAATCTTATGCCTGATACATTTCAATGTCCTAAATGCGGTGCGCCCGTGAAGTACGAGCGCGATGTCATCGGTGCGAGCCTGACTGCACGTTGCTCCTACTGCAACAGCGCTCTGTCAGTGCCTCATGGAACACAGCCGGCGGCAGTCATAAACATCGACCTGCGCAACGCCGTCCCGGCAGCAGGCAACGCCATGAAGTGGCTGGTGTTGATAATTCTGATTCCCGTGATTGGAATCGTAATCGCAGTTATTGCGATGGGTGGTTTTCTAGTCCCGTTACTACGCAGCAACAGCAACAGTTCCACACCAACGCGAAATATTCCCCTACCTCCAAACTCCCGGCCTGTGTCGGCGCCGGCCCCGAAGGAAGCCGCTCCCGGTTTCGCATCGGTGGCTATGCAATTCGGCGAAGAAGGAATTGGGCCGGGCATGTTTAAGGACGCGCGCAGCATTGCCGTGGACGGTTCAGGAAAAATATATGTGGCCGAATACATTGGCGGTCGCGTACAGGTTTTTGATTCGACAGGAAAATTTCTGACGCAATGGATGGTCGATACCAAGATGCCGCTGCGCGCGATGGCAGCCGATCGGCAAGGGACTGTTTATGTCGCGCAGTGGGGAAAGATTTCACGTCACCGCGGCGAAACTGGAGAACCGCTGGGCCAACTCAACTTTGCTGAGGGCAACGGCTTTGACGATGTAGTGTCAACGCCGGACGGCGGACTGGTTACGGCGTGGTACCGCAACCGCGACGACATCGTCCGTTTCAATTCCTCGGGACAAGTCACTCGCACGATTCGGGCAGCGATCAGCACGGCGAGCGGGGAATCAGAACTGAACACCCGTGTTGCCACTGACGGTCTGGGAAACATCTATGCCCTCGGCACTTTCAATGACGCCGTCTTCAAATTCGGGCCGGATGGAAAATTCCTGACCCGATTCGGCGATTCAGGTGAACAACCCGGGCAGTTTCGCGCAGCGTACGCGATCGCCGTGGATGGCAAAGGGCGTGTGTATGTCAGCGACATTAAAGGCGTGCAGGTGTTTGATAGCAATGGCCGCTACATCAACGTCTTCAAGCCGCAGGGTTCGGTATTTGGAATGGTTTTTAACGACAAGGGAGAACTGTTCATTGCCTCGCGAACAAAAGTCTTGAAGTATTCGATAAACGAGTAAGGCCGAGATGACCAGGCAAAGCAACACCGGAAGAAGCAGGAAAACTCGTGCAGGCTTCGACGAAACGTTTCTGCAGCTCAAAGCTATCCTTGATCCATATTCCGTGGAACTCGATGTTACTTCCAACACCGATAAGATGTTTGCGCTTTATACGCAGCATGTAATGAGGAACAAGCAGCGACTGTGTTTCGGAGCAGTACGAAAAAACAAGTCGTACGTAAGCTTCTACTTGATGCCAATCTACACCTCGCCTGAGTTGCTCGATACCATATCCGCCGGGCTGAGAAAACGTTTGCAGGGCAAGTCGTGTTTTAACTTCAAGGGAACACTCGATGACGAGATTGCCGTTGAGTTGTGTAGTCTCACCCAGCGCGGTTACGAGAAGTTTAACGATCTTGAATTCATCGAAGAACTGATCGGACAAAGATGAACGATACGCTTGTTAGTCGCTATCGCCGCTGGTTCGAATACGAGCGCGACAGTCATGAAAAAACGCTGGCGTCAATCAATGCCGTACCTGCAGAGTTGCGGGAGCGCGAGGCGTTCAAAAAAGCAGTGTATTTGATGGGCCACATTGTGGCAGCGCGGCGCATGTGGCTGTTTCGTCTGGGCGTTTCGAGCGAGAAGATGGAACTGTTCCCAACTGAAACGACATTGTTCGAGCTTCCGTCTCAGCTATCACAGATGGAGACTAAGTGGTCGGAGTATCTGCAAAGGTTAAACGATGACGACCTCGCGCATGTGTTCGAGTATCAAAGCTACGAGGGACCGCACTTCCGGAATTCAGTTGAGGATATTCTGACGCAGATGTTTGGGCATTCATGGTACCACCGCGGACAGATTGCTCAATTGATCAGGTCGCTCGGGGCCCAACCCGCCGTTACCGACCTGGTTTTTTGGAGTCGCGAACCAGTAAGCTGATGACTAATTGAGTGCGCCCGAGAGACGCGAGAGTTATGAGAAGTGCTTCGCCGTAATCTTTTTTAGTAAGGAGTAGCGTGATGGCCACAACCAGGAAAGCCGCAAAGAAGTCGAAGTCTCGCACGCCGCGCGCGACGTCAAAATCGAAAAAGAAAACTCCCGCTGCCAAACGAAGTAAGAAGCGGGCGCAATCCAAAACGACGGCCGCCAGTCGAAAGCGCGCGCGTTCAGGGTCGAGCCCCGCCACTAAATCTCCGGGGGCGGTGCGGCTAACTTTTTCTTACGTTGGCGATGATGTGAAGTTGGTATCCGAGGAGCGCGTTAACATGATGGTCCCGCCATCCGATCCGGTGAAGGGAGTCGCCAGACAGAAAGGATTTTGGGCCGAACTCAAAGGGGCTAAGAACAGAACCTTATTTCGTCGCGTGATGCACAATCCGACAAGGAATGATGCTGAGGTGTTTTCTGACGATCCGTATCAATCTATCTCGCGCGTACCCGCCCCGAAGAGGAAGGGTGTGTTTGTCGTAGTTGTTCCCGCAGGCAAGGGGGAAGAGGTTGCGCTGGTTAGAAGTGCTACCAACAAAAAGAGCGCCGATCGTGGTGTGCGTTCACTTGCCACGGAACCCGCGACCGAGTTTGCGCGATTCAAAATCAAGAGCTAATCGCCTGATAAATCTCACCAGCCAGGAGTAAAAGCCATGGGCTCATCCGACGGCAAAATTTTAGGATCCGCCAAGATTGTCGACGCCGGTTTGCCAGCCAAGCGTTGGAACGTAGTGATTGTGTCCGAAGGCTATACCGAAGCCGAGATGCCTAAGTTTGCGTCGGACGCGAAAAAGGTTGCCGATACTTTGTTGGCCGCAGCGCCTTTCAATCGTTTAAGCCGGGCCATCAACGTTTTTCGCATCGATGTTTCGTCGAAGAATAGCGGCGCGAAAGATCCGACCAAATGTGGAGGCACAGGCTTAAAGCCCAAGACTTATTTCGACGCTTCTTTTTGCACAAACGGCATTCGTCGCCTCCTGGTCGGCAATAACGGCCGGGTTTTGAAGGTTGCCGGTAAGCAGGTGCCCGAGTGGCACGTTGCGCTGCTGGCTGTGAACAGCGAGGTTTATGGAGGCTCAGGTGGATCCGTGGCGACGTTTTCGACGGCGCCAGGTGCGATTGAAGTTGCGTTGCATGAAATGGGCCACACCGTCTTCGGCTTCGCCGACGAGTATGAATATTACGCCGGCTGCGGAAGGGATAGTGGACATAACAACCACTCAGGAAGCGAGCCGAGTCAGCCAAACATTACGACGAACAAAAACCGGGCGACTGTAAAGTGGCGAGATTTAATCAAGCCGGCGACTCCGGTACCCACCACCAGCAACGCTGATTGTGCCAATTGTGATCCTCAACCAACGCCAGTTCCAGCAGGAACAGTCGGGTTGTTTGAGGGCGCGGATTATTATCATTGCAAAGTCTACCGGCCCGAATTCCATTGCCGCATGCGGAGTATCACTAATGAATTCTGTGCGGTTTGCCAGCAGGTGATTGTCAAAGCGTTGACTCCGTTTCTACCCTAATAAACTGTAAACACGATGCAAGTTGGCGAGGTGATTTCCTGGCAGCGAACGTTCAGTGAGGATGAAATCCGTCTTTTCGCGCGCCTGTCCGGTGACCAGGGAGTCCATCATCTCGAACCTGACGAACAGGGACGCCTGATGGCCCATGGTCTGCTGACCGCTACGCTGCCGACTAAGATTGGTGGCGACATCAACTTGATTGCGCGCGAAATGACGTTTGCTTTTCACCGGCCCGTGTTTGCCGGAGACACCATCACCTGTGAGGTGACTGTGACGGAAGTTGAACCAACGGAGAAATACTTCAATCTGGTTTCGACGTGGGTTTGCCGGAACCAACATGGCAAGGACGTGATGACCGGTGGCGGCCGAGGCATCGTTCGACGATAGAAGGTGGCACAGACTTCAGTCTGGTGCCTAAGTTTAAACGACCGAGTTTCCGTTGGGAGGAAAGGTACCGCGAGCGTACAGTGCTCACGGTACCTTTTGTTTTGGCGGGAATTGAATCCAGGCTCACGCAAACCAACAACGCGCGGTTTTATTGCAACACAAAGTTGTAGGTGATCACGCCGGAAACTTTCACAGGCTGATCGCCCAACATAGTCGGTGAAAACTTCGCTTGCATTGCTGCGCGTTGGGCCGCGGGTGCAAGAACCGGATTGCCATTAACTACCTTCGCCGAAACCACTCGTCCGCTCTCATCGACGAGCACCTGCACCGTCACCGCTCCCTGCGCGCGTATCTGCTTAGCAATCGGTGGATAAGCCGGTTTAGGCAGCGAAATCGCTTCACCGTTCAAGATCGATTTACGCAGCACCTTTGGCACCCGTTTTTCCACGGGAGGTGGAATCGGAGGCGTCCCGACGTCGATCACTGGATCAGTTGTTGAAACCCCGGCGCCGTTCGCGCCACCACTGCCTGGCACGCGTCCCGCATTCGCAGGATCTGTATCCCGGTTACCGATAGTGAAAGGAACGCCCCGGGGAACAGGCGGACTTGTAGGCGGATCGGCGGAGACGTTTTTCGGAACGATAGTTGGCTCGTCCACATTGGCAAAAGCTTCACGCCTTTCAGCCTGGTTGGAGTTGTTACGACTGACGTTATCGGCGGCTGCCGGTCGAACCTGACTAGTCGGTTGCGGTGGCGCAAAGTCGATCGGACTCAGCATAGTAATTTCACTAGCCGGCTCTTTGAGCTGCGCGTCGTAGGCATAAATACTCAAAACACCTGCGACGGCGAACAATACCGCGTATGTAATAGTGGTAAACAGGAAAAATGAACCACGACGCTTGAACTCACCGGCGTGAGAACTTGATTCAACCAAATTTGTAAACATCTGATCCTCCATGTGCCGGTGCCATCGGGTCGCAGGAGTGTCGGGTTCTTAGACGCCTTAGAGCCAAAAGAGTTCCAGGTAAGAAGAAAAAACCATTTTCCATATCTCATTTCATATTTCTCATTTGTCATTGCCGGAAGAGTCTCATTCCAGCCAAAAAGTGGTAGAGGATAAGTCCGGATATTGAGCCGCGGCATCGGGCGTAAGCGTATGACGCATGACACGTCCCGGGAAATCGAGGTGTGGCGCCGGGCCAGCTGAGGTGAACCAAAAAGGTGTTAGGCCCAACAGCCATCCTGTCGATGAGGTAACAAACTCCCCATTCTCTTAACAATGACAAATGAGAAATATGAAATGAGATATGGAAAATGGTTCTTCGTTTTCTCAGGCTTGGGGCTTGCGCACTGACGCTGTTACGATTGCGCCGCTAAACCATCCCCTCTTTCCAGGAGAAGAACAATGGCGACCAGGGAGGCCGTTCGGGAAGAACTAAACCCTTTTGAGATTGCTAAGCAACAATTCAATCGCGCCGCAGATTTTCTCAACCTCGACGACTCCGTTCGTCAGGTTCTCCGCAACGCAAAGAGGCAGTTGATCGTTTCGATTCCCGTAAAGATGGATGGCGGCGACGTCAAAGTCTTTGAGGGCTATCGCGTTCAACACAACATTGCTCGTGGTCCTGCCAAAGGCGGAATCCGTTATCACCCAAATGTGACGCTTGATGAAGTAAAGGCGCTGGCCGCGTGGATGACGTGGAAGTGCGCGACGGTTGGTATTCCTTACGGTGGCGGTAAAGGTGGAGTCATCTGCGATCCGAAAAGTCTCTCGATGAATGAGCTGGAGCGCCTGACACGCCGCTATGCGTTTGAGATAGCGCCGATTATTGGACCGGATCGCGATATCCCCGCACCGGATGTTTACACGGATGAACAAACCATGGCCTGGATCATGGATACGATCTCTATGGTTCGCGGCCATACCGAACTGGGAGTTGTTACGGGCAAACCGATTTCGCTCGGCGGTTCGCAGGGCCGTGCTGAAGCCACGGCGCGTGGTTGCCTTTACGCGTTACGCGAAGCGTGCCGCGTACGAGGGACAGACTTGAAAGGCTCGCGCGTCGCAATTCATGGATTCGGAAATGCGGGCGCAAACATCTCGCATATGGTTGCCGCAGACGGCGCGAAGGTAGTGGCGATTTGCGATTCGAAAGCTGGAGTCTATGCAGAGAGTGGAATTGATATTCAGGAGGCCTTGCGGCACAAGGCCGAAACGTCTTCGCTCAGAGGATTGAAAGGGGCGCGCGAGATTGCCTGCAACGATGTGCTGACCGTCGACTGCGATATTCTGCTTCCGGCGGCGTTGGAAAACGCGATTACTCTCGAGAACGTAGGACAGGTTAAGGCAAAAATCATTGCCGAACTTGCTAATGGTCCAACCACGCCGGGCGCCGATCGCGTATTCGCTGACAGCGACGTGTTTCTCGTGCCCGACATTCTGGCGAATGCAGGCGGCGTGACAGTCAGTTACTACGAATGGGTCCAGGATCAGTATTCCTTCTTCTGGTCGGAAAAACAGATCAACGAGACGCTGGAACAAACGATGCACACCGCGTTCAAGTCGGTTCATGAGACAGCGAAACGTTACGACACCGACATGCGGACTGGCGCCTATATTCTTGCAGTCGATCGTGTTGCCGAGGCGACGAGGGTGCGAGGAATATTTCCGTAAACGACGGCAGACAGGTGGCAGACAGCAGACAGCAGACGGCAGACAGCAGGTGGACGAATATCGACTGTCAGTTGACTGAGGTCACTACCACCCGCGCTAGCGGGTGGGTCAAATTAAGCTGATCAGAGTGTGAGCATGAAAGACAAAATAACTATCTACGAAAAGCCAACGTGAACGAAGTGTCGCGAGATGGACAAGCTGCTCCGGGAGAGTGGCGTCGACTTTCAAAAAGTTAATTACTACAACCAGCCGTTAACGAAAACGAAGCTTGCCGAACTTCTTAGCAAGATGAAGCTCAAGCCGCGTGATCTATTACGGACGAGCGAACCCATCTACCGCGAGCTTGGATTAGGCAAGGGTGAATTCACGGATGATCGGATCATCTCCTTGATGATCGAACATCCCGATCTGATCCAGCGGCCAATCGTGGAACGCGGCGATCGAGCGGTGCTTGGCCGTCCGGTTGAAAATGTGAAAAGTCTGCTATGAAATAGATCCACGAACCGGCACCAAGGAGACACGAAATGAGTTAGTGCCTATTCGGGTAGTTTCGTGGATATCTTTTTGTCTTGAGTTTTATCGGAGGGCGATGGCGAAATCATCTGAAACAATTTTTGTTTGTCAGAACTGCGGACATCAATCGCGCAAGTGGTTGGGCAAGTGCCCGGAGTGTGGCGAGTGGAATTCTCTGGTAGAAGAACGCTCTCGCGCACACGATAAGGGTGCTGCGCGCACCAGCCTGAAACTTCGTGACGTGGAAGCAATCGCGTACACCGAGATTGAGTCACAAGACGAAGTGCGGATTACGTCAGGAGTAACGGAATTCGATCGCGTGCTCGGTGGCGGCATTGTTCCCGGCACACTCGTTCTCATTGGCGGCGATCCTGGAATCGGCAAGAGCACATTACTGCTCCAGGTTGCCGATCATCTCAGCCGTTCAAACGATGCGGTTCTTTACGTCTCCGGCGAAGAGTCGGAACGACAAATTAAACTTCGAGGGGAACGGCTGAAGATCGAAGCGAAGAACCTTTTCTTATTACCCGAGACGAACCTTGAAAACATCTTCCACGAAGTCGAACGACTAAAGCCCAGCGCGATCGTCGTCGATTCTGTCCAGACTGTGTTTTCCGCGATGATCGAATCCGCGCCCGGATCCGTGTCGCAGGTGAGGGAAGCGGCGCATCAGTTTTTGCTACTGGCTAAGAATCGCACGATCCCGATCTTTCTGATCGGTCACATCACCAAAGACGGTTCCATTGCCGGTCCAAAGGCACTTGAGCATGTGGTTGATACAGTTTTGTACTTCGAAGGTGAGCGCCATCACAACCATCGCATCGTGCGTGCTGTGAAGAACAGGTTTGGCGCGGCCAACGAGATCGGGATTTTCGAAATGACTGGAGCCGGGTTGATGCCCGTCGCAAATCCGTCTCAGATGTTTTTGCAGGAGCGCCCTGTAAACGTCGCCGGCTCAGTCGTTACGGCTTGTATGGAAGGCACGAGGCCGCTGCTCGTGGAGATTCAGGCGCTTGTTTCCGAAACCAAATACGGCACTGGGCGTCGCATGACGCAGGGCGTGGACCAAAATCGGGTTGCGTTATTGATGGCGATGCTGGAAAAACGTCTCGGGCTGCAGATGCTGGGGGATGACGTGTTTGTAAATCTCGCGGGTGGGTTGGAAGTAGACGAACCCGCAGTCGATCTGGGTGTGGTTGCGGCCATCACTTCGAGTTTCAAAAACATCCCCATCGATCCTCATACCGCCATTTTTGGCGAAGTAGGTTTGACCGGTGAGGTCCGGGGCACAACTCAAGCGGCCGTCCGCGCGCGCGAAGCGCAGGCACTCGGTTTCAAAAACATCATCATGCCTTCCTCAAACACTGCGGGATTGGAGCGGATGTTGGGATTGAGAGCGGTGGGAGTGAAATCCGTCGAAGAGGCGCTCGAAGCTTTGTTCTGAATCAGAGTTAAATCAACTCAACAGAGTCGCCAACTGCCACACGTCCCGCCGTAACCACATTCGCGTAAATTCCCAGGCTTTGATTAGCCTCCCTCACAATCGAACGTAATACCGACGGGTCTTTTGGCAAGTCCTTTTGCGAATGAGTCGTCATCCCGCAACGCACTGTCTGAATCTCGCATTTTAATTCCACTTCACCTACGCGTAACGATCTTCCTGTCCAACTCGCTTCGATCAGTTCTGCGTCATTAGCGTTGTCAATGAGGAAATTGGGACGAAAGCGTCTAACGTCCCACGCCGCGCCTGGATTGAATCGCTGCATAGCCGCTAGCGACGAAGTCGTCAGGAGATGAATTGGAAACGCGTCGAAGTAAGTTCCGAGTGGTGAAGTAAACTCGAGCACTTCGGCTGGAAGTGTGGAGATGTCGGGAACAGGTTCACCCGCTTCGCGGCTGAACGCGTCGCGCAGTTGGCTGTCAATGTTTGGTAGCTTGGTTAATTGCGGCAGCATTGCGCGAAAGGCAGAAATTCTGGTTAGGCGCCCGAGCACGCGAGCCGCCGTCGAGCTTCGCCGGTAATGCTCCTTGTTAGACGCGGGCTGACGTGGCCAGAGTGTTACCATTCGTCGCAGGACTATCGAAAGACGTTCGTTTACGTTCTCATCATCGCTGGCAACACGCGAACCGTCTGCAAGCAAAATATCAACTGGGGGTATGGTCCCGTTATCAGGTTCCATGCGATAGCGCGCGGCGCAATGCATCAACAACGGTATCTTCTTGCCGTTGGTTATCTCTTTGGTGGTTTCGTCACGCAACGCCCATCCGCGATCACCCGGAATACCCAATGGTCCAACCGTACAACTGGTTAACGGTTCGCCGGCCATTGACTTCACCGGGTGTCTCCAAATTTCTTTTACAGTTCCAATTATCATTTCGCTAGACGACATAACGGTTGCGACTTGATATTATTCGCGACCGTTCCTGCGCTCCAAAGTGGCACCGCATCCCGCTCGTTTCATCACGAGTAAGATGCCCGGCGCCAAATATTAAAGATCCACCGAGAAAGTAAAGGAGTCTTCGCCAATGTTCAAGACGTCTGACTATAAGTCTGTGTCAGCCTGCGCGCTCATTTGCTTACTCGGCGTGCTGACAATCTGCGTAGGACAGCCCCGTGAAACTGCGTCACCGACACCCGATCCTTTCAAAACTGTGCAGTGGAGACTCATTGGTCCATTTCGCGGCGGACGCGTGACTGCAGTTGCGGGCGTGCCGTCGCAGCCATTTGTTTATTACTTTGGCGCGACTGGTGGCGGCGTCTGGAAAACGACTGACGGTGGGATCAATTGGGAACCAATTAGCGACGGTTCGGTATTCGGAACCGGCTCGGTTGGCGCAATTGGATTGTCTGATTCCGACCCCAATACAATTTACGCCGGCATGGGCGAGTCGCCCATTCGCGGTAACGTGTCGCATGGGGACGGAGTCTACAAGTCGATCGACGCCGGCAAGACCTGGAAAAAGGTAGGACTCGAGGACACCCGCCAAATAGCGCGCATTCGTGTTCATCCGCGGAATTCTGACATCGTTTACGTTGCCGCGCTCGGGCACACGTTTGGCCCAAACGAACAGCGAGGCATCTTTCGTTCAAAGGACGGCGGTAAGACTTGGGAGAAAGTGTTTAGCAGAGGCGACAAGGCCGGAGCTTCGGATCTTATTTTCGATCCGACTAATGCAAACATTCTTTACGCGGGGTTTTGGGAGGTCTATCGCAAACCATGGACGCTGGAAAGCGGCGGAGCGGGAAGCGGCGTCTTCAAATCAACTGACGGAGGCGATACCTGGACCGAGTTAACCAAAAATCCAGGCTTGCCGAAAGGACTAGTTGGAAAGGTCGGCATCACGGTCTCGCCGGCAAATCCTGAACGCGTCTGGGCCATCGTCGAAGCTGAGGAAGGCGGAGTCTTTCGGTCTGAAAATGGTGGCAGAACGTGGGCCCGCGTGAACGAGGAGCGCCGACTACGCCAGCGCGCCTGGTATTACACCCGGATTTACGCCGATCCAAAAAACGCCGACACCGTGTATGTGCTTAACACCGGGTTCTATAAATCAAACGATGGTGGGAGGACGTTCACCTCGATCTCCGTGCCGCATGGAGACAATCATGATCTTTGGATTGCGCCCGACGATCCGACTCGGATGATAAACAGCAACGACGGCGGCGCAAACGTTTCGTTCAATGGCGGGAAGAGTTGGACCGAACAGGACCAGGCGACAGCGCAATTCTATCGCGTCACAGTTGACAACGATTTTCCTTACAACATCTATGGCGCCCAACAGGACAACTCCACTGTGCGCATTCCCAGCCGCACGACTGAAGGCGGCATCAGGCGGGAAGACTGGTATGACGTTGGCGGTGGTGAGTCAGGCTGGATTGCGCCTTCTCCCAAAAATTCTTCCGTCGTCTTCGCAGGTTCTTACGGCGGCTTGTTAACCAGATACGATCACCGGACCGGTCAGCTGCGCGACGTCTCTCCTTATCCAAACAATCCGATGGGCTCTGGCGCCGGCGACTTGAAGTATCGCTTCCAGTGGAACTTTCCCATCTTGTTCTCGCCGCATGACGCAGACACGCTTTACGCAGGCGCAAACATGCTCTTCAAGTCGGTTAACGAAGGACAGACTTGGGAAGTCGTCAGTCCTGACCTGACAAGAAACGACAAGTCGAAGCAGATTTCTTCAGGTGGACCAATCACAAAGGACAATACGAGCGTTGAATACTACGGCACGATCTTTACTGCCATGGAATCGCCTGTTCAGCGCGGACTGATCTGGACCGGCTCTGATGATGGAGTTGTTTCCCTAACGCGAGATGGCGGAAGGAATTGGGCGAATGTGACGCCGCCGCGAAGTCTTATGCCGGAGTGGATTCAGATCAATTCAATCGATGCTTCGCCCAACGATCCCGCAACTGCATATGTTGCCGCCACGATGTACAAATGGGATGACCACAAACCATATCTCTTCAAAACCAATGATTACGGCAAGACATGGAAGAAGATCACAACCGGCATCCCCAACACGACGTTCACGCGTGTAATCCGTGAGGATCCGCACAAACGCGGTCTGCTTTACGCAGGCACCGAAACCGGCATCTACATTTCGTTTGACGACGGCAACAACTGGCAGCCGATGCAATTCAATCTGCCAGTCGTTCCCATCACCGACCTCGTCGTCCACAAACGTGAGAAGGATCTCGTGGCTGCCACCCAGGGCCGTTCGTTTTGGGTGTTTGACGACCTCCCGCTCGTTCACCAGTGGACGGACGGGGGAATGAACGCCGTCAAGCAGACGAAATTGTTTCGGCCGGAAGATCCGTACCGAATGCAGGGAGGTGGTTTTCAGTTGCCGGCAAACGCGACGATCGGTCGTAACCCGCCGAATGGCGTCGTCGTTTACTACTCGCTGAAATCGAAACCAACTGCTGATGTTGTTTTGGAGTTCCTGGATTCCACTGGCAAGTCGATTCAAAAGTTTACTGCACGCGCGCCTCGTCCAGCCGCTACTCCCGCGAGCAGTGCCTCGCCATCTGCGTCTCCAACGCCTACAGGGAGTTCCACGCCGGCTGCGGCCGAGGAACCTTCAGGCGGCGAACCAGAATCCGGGCCCGGCGCCAGGCCGCAACCGCGAGTTACTACCGACGCTGGCTTGAATCGATTCGTATGGGACATGCGATATCCCGAGGCCGTGCGATTTCCAGGGATGATCTTGTGGTCAGGCGAGACGCGGGGCCCTCGAATAGTTCCCGGTTCGTATCAGGTGAAGCTGACTGTCGACGGACAAACAATGATGGAGACGTTTGACGTCAGACCTGATCCGCGATTGCCGGCGACTGCCGCGGATTACGCGAAGCAGTTTGAGCTGGCGTTGAAGATCCGCGACAAGGTCAGCGAGACACACAACGCGATCATTCAGATACGCGATGTGCGCAAGCAGGTTGACGATCTGGTGAAGCGCGTCGCGGGTCAACCGAGCTTCAAAGTGATCAATGATGCAGCGTCGTTATTGAAGAACAATCTAACCGCTGTCGAGGAAACTCTTTACCAGACGAAGAACCAAAGCAGTCAGGATCCTTTGAACTATCCGATTAGGCTTAATAATAAGTTGGCCGCACTCGGCGGAGTGGTTACGAGTGCTGATGGGGCTCCAACGGACCAGTCATATGCGGTTTACGATGAGATCGTCGCCCAGATTGACGTGCAGTTGGCACGGCTTGCGAAGCTAATGAAGGATGACGTGCCGGCCTTCAATCAACTGGTCCGGGACCAGAACATTCCCGCGGTGACGGTAAAGCCTATGCCGTAAGAAAAGAATTTTCCATTTCTCATTGTGGATTCAAGTTCGAAGTGCAACTTCGATACGCCTCGGATTGCGTTAGCTCTGTGGGTCTTCAGAACCGAGAGCGGTAGCGACGGGTTTCTGGCGTGTGGAATTGTTCAACGATGTGGGTCGACGAATAATTATACAGAACCGGAAGCGATAGCGACCGGGGTTTGTGGCGTGTGGAATACTCAGCGAATACTGGTCGACGAATATGGAACCAGAAGCGGTAGCGACGGTTTCTGGCGTGTGGAATTGTTCCACGATGTTGATAGCGCCGAAGACAAGCGAGAGCCGGCTTTGCTGATACCCAGATAGCGTTTCTTCTCAGCGGAAGAATGCTCGCGCGGGTCAAAGCCAACGTAAGCGGTCACCTTGCGTTGATTGCCAAAGCGGTTAATCGGCTCCAGCGTATGCACCAATGCCAGCGCCGTCAGTAAGCCGATGCCGGGATGGGTGCGCAGGCGGCTGATGCGTTCGTCACCCTTGGCTTGTTGCTTGAGCCACTCCACCGACTCGTCGATCCGCTGGTTCAAGGGGACCATCAGCGTTAACCATTGTTCCCGTTGTTGCTGCATTACGGGTGACATGGTCAGGTTCCGCAGTTGTTGCAAACCAGGCTGCGTAAACAACCGCGATTGTCGTGACAACCCTGATTGGATAGCCAGCGCTTGCAAGCTGTTCTTGATGCTGGTGCGCATTCTCACCAGCTTATGCCGGTAACGCAGCATGCGCAGGATCTCGCGACTGCTGGTAGAGGGTTGGTGAATACGCGGAAACTCATTATGAATGAGCAAGTCTAAAATGAGTCCCGCGTCCCGACGATCGTTCTTCTGCCGCCGGCGCGCGCAACGGCGAATCTCGGCCGCATCGCCGAGCCAAACTTCATGGCCCACTTCTTCCAGCAGGTGTTCAAACCAGGGGCTGTAACCACTGGCTTCGAGCCCTACCAGGGCGGGACCGCTGGAGTCCAGCATAGAAGGCTCGCACCGCAGTCTGGTCAGCGTGCTTTAGTTCATGCGTGGTGACTACTCCAGTTTCAGTTTTCAAACAGCAAATAGTTTGTTGACGTGCGTGAAAGTCGACGCCGCAATATACTCTGTAGTTCATAGCAGGTGTCTCCTTTCAGTTTCATGTCAACCACAAGTCTAAACCACTTGCGGTGAAACCAAGGGGCACCTGCTTCATAACATCAGAACCGGGAGCGGTAGCGACCGGGCTTAAGCTGGAATGGCCCTCAGCTTTAGTCATTGATCGTCGTCCTGGTTCTTGCATCGCGAAGCAATTTCTACGAACAGGGAGGTGCCATAGGTTGGCGGCGACGGACATTGGCGCGACCTAATTCATTTCTTCAGGCTCTGTCGAACTTATCATGAGTCGCATTCCAGCTTGAACCCGGTCGCTACCGCTCCCGGTTCCGTCTTCGTCGACCCACACTGTTGGACTTATACCTGCGTTGAACCCGGTCGCTATCGCTCCCGGTTCCGCATTCTTCGACCCACACTGTTGGACTTATCCCTGCGTTGCGCCCGGTCGCTACCGCTCCCGGTTCCGCATTCTTCGACCCACACTATTGAACGAATCCCCTGGGGATGCGCCCGGTCGCTACCGCTCCCGGTTCTGCATTCTTCGACCCACACTATTGGACGAATCCCCTGGGGATGCGCCCGGTCGCTACCGCTCCCGGTTCCGCATTCTTCGACCCACACTATTGGACGAATCCCCTGGGGATGCGCCCGGTCGCTATCGCTCCCGGTTCCGTCTTCGTCGACCCACGCTGTTGAACGAATCCCTAGGGAAACCCGTTCGGAAATCGTGCCCCTGCTTTGTGCAAACGCAGGTTCCACCTCTAGTGAAACTTAAAGCTGTCGCCACGGAAAAGTGACATTTGATCACAATATCTTTGTATTTTCGGAGTGCTGGACGTAGCATCGTTAAAACCCCTCTCCCAGGATTTAGCTTGAGCTGAGATTTTTGGAGGCAAACTATGAAAAAAATTGTCTTTGCTTTGCTGATTACATTCGGGAGTCTCTCGATCGCTGCTGCCGACACCATCTATCTACGTGGTGGGAGTGCGATTCGAGGTACGGTTCTGGGTTTCATCAACGGCCGATTTGCAATTCAGTTAACAACAGACGCGACTATTCCCGTGCGCGGCACGGCTAACCGCAGCCAGCCGTCCTATTCGCAAACAACGCGAACGGTGCGCGCCGGTGAAGTGGTGTTTCTGCGACCGCGCGACATCGATCGAATCGAATTGGACGGGCGGTCACTCGAAGAGGCGCGCTATCAGACCAGGACGGTCGACGTTGCTCTTGGTCCAAACTGGGTGGACAGCGGCGTGGACGTGCGGCGCAATGAGCGAATCAGAGTTGACGCCAGCGGAACGATCTATGCCGGACGGACGCGTATTACTCCGGCAGGTTTGGGTACTACTGACCCGAACGCACCTCTGCCACGAGCCGCTGAAGGGGAATTGATCGGTGTAATCGGAAATGATTTTGACGCTCCGATTATCGAGCTCGGCGCAAGCCGTGAATTCACCGCCGATCGAGATGGCCGTCTTTACCTAACGATCAACCGCAGCTCATACACCGACGCTCGTGGAGCATTCAACGTTCGCGTCAGGAAAGAACTTGATCTTACGGCGATGGCACGCACCGCAGACGATCGCGACGATACGTACGATCCGTTTGGAGTTCCTGACGACCCGACGAACCCTGCTCCCACGCGTTCGCGGCAACGAAATGATTATCCCGGGCGTAACGACCGGCGCGGCAGCCCGCGGGTGTTGGATCGGATCATCGATGTGCCCGCCAGCGAGTCACGTGGAGTAGACACGGGAATTCAACTGCGTGCTGGTGATCAGATCACCATCACAGCGACTGGGAACATCACTGCGGGACAGCGAGTCGGCGTGGTTTCGCCGGACGGAGCGCGTGCTGGAGCTACTTCGATCTTTGGCGTGAGTCGCCGTCCCGTTCCGACCGCGGGCGTAGGAGCGTTGATTGGTTACATTCTGCAGTCGAACGGTCAGCAAAGCGCGCCGTTCTTTGTTGGCAGTCAACTCACTTATACCGCGCAGGCTGATGGCAGGTTGTATCTGCTGGTAAACGACGACAACTACGGCGACAACAGCGGAAGCTTTAGTGTGCGCATCGTTTACCCTGATAACCGTTGAGATCCGCCGACTGGGCGGTCAGTTTTAGGTGGCGCTGACCGGTCAGCGCTTAAAAAGCGGCGACAGGTCGCCGAACTCGACGGAAGGGACTGCCAGGGGCACGGGCCGGCCGTGCCCCTTCGTGTGTCTGGTTCAAGTTGAACTTAAGTCGATCGCCCCTAAATTGCCTGTCCTACAGAGTTTTTGGTGACGCCTACCTGAGAGCGTGATATATTTCCGCCGTCATGCATGGGGATGTAATCATCATCCGTCTCATCTTTACCGCCATCCTCGTCGCCGCCGGATATGTTCTAAGACCCGTAGCCGACGATCCATGGATCTCCGCCGCTGTCGGCGGCCTAATCGCAATTTGCATCATCCTGTTTGAGATGCGCATCAGGCGCGCAAGCCTGAAGACGCTGATTGGGGCCGCAGTCGGTTCGATCATGGGCATCGTCGGAGCGTTTCTGATTGGTTCCTTGATTAGCCGGCAGGAGTCGATGGCCGTCGCTCCGGAGGTGAAGACCTTTCTTACGCTCGCCCTGACGTTCTTCATGGCGTATGTCGGACTGATGGTCGGCGCCGCCAAAGGCGACTACCTGGAGCTCTCTGCACTGGGTGGGATACTCACCGACAAGGCGTCGCGGCGCGATCTGAAAATTCTGGACACGTCGGTAATTATCGATGGCCGGATCGCAGACGTCGCTGAGACAGGTTTTCTTACCGGGTCCCTGATCATTCCGCAATTCATCCTTCGGGAGCTGCAACAGGTTGCTGATTCACCCGATTCTTCGAAGCGCCAACGCGGCCGGCGCGGTCTTGACATGCTCAACCGGCTCCAAAACAACAGCTCACTCGATATCCAGATTGTCGAGACTGATTTCCCTTCGGTGCGCGAGGTTGATCTGAAGTTGATTGAGCTTGGCAAGCAGCTCGATGCGGTCATCGTCACCAACGATTTCAACTTGAATAAGGTCTCGCAGTTGCGCGGTGTGAGCGTGCTGAATATTAACGAGCTGGCAAACGCGCTTAAGCCCGTCGTACTTCCGGGCGAAGCGATGCGCGTGTTTATCTTGAAAGAGGGCAAGGAGTACAACCAGGGCGTCGCCTATCTTGATGACGGAACGATGGTGGTAGTCGATAACGCTCGACGCTTGATCGGAAAGAATGCCGACATCGCGGTGACGAGTGTGCTGCAAACTACCGCCGGCAAGATGATCTTCGGACGACTCTGGGAAGACCCTGAAACCAGTCTCAGCGGCGAACATCGCATGAACGGCACGACCCGACGACCAGCGCGCGAAACGCGCAGTGGACCAGTGCCGGTCCGGATTACAGATAGCGAACCGATAACGGAGTTATAGTCCGACAGACGACGGGCGACTGACGGACTGCGGAAGGAATCGATCCGTTCCTCAGTCATCGGTCGCCCGTCCGCCGTCCCTTATGAATGTCGCAATCATAGCCGCCGCCGGCCAGGGCACGCGGATGGCTGGGAAGCGGCCCAAGCAGTTTCTGGAGCTGGCGGGCACCCCCATTCTCTTTCACACGCTCAAAGTCTTCGAGCACTGTGACGCCATTAATGAAATCGTAGTCGTAATACCGGCGACGGAGTCTGCTGCATTCGTCTCCCTGGCAGGTAAATACAATCTGCGGAAACTGGCGACCGTAGTACCGGGAGGCGCAACCCGGGCAGAGTCTGTGCTCAAAGGGTTGCAAACTGTACGCGAGGCAACGGCGGAGATTGTTGCAGTACACGACGCGGCCCGTCCGTTTGTTACTACAACTGAGATCACGATGACGGTGGAAGCGGCCCAGCGAGTAGGAGCTGCTATTCTCGTGACATCACCGGTGGATACTATCAAGCAGGTGAACGACGGCGTAGTTGTCGAAACGTTGCCACGTGACCATCTGCGGCAAGCACTGACGCCGCAATGTTTCGATTACAAACTTTTACGGCGTGCGTACGAACAAGCTGATGTAAACGATCCGAGCTTAACGGACGAGAGCGTGCTTGTGGAACGTTTGGGCGTGACAATCGCAACTGTTGAAGGCAGCCGGCGTAACATCAAGATTACGCGGGAAGAAGATCTTGCAGTCGCGGAAGCGTTGATGAGATCACTTAGATAAACAGATGGAATTCTCTGTGCAACCTTAGCGAGCTCCGTGTCTCTGTGGTTAGCTTTTTGCTCAATGCATCCACCACAAATACATAGAGAACACTAAGTTTCCCAAAGAGAACGTACGACCCTTGACTATGTTCAGAATTGGCATTGGCAACGACGTGCACCGGATTGTTAAAGGGTTGCCGTTGAAGCTGGGCGGCGTTCACGTTCCATCTGAGAAGGGCACGGAAGGGCATTCCGACGGAGACGCGCTGCTGCACGCGATCTGCGACGCGATCCTCGGGGCGCTGGCGGAAGGCGATCTGGGCGCGCATTTTCCTGACAACGATCCACAATGGAGAAACGCTAACAGCATCGATCTATTGTCGCGAGTGATGTGGCTGGTCCACGAACGCAATTTCAAAATCGTCAATGTGGACGCCACAGTGATGTTGGAAACTCCAAAGGTCAGACCGTATGTTTCGTCGATGCGCGAAAACATCGCCGCAGCGCTTGGGGTCGATGTATCGTGCGTAAGCGTTAAAGCAAAGACTGGCGAAGGACTCGACGCGGTTGGCAGGGGCGAAGCAGTTGCAGCGCAATCCGTCGTCTTATTGGCCACAAACTAAGGACCAGGATTGAGACCGCAGGACGTCATCCAAAGAAAGCGCGATGGTGAGGAGCTCTCTCGCGAAGAGATCGCGTTTTTCATCGACGGCGTAACGCAAGGTACGATCGCGGACTACCAGATCAGCGCTCTGCTGATGGCTGTCTTCCTGAACGGCATGACCGACGCCGAACAGGCGATCCTTACCGAAGCGATGCTGCGATCGGGGAACACTCTCGATTTCAGCGCAATCGACAAACCAAAAGCAGACAAACATTCAACCGGTGGTGTCGGCGACAAAACATCACTGTTGATAGCGCCAATGGTCGCTGCGTGCGGAGTTTGTGTGCCGATGATTTCCGGCCGCGGTCTGGGCCACACCGGGGGCACGCTCGACAAGCTGGAGTCGATACCTGGTTACAACGTTAACCTGAGCGCCGGCGAATTCGAGAAGGTCTTGCGCGACGTAGGTTATGCGATGTCCGGGCAGACCGCCGAGATCGCGCCCGCCGACAAGAAGATGTATGCGTTGCGCGATGCCACTTCAACCGTTGAAGCTATTCCTTTGATCGTTGCTTCAATAATTTCGAAAAAAGGCGCGGCCGGTTTGGACGCGATGGTCATTGACGTAAAAGTGGGTTCAGGCGCGTTCATGCGCGAAGAAAACAGAGCTAAGGATCTGGCACACGCGTTAGTCAGAACGGGAAACGCTTGTGGCATTCGAACGCGCGCGTTATTAACTGACATGAATCAACCCCTCGGGCGCGCCGTAGGAAATTCCCTTGAAGTGAAAGAGTGTGTCGAGCTGCTGCGAGGCGAAGTGGATGATGGAGCCCGGCCCGTCCTTGATTTGTCCATCGAACTCTCGGCGCACATGCTGGTCCTATCAAACGTCGACGACTCGCTTGATGCCGCTCGTGCCCGGCTCGAAGGAGTTTGCTCCTCAGGGGCAGCTTTGGAAACTTTTCGTAAGAACGTGGCAGCACAGGGTGGAGAGCCACGCGTGTGTGACGATCCAGCTGGTTTTCTTCCTTTGGTGAGTGATTCGTTTACTGTAGAATCGCCGCGTTCCGGCTTCGTCAATAGAATTAATACCGCTGAGATCGGACATGCTATTGCTGCAATTGGCGGCGGCCGTGTGCGCATCGACGACACAATAGATCCGACCGTCGGTTTGATCACTGACGTCAAACTCGGAGACGAAGTTACGAAAGGCGGTTCGCTCGGAACGATCTACTCCCGCGACCAGTCTAAAGCCCGCGAAGCGGCGCAACGAATTCAAAGAGCGTACGAAGTAGGTGACCAACCTCCAAATGAATTACCGCAACTTATGAGGGAGGTAATCAACGAATGAAAATCGCAATTTGGACGATGCTGTTGGTTTTGTGCGTCGCCGCGCTGGTTAGTACGTCGTGCAATACAGCCGGTTACGGCGCTGACGACAGATCGAAGATTCGCGTCGGCATTGTTTTCGACATTGGCGGCAAAGACGACCGCTCATTCAATGCCGCCGCCTGGGCGGGCGCGAAGTGCGCTGAAACCGGGAAGTGGCCCGATGGAACTGATTGTGGAAAAGCTGCGTTGCCGATTGTCTTGCGCGACATCGAGCCGGGTAATCCTACTTCGATCGAACCTGCAATGCGGGCATTTGCGGAACGCGGTTACGACCTGATCATCGGCATCGGCTTCGCGCAAACTCCTATCATCGAACAAGTCGCAAAAGACTATCCGAACATTCGGTTCGCGATCGTCGACGGCGTAAGCGACCTGCCAAACGTCGCGTCGCTGGTGTTCAAAGAACACGAAGGTTCCTACCTTGTCGGCATACTCGCAGCCAGAGCTTCAAAAACAGGAACGATAGGTTTCTTAGGCGGCATGGACATTGGTTTGATCCACCGCTTCAAGGAGGGCTACGAAGAAGGGGCCCGTTCCGTAAATCCGAACATTCGAGTGATTCCAAATTACGTTGGCGTAACTGACGCTGCCTGGAACAATCCGGGTAAAGGAAAAGAAATTGCACTCGCGCAGATCAGTAAAGGCGCTGACGTGATCTTTACGGCCGCAGGCAATTCCGGTCTCGGCGCTTTCGACGCCGTTGAGCAGGCAGGGAAGAAGGACGGACGCGCAACCCACTTTGTTATCGGAGTCGATTCAAACCAAAACATGGTAAAGCCGGGCTTTGTGTTGACGAGTATGGTGAAGCGAGTTGATAACGCCGTCTATTCCATTGTTCAGGACGTTGTCAACGGACAGTTCCAGGCCGGTTTTCATGTCTACGGATTAGATAAGGACGGAGTCGGCTACGCGATGGACGAGTTCAACAAGGACCTGGTCCCAGCGGACACGATTCAGCAGGCAGAAGAAGCAAAGAAGAAAATCATCAGCGGAGAGATTAAGGTCACTGACGCAATGATGAAATGATCGAGCTACGTAACATTTCAAAACGCTTCGGCGACGTGCAGGCAAACGATCACGTAAACATCGTGGTCAAGCCGGGGACGATACACGCCATCGTTGGGGAGAATGGCGCGGGTAAATCGACGGCGATGCGCATTGCCTACGGCTTTTACAAAGCTGATGAGGGCGAAATCTTGGTCGAGGGTCAGGTCCGTCAGATAAATTCGCCTCACGATGCTATTGCTCTTGGAATCGGTATGGTCCACCAGCACTTCATGCTGGTCGACACCATGACAGTTGCTGAAAACATCGTGTTGGGCGCTGAGCCCGGAAACGCTGCCGCGCTTGATCTCAATAAGGCCAGTCTTGAAATCCGAAAGCTCTCAGAAGAATTCAAACTCGCGGTCAATCCCAGCGGAGTTATTGAGCATTTATCTGTTGGCCAACAGCAGCGCGTTGAATTGTTGAAGGCTCTCTACCGCCACGCGAGACTTCTAATCCTCGACGAGCCGACCGCGGTGCTGACTCCATTGGAAGTGGAAGAGTTTTTTGCAATTCTGCGACGCATGCGAGAGCAGGGCAAGACGGTCGTTATCATCACACACAAGCTCGCCGAAGTGTTGGCCATATCGGATGAAGTGACGGTAATGCGCGATGGAAAAGTTGTGGGACGGCTACAAACCAAAGAGACGAACGCTGCTGAGCTCGCTCGCCTCATGGTGGGTCGCGAAGTGCTATTGCGCGTTGATAAGACTGACGCGCAAGCCGGTGGGCCAGAGCTGACGGTGCGTAGTCTTTCAGTAACCAAGCGAGACGGAGCTAAGGCTGTTGACGCTGTCTCATTCGAAGTGAAGCAGGGTGAGATTCTCGGAATCGCAGGCGTCGAAGGCAACGGACAAACTGAGCTGATCGAGGCGTTGGCCGGCCTGGTTGATGCTGCACATCTCTCAGGTGAGATCAGGTTCGAAAACCGCGACATCACACGAGCAGGCGCGCGAATCCGGCGTGAGTTGGGCATCGCGCATATTCCTGAGGACCGGCATCGCCGGGGACTCCTGCTTGAGTTTGATCTCGCTGAAAACTCAATTCTTGGCGTTCATTATCGCAAGCCGATTGTTTCGTTCGCCGGCGTGTTTCTTGACAACGCCGAGATTCGCAGACGCGCCGACGAGATTATCGAAGGCTTTGATGTTCGACCCGCAAACGCCGATCTTCCTGCGCGGGCGCTATCCGGCGGCAATCAACAGAAACTGATCATCGGCAGAGAATTTAAGGTTGGGCCGAAGTTGCTGCTGGTTTCCCAACCGACGCGGGGCGTCGACATCGGCGCGATTGAATTCATTCACCGCAAGTTGGTTGACTTGCGTGACGCGGGCTGTGCCATTTTGCTCGTGTCTGCCGAACTCGAAGAGGTAACGTCTTTATCCGATCGCCTGTTAATCATTCATAACGGACGTATCGTGGGCGAGGTTGATCCGAAAGTGGCAACCATCGAAGAGATTGGATTGTTGATGACTCGCGGGCACTAATTCAAGCGAACCTATGAACCTCTTACGCGAATTGCTCTTTCCACTGATAGCCGTAATCGGGGCTTTCGTAGTTGGTGGAATCCTAATCCTGATCATCGGGGACAATCCGCTAACAACCTACGCGCTGTTGTTTGGGAGCGCGTTTTCCTGGCCGGTTGGCATTGGCTACACGCTGTTTTACGCGACTCCACTGATCTTCACCGGGCTCGCGGTTGCGCTCGCGTTCCGCTGCGGCCTCTTGAATATCGGGGCCGAAGGTCAGCTTTACGTTGCGGCGTTTGCAGCAGCGTGGGTTGGCATCGAGTTTGGCGGAGTTTTTATCAAAGCGCCTTCTGGCGATATTGTTGGTTCACCAATCGCAAATCTTCCTGGCGCCGTATTGCTGCCGATGTGCTTCCTCGGTGCTGTGATCGCAGGCGCAATCTGGGGAGCCATCCCTGGTGTCTTGAAAGCGAAGTTTGGTTCGCATGAAGTTATTAACACAATCATGCTGAACTTCGTAGCTGTCGCCCTGTGTAGTTACTTCACGCAGTATCACTACAAGATACCCGGCGATCCCATCATGCAGACAGCGCAGATCAGCAACAGCGCACACATTGCGCGTTTGGGCCGGTTTATTCCCGGGCTCCCCGATTGGATCCCGTTGAACCTTTCTTTTGTTCTGGCACTTCTTTGTTGCTTGTTGGTTTATTGGTTTCTCTGGCGGACCAAGTGGGGATTCGAACTTCGTTCGACGGGCACCAATCCCACGGCAGCTGAATATGGCGGCATCTCGGTTCGTAAACAAATCATTATTGCGATGACGCTGTCAGGCGCGTTGGCGGGACTCGTGGGCATAAACGAAGTGCTCGGGTATCGTTATCGTTACTACGACGGCTTCTCCGATAACTACGGTTTCACAGGGATCGCGGTCGCATTGCTGGGCCGCAATCATCCAGTCGGCGTTATTTTATCGGCGTTGTTATTCGCTGTTCTTCAACGTGGCGGCATTCCAGTAGATGCATTCACTGAACACGTCACCAAAGACATCGTTCAGGTATTGCAGGGCACAATAATTCTCTTCGTCGCGGCGGAAGCACTGTTTCGTGGGCCTTTCGCCAAATGGGGTTTACTAAGGCGTTCGAAGGTGTGATGCGATGGCAGAACTATTCACTATATCGTTAATCTGGTCGACGATACGACTATCAACTCCATTGATTCTCGCGGCTTTGGGCGGGCTCTTCTCGGAACGTTCAGGTGTCATCAATATCGCGCTTGAGGGAATGATGCTCGCAGGTGCGTTTACTGCCGCCGCCGTGACGTATGCCGCCGGCAACCCGTTCGTGGGACTCGTTGCGGGAATGGGTGCAGGATTATTCATTGCCGCCATCCATGCAGTCGCGTGCATTCGTTACCGCGCGGATCAGGTCGTGACCGGAACGGCCATCAACATACTTATGATCGGCGTTCCTGGATTTTTGAGCGGCGCATTCTTTCTATCGTCTGGTTCAACTCCCCAAATTCCCAAGGAACAACTGATACCGGACACGCCCATCTGGATTGCATTTGCCCTCGTGCCAATCGTCTGGTACGTCCTTTACAAGACTCCATTCGGGTTGCGTCTACGTTCGGTCGGCGAAAACCCGGAGGCGGCCGACGCGGCCGGCGTGCGAGTTGCACGCATGAGATACGCGGGAGTGTTGCTGTCGGGAGTTCTGGCTGGAATTGGCGGCGCCTATCTTTCCATAGGCCAATCGTCGCTCTTTACCAGAAACATGACTTCGGGCCGTGGCTTCATTGCATTGGCCGCGCTGATCTTCGGCAAATGGCGTCCAGTGCAAACAATGCTGGCGTGTTTGTTGTTTGGATTTACTGAGGCCGTGACTATTCAAATGCAGGGCGTGGTAAAACTACCATCAGGTGACGACATTCCAATTCAATTCATTCAAATGGTCCCGTATGTTTTAACTATCATAGTGCTGGCGGGCTTCATCGGATCGTCGCGTCCGCCGCGCGCGTTGGGAATCCCCTACCAAAAGGAGCGGTAACTTCGGAGCAACACGGTTGCTTCTAAATTGAGCGCAGACGTGTCAGAACGAATGGCTAAACTCGATCTTTACTCTCGCGCCGAACACGCAGCGCGCACAATTCGCTCCCGTACGACTGCTGAGCCGCGCATCGCAATTGTCCTGGGAAGCGGATTAGGTGCGTTTGCCGATGATTTCAGCGAGGCGGTCCGCATTCCATATAACGAAATTCCCGGCTTCGTTACGTCAACAGCCCAGGGCCACGCCGGTAGTCTGGTTAGTGGTATCGTAGAAGGTGTGCCGTTGCTGGCCATGCAAGGCCGCGTTCATTACTACGAAGGATATTCGCTCGAAGAAGTAACTTTCCCGGTCCGAACGTTTAAGTTACTGGGAATTGAAACGCTGATACTTACCAACGCAGCCGGCGGCATCGACGTGCAGTTAAGTCAGGGAGCGTTAATGGTAATCAGCGACCATCTAAACCTGATGGGTGTTAATCCACTTCGGGGACCGAATGACGAGCGTTTTGGACCTCGCTTTCCTGACTTAACGGAGGTTTACTCGCGCGACTTGCAGCAGTTGATTGTCGATGAGGCAAAAGAGATTGGCGTCGTCATACGCCGCGGAGTGTACGCTGCGTTGTCTGGTCCAAGTTATGAAACACCAGCGGAGATTCACATGCTGCGCTCTTTTGGAGCGGACGCCGTTGGCATGAGCACGGTCCCGGAAGCATTAGTTGCGCGGCATATGGGCATGCACGTGGCGGGCATTTCATGCATCACAAATATGGCCGCCGGCATCAGTGAAGCGCCGATTAATCATGAGGAAGTTATGGAAACCGGGGAACGAGTGAGAACGATGTTTACTCAACTACTCCGACGCGTGATTGTTAGGGCCTTGTTAGTTAATTGATACGACTTTTAAAGGCGAGTTAAGACCACTTTGAGTTTGATAATTGGCATTTCCGGCGGGACCGGCTCAGGTAAGACCACTGTAGCGAATCGGATTCTTGAAAACGTCAGGGCGAGTGAAGTCGTTTTCATTCAGCAGGATTCGTATTATCGCAATCTTAAGGACCTGCCATTGGACTATCGTCAGGTCGCCAACTTCGATCACCCTGACGCCCTCGACAACGACCTGCTGGTTAATCACGTTCGCAAACTAAAGGCGGGCGAATCGGTGGAGCTCCCGATTTACGACTTCCGTACGCACACGCGTGCCAACGAAACACGTTTTGTTGAGCCGAAACCGATCGTGATCGTAGAAGGCATCCTGATCTTTGCCGAGCCGCGCCTTCTGGAACAGTTGGACATCAAGGTTTTTGTCGACACTCCCGACGACATACGATTCATTCGTCGCCTGCGCCGCGACATTGCAGAACGCGGGCGCACAGTAGAGTCAGTCATCGAGCAATACGTTGGAACCGTAAGGCCGATGCACATGCAGTTTGTAGAACCCTCAAAACGTTATGCTGACGTCATCATTCCGGAAGGTGGTCATAATCTGGTGAGTATTGATTTGCTTAGTGGAAAAATTCGCGAAAGACTGGCCAATGCGTTGGAGGTCAGATCTTGAGCGAAGAAAACTTTCAAGAACTAATCGAAGCGGCTACAGCAGCGCGCTTGCAGTCGGTAGCACCCTTTTCGAGCTTTCTCGTGGGGGCGGCGGTCAAAACGGCGGCGGGCAAGGTTTACATCGGCTGCAATATCGAAAGCGCCAGCTACGGTTTAACTGTGTGTGCTGAGCGCGTCGCAATTTGGAAAGCACTTTCAGAAGGCGAGCGAGACTTTACTGAATTGGCGGTTGTGGCCGATACGCCAACACTAACACCTCCATGCGGGACGTGCCGCCAGATCATTTGGGAGTTTTGCAAACACGCGAAAGTAGTGTTGGCCAATTTAAATGGTGAAACGCAGACGTGCTCGATCAAGGATTTGTTGCCACGAGCTTTCGACGCGCGTTTCTTAAGTGGAGGCAACAGCTCTTAGCATTTCTGGTCGCTGGATTAATCACACCCATGTCCAAACGAACTTTTGTTTTCATAATTGGTCTGGCATTGGTTGCTGCTTCCATGCCGTTGCCGGCGGCAGCTCAGCGGAGGGGAACGCGCATGAACACAGTGGACCTCCTCGTTTTGAATGGAACCGTCGTAACGATGGATAAGAATCGCCGCGTCATCGAAGACGGTGGCGTTGCCGTTGAGGGCGGGCGAATTGTCGCCGTCGGTACGCGACGCGACATCGTGCGGCGCTTTACTTCCGCTCAGACAATTGACGCGCGTGGAAAATTGGTTATTCCAGGATTGATCAACGGCCATACTCACATTCCGATGACGCTGTTCCGTGGTCTGGCGGACGATCTTGATTTGCAGGACTGGCTGACGAAATTCATTTTTCCGGCAGAAGCAAAAAACGTCACCGAAGAATTTGTTCGCGTGGGGACTCGCCTGGGTTTAGCTGAAATGATCCGGGGCGGCACGACGACGTACTGCGACATGTATTACTTCGAAGACGCCATCGCGGATGAAACCGCACGAGCTGGAGTGCGTGGCGTCCTGGGGGAAACTGTCATCGATTTCCCGGTTGCCGACAACAAGACGAATCAGGAAGCAATGGCGTATGTCGAACGGTTCGTCAGCAAGTGGAAGGGTCACGAACTAATTACACCTGCGATTGCTCCGCACGCGCCCTACACGGTTTCTGAAGAACATCTGAAAGCCGCTCGCGCTTTTTCTGATCGAACGGGCGCGCCGATCGTCACGCATATCTCGGAAACGAAAAGGGAAGTGGACGACAGCATTAAGGCAAAAGGTAGCCCTCCAGTCGAATACCTTTCCAGAATTGGTTTTCTAAATGATCGTGTGATTGCTGCTCACGTCGTGTGGCCAACCGAGAATGAGATTGGGATTCTGAAACGTGCCGGCGTCGGCGTCGTTCACAATCCTCAATCAAACATGAAGCTGGCGGCCGGCGTGGCGCCCGTTCCGAAGATGTTGGCAGCGGACCTGCGGGTCGGATTGGGGACAGACGGAGCGGCTTCAAACAACGATCTCAGCATGTGGGAAGAAATGGACACGGTGGCGAAGCTTCATAAAGTGTTCTCCGGCGATCCAAAAGTGATTTCTGCTCAGCAAGCATTCGAACTGGCTACCATCCGCAGTGCTGAGGCAATTCACATGGAAAAAGAGATTGGCTCAATCGAGACGGGCAAGAGGGCCGATTTGGTCCTCGTCGACTCAAGCTCCTTAAACCAGGTGCCTTTCTACAACATCTATTCGCAGTTGGTTTACGCCACCAAGACATCCGACGTCCAAACCGTGATCATTAACGGACGCATTGTTATGCGCGATCGCCGGCTCTTGACGCTGGATGAAGCTGCCATAAAGGAAGGCGCACGTATTTTCCGCGAACGGGTAGTGAAGAGCCTGTCTGCGCGGTAAATCCACTGAACCCAGGCGGCGTTCGCAACAAAACGACAAGGTTCAGAACAGCATGATTCACAGCCTCGTCGCTTGCCTGATGCGGCTGATCCACGGATAATAGGCGTTCAAATTTAAAGGGGAAGTTTAGAGCGAGTCTGGAGACTCGCTTTTGCGTTTTTATCTGGAGCAAGAGTAGTGATTCGGTATTTGCCACGCGTGCGGACGTCAGCTGTTGTTTTCCTCACCTTGATTTTCCTGGTTTTCTCGCCGGCCAGTTTAAAAGCTCAGTCGTCCACAGAAGCAAACAATTCGGCCGAAGCGACCCAGACGCGCATCGCGCGGGCTCGGGCGTTAATTGCCGCTCATAAGTTGGAAACTGCGGCGAGTGAGTTGGAGTCTGTTCGCAGCACATCGCAGGATGCCTCGATTCGCAACATCACTTCGGTGATGCTGATGAGTATCTATCTGGAGTCGGGCAACTACGGACGTGCCGAGGCTTTGCTGGAGGAGGGCTTTGCTGCCCGAGCCACGCAAAACGGCGACTCATTGCGCAATTATTATGCACTGACCGGTCAGGCGATTAATGGCGCGCGCTCACACATTGCGCGCTACCGCACGCTAGGTATCAATATTTCAGATACCGATTTGCCTGCTGAGGCATCCAGTGATCTGGATCGACTAAGGTCGTTCCTCGAGCGCGTTATTTCGCAGGCGAAGCAGATTACAAGTGAGCGCAAGGCGGCCGACTCTCTGTCGTTGCTCGAAGATGTGCTCGGAATTCGGATGTCTCTGTCGCGTGACATGGAAGATCAGATTAAGTGGCAGACCGAATACATTAACGCTCGCGAAGTGTTGGCGGCTCAGACACAGCTTGGTCCGCTGGGCGGTATTTCGGCGCTGCCTCCGACAAAAGCATCGCTCGGGAACGGAACTACTTCCTCACCCTATTCGACAAGACGTGCAACGGATTCAGATTCGTCTCAGCGAGCAGAAGCGCCAGTAGCATCGCCCTCAGTTCCGGGAACAAGCCCAGCTGCTGCCTCCGGCAATAAGGGCGAATCGATTGAGCCGCTCTTGAATGACCAGGGATCATTGAATGCTCGCGCTACCAAACGAGTCGTTCCACCCTACCCGTCGCTGGCAAGACAGGCTGGCGCTAATGGCCTTGTTAGAGTTCATGTCATCGTCGACGAGGCAGGCAAGGTGGCCGAAGTTTCACGTTCCGAAGGACACGTCCTGCTCAGACGCGTAGCCGAAGACGCCGCGCGGCAATGGTCATTTAACGCTCCTGTCTCAGAGGGGAAGCCGGTTCGTTGGAGCGGCTATATCGATTTCAACTTCACTCTGTAGCTATTGCCAAAAGCCTCTCATCTCCCGCCTCAACAGCAACTTAGCCAAAGTTGACTTTAAAGTAAGGTTTAGCTAAACTGCATCCGTAAATCGCGCTGCCATGAAGATATCTGCACAAGAAGAATACGGATTGCGCTGCCTGCTGCAATTGGCGCGAACTGAGACTCAGGGCGAGTCGCTTACGCTTTCGCAAATCGCGACGCTCGAAGGCATCTCAGTCGCGAACGCCGGCAAATTGATGTGGATTTTGAGTAAGGCCGGTCTGGTCCAGTCGCAGCGAGGGATTAAAGGTGGCTACCGTTTGGCCCGGCCCGCTGGAGAAATCCGTTTGAACCAGGTAATTAGCGTCCTTGACGATGAGAGCGTCGAGGCGCATTGCAAGAGCTACGCGGGTGTGCTCGAAGCGTGTGTGCACACAGGTGATTGCGGTATTCGACCGGTTATCGTGGAACTGCACCAGATCGTCGGCAACGCGCTCGCGGAGATTACTTTGTCGCAGCTATTGGGAACGGAAAAGAACGTCGATGCCGTTCTTCATAAGATTCATAGCACGAGACAGCGCAACGAACAGGCAGGCGTTCAGGTCAACTAAAACAGTTACGGTCAAAACATGAGCACAGCAGAACTTTTAGGGAAACAGGAATACAAATACGGTTTCGTTACTGACATTGAGTCGGACGTGATTCCGCGCGGATTGTCGGAAGATACCGTTCGCTTGATTTCAGCGAAGAAGAATGAGCCGGATTGGATGCTGGAGTTTCGTTTGAAGGCGTATCGTCACTGGTTGACGATGACTGAACCGAAGCACTGGCCCAACCTTTCGTATCCCGACCTGGATTATCAGGACATCATTTATTACAGCGCGCCGAAGCAGAAGGTGACAAAAGCCAGTCTTGATGAAGTCGATCCCGAATTGCTGCGCACCTTTGAGAAACTGGGAATCCCCTTGACGGAACAGAAGCAATTGGCCGGTGTGGCCGTTGATGCTGTGTTTGATTCCGTTTCTGTCGCCACGACGTACAAAGAGAAGCTCAAGAAGCACGGCGTTATCTTCTGTTCGTTTACTGAAGCTATTCGTGACTACCCGGATCTTGTTCGCAAGTATCTCGGTTCTGTTGTACCAACCAACGACAATTTCTTTGCCGCTTTGAACAGCGCAGTTTTCTCGGACGGTTCTTTTTGTTTTATTCCGAAAGGCGTCCGTTGTCCGATGGAACTTTCAACCTACTTCCGAATCAACAATTCGGAGTCAGGGCAGTTTGAACGGACGCTAATCGTGGCTGAGGAAGGGTCATACGTTTCCTATCTTGAAGGATGCACTGCGCCAAAGTTTGACAAGAACCAGTTGCACGCCGCAGTGGTTGAGTTGGTCGCGCTTGACGATGCCCAAATCAAATATTCGACAGTGCAAAACTGGTATGCGGGCGACGAAGAAGGCCGCGGCGGGATTTACAACTTCGTCACTAAGCGCGGCAAGTGTGCGGGGCGAAACTCCAAAATTTCCTGGACACAGGTTGAGACCGGCTCGGCTATCACCTGGAAGTATCCCTCCTGCATTCTTCTGGGTGACAACTCAATCGGGGAATTTTATTCAGTCGCGCTAACAAATCATGCGCAACAAGCCGATACCGGAACCAAGATGATTCATCTCGGCAAGAACACCCGCTCGACAATCATCTCGAAGGGAATTGCGGCCGGTAAGTCAAACAACAGTTATCGCGGTTTGGTTAAGGTTATGCCAAAAGCAGAGGGCGCGCGGAATTACACGCAGTGTGATTCGATGTTAATAGGCTCAGATTGCGGCGCGAACACCTTTCCCTACATCGAAGTAATGAACAATAGCTCGAGCGTTGAGCATGAGGCGTCAACGTCCAAGATCAGTGAAGAGCAATTGTTCTATCTTCAGCAGCGCGGAATTTCGCAAGAGGACGCCGTCTCGTTAATTATTAATGGCTTCTGTAAAGACGTTTTCCTGCAGTTGCCGATGGAATTTGCGGTGGAAGCTCAACGACTGCTCGGTTTGAAGCTGGAGGGCAGCGTCGGGTGAAACCAGGAAGTTAGCAGGCGCGGTGACGCGGTGATGTTACGCCGTGTCACCGCGTCTTCGTGTCATGGTATTGGAAAATAAGAGGAGTCATTTTAAGTGTTGCTCGAAATCAAAGATCTGTATGCGGGAATTGACGGGAACGAGATTCTAAAGGGAATTAACCTCACCATTAAAAAGGGCGAGATTCACGCGATCATGGGACCAAATGGGTCCGGTAAATCGACGCTGGCAAAAGTGATTGCCGGTCACCCCGACTACGAAGTGACGCGAGGCACTGTCCTGTACGAAGGCAAGAATCTTTTGGACATGTCGCCTGACGAGCGCGCTCGCGAGGGTGTGTTTATGGCGTTTCAATATCCGATCGAAGTTCCGGGAGTGTCGAACGCGCAGTTTCTCCGGCTTGCGTACAACGAGAAACAGAAACACATCGGCCAGGATGAACTTGATCCCCTGGAATTCAAAGACCTTTTGAAGGAGCGCGCGAAAGTAGTCGAAATGGACGCGAGCTTTATGACACGCTCGGTCAACGAAGGTTTTTCCGGCGGTGAGAAGAAGCGCAACGAGATACTCCAAATGGCAGTACTGGAACCCAAACTTGCTGTGCTGGACGAAACAGATTCCGGTTTGGACATCGACGCGCTTCGAATCGTAGCGGGCGGCGTCAATCAACTCCACAATGCAAACAACGCCGTGATTCTTGTTACTCACTATCAGCGTCTTCTGAATTACATCGTGCCACACTACGTTCACGTGCTGGCGCATGGCCGCATTGCAAAAGAGGGCGGCAAAGAGTTGGCGCTGGAGCTCGAGCAAAAGGGATACGACTGGCTCAAGACCGCACCCGTTGAAGCGCAAGATTCAGCAGCGCGAGCGAACTAAGATGGTTACAGAACTGAAATTAGAAAATACGCCGCAACCTGTATTGCAAGCGATTTACGAGTCGCTGGGACCCACGGGTGTCGCATGGTTTGATCGATTACGTTCCAGCGCGTTTGAGCGGTTTACGGAGCTCGGCTTTCCTTCCATCAAGAATGAAGAATGGAAATACACGAATGTAGCGCCCATTACTCGTCTTGATTTTAGTCGTATTGCCGGCGAATCGGAGTTTGATTACTCGCGTTATCGAGTCCCTGAAGCCCCTGATACCGAAGTTGTAATCGTTGATGGGAAACTCGTTGTTCGCCCTTCAGCATTGCCTGAGGGCGTAGTCGCACTCTCGATAAGTGAGGCGATTCAAGATGAGCGCTACGGCGAGATTGCTCGTCAACACCTGGCCCGCTCGGCCGACTTCGTCAGCAGTGGCTTCGCTGCATTGAACACGTCGCTGATTTCTGACGGCATCTTCATTCTCGTACCGAAGAATTCGCAGTTGGCGTTGCCCATTCACCTCCTGTTTGTTTCTACCGGGATAGAACGGGCGACGTTTCCGCGAGTGTTGGTCGTTGCAGAAGAAAACAGCAGCGCGACTATTATCGAGAGCTACGTCGGTGCTGACGACGCTGAGTATTTTACTAATGCCGTGGTCGAGGTCGTTCTGAAAGACGGGGCGCGTTTAGAGCATTACCGGATACAACGCGAGGGCGGAAAGAGTTTTCACATAGCGGCGACAGCAGCTGACCTGGGATCCGCTTCGAGTTACAACACGACGTCGATCAACATCGGTGCCCAGCTTTCCCGGCACGATGTGTCGGTTTCGATGGATCATGAAGGCGCGGAATGCTGGGTGGATGGCTTGTACCTCGTAACGGACGCACAGCACACCGACACGCATTCGTTAATAGATCATCGCAAACCGCACTGCTCCAGCCATCAATTGTACAAGGGAATTCTCGACGGGAAATCGCGAGCGGTCTTCAACGGTAAGATTTTTGTTCGACACGATGCGCAGAAGACGGATGCAATGCAGACGAACAAGAACCTGCTGCTGTCGAACGAAGCAAGGGTCGATACCAAACCTCAGCTGGAGATTTTGGCCGACGACGTCAAGTGCGCGCATGGCGCGGCCGTAGGCCAACTCGATCAGGACGAATTGTTTTACCTCGCGACTCGCGGAATCCATTCTGAGCTGGCGCGAAACCTTCTGACTTACGGCTTTGCGGAAGAAGTGATCGGCAAGATCAAGATCGATTCCATTCGCGCCCAACTCGATGAAGCGGTCTTACATCGTTTGAATGCGCGTCTCGAGGCCTAACGGATACTAGAAAAGAATGGCAACGGCGGAAATATCGGGAATTGAGAAGACTGGTCAGGGACAATCGTCCAACTGGGATGTCCAGCGTGTTCGTGCTGATTTTCCGGTCCTGCGCCAGACAGTCAACGGTAAGCCGCTCGTTTACCTCGACAACGCTGCCTCGTCCCAGGTCCCGCAAGTCGTCATCGATCGCGGAAGCATCTACCTCGAAGACGAACATTCCAATATTCACCGCGGCGTCCATTACCTGAGCCAAAAAGCTACTACCGCATACGAAGGCGCGCGCGAGAAAGTGAAGCGCTTCATTAATGCGCGTGACGTCAGGGAATGCATTTTTGTGCGCGGTGCCACGGAGGGAATTAATCTCGTGATGCATGGCTACGGCCGCAAGTTTATCGGCGAGGGCGATGAAATCATCATCTCGGCGATGGAACATCACGCGAATATAGTTCCCTGGCAGATGCTGTGTGAGGAAAAAGGCGCCAAGCTGCGCGTCATCCCCATTAACGACGCAGGCGAGGTGATGCTTGATGAGTATCACGCGCTGCTCAACGAGCGAACGAAGTTTGTCGCCATCACGCACGTATCCAATGCGCTCGGCACAGTCAACCCGGTGAAGGACATGATTGACCAGGCACACAAGTATGGAGTGCCGGTTTTGATCGACGGAGCACAGAGCGCGCCGCACATGGTGGTTGACGTCCAGGATCTCGACTGCGACTTTTTCGCGTTTTCAGGGCACAAGATGTTCGCCCCAACTGGCAGCGGCGTCATCTACGGCAAAGCCGCACTGCTGGAAAAAATGAACCCCTTTCAGGGCGGCGGCGACATGATCAAGAGCGTTACCTTCGAGAAGACAACTTACGCCGACCTGCCGAATAAATTTGAGGCAGGCACTCCGGCAATTGCATCGCAAATCGGGTTGGGAGCCTCGATTGATTATTTGAACTCGATTAATCGCGCTGCGGCGGCTGCGCACGAACATGAGTTGCTGGCCTACGCAACCAGCCGGCTGATGGGAATCGAAGGCGTGAGGATCATCGGAACTGCAAAAGAGAAGGCGAGTGTTCTTTCTTTTGTGATCGACGACATTCATCCCCACGATATCGGCACGATTCTGGACCAGGAAGGCATTGCCGTTCGCGCCGGCCATCACTGCGCACAGCCAGTGATGCAGCGGTTTAATGTCCCCGCGACGGCGCGCGCCTCGTTTGCTTTCTACAACACGAAGGAAGAAGTCGATGTTTTGGCGCAGACGATTGAGCGCGTGATTGAAATATTTAGTTAGATCAGAGGGAAAGGGAGAACGGGAAAGAGGGACAAGGAGAACGGAAAAAAGGGGAAAGGGACAGGGGTAAGGCTAAAGATAATTCGTTGATTCTTCCCGCGTCACCTTTCCCTTCACCCCGGTAATCTGTCTGCTGTTTCCCTTTCCCCTTTCCCCCATTACCCGTTCCTCTTGGATGCACATGTCAGAACTTAGCGACTTATATCAGCAGGTCATCCTTGACCATAACAAGAAGCCGCGCAATTTTCGTAAGCTCGAAACGGCGAACCACCGTGCTGAAGGATACAATCCGCTTTGCGGTGATCAGTTGACGGTTTACCTGAAGGTCGAAGACGACGCGGTGAAGGAAGTGAGCTTCGAGGGATCGGGCTGCGCGATCTCAAAGGCCGCGGCCAGCATGATGACACAGGCTGTGAAGGGGAAGGGCAAGGAAGAAGCGGAAGCACTCTTTAACGATTTCCACCGCATGGTTACTGGCGAGGATTATGAGAACGAAGCAGAAGGCCGGCTGGGAAATCTTAAAATCTTTGAAGGCGTCCGGGAGTTTCCGGTACGCGTGAAGTGCGCTACCCTCGCGTGGCACACGATGCATGCCGCCCTCAACAATCAGGAATTGGTTTCCACCGAATAATTCCTGATCTATGTTTGTACCACTCTGGTAGATACGCCTAACCAGTTCCCTCGCTTACTCTTCCCAACAAGATACACAGGCATATTGATCTTACCCACCCTGTAGGCCTTAAGCTCGGCAAGATTCTCCGAAAGCACTTGCACAATGTTTCGATATTTTTCGGCCAGGAGGAATTCCTCTACTTCCATCTCCTCCACCTCGCAGTGTTCCGGTTTGCCGCTAAGCCTACAAAGGAAGTCATGAGTCAAATCGGTCAGGCCTTCCCAGTAAATTACTTCAAACGGGTAATCTGACTCGCTCATGAAGAGCAATCCAGCAGTCACCCGCTTCAACTGTTCAAGTATCTGTGCGTCTTTGTCAGCCATCTAATTCTTGTTGCGCAGGCGCGGGCTCAGTAAAAAAGGTGGGACTCATTGAAGAGTCCCACCTTGTTATCAGCGCATTCCAGGTTTCACTGCGCCTTATTGTTTTGGACCAATGATCGGTCCGTCACCGATTACGAAATAACCCGGAGGCGGCGTGCCGTTATTTGCCTCGGCAAAGGCTGCCGCTGCCGCGGCTTCCGCAATTACCGCGTTAACATTTGCCGGCTTGTTATTCTTGGGCACAACCACCGTATGGTAGTTTCGGTCGATTCCGCCTGAGGTATCAGTAGCCGTAACGACTATGAGATAAACGCGTCCGTTATTTGCCTCGACTCGCTCGCCGCGTAGGCGCAGGGTGTTCGGGGCAATGTCCTTTGCGTCAGGCGAGTGAACCACTCCCGGCAACGTAGCTGTTTCATCATCCTCGTCACCGAAGACAGCCACTTGAATCGTGACTGTGTCACCGTCAACGTCAGTGGCGCTCGCCGCCAGCCCCACATTGAACAGATTGCTATTCGTTGCCGAGATCAAGCTCATCGCTACGGACGAGGTCAGCACTGGAGCATCGTTGACATTGGTAACGGTGATGTTAACCGTCGCCGTATCGCTGCCACCGTTTCCATCACTCACTGTATAAGTGAATGAATCGCTGCCGAAGAAGTTCGCGTTCGGCGTGTAACTGACGTCGGTGCCGCCGTTCGTGATGGCTACGGATCCGTTGGCGCCCTGGGTTACGGCTGTAACCGTCAACGTGTCGCCGTCCACATCCACGTCATTGCCGCGAACGTTGATGGTGTTGGCGCCGCTATCTTCGGCAAGGGTAGCGGAATCGTTAACAGCGTCCGGAGCATCCTGAACGTTCGTCACGGTAACCATGACAGTCGCCGTGTCGAAACCGCCGTTGCCGTCACTCACCGTATAAGTGAATGAATCGTTGCCGAAGAAGTTCGCGTTCGGCGTGTAACTAACATCCGCGCCGCCATTAGTGATCGCCACGGCACCATTGATGCCCTGCGTTACTGCTGTAACGGTCAGTGTGTCCTCGTCGACATCGGTGTCGTTCACCCTAACATTTATGGTGTTAGCACCGCTGTCTTCCGCGATTGTGGCAGCATCGTTAACAGCGTCCGGAGCGTCCTGCACATTCGTCACGGTAACCATGACAGTCGCCGTGTCGAAACCGCCGTTGCCGTCACTCACCGTATAAGTGAATGAATCGTTGCCGAAGAAGTTAGCGTTCGGCGTGTAACTAACGTCGGCACCGCTATTCGTGATGGCTACTGAACCATTAGTGCCCTGCGTTACCGCTGTAACGGTCAGCGTGTCCTCGTCGACATCGGTGTCGTTCACCCTAACATTTATGGTGTTAGCACCGCTGTCCTCCGCGACAGTAGCTTCATCGTCCACAGCATCCGGAAGATCCTGGACGTTCGTTACGGTGACCGAAACCGTCGCCGTGTCGGAACCGCCGTTGCCATCGTCGATCGTGTAAGTAAATGAATCGCTGCCAAAGTAGTTTGCCGCCGGAGTGTAACTGACATCCGCACCGGCATTCGTGATGGCGACTGAACCGTGTGTCCCCTGCGTTACCGCAGTGACAGTAAGTGTGCCGTCGACATCGGTATCGTTTGCGCGAACGTCTATCGTGTTAGCGCCGCTGTCTTCAGCAACCGTCGCCTCATCGTCAACTGCGTCAGGATCATCATTAACAGAATTTATCGTGATACTGACGGTGCTGGTGTTTGAATTGACGGTGCCATCGTTGACCCTAAAAGTGAAGCTGTCAGGTCCTTGGTAGTTTAAACCTGGAGTGTAGGTGACGGTGGCGGAGCAGGCGTAATCGGTGCACGAGGGCGCGCCGATGCTGCCTAGCGAGCCGTTTGTTGGACCGCTCACGATCGAGAAAGTAAGCGGGTCGGTGTCGGGCCTAACAGCCTGCAAGGTAATCTCTACTGGAGTGTCTTCCGAGGTCGACGCAGATTGATTTGCAGTGGCTGGGGCGTTTGTCCCATTAGTACCGGCCTCGACGCAGTTTTCCACTGCATCTGGCAGGTTGGAGAAGAAGTCATAACCGGTCAGGCTTTCTATAGCATCAACGGTCGTGATGAAGTCTTCCCAGTTGGTACTGAGACCCTGAATGTTCGGCATGTTGACAGCGAGGGTCCTGGTCGAACAAGTCACGCGAGATATGTCGTCGCTGCCCTTCGGCATTATCAACGCGACCTTCCAGGTTTGAGCGGGAACGGTCACATTGCCTCCGGCGATCGTGTTAGCAAACCCAGCACTGCCGGTGCCGCCGGTTCCCGCGCCGCCAGCGACGATGTATATCTCGTTGGCAGGTAAGAGTGTCCTTAAATATCCTTCCAGATTCGCCCACGGTCCCTGATTGTTATTAGGGGACTGGGGAATCATGTTACTCATCAGGAAAGTCGCCTGATTGATTGGAGTAGACGTCTCCTTGTCACGATCGGCATTAGGCACCATGTGCCCGCGATCGAAGCCGGATCCAACATAGTCGAATTCTGAAACGCGGAACCAATCGGCCGGAACAGCGGGGTCAGCACGGAAAGTATCGACCCGTGTCAGGGTCCCGATCCACTCATCTGACAAGTGCCAGCTCACCCAGTTCGCAGTACCCCGCGACCGGTTGTATGACAGAGTAAACTCGGGTTTATCCATCAAATAATTATTGTCGCCCGCTGGAGCTCCTGCATTGGGAACGCCCATCGTCAGGTGGACGCTCGATAGATACGGCGGCGCCGTCCCGGTGGCCACTGTAAAGGAAAAGACCTTGTTGGCGGGCAGGGTGTCGCCGTTGACAGGGTCGTCCGTGTCGACGTCGTGAACCTTGTTTTGGAATATGGTGACGGTGCACTGCTCACCGGCAAGGAAGTTAGCGTTAGGTGTAATTGTGTAAGTATCGCCCCCAAAGAACGACCTCACCGTAGCATCGTTGTGGTTGTTCGTCGTCGTACAGGTGATGTCATACCAGTCGGCATCCACCGTCACGGGTTCGGTGAAGTTGATATCAATCGTCGCATCACGCGGCGCAGTAGTAGCGCCGTTTCGAGGATCGGTGCTAAACACCGCTGGACGGAGCTCAACAATAGGCGCCGTTCGCCGCGGATTCGGTGCGGCTGCAAAGAAGTCGGCGGAGTTGTTGTCGGTATCTCTGGCTCCGCCGTTCTGACGGAAAATAGAAGTGGTGTTGCTCGGGGCTGGTGCTCTGTTGGTTTCAGAGCAGTTTGCCGTTGTGCCGTAACCTACAAAATCAACAATCCCGGGGTTCCCGAGAGGGCAGGGGCCCTCAAGCGAATCGAAGTTATTGACGAGGGCGACTTTGCCCGTCGTCGCACTCATGTTTATGTCGCCATTTACGTTTGCCGGGGGCACTGGGATAGTCCCTGCCGGAACCGTGCCAGCCGCTAAACGAATCAAATAATACTCGCCAGATCCTATTTCTCCGCCAAGCGGTTGCACCTGCCATGTATCCCCGGTGGCAGGGCCATACTGGATAGACCAGCCGGTTAAGTCGAAGGATGTAGTGTGCGGGTTGTAAAGTTCGACATAGTCGTGGCTGTAGGTGGAGCCACTGTTTGCACCACCTCCATACAACTGACTTATGGTTACGTGATCTGGAATCAATGGCAAAACATTCAACACTATGTTCGTGCTGGCTGTACGCAATTGAGCATCTGCAATTGTGACCGGCAAAGACTTCGTTCCGGTTGGGTTACCTCCCGGTATCGTTGCCACATAAGTGAAAGTGTTTGGACCTCCACTGAAAGCCTGCGTGGGTGACCCACCAATCTGCGAAAGATCCGCAGTTACCGTGACGCTCGTACTTGGCGGATTCTGCGCCGGAGCGATGTACACGGTCAGGGTCGTCATGTCTCCCTGCAAGACGGAGCTCGGGTTGGCTGAACCAAACCCGGCCAGGCCGGTGCAGTCGTTAAATGGAGATGAGCTGTTACGTGGATTAGTCCCCCCTACCAGGAAATCTTTCGCGTTATCGTTGGTGTCGAAACAGCCATCGTCTTTTCGGAGGGCCGCCGTAGTGTTGGAAAGTGCGGGGCTGGTCCCGAGCCTTCAAAACAAGCCGCGAGATTAGGTGAAGCATCACCATAACCGACTAAATCAACAATTCCCGAGCCGCTTCGGGCAAGATGCAACTAATGAAGTGGTGTTATTTACTAGCGCAACTTTGTCCAGAGGTTGAACTTACCGTGATTGTTCCAATCGCATCTGGCGTTGGAAGATTATCGGTGCCGCCCGCACCCTGAGATTCTTGAATTAGATAGTACTGACCAGGTTGCAGGATAAAGCTTGTAAGCGGAGTTACGCTCCAGGATGAGCTTGTGGTGGGACGGTGCTGTACCGACCAGCCAGTCAAATCGACAGGCGCGGAACTGTGGTTGATGAGCTCTATGTAATCGTTTTTGAGCGTCGCGCCTGTATTGCCACCACCGCCGTATATCTGACTGATGACGACGTTGTTAGGAACTGGTGGCGCCGAGACGGTAAGCGCAATTGTCGTATTTCCGGTGCGCGGAAAATCGTCGGAAATCTGGATAGGCAACGTCTTCCCGCCTGCGGACGTACCCACCGCAACGGTGGCGCTGTACGAGAACGTGTTGTCTCCTGCAGTCACATCACCGTTTGTCGCATTATCAAAAAAAGACTGACTAGCGGAGCCACCAATCGACGAAAGGTCACCAACTACGGTGATGCCCGTGCTCGTCGGATTAGCTCCCGGAGTTACCGCGACGGTTAATAGCGTGGTGCCCCCGGCTGCTACGCTGTTTGGGTTAGCTGCGCCCACGCCTGATGGATTCGTAGGAGTTAGGACCGTAAGTGAAATAGAGGTGCTGCCGGTTCTTGACAGTGGACTCGTTTCATTAATGGTGACCGGGAGGTTTTTGACGCCGCCTGTTGTGGCGTTCCCTACGGTCGCGTTGTAGCTGAAGATGTTGTCACCCGCAGTCGCGTCGCCATTGGTTAGACCGTCGTCGGAAAAGGTTTGACTAGCCGAGCCACCGATAGCCGTTAAATTAGCGGTTACCGTATGGGTAAGGCTGGTGGGGCTAGTACCGGGCGTAACCGCTACCGTCAAAAGCGTGGTGCCGCCTGGCGAAACAGAACTTGGGTTGGCGTTGCCTACACCAGTTGGATTGGTAGAACCTGAGCCTTGCGGTGTAAGCGAAAAGTTGTCGACCCCCAAGCCATCGTCCGCGCCGGGAGCTATGTCAAAATCCGTCCAACGGATCCAGATGGACGCACCATTAGGAATGCTCAAACCTGTGATGGAAAAACTTAACGCTGTGTTATTCCCCAACGCATTACCATTCAATGCGCCTGCGGTAGCATTTATGTTCGAGCTGTTGTAATCGAGATTGTTATAGTCAACCCACGTGCCCGTTGCGAGGCTAGTAGCATTAGTGCTTAGCTGAAAGTCGAGCCGATCCGCCGCATTTCGATTCGTCACACCCGCACGCCACATCTCGCCGGTGTATGAGACATCGAGCGAAGTAACAGTAGAGCCTGTATTGTTCGTAAATTGTGCACCGATGACGGGAGTCAATGTACCGCTGAACAAAGTCCCGTAAGCGCGCTCTGTAGTTGCAGTGGTTCCATAACTATATACATCCCCGCCATTCCCCGAGCCAGTCCCACCCTGGTATTGCCCATTGTTGGTGGCCGCTGTTCCTGTTTCATTCAGATACCAGCCATTGATTGGGAGGGTATTCGTCGTGCCTGAGTTAGCTAGCGTATCAAAGTCTTGGGTATATGCGGTTCCGAGGCTGGTGAGGCTAATTGAACCAGACCCACCTCCGACCGCGAGTGCGATTCGCTGATGGAGAAAAAGGGAAACAACAACTCCAACGACTAAAAGAGCAATAAGCAGACGTGTCCGCGAGGTGAAGCGGGGGCGATTAGGCATACAAAGGTCCTTTCAAAATCAGTTCAAAAAGTTCCGCACGTTGATCCGAGGATTACCAGAAGACAAGCCCTAGGAGTGTGTGGGGTTTTTACCAGTATTCTTGCAAGAAATCAAGGCAGGATGCCAGGTTCTTTGCATCAACAAAAATGGAGCCTTTAAGAGATGTTTAGTTGCGAGATGTCGTTGCCAGAGTCTTTGCATCCTTATCGATTAATCCGTGCTGACAAAGCGCCCAGCGTATGCGCATAATGCGTGGGCTTGCCGCTAATCAATCTGCTGTGGAGCTTGCCCTTACGTGATCATAAAGTCAGTTGAACTGCGCGAAATTCGCCTGCCGCTCACTCATGTTTTTGAAACCAGTTTTGGTCGCACGACCGAGCGCCGAATTGTGCTTGCTCGTGTAGCCGACAAGTCTGGTAGCGAAGGTTGGGGTGAATGCACTGCCGGCGAGGGACCGTTCTATTGCGAAGAGTGGACTGAAACCGCCTGGAACACGCTGGAGACGTTTGCGGCCCCGATGCTGATTGGAAAAACGCTGGAGAGCGCCGCCGATGTTTGGAACTTGCTGAAGCCGATTCGCGGTAATCAGATGGCCAAAGCGGCCCTCGAGACGGCATGTTGGGACCTCGAGGCGAAACGACTGGGCGTGCCGCTTTGGAAGCATCTCGGCGGTACTCGCACAGAGATTCCGTGTGGTGTTTCCATCGGCATTCAGTCAGCTCCCCGGGTGTTGTTGGAGAAGATCGAACGCGAACTTGCGGCCGGCTATCAGCGCATAAAAATCAAGATTAAACCCGGTTGGGACCTGGAAGTCGTCGAGCGCGTACGTGAGAACTGGCCCGACATTCAACTGATGGCGGACGCAAATTCCGCATATACGCTGGCTGACGTGGATCTTTTCAAAGACCTCGATCAGTTTCATTTAATGATGGTCGAACAGCCGCTGGCGCACGACGACATGTTCGACCATGCCGAACTGCAAAAGCAGATCGCCACACCCGTCTGTCTCGACGAATCGGTCCGCTCGCCGGACGACGCTAAGCACGCCATTGGGCTGAATGCCTGTCGTATCATTAATATAAAACTGGGGCGAGTGGGTGGGCATCATCGCGCCAGGGAAGTTGAAAGAATCTGTCGCGAGCTGAACGTCCCCGTCTGGTGCGGCGGGATGCTTGAGTCTGGAATCGGGCGCGCTCATAACATCGCGATGGCCACGCTACAGGGGTTCACGCTTCCCGGCGACGTATCGGCGAGCGCGCGCTACTGGCGAGAGGACATCATCGATCCACCAGTTACTGTGTCACCGCAGGGAACGATTACTGCACCGTCCAGTCCCGGCATAGGTTTCGATGTCAACCAGGAACGCATGGACAAACTGACCGTCAGACGTTTCGTGATTCGCTGATCAGTCTCCTTCGCATGCAGAACATTCAAGAGTTTTATAGCTACTTCATACGGCATCAACCTGCCATCGTTGAGCTGACGCGCCGGCTGGTCGAAACCGAATCTCCTTCCGGTGACGAAGAAGGAAGCAAGTCGGTTGTATCTCTGTTGGCCGCGGCGGCCGCGTCAATCGATGGCGTCAGGATTGAAAGGTTTAGCAGTCCGAATTACGGCGAACATATACGTATCGCTTCGTCTGACCCTCAGTCCAAGCCGGTTGTAATTCTCGGTCACACCGATACTGTTCATCCGCGGGGTTCGATTCAACAACGGCCGTGGCGAATCGAGGATGGCCGGGCTTACGGGCCAGGCGTATTCGACATGAAGGCGAATTGCGCGATGGCAGTAGCGGTAATGCGCGCCTTCGCCGAGATGAAGTTGCTTTCCAGCCATCCTCTCGTGCTGTTGTTAATGTGTGACGAAGAAACCGGCAGCGCATCGGGAAAGCGATTCGTGGAAGAAGAGGCGAGAAATGCAAAGGCCGTACTGGTTTTGGAACCCCCTGCAATCGGCGGAAAGATAAAAACCGGTCGCAAGGGTACGGGAATCTACACGATGAGTGCGCACGGGCGCGCCGCGCACGCCGGATTGGAGCCTGAGAAGGGCGCAAGCGCGATTCTGGAGTTGTGCCGGCAGACGGTTGGCCTTCACGAATTGAACGGCACGTCCGGCGGCATTACTGTCAACGTCGGCGTTATTCGAGGCGGGACGCTTCCGAATGTCGTGGCGGCTGACGCTCAAGCTGAAATCGATGTCCGCTTTAGCACGAAGGAAGAGGCTGCTTCCATTGAACAGAAACTACGCGCGCTACGTCCGATTGATGAGCGCGTACGCCTGACGGTAACCGGTGGAATCAATCGGCCGCCGTTGGAACGCACCAAACAGGTGATTGAATTGTTTCAGCGGGCAAAATCGATAGCGGAAGCGCTTGGGTTTGAGTTAAGTGAGACGCAGGTCGGTGGAGCGTCAGACGGAAACTTTGCTGCTGCGGTCGGCGCACCTGTCCTGGACGGGTTGGGGATCGACGGTGATGGCGCCCACGCGACGCACGAGCACATTATTCTCGAAGACATTCCGCGACGTGGCGCAGTGATCGCCGGCTTGATTGCCGGCCTTTAGGTTTTTCGAGCGGAGTAAAGCCCTGCAAAACGTTAACTTGGCGCGAGAGAGGTAATACCAATCTTTGCGTCGGTACCCTCGCCAAACTCAAAACTCAAGCGGTTATATCCTGCGGCAACTGGCATTCAGGCGTGCACCCTCTTCGACGACGAGCGCGGGCGACGACACCTCTCCGGTCACGCTCGCGGTGCGTCCCAGAATAAGCTCTTTGCTGGTTCGAATATCGCCTTCAACAGAACCGTTTATCTTCGCAACTGCCACCTTGATGACAGAATGGGTCACCTGAGCACCGTTACTTATGATCAATGTTCCGTCTTCGGAAGTAACATGGCCAGAAAACTTCCCATCAATGCGTAACATCGACTTAAAGCTTACTTCCCCGGAAAACTTCAACACATCTCCCACGAAACCAAGCCAATTGTCCTTTGGCGCGCTCCTGGTGCGAGTGTTCTCTTCGATTCTCGCAACTGCCTGACTACTCATGGTTGCGTCTCGCTTTCTCTAAATTTTTGCTGTTATGGAATAGCGTTCAGGAAAGAACGCCTGCCTGCCTGCGCTGCGAACGGGGAGAAACCCTGTGTCAGTGAATTCACTATACACAGTCGCTCGGCTTTATGATGTTACGATTAGGTTGTAGTTCAGAAACAACGTAAGCGGAGAACCGCGTCAACTATCAGATGAAAATCGCTACCTGGAACGTCAATTCCATCATCGCTCGTTTGCCGCACGTAGTTCGTTGGCTCCAAGCGGTCGAACCAGACGTGCTTTGCATGCAGGAGACGAAGTGTACCGACGACAAGTTTCCATTTCAGGAACTTGCAGACATTGGTTACTGCGCGAGCGTGTTTGGCCAGCAGAGCTATAACGGTGTCGCTATTATCGCGCGCAATGAATGCGCCGATGTGCAACGCGGCAACTATGAGGACGAGGACGGCGCACATGCCCGCCTGCTGGCCGCAACCATCGAGGGCGTGCGGGTCGTCAACGTTTATATTCCGAACGGGCAAGCCGTCGGTTCTGAAAAGTTTGTTTTTAAACTCGATTGGATGAAGCGCCTGCGCGGCTTCTTTGACATGAACTATCAAAGAGATTCTCCGGTGGTTCTCCTCGGCGATTTCAATGTCGCTCCCGAAGACCGCGATGTGCACAATCCGAAACTGTGGCAGGAACGAATCATGTGCAGCCAGGCTGAGCGCACCGCGCTCGACGAGATAAAACGCTGGGGCTTTACCGATTCTTTCCGGCTACATCATGAAGAAGGCGGGCAGTTTTCGTGGTGGGACTATCGTGCCGGCGCATTTCGCAGAAACATGGGACTCAGAATCGATCACATTTGGGTGACAAAGCCGCTTGCTTCGAGGAGCAGGAACACGTGGATAGACATCGAACCGCGAACCTGGGAACGTCCATCAGACCACGCGCCGCTGGTGGCAGAGCTTAGTTGACAAGACAAAGCGGCGCGCTGCCGTGCAGCCCGCCGCTCGAGGAATACCTTCTGTGGCGCGTGTTATGGAGTGGTAGTGGTCGGCGTCCCGTAATAGGGAACCATGCTGACGCCGAACGCGAAGTTAATCACCAATCCAATTAGAATCAAGATGGTCCATGCCAACATCAGGTTTCGAATGTTCAGATTACCCGCGTTCATCCAGCCCCAAATAAATGTCCAGATACCGCAGGTGATAATCCCGATAATCCCGTGTACTGCCCCGGCGTTCTGAAACTGTTTGATCAAAACCATGATGAAACAGATAAAGCTCGCCAAGCCAATCAACATCGCAAGTATCGCCATGTTTCCAGCCTCCAATTTTTTTAGCTGCTAAGTTTGTAGGACGTGCCGCGGACGGTGTTGAGACTCAAATGCCCGCTAGCGGCGGGAACAATAGTTGGCTTTAACCAAACTGTCAACCATCACACAGGATCGTAATTGCCTTAGTGTTGTAAACCTCACACGAATCTTACTTCGCCGCCACTGAAACGATGTACTACAGCACGGGTCAGTCGTTCAGGATGTCAACGGGTCAAAGGTAGGCGGCATCGGTGGTGACTGGTGATTGAGTAGCTCGGGTGCGACCAACTTACTACTCTCGACCTGTTGTTCATTGATTTCGCGAACCACACTCAGCGCAAGCACGGCCGCCAGAATGTCAATAAACCCGATCACGATGGTGAGAATATAAGAAGTTTCAGGCGCGATATTTCCCTGCAACTCCAAACGCAGGTGAAGCTGATTGGCGAAGTTTGAAATTAGCCAGACGGCCCACCAAAGCGGAAAAAACGCCGGCGGACTGAGATCGCTAAACATCGTCCCAGTGTCCGGCACACTTTTGTTCCACAGTTCCTTCATCGCGCGGTAGGGAACAACCAGCGAAACAAAAGGAACGAAAAAACTTCCGACGGCCCAACCTGAAGAGTATTTAAGGTCCCTGGGAGGAACACCGAAGCTCGGCAGGTTTTCATACGAGCGATACATCCACATCAGGAAAACGACAACTGTCGCGACGTACACCACAAAGTGCAAAACAGCGATCCCGACTTGCAATAGCGCGACGAGCAGTCCGATAGGTTCTGCGACCTCCTCACCCTCAGCGGGAAGCGGAAAGAAAAGTCCGAAAACTGCCGTCAGGGCGGAAATCAGACTCAACGCAGCGTTCGCGATTAACAGGATAACGACCAGTCGCGCGCGCCTTTGCGTGGGAACGTAGGTGGGCCGGAATGACGGCGCGCTGAAAGGGGGATGAGCACTCATACCGGTTTGGTGAACAGGTATTGGAGAGAAGCGTGATTGACGAACGAAGCGAGCATTAGTTCGAAGTCAGTTCCGCCGTTTTTTCAGTGATGTCTTTTTGTGCCCATTCATTGTCACGGCTGGCTTCCCCGGCTTTGGTTCGTTTAGCAGCCTTCATCTTCTGAACCAGGTCCATGTGAGTCGAGAAGTAGCCAAGGCTCTTGCCCACGATTTCCTGAACTGAGTTAAAGCCCTTGTCGACCATGAATTTCTCCATGCCTTCCTTTAGTTCGTCGATCATCTTCACGCCGTGGAGCATAACGCCGGTGCATATCTGGACGGTCGACGACCCGAGCAGGACAAACTCAAGTGCGTCGTGCGAATTCTCGATGCCGCCGATGCCGCTAATCGAAACATCCTGCGGGAGACCAAGTGCCAGCTGACTTACCATGCGAAGGGCGATCGGGCGGACTGCCTGTGAAGAGTAACCTCCCGGGACAGTGTGGCCTTCTACCGTCGGCATTGGTCGCAAGGTGTTGAGGTCGACGCCGATCACGGAAAGAATCGTGTTAATAGCGGAAATTCCAACAGCACCCCCGCGCACGGCGGCCAGGGAAGGCTCCTTGATGTTCGTGATGTTGGGCGTCATCTTGGCCCAAACAGGAATGTTGGAAACTTCAGTGACCCAACTAGTGACTTCTTCGCAAAGATCGGGATGCTCGCCCATCTCTGAACCCATTCTGCGTTCGGTCATGCCATGCGGACACGAAAAGTTAAGCTCAAAAGCATCAACGCCCGTGTCCTGAACGAGTCGAGTCAATTCCTGCCAGCGGCTTTTCTCATATTCTTCCATGATGGAAGCGACGAGAATGTGGTTCGGATACTCTTTTTTGATCTGACGGAATTCTTCCAGCCATACATCGATGGGGCGATCCGAAATGAGTTCGATGTTTTCGAATCCAATTACTTCGCCCGAGGTCTTCGAGCGAAGCTTTCCATAACGTGGGACCACGTTGACGACTTTGGCCGACTCCAGGCTGACAGTCTTCGCGACCGCGCCGCCCCAACCTGCGTCGTACGACTTGGCGATGACGCGAGCGTTAGTTCCCGGAGGACCAGAACCCAGGAGAAAGGGGTTCGGAAAAGTCATTCCATTTACGGTAATCGATAGATCCATCAGACCACTCCTATAAAGTCAATGTCTTTCGTTAAGTCCAAAGTCCAAAGTCCAAAGTCCAAAAGTTCAAGGCCCAGAGTATTTCTTGCGGAGCGTGATCTGGACTAGATCCCGTTCGATTTCAAGGTGCATCGTGGGGCAAAGAGACTTTGGACCTTGGGCCTTGGACTTTGGACAATTTAGTCTGCGACTAGCGCGCCATACGTATCCGGACGGCGGTCGCGGAAAAATTGCCAAGTGTTTCGCACTTCGCGAATCTTGTCCAAATCGAGATCGGCGATCACCAACGCGTCTTCATCACGCGGCGCTTCGGCAATGAACTGTCCACGCGGATCGCAAAAATAGCTTTGGCCATAAAACTCGCCGATGTCCCACGGTTGTTCATGACCGACGCGGTTAATGGCCCCGATGAAATACCCATTGGCAACGGCGTGTGCCGGCTGTTCAATTCGCCACAGATACTCTGAAAGCCCGGCGACAGTCGCCGACGGATTGAATACGATCTCGGCGCCATTCAATCCAAGTGCGCGAGCGCCCTCAGGGAAATGGCGGTCATAACAGATGTACACACCGACCTTCGCGAAAGCCGTATCAAAAGCTGGGTACCCAAGGTTTCCCGGTTTGAAGTAAAACTTCTCCCAAAACCCAGGGTTCACATGCGGTATGTGGTTTTTCCGATACTTGCCAAGGTATTTGCCGTCAGCGTCGATTACCGCGGCGGTGTTGTAATAAACACCCGTAATATCTTCTTCATATATCGGCACGACGATAACCATTCCATATTGTCTCGCCACTTCCTGCATCAGTCGCACGGTTGGTCCATCGGGAATTCTTTCCACAGCTTCATACCAACGCGTCTGCTGTTCGGCGCAAAAATAGGGAGTAGTGAAAACTTCCTGCATGCAGATAATTTGCACGCCCTGTTCAGCCGCTTTCTCAATGAAGCCGAGATGCTTTTCGATGTTAAGACGCTTGATGTCTTCAATCGGCAAATCTGTTGGGGCAGCGTTCGTGCATTGAATCAAACCGCATTTGACTGTGCGTGGCATAACGACTCCTTAAAAAATAAGTCTACGATCCAAGGTTAAAGTCGACGCTCACCGAATGTTCTTACTCTGAACTAGTCGGGTCTGACTCGCGACTTCATCAGTATGTAGTAAATAACGAAACCCAGTCCGAAGGTGACGAACCAGGCATAAGTATATAGCGTGTCGAAGAAATTCGGTTGCACTACGCGACCTGCCGGTGTCGCCGCAGCGTGGAGAAAGCCCGGAACTACAGGCGCGATCGCGAGAACCAGAGCGATAACAGCCCGCCAGTTGAAGCCATTCGAGTAAGTGTAAGGCCCATTTGTTTCGAACAGTCCGGCAAGGTTCAGCTGCTGCTTTCTCAACACCCAGTAGTCGCAAATCAAAATGCCGGCGATGGCGCCCATCAGCCCGGAATATCCAATCAGCCACGTGAAGATGTAGTCGCCCATCGACCCCATCAATTTCCACGGCATCATGATTACGCCAATCAGGGCCGTGATCAGACCACCAGTCACATAAGAAATGCGCTTCGGGTTTAGATTCGAAAAATCGTTGGAAGGCGAAACGACATTTGCCGCCATGTTGGTCGTCAGTTGCGCCGCGAAGATTACCGCCGTGGCAAACAAGACGATGGCTACACTGTCAAACCTCGCCATCAGATCCACTGGATTTGGAATTGCCTTGCCGTAGATTAGCAGCGTTGCGCTGGTGACCGCGACGCCGATGAATGCGAAAGCAGTCATGGTCAACGGCAGTCCGAGCGCTTGTCCCAGCATCTGCGATTTCTGTGACCGAGCGTAACGCGTAAAGTCAGGAATGTTCAGACTTAAGGTGGCCCAATAACCAACCGATGCCGTTAAAGCACCGGGAAATATAGTCCAGAAGTTGTTTTGTTGTAACTGCAGAGCCGATGATTCTCTCAAAACTCGACCTAATCCGCCGGCCCGCGACGCTGCCCAAATTAACAAGACCAAACCACCACCCAGCAACAATGGCGCGGACCACGTCTCCAGGTGTTTTATGCCCTCAACTCCCTTGAGAATGATGAAAACTTGAATCCCCCAAAACAGAAAGAATGCAATCCATGTGTGTACCGCGACGTCGAGAATTGCCGCGTCGTTGAACAGGTGGGCCCATGATGGTGACATGACGCTGAACAACGCATCGATTGCGGTGCCACCGATCCAGGTTTGAATTCCAAACCAACCACACGCCACCACTGCGCGCAGCATTGCCGGAATATTTGCGCCCTTCGTCCCAAACGAAGCTCGGGACAGAACGGGAAACGAAACACCATACTTCGTGCCGGCGTGGGCATTAAGAACCATCGGAATGAGCACGATCGTATTGCCTAAAAGAATCGTGATCATTGCCTGCCACCAGTTCATGCCGGCCTCGATAAATCCTCCTGCCAGCGTGTAGGTGGTTATGACGACACTCATACCGATCCAAAGCGCGGCTATGTTCCATGTGGTCCAGGTGCGTTCCTTTAGAGTTGTCGGCGCGAGGTCTTTATTCCAAAGCGGACTGGAAGACACGTCGCGACGCAGTTCCTCAAAGTCGCGTTGGGTCACGGCAATGTCGGAGGCCTCGTTAGGAGTAGTCATTTGGGGGATTAGGTTGGATTGTTTGAGATTGCTACATTGAGACGCAGGTGCCGCGCTTAAGGAACTGACCGTCGCCGGCCTTGCCTTTGTACTCGCCCTTATCGATAACAACCTTACCGCGAGAAAGAACAGTTTCTACTACACCTTTAATCTTCTTGCCTTCGTAGGTGTTGTAATCGACGTTCATATGGCTTGTTTTCAAGCCGAGTGTTTGTTCTTTCTCGGGATCAAAAATAACAATGTCTGCATCTGAGCCGACCGCAATTGTGCCCTTCTTTGGAAACAGGCCAAACATCTTTGCGGCAGCTGTCGAAGTCAATTCGACGAAACGGTTGAGACTTATCCGGTTCTCAACGACGCCGCCGTTATAAATCAGCGGCACCCGATTTTCAACGCCAGGAGCGCCGTTGGGTATCTTGGTGAAGTCGTCGCGTCCTAATTCTTTCTGTTCCTTCATACAGAACGGGCAGTGGTCCGTTGAGATCACCTGCAGGTCGTCCATTTTCAGGCCTTTCCACAACTCTGCCTGGTTCGACTTCTCACGAAGCGGCGGCGTCATGACGTACTTTGCGCCATTGAAATCATCGCCGTAGTCATCGATCGAAAGGAACAAATATTGCGGACAGGTTTCGGCAAAAGCCGGAATTCCACGGTCCCGCGCCTGGCGCACTTGATTGAGCGCATCGGCACACGACAGGTGAACGATGTAAACGGGCGACTCGGCCATCTCCGCAATCGCGATGGCGCGATGCACACCTTCCGCTTCGGCAATGGTCGGACGTGTTAGTGCGTGATACTTCGGAGCAGTATGACCCTTCGCCAGCGCGTGCTTGATGATTTCGTTGATCACGATGCCGTTTTCCGCATGCATGCAGATCAATCCGCCACGTTCGCCAGCGGCAGACATCGCTCGAAAGATCGTGGCATCGTCAACCAGAAAGACGCCGGGATAGGCCATGAACATTTTAAAACTGGTGACACCCTCGTCCATGGCCGTGTGCAATTCCTCAATCTGGCTGTCTTCGAGTTCAGTTGTAATTAAGTGAAACCCGTAGTCGATGGCGGTTTTGCCTTCTGCTTTCTTGTGCCAGTTATCTATGCCCTGGATTAGCGATTCACCTTTGTATTGAACCGCGAAGTCGATGATGGTTGTGGTCCCGCCGTGGGCGGCTGCAATGGTCCCGGTTTTGAAATCGTCGGAGGATTGAGTGCCTCCAAAAGGAAGCTCCATGTGTGTGTGAGGATCAATGCCGCCAGGTATAACGAGCTTGCCCTTCGCGTCGATGATCGTATCAGCCTCCATCTGGAGACTGGCTCCGATTACAGACACTTTTTCATCCTCGATCAGAATGTCAGCCTTGTAATCGTCGGTGGCCGTGATCACCCGGCCATTACGAATCAGCGTCTTCATTTGAAGTCTGCTTTCTTAGGGGTTTCCCTAGATTTCGTAGACTATCGACAGCAACTCACTTGCTGACGCGCGTTAAAGAATGCCGTCACGAATACGGCTTTGCCGTCCGATGTGCGGAAAGGCTTGCCTTTCCGTACTAGACTTTCCTCTTTTTAGAGGCTACGCCTCGTTTCCAGGCTATGCGATCTATGTCTACGGCGATAGGTTCGTTCTCCATGGGACAACGCCGCCACCACCTGACGCTTGACCAAAGGTAATCTTCAGCCTTCTCGACCAATCCAGCTCTAACAGGATTCTGATGGATGTAGTTGATTTTCTGCAAAAGCATGTCTTCACTCGTGATCGAGAATACGTTGTTGTGGTGGTCCCAGAGCGAGTACTGATGGCGGCGCTCCCGGGTTTCATGGCGCAACTTCTGGAGGGAGGCATTATGGCCGCGCGCTTTGAGATGGTCAATAACCCGCCTGCCGATTATGCCGTTAACGTACCGAAGGACTTGTGATGGTTTCAGCACAGCATCAGTAATGGCATGGAGGTGATCCGGCATAAGCACGTACGCGATACAACGAAAAGCCCGCGGACTTTCGCGCTTCATTGAGAGCTTCACATGTAACGGCTTTTATAGCGTCGGTGCGGAATACGGGCAGGCGATCGTTTGCTACGGATGTGATGTAAAGTGCCGGCGTGTCTTTGGAGATCGTATGCATGAGGCGTAGTCCCATGAGACTAGATTTGGGCGCTTGTAAAACGCAAAGCCCTCAAGCTATCGGCCGGTAAAGCCCGTAAGCCAGAGGTTTTGCATCGAGTGCGCAAACCCGTCTATTAACTCGAGGCGTAGCCTCATGAGATCTGTTGGGTGCTTTCGGAAAGGCAGAGCCTTTCCGCACATCGGGCGGCGAAGCCGTAAGCCCGGTGTTAGGCAGTATTAACCGAGCGAAAAAAGGCCGCAGGAGTCAGGGATGAAACCAAACGCCTGCGGCTTTCTTTTTAACGGTTACTGCGACAGTCGTCGCAATATCCAGTGCCTAGTTCACCAGTTCTGAAGTCAACACAGCGCCGTTCATTGCCGGCATTACTGAGCTGATCTTCAAAACTTTGCGGGTGTCTTTTGCCACCCACACCATCGTCTTCTCGGCATCGTTGTCAGCCGAGGTGATTTCGACTTTGTAAGCCTCAAACGTTCCCGCAGGAACGGTCACGCTTTCCTTGCCGACCACCTTCAACTGCTTCATCGCCAGCTTCTGCTTGCGAACGTCGAGATTGCGGAAACCGACCGCGTAGCCATCAGTGAGTGGCAACGCAGCAATCACGTCGTAGGCGCCGGCGCCGTCCGCGAATATTGCGCCGCCGAGGTCAACAGCAATTGGCGTCGATTGACCGTTCATGGTCATCGTGCCACTTGCCTTGTTGTCTTTGAAGTTAAGTTCAATCACGACAGGTCCCTGCTTGATTAGGCGACTCGTGAGTTGCAGCGTGCCTTTCTCGATCGTCGAAACGTCTGAGATTTCGCCTTGTGGCGTAGTCGCAGTTTCGCTGACGATCCAGGAGTTGCCCTCTTCCTTCACTTCCGACTTCACGGTCAAAGGAATCGACTGGCCGCCGATTTCGATTTTGGCATTGTAGTTTGACGTGCCGGCCTTCAGTTCAACCGCCGGCTTGGGCGCTGAAACCACAGCCTCAATCAACTTCGGCATCGTTACAGTCTTAACATCAACCGTAATTTCCTTGAGGCGCGCAGTCACTTCTGGCGTTGCACCTTCCTGGTAGCGTCCTCCAAGGTGCTTGGCGAGAAACTTCTCAGCGGTGGCAAACATCGCCATGTTGTTTACGGGTCGCGCAAAACCGTGACCTTCATCCGGCGCGACGATGTACTCAACCGGAAAACCTCGCTCGCGCAGGGCAATCACGATTTGATCTGACTCGCGCTTGTTTACGCGCGGATCGTTGGCGCCCTGAACGACGAGCAAAGGCGTCTTGATTTTTGCGGCATGCGTCAAGGGCGACTGCCGCATCAATTGCTCTTTGCCTGCCGGCGTATTCGGATCACCCATACGGTTGTAGAACAGCTTACGAATCGGCTCCCAGTAGGGCGGAATCGACTCGAGCAAGGTGATCAGATTTGACGGTGCGACGATAGCGACTGCGGCAGCGTAAGTGTCCGGCGTGAAAGTGACTCCTGCCAGAGTTGCATAGCCACCATATGAACCGCCCATGATTCCAAGCTTTTTCGGATCGGCGATGCCCTCAGCGACCAGGTACTTCGTCGCCCAGGTGACATCGTCCTGCATCTTGTCGCCCCATTGCATGTTTCCGGCGTCAATAAACTTCTTGCCGAAGCCAGTGGAGCCGCGGAAGTTTGGCTGCAGAACCGCGTAACCACGATTCGCCAAAAACTGCGCGAAGCTGTTGTAGCCCCACGAGTCTCTGGCCCAGGGCCCACCGTGCGGAACAATAATGGCCGGTAGATTCTTTGCTTCCACACCCTTCGGCAGGGTCAGATATGCAGGGACTTCCAAACCGTCCGACGACTTGTAACGGATTGCTTTCATCGGCGCCAACGCGGTCCGCGGCAACTTTTCACGCGCCACGTATTGCAGAGTCAACTTCTTCGTCTGCCGATCGAATAGATAACGTTCTCCGGGTTCGACATCACTGAACGCGGTAATAAGAAATAAACGTTCATCTTTGGTTGACCCACCAAACGCAATTTCTTTACCGGGAAGCTTCTTCTGAAGCAGCTTGTAATCAGCTTCAAACGATTTGTCTTTCCAGTAAATGCGTTGACGGTCGTCGTTATATGAAGTAGAGATTAGTTCGTCGGTGACGTCGGAGAAACTCGCGTTTCCGAAATCGACGCGGTTCAGAGGATCTGACTCAACCAGTTCTTCCTTACTCGTCATCGGATTGAAGAGTACCAGTCGCGTTAGATCGATTCCGGCGCCTTTGTTCGTCAGGAAGTAAACGCGTTCACCGTCTTTGTGATAATGAATCGGCCCACACTGTTCGAACACGTTGCACGAATAAACTTTCGTGAATCCTTTTTCGTCAACACGAAGAACTTCAGTGTCGCCGTTTTCCGCAGAACGCGTCGCCATTTTAAGTTGGTCTTTCAGATCAAAGACCCAGCCGGTGATTCGTTCCGTGTTTTGGCGGACGAGTGTGCGCTCTCCCGTGGAAATTTTAACTTTGTAGAGATCGTGCCAGGCTTTATCGCGGTCGTTGATACCGATGTACATCGCATCGGGCTCAGTGCGGGGCACGGCATAAATTGCGGCGCGGATTCCTTTGGCTTCGGTTAGGTTGCGAGCCATCGGTACTTCCTGACCGGCAGCAGGACTGTCGGCGGGGTTAACAGCGTAAACGTTAAAGTTTTCGTCGCCGCCCTGATCCTGCACAAAGAGAATGTATTTGCCATCGCGACTCCAGAAGTATCCGGGAATCGGACGCTTCGTGTCGGCTGTAATGGGCTTTGCGTTTGAGAAAGGGTCTTCAGTGCGTTTGACCCAGATGTTGCGCGTGCCTTTGAGAGGCTTCACAAACGCGATGAACTTTCCGTCTGGAGAGATTTGGGAGTTTGATATTTCCGGATCACCGAAAAATAACTCACGATCAATTAGGGGTGTCGACGCCGTTTGGGCGAATGCCGGGCTGGTAGAGGCGACGGCCAGCACCATCAAGCAGGCTACAGTCATCACAAAAGCCAGGCTTTTGCGAACGAAATTTGATTTCATAGAACCTTCTTTCATTAGTTAGATAGGTAGAGTTCGTACTTCAGATGTGAAAACAGCAGAGTCTGTATACGCCCCAAAAGCGAGGATAGTTTCAGCTTGTTTTTGAGCCGCTGAAGGGGGCGAAGCCTGGACCTTTTAATAGAATTCCTTAGGTTTGGCCTTAATACAGATTTCCCTCGCGCTTGCGGCCGGTGTAGTCAACATAAACTACTTTCAGCTCGGTATAGAAATCCAACGCGGTCGAGCCTTGCTCCCGATCTCCGATTCCGGTGCCTTTGATGCCGCCGAAGGGAATATGGGCCTCGCCGCCGGTGGTGGGGGAATTGATGTGGGTCATGCCGGTCTCAATTTCATCAACAAAACGGAAAATGCGTGCGGCGTCGTTCGAGAAAATCGACGATGACAGTCCATATTCAGTGTCATTCGCCACCTGCATCGCCTCGTCGAAGTCTTTGACGCGAAGCACCGATAACACCGGGCCAAAAATCTCTTCGCGCGCGATCCTCATGTCGGGAGTCACCTTATCGAAAACGGTGGGTCGCACGAAGAAACCTTTATCAAGACCATCGCCCGTCGCGCGGCTGCCACCGCAGACGAGCGTCGCGCCGTCTTCGCGCCCGATGTCGATGTACTTCAGCACGGTCTTAAACTGACCTTCGTCGACGCTGGGCCCCATTTCAGTTTCCGGGTCAGCTCCGTCGCCGATTCGCATCGACTCGCCGCGTTTTGCTATCCGTTCAACGAACTCGTCAGCAACATCATTAACAACAACTGCGCGGCTCGTCGCCGTACAGCGTTGTCCGGAAGAGCCAAAGGCGCCCTGGGCCGTCGACTCAACGGCGAGATCGAGGTCAGCGTCTTCGAGGATTACGACCGGGTTCTTCCCGCCCATTTCGCACTGCACCTTCGCGCCACGCCTCGATACCTCTTCGTACAGCCTGATACCGACTTCATTCGAACCGGTAAATGACACAGCCTTCACTGCCGGATGGTTGATGATCGTGTCGCCAACTTCCGAACCTGAACCCAGCACGAGGTTTAAGACGCCCGGAGGTATTCCTGCCTCTTCGAAGATCTCGACGATTCGGACGGCGGTCGCAGGGGTCAGACTCGCGGGCTTGAAGACCACACTGTTTCCAGCAACCAACGCGGGCGCGATCTTCCACACTGGAATCGCCACAGGAAAGTTCCATGGCGTGACACAGGCGACAACACCCAACGGTTGTTTGATCGTGTAGGCAAAGTTTGACGGAAGCTCGGATTGGATCGTCTCGCCGTTCATACGTCGCGATTCGCCGGCGCAAAACTCAGCCACATTGATTGAGCGTTGAAGTTCACCGCGTGATTCTGCGAGGGTCTTGCCCTCTTCGCGCGTCAGTATGTTCGCGAGTTCTTCCTTATGTTCTTCAAACAGGCGTGCGGCACGCCCAACTATACGTCCTCGCGTCGGGGCGGGCGTCGTGCGCCACTTGTGAAAGTTTTCTGCGGCAGATTCAACCGCACGAGTGGCCTCGTCGCGAGTTGCTTGTTTGATCGTGCCGATAACGTCATCGGTGTTCGCCGGGTTGACGTTTGATACTGTTTTGGAAGAGACGGACTCGACCCATTTCCCGTCAATAAAGTTTCGGTAGATGTTCATGTTTTTTGGCGCCGGATGACTGAAATGAGGCCGTACTATACCATACACATCGCTTGCAACTTTATTCGGCTCGTCGTTGAATCGGCCTTCATTTAAATATGGCAGAATTGGATTTATCGTCAGACCAGTCTTGCTATTCAGGTCTGGTAGCCCATCCCACCTTGAATGAAAAAAGAACCTAAAACTGCTGGAGCGGAAAACATCGGGGACCTCCTGGCCCAACGGGTCGTGAGTGCCCCGCAGAAGCATTTCCTGTTTTCGGAAGCTGACGGACGAAAGTTTACCTACAACGAATTTCAAGAGGCTGTGAACCGGGCCGCCCTCATGTTGGCCTCGCACGGTGTCGGAAAAGGCGACGCCGTTAGCCTTTTGATGCCAAACGGCGCCGAGTACATCATCGCGTATTTCGCTTGTTGGAAATTGGGCGCAATAGCAGGGCCCGTTAATTCGTTACTGAAGGCTGAAGAGATTACGTTTGTCATAAACGACTCCGAAGCACGCGCCCTGCTCGTTCATTCAGAATTCCTTGAGACGATTAACAGTATCCGCGGCGACTTACCACAGCTCGAAGCAATAATCCCATTTGACGATGAGGCCGTGGCAACGGCGAACTTTGTTTCCAAAGATTCGAGTCCGGCGAATGACATTCAATTGAACTGCGATGACGAGGCGATCATCATCTATACCTCGGGCACGACCGGGAAGCCGAAGGGCTGCCTGTTAACGCATGGCAACTTGATCGCCAACGCGCGTCAGATTAGTGAGTGGCTTGGATTTACCAGCGAGGATCGATTGCTGTCGATCATGCCGCTGTTTCACATGAATGCGGTATCAGTCACCACTATGTCGGCGCTTTATGCAGGTGGATCGACCGTGATCAGTCCAAAGTTTTCTGCGTCGCGTTTCTGGCAGATTATCTCTGATTATCAGATAACGTCTTTCGGTTCGGTTGCCACAATGCTCTCGATGTTGCTGAGCACTTATCCGAATGGCATTCCTGACGGGCTGAAAACGGATCAATTGCGCTTCGCGATGTGTGGCTCTGCGCCCGTGCCGGCCGAAGTATTACAGCGTTTCGAGAACACATTTAAGTGTCTCGTCATCGAGGGATATGGTTTGTCGGAGTCGACCTGCCGTTCGACTTTCAATCCGCCCGATCAGCGCCGGCGCGCCGGTTCATGCGGCATGTCAATCGGAAATGAAATGAAGGTGTTTGACGAATCGGACAGGGAAGTGCCGGATGGCGAGCTGGGGGAGATCGTGTTGCGTGGTGAGAACATCCTGAAGGGCTACTACCGCAACGACGAAGCAACAGCGAAGGCGTTTCGTGGGGGATGGTTTCACACCGGCGACGTCGGCTATCGCGATGCCGACGGGTTTTTTTACATTGTCGACCGCAAGAGCGACATGATTATTCGCGGCGGTGAAAACATCTACCCGCGCGAAATAGACGAAGTTCTGTATCAACATCCGGCCGTCGCCGCCGCCGCAACGATCGGTATTCCCGACCCGCTGTATGGCGAAGACGTGGCCGCGTTTATTGTCCTGAAGGATGGCGCTGAAGCTACGGAAGAAGAAGTCATCGCGTTTTGTCGACAGTATTTGGCCGATTACAAATGTCCAAAGACGATTCGTATCGTCGATGAAATTCCCAAAGGGCCAACAGGGAAGTTGCTAAAACGCGAATTGGCGCAGCAGTTCGCGCGATGAGTGTTGGTTGCGCGAAGGATTCAGATTGATGGTTTGAAGTTGAGTGTATCTTCAGCGCCGAAGGCGCGAACTGTGACAGCCTGGGCCAGCGGCCCAGGAAGCTTGCTACTAAGATTCATTAGCGCTGAAAGCGCGGGCTAAGGTTTAGGTCCCGCGCCTTCGGTGCTGAAGAACTACGAACCTCTAGGCATCATGACAATTGGGCTTTTGTTTACGCCATCGATAAAAAAAAGGCGAGGCTTGTTACGGCCTCGCCTTTCGTATTGAGAGTTGGACTGATTTACGTTTGGCTCAAACGAACTTCAGCCTGCCGCGTCAGCTTCACCCGATCTTTCAACCAGGCCGCAACGAACCACAGCGAACAGACTCCAATCATCAGCAAGGAAAACCACTTGCCATACAACCCATCGGGTGAAAATTTCTCCGTAGCTTCATGGAGCATTTCGCTGTTCGGAAAAATTCCAGCTTCCGAAAACTCATGAAATGCGTAAATTCCCACCTGGAGCATGAACAGCAGCAGAAATACTCCCGTGACCTGGAAAAACCTTCGGATGTTTATGAGGTGCGAAAACCGCACCCACGCGAGAGCAAACAATACCGCCGCGGCCAATCCGAGTAGTGCCCCTCCCACGAGGCTCGAATCCCTAACCTGCATCAACATCAGCGCTGTTTCCATGCCTTCGCGCGTGATCATCAAAAACGTAAACAGGACGACACCGGCGACTGCGGCGAAGCGTGACGTTGGAGATGACATTCGACCCAGGCGTTCATGCATACGCTCACGAAGTTGCGGCCCGGTACGCCACATGTGAATAACAAGCGTGCCCACCATTAACATCGCTACAAGGCCCAGCACGCCTTCGCGCATAGCTTCGTTGCCGAGAAACTGGCTCACATAACCGCCGATGTTTTCACCGAAGAGCGACATGATGCGCGCATCGTCAACTCCAACGGACAGAACATAGCCAAGCGCGGCGCTGGCTGCGAGACCCGCCCCAACTGCCACATAAACAGGGAACTTCAACCAACTCTGACCCGACTTCTTCAGATAAGCCAGAATAACGGCGACGAGGAGAAACGACTCGAAACCCTCTCGCAGAACGATGATAAAGGAATTAAGCATGGAAAAACTTTCTCAGCGTGGAGGCTCTTTGAATTATTTGCCGGGTAACGCTCGGGGATCCGGCGAAAGGCAGTATAGCCTAATTGAAAACAGCTTTCAATTTCAAGAAGGCGGAGGGTTAAGACTCCGGAGATGGTCTCCTTCTAACGATTGCTTACGGGAAGGATGGCTAAATCGGCGCGTATCGGGCCGAGCCGCGTGACGCAGGTTATTCGGAGTGGCAATCGTTGGTTGTCGTCGCTGATCCAAACCCTTAGCTGGTATTTGTCTGGTTCAGGGTCGTCGGTAGTAAGTGATACCTGTGTGGAGGGAATACTTTGTGTTCCCAATTGGACCGGCTCACGTTTAATCGCCGTTATGAACAACGTCTTTGGTTCGTTGTTTACCAGAATCGAAACGGCGCTTCTTCGTGGTGGCGTCAGGTTGAATGTCCGCAGCATGTAGAAAAACGAAACGTAGTCGTGTGTGCCTACCGGAATCTCGATCCGAGTGCCCTTGTCGGTGACTGCGTTACCGTGGTCCTGGTTAATCGTAAGTTTGCCGTTCACCCGTCGCTGGCCTTCAACCAGATTCAATTCAGTTTGGAAGGGAAGCAGTGTCCTGGGGTCAACGTAAGAGCTGATTACATCTGTGGCAAAAAACAGGTGCTGCAACGCGTTGGTTGTCTGGGCGTTAGCTGTGAAGAGCAGGCCATCTTTGTTGAAATACTTTGAGCGGGCCCGCACCTGAAATGTCGCTCGCGCCACCGAGGCGTTAATCGTTGGTAAGAAGACCTGGTAGTTCAATTGTTCGCCGACTTTAAAAGGCAGACCTTCAAGTAGCCGATCGCCGGAGCTTGGGGTTTCTCGCGGCAATGGAACTGGGCCGACGGGGTTTGGAGGCGCCACTTGCGCGGGCGGACTAGTCGACGGCACCGGGGGAGGAGTAGCAACCAACTCAGATCCGACGAGTTCCGCCCGTATCTGGCCGCCGGAGTGTTTCGCTGTAATCAAAACTGGAAGGTGCCTGGGGTCATCGCTGAAGTAAGCGCGAATGTTCAGGTTGTCGGCTCGTTCGTTGTTCCGAACGTCAACCTCCGCCACGATTGTGTCAAATGAGCCAACGTTTGTTTTTACAACCCGACGCCCTTTTATTGTCAACTCCACATCGTACGTTTCATTTTCTCCGCGCACGACGAGTTTGTAACTCGACGACTGCGCGAGCGGCAGCGCGCGAACGCGATAAATTACCGACAAGAGATCGTAAACACCCGGGAAGTGGCCTGTCCGCTTCGGGTCCGCTGTGCCGGCCACTTGATTGAACTCTGACGCTACGTCTGTCGTGTTTGAGGCCACCCTGCCAATCTGTTGTCCGTAGTATGGCAGCCCGGTCGCCGGATCCACATAAGTTATGTAGTCGTGATTCAGCGCGAGCAATGCCGCGTAAACTGTGTCAAGAGTTTCCACGTGGCCCTTCAGCTGGATGCCTTCGCGCCCAAAGAAAGTTCCGCGAGCTGCGACCAGCATCTCGGCGTGCGCGGCGCTAATAAAACTGGAAAAGGAAATGTTATAGGTCAGCCGCTCGCCCACTTTGTAAGGCCCGGGTGAGAATGGTTCAGTGGCGGTTTGGGCCTGTGACGTGGAAAACCATGCGCCCAACAACAGCGTGAGACAGACTGAAAAACAAGCAATCGCTAATTTCAAACTTTGGTCCACCCTCTGAATGATATTGGAAAACTCCGGCCAATCAAATTGTGCCGCACACTCGGATCGACCGGCGTAGTTGGGCCGGGGTGTCCATCACGAACGTTCGAAACCTCCAAATTGTACACGCTGGATGTCAGTTTATGTTCCCGCCGCCGCCTCGGAACTCTCCATTTCGAAGATTATCTGCCTCGCGGCGGCGACTGGATCAGGCGCTTCCAGAATAGGACGGCCTACCACGAGATAATCGGCGCCCGCCAGCACCGCGTCGCGCGGCGTCGTCACTCGTTTCTGATCGTTTCGAACGATTCCGGTGGGCCTGACGCCTGGTGTCACAATCAGAAATGGTGATCTCTTCACGGCGCCACGTACGATGCCGGCTTCGCGGGGCGACGCGACAACGCCGTCGAGCCCAGCAGCTTCGGCCAGCAGCGCGAGTCGTTTTACCAGCTTCTCAGGCTCCGTTACCGATCCAATCTCACTGAGAGCAACGTCGCTCATGCTGGTCAAAACAGTTACCGCAATCACCGCGGGCCTGCTCAAGCCTTCCTTCTCTGCGACTTCACCGGCGGCCTGCTGCGCGCGCTTCATCATTTCTATACCGCCAAGCGCGTGTACATTAAACATCGAAACGCCGAGGCGCGTTGCTTCGACAGCTGCCGCGGCAACAGTGTTTGGAATATCGTGAAACTTTAGATCGAGAAACACCGGTGAGCCGGAATTCACGACCTCGCGGACCAGTGGAGGACCGGCCGCCGTAAACAAGCGCGACCCGATTTTGAACATTCCCACAATGCCACCCAGCGTGTCGACAAGCCGGCGCGCGGCGTCAGGGTTATCCACGTCGAGTGCGACAATCAATTTGTTCTTTGCTGCTGTCATGTACAACCCTGGCCGTATCCGCCTGCGAATAATCAAACACTACGGTGACGCAAATTCGCGCGCGCGACAGCCTACCGCTTCATCGAGCGAAACAAAACCCTCGCGTGAAATTATCCGTCGTAGTCCGTCGTTAATGTCCCTGACGATTGAAGGTCCTTCGTAAATGAAGCCGGTGTAAATTTGCACCAGGCTTGCGCCCGCGCTGATCATTTCCCAGGCATCTTCTGCGTTGAATATTCCGCCCACACCTATCACCGGTAACGTTCCGTGTGTCCACTCGTGAATCGCCGCCACCACACTCAGTGCACGAGACTTTAGCGGTGCGCCGCTTAGTCCACCTTCGCCGTATGCGCGGATAGCGCGCTCGCTTGTCTTCAGCTTTGAACGCGAGGTGGTGGTGTTTGTTGCAATCAACGCTGCGATGCCTGTCTCAGTTGCAACGTCAACAGCGGCATGTAACTCGTCAGTTTCAAGGTCGGGAGATAGCTTTAGCAGCAACGGCATATCTGTCGAGCGATCATGCTTTTCCGCCAGCTCCTTATTGCGTTGCTGTAGTGCTCGTAACAACTCACTCAGTTGGTCGCCGCGCTGCAACTCGCGGAGGCGAGGAGTGTTGGGCGAACTTACGTTTACCGCGATGTAGTCAGCGACCGGGTAAACCATCTCAAACGTTTTTAAGTAATCGTCAACGGCATCGTCCAGCGAAACCGCTTTGCTCTTGCCGATGCTGACTCCCAGAGGACAATCCAATCTCAACGTTGAGACTCGTTTCGCGAAATCGGCGGCACCTTGATTATTAAAACCTGCTCGATTTATGAGGGCGCGATCGAGCGGAAGCCGGAACAGACGCGGCTTCGGATTCCCCGGTTGTGGATGAAAGGTTACTGTGCCCGCTTCAATGAACCCGAAGCCCAGCGAAGCTAGCGACTCTAGCGCGATGCCGTCTTTATCAAATCCAGCTGCCAGACCAACCGGGTTTGGAAACGTCAAACCGAAGCGTCGAAGTTTTCCAAACGGCGTGCGCCTGTAACGGTCCCCAAATAAGCGCCGCGTGATGTTTGGAGAAAAGGAAAGCGAATGAAGCGCAAGTTCGTGCGCCTTCTCAGGTGGTAAGCGAAAAAGTAGAGGTCGCAGCAATGAGCGATAGAGCATCAGTCAGCTCTGTTTTTCCTCGGGCTAACGGTGAGGCGAGACTAACAGAGCGTCGGAAGACTGACAAGGCGCGATCGATTGCCGGTTACTTGTCACCTCAAACAGCTTCTTGTTACCATCCGCTTCGATGGATTTCATCGAGAAGGCGCGCATCATGGACAGTCCGCGAATCAATCGCGCGCTTGCTCGTTTGGCGTCTGAAATAGTCGAGGAAAATCACGGCGCCGGTGATCTCTATCTGGTAGGAATTCGTCGTCGCGGTGTACCGCTCGCCGAACGAATGGCCGACAAGATCGCTGACCTCGAGGGCGATCGCCCGCCCGTGGGAATTCTCGACATCACACTTTATCGCGACGACCTCTCCACCGTCGGCGCCAAACCCATCGTCAATCGCACAGACCTTCCGGGCGATATTGAAAGTCGCAACATCGTTCTGATCGACGATGTGCTCTACACGGGACGAACGATTCGCGCTGCTCTGGATCAGTTGATTGATTTCGGCCGTCCGAGACGTGTGCAGTTGGCGGTATTGATAGACCGCGGCAAGGAACACCGCGAGTTGCCGATTCAGGCAGACTACATCGGCAAGCTCGTGCCGACGAAAAAGAGTGAGATTATCAAGGTGATGCTTCAGGAGTTTGACGAAGAGGAAGGCGTTGTAATCGTTGAGCGACCTCCGGGAGAAACGGGATGAATCACAGCGGCCAGCAATGGCCGCTTTTTTGTATGTTTTGGAATTGGTTAGTAGTTGGTGGTTGGTTGTCATTTCCTCTATCGGCGTAGAAGACTTGCCAGGCAAAGTCAGAGGTTGATTTCGCTTGGGAGGTCTTGACATGCAGAGGACCAACTTTGAAAAACTTCGAGTCTACAGATTGTCCGAAAAGTTGGCTGACGAGGTATGGAAAATTGTTGTACGGTGGAATTACTTCGAACGAGATACTGTGGGAAAGCAACTCGTTCGTGCTGCCGATAGCATTGGAGCCAACATCGCCGAAGGAGTTGGAAGAGGAAAGATCCTGGATAATCGGAGATTTGTGCGAATGGCGAGAGGTTCCTTAAACGAAACTAAACATTGGTTGCGGCGCGCGCATAGACGCAATCTTTTAACAGCGGCCCAGACAGAAATTCTTAGACCGATGCTTGATGAGTTGGGTCCAACAGTAAACGCCTACCTTAACTCCATCGTAGAGCGCACGGTTGGCAATCGCATTAAGACTCAATCGACGTAAACACGCAGTTGCAACTAACAACCAACCACGAACAACCAACTACTGACAACGAATGTTTAACCGAAAACACTTATTAGGTATTCGCGAGCTCGATGCAGGTGAGATCACTCACTTGCTTGACACGGCTGAAACGTTTCGAGACGTGTCGCGCCGTGAAATCAAAAAAGTCCCGGCCCTTCGCGGACGCACCGTTATCAACCTCTTCTTTGAGCCATCAACGCGCACGCGCACCTCATTTGAGATCGCTGCCAAGCGACTCTCCGCTGACGCAGTAAACGTCAGCGTTTCAACATCAAGCGTCAGCAAAGGTGAAACGCTTCTCGACACGGCCCGGAACCTCGAGGCGATGTCGCCTGATTGCATTGTCGTGCGCCACTCGATGGGCGGCGCGCCGCAGCAGCTCGCGCGTATGGGCAATTCTCCCATCGTCAATGCCGGCGATGGTTCACATGAACACCCGACGCAAGCTTTACTAGATGCCCTAACGATTCGCGAATACAAGCACCGCATTGAGGGCTTGAAGGTGGCGATCATCGGTGACGTGCTGCATTCGCGTGTCGCGCGTTCCAACATTTATCTGCTGACTAAACTTGGCGCGACTGTAACGGTCGCAGGTCCTGGAACCCTCGTACCGCCCGAGTTCGTTGAACTCGTCGACAATGGTTTGCGCGTCGAGAAACGCATCGATGACGCGATCGACGGCGCCGATGTGGTGATGATCCTTCGTATTCAGCGCGAGCGGCAGGACTCGGTTTTCCTGCCATCGATGCGCGAGTATGCAGTGCATTACGGCCTCCAGCCGAAACATCTGGAACGCGCTGCGCCCGACGCGATCGTGATGCATCCCGGTCCTATCAATCGCGGAGTTGAAATCGCGTCTGAGATCGCCGATGGCAGTCGGTCGTTAATACTCGACCAAGTCTCCAATGGCGTCGCGGTGCGCATGGCGGTGCTGTATCTCCTGGCGGGTGGAACCCGCGCGGACATAGATGAAAAAGGTCACTAGGAAAACTCTTCGCGCATGAAACTTTTGATCATCAACGGCTACGTCGTAGATCCGGAGCAGGAAATTAATACCGGACGCGACGTGCTGATAGAAGACGGTTTCATTCGTCGCGTACTTGAACGCGGCGAAGAACGGCCCCGAGACGTCGAGGTAATGGATGCGACCGGGTTGGTTGTCGCCCCTGGATTTATCGATCTTCACACGCACCTGCGAGAGCCGGGCGCTGAATACAAAGAAACGATTGCATCGGGAGCCACGGCAGCAGTGGCCGGTGGATGGGCCAGCATCTGCGCGATGCCCAACACCGATCCCGTGAACGACAGCGCTGCAGTAACTCGCTTCGTGATTGAACAGGCGCAGCGTGCGCAAATGGCCAACGTGTTTCCGATTGGAGCTCTGACGAAAGGGTCAGCGGGCGGACAACTGTCGGAGATGGGCGAAATGAAGGCGGCGGGCATCGTCGCGGTGTCGGACGATGGCCGGCCTGTCGCAGACGCGGGAACCATGCGCCGGGCTATGGAATACGCTCGCGGTTTCGATCTTCCCGTCGTGGACCATTGCCAGGATCCGACATTGGCTGCGGGCGGCGCAATGCACGAGGGACGCTGGTCGCTCATCCTCGGCTTGAAAGGAATGCCGGCCGCTGCCGAAGACGTTCACGTCATCCGCGATTGTGTGCTGGCAAAACTCACAGGGGCCGCCGTTCATATCGCACATATTTCGACACGCGGGGCAATTGAAGCAGTGCGTCGCGCGAAGGATATGGGCTTGCGAGTCACGTGCGAGGTAGCGCCGCACCATTGGACCTTAACCGACGAGGATGTGGCTGATTACGACACAAATACCAAGATGAGTCCTCCGTTGCGTAGTAGAGACCATGTGGAAGCAATACTTGAGGGACTTCGTGACGGTACGATCGACGCAATTGCAACTGATCACGCGCCACACCATGCTGACGAAAAATTGTTGGAGTTTGATCGAGCGCCGTTCGGAATTACCGGACTGGAAACGGCGGTGGGCCTGGCTTTCGACCTTGTGAATCAGGGCGTTATCGACCTGCAAAGGCTAGTAGCCTTGTGTGCAACTAATCCAGCCCGGATTTTCAATCTGTCTCACCGAGGCGGCCTAAGCGAAAACTCACACGCCGACATAACGATTCTAGATCCGGCGTGCGAATGGACGTTTGACGTAAAAAACTCGAAGTCAAAAAGCCGCAACACTCCGTTTAATGGGCGACGAATGACCGGCGCGGCGGTTGCGACCATCGTCGGTGGCCGGCTGGTGTATTTGAACCCTGACTATTCGCGTCTTGCCAATACTAAACGCCGGGAAGCGGCGGGTTAAATCCTCGCGTCCCCAACAAGTCGTAACTTTCCGGCATTAAAAACACGGGCGCCCGTCAGCGCTCTCCCCTTCGCCAACGGGCCCCCTCCGCACCGGACAACCGCGAGGGCCATCCGATTCCTAACGCAAGCTGTCCATACGTAAGTCGACTTGAAGGTCGTGGCCCAGCTTGCGACTTGAAAAAACTACCTAACGTTAGCCGCCGGTAAAGACACCGACTGGTTCAGGATTACTCCAAACTCTGTCCCCGACTCGACGACCGCTTCATGGCCCTTAGAGAACAGCGCGCCTGCAACACCGAGTCCTGCGCCAACACCAGCGCCGATGCCTGCACCTTTTCCACCGCCGGCAATCGCGCCGATTAAGGCACCTGTCGCTGCGCCGCCACCGATGAAGACAACATTCCGTTTGGTCGCCGAACGGCCGCTCACTTCCCCTTCGTTGTCGGCATTGACGTTGTCAGTCACAACATCTGTTAGATCGCCATTTATTGCCCGCGCAATGCCTGTTGGTAATCTCAATGACACGAAGTGGACGCCGATCGAGCCAGCCTTACTCTTGCGAGAAGCGCGGTCCACGGTCATTACGCGACCCACCACTTCGCTGCCCGCTGGAATAATTTCAATACCACTCGCGTAAACAGGAAGCATCAGCGTAGTCGTAAATTGATCACCTACGCGCGCGGTTTCCGAAGTGATCATTTGATTCATGCGGACCTGCAAGACAGTGTTGGCGGGAACCGTGTAATAAACGGTCCGTGGTGCGACGGGACGCACAACCTTTGCACGACTCCGCCGAAGACGTGGGTTGCGTTTCGTTTGTGCCGCGGCAACTAAGCTCGACGCGATTAGCATCGAGACGACCAGGAACCCTGTAAAAAGTTTTGAAGTTAACTGGTTGTTCTTCATGTCTCGTCTCCGTCTCAACAACGGCGCGTCATGCGCGACGTGCAATTCCGGCTCGCCTACACTGTTCAGCGCGTCGCCGCTGCTAACCGCCGCAGTGCCTGACGCGCTCACGCAGTACATTTAGCAACGACTGTGCCAGCACCTAATGTGGATCAATTGAGGTAAAAACCTCGCTATTTGTGGAGAAGACGGAGCAACTCACGGAAGTCTTTGGCGGGCGCAGACCATGTGACACTGCCATGCACGATTTGGAATAGAAATACGGCAACGATCCACGATCGGAGACGAGTCTTCACGAAGAAAACCGTTCGAGTGTTTTCTTGATTTAGTGGATCTTTGGGCTCTCCAGAAGCTGAACTATGTGCGGGTGAGTTGTCGGTACTTTATGCGATGAGGTTGATCGGCAGCGGCGCCGAGACGTTCTTTGCGGTCAGATTCGTAGTCTGAATAGTTGCCCTCGAACCACGTCACGCTGCTATCGCCTTCGAAGGCGAGTATGTGGGTCGCAATTCGATCGAGGAACCAGCGATCATGCGAGATAACTACAGCGCACCCGGCAAAATTTTCCAGAGCTTCTTCGAGCGCCCGTAATGTGTTGACGTCGAGATCGTTCGTTGGCTCGTCAAGCAACAACACGTTAGCGCCTTCCTTCAGCATCTTCGCCAGGTGGACCCGGTTGCGCTCCCCGCCCGACAGCGCTCCAACCTTCTTTTGTTGGTCAGAACCCGAAAAGTTAAATCGAGCGACGTAAGCGCGGCTGTTCACTTCCCGCGTCCCCAACTTCAATTGGTCCGAGCCGCCGGTAATCTCTTCCCAAATTGATTTGTTTGAATCGAGCGCGCGGCTTTGATCCACATACGCGAGCACGACAGTCTCACCTTTGCGAATGCTGCCTGTATCCGGTTTCTCTTCCTCGCTGATCATCCGAAAGAGTGTGGTCTTGCCCGCGCCGTTAGGACCAATAACTCCGACAATGCCGCCCGGTGGCAATTTGAACGTCATGTGCTCCATCAATAGACGGTCGCCATAACTCTTGGCCACATCATCTGCTTCAATTACGACATTACCAAGACGTGGACCGGCGGGAATGTGAATCTCCAGATCTTCACGACGCTTTTCCGAATCCTGTTTCAGCAATTCCTCATAGGAGTTGATACGTGCTTTGCCTTTGGCATGCCGGGCCTTCGGCGACATGCGAATCCATTCGAGTTCACGCTGCAGCGTCCGCTGCCGGTCGCTTTCTGACTTTTCCTCGCGTCGCAGACGTTCCTGTTTCTGTTCCAACCACGAGGTGTAGTTTCCTTTCCACGGAATTCCAGCGCCTCGATCCAGCTCCAGAATCCAACCGGCAACGTTGTCGAGAAAATAACGGTCGTGTGTCACCGCGATAATTGTTCCCGGATAACTTTGCAGGTGGTGCTCCAGCCATGCGACTGACTCCGCGTCGAGATGGTTTGTCGGTTCGTCAAGCAAAAGAATGTCGGGCTTTTGTAACAGCAGGCGGCATAAAGCGACTCGTCGTCGTTCGCCCCCGGACAACACTTTCACCGGTGTGTCCGGCGGTGGACACCTCAACGCATCCATCGCCATTTCCAGGCGCGAGTCGAGATCCCAGGCGTCGAGGGCGTCAAGTTTTTCCTGCACCACTCCCTGACGTTCGAGCAGCGCCTCCATTTCGTCCCCGCTCATCTCTTCGCCAAACTTCGCATTAATCTCTTCAAACTCTTTGAAAAGAGCGACAGTCTCTTTCACTGCTTCCTCAACGACCTCACGAACTGTGCGTGAGTCGTCGATGAGAGGCTCTTGTTCCAAAAATCCAACCGTGAACCCGGGCGAGATTACAGTCTCACCGTTGAAGTCTTTATCGACTCCGGCGAGTATGCGAAGCAACGAGGATTTGCCTGAGCCGTTCAGTCCAATAACGCCAATCTTGGCGCCGTAGAAATAAGAGAGGTAGATGTCTTTCAGGATCGGCTTCTTGTCGTAAAACTTGCTGACGCCGACCATCGAGTAAATGATTTTGTTTGGTTCAGTGGACATTCACTTCTCCCCGGGCACGATCAATTCAAGAGTATTCTCGCCTGGCTGAAGCACGACGCGCTGCCCGCTCGCAATTCGCGTGCGCAACATTTCATAGTTAGAGCGGCTTGCCGCCATCTAGCGCAACGGTCCCTGAGATGCGACCGCCTTTGGATACTTCGACAACGATATCAACCACATCTGAACCGGCGATACTGAGTTCGATGTTCCTATTAACAAACTTGGTAGAGTTATCAGGAGGTAAAGGGGAGGATTGATCATTGTAACGCTCGTACGAGTGTGGTGGACTCACCATCAAGGTGTAATTCCCGTCTGGGACCTCATCGAACGTAAAGCGCCCCTGTTCGTCAGAGTTGGTGACCGGTGACTCTTGCTCTGAATTGAATGGTGCTCCCTCTTCTTTTCGGTAAAGACTTAGGCGCGCCCGTTCTACTGGTCGACTGTCCGGCCGGAGAAGCACAATTCCCGAAACTGCCCGCAGCGCACGCTCTGGGAATGTGATGTTTATGTCAGCCTCTTCCGCGCCGGCGCGGACTAAGACGACGGTAGCGGTGGCGATATTTGAGGTGCCGCCATAATACGCGGTAGTCAACGTGGCATTAGTTAAGAAATTTCCTCCATCGGGATCGTCGCGAGCCATCACTTCGACTGCCGTCTTCATTTCTGATGCGCCAACCACGTACTCTCCAGGCTCAAGACCGGAGATGCGATACATTCCTCTGTCGTCCGTGACACAATGATCGGTGTATTGACGGTTGTCATGCCACTTTCCATCCTGTCTTCGCATGATTCGAAGGGACGCGTTGAGCACCGGATCGCCGTCCGCATACGTGATTTTTCCGGAAATGGCGCCACCTCTCTTGACACGAACCGTAATCTCCCCGTCTGACCTGCCATCGACAGCGACCGAAGGCTGATTTTGCGAGTCAAAGTTGAACGACCGGATGGTTCCGGGACCGTTAACGTTTACAAAGTATTTGCCCGAAGGCACGTTCTTCACCAGGAAATAACCGCGTCCGTCTGTCCAATCCATCAGGTGTCGGCCACTCTGGCTCGCCGGGTCGTAAAGCCGGACCTCAACTCGGCGGAGCGGCTTTCCGTTATCGTCATAAACCACGCGACCTCGAATAGTGGAACGCTTTCCGTCCGCAGGTCGCGTTGAATCTGTCGTCGTTTGCCTGGGAATCGGCACCTGAGCCGTCGCGGTGAATGCGACTACGACCAAAATCCACATCGGCAGGATTAGGTAACAACTTGATAAAAAGAATCTGCGTGATGCCATGGTGAGCCTTGAAGGTGACAGTATTTTCGAGTATTGCCGCCTTTTACCACGGTTTGCTGCAATGTGTCGAGAATCAGGTTGCCTGCTCGTGGCAGCTTGGAGAGTCCGGAAAGGCGGACGCGAGCGATGATTGTGTTGGTGCTGTGACTCGCGTGATTCATCACCACCATCACCTTGTCGCAACACTAATGTATCCAAATCTGCGGTTTACTTCTGAAAGTGAATTTGCTAATTTCTCCCTCCCCCAACTCCCGGGCGGCAGTTCCTCTGACGCCCATGCTCAGTAGCCCAGTTGAATAGATTCTCAGCCACGTCACGCGACCGTGGTTCGGCAACTCGTGGATCGTTACGGCTTCAGCACCGACAAGATTCTCGGTAAGACAAATGTTTGACCTCATCAAAGCGCGCGCTGAAGTTGTTTATGGTTCCAAACAAAGAACACGTTAGGGCATTTCTCACCTGACCACATCACTTGTTAAGTGCTGAGTACCGATTTACTGAGTGCTGATTAAACTGAACAGCAGGCGAGCTGTTGCCTAACCCCAAACGAATACGGAGGCAGAACGAATGCGCACTAGATTGCTCTTAGGGTTGCTGGGCCTCGCATTAATGGCCGCAGCGATATTTCCATTTACGAAATCTGACGCTGCTCTCACGCTCCGTCAGGACGGCGGTGCTTCTTCGCAGCGTCGCGGACTACCGAACTACGACATTCGCCTCGAAGGCCGGGGCGAGTTTGAAGACTACGAACTTGTAACGCCTGCGGGCAAAGCGAAGGCGGCACAAAATGAAAAGGTGCGGGCGAAGCTGGCGGCGGTTGATGAATTCCGCGCGAAAGGCAAACCAGACGCCGCACAAAACCTGCGAGTCATCGCCCAGGAGACCGGCTCGATGAAGCATTTCTTCATAGACGGTGACACCCTCTCTGAGCCTCAATCCGACACCGCAGACAACATCGCGCGCAAATTCCTGAAACGCAACGGTCAGCTTTTTACGCTCTCCGCAGCCGAAGTAGAAAATCTGCTGTTAACGAAGGAAGACGATGACCGCGGGACAGTGTTTCTCGATTACTTTCAAACACAGGGCGGCTACAAAGTGTTTGAAGGAGAGGTCCGCGTTGCCGTAAACCGAAATGGTGAGGTCCTCTCGGTCCGGGAGGGATTTCTCATCGACGGACAGCCAGTAAAACTCAAGTCAAACCTGACGGAGGAAGAGGCAATAGCTAAGGCCTTTGGATATGCCGGCCGCGATGTTGCCCCGTCTTTCGCGCAAACTCATGGAAGGTCCTCAAAGGCAGATGCAGCTAAATACGCCAACCCATTGGATCCAAACTTCGAGGACATCATTTCTGAGTTGACTGTCATTCGAATCAAGGATTCAGCTCAACTGGCGTGGCACATTTACGTCGAAGTTGGACCAGACGAGTGGTACGAGACACTCGTCGATGCGCAGAATGGCCGGCTGTTGCTGCGTCACAATTTGTATGTAGATCAAGCGCAGGGAACGGTTTACACCGAAAGCCCGATTCATGGCGCGCGGCAGCTCCTGTCGTTTGTTGGTGACACCACCATCAACACGAGTGCCGGCTGGATGGGAACATCGACGGTGACCACCGGTAACAACGCCGAAGCTTATCTTGATACGAATGCGGATAACATTCCCGACGCGAACAACGGCACCGGTCTATCGAATGGCCATGCCTTCGCCTCGAATCAGAATTTCACGTTTCCGTTTTCAACTACGGTCGACCCGCGCACTCAACAGGCCGCGGTGGTGACAAATCTCTTCTACTACAACAACGTCATGCACGATTTCTCCTACACCCTCGGGTTTACGGAGACAGCGCGCAACTTCCAAACGAACAATTTCGGGCGCGGCGGCACAGGCAACGATTCGGTTCGAGCGGAAGCACAAGACGGCTCGGGAACCAACAATGCAAACTTTGCCACGCCGCCCGACGGTTCCCGGCCGCGGATGCAACAGTACCTGTTCACCGCTCCGAGTCCCGATCGCGACAGTTCGGTCGATGCAGACGTCGTATTTCACGAATACGGTCACGGCATTTCCAACCGGCTGATTGGCAACGGCAGCACAGCGCTCAGCGGCACGCAGTCAGGCGCAATGGGTGAGGGATGGTCCGATTACTGGGCCGTTACACTTAACGGCGACGGCGCTGTCGGTGAGTATGTAATGAACAACTCAATCGGCATTCGCAGGGCCGCATATTCGGTTCCAGCGAACACCGTTCACGACTCTTACGCTGATGTCTGTGCGGGTGGTTGCCAGGTCCACCGTGATGGTGAGGTTTGGGCGGCCACGCTGTGGGATTTGCGCACACAACTTGGCGCATCAACTACTAACCTGCTGGTGTTGAATGGCATGAAGTTTACGCCGACGCGTCCGTCCTTTTTGAACGCGCGTGACGGCATTCTTCAAGCCGATCAAAACTTAAATGGCGGCGCAAATCGTTGCGCCATCTGGACTGTGTTTGCACGTCACGGCATGGGCGTGTCGGCTGTTGGCAACGATGGCACGACACACGTGGCAGCGACTGACCTTCCGTCAGATTGCGGTGGAACATGCACGTTCTCCATCAACCCGACGAGCGCAAGCTTTGCGGCGAGTGGCGGAACGGGAAGTGTATCCGTTACGGCAGGCGCTGGCTGTGCGTGGACGGCGACCAGCAACAGTAGCTTCGTCACTATTACATCTGGTAGCAGTGGATCGGGTAACGGAACTGTCGGTTACTCGGTTGCCAGCAATACCGGCTCGTCGTCGCGCAACGGCACGATGACTATTGCCGGTCAGACGTTTACGGTGACGCAGGCAGGAACTGGCGGCGGCACAAACTTGATCGTGAATCCAGGATTCGAGAGCGGCACCACGCCGTGGATCGTCTCGGGTCAGGTGACACGAAGCACAGGTGCTTATCCGCACAGCGGCATCGCTTACATGATCATCAATGGAGTGAACAGCAGTAGCGGTACTCTGTACCAGACTGTCACGGTCCCGAGTGGTGGTGGGAATCTCGACTTCTGGTTGAATATCACGACCAGCGAGGCTCCGGGAACCATCTATGACCAGCTCTTTATTGAGATCAGAAGCACTTCGGGAACGTTGCTGGCGACACTCGCAACGTTCAGCAACGTGAATAGTGGCACCGCCGGCGTGTACGTACTGAGGGGACCCTACAGCCTCAATGCGTTTGCCGGGCAAACCGTGCGTATTCAATTCCGCGGAACTAACGACATTACATTGCCCACGTCATTCCGCGTGGACGATGTGACTGTCCAATAACAAACAGTAAGACTTAACTCAAGAAGGCGCGGCGGGAAAAATCCCGTCGCGCCTTTTCTTTTTGGAGTGCGGGGGACTCGTCAATCCGCCTTCAAAAGCTCACTGCAAAATCTACCTTGCTCAAGTGCGTTGACGCGTTCGGCTTTGCCGCCGGATGTGCGGCGGGGCTCTGCCCCGCCGACAGCGGCCGATTTATTCAGGGCTGTGCCCTTGGTTCGGTTCGGCCTTGCTGATCTATTGGCGAAAGGTCGCACCAAGGGCAAAGCCCCAGAAAATTGAGGAGCAGGTCTACGGCGGGGCGTAGCCACCGCCGCACATCCGGCGGCAAAGCCGAACTTCCACATGGCTCATCACGCTTTGGCATCAAAAAACCGGAACTTATTAGCTGCATTCCGCGTGTTAGTGACTGAAATCCGTATCTGGTCAGGAGTCCATCCCTTAAATGGCCCAAGTTTTAACGCGTCTTGACGTTCGTGAGGCGATCCTCGATGCGACAGACACACTCCTGGCCCGGTATGGCTATCGGAAGATGACTGTCGACGACATCGCGTCTGAAGCCGGCGTGGGCAAGGGAACTATCTACCTTCACTTCAGCAGCAAAGAGGAAGTCGTACTTTCACATATCGACCGGATAGTGGAACGACTAAAGGAGCGTCTCTGGGCAATCGTTCGCGCCGACGGCAGTGCAAGTGATCGGCTGCGCGAGATGTTGCTCACTCGTGTCCTCTTTCGCTTTGACAGCATCCAGCACTACACGCAGAGCTTGAATGATGTCTTGTCCGCGCTTCGTGCCGGCTTGTTGTCGCGACGTGCCCGCTACTTCCAGGAAGAAGCGGAGATCTTTGCGCATGTGCTGAACGAAGGTAAGGAAATAGGCGAATTTGATTTCGACAACACCGAAACCGTGGCGCATTCCCTCCTGATAGCAACAAATGGGTTACTTCCTTACAGCCTCAGCACTGCTGAATTGGGAGAGCGCAACGACGTTGAAGCGCGCGCTGCAGCGGTCGCAGACTTGTTGCTTCACGGATTGGGCACCAAAGTCGGCGAAGCCGACGCTTGAAAGTAGCCCAGCACTTCAGTGCTGGGCTAGTTTCAACCGTCCGCTACGCGGACTTAAAAATACTTCTAAGTTAACGAAAGGGATACTCATGCTCAAATTATTCACGCCAAAACAAATGCTCTGTGCATTTCTCTTTTGTCTCACTTTGTCGGTCGTTGCTGTCGCGCAACAATCGGCGCCGCCTGACGGGACAATCGACGCCGCGACGCGAACAGAGGTCATCAATTCGGTCCTGAAGCGACTTAACGATTCATACGTCTTTCCGGAAGTCGCAAAAAAGATGGAAGTGGCCATACAAGAACGTGTCGCGAAGAAAGAGTATGACCAGATCACGAGCGCGCGAAGTTTTGCCGAGACGCTAACGAAAGACCTGCAAGCCATCAGCAAAGACAAGCACCTTCGCGTTCGCTATTCACATCAACCCATTCCCGTGCGAGGTGAGCGGCGCGAACCCACAGCAGAAGAACGTGAAGAGAATCGGCGCGAATTAACCTGGATGAATCACGGGTTCAATAAGGTAGAGCGAATGCGTGGAAATATTGGCTATCTCGAATTCTGGGGGTTCTTTGATGCCGAGGCAGGTGCTGACACAGTTGCGTCAGCGATGAATTTTCTTTCATCGACCGACACGTTGATCATCGATTTGCGTAACAATGGCGGGGGCAATCCGGAAATGGTGGCGCTGATCTCTTCCTACTTGTTTGGTCCGGAACCTGTTCACTTAAATGATCTTTACTGGAGAGAGGGAAACCGCACACAAGAGTTTTGGACGAAGAAGGACGTGAGCGGTAAGCGATTCTTGAATAAAGACGTTTATGTCTTGACCAGCAAGCGTACGTTCTCGGGCGCGGAGGAGTTTACATACAACCTGAAGAACTTGAAGCGCGCGACCATAATTGGTGAGACGACCGGTGGCGGAGCGCATCCCGGGGGTATGCATCGCTTGCATGAACACTTCTCGGCCTTCATACCTACTGGCCGCGCAATCAACCCGATTACCAAAACGAACTGGGAGGGAACCGGCGTCACTCCCGACGTCGCTGTTCCTGCGGATCAGGCGTTGATCGTTGCACGTTTGATGGCGTTGAAGAAGTCGCTCGCGACACTCACGAATCCGGAATTTAAGCAGGGAGTTCAGGGTGAGATCGACCAGTTGGAAAAGCAACTTACCGAGCTGAAAGCGAAGCAGGGTTAATCAGGCAAGATGGCATAGTCATAGGGGTAAGCTCAGGGTTGGGAAGAGGCGCTTGCGCCCGCCACCATATTCAACTTGGAATACGCGGGGGCAAGCCCCTCTTCCCGACTGTGAGATTTTCGCACTTGAGAGACCATTGGGCCGCTTCGCTGCTCAATAAACTGGAGCCGCGTGAACGCGGCAAAACAAAACCACGTTCGCCGAAAACTGACAAGCGAGAAATGACAAATGAGATATGAGAAATGGTTTTGCGGAGCCGCCCCACTTATGATCTATGCTGCATCATCTCCGAATGTCCCTCGATAATCTCCGCCGTATGTTCCGGGTTTGGTTCCAATGACCAGTCGTCGCGGTCCCACGTGCCTCCCAAAACAATCCCGTCGCGCCGTGGAAACATGTACAGGCCACCTGCCAGGTAGCAGTAATCCACTTCCGGCTGCGGCAGCAGTATCTCCAATTGACCACGCATAGGTCTGAGCCGCTCGTCGTTTACAAGTGTTCGGGCGCCGAGGCCCGTACAGTTGAAAACAACGTGCTCGCGTAATCGCGCAATCTCATCGCGATTCTGAAATTCACGAATGACGATTTTGCCTCCGGCTGTGTAGAAGTCCCTCATGAGGGCGCGAAGATATGTATGCGGCTCAATCAACATCGAGCTGAACTGGCGAGCGATGGGAAAACCAAAATAGGTATTGGGATCGCGATGGACCTCGATCTGTGCGTACAGATCGTTTCCGCCGGTTATCTCGCGCTGGATTGACGACTCATCCTGAAATAATTCCAAAGTGTCGATCCATCTGACACCGTACTCAGGACCAACGAGCTCCTGAAACGCCCGATTGGAGATCCGGCACGCTCGGCGAAACTGCTCCGTGAATTGGCTGGTAATACGCCGCGCGTCGTAAACAGAAGTTGGAGACCACCAGGCGCCGGCGATATTTGAGGTCGTGTTGGGTGGTAACGCCTTCGCGTAGATTGTGATCGTGGTCGCAGGTCCCTGAAACTGTCGCTGAAGCAATCGCGCGGTTGTTAGGCCGCTCACACCGCAACCCAGCACGGCGAAATTCAAGGATCGTTGCGTTCCACTTCGAAGAGGGCGTGCGGTGGACGCGGTTTGGATGAAGTCTCTTGCAAGATCAATGGCGAGCGATGCCGTTCCCCACGAAAGCGTGACGCCGGCGCCGCCATGTCCGTAATTGTGAACTAAGAGTTTGCGCCCGAGCCGTTCCGCTGCGACGACGAAACCCTCTGAACGAAACGGCCGCAGACCGACAACAGTGCGTATGATCCGGTTGCGCGCGACTTTTACGCGAGCAAACTGCCTGGCTCCCTGAAGCGACGCTATTTCGCCGGCGTAGCCGACGCGGGTCAACGCCGCCGTCGCGCCGGCCGCGAACATGGCGCCCAGAAATGAACGGCGATCAAACTCGCGTCTCATTACTCGCTCAGGTTTCTGATCCGACTGACGAAGTTGTCCTGGTGGCGCCGGCTATCTCATGACGATATGTCGCGGCGATTGCCAGAATTCCGGCTACCGCCAGAATGCCCGGCGCCAACAGAGGATTCCCACCCTCGAGCGCTTTCCACAAGAGTTCCTCGGTAGGAGCTCGCGGAGCAATCTCGCGCTCGAAATAAAAATTTCCCTCGACGTGTAGATAAATTCCGAGGAGAGTCCCGAGGATTACCAGCGCCATCCAAACTCTTAACGCGCGCGATGTGCCTTTGCCAGGTCGCAGGTAGAACAACGCTGAGACGATTGCACCTCCAACCGATAAAGCAAACGGCAACCACTGAATGGTGTCTTCGGTATGGCCCACAAGCCACAGCTCGGTCAGCGATCCCATAAACAGCAGGATCGATAGCGCCAGTAGAAACCGTCGCAGTTGCTGTAAAACTTCTTCCGCGCTCATCGTTGAATCAAGTAGTTGCGCGCCGTCGCGAGATCAGGTGCCGAGATCTTCTCGGCGAGTTTCGCCAGAAAGGCTTCGCGCGAGGCGTACGGGCGTCCCGCAATTAATTCCTGAGCTTCATTAGCGTCAAGACCTGGAATCTGCTGAAGCGTCGCGGCGTCGCTCTGATTCTCATCGATCGGGACAAAAATGTATTTCTCGTACTCAGCTACCTTATTCTGATCGACGTACTTTCCGATCTCTTTTCTGAACTGGAGAATGCTGTTGTACGGGCGGTACTCCTCAAACTCGTGCACCATTCTATTGCCTAGATTCGGAATAGCGCGAAGAAAATCCGCAGATGATGCCGTGTTGATGTTCAGTTTGGCGCCGGGCGTTGCATTGCTTGAAGCCGGGGGACTCTGACTGGCAGCAGCCGGACTTGAGTTTTGGTTAGCAGTATTCGTGTTCGTGTTTGTGACTGAATTACAGCTGGCGACTAACAGAGCAGCAGCGACTAAGAAGAGCGGAATGTAAACGCGCGACAACTTATCGAGCATTATTCTACCTTTCGTTATAGCGAACAGTAGTGGTGGAGGGGGCGCAGGATTATAACCGCATCTGGTCAGGAAAGCTGAACGACCATTGACCTGCTCCTTTCCGGTTTTGAAGGACGCGTAGCGTCCGTTTGAGTTTAGCCCGGCCTTTCAAGGCCGGGATCGGAATCGTACAACAATACGCGGTCGCGTCAGCGACCGCCTGAAGTATTCGCATGCCGAAGTTCTTGCTAGTTCTCGACTCTAGCTAATTCCATTTCCACCTTCACTCGACAACACTTTATCAGGCAAACTCGCGATTGTTTTCAGCACCGACGCCGAGAACAATTATGGCGAACACGTATACGTCACTGCATTATCACTTGATCTTCTCCACTAAAAACCGCCAACCATGGATAAGCCAAAAGATCGAACTGCGTATTTGGAAGTTCCTGGGCGGGATTGCGCGCCAGCATGGAATGACGGCACTTCAGATTGGTGGAATCGAAGATCATATTCACGCCCTAATCACGTCACCTCCGACGAATGCTCCTTCCCGGATTGCTCAGCTATTAAAAGGAGAGTCGTCGCGATGGATTCATGAAACCTTTAGAGACCTGCGACGGTTTGCCTGGCAGGACGGATATGGTGCGTTTTCGGTGAGCCGTTCCAATCTCCCCGAGGTTATCCGATACATTCAAAACCAACGCGAACATCACAAGAGAAAAACCTTTCAAGAAGAATATATCGATTTCCTGCGCGCATATGGGATTGAGTATGACGAACGATACGTTTGGGGATGATTCAAGCGATCGCTGACGCGACCGCGTGCGGTTGTGTCCTTTTGATCCCGGCGTTGAAACGCCGGGCTAAATTCATGTGGACGCTACGCGTCCGTGGCCTGCATTTTTCCCCTCCACCGAGCGTACATTTTCGCCCATTCGATCATCATATGTGTGAAAGCTTGACGAGGCTGTGAGTGCCGCTTTTAACCGGTCCCGTTGAGCTTTTCTTTTTGACTGATCACTGCATCTAAACCAGACGTTTTTCACTGCGGAATCAATCGCGCAAAGGGCGGGTTATGAATTTGAAGCGTATCAAGCGACATTCGGCACTCTTACTCACCAGCCTAATTATCATCGGGGCCGCATCGTTTTTCCTGCTTCCCCATTCCGACCGCTCGCGCCGTAACAGCGTTTTATCGTTGCCGACCCTTGTGCGCGCTGCTGAGGTCAACCCGTGGACGCGCGCCATTGAAAAGATTAAGGAAGACCGCGGGGAGCCTACCGGCAAACAAGCCAAAATCGAGATCCCATCGCAGCTCAGACACTACAGCGACACGCGCCGTTTTCTCGCCGTGCAAGTAGCGGAATGGCGGCAGCACACGCTCAAGACTCCCGAGGACCTGGTTGAGCTGGCGGCGATGATTAATCGCGGCGAGTTTGTAACGGTTAAGCCAGTCACCGAAAACTACGTGCTGTTTGGTGTCGGCGGTAACGCTGGAAAGGATCCGTTCACGCGTTATGAAAATGGCAAGAGCATCAGCGTCTACGATGAGGCCGGCCTCAAACGAGAATACGAGCGGCTTGCTGCCTCGGCCGCGACAACCGAGAAGTCGCTCGCGACTGTTAAGCATGAGCTGGCAGGCGCGGGCAAACGGGAACGCGCCAAACGAAATAAGCTGAAGGCACAGATAAATGGTTTTGAGAAGTCGCTAAAAGCACTGCGCGAAGAAAAACAACAACTCGATCGCAACTACGGCGATGCACAAGCACGTCAGGAGTTGTTTGACGCACACGCCTCGTTACGTGGTCTGGGGAAGAGTTTTCCGGATCGTGATTTTGACATCGCGGACGCGAATGAACGGAGAGAGTTAAAGGTTCGCATTCTCAGCTCGCTGCGTCCGGAGGCCCTGAAAGTAATGGAAGAGATTGCTGAATCCTACAGCCAAAAGTTTCAGCGGCCGCTGCCGATCACATCGTTGGTAAGGCCGGACGAATACCAGCACGCGCTTAGTAAAGTGAACCCGAATGCAACGCGGATTGAGACGCCTCCGCATTCCACCGGTCTCGCCTTTGACATCTACTACCGCTACATGACGGCGGCCGAACAGGCCCACGTGATGAGCCATCTCGCGCAGTTAAAAGATGCTGGACGCATTGAAGTATTGCGCGAGAATCGCGATCACTACCACGTGTTCGCGTTCGTAGACGGAGCACGTCCGAAAGAAGACTTGATCAGCGCCTCGCTCGGCCACAATGCCGCGAAGGCGGCAACGGTAGCTACTCCAGCGCGCGCTGCCAAACCGGCGAAAGCCGCGAAGCAGCGACAGAGTGCGAAAGCGTCCGGCAAGTCGAAATCAAAGGCTGCAAAGAAATCCGTTCGCCGAAGGCGTTAACGTTAAGACTGCTTCACAGCGCGGGCGTCAGCGCCTCTTTCGCCGACCGGCCTATGATCTGCATATCGCCGTTCCCCTCCGATCCCGGCCTTGAAAGGCTGAGTTAACTTCAACGGGACGCTACGGGTCCATCTATTGCCGACTCCCACTTGCCACTTGCCACCTCTGCGCCTGCGCCTGCCTCCTGCTCCTGCGTCCTGCCTCACTGCCTGCTGCTGTGCATTGCCACCGCTTTCCAGTCGCCGCCCTTATTGATGAAGGTCAATGTGTAATAGGCGGTAAACGGACTCGCGTCGCTCGCCCCGGTGCTGCCGGGAATTGCAGAACGCTGCCGAACAGTCACACCTCGCACGATCGCAGTGTCGCCATACGCCGTAACTTTGACGTTGTTGTTTTCCAGACTTGTGTATTTCAACTGCCCGCTCCGCAGACCATCCAGAAGCTTTTGCCGCGTCATTTGCGCACCGTCTCGTTGCGTCCATATGAAGCTTTCGTCCAGTAGCCGTTCCAACGTGTCAACGTCAGACGCGAGCGTCGCGCGGTGAATCGCGGACTCAACGCTCGCTACCTCCTTCAACACGTCAGCATCGGCCCGCGGCAATCGCGTGGCCTGCCAATTTACAACTTGCCATTTGCCTTTGCGTTTCAGGAAGGTCCCGCTGTTGAGATAGTTGGTGACCTGCGTCTCGTTTCCTTTCTCAACTTTTCCGACGAGCCGGAATGCAACTATGGCTGTGTCGCCATACTGCTGAATGCGAACATCTTCGGCCGTGTACGTCGTCTTTTCGCCCCGAACCAATGTCGGCGACGAACGAACGTCCTTCATAATGTCGGCCTTGGTAACGCGGCGGCCGCTCGAACCTGTATAAATCAGCTCCTCCGCCCAGAACCGGTCGTGCATCTCCGCGTCGTTTCGTGATGCGCCCCATAAAAAATCGTTTAGAAGTTTTGTCAGTTCACCGGCGTCAGGCGCTGTCTGAGCGTTTACGGCGGACGCAAACAACAAGACGACGAGACCCGTGCAAAGATAACGATTCATCTGTGCCTCCAATGGAAACGAGCGGGAAGATTATTAGATGTAACGGTGTTCGACCATCAGACAACGATCCTGGACCACCTTGATGCCGGCACGCGCGAACTTTTCGGCCGCCTGTGCATTGCTGATGCCCGATTGCATCCAAACTGCTTTCGGGTTTTTAGCGAGGACGTCTTCAACGTGTGCGGAAACATCGTTGGGCCGTCGAAAGATGTTTACGAGGTCAACGTCAACAGGTATATCTGCAACTGTTCGATAGACAGGCTCCCCGAGAATTTGAGTGACTTCGGGGTAATAAACCGGCACTGGAATAATTTTGAAACCGGCGGCGTGCATATACCTTGGGACGTAGAAAGCGGGTTGATGCGACTGCGCTTCGGTTTTGATGCCGAGCACCGCGATAGTCTTAGTGTTAAGAAGCAGTTCACGAATGCCGGCTCTATCGTCGATCAAATTATTCTTCCAGTCCATGAGCAACAGATTAATGACAGTGAGTGGATGCGCGCAAGCGGAGAAGTCCTGAGTGCTGAGTCCTGAGTCCTGAGTACTGAGTCCTGAGTTTCTCTGTGTAATCTCTGAGGTCCCTGTGTCTCTGTGGTGGATAATGCTTATCCCAGGGCTCACCACAGAGACACAAAGAACACCGAGGACGCACAGAGAACTCAAGACCCATCCAACGATTGGATTGGGATGGGTTATGATGAAGCCATTGCAACGCTGAATGAAAATTCCATGAGAGCGATATGAAAAGATTCAATTGGCAAATATGGATCGGGTTCCTTCTCTGCCTGGTCTCGATCATTTCGTATCCATTTTTCTTCGTCGAATTTCCTGTTACGCGCGACGTTCCGTGGGTGAATCTGCTGCTGTTTCTCCTGGCCGGTGTTTTTCTCTTTATTGGCTTGCGGCGAGCGTTCGCAACGGGCAGCCGTCTTCGATCAAAAATTGCCGCCTCGATTGCCACTACCCTCAGCGTGTTGTTGATCGGGCTTTTCGTGTTTTCGTTTTTCATCATGGCGCGGTGGCTGCCGGCTTCCCAGGGTGCGCCACACGTGGGACAGAAGGCGCCCGATTTTCGACTCGCTGATACAACGGGCAGGCAAGTGTCGTTATCAGAGTTGTTAACCGAACCGGTTAACGGTCGTGCGCCTAAGGGAGTGCTGCTGGTTTTTTACCGCGGCTACTGGTGACCGTCGTGCAACTCCGAGTTACGGAGCATTCAAAAGAAACTTGATCAGTTTCATGCGGTTGGCATTCGCCCAGTTGCGATTAGTGTTGATAGCCCAGAAGTCTCTCGCCAGCTTCGCGAGGACGCGGGATATACATTCACTTTCCTTGCCGATCCGGATACCGAAGCGATTCGACTATACGACCTGGTCCACGCGGGTGCGGGAGAGAACGGTCATGACATTGCGCGGCCGGCGGAATTCTTGCTCGACTCCACCGGCACGGTGCGGTGGGTGAATCTAGCGGAGAATTATTGGATTCGCGCGCGAGCAGAAGACATTCTGGAAGCGGCGAAGCTGGTCCAGTGAGCAGGAGGCATGAGCAGGAAGCAGGGGGCGAAGACAAAGCTAGATCACGCCTTACTCATTTCCTGACCGGCAAACTGGATATACGAACGAAACAAGTGTTTTCGCCGTTGACCCTTTTGATTTTTGCCGCGTTCACGCGGCAGCCGCGAAGCGGAGAGTAGGCCAGCCGTTTTACGGCTGGTTCAGGCTGCTAGATAAATTCATTAGGCCGCTTCAGCGGCCTTTTTGATTGGCAACCCTTAGCCAAACTTCTTGCAACTGCGGCGTCGGGTCACTTTTCACACGATCATGGACATGGAACCGCGGCTGGTTATCTAATTTGCGGCATGTCGAAAAACGTCTACAGCGAGATTAACCTTCACATGACGTGGCACACTAAGAAAAATAATCCGGTTCTAGTGGACTCCATCGAGAATCGCACTCATCACTTTCTGGAGCGTGAGATCCGAAAAACCAAAGGCGCTTCGTTCCATGCAGTCGGCGGGATAGAAGATCACGTCCACCTAGCCGTCACCATAACTCCGACCATCTTAATCAGCGAATGGATAGGAAAACTAAAGGGAGGTAGCTCTTTTTACATTAATCATGAAATCGCGGATCGCAGCGTATTGCATTGGCAAAACGGATACGGCGTAGTGAGTTTCGGTACCAAAGACCTCAAATGGGTAATCGACTATGTGAAGAATCAGAAAGAGCACCACAAGAAGAAGACGACGATTAAACGGCTGGAAACGGTTGGTGAAGACGATTGAGAAAGGCCGCTGAAGCGGCCTAACGATTTGGTACAGACGGCTGTACCAGCCGTAAAACGGCTGGCCTAATCTCCCCGACAAGTCGGGGCTGCCGCGTGAACGCGGCAAAATAAAAGGCCGCTGAAGCGGCCTAATAATTTATTCTCAGCGACTGTTACCAGCCGTAGAACGGCTGGCCTAATCTCCCTACGGGCTGCCGCGTAAACGCGGCAACAAAAACTACCCGCGCTTGCGTCACTCCGTAATCGTAAACTTCATATCATCCGCGCTTTCAGAAAGCTTGCGATCGTCGCTGTTGAATGCCTCAACCTGCCAGCGGTAAGTACCCTTCTGCATCGGCTTAGTGATATCGAACAATGTTCCATCGACGCGCTCGTTGATGTAGGGCGAGGTAATGCTGGAGTCGTCTGCGAAGATGCTGAACTTGTAGTAAGCGGCGTCGGGATAGCCGTCCCATTTGAGTTGCAGGTTTTGCGCGCTCACCTTTGCGCCCGCCTTTGGATTGACAGTCTTGAGATCACCCTTGAAGAGATTTGTGGGTCTGATGAAAAGAGTTTTGTCGGCGACTACCTCGTATTTGGTGGCGCTGATGCCAATTCCGGAAGTGGCAAAAACATACGAGTCAGTATCAAAGACCTGCGCTATTAACGCTTCGTACGTTTTTGGCGGCACGTTTGTGATTACGTAGTCGCCGTCTTTATCGGTCCGGGCCGTGTAAGTCTGGCCGCTGCACCCGCCGAGGAAACGGTTGAACGTTTCGCATAGTTTCACTTCGATATTCTCTACGGGGTTGCTGTTGAATAAAACTTTTCCCTGGACGTTACCGGTGCCGGGAGACGGTTTCACTTTCTCCACTCCGGTGACACCGGATTCACTTGCTGTTGTTGATGGTGATGCTGTGTTTGAGTCAGGCTTGCTGGTTTTACAACCGGCAAGTGCGATGGTCACTAATGCAAAAATAATCACTAACCGGTGCGTGTTCGAGTTTCCTGGAATCACTGACTTTGTCCTTTCCGATTGGTAAATTGAACGACTGCTAAAACGACAAATTAGATCTCTAATAAATCCTTTCCAACTATGACGCGGCCTTTGAAAAACTTGCGCACACCTTCAGCCCAGTTTTCATCCGTTATGGAGGCATCATCTCCGGGCACAAAATGGGTGAGCACGAGCGTCTTGACTTCGGCCTGCGCTGCGATCCTTCCAACTTCTTCGGGTGATGTATGTGACGCCATCAGGTGCTCGCGCAACTTTTTAGCATTCGGCAAACGCCGCACGAGTGACTCGATTGCGGGAACATACATTACCTCGTGGACCAACACGTCGGCGCCTTTCGCAAACGCGGCCAACTCGGGTGCATAAGCCGTGTCGCCGGAAACGACAATCGAACGGTCTTTCGCGTCAAAGCGATAAGCGTACGAGTGGGTGATGGGAGGATGGCGGACCCGAACCGCGCTAACTTTCACGTCGTTGTTCTGCATGACGACGCCTGACTTGAAAAACTCATGCGGGGTGATGATCCGGCGTGGATCGGTTCGGCCTTCGTCAGGAATTCTAATCTCGATATCAAACCGCTCGTAGTTGAAAAAATCCTGCGTCATTTTCCTGAGACCGGGCGGACCATACGCGTCGATTTTTACCGGAAGGCCGGTGATCCACGAGTTATAGATCAACGGCCCATACTCAATATTGTGATCCGAGTGATGGTGGGTAATGAATACGTAGCGGAGTTTGTTAAGCGGTATGCCGGCGGCAATTAACTGGCGCGAGGCGCCATAACCGCAATCCACCAGGTAAGGAACGTCGTTAATCAGGACCAGGGTTGACGGATTGCTGCGGCCGCTTTCGCCAACGCGCGGGCCGCCTTTTGTGCCAAGCAGAATGACGCGCGTCCGCCCGTTTCTCTGGGCGATGCCGAGACTCGCAAGAGACGCCGCCAGCGGCAAGCTGGCAGCGCCCAGCAGGAATTCGCGACGCGTGGGCATGAGCGGCATTCTATCTCAGGCTGCAACGGTCGCAAGAATCGTTTCGATGATTGTCATCCTGCTTCGAGTACCGAGTCGTTCCGATCGAGTGTTGGATCATACGAAGCAATCGCACCAGCGCCGATCGTAAACCGAGCGCCAACCAGGATGACCCTGCACTCTCATTTCAGCTTTGGTTCGTTGCCACTAAAGCGTTCCAACTCGACTACGCGCTTTGTGAGTCGCTCGTCACCAATCATTTTCGCAGTTGCATCGAATGACTTTGTTGGACCAGTCCAGCGGAGTTGTTCGACATCAGTTAACGCCGCACCAGTGTTGTCAGTCAGCGGAACATCAAGCCGTAAGGTGGCGAGCGTTTTGAAGAGTAATGCCAGCTCTCGATTCTTCTGTTTCGCTGTGTCGCGCAGAACCCCTTCCGGAAAGTCTTCAATCGGTCCATAACGATTGATCAACGACGCGGCAGTTTTTGGCCCGCAGCCTGATATACCAGGATAACCATCCGCGGCATCACCAACGAGCGCGAGGTAGTCGGGAATAAACTCTGGCGCAACGCCAAACTTTGCGCGCACCGCTGCTGCGTCACGTATCTGGTTGTTTCTTCGATCAATCTGCACCACGCGATCCCCAACAACGCATTGCGAAAGGTCCTTGTCTGAAGTCCAGATGCAAATCTTTTCGACTTGCTCGTCCTGCGCTGCGAAGTTTGCGGCCGCTGCCAGTGCGTCGTCAGCTTCGAACTCGACTTCCGCCCAGACCGTTACGCCCATCGCGCGCAGTGCTTCCTCGAGCGGATGAAACTGCGCCAGCAATGCAGGCTCAATACCTTCACCGGTCTTGTAGTCAGCCCAGAGTGTGTTGCGGAACGATTCGATAACGTGGTCGGTCGCCACGCCGATATGCGTCGCTTCGTCCTTGATCATCCCTGCGATCATGTGAAGCACGCCGGCAACTCCGCCGAATGGAGGATCGCTCTTCTTAAACCGGCGGATACCGTAGAAGTGGCGAAACAATTCATATGTTCCGTCGATTAAGTGAACAATCATTTGGTTGTTAGAGAGGCGCTATCCGTCTGTTCCGAGTAATTTGCGCAATCTACCTCTTTGCACACACAACCTCGTTAGCTCTTGCGCAGTCCCCTCCCCGTAAACGGGGAGGGGTTAGGGGTGGGGTTTTGCGCGAGGCAACCTCTCCCCCATCCCCTCTCCGCTCGCGGAGAGGGGCAAAAAAGAAGTGTTGACTGATTTTTGCAAGGCCATAATCTGCGGATCGTTTACTTGCGCAGCGGAATCAGATCGGCGACTCGATAATCGCGCAAGTAGAGCCCGAGCCAGATCACCACGCCAAGGAGCGGCGGCATAAAAAACGGATCGCCTATGCGTACGTGAGTAGCGGTTGCGCCACCGAGATAGGCTGCCAGTAATATCGCGCCGAGAACGGCCGTGCGCGGAATGATGTAAAGAATTGTGCAGGCAAGCTCGAGAATGCCGAGCTTAATGGTATGACTCGCCGGATAACCAAGTCGCCCCATTTCAGTCGACACCTCCGCCGCTCCGGTAAACTTCATGATTGCGCTGAAGAGCAATAACAAGGCCGGCACAGCGCTGACGATGCGGCCCGCCCAAAGGCGCTTCTTTGACACTGGGGCCGTTACAGTCGAAGTCATTGGGAATTCCTCCAACGTGGGAAAGTGTCGATAACAAATATCGCGCACATGTTAACGCTGGATGGACACTCTTCGTAAGGTTAACGAGTAACAAAACTCGAACAAGCCCTGGAGAGGCGGCATAAAATAGCCCCGGCGGTCAGGCCGGGGTTAGGAGATAGCAGACAGCAAACAGCAAACAGCAAACAGCAAACAGTAAACAGCACACAGTAAACAGCAAACAGATCGGAGGTCGGAGGTCAGAGGTCGGAGTCCAGAGGTCAGAAGTCAGGACTCAGCACTCAGAACTCAGAACTCAGCACTCAGAACTCAGAACTCAGCACTCAGCACTCAGCACTCAGGACTCTTTCAGATCGCACTTCTGCGGCCGACACCAAGGCGTCGTTGGACCAGTCGCTCAACGTCGATTGGCACACCATCAGCTTTCGCTTTGCGTATGAAGTCGCCGTCAATCTTGAAGATTTGCAGCTTCACAGCATCTTCAAGTGAAATGTTCGTCAACCCTTCGCTGCGAACCTCGTTGAGAAACTCCGGAGTGATCTTAAAAATGCTCATCTTCACGAGCGAATCAAACGACTGTTTCTCAAATCCCATCTGACCGGCTTTCGCGACGAACGCCGCATCGATTTTGAAGATTCTCGCTTTGACCAGATCCTCCATGCCGAGGTCCGGGAAACCCGTTGCCTTCATCTCGCGCATAAACTTCGAGTCGATCTTGAAAATTGCCGCTTTGAAGAGATCTGAAACACCCAGCTTGCCAAAATTTGCTGACAACAGATCATCGGCGAGCGAAGTCGTCACGTTCAACGCAGCCGCTGTAAACAGTCGATCTTCAAAACGGCCTTCTTCAGTCGTCGGTGGTTCCGATTCAAAGTCGAAGCCACGGCTCTTCATCCCGGAGATAAAAGCGTGGCTCGGGGTAAAACGAAAAGTGCCTGTGCCTTTGGAGTTGGCGAAGTTACCTTCACACTCGATTCTTCCGGCTTCGCGGTCGAGGCTGAACCTGACTGGCCCACCACTCACGACCTGCTCGCGCGTCAATCCCTGAAGCTCCGAAAATTCGTACGTCTGACCGAACTGATGTTTGCGCTTCTTCTGGTTGACTTGTCCCTCTGACTCGCTCGTGCGTTCAAAATTGAGCTGGATCTTGGCGTTGTCGTCGAGCGAAGCTTTCCAGGTACCGTCAATTATCTTCTGCGCTGAGGCATTAAACCCGGCAACCGTGACGATCAGACCAACTAACAGAGTCAGTAGCATTGAGATTTTCTGTGACATAGGTTGAAGCTCCTCGGAATGGACTGTGGCGCGTCGCAGAATCGGACGCGTCCGAAATTCGGTTTATTTTCTGTTGCGACCCACGTTCACAGTTGAAACGCTTGAAGTTTTGATTGGTTCCACGAAAAGAGGCGTCACTGTAACTTCGGCTTTGTCGCCGGATGTGAGGCGGCGGCTATGGGCTAACGTCTGCTGCCTGATCCTGCCTCCTGACTACTCAAACTCCAGTTTCTTATTCTCGCCCATGTCAGGTTGCTTGCCCGTAACGAGGGCCTTCGCAAAGTTCAACACGAAAGCCACCGTGCTTGAGGGGTTATCCCAGTATTCAGCCTTTTGAAGACTGACGCGAAGCAAAGCGACCTCCGGATCGTCCGTGCCTTTCGGAAACCACATCCTGAATTCGGGTTTCCAAAGCTCTTCGATCTTTTTTCGGTCCCGCACCAGCTCTGCCGTTCCGGAAACTGAGATGTAACGTTGGTTCTTTGTATCTGCAAAACTGAGGTTCACTTGAGGCGCGCTGGCCACTTCACTTACTTTGTGCGAAGACACACCCGTAAAGAACCAAATGTCGCCGTCAGGATCGATGTCACCATTAGATGACATGGGCCGGCTATGTAAGTCGCCCTTCTCGTCAACAGTAGTCAACATACAAAAATCAATGTCCTTCACCATTTCACGCAATGTTTCCAGGTCGCTGTCTCTCGTAGAAGTTGTAATCATCATGTTCCCCTCATTAACTAATTCTCTGAATCACAGCGTGCACCGTTTTCTTGCGGAAACTTTGTCGATTTTTCGTGTTTTGAATGCTAATTACTGACCATTGAAATACTGCTAAACTAACGCCATGCCCGAATCCCCACTCGCCGCCTGGGAAACGTTTTTCTTTCTCGTGGGCTCATCAGCCGCGGCGCTTACCGGCTTACAGTTTGTCGCGATTGCAATCATTGCTGACTCGCGCAGACGCGCGACAACTCGAGAGATTGAAGCGTTTACTACACCGACTATCGTACATTTCGCGGGCGTGCTGTTGGTGTGTGCGCTGTTGAGCGCACCCTGGGAGGGCCTCTCACGCGTCGCCGTTGCGATCGGTGCGTGTGGCATCGCTGGCATCACTTATACGCTGATCGTCGTTAAGCGAGCGCGCAGTCAGACCACCTATCGTCTGGTTTTCGAAGACTGGGTTTGGCATGTCGCGATGCCGCTACTCGCTTACGCGCTCGTGGTTGTGGCTGCAACTCTATTTCGGACGCATGCTCGCGAAGTGCTTTTCGTTGTAGCCGGGACCACACTGTTGCTGCTATTCATCGGCATGCACAACGCCTGGGACACCGTTACCTACATCACGGTCGAGCAGGCGCAGTCATCGAAGCGGCGACGCTGATGAATCGCGATCTGTAAAGTCAAACGATTCGCAGCCGGCGGACGCGACGGCTCAACTAAGCCAAGCACACTATCCTGGTTTGTCGCGAGTGGAACATGATCACTACCCGGCGTAGAATGACCGCCATCCATGGAAGATTTAGAGAAAACACTGGTGCCACCTGAGCCGTTGGAAGACATCGGAAATACAACGGCCAAATTCCCGCGCCCGGCCACCGACCAGAGCGAAGATGCGTTTCGCGTGGGCCAAAGCCGTATTCTCGAGATGGTCGCCACGGGCGCGCCGCTCAGCGAAATTCTCAAACGACTTGTGTTGCTGATCGAAGCGCAGTCGCCGGAGATGCTCTGCTCGGTGTTACTGCTAAGCGAAGATGGCGACCACATTCGACACGGAGCTGCGCCGAACCTTCCGGAGGATTACATCAAATCGATCGACGGCGCTCCCATTGGTCAAAAACATGGATCGTGCGGGACGGCCATGTATCGTGGCCAGCCCGTGATCGTTTCGGACATTTCAATAGATCCGTTGTGGGACGATTACCGCGACTTGGCGAGTGCTGCCGGTCTCCGTGCCTGCTGGTCCACACCGATACTTTCCGGTCGCGGCAAAGTGCTTGGTTCGTTTGCCATGTATTACCGCGAACCGCGAACGCCGACGGGTGATGAGGCTGGTTTGACCGAAGTCGCCACGCGTATTGCGGGCCTGGCGATTGAACATCAGGCAGCCAGAGAAATCCTTGCTCGTACGCAAGCTCAACTGGCCCACGCAACGCAAGCCGCCACGGCCGGCGAGGCTGTCGCTTCGATCGCTGACGAAATCAATCAACAGCTCCAGGGCATGGTCCAAAATGCCGAGAAATGTCTGGAGTTACTGAACGAAGACAAGCCCGACCTTGCCCTCTTCCGGGAACCACTCAACAACATCGTTCGCGATGGCCGCCACACTCTTGATGCCGTCTCTCGCATTCGCCCGTCCAGAAAATAAGGAAGGCGGCGAGAAGTCAGAAGTCAGAAGTCAGAAGTCAGAAGTCAGAGGTCAGAAGTCAGAGGTCAGAGGTCAGAGGTCAGAAGTCAGAGGTCAGAAGTCAGAGGTCAGAGGTCAGAGGTCAGAGTCAGTGGCGGCTCAGAATGCCTCTAAGGTCAGGAAGGGGGCATGGCCCCGCTCCTCTGTCGCTAGCCACTCAGCACTCATACTCAGCACTCAGTTACTCAGGACTCAGCACTCAGGACTCAGGACTCAGTACTCAGTACTCAGCACTCAGTACTCAGCACTCAGTACTCAGCACCCCGCCCATGCCTTCTCCTTTCGATCAACTAAAATTCTGCGCCGCAGCAGTGGGACGTTGAAATCGAGAAGACATTTGAAACCGGCACATCGCTCATCGCCTTCGGTGTGCGCAACACCGCTCCGGTCGTTCTCAAAGTAAGTAAGCACTCAAGTGACGAATGGAACAGCGGATCCATTCTGCGTGCTTTCGATGACGACGGCGCCGTTGGAGTTTTTGAATTTGAACCGGGAGCAGTTTTGCTCGAACGGCTTATTCCGGGAAACGACTTGGTAAAAATGGTGAGAGAAGGGAATGATGAAACAGCGACTCAAATCCTGGGAGAAGTTATGGGAAAGATGTCGAACCATACGCCCCCTGATAGTTGTCCAACAATCCTTGATTGGGCACGTGGCTTCGATCGTTATTTGAAAACAAATGATAGCCAGGTTCCCGCTGGCCTTGTGCATGAAGCGCATCAACTATTTCGAAATCTCGCCACATCGAGTACACGCACGATGCTGTTGCACGGCGATCTCCATCATTACAATATCCTGTTTGACGCGCATCGCGGCTGGCTGGCAATAGATCCGAAAGGCGTTGTGGGAGAGCTCGAATATGAGGTTGGGGCGATCATTCGAAATCCCATCGAGCTGCCCGACGTGTTTCTCTCACCTGAGGTTATCGAACGTCGACTGCGCACCATAACCGACGCGCTGCAGCTCGATTACCAGCGTGCACTGCAGTGGGCATTCGCCCAAGCCGTGCTTTCAGCAATCTGGAGCGTCGAAGACGGTGAGAGAGTGGAGCCTGATCACCCGGTTCTCAATCTCGCGCGGACGCTCAAACAGATGTTGAGCTAACCCTGGAGTGCGCTGACCTGTCAGCGCTTTCAAAGCGTAATATGTCTGATCCCTCCAGAAGACAGAGGTCAGAGGTCAGAGATCAGAGGTCGGACATCAGCGGTCGGAGATCAGAGCTCAGTGGTCGCACTCAGCACTCAGGACTCAGCACTCAGCACTCAGGACTCAGGACTCAGGACTCAGTAATCAGTGCTGAAAAAGCTTCGCCACTGTTTCTTGATATCCTCAATTTAAACTGCTTCCGCATCCTGATCCCGACGCTCTAGCCAAAATGACGACACAGATCGCTATTCTCCTCGCGTTGTTATTTGTCGCGCTCGTGCTCTTTGCCATCGAGCGCATTCCCATTGAGATCGTTTCAATAGTCCTGGTGATGGCTCTGGTTATCACCCAAACGCTCACCGTTAGCGAGGCATTTGCCGGTTTTGGCAATGACATCGTTATCACCATCGCCGGTCTTTTCATTCTCACCGGAGGCCTCGCAAAGACCGGTGTGGTTGATGTGGTGGGCAGGCGTTTGCATCGTGTCGCCGGCGATAGTGAGTTTCGTATTACAGCTTTGATCATGGTGGCCGCTGCTCTGTCCGCGGCCGTGATGAAAAACACGACCACCACCGCCATGTTTCTGCCGGTGGTATTGGGTATCGCCACCCGAAGAAATATAAGCCCATCAAAATTGCTCATCCCGCTCGCATTTGGCGCAATTCTCGGCGGCACCTGCACACTCATCGGCACATCCACGAATCTTGCAGTCAGCGGCGCATTACCTCGTTATGGGATGCCACCGTTTTCAATGTTTGAGCTGACAAAGGTGGGTGTGCCGATTGTTGGCGTCGGAATGCTTTACATGTTGCTGCTAGGACTTCGACTCCTGCCAAGACGTGAGGCGCCCAAGTCTCTCACCGAGCAATATCACGTGCGCCAGTACATGACTGAAGTGATTGTGTTGGACGAATCGCCACTGATTGGTAAAACACTCGCCGAGGCGCGCATCGGCGACGAGTTGGACCTCACCGTGCTCGGGATTCTGCGTGGCGCCAAACAGTACCGGGTCGCTCCGCATCCTCGCGAACAAATCAAGGCTGACGATCTATTACTAGTCCAGGGACGAGTGGAAGATATTCTCAGGGTAAAGAGCGAGGCCGGCATTGAGATCAAGGCCGACTTTACTTTGAGCGACGCACACCTCGAAGGCACTGACGTTGAACTCTTCGAGGCCATGGTGCCAAAGGGCTCCGATTTCATCGGTCGCAGTTTGAAGCGCCTTGATTTTCGAAAGCGTTACGAACTCGTTGTGCTGGCAATCAATCGGCATGGAGTTAACCTTTTGTCGAAACTGAGCACGGTCAGGATCAGGTTTGGTGATGTGCTCTTAATGCAGGGAAACCGCGAGCACGTTGAAAGCCTCGCGGCTGACGATCAGATTTTGCTGCTCGAGGAAATTTCTGAACGGCAGGCGCGGCCGTCAAAAAGACGCTGGGCTTTGTTCGCGTTCGGAGTGTTTCTCTTTTTCTCGGTGACTCACCTTGTGCCGTTACCTCTGGCCGTGCTGCTGGGTGTTTTAATACTTCTCGGTAGTCACTCACTGCGAACATCTGAGATTTACGAGATGATCGAATGGCGTTTGATTATTCTGATCGCGTGCATGATTAGCTTTGGGCTCGCCATGGAAAGGACCGGCACCGATCAATACCTCGCAGACTTGATCATTAAAGCCACAGGCCATTATGGACCAACAGCAGTGCTGGCAGGCTTCTTCATTATGACGGTGGCGTTGACGCAGCCAATGTCAAACCAGGCGGCCGCTCTGGTCATGTTACCAATCGCGGCGAAGTCTGCAATGGTGCTCGGCCTGAACCCGCGCACATTCGCGGTGGCAGTGACCTACGCTGCTTCGTGCTCGTTCTTAACTCCACTCGAACCCGCGTGCGTACTCGTCTACACACCGGGACGCTACCGCTTCTTTGATTTTGTTAAAGTCGGCTCAATCCTGACGATTGTGGTGTTTGCGATTGTGATTTGGCTGGTGCCAATCTTCTGGCCGCTGAAGCCGTAATCGATCCAAGGTCCAAGGTCTAAGGTCCAAGGTCCAAAGTCCAAAGTCCAAGGTCCAAGGTCCAAAGTCCAAGGTCCAAAGTCCAAAGTTAAGAGCCACAGTCCTGACTGCTGTTTACTGTTTACTGTCTACTGTTTACTGTCCTGGACCTTGGGCCTTGAACTTTGGACCCTGGACATACTTTCTCTATGCCCACAAAACAAATCTTCGATGTAGCGGTTATTGGCGCGGGTGTCTTTGGCGCGTGGACCGCCTATCAACTTCAGTGCGCCGGCGCCGCAGTCGTTTTAGTTGACGCATACGGACCTGCGAACAGTCGCGCAAGTTCAGGCGGCGAGTCGCGCATGATTCGCATGGGTTACGGGCCGGATGAAATCTACACGCGGATGGCCCAGCGTTCGCTCATACTTTGGAAAGAAATATTCGATCGCCTGGGAACTCCGCAGCTTTTTCAACCGACTGGCATCCTGTGGCTGGCGCGTGAGCGTGACGCCTATTGTGAAGCGACTCTTGCGACGCTCGAACGGTGCCAAATCAGAAGTGAGCGTCTCGACCGCGCTGAACTCGGCCGGCGTTATCCACAATTGGAGTTGGGGGAAATCTCGTGGGGAATTCTTGAACCTGATAGCGGAGTGTTGCTTGCGCGATCGGCGGTGCAGGCGCTGGTGGCGGAAGCACGAAGCGCAGGAGTTGTTTATTTAAATGAGGCTGTTCGCCCGGACACGGATACGACCCAGCTAGCCGGAGAGAGAAACAACGCGCAATCGTCCACCGGCAATCTACCATCGCTCCGCACGGTTTCTGGCGATGACGTTATCGCTAAGCAATTCGTTTTCGCCTGTGGACCCTGGCTGCCAAAAATCTTTCCGGCATTGTTGGCCAACCTAATTCACGTCACCAGGCAGGAAGTTGTTTTCTTCGGCGTCCCTGAAGGCCACGCCTCCCAACGCTTTGGACCCGAAGCGATGCCGGCGTGGATAGACTTCAGCGATCTCGTTTACGGTGTTCCAAATCTCGACAATCGCGGTTACAAGCTTGCCATCGACGCACATGGACCATCCTTTGATCCGGACGTCGACGACCGGGTCGTATCCCTCGATGGGTTGGTGGCCGCGCGCGCCTATTTGGGGCGACGGCTCCCGGAACTCGCTGACGCGCCCGTAACAGAAACGCGAGTCTGCCAGTATGAAAACACGTCCAACGGAGACTTCCTGATCGATCGTCATCCTGCGTTCGGAAATGTGTGGTTGGTGGGCGGCGGCTCAGGCCACGGCTTCAAACACGGGCCGGCGGTCGGCGAACATGTCGCAGCCTTGATATCAGGCAATGCTCAGGTCGAACCCGATTTGCACTCGCGACGAAGGAAGAAGTGCAACAGCGTAAAGTGTTTTAGTCCTGAGTGCTGAGTGCTGAGTGCTGAGTGCTGAGTGCTGAGTGCTGAGTGCTGAGTGCTGAGTGCTGAGTGCTGAGTGCTGAGTACTGAGTACTGAGTACCTTGCCGCGTTCACGCGGCAGCCCGAACGGCCAATAGGCCAGCCGTTTTACGGCTGGTTACACAACCGAACTCCAACACAGATAGGCCGTTTCAACGGCCTTTCAAAATAATAATGGCCGCTAAAGGGCCCAGGAATTTGTGTTTGCCTCGTCAACCAGCCGTAAAACGGCTGGCCTATTCGCCCTGCGGGCTTCCGCCTGAAGGCGGAAACACGGATGAGATTGCCACTGCCAACTACCGACCTCTGACTACTTTTTGCTGATTTCTGGCTCAAGTCTGGATGTCTCTAAGGTTAGGAAGGGGCATGCCCCCGCTCATACACTCCGGAGATCGTACCGATTGCAGCGTCTGTTCGTGATTGCTGTTTACTGTTTGCTGTTTACTATCTGCTTTCCTGCGCCAACTGCAATACCGCACCAATTCCCGCACCCAGGAACAAACCGTACGCCGCGCCCCAAAGTAGCATCCCGACCTGACCACCAACGTAATCATTGAGCGCGGAGCCAACGAAGTATCCGACGGAGTTTGTCACAAACAACAAGACGGCGAGTTTCAATGTCGATCGAATTGCGCCGAGTCCTGCGGCGAAAACTAATGCCATTAAGATCGATCCAGCCAGTGAACCAACCCATTCCCCCGCAACTCCGCGCAACGTGAAGTATGCCGCAACCCACCCGGCTGCATAAGCGAAGAAAGCAAGCGCGAATAGAAGGTAAAATTTTGGAAGACGCCAGCGCCCGACGACCAGCGAACCAAACACTGCGCCACCTAAGATAATGAAGAGCGCCGTCCAGGCAAGGTATGCGCCCAGCAAACCGAGATTGGCATACATCCACCGCTCGCCAAACGCGACAGTTGCGAACACACACAAACTCACCGCGCAAAAACCGAACGCGCCGGTAATAACAGCCCGCAATAACGAAGGGATTAATTTTTGGTTTGTCGTCATGACCGCCACAGATTACGCGATCAAGAAGGGAATTACATCATGGTTGTTCACGTCGTAGGTTAGCCGGACGGCTCAGACCAATTGATAAATGAGAAATGAGAAATGAGAAATGGAAAATATTTCTGTCAGTACCACCCGCGGTAGCGGGTGGGTGCCGCTCAATTGATAAATGAGGAATGAGAAATGAGAAATGAGAAATGGAAAATGTTTCTGTCAGTACCACCCGCAGTGGCGGGTGGGTGCCGCTCAATTGATAAATGAGAAATGAGAAATGAGAAATGAGAAATGGAAAATGTTTCTGGTAGTACCTCCCGCAGTGGCGGGTGTGTTCCTCCGCATCAATGGGTAACTGGCAAATTCAAGTTTGAAGTGCAACAGGATGGTATGCGTCGCGCGCCCCAGCGGGGCGGCATGTTTATAGCCTCATGATTCTCTTTTTTCTCGTCGCTCCGTAGGAGCGCAACGTGTGCCGGCTCGGCAGTTCCTCTGACACGTTTCGCTCCGATGGAGCGAGGATCTTAGCGTCTAGCACCAAGCTATAGACATTTCGCTCCGCTGGAGCGAAAACGGGTTCCACTGTTGCAGTTGAAAATTGAAATTCGCCATTACTGCTAACTGTTAGCCCATTTCTGATTGAGTTCGATTGAACCTCACATTTTGACATGCTAACGTCTGTGTGATCCCCTACACTCGAACTGTTTACTTCAGGAGATATGTGCATGAAACGCGTGTCGCAGATTCTTTTTATCTTAACGCCATTGCTTTTGGTTGCAGCTTGTTCAAATCCCGCGTCCGACAAGCCCAAAGCCGTCACCAGTGAGGCCGCGCCTGTTGCTGCCCAGCCTACATCGGGTGAGAGGTATCTGATCACTCCAGAGAACTCAAAGATCGAATTCATCGGCGCCAAAGTTACCGGCCAACACCACGGATCGTTCGGAAAATTTTCCGGGAGTGTTGACTACGCTGGCCAACCGGAAAAGAGTCGCGTCAGGATCACGATCGACGTGGACTCGATCACCACCGACGACCCCAAGCTGACCGCACATCTTAAGACGGCAGACTTCTTTGATGTTGCCAGGTATCCGCAAGCAACATTTGAATCGACGGAGATCACTCCTGGAGGCGAAGGCGGCGCAACGCACACGATCAAAGGGAATCTACAGATGCATGGCGTGACCAAGTCAATCACCTTTCCGGCCAAGATCGCGGTGGCTCCTGACGCAATAACCGTTGACAGCACGTTTGCGATTAATCGGAAAGATTTTGAAATCAATTACGCTGGGGCCCAGGACAACCTTATTCGTGACGACGTGGTGTTGACTCTACGCGTACGGGCCACGAAGTAGTTGGTTAGTCCAAAGTCCAAAGTCCAAGGTCCAAAGTCCAAAGTCCAAAGTTCAAGGTCCAAGGTCCAAAGTCCAAAGTCCAAAGTCCAAAGTCCAAGGTCCAAAGTCCAAGGCCAAGGTGCAAAGTTAACTGCGAAGCTTTTTGGAGTGCGCTGACCTGTCGCGCTTTCAAAGCGGCGACCTCAGGATCCGCAGGGGTTCGGCCGGGCACGCTCGGTGTGGAGTCAGTACCACCCGCGGTAGCGGGTAGATTCCTCCGCAGCAATGGGCAACTGATAAATGAGAAATGAGAAATGGAAAATGTTTCTGTCAGTACCACCCGCAGTGGCGGGTGGGTTCCCCCGCATCAATGGGTAACTCGCGGATTCAAGTTTGAAGTGCAACAGGATGGTATCCGTCGCGCGCCCCAGCGGGGCGGCATGTTTATAGCCTAATGATTCTTTTTTTTCTCGTCGCTCCGTAGGAGCGCAACGTGTGCCGGCTCGGCAGTTCCTCTGACACGTTTCGCTCCTATGGAGCGAGGATCTTAACGTCTAGCACCAAGCTATAGACATTTCGCTCCGCTGGAGCGAAAACGGGTTCCACTGTTGCAGTTGAAAATTGAATGAATAACTGACAAATGATAAATGAGAAATGGAAAATATTTCTGTCAGCGCCACTCGCGGTAAGCGGGTGGTTCCTGCGCAGCAATGGGCAACTGATAAATGAGAAATGAGAAATGGAAAATGTTTTGTCAGTGCGATTTGGTACCACACTCAACTTGAGAAATTCGCAGGTTAGGAAGATATCCGCAACAACGGATATACGCAAGCACGAAGAATCGCAGACGAATCCATTGCCGAAGCTCACACCGCGCTCGCGGTCGTTAAAATTAAATTTGATCGAGACCCATTAGGGGCCGAAAGAATTTTCGAGCGCGCCATTGTCTTAAATCCCGGTTGCGCGCTGGCACACCTAAGGTATACGTGGTACTTAGCGGCCATGGGACGCCTTGAAGAATCTCTCCAGCAGATAAAGAGCGCTCAGAGCTCGATCCCCTTTCACCGAGCACGAACACTGGTCTTGCTTTAATACTTTATTTCCTCGGTGATTATGCCGAGTCTATTCGCTATTGTCAGAAGACGCTCACCATAGAGCCGAATTGCTCCGATGCCATGCTGTACCTTGGCCTCAATTATGAACAGATAGGGGCATATGAGGAAGCCATCGCAGAATACCGTAAAGCGGGAACGGTGTGTGATGACAGCAGTCAGCCATTAGAATTACTAGGACATGCTCTTGCCGTCGGAGGTCGCCGGCGCGAGGCGCTTAAGGTGTTATCAGTGCTTCGCTCGTCGATGTACCGGAGAAGCGATTCGTTGCTTAACATCGCACTGATTCATGCGGCCTTGGGCCAAAATGAGCAGGCATTCAAATGGCTGGAGAAGCGATATGCCAATCGGACCGATCGCGTGCGACATCTCAGATTTGACCCGAGGTTTGACATTCTCAGGTCCGATAGAAGGTACACGGAATTGCTCCACCGCTCCATTTTGGCAATCCAAACTTACCCATAAATAAATACTGGTCCGACTTGAATTCTTACTTCTGCAAGCGGTGTTAGATCTCAGGCATCCGTCCGCAAGAACAGAGTTTAAGACTATTAGGTGGTACCCCTTCGGAAAGCGCACCGAAGCTTCGTTGACCATAATGTTGGCATACGCCCGCGTCGCGGGAATCCACATGGAAGACCTCGTCGACGACGAACTCGACCTCCCCGTAAAACTCCCAGGCAACATCCGCCACCGAGTCCTCATTCCTCCATCTAAATGCCGCTCCAAGCCGTAGCGCCTCGCAATCGCTGAACTCACTTTCAATTTTCCAGGTGGCCACTAGACTTATAGTCTCTAGACTCATAGTCCATAGTATAGACTATGAGTCAACGACATCGCGCCCTGACTAACTTCGGCTCAAACCTTCGCCGACAACGCGACGAACGAAAGCTCACGCAGGAGAAATTGGCTGAGAAGGCCAATCTCGATCCAACTTACATCAGTGGCATTGAGCGGGGAGTCCGCAATCCCAGCCTCCTCAGCATTGTCCGTATTGCCAAAGCGCTCGGCACCACAACTTCAGGCCTCAGTCGAGGAATTGAGGGCAGGAGGGTTGTGTCCGATGACACGAATTAGAGCTATCGATCTGTTCTGTTGTGCGGGTGGCAGCAGTTGGGGTGCCAAGGCTGCCGGTGTCTCGATGATCGCCGGCTTTGATCAATGGAACCTTGCTGGCAAGGTATATAAAACGAATTTTCCTAAAGCACGTTTTTATTCGGGCAAGCTGGAGAATGCCAAGGTGCGAAACTTGGCTAAAGAGTTGGGCAAGATTGATCTCATACTCGCGTCGCCCGAGTGCACGAATCACAGCGTCGCTAAAGGCAAGAAAAGAAGATCAGAAAAAAGCAGAGAAACTGCTTTTCAAGTCATTCGCTTTGCTCGGGCATTCAAATCCCGTTGGCTGGTGATAGAGAATGTAACCAGCATGAAACGGTGGCGGCATTACAGGAAATTCATCGTGCAGTTGGAGAATCTCGGCTACAACGTTCGCGAGCAAGTGTTGAATTCCGCTGACTTTAAGGTACCGCAGCAACGAAAGCGCCTCTTTCTACTTTGCGATCGGGAGAGGGACCCGGACGAAACGCCGACGATTGGCGGGAAGAGATTAACGGCTTCTTCATTCGTTAGTCTTAATGGTGAATATCGCTGGACAAGGTTAAGCCATAAACGACGTGCGAAACCAACCCTTGAGCGGGCTAGACTTGCCAAGCGACACGTAGGCACCGATAAACCATTCCTGCTTGTTTATTACGGTTCGGATGCGGCAGGGGGTTGGCAGCGCCTCAACAGACCTCTTCGCACACTTACGACACTGGATCGCTTCGCCGTAGTGAAACCTACAGCGAAAGGCCACAAGATGAGAATGCTTCAGGTTCCAGAGCTACAAGCCGCCATGGGCCTGAGTGGCATGAGATTTTTGCACGGCACTAGGCGTGACAAAGTCAAAATGCTTGGTAACGCAGTTTGCCCGCCTGTCATGACGCAGGTTGTTTTAAACCTAATCAACTCCTAATGACAAAGTCAGAAAATGAGCGTGCGTCCTTTCGTCCACAAGCAAGACTTTTGCTTTTGTTGGGTGAACAGCTAATCCGCGATCCCGGCTTAGCAGTTTTTGAATTGGTGAAGAACGCGTACGACGCTGATTCTCCAGAATGCTCAGTTGTGCTTCAAAACCCGGACGACACTGAGAAGGGAATGATTGTTGTGAGTGATAAGGGCTCCGGGATGACTTCGGAAACTTTAAAGAACGTCTGGTTGTCTATTGGCACGGATTTCCGTGCAGCGCAACGCGCAACTGGAAAGAGATCTAAGAAATATCATCGCCTTCCTTTAGGCGAAAAAGGCATTGGTCGCCTCGCTGCTCATAAACTAGGGAGGAGGATTACGTTGATCACCCGCGTCAGCGGAAAGCGCGAGACGGTCATGCGAGTCAAGTGGGATCGCTTTGAGGCTGGCGGTGATCTGAGCGAGGCGAAAGTTTTTATTCGCGCTCGAGATCCAAAAGTTTTCACCGGAAAGAACCACGGCACATGTATAGAAATTTCGCGTCTGCGAGAGCCGTGGACGAAAGCGAAGGTTCGCGCGCTTCACAGGTCGGTGAGTTCTCTTCGGTCGCCCTTTGATGCGCCCAGTGACTTTGATGTTAATTTGTCAGTCGAGCCGGAGAGCGACTGGTTAGAAGGGCTTCTCAACGTTAAGGACGTAGTGAAGGATGCCTTATACAATGCAACCGGGTGGATGGAGGGATCTGAGTTTCATTTCAGTTACAAGTTCCGTCCCTATCCAGGAATGCGGCATTTACTCATGTCGCGGACTCGGCTAGTTACGGACAAGTTGGCGCGAAGAGTCGATAGAGAGGTTGAGCCGATAGATCTCAAGAAATACAAGATTGGTCGCGTTAAGTTTCAGTTTCACATGTTCGATCTTGAACCGAGCGTTGTCGACTTGGCTACCACGGATAAACGCGGCTTGAGAGATTATTTGAAAGCCAATGGTGGAGTTCGTATCTATCGCGACGGGATTCGAGTCTTTGACTTCGGTGAGCCAGGAAACGACTGGCTTAATCTCGATGTTCGTCGAGTGAATAAGCCCGTAATACGCGTAAGTAACAACCAGCTAATAGGGGCTCTGATGCTGGACGCCGCTAAAAGTACAGACCTCCAGGAGAAAACCAACCGCGAAGGATTTCTTGAGAACGACGCATTCGAATTGTTGCGAGACGCTGTGATTTGGACCTTGACCCAGGTTGAGGCAGAGCGCCAGAAAGACCAAAAGAAAGTTCGTACTCATTATTCGCGACAAGGACCTCAGAAGCCGGTCATCGAAGAGCTTGAAGACTTGCGTGAGGCGCTGGATCAAAAGGGCTTCTCAAGGATTTCGGACCATACGTTGACCGGATTCAAAAACAATTCAACGAGGTCCAGAGCGTCCTGCTCACAGCAGCAGCACCGGGTCTCACTTTCGCCGTCGTCATTCACCAAGCCGAAAAAGTATTGAAAGAGTTGGTTCATGCCGTGACTGCGGACACGGATCCGACTAAGATCCGGCTGTTAGTCAAACAGCTTTCTAAAATGATGGATGGTTTAAGTTTTCTTGTTCGGAAGTCTGGGCTTTCGAAGGAGAAGGCGAGCACCTTGGTAGACCAAGCGCTGTTTAATAATGACCTTAGATTTCGCGCCCACGATATCAAGTTGACAAATGGCTTAGAACTCGGTAATCCGGATTTCTCCGTAAAATGTGTACGTAGATTAGTGGTCGCTACTCTCGTGAATTTGATAGATAATTCCATTTATTGGCTCGAAAGCACAGGTCAAAAAGATAGACAGATCTATGCTGGCACTACGTACGAGCTCGACGACAAACCAAGTCTAATTGTGGCCGATAACGGCCCAGGGTTTCGCGACGATCCGGATTCTTTGGTTCAACCCTTTTTTTCTCGAAGACCCGACGGTATGGGCCTCGGACTCTACGTAGCGAATGAGGTTGCAAAACAGCATCAAGGCCGTCTTCTTTTCCCTCAGCCCGGTGATGTGAAACTGCCGCGGCAATTTGGCGGCGCAATCGTAGCGCTTCAATTTCCCAAAACCTCATGAGAACTCTAGAGACTACACGCGTCTGTGTCATTGACGATGAAGTTGATGAATATCTTCAATTGATCCAGGCTCTAAGCCGCTTGCGATTGGGTACCATCCATATTGCGGGAGACAGAATTGAAGATTTACCTGAGGAACCACTGAGTGGTCTTCGTCTAGTCTTTCTGGACATGCAACTTGGAACGGAAGGGGATGACGCTGCAATTACGTCACACACGGCCCGAGTGTTCTCGCGAGTTGTTCCCTCAAATGCTGGTCCTTTGCTCGTAGTAGTGTGGACAAAGTACAAGGATATCGTCGAAGCCTTTCGAAAGCGGCTTTATGAGGCTTACCCTGAGTATCAAGGCAAGCTTCTTTTCACGATTATCGAGAAGCCAGTCGGTGGAATCCCTGCTCAAGCTAATGAGCTACGGGAGTCAGTCGATGCGGAAATGAGAAAGTTCTACCCGGCTGAATTGCTATGGCGTTGGGAACAGCTCGTCCACGATGCTGCGAGTGCCACCACCGAAGAAATCAGCAGGCATGCAACTCAACGAGCTAAAATCACCGATGAAGATTCAGAGGAAGCAGGTACAGCAAAGCTCTTAAAAGGACTTTCTGAGGTGTTAAGAATTCTGATTTCCGCTGAAGCCGAGGAAACCATTTCATCTCAGACGGCTTTTGCCGACCTACTAGCGGTTTTGATTCCGCTTCACCGGGACCGATTGGAACACGCCGTTGAAAGAGAGGATGCCAAGGTTGCTGAGGCCCTGGTAGGTGGACCAGCAGTCGTACCGACAAGTGAAGAGAAGGTCGAACTGAATACGATGCTAATTGTGGCGCCTTATCTTGTGGAGGACACGCCGTTCCGTCCCGGAGTCATTTGCGCCATTAATAATAACCCAGATTTCGAAGCCAGATTTAGGATTTCGATTCCGGAGGTATTCGGAGAAATACTAGATGTTCGAAAAACGGCAACCTGGAACAAGCTAAAGTCTCAATCGGAGTCTGGCAATCTCGACATCGCTCGCGGTGAGCAAGTTCTCGCCAGATTCGGCGAGGAAAACGCAAAACTCTTACAGCAAAGAGATGGTTGGCTTGGCCAATGCGTGCCAATCTTGTTGGATATTTCGCCGTTATGTGACTTCGCGCAAGGTAACTCTCGACTGGCTCGATTGATGATGGGATTGATGGTCCCAAGCGGTGGAGAAATTAAATATCACGCGAAGGGAGCCTTTCAAAAGTTGCCAACCGTGAAGGTTCCGGATCACGGGGCGACTGGATGGGATTTGGTGTTCTGTAGTCGCTTTGTGTTTAGCTTTGTGCCCACGGCTGCGGCTGAAGAGGTGCGTCCGATTTGCAGGTTACGAGATTCAATTGTTGCTGAACTGAGGGGTTGGGCGGCAGCTCAAGACGCTCGCGGGGGGCACGTGTCTGTACACTAGGTACGCGGGCTACAAAATCAGTAGCACGGTCCCTGGTCTGTCACTCGGACCTAGGCTGTCCACAGAGTCGTTTGTGGTCCATAGTTCAAGGCTTTAACAAACTCTAGGCGAAGATCGGCAACGCTGCCGTAGCGTAGATTAGGATCCCGCGCCGTGGCCTTTCGATAGAGTGCCGCCAATTTCTCTGGCAGTCCGAAGTCTCCCGGTGGAGGCCCAGCACTAGTAAACAATTCCCATATAAGCATGCCAAGACTGTACACATCCGTGCGTTCGGTTGTATTCATGAAATCATCGTACTGTTCTGGAGCCGTGTACCACATAGTTCCCCAGCCTCGGTGAGTCGTCGTTTGAAATGACGTGCTGACGGGCGCTGTAGAAAGAAACTTCGCAAGGCCAAAATCAGCCAAAACCCAACGACCATCCGGCAGGCGCAAAAGATTGTTTGGATTGATATCTCGGTGGATTAGCTTTGGCTGGTTATGGTGCAGCGCCTCTACCGCATCCATCGCTGCATGAATAATACTATTGCTCTCAGTGAACTGAAGGATTGGTCGTTTCCGCTCGCCATGACGATGCCGCGCTTCTAAGTAACCCGTTAAGGAATGCGTAGCCAGATCCATGATGAAAGCAGGAAAATTTCTCTCGCTTTCCAAATTGTCCTCATGAAGGGTAATCACGTTGGGATGACTTACGGCGCGCAGTGCGTGAATCTCTCGGAGAAACCGATGGAAAATTTCAGCTTCCTGCACAATGTGTGAGTGGATAATCTTAATCGCAAAAGCCTTCCCAGATTCAATCTCAATACAAGAGAAAACCAATCCGCTTGTACCCTCACCGAGCTGATCTACTAACTCGTATCTGCCGAAAGCCTTCGGAATCTTGATTGGTGAAGGATTGAAGAGATCCGGAACATCCCGTTGTTCGGCTTGACGAATCAGGACACCGGCTGTTAGTCCCAGAGCTTCCGGCTGGTCTCTCCATTTCTCGAAGAGACGACGGCCGAAGTCGGTTATGTGTATTAGCCCGACCCGCTCCTCGTGAACTGTCGGATCTATACTCGCGTAGTTCTCCATTCTCATCAGGACCGAGCTTACTGTTCGCCCAAGGATGCGGGAAAGGTCATTAACAAACGGCGTCCCTTCGTGCTTTGGTTCGTCATGGTGTTTTAAATAATAGTGAAGAACGATGAGAAACTCTGGTTCGCTCCAAGGACGTCCGTATAAGTGTTCGGGAGTATGGATAGGATTCATCATGTACTTAAATCGTCTTGATTGCTCAGACTCAATCGTAAATGTCCTCGACGAACCGGGCTACCAACTTCTCCAGCCGTACTACATCTTCTGTTTGGCATTCCCAGATTACATATGTCCTCCAGCCGAGCCGACGAAGAGTTCGCCGAGTTTTCTTGTCGCGAGCCGCATTTCCTTCTAGTTTGTCCATCCAAAACTTCCGATTGGCAGTGGGCGTCGTGCAGTTCTTGCAGCCCTTGTGTCGATGCCAAAAGCAACCATGGACAAACAAAGCGACGCGACGACTGACAAACACAATATCTGGGTTGCCCGGTAGGTCCTTGCGGTGAAGGCGGAACCTATAGCCCATTCGGTGCAGTTGTGAACGCACGCGCTTCTCGGGTGTCGTATCCTTTCCACGGATGCGGCCCATGTTCCAGGAGCGGCGTTCTTTGCTTAACCGATTTAGCATTAGGCTACCTTGGAATTCTTTAGGTTTCAGAAAGAATGCGTCCTGGAAACGAGGCCTACTTCACATGCAACAGAAACTTTCACAGCAAAATACTATGACATCTATTACTTATCCAACTCGGTTCAGCAGATTGCATTGGATCGCTTGACCAATCCGCCGCATCTAGAAGCAACAATAATCTAGGATTAAAGTCTTCCGACATAATGACGCCAATCGTGTTTCCCTGCGGAGCTGCCGATTCACTAGGCGGCTTTGCAATCCGTTTAGAGGGCGGTTGCGGTGCGCATTGTGAGTGTGGTTTATTGAAAAGCCTCGTTTGCATGAAGGAGAATGCATGAACCGACTCTCTTTAAGTCTGGCCAAACAAACAATCGCCATCTTAATTTTTATTGTTGCTGCGGTGGTGCCGATGTCCAGCCAGGAAGTTGCCACTGGAGAGAAACCAGGTGCGGGACAAACTACTGGTCGGGCAGGGAGTGATGATTTAGGGCAGACGACGAATGAATTGTCGGTGGATGCTGAGCGACGGCGGAAGATTGACGATGGTGTGAAAACCGATTCGCGCTTCGCGCTCATTGCGGGCGAGACGCCCGCGGTCCTAACAAATCAAAGCACAACCACGAGCACGAACCAGAAGACGAATCAGCCGTATGTGTTTCCTACGCCGAAGGAGCGATTCAATCGTTATGTGAAAAGCGTTGTTGGTCCATCGAGCCTGTTGCGCTCCGCAATCAACGCGGGCGTCAATCAGTGGCGCGACAAGCCCGAAGAATGGGAACAGGGCGCTTCGGGTTATGGAAAACGTTATGCCTCGACTTTCGGTCGCAATGCGATTCAGCATACGGTGATCTATGGGTTGGATTCTGCGCTGGGATGGGATACAGGGTTTAGAAAAAGCACGCGCACAGGATTTTTCCCGCGAGCGAAAGACGCGCTCGCTTACAACATTACGTCGCGCACCAAGACGGGGAAACGTGTGATTTCTGTTCCTCGTATCGCGGGTGCATACACAAGCGGAGTTATTTCCAGGGAAGCCTGGTATCCGGAACGCTACAGTTATAAGGATGGACTGCGGAGTGGTACTAATTCTCTGCTGACCGGGTTTGCGTTGAATTTAGTTCGCGAGTTTGTGTTTAGTTTTTGAGAGTAGCAAACAGCAGACAGCAGACAGCAGACGGCAGACAGCAGACGGCAGACGGCAGGCAGCAGACGGCAGACACCAGGCAGCAGGCAGGAGACGTCAGCGATCACACGATCCACGAATCAACACTAAGCAGCACAGAGCGGGGGCATGCCCCCTTCCTGACCTGCGAATTTATCAAGTTGAGTGTTTACCCATTCGCTATTCTAACTCGTCGGGATACTGACCGGAAGCATTTATCATTATCATTTCTCATTTACCCATTGATGCGGAGGAATCCACCCGCTGCAGCGGGTGGTACTGACAGAAACATTTCTCATTTCACATTTATCAGTTACCCATTGATGCGGAGGAACCCACTAATGCGGGTGGTACTGACCGGAAACATTTCTCATTTCTCATTGAGTCATTTCGATTGTGTTCCGGTGGCCATTACCTCATCCCAAACCCCTGGACGGTCAGGCATTTGTCTGGATGTCGTCAACGAATACCCACCAGGCCCTGGACGGATTGGATGAGCTTCTCCGAGTCGTAGCCAACGCCATCCTTAAAAACGATTTCGACATTTTCGATGTCGGTAATCTTCGCGGCAGGATTTCCTTTAACGATCATCAGGTCGGCTTGTTTGCCGACAGCGATGGAGCCGATGCGCGAGTCTTCACCGAGAAACTTCGCTCCATTGAAGCTCGCAATCTTTATGGCCTCGACAGGCGTGAAACCTGCTTCAACCAACAACTCGACCTCGCGCAAATCGCCGAAGCCGGCGACAATCCCGCCGTTGCCGGTTGGATCAAGCCCGGCAATCAACAAACCACCAGCAGCGACGAAAGCGCGTTCGAAGTCCATCGACTTGCGCACGAGCGTAGCGGTCGGCGAATCCGCGGCGATGCGCGAACGCGCTGTCAGGTAACGCACACGCGCGTCGGTGTTCATCACATTCAGCACACGCGGATTCAGAACGGCGCTCGCGGCGCCAATCCCAGTTTGCGTAAGAGGCGCACTCGCTTCGAACACCGGAAACGTCGAAGTGATCGCCACGTTTTTCGCCACGAGTGTGCGGATAGTTTCCTTCGCCGCTTCGCTGTTGATATCAAGTTGGCGAAGACTCTGCGCCAACCGCAGCGCCCGGACATTTGTCAGGTTGTTTGTTCGGCAACAAATTCTGAGTCGGCGAGCAGTCCGTGCTCGAGGTTGTCGATGCCAATCTCCGCGGCTTCGCGATAACCAATCGAGCAAAGATGTCCGGTGACTTTCAGCCCGCGCTTGTGCGCTTCCTCCACCGCTGCGCGCAGCTCGGCGCGCGTGATGTTCATATATGCCTTGAAAGACGTGGCGCCCTGATCGGCCCAGAAGTTGACGAACCGACGCGCGTCGTCGGGCCCGGTCAGCTCGTGCATCACGGGCGTGAATGCGCCGACGCCTTCGAGATACGGCGCGGTGATGTGCATCTTCGGGCCAATCATGCGCCCGCTGTCGATCAGTCTCTTGATTTCCAGATCGGTGTAGGGAGCGACGCTGCCGGTTGTGCGAATCGTGGTCACGCCGAGCGCGAGATAGAGACGCGGAAAACTTGTGCCCATGTTGGAGTACATCGGAGGCGAGCCGCCCATCGGAAAGAACATGTGATTGTGCATGCCGACGAGGCCGGGCAAGACCGTGTAGCCTTTGAGATCGAGAACGTGTGCGTTCTGGTGGAATGCTGCCTGATCCGATCGACTGAATCTTGCCATCCTGATGACGATGGTTTGATCTTCGATCGGCGCGGCGCCGGTGCCGTCGATAATGCGCACGTTGGTGAGCGCGATGACTGGCGCCTGGACTCGGATGAACGGATCTTGTGCCTGGGCCAGGCAACTAGCGCAGGCCAGGAGAATGGTGATTAGAATTTTCATGATGTTTGGCGGCAGATTACGTAAATTGCAGCAAACAGTAAACAGTAAACAGTAAACAGCAGACAGCGGACGGCAGGCGGCAGACGGCAGACGGCAAACAGCAGACAGCAGACGGCAGACAGCAGACAGCAGACAGCAGACAGCAGACAGCAGATGGCATACGGGCCGCTTTAGCGGCCATTGTTATAGACCTTGTTCGCCGTCCGTCTGGAGAGGCAATCGAACCACGTTGGATATATAATTCGACGGCATCAACCTTTCGTTAAGTAAGATCGAGTTCAGGAGATATTCATGACATCTACACTTGTGTTTAAAGCGCGCCAGGTCCTTTGGATCACATTGGTATTAGTTCTGACGATTATCCCCGCGGCCGTTTCATACGCTCACACGAATGAAGCAATACGGGATGAAAAAAGCGCCAAAGGGGAGTCGCGTTGGACCAAACTCGATGGCACACGAATTCATTACATGAACTACAACCGCGACAGCGGCGCCAGAGGGAAGGGAAAGGCGAAGGCCGGCAACGATGACGAGGCGCTGGTGTTGATTCATGGCTGGACCATGAACGTGGATAACTGGCGCGATCAGATTCCCGACTTTGTGAAGCGTAGCCGTGTGATTGCAATCGACCTTCCGGGACACGGGCAGAGCGACAAGCCGCAACTAACTTACAGCATGGATTATTTCGCGCGCGCGGTTGATGCGGTCATGCGCGATGCGAAAGTGAAGCGCGCGGTGCTGGTGGGCCACAGCATGGGGACGCCGATCGCACGCCAGTTTTATCGCAAGTATCCGGATAAGACGCTGGGCATTGTGATTGTTGATGGAGCACTGCGCCCGTTTGGTGATAAGGCGCTGATGGACCGCATGATCGCCGGGCTACGCGACGCGAATTACAAAACAACCGGCACGACGATGTTCAATGGAATGATGGGGCCAAACCTCTCGGCCGAGGCGCGAGAACGAATTAACACTTCGTTTCAGAACGCGCCGCAGTACGTCGTGGTGAGCGCGATGGAGGGAATGGCTGATCCGGCGATCTGGACAGATGACAAAATCAACGTGCCGGTAATTGCGATCATGGCGAGAAATCCGTTCTTCCCGCCTAACCTTGAGCCGATTTACCGCACGCTCGTGCCGAATCTCGATTTTCAGATGTGGGAAGGTGTGGGCCACTTTCTCATGATGGAAAAGCCGAAGGAATTCAACGCAGCAGTGTTTGCGTTCCTGGATAAGAATGGATTGTTGAAGTAGGCCTAAGCCCTCTCTGTGCAAGCCGGACATAGTTTACGTTTCAGACCGGGGACATCGTTTACACTTTTGAATGTTTAGTTGGGTGCCAGCTTTTAGCTGGGGTAATGTTTTTGTTTCTTTCATCTAGTACACCGAGTAGATGAAAACTGTAACGCAGTGCCCACTTCTGGTCGTCGATAGGTGTAAGTCCTACTGGCTCTTTAGCCAGGACTTCCGAGACGTAGATCAGTTCGCCACGCCACTTGATCTCGCCGTTGTGACGCACTTGCCTGACCGTGATTCCCGACTCGTATTGCACCTCGGGGAGTTTGGCCGGATAGGAGCGTGGCGAGAGGCAATGGATGCTTCCCGGCGTCTTTCTTTCCAAGGCCTCATGAGAGCGCTCCCAGTTATATTCCTCCAGAAAAGGATCATAGCGTCGTTGCTGCTCCTGAAGATCTCTTTGCGGCGCCACGGCTTCCTTCAAGGTTCGATGCATTCGTTCGTGGCGGCCGTTTTGGGCCGGTTTCCCCGGTTGGATCCGCTCCGGCTTGATGCCCAGCTTGATCCACCATTTCGAGAGCTGGCTGAGGCCGCCCAGTGCCAGCGACGCGAAAGGCGCTCCGTTGTCGGTGCGGATCACCTCTGGCAGCCCGGCTTGCCGAAAGACCCACTCAAACCAATGTTGCACTTCCTCCTGCCTCGGTCGCTCAAGCGCGCGGCACAAAAGCAGATACCGAGAAAAGTTGTCGCTAATGGTCAGCGGATAACAGCGGCGACCGTTGCCCAGCCGAAAGTCTCCTTTAAAGTCCGCACTCCAACTCTGATTAGGTGCCCTACACTCTCGGAAGGGCTCGCAATACGGAGCTACCCGTCGCCGCCGCTTGCGATCTTGCACCAAACCCGCACGCTTCAAGATTTCGCCTGCCGTCGAGTCCGCCGGCCACTTAAGTTCCGGACGGTGCTGCCGCAACCAATCCAGCACTTTTTTCGGGCCCCATTTCTGGCGCTGAAGCTTGGTCTGCACTATCAGGGTGCGCAGAGCTTCCGCGGTCTGATTCGGATGACAGTGCGGCGCGCGTCTCCGTTCCGCTAGTCCTGGCAGTCCATCCTCATCATAACGTCCTATCCACTTGTCAGCGGTCGGTCGGCTAATCCCATAAATTCGGCAAAGCTCGCTCTTGCGGTAATCTCCACCCAACCAATCGGCTAGCAATTGAATTTTTTGGTCCATGGCACTGGTTTCCTTCCACGGCATCGGCAAGCTCCTCCTTGCCGACGGAATGTAAACCATGTGCCCGGTTTATTCTGTAAACTATGTAATCGGTTTGCACCTCTCCCCGGCCCTCTCCCAAAGGGAGAGGGAGTAAAAGCAGTCCGGCCATTCCTGAGGTAAATGGAAGAAATCTTAAAAAGGGAAAGTACGATTTCGAAGGGAACACCAAAATGACAACTAATGCACAATCACAGCGGACCGGTTCATTGTTCAGAAACTCGAAGGCATTTACGAGTTACTCAGTAACGGATTTGAAGAAGGCCAGGGAGTTTTACGGACAAACCCTTGGACTCGAGGTCGCCGAAACAGGTGAGGGGCTGAGCATAAAACTGGCTGACGGGCACAATGTGTTTCTTTATCCGAAACCTAACCATACGCCTGCTTCGTTTACGGTTTTGAATTTTTCTGTGGACAGCGTTGAGGAAGCCGCGAACGAGTTAAAGAACCTCGGAATTGCTCTCGAGCACTACGACCTGCCCGATTTAAAGACCGATGAGGACGGAATATTTCGCGGTCATGGTCCAACCATCGCGTGGTTCAAAGATCCGGATGGGAATATCTTGTCAGTATTCAAGGAACCGCGATCTTCAACGAAGGGTAATTAATCTCCCTTCTCCTTTTGGGACAAGGCAATGACATGCTTAACTCAGTGCAATTCAAAAGGGTTGAAGCGCCGAAGGCGCGAAATGTAACAGCCTGGGCCATCGGCCCAGGAAGAGACAGGTCTGAATCCGGTGAAGCGCTGAAAGCGCGGAATGACAACCAAGAAATTTGTTATGTCGCGCCTTCAGCGCTCGATCCTTCTATTGATTCCCAGGGTCCTGGGGCGTTGCCCCAGGCTGTTACATTTCGCGCCCTTCGGCGCTGATTGAAAAGCGCGCAACAACACAGCAGTGAACTCGATCATCTCTACCATTAATTGTCGTGCTCAGTTAACTTTTTAAGGACTTTCTATCATCATGAAAGAATACAAGCTCTTCCGCCGGCAAATCCGCTTGTCCTTCTGGACCATCTTGCTCGCGGTCTCGCTGTTCGCCGGTTTCCATTTCACGCGCGCTTTCGCAGAAGAATGGTCACAGTTTCGCGGTCCAAACGGAAGTGGCGTGTCCGCTAGCACTGGTTTACCGGCTGAGTTTGGACCAGACAAGAACGTGGTTTGGAAGACCCCACTGCCACCGGGCCATTCGTCGCCAGTGTTGACGCGCAATAGGATCTTTGTAACGGCGTACCAGAAGATAGAAGCCAGAAGTCAGAAATCAGAAGTCAGAAGACCCGGAGCGGAAGTTAGTCAAAAAAGTAGCCGCATTGATAGCAGGCGTGTCAGGCACAACGCGCATGCGGTTCAGGCGAGTCCGATTGAGAAGGAGAATTACAAGCTCCTGGTGATCGCGCTTGATCGGCCAACGGGAAAAATTGTTTGGCAACGCGAGGTCCCGCGAACGATTTCGGGGCGATTGCAGAATGTGAATAACCCAGCGGCGCCGAGTCCCGTCACCGACGGCTCGAATGTTTACGTTTTCTTCCAGGAGTTTGGAATGGTTTCTTACGATGCGGCCGGCAAAGAACGCTGGCGGCTTCCTCTTGGGCCATTCAATATGTTTTACGGCTTTGGCGCGTCACCGATTCTGGTTGATGACAAAGTCATTCTGCCCGTCGATCAGGACAATCCAAGTTCGTATTTAATCGCAGTCGACAAAAACAGCGGTCGGATGCGCTGGAAGGTCGAGCGACCGATAGTAATCTCGGGTTATTCCACACCGATTGTTTACCAGCCAAAACAAGGCCCCAAGCAGGTCGTCATTCCGGAGTCGTTTCAGCTGTCCTCTTATTCGGTTGAAGACGGCAAACGCGTCTGGTGGGTGCGCGGACTTGCCTGCGAGATGAAGTCGATTGCCAGCAATGACGGTGAACACTTGTACATCAACGGATGGGGTTTCCCGACAAATCAACCCGGGCAGCAGGTGGGAACAATTCCACTCGATGAGGCATTGACGCGCTACGACAAAAATGGCGACAAGTTGATTGCCAGGACTGAGATCGCCGGCGCCGACAAGATGGACAAGATGTTAAGCAATGCCTTTGAAGCGTTTGACATGGACCGTGACGACAAGTTGAACGCGAAAGACTGGGAAGTGTTCCGCGCGATGATGGCGTCAGAGAACGGGCTGCTTGCGATCAAGATGGGCGGTTTGGGCGACCAAACTGCGAATGCCATTCGCTGGCGTTACACGAAACCGGTGCCGCAGGTCCCGTCAACACTGCTATATCAGAACGTGCTTTACATGATTAACGACAGCGGCATCCTCATCTCTTTTGATCCGGCGACTGGCAACGTCATTAAGCAGGGACGTTTGCATGGCGCTATCGACAAATATTTCGCATCGCCCGTAGCGGCGGATGGCAAGGTATTTCTGATTGGTCAAAACGGAGCGGTATCCGTGTTGAAAGCCGCTGGTGATTGGGAAGTGTTGAAGGTGAACGAGATGGACGACGAGGTATTTGCGACGCCGGCAATTGCCGACGGAAGGATGTATATCCGCACGAGAAGTGCTTTGTACGCGTTTGGCACTTGAAGAAGAATTCTTTATTTAAGGACGAAAAAAGCTATGGAACGTAAAGTCGCATCCGATTATCCGCAGGAATTGTTGGACCTGTTTCACGAATACCAGCACGGCGACATCGACCGTCGCACCTTCCTCAGCCGCGCCGGGAAATTTGCGGTCGGCGGCCTGACCGTCGCCGCGATTTTTGAGAGCCTGACACCCAACTACGCCTGGGCGCAGCAAGTGAAGGCTGATGACAAACGCATAAAGGTTGGCTACGAAGTCGTGCAATCCCCGGCCGGCAACGGTTCGATCAAGGGTTACCTGGCTCGTCCGGCAAAAGGGAAGAAGCTCCCCGTCGTGCTCGTCATTCACGAAAATCGTGGACTCAATCCTTACATCGAAGACGTCGCGCGTCGTCTAGCGCTCGCAAACTTCATCGCCTTTGCGCCCGATGGTTTGACTTCGGTCGGTGGCTATCCTGGCAACGATGAAGGAGGCGCGGTCGCGTTTCGCAAGGTCGATGGAAAGAAGATGACGGAAGATTTTGTTGCGTCAGCCAAGTGGCTCAAAGCGCATAAGGATTCCAATGGCAAACTCGGCGCGGTGGGTTTTTGTTTTGGTGGCGGGATGGTGAATCAATTGGCCGTGCGGCTCGGTCCTGAACTAAATGCTGGGGTCGTGTTCTATGGGCGCCAAGCCGGCGTCGATGATGTTCCCAAGATTGATACGCCGCTGTTGTTTAATTACGCGGGCAATGACCAGGGCGTCAACGCAGGCATTGCGAACTATGAAGCAGCACTCAAGGCCAACAACAAGGTGTTTGAATCACACATGTACGAGGGCAAACAGCACGGCTTCCACAACGATACGACGCCGCGTTACGACGAAACCGCTGCCAAACTGGCGTGGACGCGTACTCTCGACTGGTTCAACAAATACCTGCGGTAGCAGCCGTGCGAATCTCGCTCGTTTCGTGTTAATTCGTGGATCATATTTTGAGCAGCAAGATAAGACGATCCACGAATACACGAAACAATACGAAAAGAAAGTCTGGTGGGTCCGCTGACTTGCCTGCGAGATGAAATCGATCCCAGCAATGACGGTGAACACTTGTACATCAACGGGGGGTCCCGACAAATCAACCCGGGCAACAGGTGGGAACAATTCCACTCGATGAGGCACTGACGCGCTACGACCAGAATGGCGACAAGTTGATTGCCAAGACTGAGATCGTCGGCCCGACAAGATGGACAGATGTTGAGCAACGCGTTTGAGGCGTTTGACATGGCACATATCAAGGCCGGACAGTCAACGCTAACAAACGCTTCAAACCCGCGTAGGTAACTCAACCACGCCTCATTCTCTTATCGTGCTTCCGGCGTGAAACGAGACGGACGACGTATCCGAGTGAAATAAAACAGTTCCACCCCACCTTTTCTCAAGGCTGAGTTGTTTCCTGAAATAGAATGACGACTCCTGCCATTGTCTTTAGAGCTTCACGTTCCTTCTAAATGCTGATCGAATGAGTGGTGCGCGGGTGAAAGTGCAGACAATTCTACGGTTTTTGGCCAGGTGCCTTCCCTGATCCTCATAAGGAGATAGCAAATGCGAAGCCCCCAAACGAAATCAATATTTCGACACGGAGTCGATAACACACGGAGGGGGCTTTTGCGAAAACTGCCTTTGTTCTTCTTTGCCGGGGCAGCAGTGTTCATACTGACGCAGCTCGATGGCGTCAAAACGAATTACGAGCTCGTGAAAGGCAGTGCCGGTAGATCCCTCGAAATAAGTGATGACTTCATCGAGAAATTGGAGACTGAAGCGCAGACTGAACGAGAAAAAACGCTGGGCCGGGACGAACAGCTTAAACGTAAGTTAATGGATGAGACTATGGAGAACTGGCTTAGGGAGTCCTACCGGTTCAAGTACCAGAAGTTTGCCAATCACCGGGCTCTGCTGGATGCACTTGCTGGCAAGGCAAGGGTCGCGAAGGACGAAGGTCAAGCGCTGCTGGAAAAAACGAAAGCAGAGACGCAGGAACGAAATTCCAAGTTAGGGGAAGAATTAAAGGCGCGCAACGTCAGAAGCGATCGACGTGCAGCCATTTACCAAATAACCGTAGCCGGGACGCAACAGATAGGTTATCTGGACGCTCACATCGTTCAACTCGAACCAGCTTTACGGGAAAGGACTGAGTACGTTTACACGACCTTCTCAAGACAACTTCCTAAAGTCTTGTTGAACGTCCAGGGCCGGCAACCGGGAATGCTCGACGAGCTGATGACACCGATTCTCAACGAACAAAGCAGCCTCAACGTGGTTTACCATGTGTTCAGACTCACTGCGTTGATTATTCTCATCTTAAGCTTCGTTTTTATTCTCGTGATGCTGATTCAGCACTCACCTTTCTCTGGAGAAACTGAAACAGTTTCAGGTCAGTTAAGAACACTTTTTTCAATAAAGGCAGCAGGAGTCGGGGGAGAAATAGCAAAAACGGCAATCATCAGTGTCACCGCCCTTGGCGTCGGCACCGCCGTGTTCGTTGGTGCAACTGCGCCGGATACCGCTGCTGTGTCGCGTGCTGCCAATACCAACCCCGCAGGTTTGGGGACAGTTCGAGAGAGATTTCGCGACGTACTCTTCCCTGATCCCGGCGGCCAGATCATTTTGGATCCTGTTGCCGATGAGTATTTCCGTCAAACATTCTTCTCGGAACGAAATCGCAATTCGTATTTTTACGATCTGCGGCAATTGGTCAGCCCTCAACCGTCCCCTCTTGAGTTCAGCCCAACTATTCTGCCGGCGCCGATCGAGGTGCGCACTGTCGTTGTTCCTGGCGGGAATAGCCAGGCCCTACTTAATGAGTTGACGAGACTGGTTAGGACAGTGAACTCAGCAACTGACCTAACCCCGATAAGGAACCAGATCGACGCCTTACGACTGGAGATTGACGCCTTGAAAATTGCGGCCGTTAACAAGCCGGACTGCCAATGCAAGGACGCAATTAATGCTATCGCCGAAAAGATTGATGCTCTAAACGCCACTATTGGTGGAACCCCCAAACCAAATCCGACAACTTCGCCGTCACCGTCACCCTCCACAACTCTGCCCCCGAATGTCAGCCCGACGCCCACGCCTACACCGCCACCTCCTTCGATTCTCAGTACATTGAAGACGACCGCGGATGCTTTGGACGCAATCGACAAGGATTTGAAGGCAATGCGAGCGGACAATCTGATTAAGTTAGGGTCAAGCCGTAAAAACCTTGCCACGCGAGTCGGACAACTTTTTGTCGGTTCGAAATATTACTTTGTCTCCGAGCAGACTTACCTGGCGCTTCAAGCGTTCCTGCAGGGAAATCCTCACTACGACGCGTTTACTACGGCTTTGACCAAGATGAAGATGCAACCGCCCCTGAAAAAGAACCAGTTCCTCAGGACCCTGCGAAACTTCCTGATGGACTCAGAACAAAAAGCTCTGAAACCCCTGGAAAAAGAGATACTGAATCACGCAAGACTTGACCCGTAAAAGGACCCACTTTGGTGTGCTCTTAATGGACGAGAAACGAATAGATTGAGGAATTTGAGTCATGAGAAGCATTGAGAATTCGGCCAATCCAAAAGTGCAAAATGCTGCTCGTCTTAGCCAGTTTTTTGAGATCCTCTGTTTACTGTGTTCTGTCCTGGTATTCTGTGGTTACCTGCTAATTGCTGACCCGTTCCGGTTTTGGTCGTGGACCATCGCGTGCCTGATAGGGACCGTGATTTTCCTTCTTCTGGCGATCCGATACCAGATCCTGGCAATCAGTGCATATCGAAAAGCTCGATTCAACTTCAGTGAGCAGCGTCTGCACACGCTCAAGGTCTTGAAGACGCCGGAGGACGTGATGATGCACTTAGAAACATTAAGAGGGAAAAGAATTCTCGGCGAGGGAGAGTTGTTCGCGAAACTGGACGCACTGATGGGTAGAGAACGTTGCGCAGAGATTAGAACAACCGTCTTCAAATACACGAAAGTAGACTAAACCGTTTGAGTGGGCGCGCCAGAATTCCCCGGTCATTATTAGTCGAAGGTTTCCGGCTACCGGGGCGAACTACACATCAGCGTCCAGTCATCTTCTCCAAATTTTCCGGATACCGATCTCCCTGCACAGTGATCTTTGACGCGGCGTCATTAATGTCACTTAAATCATCAGGTGTGAGTTCAATTGAAACTGCCCCGATGTTTTCTTCCAAGCGATGCAGCTTCGTCGTACCTGGAATCGGCACGATCCATGGCTTCTGGGCGAGCAACCACGCGAGCGCGATTTGAGCCGGCGTTGCGTTCTTGCGTTCGCCAATTGATTTCAGCACATCAATCAAGGCCTGATTCGCCTTCCGCGCCTCAGGGGTAAAGCGAGGAAGGGAACTGCGAAAGTCGGTGCTGTCGAACGATGTGTTTTCGTCAATCTTGCCCGTGAGAAAGCCTCTGCCCAACGGGCTGTAGGGCACGAAGCCGATGCCGAGTTCTTCGAGTGTCGGGATCACTTCCTTCTCAGGCGTTCTGGTCCATAGCGAGTATTCGTTCTGTAGGGCCGTGACCGGTTGAACTGCGTGCGCGCGACGGATCGTCTGCACACCAGCTTCGGAAAGTCCAAAGTGCCTGACCTTGCCTTCCTGAATTAGTTCTTTCACCGCTCCGGCAACATCTTCAATTGGCACGTCAGGATCGACGCGGTGTTGATAGAACAGATCGATGTGGTCGGTCCTGAGTCGCTTGAGCGATGCTTCGGCCACTTCCTTAATGTGATCCGGCCGGCTGTCCAGACCAATCCAGGCTTTCTCTCCTGTTGGATCAAGTTTGAAACCAAACTTGGTGGCAATCACCACCTGGTCGCGGAAGGGAGCGAGCGCTTCGCCGACGAGTTCTTCGTTTGTAAATGGACCATAGACTTCAGCAGTGTCGAAGAAGGTGATGCCGCGTTCTACAGCGGCACGGAGCAGCGAGATCATCTCCTGTTTATCTTTGGGTGGGCCATAGGAAGAGCTCATGCCCATGCATCCGAGCCCGATGGAAGACACTTCAAGGTTATTTCCGAGTTGGCGTTTCTTCATAATGGTCTTCAAACGTAATACGCTGTTTTCGCGCTGAAGGCGCGAACTGCAATAGCCCAGGGCACCGCCCTGGGTTAACAGGTTAATAAGGAATTGAAGCGCTGAAGGCGCGCAATCAACTCATTCCGCGCTTTCAGCGCTCTTAACGATTTTAACTCTCCTACCTGGGCCGGTGGCCCAGGCTTTCACATTTCGCGCCGTTGGCGCTTCCGAACATTGCCTCCCGCTGTTATTACTCAAATTTTGAGAGAAGCCATATCGATCGAGAAGCGGTACTTCACATCCGACTTAAGCAGTCGCTCGTAAGCTTCGTTGACCTTCTGGATGGGAATGACTTCGACATCGGCGGTGATGTTGTGTTCGCCGCAAAAGTCGAGCATCTCCTGAGTTTCTTTAATGCCGCCAATAGGTGAACCCGAGAGGCTGCGGCGGCCCATGATCAGAGCGAATGGAGCGATCGAGAGTTTCTCCGGCGCCCCGACGAGGGTAAGGTTGCCGTCGCGGCGCAGCAGGTTAAGATACGCGTTGATGTCGTGATCGGCTGAGACAGCGTCGAGTATGAAGTCGAAGCTGCCGGCGTGCTTCTCCATCTCGTCTGCATGTTTCGAGATGACAACCTCATCTGCTCCCAGGCGGAGTGCATCTTCCTTCTTATTCGGCGAAGTCGTGAACACTACCACATGGGCTCCGAGCGCATGTGCAAACTTCACGCCCATGTGGCCCAAGCCACCGAGACCGACTATCCCAACCTTCTTACCCTTGGTCACGCCCCAGTGGCGCATCGGGGAATATGTTGTGATCCCTGCGCACAGAAGCGGTGCAACACCCGCGAGATCAAGATTTTCCGGAACGTGGAGTACAAACTTCTGGTCAACGACGATGCTGTCGGAATATCCACCGTAGGTGACGCCTCCGAGATGCGCATCCGGAAAGTTGTACGTGAGAGTAAAGTTCGCGCAGAACTGTTCCTGACCGGCTTTGCATTCGGGACAGGTGCCGTCCGAGTCGACCATGCATCCGACCGACGCCAGGTCGCCGGGCTTGAACCCGGTGACGGCTGAACCGGCCGCGGTGACACGGCCGACGATCTCGTGACCGGGTACGCATGGGTAGACGGTTGGCATGACGTCGTGCCACTCGTCTCGCACCTGATGCAGGTCAGAGTGGCAGACGCCGCAGAAAAGTATCTCGATCTGAACGTCGGTTTCCGTCGGGTCGCGTCGCGGGATTGTCGTAGCGACGAGCGGCGACGTCGAGCTGTTCGCAGCAAAAGCTTTAGCGTTGTACATGATGACTGCTTCTATACGCCCGGTTTGTGGCTATCCTGTGTCTGGAGACTGACTTTCTTTTCCCCCCGTTGTTAATAAATCCTCTCAGCCTTCGTTTTAGATAAGGCACCCGTTCGTTCGTATCCCTGTTTTGATTTTGAACTTTCGATACCGCCAGAGCGTTCCTAATCCCACTGGAGAAACCACTATGAAAATCGCAAGACTATTTACTTTATTAATCGTTGCGCTCATAACCGCAACCAGCGCGTTTGCACAGCAAAATGTGCAGAAAATTGACGGATTGCTGCAGCAGTATTACGACTACGGGCAATTTAACGGCTCAATCCTGGTTGCTGAGAAGGGCAAAGTTATTTATGAGAAGGGTTTTGGGATGGCGAACATGGAATGGGCGATTCCGAACCAGCCAGACACAAAATTCCGCATCGGTTCCGTCACGAAGCAATTTACCGCCGCTCTGGTTTTACAACTCGTTGAGGAAGGGAAGATCAAACTCGACGGAAAGATCACCGATTATCTGACCGATTATCGAAAAGATACGGGCGACAAAGTCACCATTCATCAACTTCTTAATCACACTTCAGGTATTCCCAGCTATACGCAACGTCCCGACTTTATGACCGATATCAGCCGCAATCCGTATAGCGTTTCGGATTTCATCAAAAAGTTTGCGAGCGGCGATCTCCAGTTCGAGCCGGGATCGAAATTCAGTTACAACAATTCGGGCTATTCGATTCTCGGCGCCATTATCGAAAAGGTTACCGGCAAGACTTACGAAACCGTTTTGGCCGAACGTATTCTCAAACCACTCGGAATGACCAATACCGGCTACGATCATCACGCAACGCTGGTGCAAAAGCGTGCCAGCGGTTATCAAAAAACGCCCGACGGCTTCGTTAACGCCGCCTACCTCGATATGTCGATCCCATACGCGGCAGGCTCGATTTATTCGACCGTTGAAGACCTCTATAAGTGGGACCAGTCGCTGAATGAAGACAAAATTCTTTCAGCGGACAGCAAGAAACTGATGTTCACGCCTGGTCTTGGAAATTACGGCTACGGGATCCGGATTACGGACCAGCCGGTCGGAAAAACAGAACAGAAAACCAAGACCATCGGACACGGCGGAGGAATCAACGGTTTCAATTCCTTGCTCTTGAGAGCGGTCGACAAACAGCAGACGGTAATCATTCTTGATAATGTCAATCTCGGACAACATCACGGAAGGATCGCGATCTCGATCATCGGTATCCTTAACGGACAGCCGATTGAGCCTCCGAAAAAATCGATCGCCGAAACGCTTTACAAAACGGCGACTGAAAAAAATGTCGCATCCGCCATCGCCGAGTATCGGAAGCTGAAAGCAGAAAACTCGCCGACGTTTGATTTCTCGGAACGTGAACTCAACACCCTCGGTTATCAACTGTTGGGCTTGAAACGCACGAAAGACGCGATCGAGATCTTCAAGCTTAACGTGGAGATGTTTCCCAAATCGGCAAATCCTTACGACAGCCTGGGCGAGACTTATCTTGCAGACGGTCAAAAAGATCTTGCACTCGTGAATTACAAGAAAGCAGTAGAGCTCGATCCGGCGAATGCAAACGCGTTGCAGATTGTAAGAAGGCTTGAAGGAACAGAAATAAAAGTCGATTCTTCCGGCTTCGTTGCGTATGTCGGCGACTATCAAGTCACGCCGGCTCTTGTTCTGACAATTTCCAAGGAGGGCGATAAATTATTCGGGCAACTGACGGGGCAGGCCAAACATGTAATCGAACCTGTTTCGGATACGCAGTTCACGATGCCTGAGGTGAAGGCGAATATCTCATTCGAGAAGGATCCGGCCGGAACCGTTTTGGGGTTACTGTTATCGCAAGGCACGCGAACCGTTAACGCTAAGAAGATCAAATAGAGATTCCGGTTTCTGACTTTTCTGAATCGCCTGTCTGTGAGCATTGCAAACAGACAGGCGATTCTTTGAATCACACTCGCCCTTCCGAAACGCCTTAAACGACAATTCGGTCAACTATCGAGTTGCCGGGTTGAAACTATGTTGAGGCCGCGGCAAACGTTGGTTCCATCGAAAGGAGCCGCTTAACTTCCGCGAGCAAGATGTCGGGGCTGGCCGGCTTGAGTATGTAAGCTTGCGCTCCTGCTTCGTAGGCAACTCTTTGATCGGCATCACGAATAGCGCCGGAGAAAAACAGAATCGGCGTATTCTGATCGAATTTCCGAATTTCCCTCGTTAGATCTACACCAGAGATACCGGGCATCCAGTGGTCCAGAAGGTATAAATCGAAAGGTTTGGTTTGGGCGAGCTTCAGAGCTTCATCTGCGTCATTCGCGCAAATAACTTCAAAGTTGTGAAGGCTCAGAATCGTGACGATCAGATCGCGGGTGTCGGCATCGTCGTCGGTACAGAGAATTCGGCCTTTAGGGGTAGTCATGGCCTAAATCCTTTCGAGGTAGTTCGTCTTTTCGGTGAGTGGTCGGGGCCGCTAAAGAAGAAAAGTATAACACGGACCGTCTGTGCGGTATCGTACCGATGGATCCAGGTATTTGGCCCAATTGGGCCCATCGGATTTTTTTTGGGGCTATTTAGGGATTAGTTCGCTGCTGTTCTGGTAATCGGCTCCGCGATAGCCCCACGGTCGACTACGGAACCCAGCCGGGCAAGGCGGCCGCCTGCTTCACCCAGGTACTCATCTGTGCCTCGTCGAGCTCGTCGCCTTCGTGGATGTCGACCCAGCGCGCATTCTTATCCTTGCCGGCGCCGGGTGGGACCGGTTTCAGCGACGCGCCACTGAAAAAGGTCAACTTGACGTAGCGGGTGAAGACGTGGAACGTCAGGAACCAGCCCTGGCCCTCGATGCCGTAAAAAGGCGAGTTCCACTTTACGGCTTTGCTCACTTTGGGCACGTTGCGCACGATGATCGCGTCGAGGCGCTTGCCGAGGTTGCTCTTCCAGTCCGGCATCGCTGCGATGTACGCCTGCACCGGGGCGTCGCCTTCGGCCTTCGCGATTTGCGGGTTGCCGCCTGAAAGGAGTTTCACCCGCTTGGCTTTCGTCGCAGCAGGCTTGGCCTTCGCGCCTGGCTTCGGTTCCTTGGGTTTCCTGGGCTTCTTGGTTGACGCCTTGAGCTGCCGCTGGATTCGTCGCTTTTGATTCGCCACCCTTCGTTCCTCTGTTCGAGCGGTGCCCTCCGGCAATTACAGGTCACAATCCCGGCCTGCTTTATCCCTCTTCGAGCTTCGGCGCGCTAAATGGCTCAAGCCAAAAGAACGCTCTCCTCTGTGAAATCGCGCCTCGATAATCCGCGATTTAGTGGGCGCGCGCGTTCGTAGTCATATCGGGGGATCCTCCATGAAGAAGTTGTCGATACGTGGTCTACCGTTTCTTGGTCGTCGAGCCATTGTGGGACCACCGCGGCCTTCACCAGCGCCTTGAACGCGCGCGCGTCAATCTTCTCGCCTTCGCGGATGTCGATTGCTCTTCGCGTGTTGCCCTCCAGGCTGGAATTGAAGAGACGCGATGGGTCTGGGAGGCTGGCACCTTGGGCGAACGTGAGCTTCACGACTTTGTTGTAAGTCTCTCCGGTGCAAAGGATCCCGTTGTGTGACCAGACGGGGACACCTGCCATCGCATTCGACGGCTTCCTCCATTTCCGCTCCTCGACAATCTCGGGGTTGGCCTCCAGGATCAGTGCCCGCATACGGTCCAAAGTCTCCTCGCGCCAATCAGTCCAGGGCGTTGTTTCGCTGGTCCATGAGCCGGGAAGCTGGTTTCCGGGCCGACTTGGGAGGCTTGCTTGTGCGCGAGGTGTCCTTGGCTTTCGGCTTCGAGGTTTGCTCAACCGAATTTAGTTTTGTGGATTTCATTTCTTTCCGATTCTCGAAATAAGTCGTCGAACGACATGGCCTTTCCACATCCAAAATCCCGAAAAGGCAATTGCCGGAAAGGCGACGTACCGAACGACGGGTGCGTAATTTGGAAGTTCTTTAAACGGACTATAAATATAACCGATTATCGGAATAGCAAAGATGAGGTGAATCCAGCGATTGATCGAACGTTTAGTGGCATCTTTCATGATTGGGAATGAGACTCCTAACCACAGTTCCTGCGCCAGCGCCGAATTAACCAGTGCTTGTTGGATCGCGGCTACGATGGCCTTCAGCTGCCAAGCGCTTGTTGGGACGCGCCAAGATAACAACGAGCGTGTGCAGAACCCGAAGCGGTAGCGACGGGATGGCGCGGTCAAGTTGAGTTAGGCATCCGCTCCCTACCGGTCGCGGTTCTGCAACTTCGATCCAACAGCGGCCTTCAGCTGCCGCGCGAGACGATATCAATAACGAATGCAGAACCCGGAGCGGTAGCGACGGGATGCTGCGGTCAAGTTGAGTTTGGCATCCGCTCCCTACCGGTCGCGGTTCTGCAACTTCGATCCAACAACGGTTGCGGCAATGGTGAAGGAAAGAAGTTATTTGAGAAGCACGCTATCGCGTCGTCATCTGCAAAGCTTTGTTAGAACGCACTCTGTCCTAGTAGAACTACCCCTCCGGGTTTACGTGTTTACGAGTGTCACGAGGTTCGCGGACAGTAGCCCCGTGGCCATCGTATCGGCGAATCACAATGGTGCTGAGGGCTGCTCGATTCACCTTTGGTGCTAGCCTCTTTTCTGCGATCACGCGATATATCTGACTGTCATTCGGAATGATGGGTCTCAATTCACCGCTCTTGCCCTTTTCGCCGACGAAACCCTGAAGCGCGTCGAAAACGTCTTTGAGTCGATTATCTAGATCGAGGACGGTGAGCTTGGGATTCTTAAGGTGGAAACAAACCTCGACTTCAAGTTTGTCCTCATCCGAATATTGAACGTTGCCTCGATCTTGGATTTTAGCGATGGCTGCGTGAAGCGCCCTGCGCCACGCTGGTCCATCACTCATGAAGTTTGGTATTGGGACGCTCAGCTTGAGGCCACGTTTCGCCATATCGTACGCTCCCATTTATCAATCGTGCGGGTCTAACACTGGCCTTCAACTGCGACCGCGCGATCAGCATTCACGCTGAAGGAAAGAGCTATTTGAGAAGCATGCTATCGAGGCGTCGGCTGCAAGGCTTTTTTAGGCGCGGCTCTCTTTGCCTCATCATATTTGTTGTGATCTTCGGGCGGATGGATCTTCAACCAATATTCCCACCAAATGCTGTCAATCTTTATTAGCTTTAAAAAACACCAAATTGAAAGTGCGAGAATAATCACCCAGAAGACGCCGGTATAAATAAGCAAGACTTTAGTATGCTCAGGGCTAATGGCACTACCGATATCTTGCGTCATGTAGTCATGACCCGCGACAAGAGAATAAATCACAACTGGCAGAAAACAGATCAGCTTGGGGATATTGCGTAATACTAATGATCTGTTGGCGACCCAGTTTATATTTTTATCCTCCATATGAGGAAGTGTTAAGACTTGTCTCATCGCCAGCAAATCATAAAAGGTTTCAAGCTGCTGCGGGTTGTCCTTAGCAGCCTTAGTGGCTGCCTTGAATGCTAACCTTAGGCTGACGATCTCAGTTCTGATACTAAAGCGCAGTAGGGTAAGTACCGTTATAAAACCAAATCCGCCTAATAAACCCAGGTCGTTAACATCGAATGCAACACCGAAAAACGGTACTCGAACAGTAAGGGCATTTTCCACATATCCCCTCGCGACAGCACTATGGAAATCTTTATAACGCTGATCGTTGAGGTCAACTTGCCTTCCAAGCTTCTTAGCTACATAGAGGTTCTCAGGATTGCTAACAGTTTGAAGCCGTTGAAGCATCCAACCAGTTAGCAGGGAATTCAAGAAACCTACCAGTGCCAAAACACATGCGACCACCAAGATAATCATTATGGTTCGGCTACGTTTAGAGGAGTCACTGGTTGCATCCAAAAAATCTTGCAAATCGAGAGAATTTGTACCCATGAGGAAATCGTCCTTTCAAGAGACTTGCGGAAGATGAGGTAAAGAAGGAGCGAGGATTCTAACATTCATGTTTCGGTTGGCAAGAACCTTTCTCACGAGGCGCAAGCGCCGAACAACGACCGTCAGCTGCGGCGCGCGATCAGCTGACGTTCGCCACTCTCCAAGTTAAACGCTGCGCGGAGCCGTTCTACCTACCAACAGCGGAAGCTTTCTGGCTTGCGCTTCTATGGTTCTGAATCAGTTGTGTCATCGCATTCAACCCAAATCTCGTCGCCATTATCATCAAGCTCCGGATTGCCCTCATCATCAACAAGCATACAGAGTCCATCATCTACCGCACCTATTTGGGTTGGAGGGGTAGCCCTCTTAATGGAGTTTTTCGGATTGGTAGCAGACGGGGAAGGATTAGGATTGATAGGCGTTGAGGTGGGTGTAGGTGTTGCAGCCTCTTGTCGAGATACAAGTTTCTGTAGTTCCACACTGGGAGCCTTAGGATATTGCCAGGCAAGATAACCAAGGACAAGGCCAATAAGCGTCCCTATAGATTATCGCGACATAATATGATCGCTGTGTGTAGTCAACTTTCGGCGTGTGTGAGGTCTTTGAGTCCATCTGAACTATTTCCTTCCTTAACGTGGTTATGCCACCAGGAATGATGCGAGCAAGCCGGCTACGAAATCATAGGATTTAAATCCCACCACTCGCGTCCAACGATTTGTCGGACGCAGGTGGGTAAGAATGGTTAACCAAATCGACAAAGCCATTCCATACGGACATCGCTACTGTGATTAGTAGCAGTATGAGGTCTATCCACGTCAACGCACGGCCAAATTTGTCCCCAACATATCCAAACAAAAACTGCGCGCCAAAGCCAATAAACCACAGAGCCATCGCACTCCCGATAAACACCAAAGTAGCCGGCCAAACTTTGCGATAAACTGCCTGGAGAAGCGAACCAACTAAGACAAATCCTCCAGGAGCAACGATCAAAAGGATGAGCCAGCCATCTTCGGATTCGAAGCTCTTTCCGGTTGGTCGGCCCATGAGAAACAACCGCCACCAGATCCACACCCCGAGCAGAAAGACTCCGAAACCGCAAGTCGATTGCAGCAACCGAGTGTAGGTACCTGGAGGCTTCATAACTGAGTTCAAGCGAGGTGTGGAACGTTTGAGTTGATGCAGCAGCGCGAATTTAATTAAGAATAACCGGACGAATCTAGTTGAGAAACCTCCCCACCGAATTAACGTGCCGCTCATTCAACTCCGCAATGGACAAGCTGACGATGAAAGACTTGCTTCGCGATCTGGTTGAATGAGTTGTTATACCTCGCAGGTCTATGGACCAGTACATTGAAGAACTCATTAAGCTGAGCATCAAGTATTCTTAAATCCATAACCCTAGCTCACGATCAGCGTTCTTCCAAGATCCTTTGGTCCCCTTCAGGAGTCTAGCCTTGACTCAATCCTTCTGTCTGGAACTAACCACATCAGCGCTACTAAGAGGTAAAGCGCGTCGGAAATCCACTGGTTAACGAAAGCAAGAAGTATTGCCACGATGTACAAGAGCATCGAAAGCTTTCCCTTCCTGTCCTTGCCAACTGCTTCTTCCAGCTTAGAGTGCTCGCCCTGGTGAGCAATAATTAATGTTTGAAGAATTGTATAAGACAGTGCGGCTAACAGCAGTACTACTCCATAGACAGCGGTGGGTAAGGAAGCAAAGTGATTTTCTCCCATCCAGCCGGTGGTGAACGGTATCAGCGACAACCAGAACAGGAGATTCATATTAGCCCAGAGGATCTTCCCGTTGATCCGGTCAGTGGCCTGAAACATGTGATGATGATTGTTCCAATAGATTCCTAGATAGATAAAGCTCAGGACATAGGTTAAGAACACTGGAAGGAGCGGACGAAGTGATTCCAAATCTGCCCCATGTGGAATCTTCAGTTCCAATATCATGATGGTAATCAGAATTGCGATTACAGCATCACTGAACGCTTCAAGACGCCCTTTTTTCATTAATCTAATGTGCCTCTATGAAACACTTCAGGTTGGCCCACTCATTGCGCCTGGCGCCGCGCCTCAGCGGTCGTGCGGCAACTTATCAAGCACTCAAGTTAATGGATGAAAACACTCTGATTGCGCGTTCAGTTGCATGCCATCGTTCGGTCGAGTGACTTGCGTTAGAGCTAACGGTTACGTCTTAGGAGCACCAATCAGGATCAAAATGGCTATCACGGCAACGGCGGCAAGTGTGATTGCTAATTTCGCTTTAGATGAGAGGTTGTGACCCTTCGCTTGAGCGACCTGTGAGTAGGCCACCACCGTAGGTTCACCTGTTTTGGCATTAACGACTACAAAACTGTCCTCTCTGACCTCGCTTATGTATCCCGAAAGCCTGGTGTTATTCCTAAGTCTCACTTTAATCAGAGCCTCTTGGCCGGTGCCAAGCTTGAGAATACCCGCCTTCAGTTTTTCGACTTGCCGGTCCTCTTTGGTGCTCAGACTTGCTGCTACAGCTGGCAGGTAAATCAGATGGGCCAAAAGGATCGACAACGTAAGTGAAATAATTCGTTTCTCCATAGTCAGCCCCTTCGTTTGCTAATCCAGGTGTGCTGATTAACATGCAGAACCCGGAGCGGTAGCGACGGGATGCTGCGGTCAAGTTGAGTTTGGCATCCGCTCCCTACCGGTCGCGGTTCTGCAACTGTAATCCGACGCTGGCCTTCAGCTGCGGCGCTCGATCAGCGTTCAAGCTGAAGAAAAGAAGTTACTGAGAACCATTCTATCGCCTGTTAGCTGCAAGCCTTTGTTGGGCTGCGCGCAGTGTCAGCGGTTCTCCGAATCCGCCTTCCTCAAATCCTTATCTTTTGACCATCGGCAAAATGCGTCAACGCCGAGTGTGTATATGAGTAGTACCAAACCTGCTACGACGGGCGCGCCGATGATGCCTAAAATCGGTATGTTGGTAACAAGCAGCACGCCTAAGCTTAATCCACCGGAGCCGACGATAACTTCTGGCGCCTTGTACCTGAGATCAACTCCAGCAGCTTTCGCTTCCCCCATTGCCTCATTGACTTTCTTTCTAAGTTCCGGATCTTTACAGATGTATTCTCGACAAACTATCGCTAAATAGCCGAAGAAACCGCGCTCAAATTGAGCGAACTGAGCGAGCTGATAGACTGATGTATCCGGGCTTTCGATACCTCGCCTCTTCAACTCTGCTAAGATGGCTTCGAGAGTTTGATATTGTGGAGTCCGTCGTCTTTCTGGCGAGCAAAACGAAGCTTCCTCAACCAGATTCCACGCCCGATATGCGCCGGTGTGATGTGACGGTGATTCTAATGATGATGGCCTCGCAAATGGCATCTTAAGGATTACCCCAATTAGACGCCCGATTCGATCAACACTTAATTGCTCATCCGTAGTCTCATTGCTTATGATCTGCCCAAGTGATTCTTTGTACTCTTCTTGGGCTAGGGCATTTAGAGCCAATAGCCCATCTCTCAGTTCCATCTCATTCATTAGATTCACTCCTTTCATCCGATATTCGTGAAGCAGCCCAACGACTGCCTTCGGCGGCGGCGCGTCGAGCGTAAACCCAACGACTAGTTAGGCTGCGACCTGCTGTAGCTTCTACCTATTCCCAGTCCTTCTTTAGCAGCAATTCTTCAATCCTGTAGGCATGAAACATCTCGTGGTTCAGCAGATGCCGGAACATGATCCATACCGAATAATGACTGAATGCCTCATGCTCTGCCGTTCGCTGCCAGTCCTCCACCGATAGTTCCTTCAGCCTCTTAACCAGACTGGCTCGCTCGCTCACATACCGGTCGAGTGCTTCGTCTAAATCAACGCTAAGTAGCGCTCCCGATTCCACCTCTGGAGAATTTTCGATGGACCTTATAAAAGGCGTTGGAGCAGATAACATCAAGTCGAGGCGCTCGCGGAATGGCCCATCACTGCCGGAGAGATGACAGGCGTGTTCATAAGCGGACCATTTCGTCGGACTGGGCCGACGCTTCAGGATCTGGGGCGGCACCTCACGAATAAGTGGAATGATAACGCCAGGGGCACTTTCTAAGGCGGCTATTAAGGCGGTTGTATCGCTCATCAACTTCTCCTACGTTCATCTCAGCTTGCAATCAGCCAACGTCAGAGTTGACCGGGCGGCTTCGGAAAAGGATGAATGTGGGAAGTTCTTATTCATCCTTTATCCTTCATTCTTGCCGTGCTCCCTGCCACTCCGGTCCAACGATTTGTTGAGCGGCGGCCGACAGTCAAAAAACATCTCAAGCTTATTCTTGGTTCTGCCGCTCACAGATTTTTTTGATCTCGGCCGGCGTCGGCCCGATACTCAGGTTTTGAAAGACTGCTATGAGCCACTGACCCTTGTCCTTCGTGAAGACCATCACTGGGAACAGATGGTCTTTTCGAAACTCCTCGTTCTTCGGAACCATGCTCGCCTTGACGTGAACGACGGCAATGTCGTTGGTCAAAAATCGAATAGTTTGAACTTCATACTTCGCTTTTGTGTCCTTGAATCTTCCCGCGAAGAGAGCCTGATGACCTTTCACATTCGCCTCTCGCCCTTTGTAAAACGCGGTATTCACCGCCATATAATCAGCGTCCGAAGTAAATTGCCGGCCCCAACGCTCGCCATCGGCCGTCGTCCATGCCTCACCGAGTTCGACGACGACCGCGCGAATCGCCGCTTCATCTTTGTCGCGTGTTGAAGGATCCTGAGCCAAAGCAGTGCCGCACAAAAGCGCGACCAAACAAATGACCAGATACAAAGTTTTGTTCATATTCTCCCCGATTTCTCGACTATACATTTAGCCGCCCAACGTGGACGTCACCGCTGGCCGAAGGCGAGTCCCGTGCAAGACAGGGTTAGGCGTCGTCTCTCATTGGGTTACGGATAGCGACGCTTCGTATCTGCAATCGATTGGGCTACCAACGTCTCCAGGACCTTCAGATCGACGTTGGCCAGGCGCCTGATGTAGACACATACCTTCCCAGTCTTGTGCTTTCCAAGCCTGGCCAACAAGACATCACGACCTTCGAAGCCCTCCGCGATGTAAACAACCAACTCCTTTCCCCGCGCGGCAAACCCAGCGAGAGCGGAATCGCCTTCGTGACCACTTGCGTACTTGTAATGGTAGCTCCCGAATCCGACGATGCTTGGACCCCACATCACTGGCTCTTGCCCCGTAACTCTTCGCATGAGAGCAACCAGCGTCTGGGCGTCACTGCGTTGCTCCTCGTTCGCGATGGCAGCAATGTGACTCTCGGCACTGACTTCAGTAGGTTTCGTCTTTGGCTCCGACACATGCACCTCCAAAAGTTTCTTTTCGACGCCTAACGGCTTGCGGCTGAGCGGCCGCGTTTTGTGCGGTCCGCTCCAGCCGCTTGTTAGGCAGCTCCGCCTGATAGTTTGGGTAGCAGTTCCTCGATGCACTCTACTTCGGGCCTTCGTGATGTATCGAGAACAATTCTTCCGACCGTCCAATCGTGATACTCCCGACTCTCAACCTCTTGCCAGGTCGGCAGCCGTAGCCCAGGAACCGTTGGGGCTCGTGTTTCTACTCTCCTGCGATGCTCTTGAGTGTCGGAGCAGATGACCTCGATGTGCACAAATCGAGAGCCGACGTCCAAAGCCACCTGCTCCCATTCGCGGCGAGTCAACTCAATCGGGTTGCAGGAATCAGCAACTACGCTGACGCCCATCTTCAAGATGTCAGAGGCAACTCGGTATGCCAACTGATACCCCTCGCGCTGAACGTCAACGGAGCACAACTCCTTCAGTCCTTGCTCGATGGTGTCGATTCGCAAGTGGGCGGCTCCGATGCGGCGTGCCAGCAACTCGCACAGCGTCGTCTTTCCGCTTCCAGGGAGACCCGCAAGTATGTAGAGAGTCGCGCTGTTCAATATCGTGATGCCTAACCCCAATCACTGTCCGCCTAACGCCAGAGTTGACCGGGCGGCGTTACAGGAATTTCGAAATTCGAATTTCGAAATTTTCAAACCCGCCGCTCCGGTCCAACGATTTGTTATGTGCGTCCGCGCTGTGCGTCGCAACCGGCGCGCCACTCAGTCTGCGGCCGAGCGACCCCCGAAGCAGAGAATATAGCCATCGGGGTCCTCGACGTAAAAGTCCATCGTGCCCCACGGAGTCTCCGTAAGCGGCTTGATGATCGTTGCGCCATTCGCTGTGCACTGTGCATAGAACGCTTCGATGCCCTCAACACCGGCCGCGGCATCCAGATGTTCGTTCGCACGACGGTGTCGACGCTCGTCCTCGTTCTTAGGCGCTTCCTTCAGGTGGAGCTCCAACCCGTCCAGCTGACCAATCGCGTAAAACCCGTCCCACGGATCGCCGAATGTGAAACCGAGCTTCTCGTAGTACGTGATCGAGCGGACAAGGTCGTCGACGAGAAACTGTGGAGCGAGGGATGTCACGCGCGGCTTTGTCTTGGTGGTAGTCATGAGTGTCCGTGTTGAATAACGTGAAGTTGGATAACGCCAGAGTTGACCGGGCGACGTTACAGGAATTTTCGAAATTCGAAATTCGAAATTTTCAAACCCGCCGCTCCGGTCCAACGAGTTGTTATACGCCAACCAATGGATGTATCCCCGGCAGCAAGCTTGCCCAAGGCAAGTGCTTTTCTGCGCCTATCCGGGAACGCTTTACCCGAGCTTCTCGGCGAGCCCGATGAGAAGTCCTTCGGGGCCGCGGATGTAGCAGAGCCGATACTCGTCTTCGTACTGGACCACTTCGCCGACGAGCTGCGCGCCGCGCTTGCGGAGCCTGGCGAGCGTCTCGTCGATGTCGTCGACGGCGAACATGATGCGTAGGTAGCCGAGAGCATTCACCGGGGCGTTCCGGTGATCGGCGACTGCAGGCGGGGTGAGAAATCGCGAGATCTCGAGCCGGCTGTGGCCGTCGGGGGTGCGCATCATGGCGATCTCGACGCGCATGGGGCGCAGTCCGGTGACGCGCTCGGCCCAGTCTCCTTCGATCGTGGCTCGACCTTCGAGCTCGAGGCCAAGCTCGGCGAAAAAAGAGATGGCGTCATCGAGGGATTCTACAACGATGCCGACGTTGTCCATCCGCTTAAGAGTCATATCGTTTCCTCATTTTTGACCGGAAACGTCCGCCATTTGCCATTCACATGGCGTATTGCTTCGAAGATGCGACCTCAGCCGCGGCGCACAGCCTCGATTGTAGCGATGTCGATCTTCTTCATCTCCATCATCGCTTCGAACGCGCGCTTGGCGGCAGCGCGGTCGGGATCGGTTACTGCTTCAGTCAAAGCCACCGGCGTAATCTGCCAGGATAAGCCCCATTTGTCCTTGCACCATCCGCAGGCACTTTCCTGGCCGCCGTTGCCGACGATCGCGTTCCAGTAACGATCCGTTTCCTCCTGGTCGGTGGTTGCTACCTGAAACGAAAACGCTTCGTTGTGTTTGAACTCAGGTCCGCCATTGAGCCCAAGGCAGGGAATCCCCATGACGGTAAAGTCGACCGTCAACACATCCCCTTCCTTCCCAGAAGGAAAATCTCCCGGTGCGCGATGCACCGCCTCAACGGATGAATCGGGGAAAGTCTTCGCGTAAAAACGCGCAGCCTCCTCGGCGTCGCCGTCGTACCAAAGACAAATCGTATTCTTTGCGTGTTTCATCATGTCACCTTTCTATCGTTACCGGATACGCTCCTGCTCCTGGGCCATGTTACTCAGTCAATGCAAAAAATTCTCTGAATCACCCCGTATGCAAACCATTGCCAGCGCCCAGCCGCCGAAGGCCCAAATTAACAGGGCGCGGAGCCATTCAAGCCATGCACGAAAGAGAAGAAAGAAATGCTCTGTCTTAAAATAACTTTAGGCTACTAGATTGAGGGAGTAGCGCCGACATGCTTTAGAATCCTAACAAAATGCTTATCTATTGCTGACTCAATTTGTTTTCTACTCTTACGATAACGCTTCAAGGACTCCTCATCTTCATTATCGGGGTAGGGATTCATTATACTTTTACCGAATAGTTGTTCATCACTCACGAGCTTGGCCCTCTGACTATTCGTCCTTACAAAGTCTTTATCAGTTAAAGCAACAATCAAATCTGCGCGATCTTGTAGGTATTGACAAAGCTTGCGTGGTCGATGTCCCTTGAGCCAATGCTCACAACCAATCTCAGCTAACGCTTTAATGGCAGAAGGACTCACCGTCGAGTGATGAGGGTCTGCAACTGCGGCTGCTTCTACGGCAACGCCAGTTATTTTCATGTCATGCAAACGTTGAGAGAGAATTCCTTTAGCCATTACACAGCGACACGTACCACCAAGGCTAACAAAGAGAATAATTTTCTTATCCCCGTAACTGAAGTAGGACAAATCACGTTCTATCCAATCTTTAACTCCTGCACTAACGCTTTGAGAGATATTGCTTACCTCAAACGTTTTGAAAATATGACCCGCAAAATCAACTGGAAGCTGTTTAAGTTCTGCATTTGCTAATAAGAGCACGGAACGATCTAAGGCGAGCATGAAGCCTGCCTCAATTGAAACGTTGGGATTAAATGAAATTCCGGCCGTAGGTTCGTAGATTACTACTCCATATGCCGATCCAATCATATAAGTAACAATATTCCACCAAAGCACTGGTGAGAAAGCACGCATATCGGCACGTAGCGGTACCAGGCCATGTGCGGAAACCTCATTTGAGACAGCCCTGTAAATTGATTCGGTATTAACCGAGGTGAAGGGCATCATGATGAATACATTGCGGTCAAGATGCGGGTACTCCAAAACGAACTTTTGCAAATACGGTTCAACGTACTCAAACCCAACAGGTACGTTGGGCTGTTGCATTCTGTTACTCATTATCAATTCTCACCCGAAGGAAAGCGCATAACGCCGAATTAACCCTCGCCGAGTGAGCAGCATTCGAGAACGGTTCACTCGACGATGGAAGGGTGCTTTGAAGCATTTCATGATCCATTCCTCCCAATTAATTTCAGAGTTGCATTACGAAGTAGGTCCCGCGGCGACGCCCGGACCACTTCCGGCGAGCCGCGCGCGCAACTCGGTCACATAGAGTTGTAAGGGCTCATCGATAATCTCAACGCCGCATTGTCGCCAGTATTCAGTCCAAGAATCCCTTGCAAAATCGCTTGCAAAATTTCTTAGAGTAACAGCCCAGGATCGCGGACCTGGATGCTCCTTGTGGGCGAAACGAACGAGAGCCTCCATATCAGGCGCTGACAGCCCGCACCCTATGAAGAGAAGTGGATTCGCCGACAATGTTTGCTGCACCGCCGCCGGGAACACCTCGGGAATCCGTGCCGCTAGATACCAGTAGTCGAGCCGCGCGGTGGCGTAGCTCTCGGGAATGCGGCGCTGCCTGTCGAAGCCTCCGTTCAGCTTCACGATCACAAATGCATTAAATGCATCAGCGAGCTTTCGAATGTTACGCGGGCGCTCGATGATTCGTAATCCATCGTCCGGAGTTCGATGATAGAAAAGCCCGCGATGAGGGCCGTCCGCTTGATAGGACAGCAAGTGATACGGAAGACCGGCATCCTCCAATCTACGCTCCAGGACATCGTCGTAGTTGGTGGTGATAATCGTTGGAAAAGGAACACCCTTTCCGGTATGAGTCTTAAATTCTCCCCAGGCGGCGAACAACTCGTGGGTTTCTTGCGGCTCAAGAGGAGTGAGTGCGAACAACTTGCGAATCTCCCTGTACAGGTTTTCCCGTCCGTGGCGATCCGCGATGTACTGGGCGACCGCGAAGTGGTCCTCTTTGAGAGCCTCGCATTCGAAGACACGCGCCAGCTCTCCGTAAAACTCTCTTGCGCGCAGTTTTACCGGTTCGCTGATTGCGGAGCCGAGGAAAAATGTGAGTCGACCATCTTCAATGAGTTGAACCACGCGCCCGAAATGCGCGTCGCGTTCGGGTATCGGCTCGAAGGGCTGGATAGGTTTCGCGGCGATTAAGCGAGCCTTGCGCTTGCGTTTCTCCTTAATAGGTTCGGCGATTGTCTGAACCGAAATTCGCTCGACAATACGCGTCACGAGTTTCTCGACCTCCCGAGCGTGTTCCTCGGGTTTATCAGCGTGATACCAGAGCGGGAGCACTCCACACGTCCTGAGATGCTTTTCTTTTTCATTAAAGGACTTTTGAGTCTTCGGGACAGACATGATGGCGAAGTGGCGAATGCCGGCGTACCTTTGCTGGACTCTCTGTAGCAATTCGACCGTGCGATCAGGCCCGAGGCTAGCGCCTATAAAAAGGATTGAACGACTTGAAAACAAGAGTCCCTCCGCGCCCTCCAATAGCTCGCGCTTTCGCTCCGGTTGCGCCTTGCCGTAATTGGCATCGTAGTCAGATCTGGCGAAGGTGCGACCGACGCGATCCTGCCAGTCGCCGTGCAATTTGATCAGCACACGACGATTGCCGTGCAGGGCATCTACGATCAGGTCCGGCCTCGGCCCGGAAATGATTGATTCAAAAGACGCGCCGTTGACCTCAAAAGCACGCTCCACAACTCTATCGAAGTTCGTCGTGACCACAGGGCCGCTGGCAAGCAACGGCAGCAGCGAAACCGTGCCCACGCGGAAATCGAATGACGCAAGGTTGCTGTCGCCTGCGGATGCCGCGACCATGTTCTGAAAACCGTCAGCACCCAATTCTTCGAAGAGTGTTTCAGCCGCTCCCTCGTAGTTGTTCTCACCCAGCTGCTTCTCGATTCGAGGGATGAGACGAGGTGGAGCGGCACTGAGCAAAAGACTCTTCCAGTCTTTGAACCCGAAAGCTGTGGAGAGGCCGGCTCCGAGAAACGGCACAAGGCCGGGGCTGGTTCGCCCCTGACGTTCGAGGTGGTAGAGCGTCTCAGTGTTGGAACGATCCACCCAGTCTTGACTTGGAGGAGTGTTCATAAGGGATCCTTGGATTCGCTGAAGAGCACGTTCGGCTCATTGGGGCCTACTTATGTTTGTTGTGGATAGCGTACGTCAGTTCCGTCGTTACCGCTCCAGTTCTGCATTCTTCGACCCACTCAGTTGACCGTCTGCATGCAACTTTTCAGGCAAAGCCTCACTTCGTAGCTTGGAAATGCATACAGTCAACTCGACTGCCACCGAATCTTCCTCCCCACTTCCAACCTTCAGCTTCGAAGATCTTAACCACCGCCATCGGCATCATTCCTTTGGTCTCGTCATGCTTCTTACCTTGCGGGTTTTTTTCAGAATCAAGGTCTATGCTGATTGCCCAGGAATGCGTGCTTAGCCGGTTGGCGCCGCTGATTTTTCTAAAGTTAAAGGTTCCTGCAAACAAGTGCATGCGAGCTTTCTTCACTTCGGCCACTGAACCGTAGTGCGCCAAAATGGCCGCGAAGATACGCGTCAAGCTATCGGCGACCTTTTTGTGGCAAGTAACCTTAGTCACTTGTGTTCCGGGAGCGAAAGCAAGTTTGAGCGGGTATGCAGGAGTAATCCTTGTCAGGTTTGCTGCTTCCCACGCGGCAGTAGGAAGTCCGTTGGCGCCGAGTTTATGCTTCGAATAAAAAGCGTCGAGGTCTGCTTGAGTGTCTTTCGGGAAAGGCATGTCTTCGATCTCCTTTAAGGTGAGATGATGAGGTTAACGAAATAAGGCATGCGTTAGTAGGAAATGAGTGCTTCACACGGGGCACGATATTCCCGCACTGATGTTGTGTCAACATCGTGGGTAACTGTATTTGGGAATGTCGAGATATTTCGACATAAGCAGAAGCGCATAAACGCCGCGCTTGAGCTGCGGCGCGCGATCAGCATTCAAGCAGCACTGAAACGGATTACTTGTAAAACAACCTATCGAGGCGTCGGTTGCAAGGCTTTGTTATGCCTCGTCGCTAGCGGCGTTTTCGCTGTGGAATGATTCGCCCTCGTTTGTCGAACTTCACGAGATTCTTTTTACCGTCGAACCATCGCCGCAATTCGAGCACCCGCACGACATCTTTCACGCCGCCAGAGAAGGAGCCCATGTGTCCACGTTCTTTCATACTGAAAATTCCATCCAGCATCACATAACGGCCATCGAAACAACGGAGATCGCCAACATCCCTCGTCTCAATTTCTTTGCCGTCCAGACGACCCAGCTTTGCCGCAGGATCGTAGCTTACCCAAACAGCATTTGCGCCGATAAGGTGGTCGGCATCGTCTTTCGTCAGGTAAAGTGCGCTGTCTTCGAACCTGACGTGGAGATAGCCGAAGACCTTGACTCTCTTGCCGTCATATTTCTCCGGGTTGGCGACAAGATGAACGATGGAAACCTCGGGGTCGAAAAAGGACTCGGCAGGTACATCCTGCGGACTACCAGAAACGCTGGTCAATAAGATCAATGAGAGTGAAAGGAAAAGATACATCTGCTTAAAGATTCGTCTTTGTGGATGTTGTCGTGCGGCTAACCTGAATGGTACGGAGTTTCCGTGAATGTTTCTATTTACCATTCACCATTTACCATTTATCTTTAATAAATGTTCAAGCGTTTCGTCCACTTAATAGCTTTACTCTCCCTGATCAGCGTTGGCCCATCTCTTGCTCAGCAGCCTGAACCGGAGTTGAACGAGCTCATTCGCCGCGCCGCTGTTGGCGTGGTTGAATACCAGACGAAGTTCAAAGACCTCACCGCTGAAGAAGAACAAACAGTAGAAGAGTACGACGCACACGGTAAAGTCGAAAAGCAACGCCGGATTGAGTCTGATTTGTTCATCTATCAATCACAACTCGATCCAACTCAAATGGTTGAGTACCGCGACGTGAAATCGGTTGACGGCAAGGCGATCAAAAAACGAGAAGCCCGGTTGATGGATCTAATGAATAAGTCAGCCAAAGCGGATTCGGTGAAGAAAGAACTCGACCGGATTAACCGCGAGAGCAGTAGGTATGATCTTGCGTTTAAGTTTTACGGCAATACTGTTTTCCAGGGTCAACCGCTGGGAGAAAACGTGCGCGACGCTTTTAAGTTCACGTTCGCTGGTCGTGAGCAGGTCAACGGCCATGATGTGATCGTGGTGGAGTATCAGCAGGTTTCGCAGACACCACACATCAGTTTTAACTCCTCCTCACTGCCAGCGCCGCTGAAAGGCTCTGTGGCGCTACACCGCGGGCGGTTATGGTTGGATGCTGAGACGGCGCAAATCAGGCGGGAGGTGAGGGAACTGACGCTCCAGCCTCCTTCGGTAGATCGTCCTCTGGTCTTTATTAGACATGACTTCGACTATGCGGATAGCCGCTTCGGATTCTTAACGCCAAAGCGAATCGTAATTACTAATTACACCAGAGGCCGCACCGGAGCCGACAAAAAGCCTGAACTCATGTTGGGTGGAAAGATAACTTTCGAATACGGCGCCTTCACGCATTTTAATGTCGAAACGCCTGACGCTTCAGTCACGCCACCCGCCAAACCGTAAGACCTAGTCCATTAGACAGTCGCGTCCATCGAAACGCTGAAAGCGTTAGCTAAGTTTCAGCCCAGGGCTTGCTTTGAAACTCTGGGCAACGTGAGAGCACAGCCGTGTGAATACCTCGGGGTCGGGAAGAGGCGCTTGCGCCCGCTTTTAATGATTATCTTGAGCACCCGCAAGCCTTTGGAATGCGCCGACTTGTCGGCGCTTTGGCCTTAACTCGGCGCACGCCGCGAGCCTCATCGCTTCAACTCATAAAACATTCTCTGGTACGTGGTTCCATCTATTTCAACAGGCTTGTTGAGCCAAACGCCTAATCCAAAAGTTGTAACGGCAGGTGCAGTCGGGCTGTTGCGTTCGGTGCGATTCAGGAAAACACCTTCAAACCTATCAGTCGTCCCATCCTGGTAAACCTTAGACGCGGTGAGCAGCGCCCCTTCAATTTTGGCGTTCTGAAGTTTGAATGCGCGCGAGCGACCCTGTTCGTAGCCATTTGCCTGGATGCTGCCGTCGTTGGAAACTTGGATGTTAATCAGAAAACCTAAACCTCCGACTTCATATACGCCGGTGTAATCGCCGGCATTCTGTTTAACAACAGGTTCGGCCCAGACGTCCTTATACTTTGCCGTTCTGACGCCATACTTCTCCTTAACCACACTCTTATGCTTGTTAAACGTCGCCGCCATTGCCTGGGCTCTCGTTTGGCTGTAAGGCTGCTGAGCGACAGCGCCAACACAAGAACCGATAAGTAATGCGATCACTACTAATGTAGGCATAGTCTTCCTCCTTAGAGTCATTCGAATGCATACACGCCTCAGTTCCGGCTTCGTTGCATGTTTTTGATTTAAGTCGGCGACTTACCTACTCAAACATTCTGTAGGAAGAGACCACCTTTTGGAGTGCGCCGACCTGTCGGCGCTTTGGCCAATTCTGATAATCACACGCCCGAGCGTGATGGAGTCAGTACCCTCGTAAGCGATCGTCTTCGACAGGTGCGCCCATCACCCAGCAGTGATGAGTCAAAAGTGAGAAGTGAGAATGCGAATCCTGTCACATCAAGCGGCGATACCGGCACCCACCCGCTATCGCTGGGGTACCGACCTCATGCTGACAAAAGCGACCCACGAAAGAACACGAAACGACACGAACAAAAGTAATCGCGCGGCCATCGAGGCCGCGCGCAATTGGTTTTGTTTTGTCGCTGTCCCAGGGTGGCGTCGCTTCGCTCCTTACCCTGGGCTACAATCATGGAACCGCTACGCGGTTCACCCACCCGCTACCGCGGGTGGTACTGACCCTTCCATTCGACGTTCTTCATCTCAGACGAGGAGAGTAACGCTGAAAGCGTTGGCCAATTTCAGCCCAGGGTTGGCTTTGAAACCCTGGGTGACAAATGCCCTTTGAATTTCGTCGCAACTCTGAAGGAGTTGCGATTGGTCTTCGGTTGACGAATAGCGACCCAAGCCTTTCAGGGTTGGGTCATCCATTAATGCACCTTTTCCCCAGGGTAGCGGCGAAACGCCGCAACCCTGGGCTGGAGTTAGCGAACGCCTTCGGCGTTCTCTTCCTGCGCCGCGCGCTCAGGAAGTCTGCTTCCAAGTTTTCCTTTGAAGTTCCGCAACCCATTGACGGCCTAAACGTATTAGAGCAAAACTTAGAGCCAAAACCGCCGGCTAATTTTTAATCCCTGGAGGAAGTCAATGAAAACGAGCACATCAATGAAAACGAGCACATCAATGAAAACGAGCACATCAATGAAAACGAGCACGTTGATGAAAACCAAATCTCTTGTGCTGCTGGTGCAGCTCCTGCTTCTCCTTACCCCCTCCGTTTCGGCGCAGAAGAAAGTACAAACTGACCAAGCGGTGGCGCCGCTTATTCCGATGAAGGATTTCTTTCGAAATCCTGTGAAGACGGGATACTCACTTTCACCGAATGGCGAGTATCTGGCTTTTCTGCAGCCCTGGGAGAAGCGGCTAAATGTCTTTGTCGAGAAGATTGGCTCCGGCCAGGCCGTGCGCGTTACCAGCGCAAAGGAGCGCGACATCCGCGGTTATGCCTGGAAGGGCGACAACCGGATCGTCTATGTGCAAGACACCGGTGGCGATGAGAACTTCCGGCTATACGCCGTCGGCATCGATGGTTCTAACCCGAAGGACCTGACGCCGTTTGAGAAAGTTCAAGCGCAAATTATCGACCGGCTCGAACGCAACCAAAACGAAATCCTTGTGGGGCTCAACAAACGCAACCCACAAATCCACGATGTCTATCGCATCAACGTCAACACCGGCGAGATGCAGATGATTGCTGAGAATCCCGGCAACTACACTGGCTGGGGCACTGATTGGGATGGAAATCTCCGCATCGCCATAACCACGGATGGCGTGAACAACTCGCTGTTGATGAGGAAGACCGAAGCCGACAAGTTTGCGCCAGTGGTTACCACCACCTTCAGAGAAACCATCACGCCTTTAGTTTTCACCTCTGATAACAGCCAGGTCTATGTCGCGACCAACATCGGGCGCGACAAAACAGCAATTGTCAAATACGACCTGGAAAACAAAAAAGAGCTTGAGAAGATATTCGAACATCCCGAGGTAGACGTTACGAATCTGCTTAGCTCTCGCAAGCGCCGGGCGATTACCGGAGTCTCTTACACCACTGACAAAGCGCATTACCATTTCATTGACAAGCAGCGAGCCGACTTGCAGAAAGATCTTGAGCGTCGTTTGCCCGGTTATGAAGTCCGTTTGGCCGGCTGCAATGATGACGAGGACAAGTGCCTCGTGCGCACTTTCACCGATCGCTCACGCGGCGCTTATTACTTCTACGATCTGAAGTCGAAAGACTTTCGCAAGCTCGCAGATGTAAGCCCCTGGCTAAACGACCAGGACCTGGTTCCGATGAAACCTATCAAGTACCAGAGCCGCGACGGTCTGACCATTAACGGCTACTTAACTCTTCCCAAAGGAGTGCCGGCCCGCAATTTGCCGGTAGTCGTGAATCCACACGGTGGTCCATGGTTTCGAGACTCATGGGGCTACAACCCTGAAGTTCAGTTTCTGGCGAACCGCGGCTATGCGGTGTTGCAGGTTAATTTTCGCGGCTCGACCGGGTACGGTCGCAAGTTTTGGGAATCGAGCTTTAAACAATGGGGCAAGGCGATGCAAGACGACATCACTGATGGTGTCAAATGGCTGATCAAGGAGGGGATCGCCGATCCTAAACGCGTTGGTATTTACGGCGGCAGTTACGGCGGCTATGCCACGCTGGCGGGGCTCACTTTCACGCCGGATCTTTACGCTGCGGGGGTTGACTACGTAGGCGTATCAAACATTTTTACATTCATCAAAGCCTTCCCACCTTACTGGAAGCCGTTTCTGGAAATGATTTACGAGATGGTTGGACATCCAGAGAAAGACAAGGATCTGCTGACAGCGGCTTCGCCGGTTTTCCATACCAAGAACATTAAAGTCCCGTTGTTGATTGCGCAGGGGGCCAACGATCCGCGCGTAAATAAAGCGGAATCGGATCAAATGGTAGAGGCCCTGAAGGCCCGAGGGATCGAGGTGCCTTACATCGTGAAAGCCAACGAAGGACACGGCTTCTCAAATGAGGAAAACCGCTTCGAGTTTTATCGCGCCATGGAAGAGTTTCTGGGCAAGCATCTTGGTGGCAGAGTTGAGAGTGAAAAGTGAATGCGAGTTCTCCGGTTGTGTAATTCGTGGATCGTTTTTGAAATTACCAAAAGATCGATCCACGAATTAACACGAAGTGACACGAAAGGTTGCTCTGCTCCGTGAGGAGCAGAACGTTTATAGTTCTCGCAGAATTTACCCAATCGTTTTTGCTCCGTTTAGGAGCAAAATGTTCTCAGCGCCTAAACATGCACATCGCGCTCCTACGGAGCGCGCACTCTTCTGTGGTGATTCGGCTATAAACATGTCGCCCCTCCGGGGCGAAGATTCCCACGCCGTTGCTCGAGGTCGCACATGGATACCATCGGTACTCCGAAAACATGAGGGCTGAGCATCAATGGACGCACGCATTGCCCGAGAGCCATATCCCGCCACACGTGTAATTCTCTTTGCTGGTCTCGTTGCCGGCACACTAGATATCGCAGCGGCGTGCATCGTCTCCTGGCTGAGGGCCGGCGTTACTCCGGTAAGAGTGCTTCAGTCAGTCGCTGCTGGAGTATACGGCTCAGCTTCGTTTGGCGGCGGCACTAAGACAGCTGTAGTGGGCCTGATTCCTCCACTTCATTATCGCGACTACTGCAGCCACCATTTTTTACGTCGCCAGCCGGCGACTGAACTTCCTGATTGATCAACCAATCATTAGCGGATTGCTTTACGGAGTTGTGATTTACGTTTTTATGAACTTCGTCGTACTACCGTTGTCGAATGTGCCGAAGAGGCCGGTATCCGCTGTCTGGGCGAATTATTGGCATGGTCATAATCATCCTGTTCGTTGGCTTACCTATCGCTGTTATTGTTCGGAAGTATTCGAAGCCTACGGATCGATAGTTCCGAAGTATATGGGTTCCACCCGCTAATTGAGTTCAAGTGATAACGCCGAAGGCGTTGGCGAATTTCAGCCCAGGGTTTGCTTTGGAAACCCTGGGTCAGGAGTGCCTATTAATAATAAGGACGCAACCCTGAAGGGGTTGCGTCGAGGAGCTTCGCAACTCCTTCAGAGTTGCGAAGTGTGTGTTGAGGCGCTAGTTTCCCAGGGTTGCCAGAGCGCAACCCTGGGCTGGAATTCGCGAACGCTTTCAGCGTTAGCCTAACGACAATTCAATCCCACACGTAGCGCTCATCGTATTTCACTCCGCATGCATTCAAGAATGCGCGGTACTCATCCTGAAAAGTCACACGCTTGTGATGCTCCTCCTGGTTCTCTATATATCTAATCACCTCAGCTAAATTGGATGGACTCACAGAGAAGGCGCCGTAGCCATTTTGCCAGTGAAACTTTGCCAGTGTCTGAGAGAGCTCCTTTCAAATCCAGATGATGTGCGTTTGATCTCCTTCACGACTGACCAATGGAATATGTTCTCGAGAATGAAAACAGCGCATGAATATGATCGTCAACTCCATTGACGATTAGCGTTTCGCAATCCTGCTGCCGCAGCATATTTGCGAGATACGCATGCATATCAGTTCGCAACTTCCTGTCACTGAGAAACGGGAATCGGTTTTTGGTTGAGAAGATAAGGTGCGTCCAAAGTCGTGCGAGCGATTGCGCCATGAGGGGGCCTCCTATTTCGTTTTGTTGGAACGAGGCGATTCTAGTGGTAAGCAGTTGAACGCCCTCATGATGAAGTTAAGAGGCGGAATCGCGTTTATGCAAGAGCTGAAGTAAGGGTCGCAAAGCGATTGGAGACTCAGGATCTGGCGCTCACCAGTCGTTAATCAAGGGAAAACGCTAAAAGCGTTGGCGAGTACGAGCCCAGGATTGCGGAAATCCTGGGCTGGAGTTCGCGAACGCTTTCAGCGTTAGCGCCTTATATCGAGGAAAATGTGCGGTCCGACGGTTCAAAGCGCAACCTTGGGCTCGAATTAGCGAACGCAGCGTTAGCGTCGTCGCCCTTGTCCTGGATATTGATGAAGCGCCAAAAACGGTGAGAGACTAGATTAATGGGAAAGAGCGGAAAACAGACGGCCGATTCCGGCGACGATGTTGATGCCTTGTTCAGGTTGCCACTCGCGGAATTCACTGGCGCGCGCAACGCAGTGGCCGCGCAGCTAAAGAAAGATGGACGGGCAGATGAGGCGGCTCGCGTAAAGTCGTTGGCGAAACCTTCGGTCTCGGCGTGGGCCGTGAATCAACTCTACTGGAATCATCGAGATGTATTCGATCATCTGATCGCGTCTGGTGAGCGCTTCCACAAAGCCCAGAAATCAGGAAAGGTCGCGGATATGCGCGCAGCCATCGACGCGCGGCGCGAGGTCCTTTCACAACTTTCAGATCTGGCAACTTCATTGCTGCGAGATGCCGGACATAACCCTTCGCCCGACTCGATCCACCGCATCACAACTACTCTCGAAGGAGTGTCAGCATACGCATCGCGTTCCGATGGACCACATCTCGGACGTCTGACTCACGACGTCGATCCCCCAGGTTTTGAGTCGTTTGGCTCATTTGTACCAGCCACGACAAAGCAGGAAGCAAGCGGCAAGAAGCAGGCGATTAGTGGCGTACGGCAGGCGGCAGAGGGCAGAAGGCATGCCGCAGTGGGCGGGAAGCAGGAAAGTCAGATCGAACAGACTGGCAAATCGAAGATAGCTGAGGCCAAAGTTTCACTGCAGGGTGCAAAGAGATTGTTGACTCAAGCGCAGACGCGGGCGCGGAGTTTGGAGGCGGCGCAGAAAAAGGCTGAGGCAGAGGCGAAGCAGGCCGATAAGCGCAGGCGCGATGCCGAGGAGAGACTGGAGAAAGCAAAAGCCGCATCGGAAGATGCGGCGCGACGCGCGCGAAGTGTCGCCGTAGAAGTAGAAGAAGCGGCGAGCGCAATGGAAGACGCGGAACGCACAGTCGAAGATGCATCGAAGGAGCTTGAGGCGATTTCGTCAGGCGGCAAGGCGTAACAAAGGCAGGAGACAGAAGTCAGAAGACAGAAGTCAGAAGTCAGAAGTCAGAGTGTCTCATCCGCAGATTACGCAGATTACGCAGATTGGTTGTAAGTCACCTGAAACGAATTGATGCCGAGGGCCTTCATCTTTCCCTCATCCATAGGGCAGGGATCGGGGTTCTCTTCGTCCGATCTGGCTCCCCACACTGGTCACTCTTCGCAACTTTTTCGCCGTACCTCCAGGGTAAATGAAGATACTCTGTGAGCTTCTTCCGGAGGATCCACTGGCTGGCCGACGCTCCCCTTCTGGCTAAATCTCACCATTTGTCGGCGAACCGTTCTCATCAAAATACTGCCCCTAGACAGTCTGGGTAGTCTCTGTTATGCTGCCCCTAGAACATCTAGGAGGTGGGGCGGTGAGTAAATCGAAAGCGGGCCTGCTTCAGGGGACGTTGGACATGTTAATTCTGAAAGCCCTCTCGCTTGGGGCTTTGCATGGTTACGGAGTCGGGCAACGCATTGCACAGATTTCAGACGACGCGCTCAAGATTGAGGAGGGCTCGCTGTATCCGGGCCTTTACCGGCTCGAGCGGCGCGGATGGATCGAATCGGAATGGGACGTGTCCGACAACAATCAGCGCGCGAAGTTCTACAAGCTGACCCGAACGGGTCGGAAACAATTAGTCCTCGAGGAGCAGAATTGGGAGCGACTCGCGGGCGCAACCATGAAGGCTCTACGTGCGAACTGAGGGAGACTCAAAAAACAATGTCCCGAGTCAAAGCCACAGTACGGTTTTTTCACGCGTGGCAACATCCCGATGAAATCGCGGCCGAGGTCGAGGAAGAATTACGCTTCCACATGCAGATGCGCATGAAGGCCAACATGGAGAAAGGAATGAAGCCAGACGAAGCGCAACTTACAGCCAAGGAAAGCTTCGGCGACTTCGACCGAGTCAAGGTGAGTTGTTGTGAAATCAAGCGGGGCTTCCCCTTTAATTTGAAAGCTCTTCGAATGGGACTTTACATTGCCATCGCCTGTCTCGCCGGTGGCTTCTCTCTGGTTGCGGTAAACCTTCCGCACGATAACCTGCTCGGCGTTTTTTGGCAGCTGGCGACGATCGGCGTCTTGATGTGCGCGTTCCTGGTGGGTCGCAGAAAGCAATAGACAACGCCATTAACTAACTACTGAAGGAGGACGGACCATGTGCCTACGCATTGCGCCGAAGATCGTCATACGTGTGTCTACAGTTCTGATGTGGGGTGTGAGTCTAGTTTACGCCTCAGGTTGGGATGGACGTCACGGAATCAATACTGGCAGTGCTTCCGCCAATCAGGAAATCGCCGTTGACGACCGGCCTTTAAGCCCGCGCCTGATGAACCTTCAGAGTCAACTCAAGTCCGGCGATCGGGATGCGCTTGCTGATTTTTGGAAAGCGATCGCGCAAGACGGCGCGCCGATAATTGAGCCTGTGGCCGACAGCGACCGCGACGTGCTGGTGACGATGCTCTGGCGAGCCAGGGAAGAGACGAAAAACGTTTTCGTCTTTCGCCTCGGGGACGTCAGTAAGCCGATGGCGCGGCTGCTCGACACTGACTTGTGGTACAAAACATTCCAGCTTCAGAAGGGCGCGCGCTTTATTTATCAATTAGCGACGAACCTGCCTGACCCGAAAGAGTGGCGAGGCGTCTCGCGGTTTGCGGGCGTAGTCCGGAACGACCCGCTCAATCCGCATCAGTACGTCGAGCGTTGGAACGAGTTCAACCCTTATGAAGTGACTTTCTTTTCGGCGGTGGAACTTCCCTCCGCCGAGCCGCAAATCTGGAACGTCGCTCGATCCACCGTTCCTGCAGGGCGTGTGCAGCGCGAAAAATTCACGAGCAAACTCCTCGGCAACGAACGTCCAATTTGGATTTACACTCCGCACGGCTACGCTGCCGGTAAGAAGCCTTACGGTTTGTTGGTGCTTACCGACGGCGGTCTTTACGTGAACACGGCGCGGGTAGCAACTACTCTCGATAACTTGATCGCCGCGGGTTTGATCCCTCCGCTGGTCGCCGTGATGGTGGAGAACCCTGCTCGCTTCCGCGAGTTGTCATGCAATTCAGAATACGCGGACTTCCTGGCCCAGGAGATTGTTCCCTGGGCACGCGCTAACTACCACGCGACCGACCGTCCTGAGCAGACGATCATCGGCGGGACGAGCTTGGGCGGATTGCAGGCAGCCTGCGTAGGGCTTAAGCACTCGGAGGTTTTCGGCAACGTGCTTTCCCAGTCGGGTGATTTTAAGTGGAAGCCCGATGGCGAAAAGGAGTGGGAATGGGTGAACCGCCAGTTCGCCGCCAGCCCCCGTCTGCCTTTGCGCTTTTCGTTCGAAGCCGGATTGTTGGAAGGGACCTGGTGGTGGCGTGATCTCATGCTACAGCAACCCAATGCGCCGCCCGCTAATTTAATAGATCCCACATTTCTCGCGACTAACCGTAATTTGAGAGACACGCTCCAGAGCAAAGGATATTCGGTCCACTACACAGAATTTAATGGGAACCACGGACTGTTCAATTGGCGTGGGACGCTGGCGAGTCACCTCATCGCGCTCGTTGGTATCAAACCTGAGCCGAAGATTTCTGTGCGGGACAGCAAGCGCGTCGCGCAATCCTCGATTCCGAAGAAAGCGATCGCGACCCGCGAAGTAAAAGTGGCTCCCGCTCTGTTGAAAAGCTACGTTGGGAGATATCAACTGGACCCGAAGTTCACCCACGATTTCGTCATCTATGTCAGTGTTAAGAATGATTCTTTGTGGGTGAAGCCTTCGTACTTAAGGGCGCGACGGGTCATGGCGGAATCGGAGTCGAACTTCTACGACAGCGAAATTCCAGATCTGCACCTCGTCTTCATCAAGGACGAAAAGGGCAACGTCAATGGTCTAACTCTAAAAAGTGATACCGGAGATATTCACGTGAAGAAGATGCCTCCTCCAGTACCGAGTGTCACCGGCAACACAACCTTTAAGCTGACGGGGCACACGGACGCCGAGGCCGTGGCCATCTACGGATCATTCAACAACTGGATCCAGACAAAGAATTACTGTGCGAAAGAAGTTGACGGGTGGGTTTGTCGCATTGATTTAGCGCCGGGCAAGTACACCTACAAGTTCCTCGTCGATGGCGTCGGACTGAACGATCCGGCGAACTCAGCCACCGAAGATGACGGCAACGGCAGCATTGATTCGGTAATCATCATCAAACCAAAATAGACGTTCGCCGCTTCGCCTTGGTCACCGTGTCGAGTGTCACTCGGCAAGCCGTCATAAACCACCGCACAAAACTTAGGGCCACCGCATGGTGGCCTTTTATTTTTAGAAAATGATGGGCTCCGCAGGTAGGACTCGAACTCAAAATTACAACGCTTCCCGCCTTTCTTACCGCACTTTCTCGATGAGGGACTCTCTGAGTTGGTCTCGAAGCGATTCCGTTCAGCAAATTCAATCAAAATAAGTTACCCAACGGTGGAAACTCCGTAGCGCGAATTTAGCCCGTTGAGTGAGTGCCGGTAAGTCATTGAAACGAATTGGTGCCGAGGGCGGGAGTCGAACCCGCACGTCCTTACGGACAACGGATTTTAAGTCCGTTGGAATCGGCATCACCTAGTCTTACCAAACGATACGAACCAGTATTTACTGGCCTAGCGGTCGTCAAGGTATCGCTTCGTCTGGTTACGTATCAACACGTCCCGCCACCATCTTAGCCCCATCTTCATCATCAGCCATTTTGGAGGGAGCCCCTGCGCGCGGGCAGTGGCGCGTCGCCGCCGTGAAAGAGAAGCGACTTATTGTAATTCAAAACTTCCGCTGGCATGGATAGTACTCTACCGCACTTAGAAGTCTCAAAGGAATGCTTATGGGACTTCTAAGGGACGCGCGTAGCGATGTCCAAACTGTCGAAATGTTCGCTGTCTTTAGCCGTCAGTAGCGCGCTGCATTGAGCATTACTCCTGTCGGGAACAAAAATTAGCCTGCCAGCGCCGCTACTATAAGGCCAAGGCCCAACAGCGCGAGGTAAAAGCCGAGCGTCTTCCAAAGAAGGCGAACTGTCGAGTGGGAGGTACTGGCCCGGGCCGACGAGTTGTATTTGGGTGGATTAGAAGCAGCCAGGGGCTTTCGATCAGACGATTTTCGTCTGACCCTGGTTGGGGAACTGCCGCTGTGGCGCCCATTCTTCTTCGCTACGAAACTCGGGCTTTGCGTTTTTCGAGTTTCCACCAGTGGCTTGAGCTTTTCGTCGATTAGATTAGGGTGCGAAATTTCTGAGGTCCTTCCAGACTCGGGACTGGATTCCGCCGCAACTTCAGGGACTGCTTTGGGAAAAGCGAGAGAGAGTACGACTGAAGCAAGGATAACGACTGCAATAATTCCGAGCGAGACTCCGATTGGAAACTTTCCGCCGAACAATTCATTGAGCCAGACCATCTTCAGTCCCACGAAGATCAGAACTATCCCGAGGCCGTACTTGATGAGGTGAAACTTATCGACTGCTCCAGCCAGCATGAAATAAAGCGCCCGCAGGCCGAGGATGGCGAAGATATTCGAGGTGAAGACAACCAGCGGCTCATTCGTCAACGCAAAGATTGCTGGAACTGAATCAACAGCGAACACTATGTCGGTGCCCTCTAAGAAGACCAGCGCGACAAGTAACGGGGTAGCGTAAAGCCGCTCGCCGCGACGGGCAAAGAACTGCGGACCCTGAAGTTCGTGAGTTACCGGGACGAGTCGGCGAAGCAGTCGAATTAGCAAATTCTTCTCTGGTTCGACCTCCTTCTCCTTAGCGAAGAAGATCTTGATGCCAGTAAAGATCAGAAAGACGCCGAAGACTAGGACTATCCAATGGTACTGCATGAGGGCTGAGCCGAGTGCTACGAATATCGCACGGAAGACGAGTGCCCCGAGGATGCCGTAGAAGAGCACGCGGTGCTGGTACTTCGCTGGGATAGCGAAGTAGCTGAAGACCATTACAAAAATGAAGATGTTATCTACGGAGAGTGACTTCTCAACCACGTAACCGGTCAGGAACTCCAGCGAGACAAGCCACGCTGCAGTTTTTGGATCAAACCCAGGCACGGCCATCAGGCGCGGGTCCTGCGGGAACTTCCAGAGCGCGTACTGATAGAGCAGGAAAGAAAACAGGAGCGCCAGAGTTATCCATACGACGCTCCAGGTCGCGGCCTCGCGGAACTTTACCGTATGTGCCTTGCGATGGAAGACCCCGAGGTCGAGAGCCAACAGTAAGAGCACAAGTCCGATGAATGCCAGATAGAACCACCAATACTCCGAAAATGGGAAAAGCTGAATCATGACCCTGATCCTTTCGCACAAGAGCGGATGTGACTTCCAGCAGTCGCGCTAAAAGGAAAAACCTTTTGCGCGCCACGTGAGCCGCAAAAGGTCTTGGTCATTGAGCTGATATGTGCTCTTCCCGATGCGCCGGGTGCCTTAAGTCGGGCACCGTGTTGACGGCCTCACCGAACCCATTGAAGGTGGGTGACCTACTCCCCTTTCGAGGTTTGAATTTTACAACCGACCACGCGGGAGTGGCCGATGCTGTTAGCTGCTAATACCCCCCTAGTCATCTAAATCATTGGAAGCAGCGGCCCAGTCCTGACGGCCAATATGGTGGCCGTCTGCGTCGCCAGAATTGCGGCGCCAACTAAGGACTCATGTGAACCGGCCTTTGCTGCCTCTTCCTTATTAAGTCGAGGAATAAACCTTATCCTGCAGATGCGCCTCCTATCAACTCTCTGGATTTCAAACACGCTCCCTTCGTGTTCCACGCGCTCGCCGCCTTGCAGAACCCGACCGGCTCGGTCCATCAGAAAACCAGCGATCGTGGTGTAGCCGCCATCTTCGGGCAGATCGAGTTTGAGGTACTGATTGGCGTCGCGCACACTGAGCATGCCGTCCAAAAGAAACGCGTTTCCGTCTTTTATGATTTGCTCGCGCACCTCCTCATCGTATTCGTCATTGATCTCACCTACGATCTCTTCCAGAAGGTCTTCTAGCGTAAGTATGCCCTCCATCCCGCCATGTTCGTCGATCACAAAAGCGAAATGTACGCGCGATGCCTGCATCTGCCTGAGCGCTTCCCCGAGCGACGCCGTGGCGGGCAAGAACGCAGGTGGTCGAACCAGATTTTTCAGATCAAAGCGATCGTGAGGAATCCTCCCCATGTCGAGGTCTTTTCTGAATAGTAATCCGACTACCTCATCAAATCGCTCGCCGTAGATGGGAAGTCGGGAATAGCCGGTTGAGAGAAATGCAGCTCTCACATCTTCCAGCGTAGCGTTGACAGGAAGAGCTTTGACCTGAGTGCGCGGCACCATCGCTTCTCTCACTTCCGCCTCGGAGAATTCGAAAACTTTATGAATCAATTGCTGTTCTTCAGGCTCAAGCTGTCCGCTCTCTCTAGAGATATCCACGAGCCGTCGGAGCTCGTCTTCAGTATAAACGGAGGCGTGATCCTTCGTCGGATGAAGGCCAAAAAGCCGGACGACACGCGTCCCTGACCAATCGAGCAGTCGTATGGGCCATTGAAAAACCTTGTAGAAGGCCTGCATCGGCCACGAGATTGCAAGCGCAACTTTTTCTGCTCGCTCCAAGGCCAAGGTCTTGGGCGCAAGCTCGCCAAGGACAATGTGTAAGAAAGTGATAATTGAGAATGCAATCGCGAAAGAAATAGTGTGTAGAGTGACTTCCGACACGCGGCCCTTTAACGGAGCTTCGAGTAAATGCGCGAAGACCGGCTCTCCGATCCATCCTAGCGCCAGCGAAGCCATTGTGATGCCTAACTGCGTGGCAGAAATATAGGCATTCAAATTATCAAGCAGTCCCAACAACCGACGCGCTCTCAGCTTTCCACTCGCGGCGAGCATTTCAATACGCGAGCGCCGCACTCCAACCAGGGCAAATTCCGAGGCCACGAAAAAACCGTTAGCGAAGACGAGAAAGAAAACTATCGCGATGTAGAATAGGGTATGCATTGCGCCCAATCAGATTGGCGACATGGCGGCTAGTGGCTTGTGGATCGGTTGATTGTGTGTTTGCACCGGCCAAAGGCCATCAGTAACGTGATCATCTTTGAGTCTAATCGCCATTGGTGGTGAGTTTGTTGTAAGACAAATAGGTAGCGATTAGACGATCTGCGGCAGCAGTGTCGCTCCGCGCCAACAAAGTGATGACGTCGTCGCGCTCGTCAAGGAATGTTCTCAACTTCTCACGCTGGACAGGAGTGAAGATAGACGCATTTCCCGCGTCTAGCTGGCTACGCAGGTTGGTATAAAAGTCGCTTGTGCGTTGCCGTGCAGGTTCGTACTCACCTCTTTGGGCATCAACCGTCGCGGCACTCAATATGTTTTGGAGTTGACCTAAACGAACCTCACGCTGGGCGACGTCCCGTTGCTCAATAGCGCTGTTCGCCTTCCACCACATTGGAATAAATCCCAGCAGGAAAAAACCGAGAGAAAGAGTTGTATAGAGTGCGATACGCCGCCAGGGAATGGCGATACCTGATACCCTTTCACTTAAATCGCCGCTCTTTCTGGTCGGCTCACCCTTACTGGGGATGTGTTCTGCGGCTTTCATAACCCACTTCTCCTGACCTATGTGGCAAAAAATATCCGAACGACGGTTTTCTTTGCTGCATGTCGCCCTGCGTACCCTAGCTCCATAATAGGCCAGCCAATTACAAGGCGAATCCGTGGAATCACACTCTCGCGTGAGTGTTTCCCCTTACGGCCTGAAGGTCGGTGGTTGCTATACTTCTTTCTCCCGTTTCACACACTGGATTGGAGCTCGTGGTTAGATGGTCTAGGAGGAAATTTGGGCATTCGCGGCAAATTACTTCTGCTGGCGGTCGGTATAGCCGTGCCCCTGGTAGTTTTCGGCGCGCTCGATCTTCGCAGCATGTGGCAGCTCAGTCGTGCTCAACTGGACGACTCGATTGAGCAACAGGTCGCGCTTGCGTCGATTGCCCTTGAGCGATGGCTTGATGATCAGAAAAAAGCATTGGAGGCAATCGCAGCCTCCGCAGGCGACAACGATCCTGGTTCTACCGTTATTCGTGAGAATCTAGAGAGCGTTCTGCAGACCCGAAGATTCTGGATGGATCTACGGATCACCAACCCTAGCGGCACTACGACGGTGTTACAGCCAGAACGCAAAGAGGTTTTGCCAAGTGCTCTCACCGACCACCTTGTTTCTGAAATGCGGGAGCGGGACTCGTGGGCGGTAGTTACCGACCGAACTATCGACGAGGCCAGACCAATAGTAGTTATAGCAGTGCCGATTGAAAAAGGGGGCGCTGTCATCGCCCGCATCGATGGAACGGCGATTAACGAACTATTCGACAATATCCAACTGTCCCCTCAAGTAATTATCTCAGTACTGGACTCAGATGGGCGCATTCTTTACCGGCGACGCGGGTCCGAGGCACCAACGGAAGTCGACTCTAGTTGGGCGCCACTTTCTTCGGTTCTTGGAGAGAAGCGAGCGAACGTCATCGAGCTTACCAGTCCCATTGACGGAGTAAGTCGCGTATATGGAATAGCGCGTGTTAGGGATACCGGCTTGATAGCAATGATTGGAGTTCCGAGTACAACGCTTTATGGACCAGCTCGCAGTCGCGTCACCCGCTACGCTTTAGTTGGACTCATTGCCTTGTTGTTAGCGATCACGGCGGCCCTGGTGATAGAGCGCAGTATCGTAATTCCTATACGGCGTCTGCGCTCGACCGCGCAGCAGCTTGGTGCGGGCGATCTATCGGCGAGAGCACCGCTCAGTGACACCGGCGAGATCGGCGACTTGGCCACGGCGTTCAATTCGATGGCCGATAGAATCGAAGAGCGGGAAGAACGACTCACGGAGCTGGATCGGTTAAAGTCAGATTTTGTAAGTAGTGTTTCCCATGAATTAAAGACGCCGCTGACCACCATAAAGGTACTTGCACACCTGCTACAGCGAGCCACGTTGAGTAACGAGGAACGACTCGACTTTTCGAAAACGATCGCGACTGAGTGTGATCGGCAAATAGACTTCGTCGGTAACTTGTTGGATCTTTCGCGTATTGAATCCGGCGGCTACGCACTTCACAAATCGCGAGTGGATGTTCGTGAGTTGATCGCGTCCTCTGTAGAGGCGGAGCGATACCGGGCCGAATCGCTGGGTCTTGTGCTGTCAACCGTTGTCCCGGCTCAGCTGCGTCCTGCTCAGGGTGATTTCGAAGGCTTACGCAGAGTCGTTCGGGGCTTGATTGATAACGCGATCAAATACACGCCCGATGGTGGGCGGGTTCTTGTCTCAGGCGAGGTGGCCAATGGGCGGATAGCAATCACTGTGGAGGATAGCGGGCAAGGAATCTCGGAAGTTGACCTGCCATACGTATTCGACAAATTCTATCGAGCGAATTCTGAGACGACTGAATTGGAGGCTAACGAATTCCCACCCCGCACGGCAGCTTCTGGTGTCGGTTTGGGCCTTTATTTGGCTCGACACATCGTAAACCAACTGGAAGGCGAGATTATCGTCAATAGCAAGCCGGGACGGGGCACAATTTTTACGGTGTTATTGCCGCCTTGGACAGATGAGGGCAAGGCCGAAGCGGACGATCAGGAAGAAGCTAATGTTGAAGCGATTGTTAATAGTTGATGACGAGCCAAATCTCCTCCGCGCGGTGGCCGCCTGCCTCAAAGCTGGAGGATATGATGTGAGCACGGCTCGCAGTGGTCGGGAAGCCCTGGTGCAGCTGGCTGAGGCCGTACCCGATCTGGTGGTGAGTGACGTTCGCATGCCCGGGATGGACGGCTATCAACTGATGCGTCAACTGCGTGGCGCCCCGAGAACAGCGCTGGTACCGATTGTGTTTCTTACTGCCAAGGACGAAACGGCAGACCGCATCGAGGGATTTCGTGCGGGGGTAGATGCTTATCTTACAAAGCCGTTTGAGCCCGACGAATTGATTGCGGTCGTTGTTGCGATCCTCAATAGAGTTGAACGAACACATTCTCAAATTGCGCGTCTGGTAGGCTCCACTGTTGAGGATGCCCCGATGACATTTCAGGACGATGAACTAACAGAGGCGGAGGATCGCGTGGCCTTAGCGGTTTCGCGAGGGTTGTCCAATAAAGAAATTGCCGCAGAATTGGAGATCAGGGTCCGCACCGTTGCAAATCACATCAGTCACATCCTCGACAAGAAGCGATTCGATCACCGCGTAGAGATAGCCCGCTATGTCTTGGGGCATTCGCACTAGGATAATGTCGTTCGCTTCTGCCTGAGTGAATACCCTTAGATTTGGTGGGTAGTTTTGCTGATTCGCTAGCCTCACACATCACTTAAGCTCACTCCAACATACGAAATGCTTTTTCCAGCTCTTGGTAAGCTACGGCTGCCGCAGGACAGGGGCCTAACTACCAATCATTCCAGGCATCAGCGGCGCTTGGAACGAAGATAAGTTGCTAGAGTCGCCGCTAATAACCATACAAAGGAGACCAATGAACGAGAACTACGACATCATCGAAACTGCAACAAAAGCCGGCAACTTCCAAGTGTTCACCACAGCTTTGTCTGATGCCGGACTTAAACAAGCTTTGAAAGATGACGGCCCATTCACAATTTTTGCCCCGACTGACGAGGCGTTCGCAAAAATGACTGCGGGAAAATTGGATAGTCTGCTCAAGCCAGAGAATAGAGACCAGCTTCAGTTGGTGCTGAGAAATCACATCGTTCCAGGCAAGCTGATGTCCAGTGAATTAAAGAACCTCGGCACTACGAAGACATCTTTAGGGAGAAGACCTGAGAATTGAATCGCGCGCCGGTCTCTGGATTAACGAGGCACGAGTTGTTTCGCCGGATTTGGAGGCCTCGAACGGGGTGCTCCATGGAATCGACACGGTGTTGTTTCTTCAGGCGATAGCTGCGACTGTTGGCTAAGGTTGGCCGGTGGCCTTATGGCGATAGTCTCATTTTGCAAACGATCGCCACGAAGCCTCAGTCCCATGGGCAAAGGAATATTTCCTGCGATCTTAAGTCGAAGGAACGTCAGATAGTCCTGAGATACGCGCACATGGTGAAGGGTAAGATGCGAATATTGGTTGCTTACGACGGCTCGGATCATGCGCGTGTGGCGCGCGCAGATCTGGTACGTGGGGTTTTCCGCGTCAGGGTGAGGCCTTAATCGTTTCGGTGGGAGATGTCTGGGTGTCGCCCTCTTCGTCAATTAAGGAGATTGCGGGAACAGCACTGACCTCACGAAGAGTTGCAGCAGCGATTGTGCAGGTTCAGACGCAGGCTTCCAAGGTGCTCGAAGAGGCGCGGGAGTTGACCGGGGAAGCGAGCCTGCTCGTTAAAGCAGACTTTCCCCAATGGAACGTACGCGCCGAGGCTTTGGTGGGCACTCCGTCATTGGCGCTGATCCAAAAGGCTGACAAGTGGGATGCGGACTTAGTGGTGGTGGGCTCGCATGGTCGCTCCGCACTCGGTCGCTTCTTTCTCGGCAGTGTGTCAAAAAAGGTTGCGACGGAGTCACACTGTTCTGTCCGAGTCGCGCGTCACACAATCGAAAAGGTTGATGAAGGTCGTGAGCGGATCATTGTAGGTGTGGACGGATCGCCGAGCGCCGAACTAGCGGTCCGCGAGGTTGGCAGACGCGTGTGGCCTGAGGGAACTGAGGTGAGAATTATCGCCGTTGACGATCTAATTTCACCGACGAGAATCGCGGCTATTCTTCCCACAGCGGCAGCCATAATTAACGACAGCAACGAAAAAGCGGCGGTGAAGGCGCACACCATGCTTGACTGGGCCACCGGAACAGTTGCGCGCCATTGGGTTAACCGTCACGGCCGAGCATCAAAGAAGGCGATCCGCAGCGCGTTCTAATTGATGAAGCTCAAGAGTGGCAAGCCGACTCGGTATTCGTTGGTTCGCGCGGGTTGAGTAGCACCAGTGAAAGGTTAGCGCTGGTCGATGTTCAACAAGACTGGTGACTGGCGCTCCTTGCTCGGTTGAGATCGTACGTGAGCGCAGAGAATGAATATGCGGTGACAGGCTTGTTCGACTCCTGACATCACCCGCGAGAGCTTTCCTAACTTGCGGAATGCACCGTGCGGAAACTTTAATACCTGGATAACCTGAATGTTGCTTCCATTCTCATCCGGCTCTTCTGCGCCCACCATTCGGTTATATACCATCGTGTGAGGGAAAAATTCTGAGCGACGGATGATTGCTACTGAATACATCCTGCTAGGCGTTGCGGTGCTGCTACTACTTAGTATCGTCGCTAGCAAAGCGTGAGCGCGGCTCGGTGTGCCGTCACTGTTAATCTTTCTCGGCGTTGGAGTGCTCGCGGGGTCAGAGGGAATAGGCAGGATTCCATTCGATGACCCATACGTTGCACAGTTTCTCGGCGTAGTCGCTCTCGTCTTTATTCTCTTCGCGGGTGGACTGGGTACGGCATGGGAAAGCATGCGCCCGGTGGTGGGGAAAGGCATCGCACTCTCCACGCTTGGCGTGCTCGTGACCGCAGTGTTGGTTGGGGCGTTCGCCGCAGGGGTACTAGGTTTCTCACTACTTGAAGGCTTACTGCTCGGGACGATTGTCTCCTCAACAGACGCCGCGGCGGTGTTCGCCGTGCTGCGAGCGCGAAGCGTAGGCTTGAAGGGGCAGATTAAACCGCTTCTTGAGTTGGAATCCGGAAGCAACGACCCGATGGCAGTATTTCTCACCGTCGGGTTGACAGGGCTGCTGGTTAATCGGAACTCGTCTCTCCTCGGTTTGATCCCGGTCTTCTTTCAGCAGATGGCGCTTGGCGCGTTCTTTGGTTACGGCATGGGGCGGGCGATGGTCTTCATCCTCAACCGCATCAAGTTGGAATACGAAGGTCTTTACCCCGTCTTTACTCTGGCTCTGGTCGTCCTCACCTACGGCGCGACCGCATCGATCGGCGGCAACGGATTTTTAGCTGTCTATGTTGCCGGGCTAGTGATGATCAATCGCGACTTCAGCCATAAACAAAGCCTAATTCGGTTTCACGATGGTTTAGCATGGCTCATGCAAATCACAATGTTTCTCACCCTGGAACTGCTTGTCTTTCCTTCGCGTCTCTTTCCGGTGATTGTAGTTGGACTGCTGGTAGCGTTGTTCCTGATGTTTGTCGCTCGACCTGCCAGCGTCTTTCTCGCTCTCGCGCTTGCCAAAACGGGATGACGCGGGAAAACGATGATCTCTTGGGTCGGTTTACGCGGGGCGGTGCCGATTATTCTCGCCACATTTCCCTTGCTCGCGGGTGTGCCGCAAACAAATACGATCTTTAATCTGGTCTTCTTCATCGTGCTCACCTCCGTGCTCATACAGGGCACGACGTTGCCACTTGCGGCAAGGTGGCTCGGTGTGGACGCTCCGCTTCCGGTTCAACGACGATATCCGCTTGAGTTCATCCAAACTGGAGACTTCAAAATCAAAAGCGGCTTGGTTGAAATACCTATTCCTCAACACGCGCCGGCCGTCGGTCGGCGCATTATGAACATCAAACTACCCAAGGAGGCTTTGATGTGCTGATAGGCAGAGAGGATCAACTCGTCCTACCCAACGGCGGGACGGTGATCGAAGCGTTTGACACACTGTTGGTGCTGGCAGATAAGAGAACGCGTGCGACAGTGCGCGCAATCGTTGGTTCACCGGATGAAACCGAACCCGCCACAATAGAACCTTGAGAGTTGGAAGAATTGACTGGTCAGAACTGACAGACTTCAGTTTCCACCGACCAGCTACTAGTTTTCGCCAACGATACAACCAGCAAGATTTCGCAGCTCCTACGAGGCGTTAGTGGAGCAGTATGTACGAGCGATGACGTGGACTAAAGCTTCAGACAAAGAGACAAGAGTGAGCGGTCAGCTAATTATCGAACATCAGTCTTGGCGCACTTTCTACGAATTGGGCAAAGGAATGAGTGTAATCACCTATTACGCTAAGTATTTGCGCGGTTTCTAAGTTTCGTGAAAGCCTCTAAGATTTGGTTGAGCACTACTTCGGAGGTGGAATCATGTTAAGGATACAGAGAAAGTTTGTTGAAAGTTGTCTGCTTATCTTGCTGTTGATGAGCCTATTCTTGTTGGCTTCATTTCGGGCTTCAGGACAGGAGCCTCCTAACCCACAAGCTACGCGGGATGGGATCGCCAGCAACAAGGTGGTAGAAGTGAAAGATCCGAGCGATGCGGTGATTGGGATGTCTCCAGTCTACCAAGACTTCATGGGTGTGACTCTGGGCATGAGCACACAGGAGGTTCGAGCAAAGCTAGGGGACCCTAAAGACAAAGGCGAGCGCCAGGACTTTTTCGTATTCTCAGACTCTCAGTCGGCCCAAGTCGTGTATGACGATCAAGGTAAGTTGGTTGTTATTTCCGTAGACTACGTAGGCAAGGATGGCAACGCACCTTCACCCGAATCTGTGTTGGGTGAAGCTGTGCAAGCGAAACAGGATGGCTCGATCTATCAGCTCAAGCGATACCCCGACGCGGGTTACTGGGTGGCTTACAGCCGGACTGCGGGAGACAATTCGATTGTTACAGTCACGATGCAAAAGATTTAGTTAAAGGCGAGATACAGGATTGGGATTACAAGAAGCACCAGGTCTGGATAGATTCAAACAACTCCCGACTATCACATGCCCAAACTGTACGATGGTTTGGTTAGCGCCCGGTTTGTTCAAGGGCGACAGCTATGAGTGTAAGAGTTGCCATCTCACTTTCGTAGTGGGTGGAAATAGTGAGGACGTTGTGCCCGTCGCCGCCGAACACGCGGCAAACGTCACAGTGTGAAATCCAAACATAGTGCCGAATTGTCACGCTCTTGTTTACAACGGAAATTAGCTGCTGGAGGTACCTGTCTCTAACACTATTTCGATTTCTCATTACCCAATCTTGAAAAGATCTTCTGAAGCCACGATGCCGCCAGCGTCGGGCGGTCCGATTTCTTTCCGCGCAGCAACCTCATTAGCGTAAAGCATCTTGAGGAATGGCGGCGCAATCACCGTCGTGGCCACAGCCATAAACAAGACAACGCCGTAAAGTTCCGCTCCGATCACTGCCAGGCTCAAACCAATCTGGGCGACGATGATTCCCACTTCGCCACGTGGCACCATTCCCATACCCACTTGTCCTGCGCGTCTCATTCCGAGGTTGAAAGCGCCCAAACCGCACCCTAACAACTTGGTAACAATCGCGACCAAGAGTTACCAGAACGCAAAGCAGGATCACAGATGAAGAACGAAAGACGCTAAGACTAAGCTGCATACCGATGTTAACCAGAAAGAAGGGCACCAGGAATTCCGTCACACCACTCATCTGGCGATGCATCTTCGGATTGTCTTCGGCGGCTTCCGCTAGTGCCATGCCTGCAAGAAAGGCACCGATGATCGCGGCAACTCCGATGTACGAGGCCGCCACCGAGAGACCAAGACACAAGACCAGCCCGAAGATAAATATCCCCTGCCCGCTGCGCATGCGTTCAACGCTCGGCGCCACCCGGGTAACGACCGGCGCGCCAACGAGAGCGACAAAGGCGGTAAATCCGATCGCCAAAGCTGCGGTTGTAAGAATCTCGAGGTAATTAACCGTACCCGCTGCCATACTGGAGACAATGGCAAGGACCAAGAGGCCAAGGATGTCGTCGATGACCGCCGCGCCGAGAATGATGCGAGCGGTGGGCGCATCGAGCAGTCCCATTCCCGATAGCACGCGGGCAGTAATGCCGACAGATGTCGCAACCATTGCCGTGCCAACGAAGAGCGCTTCAATGCTTGTACTGCCCCAGGCCCGCATGAGAAGCCAACCACCAAGGAATGGAGCAAGGACACCCAGTACGGCCACGACTGCCGCTTGCTTTCCCACTTTAAAGATGGCAGCAGGTTTGGTTTCAAGCCCGACAGTAAAGAGGAGGAAGATGACGCCAATCTCAGCCAGCAGACTGGTGATTTCTGACGGAGCGGCCCATCCGAGAAGACTCGGTCCGATAACGACTCCAGCCAGGATTTCGCCAGCGACCGCAGGTTGACGAAGTCGCTCGAACAACTCGGCCATCAGCTTGGCCGCGACAAGCATTAAGAAGAGAGTCAAAAGAACTCTCGTATCACCTCCCGTCGCGGTCGCTAGAAAATAATTCATGCTCATCCTTCACTCGAATCAAACCAACCTCGAGGTGCTCAACATCTGTCCGACCTCAATACCTCCGTGCTTCGAAGGCGCTATCACGCAACGAAAATGTTCGGGGGCGTTTTATCTGTTATCAGTAGATTCGGAACCGCCGGCGGTTTCCATCCCCATCTTTCTCCAGCTAAAGGGCATAGTAAATGCCGCTTGCAACAACCCAAAACTCGCCGCAGCTCATTGGCCCTGACCGCGGCGAGCAGGGTTGGCTCTCCCACTTCTAGCTTCACACCCTGGGGTTTATCCAGTGTTAGCCAAAAGTGAGGGGAGATCAAAATATCAACTGGTCGTCCCTCCGCCCGGAGAGTCCGACCCTTTGATACTTGTCTTTTGCCTGTGCTTTTCACCACGACGGCCTGAATAAATAACGAGCCAGAAAATTCCTCCGATAACCACGATGGCTATTAGTATGAAGATTGCGGTGTTACCCATTGAATTGCTCCTCGTCCGCCTCAGAATCAGGCGCGCTAGTCCTTGGATTGGACGTGTGGCTCCGCACCACACAATGCATGTAGCGCGGAGATCCGAGATCGTTCTTATCGAGGTTGTTTTTAGACTAAACGAGGCGGAGCCCGGCCAGGAGGCTGTGACGCCGATGCAGACGTAAAGAGAGAAACTGAAAAACCAAGTTCAGCAGCAACTCCGGTGTCGCTTGGAATTACAAAGCCAGCTTTTGGCGTCGTGGCGAAAGGTTGAAACTGAGGTTCCGTGGCCGTCACGATTCTGCTTTTGGCCCATCATCGGCACGCGAAAACTGTCAAATTCAGCAGGAGATGGGACTCGTGATGCTGTCTCGCGTTGATTCTTTTGCGGGGTTTCTGCTATTCGGTCGGATACCAGAGGAAGGGGAAGAAAACTGGGTCCAACATTGTTTGAGACACACAGAGAGATGAGCGCCGCAAAAACTAGAAAGGCGCGAGCCTTAGAGAATTTCGATATGATCGACTGAAGGGCCATCTTAATGATCATGAAAATTCTACCAGAAGAGGTGTGTTCTTTGAAGTCAACTCAGCTCTCTGCCAGTCAGCTTCAGACCACAACCAATTCATAGAGTATCGGCGGAACGACCCGCTTTTTCACCAAGTAAGAGTTGACTCATACAAAACGTCGTGGATTTCTAGTTCATCCTTATTGAGGATATGATTGTAGAAATGCTTACAGTCTTGTATATCCTGCTGGTGTTTGTACTGGTGCTGGGGAACGGATTTTTCGTCGCATCGGAATTCGCATTAGTTGGTGTGCGCCGGTCCCGCATCGAGATGCTCGCCGCCAGCGGAAACGGGAGGGCGCGCGGGCTGCTGGGATTGCTCGACAATTTAAATGCGTACATATCAGCGACTCAATTGGGGATCACTATGGCCTCCCTCGCGCTCGGCTGGATCGGCGAGCCGGTTTTCGCCCACATGCTCGAAGCGCCGCTGCGCGGACGAGTCTCTGAAGTAACGCTACACACGATCTCGTTCGCTATTGCATTTGCCATTATCACTTTCCTGCATATTGTCTTGGGCGAGCTCGCGCCCAAGACGCTCGCATTGGAGCGAGCCGAAAAGGTTGCCTTGGCAATCTCATGGCCAATGCACGCGTTCTACAAACTGTTTCGATGGCCGATAAAGATGCTCGACTGGTCCGGTACTCGCGTAGTTCGCCTTTTCGGCTTGCACCCAGGCTCGGATCACGCATCGGTATACACCGAGGAAGAACTACGTCATTTGGTGGATATTTCGCGACAGAGCGGTCATCTTGAACCGCAGGAGCAGCAGTTGATTGACCGGGTTTTCGAATTCTCTGATGCAGAGGTGAAAGAGGCGATGGTGCCCCGAATGCAAGTGAAAGCCCTGCCAGTCACTGCCACGCTCGAAGACACCCGGGCGGCGTTTCTTTCAACAGGGTATTCTCGCCTTCCGGTTTACGGTCAGAAACTTGATGAGATAGTGGGGCTATTGTTCAGAAAGGATCTGGACATGGGCCGAGTGCCTAACGATGGATTCGAACTGAGAAAGCTTGTTCGCCCGCCCGCATTCCTGCCGGCAACTGCTTCACTCGGCGAAGCACTTAAGCAAATGCAGGTCTCGCGTGTTCATTTCGCTTTTGTGGTTGACGAGCACGGCGGCATGGAGGGAATACTCACCCTTGAAGATTTGCTTGAGGAGATCGTCGGTGAGATTAACGACGAATATGATGAAGAATCTCGCTCGCAGATCAGAAAAGACGGTGAAGCATACATTTTGGATGGAATGCTAGCCGTCAAAGATGCGAATCAAAGGCTTGGATTGGATTTACCTGAGGATGTTAGCTATACGACGATCGCCGGCTTCCTACTGGCGAAATCCGGTCGTCTACTTGAGCCGGGCGAGAGCGTCGAGGACGATGCCGGAGTCTTTCAGATTGAGCGGGTTGATAAACGACGGATTAGCCGCGTACGATTTGTGCCCGCAACCTTGAAGGAGAACAAACCGTCCAAAGCGTTTAGGCAGCTTTCAATCCTCGGTGTGACATCACTGGCCGTTAAGACCGCGCACTCATTGGAGCCGTTACCTATCATTTATCTGTAGCAGATAATCTACAGCACTGGCTTCAAGGCCTTAGAAGAGCGGTCTGATTCTCAATAGCAGCGTCCAGACTGATGACCGATGACGCTACAGGTGGCTCGTATCGTTAAGATTTTCCTTAGCAATTTGGAGCAAAACAAATATGCGCAACGGAGTTAACTCCATTGCGCTGGTCCATCATCAAAACCTGAATTGGGCTGTAAGTTATTGAAATGAATGGTGCCGAGGGCGGGAGTCGAACCCGCACGTCCTTACGGACAACGGATTTTAAGTCCGTAGCGTCTGCCATTCCGCCACCCCGGCACGCTTTGGAAAGATAGCATCCAGTCAAAGACAAAGACAAAACCAAAAACATTTGCCATATCTCATCTCACATTTGTCATACGCAGATTCAACTTCGAAGTGCAACAGATTGTTGTTTGAAAAAGACTTCGTTGGGGGTCCTGTAACCAAGCGTCTTGCGAGGCCGATTGTTTAGTAAGTCTTCGACCTGTTGCAGGTCCTGGTTTGTGATCTTGGCGAACTCATATTTCTTGGGGAAATACTGGCGCACCAGACCGTTGGTGTTTTCGTTAAGACCTCGCTCCCAGCTGGCATAAGGATGCGCGAAGTAAATGCGCGCCTGGAGTCCCGCGGCAATCAGTTCGTGCTCACAGAACTCTTTACCATTGTCTACCGTGATGGTGTGCACCCGAGCAGCGAGCGGGGCCAACAACTGGATGCTTTTGTCCTTCATTTCGACAGCTGCTTTAGTGGCCAGCTTGCGCAGGCGGGTCAGCTTGGACTTTCGCTCGACGACGCTGAGGAGGCCGCCTTTATGGCGAGCGCCAATGATGGTATCTGCCTCCCAGTCGCCGAAGCGACCTTTGCGGGCCACGATCTGTGGACGTTTATCGATGCTGGTTCGGTTAGGGATCTGGCCGCGACGGAGGTATCCGCTGTAACGCTTGCGTTGCTTCTTTTGACTGCGTAGATGGTGATGCAGGGTCCCGCCACGTCGTTTGTCTGCATAGACGTAGAGATAGATCCACTCATGACTCACGCTTGGTTGTTGTTCCAGCTTAAGGCGCCCGGCGATTTGTTCCGGACTCCAGTCCTGGCGCAAAAGCCGCTCGACCTGTTGCCAGGTTTGCCAGGTTATCCGTGAACGATAGGCTTGGCATTGCCGATCGTAAGCGAGTTCACCTGCCTGGTAGTGACGATAGCCTTTTTGCCCGCGGTTGCGTCGCAACTCGCGCGAGATCGTGCTCTTATGACAGCCGATCATGGCCGCAATGTAAGTCTGGTTATGGCCGGCCCTCTGCAAAACGTTTATCTGGTATCTTTGTTCACGGGCAAGCTGTTTATAGTTCATTGTGTGCTTCTTTTGACTTGGCGGTTAGAAAAGCACGCTCACGCTATCGCAGCTTGCTCTTAACTACCAATTTCAAAAGTTGCACTTCAAGTTGAATCCACCATATCTCATCGCGAGCGATTGGAGGTCGCAGGCCGCCGCATCCCAAACCGTTTCAAATGACAAGTTTTGCACTGAGAGATGAGAAATGTGATATGAGAAATTGAAATGTTCCTCCGGTTTTCCCTCCCGATATTGATTGATGCTCCGATTCTTCCGCCCTTCGTCTCGTCAATGTTAGAATTTGAATAACGCAATGACGCCCCAAACTCCCATGACCGAAGAGCAGGAAGTCTTTCTAAAACACATTCAGAAGAAGGGCCTGAAACGCACTACTCAGCGCGATCTTATTTTGGATATGTTTCTGCGGACCGAAGAACATCTCTCCAGCGAAGATCTTTACCGGTTGGTCCAAAAAGAAGATCCAACTATCGGGCAAACCACTGTATATCGCACACTCAAGCTTCTTACTGAAGCCGGCCTCGCTCGTGAAGTGCGATTTGGTGACGGTCGCACTCACTACGAACACAACTATAAACATCAGCATCACGACCACATGATCTGTTCGGAGTGTGGGCGGATTATTGAGTTCTTCTCGGCCGAGTTGGAAGCGATTCAAGACGCGATGGCCGCGAAACATCGGTTCCAGGTGACCCAGCATCTGCTACGCATTATCGGAGTCTGCGCTGAGTGTCGCCGCGCGATAAAGGAAGCCGGCCGCGAAGAGACGGGCCGCATCCGCCACGTGGCTGCGCGCGCGCGACCATAGTTGTTGTCCCGGACACTCGCCTTGGTGCTACCCAAATAACTCTGAACCCGAAAATACACGACACTATCCCTGCGTGTAGGTGTGTTTCGTAGATCGTCGTCTTCGCGCTTGCGCATATACGCTCCCGCTTGTAACTTCGCATTAATGCAACACAGTTTGTCACGAGCTTTCCACTGGCTCCCGCGAACCAAGACATCGACGTTTGCGGTCGCGTTGTTATCGTTCTCCCCACTTCTTTCTGATTGTCCCAAGGATGAGAACAGACAAACAGATGCACGCATCGGTGTCGTCCGCCCGCTTGAAAGAGAAACACCGATTCCGGGCGCGGTCGCGTTCAATGGTGAGCGCGCGATGGACCATGTGAAGAAGCAGGTCGAGATTGGTCCACGTGTTTCAGGATCGCCGGAATTAGCGCGGACACGCGACTACATCGTTAACACGCTAAAAGGATTGGGGATGGCGGTTAGGTTGGATGAGTTTACTGCGACGACTCCTATCGGCGAGAAGAAGATGGTCAACGTAACGGCGGAAATACCGGGCGAGTCGCAGAACGTCATTATCCTGAGTAGCCATTATGAGACGAAGTATTTCAAGGACATGCAGTTTGTTGGCGCGAACGATCCGGCTTCGTCAGTGGCAACATTGCTGGAAATGGCGCGCGTATTAACCGCAGCTGAGCAGAAGCCCGAAATGACTTACTGGTTCGTGTTCTTCGATGGTGAAGAAGCGTTTTGTGAAGACTGGGACGAATGCAGTAAGCCTGGTTCGCCCGACAATACTTACGGAAGCCGCCAGTACGTTGCTCAATTGCGCAAGAACGATCAATTGCTGCGTGTCCGGGCGATGATACTGTTGGACTTGATGGGTTATCGAAATCTTCAGCTGGGCCGAGACACACTCAGCACGAAGTGGTTGCAGGATGTCGTTTGGCGCGCGGGACGCGAATTGGGTTACGAAAAAATATTTATCGATCGACCGGAGGGTGTCGGTGGAGATGACCACGAGCCATTTCTCAAGGCTGGCGTCGATGCGGTCGATCTGATTCAGTTGAACGGTTATCCTTACTGGCACCAAGCCGATGACACCATCGACAAAGTATCGGCGCGCAGCATGAAAATCGTCGGAGAAACTCTGCTGAAAAGTTTGCCGCAAATCGAGAAGCAGCTTCAAAAGAAGAAACGTTGACGTAGCGCAAACTTTAGTTTGCATACAGACCGCAAACTGAAGTTTGCGTTACAACAAAAAGATGTCGGACCAAATCAAACGAATTGCGGTAATTCCCGGCGATGGGATCGGTCCCGAAGTGATCGCGCAGGCTGAGCGCGTGCTGGAATGCGTCGGCAAGTCTCACGGTGTTGGGCTTCAGATGACGCATTTCGACTGGGGCGCCGACAAGTTTCTAAGTGATGGCGTCTCCTTGCCGGAGGGGGCGTTGGAGATGTTGGACCGTGACTTTGACGCTATCCTCGCTGGAGCGTTTGGAGATCCGCGCGTCCCGTCAAATCAACATGCGGAAGACATTTTGTTAGGTATACGCCGCGGCCTGGATCTTTACATCAACCTTCGACCCGTTCGTCTGCTAGCTCAGAGATTGACGCCGCTGAAAAACGCCGATGTATCCGACATCAACTTCGTGGTCTTCCGTGAAAACACAGAAGGTGCTTATTGTGGCGCCGGCGGTTTCCTTAAGAAGGGAACTGCGGATGAGATTGCCACGCAGGAAGAACTCAACACGCGTCGCGGCGTAGAACGCATCATCATTGCTGCGTTTGAGTATGCGAGGTCCAACGGACGAAAGCGCGTGACAATGGCTGACAAGTCAAACGTGCAGCGCTTCGGAGGCGACTTATGGCAGCGCGTGTTCAAGGAAGTCGCTGCTGACTATGCAGAGATCGAAGCGAACCATCAATACGTCGACGCGATGGCAATGTTTATGGTTCTCGACCCTTCTCAGTATGACGTAATTGTGAGCAACAACATGTTTGGCGACATACTGACTGATCTCGGCGCAGCAATTCAGGGCGGACTCGGCCTGGCGGCATCGGGCAACATCAATCCCGGTCGCGTCTCGTTGTTTGAACCGGTTCACGGCAGCGCGCCTGCGCTTGCGGGCAAGGGAATCGCAAATCCGATCGGCGCTATTCTGACCTCAGCGATGATGCTAGAATACCTCGGTCACAAACACGCAAGTGAAGCGGTAGAAAACGCCGTCCGCGAATCCATTTCCAACAATCAAACCACTCGTGATCTCGGCGGCACTCTGTCATGCGAAGAAGTTGGAACGGCCGTCTGTGGCCGAATAACTGGCAAATGAAACCCGGCCCAACTGCTGCGCGCTTACGCGACGCGGGGTTGTTCGTATTTCCTCGCGCGCGCACAGCGGCGGCGAGAAATGTGAAGCTCGCGTTGAGTATCGCCGCGATAATCTCCGTCGCTGTGGGGTTGACGTTTGGCGGCGTACTGCCGGTAGGCAGGGCAATTCTCGTGTGTTTCGTGGCCGCGGGCGTGTTGATTTTTGTAGTTGTTCGACAGTCGATTCGTAGGAAGACGGAAGTCATTTTTGATTTTTATGTCGCCGCGGACGAGGTGCTGCGTGATGCGGATCGAAGGCGTTATCACTTTGAAGTGGCTGACGTAATTCACTCCGGCGAGCAGATCGTCGCGTCATTGCCCGATCCGCCGCCGCTGTGTTTGTTTGCCCTCGGTGCATTGCACAACCAGATAGGCGATCACAACGCTGTCGTCGAGCATTTGGGAATCGCAGCCGAAGAAGAGGTGTTGAAAGAAAGTTCACACGTGTCTCCGTCGCGAAAATTGCGACGCTATGTGAAGCGGTTGCGGCAGATCGAGCGTTCGCCGCAGCGTTGGCCCAGGCTAGCGGCGGCGATTAACAACCTCGAAATTCTTCATCAGGAACGCGCGGCACGAATGCTCGCGGAGAGCCAGGCGCAATTGAAACGACTGGTCGAGGCACACCAACACGAGTTGTCTGACCATTCACAGTCCTCACGTCAATCCGTAACAGCGTTTGCGCAGCCGCTGAAATCGATCAAAGCGCCACGCCCGATCTCTGAAGTTCTAAACGACGTCTACCAGGAGAAGTCTTCCTGATTCTTTCGGGGCACGGGCGCCGCGCCTGTGCAGCACGGGCAAGACGCCCTGCCACTATTCAACTCTTGCTCGATACTCTCTCAGCAGAAATCATTGCGATTGGTTCCGAGCTGCTGGCGCCTGACCGCACCGACACCAACAGTCTTTGGCTCACCGACAAACTCAACAGCATCGGTATTGAAGTAAAACTCAAAACCATCGTGGGCGACGATGACGCGCGTCTCGAAGAAGCGATCAAGGACGCCACAAAACGTTCACGAGTTGTGATAACGACCGGCGGACTCGGCCCGACGGAAGACGACGTCACGCGCAAAGTTGCTGCGCGCGCACTCGGGCGGCGGCTCTTGTTTGATGAAAAGATTCTTGAAGAGATTCGAGAGAAGTTTAAGAGTTTCGGTTATACGATGCCTGAACGAAACTCTCGCCAGGCAATGGTGATTGAAAACGCCGAGGTGTTGGCCAATCCAAACGGCAGCGCGCCCGGGATGTTTCTCGAACACAACAACGTCGCGATTGTCTTGTTGCCTGGACCGCCGCGCGAGATGAAGCCGATGTTTGAGAATGAAGTGCTTCCCAGACTGGCGACTCGCGCCGGCAACGTGAAGGTGGTGCGGCGCATGTTACGCGTAGCGGGACTTGGCGAGTCGGCCGTGGATGAGAAGATTGCGCCAATCTACACGCGTTACGAAAACCCGCAAACGACCATTCTCTTCAACCAAAGCGAAATCGAGATTCATTTGACCGCACGCGGACGAACCGATGCTGACGCGAACGTGTTGCTGGATCAACTGTCAGCCCAACTTGAAGAGCGATTGGGAGATGCGGTTTTTTCCTTCGCCGGTGAGAAGATGGAAGAAGTTGTGGGACTGAAACTGACGTTGGGCGGCTACACGCTGGCAGTAGCAGAGAGTTGCACTGGTGGATTGATCGCGCAGCGCCTAACCGATGTCGCCGGGTCGTCAAAATATTTCATGGCGGGCGCTGTGACTTATTCGAACGAAGCTAAGACACGGATGCTCGACGTGCCACCCGCCTTGATTTTAAAACACGGTGCTGTGAGCGCTGAAGTGGCAGAAGCGATGGCAGCCGGCATTCGCAAGCGCTCGCAAACTGATTTTGGTTTGGCAGTAACAGGAATTGCCGGACCGGGCGGCGGCAGCGACGAAAAGCCAGTCGGTTTAGTTTTCATCGCTCTCGCAGACGACGTACAAACCAAACATCGCAAGCTTCAGATTCCCGGCGACCGCCAACTAATTCGCTGGCGCGCATCACAGGCCGCGCTGGATCTGTTGAGGAGGAGATTGATTTGATTCTCCATTCACCAGTAGAGCATTGATGAGATTCATCTTTAGGTTCATTCTCGGGTTCGGCCTAACGGCCTGCAGATCGTCTAAGAACATCTCGCGAGCTGTTTTTGAAATTGACGTTTTCTATGGCGTTCAAAGTGTATGGGAGTCAACCGATAGAAGCCATGCTTGAGTCAGCTGGAAATTAGCGGAAACCGTTCCGGATGTTCAATTGACTCAATCGACAAATCAATATCAAGATCCGGCCAGTGCAGATGATTGTTGTTTAGCAACTCGACGTTGTGGATTTTTCCGACAGAAGCTTCCTTGAACCAGGGAAACCTTTCAAATGGAAGAAAAGACTCCTTGTCGTCGATCAGGATCCAAATTCCTTGCATGTCGATGTGAGTGACCTCAGCTTCCAAAGTGCTCTTGCCAGCGTCGCTTGATTTCATCTTTATGTTCCTCGACTAATTTCCGAGCTCTGCCAATTTGTCCTGACCTCAGGCCGTAATTTTCTGCCAATTCGATGCTAGGTTCAAGCCAGAATTTAGCCTGACCGTTGGCACAAGAGACATGCACGTGCGTTCTTGACTCTTCATTTGAAAAGAATGAGAACCTAAAGCCTCCTTTACGAAGAACTGTTGGACTCACGGCAGATAGACCATATCCCGCTTTCAGTCTAAATTCGTTTTCGAAGTATCGATTCATTTAGTGTTGTGGCGCTACACGCGCTCCTAACGCCTGGGAATTGCTATATTGCAAAAGGCCTTTCATGGCCGCCGAATAGGAGAACTTAACTTGCGCCCTGTGCTAGTGATCGTTACTGCTTACTTCCTCGGCTCGATACCATTCGGTTACCTCATCGTTAGAGCGACGTCAGGCGGCGATATTCGTGAAACCGGATCAGGCGGCACAGGCGCGACGAATGTTTCGCGCCGCGCGGGTAAGGCTGCTGGTGTAGTCACGCTGCTGCTGGACGCGGCGAAGGGTGCAGCGGCGGTTCTAATAGCGATCCATTTGTTTCATAGCCACCTGGCCGGCTCAACATCGCTGAGCTAATGGTTCATTGGTGGGTCGCGGGTGCGGCGATAGCAGTAATCGTCGGACACATGTTTCCGGTTTGGTTGCGCTTTCGCGGCGGGAAAGGAGTGGCAACCGCCGTAGGCGTGTTTGCAGTACTCGCGCCGTGGCCGCTTGCGCTCGCCGGAATCCTGTTTCTATCCGTGGTGTGGTTTACTCGTTATGTTTCGTTAGGTTCAATTGTGGCGGCCGTGACGCTCCCGTTGTTGGTTGTAGCTCAGAATCTCTTTGTGCATTCGTGGGACCTGCCAAAAATCACAGCAGCTGCCGCGGGTGCATTGCTGATCGTGTTTGCTCATCGAGCGAACGTTCGCAGGTTGATTGACGGTACTGAAAGCAAGTTTAAGTAAGAATCGATGCGAGTTGCAGTTATCGGGGCTGGTAGTTGGGGAACGGCGCTTGGCATTGTGGCGTCGAGAGCCGGGCACGACGTGCGTTTGTGGTCTCGCAATGCGTTGGTAGTGAACTCAATCAACAACGAACACACAAACTCGGAATACCTAACCGGCGTTTTGATTCCCGGCAACGCCGACGCAACAACAAAGCTGGATGACGCCATCACCGGAGCCGAGTTGATAATTTTGGCGGCTCCATCGCATGCGACGCGCGGGATAGTTCAGAACATGGCGCCCTTCATTAAGGGCTCGCCGATCATTGTGAGCGCAACAAAGGGAATCGACATCGAAACAGGACAACGCATTTCTGAGATCGTTCAAGATGTGCTCGGAAACACTCGATTTGTTTGCTTGTCGGGGCCATCATTTGCAAAGGAAGTGGTCGAGGGGCACCCGACTGCGATCGTTGCCGCTGGTCTGGACGATGACGCGAATCGCCTCGTGCAAGCCCAACTCAGCTTTGAAAATCTTCGGATCTATACAAACAATGATGTTGTTGGAACCGAGTTGAGTGGTTCGGTAAAGAATGTCATGGCGATTGCCGCGGGAATGGTGGCTGGCCTCGGATTCGGAACAAATAGCATCGCTGCTTTGATAACGCGCGGGTTGGCTGAGATGACGAGACTGGCTTTACGACAGGGCGCGCAAACTGAGACGTTAATGGGACTTGCCGGTTTGGGTGACCTCGTGCTCACGTGCACCGGCAGCCTTTCGCGCAACCGTTTTGTAGGGGAGGAGTTAGGTAAGGGAAGAGGCGTAGACGAGATCATTTCGGGCATGCACGAAGTGGCTGAAGGTGTGAAAACGACGTTGGCTGTAAAGTATTTGGCAGCAAAGACCGGAGTGGAGATGCCCATAACCGATCAGGTGTACGCTGTGCTATATGAAAAGAAACTTGTAACTGACGCAGTTAACGAGCTTATGTCGCGGCCGTTGCGCGCCGAGACCGTTTGATCGTTAATAGTTCTTTTGTTTCACCTCGTCCGACCTTTAGATAATGGCAACTGCAACCGAAGAAAAAGTTCTTGCATCAAATCGCGCCGCGTTCCACGAGTATCACATCCTGGAGAAGTACGAAGCCGGTATTGCATTGCTCGGCCCTGAAGTGAAAAGCGTGCTCGAAGGACGAATACAACTGAAGGAAGGTTATGTTGGGATTCGTGACGGTGAAGCATGGTTGTTTAATGCCCACATTTCGCCGTATGCTCATGCGAACCGCGAAAATCATGACCCGCTGCGAACTCGCAAGCTGCTCTTGCACAAAAGAGAAATCGAGCAATTGGACCAGGCGACCGTCAAACAGGGAATGACGCTGGTAGCCACGAAGGTTTACTTAAAGAATCGCCATATAAAGATTGAAGTAGCTGTGGCACGCGGGAAGAAGATGTACGACAAACGAGAGACGGAACTTCGGCGGACCGTCGAGCGCGAAACGCGCGCCCAGCTCAAAGAACGAAATCGATAAAGGGGAATACCTTTCAATGCAGATAGATGGCACGACCGGATCTTTTCGCGACATTGATGCGCAGTCGTTAGCGGTTGCAGTCTTCAAGGATGAGAAGGCTACGGATGGCTTTCTGAAAGAGCTTGATGAAGCCGTAGGTGGTTTGATTAGTTCTGTAATCGACTCTGGCGAGCTTAAAGGGAAAGAAGGCGAAACAGTTTATCTGCACCTCACAGGATCTAATGGTCTCAAATCGCGACGACTATTGCTGGTAGGCGTTGGCGATTCCGCGGAGTACACGATGGCCGAGGCGTCGCAAATGGCCGGCACGGCTGTGCGCGCGTTGCGCGCGCGAAGTGTGAAATCGATCGCGATCATTCCGCGATTGGACGGTGACGCAGAACGAATTGGATCGGTCGTAGCGCAGGGTTCAGTGATCGCGATGTTTGAACCTGATAAGTACCGCACCACCGATAAAGAAGAGCGGCTGGTCGACCAGGTGACCGTCGTGATTGATGGTGCCGATGAAGCGGCGTTGAAAAGGGGAGTGGACGAGGGCCGCGTGATCGGTGAATCAGTTAATTTCACGCGCGACCTCGCCAACGAACCAGGCGCGTATATGACGCCGACGAACATGGCTGAGCGCGCGCGTGCAATAGCCGAAGAATTTGGTCTCAGCGTGGATGTCCTCGATGAAGCGCGCATGGAGCAGGAGGGAATGGGCTCGCTGCTTAGCGTGGCTCGCGGTTCTGACGAGCCCGCAAAGTTGATCGTTCTTAAGTATTCACCTGCAACGCCGGCGGATGATGATGGGTTGCTGGCGTTTGTTGGAAAGGGAATTACCTTTGACTCCGGTGGTATTTCGCTGAAGCCTGGCGAGAACATGGAGCTGATGAAGTATGACATGACGGGAGGCGCGACCGTCATGGGCGCAATGCGCGCGATCGCACAACTAAAACCGCCGATGCCGGTGCTAGGCGTCGTTCCCTGCGCCGAGAATCTGCCGTCAGGAAAAGCGACAAAGCCGGGAGACGTCGTCCGTGCAATGACAGGCAAGACAATTGAGGTCATTAACACGGATGCTGAAGGGCGATTGATTCTCGCCGACGCGATTGCATACGCGAAGAAGCTGGGCGCCACCAGGATTATTGATATGGCAACGCTGACCGGGGCCGTATCAATTGCCTTAGGTGATGTAAACGTTGCGGTACTGGGTACTGACCAGGAATTGATTGACGAGATCATCGTTGCCGGCAAGGAAGCGGGCGAAAAGTTCTGGCAGCTTCCGCTCGACAAAGAATACTCACGCCAGATCAAGTCAGATATTGCTGACATCAAAAATGTTGGCGGACGAAAGGCGGGAACGATTACCGCGGCAGCTTTCCTGAAAGAGTTTGCCGACGGCGTTGCCTGGGCCCACCTCGACATCGCCGGCACTGCATGGAGTGACGACGCCAAGCCACACCGATCTAAAGGACCCACCGGGATTGCCGTGAGAACATTACTGCGAATTGTCGCGCGCGCTTCGGCCAATTCGAAGAACGTCGCTTAGGTGTGTAGTCAACAGTAGACGCCTGTCCTCACGCGTTGACACTCCAACTCCTTTTTAAGCAAGAAATCTTTCATTTTCTTTGCATTTTCCCTGTTGGACTCTCTGGCATTGGGATTGAAAGGAATTTGGCAACAGCCAGAGGAGCGGACACTCTCACAACTATTGTCCTCGCCCCCCTCGACGGCCGCTCGAGGTATTTCGCAGCCGCTCTTCTGGTCCCCAAACTTCTTCCAGCGATATCGAAATCCTTTTCCACCGTCGATTTGTAGTGCGCGCGATCAGCGCCGGAAGTGTTATAATTCTCGCGAATTTGGTGCGGGAATCTCCCACCACCAGCGTCTTAAAGGAGTAGCAAGCGCTCGGTGATCGACTACTACAAAATTCTCGGAGTAAAACCCTCTGCCTCTAAGTCTGAAGTGAAATCGGCTTACAGGAAGCTGGCCCGCGTGCGCCACCCGGACTTGAACGGGGGTTCGGAGAGCTCTGCCAAAGAATTTGCATTGCTGTCGAAGGCCTACCACGTACTGATGGACCCGCAGGAGCGTGCGTATTACGACGAAAAATTATCTGCTGAACGTAACCGCGGGTACTCGATCCTGCACTCCAGCAACCCTCATGCGCAGCGGGCTCGAAATTTGAATGTCCAGGCGCGCTGGGACCGTATTGTTGATGAGGTGTTGGAGCGGGATCGTCAGGAGAATAGAGAGCGACAGCGCGTGGTGTTTACCACGGTTTCATTGTTTCTCTCGACATTCTTTGTGGCCATGATTCGCCCGCAGCTTTGGGACATGCTCAGTTACGCCGGACGCGCAATCGTCCTGACGCTGTTTGTGATCGGTATTTGGCACCTGGGCACGCGCTTGCGTGAATACTTCAAGCATTACACATATCAACCGAAGTCAATCCAGGATTCGATCATGCGAGACGACGAGAAGCCGGAGCAACCGTTCACTCGTTTCTCCGCTTACACCTTTCTACTCGTCGGGTATGCTTTGAGTGTGGGCATCGGACTGGTTATTGGTTGGCATGCCCAGGACTTCTTTAACGACTTGACGATGGTATTTCGTCATCGCGTTGAAGAAGTGCAATCAAGTTTACTGACTTATTCTTCCACTGTTCTTCTGATCCCGGATCTACTCGTCTACCCGCCTATCGCTGTTTTGATAATCGATTCGATGCAAGCGCTGACCTCGCGCATGGATTAGCAAGCTACTACCCACCGGATGCAAATCGTAACCAGGAACCGACGGATGAATGCGGTCTTCCTCGCTTTATTGTTAGCCGTCACAACGGCGGTGGCATTAGCGCAGGATCGCGGTTCACTTACTCCGGTACAGCTTGAAATACAAAAGCAGCAAGCTCGTTTGGGTGGCGGTGACGTTGAGGAACGCCGGGACGCAGTGGCGAGGTTAGGCTCGATGCACCATCCCGATGCCTCTCGCGCAGCGTTGCCGGCCCTGGTCGATAGTTCCGTAATAGTTCGCGCAACCGCAGCAGCCGCGATTCTTTCGTTGCCGTCGGAAGAAAGCGCGCCGAAATTGATTCTGCTTCTCAACGATAGAGACGAGTTTGTCAGGCGCGAAGCTGCATACGCGCTGGGCCGCGCACGAAGTCGGACTGCTGTCTCAATGCTGATGGAACGCCTGGTAAGCGACAAGAAAGCCGAAGTAAGGGGCGCCAGTGCCGTTGCCCTGGGCCAGATTGCCGATGTCGCCGCCGTAGCTTCTTTGGTTGCTGTACTGAAGCCTGCGCCAAACGTATCCAAAAAGAAAACGATGGCGGAACAGGATGAATTTGTTTTGAGATCTGCTGCACGGGCCCTGGGACAGATTGGCAATCGCGACGCGGTTGGGCCTCTTACGAATGTTTTGCAGAATGAGCAGGTCGCAAGTGATGTGCGACGAGAGGCTGCATGGGCGCTCGGCGCGATTGGCGATCCGTCTGCACTCGCAACATTGAATGTTGCCATTACATCGACGGATCCCCACCTTTCGCGGGTCGCGCACGAAGCAATTCAAAAAATCAAGCGAGCCCAGAATTAATTCTCCGGACAGAAGAGACGAAAACGCCGCTCACTTTGAAGTGAACGGCGTTTTGTTTTCTTCAGTTGAGAAGTAACTAGTTCTCAGTCTTCTCTCCGCGGCTCTGACCTTTCTTTGCCGCCTTGCTGGCCTGCGGAATCGGCAACCCAACGCCGCCTGACAGCGACTCCTGAATTTCCGGCTCTTCTGTTTCTTCCGGCGCCATATCGTGAATAAGCGCGCCACCAGAGCTCTTCGAGAAAATCAGCTTATGGGAGTATTCGTCGAGGTCAATGTGAACGAGATCTCCCAAACCGATTTGTCCCGTCGCTACAAGGTTCGACAGCGGATACACGAGGAAGCGTTCGACGGATCGTTTCAAGTGTCGCGCCCCGTATTTGAAATCCAGTCCTTCCTTCAGCAGCGTGTCCTTCGCCGACTCTGAACACTGGAAAACAAACTTCGTTCCCGCTGATTGCATAATCCTGTCCTGCACCGCCTGAAGTTCGAGGTCCAGGATTTGACGCAGGTGATGCTCCTTCAAAGAACGGAAGACAACCACCTTGTCGATGCGGTTCATGAACTCAGGTGAAAACTTTCGTCTTGCAGCTTCAACAGCGGTGCGATAAATCTTCTGATCGACTTCAGTGTCGTTGGGATTCTTAGCGCCTTTGCCCGGCGCGAAACCGATGCCGCCGGAGATTAATTCCGACATTTCTCGCGCGCCCAGGTTTGAAGTCAGAATGACCATGCAGCGCGAGAAATCTACGCGGCGGTTGTCACCAAGGGTCAACGTGGCCTTGTCGAGAATGCCGAGCAACAACTGCCACAGGCTGTCCGACGCCTTTTCGATCTCGTCAAACAAGATAAGTGAAAGCTTGATCTCATCGGTGTGCATCCGATCGAGGTTTTCCTGAGTCAACATCGGCGACGTTTCGCGGTGTCCGAGATATCCCGGCGGCGAACCGATCAGCTTGGCAATTTCGTGCGAGTGTTGAAACTCAGCGCAGTCGATCTTCACGATGGCGTTGGCGTCGCCATACAACACTTCGGCTGCAGCTTCAATGACGCGAGTTTTTCCCGAACCGGTCGGACCGAGAAACAGCATCGTTCCGATCGGACGGTTGGGCGGGTTCATCCCCGCCAGAAATATTTGATAAAGGCCGCTCATGCGCCGCACTGCGCGCTCCTGGCCAACGATGCGAGCAGACAACCGCTCTTCGAAGTCCTGCGCGCGCGGGCTTTTCTGATCCGGATCCAGGAAGACCGTACCCATAGTTTCGTTTAGTTTGTTTATTTCCATTTCGCTAATCATGTTCGTTCTCCCTGCATCGAGAGCTTTACCCGCTCTCGCTGGTGCGGCCGGGATTGGCCCCCCTTCGAATATGCAAGGAACGATCCGCTGGTTAAGTTGATGCACAGATGAGCGTCATCGTTTACTGCTCGCGAGTTGCCCACCGCGCCGTCTAAATTCTTGCCGATGCTATATATACGACACAGACTAAAATGTCATCACAAAATGTTGGGGACACATTAGTTTTTGTCCATTAACGTAAAAAAGTATCGGCAGCGACGGATGACAATTGATGTCAGCCGGCCGCTGCCAATAAATGTTGTTGAAAGTGTCCGGGGGCTCTTTAGGTGGTCGCCGAGTTGCACCTTTTAACGCAGAATTCAACGAAAACGTTTTACCCTCTACGCGTCAATGCGCGGGGGAAAATCAGTCGTAGTACTCCAGGCCAAGGTGCGTAATTAGATCTTCCCCTTTCAGGTAACGCAGCGTGTTTTTCAGTTTCATTAACTGGATAAAAACGTCGTGCTCCGGATACAGACCGGGCGCGGTTTGCGGCGACTTAAAATAGAAAGACAGCCACTCCTGAATTCCTTTCATTCCCGCCCGTTGCGCCAAATCGAGAAACAGCGCGAGGTCAAGAACAATTGGCGCGGCCAGAATCGAGTCGCGACAGAGAAAGTCGATCTTTATCTGCATCGGGTAGCCAAGCCATCCGAAGATGTCGATATTGTCCCAACCTTCTTTGTTATCGCCACGTGGCGGGTAGTAGTTGATTCTGACAACGTGGGAAAAATCCTTGTAAAGCTGCGGATAAACTTCAGGTTGGAGGATGTACTCCAGCACCGAGAGCTTCGACTCCTCCTTGGTCTTAAACGATTCCGGATCGTCCAAAACTTCGCCGTCGCGATTACCGAGGATATTCGTTGAATACCAACCATGCAGCCCCAGCATTCGTGCCTTCAGACCGGGGGCGAGAATCGTCTTCATCAACGTCTGTCCGGTTTTAAAATCTTTTCCGCAAATCGCGAGATTGTTTTCCTCGGCCAGCTTCATCAACGCGGGAATGTCAACGGTCAGATTTGGCGCGCCATTGGCGAAAGGAATGCCTGACTTGAGTGCCGCGTAGGCGTAGATCATCGAAGGCGCGATGGCCTTGTGATTGTCGCGCATGGCTTTCTCAAACGACGCGAGTGTTTTATGGACCGGATGCTGCTTTAAAAATATTTCGGTTGAAGCCGCCCAAATCATGACCACGCGCGAGCAACGGTTCTTCTTTTTCCATGCTGCTATTTCGTCGATCAACTGCTTCGCCAAATCCATCTTGTTGCGGCCGGTCTTAACGTTGGTGCCGGTCAAGCGTTTGACGTATGTCTGATCAAACACAGCCTTCATTGGTTTGATCTTCTGCAGCGGCGTTTTCAGTTTCGAAAGCAGGTCTTTTTCCAACACGCCGGCGTGCATCGCAGCTTCGTAAGCCGAGTCCTCAAAAATATCCCAGGCGCCGAAAACTAAGTCTTCGAGTTTTGCGAGCGGCAAAAAATCCTTAATTAATGGAACGCGATTGTCGGTGCGCTTGCCGAGCCGAATACTTCCCATCTGCGTCAAGCTGCCGACGGGCAACCCGATGCCTTTCTTCACTGCTTCCACGCCCGCTATGAACGTGGTACTAACTGCGCCGAGACCGACAAGCAGCACTCCAAGTCTGCCTTTTGGCTCGATGATCTCAGCGTCCTGTCTCACTGGCATTAATCTGTTCTCCCGTCTTTGTTTTGTGTGCAGCGAATGATACAGATGCGCGCCGCTACTGTCATCTGGAGGGCTTTTAACCGATCTTGTCCAATTCGTTTCGGTGTTTCACGAGGGGGCCGGGATTATTGGCAATCAGCGCCTTTATTTCCCAGGCACGCGCACGCTCCACCCAAACCGGATCGTCCACTGTCCACACGACAACCTCCAACCCCTGCGAACGCGCGTGTTCTACGAGGCGAGCGCTGGCCAGAGAGTGATGTAACGCAATCTCGTCAGCGCCGTGATCGAGTGCTGCTGTCACTGTCTGTCGCCTGCGCAGGGTCGAAAGTGGGCGCGATACTTTCGGTTCAAACAAAGCTGCGGTACGAATACTTTTGTCGAGGCGTTTCACTTCTGCTATGGCCGGCAAATCAAAACCCTCAACGACAATTCGGTTAACGAAGTCGGTTTGACTGATTGCCTCCACGACTGTGGCGGCAAGCGTTTTCGCTTCGTTCGGCTCACACTTCATCTCCGGATACAGCAAGCCGCTGCTAGATTGAAACAACTCAAGTACGTTCGCGAAAGTCGGTAGGGTCTCACCGGCATATTGATCGTTGGGCAATCCACGCTGGCCGAACCAGGTTCCCACATCCACCTGTTGCAATTCAGCTGCAGTAAGTTCTATCACCGGCCGATTGATCAGACCTGTCCGCTTCAAGCTGGCGTCATGAATGACGACGGCCACGTTATCCCGCGAGAGCCTTACGTCGAATTCAATGCCATCCGCTCCGTCGTCAATCGCGCGACGAAAAGCGGCCAATGTATTTTCCGGTGCGAGTGATGAAGCCCCTCTGTGACCGAGGATGAATGGAAGTTGGTCCGCTGGGATCGAACTCATAGTTTGGCTACAGAGTACGATCACCGTTCGTGGATGCGAAATGAGAAAGAGGCGATCTTAACGACCAGCACGTGAGACGTCGTCAGCGGCGCGGCCGCGAACAATCTTGCGAAGTGTGACGTTGAAAGTTCCGTATTCGGTCTTGATGCGGGCACTAACGGGGATACGGCGGCTGTCGTTTGTGTACCAGATTGAGATGTGTCCTTTGCGCCTCAGCATTCCAGGAGTGAACAGGTCCGGGTCAACGCGCAACGTATCGACGCGGCCGACGACAGTCTTCATGCGTTTCTTCTCAACGACCTTCACAGGAATTTGATAGACCTGCCCGGAGTCGCTGATAGTCAGCTCGAAGCTTTTTCCGAGGGTGAGAGGCTGAGTTCGAAGGAAGTAAATCGCCGACAGGATGTCCTGAATCTGGCCGGTAAATGCAGTCTCTTCAGTTCGGGTCGTGTTATTCGGGTTATCCGGATCGCGCTCAATCCACGACACGCGACCGTTTGCAAACACAGCTTCGCTTACGCGCTTTCGTTTGCCCTGTTCGTCGATGCGTTTTGATTTCTGAACAGTGAAAGACGAACGCTCAACTTCCGACTCCATCAGTTCGCGAAAGCGCAGGTTGAACAACCTGATAAATAACCCTTTGCTAAAAACCTCACCCGTAAGCCTAAGCGACTGTCGTTGCACTTCAGTCGGTACATTCAGCATTTCTGTAGAGTCGGCAGTAAAACGGAATTCGGCCACATCAACGTTTTTCAACAGAGCACGAGAAAACTCTGCTACATACACCAGTTCTTCCTTTGGTTCGAAGGAATGAACCTGATTACGCTCGAGTGCAGAGGTATTCTGCTGCGCCACAACGCCCAGAGGCATTAGGACCGCGAGGATAAGCGCCGCCAGGATTTGTCGAACTTGTAAAATCATCTTGTCCAAAATGCCTTTACTATCAGGAACCCCCACGCCGCCAAAAGTCCAATGCCAGCGCGATACTCTCGGTACCGCATATATAGACGTTTGTCGAAGGTATTTCTGTTATCAACGTCGCGATAAGGGGTGAGTCGCGGCAAGAACAGCGGCACATGTTCCGAATACTTCTCAAACTTCTCGCCAAACAACTGGGCGAGCGTGCTGGCTTCGACGCGCATTACCGGCAAATAGATGCCAAGAAAGAGGAGTACAAAGAGGATCCACAGCAGCCACCAACCGGCGCCGATAGTGAATCCGAGGCCCAACAAGAAGCTTCCGAGATACAGGGGATTTCTGGTGTAGGCGTAAGGTCCGGAGGTAGCCAGTTCGTCGTTTTTCCGTATGTGCCCGGCCGCCCAGGTTCTTAATAAAAGTCCCAGAATTGAAACTGCGCCGCCGATGAGCAGCGTGAGTGGCCTTGGTCGGGCAAGCAAAAGAAATGCGGCGCCACACAAAAACCCAAGGGGCACACGCCAACGCTGAATCCACGTACCGCCTCTACGCAATATTCTTAATAGACGGGGTTTGAGGCCGTCGTTCCTCTCCGGTTTCGATCAACGAACATTCGCAAGGACAGGCAATGCCTTTTGCGCAGTTGCCAGCCTCTCATTGACGGCATTGAACACACGTTCCACTTCAATATCCATGCAGATCCAGTTTGAGCATTCGCGGCGATGACAGTCGGTGCGGCAGTCGATATCGACGCGCTCGACGCAGACGTCCTCAGCCCGCGGACTGCCGTTTCGCCACCACTCCGTCGGGCCAAACAAACCTACAATCGGGGCGCCCGCTGCAATAGCGATGTGCGTCGGGCCAGTGTCGCCGCCGATGTAAACTTTTGCGCGACGAGCGAGCTCATAAAAACCCTTTAAGGACACGCTGACTGCGATTGCCTTGCCCGTCCGACTGGCGGCCAGAACGGTGTCGGCAAGTCCCGTTTCGCCCGGTCCATAACTGACTAATGAGACTAACCCATGATGAATCCATAGCTCGTCGGCTAATTTGCCAAACCGTTCAGCACTCCATAATTTCGTAGGCCATCCTCCCGCTGGGTTCAGAATCGCATACCCGTTTGTCGCCGGCGCGGCGGCCTCAAGCGCCTCGCGAACGTCCGACGAAGAGGTCGCAATGGGAAACTCAAACAAAGATGGGTCATCGGGAACGGGAATTTGCAACGACTCCTGGGCGAGGAGCAAATTTCGTCGGATTACATGCTTTTTTGGGGGAATTGCTATTGATTTTGACAGGAGAACGCGGCTGGCTGGTTCACGTAGAGCCTCGCGACCGAAGCCAAAAACACGACGCGCGCCAGACAGGCGCGCGATGGAAGCGGATTTAAGTAAACCCTGAAAATCTATTGCTAAATCGAAGGCCGAGGCGCGTAGCCGACGTAACTGCTGGCGCGGTGCCCGCAGCGTCTCCCCAGACATCAACCCGCGCCTCAGGGCCTTCGTGTCGACTTCGATGAGGCGATCTAAAATCGGGTTGTCTCTTAAAATTTCCGATGACCGCCGTTCGACGACCCACGAAATCTCGGCATCGGGCATTGCCTTTCTAATGGCCGCTACTGCCGGTAAGGTGTGGATGATGTCCCCGATGCTGGACAGTTTGACTATTAGAATTCGCATAAAGCAGGGCAGACACGCTTGCCTGTCCATTCATCGGCCCGGCGGATAACCTGGAAAGTAGTGCTGTCCTACCGGAACCGTCCTATTAAATCCGATGTGGAGTGATCCTTTGGATCGCCCACGATGGCTACTCGACCTCCATAAGATCGTACCACATGGCGTTCCGGGACACTGTCCTCGGTGTAATCGGTGCCCTTTGCGTGAACATCAGGCTGGAGGGCCAGCAGCAACTCCGTCACTGTCGGCTCGGCAAAGATCGTTACGAAATCGACGCCTTCGACGCTCGCTACTATCTCGGCACGTTCTATTTCGCTCACGATCGGTCGCCCCGCACCTTTCAAACGTTCGACTTGCGAGTCCGCGTTCACGGCAACTACTAATACGTCGCCCAGGGCGCGCGCGCCCTTGAGATATCTCACGTGGCCCGCGTGCAAAATGTCGAAACAACCGTTCGCAAGCACGATTACACGTCCCGCTGCTTTTTCGGCGGCGATTCGCTGTATCAGTTGTTCGCGGTTGAGGACGCGGGAAGATGCATCTGACGTTAGTGTATTGGGAGTGCCCATTACGATGGTTCGGAATGGAGGATCGAGTTTTCGAGTTCCTCGCCCGTAACGGAGGCTGTCCCGCGCTTCATCACGACGAGTCCGCCGGCATAGTTTGCGATGCGCGCCGCGTCGGGAAATGACGCCCCGGAAGCGAGGGCGAGCGTGTAGGCCGCCATGACAGTGTCGCCGGCACCTGTGACGTCGACGGGCTCACGCGCGCCAACGGCTTCAATGTGAAACGGAGCGACGCCAGATTCCAACAACGTCATGCCGTGGCTGCCCTTGGTGATCAGCAACGCGCGATAGCCGAGTCTTTCCCGCAACTCATCGCCCGCCGCTTCCAAATCTCCGTTAATCGATAAGTCGCGACTGAGCAGTTGCTCGACTTCATCCTGATTAGGCGTTGCGGAAGTCAAACCGGAAAAACTTGAAAGCTTGAACCTCGAGTCGGCAAGCACCGGAGTTTTTTGTTGCGCCGTCACGTCTCGAAGAAATGCAGCAACAGCTTCGTCTGCAACGCCATAGTTGTAATCCGAGATGATGACAGCATCCGAGGTTCCAACCTGGTCGCGCATTTGTTGCGTCAGTCGCGTTCGGAGTTGAGCGTCTTTCAGCGGCGTGCCTTCGTAGTCGAGACGAATTACTTGTTGCCGCGTTGAATGTAACTGCCCGGCTAAAATTCGTACCTTGGTAGTCGTGCGTAAGCTTTCGTCGACCAGAAATCCAGTCAGGTCAACTCCGTTTTCTCGCAGTTTCCGAACGAGCTCGCGTCCTGCTTCGTCCTCTCCGGCTACGCTCACCAATGAAACCTTCGCACCGAGCGCACTCAGGTTGACAGCGCAATTTGCCGCACCACCCGGCACTGTTTCGGTTTGCTCGTGTCGCAGAATAAAAACGGGAGCCTCACGCGACACACGATCGATCGCGCCAAACACAAACTGGTCAGCAACAGAATCCCCAATCACAACGATTCGCCGCTCAGAAAAGCGGTGCACGATGCCAATCAGTCGTTCCTGTAATAATGTACGGTCAGTCGTCAATCGTCTCTCCGCGGATATGGTTCACCGCCTGCAACTATTCGTTTAACGGCCTTCAACAAGTCGTCGGCAACCAGATCGGGCTGTTCTGTCCATGAACTACTTTGATGTTCCCACTCGCCGCGTCCATAACCACTTAAGACAAACCCCGAGTGAGCGCCTGCGTTTCGCGCAAGCTCAATATCACTGTACCGGTCACCTATCACCCAACTAGCCGGCACATCGACATCGAGCTCAGTCGCTGCGCGCGTGATGAGTCCAGGCCTCGGCTTTCGGCAGTCGCAGTCAATACGATACGGTGGCTCGCCGACGGAAGGATGATGCGCGCAATAATAAATGCCGTCGAGCCTCGCGCCGGCTCCTGCGAGTTCTGCGACCATTCGCTGATGGACCGTCTGAATCATTTCTTCATTGAAGTAACCGCGAGCGACGCCAGCCTGGTTCGTGGTGACGACAGCAAGCCAGCCGTTTTCGTTAAGGTGTTTGATCGCTTCGGCCGCGTATGGAAATAAACGAAACCGCGCGGCGTGGTTGATGTAGCCGACTTCTTCGGAAATCGTTCCATCTCGATCAATGAAGACTGCTCGTTTACTCATGCCTGTGGCACGGGCATCTTGCCCGTGCTTGCTAGCGGACTAAACGCCCGCGACCCGCCCGCGGTCGTGGCCAATTCGCGCTCCATTATCGTGTTGACCCGTTCAAATACTTCGTCAACGCTGATTGCAGTCATACACCGGTGGTCGATCGGGCAATCCCGAAGCATGCAAGGAGCGCAGTCAGGCGGTTTGCGAATGATCTCACCCACCGACGAAAAAGGACGGGTCGTTAATGGATTCGTTGGGCCAAAGACTACCAGTGTTGGCCGTCCGAGCGACGATGCAATATGCGCCGGTCCAGTGTCATTCGTCACCAGCAGATCAACGACGCTCAGAATAGCAACGAGCTGAGCCAGATCGGTTTTGCCCGCAAGCATTACCGGCGCTCCGCGCATGAGTGTACGAACCTCGTTAGCCACCTCGACCTCTGCGTCGGATCCAATCAATACGACTTCAGCGTCCGACTCTTTGATCAAGCGATCGGCGAGATAGGCATAACGATCCGCCGGCCATCGTTTTGCACGGCTGTTGATTGAGCCGGGACAGAGCGCGACGACAGTATGATCAGGGCGCACGCCGTTCGCGCGCAGAATCTGACGCGCGCTGGCTTTCCGTTCTTCTGTTACGCTTAGAGATGCATCAGCCGTGTCAAGTGAAACGGTGCTCGTTTGCTTAACGAGCTGTTCGACGTGCTGAATGATATTCAGGTAATAGAACACTTCATGCCGCGAACTGCGCCACTCCGGCATCGCGAGCGCAGCGGTCAGCAAACGTTGTCGTCCTTCTGAGGAATAGCCAATTCGGATCGGCACTCTGGACACCGACGCAACGAGAGCAGACTCAAGCGAGTTTGGAAACAAAACTGCCAAATCAAACTCTCTTTTCCGCCACGCACGCACCTGTTGGACCACCGATCCTAAACCGGTACTCTCATGAATCATGAGATCGTTGATGAACTCAGCGCCTGCAAAAATGCCCTGGGCCCATGGTCGCGATGCCAACGTGATTGTCGCTTCCGGGAAAATCCGACGGAGCTCGCGCAAGGCAGGAATAGTCATCACCGCGTCGCCGACCCAGTTTGTCCCGCGCACCACGATGTTTGTTATGTTCTTCGAGTCCAATTCAGGCATTTCTTTGGTGACGAGGCAATGATGTCACTCAGAGCAAACTCCGTATTCCGTCTTCGATGCCAATCTGCGGCGACCATCCGAGTTGTCCACGAATACGGGTCAAATCGGAGACGTAATGTAGCGGCACGGGCGCGGGCAACGTGGCGTCTTGTTCGATTACAGGATCGATCTGTATCAAACTTCCAATCGTGTTGACCAACTCGCGCAAGCTCAGCGCGTTTGTCTGACCGCCACCCAAATTATACAGGCCATACACGTGTGAAGAGTCGATGAACGCCTGACACGCTCTGGAAAAGTCGTCAACGTGCAGAATGTCGCGTACGGGCACACCGTCCATTGGCAGGCGAATGGGCCATCGATGTTTCACCGACTCGACGTAATGGGTCACAAATCCCGATTCGTTGCCATCGGACTGTCGCGCGTAAATGTTCGACATGCGAAAAATGCAGGTGCGCACGTTCTGAAGTCGACCGTAATACTCGACGTAGCGTTCCCCGATTAGCTTGGACCATTCGAGTGCGGTTTGTCCTGAGTAGGTTACCGGACAGTTCTCCGAAACTACGGGAAACGAATCGGCATTCGCGCCGTAAACATCCTTCGTTGAAGCGTAGATGAAGACCGTGTTTGGCTTTAGATGTTTGATGATATTGGCGCTGCCGTCGGCGTTGGTTCGAAAACATGCGGTCGCTGCTGAAGGGTCTTTGTCGAGATGGGCAGCAAGATGAATAACGACATCGTAGTCCTGCAATAGCGCGACGTCATTGTCGTCGAGAATGTCGTGACCTGAGCGGCGCGAAAAGTCGTCCGCCTTGAAAAAATGGCGGACGTGCGTACCGAGATAGCCGCTGCCACCGGTGACGAGGATTTTCATCTAAACAGGTAAGCCGGTTGAGAGGTACGTTGTGCCGTTACTCCCACGCTCTCTTTTCACACAGTATTCGACGCAGGACTTTTGGCCATCGGGCCTTTGGCCAGACTTGTTAACTTCGCCAGCGACTCGCCCTGCCCGATTGCTATCAATACGTCGCCGCCTTCAATTGTGGACTCGCCGCTGGGGTTAAAAACAATCTCACCGTCGCTTCGCAAGATGCTGACAACCACGATGTCGAGTTCGGAACGAATGTTTGTGTCGCGTAGTTTCTGGCCCACCAAAGTCGACGTATCCTCAACTTCTAACTGTTCGAAGGCCAAACCGATCTTATTTGCAGTGATCGACCCGATGAAATCGTCAACCGCCGGTTTGGTTAAGGCCATCGCCATGCGATGACCGCCAATAATTGTCGGCGCTACGACCCGGTTCGCTCCAGCTCGTTTCAGCTTCGACTCCGCCTGTTCCTCGGCCGCGCGGGCGACAATGTGGACATCGGGATTTAAGTCGCGCGCTGTTAGCACGACGTAAACGTTGTCGGCGTCATCGGGCAGACAGGCAGCCAGCCCGCGGGCGCGATCGACACCTGCTTCAAGCAAACTCTCTTCAAGCGTTGCGTCGCGCACGAGCACAATCACACCGAGATCAGTCAACTCCGCTACTCTCTGCGGGTCTCTTTCGATCACGATGAAGGTTTCCTCATCGCTCAAGAGCGTCCGCACGAGGTGTGAACCTACGCGACCCGCGCCGCAGATGATGTAGTGATTGCGAAGTTTGCTCATGCGTCGTGAATGCCGGCGCTGGCCAAAAGTAGCGACAAGTTCTGACTGTACGATTGCCTGAACGGTCGTTGTGAGTGCGTAGAGCACCACGCCAACTGACAGGAGCATGAAAGCAGTCGAAAAGATTCGACCACCTCGTGTAACCGGACTCTTATCGCCATATCCGACTGTGGTAACAGTTTGAGCAGCGACGTAGAGACTATCAAGCAGTGACCATCCTTCAATGAGATGAAAGCCGACAGTACCCAGCACGATCGCTACTGTTACGGCTACCACAGCGAAGAGAATGCTGCGCTGACTTCGGGGAACGGAACTTTCGCCCGTGGGCTTCAGGATCATACATCAGCAGTGGAACCGGCCAGGTTGCAGCGACACTAGCGAAACAGGCATTCGGTGTCAATAAACCTTTCGGCGCGGCTAGGGCTCATGTTGTGCGGAAGGGCAAGCCTTTCCTCACAGCCTACGGCGTACCCATCATCGTTGTGCCACGCGGTGTAGACACATCAGTCAAGGGGCGTTAGCATTGAAGTGAGGATGGACGATAGGCCATAGCGACAAATCACATGAGTCTGTCGCCTGTCTTTTATGTCTGGAAGATATCCCGAGCGAACTCCAAGATCGACGAGGCCGGCGAAGCCAGGCCGGGTCGTCGCTTATGCCGAACCGGAACCCAGTTTCAAACGCCGGGTGGTCAAGCGGCTGCTGAGTCCGGTTGTCCTCTTTCCACTCCTTTTTATTTCAATCCTCGTAATCGGCGTCCTCGTTTACTACTGGGTAAACTTCTCGGGCCGCATTGACAACCTGCTGGCAGGCGAAGTCTTCACTCGTTCAGCCGGCATCTATGCTGCGCCGAAGCAACTTCGTGTTGGTCAGCCTCTGGCCCAGGATCGGCTCGTTGAATTTCTCAAACAAATCGGCTACGTCCAGAAGGACCAACAGGCAGACAAGGCACGCGGCCGTTACTACGTGAGCGAGTCGCTGGTGGATATTGAGCCGAGCGACGCGACCATCGTTGATGGTCAACGCCAGTTTCAGAGAGTAAGAGTTCAGTTTGCGAGGAATGGGCGGGCCATCAACTCGATCTCTGATCTGGACACCAACTCAAAGTTGGAGAGGGCCTGGTTGGAGCCGGAGTTGATTAGCTCCGTTACGGGTCGAGAGCGTTCCAAACGAAAAGTTATCGGGTTTAACGACATTCCGCCGCATCTGGTGAAGGCGATTACGGTGACTGAAGACCGCTCGTTCTTTGAACATTACGGCGTGAACGTACGCGGGATTCTGCGTGCATTAGTGCGGCGTTACGATGCAGATCCAAATTCGCCGATTGCGCGACAGGGCGGATCAAGCATCACCCAACAGTTAGTCAAGAATCTTTTGCTTTCACCTGAGAAGACTTTGCGCCGCAAGATTGCGGAAGCGTACATGTCTGTAATCCTCGAGACCCGATTGACGAAGGAACAAATATTTTCGCTTTACTGCAACCAGGTTTACCTCGGTCAACAGGCAGGCTTTTCAATCAACGGTTTTGGTGAAGCAGCCGATGCTTATTTCAACAAGGACGTCACGAACTTAACTTTGCCGGAGGCGGCGTTCCTTGCAGGACTGATACGCAGTCCAAATCGTTACAACCCCTACCACGATGTCAACACTGCGACTGCACGCCGGAACCAGGTGCTCGACAATATGGCCGAAACGGGCGCCATCGGTGCGGAGGAAGCAGCTCAGGCGAAGCAGTCGCCGTTGCAGGTGTCGCCAACGAAAGGCCGCGTCGACGTTTCTGACGCGCCTTACTTCGCCGACTACGTGCAAAGCCAGTTAGGTGACATTGTTGCCGGCTCGGCAGTCGCCGAACATCTCCGCATTTACACGACCATCGATCTGGATTTGCAGCGAGCGGCGTACGCGGCCGTCTCAAAACAATTGGCGGCGCTCGATAAAATCCAGGCCAAGCGTTTTCCGCCCGGAACCCTACAGGCGGCGCTTGTCGCCATGAATGCGCGAACGGGCGAAATAGTCGCAATGGTTGGCGGCCGCGACTACTCAAAGAGTCAGCTCAATCGTGCCTCGGATGCGTATCGGCAACCAGGTTCAGTATTCAAGCCGTTTGTTTACGCAACTGCATTGAACACGGCGTACGATCCGGTACCGCGCGTCATCACGCCCGCGACCACGTACATGGACGAACCGAAGACGTTCACTTACGACAACCAGGAATACTCACCGGGAAATTTTGGAGACACCTACAGTAATGCTCCTGTTACGCTGCGCGACGCCCTGGTCCATAGCCTGAACGTCGTGACGGTCGACGTCGCGATGGAGGTAACGATTGGCCGGGTAATGAATACGGCCGCGAAGGCCGGCCTGCCAAAACCGCCGCGCGCGTTTCCAGCGATGGCATTAGGCACAAGCGAAGCCACGCCTTTGCAGATAGCGTCCGCTTATACAGCGTTTGCAACCCTCGGTACACGCAGTTCACCCATTCCTATCAACCGCATAACGACCGGCAGCGGTGTTACCGTTGCGGCCCCAACAGCGCAGAAGAACGAGGTGTTTCGACCCGACGTGGCATACGTCATGACGTCGTTCATGAAAGACGTGGTCAACAGAGGTACAGCCGCGAAGGTGAGAGCGCGTGGCTTCAAAGGAAACGTTGCCGGCAAGACAGGCACATCGCGAGATGGATGGTTTGCCGGTTACACACCGAACCTGGTGTGCGTTGTTTGGGTGGGGTTTGATGACGGGTCACAACTCGGACTGACTGGAGCGAATTCCGCGTTGCCAATTTGGACTGACTTCATGAGCACCGCGCTCGCCGAACATCCGGAGTGGCAAGGCGACTGGGAGATGCCGGCGGGCATTGAGCAGGTGGCCATTAATCCGAAAACCGGAGCGCCCGCGTTTGACGACGATCCTGACAAACGCATCGAACTTTTTATAAACGGAACGTCGGCAGGGGGTTCGTCAGACATTGAAATGGAGACGGAGTCCTCGCCCGAAATCGAAGAGTCGCCACCCGAATTTCAGGACACTTTGCCGCCGCCATTACTCGACGCATCACCGTCGCCGTCACCGCGTGTGAGGCAGCCGAGATATGAAAGTCGAAGTGGTCAAAGCGGACAACTCGAAGGGACCATTACGCTCGATATCGATCCAACGACCGGATTGATTGCCGTCGAGTCGTGTCCGGTCATCCGCACTCGCACGTTTCCGTTGGGAACAGAGCCGAGGAAGTATTGCGCGCCCGAATACCATCGAGGAGCCACGCCCGAGGCTACTCGTCCTCGCGTTGTTTATCCATAACCCATCCGCAGATTACGCAGAGGGAGAACATCAGCTAAGTAGCCGTTCTCAATCGCGCTCTTTTTGACTGTGTTGGCCTGAATCTGCGTAATCCGCGTAATCTGCGGATTAGAGTTTGGCGAGCGCGGAACGTAATGTTTCGATGGCAAGTGCCGCGGCGTGTTGTTTCCGCGAAGGTAGTCCGCCCACAGCTTCCAGGAGTTCCTTACGAGTCAGTCGAAGCGCAGCCTCAATATTCTTACCTGCAACCATTTCTGTCAGGACTGATCCGCAAACGAGCGTCGGCGCGCAGCCGTACGCGAGATAACGAACTGTTTTGATATGCCCGTTATCTACGTTCAATGCCAGGCGCAGGCGATCGCCACAGATTGGGTTCGTTTCTTCAGCGCTCGCGCTGGCGTCGTCGAGTTCCCCGACGTTTCGCGGATTTGCCAGGTGTTCGTGAAAGACAGGCGAGTAAGGCACAGTGTCAGTCGGCGCCGACGGTTTGAAGCCGATGAGGCTTGTTGAGCGGGGAAAGTTGTCGCAGTTTCTGCACAGCTCGTTCTAACGTATGGACCACGTAGTCGACATCCGCTTCTGTGTTGTCTTCGCCGAAGCTGAAGCGAATCGAACCGCGCGCCATTTCGTCGTTATGTCCGAGGGCGCGGATCACCGGCGAGGGCTCCAGGGTTCCCGACGAGCAAGCCGAACCAGTCGACACAGCAATCCCCTGAAGGTCGAGACTGATCAATAAACCTTCTCCTTCAATAAAACGGAACGAGATGTTGGACAGATGCGGAAGACGCTGAGAGCGATCACCGTTGAATACAATGTCGGCAATCGTTTCCGCCACCTTTCGTTCGAAGAGGTCGCGCAAATTTTGATCGTGGCGAAACCGTTCGTCGATTTTTTCGCCGGCCAAACGCGCCGCTGCCCCAAACCCGACGATTGCGTGCACAGATTCAGTGCCCGCTCGACGCTCGCGCTCCTGATGTCCACCGACATTTTGGGGACCAAGTCGTACGCCGCGTCTGACAAACAGTGCTGCGGCGCCTTTCGGTCCATAGAGTTTGTGCGCTGAGATAGTCAGAAGATCACAACCCAGCTTTTCAACGTCCAAAGGAATTCTCCCCGCCGCTTGCACGGCATCAGTGTGCAACAGGAGTTTTCGATGGCCGTCGCTTCGTTCCTTCTGAACAAGTGCGGCGATCTCCTCGATGGGTTGAATCGTTCCTATCTCGTTGTTTGCGAGCATGATTGAAATCAATGTCGTGTCAGGCGTAATCGCCTCCCGCACATCTTCGACGCGCACCACACCCCGTTCTCCTGCAGGCACCCGCGTAACCTGCCAACCCTTCTTTTCGAGTGACTCGTGAATACCGCGAACGGATGAGTGTTCAATGTCCGACGTGATCAGATGGCCGCGTGACGTCAGTAGCCAGGTCGCAGACGCCGCGGATTGCAAGGTTGTTGGCTTCGGTGCCGCCTGAAACAAAAACAATCTCGTTGGGCCTGGCGCCGATTAAGGCGGCCACCTCGCGGCGCGCTCGATCCACTGCTGCCCGCGCTTCCTGGCCGAACGAATGAACGCTCGACGGATTGCCGAATTTCTGCGTGAGGTAAGGCAGCATGGCCTCGGCGACGTCCGGATGGACCGGGGTCGTAGCGCTGTGATCTAAATAAACTTTGCGAGTTTCGCCCATCTTTGTGCCAAATGACGCCAACCAGCGACGACCTAATAGCATCTGAATGCCGGCTCAAAATGCTCAGACTCTGAACCATCGAGTCTAGGGCCCGCTAAATGGGCGGTCAAGCACCATTAGCTCGGCGTCTCGCCCGGGCAGCACAAGCAAGATGCTTGTGTCACGTGGTAGCATCAAGCTCGCACGAGGTTGGCTCTCCCAAGACAACACGGATGCTTCGACTCCGTTTAATCTGGAAGGAACAGCAAATGAAATTTCTTAGAATTCCCCTGGCGGCTGTGGCTGCGTTAGCCATGATCTCGTGGGCAGTGTTGGAAACAAACTACGCGGCGGTCGTGCAAGGCCAGGCATCGGCACTCGAGCGCGGTTACCGCACCGGTTATTCAGACGGTTTCACCGCTGGTTTCAAAGATATCTCTGATGGCGCGCAGCGCAACCATCAGAACAAAGAGGATTACCAGCGCGCGGACCGTAACTTCAACGAGGCATGGGGCACGATCGAAGACTATCGTGACGGTTACCAGCAGGGTTTTGAAGCAGGGTACGCAACCGGTTATGACCGTCTACCATTCAACTCTTCAATCCCAACCGGATTAACGCGACGCGGTACAGTCGCTTCCGGACCAACTGCTCCGGATACAACTGATCCTCAAAATTCAACAGTAGTAGATAACTCGAACACCGCGAGTACCGTTAACACGGCGACATCAAACGCGCCGCTCGTTATTCGTCGTGACGATGTGCTCCTGATTGAGATGTTGTCGAGTCTTTCAACCGACGCCACTCAACGTGGCGATCGCTTTCAGGCGCGCGTGGTACAACCGCGTGAGCTCGAAGGCGCAATCGTCGAAGGACGCGTCACTCGCGTGAAGCGTGCCGGTAAAGTGAAGGGCAGCTCTGAACTGCAATTGACGTTCGAGGCAATCCGCCTTAACGCTGCTGATAACCGCACTATCGGATTTAGTGGCGACGTCGTGGAAGTGATCGACATGGGCGGGAATTCGTCAGCCACGGTCGATGATGAGGGCGGCGTGAAGGGAAGAGACACGACCAAGGACGACATCTCCAAAGTCGGCGCCAGCACCGGCATCGGCGCGATCATCGGCGCAATAGCCGGCGGCGGAAAGGGCGCTGCGATTGGCGCAGCGATTGGCGGCTCAATCGGCACGGCCGGAGTCCTTAGCACACGTGGCAAGGATCTTCGATTGGAGCAAGGCCAGCAATTGCGGATTCGCTCAGCCACGGAAATAAGATTCCAGTAGAAGCTGTGGTGAAAAACCAACGCGGAGGCGCGAGTAACGTGCGAAGCAAGGAGGACCGAAGTTCTCCGCAACGCGCACGTTCCTCGCGCCTTCCAGTTAGGGTCATCACCCTTCTAACCGACTTTGGAACGACCGATTACTTCGTTGGCGCAGTCAAAGGCGTAATACTTTCGGTAAACCCTCACGCTCTTCTCGTCGACATCACCCACGACGTCACACCACATGACATTGAGGAAGCCGCGTTTACGTTATTAGCGGCGCACTCAGCCTTTCCGAAAGGCAGCATTCATGTTGCGGTGGTTGATCCCGGCGTTGGGTCATCGCGACGTCCGGTTGCGATCGAGTCTGCCGGTCAATATTTTGTCGGCCCCGACAATGGGATTTTCAGTTACGTTTGCGAGCGCTTTGGTGCAGACAAGATTATTCATCTCACCAACGAACAATACTTCGCCCAGCCAGTTAGCCAGACATTTAACGGTCGCGACATCTTCGCGCCCGTCGCAGGCGCTTTATCATTGGGCGTTCAGGCCGAAACCCTGGGAACAGCCGTCAATGAATACGTGCGGCTGAGGTCATTACAAGTGGAACGTGATGAAAGCGGAAAAATCGCAGGCAGGATTATTCACATTGACCGGTTCGGCAACTGCGTCACTAATTTTACCCGCGACGTTCTGAAGGATGGGATGTTTTCTCAAAACGGGAAACTGCTGCGTTAACCAACATTCGATAACTTCAATTCGCAATTACTTTGCTGAGATATCAGATGATCCTGATCCGCTATTCGCGGTGTGGGGAAGCGCGGGTTTCCTGGAGCTCGCGGCACGGAATGAATCGGCAGCCAATCTAGCGAATCTTAAGAGAGGCGACGAGGTTGTCCTCGTGTCGGATTGAAAACGGCAAACTGAAGTTTCCGTTACATGCTACAGAACGCTAACTTGTCACTGATCGTTCCGTTTGTTATCTTTCGATCCACACTTAAAAATATGAGTTCAAAAGTAAACGCACCGGCTGGTGCCTCAGCAGCGGGGTTAAGAGGAGTTACCGCCGCCACCTCATCAATCTCTGATGTGAATGGTGAGAAGGGTGAACTGATCTATCAGGGCTACAACATTCACGACCTCGCTAAGCACTCCACCTTCGAAGAAGTCATTTTTCTTCTCTGGAACAAGCGGCTTCCCAATGCTTCGGAACTTTCGGATCTCGAACACTCGCTTCAGTCAGCGTACCAATTGCCCGGTGCGGTGATTGAGCTGATGCACCAATTTCCGCACGAGGCCGATCCGATGGATGTCTTGCGGAGCACCGTGTCGATACTCGAGTTTTACGATCCGAAAGCTCGTGATATATCGCGAGAAAACAGCGTCAAAACAGCTATTAGATTGACTGCGCAGTTTCCTACGATCGTCGCGATGTTTGATCGCTTGCGACGCGGGCTCGAACCCGTAGCGCCCGATGCTTCGCTGGGTATTGCTGCCAACTTCCTTTACATGCTCAAGGGAGAGAAGTCATCGGAGCGGGATGCTCACGTTTTTGACGTTTGCCTGATTCTGCATGCCGATCACGAATTGAACGCTTCAACTTTCACCGCGCGCGTTGTTGCCGGCACGCTCGCCGACATGTACGCGTGTGTTACCGCCGCCATTGGAGCGCTCTCTGGTCCATTACACGGCGGAGCAAACACAGCGGTGATGAAAACGCTTCTCGAAATCGGTGAGACCGACAACGCTGAGAATTTTGTGAAACAGGCGCTCGCGCAGAAACGAAAGATCATGGGATTTGGTCACGCGGTTTACAAGACTGAAGATCCGCGCGCCACTCATTTAAGAAAGTTTTCGCAGGAGATCGGTGAGTCAGCCGGCGACTCAAAATGGTTTGAAATGTCTCGTCGAGTAGAAGAAGTGATCATGCGCGAGAAGGGACTTTTCCCGAACGTGGATTTCTACTCCGCATCGACTTACTACATGATGGGAATCCCGCTGGATCTATACACGCCGATCTTCGCGGTGAGCCGGATCAGTGGCTGGACCGGTCACATCCTCGAGCAGTATGAAGACAACAAACTCATTCGCCCGCGCGCGGAGTATGTAGGTGCGCGCGATCTTCCTTACGTGCCGCTTGACGAACGGTAATCTGCATCTTCAAGACAGCTGTCAATTCTCCACTCAGAAACAAAGTAAATGCCTGGCCGCTGCTCAGCCGCATTCTGTCCGGAAAGGCTTTGCCTTTCCGATATGCGCGACGTAAAAGCACGCGAGGCTGAGCCTCGCCTATCTAGAGCGAGATGCCGGAAACGCAAAGCCTTTCCGCACAGCGGGCGGCAAAGCCGCTTCATGTAGTCGGATTCCGCGTACACCTCAACAGCTACCATATAAAACAAAAAGCAGGGCGCGTTGCCGCAACCCTGCTTCCACAAACCATTTCCTAGCTCTTGTCTTACTGCTCTTCGTCCTCTTCCTGGTTCCGCTCTCTTCGCGGACGCGGCTTGGCGCGTTCAAGGCCGAGTTCGGGAATTCCCAGATGCCCTTCGAGTTCGCTTAACTTATCGAGATCGATTGGGCCAAGGATGTTGACGATCGTTAACTCTCTCGGTTCGGCGGAAAGTAACGTCAGACCGGACACCACATTGCCGTTCATCATCAAATAAACCTCGACGCTGCCTTCCTTCTTGTTTTGCACGCCCACCATCCGCGTCCATATTGGGCTTCGCAGTTGTGCGCGAATCGGTTCAATGTCAGCAGGGCCGTACTGGTTGTCTGCGTCGAATTCCAATCTCCTCACATAAAGGCCCTTTAATCCGCTAACCAGTTGCTTAATTCTTTCTTCGTCTGGATCGTCTCCGGAAAGGAACCGCGCGCTGATCTGCATCATGCGCTCGTCAATATTTAGATTGACACTGTCGCTGGCCTTGGTCGCCAGCGTATCCAGGTGCGTGGTGATGATTCGTCCGTCCTGCTGACTGGAACTTTGACTTGAACTCACCTGCGCTGACATCGCGGCGCCGGCCCCGGCCAAAAGCATTACTACAGTCAATCGGATTAAGTGTGAACAAAGTGTCTTCATAAATTCATCCTACCTTGTGTTGATTGTGAACTGACTCGGCCTGTGTCTTCTTCTGAGCAAAACTTAATTTCGAACTGGCCAGGCGCAACGCCAATATGAGTTCGTCTTTAGTGGCCTTCGCCTTGGCAATCTCCGCGGCCGACATGTTGAAGCTGTTATGTCTTACCCGTTGACGTTGTTTGACTGCCGGTGATCGTCGCGGCGTGTTGGCTGCCAATAGGTTTTTAACTTTCTGTTCATCTAGTGGATTCGCGGCAGCTCGCGTAGTGTCGTCAGGTCTTACTTCCGCACTCTGCGGGGATTGGGGTTCCGCAGACGTCGCGACCTCAGAACGACTCTGGTTTTGCATCGCAAGCCAAATTCCCAAACCAAGCGCAAGTAGTGCGACGGCGGCTGCGATTGCGAGTGTGCGCATTAAGAAGGGTCCACTTCGTCGAAACGGTTGCTCAGGAATCTCCAGCGGTCGCGGTTGATACCGCAACGTTCCGAGAATCTCTTCGAGTTCCTGGACGTCTTCGTCCGGTTCGCCACTTCGGTCCCACAAATAGTCTTCGTTCATAAGACCTCCTTAGTGCTGAGCTTCTCGCGCAACAGTTTCATTCCTCTATGCAGGTTCACGCGCACTGAAGCCGAAGTCAGACCAGTTCGCAACGCGATCTCCGGCCCGGTCATGCCCTCAACCAATCGCAGCACCAGCGTCTCGCGATAGGCCTCAGGCAGCGTGCGGATAATTTCAAGTATTTCCGCCGCGCGCGTTTCCCCGTTATCGCGTGCGCCTAATTCCTCGGAAACTTCCACGGTCTCACGAGATTTTCGATGAAAGTCCATCGCGCGGTTGCGAGCAATCATTGCCACCCACGGACCAAACGCATTCGGGTCGCGCAGCGTGTGTAATTTTCTAAGAGCGTGCAGGAAGATTTCCTGAACCATGTCTTCAACTTCGCTGCGTGGCATCCTCGCCAGCAGCACGCCGTGAACCAGCGGCGCGTACTGACTATAGAGCCGGCCATACATGGCGCGGTCACCCGCCAGCACGGACTGCACTAGTTCCGCTTCAGGTGAGACTCTGGTGCTGTGCTGGACGATCGGGGCTTTTTCCTGACCGGTCATCATCAGCGAGTCTGCCGTTACTTCGAGTTCATACATGCGTTCTGGCCGTTAAATCGATATCCCTTTTATGTCCGTGCACCCTTAAGACGGGAAACGTTCGGAGACTGTTAACAATGGAATTGTGGTGTTTTTGCCCGGTTGCGGGTTCGCAGGTTAGGAAGGCGCATCCCCGCTTTTCAATTGCACCTCGGCGGCCTCAGTTTTCCCTGCACCTGCGATCTCACCTGAAGTTAATTTCAGCATATCTGCCGACGCATTCACCCATCGGGTTCTCCAAACAAAAATCGTCGAGACGATGATCGCAACTGTGCATGCGATGCCACCTTCGATTCCGTACTGGCCCCCCGTCAGCCAGACCGGTCCGAGGTCTGTACCCTTCAACACAGGATATGGCGCGATTTCCGTGATGCCGCTTACCGGCAAGCCGAATAGCGAACCCAGCGCCCAATTCCATGCCCAATGTATTCCCAGCGGAAACCACAAACTCCGTGTCCGCCAGTACGCGACGGCGAACCAGATTCCCGCGAGCGCAAGATTGATAACGGGTATTCCGTCATGGAAGTTTGGATTTCCGACGTGTACGGCAACAAAAGCAGCCGACGTCAAAATCGCACCAACCCAAAAGAGCCCTTCACGTGTCAATGTTTGCAGCGGGTAACCGCGGAAGAGTGCTTCCTCAGCCAACGCTGCGACGATGAACAACACAGCCGAGACGACAAGTGTTTGAGCCACTCGCCATAACAATTCCCGCCCCGACATGCTGAATCGCAAACCCCCGCCCGCGGCGCCAATGGCCGCAGCCAGGGCCAGCGATGCAATTCCGATAATTGAGCCGATGAGAAAATCACGAAACCAGCGCGCGTGAAGACTGATGCCGATTGCGCGCCAAGGCAAACGTTCCAACCATCGATTGCAGATCACGCCACCGACGAGTGCAGCGAACAACAAGCTGCCGCGAAACACAACGTTTTCGAAAAACGTGTTGGAGTGAAATGCTGGTATCAGCCACAACGAGAGCGCGTAAGCGACGCGAGCAACGGCGGTAAATACAAAAAGAAGACTGATGAAGAGCGCGAGGAAGATGATTAATCTCCAGCCACTTCGCAGCCGTCCTTTTCTATTGAAGAGAATGTTGTGTGGTTCCATGAGCGATGTTGGGACCGCGGCCCTGCCGGCCGCAATGGCGTCGCAGACGGTGCGGAACCGCGAGCGGTAGCGAGCGGATGCCAGGTCCAACCCTGACTACAAACGCACAGGACAAATCTTATTCTTATCCTCGTGGTTGAATGGTCGCATCCGCTCGCTACCGCTGTGGTTCTGCAAGAAAAAGTGTTCGCGCTTCGCGCGTTGCGGGCGAGACGCCCGTGGTCCGGCAAACGGTGTCGAGCATTCTAGTCCATCTGAATGTAACTACCACGTGTGATAGACTTTTCCCGAGTTCTTCATGATTGAAAATCCGCACAATTCCACGTCAAATCCTGTTCTTGAAAACCCACGCCGCCGGCGTCGCTTGTTGCTGTGGGCGCTGGGATTAGTCGTGTTTTTGTTGCTCTCGATTATCGTTTCGCAGCAGCTCTGGTTATGGACCATTATCCCGCTTGACACTGCGTCCGACACGGTCCTTCTTTACGCGCTCTCTACGCTTAACTTTGTCGCGTTTGTAGTCTTCTCCTTCATTTTTGCGCGCAATCTTCTGAAACTGCGGCGCGAACGTCGTGAACGCCAACTTGGTTCCAAGATCAAGACGCGCCTCCTCGTCTATTTCGTCGGAATCAGCTTTCTTCCGATCATAGCGATGGCTGTCTTTTCGTATTTGTTTCTTAACCGCTCGCTCGAAAAGTGGTTTGCAGGTTTTCCCGTTCGCGTCGTTAACGAAGCGCAGGAGGTCCAGCGTGAGGCACTTGATGCGGAGATCAGAAATTTACACGACACCGCATCGTTGCTGGCGGTCGTGTTGGGCCAACAGGACGACCCGCAACGGCAGGCGACTATCGACCGCATCATTGCCAGCAATCAACTGGTAGCTGTCGAAGTGCGCGACGCGAACGGTCAGCGACTTATTCACAACCGGGCCCAATTGTCTGAAGCCGACGCTGCTGCGCTCGATCAGTTGTTGCGGCAAGCACAACCGCCGGGTGGCGTAACGGATACGGATGTGCTGGTAAACAACGAACTTCACGGCGTCACTGCGCAAATGCCCGATGGCCGGCAGTTGCTGCTAGTGAAACGTCATCAATCGGCAAGTGAGCTAGGCGAAACAATCACTGGCTCGAAAGGCGAGTATCAGAGACTTGTTGACCGGCAACGTCGCGTGCGTTCACTCGGGTTGTCAACGCTCGGTCTAATGACTCTCATCATGTTGTTCGTTTCCGCCTGGGTGGCGATATATCTCGCCCGCGGAATTGCTACTCCTATCAAGGCACTCGCCGAAGCGTCAGACGAGATTGCGCGCGGGAATTTGTCGCATCGCGTGACAACGCTCGCAGAGGATGAGCTGGCCCTGTTGGCCGACTCGTTCAACCAGATGACGACGCAGCTCGAAGACAACCGCACCAGAATTGAAGCGGGCTCGGCGGCGCTACGCGAGAAGAACCTCACCCTGGAAGAGCGTCGCGATTATATTGAAACCGTCCTTGAATCGCTTTCCACGGGGGTGATCTCGCTCGATGAAGAAGATCGCGTAACAACGATCAATGCCGCGGCCGCGCGCATGTTGCGGCTGCCTGATCGGCAACAGCGTGAACAAAAACTCGACAGCCTGATGCGCGCGGAAGATTGGGTGGTGATCGATCGGCTCCTGCGCCGTGCCAGACGCGCCGGACAATCGGCGGAACAGGCGCAACTATCAGGCACAAACCACGGCGACTCTTTGCCTGTTGCGTTGACTGCAACTGCGTTGCGACCAACCGACGCACAAAAACGTGGCGTCGTGTTGGTGCTTGAAGATCTGTCCGAGTTGCTGGCGGCACAACGAGCCGCAGCCTGGAGCGAAGTGGCACGTCGAATGGCCCACGAGATTAAAAACCCTTTAACTCCGATTCAGCTTTCGGCTGAGCGGATCGCCAAGAGTTATCACCGCGTTGCTGGCAACGGGCAAAATGGCGCGAGCCGGACCGCCAGCGAAGAGGGTCACGTCAGCGCCGTGATTGATGAGTGTACCGACACGATCGCGCGTGAAGTTGCCGGCCTGAAAGCGTTGGTGGATGAGTTTTCGAAGTTTGCACGTTTGCCGTTGGCCCGCCCTGAGCCGTCAGACTTAAACGAAGTAATTCGGCATGCCGTGACACTCTACGAAGATCGACCCGACGATATCCGAATTGAGGTTGATCTTGAGGATGAACTGCCCTCTGCAATGCTGGATGCGGAACAGTTGCGGCGGGTGTTTGTTAACCTGATAGACAATTCACGCAATGCGCTGGCGAGTGTCGACGGAGAAAGAAAGATCATTATTACGACGAGCTATGATCCCGGACGCAGCCTGCTAATTGCGGAGATTTCCGACACCGGGCACGGCATTCGAGCGGACGATTACAAGCGATTGTTCCAGCCGTATTTTTCAACGCGAGGGACTGGAACAGGGCTCGGGTTAGCAATTGTGCAAAGAATTATTCTCGAACACGGCGGCCGGATTCAGGCCCAGCCCAACTACCCGCGTGGCGCTCGATTCGTGATTGAGCTCCCCGCGGAAAATGGATAGGTAAATTAGCGAGTGGATCGTAGTCAGTTGCTGATTATTCATAAGTCACGTTTCGCACACTCTACTGACAACGAAAAACAACTAACCACCAATAACCAACAGCTAACCATTAACAACGGACCACCTGGCCACATGGACTCCATCCTCATAGTTGATGACGAACCTGGCATTCGCGACACGTTAAGTGCCGTCATGCAGGACGAAGGGTTTGCTGTCGATGCTGTCGCGACAGGGGAGGAGTGTCTGAGCGCCGTCGAGAAGCGCGCGTATGGATGCATTCTGTTGGACGTGTGGCTCCCGGGAATCGATGGCCTGGAAACCCTTCGCCAACTGCGCGCTGCTGGTTCAGATGCGGCTGTCGTAATCATCTCCGGCCACGGCAACGTCGAAACTGCCGTGCGCGCGACGAAGCTTGGAGCATTCGACTTCATCGAAAAACCTTTGTCGATCGAGAAGACTCTACTGACAATTCGCAACGCTTTGCGACAGCAGCGTCTGGAACTCCTTAACGCAGAGATGTCGGCCGAACTCGCGAAAGAATACAAAATGGTCGGCGAGTCGGTGGCGATGCGGGCTTTGCGGAAACAGATTTTAGTCGTCGCGCCGACAGATGGGCGCGTCCTGATCTATGGAGAGTCGGGGACCGGGAAAGAACTCGTGGCGCACGCGATTCATGCAAAGTCACGGCGCGCTGGCGCGCCATTTGTTGAAGTTAATTCTGCAGCCATACCGGAGGAGCTGATCGAGTCGGAACTGTTTGGACACGTAAAAGGCGCATTCACCGGCGCCACGTCGGCCAAGAAAGGGAAGTTTGAACTCGCCGACGGCGCAACTCTCTTCCTGGACGAAATTGGTGACATGAGTTCCAAGGTCCAGGCGAAAGTCTTGCGGGTATTAGAGGAACAACGATTTGAGCCGGTCGGCAGCGGAAACTCGATCAAGGTAGATGTGCGGGTGATCGCGGCAACGAACAAACGGCTGGATACAGAAATGGAACAGGGCAAGTTTCGAACAGACTTGTTTTACCGTTTGAATGTTATCCCGTTTGAATTGCCGCCCTTGCGCGAGCGTCTGGAAGACGTTCCTTTATTAGTTGATTACTTCAACGAAAATTTTTCGCGCTCTTACGGAAAGATTCAGAAAGAGTTTACGCCGGAAGCACTTGAGGAACTTCAGAACTACTCCTGGCCGGGCAACGTGCGCGAGTTGCGAAACACAATCGAACGTGTAGTGATCATGAATCCCGGCGTTAAGGTGAATGCCGGCGATTTGCCACCTCATGGGAAAGACGAAGCACCGGCCGCATCGTTTCGTTTTCCTTCCTTCAAAGAAGCTACCGATGCCTATCACCGCGAGTTTATCCAACGAAAATTAGACGAAGCTGACGGTAATGTCTCGCGCGCGGCGGAGATGATGGGCGTTGACCGCAGTCATCTTTATCGACGCATGCGCGCGCTGGGTATTCCCGGGCCGCAGCGAACGCACTGCCGTTTCTTAAGATGGGGAACCGCGAACAGAAGCGGCTTGGCCGCACCCAGTGCGGTGAGGCTTGCCTCACCGAACAGCGCTTACACGCACACTGAGGCTGTGCCTCGGAGGCATAGCCTCCACTTTTTCATCGCCTTGCCGGTAAGCCATTGGCTTACCGCACAGGAAGCGGTGGAGCCGCGACGCGGTGCGGACATTGAGTGCGCCCTTATGCTACTGTTAATACGATTTTCTGCATCAAATGCCAGGCAAATTGATGCGCTAAAAGGATTGATATGGATTTTACGACGAAAGAACTCTTGAAGCGGTACGCGAAACTGGCGGTTGGCCAACCGTTTTCTCCGATTCTGCTGAACATTCTGGTTACTTCTGTTTGCGACATGCGTTGTACGCACTGTTTCTTCACAGAGGAACTCGACGATCGTCCGCGCAAGAAGCTGCAGATGAAGACGCACGAGATCGAACGTATCTCGGAGACACTCGGCGGCAATTTGGGTGTTTTGATTTTGGCAGGCGGCGAACCCTTCACCCGGAAAGACCTGCCGGAGATTGCGAAAGCGTTTTACACAAATAACCGTCTCGAGTCGATCTACATTATGTCGAACGGTCAGATTCAGAAACGAATCTTTCCGGACATCACGCGAATCCTCGAAGAGTGTCCGAATCTCAACGTAACGGTAGCCCTCGGCATCGACGGCTTGAAGGCGCCGCACGAGAAGATCCGGCAGAAACCCGGTTCGTGGGACATAGCAATCGACACGGCGCGCCAACTTCAGGCAATCAAAAAAGAGTTTCCGAAACTCGACGTTCAAACGTGTACCTGCTTCATGAATTCGAACCAGGACACCATCTTCGAGTGGTACGACTTTCTGAAGTATGACCTGCGACCGGACAAAGTTAATTTCAACTACATTCGTCCACCGTCAGCAGATCCAATCGAACTCGAAATTGATCATTCGCGTTACGCAAAACTTGCGACGATGATCGACGACGACTCCCGGCACGCAGCCCTCAAAAACAACTACGGCGGCAAGGCCGGATATTTCAAGGCTGCGATCGATATTTACATGCATGGCCTGATCGCGAAGACCCAGGAAACGCAAACCGCGCAGATGAAATGCTATGCGGGTACTGCCGGCGGAGTGATTTACGACGAAGGCACAGTGTCGTCTTGTGAAAACCTCGCGCCGATCGGAAACCTGCGAGACTTCAATTGGGACTTTCAGAAGCTTTGGCTTTCGCCCGCGATGAAGGAGCGAAGGAAGAAAGCGCTCGATGGCTGTTTCTGCACGCACGAGTCGAATAGTTATTACCCGTCATTGCCGTTTAATCCCGGTCACTTGATTCAAATCAAGAAGATCGAACGCGAAATGAAGAAGGCGCGAAAGGATCTGGATCGCGCCCAAACGCAACCGGATGGAGTAACAGTCGGAGTTTAGGAAACGTGGCACGGGCGTCTCGCCCGTGAACGAGCAAGATGCTCGTACCAAATCGCAACATGGACCGCATTCCCAAAATTTTGATCATCTCGTCAGACACTGGCGGCGGCCATCGCTCCGCGGCGGCAGCGATCGTGGCCGGTGTCCAAAGGTTTTTCGAGGGCCAGTCGTATGCGGTGCGCGTCGTACGCGCGGTGGAGGAGTCGCATTCGATCACGGCGAAGTTGGTTACGTTCTACAACTGGCTGCTGCGAAACCGCCAAAGCTGGATGAAATATCTCTACTGGGCGGTAAACAAGATCCAACCCGAAACGCGCGAGTTTTTTCAGCGTCGTTGCATCGGTTACTGTTCGCAGATTTTTGAACGCTGGTGTCCGCATGTCGTCGTTAGCGTTCACCCCATGACGCAGCACATATTTGCTCGCGTGTTGCGTGAGTTGAATCTCGCTCATCGAGTTCCATTAGTTTCTGTAGTGACAGATCCGTTTTACGGCTTCTGGAAGGGATGGGCCTGCGACGACGTCAGTTTGTATCTCGTGGCCAGTGAAGAAGCGCGGCAACAATTGATGGAGTATGGAATTGCGCCGGAACGTATCAAGGTTTCGGGTATGCCCGTTCATCCAAAGTTTGCGTATCCGGGTGAAGAAGCTGCGCAGGCCGCGCGCCGCGCGCTTGGTTTAGATCCGGAGAAATTTACTGTGTTTGTAAACGCGGGCTGGGAAGGCGGCGGCAACATTCCGCAGATCTTTCGCGAGCTCGTCCGTGGGCAATTGGAAATGCAGGCAATCTTCCTGGCTGGTAGGAACGAAGAGTTAAGAGCTGACGCCGAGTCGCTGGCTGAGAGCGCGTCGTTTCCAGTGAAGGTGATTGGATATTCGGAACAGGTTGAACAACTGATGAGTGCGGCCAACGTGATGATTTCCAAACTCGGCGGTTTGACTACGTTCGAAGCGTTCGCTTGCCGCGTGCCCATCATCGCCGATGCCATTACCGCACCGATGCCGCAGGAGGCCGGAACGGCGAAGTTGTTGGCTAAGCGCGGCGCCGGCGTGTTGCTGCGACGGGCCAGCGATGTTGTTCCTGTGGTGCGACGGATGATTGAAGACTCAGCGCACTATTCGGCTATGCGCGCAGCCACAATCGGACTCGCGATCCCCAACGCGACGCGCCACATCGTGGAAGAAATCACCGCGCTGATTCCTCCTGCTGCCGAGGCTGCCGAAGCCGCTGCGCTGGTTGAGGTCGCCACTGTTTGAAGCTCGCGTTGACTGTCCCGCGTCTTTCAGAGTTTAATTCCCCCGCAATCGAAATAAACTTCAACGTACTTCAGGAATTCCGATCTGGCATTGGATGCCGGATCTATATGCAAGACTTTGCTGTCTCAGCTCAGCCCGCTGGCGCGTTCGCGGCGGGCTTTTTTAGGAGATTCAATAACAAGTGAGCCTGTTGCTGGAAGGTAAGCGCGCGTTTATAAGTGGTGGAACGCGTGGCATTGGTGCTGCTATCTGTGAAGTGTTCGCGCGTGAAGGCGCGGATGTGGCGTTCAATTACAACTCGCGCGACGATCTCGCCGCACAAACGGTGGCGAAGATCGAGGCTTACGTCAAACGCGCTTTAAGTTTCAAAATCTCTGTTACTGATCGCGTCGGATTGAAAAAGATGACGCGCGAGATCGTCGAAAAATGGGGCGGCATCGACATCCTCGTCAACAATGCCGCCATCAATCGCGGTGACAACTTCGCCACTACGACCGACCGCGCGTGGGACGAAGTAATCGACACCAACGTTGGTAGCCTGTTCGCGGTCACGAAGCCCATCTATAAACAGATGATTCGTCAACGGAAGGGAAGTATTCTCAATATCACTTCCATCGGCGCTATTCGCGCGTTGCCCACCGCGGTTCACTATGCAACTTCAAAAGCAGCGATGATTGGTTTCACGAAATGTCTATCGCGTGAGGCCGGAACGTTTGGCGTAAAAGTGAACGCCATCGCTGCTGGAATATTTGATACCGAGCTGGCTCAGGCACTGCCGGATCGTCTGCTGCAAATGCACGACCTGTGGGTGTCAGCCGGACGCATGGGCCAGCCAAACGAGTTGGCGGAGTATGCCGCGTTTATGGTCAGCGATCGCAACAGTTTTATGAACGGCGAGGTCGTGATTGTCGATGGCGGGACCGTTACCTAGGCCCGGAGGGCCGTGAGTGAATAGCCGCGACCGTCAGGTCGTGGACCGCAGTCGCAGGAACTAACGGTGAGGCCCGAAGGGCCGGCAGTCTTAGGCTAATAAACTGTCGAGCCCTTCGGGCCCCTATGAATTTTGAAAACTTTCTTTCCACGACCTGACGGTCGTGGCTATTTACTCACGGCCCTCCGGGCCTTCGAAGCTCGAAACCAACTTTGCCACCTTCTTCTCAAGTTCTCGAAGCTTCCTCTGCATATCGCCCAGTCTTCGAAACGCCGCTGTCGATCTAAGCCAGTCTTTATTATCAAACGCGGGAATTCCCGAAATCACTTTACCGGCGGGCACGTCGTGACTCGTCGCACTCTTGGCGGTGAGTATCACGTCGTCGCCGATGGTTAAATGGCCCGCAACCCCGGCCTGGCCCGCGAGTATCACTCGATTGCCGATGTGAGTCGTGCCCGCGAGTCCAACCTGCGCACACAGCAACGTATCTTCACCGACAGTGCACGAGTGCCCGATCTGGACCAGGTTATCTATCTTCGATCCCCGACCGATACGCGATTCGCCGACCGAAGCGCGATCGATAGTTGTGCCTGCGCCGATTTCGACGTCATCTTCAATAACTACGTGCCCAGTCTGAGGAATCTTCAACCAACGTCGCTCCTCATCCTTTGCGTAACCAAACCCATCGCAGCCCACGACGACATTGTTGTGAATTATTACGCGCTCGCCGATCTGGGACCGTTCACGAATTACCGAGCCTGAGTGGATGACTGAATCTTTTCCAATCTTAACCTCTTCATAGACTGTCACGTTTGGATAAATGCGAACGCCTTCGCCGACGGTTGCGCCTGGCCCAATCACGGAACAAGCGCCAACCCAAACGTTATTAGCCACGCTTGCTGTGGGATCAATAACTGCCGTTGGATGAATAGTTGGTTCGATTTGCGGCTCCGGATGAAACAGCCGGAGCGCGCGGGTAAATGCCAGATAAGGATCGGCCGCACGTAACACAGCGATGTCGCGATTAAGTTGGGTGTCCTGTGAGACGTATATTGCCGACGCGCGGGTCGAGTTAACTTTGGGCGTGTAACGCGGATTTGCGAGGAAGGTTATTTGGCCTGGTCCGGCATCGTCTAATCCGGCTGCGCCGGTGATCTCAATATCGGTGGAGTTTCCTTCCACCTGCGCCGCCGTTAATGCGGCCAACTCGGAAAGTTTCATGCGGCGAAGTCTAACCTATGGAGCCGTCTGGCCCGCAACGGGAGCGAAGCGCGAGAAACGGAAGCACGGGGAGTCTTACCAGGCGGCGGGCGAGACGCCGGTGTTTCATCACATAACTGACACCGGATCAATTTCAATATTGATTGACCGCATTTGAACGCCGCGGTCGGCCATTGTTTTCATTGCCGCGTCAATTACTGCGCGCAACGGCCGGCGGCTGCGGCTCTTCACCAACAACTGCATCCGAAACTCACCTTTGAGCCTCGAGAGTGGCGCAGGGGCCGGACCCAGTACGCGAACCGCGCGCTCCTGATTCGCAGCATCCAATGCGCGACGCACTTCAGTAGCGTCGGAACGGACTTTATCAAGTTGTTTGCCATGGACGAGCAGCGACGCTAGCGAAACAAACGGCGGATAGGTGTGGTTCTCACGATGACGTATTTCTTCCTGATAAAAACCGCTGTAGTCCTGAGAGCTCGCGAATCTCAAAGCGTAATGGTACGGATGGTAAGTTTGAATAAGAACTTTGCCCGGACGATCGCCACGTCCCGCGCGTCCCGCAACCTGGGTTAGAAGCTGAAACGTGCGCTCAGCTGCGCGAAAGTCGGGCAGCGCTAGTCCCGCATCAACTGAAACCACGCCCACCAAAGTGACATTGGGGAAGTCGTGACCCTTCGCGAGGATTTGTGTTCCCACCAGCAAATCAATTTTGCCTGCAGTAAAGTCGACCAAATATTTATCAACAGCCCCGCGACGAGTCGTCGTGTCACGATCAATCCTGGCGAGTCGAAGCGTAGGAAACAGCTTCGTCAGTTTCTCCTCAATTTGCTGTGTCCCTTCGCCGACGTAATAAATGAACTTTCCCTCGCAGCTTGGACACTGTGAAGGCGAGGGCTCTCGATGGTTGCAGTAATGACAAACAATCACGCGGTCATTTCGATGATAGGTTAGGGTGACGTCGCAATTCCGGCACTGAATGCTCTCTCCGCATGATCGACACAAAACGAAGCTGGAGTACCCGCGACGATTCAAAAGTATGATTGATTGCTCGCCGCGTTTATGTGTTTCTTCGATCGCCTGGAGCAACTCGTCTGAAAAAATCCTCGGCTTCTCGTGGATTCGAAAAACCTCGCGCATATCGATCGTCTTTGCCACCGCCAGCGGGCGGTTACCTAACCGTTCGGGCATCTCGAGGTACTTGAACTTGCCGGTCTTCGCGTTGTGAAACGATTCGAGCGAGGGAGTGGCTGACCCAAGTATCACAACAGCCGATTCTTTTTGAGCGCGCACGATAGCTGTGTCACGCGCGTTGTAGTGAGGCGAATCCTGTTGGCGATAGGTTGGTTCGTGTTCTTCATCAACGATCACAATCCCCAGATCGTGAACGGGGGCGAACACAGCGGAACGAGTGCCGATCACCACGCGCGCATCTCCATTGCGGACCCGCGTCCATTCATCGAATCGTTCGCCGCGAGATAACGAAGAATGAAAGATAGCGACCTGATCGCCGAAATGCGTTCGCAGCCGGCGCGAGAAAACTGGAGTCAGAGCTATTTCCGGCACCAGCATCAATGCGGACCGGCCGAGGCTCAGCGCAGATCGCATCGCACGAATGTAGACCTCCGTTTTGCCGCTCCCTGTTACTCCGTGCAATAGAAACGCTTCATACCGCCGAGCTTCGAGTGGTGCCGTTATTTCTTTCAGCACCTGCTTCTGCCTCTCCGTTAACGTGTAATCCTGAGGCCGTTCGGTTGGCGCACCCGCGAGAGGATCCCGGCGCAGTGTTTCCTCAAAAACTTCGACCAGATTTCTTTTTGCGAGCGTGTTAACGGACGACAAGCCGGCGCCAGAAGTTTGCAGTAGCTCAGGAATCGAAAGTGAATCGTAGCCGCGTAAAACTTCGAGAACTCGCGTTTGTGTTGCCGTCAGCTTCCGACCCTGATCGTCTGCCGGCGTTGGCATTAATCGAACTCGGCGTTCGGTTTTTTGTTTTACGTTTCCACCGGCTGGCCGGTGAGTGATATGCACCACACCGTCGGTCTCAAGCTCTTTCAGTGCTTTGACCAGTTGAGCAGGTTCGATTTGATCGGATAACGACGCGACTCGAACTTCCCCCGTCTCAGCGAGAAGGCGCATCAGCTTATCCTTGGGAGAATCACCGGACGTTTCGAGTGTATTAACCTCATCTCGACCGCGATCGATCAGTGAAACGAAGCGTTCGATGGCAGGAGTGATGCCGGGCGGGAGCGTCGCTTTGATTAATTCGCCCCAGGGAGCGAGATAGTAGTCTGACACCCAACGCGTCAGTTCGAGCAACTCAGGCGGGACAATTGGCAGTTCATCGAGAATGTCTGCGGCATCTTTGATTTCTGCATGTGTGGCGGAGTCGAGGCCTGACTCAAGGAGCTCAACGATATAACCGGTAACTACTTTGCGACCGAGCGGAACAACGATTCTAGAGCCAGGCTGTGCGCGTGCGGTTAGTTGTGGAGGAATGCGATAGATGAAGGTGGAATGAACGTGCACGGGCACCGCCACCCTTACGTAAACAGATGGCTGGTCGCTGAATTCACTCTGCTCGTTTGTTGATGAATCCTTGCGGGAAGATTCTGAAGCGTCCTGCACGCGGAGAACTTAGCGCGAAAAACTCAAATTGCAAAAAGCGACAGTTATCGAAATCAAGTTTGCTGCCTGGGTGTTTTGTCCAGATGATCTCTGACTTTCTGCAGATCCTGCCACGTCTCGCGCTTCTTGGAAGGATCACGAAGCAGGTAGGCAGGATGAAACGTCGGCATCACTTTGACCCCTTTGTACTCCTGAAATTCACCGCGCAAACGCGTGATGCCTTGCTTTGCATCAAGCAGGTTTTTCGTAGCAGTGTTTCCCAGAACAACGATGACGTCCGGCTGTACCGAGGCAATCTCGCGCAGCAGAAACGGCTTGCACATGGATGCTTCTTCCTGGGTCGGGGGTCGATTCCCGGGAGGCCGGCAGCGATTGACGTTGCCAATCAACACGTCTTCACGTTTAAAGCCAATAGCCTCGATGATCTTCGTTAATAGTTGACCCGCACGGCCCACGAAAGGGCGGGCTTGAAGGTCTTCATCCGCTCCAGGAGCTTCACCCACGAACATCAAACGCGCCTTGCGGTTACCCTCGGTGTGCACGATGTTGGTGCGGCCCTGGTACAACGGGCAACGCGTGCAGTCGCCGATATCGGCGCGAATGTCTTCAAAAGTTTCCGTCGATTTCTCGAGCCTGACAGGGGCAGTGCTTATGTCCCCGAAAAGCGTGTCGAGCGGTGTTGATGGCGCGGTCTGTGGAGGTGCCGGCGCGATAGAGGCGACGGGATTAGGTTGAAACGGCTGCGGAGCCGGCGCCAAAGCAATATGTTCTACGCCCAGCTCGTGCAAAAAAGTCAGATGTTCTCTTGCGTCTTTGGTGAGAGCGACGATCTCTTCGATATCGTTAGCTGATGCCATGGAAGGGTTACTTAAACTTGCCCTGGGCGACGCCGAACAGACGCTGTGTTCGCTGGTCTCACTCGAGCACGCAGCCTGACGACTTCATCGAGAATAAGATTTGCAACGTTGCTCTTGGCCATCATTGGAACGTGTATAGGAGCCTTGTGATCGCGGCTTAGAATCGTGACCTCGTTATTCGCCGTGTCGAAACCAATTTCACTGCGGCTGACATCGTTAGCAACGATCGCATCCAGGTTTTTAGCTCGCAACTTCTCGCCGGCGTTTTGAAGCACGTCATCGGTTTCAGCCGCGAACCCGATTACCAGCAGTCCTTCGTGTTTTGTTCGGGCTACGTCGTGCAATATGTCAGGCGTTCGTTCAAGCTCCATCGTCATCGTGGGAGTAGTTTTCTTTATCTTGGTTGCAGCGGAATCTTTGGGCTTGTAGTCCGCGACTGCTGCAGCTCCGATAAACACGGACGCCTCCTGAAGCTTGTCGATTACAGCTCGGTGCATTTGCTCCGCACTAACCACACGGATTATTGAAACATCGGCTGGCGCGTCGGAGGTCGTGGCTCCAGCGACTACTGTCACCTGCGCTCCACGTGACTGGGCAGCCTGGGCAAGAGCGAAGCCCATCTGTCCTGACGATCTGTTTGATATGAACCGGACCGGGTCAATGGCTTCGCGAGTAGCGCCTACGGTAATCAGCAAATGCTCGCCGGCGAGATCTTGTTCCAACGTCCCGCTTGAGGCGTTCAGGATGTTCAGTGCAGCGGCCACGATGATCTCAGGATCGCTAAGCCTGCCGGGGCCGATAGTGCCGCAGGCCATCTCGCCGGCGTCGGGATCGACAAAATGAACGCCGTCTGCGCGAAGTTTTTCAAGGTTCCGTTGAGTTGCGGGATGCTGCAACATCGACGTGTTCATCGCCGGGGCAATCAGGACCGGCGCCGTAGACGCGAGGTACGTGGAAGTCACGAAATCGTCAGCGATTCCGTTGGCAAACTTGCCGATGATGTTGGCGGTGGCTGGGGCGACGACCAGCAGATCCACACTTTGTGAAAAGGTAATATGGGCGATGGGGTCAGGGTTATCCGGCGCGTAATCGTCAACTATGACGTGCGACCCGGATAGCGCGCGAAAGGTAAGGGGTTGAATAAACTCGCACGCCCGTTTTGTCATGGCTACTCGGACAATGCAGCCGGCGCGCTGTAAACCCCGCAAAATTTCGATCGCTTTATACGCGGCAATGCCGCCGCTGACAGCTAAAGCAACCTTCTTTTCGGTCTGGGCCAACATGCGTTTTAAGACGGATACTGACAGGAAATTAAAGACGAATGTAACATTGCTGAAACAGGCGTGCAACGGAGCGATTTCGGGCAGTGTTATACTTCGACCGTTCCCACGTTAACTATTTCGCTTCAATCCTTCTATTCAGAAGGGCCCGATGTCATGAGAAAACTACAATCACTGCGTCAGGCTGCCCTGGGGTTGTTGATAGTCCTGTCTGTCTACATCCCAGCGTCTGCCCAAATGATCAACGAGGATCAGGAATTTGGACCTGTTGTACGGTCTTACCTGGGCTATTTGAAGAACGAGCAAGGCGTTGTGGACGACCGTGTCAGTCGTCATGAAGTGAACGCCACGTACTACCGGCGAAACTCCAACCGTATTCGAGCGCTGCGCCTGGCCGCAATTCGAATTGCTCGCGAAACCGAGAATGACTACCTACCGGAACTGGAAGCCGTCACCGGGGATGAGTTTGGACTTCTGTTCGAGGAAGCGCCACGTACGGGAAGCTTAAGAAGCGGCGACGTTCTCCAGACCCGTTTTAGATACCTGGGCACCGTTCGCGCCGGTGAGTTGTTTTACGTTTTCGCTCGGCTCGACCCGTATGAGCAATCCGAACTCCTGGGGCACGCTCTGCCGGGTATTAGTTCGGCAACAGCGGGAGCGACACCGCGCGTCCTAACGCGGGCTCGTCGGGTATCTGAACCGCGTTAGATCTCGGGGTGCACCCGTCGAGGAAACGAATATGACGTTTGTGGTCCACGCTGGCTGCAGACGTGACCGCTCACCCGCCGCACTTTTCCGCCCTTTTGGGGAGAAAAAGTCTGGACTCGCTATCACCTGTGTGATAAATTCCAGCGCAACACAAAAAAGCACAGTTTTGTGGCAAACGGAGGCAAAAGGCTGTTGACAGAGCACCTTCGTTCATGTAATAACTGCCCAGTGTTTTTAGCCTTAAACAAGGCATTTTGATCTTTGCGCGGCACTGTTTTGAGGCGGGTTGAGTGAATATAACGCCTCCACGACTCCGGGCGTCGCGACACGCAATCAAGAATTTGGTTCACAATACGGGAGGAAAGTTAATGATCAGCAAAACTTGGAGCCGCAAGCCTATAGCGGCCTGTGTGGCAATTGCCATTTTGAGTGTTTACTCGATGGTCGTGTTGGCATCGCCCGCAGCGAAGGCCCCGTCGGGTGAGTTGTCGGTCTCCGGCCTCGTAACAGTCAACGGTGAAAACGCCCTTTCCGGTGGAACGATCTTTTCGGACAGCATCATCAATACAGCCGAGAAAAGCAGTGCCACGGTTAATCTGAGCAAGTTGGGCCGCGTCGAAATGGCGCCGAGCTCAAACGCCAAGCTGAGCTTTACTGAAAAAAGCGTCTCAGGCTTGCTCGAGAGCGGCACCGTTCATGTTTCGACATTGGCGGGAGTTACGGTCAACTTCACGACGAAAGACGGAATGGTCGTCGTTGATGGAAGTCAACCGACTTCATTTACAGTGAATATTGTTAAGGGCGTTACGTCTTTGGCAACGCACTCGGGTGTTGCGGAACTGCGAGCTGGCGAAACTGTCCGGCACATCGCAGCTGGCGAAACGGCAACGGCCGGAACGCCTAATCCGGAGGACGCCGACGACGACGATGACGATATGGGCGCGGGTGAAACATTTGCGCTCGTCGCGTTGGGCGCTGGCGCGGTGGCCGCGATTATCTGGGCTGTTATTCACGACAACGATCTCGAATTCGGCGGCAGCACCACGGTCGTCAGCCCGACCCGGTAAGTTGTCGATTGAGTAAGTTCACAAATACTGCGACGCTGCAAGGCGTCGCAGTCAAACACGCGAAACCTTGCGGGTCACGCGACAATACGTCGTGCTTGGCCCGCAAGTTTTGCTTAATCGGTCAGTCCCTCCTTTTGTTCCGAAGGTAATCTCAAATGCACATAGCGGTAATTGGCACGGGTTACGTCGGCCTCGTCACAGGTGCGTGCTTTGCCGAGTTTGGAGTCGATGTTACTTGCGTCGACATCGATTCGGAGAAAATTGCGCGGCTGGCTTCGGGCGAGATGCCGATCTACGAACCCGGGCTTGAGCAATTAGTAACCAAGAACATGCAGTCGGGCAGACTGCGATTCACTACGGATATCAAGCAGGCAGTTGAACAGGCACTCGTGATTTTTCTGGCAGTCGGCACACCTCCCAAACCTGATGGTTCGCCCGATTTGAGTTTCGTCGAATCCGCTGCAGGTTCAGTTGCGGAACACATGAATGGCTACAAAGTCATTGTCACTAAGTCGACCGTACCCATCGGTACAGGCGAATACCTGCGTAAGTTGATCCGGGAACGGAATCCGAAGGTGAACTTTGGCATGGTTTCCAATCCGGAGTTTTTGCGGGAAGGCGCGGCTATCAACGACTTCATGCGCCCCGATCGAGTGGTTATTGGTAGTCGCGACGAAGAGGCGATTGCCATCATGCGCGATCTGTATCGTCCACTTTATCTGATTGAAGCTCCCGTGGTGATAACTTCACTCGAAGCTGCAGAACTGACAAAGTATGCAGCCAACGCGTTCCTGGCGACCAAGATCTCGTTTATCAACGAGATTGCCAACATGTGTGAAAGCATCGGTTGTGATGTTCACGACGTGGCCAAAGCCATCGGTATGGACCGTCGCATCGGAAACAAGTTTTTGCACCCCGGGCCCGGGTTTGGTGGCTCATGTTTTCCTAAAGATACCCAGGCACTCGCTTCGGTTGCGCGCCAGTTTGGAAGAGACTCCTTGATAGTTGACGCGGTGATTGAAGTGAACCGGCGACAGCGCCAGGCGATGGTTCCTAAAATCGAGAAGCTGGTCGGGTCCCTGGAGGGGAAGACAATCGCAGTTTTAGGTTTGGCTTTCAAACCTGAAACAAACGATATGCGCGAGGCGCCGTCTGTCGAAATTATTCGCGAACTGTTAAGTAAAGGCGCAAGAGTTCGTGCTTACGATCCGGTGGCAATGATCGAGGCGGCGGAAGTGTTGCCCGAAGTAAACTACGCTGACGATGAGTATTCAGCAGTTACTGATGCAGACGCTCTGGTGTTTGTCACCGAGTGGAACCAGTTTCGCGCTTTAGACATGGGCCGCGTGCGGGATTTGATGAGAGCACCGAAAGTCGCCGACCTGAGGAACATTTACGATCCTTCAGACATGCGCGAACTGGGCTTTGAATACATCGGCATTGGGCGGCAGTAAATGATGCATTGGTCACTGTGAGGTTGTTAAGTTCATGAGTCTTTCTGGAATTGCCCTCGTTACCGGGGGCGCTGGGTTCATCGGTTCTCACATTGCCAGTGCGTTGGTTGCATCGGGCGCAAAAGTGCGCGTGATTGACGACCTGTCGACTGGTTACCGGGAAAACCTCGACGAGATTGGTGGCGACTTCGACTTCGTTAACGCCAGCGTGGCGGACGAGAGCGCCTTACAACGCGCTCTCGAGGATGTTGAACTGGTGTTTCATGAAGCTGCGATCCCCTCGGTGCCACGTTCGGTTGATAATCCTCGTCAAACGCACATTGCCAGCGTCGATTCGACCTTCTCGTTGCTGCTGGCCGCGCGCGCGCAGAATGTGCGACGAATAGTTTACGCTGCTTCAAGTTCAGCCTATGGAGACCAACCGACACTGCCGAAAGTCGAAACAATGCTTCCCGAACCGCTTTCGCCTTATGCCGTCGCGAAGTTGGTCGGCGAATATTATTGCCAGGTCTTCACCCGCGTTTACGGACTCGAAACGGTTTCCCTCCGTTACTTCAACGTGTTTGGACCGCGACAGGATCCCAGCTCTCAGTATTCCGGTGTGATTTCCCGGTTCATCAGCGGACTCCTGGGTAACGAAACGCTCGTAATCTACGGAGACGGCGAGCAGTCGCGCGACTTCACCTACATTGCAGACGTGGTTGCTGCGAATCTGAAAGCTGCTGAAAGCAGAGACGCTGTCGGACACGTCATTAACATTGCCAATGGCGAGCGCACGACGTTAAACGAGTTGCTGGAAGAGTTGAAAAATTTAACTGGCAACCCGGACGCGAAAGCCGACTATCAGCCGGCGAGATCAGGTGATGTGAAGCACAGTCTGGCTGATATAGTTCGCGCGCGAACTTTGCTTGGATTTGAGCCGCAAACAGATTTCAAGGAAGGTCTCACGCGAACCATCGACTGGTGGAAGTCGAGCCGGTTCGCACACCGCTAATTCACTTCGTTCACCCGTTCGAACCTGCCGCACGTTCTCCGACCAAGGCTTTCAAGCTCTCAGTGTATGGCGCACGCGCGACGCCCTTGTCCGTAATGATGGCCGTGATTAGCTCGTTTGGAGTGACGTCAAACGCCGGGTTTTGCACTTCGATACCTTCAGGCGCAAGTTTGTGACCGCCAATCTCAGTGACTTCCTTCGTGTCGCGTTCCTCGATCGGTATCTCGTCACCGGTTTTCAGTGTCAGGTCCAAAGTGGAGATTGGCGCGGCCACATAAAACGGGATTTGGTGCTTGTTTGCTAACACGGCCACCATGTAAGTTCCGATTTTGTTTGCCGCGTCTCCGTTCGCGGCAATTCGATCCGCTCCCACGACCACTGCGTCGACCTTGCCACTCTTCATAACGTGTCCCGCCATGTTGTCGGTGATGACTGTTACCGGAATGTCGTCCTTGGCCAGCTCCCACGCCGTAAGTCTCAGCCCCTGCAGAAACGGCCGCGTTTCATCCGCAAAAACCGCTACACGCTTTCCAGCATCCCGCGCGCCGCGTATGACACCGAGCGCCGTCCCATAATCTCCTGCAGTGGCCAGTGCACCGGCATTGCAGTGTGTCAACACAGTTGAGTTGTCCTCGATAAGATCAGCACCATAACGCCCGATGGCACGGTTGGCGTCGATGTCGTCCTGATAAATCTGTTGGGCCTCAGCCACCAGCCGTTCCTTAATCTGATCGACATCCTTTGTTTGTGCCTTCTCTCGATTGAACACGCCGCGCATTCGCTCAATCGCCCAAAACAGATTTACCGCGGTGGGACGTGTCTGCCCCATCATCTGACACATGTAGTTAAAGTCGTCTTCAAGGTCTGCCGTCGACATACCAACGGATTGACTGGCGCCGAGCGCCAAGCCCATGGCGGCAGATACGCCTATCGCCGGCGCGCCCCGGACCACCATCTTCTTGATGGCTTCCGCGACCTCTTCCCATGACCGCAGCATTAAATACTTTTCTTCAGTCGGAAGAAGGCGCTGATCGATCATGCGCACGCCTTCTTTAGTCCATTCGACAGTTTTTATCATTGAATCAGAACGGCTCCGCAGTGGCTTATTGAAAACACAATCATCTTACTTGACGCCTCAGGGCGCGCAAAGTTAACCGACCCGAATCATCTGCGGCGTAGCTTTGCGATAAACGCTTGCTGTCCCTGAGCTGTTACTGACTCGACGTGCTCGACCTCATACTTGCTCAGCAAGGTGTTGAGCGGGGGCGACGACTCGTCCCAACGCTCAGCTCTAAACGCGATCCACATCGTGGGCTGGCCTAGTGGTAGTTCGTTTATTACGGACACCTCAGTAAATTGACGGGGCAGGAAGTAAGCTGTGTCTTCGCTTAGTCCCTCCATGCCTTTGACGACCGCGACATTGAACTTCTGGTCAGACTTGCGGCCGGATGCGAACCACAGATGGTAGGCAACCAGGTCCTCGAAGGCGTAAACCGGAATCGTCGCCGTTGCGCTCGAATCTCCAGTTACTACCTGTTCAGCGAGCTTTTCCCATGAACACCAGATGAAGTTGGATGGCCGCCTGATAACAAAAACTGCGCCCGCCAGAAAAATCCAGCATGCGAACACCACGCCAATGGTTGCTCGGGCCCAAAAACGTTTCAGCGAACGAACTGCAAGTACGACAACTATCGTGTATGGAAGTGCAGCGATGATCAGATGACGCGTTCCCCAAATCGAATACGGCAGCAGCCAACTCGCCACCAAGACAACGATTGCAGGGCCGAGCGTGAACAGCAGAAGGACGTCGAGTTTTCTGCGCGAAGACTCGCCGGTGCGTCGAAAAACTGAAACAACAAACAGGACAAGCGGAAGACCGAGTACCAGAAAAGCTATCAATGCCGATAAACGGTTATAGACGTCATCGACGTTGCTTTGGCTAAACAGGAAGGGGCGGTTGAGGATTGCAAAGTATTCAATAAGGTCAGCAAACCCTGGACGGCGGACCCAGCCGATGTTTTGTTTCAGACCCTGGCCGTGAGGTGAACTGCTTGAGACCAGATAAATCCAGGGCGAATACGCGATCAGTAGAACCGCCACCCCGGCGATACCTCGCAACGCCAAATCTCGCCTGCGCCAACACAGAGCCGCCAGTTGCAGTAAGACGAGCAACCACCCGGCATAGTGCGTGTAAACAAGCAAAAGGTTAACGGCGCACCATAGAACCAACAGCTTCGTCACTCGCTCCTGCTTTCGCAATAGCATGAAGAACAGCCAAAGCGAACAGGCAGCGAGGAAAAGAAGCAGACTATACATGCGCACTTCCTGCGCGTATTTGATGAGATAGCCATTGACAGCGATCAACAACAGCGCGGCTGATGTTTCGCCCGCGCTAAGTTTGAGTTCGCGACACAAGAAAACAAACGGAACAATGGTCGCGATTGCGATCAGCGCAGGCAGAAGACGCAGCCACAGTAGCGACTCACCGCCGATAAAGATCCACAATTTCAGCAGAACATAAAACAGTGGTGGATGAATGATGTCAGCGGCGACGAACGTCATCATTTCCGTCCAACGATGTCGTGCCGCATGAACGGAAAATATTTCGTCGAACCAAAGGCAGGATGCTGTCAGCCGCCACAATCTCGCGGCAATGAACAGCACAACGGCGCCGGCAAACAAAGCCAGCGCGCCGCCTCTGAAACTTCGGGCACTCACCCACGGTGAACTATCGCTATTAATCTCGAAGCCCGCCATTTCCGTCTCTACGATTGGCAGAAAGATGCTGACGATACCAGAATCGAGCGGCTACCATAAATGATGAATTCATGTGTCAGAGTAGCAATTGACACGTGTTTCACTGCGTGATACCGTCCGCGTGCATTTTGGATTAACAGCGCTCTTTCACAAAAAAAGCATCAGGGTGCCTCGCATTGCGAGGAGAATAGGGAAGCGGGTGAAAAACCCGCGCGGTCGCGCCACTGTGAAGCGGCGCCGCGACGTATTCAGTTTCAAACAAAGACTGTTACGGTTGACGGCAGCCTCTAAGCCAGGAGACCTGCCTTGAAGCTTTGCAGCTTTTGAACGCTTCGCGGAAAGGCGTTCAGGCCGCGGGGTTCATCTTAAGTCCCTCCGATTGCCTGTCGTTTTTCCTGCAGGTGGTTGGCGGGCTTTTTTGTTACATCATTTCCTACAACCGACACGGTTACGCGCAGCGAGTTTGCTGCTCCTTTGCACTCTTATCGGTGTAAATAGCTGCGCGCGTCGAAGCGCGCTCGAATCTCCGCACAACAACTCGGCTTCTCGGGAATTCACTGACGAAGCCGGACGCAAAATATTCCTGCCATCAAAAATCGAGCGCGTGATCTCCCTCGCGCCCAACCTTACTGAGATCATTTATGCAGTTGGGGCTGGCGACCGTTTAGTCGGCAATACGACATTCTGTAATTACCCCGCCGAAGCCAAAAATGTGACGAAGGTTGGCGACACGCTACAGCCAAGCATCGAGCGCATACTTGCGCTTCGCCCCCAGCTGGTGCTCGTCTCCACCGCATCGCAACTGGAAGCTTTTACGAAGCAGTTGGACGAACATCAAATTGCGGTTTATGTCACAGATCCCCACGACCTGGAAAGTGTTTTTCGCGCAATTCAAAGTGTGGGTGATCTGGTAAACGAGTCTGAACCTGCCACCGAGTTAGTGAAACAGTTGCGTGCTAGATCGGAAAACGTGGAGCGAGCGGTTGCCGGCCGCCCACCCGTTTCCGTGTTCTTTCAATTGTCAGGGCAGCCACTCTATACCGCCGGCCGCAGTTCGTTTGTGACGAATCTAATCGAACGGGCCGGGGGGCGATCGGTAACGTCAGACGTTAGTGAAGCGTGGCCCAGATTGAGCAACGAGGCCGCTCTTGCTTCGCGACCTGACGTAATAATCATGCTTTCGGGTGACGCCATGGGAGCGGCATCGAATACAAATGTCGCGCCTGCGCTCAGGAATTCACCCGCTGTGCATAACGGCCGCGTTCATGCAATTAACGGCGATCTTCTAACCCGTCCTGGGCCACGACTGGTTGACGGTCTCGAGCAAATTGCCAGAGCGCTTCACCCGGAAGCTTTTCAGTAAAGACAGCGTGAGCACCGAAACACCAATTGTTAGTCGTGTTGGACCATCATTGCAAAGTGGTGCGCGCGCGACGTTGCGTAAGACGCTCATCGTGTGTGGTGTCTTGTGCCTGGTGCTTGTAGCCGCCGCAATCATCGCGGCGACCATTGGTAGTGAATCGCTGCCGCTCGGCGACACCCTGGTCGCGATTTTTACCGCCGGTTCCAATTCAGGCAGTTTGAGTGCAACCCAACGAGCCATCCTCTTTGACATCCGCTTGCCGCGAATCCTGCTTGCCGCCACGGTGGGTGCATCTTTGGCTGCGGCCGGCGCCAGTTACCAGGCACTTCTGCGAAACGCACTCGCGGAACCTTATCTGTTAGGAATTTCAAACGGCGCGGCGGTGGGGACCATGATAGCCCTCGTATTCCTCAGCGCCAGCGAATGGACCAGGCCGATGATGGCGTTTCTGGGTGCGCTTGCAGCGACGTTTGTTGTTTACCGTCTCGCCAGCGGCCGGGCGGGTGCGACACCTGAACGACTAATCCTGGCCGGAGTAATTGTCACGACCTTTCAGTCGTCGCTGATCGTCTTCATCACAACGTTGATGGACGCGACGCGAATACGCTCGTTCACTTTTTGGCTGCTCGGCGACCTCTCTCAGGCAGCACCGGGCTCACTGTGGATTGCCGTCGCTTCAACACTCATCGGTGTGACTGCATTAACTCTGAAAGCACGGCCGTTGAACCTGATGATGCTTGGCGAACGCGACGCCTTCGATTTGGGCGTTGAAGTTGAACGCGTACGCCTGCAAGTTTTTCTGGCGGCAAGTTTACTCGTCGGTGTTTCAGTCGCCCTAAGCGGATCGGTCGGGTACGTTGGTCTGGTTGTGCCTCACCTCGTACGCATGTCGACTTCGGGCGATAACCGGCTAACAATTCCGGCTACAGCGCTGGCGGGCGCTTCGTTTGTCGTTATCGCGGACACGGTGGCGCGCACGGTGATTGCGCCTCGCGAGTTACCAGTCGGTGCGATTACGGCGCTAATTGGTGCGCCTTTGTTTATTTACCTGTTAAGGCGACGTTGATCAGTTCAGGTGTTCGACACGGATTATTAAAACTTGATGCGATCATTAATTTACCGCACACACATTTGGCTGGGAGTCCTTGTCGCACTTCCGTTATTGGCCTGGTCGTCGAGCGGATTGCTTTACGCGTGGCCCAACGCAGTCGAGGGAGGGAAGGTTGAGACCATCGCCCGCGACAGCGTGACCGTCTCGCCGGATGAAGCTTTACGACGGGCGGACGAATTTGCAGAGAAAAAGCTTCCCGCGACCGCCTTAACTTTGCTGATGAAGGATGGCCGCCCCGTTTATCAGGCGGTTGGCGGAATGGGCGCCGATTCGTTGTTGATAGACGCTCAGACGGGACAGGTGATTAGAACTCCACCGCCGGGAATCATCACCAGATATTTTCGGCAGGCCCATTTCTATTTCTTTGCGGGAGCGTGGCAGATCCCGCTGCTGATTACCACATCAGGGCTGGCTTTTCTTTCAGCGTTATCCGGATTGTATTTGAACATTGGCTGGTGGCTAGCGAAGTTCCGCAAACGCGCTGCTTCCCACGCACGACAAAAAGCTTGAGATGCTTGAAGCGAAACAGGTAAGCGTCAACTACGGTAAGAGAACCGCCGTTGTTAACGTCTCGATGCAGGTTGCACCGGGCCGGATGATAGCGATTGTCGGCGCAAACGGCGCCGGCAAATCCTCGCTGCTGCGTACATTGAACGGCGCGGTCCAGCCATCCAGCGGTGAGGTGTTACTCGACGGCAAGCCGATCAACTCCTTCACGCGTCGCGGAGTCGGCAAGCGTATCGCAGTCGTGACACAAGAGGCACTCCTTGCGTTTCCAGTGTCGGTTTTGGAGTACGTGCTCGGCGGCCGCTATGCCTGGTCTGGTTCGGGCGCCTGGGGTTGGGAATCAGATCGGGATTTGGAAATTGCCGCAGAAGTACTTCGGCAGACTGAATTGGAAAACTTCAGCGCGCGTTTGATGAATGAACTTTCGGGAGGTGAACGACAACGCGCAGTGCTCGCACGCGCACTGGCAACAGAGGCCGGAATTCTTCTGCTGGATGAGCCAACGGCAAATCTGGATTTGGCCCACCAGGCTTCGATGCTACAGCTCGTGCGAACGCATTGTGACGAACGCGCTGCCGCCGCGGTCATAGTTACGCATGATATTAACCTCGCCGCCGAATTTGCCGATCACGTCGTGCTTTTGAAGAACGGAAGGATGATCGCCGATGGAAGTCCGCGCTCGGTCTTGACTGAAGAACTGCTAAGTGAAGTTTTGGATATCAGGGTGTTGGTGGACGCGCATCCGCTTTCGGGCGCCCCACGTATCACGCCGGCACATCAGGTGCGCCGGTAAATCGGGAGCGCAGACGTTCCGTCTGTCAGCTCCCCTCAACAAGTGACGTCAAAGGGAAGGCGGTCAAAAGCCGCCACTGCCCTCGCAACTGTAGGCGACGCAGGAAGCCCCAGCCGTTTGTGCCACTGTTTGGAAAAACGGGAAGGCAGCTGGAGTTGAGTCGCAAGTCAGGAGACCTTGGCGCCGCTCTTTCGTAAAGCTCGCACTGCGACGGGCAGGAGACTCTACACATGACTAATTTTCAAAAACAACCTAGTCCCCGATTTAGTAAGCAACTCGCTCTAGTAACCCTCCTTTTGCTCTTCAACTGTTTCGTTGTTGTTGCGCAAGACAACGCGGCAAAAGTTAACGTACGCGTAATTGATCCAAATGGCGCGGCCGTGCAAGGAGCGGAGGTCACTCTTTACACACGCGACGGGCGCATTCGAATCAGCAGCCTGACCGGTGACAATGGGGTCTCTCAGTTCGAACAATTGGCGCCGGGCGAGTATTTGATAGAAGCGGAAGCCTCGGGATTTGCACGCGCCGCAACGCATGTGATTAGTGTCGCCCGAGGCGCTAACACCTCGCTGGATCTCGCTTTGCCCCTTTCTGGTGTTAGTGAACAGGTTGTCGTCACCGCACAAAATACTGCGCAATCGGTTGATGAAGTTTCAAAGGCGGTTTCGATTGTAAACGCGCGGGAGATCGAAGAGCGCGATGAGTCGTCGATTACAGACGCCTTGCGTACGGTTCCCGGCTTACGCATCCAGCAATTGGGTGGACCTGGCCGGTTGGTTTCGATCAAAACGCGTGGCCTACGTAACCAGGACACAGCAGTGTTGATTGACGGAATTCGTTTTCGTGATGCAACCACAGGCGATGCAACCAGTTTTTTAAGCGACTTTGTCGTTACGAATCTTGATCGGGTTGAGGTGCTGCGCGGATCAGGTTCGTCGCTGTATGGAACGAATGCCATCGGCGGCGCCTTAAACATTGTCAGTGATGAAGGCGGCGGTCCAACGCATGGCAACCTCCTGTTTGAGGGAGGCGGCTTGGGGATGTTTCGCGGTCGCGGACAATTGGCCGGCGGCGCAAACCGTTTTTCTTACAGCCTGGGCGCCACTCATCTGAATATCGCTCGTGGCATTGACGGCGACGATGCTGCTCGAAATACCAGCGGGCAGGGACGAGTCGTTTTTCAATTGTCGTCAACCGCGACTCTTTCAGGGCGTCTATATGCCGGAAACTCTTTTGTGCAACTAAACAACAGCCCGGGAGTAGTCGGCACTCTTCCACCTGCTGGGATCGTTGACGCCCATCCTTTGTCACGCGCGGAACAGCGACGTTATGAAGCTGGAGTTCCCGCAGCATTACTCGAGACAAATGGCGCGACATTTATTCCTGACGCAAACGACCCGGACGCATCAGCGGCAAACCGTTTTCTGAATGGTGCGATTACTTTTGCGCACCGACCGGCGGAGGAGTTTGGTTACAGTTTCACCTATCAGGGGCTCGGCACACGTAGAGTGAACAGCAATGGAACGGCGGGCGTTGGGTTTCAACCATTTGGCGGCTCGACGCGGACCCAGGATGACGGACGAATTCATACGATTAATGCGCGCGCCGACTTCCGTATTGGACGGCATAACTTGCTGAATGCCGGATACGAATTTGAAGCCCTCAGTTTTTTGAATGAGTCGACTTCGTTCAATCCGGCTGACGATGTCACGACCGACGTAACTGAGCGCAGCAATACTTTCTTCGTGCAGGATCAATTGAGGTTCCTGGACGATCGACTGCAGTTGTCGGCTGCGTTTCGCGTACAAACCTTTTCACTGGGCCAGCCGAGATTCACACCGAGCACTGGCGCGCCCTATTCCGGCGTCACTGTCGCGGCACCGGCAAACGCCTACACGGGCGACGGCTCAATCGCATATCTGTTTCGCACGACGAACACAAAGCTGCGTGCGCACGTCGGTAACGGCTATCGTGCGCCTTCGTTGTTTGAGCGATTCGGCACCTCGTTCTTCGGTGGTTTCTATGCGCCGTTAGGTGATCCGCGGCTCCGTCCGGAGCGGTCTATCGCGTTCGATGCCGGAATAGATCAGTCTCTGAAGAATAATAAGCTGCGCTTGTCAGCAACCTATTTTTACACGCGGCTCCAGGAAGTAATTGGGTTCGACTTCTCAGGCAAGATAAACCCTGCAACCGATCCGTTTGGCCGTTTCTTTGGCTATTTAAATACGGGCGGTGGTTTGGCGCGAGGCCTCGAACTATCCGCTAACGCATCTCCAACGCGCTCGCTCGATGTCTTTGTGAGTTACACATTCACAAACAGCGATCAGCAAACTCCGCAGGTCAGCGGCAGCGGAGTGATCAGTTCACTTGTGGTTCCCGATCACCAGTTTGCCGCTGTTGTGACCCAGCGCATTGGCGGTCGCGCTTTTATCAATTTTGATCTGACAGCGACGAGCGATTATCTGGCGCCCGTGTTTCCCCGCGTGTACCGATTTCAGAATTTAATCAAAGCGGATCTCGGCGGAAGTTACGAGATTCCATTAACGGATCGCAAACGATTGAGATTCTTTGGCTACGTGGACAATCTCGCCAATCGCGAGAACTTTGAAAGCGGTTTTCGCACACCTGGCCGGACAGGTAGGGGAGGCGCTTCGTTTAGCTTTTGATGCCTCGGTGAAACTGGGAGGGAGTAGTTAATGGGAAGTGCGCAACAGATTGTTTCGTTTCTGCCGTCTGCCACGGAAATCGCGTGTGCGTTGGGACTCACGGACCAGCTGGTGGGAATTACCCACGAGTGTGACTATCCACCAGAAGTGAAAGGGAAGGCTGTGGTAGTCCGCAAGGCGCTTCCCATTGAGACGATGAGTCAACTGGAAATTGATGATGCGGTCAGCCAAAGGATGCGCGACGGTTTGAGTCTTTATGAAATTGACGAGCAGTTGCTGCAGACACTCGCGCCGGATTTAATTCTGACTCAGGATCTGTGTCAGGTTTGCGCGCCTTCGGGAAACGAGGTGTCGTACGCGCTTAATCTGCTTCCGAAAAAACCACAGATTCTTTGGTTGACGCCGAATTCGCTGGAACAGATTTTTGAGAACGTGCTCGAACTTGGCGAAGCCACCAACCATACCGCTCGCGCCAATCAGTTGATTGCGGAAGCCCGAACCAGACTTCGAAAAATTGAGGTGATTACCAAAGAGCTGCCGCATCGACCGCGCGTGTTTTGCATTGAATGGATCGACCCGGTCTATTGCAGCGGCCACTGGGTCCCGGAGATGGTAAGAATCGCGGGCGGAATCGACTCGTTATCGAAAGAGGGTGCTGATTCGGTGCGAATTCCCTGGGACGACGTCGTCAAGTGGAATCCGGAGGTGCTAATCGTTACTCCTTGTGGCTACGATCTGGTCCAAACAATTGAGCGAGCCGAACAGCTCTTCAGTTATCCAGGTTGGGCCAACCTTGCGGCAGTCCGTAGCCGGAAAGTATTCGCGGTAGACGCCAACTCCTACTTCGCTCGTCCCGGCCCGCGGGTTGTGGATGGAACCGAATTGTTGGCCCACTTGATTCACCCTGAATTGTTTCCGTGGGATGGACCGTCAAACGCATTCCAACAACTCAACACCTAAACCGGATGCCTGGCGTGAAACAAAAAACCTGTGGCAGGTGTAATTCCACATTTGGCTGCGGAATAAACAGCAGTGAACGCGGTCAACAACTGGATTGTTGGTGTGCGAGTGTAGGTGGGACACTGGCTGTGCCTGAACCAGAGGCGGATTGTTTGTGTCCGCGATGTCTTCAGCTGGTCATCGCCAGCCAAAGGGCGGAACCTGGCGTGATCAATAATGTGTCAAAGCAAAATCCGCCGGCAACTCTTGTGGAAGGTGAAGACTATTACCTGGAAGGTGGAAATCTTGTCTTCACCGCTTTGTACCATTTGCGTCGCGGGTACTGCTGTGAGAGCGGCTGCCGCAACTGTCCGTACTGAGTTTTTCGTGTGTGTAAAACGAGGCTGGCATAAATGAATCAGGTTGCGAGGCGTCCTGGTTGTTGGACGCGTGTGCGTCGCTTATCGAACCAGACCTGGCAACCTGAAACTTTGAAAATCTATTGATGTCTTGGCTACGGCTTCGTGAACAGTCCTCCAGCCAGGAAGATTGCACCCACAATCACGTGAATACCATGGTCCACCTGTCCAAAGATCAGGGGTCCAATGTTAAGAGTACCCATCGCGAGCCCCACTATTCCCAGAAGCAAATAAACGAGGCCGAACACAAGACAGAAGGTTTTCGCTGCACTAAGAGATCCTGCGAAGCCGAAATACAACGCAGCGGCTCCTGAAACAATGTGTACCAGATTGTGGGCCGGGTTGAGATGCGCGCCAAGCGGGTCAAGCACATGAGTGAAACCTAACACGCCGACCAGCAACAGCAGCACTCCCATAATCTTTGCGACGGTTTTTGCCATAGCCTTTCCTCTCCTATGTAAGGTTGATTATCAATTTCTCCTGCGAGAAAGCGAGTCGTCTGCGGCAACGGCGAGGGGGAACAAACTAAAGGGGACGAGCAACGCCTGTATATCACTCTATGCTGCAACTTGGCAAAGTTTTTTTGGGACACGTGTCTCAATTGTGAAACTTCACAGATTCGCTGAGCAAAAGCAGCTATGAGCGGTATCCTCGCTGCCACCTTCAATGTGCATTTTGCCGGGTGTTATACTGAAGCTAATTCCCCCGGGCAAGAATAACAAGGAGTAATGCAATGAGGGTTCAGCCTAAAATTTTTCGCGTCGGTTTTGTGTCATTGATCCTGATGTTGGCGTGTGTTGTGGCTAACGCCTACACGATCGTGATGCGCGATGGCAGACGAATCGAAATCCCATCTCGGTTTATCGTGACGCCGCACACTCTTACATATGAGGTTGCCGAAGGTGTCCAGGTTACCCTGAATCTGAAGACGATCGACATCGACGCAACAGAGAAGGCGAACAACGAGCCCGCCGGGGCATTGATGAGAAGAACACAGGTCGCAGCACCCGTGACTAGACCGGCAATGGCGGCTGTAAGAACGATTACGAATCGTGATCTGGAAGTAACCGCTAAGCGGCGTAAGCAAAGCGAGATTGCATACGACAAGCGTGTCCAGGAATTGGGTCTGCCGAGCGTAACCGAATCAAGAGAGCGGGCGGCAGTTGAATCCGAGACCATTGGCAGAGAACTTCAGCAGTCAGTCGCGTCAGAAAGGGAACGGGAAGCCTATTGGCGTTCGCGCGCGACGGAAATGCGCACGGAGATAGCTGCATTAGACGCGGAGATCGCTTACGTTCGCGGCAGGATCGAGGAGATGCCCGTGGTCAATTGGAGTGGGGGCTTCACGAGCGTCAGTACTGTTGTGCCATTCATTTCGTTTGGGGGATTTGGTGGACGCGGTCTCGGTGCCTTCGGTGGACGTGGTCACTTCCCCTCAGCCCGCGGACACCGCGCGAGTGTGTATTCCGCGCCGCGAGGTGTGGGCCCACAGCTTTCAGGTCGATTTGGCGTTGGACGCGGCTCGACGCGCGCGCGGGTATTTATCAATCCGCGCCATTCTGGTTTTGGTCAATTCAATCGCGGTCGGTTTGGACACGGCGGAGGAATCGGTGGCATAGCGCCCTTTGGCGTTTGGCCAAGTGCGATTGCATCTTCGTATCCCGGTTACGACAACTCGTATGAACGTAGTGAATTGATTACGCGATTCAATGATCTCGCCGCGGAACGCGCTGGGCTGAGAGCGCGCTGGCGGGAATTGGAAGATGAAGCGCGGCGAGCAGGGGCTATGCCGGGATGGCTGCGCGAGTAAGCGTTGTCACTGATTGGACCTTGGAAAGAAAAAGCATTTCTCATTTCTCATTTGTCAGTTTTCATTTGTCATTGAGAACGCGCGGAGAACGCGCGCGATAGTGGCAAGTGGACCACAAGGACAACTGACAATGAACCACGGACAACGAACCACGAACCACGAACCACGAACAACGAACAACGAACAACGAACAACGAAACACGAACAACGAACAACGAAACAACGAACAACGAACTACTGACCACTAACCACTCGACAACGAACTAACTAAGCCCGAACACGTCTTACTGACAACGAACCGAATGAACAATTGGGAAACAATTATCGGACTGGAGATTCACGCTCAGCTAAGCACTGAGTCAAAAATCTTTTGCGGTTGTTCGACACGGTTTGGCGATGAACCAAACGAAAATACCTGTCCCGTTTGTTTGGGTTTACCTGGCGCTCTCCCTGTTTTGAATCGCCGAGTTGTTGAACTCGGCGCGCGCGCAGCGCTTGCCCTCGGTCTCAAAATAAACAATCGCTCGGTCTTCGCGCGTAAGAATTACTTCTATCCAGACCTGCCAAAGGGATATCAAATCTCCCAATACGATCAGCCGTTTTCCGCGAACGGTGTCCTGGAGATTATGACTGCCGAACGCGACGATGCCGGCCATCCGGTCGAGTGGCAGCCGAAAACGATCACCATCACGCGGCTGCACCTCGAGGAAGATGCCGGCAAAAACGTGCATGAAGGATTGCCTGACATCGATCGCTTTTCTTATATCGATCTAAATCGTGCAGGGACACCTTTGGCGGAAATTGTGACCGAACCCGATTTTCGTTCTTCGTGGGAAGCCTACGATTACGTGAATCACGTCCGTCGGGCTTTGCAATGGGTTGGTGCTTCCGAAGCAGACATGGAGAAGGGCAACCTGCGTTGTGAAGCGAATGTTTCCGTGCGGCGAAAAGGCGACAATCAGTTTGGAACAAAGGTGGAGTTGAAGAATTTGAACTCAGTTCGTTTTATGCATCGCGCCATCGAGTTTGAAGTCACCAGGCAGATCGGTGTGCTCGAATCCGGGGGGCAATTGGTCCAGGAGACCCGGCTTTGGGACGAACGAGCCGCTGAAACTCGAGTGATGCGATCCAAAGAGGAAGCGCATGATTACCGGTATTTTCCCGAACCGGATCTGCCTCCATTGATGGTGGCGGAAGAATTTATTGAGCAGGTACGATCGTCAATGCCGGAGTTGCCTGATGTGCGGCGGGGACGTTTCATGGATCAGTATGAACTTTCCTTCAGCGACGCGTCGCAACTCACGTCGGAGCTTCCGCTGGCTGATTACTACGAAGAAGTTGCGCGTCTGTCAGGAAACCCGAGGAACGCCGCTAACTGGATTCGTTCGGAACTAATTCGCGAGCTTGAAAACGCCGGGTTAACGGCAGCTGCTTCCCCGATTTCTGCCGCGGATCTCGCTGAGCTCGTAAAAATGATCGACGACCAGAAGATTAGCGGTAAGCAGGCCAAGGATGTCCTTGTCGAAATGTTTCGCACGGGTAAAACTGCGGCTGCGATCGTGGAGGAGCAGGGGCTGGTGCAGGTAAGTGATACGGGCGAAATCGATTCGATCATCGACCAGGTCCTGGCTGCGAACGAACAACAGGTGGCGAGCTATCGCGGCGGCAAGGAAAGCTTGTTTGGTTTCTTTGTGGGCCAGGTGATGAAAGCTTCGAAGGGGAAAGCAAACCCGCGAGTCGTGAACGAAAGACTGAAAGAGAAGTTGGAATCGAAATAAAGGTTATGGACCTTAAAGGCAAAGTTGCGATCGTGACGGGCGGCACAAAGGGTATTGGCCGCGCTATTGCAGAAGCACTGGTAAGGCAGGGCGCCAATGTATCTGTCACGGCGCGCAGCCGTCATGAAATCGATGAAGCCGTAGCCCAGTTGCGCACTTCACAAAGCGGCGCCGCCACAGGCGTAGTTGCCGACGTTTGTAACTATAGTCAGGTAAAAGCTGTCTTCGAATTAACAATCGGCGAGTTTGGTGGTCTCGACATTCTCGTCAACAACGCGGGCATCGGCCTCTTCCAGACTGTGGAAGAGATGTCGCCGGAAGATTTTCGGTCCGTGCTCGAGACAAATCTGTTTGGAGTGTTTTACTGCTGCCACGAAGCGATTCCGCTGATGAAACAACGCGGTGGCGGCTACATCATCAACATCTCTTCGCTTGCCGGCACCAATGCTCACCCACGGATGGCTGCTTACAACGCTTCGAAGTTTGGTCTCAACGGATTTAGCGAAGCGCTGATGCAGGAAGTGCGGCACGACGGAATCCGGGTGAGTTACATCATGCCGGGTTCAGTCAACACTGAGTTTGGCGGCGACTCGCCGACCGATGACAAGTCGTGGCAGCTCCAGCCAGGTGACGTAGCTGAAACCGTTCTTGATCTTCTTCATAAGGACACGCGCTCTCTTGTGAGCCGTGTTGAGATGCGGCCGAGTAGACCTCCGAAGAAGTAAGACTGCTTGAGAACCATTCGTCTCACAATTTTCATCGCCGTCGCGTTAGGTCTCTACTCGTTGACTGTTATGGCGCAGTCAACTTCGACTCCGTCACAGCCCACAATTTCGCCAGACGCGATTGAAGAAGCGCGGCTATCCACACAAGTACTTGAGCTGTTTGCGAAGGGCCGATTAGATCAAGCACTGATAACAGCCAAACAGGTGCTGACGCTGCGCGAGAAGTTGTTTGGGGAGACATCGGTGCCGGCGGCAAGCGCTTTGATTGACATCGGTGAAATCTACTTCGAGAAAAAGAAGAACAAGGAAGCGGAACATTACTTTTCACGAGGCCTCGACATCCTTGAAAAACAACCGTTGGCAAACCCCATCCTTTTAAGCAATGGTTTGGAGCGTCTCGCTCACCTTGAATTTGCAGAACGAAACTACGACATCGCAGCAAGGTTCCTCGAGCGGGCCGTCAAGATTAGAGAGGATAAGTTAGGTAAGGACAGTCCAGCGCTCAGTTCGCTACTACGCTCGCTGGCGAACGTCTATCACGTGTTAAGACTTCCTGATAAGGCCGAACCGGCCTACGTGCGAGCGCTCACCATCATGGAGAAGACAAAGGGCAAGGACCACGCGGACACTGTAACGGCGATGAAGGAGTATGCGTGCCTCCCCTACCAGAACATGACGTTTAGGTCGCCAACCGACGCGCCGGAGGAGGCGAAAAAAGTAGACGAGACAACGCAGCAACTTCGGAACAGGGCGGACTGTTGGCTTTTTGGATTTGATACTGACTGTGCTAAATCAACCACGCCAAGAATCAAGAGTCTTCTGAATGGGCAAGCACTGGTGTTGCCAAAACCCGAGTACCCACCTGCAGCTCGGGCCGCTCGCGCCCAGGGCCGCATAATCGTCGCCGTATTAATTGATGAGAACGGTAATGTCCTTAAAGCGAAGGGTATCTGCGGTGGACCACCCGCGTTGCAACAGTCGTCAGAAACAGCTGCGCGCGGTGCAAGATTCACACCAACGCTGATCGAAGGACGACCGACGCAAGTCACGGGGATTATTACCTACCGGTTCGTTGCTTTTTAATCGGTTAGAATGTTTACCACTGCCTCCAACTTACTACAGCGATAATGAGAGCTGTGATTCAGCGCGTCACGCGCGCCAAAGTTAATGTCGAAGATCAGACTATCGGCGAGATCCAAAAAGGTCTCGTCGTTTTGTTGGGTGTCGCGCGCGATGATTCGAAAACCGATGCCGGCTATCTTGCGGCGAAATTGATCGCCCTGCGCATCTTCGACGATCAGGACGGGAAGATGAATCTATCATTGAAAGAAGTCAGCGGCGGGATGCTCGTGATTTCGCAGTTCACTCTTTACGGAGATGTGAAGCGAGGACTACGACCGTCCTGGATCGACGCAGCTGCGCCTGACGTGGCTGAACCGTTATACGAATACTTCTTGACAGAGGTAAGAAAGGAGTTAGGAAATGTCGCCTGCGGCAAATTCGGCGCGATGATGCAGGTTGAACTAGTCAACGATGGTCCGGTAACCCTCGTCATCGACAGCCGGAAGTAGCAGCAAAAGCAAAAGGGCACGGCCGCCGTGCCCTGAAACTCTGGATTAATTTGTGAGCAAGCTCAGATTATTCCGTCGTCGGTCTTGGAACTCTCGTTAAGTTCATACCGATCGCGGTCTCGCCGTTCGATCTTGTCGATAAACTCCAGCTCTTCGTTGTCTTCAAAACTTACGCCTAGCGCACTCGCGTTCTCCTCAACGAGCGATTGATCTGGAGTCGGATTATCTCCAGCAACCGTTTCCGAACCGCTGTCGTTCACGTCTTCCCACGCCGCATCCAAATCGCCGCCGGCATCATGCGGAGACGCAGCCGTATTATTCCTGAGACGCTGCGCAAGGTGTTCCGGATCTTTTGGCGCGCGCGAAATCTCCTCTTCCATAAACTCTTCAATGTCAGGCGAGGGCACGTAATCGGGATTATTGCTCAGGTATTCGAAACTGTCCGGACTCTTCTTTGACATAACCAATCTCCTTACGAAAGCCTCGCCGATCTGAAACTGACACGACGTTAACGACTGGCAGAAACGAGTTGCGGGGGAATGGATGAACTATAACAACGCGGGTGGAATTCAGCAACAACCTTGCTTCAAGACACCTTCCTTGACGATCAACCAACGCAGACTTACACTTAATTGCACACACAAAACACAGCCCCGTTCCATGATCAGTGGTGGTGCAAACTATTCACTAATTGGCTTGTCGCCATCATTAACGGGGTCGAAAACGTGAACCGCACAGACCAAAGTCTGTGCCTAACGCCGAGGCGTTAGCAAAAAGCAAAGGCACGCCGATTCAATGCCGCAGAGTCCCTTTAATACGCTTCAAACATTCATTCCCGCACCAGGCCAAACCGGACAGTTTTATTCGTTACCACAACTCGAAAGAGAGGGCGTGGGAAAAGTCTCGCGTCTTCCCGTGAGCATGCGAATAGTGCTCGAGTCTGTGCTGAGAAATTGCGATGGTCAGAAGATCACGGAAGACGATGTGCGGGCAATCGCGAATTGGTCGGCCACGGGCGAACGCACTGACGAAATACCTTTTGTGGTAGCGCGCGTCTTGTTGCAGGACTTCACGGGTGTGCCGCTGTTGGTGGATTTGGCCGCGATGAGATCTGCTGTCGCCCGGCTGCGTAAAAACACCGGCGTGGTTGAGCCGCTCGCGCCGGCAGATCTGGTGGTTGATCATTCCGTGCAGGTTGACTTTGCGAGCACACGCGACGCTTTTGAAAAAAATATGGCGATGGAGTTTAAGCGCAACTCGTCGCGTTACCAGTTTCTGAAATGGGGCACTCAGGCTTTTGACGGATTCGCAGTCATCCCTCCGGGCATTGGCATCTGTCACCAGGTAAACCTCGAATTCCTTGCCAAGTGTGTATGGAACCGGAATGGGCTTTATTACCCGGACACGCTCGTCGGCACTGATTCCCACACGACCATGATTAACGGCCTCGGCATCGTGGGCTGGGGCGTTGGTGGAATTGAGGCCGAGGCGGCCATGTTGGGCCAGCCGGTTTACTTTCTCGTCCCTGACGTAGTCGGAGTAAATATGAGCGGCCAGCTGCGAGAGGGATTGACGGCAACGGATCTCGTGCTGCGCGTGACGGAGATGTTGCGGAAGGCAAAAGTGGTTGGCAAGTTTGTGGAGTTTCATGGCGAGGGCGCCAGCAAGCTGTCACTCACCGACCGCGCGACCATCGCCAACATGGCTCCCGAATACGGAGCTACGATGGGATTCTTCCCCGTCGATGAAGAGACCTGCATCTATCTCAAAGCTACCGGCCGCACGGATGAACACGTCGAGACCGTTCGCAATTACTACAAAGCCCAGGGCATGTTTGGCATTCCAGCCGCAGGTGAGTGTGACTATTCTACGGTGCTCGATCTCGACCTCGGCTCACTTTCACCAAGCGTTGCTGGTCCAAAGCGTCCGCAGGATCGCATTGAGCTGAGCGACCTCAAGGATCAGTTCCTGGATCTTCTCAAGAAACCCGCTAGTGAAGGTGGCTACGGCAAGAGTGGCGAGGAGATTGAGGCCAGGTATTTCACGCACATCGGCACCCTCAATTTGGTTCCAGAGGGCATCACCGGTGGCGGCGAGCAGCGAACCGAGACAATGCCGGTCGCTGCTTTCGGTGATAGTACTCAGCAGAACACTAGTGCGTGGACGGAGACGGAAATGGTCAACAACCGTCCGACACCTGACCGGGTCGAGGTGGTTGATCCGGAAGAGTTTCCCCACGCGCAAATCGATTTAGGCCATGGCGATGTCTTAATCGCTGCGATAACTTCGTGCACAAATACTTCTAATCCCAGTGTGATGATCGGCGCTGGTTTACTGGCGAAAAAAGCCGTCGAACGCGGGTTAAAGGTTCGACCCGCAGTGAAGAATTCGCTTGCGCCGGGTTCGAGAGTCGTTACCGAATATTTACAAAAGACAGGACTCCAACAATATCTCGATCAACTCGGCTTCAATCTGGTCGGCTACGGTTGCACGACCTGTATCGGTAACTCTGGCCCTCTCGATCCAAACATCGAACACGTGCTCTCAGATCACGATCTGATTGCAGCCAGCGTACTTTCGGGTAATCGCAACTTTGAGGCTCGGGTTCATCAAAGCATCAAGGCCAACTTTCTCATGAGTCCTCCGCTGGTAGTCGCGTTTGCTCTCGCGGGCCGAGTTGATATCAATCTGGCGAAGGAGCCGTTGGGTCAGGGAAGTGATGGCGAAGATGTTTTCCTGCATGAGATTTGGCCCAGCATGCAGGAGATAGGCGAATTAATTCACGACGCATTTGATCCGGAAACATATCGCCGTCTTTATAGCGATTTCGCTGAGAAAAACCCGATGTGGAACGACATCCCGACGTCGTCCGGCGACGTCTACGATTGGGACGCGAATTCGACTTACATTCAAGAGCCGCCCTACTTTGAAAACTTCAGCAACGCGGTGGGTGAGTATTGCAATGTGATGGGAGCTCGGCCGCTGGCAATCTTCGGCGACTCGGTCACAACGGACCACATCAGTCCGGCAGGCGCGATTAAACCAAACTCACCGGCTGGCCTTTATTTGCAGTCGAAGGGCGTGAGCATTGCCGACTTCAACAGCTACGGCGCCCGGCGCGGCAATCATGAAGTGATGGTGCGGGGAACATTTGCAAACGTCCGGATAAAAAACCTGATGGTACCCGGCATCGAAGGCGGCGTGACTCTTCATTATCCCGACGGCGAACGTATGAGCATCTACGATGCCGCTATGAAGTACCAGGTAGAGGGTCTGCCGCTGGTCGTTATCGCCGGTCAGGAATACGGTACGGGCAGTTCGCGCGACTGGGCCGCAAAGGGCACGCGCTTGTTGGGGGTTAAAGCCGTCGTCGCTCAGAGTTTTGAACGAATCCATCGCAGCAATCTCGTGGGAATGGGTGTTTTACCGTGTCAATTTCGTGAAGGAGTTAATGCCGCTTCACTCGAGCTCGATGGCACCGAGACTTTTGACCTCGTGGGTCTCGAAGAAGAAGTGAGGCCACTCCAGCACCTGAGACTGCTAATTCATCGCGCGTCCGGCGTTTTGGACGAAACACCTGTGATTCTTCGAATCGACACACCGATAGAGATTGATTACTACCGCCATGGCGGCATTCTGCCTTATGTGTTGAGGCAACTGCTTGCGGGCACCACTGATTTCTAGATATTTGTCGACTAAGTCGCCGCCCGCAGTTTCAACTGATAAAATGGGCGGCAAAACAAACGGACCCGAAAAGAAGGAGTAAACATCATGTCATCCGCGCAACCCGTTGAAGCGAATTCTCCCAGGAAATACCAGCTCTTCATTGACGGAAAATGGGTCGATGCTGAATCCGGTAAGACTTTTACCACGCCAAATCCATCCACCGGCGAGGTGCTCGCCGAAGTAGCTGAAGCTGACAAGGCGGATATCGATAAAGCCGTAAGCGCCGCGCGACGCGCTTTCGAAGGAAAGTGGTCCAGGATGAGCGCGCGCGATCGCGGTCGATTGATGTACAAGCTTTCGCAGTTGATTGAAGAGCGGAGCGGAGAACTCGCAGCCCTTGAGACCGCCGACAACGGTAAACCAATCAACGAATCGTCATATGTTGACCTGCCGCAGGTAGCGGAAAACTTTGAATACTTTGCCGGTTGGGCGACGAAGATTGAAGGCGAGACCATTCCCGTTCCCGGGCAGATGTTCAATTACACATTGCGTGAACCCGTCGGCGTTTGCGGACAAATCATTCCGTGGAACTTTCCGTTGTTGATGGCCGCATGGAAACTCGGCCCAGCGCTCGCCGCCGGAAACACCGTTGTATTGAAGCCCGCCGAGCAAACGCCGGTGACCGCGATGGAGCTCGGCAAACTAATCCAGGAAGCAGGTTTTCCTGAAGGCGTTGTCAACATCGTTCCGGGTTACGGCGAAACCGCCGGTGCCGCGCTGGCAGCGCATCCCGGTATCGACAAAGTCGCCTTCACGGGTTCGACTGAAGTTGGAAAGATCATTGCGAGGGCCGCGTCTGACAATCTGACGAAGGTCTCATTGGAGCTTGGTGGTAAGGCGCCGAACATCGTCTTCGCGGACGCGGATATCGAGCAGGCGGTTAGCGGCGCAATGATGGGGATTTTCTTTAACCAGGGACAGGTTTGCTGCGCTGGCTCGCGACTGTTTGTCGAGGACGATGTCAAAGAAGAATTTGTGGCGCGCTTGAAAGAGAAGTCGTCGAAGATCGTCGTTGGCAATCCGATGGACAAAGCGACTCAGATGGGCCCGCAAGTCTCCGAAGAACAACTGGATCGTATCAAGGGCTACTGCGACATCGCCCAGAAGGAAGGCGCGACGGTTGTTAGCGGCGGCGTTGTGCCGCAACTCGATCCTGCTTTCGAGAAGGGATACTTCTTCCAGCCCACGATTTTTGGCGACGTAAAAAACCAGATGCGTGTGGCCCAGGAAGAGATCTTTGGACCGGTGGTTTCGATATTGTCCTTCAAAGATGAAGAAGATTTGATCCGCCAGGCGAACGAAACTGTTTATGGTCTCTCGGCCGGAATCTGGACGCGTGATATTACGCGCGCTCACCGTTTCGCAAAAGAGATCAAGGCGGGCGTCATCTGGATCAATACCTACAACATGTTTAATGCAGCTTCGCCTTTTGGAGGCTACAAGCAATCCGGCTACGGCCGCGAGATGGGCAAACACGCCCTCGAAATGTACACAAACGTCAAAAGCGTTTGGGTGGACTTGTCCGGCAAGCCGATCGGTTGGTTTGGAAAGTAGATTGTCTGCCATGCCGGAAGCGGTTTGGGAAAACGATTCCCACGCTTCCGGCATCAGTTACATGCCGCAGTCTCCCCGCTCAGCCAGAGCAGATGCGGCGCTCTCCCTTAAATGAAACAACAAAGGAGATGCGTATGCATTTAGTTAAACGAATCGGTGCCGCTTCGGCACTGCTGACTGCGGTCCTACTGTTCACTGCCTGTCCCAGTCAAACCACAATTTCAAAGATAAACGCCGACCCTGCTGAGTTTCGGAATAAGGAAGTGTCTATCGTCGGCACTGTGCGAGACAGTTACGGCGTGCTCGGTAACGGCGCTTACGAGATTGACGACGGTACCGGCCGGTTGTGGGTGGTGACGCGACGGGGAGTTCCTTCACGTGGCGCGCGAGTGGGCGCCAAGGGTCGGGTCTACACCGGCTTTAACTTTGGCGGGCGCAACTTCGGAACTGTACTTGAAGAATCCGACCGGCGCGTCAAAGACAAATAAGCGCTCCGTTACGCCGCCGCGTATGGGCAACAACAACGCGCAGATTCCTGGCAGCCGAATCATCGTCGATACTTTGGACCAGGAGTTTGCGCGTTTGCATGCACGATTGCGCAAATTGATTAAAGGAACGCCGGCAACCTCTCTTTATGAGCGGGGACCAGACAGCGATGCGGCCGCGCCTTCAGTTGGTGAACATGTGCTGCGCTCGGCCGCGGTCGTTGAGATGACATTTGGAGGAATCACCGCCAACCTCTGGGACGATCCGTTTGAGTGGACGCTGCCCGAACATCTTTCGACGCCCGCGAAACTCATCGAACACTTGAAGGAAGTTGAATCTCTGCGGCAACGGGCATTCGAGAGTTTTAACGACGATTCCTGTTTGACTCGACAAGTTGCGACGCCTTCCGATGCGACGCAGCCGCTGGCGCGGCTACTAGTGACCACGCTAGTTAGGGCAGCCGAATTTCACGCACATGCCGTCGCCGCGCATCAGAGGCTTTTCGGTATAGCCGCCTCAGGGTTTATCATCTAGCGCAGTTCTAACAGTTCCGCCGTCAAAATAAATCGAGGTCTCCTTAATGTATTGTCCACAGTGCGGACAGTTGCAAGTTTCGGATAGCGTGCGGTTTTGTTCGCGGTGCGGTTTCCTTTTGGAAGGCGCGTCAATCATTTTGGCTTCTGGTGGAGTCATTCCCGCGCGTTTCGTCAAGTCGGCCGATCAACCCTTGTCGCCGCGAAGCAAAGGCGTCAGGCAGGGCGCGATGTTGATGCTGAGCACCGCGCTGGTTGTTCCTATTCTGGCGATTCTGACGATCAACTTCCTCGAGCCGCTCGCGCACATCATTATCCCGCTGGCAGCCGTGTTCTGCTTCGTCGGTGGGTTGCTGCGAATGCTTTACGCTTTGCTACTCGAAAACGCAGTGGCAAGACCTGAATACGATCAGGGCGAATACTCCCCGCAGCTAAGCCACGCGCAGACCAATCCAGCCTTGCCGCCTGCGTCACGACCAACCACTTCAAACTGGAAACGGCCCCAGACGGCGGAGATCTATACGCCACCAAGCATCACCGAAAACACCACACGGCTTTTGGATAAAGAAGAACAAAAGTAGAGGGGTAGCGCGTTAGTTAAGTAGAGTTAACGAAAGCCATTTATCATTTCCTATTTCATATTTCTCATTTGTCATTGGAAAAAACAGCGATTGGTAAACAGCAAACAGCAAACAATAAACAGCAAACCTGTCGACAACTAACCGTAGGGAGCAAAATAGTAATCGGTAACAGAAGCTGGATCGCTAATGCTGTTTACTGTCTGCTAATTGCTGTTAACTTCTTAATTTCCAATGACAAATGAGAAATATGAAATGAGAAATTATAAATGGTTCTCGTTCCCGCCCCTCTAAAAGCCACCACCCCATTGGCGGATCGTCTCCGTACCCGTATCTCGCAGGATGGTCCCATCACGTTTGCTGAATGGATGAAGGCGGCGCTTTACGACGAAACAGATGGTTACTACTGTCGAAGTGACCGCAAACGTTGGGGACGGGCAGGCGATTACCGCACAAGTCCGGAACGCAGTTCATTGTTTTCCGCGACGTTTGCACGCTACTTCGCTGAACTTCATCAACGACTCAATTCGCCAGCGGTGTGGACTATTGTCGAGGCTGGGGCCGGGGATGGCCGTTTCGCGGAGGATGTTCTTCAAACACTTCGTGAGTTGCACCCGCGTGTCTTCGAGGCAACAACCTACGTTGTAGATGAAATCGCCGAGACATCGCGCGCTGAAGTTGAGCGCCGCCTGAATCCCTTTGCCGGACGTGTGGTTTTCAGAGGTTTGGATGAGATCAACGTGGATCCAGGCATCGTGTTCTCCAATGAACTACTTGACGCGTTTCCGATTCATCGCGTCGTGAGGCGCTCAGGTGAATTACAGGAATTATACGTGGGACTCAGCGCCAACGATAACTTCGAGTTTGTTCCCGGCCGCTTGTCGACACCGCGGATTGCGGAACACTTGTCGGCGTTTGGTATCGACGTAGAGGAAGGACAGACAATCGACGTCAACCTGCAAGTTGAAGACTGGCTGAGGCGAGCGGCCAATGCCATCCAGGATGGTTACCTCGTCACGGTTGATTACGGCGCCGAGGGTGAACAACTCTACGATGCTACCGTTAGACCTCATGGAACGTTGCGCGGCTTCGACAAGCACGCTTTCGTTGACGACATTCTGCAGCGCCCTGGTGAACACGATTTGACGACAACTGTTAATTGGTCAGTCGTAAAAAAGACTGGCGAGAAGTACGGTTTAGAGGTGACTGAGTTTGCGAGTCAGGACAAGTTTCTGCTGGCAGCAGGGCTGCTGGAGCAACTTGAAATTGAAAGCGAGCGTTGCAACGACGAAGTTGAGGGGCTGGCACTGCGAGCGTCGCCTCGCGAAATGATTTTACCAGGAACTATGGCATCGCACTTTCAGGTGCTGGTTCAGAGAAAACAGGCTCGGGCAAACTAACCATGGCTGGCGAATTCAGGCTCATCGATCTTTCTCACACCGTCGAACACGGCATGATCACCTACAAGGGTTTACCCGCGCCGGTGATTAGTGATCATCTATCGCGGGAGCAGTCGCGACAGAACTACACGAAGGGTACCGAGTTTCACATCGGTAAAATCGAAATGGTAGCGAACACCGGCACTTACCTCGACAGTCCCTTTCATCGTTATGCCGGCGGAGACGATCTTTCACAACTCGATCTGGCTTCGCTCGCCAATCTCGACGCCGTTGTCGTTCGCTGCGCTCATTCTGGGAGCGCGGGCGTCTCGCCTGCATCTCGTTTCAAGATTTCAACTTCGGCCTTTGAGGGAGTCGACGTAAACGGAAAAGCAGTTCTTTTCCACACAGGCTGGGACCAGCATTGGAGAACCGACAAGTATTACGACGGAACGCATCCTTTTTTGACCGCAGACGCAGCCACACTCCTCGCGCAAGCAGGCGCCGCCATTGTGGGAATTGATTCTTACAACATCGACGACACGAGTGGCGGAGAACGTCCGGCGCATTCGATACTGCTCGCTCAGGGAATTCCAATCGTAGAACATTTAACCGGGTTGCAGAACCTGCCTGATGACGGGTTTAAGTTTTTTGCGGTGCCGGTGAAAGTGAAAGACTTCGGGACCTTTCCAGTGCGCGCATTTGCGATGGTGCCGAAGCCGTAACTGTGGCACAGGCATCTTGCCTGTGCGGCACGGGCGGGACGCCCGTGCCACTATTATTAACAATTAGTGGAGGAAATCATGGGAATAAGTCAATCATTACTTCCGGAATTTGATCATGAGATGAAAACGACGAGGACGGTGCTCGAACGAGTGCCTGACGAAAAGTTTGACTGGAAACCACATCCGAAGTCGTGGGCCATGGGTGGTCTGGCGACGCACGTCGCAAACATTCCTACCTGGGCCATCAATGCAATCGGTCAGGAATCTTTAGATCTCGCGCCGGGAGGCGTTCCTGTTCCTCCGATGGAAGCGGCCAGAACCAATTCACAACTGTTGCAGACCTTTGACGAAAACATCGCGCGCGCGCGTGAGGCGATTGCCGGCGCCAGCGATGAAGCTTTATTTGTGCCTTGGTCGTTATTGCATGGCGGTAAGAACATCATGACGCTGCCGCGAATCGCCGTCTTACGCGGCTTCGTTATGAGTCACCTGATCCATCACCGCGGACAGCTCAGCGTCTATCTGCGACTGAACGACATTCCGGTGCCGTCAATCTATGGACCATCAGCCGACGAAGGCGGCTTTATGTAATGGCGAAGAACTGAGGTGGAATCATGTCAGGGATTTCTGTGTGATGTATTCGATCAACATCTCTGCCTGATTGTTGATAAGCGACGTGGACAGTTGATGAGGAAGCGTGGGCGCGTCGCTGCTGACTGGGCTGACCATGTTGTCAACATTGGAGAGCAGTCGCAAGCCGGGAAAGAAGACCTCAGCGGGCGAGCCTGAAGGCAAGCCTTTGTAGAATTCCTTCAGTTCTTTCCCTTCTGCCTTAATTGTCCTGGCGGATAATGATGGCGGAAAATCGGGTAACTCTTCCACCGTAGCGTCAGCAGCCAGCTGAAGTTCAGCGACAACTGAAAGGGCCGCCGCCAGCGCCGCAGGTTGTAGTTCAGGAGGCGCTTTCTTGATCAGCTTAACCATCGCGTCTCCCGCTGCTTGCAACTCGAAGGCGAGAGGCGCAGTCAGCACCATCTTCACCTCGATTTCTGTGGGATTCTCCTGTGCCATATTTTCACCTCTTAAAAACACTCGGACACGGGCTGCTGACCTCCTTGATTCATAAGTCAGTCAACGGATCATTCGGAACAAGAGTCCTGGCCGAACCATCAGGCATTTCAAATTCCGTCGAACCGATCTCGCTGCTGAAGTTATACGAGTCGTTGCAAGTGCCGACGTAAATCATCGATTGGTGCAGAACCAGTTCGGGTCCATTGAAGGCGACGACAAAGTAAATTGCTCCCAGCTCGGGGTCCTTAATCAAAGTAAGTTTTTCTCCTTTGAGATACACCCTGCCCTTGGAATAGACAATTTGTCCTGAACCGCCCATCAAGACCGGATGTTTCCGATCCGGCCTTTGGTACACTTGGATGTTTGTGACCATAGGATTTTGCACCAGATACTGGAGGGCGCCCGCGCTCCTCTCGGAGGGCATGCGCCGGTTTTTGAATACTTCGATCAACGGATAGTTTCCGCTATAAGCCGGCATAGCCTGTTGGGCCAGCACATACTGCCCCTCCTGCCACGCGCTGAGCGAGTCGTAAGGATTGAAATAATCCAGCGCGTTGTTGATTGGAGTCCACAACAACATGTGCACTTCTCCGTAGTGCTCCCAGGGCCAACTACTAACCATCCGGCCCGTGTCTGTGTCTATGGAAACTGCTCCGTCGCGCTCGAGAAAAAACTGGTTCTTGGCCCGGAGTTCCTCATCGTTGCTGAGTTGCATCCACCAGTTGTCTTCGGCCCACAAGAGCCAGAAATACGCTTCGTCGCGAATGTTATGAAACTGCTGGACAGTAGCGGTTTGAGGCACCTGCATCTGGACCGCTTCACAGAAGACTCTTATGGCTGTATGGCTAAGTCGCTCTCTTTCTTTCTCGGTGACCTCCCTGCCGGGGATGACGAATTCGCCTGGGTTTTCGCAGATATACAGCGTGCGATTGTTTGGCTGAAGGATGCGTCTGAAGTCAATGATGTTCTTTTGGGCCAGTAGTACTTCCCATCCGTTATTGTTTCTGATTGCCAGGGTATGTACCCGTGTCATTAAGCAAATTCCTTTGTCCAATAAATTCAATGCCCAAAGTTCATTTCCGCCCCAATAGACGTATTCGCCTGTCAGTTAGCGCCGGCGGTAGCAATTTCAATAGCCGATGTGACGGCGGTATCAACTTCATTAAACACTTCCTGAAGCGCGTCGGCCACATTCTGTCCCGGCACCAGAGCCGCTCGCTTCAAAAGGCGTTCATGAATGCTGTCAGCCAGAAATTCAAGGCTTACATCTTGTCTGTCCGTCTCAAAACTCGCCTGGACTTGATCGAAAGCGAACTCTGTTTTCGCTTGTATGTCCTTCTCGATTGCTATGGAGAGTTCCTGTTCCGCGAGATACGCCGCAATGCCTTCATTGATAGCTGCAACCTCGACCGCGATCAAGGCCGGGGCCAACTCGACCACTTTGTCCTGGAGAATTTGGATTACTAGTTGATAAGCAACGCTGGCCTGCACAGTGCCCAACTCCGCACTGGCTTCTCCGCTTCCAATATCAAGGGCGGCAGCGGCTTCGGCTTTGACCACTGCCAATTGCGCTTCACTGACGGCGTCGGCGATGGACATCGTACGGGACTTAGGCAGGTGGCAATCTATCAGAAGAGTCCCTGGCTCTGGCTCGACTACAACCGCCGAATCAACTGGTCAGAGCCGGCCAAACAACAGGAGGATGAGAAAAATGATGAGAATTATTCCCAGTAGCCCACTCGGGTAATATCCCCATCGCCGGTTATAGGGCCACGTCGGAACGGTGAACACCAACAGCACTATCAGGATAATGACGATAATTAACGTGTTAGACATTTATTCCTCCGCACGGCTGCTATGTGGCCCGAGCGAACCCGAGTGAGACCGTAAAATAATCATTCCATGCATTAATGAGTGTTTGTTGGGTGGTGAGAGGCGTAGCAGGAGTATTAAACGTTTTCGTCACCCCAAAGTAATAATAAGCCCTGTCATTCGTCGCTGTGTGGTCGCGGTTCCCATCATCGACACATCGCGAAAAGTGAATACCCGGGAGGTTGGGATTCATATAGTAGACCCATGTTCCTGTCAGGCTTGAGTCCTTGTAGTTCGTGATTACCCAATCAATCATCATCGCTCGCACTCCCTTTAGAGCGGTGTCTCAAGCGGCGCTCCATCGGTTCGACTTCTCTCTGATGAGATTCCTATTCTTCCACCACGACGGTGATGGTGCCGTTCCCCGGGTGTGCTTGATTGTAGGCATTGACTCCCGTTTGGATGACGTCAGAGATTTGCTGAACCGTCAGATTGACAACGTTCATTGTCGCGACGCTGCCGCGGATAGTTGGTTGTCCCCATACCGCACTGGAGGGCCCCTGTGACCACGCTTGAATCCAGGTTTGAAATTGCTGCATCGATGGCAAGGTGTCCGGAGTGGAAGCATGGATTGTTACTTGCGGCATCGATTGCGCTCCAGGTTTTGACGATTGACTTCCCGAAGTTGACCGTGGGGGTTTAAAGCCTTCAAGTGAATCGCCGGCTGCGCGCTGACAACGCGCTGCCCTGCGATCGGGTTTGTTCAATCCGCGCTACTACGGAGTAAGGTTGATCCTCACGGGAAACTTTCCTTCAGCGACCGTCAGGGACGATGGTCCCTGCGGCGACTCCTGCTTGACAGGTGCGCCTTTACCGCCTTCGATATTAACTGTAAATGGAAACCTAAACCGGCTGACATCGGCGATCGTGCCGATTGGTCCGGGCGGTTTTTGCTTTAGACGAATCTCGATCGGAAAGCTGCTTTTACTGACTTTGAGCAGCGTGCCTCCTGTTTGGTCAGTACTGAGGATGTTGTCTGCAAAGGCGAGAGTTATTGGAAAATCGCTCATAGTTGCCGTGGCGATGATCCCGCCGGCAGGGTTCGGCTTGGGATTCAGAGGCTGGGGCGGCGGAAGCGGTCCCACGTTGTTGCCCTGTCCGCCGTCGATCGCAGCTTTGAGATCCATGATCTGTTGCGCCAGATCGTTGCCGGTATCCACCTTTACTACCGCCACAGCTTCCATCGGACTCAAGTCGGCAACAAAGTTTACCGTGTGGCCTAAGACTGATTTGCCAACCTGGTTCATTGCCTGTTGATTGGCAACTGTGTTTTGCTGGGTGAGATTGTTGTTGCTGATCGCATTGCTGTAGGCCAGATTGGAGAGGCTGGACGGCTGACCCGTAATCGAGCAGAAACTTCCCAGCGCAATCGACTCTCGAATGTCGTCCGGCAATACAGATTGTCCGTCGATGGATGGAGATGAAATGTCATCAGAACGTTCGTCTGTCATGTTCGCTCCTTTGGTCTTTCGACCAGGCTGGTCCGCCCGCCCATGTTCCGGCTCATGTCAGCCGGAACATGATGACTAATACCCCTCGCGCGGAGTCTTGTTCTCTTTATGGTGCAGGCGGAGGAGTAACAGGCGTTGTACTAAACGCCTGGACTGTGCCCTTGATGTCGGCCAACTGCTCGGCGACATCATTCCCAGTGTCCAGCTTCACCGCGGCAACAGCTTCCATCGGACTCAGGTTGGCAACCAGGTTCACCGACTTGCCGGTGACAGTCACCCCCAGTTGGTTCAATCCCTGCTGATTTGACACCGCATTTTGTTGCGCGAGGTTGGTGTTGCTAATCAGGTTGGCATACGCCAGGTTCGAAAGCATGCTCGATTGCTCGGCCACACTCTTGACATTGCCGATGGCAATCGCTTCGCGAATGTCGTCGGGCAGTGCTGACGAAAGTGGGAGCGGCGGAGGAAAATCAACTCTATCTGGCATCGTACTACTCCTTTCATTCCTTCAATGGATTTCCTGCATTAGTTAATTGCGGCCCATGTTGCACGGGCCGCAACCAACTTGTTGAGATCAGAGTTCAAGAACAGCAGCCTTTTGCGGTTGCAGTTCGTTAGCCGATCTCAGGGAGTCGGAGCAAACGAGGCGAGAGTTCCTTTGATGTCAGACAGTTGCTGCGCAAGGTCGTTGCCGGTGTCCATCTTGACTACGGCGACAGCCTCCATCGGACTCAAGTTTGCGACCAGGTTGACGACCTTGCCGGTCACGGTCAGACCGAGTTGATTCATCGCTTGCTGGTTCGAGACCGCATTCTGTTGCGAGAGGTTAACGTTGCTGATGAGGTTGGCATACGCCAGATTCGAGAGCATGCTTGACTGCTCAGCCACACTCTTGACGTTGCCGATAGCTATGGATTCCCGAATGTCGTCGGGAAGTGATGATGTGCCGTCTATCGCCATGAATTTGCTCCTTTAATCCTTACGGATGTTTTTGTGGTCGTTGAGCTCTGGCTATGCCGGGAGCGCAAGAAAATTTAAGAACCGGATTTACTAAAGCGTTTATCTGTTGGGCGCCCTGCCGAAAGTCTTTAGCGTCGCCTTGATGTCTGCCAATTGCTCGGCGACATCGTTCCCGGTGTCGAGCTTGGCTGATGCGGTAGCCTCCAATGGGCTGAGGGTGGAAACTAATTTGTTCACCTTGCCGGTCACCGTAACTCCCAGTTGGTTCATACCCTGTTGATTGGACACCGCATTCTGCTGCGAGAGATTGTCGTTGATCAGCAGGTCGGCATAGGTCAGGTTTGCCAGCATGGACGATTGTTCAGCCACGCTTTTGAGATTGCCGATAGCTACGGATTCCCGAATGTCGTTCGGCAGTGCCGATAAACTTTCGATTTCGTATTCGGCTTCTCCTTTGCGAACTACTACTCGAGATGACATTAGCGCGATCCTTTCGTTGCTGACTTTTTGAAGTTGTTCCTTTTAGTCTCTCTTGCCAATTTACTTTTTCCCCCGTTTGCCGGGAGGCCTTGCCGTTGCACTCGTATCGCCCGGCGTCGTTGTACCAGTCTTGGAGTCGGCAGCCGCCACGGGCGGTGGTGGTGGAGCATTGATGCTTGACTTGCTGAGTTGGGAAAACATTTCCATCACCTTTTGAAACGCCTCAAGCTGTTGGGAAGCGGTCGCGCTCGCAGGGCTGATATTGGCAATCAATTCTACACACTTGCTGACAATCGTCAGTTCCAGGTGAAACATCGCCTGCTGATTGGAGATCGCGTTTTGCTGCGCGAGGTTCGTGTTCGCAATCTGATTTGCGAGCGCCAGATTAGCCAGAATCGCAGGCTGTTCGCCGACAGAAATCGCGGTCGAACTGGCTATCGCCTCTATCAAATCAGATGGGATATTCGAACTCGAAGAACCTGTGCCATTAGGCATAGTCGTGTCCTATCGCCAGGCAATTCATTGGACAATCACTTTTAGTAACCTCGATCCATCTCGCGACAGTGATGGAAACATCGAAAAGCCTTCTCTTAAGACTCATCTAACCTTCCAATTTTCACTTTCAGGGTATAGACGATACCGGTACACCCTTTGTGAAACTTTCTTCCTGCAGCGACTGTTTAAAGCAACTTAAGCCGTCGCGGTAGAACGAACACGGGATTGAAGATGATCGAGGCTCAACTGCGCTTCGCGCCTCCATGGATATAGGAGGTGATGGGCGATGGATTGCTGGTAGGCCTGTATTGCGCCTACCGGATCACGCAACGCTTCGAACGTTTGTCCCAGCCTGTAATAAGCAATTGCCGGAGAGTGAGTGGCAAGGATCAGCGCCTTCTGTACTGCTCGCTCAAACCAGGTGCGCGCGCGCTCCTCTTCACCAAGCCGCTTCAGGCTCTCTCCACTCAATATTGATGCAACTACTGCTTGCTTATCGCATGCATCGACCGGCAACCAAGCCCAGCCCTTTTCCAGTGCAATCAACGCATCCCGGTGTCTGCCGCAAAGGGCCAGGACCCTTCCATATTCAAACCATGCGGCCGGCAGCTGCGGTTGAAGCCTAGGCGCTAGCGCCGCAATGGCGCAGGCCTTTTCCTGATTATTGAAGACCTGGACCAGGGCGCGCGCTCCTGTGACCCAAATGTTCCAGTGCTCGGGGTATTGGGCCCACAACTCCCGCAGCATCGAATGCAGGCGGTCGCGATCTTCGATACAGGTGAAGATTTCGCACGCCACCTGCTGCATTTCCCGATGAACTGGATGAAGAACGCATCCCTGCGTGACGACTTGAGCCGCAGCTTCTGTCGCGCCAGTGTGAAAGAGCCACCGCGCAAGGTTCGCCCAACCCGCCGGATAACCTGGGTGCTGTTCAGTAAATTTCCGGAGCATAGCGATGCCGGTGGTCCACTCGCCGCGGAAGATGTGGAATATCGCCAGCGACTCTCTTGTTTCAGCCGAATGAGGAGCTAATTGTATGCCTCTATGGATCCATTGCCATGTGAGTTTGCTTTCTTCACTACTCACCGCCACGCCCTTTTGTGACCGCAGGGCCGTGAGACTTTTGAGCGCGGGGGTATTTGCCGGATCGAGTTCCAAAGCGCGTGCGAGACGCTCCTCAGCTTCCCGTGTCCGTGCCACGCTCAGCAACGGCTTAAAGCTATTGGTCAACGCGACGATATCGCCAGGATTGATGTTCAAGCACTCATCGAACACTTGAAGCGCCTGCCGATACGTTTGTGAGCGCAGGTAGATGAGACCCAGCTTGTGCCGATGGACTGTCTGGTGGGGTTCAAGCAAAAGCGCCAGTTGAAACTCAATGATTGCCGTATCGTAGCGGCCCTGACAGACCGCGATTAATCCGGCAAGGTGATGTTTGGTCCCATCTCTTTTGGCCGCCAGCAAAGCGCGCTCATAAACAGTTATCGCTTCCTCCTCGCGTTCGAGAAGGTGCAGAATTTGACCCACATAAAGATGGGCATCAATCAAGCCGGGCTTTCTCTCAATTACGTATCGATACTCGCGAAGCGCTCCCTCCCACAGTCCCATCTCGAAGAGTAGAGAAGCCAAATCCCAGCGCCGCTTCCACCCCCTTGGATAGTTGCGCACGTACTTCTCCAATGTTTCGAGGCGAGAGTGTTGTTGGGGCCGATGACTGAACGAAATTTCAAAACTCATTTCGCGGGACGAAGACAACATTACTCGGACGAGCCGCATGGCGACTGGGGGAGTGATCTCGGTTGACTCACCCTCCGAAATCCGTCTCCCTCGCAGAAACGCTTCCGGACCCAGGTTGATGTTTGCATCGTCACTCCGAGCAGTCGTCTGTGCTACGGTGACATCCTTTCTTGCCAGTCCTTCGCGCAATACGGCCCGTGCCTGCTGAATGCGCTTCCGCACATTATCGTTTGAAAGATCCAACTGAATGGCAATGTCGGTATAAGTTTCACCCTGAAAAAAATGAAGTACAAAGGGCTTGTAGAGATTTGGCGGCAACCGCTTGATCAAGCCGTAGACGTGCGTGCCCGCCTCACGCCGCAGCACGAGTTCCTCCGGCGATTCGATCAGGGGTGAGAGCCTTTCGTAATGTGCGTCGGTGAGCTCTTCAATGTTATCGAAGCCACGGGCCTCTCTCCTGCTCTCCCGATGCATGTCTATACAGAGATTATTTGTGAGGCGTGCCAGCCATGCCTTGAGATTACGAATCTTGTCGGCGTGTGCCGGCAACCGGTCCAGCGCCTTGATCATCGCGCGGCTCAACGCGTCTTCGGCATCGCTAGGGCTGCCTCCCATTTGTTTGAGGCACAAGGTGTATAGGTATTGCCGGTATGCTTGCCAAACTTTCCAGAAGGCAGAGGAGTCGCCTTCGGCGATTCGTCGCAGCAGTTGGTGGGTCTCAAGTTCGCCCTCGGAGTGATTTTCTTCAAACGCCTGCTGCTGATGATAATCGTATTCTTTCAGCAAGTGAGGCCGTGAAGACATGTTTCCCCTTTTCAAGAAATTCAATCTGGTTCAACGCGATGGACCAACGAGAGATCATGCTCATGAGACACCTAGAGCGATCTCTCTAAGCTCTCCTCTGAAATGACGGCTAATTATTCGAGGAGGATTAATGGGCCAGATTGAGGTTGAGCGGAATGTGCGCTCAGACTGTAAAGTTCCAAATCCTCTGATTGAGTGTGCAGACTCCAGAGGCAGACCCGCTTGTTCTGACCAGCCGCTGACTTCCTTCAGCGAATGCTCGCATCCCAACCTGATGAGGTTTCAGACAATTATCCGATGCCCTCGCCACTTCTGAGAGCAAGCAGAGCGATTGAAGTCTCTCTTACAGACTTACAGACGCTGGAAACCTTCCGTTGTGAATTTTTTGTTTTGCGCTGCCAGGGCAATCAAAGGGAGGAAAAGCCTGATGTCCGAAAGGCGAGACGCTTCGGCTGGTACAACTAGTTGTCGCGTGACACAACTATTCTAGCGTCTGGACGAAAATCACAAATGGACCTCTCCAAACGTCTCTGTCCTTGTACGGCGCATCTAGTCTGTAATTGAAGAACCCCTGTTGCATCTGAAGACGAAGTCGAGACGAGTTTGGCCCACTACCAAAGGAGCTCATGCCATGATCATTGTATGTACGAAAGACAACACGATCGTTAACTGGACGAACAATAATCAATCCGGGGCTAATCAGTGGGGAAACAGCCTCGCAATAAACCCAATGTGCGATCAGAATCAAGCCACTCAACAGCTTGGTTACGCACTAGGGTTTTTGGGCGCGAATGAAGCCCTGTGTTTGAGTGCTCATGGCAATGATACGGAATTAGGCGACGCGGGTAACGGGCCTTTTGATTGGAACTGGAACGTTAACACAATTGCGGGCATCCTCTACTATTGTGTGCCGCCGGGTTATGCCGGACCAATCCTGATCAGCGCTTGCGCGGATCAGATTACGAATTTCTCGGCCCGCCTGGCGGTGAGCCTGCAAAACGGTCGCGGGCTAAATGGGGTTTGGATCTATGGATACAATCGCGCCGTTCCGGTGCAGCAGGCTTTTCCGAATCCTGCCCAGCTTGCCCAGCAAGTCGACCTGCAAGGCTCACAGGTAGTTTTCTAAAGACAGTCGCCTTCGGGGGTTTGATTGCGAGAGGGCGCGAGGCGAAGTAATCGATTAAGTCAGAGGTGGCCTCGACGACGAAGGGCTCTCCTAAACGCGTTTCAGCGTCTGAGAATTAAAACAGCTGGAACTTGATCGTCAGATACTTCTTCGGGTTTTGGCGGAAGTCGTAAATGAGTTTTACGCCTTCGGATGAGAGTTGATTGACGTTTGAGTAAAGAGCTTCGTCCGTTAGCAGCTTACCGACCGTTCCTTCACCGCGTTGTGCGGCTGCCACGACGTTATCAATTCGCTCCGCAGTTGTATTGAAGCGCGCGATCGCGGCGCGAGCATCGTTATACATCTGCTCGTCCTTGATGAGTTTTCCGAGGGTGCCGCGGCCGGCATTAATGTCGGTGATCATTGCGTTGATCTGGTCCACCGAACGATCGAGCCGGTCGGCCGTGCGATTGATGCGGTTGTAAAGCTCATCATCAGTCAACAACTTGCCCGCCGTGCCGCGACCCGCTCTCAAGTCTTCCGAAATCCGTCGTAGCTGAAGCGCGATCTCGTTGGCATTATTGTAAAGCGCAGGATCATTTACCAATCTGCCTGCGGTCCCTTGTCCCGAGCGGATCTGTCGCATCAGGTCTTCAGTCTCACGCACGGTCGCGTTGAGATTGTTATAAAGTTGTTCGTCGCTGAACAAACGGCCAACAGTGCCTTTGCCGTCCTGAACGTCTTTTACAATCACACTGATTTGATCAGACAACTTACTGAGTCGCTGTGCCAGGTCCGTACCTGACGTCGCAAAGTCGTTGACTGTGTTTGAACTCGACGAACGGAGGATTGCGTAGTCCTTTACCGGCGCGGCTACGGTCGTACCGGGACTAATGTTGATGAGCATTTCGTTGCCCAAAAGACTGGGCGAGCCCTGGGTGGCAGTTGAATCTTCGCGAATTCGTTCGGCGGCGGGACGGCCGTCGATCGTGCTGTCTATTACCATCAACGCTTCGACGCGCTGAGCGGTTGGTTCTGACGTCGGCGGCAGGAGGGTGATCTTATCCACTTTGCCGACTCGCACGCCCGAGAGGCGCACTTCCGAACCTTCGCGGAGGCCGTTAGCGTCCGCGAAACGCGCCTTCAAATGCAGCTTCTTCGAAAACGGATTGAGGTCCCCGGATGCATTCAGGATGAGGAAGATCAGGATGGCAATCGAGATCAGCACAAAAATCCCGACCTTCAATTGATTCATGCTCACTTGTCTGTTTGATCTGGGCATGCCGTTGTTTGAAGGATGAAGGTGGAACGATAAAGGATGAACGTTGCGTGTTCATCTTTCATCCTTCAAACTTCATCTCTTCATCCTTTCTTAGTGTCCTCGCAGAAACTTCTGAATGTAGGGATCATCGGCTCGGCGCAGCGCTTCGTCAGTGCCGGCAAAAATGATTTTCCCCTGTCGCACCATCATCACCTTACTATTGATAAGGCAAAGCCGCTCGCCTTCGCGCTCAAACACTACTTGTCCCTGGTCGTTAACTACCGCGTATTCGGAACAGAGATAGTCGAGGTTGTTCATTTCGTGCGTCACAAAGATTGACGAAACGTCCTCGAGGTCGCGCAGCTTCATGGCCAGCTCGCAAATCGTTCTGGCTGTCGGCGGATCCAGACCGGCAGTAGGCTCGTCGAACAAAACGATCTTTGGATCGCCAACCAGGGCGCGAGCAATGCCGACACGCCTGCGCATGCCGCCTGAAAGCTCTGAAGGCATTTTATCGATTGCGTCCTCGAGGTTAACGAAACGCAGCATGCGCCGAACTTCCGGCTCTACCTGGTCCTCAGGCAAACCCTGTTCGTGCAGGCGATACGCGACGTTGTCATAAACCGATAATGAGTCAAAAAGCGCGCCTTCCTGAAAGACCATTCCGATCTTTTTTCGCACCGGCATCATGTGCACTTCGTCATAATCGGTAATGTCTTCACCATCGACAAAGATGCGGCCGGCGTCAGGTTTTAGAAGACCGAGCACAAGTTTAATGATGGTTGACTTGCCGCCGCCAGAGCCACCCAGAATGATTTTGGTTTCACCCCTATTCACTTTGAAACTCAAATGGTCAAGGACGACGCGGTCATCAAATGCAAGCAGTACTTCTTTAAACTCTATTGCCGGAATCGCGCGCAGCCGGTTGTCGACTTCAGCGAAAGTGGAGTCGGCAGCGTGTTGACTCATTTCCGACGTCGGATACAGTGAGTCTTGTACGGGAGTTGAAGACATATCCATTACATCTGCATGCCCAGCAAGTACTGAAGGGCCCGCGCCAGGAAAAAGTCGGAGATGATCACAACGATTGAAGCGGTGACTACTGCCCTGGTTGTCGATCTGCCAACGCCGACAGTTCCGCCTTCAGTAGCGAGCCCTTTGTAACATGCGATTGAACCGATTATTAGTGCAAAGCAAATTGGTTTGATGACCCCGCCAATAATATCATCGGTAGTAATTCCATCTCGAACCGATGTCAGAAATTCATTTATCGAGAGGCCGTACAAACTGGTGGCCGCGAATGCGCCACCACCAATTCCCACTACGTCGGCCAGCACGGTCAACAGCGGAAGGGTAACGAGCAACGCCACAATTCTTGGCGTAACCAGCTTGCGAATCGGGTCGGTGCCTAACGCTCGCATGGCGTCGATCTGTTGAGAGACCGTCATAGAACCGAGTTCCGCCGCGATCGCGGAACCCACCCGGCCGGTAACCATCAGGGCGGTAAGCACAGGTCCTAACTCTCTGACGAGGGCAACCGCGACGAGCCGCCCGGTTTGTGCCTGCTGTCCCCAGAAAGCCAGCGTCGGGAAAGTTTGGACCGTCAACACGCCGCCGGTAAAGAAACCTGTCAGAAGGATGATAGTGAGCGAGCCGACGCCGATCGTGTCCATCTGCGCGATGGTTTCAGAGAAGTAGCGAGGACCGCTGATCAGGCCGCGAGCAGCACGCGCGACTATCAACGTGGTTTCTTGCAACTCGAAGATAGAGCGCGTAACGAAGTTCATTAATGGATAAGTAAGAGACGAGCCGCCAAGAGTCGCTTAGTGACTGCCGGCTGCCGTTGCGACAATGGAGAATCCGATCGTGTTGAAAATCTGAAGCTTCGGATGCGCGGCCACATTTGAAAGAGCGGCTTATGATGCGCAAATTGTGAGGGAGGCGTCAAGCTTGAGGGAGATTGAAGTAGTGGGGTGATCGCATATCTCTCGCAGTGCACTCCCTAGCCTGGGCGTGCCGGCATGAGAAATGGCCACCACAGCGAGACTTTGCACATTGGCGTATATATGTAGATCAGCTAAGTACAAAAACAGAACCGGGAGCGAAGCCACCGCGAGCAACTGCATCCTTCGCCCAACGTGCCACAGCGATTAATAACGAGAGAGGACGCAGCGACTATTCTGGTTCAATTATGGCTGCGGTGGGGGTGTTTGCTGGTTTGCGGGAGGACGCGGCGGCCTGGGTCGATTGCGACGTTCCTGGAGCCTCAGCGAACGCTCCTGATCCCGGCGCATCATCCTTTCCTCTGGACGTCGAAGGCGCCGTTCATGTCGCATTTCCTGAGCTTGCTGTCGCAGGGTACGAAGAATCGTCCTTTGCTCCTGCGTTAGTACTTGTCGAACTCTGACCTCAGTCAGTATTCGCATACGCATGGCCGCTGCCTGTTGGTCCGCGACGGCTTTCATGCGTTGCTCGATCACAGCTTCGACCGGGCTATCAACGTCCAATGCCTCCTGGAGTGCGCGATTTGCTTCCGCCAGACGCCGATTTGCTTCCGCTCGTTCTTCCCGGTTCTTCTCACGAATACTGCGTATCTGTTCCTGCTGCGCCACGGTAAGGTTCAATTGCCGGATCGGATCTTCCGCGAACCGTCGTTGCTGCGGTTGAACAGGGACTGGCGGCGGCTCCGGAGTCTGCGCGAGAACAGCACAAGTTCCAAGTACGAAACTCATCACAGCAAGTGACGTCGTGGCAATTCGTTTGATTCTCATAATAGCCTCTGAAAAGTTTACTGATTGATCCGATCGCTCAACAACTCCAGATCGCTTTCGCGGCCCGAGTCAATCAATCTTAAATCTGCGGCCAACTCCTGGCGTTCAGCCTTGGTAAGCAATTGTTTTTTGTTTGCGCGCTGTGCCGCAACGTGGACGCGTCTGGGCATCACGTTCTGCTTTGGAGACTGAATCGTCGAACGGTTTTCACCGGCTGTGGCCAGAGCCGGTTGTTCCTTAATTGCACTCGCTTTTTCCACGTCTCTTTCTAAAGATGAATTGCTTTCGGGTTGGGATTGAGCCGGCTGATTAGTTGCAACTGGCTGAGGCGCCGTGTTTCGCGATCTCATAATCGCCAGTCCTGCCAGCAAACAAAAGATCAGTGAAGCAACGGCGACCGCACCTTTTAGCCAAACCGGCGAAAGATGGAAGAACTCCCGCAAAGCAGCAATCGCTGAAGGCTTTCGGACGTTGTTCGCCGCACGACCGGCCACCGCCGGCGAGCCTAAGATCGACTCGTCTCGCCAGTTGCTAATCGCGTTGTGCACACCCGTAAACTCCGCCAGCTGGTTGCTACACTCAGCGCAGCCGTGCATGTGACGCTGGAAGTTGGCTTTCTCTGTTTCGCTGATTTCTCCGTAAAGAAAACTAACGAGGTCAGCCTCACGATTACAACTTAAAGCATGAACGTCTTCATTCATTTCTTTCGCTCCCAATTCACGCCGACTCATCAATTGAACTTATTCAACCTCATTTGCAACTGTCGTAGCGCGGTATAGAGTCGACTCTTCACCGTGCTGATCGGCAGATCGAGCGCTTCGGCAATTTCCTTGAACGTCAGCTCCTCAAACTCTTTCATCACTACAACCTGCCGTAAGTCCAGGGGCAAACTATTCACAGCGCGTCTGACCGCGACGGTCGACTCTCGCGCTTCAGCCACGCGCGCCGGCGAGTATTGAACCGGCGTCGAAAGGCTCGCAGCATTTTTTTCTTCCTGATCATCGAGATTCGTTTCGCTTCTAACTTTTGCGCGACGCTGCCGGGTGATGCATTGGTTTACTGCGATTCGATGTAACCATGACGAGACCTTCGCGTCGCCGCGGAACCCGCGCAGATTTCTGAACGCCGCCAGAAACGTCTCCTGGGTTGCATCGCGAGCGTCGTCCTCTCGGCCGAGCATGCCAAAAGCAAGCGCGAAGATTCTTCGCTCCCAGCGCTCCACAATCTCGCCGAAAGCCTCCGCGTCACCAGTTAAAGCACGTTCTACGATCTGCTCGTCGCTCGTAGGCGTCTCCATTTCATCCGCGCCGGGCTGGGCCGGGCGCGACTAACTTCCGCGCATTTCTGCGGGGCGGTTGCGCGACCTTTAGACGCGCCTGAGGCCGGTTAAGTCGATTAAACACACCACCGAGGGGAAGCGGGGCTAGGTCAACGTGGTTAAACAAACGCGTTGACACCTCAAAGTTTACTCGACATAATGAAAGTGCGGTCAATTTAGGCCGCTCCGCTCCAGCTACCTTCCCAAGAGAAACTCTCTTTTCCCTAGGAATCTTTACAGTCTAACGTGAAAAAGCCCGGACGCGTTCGCCTTCTATACATCGTTCTTGGAGTTCTGCTCCTGGTGGGCCTGTTGCCGCTCGGTTTGGCCGGCACCCTGCTTTCCAGCCGCAGCGCGGAGGAACTGCGTTCAATTGAGGGGCGTTACCAGGCCCAATTGGTTCAGGACAAGGCCCGGCAAATTGAGCTCTACGGGCAGCGGTATCGTGACGTAGTGACCGGACTGGCGCGTGCCTTCGAAATCGCCGGCGGTATTCAGGCACTAAACGATAAAGGCTACGACTCACGTCTACAAAAAACACTTGAGGAAGATCCTAATCTGATTGGCCTGGCTATCTGGCCGGTGAGTGGTGAACTACATCGCGCGTTTCAGCCGGACGTGATCCAACGCGACGAAGTTGATGCCCGCGTCAGTGAGGTGTTGGCGAGGATGAGTGGCCGAGGCATCGTGGTGGGCAGGCCACAGATCATTCGATCAGGTCAGGAGATGGCGCTTACTGTCGCCGCGCCCGTCATGGGTGGACCGGCAGGCAATGAAGTAGTAGCTGCTGTAGTGGCAATCATTTCGTTCCAGGAAGTGTTTGAGGCCGTCCATCAACCGACATCAAGGAGTGAGCGCGAGTTACTCGATGCCGGACTGCCCGTAGTTTTCGTAGTTGATCATAACGGCCGTGCGGTTGCGCATCCTGAGGCCAATGTCGCGTTCTCTGAAAAGCCGATGACGGATCTTAAAGTCGTTCGTGATTGGCAAGAGTCGGGAGCACAGGTGCAGTCAGCCCTTGAACCGTTTGTTTTAGTTCGCGATGGACGAAACATTGAAATGCTCGGCTCATACGCGACTGCTGAGCTGGACAAGAACTCACGATTGGGTGTGATTTCGATTCAAGATGCCTCTGCTGCACTCGCCTCCGTAGCTGACATGCGACGGCAAACGCTCCTGATAAGTTTTTTCGCCGGGCTATTGGCACTAATCAGCGGTTTCTTCTTCGCGAAGAAACTCACGCAGCCAGTTCAGGAATTGGCGATTGGTGCAGACCGCATTGCTTCAGGAGATTTTTCAAAACGCATCAACGTGCGCAGCAGAACTGAACTTGGCCATCTCGGCGACTCGTTTAATCTGATGACCGATCAGCTGGAGACGTATATCAACGATTTACAGCGTTCGGCCGACGAGAATCGCGAACTGTTCCTGGGAACGGTGAAGAGCCTCGCTGCCGCAATCGACGGCAAAGATCCGTACACGCGCGGTCACTCAGAACGAGTGTCAAGAATCTCGGTTGCTATCGCTCAACGTATGGGTCTTGCTGAACCGGAATGCGAGAAAATTAGAATTAGTGCGTTGTTGCACGACGTGGGCAAGATTTCGATCGACGACAAGATCCTGAAAAAACCGAGTGCGTTGACTGACGACGAGTTTGCGATCATGAAACAGCACCCGCAGAAGGGCTACAAGATCATGTCGCAAATCGGGGCGATGAAAGAATTCCTTCCTGGCATGTACATGCATCACGAGATGGTCAACGGCCAGGGCTACCCGCAGGGTCTGAAAGGCGACGAGATTCCGTTGATGGCGAAGATCGTTGCCGTGGCCGATACATTCGACGCGATGACGACCGACCGGCCGTATCAGCTGGCAATGAAGTTTGAAGACGCGGTACAGCGTATTGAGAGCTTTATCGGCACTCGTTATGATCCTGGCGTGGTCGCAGCATTCGTCGAGGCTTGTAACGAAGGGCAGATTCGGCCGGGCTCGGTTAAGTTGAAGAGCCGCGCGACGAAGATTCCGCCGCTGGCGTTCGACGCCGCTGAAACAGACCGTTTGGCAGTTTCGTAAGCTCCTCATCAGGCCCGAAGGGCCGTCAGTCAGTAGCCACGACCGTGAGGTCGTGGACGCGCCGGCCCACAGATCAGGAGGCCCAAAGGGCCGTCAGTTATCGACACGACCAAGCCAGGAATCTGACCGCGGGCGAACAACTGTCGGCCCTTCGGGCCTGGAATTGTGTGTACCTCTTCCACGACCTTACGGTCGTGGCTACTGACTGACGGCCCTTTGGGCCTGATGCCGTTCGCAGCCGCGTCTTTTTGTTAGGACGCGGCTGTTGCCTTTATAATCAACAATTCAATTCACACCGTTAATTCTCGATGGACTAATCTATGGGACTGTTCTGGAAACGCAAGAGCGGCGATCAGTTTGTGTCGCTAAACATTAATGCGGCGGTACGTGAAGACACTGATCCATCGGCTGACGCAAAAATCGCGGCGTCGGAGCGAGCTGAGACGAGTCGTCCCGTAGCAGTACCGGCGTCTGCCCTCGAGCCTGTCCCAACCGGCGGTGGACCAACGCCTGTGCCGGCTGAATTACCGGTTGGACAACCTGCCGAATCAAGGCCGCATTCAATCAAGCCATCGATCGATGCGCGCGAGGCACCTGCCGTCTCGCAAGTTTTACCTGTTGAAGCTCCGCGCCAGAAGCCTGTCCCATCGCGATCACCGTTTCAAACGTCCGTGTTGGGGCTCAACCTGTCGATCGAAGAGCTCCAGGCACAGGAAGCCGCGCTCGAGCAGGAATTCTCCGCACGCTTCAGACGCGCCGTTTCCGCTACGCGAGAGACGCTGTCTGAGCGACTCGACACAGTCTTTCAGGGATTGAAGCAGATCGATGAAAATCTGCTGGACGAACTCGAGGAAGCGTTGATTGCGGCCGACATTGGTGTTGCTACCACGCAGCACGTTCTCGAGACGGTGCGCCGCGGAGTGGCGCGCAAAGCAGATCAACGATCTCGACACGCTTAAGCAAGCAATCAAGAATGAGTTGTTACAAATACTTCGCCAGTCGGAAAGCAAAGGCGTCGCAAGCGAAACCAGCGTGCCGGAAAATGTTTCTCCTTACGTCATGATGATTGTTGGCGTGAATGGAGTAGGGAAAACCACTACGATTGGCAAGCTGGCGCAACGAATCAAAGCCGAAGGCAACGACGTGTTGATTTGCGCCGCTGATACGTTTCGCGCGGCTGCGTCTGATCAACTTGCGATTTGGGCCGAGCGCACCGGTGTCCCACTAATTCAGCAGAAGCAGGGAACTGATCCAGCCGCCGTCTTATTCGACTCGTTGAAAGCGTCGAAAGCGCGCGGCTCAGATGTGTTGATTGTTGACACCGCCGGCCGCCTTCACAACAAGTCGAATTTGATGGCTGAACTGGAAAAAATGAAGCGCGTTGCCGGACGCGAGGTTGAAGGCGCGCCGCACGAAACTCTGCTGGTGGTAGATGCCGTCACTGGCCAAAACGGACTTGAGCAAGCGCGCCAGTTTTTGAAAGTCGCTGGAGTCACCGGTATCGTGCTTACTAAACTTGACGGAACGGCCAAGGGTGGCATTGCGGTGGCGATAGCTAACGAGTTGGGTCTGCCTATCCGTTACGCCGGGATTGGAGAAAAAGTGGACGACTTGGTCGTATTCGATCCGGAGCAATACGTGAACGGTCTTTTCGAGTGATGGCACAGACAACGGCAATTGTCGAAGACGCAGTCGGCGAATGGACTGAGATGGATCGCCGGATGATGGATCGCGCACTGGAGCTGGCGGTGAGAGGTACGGGCCAGGTTAGCCCCGGGCCGTTGGTTGGCTGCGTGATAGTCGAAACAGCAGGCCAAATAGTTGGCGAAGGTTTTTATGTTTTTGACAAGCTGAAGCACGCTGAAACCTACGCACTCGAATCAGCAGGCTCGCGTGCGAAAGGCGCAACCGCCTATGTGTCGCTTGAGCCCCACGCCCATCATGGACGAACACCACCGTGCACGGACGCTTTGATCCAGGCGGGCATCGCTCGAATCGTAGCTCCAATCGAAGATCCAAATCCCAAAGTTTCCGGCCAGGGATTCCGGCACTTGCGTGCGGCGAATGTTGAAGTTCGTACGGGTTTGATGGCCCAGGAAGCGGCGCAGTTAAACGAAAAATACATTCACTTCATGAAGACTGGCCGTCCGTTCGTTCACTTAAAGCTGGCTGCCTCGCTTGACGGAAAGATCGCGACGCGCACAGGCGACTCGCGCTGGATCAGTGGTCCTGAATCCAGAGTGTGTGTGCACGAACTGCGTCACGAATACGACGCGATACTGGTTGGCGCGGGCACTGTGAAGGCCGACGATCCACTGTTATCAGATCGTTCCGGGAAAGACAGACGACAACCGCTGGTTCGCGTCGTCCTTGACGATGCGCTTGCCCTCCCAGTTGATTCTCAATTGGTGAAAACAGCAACTGAAGCGCCCGTAATAGTTTTTTCAGAAACCTCCGCAAATGAAAAACAGGCATCGGCATTGCGCGAACGAGGAGTGGACGTTGTTACCAGCGTCGCCAGCCGCGACTTCAATGAGGTATTGCAAGAGCTGGGGCGCCGGTCGATCCAAAGCGTGCTCGTCGAAGGTGGGGCGACGGTCGCAGGCAATCTCCTGGCGGCCGGTCTGGTAAACAAAGTCTCATTCTTTGTCGCTCCGATCATAATTGGCGGTCGCACGGCGCCAACCGCGGTTGCAGGCGAAGGTGCTGAAACGCTTGCCGAAGCATTCCGGTTGGAAGACGTTGTCGTGACACGCCGCGGAGACGACATCGAAGTTACGGGTTATCCAAGCCAGTCGGACAGGAAATAGGCCGATGGCAGATTTGTCAGACTCGCCTCGCTCAACTTCAACACGTCCTCGTCCTCTCAAACGATTCGGTCAAAACTTTCTAACCGACAAACGAATAATCGAACGCATTATCGACGCGGTTGGGCCTCGTGAAGATGAGACGATCGTTGAGATTGGTCCGGGGGATGGCGCATTAACCACTGGATTGTTGGCCCGGGCTGGTCGCGTAGTGGCAGTTGAGTTTGACCGCGAGCTGATACCAATTCTCAATCAAAACTTTTCCCGCAGCGACAACCTGAAACTAGTTGAGGCAGATGCTCTGGCAGTGGATTTCTGCGAGGCGATACGTCCCGCCGTAAGCGCTCGCGTAGTTGCGAATCTTCCCTACAACGTTTCCACCGCGATTCTGCAAAAGTTAATCGAACAGCGTCGATGCCTGACTGAGATGGTTTTGATGTTGCAGAAGGAAGTGGTTGAACGCATTACTGCGGCGCCAGGTTCATCCGAGCGTGGTTATTTGTCTGTGCTTGTTCAGGCTTACTGTGAAGCGGAGAAGCTGTTTGACGTCGGGCCCAGGTCGTTTCGTCCGGCTCCCAAAGTCTGGAGCAGCATCGTGCGTCTGAAGATACGCACGAAGTTCGTTGCCGATGTGACTAATGAAGACCTTTTGTGGCGGATCGTCAGTGCAGGCTTCGCGCAACGACGAAAGACTATTCTCAATAACCTACGAACGGCTCCGTCACCGTTACAGGAGATTGTGAAGAGCAACGGCGGGGCCAGCATTGTTTTGTGCCGCGCTGAAATCGACCTGCAACGAAGAGCTGAAACGTTAACCGTCGAAGAGTGGGCCCGAATAGCGAGAGCGATGGAATAAGCACTGCTGGATGTGCAGAGCAACAGAATGGTGATGCGCGCTGGAATGTCTCAAAGTTGGGAAGAGGCGCTTGCGCCCGCTCTTTCCAGCCAAATTGTGTGAAGTTGAACCGAGACAGCGGGCGCAAGCGCCTCTTCCCGACTGCAAGTATCTACGTTTGACCGACTCATTTGCGCTCGTGCACTTTAACCTTCACCGCCGACGCTGGGCGCAAAGACATCGCGGGTAGCACGTTAATCTGCTTGTTCTCGGCTAGAGTGAAGTTGAACCGTTGGCCAATCGTTGCCAGCACCAGAATTATTTCCATCATCGCGAAGGAACTGCCGATACAAGTCCGCGGCCCGCCGCCAAACGGGAAGTAAGCGTATTTGGGTAGCGTGTTTGAAAAATCTTCGGTCCAGCGCGCGGGCACAAATTCATGCGGCTCTGGAAAGAAACGCTCGTCGCGCTGCGTGGCCCACTGAAACATGAACACCTGAGACTTGCGCGGTATATGAAAACCACCAATCTCGCAATCCTCAACCGCCTCGCGACCTAAGCCGAACGCCGGCGGATAAAGACGCATGGATTCCTTCGCAATCATTTCTGTAAACTTCAATCTGGGCAAATCATCGAACGTCGCTGTTCGTCCCGCCAACACTTCGTCTAACTCGTCATGAAACTTCCGCTCAATTTCAGGATGGCGCGCGAGGAGATACCAGGTCCATGAGAGAGTCAGAGCGGTAGTCTCGTGGCCAGCCAGGAAGATAGTCATCACTTCATCACGAAGCTGAAGGTCCGTCATCTGGCTGCCGTCTTCGTCGGCTGCTGCAAGTAACATCGAAAGTAGATCACCGTAGTCGCCACCTTCCGCGCGCCGTTCGTTGATGATCCGATAAACAATCTGGTCGATCTCGGCTGCCAGTTGATTGAAGCGGCGATGAGTTTTGGTGGGAAGCCGGTTGTCTGCAATCCACTTCAATGACGCCTGCGAGGCGAAAGGCTTGACGATCTGCGAAAGCACAGTTCCCACCCGGTCGGCGTCACCGGAAACATCTGCATTGAAAAGCGTCTTGACCACAATTCCGAGTGTCAGCCGCATCATCTCGCGATAGATATCACGGGTTTCTCCTGACCGCCACGTCGACATCATTCGCAGCGCGTATTCCACCATCACGTCCGCATAGGCGCTGATTCGTTGACGATGAAATGCGGGCTGGGCCAGTCGCCGTTGTCGTTTCCAAAGTTCACCTTCGCTGGTAAGCAAACCCTGGCCCACGAGTCGCCGGAAGAAGGGCGTGCGCAACGAACGCGCTTTGATGAAGTTTTTGGCGTTTGTGGAGAGAACTTTTTCAATGTCGTTTGGGTTGTACAGGAAATAGGCGGTTAGGTAGAAAAACCTAAGTCGAACAACGTCGCCATACTTCCTCACATCGTCGATGTATTTCAGCGAGTCGCGATTAAAGTCCCGCATCACGCCCAGCAGAAAATCGCCCTTTGGTCCCGGCGCGCGGAGCCGCTCGACGGGCTTCGTCTGTTGAGCTGGAAGCTGTTCGATGCGGTTCATAGGTTACTTCAGAGTGTTTTGATAAATGCCGGGCGAGCTGTCCTCAATCAACTTTGCCGACACGGCTTTCTCGTAAAACTCAATGGGCCCAACGCCGCCAATTATTCCGTAAACGTAACCCTTCTCTCTGAGGGCCCAGAGACATTCCAGTAGAAGCGCCTTGCCTATTCCGCGATTACGCATATTCTCCAGCACGCCGGTTGGTCCAAAGAAATTTCTGCGTGTGCATTCATAAGCGGCGAACCCAACTATTGTACCCTCCGAAACGGCAACGAACACCGACACCGGCTTGTTGGCAAAACCAACTGAAATCTCGTCGGCCCAGGCTATCGAGAAGTGATGTTCGACGAATTCAAGCACGGGGGTGATTTCAAAAGGATTTGCGCGGCGCAGGTCGATGCCGATCTCGCTCATTGCCTTGCGAGTCGCGTCGCGCGACGGCAGCTTCAGAAGGTTTACGAGCATGTCCGTCATAAGGAAGTGGTTCAGTTTGAAATCGTAACATAGGTGATGAAGAGGGCCATTTTGGACAAACAAAAAGAGGAAGCAACGAAATGCTTCCTCTTGAGTTCCGAGAAGTGAATGGCTTAGCGCGATTACCTGGCACAATGCGCGACGCAGCGATAGTAAACGCCAAGGCATTGTCCGTTTTTACCGCCTGAATTAAAGCAGTTCTGCATCTCGATTGTGCAAATGGAGACACACGCCGGATCGATGATCCTTTCGGCGCGCGCTGTAGAAGATTGTTGTGAGCCTGTAGTCCCAAAACCCATGAGAATGATGAGACTGAGAAAGAGAGGCAAACGCCGGGCGAATTTCATTGTGAAAGCTCCTTGTGAGAAGTCGCTGATTAGCCGAGGTCCTGTATGGGTGTGAAGTTAGTCTACGGGAAGTAGGAAGTCAAATTTTCTGGAGCCTGCTGCTGGCCGGACATCCCGGCTCTTCCAATCGCGTGGATATCCCGCTCAGAATGTTCAAACAAAAGCAGGGGCGATCAGGCCCCTGCTTTGTGGTTATTCAGAGTCGTCCGACTCTTACGGAGTATTTGCCTGGGCAGCACAGCTTTGTATTGCCGACTTCTGCGCCGCAGTGATGAATCCTGCCTGCTTCAAGGCGTTAGTCAGGTGCGCGACCCCGCTCACGAAATTGCCGTGATTACTAGAGCCGTCAGCGATGTGAGCGATGAAGTCTGAAAGCGTGCAGCCGCTTGTGAAGAACAAGTTGGGCACGCCAGTATCGCAGCCATCGATAACGACGGTGGGTGCGAAGTTCGAGTTTGGTTCGCAGTCAAGATTGTCGGCCAAGCCGTCGAGGTCCGGATCCGGGAACCAACCAACGTCTCGCAGTAGTGCTAGCGTAAGATCCTCGGGCTCCTTGACGCTGTGAGTCAGGTCAAGATTGATTGCCGGCTCCATGAGTTGGTTCCTGCTCGCGACGGTATCAAAGTGTGATATCGACGATCCCCCAACCACTATGCTAGGCGCATACAAACGCGCACGGCCCAGGGCGTCTGCCCCCGCGCGAATGGTTGGATTGACGGCGATCGTTGCGTTCACACCGCCGCCCAGTTGGCCCACAATAGCGAGCCCATCGGGTCGGTTGATACTGACCGTGGGAATGGTAACGAATGCACCGTTAATACCGTCATCGGCCATGCCGGCAGCAGCCGCGCCCGCGTTCGCAGCGTTATTGTAAATAATCGCAGCAACCGCACCGGCGTTGGTGGCGTTTCGTGCCTTTTGCGCAAATCCGCAAGTGCCACGTTCAATTAGAGCGATCTTTCCCGCAACAGCCGCAGCATTTGTAAATGCACTGCATCCATCCGTCGTAGCTGGACCGGCAACATCATTTGGATCCACAGCTGCCACGATATTGGCTGTTACATTTGGGGTTCCCACCGGCGGGCCGAAGGCCGCAGTACCAAACTGGTATTGTGCTGCGATTGCCGCAGGCGAATTAACCCTCACTTCCGGAGCGCCCAGCGATAACACAACCGGCACACCGGCCCTTACTGTCGCGCCATCCCAAACGACTCTACCGAATTTCACTGCCGCTGCTTGCCGTTGGGCTTGCGTCATCTCGTTCCAATGGAGTCCCGTGCTCGTGTCCAACAAGTGTCGGGCATAAATATCTGTAAACCCGGCGAGGTTTGCGCCGGAGGCGGCGTTGACGAACGTTTGGAAATTCAAGCCGTGAGCAAACTCGTGCAGCAACACGGTCACCAGGTCATTAAGCGGCCCATGATTAGCGTCGAGTCCAAGATAAAAGTTGAAGTTGCTGTTGAAGGTAGCGGCGATGTCGGGAGTTGTGCCGTTTAACTCAACGCCGGAACGCTTGTCGGCTAGTGCTGAACCATACCAAGTCCCCGGAAACTCCGCGCCTGGATAGAGACCCGCGCCGCCGAAGTCGCGAAAGACAAACGTAGCTCCAGCCTGGCCGAGCACGTTGGCCGCTAGGGGATTAAACGCCGCCTGAATGCGAATAATCTGATTGCTGTCTAGTGTGGAGCCCCAGATGCTTGCCGCATGTTGGAAAGCGATCAGGCGTTGCTGTCCTCTGGTAGTGCCAGCGTTGCCGCCAACTGGAGCTACTACGGTTGGATCGTTAAAGCCCTCATTGGGCCCATCGATATTGATGATCACGATTGTGGCTGCTGCGAAGGCGCTGCCCGAGCAAGCGAGAACCAACAACATCGCGAAAAGAAGTACGAAACGCTTTGAATTGAAAATGTATTTTCGCATTGTGGTTCTCCCTTATTGTGCTGAGTTCTCTTCGAGACCAAGGAAGTCTTCGGCCTCTTCGAGACTAAAGACACAGCGGGTCTCCATCGTTCCGTCCTCACTGGCCCGGCCGAGGGTCACACCGCCGAAACGCCCTTGCAGGTCAATGGCCTGGACGCCGTTGGCGCGTTCTTGTACGACGAGTCCTTCTTCAGAACGATTGGTGAGGGCGCCGATCTGGTCCACGAGTTCGGTCACTTCTGCATCGGTAGGTAAGCGACGCTGGCCGGTCGCCTCGTCCCGGATGATCTGTTTAGTTGCGCGATATTTCTTTTGAGACGCTTGTGAGGTGTTTCGCGGGAGCGCGAAGGTCCCTGCAAATGCGACGCTGACAAACAAAGCTGCGACCACAGCGAATCTGGTCCGTCTCCTCCTGGTCTTCTGCGGGTTCTTTGTAGAACGGGTATCGGATGGTGACTTGTGTTTCATTCTTGCTCCTTACGTGAGTTGGGGTTTAAAAAACAGGCCGACGCCTTGGGTTGGGCCGCAACTCAAAGAAGGAAAAGCGGCACTTAGGCGGACCGAGAACATCTGCTTGATACGAATAGCGGAACTGTAAACACAGTCCATGGCCCAGGATTGCGACGCATGGGTGTGGGAATTTTGTTTGGTTTCGCTCTCAGACGAACGCTGAGGCGAAAGAACTAACTGCGTTGAAGCGGTGGCAGTCTATAGACCGCCGCGGCGTATGTCAACGATTTCGCGGTGTTGTGAGGTAGTATCGACGGTCGTGCGTTTATGTAGACCGATCGAGGCCAGTCGGTTAAAAGGAAACAGGCGCGACAAACAATCGCGCCTGTTGCTGGAACAAAGGTGGGGGAGCCTCCAACTAGGCAGGTCGTGGTTACGCCTTGTCGTCCGGCGGAATAACAAGCTCCTGGCCAACCTGGATCATGTCCGGATCTTTTAACTTGTCGCGATTAGCGTAGAAGATCCGCATATACTCGCCGGCGTTGCCGTAGAACTGTTTGCTGATTTTAGACAGGTTGTCGCCGGATTTTACCTTGTAGCTTTGACCTCCTGATCCGCTGGCGCCACCCGCCGCCGCTGCCATCGCTCGACTCTGATCGACCGAGAGATCGGCTGTCACATCGTCGAGATTAGGGTTAATCAGCTTCAATTGATCCCAGAACTTATTCTTTGCTTCTTCGGACGGGGCCGTAGCCTTTAAGTACAGCTTATTGTCTTGGATGTGCAGATTAAGAAACTGGATGTTTTGCTGGTCTGCGAGGTTAAGCGCAGGTTGGTATTTTTGCTTGAGTTCGTTGAAACGCTGCTGCGCGCCTTGTTGTTGTTCGGAATCAGCAGCACCTCGTCCGAACATCTTGTCGAATAGTCCCATATCGTCACCTCTCTATCCGTATACTTTTAGAACTCGAATCGGGTTACAAGGTTGGGCAGCAATGTGCGTACCGAACACCGGAAACAGGAGGGGGGAATCGAATTAACGAGCACTCATCTCGTGGATCATGTCGACAAGTGCGATAACGTTTTCCACGGGTGTCTCGGGGAGAATCCCGTGGCCCAGATTGAAGATGTGACCTGGTCGGCCGCCGGCAAGATCGAGGATGCGTCGCGCATGCGTACGTAGTTTAGCGACATCAGCAAAGAGAGTAACCGGATCGAGGTTTCCCATTATCGCGCGGTTGTAGCCAATTCGTTGCCACGCCTGGTCCAGACGCACGCGCCAATCTATTCCAATCACGTCGCCACCAGCCTCGCGCATCAATTCAAGCAAAGCAGCGGTGCCGGTCCCGAAGTGAATGACGGGTACGCCCGGTTTGAGCTGGGCGATTACGTCGCACGTGTGCGGCAGCACGTATTCGCGATAGTCGTCAGCACTTAACGCGCCTACCCACGAATCAAATAACTGTACTGCCTGTGCTCCCGCTTCAATCTGAGCATTCAGATACTTCACCAGTGCGCGGGCGACGAGTGACATCATCTCGTGCCAGGCGCCGGCGTCGTTGTACATCAGCGACTTTGTGTGGATGTAGTTTTTGGAAGCGCCACCCTCGATCATGTAGGAAGCTAACGTAAACGGCGCCCCCGCAAAACCAATCAACGGAAGACCGGTGGGGAGTGCCGCGCGCGTTTGCCTGATTGCTTCGAACACGAAATCAAGAGGCTGCACATCCCCAAGCTCTCGGAGCTTTTCAACATCAAACTTCGTTCGGACGGGATTGTGAATCACCGGACCCTCTCCGCGCGCGAACTCGAGATTCAAACCGAGTGGCTCGAGGATTAATAGAATGTCGGCAAAGATGATCGCCGCATCGACATTGAGTCGCTCTGCGGCTGTCACCGTCACCTCTGCCGCAAGCGCAGGCGTCTTGCATAACTCCAGAAAACCCGTCTTTGCGCGGACGTCTCGATACTCCTTCATATAACGTCCGGCCTGGCGCATAAGCCATACCGGTGTGTATGGAACTACCTCACGCCGGCACGCGCGCATAAAAATGCTTTCATTCAGCTTTTTTGCGGCGTCAGTCGCTTCTGATCCAGACTCCTTCTGGTCTGTTTCTGTCGAGGAAATCTGGAACTTTACATGGTCAGTGACGTTCATAAGAGTTGAGTCGCTGTGTGTTTCCTTTTCGAGTTAAGCATTCAATTCGGCGTCATCAAATAAACCGGCAGAAAAGAACCGAGGGATGATCAACGAGAGGTCAACTCGATTTTCCGTGTTTTAGGCAACCATCTGGACCTTTCGTTGATTCTAAAGCTGCCTCACGGGGCAGCAAAGCGGGCAAATCAAAACAACTATCGGATCTCCCCCATCGCAAGTTAACACCAGCTTCGCCTATTTCGTCATATCACCGACGTTATCCGATTTCCGGTGATTAGGGCTACAAGCCAAAACACGGTTCCATAATGAAGTCATTATTAGTTGCTATCTTCGTCGCCTTTAGTCTGTCTGCTGCGATGGGCCAGTCGAATGTTCCTGCAACATCCGCGGGCGCGACACCCACGCCTGCATCCTCGCCGGCAGCAACTTCAACGACGCCCGCGCCAGCCGGAACGCCGGTGCCGGCCGCTTCTCCTGAGTCAGGCCCAATGGTCGCAGGCGCCCGCGGCAAGCCTGGTTTTGTTGTTCCACCAGAAAAAGCAAACCCTGTAACGATTCCGCGTTTCGAGAGCGCGCCCGTTATCGATGGAAAAATAGACGAACCGGTATGGCAGAACGCCGCGGTGCTCAAGGATTTTTATCAAATTCAGCCCGGCGACAATCTGCCACCGTCGAAGCCTACCGAAGTGCTTCTTGGTTACGACTCGAAGTTTCTTTATATCGCCTTCCGCGCCTTCGACGAGCCCGACAAGATTCGATCCACCGTCGCCAAACGTGACAGTATTTTCCAGGACGACTATGTCGGGTTCTTTCTCGATACCTTCAACGACCAGCGCAAAGCGTTTGAAATGTTTTTCAATCCTCTGGGAATCCAGGGCGATGGTGTCATTACGGAGGGTTCGGGAGAAGACTTTAGCGTTGACCTCTTATTCGAATCGAAGGGAACGATTCAACCAAACGGCTACTTCGTTGAAATAGCGATACCTTTTAAGTCGCTCAGATATGAAGCGGGGAAGGGAAAACTGTGGGGGGCACACTTCTTTCGTCGCATACAACGTTTTGAAAGAGAACTCGATTCGTGGATGCCTTTTTCGCGGAGTATTTCCAGCGACCTTAGTCAGGCAGGCCACCTTACCGGTCTTGAGGGCATTTCCGTTGAGCGCACGATTGAGCTGATCCCAAGTTTGACAGTCTCGGAAAGCGGGAAGTTCGTCCGATCGTTTACACCGCCTGTTGGCGCTCCGGATCCAGGCCGCATCGTAAATGAACCGGTTAAGCTTGATCCCGGTCTGACCGCGAAGTTTACTCCCAGCTCAGCGCTAACATTAGATCTGGCGCTCAATCCTGATTTTGCGCAGGTTGAAGCCGATCAACTTGTGGTCACCGCAAACCAAAGGTTTCCGATCTTCTTTGCGGAGAAGCGCCCTTTCTTTCTCGAAGGCATCGATATTTTCCGGACACCGATTACTGCTGTCCATACGCGCGCGATCGTCGATCCTGACGCAGCGGTGAAACTCACCGGCAAGAAGGGACGCAACACGTTCGGCATTATGGCTGCCAGCGACAATGGTCCGGGCAGTTTTGTTGGTGACGAGCGCCTAAACCCAAACAACTTCCGCTTCCTCGATAAGAACGCCTACATCGGTGTGCTTCGCATGAAGCGTGACATCGGCAAGGAAAACTCGCTTGGGCTTCTCGCTACTTCTTACAACTTCATCGAAAAACACAATCAACTGGTGTCGGTTGATGGACGCTTCCGGCTTAACAAGCAGACCACGTGGTCGTTTCAGGCAATCGGGTCAAACTCAAGAAACTTCTTTTTCGATCCGGACGACGGCATAAATAGATACAGAACCGGCAACGGGTTCGCCTACAACACTCTTTATTCTCGTTCAGGCAGAAACTGGGGCTGGGAGTTTGGCGGCGACGGTTACACCCAGGACTATCGCGCCGACGTTGGTTTTGTCGGCCGCACCGATTCCAATTTCAATTACGGTTACCTCCGTTACAACTCCGAACAGAGCCCGAAGAAAAAGATCATCTCGTATCACGTCCACAACTTCACCCATATCGACTACAACTGGCGCGGCCAGATGTACATCTGGGAGACGGAAAACCTGATCGAATTGGCGTTGCCGCGCAGTAGTTATTTTGGTGTGTGGTGGGAACCAGCTTACGAGAGGCTGTTCGACAAAGAGTTTGGCGCTACGCGCGAAGCGCGTCCGTGCAATCCTTTCGCAGTCGCCGACAAGTGCACGTTTTATGGTGAAGACAATGAACGTTCAACCATGAAGCACCATCTGTCTGTGTACGGTGGTTCAAACTACAGCAAGAAAGTTCAGTTTAACGCGCAGATGACTTATCGCTTCGGCCACATGGACCTCGATTTTGGGAATGGCCGCAAGTACCCGCGTGTAAGCCCGGCAGCGTTGTTGCTCGGTCAGAGCGCGCCTCTCGATCCCGGCCGCGGTCGCCTTTACCAATTTACCGGCGGCGTAACGTATCAACCGACCAATGAACTCCGGACGCAGCTTAATCTGACGAGCCAGAAATTAGTCAGATACGACACGGGAAGGGTCGCCTTCAATATCAATATTTTGACAGGCCGTGCGACCTATCAATTCACCAAAGCGACCTTTGCGCGTCTTATTCTCGACTACAACACGTTGAATTCGAGGATGCGAACGCAGGCGCTGATGGGTTGGACGCCAAGCCCGGGAACATCCTTTTACGTCGGCTACAACGACGACATGAACTACAACAGCCCCAACCCGTTTACGACTGAATTGGTGCCGGGCTTTCGACGAAACAGCCGTACGTTCTTTATCAAGGCTTCGTATCTGATCAGGAAGAGCTTCGGCGGGTAGTTGATGGGAAATGAGAGAGGGCCGCGCGTTGGTGATTGAATCACTGCGCGCGGCTTAACATTTGGTCGGTTGGATCAGACAACCGGCGAGACAGATCTATCGTCGTAAGAGTTCGCCCGCCCAAGTAAAACCAACCGCCCGAATCATGCGAGTACGCATTAGGTAACACGGCGCTGGGAGCAGTGCTGATGAGAGTTTTGCTTGTCACGGAGACGATTATTGTCGGCGGCAGCCATTAATCAGATGAGCAGTCTGCGTGCTAAACTAGCCAAATTCAATAGCTTTTCCGGGATCAACCAGTGTTGTGACAGGTAATGATTAGTATTAAGCAGCCAAACCTTGATTCGAAGATTTCCATTTGTGCGCTGGTCACGCTACTTATGACTGCAGTGTTTAGTTCGGCCTGCAAGAGCGATTATCCCGCGTCCGCGCGTCAGAATCGGCAAGGAGACTCGAAGGCCGCCAGGCAGGTGAAGACGGCGCGTGTGGAAGAGACGCCGTTTGGTGAAGAGGTTACTGTCAATGGAACCCTGGCCGCTTTTGATCAGACCACCGCGAGCGCTAAGGTGCCCGGACGGTTGCGCACAATAACTGTGGATCTCGGTAGCGTTGTTCGGCGCGGCCAGGTGATAGCCCAGGTCGAGCCTCAGGATTACAACCTGCGAGTGCAGCAGGCGGAAGCATCGCTCGCGCAGGCACGGGCTCGCGTCGGTTTATCTCCGGAAGGAAGAGACGATCGAATCAGCCCCGAACAGACGGGCACAGTTAGACAAGCGCGCGCCGTTCTCGATGAGGCACGTGTCAGCCGCAACCGGGCTGCGCAGCTGGTTGAGCAAGGCGTAGTTGCTCGATCAGAATTCGACTCGATTGATGCTGCATATAAAGTTGCTCTGAGCCGGTACCAGGATGCGATCGAAGAGATTCGTAATCGTCAGGCTGTGGTTGCGCAACGACGTTCGGAACTGGCACTTGCGAAACAGCAACTTTCCGACACGGCGGTTTATGCGCCGATGGACGGGATCGTGCAGGAGAAACGGGCCAGCGTAGGCGAGTATCTTGCGGCCGGCGCTCCTGTAGTCGATATCGTGAAAATGGATCCGTTGCGGTTGCGTGCGGAGGTACCTGAACGTGACGCGACGAATGTTCGGTCAGGACAGAACGTCCGCGTCACCGTCGATGGTGATGCGAATGTCTACGTGGGACAGATCATGCGTCTGAGTCCAGTGATTGCGCAGCAAACCAGGATGTTGGTCGTTGAAGCCGACGTCAGAAACAACGGACGTTTGCGACCGGGCGCTTTCGCACGGGCCCAGATCGTTACCAACGATGCGAAGATGGCGGTGACCGTGCCGAGTAACGCGATTGTTACGTTTGCCGGTATCGAAAAAGTGATACTCGTGCAAAACGGAAAGGCATTGGAAAAACCAGTCACCACGGGCAGGCGATTAGGAGAATGGACTGAAATAGTCGCGGGCGTAAACGTTGGCGATCAAGTCGTGGTCGAACCCGGCAACTTACAATCAGGTCAGGCAGTCGAAGTTGTACAGTAATGCAGAAGCTAGCTGAAATATGCATACGGCGGCCGGTGTTCGCGACGATGATCGTGTTGTCGTTGGTGGTTGTCGGCGCGGCAAGTTTCTTCAGTTTGGGCGTCGATCGCTTTCCTTCGGTCGATTTGCCTACCGTTAGCGTACGCATCGGTTTACCCGGTGGCTCTCCCGAAGAAGTTGAATCCCTCATCACGCAGCAGGTAGAAGAAGTCGTCAACACCGTTGATGGCATTGACGAGCTGCGTTCCATCTCCGGCCAGGGCACCTCGCTGGTAATAGCGACATTCAAACTCGATAGAAATCTGGATACCGCCGCCCAGGACGTGCGTGATCGCGTCAGCACGCTTGGCAGACGCCTGCCTGAAGACGCCACGCCTCCGGTGGTCCAGAAGTTCGACAACGACAGCACGCCCGTGCTCACGCTTTCGCTCGCGGCTGATCGTTCAATCAGGGAGCTGACAGAGCTGGCTGACAAGACTGCGCGTGTTCAGCTCGAACGCGTCGGAGGCGTCGGTGAAGTTCGCGTTGTTGGCGGACTCGAGCGAGCCATCAACATTTGGATAGACGCTGATCGGCTTGCGGCTTATCAAATTCCAATTACTGCGGTTCGTGACGCGCTCAATCGGCAAAACGCCGACGTGCCGGGTGGAAACGTCAATACCGGCCGCGAAGAGCTGGTACTGCGCACTCTCGGGCGCTACGTCGATCCGAAAATGTTTGAAGAGCTCGTCGTCGCCACGATTAACGGTTCGCCGGTAAAGCTACGAGAAGTTGGTCGGGTCGAGGACGGAACCAAAGAGCAGCGTTCACTGTCGCGTTTGAACGGTGTTCCCACTGTGTCGTTGGAGATACGGCGACAATCGGGATCCAACACAATTGAAGTCATCGAGGGTATAAAGAAGGAACTCCCACGCGTCGTCGCGCAATTACCCGCCGATGTGAAGATGGAAATAATTCGCGACCAGTCGCGATACATCGAGTCGGCGCTTCACGAGATCGAAACACACTTAATTCTCGGCAGTATTCTTGCCAGCCTCGTCGTTTTCATGTTCATGCGATCCTGGCGTTCGACTTTGATTGCGGCGGTCGCGATTCCATGTTCCGTCATTTCCACGTTTGGAATGATGCGCCTGCTGGACTTCACGCTCAACAGCGTCACCATGCTCGCGTTAGTGTTGATGGTCGGCGTCGTCATCGACGACGCGATCGTAGTGCTGGAAAATATCTTTCGCTTCATTGAAGAGAAGCGCATGGATGCGCGCGAAGCCGCGAAGGAGGCGACGCGCGATATTGGACTTGCGGTTCTCGCGACGACGCTCTCGCTCGTCGTTATCTTCCTGCCCGTCTCGTTCATGTCGTCAATTTCAGGGCGGTTCCTCTATCAGTTTGGCATCACGGCCGCGGTGGCCATCCTCGTCAGCTTGCTCGTCTCGTTCACGCTGACGCCAATGATGAGTTCCCGACTGATCAAGGTTGACGATGCCAAGAGCGGTCACGGTGCGCCCGCGTCACGTCGCGGTTTCTACCGGTGGATCGACGCAGGCTACTCACGCTTGCTCGCTTTCGCAATGCGGCATCGTTTGGCAGTCGCGGCTGTTGCAGCCGTAGTTATCTTTACCAGTATTCCTCTTTACCGGTCAGTCAAGCAGGAGTTCATTCCTACAAATGTTGATGAAGCAGAATTTGAAGTGAACATCAACGCACCGGAAGGAACGAACCTGGCTGTCATGAATGAAGGCATGCAGGCGATAGAGAAGGAGCTTCTCGCGACTCCGGGTGTGCGTTTGATCCTATCAAACGTCGGTGGGTCGTTCCTGGGCGGCGTTAACCAGGGAGGGGCATACGTGCGGATCGCGCCTCATGAGGAACGCACGTTCTCGCTCTCCAGACTTTGGCGCGAGACGCGCAAGGGCAATCCACTCAAAGCATTTCGTGGGAACTACTCGCAGCAGGACGTTATGCAGGAGGTGCGACGGCGGCTACAAAAATATGCGCCGCTCCGCGCTGGTGTGCGCAACGCGCCGTCATTCAACTTTGGCGCCGGCGGGCGGTTTGACATCGACTTCGTTTTGCGTGGTCCCGACATTTTCGCGCTGTCTGGTTACGCGGATGAGCTCGTCAAGCGCTCAGAGAAAGTTGGCGGAATCGTTGATGCCGACACTTCGCTGCGATTGAACAAACCCGAGTTGCGAGTCGAGATTGATCGCGCGCGTGCGGCTGATTTGGGCGTTAGTACCTCAGACATCGCTAACAGTCTTCGCGTGATGGTTGGTGGCGACGAAGAAGCGTCGCGGTTCAGGGATGAACAGGTCAACGAAGACTACGATGTTCAATTGCGCTTGATTGAGCAGGATCGGAGTGACATAGGCGCCATCAGTCGTCTTTATGTTCCATCAGCGCGCGGCGGCTTAGTGCGCCTCGATAATCTTGTGAATATCAAGCGCGAGACCAGTCCATCCCGTATCGATCGACTGGATCGCGAGCGGCAGGTGTCGGTGCGCGCTTCTGTAGCACCGGGTTACGCGCTGGCCGACCGTATCAACGCGATGCGAGGAATCGTCACTGAGATGAACCTTCCTGCGGCATATACGACCACAGTTTCAGGTAGGGCGCGCGAGCTGGAACGGACGTTTGGTGAGTTCATCTGGGCATTCATTCTGTCGATCATCTTCATGTACATGATCCTGGCGTCGCAGTTTGAAAGCACAACTCACCCGATCACGATCTTGCTGAGCCTGCCATTGTCGGTGCCATTTGCCTTGTTGTCGTTATGGCTGTTGGGCGACACGTTAAACCTTTACTCGGCCCTGGGAATACTCGTCTTGTTTGGGGTCGTGAAAAAGAATTCGATTCTTCAGATCGATCACATGAACAACCTGCGCGCGCGGGGAATCGATCGTTATGAAGCGATTATGCAAGGTAACCGCGACCGGTTGCGCCCGATTCTGATGACAACGCTCGCGCTCGTAGCCGGCATGATGCCACTTGCGCTCGGCACTGGCCCGGGAGCAGAGGAACGACGTTCAATTGCAATCGTTGTGATTGGCGGCCAGACGCTTTCGTTATTACTGACTTTGATTGCCACTCCGGTTGTCTATTCGCTGTTAGACGACCTTCGTCATACCGCACGATGGAGGAAAGTCTCGACGATACCTGCGAGCATTCGAGCGGCTTTTGCACGTCCGCGTCGCAGCGAAGAAGAGACACCGGCGGTTACTGCTGAGACTCGTGCGCGGCACGAAGAGAAGGTCCGCGCGGGCGCCGGCGGCGACTAGCTGGATCATTCCTTAGGTTTCTCGTCCGGCGTTTCCAAGGGACTTCTTGTCTGCGTAGATGCCAGTGTCGTATACTTCTAACGTCTGAGTTAGTCACCACCTCGACTGACTTAGTTTCCTTAGCGAACACGGTTCGCGCCCCACCTCAACAAAACCTGTAAAGTCGCCCCGCGGGTTCTGTCACACGCTATCCATATCTGTTATTGCGGTCTTTTGCCCCGGCTGCACGGAGCTTACGTAAATGACACAATCTCACGAACACATGGCGGAGACGCCTAGCCCGCTTTCCCCCAACAGCCTTCTACAAGAACGCTATCGCATAGTCCGTCTACTCGGCAGGGGTGGCATGGGCGCCGTTTATGAAGCTGTAGACGAACGGCTGGGCATAACCATCGCGCTGAAAGAAACACTTTCCACAGACGCTTCGACTCGCAAACAATTTGAACATGAAGCTCGACTGCTAGCCGGCATGCAGCACCCTGCTTTGCCGCGAGTCAGCGATCATTTCGTGGAAGGCCATCGCGCGTTTTTGGTGATGCAGTTCATCGGCGGCGTTGACCTCGCTAAGATCATCGCGCAACAACCCGGACCGTTTCCACGCGACCAGGTGATTGCCTGGGCGGACCAGTTGCTCGACGCGCTCATTTATCTTCACTCACGTGATCGCAAGGTGATTCACCGTGACATCAAGCCGCACAACCTAAAGCTCACCGCGACCGGACAAATTGCACTGCTTGATTTCGGTTTGGCCAAAGCCCAGCACGCGGATACGTCCGTTACGGCATCTCGTGCGTTTTTCGGTTACACGAAACATTACGCACCGCTCGAACAAATTCGAGATGAACGAACAGATGCGCGCAGCGACATTTACGCGCTCGGAGCGACTCTCTATCACCTCTTGACCGGTATCAAACCGCCTGATGCACTCGTTCGCGCTTCGGCCCTGATCAATTCTGAAACAGATCCGCTCCGGCCCGCAGACGAAGTAAATCCCGCTGTTGGTCCGGAAATCGCAGGTATTCTCAACAAAGCGATGGCGCAGAAGTCGGAAGATCGTTATGCGACTGCAACTTATTTTCGCGAGGCACTGCGCCGTGTCGGCCGCAACGTGCCCGTAGCACGTGTGGTTTCAGTTTCGTCGACACGCGTGAATGATGCAGATATTCCGCCAACTACATTCGGCTCGGTCGATGGACTGCAGGTGAACATGGCAATGGTCGCGTCCGCGCGAAGATTTGGACCGGGCGCCATCACTGCGTCGCTCGTCGCTCTCGTCTTGTGTGGCGCGGGCGTATTCTATGGGTCGCAAAAATGGTCGGCGCTGGAAGACAACGTCGTGTCGCCAGCCAGACAATCCGTGGTTGAGCGCCAACCGGCCAGTCTGCGCAAATCGGAACGGCCGCGCAGCTTAAACAACAGCTCTACGCCAACTACCAAAGCTAAATTGCCGGTTGAAAACGGAGTCAAGAATAGCGAGACTCAGAAACCTGCGCGCGCTCATGCACCCGTCGAATCACGAACCGCTCCGGCATCGTCAACGCCACGGCCGGCGAAGCGCAGGGTCGATGTCCCAAGCATTCGCTTTCCCACTTTGGAAATCGCCGGCAATGCCACCGCGTCTGCTCCGGCCGAACGCAGTTACAGTTCGCCTGCCGTCGCACCTCAATTCTTTCGCTCGGCCGACGGTACGCACATCGTCAGGTTTGCAGATGGAACTACTCGGGTGATTAAACCCGGCGAACGCAGTGCTCAGTAAAGTGGCATGGGCGTCTCGCCCATGCAGCACGGGCAAGATGCCCGTGCCACGATCAGGACCGCACTGCACTTTTGGAAGAAAGGCCCGAAGGGCCGGCAGTCAAAAATAACGACTGTCGGCCCTTCGGGCTCAAGATCTAACGGCGATTTTGTTCCACGACCTGACGGTCGTGGCTATTGACTGTCAGCCCTTCGCGCCTTTAAAAACTCCGCGCCACTACTCGAATACTTTCTCAACCGGCACAATCACAACTTCTTCGGGCTTGACGTTGATCTTGTAAGTCTCAATCACTTTGTCCTCGTCAGTGATTTCTTTTGGTTTCGGCGAGTTGTAAGTGATAGGCGATGGCCGGTTGCTGAGGATCGCATCACGCAGTCCTTCAGCGTCTTTGGTGATGATCACCACGCGCATCGCGTCTGACTTAAGATACTTGCGAATCGCATTGTTGACGTCGTCCAGCGTTAGCTTCGCCAACTGTTCCCGCATGTAAGGCACGTAGTCGGGAATGTTGTAGTAGCGGCTGTCGAGCGCATAGCCAAGTTGCGCACCCTGCGTTTGAGTAAGGATGTTGTTGTACTTCGTCAGGAACTCGCGCGTAGCTTCAAATGCCTCTTTGGTCATGCCTTCACGCACCAGCTTGTCGTATTCGTAAAGCGCAGCCCGCAACACGAAGTGTCCGTTCTCAGGAACAACCGGACGAATCCAGATCTGAAAAGCCTGCGTCGAACGTCCCTGGTTCGGATCGGGCGTGAACTGAAACATGCCGCGCGGAAAGTATTCGATGTAGGCGTAGTCTCCGTAGTTTAAGCCTCTGGCCTCACGCAACTTTTGATAAAGATAACTGTTGCTGGATCGATGCTGTCCAAAATACGACGCAACGACTGCCAGCGCCGGCCAATCTTTGTGTGCCCGTGTAACCTCGAGAGGGAACCCGAGCGACAAGGCGGTGGCCCGCGTCTCGCGTTTCACGAGCGAGATCTGCATACCCGGCGCGAGTTTTGGTGTTTCGTATTTCGCAGTGCGCGGCTGGCCCGCGGGCAGTTTTGAAAAGTCAGTTCCAACTTTGCCCGGAAGATCCGGCGGATATCCCCCCGCGAGGCCAATCACTAGATTCGCCTGCGTGTAGTTGTCTTTGTAGAACGCGCGCACATCGTCAAGCGTCAACTTTTGCAGCGAGCCGAGTGTGCCCATGTTGTGATGTTCGTAAGGATGTCCGTCGTACAGAATGTTGTAGAGATACTCTTTGCCGAGCTCTTCATCGTTGCCTTCGCGCAGGGAAACTTTGAGGAAGTTCATAGCGTCAGCTTTGAGCCTCGTAAAGTCGTCCTCGCGAAAACCCGGATCAAGAAGCATTTGATTGATCAGCCCATAGTATTTGGCCACATTGTCGATGTGCGAAGTGCCGGAGAAAACGGTCATCTCCTTATCGATCTGCCAACCAAACCCGGTGGCCATCGGATACATGGCCTCCACTATCTGCTCGTAGGTCATGGTTCGCGTGCCGCCCTGCGCCAGCAACGCAGCAGTGAGTGCGGCCAGGCCTTCTTTGCCTTTAGGATCCGATGCCGCGCCCGTGTTGAAGATGAAGCGAAAGGAGATGAGCGGCGAACGGTTGGGAACAACAACTCGGGGAATATTTGCCATAGCTGGTGTTTTTTGGGCGAGCGCTGACGGTGACACGAGCGTCGATAAAAAGAGAACTGCGATAAACAAACTAAGGGTTGGGCGTCTCATTACTTCTGGCCCTCCTTCGCGTCGTTTTTCGCCGACTCTTTTGGCTTAGTCGCAAGTGTGACGATCGTGCGGTTTTCGTCTTTGAAATACTTCGCAGCAATATCGCGCACGTCCTGTGGTGTAATCGTATCCATCAGAGTCGCCAACTTATCAATTGTGTCCGGTGTCCGGCGCAAGGAGATGAACGGAGCAAGCGTGCCCGCTATCGCGTCGGAGCTGTTCATTGCCATCGCAAAACTGTAGCGCAGGCGCGAGCGCGTCGCGTCCAGCTTTGCCTGAGGAATCAGTTCGGTGGTGAACCGCTTGTAGGTTGCGAGAATTTCGTCGCGAACGTAGTTAACGTCTTTCGGATCTTTCACGCGCGCCAGAACAGTAAACAACTCAGGATCAACCTGATTTCCAAAACTAGCGCCAAAGCTATCCACCTTCTGTTCTTTCAACACCAGCCGTTGATAAAGCTCAGAATTGGGACCAAACGCGATTTGCGCGAGCAGGTCCAGGGCTATCTTGTCTTTTGCAGTGTCGGAATATGACGGTCCACGAAATGCGACCGCGAGGTAGGGAAGGGTTGGCGACGGCCAATCCATATGCGCGGTACGCGGCTCCGTTTGACTTGGTTCTGCGGGAATGTCCGCGACGTAGTTGCCGCGTTGCCATTCGCCAAAATACTTCTTCGTGAGATCGACCGCGCGCGCGCGAGTTACGTCGCCTACCAACACGACCGTCGTGTATTCCGGACGGTAAAAGCGCTTGAAGAATTGCATGCTGTACTCATACTGGTTCGGCATGTCTTCGATGTCTTTGATGAAGCCCATCGTGGTGTGTGAGTAAGTGTGCTTTTTAAAAGCAGTCTCACGTAGCCGCTCAAACAACTGTCGAATTGGTGTTGAGCTGTTCTTGTCATACTCGCCCTTCACCGCGAGGGCCTCGGTGCGGAACTCAGGCAGCGCATACTTCAGACGAATGAACCGATCGGCTTCCATCTTCATGATCTCGTCCAGATCGTCTTTTGAGAAAGTGGCGTGATACACCGTCCGGTCGTCAGACGTATAAGCGTTGGTTTCCGCCCCCGCGCGTTTGAAGATCGCTTCGCGCTGATCGGCTGTATAGTTTTCGCTTCCGCGAAACATCATGTGCTCAAAGAAATGAGCAAAGCCCGTCTTGCCGGGTTCTATTTCATTTCGCGATCCGGTCTGGACCACGATGTAGAGCGCGACCAGGTTGGGGTAATCCGTTGGAACGGTTACCAGACGCAGCCCGTTGGGCAGGTCATCAATGTGGTAATCGTATGGAAAGAGTTTGCGCTTCTGGTTTTGACCGAGCGCCAGCATCGGCAGGCAGATCATTAACGACACAAGGATAAGTATCTTCATCTTTTCGAACACTCCGGCACAGATTGTTGATTGGGGATTCGCGGACAGTATTACACATGCGCGTGGTGACGCGAAACCGCGGTAGGTCGATTTATGAGCATACTAGTTAGTGACTGCGGCGCCGGCCATGGCCATGAAGACGTTGCTCTCACTTCCCGGGCCCAACCGGTGCTGGAGAAAAACTCTAATCAGCTTTAGTTTTGGATCGATCCAGATGATGCCATTAAAAGCACCGTTGTGACCGTAACTGCCCGGTGAAGTGAGTGGAAAATCCTCGACCGGATCGCCGCTTAACCCCCATCCGAAACCCTGAAAGACCGGACGACCAGTGACTGCTGAAAGAATGCCGAGCGTCTGATTGCTTGTCATGGCTTCGACTGATGCTCGCGAAAGAACTCGTCTGCCTTTGAAACTCCCGCCATTAAGCATCATCTGGCACAGCACGAATAGATCTGATGCGGTCGAATACATTCCGAATTCCGGGGCAGGATAAATGGCGGCGCGGTTGAATGCTTCTATTTCTTTCCAGCGCGTCAGAACGTTTCCTTGTAACCGGTAAATTGAGGCGACGCGATCTTGTTTGTTTGCCGGCACGAAGTAGAAACTATCTTTCATCTCGAGTGGATCGAAAATCCGTTCCTTCATGAATTGTTCGAATCGTTTTCCGGAAGCTACTTCGATGATCCTTCCGAGTATTGCAAAGCCGCCACTTGAATATCGATGCCGCGTGCCTGGCTCGTACTCGGGTTCCTGCTGAGACAAAAACTGGACATACTGTTCCAGCGTTTGGTTGCGCTTGATTGCGATTTCTTCACTTACCGGCAGCCGGTAAAGTGGCAAGCCAGCCGTATGTGTTAGCAGATGACGGATTCGAATTGGCCCTTTCGCGTTCGGTACTGTTCGTCTGAACTGCGGCAGGTATTTCTCGACTGGATCGTCGAGCGTCAGACGCCCTTCTTCCATCAAAATCATTACACCAATTGTTGTGACAACCTTCGTTATCGATCGAATGTCGAAGATAGTGTCAGTACGCATCGGTCTCCTGGTTTCGACGTCGTGATAGCCGGCAGCATCGAGGTTCACGATTTCTCCGTTTCGTGCCACCAACATGACGGCTCCAGCAAACGTGCCGGTGGTGGTCAACTCGCGCATGCGAACAGAGATCGCGGCCAGACGCTCAGAGTCGACTCCCGTAGACACTCTCCGCTGCGCGGAAATATGCGGTGTCGACAGCAGCACTACGATCAGCGTGGTGATACACACGTGCATAATTCGAGCACCCGTCAAACTGTTTGCTGTGATTGATTGGGGAGAAGAATTGAAACGAATTCAGCGCGTGACTTTATCGAGGCGGCGCGTGCTGTCTTCAGTCACGCTCCGCGGTACGGTGCTTTCATATCGAGCTTCGCTCAAAGCCGGCGACGCAAGTCCGGCAGCGACCTCATCGGGTTCCTTTGCGGTCGCGCCTGCCCGCTGGAATTTGCGCCTAAGTCGTAGTCCGACGAGAAAGCTGATGAACTGCCAGGCGGTTACCAGCCCCAGAAAAACGTATACGAGATAGATAATCGTCGGAGCGGCTTCACCTGTTTTCGCGAACCGGCCGTCGAAATAACCCATCAGAAAAACAAGCAACAGAGAACTGACAACAGCCGTTATTAAGTCGATTGCCAGATTGAACGTAACGTGCTGCTCCGGCGTGTTGACCCCCAAAGCTCGATTTACAAGGTGCAGTCGGCTGGACAGGTCGGCAAGAAAAATACCGCAGCCGCGACAGTAGGTGTCCGGCGTTTGGTCAGCTTTTCCGCAGCTCGAGCAGTACATGGTTACAGTTTCGACGGCTCCGCTTCAGGGGCTTCTTCCGGCATCTGCAAAACTTCCTGCCACCCGGAATTGTCAGCGCGCATCTGCGCGGTTAGATCGTCGCGGAGTTTACTTAGTTTTGGACTTAACGTGCGCGAGTAGTTGTTGATGTCTCCGAACCTCCGCCGTTGATCGGTTACGAAAGACTTTTGTTTCTCAATGGAGGGAATAGCTGCGTGTTGTCCGTTTTCCCAAAACGGCACAAGCAGGCGTTCCACTCTGACAGCCCCCACAATCTCAACTTCTTCATCTTCAAGTCCGGTAATATCACCGACGTAATTTTCAGTGGAGTCAACGCCCCGAAACAGCTGTAGTCGTCCTGGCAGCGTAGTCTTGTCGAGAGAGTTTGACGCCTTCAATGTCGGATGATCCTCGATGAGACATTGTTTGAAGATAACGCCGGCGACATTTCTAACCTCACTCGACAATTTCGTGCCGATGCCGAAGCCGCCGACTTCCGGAAACTCCGCGACAATGCTCCTCACCTTTTCTACATCAAGATCGCCGGTCAGATTTGGCCGTAGACCGCGCAAACCGTTGGCTTCGAAAAAGCGAAGGCACCATTGACCGAGCTCTGCCAAATCGCCGGAGTCAACGCGAAAACCCTTGAACGCACGCCGTCGCGCTTCTGTAGAAGTTGCAGCCATCGCTGCGTGCACGGCGCCCATGTAAACGTCGATCGTATCGAGCAGGAGGGTCGTACCGTTTGGATTCGCGTCGAGCCAGCGTTCAAAGGCAACCTGTTCGAAGTGTTTCGGCCGGCCCGTGCGCGGTTCGATCTCAGGTTTGTACATATACTCGATGTACGACTGCTGCCAGTAATGTGCCTCAGTTCCGACGGCGGGAATATCGAGACGATGTGCCGCTTCCATGTTTGAAGTGTCGTTAAAACCGCCGATGAATGCGTACACGGCAATGTCTACGGCGCGTTCGATGTCCCCGTTCCGCCGGAGCGAAAAGTCTGACAACCAACGATCTTCACCAGCAGCCATACGAAACTGCATCGCCGTGCTGGCAGTCGTCATCGGCAAATCAAAGGCGTGTTCAAACTTGATTTCCTGAGCCTGCGTTAGACCGAAAGCACCCGTGATGTCGGCGAAGGGTTGTTGGGCAAAGACAATCGTTCCGGGACGCACGGTGCGAATGGTACCCACGAATTGAATGTCTTCGATGGCCTTGGCGAAAAGCTGCAGACCGCCGCGGTCCTGCTCAAGGAAGCGTAGCCGCGGCCGATCTATTTGACTGTCTACCAACAGGCGTACTAACCGCGCATGGCCCAGGCAAGGGGCAAACGGCAACTTTCGTTGTGTGCAGTAAAAGGTGGCTGGTACGTCGCTGAGGCGCCGGCCATGAAGGCTGGTTGCATCTTTGTAGGATGCATCGCCCATCGCGGCGTGGTAGCGATCGATGTTAAGTGTGCCCATCAGAGACTGTGATGATCAGCGGTGTTGTAGGCTTCAACTAAACCACGATGGGAATCAGGATCGCCGTCACCGCTCTCGGCGTCGACGCTATTTACTATTTCCGCGCCAGCCGCACGCATTTCTTCAAGCGCGCGTTCTCCGTCTCCCGGATTGACGTCGACGGGCCGCATCGCATCTTCGATTGCCTTCACACTGAAACCCTCTTTCAGGCCATCCAGGACGGTGTTCTTGACGCAGTAGTCGGTTGCCAATCCGCCAACCCACAATTCTTCGACGCCAAGTCGCCGCAGTTGCAAGGCCAAATCGGTGCCGTCGAATCCTGAATACGAATCTTCGTCACCCAGGCCCTTGGAAACTGTGCGGATGTGAATATCGTCCACAAGTTCCGGATGAAACTCGGCGCCCCTGGTATTTTGCACACAATGCACTGGCCACGTGCCGCCGAAATCGGCGAAGTGTTGCGTCCTGGCGGGATGCCAATCCCGCGTCTTGAACACGGGTTCACCGCGCTGCAAAAACTGGTCTATCAGGCGATTAAGCGGCGCTACCACCTTGTCGCCCTCAGCCACAGCCAGTGCTCCGCCCGGGCAGAAATCATTCTGCACATCCACAACTATTAAGGCCTTTTTCTTATCAGCCATCTATCGTTTTACCCCAGAACTTCGATGCGGTTTGCCCGCTAACAGTTTGCGACACTCACCGTGCTAGACTGTTTGCCGTTCCACAAATCACAAGGTTTTCTTCTTCGAGGTCTTGATTATGAAGGATGCAGGATTCGAAGCCAAGCGCGAGATCGCGCCTGCGACGGACCGGTTGAGTGCCCGCCTTGGACGGTATGAAGAGCTTGTGAACAACACTTTGGAGCGAGCTGAGCGCGAGGACGTCATCGGGCGGATCTGGAAAAAAGACGCCTCCTTGTGGAAAGACGACGAATCGCACCAAAAGATCATCCGGAATTCGCTTGGCTGGTTGACGGTGCCGGACAAAATGCTCTCGGCAGTCGACGAGATGAAGTCGTTCGCAGACGAAGTTCGTGCCGAGTTTAGTCACGTGATGGTCTGCGGGATGGGTGGCTCCTCCCTTTGTCCCGAGGTGCTGCGGCAAACATTCGGTCGCCAATCAAATTACCCGGAGCTGTTGGTGCTCGATTCGACCGACCCCGACGTCATTGCCAATTTTTCGGAGCAGATTGTTGATCCAACAAAGTGCCTCTTCGTCGTCGCCTCTAAATCGGGAACTACCACGGAACCGATTGCCTTTCACCGATACTGGTACGAACAGGTATCTAAACGAACTGCCACACCCGGAAACAACTTCATCGCAATTACTGACCCCGGCACGTTGATGGAGACCACAGCGAGGGAGGAACGATTCCGTCGCGCATTTATCAATCAGCCAGACATCGGCGGTCGCTACTCCGCCCTTTCATATTTTGGTTTGACGCCAGCCTCGTTGATGGGATTAGACGTTAACGACATGCTGCGCCGCGCAACCGAGTTCGCCCGCTCATGCAGCGCTCCGGCCACACAGAACGTGGCGGCGCGACTCGGCGCCATCATCGCGTCCTGCGCAACTGAGGGGCGAGATAAACTCACAATTGTCACCAACAGTGAACTGTCGGCGGTTGGTCTTTGGATCGAACAACTCGTAGCGGAAAGCACAGGCAAAGAGGGCAAGGGAATTGTGACTGTTGTTGGCGAGGCATTGGGCGCCTCCGCCGTATACGGAGACGATCGCGTTTTCGTTGTGATCACAACCGGCGCCGTCGATGAACAAACCAGCGCCCGTTTAGCTGAACTGGAAGCGGCCGGCCATCCAGTCGTCTGCCGACAACTCAATGATGCTTATGATTTGGGCGCGGAGTTTTTCCTTTGGGAAATGGCCACGGCCTTCGCTGGTTGGCATCTGGCCATCAATCCGTTTGATCAGCCGAATGTGCAGGAGTCGAAGGACGCGACGAAGGCGCTACTCGAGAAGTACACCTCGGAAGGACGCCTTCCTGACGAAAACCCGAGCGCTGTCGATGGCACGCTTTCGGTTTTTAGCAACGAGCCAACTTCGGACGGTGTGACGGCGGGTGAACTCGTCAAACAACACGTCGCGAGGATCAAGGCGGGAGACTATGTTGCACTGCTGGCTTATGTAGAAGAGACAGCCGAATTCGACGCGGCGCTTCAGAAACTTCGTATTACGCTGCGCGACAAAACGCGTTGCGCAGTTACGACGGGTTATGGCCCACGTTTTCTTCATTCAACCGGGCAGCTGCATAAGGGTGGACCTAACACTGGCGTTTTCTTTCAATTGACAGCGCCCGACCGAACCGACTTTCCAGTCCCAGGTTCGCCGTACACGTTTTCTATCTTAAAGCAGGCGCAGGCACTAGGTGACTTTCAGGCGTTAGTTGCACATGGCAGACGTGCAATCCGAGTCGATCTCGGGCCGGACGTGCTGGCCGGTTTGGCTAAGCTGCGAAGCTACATAGACGCTGATGCATAAGTCGCGCTTCGCGGTTGGGGCTGTGTGACATAGCGCACGCGCGTCGCCGAAAAATAGAAGTCCTAAGGGCCTTGCCTCAAGAGTCGGAAGACAGAGGCTTTGCGGTAGCTATGTCATGTAGGCAAGAGACTTATAAAACGAGTCGGCGAATACAGAACCGGAGCGGTAGCGACGGATGATACGGTGAATTGCGGCAAACTTTGGTAGACAAGATTATCTTTTCTTTTAGTATTCCAGCATTGGATTCCACGTCAGTTCCGTCGCTACCGCTCGCCGGTTCTGTATTCGCCGACCCACTCATTTGAAAGCCAAGTCGATTTATTTTTCAATCAAAAACTATGGGCATTGATCCTGTTGCAGAAGTTGGAATGATCGGGTTGGGTGTGATGGGTCAGAACCTCACGATCAACATTGCTCGCAACGGCTTTCCGGTCGTGGTCTATGATCGCGAACCGCCCGTTGCTGAAAAGTTCCTCGCCGGCGTAAGTGGTCAACAAATCACCGGGGCCTCCTCGCCCGAAGTGTTCGTCGCTTCCATCAAACCCCCGCGAAAAATTATTTTGCTGGTAAAAGCCGGCCCGCCCATCGATTGGACCATCAATCTGGTCAAACCGTACCTTCAGCCTGGCGATGTCCTTATCGACGGCGGCAATTCACATTTCAAAGACACGGAGCGGCGTCAAAAAGAATTGGAACCAGATGGCTATTTCCTAATTGGTTCGGGCATTTCCGGCGGCGAAGAAGGGGCGCTGCTCGGTCCGAGTCTCATGCCAGGCGGCGACGAACGCGCGTATGAACTTATTAGGCCGATATGGGAGGCGATTGCAGCCAAAGTCCCCGACGGCCCATGCGTGACCTACATCGGCGCCGGCGGCTCAGGTCATTTCGTCAAGATGGTCCATAACGGGATCGAATATGGCGACATGCAGCTCATCGCCGAGGCTTTTTGGTTGTTGCGTCACGGAATGCAGATGGAAGTCGATGAGATCGCCGATGTGTTTGAGGAATGGAATCGTGGTGATCTCGAATCTTACCTTGTCGAAATAACCGCGAAGATACTTCGAGTGAGGGACCCGGAGACTGGACAACCGCTCGTCGACCTTGTCCTGGATAAAGCAGGACAAAAGGGAACCGGAAAATGGACCAGCCAGGTCGCGCTTGGATCTCGGGATCGCGATACCGACGATTGACGCAGCCATTGCTGCGAGAAATTTGTCTGCGTTGAAGAGTGCGCGCGTTGAAGCCAGCCGTCATTTTCAGTCGCCAAAGGCGTTAGGTCGTGAAAGTTTTTCTGTCAGTTCCATTCACGACGCACTCTACGCTTCCAAGATCTGTTCATATGCCCAGGGGATGAATTTGATTAAGGCAGGTTCCGACGAGTTTAAGTGGCGAATTAATCTCAGCGAAGTGGCTCGCATATGGCAGGGCGGCTGCATCATTCGCGCGAGGTTTCTCGGCGGAATCAAGGAGGCATATCTGCGACAGCCTGATTTGTCTAACCTGTTGCTCGACCGCGAATTCAACGAGCGCATCAATACAGCGCAGGGTTCCTGGCGGGCCGTGATTGCCTCCGCCATTCAGCAGGGATTACCAGTTCCGGCGATGTCCTCCAGCCTCGGTTACTTCGATCTTTACCGTTCAGCGAACCTCCCGCTAAACCTCACTCAGGCGCAACGCGATTTCTTTGGCTCCCACACTTACGAACGGGCAGACAAACCCAATCGGGGCTTCCTGCATACTGAGTGGGAAGAGCTGCTCGAGTCACAACGTCGCTCAAAGTAGCTTGTCGTATGACACGGCGCGCAAAAATCAACATTTTTCCAGACCCGCAACAGGTGGCGAAAGCAGTTGCCGATTTGTTTGTTGAGCTTGCGGAAACTGCGAACGTCGATCACGGCAGGTTCAGTGTGGCGTTATCCGGTGGCGCCACTCCCCGACTGCTTTACCAAACGCTCGCTTCACCCGCTTACCATAAGAAAATTGACTGGGCGCGCTTACATTTGTTTTATGGAGACGAACGCTGCCTTCCGCGCGCACACCCCGACAGTACTTTTCAGATGGTCAATGAAGTATTAATTTCTCAGGTCAACCCACCGGCGGAGAATGTCCACCCAATAAACTGCACTACGGAACCGGTCGTAAGTGCGGAGAAGTACGAAGAAGTGTTGAAGTCGTTTTTCGCGGGGGCGCCGTGGCCGCGCTTTGATCTGGTGTTACTGGGCCTTGGTGCCGATGGTCACACCGCTTCGCTTTTTCCACACAGCCCGGCATTGAAAGAGACTAAGGCGTGGGTTTCGGCAAACTACGTCGCACGGTTGGAAGCATTTCGAGTAACTCTTACGGCTCAAGCGATCAACTCCGCGCAAAACATCCTGTTCCTGGTGACGGGTGAAGAGAAAGCTGAGGTGTTGCGAGCAGTATTGAATGGACCGCACGATCCGCAAAACCTTCCGGCGCAATTGATCGATCCGCCGGAAGGTGCGGTTACCTGGTTTGTTGATGCTGCCGCGGCGCGATTGCTAGCCAGCAAGGGCGCGTGAGGCGGCCCACATTGCGACGCGCCTCAGCAATTAACGTAACCCAGTGCCCAGAAGACAATGATGAAGATCAGGATCGTAGAAATGCAGCCGCCCCCAAACTTCCAAGCTGCAGCTCCGGCAAGTAGTCCGCGTAATGGTCCCTGCATAAGTGTCTCCTGTCGAATTCGTAAGTTTTCAAATCAAGAACAAACTATTTGGAGCGTGCTCGCTTGGTGGCGCCGCCCTTTGAGCTCGTAGATTTAGTAGCTTTCTTTTTTGCTCCTCGTCCACTCGCCGCACCCTTGCCGGCAGATTTACGGGCGCCGCTGGATTTGCTGCTTTTTGCCGCGCCTTTAGACGCGCTCTTAGAAGTCCCCTTTGAAGCGGCTTTCTTTCCAGCCTTCTTGCCTGCTTTGCTTGCGCCCGCCGATGACTTTTCTTTACCGGCGGATTTGCGAGCCCCCTCCGAGGAACTGTCCGAAAGGCCGACAAAATTTGCCAACCGGCTCAACACGCCCTGGCTCTGCTTCTTCTTTGTGCCGCCCCTGGAAGCTTGTGCCTTTTTGTTGCCGCTTCCACCGTTACGACTCGGGTCGCCGCTACCTAACACGCGGGCTTTTTCACCTTCCATCTGCGCGCCAATCTTTTCCAGTTCTTCGTCGCTCAGTACATCCTCAGCTTTGTCGAACAGTTCGCCTTCCTCTTCCTCCACATGATGTTCCACGTTTTCCCTCAACACCTTGAGCTTCGCATCCCATTCGTCGCTCACGCCATTGCTGGCAAGTTCGGCCAGAAGATCCTTAACTACCTTATGCTCTTCGTAGGCTTCCAGCGTGATGTCGCGCGATGGTTGCGCCTTTTCCAATCGTGGATAAAAGAGCCGCTCCTCAAGCTCTGCATGCAGATCGAGTTCGGTCTTTAGTTGTGTAAACGCGCGCTTCTTGGCCTGGCCTGACGCCGATTCAATCTGATCAAAGAGCTTAGAAACCTTCCGGTGATCACTCTTTAAAAGTTCAAAAACATCCATGGTTACCCTCCTTGTTGACTACTCTGTACATTTGCAGAGAACTGTCATGCGAACCTACTCGCACGGCCTGACACCGAAGCTATTGCGGATTGCCGACATTGCCGGGACCACCGCCCGTTTGACCCTGGCCGGCGCCTCCGCGCTCATAGCTTTGCTGCGTACCGCCACCGCCCGGCCCAGCCGTCCCTCTACGCTCGTCTGCATCAGATTCCTCGCGAGTGTTGCGCTGGTCGTTATTGTCTGAGTCGCCTTCGCCGCTTTGCTGTTGGCGATCCTGTTTGTCTTGATTTTGGTCCATTGTTCCCCCGTTTCGTTCAGGTCGAGCGAGGCAAAAGCACGCTCGCATGTTTACCGAACACTTTTAAGCTCTTGTTGATGAGTGGCAAAAGCGATGCCATCAAGGTCACGCAACGGCGCGACGCTTCATAAACTTTAGTAATGACTTTTCAGCCTTGTGTAGTTTTCTCCCCCGGAAGGAGATGAACTCTTCGAGCGTGTTGAAGTAACTGTCGATGATCTTTCCGCTTTCAAAATCGCTGAGAATTTGCGGACAGATATAGGAGCTACGACAGACAGCCGGCGTGTTTCCCAGGGCCTCCGCAGTTTCTTTGATGGCAGCGACAACGTGTCGTTTGCGATTACCGTTGCGGCTTAAGTCTTCGCTCCCCACTCGCGCCAGGGCACAGGCGCACACAAGCGTACCCGCCCAGGTGCGAAAGTCCTTCGCGCTGAAGCTTTCGCCCATCACTTCGCGGATGTAAGCGTTTATGTGTGGGCGTGTGATGTTGACGAACTGACCATCACCATTTTGATACTTAAACACTTCGCGCGACGGATACTTCAGAAGGTTTCTAATAACTTTAGCCACTTGCCGATCTTTCACTTGCCGGTATTGGCGCACTCCCGACTTTCCCGGAAAGTCGAATTCAATAACGTCTCCCTTCACCTTCACATGTTTTGGACGCAGCGTCGCGAGTCCGTAGCTACCATTCTCACTCACGTAAACCTGACTTCCGGGTCGCAGAAAAGAGGTTGAGAGCACTCGTAGGATCACAGCCAACACGCGCTCTCTGCCAAGTCCAGGCTGCCGGAGGTGAGTCGAGACCGTGGCGCGCATTTTTGGTAATGCTTCGGCAAATTTTATGAGCCGCTGAAACTTTTTAGTTTCCTGCCGGCGGACATGATTGTCGTGATAGAGATATTGCAAACGACCTGCGGCATCCTTTCCGATCGCCTGGACAGGTCCGCCAGCCCTCGCATTGATCCATACATCTATCCATGCAGGTGGAATTCTCAGGTTCTCAATGCGCAGCAAATCCTGAGCGCTGACCTTTTTCTGGTCGGCCCGCTCATAACGAAATCCGCGCTTGGGAGTCCCAACTCGTTGAATCCCTGTTTTTTGAAGCCGTTCAAGCGTTGTCATAAAAGAAATTTCAGTCCGTCTAATTCATGGAGTGTCGTGAGAGTTCGGACTGAAGCCAACGCCCGCTGGTTGATGATATTTCCCAAACCTATTTTTGATCACCCTTATCGCCCTGGCCCGGCTCCACCGTCTTTTTGGCGTGCTGCTTAACGTCCTGAGCTAACGAGCGGCCCTGGTCGTCCGACTCCTTAAACTGTCCTTGTGAATCACGCCGAACGTACCGCTTATCGGTGCCGGTATCGATCAACTCACGTTTGCTGTCTTCGCTTGGCATATCACTACTCCTTCACTTGTGTAGGCTTACTGTACATACCTCAACAGTCGTTGTTTAGGAACAGACCACCATTTCGATGGTTCAACCTATTTGTTTAAAAGCGCCGCAATCACAATGCCAGCGTTTTTTGATGAAAAGTTTGCGAGTCGTCCGATGCTCACCAAATATCGACCATTAACAGCGCGCGTGGACCAACACGGGCGCAATATTTGCAGAGTCCTTGGGAGAGACCTGAGGAGGTGGGGAAATGCCGAGAGGGGACAAGGGCGCTTATACGGATAAACAGAAACGTAAGGCCGAACACATCGAAGAAGGCTACGAGAAGCGCGGCGTTTCGAAGAAGGAAGCGGAATCACGTGCCTGGGCCACAGTGAACAAGGAATCAGGTGGTGGCAAGAAGAGTGGTTCCGGGCGGGGCAAGAAGGCAAGCAAGAGCTCTTCGAAGAAGGGCGGAAAGAAGGGCGGAAAGAAAGCAGCCAAAAAGTCCGGCGGTCGCAAGAAGACATCCAAGAAACGATAACCGCAACGATATGGCAACTACGCGAAAGAAGACTACACGACGAGCTGAAGCCACAGTGCCCAGTCGCCGGAGTAGTTCAAACCAGAAGAGAGCATCGAGCAGTAACGGTGGCGCTGAAATTCGGCAGTTAAAAGAGCCGAAGTCGCCGATGCCGGCGCAGCACCAGGAAAAACCCGGCATCGAATCGAAATTACGTCCTCGCCCCAGATATGAGGCGCCGCACTACAAAGGTTCGGGCAAGCTCAACAAGAAAGTTGCCCTGGTTACCGGTGGTGATTCGGGTATCGGCCGCGCGGTAGCCGTGCTCTTTGCGCGCGAAGGCGCTGACGTTGCAATCACTCACTTGCCTGAGGAAGCGGAAGATGCACGCGAGACCGTGTCGGCAGTCGAGCGGGAGGGTCGCGCTGCTTTCGCCATTGCCGGTGATCTACGCAAGTCGGCATTTGCTCGTAAGGCTGTCGAACAAACCGTGAAGAAGTTTGGCAAGCTCGACATTCTCGTAAACAACGCCGCGTTTCAACAGCATCAGGAAAGCATCGATCAATTAACCGAAGAGCAATGGGACCGGACCTTCAAGACAAACATCTACGGCTATTTCTTCATGACCAGGGCCGCGATGCCGCACCTGGAGAAGGGAAGCGCGATAGTTAACACCGGTTCGATCACAGGTTTGGAAGGCAGCAAGCACTTACTGGATTACTCGGCGACGAAAGGCGCGATTCACGCGTTTACAAAGTCGTTGGCGCAGAATTTGGTGGAGAAGGGCATACGAGTGAACTGTGTTTCGCCGGGCCCAGTGTGGACGCCGTTGAACCCTTCCGATAAAGACGCGAAGGACGTGGCTGAGTTTGGCGCAGACACGCCGATGAAGCGCCCCGCGCAACCGGAAGAGATTGCGCCGGCGTTTGTTTATTTTGCTTCGGAAGTAGATTCGAGTTATGTGACAGGGGAAGTGTTAACGCTACTCGGTGGTGAAACCACCGCGGGTTAGTTTCTAAATTCATCTAACACAGGAGGGATTATGGGAGACAACGGTGGAGGAAGTGCTGGAGTAGTGGCCGTGCTGGTGATCTTTGTGATCATCGTAGTGGCAGCGCTGTTTATGTTTGGCGGACGATTCTTTGGCGGCAACAAACAGGTTGACGTCAACGTGACTGCGCCGAGTAAATAGCTGGAAACCTAAAACCTGATATTGGTGGCACGGACTTTAAGGTTCCGTGCAGCAACAGACCGGAGTTCGTGTGTGCTATGAGCGAACTCCATTGACCCAACTCTCCGCGCGATTGTTTGGAGCAGCAATTGCTGTCTCGCAAACAGTCGCGCGGATTGTTATGACAGCCGCTTAACTAAAAACGAGGGAGCCTTTCATGAATCAAATGTTTCGCAAATTCTCTTTGGCGATGGCGAATGCTCTTGGTTCGTCGTGGATGTTCATCGCTAATGTGTTGTTGATCCTGGTTTGGTTCGTGTCCGGGCCTTTTTTCAACTTCTCCGACACGTGGCAACTTGTCGTGAATACGGCTACTACCGTCTTCACCTATCTGGCTGTTTTTCTAATTCAGAACACGCAAAACCGCGATGCACTCGCGATTCACCTAAAACTGGACGAGTTAATTAAAGGTGTGAAGGGCGCGCGCACACACCTCGTTAACCTTGAAAATCTCACCGACGACGAGCTGACCGAATTGCAGGAGGAATTTACACGCCTTAGAACGAAGGCAAAGAAAGCGAATGAAAGCACAGAAAAGGCGAAGGAGAGCGCTGAAGCGGCCAGGGAGAGCGCCGACGCGGCGAAAGAGAGCTTAGATGCGGCCAGGGAAAGCGTCGGTGCTGCGAAACAAAATGTCGATATGGCGAGCAAGAATGATACGGGGCCCGTTAGTCGGAAGTAGCACTGGAACCGGAGCGTTATTGGAACTCTTTAACGGTGTACCCATAAATTATGAGACAGCTAGCTCGCAAGTTTCGTTCTCTTTCTCTGGTCCCGATGGCGCCAACGCCTTCGACCATGGAACCACGAGCTGATTCGTTGCGCGATCATTTTGACGGTTGGCTGAGTTCGGTTGACCCCCAGGTGCTAAACGCAGCCTACGGCGCAAAGAAAACGGCCGCGGGTGTCAACGCCCAACGGCCGCTCAGTTCTACCGATTTGATCCGCGTTAACCGCGCAACACTACGCGAGAGCCACGATCATCGCCATTGGCCTCCTGACGTGGTTATCAAGTTTATGGCAGCTGACGTGATTCGTCGCAAGCGTTAGTTACCACCTGCTGCCTTCTTATTTTCCTCATCAAGCCAGGTTTTCAAAGGTGCGAAGTAATCGATGATTGCTGTTGCGTCCATCTTATCTTCGCCTGTCATCGTTTTGAGTGCCTCTGGCCAGGGCTTGCTCAAACCCAGCGCCAGCATTTGGTTTAGCTTTTCGCCCGCTTTCTTGTTGCCATAAATCGAACACTGATACAACGGACCACTGAAACCAGCTTCGCGGCAAAGTGCGCGATGAAACTGGAATTGAAGAATCGCTGCCAGGAAATATCTGGAATACGGAACGTTGGCCGGAACGTGGTATTTCGCCCCCGGGTCAAAATCGTTTTCACTTCGCGCCGTTGGCGCTGACACGCCCTGATATTTTTCACGCAGCTCCCACCATGCTCGATTGTAGTCGTTTGGCCCAACTTCACCCGAAAACACTTTCCAGCGCCACTGATCGACCAGATAACCAAAGGGCAGGAAAGCCACTTTATCCAGCGCGCGCTGAAGCAGGAATCCCGTGTCGGCCTTGGGATCGGGAACGGTATTGATCAATCCAAGTTGTTTCAGGTAGGGCGGAGTAACGGAAAGCGCCATCGTGTCGCCAATGGCCTCGTGAAATCCGTCGTTCGCGCTGTCGCGATAAAGAAACGGCTGACCGGAATAGGCCATCTGATAGTAGTTGTGACCTAACTCATGATGCACCACCGAGAAGTCTTCTTCGGTAATCTGCACACACATTTTCAAACGCACGTCTTTTTCGTAATCAACGTCCCACGCACTCGCGTGACAAACAACCTCGCGATCCGCCGGCTTGCTGAAGAGCGAACGCTCCCAAAACGTCGGAGGCAACGAAGCAAAACCCAGTGACGTGAAGAAGCCTTCTCCGTAGCGGACCATCTGCTTCGGATCGGTGTTACGTTCCTTCAATGTCTTAGTCAAATCAAAGCCGCGGTCTCCTCCGGCCGGCGCCAGGAGCGGATAAATGTTTCCCCATTGCTGCGCCCACATGTTGCCGAGCAAGTGGGCGGGTATCGGTTTGTCCAGGGGCACGACATCCGGGCCATACTTCTCCGAAAGTTTTCGGCGGGTGTAGGTGTAAAGAGAATCGTAAAGAGGTTTGACCTGGACCCAAAGCCGTTCCATCTCGGCTGCAAAGGCGTCGGGTTCCATGTCGTATTTGGCTCGCCACATCGCGCCGGTATCTTTGAAACCCATTTCGCGCGCGCCCTTATTACTCAGCTCGACATAGCGTTGATAGTCCTTGCGGTAAGGAACGGAAATCTGGTGCCAGCCTACCCAGACCCGCTTCAGCTCTTCCGGATCGCGGCTGTTAGCCATAGTCTGCCCCAACTCGTCGATGCCGAGGCACTTTGACTTGTCCGCGTCGGGGCAGTACTTGCCCTTCCCGTAATCGCCTTCCAGAGAGGCAGCCAACTTAGTCAATTCGTCGCGCTCGGTTGGATCCTTTGGGGCGGGTAGAGTAAGCGCGAGTTTGAGCAACTTTATCTTGCGGGCCAAGTCCGGCGACAAATCGACCCCATCAAAGCGGCGCGACTGTTCGGCAAATTCAGTCGTCGCGGCGATCACTTCTTTGTTCGCTTCCGCCGACAACGCTTCCGAGTCATCAGTGATGAAAGTGCTCTTTAGCCAGTCAGCCCGGCTGTACTTGATGTTCAATTCCAACAGCTTCTTCTCTGCATCGGCGATAAACTTCTCCGCTTCCGCAGCTGTACCCGATCCACTCGAAACAGAGTTTGAATTGGGCATGTTCGTGCAGGAAGCGCCAGCGACCAGGATCATGGCTGCCAGCAGAATAGCGACTAAACACACGTTCCTTTTGCGACGGATTAACTTCATGTGGCCTCCGCTGAGTGCTCAGCTGTTGGAATTTTTGCTGCGGGGAATGTCTGAATTGTACTCAGGGCCGTTCGACTTGAAAAGCGCCGATAGGCGACGTCGCAGGTTAGTTTGCGGAGGCCTTCCAAAAAGAATGATTCCTGAAAACGGAAGTTCGTGTTAATTTGCGCGCTCAGGAGGCCAGCGTTTAATGAACTTTTCGTTTGAATCGATCAAACCCAAATCGAAAAACCAGAATGAGGATTTCTACTTCGACCTCGAGACTTCGCGAGGTCATTTTTTTGCCGTCCTCGATTTTGCGCAGCACGACTACGCGAATTTGAACGCTACGCTCAAAGGTAAGTTGGAAACAATCGTCAACTCGTTTGTGTCGCTGTCGAGGTTTGCTGCCGATTTGTTTCTCGGCTTCACTGCCAAAGAAATCAATAACTTTCTTTTTATTCTGGGTGAGCAGTCAGGCGGGCCGGATCTGCTTTGCAGCGGGGTGCTTTGTCTGGTGAGTGGCAATCGCGTTTCGTATTTGGGTTGGGGCGACGTCAGGATTGACGTAGTTAACGGCGGAAGACTTCTCGCACCAGCCACTGAAGGGGGCACCGCCGTTTTGCCCCTGTTGGGAGACAAAAATCAGGAGTCGCCGCTAAGTGAGCACGTGCAGGTCTTCACGCTAAAAGAGGAAGACGTACTGTTGGTCTCAACACCGGGCGTGGAGCGCGGACTGAAAGACCAGGGACTTGCGGATGTCGTCGCGGCCTTTCGCACTACCGATGCAGCGATGATCTGCGAAGGACTAATCAAAGCTACTAATGAGGCAACAGACGATCGGACACTGTTAGTGATCGGCGGTCCATATGAGAAATATGTTGAGCCGGTGTTGGCAGACTTAAGCACGGCTGTCGCTTCTATGGAAGCGCGACTCAAAACTTTAGAAGTGCAGGCACAAGAGGCGGCGCCGGCACCGGCGCTACCATTAGTCGCTGCGGATCCGCTGGTTGAACAGCGACTGGCTCAACAGTTTGAAGTTGTTGCTGACGATCTTCGCGGCAAAGCCTCCCGCCTCGATCTGTTGGAGCTCGAAGAGAAAATAAAAAACATCAGTACTGTGTTGGCAAGCAAGGCCGACACCGCGGAAGTGCTGGGCTTACAGAGCGAGGTACTGAAACTCGGTATCGCCGCTGAAGGAAGCAAGCTGTCGGAACCACCTGTCGCGGCTGAGCCGACCGCGACATCGGAAGAGGGAACTAGCAAAGCCGATGACGTTAGAGACCACGACCTCGCGACCACGACCCGCGTGCCTCACTCAAATCGCTCGCTCCTATGGCAAGCCGCATTACTTTCTTTGGTGCTTGGGATTGGCGGTGGACTGTTGGGCGGTTGGTTACAGGCGAGGGCAAACCGCCGACCTCAGGAAAGATGGTCCGTTAAGTCGTCGAGTAATCAGATCTTGATCACGCGGTTGGACCAGGGGAACCAAAGTAGTGTCGCTATGAATGTCTCGGCGCCTCCGGCGGCAACTGGTGAACAGACATTCGCGTCATTCGCTGAGGTGAAGCAGTATATCGACACGATCACGTCGCCTGCCGCACAGTCAGTTAATCAATCAGCGGGGCCCGTCGCATCGCCGTCGACACAAACTGAGGGTGTGACAGAAATTACAATCAAACCCGGTGACAGTCTGAAAAAACTAGCGCAGCAATACAACGTACCAGCTGAAAAGATAATGGAGTTGAATCCGAGTGTGACCCGTTGGCCGACAATTCAAGTGGGAACGCGAATAGTTGTACCTGCTGCTTCGCCAACTCCGCCGCCGGCAATCACTCCGACGGTTGCACCAGGATCTCTCCCAAATACGATCGAGATCGTGGTAGTGCCGGGTGATTCAATCAACCGCTTTGCCATGCGCTACAAAACAACCCCCGACAAGATTCGGGAACTCAATCCCCACATTACAAATTGGGCCGCAATTCAAACCGGCCAGAAGGTGCTGGTGCCGAGCCCGCCCGCAGGCTAACGAGCGTCTTCTGCGTCGCACGTTCATCCATCCCGTCCAACCCTAACTAGTTTTCGACTCGACCATTGGCAGTGCGAATGGCGAGACGTCGGACGATTTTTCTTTGGTTTCGGAGGTTAGTCGACGGGTGGCGTAACGCCGTTTGAGATTATTGAAGCGAACTTCGATCAGATAAAAAGAAGCTGCGGCAATCGCCACTGCAAGCGCCAATCGCGCCCATGGTTCCCAATAACCGAGAAAGTAAAAGCTCGTGGTCCTCACCACCAGCCAGTGCCATAGATATAAACCGTAGGAGATGCGGCCAAACCATCGCAACGGACTCAATCGCAGTATGTGCGAGAGTAGCCAGGGTTTAGTGCTTGCTGTTGCGAGGATGACGACTGCTGCGAGCACGGCAACGAGCGTGAAACCACCTGCATACAAAACGCGGTCGGTAAAATGAACGCTGACAATTAATACCGCAATCGAAACTGCGGCCACGAGACTCACGACATTCAGCCATCGTTTCAAACGTGAAGTGACTATTTGGCGGGGCACGAACGCAGTTAAGCAGCCCACAAGAAGCGCGTCAGCACGAGTATCTGTTCCGTAGTAAAGCCGGGAAAGTTCTGCACCGCTATTGAGTAAATTGAGTCGATGAAGAGCGATTGCGACGATCACGACGCCAAGTCCGATGGCTATGTGTCGTTTTTTCAAACCAAGTTTGAGACAAACGTAAAGCAATAGCGGCCAGGCAACGTAGAACTGTTCTTCGATCGATAGCGACCAAATGATCGCGGTGGGATCGAGCGACGAATCCCAACCAAGAGCCATCCTCCAGTTTGTTAAGTACCCAACCGCCATTGCGACGAGCTTCAACTGGCGCGTTAGATCGATGTTGCCGAGGTAATAACTAACGAGGATGGTGCCCGCTAAATACAGCACGAGCGCTGGCCCAAGACGCAGAATACGTCGCATGTAGAAATTTCGGATGGAAATTGCGCCGGTTGTTTCGAATTCGCCCAACAGCAAGCTGGTGATCAGAAAGCCACTCAAAACGAAAAACAGATCGACGCCCAGGAATCCACCGGTCACAGAAAATGGCGTGAGTTGGTGATGGATGAGAACCACGATGATGGCGATCCCGCGAATGCCATCTAACTCCGGAACATATTTAAACGCAGAATTCTCCATACTCGGCGTTCCTGGAGATAACCGACCAACGAACTAAAACTTATTGCGGGGGAAATTCTTACCGCTAAGGTTGGACCAGGCCCTTTTTGATGTTTCTCTGCCAGGCCTCGTAGTTTCGAATGCGCCGTTTCGCCTGTTTACGCGTGAGCCTGAGCTCATGAGCTACTGAGTCGATCCGAGACGTTCGGTCCTTTTTCTTATCGTAGCGATCACCGGGCGCGCGCAAATATATCTGGTAAGCGCGCGTCCATTCTGACTTAATTTCAGCGGTGGCCTGTGTGCCGCGTAGCTCAGGCATATTCTGTCCCTTCGAGTGTCATTTATGAAGAAGCGAATTCTAACAGGTGGGAACGTCGAGTGGTAGAGGAATTTAAAACGGGATTAACGGTGAACACAAAAACGATGAGGGTGTTAGGTGGGCCACGATGGCCCACCACTGTTTTGGACTAACGCTTTTTCGCCGGCGCAGACCGTGCTTTCTGCGATTGCTGTCCGGTCTTCTCTGTTGAAAGACCTGCTTCCTTGCCTCCTGCTTCAGCAGCGCCTGCTACTGCGCCCTTCGCAGCGCCTGCGGCCGCTCCGGCAACAACTGCCTTAATTACTTTCTTTGCCTTTTTCAAAATGCCCGTCGACAATTTCTTCCGGCCTTTTGCGGATTTCTTATTGGCGCCGCCCCGCGTGCCAGTTCCTGGCGCCGACTTCTTTTTTGAACCACCCTTTTTCGAAGTTTTTCGTGCTGCCATGCTGTCCTTTCCTTTTTGGTCGTACGCGCCCCGGAACGTCCACACAAAGCAACGCTCCCCCGTCATCCGAAGAAGCGTTGCCTGCTGTGGACGATGCTCTGGCGTTCCCGCCAGGGCCTGATTGGAGATCAGTGTCGAGACACTGACTCCCATCTCGTTGCGGCGAACGAAAGCGAGTTGCGCGCGAAATGCGCTCAGTTTCAGCAGAAGCTCTCTGCGTCGTTAAACAGCGCGTCTTCCCGACACGAGGTTAATGATCAGAACAATTAGAGCCACCACGAGCAGCAGGTGGATAAGCCCGCCACCGATGTGCCCGAGGAAACCGATCAACCAAAGTACAAGCAGAATCACAAGAATCGTCCACAACATTGGATGTTTCTCCTTTTTTAAGTAAGAGCCAAACTTTGTAAAGCCTGAACCCTTGGGAGCAATGCTTATGCCAACTTCCGGTTTCTCATTTATGGGGGAAATCGGCCCAGTTTCAGCCGGAATTCGGAAAACCTCGGAACCTAAAGCAGTCGGTCATTGTCCAGGATGCATCAGAATCGTTCGCCTCGATAATCGTGCCTTAGGTTCAGTTGTGTGAATTTAGGTCAAGAGGGCTGGGCTAGCCAAGCGCTGCTCCAGACGGCGGTTTTTCAAAGCAAAGCATTGACAAAAATGCAAACTGTAACTATATTGGTTACAGACGATTAACAGTTCCGAGAAATCTAATAAATGTCAACGAGTAGTCGATTTGCAGTGGCCGTTCACGTGCTGACCCTGATGGCGTGGGCAGACGAAGAAACCCTGAAATCGGAGCAAGTTGCCGAGAGCGTGAAGACGAATCCCGTGGTGATTCGGCGAATTCTGTGCGAATTGGCTGAATCGGGATTGGTCGTGTCTCAAAGCGGCGCTATGGGCGGGTCGAAGCTCGCGCGCGCTCCCAAGGAAATTACCCTACTCGACATTTACCAGGCAGTTGAGAGCCCCGGCGTGTTTGCCTTGCACCGGCACCCACCGAGTCAACGCTGCCCGGTCGGTGTCAACATTGGAACCGTTCTGAACGAGGTTTTTGACGAGGTGGATACGGCGGTCGCGCGCGTGCTAACCAACATCACGATCAAAGACGTCGTCTCCAGATTGCGTCCATGCGTCGATGCAGCAACCGTTCGCAGGAAAAACGGCACTAAGCTACAGGCAGTTTCTGCCAGAAACTAGGACGTTAGTTGATTCGTATTATCTATCAGCATTCATAAACGAGACGCGCAGAAGGCGGCGCTGCGAGACGCCTCCTGCGTTTTGACGTGACTCGCACGAAAGGATGGACCCGAATTGAGCAGGCTTCAGAAAGATCAGGATGGGGTCGAACCGATGGACTCGGTTAAGCCGAGTTTTTCGAGTGGCCATGAAGAGCTTCTGGAGGACGCGGTTTCCATTGAGGATATCGACGAGGTTCTGGAAAAACTCGCAACCGCGGGTATGTCCGGGACCGAAACTGACGAGCCGGTAATTGGCGAGTCGGTGTCTTCGGCGTCGCGACCAGAAGACGACGAGGGTGCTCCTGAAGAGATGGAATTGGATCTCTCGGCAGGTGAACTCGATAAGACTTCAGATCCTGTACGCGTGTACATGCGCGAAATGGGCGTAGTGCCTCTGTTGAAACGCGAACAGGAAGTATCGATTGCAAAACGAATTGAATGGGGACAGAAGCGGGCGCAAAAAGGAATCACTCGTTCGCCGATTGCTGTCGCCGAGTTGTTGAAAATTGGCACTGAGTTGGAAGCCGGTTCGATCGGCATCCGCGACGTAGTCACGTTCTCGGATCAAACTGAGACGGAAGAGCACGAGGACAAGACAGAAGAGTACCTGGCCTGGACGATCGAAGGCATCAACAATATCCGCAGGCTCTACAAGCGAGGCGTGAAAGAACTCGCGCAAATGCGCGCCGAACAAAAGCTGCGGCGAGGAAAGAGTTCAAAGAAACTGATCAGGCTGCGACGGAAGGTGGCGCGCACTCGACTTGAGATTGTGCAGGAAATCGCAGGGCTGCATTTAAAAGAAGCGATACGCCAGCGACTGATAAACGCAATTGCCGGTCTGCACAAGGAAATGCGCACGCTTGAGCGTGAGATCGAAAACTACAACGCGAAGTTGACCAAGAAACGAATCAAGGCAGACGAAGCGAAGGAATACAAGCGACACATCTCGGCAGCCAAACGACGGCTGAAGGAAATCGAAGCCGAGCACCACGTTTCGCCGCTCGAGATTAAGCGTTCGCACCAGATGATTGTGACCGGCGAAGCCCAGGCTGCGCAGGCGAAACACGAATTGACGGAAGCCAACCTCCGCCTGGTTGTATCAATCGCGAAGAAATATCAAAACCGCGGCCTACAGTTTCTCGACCTGATTCAGGAAGGGAACCTGGGACTGATGAAGGGCGTGGATAAGTTTGAGTGGCGGCGCGGTTACAAGTTTTCCACTTATGCGACCTGGTGGATTCGCCAGGCCATTACCCGAGCAATTGCCGATCAGGCCCGGACAATCCGTATCCCGGTGCACATGATCGAAGTCATCAACAAACTTCGTAACACATCGCGGGAGCTGGTTCGTGAGTTGGGACGTGAACCAACGACCGAAGAGATTGCCAAGAAGATGGGCATGTCGGTGGAGAAGGTAAGCAAGGCGCGAAAGCTCGTGCAGCAGCCTGTTTCGCTTGAAACCCCCATTGGTGAAAGCGGTGATTCTCAACTCGGCGATTTGATTGAAGACAAGTCGAGCACGAGTCCTGCCGAACGGGTAATCACTTCAAACCTGCGTGAGATCACGGGAGATGTGTTGCAGACCCTGAGTCCGCGCGAGGAGCGTGTTATTAGAATGCGATTTGGTTTGGATCGCGAAGGACACGAGCGAACGTTGGAAGAAGTAGGTCAGGACTTCAACGTTACTCGTGAACGTATTCGCCAGATCGAAGCCAAGGCTTTAAGGAAGCTTCGTCATCCGTCGCGAGCGCGCGTGCTGAAGAGCTTTATCGAAGGACAGAGACAGTAAGTAAAAGATCAAAGGAAACAAGAAGAAATGAGCGAGCTAGTTAACCACGTAACTGACGGTAATTTTGAACAAGACGTTTTGCAGTCGGCAAAACCTGTGCTGGTTGATTTTTGGGCAGAGTGGTGCGCGCCCTGCCGCATGCTGGCGCCGACAATCGATGCGATTGCTGAACAGTTTGGCGATTCAGCGACAGTTGTTAAGCTGAACGTCGATGACAATACGACCACGGCACAACGCTATGGCATCAAGGGAATTCCGACGCTGATTCTTTTTAGCCAGGGAAAAGAAGTCGAGCGTGTGGTGGGAGCGACCAGCAAAGACTCCATTGCGCGGATGATTGAAAAACACACCATCGTAGCGGCTAGCGCATAAGCACAGCCGAATTTATCACGAACTGAGGGGACGATTTTCGTCCCCTCTTGTTTTGGGAACTCTCATACAGCTTGATCTGAAGCGCGGTTTTCCTTGTGAAGATTACGAGGACCAAACAAGCGCTGGAACAACATGACGACCAGTCCCTCCTCGTTACTTATTTCACCATACGGCGGCAAACTCGTGGACCTGATGGTCCAGGCGGATGAATTTGACGAAGTCAAAGCATACGCCGGACAGCTGCCTTCCATTCAAATTTCCGACCGCGCGGTTTGTGACCTGGAGCTTTTGGCAACGGGCGCGTTTTCTCCACTTGATCGGTTTGTTGGGGAAAGTGATTACCGAAGCATCGTGGGCGACATGCGGCTGGCTGGCGGACAAGTGTTTCCCATCCCAGTGACGTTGCCAGTGAGCAGCGACGCAAACATAAAGCTCGATTCGGAAGTGGCGCTGCGGAATGGCAAGAACGAATTGCTGGCGGTGATGACCATCGAAGAGATCTACCCTTGGGATCGGGAAGAATTTGCCACGCAGGTGCTGGGAACCATTGACCCGAGACATCCCCTGGTTGCCGAAATGGAGCGATGGGGCGAGTTGAATATCTCCGGCCGCCTGCGCGTGTTGCAGACGCCGAGATATTACGACTTTCAGGAACTTCGGTTGACTCCCACTCACGTCCGTTCGCGACTGGAGACTTCAAGACATACCAACGTGGTCGCGTTTCAAACCCGCAACCCCCTCCATCGTGCTCATGAAGAACTGACCAAACGGGCCATGGCTCAGGTTGATGGCGTGCTGTTGTTACATCCGGTCGTCGGCATGACAAAACCTGGAGACATCGATCATTACACTCGTGTCCGTACTTACAAGGTGCTCGCCGAGCGTTACTACCAACCGGAACGGATTACTCTCTCGCTGCTACCACTTGCGATGCGATTGGCTGGTCCGCGAGAAGCAGTTTGGCATGCATTAATCCGGCGTAATTATGGTGCGAACTATCTGATCGTGGGGCGAGATCACGCGAGTCCGGGCCGTGACTCGCAGGACAAACCTTTTTATGGTCCCTATGACGCGCAGGATCTAGCCGAAAGTTTCAGTGAAGAACTAGGCGTTGGAATTTTGCGATTTCAGGAGTTTGTTTACCTGTCTGATGACGATCGTTATGAAGAATCTTCAGCCGTCACGTCAGCCGCCAGGACCATGACTATCTCCGGTACGGCAGTGCGCGAGGAATACCTGGACAAAGGGCGAAACTTACCCGAATGGTTTACGCGTAGCGAGATCGCCGACATTCTCAGGCAGGCTTACCCGCCGCGCCTCGAACAGGGCGTGTGCGTGTGGTTTACCGGACTAAGCGGCGCCGGCAAATCAACCACAGCAGAGATACTGACAGAGATGTTGCTGGCCCACGGCCGCCAAGTGACCGTGCTTGACGGCGACCTCGTGCGAACGCATCTGTCGAAGGGGTTGGGATTCAGTAAGGAGGACCGCGATATAAATATTCGGCGCATCGGTTTTGTCGCGGCCGAGATTGTGCGCCATGGCGGCGTGGCTGTCTGTGCGGCCGTGAGTCCGTACCGGGCCACGCGCAACGACGTCCGAAATATGGTTGGCGACAATTTCATTGAAGTGTTTGTTGACACGCCGGTTGAGGTTTGTGAAGAACGTGACACCAAAGGCATCTATGCGCAGGCGCGGCGCGGCGAAATCAAAAACTTTACCGGCATCGATGATCCGTATGAGCAGCCACTTCACGCCGAGCTCACACTAGACACCACCACTTATTCAGCGGAAGAAAACGCGCGCACGATCCTTGACGCATTGATTGAGCGCGGGTTCATCGTTAAGTAAGTACTGAAGTGCCAACAGGAAGCACTCTTCGTTTGGCCCTTTTTTCGTTGGACCCGTTCGCCGAAGGCGATGAATAACTTAGCCCCGCGTAACACGCCGGGATGATTGGGAACCGATGGGTTTAGAACTGAAAGGGTTAACGGTCGTCGCATTGAACCCTTTCAGGGTACCGTCTCTCACGTGGGCATGGTTCCCGGGTGCCGCGCTTCGCGCTCGACCCCGGGCTAAGATTATTCGAACGCCTTCGGCGTATTCATCCCCTCAAAAGCCAAACACTTCTGCGCAGTAAATCTGCAACGGTGTTCCTCATCGTTACAAATTAGACAAAGTGAAGCTGTACTCTCGTTGCGATGAGCAAGGGGAATCAGTATGCCGTAAAACGAACTGTCACGGGGTTGGGACTGTTTGCGTTGGAGCCGATCCCAAAAGGGAAACGCATTATCGAGTACACCGGACCGCTCATTTCCAACGAAATAGTCGACAAGAGCGACGGCAAATACTTCTTCGGAGTCAACTCAAAGTGGTCGGTCGACGGCAGCCCACGAAGCAACATCGCCCGTTACATCAACCATTCATGCCGGCCGAACGCCGAGTCGCGAGTTTCCGGTCGACGTGTATGGATCTGGTCGCGCCGCAATATCAAGCCTGGCGAAGAGATCACTTACGATTACGGCAAGGAGTATTTTGAAGGCGTAATCAAGCCGATGAAGTGCAAATGTGAGAAGTGTAACCCGCGAGCGAGATCCAACGGATCCAGGCCTTACCGATCAAAAGCCCGAGCAGCCAGTCGGAGTTAGCGATCGCGAGTCGTGGGGCGCAGCCACCGCCGTTGAAAGAGGCTGCGCCCTATCATTCCTCACCTAACAGCTTACGCACCAACTCAACCGACAAAACCTTCGTGGTCACGCGGTTCGGCGCAACGAACACCGAGCCGCGGCCGGTTAGTCTTCCGCATTCCGCCGAGATTCGGTATGGTCCGGGCACGATGTGCGGGAACGAAAAACTACCCAGCCGCCCGACGGTTGAACTGTATTGAAGGTTGGTCTGTTTGATGTTCCTGATTGTCACTTTCCCGTCTTTTAGCACAGTCCTATCCCGATTGACCAAACGGCCCTCAAGGCGGCCATCAGCGATTTCGATCGTGAATGAAACCCCGCCCATAGACCTCCTATCCGGCTCAAGCATGAAGACCTCCAGGGGAAAGTGCAGCTTCTGGCCCCGCTCAACCTTGGGAGAAATCTCGAAACGAATCGTCAGCTCTTTCTGCTCCTTCGGCTTCAGCGTGATCTTTTCGAACTCCTTCTTGGGAAGCACCGGCCGAATGAGGTCGGTCGTCACGCGGCCCTTGCCCGCGACGATCGTAAACACCGCTTCGCGCAAACCTGGATTGCCAATGCGGAAGGTTCGTTCGATTATCTGCTTCTTCTCCGCGGCCTCACCGAAGTGACCGAAAAGTGGGTCCAAATTGCGCTGCGCCTGATTGTCGTCGGTGTCGATCGGGCTGCCGAAGGGCATCGCGGGGTCGCCGAGGCAATCCGCCCGGACCATCACACACCGGTGGACGAGGGCGCTCGAGAAATTCCAGTCAACATAGGCGTAAGCGTGATGTCCCGGGTCGATGTTGTTGATCACGTATGTTCCGATCAACGTGGTCCCGCCACCTGTGCCGAAGGACATGGCGCGGAACTCCACCGTTACATTTCGCGCCGGTGCGCAGCCGCCGTTATGAACGCAGGCCACGACGCGATTCAACACATCCGGGTGATAGTAGTCGCCCCAGTCCGCCGAACTTCCAACCGTAGTATCGTCCGGCAACACCGCGGGATCGTGCAGGAATACGTCCGGGCTCTCCCACCACGGAGTGCCGTCCTGCACCAGAAGATTTGGCCGCCCCCAAAAAAGGCTTGCGCCCGCACTCGCTGAAGAGACACCCCACTGCGGAGTTTCAATTCCGGAGATCGTTGGTCCATGGTTCGCCGTCATCATGTCCTCAACGTAGTGCCAGGCCTCTTCGGCACTCACGAGGCCGTCATTGTTGGAGTCCTGAACGGTGACTGGACCCGCACTGTAACCCGGGAACGTCGCGGTAACACCAGTAGGAAAACTCCAGTTCAAGGCGACAGCCATTGCGGCGGCGAGATACCCGTGCGATCCGCCGCCCCCTGACGGATATGCCGACTGGTCATTGCGGCAGGCGGTCATGATGGATACTTGGGCGGGTCCGGTCGTGGCGATTACATCGCTGATGAAGCCGCCGCTGTTGCACTGATTCATGGCCACGATGAGTTGGCCGCATTGAATGTTGTCGAGCTTCGCCTTCAACTGAGCGGCAGAGTAAGAACCCCAGCTCGGCGCCATGCAGAGGAATGAACCACCAGCGTCGGCGCCGCCGTGGTTGAAGGTGAAGAGGAATAGGTTGTCGCTCGCGCCTAGCGCGTGCGAACCTCCGGCGGCAAACGCGTCGAGCCCAGCGTCAAGGCCGGCGGTGTCGCCGGCGAAATTCACCGGCAGATCCACGTAGCCCGTGCCATCCCCCATTACAATGATGATGTTGGCCGAATCGTAACCGTAGCGGTTGATCAATAGGTCCCGCATGATGACGAAATCGGTATGGAAGTGGGGCATGTTGTCCATCCCTGCAAAAAACAGAGCATACCCGTTGCTACATTGAGCGAGCTGGACACCGAAAGACTTCGTTGCCAGTTGCCTCTCAAGCTCGGCAAAGTTTATCGGGCTCGCCTTAAGAAAATCCCGGGGTTCTTCCTTCTTGAGCCACGGAAGATTCGGAATGTGCACCGCGACTAGCTCCCCTTTGATATCGGGCGATTCAAGGGGGTATTTCTCGGGAATGGCGCGAACTTCTCCGGTTGCCACATCGTGCAATTCATAGCGCACGGGGTGTGTCCAAAAGGCGCCGGGAGCTTGGTCGATAATGACCAGAAACGCGTCGTTCGGAACCTCGTATTTGTTCGGCCCGATGAGCAGGATCGTGCCGCTTTTTAATGGACGTTCCAGCAAGTGGACTGAACTCTCAGCGAACTCACGCGGTTCGTTTTCGATCCGGTAGCGCAGTTTTCTCTTTAGTTCTTCAATTCGTAGTGGTTCTTCAGGTTGTGATGGCATGACTTGACTCCTTAATCCTATTGGGCTTTTCGACGCCCTAACGGCAGAGGTGAGAGGTACGCGCGTCGATCAGACGCGGCGAAGTTATATACCTGCCGGGACGGACTTTCAATTGTGCGCGTGCTTCACTCGGGGCAGCCCGTACCCGAGCCTTAGGGACGTGAAGGACTTGGTGACAGGAGGTCAACCTCACGTCAAAGACTCGCCACAAAAGTTTCCACCGCGATATTTTAGTTGAGGTTGTTGATTGTCTAAGTTATTCAGATTTTGGAGGCGGCGATCGGAATCGAACCGATGAATAAAGGTTTTGCAGACCTCTGCCTTACCACTTGGCTACGCCGCCTTTGAAGGATGAAAGTATTAAGGCGGAAGGATGAAGGACTTTCAGGTTTTCAGTTTGCAGTCTTCAGCCGAACCGCGAGGTTAACGGCTGCAACACTGAAAACCAAAAACTGAAAATCGATTCTTCATTCTTCCGCCTTTGTACTTAAATTTTTGGAGCGGGAGACGAGATTTGAACTCGCGACCCTCGCCTTGGCAAGGCGATGCTCTACCACTGAGCTACTCCCGCGCCGGAGTTGAACTGATTCTAACTATTAGGTTTTGGTTGTCAAGCGAGGCACTTTTGACGTTGCGATCGGTCCTGCATCACTTTTGCCGAGCCCATGAGGTCAGTACCACCTGCGGTAGCAAGTGGGTAGTTTAAGGCGAGGTATCCAGACAGAGTCGTGTTATTGCGCTGCACAACCCACCCGCTAATGCGGGTGGTACTGACCTCATGACATCAGGCCGTCCCGCCCGTGCAGCATGGGCGAGATGCCCATGCTACTAATAATAAAACTCATCCGACCATGCGCGTTTTTTCAGATTTCGTTCCGACCAATAATCGCGCAGAAGATCAACCTGTGGGCCGCGATTCGGAGTCTCACCGGCTGGGCAAAATCACTGTGACCACATCAAAACGATATGGGTCGTCTATCAAATCAAACATCCGGCGATAAGCGCGTGCCGCACGCGCAATTTGCCGCTGCTTCCGGCGATCGACGTTAACCTGAGGCTGTGCAAACCAATCGGATGCACGCGACTTCACCTCGACAAAGCAAAGGACGTCCGCATCGTACGCAACCAGATCAATCTCAACCGTAACCAAGGCGTCGTTTCTATTTCTTCCAACCGGAATCGCAAAGTTTGCTGCGACGATTCGGTAACCAAGTTTGAGCAGATAGGCGGCAGCTAGTTCCTCACCGCGCCTTCCCAATTTTCGTTGTTGCGAGGCGGAAACCGCGGAAGCGTCCTGCACGCGGGTAACGCTCGTGCCCCCATCTGAGTCCTGTGTGTTGGTTGTCGACATGTTCTTATCGATGCGCACGGCGCGCTTCTCATTCTTCAACGAGTTCGACTAGCAGCGCCACGGAACCATCTTCACTGGAAACGCGCGACCTATGACCTTTGCCGGTAGTGTCTTCCGTCAGCAGAACATGTGTTGGGCCAAACGACCGTTGCTCGCCGTCACTGGCTTCAATTTTCCATTCTCCCGAGATCACTACGAACAGATTACGAGCAGAGGCTACGTGCCAATCGCCATTCCAGCCCGCGGGCGCAGCGATGAACGCAGAATGTACCGCGAGCATTAACTGCGAAAGCTCCATGTCCGGCGAAGACGCCGCGAAGGCTTGCGCGACGAGCGGCGTCTCGACGTCTTCGAAATGAGACTCGCCGTCTGAATCGGAGAATAGTCGAACGTATTTTGCAATCATATGAAGGACTGCACTAGCGAGGACGATTGAACCAGATTACAGCGGGGGCATGCCCCCTTCCGTACCTAGAGACCGTAAGCGGACGGAAAACATTTTTCATTTTTCATTCGCAGATTCAACTTCGAAGTGCAACGGCTTTTGATTTGCGACATCGTGGGTCGCGAAAACAGAACCGGGAGCGGTAGCGACCGGGTTCATGCTGGGATGCGACTCGTGATCAATTCAATAGCGCCAGAAAGTGGTAAATCAGGTCCCGCCATTGTCACCGCCGACTTATGGGCCCTACATGTTCGTAAGACTGAATTGCTTCTCGATGCGATACAAGAACCTGGACGACCTCAATGACAAAAGCTGATAGCCATTCCATCATGAACCCGGTCGCTACCGCTCCCGTTCTGTATTTTTCCACCCACAGCGTTGACACGATCCAACGCGCATCGAAGTTGCACTTCGAAACTTGAATCCACCATTTCATATTTCTCATTTTTCACGATAAAGCAAAACTACGGCGGGGGCATGCCCCCTTCCTTACCTTGAGGCATTCGACGTTGAGGTCTCAATTACTCCAAAGTCGCGCGCAGTCGATCCAATGCGTTGGCCCAATATGTTTTCATGCGGGCAGAGCTTTTGGCGTCGGGAAGTTTGCTGTGTTGCACCACGACCTGACTCTTGTTGTCGTCCTTTGGCAGAAAATAAATCTCGAGGCTGGTCTTGCCGTCATTCCACGTAACGCGCATCGTTTTGTTGGCAGTCGATTTCCTCACGACCAAACCTTCTTCTCCCAGCCATGCTGTCCGTTGCTTTTCATTTGCGAATGCCCGGAACAATTTGGTTAACGGAGCGGCGATCGTCCTGCTGACGCTGATCTGAAAGCCTTCCGGCCGCTGATGTTTCTCACGCATCCCGCGCTCTTGTTCGTATGTGACGGTTACCATCTGGGTCCACCATGGACCAACTCCTTGCTTGCTGTACAGATAGGTCGCGATCTCCTGATGCGTCATCTTTTTGGCGCCGGCTTTGTCGAGGATCGCAAACCATTCTTTCCAGTTCTTTCCGGTTTTCGACTTCACGGCCTCGTCGCTCATGCGCGGGCCTTTTGATTTTGTAGTTGAGTTTTCGCCATAGCTTCAGTCCGCAGTCGCGGGCTCAGTCACCTGCATTTCCTGCGATGAAAGGTCGGGATGGACGACTAAGCATCTCGATCGTAAGCAACCTTCATCCATCGTTTGACTTCCTCATCGATGTCGTCCAACGAAGTGATTTCGATTCGATGGGTGATGCGATCCTTTTTGGCGAATCCGCCTGTGTCGATCAGCCGTCCTTTCGCCTTCGTGTCGCCGAGCGCAAAGCCCATGTCGATGCGCGTTCTGGTCGTTGGTTTAATCTGCGCAAAGACGTGGTTGCGATAAAGCGGAACGATTGTCTGGCATGGACACGCCTTCGCTTCTTTACCGATGCCAAGTCCCAGCTTCAGCAAAGCGTCATACATCGGGCGAAGTCCGGCTTTCGATCCGGAGAACATGTTCTCGACGTAACCTTCAGCCGCTTTTAAGTATTCGTCCGGTTCGCTTACTTCCGTCCCTTTCCCTTCAAATCGTTCGGCAAGCCACCACGCGGTGTTTGTGCCCAGGCCATGTTCGCTCTTCAACCATGCACGCCGCTCTTTTTCATCTCTCGGCCCGTTCTTTTTGAGGTAACTCATCCACTCTTCAAGCGAGCGCCCCGTTTTCTGCTTCAGCTCTCCGACCCACTTCTGGGTCATCGCCACACCGGGATGCACGCTGTAAATCGATTTCTTCTTTGTTTGTGTTGCAGGTCGTGCCATGGCTCTCCTTCCAAAACTCTTGAGGTGTGCGGGCCAAGCTATCGCGAATCCAACTAAAAGCGCTTCTTCAAAATTGCTAAACGTCGGGAAATGACTAATCTCGAGTCTCGCGGTCGGCAGAAACTGCGGTGGACGTCGCGCTTTCGTTGCGTTTTCAAATGCGCCGGCCAGCTTTATCAGTATTTGCTCGCTCCAGGGGCCGCCAAAAAACGATATCCCCACGGGCAGGCCAAACACATAGCCCAACGGCACGGTGATGTGCGGGTAACCTGCAACAGCCGACGCCGATGAATAACCGCCGGTGAAGTGATCGCCGTTTACCAGGTCTGTCGGCCAGGCTGGACCACCTGTAGGCGCGATCAACGCGTCAAGTCGATGCCGCTTCATGACGAGATCGATCCCTTCCGTACGCGACAGTCGACGGTTCTTCGCGAGCGCTGCACGATACGCTCTGCTCGTTAGCGGTCCTTTCTCCTGCGCCTTAATGAATAAATCCTGACCGAAGAAGGGCATCTCGCGATCGCGATTCTGTTCATTGAATTCGATGATTTGCTTTAGTGACCGCACGGGCGTGCCGGCCTCAGCAAGGTAGGCGTTCAAATCAGCTTTGAACTCATACAACAAAACTTCAAGTTCAGAATCATCAAACTTGCCGGTTGTCGGAATGTCGGCTGGATCAATAATGACAGCGCCGATCCGCTTCATCGTGTCGATGGCGTTTGTCATCAACTTATCGACGTGATCATTGAAGCCAAAATGTTTGCGAGCAACTCCTATCCGGGCTGTTCGCAAATCTCCTTCCGAAAACAAGGGAAAGTTCAACGTGTTTATAGATGCGAAGCGAAAAGCGTCTTCAGCCCATGTCGCTTTGTCGCGCTCGTCGCGTCCCATCATTGCGTAGAGAAGGACGGCCGCGTCTGTAACGCTTCGAGCCATTGGACCAGCCGTGTCCTGGCTGTGAGCGATCGGAATAATTCCACTGCGACTTACAAGTCCGAGAGTAGGTTTAATACCGACAAGAGAATTCGCGGACGACGGGCAGACGATGGAGCCGTCGGTTTCAGTTCCAATTGCCGCGACACATAAGTTCGCTGACGGGGCGGCTCCGGATCCTGAACTAGAGCCGCACGGATTACGGTCAAGCACGTACGGATTCTTCGTTTGTCCCCCACGACCACTCCAGCCGCTGGAAGACTTACTCGAGCGGAAGTTGGCCCACTCGCTCATATTTGTTTTACCGAGCAGCACAGCACCGGCATCGCGCAATCTTTTGGCGACAAAGGAATCGCGCCTTCGATGCGTGCCCAGAAGCGCCAGCGAACCGGCCGTCGTGGTCATGCGGTCTGCTGTGTCGATATTGTCTTTGATTAGGATGGGAATTCCATGAAGAGGTCCGCGAATGCGATTGTTCTTGCGCTCGCCGTCGAGCATCTCAGCGATCGCCTCTGCCTCACGATTGACTTCGATAACCGAGTTGATTTTAGGACCGGAGCGGTCGATGTCGTCGATGCGTTCGAGGTATTTCTTTACGAGCGAAAGCGCCGTGAATTTGCCGGACCTCATTCCCGCGTGAAGTTGGGAGATCGTCAACTCATCCAATTCAAAAGCTGGATGTGGAGAAAAAGCTTCGGGAGTTGATTTGCCCTTAACGATTGACGCCGGGTTGCCGAGTGAGACGACTGACGCGAGCGCGGTTGTCTTTAGAAAGTTTCTGCGTTTCATTGTTCCTCATCTGCAATCGGGCCGGCAAAGCGTCAGGTGGTTTTCGGCACGAGACTGCGAAGGGCAAGCGTGTTGTTTTCTGAGTCAGTGAAAAACGACATCCAAAGATCGTGGGTGCCCATGTCGGCGACGAAAGCCGGCTGTTCTCGAAATTCCACACCGCGTTCAGCAAGCGTCTTCGTCGCAGAATGAATATCATCTACGTTGAAATAAATAATGGAGCCAGGGTGATCAAACTCAGGCTTTTCAGGTAACGACAGCATGAGCATGATTCCGGCGCAATCGAAAAACGCCAGCTTCGGTGGCACGGTAAAGAGATGTTTGATACGCAGTTTGTCGCGATAGAAGGATGTGGCTCGCTCAATGTCATGAGCGTTGATAGCGATCTGGCCGATCGCAGACAAGCCAAAATCTTTAGCATCGTCCATGATTTGAGTTCTTCCGCAGCGGTCACCAGGCACGATCTTGGCGCCCGCGGTTAATTGGTTTTAAGGGTGAAACTGGTCGAGAAATTTAACTGCGAACTCCCCCTGATGTCCACAAATTTTGATTGCTTGTCTGAGGCGCATTGGAAAAATCCCGAGAGTTAGCCTACCGTTGCTTCTTTAACGTTGGTCTATATCGATGAGCAGCGAAACCGAAACAGATATCACAGTCGAGAACCTCCGGGCGGCCCCATTGCCTTTGGTGGCCGTGGTTGGTCAGCCTAACGTCGGCAAGTCAACTCTGTTCAATCGGCTGATAGGTCAGCGCCGTTCGATCGTTGGGGACGAGCCTGGGATTACGAGAGATCGGATTTACGGGGAAGTCGAATGGAGCGGTCAACGGTTTTCAATCGTTGACACCGGCGGAATTGTTCCGGACGACGACGCAGTAATTCCAGCCAACATATTTAAGCAGGCAGCTTTTGCGATTGAAGATGCTGCGGCTTTGGTTTGGGTCGTCGACGCGCGGCAGGGAATCACGCCGCTCGATGAAGAGTTGGCGAAGCTCCTGCGCACCACCGGCAAAAAAGTCCTGATCGCCGCAAATAAATCGGAGGGAAGACGAATAGAGGCCCAGGCGGCCGAATTTCACCGCTTTGGCTTTGATGAAGTGTTTCCTGTTTCAGCGGAGGAGGGAATTGGCTTAGGTGAGTTGCTCGACGCGTTGATAGCAGATTTGCAATCAGCGCCGGCTGAGAGCGAAGCGCACGACGCAGAGCCGGCGCGACGCGAGATCCGACTTGCGATTGTCGGCCGTCCAAACGTCGGCAAGTCATCACTCTTGAACAGTCTAATTGGCGCAGAGCGCGTAATCGTTTCGCCGGTTGCGGGAACAACGAGAGATGCGATTGATTCAGTTGTTGAGTTACCCGATCAGACTTTTCGACTCATCGACACCGCGGGCATTCGTCGTAAAGGGAAGACCGGTGCAATGGCTGAGAAACTTTCGGTAGTCATGGCGATGAAGAGTTTGGAACGAGCTGACGTGGCCATTGTGGTCATCGACGCAGAGGAAGGACCGACTGCACTCGACGCACACATTGCAGGCTACGCGTACGACGCGGGCTGTTCGATCATCATCGCCTGCAATAAGTGGGATGCAGTTGAAAACAAGGAAACGAACACCGTCAATGAATATGAGCGAAACATACGCGACAAAATGAAGTTTCTCGATTTTGCTCCTGATCGTCACGATTTCCGCCACGACGGGACAGCGCGTGACCAACTTGCTTCCTCTCGCAACCAAAGCAAACGAAGCGCGCAATCGCCGCGTCCCCACTTCACAGTTAAACGCTTTCTTTGAACGAACGCTTTCGCAGCCACGAGGCGGCACAACACCCGCGCCCGTTAAAGGCGGCGTTTCCAGATTGCACGTGCAGTACATCACCCAAGCCAGTGTGAGACCCCCAACGTTTATCGTATTCACCTCCGGCGGAAAGCCAGGTCTGCATTTTTCCTACGAACGCTACCTGCAAAATCGACTACGAGAGCAATTCGATTTCTTCGCGACCCCACTTCGTATCATCGAAAAGCACAAGAAACGTGTCAGGCGATAGATAGCTGATGTCTCAGAAACCTCCGATACGTTTCGAAGTGGTTGCGACCGACGGCGATGCGCGCGCCGGTACTCTCGTCACACGTCGCGGCACGATTGAAACTCCGGTGTTCATGCCGATAGGAACGGCGGGCACGGTCAAGGGGATGCGCTTCGAAGCGCTCGAAGGTGAGCTCGACGCAAGAATCATTTTGGGCAACACCTATCACCTGTGGCTGCGTCCTGGTGTCGAAACGATCAAGGCGTGTGGCGGGCTGCATAAGTTCATGGGCTGGAACCGGCCAATACTGACTGACTCCGGTGGTTTTCAGGTTTGGAGCCTCGGAGCGCTGCGAAAGGTTAGTGAAGAAGGAACTGAGTTTCGTTCTCATGTAGATGGCAGCCTTCGTTTCCTTTCTCCTGAAAAGTCAATGGAGGTCCAGGCCGCGTTGGGCTCCGACATCGTGATGGCCTTCGACGAATGTGCCGCAGCTGATGCCCCATTAGATGCGTTACGCAGCAGCATGGAACTCACGGCGCGTTGGGCGAAACGTTCGCGGACTGCTTTTGATGATTCACAACAACAAGGTTTAGACGCCGGCAGGACGCCCGAGGTGAACGGTGTTAGCGGACAACAATCCCTCTTTGGAATTGTCCAGGGCGGAGGATCTGGTGAACTAAGGAAAGAAAGCCTGCAACGCACGGTTGATATTGGATTTGACGGTTATGCCATCGGCGGGCTCAGCGTGGGCGAAGCGAAGACAGTCATGTGGGACGTGGTGCAACAAATTACCCCGGAAATGCCCGTTGATCGTCCGCGTTATCTCATGGGAGTAGGGACCCCACAGGACCTGATCGACGCTGTTTCGACTGGAATCGATATGTTTGACTGTGTGCTGCCGACGCGGAATGGTCGCACGGGACAAGCGTTTACTTCTTCCGGCAAAGTGAACGTAAAGAACGCGCAGTGGGCAATCGACACGTTACCCCTCGATGAATCATGTTCCTGCTCCGTGTGCAGCAGGCACTCGCGCGCCTACCTGCGTCATCTTTATATGTCAGGTGAACTGCTTGCCAGTGTCTTGTTGACGCACCACAACTTAGCCTTCTTCCTTGACACTATGCGGGGCGTCAGGCAATCTATCCGGTCTGGCGAATTCACTAAATTTCGACGAGAGTTTACCGAGAGGCTGAACGCCGCCGAATTGGAAAGAGCGGGCACCAGTCGCTAGCGCGGAATTTGTCCGCGTTTTAGTTCGCCTGGATGATTTCAACTTACATAAATATCGCAATGGCAACTTTGTTTTTGATGTTTCAAGGCGGATTGGGAGCGCTCAGCGGTGTGCTGCCTATCCTGCTCATGGTCGCAGTGTTTTATCTGTTGCTGATTAGGCCTCAGCAAAAGCGACAGCGAGAATTACAGCAGACAATAGCTGAACTGAAAGCGGGCGATCGCGTGGTTACCACCGGTGGAATTATCGGAACGATAACCACTGTTCGCGACACCAGTTTCATAATTAGAAGCGCCGACAAGTCAATATTGGAAATCGCACGTTCCGCTATTGCGGGAATTGACGGAGAAGAGAAGAAGTAGCCGCGAAGAATTTGAGTTCGTAGTCGTTAGAAATGAAAAAGAAGAACCTGCTTCAGCGTGTCATTATTATTGTAATTGTCACGCTCGTCAGTCTCTACATAGTAATCGGACCACGCCATCGTCCCACGGCAAATGACTTCACCTGGTCCGGCATAAAAAGAAATCTCGCATCTAATATCAAACTCGGTCTCGACCTAAAGGGCGGATCACACCTCGTGATGCGCGTGAAAGTCGAAGAATTTCTCAAGACGCTTACCTTAGGCAACGCGAACGCTATTCAAGCCGCCGCCACCGAGGCGGGCCTTCCCGTTAAGGAAGTCAGGCCGGAAACGACGGGCGGCACCTATCGGATGACGCTTGAGGCGACTGATCCAGCGCGACTCAATGAGATCGAAGAGGCGGTAAGAAACAAAGTCGACGTGTCGCAATGGACTGCGTCGCGCAGTGGCAACACGATTAGCTGGACGCTTAGCCCCACGGCACAAAGGGCGTTGGCTGATCAGGCAACTGAGCAAGCAAAGCGGATTATTGAGAGCCGCCTCGACGCAGTGGGCGTTGCCGAACCGCTGGTTCAACGCCATGGGTCTCAAACTTCTGACCGGATTCTGGTGCAAATGCCTGGAATTCAGGACCCAGAGCGCGTGAAACAGTTGTTGAAGGCGGAATCAAAACTCGAGCTCGTGCATGTTGTTAGTCCGCCGAGTCCTTCATCTGTTCAGACCTACGCCACGGAAGACGAAGCGAAGCAGTCGCTCGGTGGCACTGTTCCGACTAACCGCCGGGTGTTGCAGTATGCGGAGCGCAATGAGCCAACTGCGGCAGGGCAGACTGAAAACCAGAACCAGGGCCAGAAGCGTTGGGTCGTAGTTGAAATGCCCGCGGTAGTGGATGGTAGCGAACTTCGCAATGCGTCGGCGACACAAACTCAAGGCGGCGGCAACGACTATCAAATTGGATTTGCGTTGAAGCCATCCGGTGCCAGCAAGTTCGGTGCGTGGACCGGCGCCAATATTAACGAGTACATGGGCGTCGTTCTGAACGACGAAGTTAAGTCGATCGCTTACATCAAGTCTCAGATAAACGATCAGGGAGAAATATCGGGCAGATTTACAAAAGAATCCGCCGAGGACCTCGCGCTGACGCTTAGGTCAGGCGCGTTGCCGGCGCCAATCGAATACCAGGAGGAACGTACGGTTGGTCCGAGCCTCGGAGCCGACTCCATTCGATCCGGCGTTCGCGCATCGCTGGTGGGGCTGTTACTGGTTGTGGGCTTCATGCTTTTTTATTATCGCGGCGCCGGTGTGAACGCAGTCGTAGCATTGGTGCTCAATATGATCCTCATGCTGGCCGCATTGATCGTGTTTGGAGCGACGTTGACGCTGCCGGGCATTGCCGGAATCATTTTGACTATCGGCATGGCGGTCGACTCAAACGTGCTGATTTTTGAGCGTATTCGCGAGGAATTGAAGAGCGGGAAGACTATACCGTCGGCTATCGACCAGGGGTTTGCGCGCGCGTTTGTGACGATCATCGATACGCACGTAACCACCATCATCTCGTCGTTGTTCCTGTTCGTCTTCGGTACCGGACCGCTGCGCGGCTTCGCTGTCACGCTGGTTCTGGGGTTGGTAATCAACCTGTTTTCCGCGGTTTACGTTTCGCGCACAATCTTTATGTGGGAATTAAGTCGGAAACGAAAGTTGCAAACGCTGAGCATCTAATATCTGCGTGTTAGCAATCACTAACGACGCCGTTTCAATGGTTCATTATGATTGAAGTTTTTAAGGACGTTCGGATCGACTGGTTGGCTAACCGTCGTGTGTTTATTGCTATCTCAGTCTTATTGATGTTGGCAGGCCTGGGTTCGGCCGTGTTTCGCCAGTGGAAACATCCGAATGGTACTGAGGCGTTCAATCTCGGCGTTGATTTCAAAGGCGGAACTGTGGTCACCGCGCGATTCAAGCAACGTCCGACACCGGAAGCTATCCGCGACGCGCTGATCGCGAATGGAATACGCGACGCCGTTATCCAACCCGTAATCGACAAGCCGGACACTGCGCTCATAAAGATTCCTCTCGAAGCCTCGGCTGAGTCGCAAGAGCAACTTGATTTAGGTCGAGCGCGTGTAAAGACTGCGTTGAATCAATTTGGTCCGGAACGTGATGCTTACGAAATCATTGGAACGGACGCAGTGGGAGCCGTAGCTGGGGCGCAGCTGCGTAATAAAGCCATAGCCGTAACTCTCGCTGCACTGGTGGGTATCCTTGTTTACATCGCCTACAGGTTTGAGTGGACGTATGGAGCCGCGGCCGTCATCGCCGTGTTTCACGACGTACTAGTGACTCTGGGATTCTTCTCGATATTCCAATGGGAAGTAAGCCTTACTGTGATTGCCGCCTTGCTGACATTAGTCGGTTTTTCCGTAAACGACACCATTGTTGTGTTTGATCGTATTCGAGAAAACCGCAGACTGCATCGACGCGATTCGTTGTACAAGATCACCAACGATGCAATCAATCAAACGCTTTCACGCACGGCGATTACCAACGGCCTAGTGTTCCTGTCAGTGCTGGCAATGGTGTTGTTTGGGGGAGAGGTGCTGCGAGGGTTCTCGCTCGCGCTGTTGATCGGCGTGATATTCGGGACCTATTCGTCGGTTGCGATCGCGAGTCCTATCATGGTTTGGTGGGAACAGCGTTTGGACGCCGCTGAGCGCGCATCGGCCGCCTCAATTGCACAGTCTTCCGGCCGCGGATCGCGTACGACCGCAGATCCGTCGCGTCGACCAGTTGCGGCAGGAAGCAGCAAACAATCGCGACGCGCCAGCACTTAATACGTGACGCAGTATCACGGCGATAATCAGCGTTTTGCGCAACAATTGTAAATAAGTTTGCCCTTGACTTGCTGAGTAAGGCGGCATAGACTGGCGCCGTTGCTGGCCAATTTAATACTCAAGAGTCATCCCGCGTTTGAAAAAGCGAAGGCTGGAGGCGGGGCAGTCTGTTGAGGAGGCCGGCGAGTTTTTTCTCGCACAGCGGCCTCAACGAAATCACTGGCTGCTGGTTTCCCCTTCAATTGTAAAGCGCGGCAAGCGGACGACTCTTGAAAGACGCTCAAGCGGACGAAGTCGCACGTTTGAGATTGAGACGCGATATTCAGTAATCGGAATTCCCTGTAACCCTGATCCATTTGGCACCGGAATAGGGAGGATTAAAATGTTCGATAATCTGGTCGAGTCTGGATCGCACAAAGAGGATCTGTCGCGAAAAGGCTCATTCCTCTTAGCCACTCTGGCTATCTACGGAGTCCTTGGTTTGGCGTTGATTGTGAGCAGCATCGTGTGGATTGATGCTTCGCTCGATGCGCAAGACCTTGAGCTCACAACCCTGGTGGCCCCAGTGCCCGTTCCTCAACAGCAAAACCAGCCTGAGAAACAGCCTGAAGCCAAACCGCAAAAAGTTGAGCAGAACGTAGACGTTCGCAAGGAACTAATCGCGGACGTTTCGCGCACTGAACTTGTGCCGAAAGAAGTGTCGGCAAAGGCGAGCAATATTCCGCCCGTCAGGCGCGGTGTCACGACAGTCTTGGGTAGCAACGATTCAAACGCGGCTGCACCAATGGCTGCCGGACCAGGCACCGGGATCGGGACGGTTGCGGGACCGACCAGCGTAAACATTGCTGAGGAACCGCCGCCGCCGCCACCCAAGCCGACTCCGCCCAGAGCCCCAATTTCAGGGGGCGTGCTTAACGGAAAAGCGATCAGTTTACCGAAACCTGCCTATCCGCCAATTGCGCGACAGGCACACGCTTCGGGCACTGTCGTAGTGCAGGTGACCATCGATGAAAACGGCAGCGTCATCTCGGCTACCGCCGTTTCCGGCCACCCATTGTTGCGCGCAGTATCAGTTTCGGCAGCTCGCGGTGCGAGATTTTCTCCCACCAAACTGTCGGGACAGCCGGTAAAGGTGACAGGCGTCATCACATACAATTTCGTGGCTCAATAGTGCGAGGTTCAGCGCGTCCGAGCTATCGGCTCATGCTGCGAGTGCCCTGCGAGCTGTCAACGTAAGAAAAACCTTTTGGAGGGTTCACCGTGACTATCTTAACTAGTCTTCTAGGATCAAAAATGCTTGGCTTGATCGTATTCATGTGGCAGGAAGCTGCTCCAGCCGCAGCGGCCACACCTGCCGTCGATCACTTTTCGTTGATGACCATGATCAAGAGCATGGGAGCCGTCGCCATCGGCGTTGTGGTCATTTTGCTCATCATGTCGGTCTATTCGATCGCGATCATGGTGGAACGCTATCTAACCTACACGGCTGCGAAGAAACAGTCTCGTGAGTTCGCACCTCGTGTGGCGCAGGCGTTGAAAAACGACCGTATCGAAGAAGCGATTAACATCAGTGACAAGCATCGCAAATCGCATTTGGCGATGGTCGTGAGCAGTGGCTTGCAGGAATTCAAAGCGCACGAGCAGTCATCAGAGATTTCCGGCGATGAGATCGAAGCTTCGAAACGTGCTTTACAGCGTGCTATCGCAATCAAGACCGCCGAGTTTAAACGCGGCCTGTCAGGTTTGGCGACCATCGGTTCAACCGCTCCGTTCGTCGGATTGTTTGGCACGGTGTTCGGAATCATCAACGCGTTCCGCGCGATGGGTGATGCGGGCCAGGCCGGCATTGGCGCAGTCGCCAGCGGTATCTCAGAAGCACTCTTTACGACGGCGCTCGGTCTGTTAGTTGCCGTGCCCGCGGTGTGGTTGTTCAACTACTTCACGGGGAAAGTGGATGGCTTCATCGTTGAGATGGACAACTCAGCTTCAGAGCTGGTTGACTACTTCATCAAGAACCGCACCAAGCAGCTGAAACCGTAGGACCATTGGAACCTCCCTGCGTGGCGTGGTGTCCAACCAGGGAGAGGTTTAGTCTGACAGCTCGCGAAGGAGTTTTGTTATGGGAATGTCAGGTGGTGGAAGCGGCGGCTTCAACTCCGAAATCAACGTCACGCCGATGGTCGACATCATGTTGGTGCTTCTGATCATCTTTATGGTGGTCACACCGATGTTGCAACACGGCGTCACGGTCAACCTGCCGAAGGATCTTAATAACCCGGAAGAGGATCAGAGAATCATTAAGGACAACTCTATTGTCATCTCGATTCCGGCTGACGGGCATTACTACCTTGGCAAGGATGAGGTGACCAAGGAGCGACTCAAAGAGCGCGTCGAGAAAATGCTCGAACTAATCAAAAAGGAAGAAGACAAGATCGTTTATATCAAGAGCGGTACCGGAGTGAGCTACGGTGACGTGGTGACGGTCATAAACGAAGTGAGGGCCCTTGGTGTAGACAAGATAGGGTTGGTCGCAGATAAGAAGAAGGGCGGAGGCGCCGCGGCGCCGGCGGGAGCGCCTGCACAGCCTGCTGCGTAACAACCGATTGAGGGAGAGTTAAGTTATGGCGATGAGTGGAGAAAAGAAGGAAGACCATGGAGCTAAGGCTGTACCGTATATTAACGTTACGCCTTTGATCGACGTGCTGCTGGTCGTGTTGATTATCTTCATGGTGATCACGCCACTGAAACCAAGCAAGTTTCAGGCGGACATCCCAACCCAGCGAGATCCAAACGAAGACCTGAGCAATTTGAAACCTAATCCGTTGACGTTGGTCGTTTCGATCTCAAACGATCTTCAGTTAAAGCTCAACGCGGATAACATCGGTTCAGTTAACGACACCGGCCCACTTAGCCAGCGACTGGCGCAACTCTTCCGGCAAAGAAAAGAAACGCGCGCTTACAAGCCCGGTATGGAAACGCGAACGGATGTGCCTGAAGACGATCGAATCGAGAAAACGGTGTTTGTGAAGGCGCCGCGCTCTCTCAAGTATGGCGACGTCGTGAAGGTAATTGACGCGATTAAAGGCGCGGGTGCAAGTCCGGTCGGTCTCCAGGTCGACGACTTGCCACAGTAAGCAGTCAAACGTTCTGATAAAGCAGCTCTAGCCCCTCGTTCTGGGCCAATCACATAATGGAGCTATCTATAAATGAAACTCTCTCAAACTAGAATCGCCATAGTCCTGGCGATTCTCGTTGTGATTACCTCCGGTTGTGGAATGGTCAATCGGATCCGGGCAAAAAACCAATTGAACGAGGCGGCTCGCGCCTATCGCGAAGGACATTTTACTGAAGCGGAGCAGTATTCCAGGAGAGCGCTGGAGCTCGATCCCGACAGTAAGACTGCGCCCGCGTTCATCGCCCGTACCATTCATGCGCAGTATCGACCAGGCGTACAGACCCCGGAAAACATAGCCAAAGCCAACGAGGCCATTCAGGCTTATCAGGGAATCCTTCAGAAAAATCCAAACAACGATGAAGCGTATAAGGCAATCGCTTATCTGTATGGAGCAATCAAGGAAGAGGACAAACTGAAGAACTGGATCTCCGCCAGGGCTACAGATCCGAATGCGGAACCAACCAAACGTTCCGAGGCTTACGTGGTGCTGGCCAGCAAAGACTGGGATTGCTCATTCAAGATTACAGAGCTTCCGACGAACAAGTCTCTTTCGGTTAGCGCGGGGAATCGCGGCACTGTTTCTTATAAGAAGCCCGCCGATCAAAAGGAATTTGACACGGCGCAAGCATGCGTGAAGCGCGGTCTTGAAGAAGTTGAGAACGCCATCAAGCTGGATCCAAACAGCGAAGCGGCCTGGTCCTACAAGACCAACCTGTTGCTTGAGGCTTCGAAGCTGGCTGAGATGGAAGGCAAGATGGACCAGAAAGCCGAGCTCGATAAACAACGAGACATAGCGCAAAAACGCACCAACGCGTTGGCCGCTGAAAATCAGAAGAAGAAGGAAGAAGAAGCGGCAAAAGCTGCCGCGTCTCCCGCCAAGAGTTAGGCTACAGTCACAGGCAGGCGTTCATAGGGTGATGCTCGGCTGTCGAGTCGAGCATCACCTTTTTGTATAATTCAGTTCAGAACGAACTGCTTAATGATTCGCATAGAAGAAATCGTCGATACTGTAGCCGCCAACCATCCGCAGGCGAATCTCGATCTACTGCGCCGCGCCTACCTGTTTTCGGCCCGCGAACACAAGGGGCAAAAACGTGCGTCCGGTGAGTCGTATCTCGTTCATCCGCTCGAGGTCGCGAACATTCTCGCGACGATGAAGCTGGATGAAGTCTCAGTCGCTACCGGCCTCCTTCACGACGTCGTGGAAGACACGCTCGTCGATCTCGATACCATCAAGGTTTACTTTGGGGAAGAGATAGCACACCTCGTTGACGGCCTCACCAAGATTGCTCAAATCAGCAATATCTCGCGCGAAGAACAGCAGGCGGAAAACGTCAGGAAGATGCTGCTGGCGATGGTTGACGATGTGCGCATCGTACTTGTGAAGCTCGCTGACCGGCTGCACAACATGCGGACCCTGCAATATCTCAGTCCGGAAAAGCGCAAACGGATTGCCGAAGAAACGATGGAGATTTTCGCCCCGATTGCGCACCGGCTCGGCATGGGTAAACTCCGCGGCGAGCTCGAAGACCTCTCGTTTCGACACCTCCACCCGGAAGACTATCGTGAACTTAGCGAGCAACTGGAAAAGCGCCGCGCCGAAAACGAAGCCTTTCTCAGCGGCGTCACCGAACGAATCGAACAGCACATGCGGGAGGCGGAGGTCCCGTTTGTGCGCGTCGAAGGTCGCGTAAAGCGGCTTTACTCCATTTGGAAAAAACTGAAGCGTCAGAAAATCGATCTGGATCAGGTTTACGATCTGGTCGCTGCGCGCGTGATTACGCCGAACGAAATACGACATTGCTACGCTGCCTTGGGCGTGATTCATAACACCTGGCGCCCGGTGCCTGGCCGCATCAAAGACTGGATCGCCACTCCGCGCGACAATCTGTACCAGTCTCTTCACACTTCGGTAATTGGTTCCGATGGCCAGTCGTTTGAGGTGCAGATTCGCACCCAGGACATGCACCAGATCGCCGAAGAAGGCGTGGCTGCGCACTGGAAATACAAGGAAGGGAAACGCGGCGCTCGCGATGACGATAATGCTTTTCAGGCGTTGCGGTCGTTGATCGAGTGGACTCAGGAGGTCAAAGACTCTCGCGACTTCCTCGATTCTTTGAAACTCGACTTGTATCCCAAAGACGTCTATGCCTTCACGCCGATGGGTAAGGTGATTCAGCTTCCGCGTGGCGCAACTCCCGTCGACTTCGGCTACATGATTCACTCCGAAGTAGGCAACACGTGCACCGGCGCGCGCATAAATGGCCGCATCGTGCCGCTCAAAACGCAGATACAAAATGGTGACGTGGTTGAGATTCTGACGTCGCCCAACTCGCATCCATCCAGAGACTGGCTCAACTTTATTGCCACTTCGCGGGCGCGCAATCGCGTTCGCCACTGGGTTTCTGAACAGCAACGCGCCGAGTCGATTGAGATCGGACGAAAGTTGTTCGAAAAGGAGGCGACGCGCTTTCAACTTTCGACGAAGAAATTATTTTCAGACAATGACGGCGAGATGAAACGAGTTGCCAGTGAGTACGGTTACGGCCGCGTTGAGGATCTGCTGGCCGCGATTGGCTACGGCAAGTTGGTCCCGCGCAACGTTATCGCAAAGTATCTGGGACCTGAGGTGTTTGAGCAGCTCGACAAGCAAAAAGAATCGCGGCTCCGCAGCGGCGTCCGCGCAGTCAAGCGGCTCATCCGGCTCGGGGACGACTCAATCGTGGTGCGTGGGGTCGATGATTTAATGGTTATTCGAGCTCGTTGCTGCAATCCGCTTCATGGCGAGGAGATCGTCGGTTACATCACTCGTGGAAAAGGCGTTGCTGTTCATACCAAGCGTTGTAAAAACGTCGCGTCGCTGATGATTAATCGCGAACGTATCGTTGATGTCGAGTGGGCCGGACGACCGGAGAAAACGGCCTACGCGGTGAAACTACTTGCCGTCACCGAGAACCGCACGGGAATGATTGCCGGCATCACCGGAGCAATCTCGGACATGAAAACCGGGATTCGCGATGCGCGCGCTTCTGTCGCAAATGATGAGAAAGGTCACATCGAGGTGACGGTTGAAGTGTTTGATGTGAAACATCTCGACAAAGTTATTAATTCGATTAAGGGCGTCCCGGGTGTGCTGGACGTGGAGCGCATGCAAGGCGCCGTCTAAGAGGCGATCGCGCCACATTTGGGTTCGTTTGCGGAAACACCAAAAGGACCAGAAGAGCCTCGTTAAGATGAAACCTGCCGGTATATGCGGTTTTGCCCTTAGTTAACCGTTCTGCTAAAATCCCGCCTTTGCTTAAACGCCTGCAAAAAAGGATTTCGCTACTGTGAAGGATATCGTTCAGACTGAGCACGCCCCGCAAGCTATTGGACCTTATTCACAGGCGGTTAAGAGCAACGGGTTGGTGTTTGCTTCAGGTCAGATTCCTCTCGATCCGGCGACCGGTGAGTTCGTTGCCGGCGGCATAGAGGAGCAAACGGAGCAGGTGCTGAAGAACCTTTCTGCGGTGCTTGAGGCAGCGGGAAGCAGTCTGGAGAGCGTCTTAAAGACTACGGTTTTTCTGGCAGATATGCAGGAGTTTGCGGCGATGAATCGGGTTTACGCCACCTTCTTCGGGGACAAACCGCCCGCCAGAGCGACGGTTGAGGCCTCGAGGCTGCCGAAGGATGCCCGGGTTGAAATTGAGGCGATTGCTTTCGCCAAATAAGAACCGGCGCCTGCGTGGTTACACAGGCACCGGACGGGGTTTCCAGTTAGGACAATAGCTAAGCGGCTTTAGCGATTTTCCCGGCTTTAATACAACTAGTGCAGACCTTCATTCGCCGCGCGCCACCCTGCGGGAGTTGTACTCGGATTGATTGCAGATTGGGATTAAACCGGCGCGGCGTACGGTTGTTGGCGTGGGAAACATTGTTGCCGAACTGAGGCCCTTTCCCGCAAACTTCGCAACGTTTAGCCATAAGATTCACTACCTCCAGGAGCTTAATTATTGCCGCGCGCTCACAGTATTGAGTAAGACGCAAATTCGAAACGGAATTTATAGCAATCGCGTAGCGACATCGTCAAGCGGACACCGGGCACAAGCAGGTCGCACGTCAAAGATTTGAGAAGGAGTAACAATTAAAAGTGCAAAGAATCGTAAAAGTAAGTAGTGCGGTGGTCATGCTGGCGCTGGTGGCCTTTATTGCCGGCTGCAACAAGCGTGGCGGTGCGGAAGCTAAAGACACAACGGTCGCAGCGACGGTCAATGGAAAGAACATCATGATGGCCGAAATTGAGCGCGCCGTTAGTCAGCAGTCAGGCGGTCGCCAGTCTCAACTGTCCCAGTTGGAAATGGCCCAGGCGCGTTTGCAAGTGCTCGGTTCCTTAATCCAGCGCGAAGTCCTTTTCCAACGCGCCGAAAAAGAAAAGGTACTGCCCACCGAAGATCAAATTACCTCGATAATCAATCAACAGAAACTACAGAGCGGCATGACTGACGACGACTTCCAGAAGGGCTTGAGCGCGCAAAACCTGACTATGGAAACGCTGCGCGAAGAAGCTCGGAAAGATATCGCCATCAAAAATCTGCAGGAGAAATACAGTTCGAAGATTACTGTTAACGACAAAGAAGTTGAAGATTTCTACAACAGCAATCGCGAAAGGTTTGTTAGCTCTCGCGGTGTTGCGCTCGCGATGATCATGGTTGACCCGGCGGACAATAATGCTACGGGCATCCAAAACGATGCGAAGAACGACGCAGAAGCGAAACTTAAGATCGACAATATCTCGCAGCAACTTAAGAGTGGCGCTGACTTCGCGACCGTCGCGCGTGCCAAGAGCGAGGATGTCAATAGTCTTGCAAGGGGCGGCGATTTAGGCTTCGCCACCGAAGAGGATCTCAAACAAAACGCATTCCCGCCCGAGCTTGTCGCCCGTTTCTTTGCGATGGAAGTGGGAGACATCACCGAACCTGTCCGCTTCAACAGCGGCAAGTGGTACGTCTTCAAAGTCGAAGAGAAGCGGTTACAAACGGAGAACCTGACGCTTGAGAGTCCGGGAGTTCGGCAGCAAATCACGCAGGCTTTGATCAAGCAGCGCAAAGACATTCTCGATGCTGCACTGCTGGAAGTCGCTATGAACGATGCGAAGATCGTGAACAATCTCGCCGGAAATATGCTTGGCAACCCGAGCAATTTGGGATTGCGCCCGGCCCCAGCCGGAAGTGTTCCAACAACTGCTCCGAGTCCCGCGGCGGCTACTCCGCAGGCGACCGCACCGGCTTCAACGTCTCCGGCAACTAGCGCGACTGCTTCGCCGGCGCGTTAACGTCGTAGTTAGAACGTACAAAAATCAGCGGGTGTTGGAGGCTTTTTCAGCTCCGCACCCGCGAAATATTGTTGAGAGTAATGTTTAAGTTTTGAGCATTTCGTAGTGTTGAAGTTTGAGTATCTCGCAGTCGGGAAGAGGCGCTTGCGCCCGCTCTTATTCGGACGCAGATAGTTCCTAATCCAAGATGCTTTTTCGTCTTTCAGATGTTCATAAATCCTACGGCACGCACGACGTATTGCGTGGCGCCTCGTTGCAGGTGAATCCCGGCGAACACGTGGGCCTGGTCGGCAGAAACGGCTCCGGCAAGACGACGATCTTCCGTCTGATCAATAACGAAGAACAGCCTGATCGCGGTGACGTCGTTCGCGCCAAGGCAGTTCGACTTGGTTTGCTCTCTCAGCACGTTCATTTCGAGGCAGGCTCTACCGTTCACGAGTCGGCACTTGCGGCGTTCGGCCATCTTCAGCAAATCGAACACGAGATGCACGAACTTGAACATCGCATGGGCGAGGATGGCGATGAACTCGATCGCGTGCTCGAACGCTACAGTGACCTCCAGCATGAGTTTGAGCGGGAAGGAGGGTTCGCCTACGCAGCCAAGGCGGAAGCAATCCTGCAGGGCCTCGGGTTTGATCGCGAAAGTTGGTCCATGGAGACTGAAAAGCTGTCTGGTGGACAACAGAACCGCCTCGGCCTGGCAAAGTTGCTGCTTGCCGAACCAGATGTGTTGCTGCTCGATGAACCGACAAATCATCTGGACGTGAACGCGGTGGAGTGGCTCGAAGAGTTCCTGCAAAGCTACGCCGCCGGGTTCGTCATAATTTCGCACGACCGGTACTTCCTCGATCGCTGTTGCCGTCGAATTGTCGAACTGGAGAATGGAAAGGCGACGAGCTACACCGGTAACTATTCCGACTACCTGGTTGAGCGCGAAGAGCGGCGCGAAGCTCAACAACGCGCTTACGACAATCAGCAGCAACTGATTGCCAAGACGGAAGAATTCATACGCCGGAATTTGGCGGGACAGAAAACTAAGCAGGCGAAATCACGGCGAACGATGCTTCAGAAGATGGAGCGCCTTGATGCCGTGCGGCCCGATCAATCGTCGGGAGATTTCCGGTTGCAAAAGATCGAACGCACCGGCAATCACGTGTTGATGGTTGATGAAGCGTCAATTGGTTACGCAGATAAACTACTGGCTCGCGACATCTCATTCATCCTGCGTCGCGGGGAATGCCTCGGCATCATCGGTCCGAACGGTTCCGGCAAGACGACTTTTCTGAAGACGGTTTTGAAGAAAATCGCTCCGCTGGCCGGCGAGGTGCGATGGGGAACCAAGGTTCAAATCGGCTACTACGCCCAACAACTCGATGAGCTTGATGAGCGGAACGAAATCATCATGGAACTTCGTCGGGTTGCGCCGTCATCAGCGACCGCAGGCGAGTTGCGGTCGTTTCTCGCGAAGTTCCTGTTTACCGGCGACGACGTTTATAAACACGTACGAGATTTGTCGGGTGGCGAGAAGGGAAGGTTGGCGCTCGCGAAGTTGATCTATTCGCGCGTGAACGTTTTGGTGCTTGATGAACCGACAAACCATCTCGATATTCCGTCGCGGGAATCGTTGGAAGAAGCGCTCGATGCATTTGAGGGGACCATCATCACGGTTAGCCACGACCGATATTTTCTCGATCGCATCGCCACACAGATTCTCGCTCTCGATAACGAGATCAACGCGATTCATTACAACGGCGACTACACCGAGTATCACGATTGGAAGGCAGCGAGACTCACCGCCGGATTGCCTTTGGTTGAAGAAAGGTTACCAACACCTGGCAATTCCCAGCGAAGTATTGGTTCTTCGGTTTCAGTCCTTAATACTGCTTCCCAACCTTCGAAGCGCAAAGAAACTCCGGCTCCGGCGCCGAAGAAGCCGGGCGTTAAGGTAGTAAAGAAAAAGAAGCCCGACGCGCGCACACCGGAACTGGTCGAGATGGACATCTCGCGCGCCGAGCAGCGCCTCAATGAGATTTCACAACAAATGGGCACACCCGAAGTTGCTCGTGATGGTGACAAGCTGATCGTGCTCAACAATGAGTACCAGGAAACCGAAATCCTACTTCGCAGTCTTTATGAGGAATGGGATCGTGTGAGCCAGGAACCCGCCGCAGCTGGTTAAGCCGCAACAAGGTACAAAAAGACAAATGTTTGGGAACTGGTTTTGCAACCGTGCCCAAACAATTATCGGCATTGACCACCTTAACTCTTTAAATATATAGTCCGCTCCTCACTCAACTCCATTCGGCTGGTTGTCCTCAAGAACCCGCAAGCGCCGCTTCTCAGACATCCGGCGAAGATGTTTCACCCAAAGAACGGAGAATCAGATCATGAAAAACCATACCTATTGGTTCCTCTCCTCATTGATCGTGTTGCTTCTGATATGCAGCAAGACGCAGGCACAGCCGAGAGCTCGGATTGCTCTTAAGGCAGCCAACGGTCAGTACGTCTGTGCAGAAGATGGAGGCGGCCGCAACCTGGTTGCGAATCGGGCTAAAGTTGGTCTCTGGGAGGCGTTCATCGTAACAGAGGTTCACGGGCAATTAGCCATGCGGGCAATCAACGGGCGGTACGTTTCCGCAGAAGGCGGCGGCGGTCGAGAGCTGATTGCCAATCGTGATGAGATTGGTCCCTGGGAAGTTTTCACACTGCTTGGACAAGAGAATGGCAAAGTAGCTTTACGCGCCTTCAACGGGCAATACGTTTCTGCCGCAGGTGGAGGCGGTCGCGAAGTTGTTGCCAATGGTAATTCCATTGGCCCGTGGGAACTCTTCGAGCTGGTAATGGTGAAACCCCTTGCCGGAAAGATCGACGAGAGGAAACAGCCAGGAGCCCCTTTAAGTGAGGATGCGTCACCTAAGCCCTGGATTAAGACCGCAACGACTGACTGGATGGCATTTATCCCCGATGTGACTCCGTTAAGATCGATCTCCATTCCCGGAACTCATGACAGCGGTGCGCTCCATGGAGGACCAGGGCCGAAAACGCAGTCCTGGACCATCAAGGATCAGTTGGAGGCCGGCATCAGATTTCTCGACATCCGCGTCCGGCGCACAAAAGACTCTTTCGCGATTCACCATGGCACAGTCTTTCAGAAACAGATGTTCGGTGACGTTATGGACACAGTCTCCGAGTTCCTTAGGACAAACAGAAGAGAGGCCATAGTTATGCGTATCCGGGCAGAAGAGCACACTCCAGAGGAAGGAAGCCAGGATTTCGCCACGATCTGGGACCGCTATAAGGAGCAATACGATAGATTATTTGCCAAAACTACTGACCCCAACGTCACGCTCGGTAGTGTGCGCGGCAAAGTCTTCGTAGTGCGAGAGGGATGGGACGACTCCATGGGTATCAATTATTTTGATCCCATATTCGACATGCAGAATTATTTCAAGGTATACCTCGTTCCTGGCGATGGGATTAGCGGTTCGGATACTGCTCATCTGGACGGCAAGAAAAGAAAGATTAATGAATACCTCGATCGTGCTGGCTCTAGCAGAAAGTGGGTGATAAATTACTTGACCGGTTCCTTCGGAACATTGCCCATACTCCTGGCCGGCTTCACCAACAAGTCCGCGTATGAACACATCGGGCCCCACGCCTACAATAAAGCTCTCGGCACAGTGATAATGGATTTTCCCGGCGAACAGCTCATTTATAGGATTATCAACTCTAACTTTTCCCCGACTTGCGCGCCGGACGTAATCCGCTCTAACAGCGCTCATAGTTGGGTAGAGTTTCGACTCCTCAAAGCAGGCGAAGGGCAAACTATCAAGATCCCTGCCGGCGCATACAACCACTACGTATTTCCAAAGTGTAATCGAGTCTGGTGGACCGATCTGACTTTCAAATGCCTCGTGAATGGCATTTGGCGGCTGACGGAGGGAAACTGGGACGCCGACGCGGGGTGCATCAGCTATACCTACGCTTTAAGCCCTTACGTTGTTGTTGGCGACCAATGACCTCATGGGATCGGCATTCTCAGCGGCGATGATGCGGGCAGCGCGCCGGCATGTAGGGATATGAGGTCAGGGTGTTTGACAGGAGCTTTCTTTGCGCGGTTCGCAGTTGCATGGACACAATGATGGCGTCCCAACCAGGAGGGACCGGTGCATAAGTCTGAGGTCACATGGTATTATGCGCATCCAATTTGCCCGGACAATCGGAACACCAGGCGGACACGCGGATTTATAAGGTCGTTTGGCTGAACTTTGACATTCCTTCACTTGTAGGCGCGTAGCTCAGGGGTAGAGCACTACCTTGACACGGTAGGGGTCTGGGGTTCAAATCCCCACGCGCCTACCAATCCTTTCGGCGAAGTACAATTAAAATGCCATTTGAACGTAACTGCATATTTGTGCGGAGGTAAATCGCGGTTGCTCTACCGCTTCCTCTGTAGACGTCGTGAAGTTCCTTACATCAGCATCGTCGATCTTTCGGATTGTGCATCTCCTATACTCTCCAGAACTGGCGCGGTTCGTAGGGGTTCCAGCCGATAAATTCTCGGAATCAAGTTGATGTTCCTCCAGAACGGCACGTAGTCGTCTCAGCTTCAGTCTTCGGAATGTTTCAAACCTTCATAATTGACATCCCCTGACGAAGTGATTAGGCTCGCGTTGCTCCTGGGGACCGATTGTAATCCTACGGAATCAAAAGGCATACCCATTTCGCGTGTGCTGAATTCTGCTTCGCCGCAGACTCAACTCAGGAGCGAAATTCTCCCACATGAGTAGAAGAGCGCCGCCAAGTAAAGAAGCTTTCGACAAGTTATTGTTGTGGTTTGATGCCGATCGCGAAAAGGCGGCGAAGAAATACCAAGCAATTCAGGCACGCTTGATCAGAATCTTTGCAGCCAAGGGTTGTTGCGACCCTGAAGACCTCGCCGATCAAAGCCTCAATGTGGCCATGCTCAAAATTGACTGGCTTCTCGAGAACTATGTGGGAGACCCAGCCCTTTATCTCTACGCGATTGCCAAGAATATTTTCCGCGAACAATTGAAACCGAAGCTTGTCCCTGTACCTCCTAGTCCTCCCGACAACGCCGAGCTAGAACGGAGATCTACTTGTCTTGACAGGTGTCTTGGGCAGGTCACTTCTCCCGAAGAGCGGCGTTTGGTGATTCAGTATCACGCGAAAGATAAACAGGAAAGGATTCGAATCCGACGGCAACTTGCCGAAGATATGGGGATTTCCATCAACGCGCTTAGAATAAAAGTGCATCATATCCATGCACGCCTGCGACCGTGCATAGAAGAATGTTTGCAGCTTCTGGACGAATGAAACGCTTTGGCCACTTATCCCATACTTAGTGAAAGGTCTCACCGGCGACCGGAAAGTAGTTGGTTCTGATGGCGCTTAACAATGATGACCAAAGGAGAATCAGGGAATATCTTCTTGGCATCCTCACCGAGGACGAGCAACACAAGATAGAAGAGCGGCTAATGCTCGAAGACGACCTGCTTGAGGAGTTAGAGATTTCGAAAGGGGAGCTCGTTGAAGAGTACTGCGCAGCCGAACTGTCTCGAGAGGAACATCAATGGTTTGAGCAGCATTATCTGGCTTCGCCCGAAGGAAGACAGAGGTATGCGCTGGCTTTGACACTAGATCGCTCCGAACTTCCTGCGCTAGAGCCCTCACCTCGTCCCACGTTCTTTGAGCAATTCCAAACTCTCTTGACGCAACGACCCTGGCTCGTTGCGACAGTCGCTGCGGCTGCTACGTTTCTAATCGTTGCCGCTATATTCCTGTCTCGCTCTACAGATCAAACAGTCGTTGGGCCTACCCTGGCAAGCAACATCATAAATCGCGAACAAGGCTCTCTACCTTCAAGGATCACCATACCTTCCAACGCTAAAGAAATAAAATTCCGACTTTTGATACCACGCGATTCGTTGCCCACTTCAAAGTATCGCGCTGAACTGGACAATAAGACTGAAGTCAAACCGGTGGAGGTCCTTGAATACGATCGTGAGGGCGTTTGGGTTGTAGTTCCAGTAGCTCAACTGCCGCACGGAGAGTATTCTTTGAAACTTGTCGCGATTAGTGCCGAGGGCACGGAGCGTGAGATACCGGGTGATTACTTGTTCAACGTCGAGTAGCTAGTAGTTTGATTTCATTCTTAGCTGGCGGCGGTAGCGCAGGAACCAATAAGTAATCCCCAGAGCTACTAGCGGGACGCCGATGAGTAGCCATTCATACTTAATGCGCGCGACTTTTGGTTCAGACCTGATCGTGAAATCATAATCGCCCTGGAACGTAAAGCCCGCCCAGTAGTAGGGAGAACTCCATTTCGGTTGCGACCTAATCTCATTCTGTGCCGCGCGCAAAGCTGCTGATGGTCCCATGCCACGCTGAAGCATGTTGGTGTAGAAGTGTTTCATTAACTCGGCCGTCGCCCGGTCATCAACCCTCCACAAGCTCGCGACGACACCAGAGGCCCCCGCATACATAAACCCACGCGTCAGCCCAATCAATCCTTCGCCACGTAGTTTTTGGCCCAGAGCGGTGTGGCAAGCACTCAATACCACCAGATCCACCGGCGCACGCAGTTTGTAGATATCAGCCAGACTTACAAAACCGTCAACCGGGCGCGCATCTGCATCAACGAGTGAAAGCACCAGACCGGATAACTCTGGCCGCTCGTCATCAAGCACGCCATGCGTCACGACGTGCAGAATCCGATATTGGCTTAGATCAACGCTGCGAAACTTGTCGCGAGTGGCATTATATTCGGTGTAAAACGCAGCGTCGGTGCCAGCCAACTCGCCGATCGCGCGCAACTCGCGTTTGGCATAAAAGAGACGCGGAAGGTTTTTGAATCGGGAGCCTACTTTTGACCTCTCCGCCAAATTGTTTGCGTCAACTGTGAGTGGCTGCGGTGAGTAGTCCGACGAAAAGACAGCGTCGCCAAAGCCAATTAGAAGTTTAGAGCCCCGCTGCCGGTTCATTCTTTCACGACGGGCGATCGCGAGGGCGGAGGCGGATGGCATCTCCACGATATCAAACCTGGATATCATCGGTTCCTTCGCAATTGCGGAGTGCTCGAGAATATTAAAAGGGACGTATTGCAGGATGCCGTCGGTAACAAGGATCAAACGTTGTGTCTGTAATTTCGCCGCTACAGGTTCAATTACTAAGCGACTGACTCTATCGATTGCGGTTTGTAATTGGGTTTGTTCAGATGCATTTGTTGGAGGGGTCTTGAGGCGTTCGATTAATTGATTGGCGGCATCTTCAATAGTCTTTTTGTCAGAGAGTTCAAAAGTGTCCAAACCGTCTCTGGTAACAACCCAGGCAAAGCTCTTTCCGGTGCCAAGCGAGTAAGAGAGCAGAGACGTTTGCGGGTCAGTTATATCCGCTCGTATGCGCTCGTAACTCAGTGGGTTGGGCCGCAGCAGCTCGTTGACCTTCGTGCTGCTCTGAATTCGTGCTTCGAGCGTTTCGAGTTTCGTGCGAACTTCTCGCAAATCCTGATCGACGTCCGCTGTCTCCTCGTCCGTGCCGCCGCCACTCAGCAACCTTGCCTTGGCGTCCACCAGTCGCTGCTCTTCTCTTTGTAATTCTTCCTCTTCGAGCAGTAACAATGGATCGCTCGGCTGTCGCAGTTCTCGTTGATAGTTGTAAAGCGAATCAAGCAATGACCGGGCGCGCCCAGATTCGGCGGCTTCGAACGCTCTGATCGCATCTTGCTGATTGCGGTCTCGTGAGTAGCGCGTCATCAGCCACTCAACGTAAGCTTCGTAACGATCGTGGACGGAATGAAGAAATGAGCTCCGGAGTTCTTTACTTGACGCATTTTCGCGCAGACGTTCTGTTAAGTCGATGGAACGGCCAAGATTTTCTGCTGCTTTGTCCAATCGTCCTTGCTGTAAGGCGAGCTTGCCCAGTCCGAAGCGTAGCGCGGCTTCATTCGTGTAATCCGAGTTTTTGGTAAAGAAGCGCAGAGCTGTTTCGTAAGCTTCGCCGGCCCTCGGGAGGTTTCCCAGCAGATGTTCAGTTTGGCCCAAGTACATTTTGGAGCGCGCGAGTGGCCGGTCACTGTTGCTTTTTATGAAATACGAGATAGCTTTCAGAAACTCGAGTCGTGCCGTTTCATATGAGCCTGCTTGGAGCCAGACCCGGCCGAGATCCTCGTGACATAACCCGATTGTCAGAGCATTGTCCGTCACCTCGGCAGCAGCCAGACTTTGCTCTATTTGTTGTTGCGCTACGCCAAAATTTCCCAAACTGGCTTGAACGCGTCCGACTTTGATGCCGGCAGTAATTGTTCCTTTTACGTCGTGAGCGACGTCGCGGAAATGCGACAGCGATTCATTGAAATAGCTGAGTGCCGTGTCTAACTGACCGTAAGCTTCGTAAATCTCACCGAGACTGTTCGCGATTTTTGCGGCGAGATAGGGTTCTGCTTCCTTCTCAACAAGTAATGTTTGCGCTTCATTGAGCAACACCAGCGCGTTCTGCCATTGTCCCTGCCGGATCGCGAGAAAATTCTGATCGACGAGCGCGGTTGCGAGCTCAACCGGGTCACCGAGCTCACGCCAAATAACTTCAGCATTTTTAAAGGCGAGGGAAGCGGCCGCAGGCCTGTTGTCCATCATTAAGAGATCTCCCTGCATTACCAGCGACAATGCTTCGCCGCGCTTGTCCTGCAGTTCCTGGTAGATTTGCAATGACTGGTCATTATTGACAGTCGCTTCGTCACGTCTATCCAACTCGAAATATGCTTCCGCAAGTCGGACGTGACTCTGAGCTTCGCCATTGCGGTATCCGAGTTCACGGCTCAGGACGAGAGCTTCGCTGGCAAGGGGCAATGCACTCGGGCTTTCTGTGCGACTGATGTGAACGCGTGCGGCGAGAGCCAGCGTGTCGACCAATAGTTGCCCATCGCCGCTTGTGCCGATACTGCGGGCAATCTCGAGTGATCCTTGAGACTCAGTGAGAGCGGCGTCGAATTCACACAGTTTGAGGTATAGCTCCGTGATCTGATTGCTGAGTTGGGCGACGGCGATGCGATCACCATCTGCGCGAGATCGTTCTCGCCCGGTGAGTAATTGCGCCAGTTTTTCTCGCCGAGCTTTGACCCTGGTAAAACTATTTGTCAGCGAGTCCAAACCGCGAACCGGAATAGATAAATTAGAGAAACTGCCAAGAATTACAACGCAACAGAAGAAGAGTTGCCGAGCCTTATTCATGGTCGTCCGCTTACTGCCCCCGCAGGTTGCGGCTTTATTCGCAAACGCCTGGAGGCTGCTTTCTGCCGAGAGTTTACTCGCTTGCGAGAACTTACCTTCTGCTTACTACCCTTGTTGTTACAGTTGCTTCCTTCCTCCTGATCACCTCGGCCACGAACTCGCAAATGTTCCATCCGAGATACGACACAGGCGGCGAACAGGGGGTCGGGAATTGGGGGATTGTCCCAGGGTGGTGACACCCCCCTTCCTCAAGCTTGAGCGGGCAATCTGAAGGAGACAGATAGTTGCGGCGGGGATAATTCTTAACGTTGGACCACACTTTAAAATCGACAGCGCCAGTGTTGGAATCTGTCTTCTGCAGGAACTCTGTTGTAAGGACCTCATCGAGCGCCTGGTGATTTTCCTGAACCACGCCAAATGAGAGACTTGTCTTGACGCTGCGCATCAAAATGTCCCGATCGGCTCGTCGCACTTTTCTAAGGGTGGCGCCGTAAAAAGATTTGAGAAATTCGCCCCAGTTGGATTCTTTGACGAACTCGTAGCCGCTATATGTTTCAAATGCAGTTACCAGCACATGTTCTTTGTTTTCTTTTCGGAAGTAGAAGGAATAGGGTTCACCTGGCATACTCCATGGGAAATAAATTGAAAGACCATGTGAATACTGTAGCTCTGAGCCGATGTAGTAAGAGTAGGGCACCATTTTCGCTACTCGATCCATAATCTTCCTGCAGCACTCAATTATCCTTGTGAGTTTGCGCACTACATCCGTCTTACGAATTTGACGTTCTAAATTGCCGTTGACTGCGAAGGTATTGCCAGACTACTTATGAGACCATTGTGCACCTTGACCGCCTCGTTGCACTTTTTGAAAAGTCGTTCGCAAAAGTCGTACACATCAACGAAGGTCTCACCCCAGTAACTTTGAGCCTCCAATCGTGCTAGCCTCACCGCGTCACAGATGATCGGATATCTTAATACCTGGCGTTCCAAGCCGCTTTCGTCCTTCTCTGGTTTGAACACCAGTGCCTTTTGCAGTTCTCTGCTGAGTTTTTTGATAGCGTCCGTTATGTTCTTTGAGTCGCGCAGCTTGCTGAGGTCGCACACTGATTGCTCGGAAGATCGATCCATTACCGAGAAATCGATCAAGTGACGCGCGCAGGCTTTCAGCATCTTCTCACCGATCTCCAGCGGCGATCGTAGGGGTTGTCGACTAAAGCGCTAATGATCCTTTCATATGGCCAGCCATAGGAAAGCACCAACCCCTGGGATCCGATCATGTAGTCGACCTGATCCTTCACTGCATAAGCCGTTTCGATACCATTCATCGCGCAGTTTTGGAATGCCAGGATGTCCAATTTCCGCTTTCCATGACCAAAGTGCGGTTCCAGTATTTTCGGGAGGTCCTTCATACGCAATGAACTCGGCGGATTCTCTCTAGCCAGAAATGTCGTGCCGGCCACTACCGGGCCATGGCCATAAAGAACGAGCATGTAGTGATCTGAGTTACCTTGGTTCATTGCCCAATCGATAAAACGTTTCAATCCCTCGGCGACGTTCTTCCTCTTCATGCGACTCCCTCGCGGTTTGTCGCCGCGAAAGACATCGGCCGCTTGTATTTCGTGGTTTCGGTCTTTGGTAACAATGAGATCGTTGTAAATTTCCCAATCCAGGTCTTCGTTATTCTTGCTCCATTTACCGTTGATCGCGAGGTAACGGGAGCCTTTGGGCCAGGGAGTGTTGGAGTCAAAACAGGCAAGTACGCGAACACTGCCATTGTATTCGACCGCTTCCAACTGCTGTAAAACAGTTATGCACTGGGACGTTAAGTTGCTGTCACCGGCCAGGTAAACCATGACTGTCCATCTGCGATTCGTGGTCCTCGCTGGCTTATGTCCATTAGATTTTGTGTTTTTATCCATGACAGTTTCTCCATTCTGAGTTGTTTGGTCTTTGAACAACGATGGAAGTTTCGCACTAAGTATTTCGCCGTTAGCCAACACTATTTGAGGGAGACTGCTCAGGTGACTGTTCCGCTTTATCAGGCGGTAATCCGATCACTTCCGCGACCAGGCCGCGAATGTTCCAACCGAGATAAGAGACTTTCCCGGGCTTGGAAACTACGTTGCTGTCGTCGGGTTCAGGGCTTCCGGGTAATCCAAATACAGGCAGCCGTCGCTGACAATCAGCAGGCGAAATGTAAAATCGCCGCGGATAATTCTTGGTACCCTGAAATACATCTTCACTCGTGTTGGAATCGGTTTTTTGCAAGTCGACGGCGGGAACGACGCGTTCGCCCGCGAGAGGATTACGCTCGAAAAACAGAGCTTTATCAGCTGGAGCTTCAGTGTACGCAAAGTCCAGTTGGCGTACATTTCTCAAAGTCGCCCTGAAAAAGGCGTCGAGGAAGCGTGTCCAATCACCATAGTTCCGTTCCGCAAATAGATACTTGCAGTAGATTTCGAACGGTGTCTTGAATTTGAATTCCTTTGGGTTGCGCCCGCTTCCCTCTACCGGTTCAAATGTGATCGGACCTTCAGGCAACGTCAACGGGAAGAAGATTGAGATGCCATGCGAGTACTGAACCTGTGGGCCCACATAGTAAGCACGTGGAACGATCCCTTCTGTCCTGAACACCTCGGTTACTTCCCAGGCCTTGGTGGCAATGTTTTTTAATTCTCGTAGATCTGGCCACTGGAGTAGCAAGTCTTTGAAACTTACTTCGGTGTTGTCTTTCTTGTTTGCCGTCCTCTTGACAACGACAACCGCCGCAAGTCTATTTAGACTCGCCAGAACGTCGTTGGACCTTAGTATGAGCAGTTCGGCAAAGTCATAAAGATCGACAAACATTTCGCCGAAGTAAGCTTGTGCCTGCAACCGTGCCAGACGTACAGAATCCCGCACAAACGGAAAGCGCGCTTCACCACTCCCTGTAAGCTCCAGACCACATTGCAGCGCTCCAGACAACTCCCGAACTGCCGAAACGATCTTGCCGGTCCGTCCAAACTTATTTACATCACACGTGGCTTGCTCAGAAGAACGTTCCATGAAGGTGAAGTCCAGGAGGTTCCGAGCACAGTCGCGCAGTATTGCTCCCGACAGCCGTTTCGAATCCAAGTAGAGATTGTCACCTACCGTTTCAATGATTTTTCGGAATGGCCACCCAACTGTCAGCATCAAACCTTGAGAGCCAATCGTGAAGTCTACTTGTCCCCGGAGTTGTACGGCAGTTTCGATCCCGTTCATCGCGCAATTGTCGAACCCGAGAATGTCGATCTTCTTGCGGAAATGATCGCGCAGGATATTTGCGAAATCATCCAGCTTGAGAAAGCTCGGAGGCTGCGTGTCCGCGAGAAAAGTGTTGCCGGCTACTAACGTGCCATGGCCAAACAGAATCAGCATGTACCTTTTGGCTTTGTAGCGCCTTCGCGCGAAGTCAAGGAATCGACCCAGCGCTTTATCAATAGTTTCCCCAATGGGGGGATTCGCAGTACCTAAAGGACAGCAGAAGTCTGGACTGACAACGATGTGACCTGGCGTAACCAGATCGTTATGTAGCGGCCAGTCCATTCTCTTTGCAAACGGACCAGGCTCCTCGCGGCGCCGGTTGATTTCAACGTAGCGGGCGCCTTTAGGAATTGGCGTGGCTGAGTCAAACGCGGCTAATACGCGCACGTCCTTATTGGGTTTGGCCGCTTCTAGTTCTTGCAGTAAAGCGATTGAACTTGCGCTCAGGTTGTTGTCCCCGGCTAGGTAAACCATTATTAACCATTCTGATCTCTTCTTCTTGGCAGTAGTGGCCGTCATGAATCCTCCCAGCTTCTTGGTTAAATTAGGTAAACGAGTTCCTAATTCGTAGACGAATAATTCGGATCGAAGAAAACGGGTTTATCCGTCCAACAGTAATGTGGGCCGGAAGTGAAGTATTTCCCCGCAGAGTAGTTGCGCGTGGGTTGGAAAAGGTGAACTTCAGTAGCGGCTTCTATTCTAAAAGCAGCGCGATGTCAATGAATTGAAGTCAGCTGAAGGTTCTCGACAATGAAAGATTTCCAATGTCGAAGAATGTTTCCTTCGCCAATAATATGGGGCGGAGGCGCCAGGAATCTCCAAAAAAGATTGAGCAGTGATTATGGCGTGCTGCTGCAATTAACCTATTAGCCGAAGGAAAACGCTCATGAAAAATTCCTGAGTCTCAGTTTATGTCTGTTCATTTTCGATGGGGCATTTTTTCCTCCGCAACATTGAAACTAAGGTTTGCTCGTCCGTCGGGAGTCCCATCCGTTAGTCTCGCTGTTTCCGTTACACCTCGCTCGCCTCATTCAAAAACAGGACAAAGTGGGTTGTGAACGAATTTTCACGATCAAGAAAGTTTATCTGGAGTACCAGCGCAAAATCATAGCCAATCACAGGGGATCTAAGTCCCTGGTGCCGGCACCTACAGGCAGTGCTGACTTGGAGAAGTCGCTCCAGCGTCTGGATGAAGCCTGTCGCCTCTTACTTCTGAGCCTCTGTTGCGCTATCGGGATTGAGCTACAAGGGAATATGGTCGAACGCGGTCTCTTTACAAACTGTTGGCCTTGCTAGGATTCGGATCGTCCTTGAGAGTCAGCCGGAAATGTTTTTAAGACTTCTACCATACCTTGTGGAGAGAGTTCGGGGGGTCAATCTGAACGTTCGCAGTACAAGCAGTCTACCCAATCCTCTCAATAATTACACCGCACAAGCACATTTTCTTGGCTCCGAACGCTCCAATTGCCTTGGCGACTCACGCGGTCGTATCCTGCTTCGAACAATCAAAAGGATTAAACTCAGGTTGAGGCCAGTGATGGTGACGACGAGATTACTCGTAGTATTGAAAGAAACATCAAAACGAAAAGGTTTGGGGCTAACTTAATCGACTCGAAATGATTAGTCAGAACAAAAAGCGATGGAGGATGAAGAAATGAGTGTAGCTAAAGTAACCGAGATCACGGCGTCTTCAACAAAGAGTTTTGATGATGCGTTGCAAGTTGGTATCACTCGTGCGGCTAAGACGTTGGACAACGTAACGAGCGCTTGGATCCAGGATCAGGAAGTTGACGTTAGCGACGGCAAAATAACTGAGTACAAGGTCAGGATGAAGGTGACCTTTATCTTGAAGGACTAATGGTGCGTCGAGCGCTTGCAGTTGCACGACTGACGCAACCATGAATTCCGCCTTGTTATTTTTGTTGGCTGTGTGCTGACTGTGGGATCACTTCTTCTGTAAGTATCTCGGCGAGTTTTTCGAAATCTATATTTCCGCCCGACACAATACATACCACTCGACCGCCGCCGGCTTTTCCCGCTAGCGCGCAAGCGAGCGCACACGCTCCGGCGCCCTCTGCTATAACGCGATTGCGTTCGGCCATGAGTCGCAATGCAGACTTAACTTCGTCCAGTTCTGCCACCAGCGAGCCGTCAATCAACTGTTGTGCGCGCTCGAGCATTTGCGGAAATACAACTTTGGCGCCGATACCATCAACGAACGATGGCTGATAGTCCACCTGCCGGGGAGCTCCAGCTGCAAGCGACGCAGCGAGAGGCGCGGCCGTTGCCACTTCGGCTGCATATATCCTGCACGTTGGATTCAGGGCACGCATGGCTGCCGCAATTCCGCACGTAAGTCCGCCGCCGCCCCACGGAATCACAATCGCATCGACCTCGGGCAGGTCTTCCATGATCTCAAGAGCAATGGTGCCGTTACCGGCCATCACATTCAGATCATCAAACGCATGAATGAAAGTCGCTTCGACGCCAGGGAATGAACGCGTTTCAAAGGCCCTCCACCATTCTTCGAACGGCACCTTTATGACGCGACCGCCGAGTCGTTCGATTGCTGTGATCTTGGTATCTGGCGCGGTTTCAGGCGCGATCACTGTGCAGGGAATACCAAGCTCACGCGCGCGCCACGCGACTCCCTGGGCCATGTTTCCCGCCGACGCAGTCAAGACCCCGCGTGCTAACGTTTCGGGCGTCAGATGGCCCATGGCATTCGCGGCGCCACGGATCTTGAACGATCCAATCGGCTGAAGGTTCTCCAGCTTAAGGTAAATCTCGGCCGGTGCTTCGCGGACGTTAAGGCGAACAAGCGGTGTGCGGATCGCTGCGCCAACGATCATGTTTTTCGCTGCGCGGATTTCAGCGAGCGTGGGAAGGCTTTGCATCACCGTAGTTGATTACGAATTAAGACCAGAACATTTTTCATGTCTCATTTCACATTTGTCATTCAGGGATTCAAGTTGGAAGTGCAACCTCGATGCGCGTTGGAATCGCTGCAACTCTGTGAGGAAAAGAATACAGAACCGGGAGCGATAGCGACCGGGTTCATGGTGGCATGGCCCTCAACTTTGGTCATTGAATGTCGTCCAGGCTCTTGTATCGCATGGAGAAGCACTTCACCTCTTACTAACACACAGGAATCATAAAGTCGGCGGTGAAGAACAAATACTGGACCTGCCTCACCAGCCTTCTGGCGCTAGTGAACTGAACGTGAATCGCATTCCAGCATGGACCCGGTCGCTACCACCACCCCACGCGGGCTGCCCGCGCGGGGACCCGGTTACCCTCCCGGTTCTGTGTTCTTCGACCCACGATGTCGCATATCAAAAGCCGTTGCACTCCGAAGTTGAATCTGCGAATGACAAATGAGAAATATGAAATGATATATGACAAATGGTTCTTTAAAACTCGACCCACGTCCCCACTCCCGATTTCGTCGACTTTCGGTATAAATATTCCGCCGCAAAAACATCTTCAACCGCAAGTCCAAGAGACTTGAACAGAGTAATCTCCGCCGCTGATGTCCGACCCGGCTTATCTCCACTCAAAACCTCTCCAAGTTCGGCACGAATATGTTCAGGACCGATCACGCCTTCACGCAAAGGAAAGAGGTAGTCGCCGGATTCGTTGATGGTCGATTCACGGCGATCCACAAAGAGGCTCGCCGCTGCCATCGTCGCGGAATCTACCTCGCGTGTTTTTGGAATGCTCGACCCTACAACATTTAAATGGGCCCCGGTTGCAACCCATTCGCGCATGACGATCGGCTCCTTTGCATTCGTCGCAGTGACAATCAGGTCCGCACCTTCCAATGCTTGTTCGACAGTCTTCATCGGTTCCAGCGGGAACGAGAAATCCTCCTTCATCTCATCGGCAAACTTTTGCGCGTGTTCGATGTGGCGGCTCGCTATCCGGCAACGCTTGATGGAACGAACTTCGGACATCGCAGCCAAATGGGAACGTGCCTGCACACCGGAACCGATAATCGCCAGATCACACGCGCCGGGTGGCGCGAGCAAGCCTGTCGCTACGCCCGACACGGCGGCGGTCCGAATAGCCGTAATCGCTGAGGCGTTCATCATGGCCAGTAGCTCGCCGCTCTCCGCGCTAAAGAGCAGCACAGCTCCCTGGTGCGAGTCCTTACCTTTCGCCGGATTCCCGGGGAATACACATATGGCTTTCAACCCAAAGGCAGCGCGATGTTCCTGAGAATCCCCAGTACCGGCATCAGAGATGTAGGATGGCATCAATCCCATCACACCCCTGGCGTCAGGCGGCCGGATAACCGTTCTTAACGGCTGATGGGCCTTGCCGGCAGCGAGCGCGGTCAGGGCTTCACGCATGACCGTGATGCATTCCTTCATTGGAAGAAGCGCAACAACTTCGTCCTGACTGAGAATCAGGGTCTTCATAGTTTTGAACTCATCAACCGCGCCGACGAATTACATAACCCGAACCGAGTTTGGGCGCGATCTACATCTTCTACAAGCTTCGCGTTCTGAGGTCCACTTATCGTGACTATCGTTGATAAATGTTCGTTCAATAACGCCCACAAAAACGGGCCAATTTAGCGGCCAAAATAGTACACCAGATTGACATAGGTTTTGTGCAACGACAGAAGCAATTTTCGAATCTTATATTCGGTTGTTTTGAAGCGAGTCTATTGTTGGAAATCATCTTTTCACGAAGCGCGACAGAGAGTCATTAACGGCCCATTTACTTGAGGAGTATTAGAATGAAATTTGTTAGAAAGTCTTCCCCAGCGATCATCGCAACACTGATTGCTATTTTTGCATTTTCCGCACTTTCTTTTGCAAAAGGAAAAGAGAGCAGTTTCCCCAACGTCAAAATCAAGAACTTCGGCCAGATGGATGAGCGTTTTTATCGCGGAGCCCGCCCTAAAGAAGAAGACTATACAGCGCTCGCGGCGCTTGGGATTAAAACCGTGATTGATTTGACCGACAACTCCAAAGAGTATGAGAAACCTGCTGTTGAAGCGGCCGGACTGCGCTACATCAACATCCCCATGGTTGATAAGAGCTATCCCACCATGGAGCAGGCAAATGAATTCCTGAAAGTGGTAGATGACCCAGCCACCGGCAAGTTTTACCTCCACTGCGCGGGCGGCCGGCATCGCACCGGAGTGATGGGCGCCGTCTATCGCTTCAATCACAATCAGTGGACGCTTGAGCAGGTCATGGAGGAGATGAATCAATACGACTTTGGCTCCGGCATGGGTCATGGAAAACAGAAAGACTTCGTTAAAGACTACTGGCAGCAATTCCAGGCGAAGAACGCCGACGCCAACACGTCTGCAACTACCGGTCGCTAAAACAAAAGCAAACCGTATTTCGAAAGGGTCGCTCAATCTTGAGCGGCCTTTTTCAATTTAGGGACACCAACCAATCGTGAACTTAATCTACAAGCGCTCGGCGTATTCATATTCTTAACAACAACTGTACTTGGAACTTGAATCTACTTGTTTACCCCTTTCGCGTTTCCCCTTTTTCCACCGTTCCGCTTAATCTAAATCCACACAAATGGTTCCTATCTCAATTCTCGACCTCGTTCCTGTCATTCTGGGCGAGACGCCGCGTGAGGCACTACGGAAGAGTCTGGATCTGATCCAGCATGCCGAACGCTTTGGTTACACGCGCTACTGGGTCGCCGAGCATCACAACATGACAGGAATTGCCAGCGCGGCGACCTCTGTCGTGATTGGTTATCTCGCATGCGGCACGTCGACGATCCGCGTGGGTTCGGGTGGGATCATGCTGCCTAATCATTCACCACTCGTTATCGCCGAACAGTTTGGCACGCTCGAATCACTTTATCCGGGAAGAATTGATTTAGGTCTGGGCCGTGCGCCCGGCACTGACGCGTTAACATTGCGCGCGTTGCGCCGCACGAACATGCGCGCTGATAGTTTTCCCGAAGACGTTCTGGAGTTGAAGTTGTTACTTGGCGAGGTGAAGAAAGGGCAACCGGTTCGCGCGGTGCCTGGCGCGGGCACCAACGTTCCGATTTGGATTTTAGGATCGAGTACGTTCGGCGCCGAACTCGCGGCCGCGCTCGGACTGCCTTACGCCTTCGCTTCACATTTCGCGCCTGACGCTTTGTTTGAAGCGCTCGAGATTTATCGAAAACAATTTAAGCCGTCGAAACAACTGGACCATCCCTACGCGATGGTCGGTGTGAATGTTGTGGCAGCAGATACAGATGAAGAGGCGCGGCGTCTGTTTACGACGGTGCAGCAGTCGTTCACAAATCTGTTGCGCGGCGCGCCGGGTAAATTACAAGCGCCGATCGATGACATCGAGGACTATTGGAGTCCGCCGAAAAGCATCAGGCTTCAAGTATGCTGAAGCATTCGATCGTTGGTTCGCGGGAAACTGTGGGAAGGGAACTAGAACGCTTCGTTGCTCTAACGGAAACGGACGAGTTAATGGTTGTCACGAGCCTTTACGATCACTCTGCCCGCATTCGATCGTACGAGATTGTTGCTGACATCGCCCGCGCGAGCTGATCCTTGATTAGAGAGGCATATCCGCAGATTACACCGACCGATAAGGGGAAAAGGGTAAAGGGAAAAAGATAAAAGGGAAGGTAAAATACAATTTCGAATATTTAATGCCGACTGCCCACTGCCCACTGCCCACTGCCGACTGCCCTACGCGCATGACGCAAGCGCCGGCACCGGTCGGGCGATCCTATTTTGCGAAGCTGATGGGAAGTTCGTGAAACCCGTCGTGATATTAAAAACAGTATCAAGCCGCGTAATCTCAAATACCCGGCCTATTTGTTTGTTTACATTCATTAGTTCGAACCGGATTAATCTCGATTCGGCCTGCTCGCGTAACTCCAACATCGCTCCCAAGCCGCCGGCATCGATTGTCGAGACGCGCGCCAAATCGAGTTTGACCGCGCTAACCCCAGACAGTGATTGAACCACATTGCGCAGCACGTCCATTTCACCGGTCACAATTTGGCCTTGAAGGCTCAGGACAGCCACATTGCCCAGGTGTTTAGCGTGTACTTTCAGCATGACTCCTCCTTGATTCAGTTAACGCCAGTAACCGGCTCTCCGTTTCATTTTCCTTATCCATATATAAAGACGCCGGAAAAAGCATTGTGTTAACTCCTGAATCGAGGAATTTTATACCCCTAAATCAAACAGCTCGGTCCTTGGATTAGCGTCTTTCCGTTGACCCCTTCCCCATTTACCCCGCCCCGTCACGCTTCCCTGCAACCTTTTTCCCAAAAATTCCGCGTTACACAATGGAAGGAGGCTTCTAAACGTGAACGCCACAATTACCCAACATCCGACCCTAAGCCGCGCCGCTTCCACTCGCACGCGCGACCGCCGACTGGCTATCGCCATTGCTGCTTTCGTGCCGTTGGTGGTCTTTATCGGATTCGCGCGGAGCTATTACCTGAAGGCCTTTTTTGGGTTTCCGCCGCTACCGAGTCTGCTGGTGCACGTACATGGCGTGGTCATGACCGCTTGGGTGGTCCTGTTTTCGGTGCAGGTGGGATTAGTCGCGTCGCATCGCACGCGATTGCACATGAAACTCGGAATTCTGGGATCGGTACTGGCTGTTTTGGTGTTTGTGATCGGGACACTTACCAGCCTTGCCGCTGCTGCTCGTGGTTCTGCGATTCCCGGTTGGGAGCCGTTGCCGTTCCTGGTTATTCCGCTCGGCGACATGCTGGCGTTTGCGGCACTCGTTGGCGGCGCTCTCTATTACCGTCGCAAGATGGACACGCACAAACGGCTGATGTTTCTGTCGGCGCTGAATATGTTACCGGCGGCTGTCGCGCGTATTCCGATCGACGTCATTCAAACCAATGGTGCCCTCGCGTTTTACGGACTGCCGGATCTCTGCGTCGTGGCCGTTGTTGCCTACGACACGATTAAGCAACGCAGGCTGCATCCCGCATATTTTTGGGGCGCCCTCCTGCTGATCGCATCGCACCCACTGCGGATCATGCTTGCCCGCACTGATATTTGGTTGAGCTTCGCGGATTCACTTGTCGCACTGGTGAGATAGCTAAAGTGGGATCGCCTTAAGCCTGCGAAGCAGGCGGAAGCGTAAAAGCCTGGGGCGCAAGCCCCAGGATCAGGGACAAATAAAAAGTTTAAGCCCGCGAAGCGGGCGACAGTCAGGTTCAACAAGATCCTCAAGTGATCTTTTCGATTCCTCTATCGCCCCTCTCCGCAGGCTTACTAATTTTTTCGACCACTACCTGGGGCTTGCGCCCCAGGCTTTATGCTGACACCCGCTTCGCGGGTTCAACGGATACATGACCTGAGGCTAGGCGAAACCTCCCCACTAAAGCGCCGGTTGCCTCAAAATTTCCGCCAACGCCTGCAATCGACTTGAGTCAGCAGAGCTCTTAGTCTCCCGAGCGCTCGTTTCCACCGACGCCGCCAGGCCTTTGAGTTTTGCGACTGCTCCCTGATTCAGACGTGAGCTCTCAGCGCTCTGAATCGCCTCCCGCAGCGATGCGATTCGATCCGTCGCCAGGCCCTGCGAGCGCTCCAATTGATCGAGGTAGGCTTTGGCGACTACCAACTTTCGTGGCCACTCGATCTTCTGCTGGTTCTGAACATTCAACTCAGCCATATGAACCGTCTTCGCAGCGTCAATCTCGTTCTGCGTAAGAAACTTCGTCGGCGTCAACTCAAACACGTCCAGGCCGCGCGCGATTTCTGACGCGTAGATATGACCGTTATACCAGTAGGAGGACCATGGACCGGCCAGCACCAGCATTTTCGGATCAACTGGCCCACGATCAAAGTAGGCAATTTCGACTGGATGCTCTGCGTCAGTGAAGTCCATGACGGAGATGCCGCCCTGATACCACGCTTGCACTGCGACGTCGCGACCCGGGATTGGAATGAGCGAACCGTTGTGCGCCACGCAGTTCTCGGTGTCGCCCTGCGCAGACGGCATTTTGTAGTAGCCCGCGAACTTCAGTTTGTTACCGTCCACGCGGAAGATCGCATCAGCGCCCCACTTGATCGGATCAGTCGCGCGGCAACGGGCCCCAAGTCCGCCGCCCCACTCATCAGTGAACACGACTTTTTTCGCGTCATTCGAAAACGAGGCCGAGTGCCAATACGCGTAGTTTGGATCGTTGACGGCGTCGATGCGCTTTGGATTCACCGGGTCTTTGATGTCGAGCAGTATTCCGTTTCCGGAACACGCGCCGGCTGCGAGCCCAACCGAAGAGTACGCGGTGATGTCGTGGCATTGGTTCGTGTCGGAAGGCTTTTCCTTGTTATGCGTTTCAGCGCTTTTCAACGCGTTGAGAACGCCCGACTGAGTATCACCAAAGATACGAGGACTATTGACGACCGCTGCATCCTGCGGCCTCGCCAGCGGCACCTTAATGACGTCAATACGAAACAGTGCCGTGTTCGGATCCTTGTCCGGCGTTTCGCCTGAGCAGCCTGCCAGCTCTTCGGTTTGACGGACGAAAGAAGTTCCCGAGACGTAAATGTAGACGTTGTCTTTGTCTTTGGGGTCGACGACCAACGTGTGCGTGTGAGAGCCCCGGCAAGTTTGTACGGCGGCGACCTGCTTCGGATTTTTGATGTCGCTAATGTCAAAGATTCTTACGCCGCGGAAACGATCCTTTTGCGCCGGCGGCGGCGGAGGGTTCTTCTCTTGTTCTGCCGTTAGCGGAGGTGGCGGCGGAAATCCTTGAGTACTGCAATCGAGTCGCCCGTTCGGCATTTCCACCGACATAAACATCAGGTTCTTGTAAACGGAAGGATCACCCTGTCCACCCGGACAGATCATTGAAGTCAAAAGGCGCGGGTTGGTGGGAGTGGAGATATCGTAGATATTCACACCATAAAAATTTCCGAGAAACAGTCTATTGCCCTGAAAGGCAATGTCAGAGTTTGCAAACGCGAGACCCGCAATAGGCAATATTGCTGACTTCGCAAGCTTCGATGTGTCGCCGATTCCGAGCAGGCCCAACGTCTTCTTCACCTTTGGATCATCAGGATTGTCAGAGCCGAGTTGGAAGGCATCAGGTTTCTTGACCAACACGAGATGCTTGATACCCATCGCTGCCTCGCCCGCGTTGGAAAATCCCGGCGTTAGTTTTGCGCGTGGGTCGTTCACATCCGAGCCCGTCATGCCGGCCGGTAGCGGCTCCGCCTTTTCAGGAGCAAACGGATTCGTTTCCTGCGGCGACGGCTTCGCGTCAGGCGTCGTCGCGGCCTCCGCGGAGGGCGAAGGCGAAGGAGTTTGCGCGAAAGTCGTGACAGTAAGACAAGTGCACAATACAAATGAGGTCAGTACCACACGAGATAGCGCGTGGGTCTTTGCAGAAGTTATTAACAAACGGGAAATGATTTCGTGTACGTTGTTCATGTTCATCCTCGGTTAAATTCGGTTTACAAAGTTCAACTTGCAATCGCTCAATGCTGAATGTGAGTCAGTACCACCCCGCGGTAGCGGGTGGGGGTCCAAAGAAGATTGCTGTTTCTGAATCCGGGGATTATCCGTGTTCATTTGACGTGATTACGGTTTCTTACCCAACATTGTTTCCATCACTCTGATCTCAGCCCGCTGCCCGCTATCGACATCGGTCGCGAAATTGAAGACTTCGGCATCCTCGCCCGCGCCCGAAGTAGCAAACAATTCCTTAACCATAACCAGGGCGCCATTGTGATGCTGAATCATTCCGGACAAAAACAGACCGTCAAACTCTTTGCCCTTCGCCTTTCTCAACGCGTCCATCTGTTCTGCGGTTAGCATTCCTGGCATGAGAAGTTTTTCGCTCGAGGTGTGAATGCCATGCATGTGCGTTGAAGGCATTTCATTCATCGCCATCGATGTCGGTTCGTTCCTGACCGCCAGCCATCGTTTCATAAACTTCATTTCGTCTGACTGCGACCTACTGATTCGTTCGCCGAGCGTCCGGAGTTCCTTGTTCTGCGTATGCGACTCTATAAGCGCCGTCATCTCAACGGCCTGCGCATGGTGGGTGATCATGTGTTGCATGAATCGCACATCTGCCGGCGAAGGTGGCGGCAATGTAGGTCGCGTCGAGGTTGGCAGAGTGCGAGTAGGTTGGCCCGGCGCGCCCGGCTGAACCACAACTGGCGCCTCTTTCTCGCCACCCGTGCGCGGCGCAGGATCAGCCTGCTGTGCAACTATCGGCAGCGGATAAAAAACACGCGAGAGCACACATAGCCAAGACCTGGCTACACCGCGACACAACGCTCTTTGCAAACGGCAATGTAAACCTGTTGCTTTGCTCCAACGTCATCACTTCTGACTTCTGACTTCTAACTTCTGACTTCTGCGTTTTGTATTCTTCATTTTATTACACAGCGACTCCAAAAGCTTCAAGCAGGCGTGCGTGACGAAAACGCCAGACATTTGCGCAGCGGGGGAAGCGATGCGACGACTGATTGAAAGCCGGAAAGCATCCGCAGATTACGCAGAAAAATAGTTAGGTAAGTAGCGGCCCAGCCGTCTGATGTGCGGAAGGCCTACGGCCTTCCGGAAAGTTGGTTTGATTTTTGGGCTACGCCCCCTTCGGGGGCGCAGCCCGATTGATTTTAGTAGGTGACGGAAGGGCAAGCCCTTCCGCACATCCGGCGGCAGAGCCGTGGCGGGGCTACGAGGCATACTGCGTGTGAATGCTGATTAATCTTGAAGCGGGGGCAGGCCCCCTTCCTGACCTGCAAATTTACTCAACTTGAACGGTCCACTACCTGACGACGGTCGGACATCAGTACCACCTGCTATCGCAAGGTGGTACCGACCTATTTGCCGTCTGCTGTTTGCTGGTTACTGTTTGCTGTCTACTATTTTTCTACGGCGCTGCTTTGAAGATTCGGGATCGCGTGACCATCGACCTGGCCTTGTCAGGTTCGGTCGACTCAAGAAACGCTTCAGTTATTTCGTTGCGGTCCTTTTCTGAACGCCGCGCGCGATCGGCCGCGAATGCCGGACCAACCTTGTCGGCGGCTGCCATGCTCGGTGTTGCAATCCAGACGAAGTGAGTCCAATCACCGTCGGTCTTAACTTCTTCAGCGGCCAGACCAAAAGCCAACACAACGCCATCGGCGACCAGCTTATCGAACACCGGCTTATTATACTTTTCCCAGGTGCGCCGGTAGTCCGCGCCTTTTCCCGGTCTAACTTTCACAAAGTTGTAGCGGGTGAACGGCAGCACTCCGGGCTTCGGCGGCGGTCCATAGTTGGCAACGAGATCGCGTATCAGCCAATCACGGGTCTTGCTCCCGTCAAACACAGCACGGCTGCGTTCGGCCGTCGTCATCGCGGGCCGCGGCCGCGCACGCGCCTCGTCGGCTGCGAGCTTTGCGAGTCGCGCTTCCATGGCGGTAAGAACCTTTTCCACGCCCTCCCAATTTGCCACGGTAAACCAGATCAAATGAGTCGTACCGCCGGGGTAGCGCAAGATCGGAGTCTCAACGCCCCAGGCCATTATGACGCCTTCCGCCATTAGTTTGTCGCGGACGGGTGCGCCGACGGTGTTTATCAGAGTCGCTAAATCGTTTTCCTTACCAGGGAAAACTGTGTAGTCGTAATAGAAAGTAAGTGGTCCAGGAGTGGGTGTTGCTTGTTGGGCTGCGGCAGCAGAGCAGAGCAACAGAAGCGTTAGGGAGACAAGAATTAGTTTGCGCATTGTTTCTCCTATAAGCCGGAAAAGAGCGGCTCGGTTTTGGGGAATAAGAAACTGAGTCAGACATCTGGGCGCCCGCTTGTAACTTACCTGGGAAAGCTTTTTGAAACTGAAGTTCCTCAGCCGGAAACATCAGACTGGGGTGGAACGGTGGTACGAGGTTGGAAATCCAAACAGAAGCAGTGCTTTTAATTGATTCGCGGTTTGCAGTCAAGAGTGAGCGGCGGAGATCGGAGGCCGGGAGTCAGGAGTCAGGAGTCAGGACAGGAGTCAGGAGTACTCTTGTTAAAGCTTTATGGAGTTGCGCGATGAACGGCCCCTATATGTGGATTCGATTCAAGTGGTCCATCGTTACGTTACGGCTCTGCCGCCGGATGTGCGGCGAGGGCTCTGCCCCGCCGTAAGTTGCGCCGCTATTTTGGGGCTCTGCCCCTGGTTCGGCCTTTGGCCCACTAAGAAGGGGCAAGCCCGCACCAAGGGCACAGCCCAACTCCCAACATCCACCTTACGGCGCAGAGCCCGCGCCGCACATCCGGCGGCAAAGCCGTTACGAGCAATTCGCGCCTTTTAAAACCAAGAAACCGCACATCCGGCGGCAAAGCCGTTACTAGGCGTAGCCGAGAATCTGGTGGTCGACTTTCCGCCGAGCCTGCGCCGCACATCCGCGGCGAAGGGTTACGAAGCATTGCCAGCTCTATCGAAGGGGAGGGCGGTAATACGATAGAAGCTATTACTTCTGAGGTGGTTCGACGGCGGTGCGTTTGATGAGTGCGGCGAGGGCTTCGTCTCGCGTGCCCAGGCCGTCGAGATAAGGTTTCCAAATTTCTTCAAGGGGAACTTTGAAGGGAGCCATGCCGCGCTCCCACACACCAAATTTCTGTGCGTAAGGAACGTGGTCCGGTGCTATGCGTCGCACTGCTTCACCCGCCGTAAAGAAAATGATCGAGTGCGAGAGGCCTCTTGGAAAGACCTTGTTCAGCTTGATCGCTTGTGCGCGCAGCGCTTCGAAAGTCTGCTTGTCCCACTGGTGCATGCCTTCATGAAAAACAGTCTCCAGACCATACATCCCTTGCAGTGTTGGGCTCTGACTGGAAATGACTAGCAGATTGCCAGTTACTGAATACGCACCCGCCCAATTCGAATAAGCGGACACGTGCAGCGGAAACCCTGTAGCCGGCCACTCCAACTTGTACGCGTTAGTGAGGAAAGCAAGCACAGTATTCCCGTGGCGATCGACAAGGGCCTGGATAGACTTATGCCAGTTCCGATTTGCTTCGTGATGTTTCTTCCACCAGACCTTCCGATAGATTGGCGCAGCCGGTTGCAGAATCGTAGCGATCGCCGGATCTACTTCAAATCCCTTCAATGACTTTGCATTACCTGCACGCGCCAGGGTGCTCGTGATAGCCGGCATCGGATCGTCGAAGACAACATCCTTCTTGCTCGGCCCTGCCGCATAAGCGGCCACGGCGTCACGCCAGATTTTTTGTTCCTTCGCGCTCAGTTTCTCCAGACCGCGTTCCTGATCAGCGGGAGCGCCAGACACAGCTTCACGCGCAGTGTCCCTTTCCTTGTTTTGAGCGCGGCCCAGTACATAAAGGAAGTGATGCAGGTTTAGCCAGAATTCGTCAGTATGGAAAACGAAGATGGGACTAACGCGCGGGTCTCGCTTCTGGTCGATGATTGATGGACTCGTAGAACTAACCAACCCGCCATCAAGACGGCTCGGGAAGGTACCGACGGCGCCAATTGAGCTCGTGATCAGAACGGCGGCGGCGCAAATAAGTTGAAGGATTCTTGGCTTCATCACGGTTAGTCGCATCCTAGCATTGAAATTTGAATACCGTGGGGGTTTTGCACTTTGAGACGAAGGCGGCCAAACCATAGTTGCCCAGGCGCGAGCCGTGGCGTATTGTTACTGCTGTAGACAATTTGCCGACAGATTACTTGGCTAGCTCCTCTCCCGACATAAATCCCCCAAGCCCGAGTGCTTCGATAACTAATTCCGAGCGGCAGGTTTCTGGTTTGAGTTCATATGCGTTCAGGGAATGGCTCATGAGTATTTTTCAACATAAAACTCACCACCTCGCTGTCGCGGGTGCAGACGTTTTCACACCGGCAGTGCGACTAATACTCATAGCGGCACTGGCGCTCGGTCTGCTTTTGCTGACCCCGAGCAATTCGTCTGCTATTGCGAAGAAGCGTAAGGCGAATGCCGCGAGTCGCCCGCTGAACCGCGCTGAGCTGAGACAGGCGGAAGGGCGTTTGTCCGAAATGGGCTACGGCACGGGACGAGTCGATGGCGTGATCGACGATATCACGCAACATGCAGTGATCGCTTTCCAGAAGATTGAAGGACGTAAAGTCACCGGCCGTCTCGTTCGCGACGACTTCGACGCGTTGATGAATGCTGACGCTCCGCAGCCAAGAGATTCAGGTTACAGACACGTCGAAGTGGATCTTGATCGACAGGTGCTCTTGTTGATGGACGAAGATGGCGCTGTCAGGAGAATTCTTCCGGTATCGACAGGCAGCAACAAGCAATACAAAGAAAAGGGCGGCAGCGGTCTGGCGTATACGCCGAGAGGGCGCTTCCGTGTCACCGGAAAGATTGCGGGGTGGAGGGAATCGCCGCTCGGATTGCTTTATTACCCGAGCTACTTCAGTGGCGGCATTGCGATTCACGGAAATCCTTCGGTGCCACAAACGCCTCAGAGCCATGGCTGCATTCGCATTCCCATGTCAGCGGCGGTGGAGATAAGCAACCTGCTGCCGGTGGGAACGATTGTGCTCGTCTATGACCAGAAGTCATTCGTGTCGGCGAAGGAGTGGGCCGAAGCAGATCGGAAGCACGAAGCTGCATCCGCGAAGGGATCTAATTAGCAGCAGTAGTTCAAGTCTTTGGAGTGCGCCGACCTGTCGGCGCTTTTTTTTTGGGCCGCAACTTGTGCGGCTTTTGTGTTTTGTAATTCACGTTAGCGGCAAGGCGGTGACGTTCAAAGCGCCAACAAGGCGGCGCACTCCAAAGCCACCTCATTCGAATCGACTTGGCCTGGATCAAGCAATAGGTTGACTGGCTTAAAAATCAACTGACACGCCCACAAGCAGTCCGACGCGAGGGCTGGCGGTATAACGGCCGGCGACGATGCCAAAATCGAACGTAACGTTTTCGCGCAGGACATAGTTGCCACCCGCCATCGCCTGCAACTGGCCTTTTCCTAACTGGAAATCGCTCGCCATCGCCCCGGTAACTTCCACCCCAAGGTCCAGCTTTTCACTGAACTGCTTCACCAGCGATCCACCGGCGGTAAACACACGACCGCGCGATCTTATTCCCAATACGCCAGTCGTCTCGTTACCTGAGAACAGTATCCCGCCGTTAATTCGCAACGTGGTTTGCGCACGGATTGTCTTCTGGAGAATACCGTTAAAGTAGAAATCGGCGAGACCTGAGCCAAGTTGCCTGTTTTTATCGCCTGTCGGAAGTTCGAGATTGAAGCTAATGGCCATCGCAGGAAGCTGCGAGTGCTCGCGCTCCTTTAAGAAGTTGTACTTGACATGAACGTTAACATCGCCAATGCCGCTAATGCTCCGCGGTGTTGTCCCCGCCTGATTTGAGATCGTGAGGAGTGGACCGTCGATGCCAATTTCAACTCCGTCGAAAAGTCCGTAATCAAGTTCCACGTTAGCAATGTTCTGCCTGACCGCCGGACGAGCCGAGCGTTGCAGAAAGTCGTGTTCATTGCTGAACTCAAAATGAAACTTACGCTTTGGAGTGACGTCTGCGTCGTCGGTAATAAATGGCTGTTGAGCCTCGACAGCGCCGGCAAGGAATAAAAGGACGATGAGTGAAAAGAGCCGTTGGGGAGCGGGGCTGGTCACGGCGGGTATTTTACCAAAATGTTGACACAGTCAGCGTGAAGAAATACTCTTTGCGCGCTCTGACTCTCACAGTTCCCAGATCATTTCCAAAACCTCCGAGCAGAGATTGATTCCTGCTCGCCTCAGATAAGGAGCCCCAATGGCTGACAAAGTAATCGTCACAAACATAAGTGCACTCAAGGGCAAATACGGCGCGGCCGGTGTTTCAAAAATTCGCGCCGCCATAACACGTCTCATCGCCGCCGACAAGAAACGTGGACTCGCGACAGTGCTCGTCGCGCTCGACGACAAGAAGGACATGAGCGCAGTCAAAGGCGCACCTGTCGACGACGCTTCTGACCCGCGCCAAAACAAGAAAGCGATTGATGCAGTGTTTACTGCTTTAACTCCCGATTACCTGATGATTCTCGGCGCGATCGATGTTGTTCCGCATCAGGACCTTAAGAACCCGCTCTTTTCAACCGATGAAGATGGCGATAACGAGGAGTCGGCGTTCGGCGATTTGCCTTACGCATGCGACGCGGGATACAGCCGAAACATCAAAAACTTCACTGGACCAACTCGGGTCGTTGGCAGGTTGCCTGATCTGACCGGCGCAGAAGGAAGCCCAAAATATTTGTTGGGACTGCTCGCAACCGCAGCTACCTGGAAATCGCGCCCCGAATCGGATTATCGCGACTACCTCGGCATAACGGCGGACGCATGGACCGAATCAACGCGCGAGAGTTTGACCAACATCTTTAGCAACGATACCGACTTGCAGACTTCGCCGACAAAAGGATTCAAGTGGGCGGGCAAGCTTATCAATCGCCGCATTCATTTCATCAATTGTCATGGAGGCGACACGCTCTCGGAATTCTTCGGACAATCGGCGACCGATGAAGAGGAGATGCCTGTGTCTCATCAAGCCGCGTTTGTTGCGGGCGCGGGCAAAGTCGCAGAGGGCACAGTGGTAGCGGCCGAATGTTGTTTCGGTGCTCAGCTATACGATCCTTCGGCTGCAGACGAGGGCCAGATGGGAATGTGCAACACGTATCTTGATAAGAAGGGCTACGGGTTTTTCGGTAGTAGTACCACCGCGTACGGCCCCGAGTCGGGAAATGATCAAGCTGATCTGATTTGCCAGTATTTCATCCAGCGAGTTTTGCGCGGCGCGTCGCTTGGACGCGCGACGTTGGAAGCGCGCCAACGCTTCATTGAGAAAGCATCGCCGCTGAGTCCGATGAACCGCAAGACGTTGGCCCAGTTCAGCCTTTTTGGCGACCCGTCGATCGTTCCAGTTGATAAACCGACAGCGAAAAAGATCGCGGACCGTAGTTTTAGGGCAATGACAACCGGAGTTGCCTCCCTGGGAGCGAAGAGCCTCGGAAGTTCGAATGTTGCTCGAGACGCGGCGGCCGCCGAACGAGCTGAACGTCGTGACACGCTGACTACAAAGGGCCAGGTGCTCACCCGATTACAGCCAACTTACAGCAAGACAAAAGGACGACTGCCGAAGAATGTTCAAGCTTCCCTGGCGAAGTACATGAAGCAGATGCATTGCGTGCCGGGTGACTCATTCTCATTCTCCGTCGATTCACCATCTCAAGCCACGGCGACGTCGATGAAGAAAGGCGGCTCGCGAAGCAGATCGGTTGGAACTAAACAAAAGAAAGGGACTACAGCTTTCCATGTGATGTTTGGAGTCCCCGAGTCGCGGACTCGTGGTGGCGCATCGGCTGCGGGTGTCGCTTCGAAAGGTGTTAAGAGTCGAAGTGGGAGTAAGCGTGCTATGCCGGGAAGTGGCCGTTTGAAGAAGTTCGTTGTATTGGAGGCCAAGGAAGTTGACGGTAAGATAGTCGCCGTCACTGAAGCGCACTCGAAGTAGTTGTCACTGCTCCGGAGTTTTCAATCAAACGTTCGCGCTTTCGCGCTCATTGCGCGTGAAACGCCGGCTGTCCCGGAATAAAAGGCTAGCTCTTGCCGGTAGGTTATTCTTCCATCGAAACCGAAGGACGCGTGGTTAAGCACCTCTCGTCGCGAGGCTCGAAGAGCGAGCGCCAGGCAATTTTCCTGGAGACGAAGGACGGTTCTTACGTGCTGCGCCGTAAAGGCGGGCATCCATTCGTCGACAAGGTTCTCGACGGTCTCGTCGGGAAGACTATTCACTGCACGGGCGTCCTCACGGAACACACGCTAATCATGTCTGAATGGCGTGAGATCTGAGGTGGGAAGCTGCGATAGCGGAGGAAAGCGTAAAGCCTGAGGTGCAAGCCTCAGTGATCGATTGTGAACTGGTTAAGCCCGTGAAACGGGCTAACGACAACCGGTCACGATGTAATAACGTTGTAATCGCAAAGCTTCAATCTGACCATCCCCTGTCGCCCGCTAAAGCGGGCTCCCACACTTTTACTTGTCCTGTCCTGGGGCTTGCGCCCCACGCTTTACGCTTTCGTCCGCTTCGCGGACTGATGAAACATTTGTGCTTGACGGGTCGCGACGGGTACCACGTGCTCGGTTATCTTTTGAAACCTCTTCTGCTATCTTAACGTTCAGATTTTTACAAATTAATCTGAACCACCGGAAGCATGTCTGCTATAGAAACCCCACTTAGAACAGATGTCGAAAACGCCCGTGAACGACTTGATGCGTGGGTTCGCGAGGTCATCGACTGGCATTTTGATCCGGCGACCGGTAGTCCTTTCTGGCTGAACTATGCCGCAAGCCAACGTTGGGATCCGCGCAAGGAAATACAGACTTACGACGATCTTTCGCGCTTCGGATTTTTCGAAGACGAGTGGTTGCGCACGCGCGACGTCCGCCAGTGGGTGCCGAAAGGTTACGCCGATCGTCCCGTTTACACCTTTGAAACTGGTGGAAGCACCGGCGTTCCGAAGTCGCGCATAAACATCGACGATTTTCGGCACGACTACGAGGCCTTCAGCGACACGTTGCCTGAAGAGTTTTTTCCGCACGGTTCCGATTGGTTGTCACTTGGGCCAACTGGTCCAAGACGGCTGCGCCTGGCAGTGGAGCATTTGGCCCAACATCGCGGCGGCATCTGTTTCATGGTCGATCTTGATCCGCGCTGGGTCATCAAGTTGATCAAGATGGGCGAAGTACGGATGGCCGAACAGTACAAACAACATGTGATTGATCAGGGCTTAACGCAGCTACGGGCGCACGACAACATTCGCTGCCTCTTTACGACGCCAAAACTGTTGGAGGCCCTTTGCGAAAGAGTGTCGCTGAAGAAGATGGGCGTGACGGGCGTTTTTTGCGGCGGCACTGAAATGACGCCGCAGTTTCACCGTTTCGCGGTTGAGGAATTGTTGGAAGGCGCTTATTTCGCTCCGACTTACGGCAACACGCTAATGGGTCTGGCCGTCCATAAGCCGCGGCAGCCGGAAGACAATTACGCCATCATCTACTACCCTCCGCATCCGCGTGCCATGATTGAAGTGGTTGATCCCGAAGCGCCTGATCGGGTGGTGGGTTATGGCAAGACGGGTCGCGTGCGGCTGACGACGTTGACGAAGGAGTTTTTCATGCCGCGCTTTCTTGAACGTGATGAAGCGGAAAGGGAAGCGCCGTATGAGCTTTATCCCTGGGACGGCGTGAGAAACGTGAGGCCGTTTTCGAAACTGCAGACGTCGGTTGTTGAAGGGGTTTACTGAAGGCAGTGGGCAGTGGGCAGTGGGCGGTGGGCGGTGGGCAGTGGCAGTGGGCGGTGTGCAGTGGGCGGTGGGCGGTGGGCAGTAAGTAGCAGCGGATTCTTCGTAAATCCGCAATGCGAAATTCGCAATTCGAAATTCTGATGCTTCATATTCCAATTCTTCGCAGAGGCGAGCCGTACGAGAGCCTCGACGTCGCGCGCATACCGCATCACCAAACGCGGGACGTGTTTGTTGAAGTGAGTCAGGCCAATACCGGCCTAATTCGCCGCGACTTGCGCGAACAGGAAGCCAACAGGGAAAAGCTCGTTGAGTTTTCCACGCGCGAGCTCGTCGATATCTGTACAAGCGCGGCAGATCATTTCGCAAACGATTCGCTGCCGCTCGGCGACGATGAACAGTCGCCTGAAGACTACGTGCAGCACGTCTCGGCTACGACTGGCCTGCCGTTCGTACTGGTCCGTCGAAACATGCAGAAAATCCGAAGCATGTTTGCCGAGATGGAGAGCGTCTTAAACGGTTTGACGCGGAATCTGGATTGGAACGTACTTGACCAGGGCTTTGGTGAGGTTGAAGGCCACGCCGTAAGTTTTTTCCCGCGCGGCAACTCGCTGGGAGTTGTCTTGCCAAACAACTCGCCCGGCGTGCATTCGCTGTGGATTCCAGCGATACCGTTGAAGAGTCCGCTCGTCCTGAAACCTGGCAGTGCTGAACCCTGGACGCCTTACAGAATCATTCAGGCTTTCATTCGTGCAGGCGCGCCGCGCGAGGCGTTCAGCTTTTATCCGGCCGATCACGGCGGCGCAGCTGAGATCCTGAGGAGTTGCGGCCGCGGAATGGTCTTCGGCGACGCGTCGACGACCAACACCTGGAAACACGATCCACGCATTGAGATTCATGGACCAGGCTACAGCAAGATCGTTATCGGCGAAGACTGCATAGATCGTTGGGAAGACTATCTCGACGTGATGGTCGCCTCGGTAGCAGAGAACAGTGGCCGGTCTTGCGTAAACGCGTCAGGAATTTGGGTCCCGCGGCATGCCGAAAAAATTGCCGCTGCTCTCGCTGATCGTCTCGTGGAGATCGCGCCGCTGGCGTCCGAAGACGAGCGGGCCCAATTAGCGCCGTTTGCTGACGCGGCGGTGGCGTCGCGCATTTCTGGTTTAATCGATAACGGATTGAATGAACCCGGCGTGCGCGACCTCACCGCCGATCGTCGAAAGACGGAACGACTGACGAAGTGGAATGACAGTTCATATCTGTTGCCGACGGTGCTCCTGTGTGAGTCGCCTGAAAGCGAGATGGCGAACAAGGAATTTCTATTTCCGTTCGTTACCGTCGTCAAAGTAGACCAGGAACAAATCCCCAGGGCGCTGGGCCCGAGCCTGGTGGTTACGGCAATTACGTCTAATCCGAAACTGATCCAGCGGCTTGTTTCGGCGCCCAATGTTGACCGGCTTAACATCGGTCCCGTAGCTACCAATCACATTAGTTGGGACCAGCCGCACGAAGGAAATCTCTTCGATCATCTGTTCGCACGGCGAGCCTTTCAACATGCAATCGCCGTCTAAGTGTGGCTGTGAAGATTCTTTATCTTACGGGCGGGGCGGGCCGGATGTACTGCGGCAGTTGTTTGCGCGACAACGCTCTCGCCACTGAGCTGATCTCACAAGGCCACGACGTCACACTCCTGCCGGTTTACACGCCGACGCGCACCGACGAAACCAACGTAAGTCACGAAAAAGTTTTCTTCGGCGGCATCAGCGTTTATCTCGAACAATACGTTCCTTTTTTCCGGCATTCGCCGCGATGGCTGGATCGCATCTGGGACTCCACGTCGATGTTGCAACTTGCGTCGAAGCGTTCAATTTCTACAAGTCCGAAGATGTTGGGTGAGATGACAGTCTCGATGCTTCGTGGGGAGAACGGTTATCAGCGAAAGGAAATCGAGAAACTTGCCGAGTGGACTAAACACGAGCCGCCGCCCGACCTGGTTAGTTTGCCTTACACCTTGCTTATCAGTTTGGCCAAGCCACTCAAGGAAGCACTGAAGCGGCCCGTCGTGTGTACGCTGCAGGGTGAAGATCTTTTTCTCGAAGGTTTGCACGAGCCCTACCGGACAGAAGCGTTGGAGTTGATTCGCAAAAATGTACCGCACGTCGATGCATTCATTTCGGTGAGTGAGTATTACGCGGAATTTGTCACGGACTATCTCGGGATTCCCACCGACAAAATTCAAACCGTGCCACTGGGCATCAAGCTCGATGGCTATGAGAAGAAAGACCCTGTCGACGGCCAGCCGTTTACAGTTGGTTTCTTCGCGCGCGTAGCCCCCGAAAAGGGGCTGCACGTTTTAGCGGACGCTTACCGGGAATTGCGCACGACGGGTGTGTTGCCTCAAGCAAGACTCGAAGCTGCCGGTTACATGGCGCCGGAGCATACCGGTTACCTGCGTGACATCGAAAAGAAGCTGACCGACGCAGGCCTCGGAGACGAATTTACTTATCGTGGCGAGCTTGATCGAGATCAAAAGATCAATTTCTTACGAAGTCTTGACGTGTTGTCAGTTCCTGCAACGTACAATGAGCCGAAGGGAATATTTTTGTTGGAGGCGATGGCGTGCGGGGTACCTGTGGTGCAACCGCGTCGCGGCGGTTTTACGGAAGTGATTGAGAAGACTGGTGGCGGTTTACTGGTTGCGCCTGACGACGTTGATGAACTGGCCGGAGGAATCGCGCGTATTTATCGGGAGCCTGCGCTCGGTGAAGAGCTCGGACGAAACGGATTTGAGAAAGTCCGCGAACATTACAGCGTCGCCCGCATGGCCCAGTGTGCGGTTGAGGTTTATGAAAGCGTAGTGGCAAGCTACAAGTAAGGTCGAAGGTTTTGTTATTGGACCATAACAAGGAAATGACTTGATTTTTGCTCTCCTCTCCACGAAGTGGAGAGGAGGTTGGGGGAGAGGTCACGGTCATCCGAACCCCACCCCCATCCCCTCCCCGCTTTGCGGAGAGGGGAGAAGGAAATCCGTTTTTTCCGTGTTCATCCGTGGTCAGTTCTAAGATTCTGGAGGGTTTGTGCTGAAGGTTGACCATGTCTCCAAGGAGTATCCGACTCCACGGGGCCCGCTGCCCATATTGAACGACGTCTCACTCGAGCTGTCTCGAGGCGAGGCGCTTTCGATCATGGGGCCGTCCGGCAGCGGCAAGAGCACCCTCCTTTACCTGATGGGCGCGCTTGAACCTCCGACACGCGGCGTCATCACACTCGATGACCAAAACCCTTTTGAGTTGAACCCAAAAGAACTCGCAGCATTTCGTAACAAGAACGTCGGCTTTGTATTCCAGGACCATTGCCTCTTGCCGCAGTGTTCTGTAATCGAGAACGTCTTGACTCCCACCCTTGTTTCTTCAGTTGACGGACACGACGATCGGCGCGCGCAGGAGCTTCTTGACAGCGTCGGTCTGACTGATCGAGTGGACCATCGGCCGGCAGAATTGTCCGGAGGCGAAAAGCAGCGCGTCGCACTCGCGCGCGCATTGATCATGAAGCCTCGACTGCTTCTTTGCGATGAACCGACCGGCAATCTCGATCACAAGTCGGCCGAAGTTGTCGCGTCTCTACTTTTGGATTTGCACCGGCAACAGGAAACTATCCTCGTCGTGGTGACTCACAATGCGGAATTGGCCGCACGATTTCCCCGCCGTTACGAGTTAATCGATCAACAACTTCAAGTGACGTAATGCAAACACGTCAACTTCTCAAGCGGAATCTTTTTCATTTCTGGCGCACGAACCTGGCTGTGATCCTGGGTGTCGCGGCCGCGGTTTCGGTACTGGCGGGGGCACTGCTCGTCGGCGATTCCGTGCGCGCGAGCCTGCGGGATTTGTTTCTTGCGCGGCTGGGGCCAACCGAATACGCAATCGTTTCGTCCGGTTTCTTCCGCGAGCAGCTTGCGGACGACATCAGCAGCCATTCATTGGTTAGGTCAACACCTGTTTCGAGCAGCGTGCCTTTGATTGAACTGGAAGGAACCGTTAGTCATGAAACGAGCGGGGCACGTGCCGGTGGCGTTCGTGTCTATGGTGTTGATGAACGGTTTTGGAGTTTTCACGGAATCAATCAACCGGCGCCGCAAAATCGTGAAGTCCTGATCAGCGAAAGTCTTGCCAGTGAACTTCAGAGTAGGCCCCGGGACGCGCTTCTGGTCCAAATCGAGAAACCATCTGAGGTGCCAATCGAATCGCTCTACGGTCAGAAAGAAGATCTCGGCCGCACGATGCGGTTGACCGTAAAGCAAGCTCTTTCCATTCAGGAACGTGGAGAGTTTTCGATTCGTCCACAGCAAACAGCCGTGCGCGCCGTCTTTGTTCCACTCAAGTTGCTGCAAAGCGAACTCGAGCAGGAAGGCCGTGTGAATGTTGTGCTGGTGGCGGGCCAGACAAAATCGAGTGGTTCCTCCGGTGACGAACGAACTGCGGCGCTTCAAACTGCGCTGAAGGAAAAGGCCGAGCTCGAAGACTACGGCATAAAGTTGCGCGTATTGGATGGGCAGCGAGGTCTTTCGTTGGAACGCTCGAGCACTTTAATCGACGACAACCTCGCTAATACCGCGCAAACCGCCGCTGCGGGTTTATCAGCGCGAGTCGTGCCCGTGCTTTCTTATGTGGCGAACAGTATCAAGTTTGGCGACCGCACGATTCCATACTCACTGGTAACAGCGATCGATGAAGCCACGTTTGAAAGTTTGGGTGGGCGACAAGCTGCCGCTCAGAAGCCGCCGGTTGTTTTAAACGAATGGGCCGCGCGCGATCTCAACGCAAAAATTGGCGATCAGGTAACGCTCGAATATTACTTGTGGCGCGACGATGGAAAACTGGAGACAAAAAGTGCTGATTTCGAAGTCGCAGCGGTGACGCCAATTGCAGGACTCGCTGCCGATCGCGATCTCGTGCCTGATTATCCCGGCATCAGCGATTCACCGAGCCTTTCCGATTGGGACCCGCCCTTTCCCGTCGACCTGAATCGTATTCGCCCTCAGGACGAAGAATACTGGAACCAGTATCGAACCACGCCGAAAGCGTTCATTCCTTTGCCGGTGGGCCAGAGTCTCTGGCAATCGCGCTATGGGAAACTTACGTCGTTGCGCGTAATTCCGGCCTCCGGCTCATCAGAGAGTTCGGCCGGCTCGTTCAGAGAGAAACTACGAACAGTTTTGCAACCCGACGCGATGGGCGTTGCAATCCTTCAGGTCAAACGTGAGGGACTCGCCGCGTCGCAAGGGGCGACTGACTTCGGCGAATACTTTCTTTACTTCAGTTTCTTCCTGGTGGTATCGGCGTTGCTGTTGACGTCACTATTCTTCAAGCTTGGCGTCGAACAGCGACTTCGCGAGATCGGGCTGCTTCAAGCGGTCGGGTTTTCAGCCGCAAAAATACGCCGGCTGTTTTTGGTGGAAGGCGTTGCCCTTGCGATCGCCGGCAGCTTGTTGGGCTTAGCCGGAGCCATCGGTTATGCGCAACTGATGATGCTTGGCCTGCGCACGTGGTGGGTGGGAGCTGTCGGCACCACGATGCTGAGCGTGCATTTGTCACCGCTGTCGCTCGTGCTCGGCGCAGTTGGAGGAGTGTTTGCAGCGGTGCTGTGCATTCTGTGGACACTTCGCCGGGTCGGACGAGTGTCAACACGGGGTTTACTCTCAGGTAGCGCGATCGACGATTCGCCGGATTCCAAGGGCGGGCGGTTCGCATCGGTGCGATTTATCGCAGGCTCGGTTCTCGGAGTTGCAGGTCTGCTCCTCATCGTCGCTGCCGCCGCAGGTTACATACCTCAGCAGGTTGGATTTTTTGCCGGTGGAACGTTGTTACTATTTGCGCTTTTGCTTTGGCAGTCGGCATGGCTCAGGGCGACGAGAAAACATTCGATAAGTGGAAACGGTCTTGGGTCAGTGCTGCGGCTTGGATTTCGAAACGCCAGCTACCGGCCGGGTCGCAGCGTCCTCTGCATTGCGCTGATCGCTTCCGCGGCCTTCATCATCGTGTCGGTTGATTCGTTTCGCCGTACGGGCACCGAAGCGAGCACCGACACGAAATCGGGAAGTGGCGGTTTCTCGCTGATGGCCGAATCGCTCGTGCCGCTGGTCCATGACCTGAACACTGCGGACGGGCGCGAAAAACTCAATCTGAGTAGCGCTCCTCAATATGAAACAAATGTGGCACGCCTGCGACTTCGACCCGGCGACGACGCTAGTTGCCTAAACCTCTACCAGCCGCGTAATCCGCGCATACTCGGTGTTGCGGCGCCCTTCGTCGAGAGCAATAGATTCCGTTTTCAAAAGTCGCTGGCAAACACAAACGAAGAAACAGAAAACCCCTGGCTATTGCTGAATCGCGATTTTGGTGAAGGAGTTGTGCCGGTCATTGCTGACGCGAACTCAGCCAGCTATGTGCTTCACCTTAATCCTGGCGAGGACTTTGTACTCAACACTACCTCCGGCCCCATTCGATTACGCCTGGTGGGCACGCTTGCCGACAGTATTTTCCAAAGCGAGTTGTTGATGGCGGACAAACAGTTCGTCAAACTTTTCCCGGACGAAGAAGGTTACCGCTATTTCCTAATCGAGGCGCCGCAAGAGCGAGCGCAGTCGATTGGAGTGGCGCTCGAAGACACTCTTTCAGACTATGGCTTTGACGTTGTCTCAACCGGTGAGCGGTTGGCGAGCTTTCATCGCGTCGAGAATACCTACCTGTCGACTTTTCAGATGCTGGGAGGTCTCGGATTGCTTCTGGGCACGTTGGGAATGGCGGCGGTTCTATTGCGAAATATCCTCGAGCGACGGCGCGAGCTCGCGCTCCTGCGCGCGATTGGTTACAACTCGTCTCACTTCACGTTAATGATAATCGCGGAAAACGCGTTCCTGCTGATCGCGGGCTTGTTAACCGGGGCGTTTTGCGCACTGCTCGCCATTGCGCCGGTCTTCATCGAGCGCGGCGGACGTTTGCCTAATATTTCGCTGGGCTTGCTGTTGTTGGGAGTATTAATATCCGGAATGATTGCATCGTTAGTCGCGACCTGGTCCGCAATCCGGTCGCCTTTGCTGCCTGCGTTGCGCGCTGAGTGAGCCATTAAACGTCGTCTCTTCAGGAGTAACTTTGAATACGACTCCCAGCCGAACACTTTTCTACCTCGCGGTTCTTCTGCCCGTGGTTCTCTCCTGTAGTCTTGCGGGCAAGTTGAAGAAAGTGGCCGAACAGACGCAGAAACCGACCACAATTACCAGCACGGACTCAACCGCTCAATTAACTCTGCCTCCTGGTTGGAGCGAGGAAAAGGAAAAGGATGAGGACTCGATTTTGCACGGATCGAACCATCTGTCAGCTACATATGTGGTAGTCATCCGGGAGAGTAAACAAGACTTTGCCGAAGAAACAACGCTGGCCGATTACGCCGAACTGACTCGAGCGGCGATGTCTGATCGCGTTACCAGCCCGCATTCCACGGATGTGATTCCTGCGTATGGCATGGCCTATGAGGCCAGGGAATTTGAACTCGAATGTGTGGTGGAGAAGCTCAAAATCAAATACCTCTGCACGGTCGTTGAGACGCCAGGGAATTTTTACCAGGTGTTAACCTGGACTACGCCGTCGCGGTTCACGCAAAACGAAAAAGCCCTCCGCACTGTGACTCAGAGTTTCAAGGAGTTGAGTTCCGCTGCTTCCCCAACCCACGCTGTGAGTCCAGGCTGAGGTCACCACTCTTCAGATAAGAGGAATTGTTATGCGTCTCCGAACACTTCAGTTGCTCGTATTTTCGCTTCTTCTTTGTGGAGTGGCCGGCGCCGAGAACTGGCCACAATGGCGTGGACCAAATCTTAACGGCGTGAGTGGAGAAACGAATCTACCGTCGCGATGGACCAACGAAGAAAATATAAGCTGGAAACTTGCCATGCCGGGCTGGAGCGGCTCGACGCCCGTAATCTGGAACGATCACATCTTTCTCAACGTCGCAGACGGCGAGACTCTTTCTCTCTGGGCGGTCGACCGAAATAAGGGCGAAGTGATTTGGAAGAAGTCGCTCGGTACAGGCAACGTGAAGATGCGCAAGCAGAACATGTCGTCGCCTTCGCCGGTTACTGATGGGAAAACCGTTTACGTGATGACAGGGACCGGCGTGCTGAAGGCTTTCGATTTTGCCGGCAGGGAAATCTGGTCACGCGATATTCAGAGAGATTACGGCGAGTTTGGATTGCAATGGGGTTATGCCTCGTCGCCGTTGCTGCATGAGAACGCGTTGTACGTGCAGGTGCTGCACGGAATGAAAACCGATGAACCGTCATACCTCCTGCGCATTGATGGAAAGACGGGAAAAACAGTTTGGAAAGTCGATCGCCCAACGAATGCGATTCGCGAATCGCCTGATGCCTACACCACTCCTGCATTGTTGCGCTACGGAAAATCGGTGGAAATCGTAATCACTGGAGGGGATGTTGTGACCGGCCATGATCCAGCGACAGGCAGGGAATTGTGGCGCGCCCACGGACTTAACCCTGATAACAATCCGTCTTATCGCATCGTGGCTTCGCCAGTCGTCTTTGGGGACGTGATCTTTGCACCGACTCGTGTCAGGCCGTTGCTCGCGTTCCGTGCTGGAGGGCGAGGGGACATCACCAGTTCGCATCTGCTTTGGTCTAATGATAACGGGCCCGACGTTCCCACACCGGTAACTGATGGCAAATATTTCTATATCGTGAACGATCGCGGCATTGTCAGGTGCCTTGATGCGAAAACCGGCAAGGAAGTATATGGCCCACAGCGAATCAAGCCCGGCATTTACAGTTCATCGCCGGTGCTGGCCGACGGCAAACTCTTCGTTACAAATGAAGATGGAGTAACAAGCGTCATCAAAGCTGGTCCGACGTTTGAAGTGGTGGCAGAGAATGCGTTGAACGACTACTGCCTGAGTTCCCCAGCCATCTCGAATGGGCAGATCTTTATTCGTACCGCGACGAATTTGTATTGCATCGGCAAGCGTAGGGGATGAGAGAACGGGAGAAGGGGAAAGGGGAAAGGGAAAAGGGGAAAGGCACGGCACGTTGCAGGCTCGCCCCAAAAGCGGTTCGTTGGTGTGGCTTCGGCTTTGCCGCCGGATGCGAGGCGGAGGCTCTGCCCCGCCGAAGAGATGCTCTTTACATTTTTGGGCTCTGCCCTTGATAGGATCCTTTGTCCACAAACGGAAGGGCTGAGCCCGGACCAGGGGCATAGCCCGAGAATAATCTTGCAGTTGTTTGGCGGGGCAGAGCCACCGCCTCACATCCGGCGGCGAAGCCGAGCTGGATGTTCGACTTTTAGGCAAGTTCATAATTCCCGTCCCCGGTTGAAAGGCCGCCAGAGCAAGGAGATGATTATGCGCCAACGAGTTCTGACAATTGTGGTAGTTGTGTTGTTCACGCTCACTGGTTTTCGTGCGACGGCGCAGGAACTGGGTAAAGTTGATTTCCCGACCACCGGCTCCCCGGGGTCTCAGGCGCATTTTCTACGTGGCCTCGCGGCGTTGCATTCATTTTGGTACGAAGAGGCGCTTGATGCTTTTCGCGAATCGACCAGAACAGACCCGCAGTTTGTGATGGGTTATTGGGGTGAGGCAATGGCCCACAACCATCCGCTTTGGGGCGAGCAGGACACTGCGTCAGCGCGCGAAGTCTTAACCAAACTAAAGGACACGACGAAGGTTAGTGCCAGGGAACAGGCGTATGTAGCCGCGGTGAAGGCGCTTTACGGCGACGGCGAGAAAGCTGCTCGCGATGATGCTTACTCGGCGGCCATGGAAAAGATTTACCGCGACTATCCCGACGATCTCGATGCGGCGGCATTTTATTCACTATCGCTGCTCGGCCGAGTAAACACTTCCGAAAAAACTTATCGCTTACAGGCGCGGGCGGGCGCCATTGCTTTGGAAATTTACCAGAAGAACCCGAACCATCCGGGTGCGGCCCATTACATCATTCACGCTTTCGACGATCCTGAGCACGCGATTCTTGCCCTCCCGGCCGCGCGACGATATGCGAACATCGCGCCTGAGGCGCACCACGCCCGCCACATGCCGTCGCACATCTTTTTGCAACTCGGTATGTGGGCGGAAGCTGCCGCCTCAAATGAATCTGCGTGGACTGCATCCGACGCCTGGATGAAACGCAAAAATCTTTCGCCGAGCGTGCGCGACTATCACAGTCTGCACTGGTTGCTCTACGTCTATCTGCAGCAGGGTCGATACAGCAAAGCAGAGGAGTTGCTGACGCTGATGAAGAAGACGATGGAGGAGTCGAAGTATGAAAACAAACTCCGCCCGGGTTATTACCAAAACAACTATGCAAACATGGCCGCGGCGTTTGTGATTGAAACTGAGAGATGGGAGTTGGCGGAATCACTCTTTCCACCGGCGGATGCAGCCACCAGTCCCTTGGCGATGTCTTCCCACGGGTCACATGGACCACCCGCATCCGCGGCAACAAGTGGAATGGCGGCTGTGCGTACCTCAAATGCCGGCCAGCGACTGCCACTTTTTGTGCGCGCAGTCGCGGCAGCATTTAGATCCAACGACGGCTCGATGGCTAACCTAGGTGAGTTGGCGTCGTCCGCAGGATGGCACGAATCAATCAATGGACTGCAAGTACTGGCCGTGACTGCCGCCGCAAAGAAGGAGTACGAAAAAGCTATTGGGTTGATGACGAAAGCAGTCGCGCTTGAGGACGCGCTTGGGCCTCCATCGGGACCGCCCGGACTCATCAAGCCAGTCCATGAGTTATATGGTGAGCTGTTGCTGCGAGCCGGAAAGCCGCAAGCGGCGGTGGAACAATTCAACGCCGCGCTCCTGCGTCAACCTAATCGCGCTCGTTCATTGATCGGAGCTGCGCGGGCAGCTGCGCAAAGCGGAAATCGCGCAGAGGCTGCCGCCTGGTATTCAAAGTTTTTGGAACAATGGAAATTGGCAGATGCGCAGTTGCCGGAGTTGAAAGAAGCGAAGGATTACCTGGGTAAGAACTGAGGGCAGTAACAACCGATTTTGGAGACCATTCAAGTTTGAGAGTCTCAAGGTCGGGAAGAGGCGCTTGCGCCCGCTCTCTTAGCTTTCGCCATCCGCGATAGCGGGGGGCAAGCCCCTCTTCATTACCTTGAGGTCTCTCAGTTGACTCTCGTTACTTCGCGCGAACGTCGTAAGCGTAGATTGTATCTTGATCGCGAAGGTAGAGACGGCCGCCGACAACCACCGGATGCGCCCACGTCGGTAGGGAATCCTGCTGTATGCGAAAACGCCCTTTTTCCTTGTAGCCGGTGGGAGTAGCTTCCACTAGTCCCACCACGCCATTCTCGCTCAGCGCATAAAGATGTCCGTCGGCAAACACTAAAGAGCCTTTGCCAACACTTCGATCCTTCCAGGCCACTTCGCCAGTATCAAACTTCATTGCCGTCAGAATACCGCCGGAGAATCCGTAGAGGTGATCGCCAATCAGGACTGAGCTGCTGTGGTGATTGCGCATGTCCTTGGTGAAATAGACTTCCGCAGCGGCGCCGCCCGCTTTGATTTCAACCAGGCCTGCTCCGGTGCCGTAGTCAGAAGAGATAAATACGCGATTACCTCGAACGATCGGCGTGGCCGCATTAGCTACGTTATTAGCCGCACGGTCATACTCCCACATCAGTTTTCCATCTTTCACATCCAGACCGATGGCTCGTTGATGCGTGAAGAAAACTACCTGCGTCGTGTTGCCGACTTGTACGGGAACGGCAGAAGAATAACCAGCGCGATCACTCTGGCTCTTCCAGATTAGGGAACCATCTTTCTTGCTGAGCGCGACAATCGACGCACCCGGACCGCCGGCGTTGACTAAGACCTTATCGCCGATCACGAGAGGCGACTCGCTGATGCCCCACGTGATGTTTGTCCCGCCAAACTTTTCAAGGACATTCATGGTCCAGATGATCTTGCCGGTTTTTGCGTCAACGGCTGAGAGATCGCCGCTTCCTCCAAGCGCGTAAAGCCGGTCGCCATCGATAGTCGGCGTGCCACGTGGTCCATCGCCGCGGTCATTTCGAAATGCGCCACCGTGCGCGGTCGCCCATGCCTCTTTGCCGGTGGCCGCGTCGAAGGCAATGATGAATTCACGAGTGCCCCGGAGTCCCATCGTATACAGCCGGCCATTCGCAACTGAGAAAGACGAATAACCATTGCCTGCACCAATAGCCTTCCAGGCGAGCGGCGGGCCATTCTCCGGCCACTGCTTTAGTAGTCCCGTGTCCTTTGAAATGCCGTCGCGATTTGCGCCTCGCCACTGCGGCCAGTCGGCGTTGCCCTGAGCCGAAACGCCCTGTGCAAACGCACAGTAATACTGCTGCGATAGCAACAATGTGCTTACAGGTCATGCTTTTCATGTCGAGTCTCCTTGAAACCGGGTCAATGACTGTACGGAATGGGGAGTGGTAAGAAGAAACTAAATCAAAACTCAAGATTGCGGCTTGAAATATAGCACCATACCAGCGCCAGCCGCCGCCAAAACAAAGCCGAGGTACAAAAGCGGATTAGGCGAAGTCTTCGGTGGATGTAGCCACATCGAAAACATCACGTTGACGAGTGGTGCGCCGGCGAAAACGAGCGGCATCACGTAAGTCGGTAGCCCGCCTGACTTGAATGCGAAGATGATGCAGACGGCGCCGATTGCGCCGAGAGCGCCACCGGCGATCGCGGCCATCGAACCCTTGCTGTTAAAGCCGTTCAACTGGCCCTGGTAAGAAAGATTGGCCACGGGGACCAGAACGCCGATTAAGAAATAGGCAAACCCTACACATAAAAGCGCCCGCATCGGATTGCCGAGCGCAATCTGTCCGCGATGAAGTGCCGGGCCATACAGCCCCCAGGCGAGCGCGGCTCCGAGGGCAAAGATAATCCAAAGCATTTGGGAGACCTCCGAGGAAAGTCTAAAGTCCAAGGTCCAAGGTCGTGGCACGGGCGTCCCGCCCGTGCGTCGATCGCATGGGCAGGATGCCCATGCCACGATCAGAACGCGAGTCTTAATCCGAGTTGGACCTGACGCGACGACGTCACGGTATTACGAATACGCCCAAACGTCGGGAGCGGCTGTTCGTTGTCGGCCGCGCCGGCGAACACCGTCAAAGCGGGCGGTGCAAAATTAGCGCGGTTGAATACATTAAACGCCTCAAAGCGAAGTTGGAGATTACCAGATTCTCCCAGCAAACGCGTCAGCCTCGTGTTTTTCACTAAGGCCAGATCGAAGGTGCGCAGGTTTGGGCCAATGAACGCGCCACGGCCCGTGTTGCCCAATGTGCCGGCAGGCTGGAGCACAAACGCGCGCGGATCGAAGTATTGTTCCGGATTACCCAGCACCGCCGATTCGTAGGTAAAGCCCGGCGCAAGCGACGCGCGATCGCGTCCGATACCTGGGCCGAGTGAAGGCTGCCACAGTGAACGTGAGCGGTTTGCCTGCACAAAGACCGTCAAAGGATTGCCGCTGCGCGCGTTGTTAATGCCGGCCAGTTGCCATCCATTGAGCAAGGTTCGCGAAAGGCCCGTAAGTCCGCGCGCAAAGGGAATGTCCCAGTTGAAGTTGACGACCCAATTGTGTTTTGCGTGATAGTCAGCCAGGCCCTTGTTGTAGTTCAGGCCGGGGAATTCCGGAAACGCTGTTGTCGTGCCGTTCGTGGCGTCGGAGAAAAACGTCGAAGCCTGCGTAGTGTCGATGTTGCGAGAGAACGTATACGACGACTGAATGCTGAAGTTACGATCCCAACGCTTTCTAACTTCGAAAACCATCGCGTTGTACCACGAGTTGCCGTCGCTGCTCTTCAACTCGATGGTGGAAAATGCGGTGTTCTGTCGCGGTGCGCCGGCAGGGAAAAACAACGACCCATCGGCACGAACAATCGGTACCGCTGTGTTGACGTCGTTACTGCGCAGCAAGTGAACGCCTCGCGAGCCCGCATAACCAAGCGTAAGGACCGTGTCCCACGGCAACTCGCGTTGAATGCTCAGGTTGTAAACATTCAGGTATGGGTTGTCGAGATTAAACTGGACTGGCCGAATTGAATTAGCAAATGCGCAATTTAGCGGCGCGTTCGGAAAATTGGGCGGACAGCCAGGGTTGTTAGCGAAAGCAACGGCAATGCGTGGTGTCGCGGGCGGATTAGTAACCGTGACGATCAGGTTCTGCTGATTGTTGGTATTGAAATAAATACCGTAACCGCCGCGCACGCTGGTTCGACCATCGCCGAATACATCCCACGCAAAACCGACGCGCGGTGAAATGTTTTTACGCGTTGGATTTTCGTAGAGTGGGCCGACCGTCGGAGCGCGATCGGTAAGCGACGGCAAGGCCGAATCGCGGCCGTAGATGTCGACAGGCATCGTCGTCGTTTCATAGCGCAAGCCCGCGTTGAGCGTCAGTCGCTGGTGCACTCGAAATGTATCCTGAACGTAGCCTGCAAATAACGTGAACCTCCAGTAACGATCGAGAGCGCCATTCGGCGTCAGGCCAAGGAAGCTCTGCGGGCTGCCCAACAGGAAATTGCGAAGATTGGCAAACGTCCAAATGCCCAGGGAGAACGTCGGGTTGACCATGTTGTCCTGGTACCGTTCGATCAATCCACCTGCCTTAATCAAGTGACGACCGCGCGTATGGGCCATGCCCTGCTCAACGCCATAAACGTTTTGCGTCAAGCGAACACTGACGGATGTTTGCGGTCCGAATCGCGGGACGCCGCCGATATCGATGTTACCGAGAAATTCACGACCGGGAATGAAAGGCGCGAGCGGTTGAGTCGTGTTTGCTACCACTGCCTGGCCGATTCGCGTGCGACTAAAGTTCAAACGAAACGTGTGAATCGTGCTGGCGCTTTGGATGAACCGGTGCTCGGCAGTGAAAAATTGATTGCGTGAACGAAACGAACGGGGGAATTGCGGGAAGTCAGTCGGCAATTGCTGATCGGCGTCGTCAAATGTGTAACGAACAAACGACTGGTTCTGTTGGCTCCAGTTGTGATCGAGGCGACCCTGGACAAAGTGCTGCTTGATTTGCCGGTCAAAACCGAAATTGAATTCCGCGAGACCGCCGCCGAGGCCAGGTCCATTCGGAAGAGGAAACTCGTCTAGGTAAGGACGCACACCTGCGTTTACGGTCACATTACCTGTTGGCAGAATTCCACTGCGAGCATTCAAGTCGGGGACCACTGTCCGAATAGTTTGGCCGAGATTTTCGCGCAGCGCTTCATAACCAAAGAAGAAAAAAGTCTTCTCTTTCGAAATCGGGCCACCCAGACTGCCGCCAAATTGGTTGCGTTTGAATTCAGGCTTGCGCGCGCCGTCGAAGAAGTTGCGCGCGTCAAGATTGTCGTTGCGGTGAAATAGGTAGAGCGAACCGTGATAGTCGTTCGTGCCTGACTTGCTGATTGCGTTTATCTGCCCGCCAGAGTTTCGACCAAACTCGGCGCCGTATGAATTGGCCTCGACGCGAAATTCGCGGATTGATTCAACGCCCAAAACGGTGCTGGCTGCGCTGCCGGCTGGGCCGTTGGTAAAGTCGTTCTGGGGCGTACCGTCGAGCAAGTAAACATTCGAGCGCGGATCCTGTCCGTTGATGCTCATGCCCAGACCGTGCGCGACCACCGACCCACCGTCACGATGCGAGTAGGGAAGCACTCCGGGCTGAAGCAGCGCGAGGTCAGTGTAGTTTCTGCCGTTCAGAGGCAGGTCGCGAATCGCCTGTTCGCCGACGAGATAACTCAGCTCGGGAGTTTGCGTATTGACCAACGTCTCGCCCCCGGCGACCGTGACGTCAGCGGCGACACCGGAAACTTTCATCACGAGCGACACGTCCGCCGTTTCATTCACCGTCAGTTGCACGTTCGGCAGGGTTAGTGGCTCGAAACCGGACGACTCAGCCTTCAGTTGATAGATACCAACGGGCAGGCCTGGAAAAACGAACCTTCCCTCGTCTTCGCTCGTAGTAACTCGCGTAAGTCCAGTGCCCGCGTTAGTCGCCGTTACCTGAACGCCGACAAGAACTGCTCCGTTGGAGTCCTTTATATCGCCGGTAATTGTGCTGTCGGTCTGCGCGGCCGCGCTAATTGAAAGGAATAACGACAGGCTAACTATTGCAAGTGCACGAACATAACAACAGGGAAACGAAAATCGCGAAAATCTCATCACTATGGTTGCTCCGATTGGCGTGTAGGTCTACAGATAGTAATACTGCGGAATTCAGCGATCAGTTTCATACAATTGCCGGTTAAGACGCACTTAGTTGGTAGGTCGTTTGCCGAGTTTCCTAATAATTCAGGCTTTGGGCCAGAAAAACGGTCTAATATCGGATCGAGCTTCGGTTTTTCGTAGTCCTTCCCAAATTTCCGTAAGGAGTTCGTTTTGAAGAAACTTTCCCGAATCGCCCTTCTTGTTCTTCTCACCCTTATTCCGCTCTCGATTACAGCACAGACTTATCGCGCCTCAGTGCGCGGCACCGTCACAGATCCGAGCGAGGCCCTGGTCACTGGTGCGACTGTACGACTGGTTAACACAGAGACGGGTGAAACGCGCACCGCTGTAACGGACGGCGATGGAAACTACACGATAGCGTCTCTCGCTCCCGGTAATTACAAGCTTCAGGTCGAATCTGCAGGATTCAAGCAGGCCGAGATCGTTGACGTAGTGGTGCCGGTAAACCAGGAGTTACGAATTAACGCGCGCCTGGAGGTTGGAGAGATACGTATTCAGGATTTTGGCCAGGTTGTGGAAGCGCCGTCGCCCTTGCTGAAACAGGACTCAGCGGCCATCGGAACAATCATCGCGAATCGGTTAGTCACTGAGTTACCTCTCGACGGCCGAAACTTTTACGAGTTGAACCTGCTCGTGCCCGGCGCGGTCCCGCCGGCCCAGGGTTCGGCCGGGTCCGTTCGCGGAGACTTTGCGTTTAGCGTTAATGGCGCGCGAGAAGATAGCAACAACTTCCTCCTTGATGGCGTCTACAACGTTGATCCCAAACTCAACACGTTTGCTGTTCGCCCGCCGGTAGATGCGATTCGAGAATTTGAGATTGCAACCAGCACCTACGACGCTGCCTTCGGACGAAATCCCGGGGCACAGGTGAATGTCGTTCTTAAGTCGGGCACGAACGACTTTCACGGCTCGCTTTACGCGTTTCACCGCAATGCGAAGTTTGATGCGCGAAATTTCTTTGCACCCGCGAACGAGCCTGATCCGAAGTACATCCGCAACCAGTTTGGCGCCTCGGTTGGCGGCCCGATCAAAAGAGATCGAACATTCTTCTTTGCGGATTACGAAGGGACGCGCTCGCGCGAAGGCATTACGCGCGTAACAAACGTGCCAACGCTCGCCGAACGCAACGGCGATTTTTCTCAAGGGCGTTTTGGTGTTCCTGTCATACCGGGCACGGCTTTTCCGTTTCCGGGGGGCATGCTGCCGTTTCTCCACCCGATTGGACAGGCCATCGTCGCGCTTTATCCCTTGCCCAATCGCAACGAGACCTTCGCCAACTTTGTCTCGTCCCCTGTACAAAGGGACGACAACGATCATTTCGACGCGCGCGTGGACCACCAGCTGTCCGAGCGAACCAGCCTGATCTTCCGTTACAGCTTTGGCGACCGCCGCTACTTCGAACCATTTGCCGGCGCCACCTTGTCGGCCGTTCCGGGATATGGCAACGACGTTCCGCGTCGTAGCCAGAATGCGCTGGTAGGACTTACCCAGGTCCTTTCGCCGAATCTCGTGAACGATGCTCGTTTCGCTTATGTCCGCGTCGCCTCATCCGTCTTGCAGGAGAACCAGGGAACCAGCATCAATCGCGCGGTTGGGCTTCCGGAAGCGTCTGCGAATCCGCGTGATTTCGGATTGAGTTTTATCACCGTGCCTGGGTTGTCGCCGTTGGGCCATGAAGGGAACAACCCGCAACAAACGGTAACGAACACGTTTCAGTTACTCGACACGGCGACTTTCGTACAAGGCCGTCATCTTTGGAAATTTGGCGGTGACTTTCGAGCCGTGCAACAGAATGGTTTTCGCGATGTGCAGTCGCGTGGTTTCCTGAATTTTTCGCCGTTCGCTTATACCGGCGTCGCGCTCGCCGACCTATTATTCGGTCTGCCACTCGTTACCGGTGTTGCGCGGGTGGATAACGCGCAACATCTGCGTGCGAAGAGTTACCACTTCTTTGTGAACGACAGCTTCCGCGCGCGCACGAACCTGACGCTTTCCGCCGGCCTGCGTTACGAATACAACTCGCCACCAGTCGATGCTCAGGACCGCGCGACTCTCTACGACGTCGCGACTCGTACACTTATTCCCGTCGGCACGGCCAATATGCCTCGCGGCGGTTACGAATCGGATAAAAACAATCTTGCGCCGCGTGTTGGTCTTGCATGGACGATTGGCGATGAAGGGAACACCGTACTCCGCGCAGGCTACGGCATTTACTACGACACATCTCCACTCGCTCCGGGCGAAGCGCTTTACTTCAACCGGCCATTTTTTGACTTCAACTTGTTTTTCCCACTGCCCGGCTTGCCGTTAACCGTGGCCGATCCTTTCCCAGCTTTCTTTCCCTTTGCGCTGCCCGATTCCGCTCAAGCTGTTCAACGCGATTTGCGCACGCCTTATATGCAGCATTGGAACCTGAACGTGCAGCAACAGTTTGGCAGAAACATGGTTTTTGAAGTTGGTTATGTGGGTTCGAAAGGAACAAAGCTTCTGTCCGCGCGAGATATTAACCAGCCGCAGCCAAGCGTGTTGCCCCCGGGCCTGCCGTTTGTTCCGCGACCCGTGCCGCAGTTTGACGAAATCAATACGATCGAATCGCGAGGTAACTCAAACTACCACAGCCTGCAAGCGCGGCTTCAACAGCGACTGGCGAAGGGTCTCTCGCTGCTAACGTCGTATACGTGGTCCAAGTCGATTGACGACGGGTCCAACTTCTTCCCGAGTGCGGGCGATCCAAACTATCCGCAGAACAGTTATGACTTGCGCGCCGAACGTGGCCGCTCAAATTTCGATGTGCGGCACCGGCTTTCGGTCAGCTACGTTTACGATTTGCCGTTTGGGAAAGGGCGTTCTCACCTGAATGACGGTGGAGCGTTGTCGACGTTGCTAACTGGTTGGCAGACTTCCGGAATCGTCACGTTACAAAGCGGAAGACCGTTTACCGTCGCCCTGATTCGCGAGTTTGATAATAGCGGTACGGGTATCTCGGCTTTGGGCTTTGGCGCCAACGACCGGCCAAACCTAATCGGCAACCCGGAACTGTCAAACGGTACAACCGCGCGCTGGTTCAACACTGCGGCTTTTGCATTTCCTGCTCCTGGAACCTTTGGCAACGCCGGGCGAAACATTCTGGATGGACCAGGTTATCAAAACGTAAACGCGTCTCTCATCAAAAACACCAAGTTTGACAGAAGGCGTGAATCTTCAGTTTCGCGCTGAAGCCTTCAACCTCTTCAATCATCCCAATTTTAATTTGCCCGACAATTTCCTGGGCTCGCCAACGTTTGGCCAGATCACATCTGCGCGCGAACCGCGGCACATACAGTTTGGCTTGAAACTCTTGTTCTAGTGTTCGTGATCAGCTTGCAACATTTTCGTCGGAGCACAATTGCTCGGTGAAGGAGTGTTTATGAAGAAACTGCTTTTCATTCTGATTGTTGTTTCCTTCGGCGTCGCGGTTGGAATTGGTGCTCGTGCACAGAGCGCTGAAGAAGCTGCGGTTCGCGCAGCCATCGAACATTACTTTCGCGGGCACGCCACCGGCCAGGGTGAACATTTCCGCAAGGTGTTTCACGCCGATTCAAAACTGTTTGCCGTCAGAGATGGAAAGTACTGGCAACTCACCAGCGAAGAATACATTGCGCGCGCGCCGGGCAAAGCTCCCGCTGACGAAGCGCAACGTAAACGCAGCATCGAAAGCGTTGACATCACCGGCAACGCAGCAATCGCGAAAGTCGTGCTTGATTATCCCCAGGTGAAATTTACGGATTACATGTCGCTGTTGAAGATCGATGGCGAATGGAAAATCGTCAACAAGACTTTTTACGCCGAGCAGAAAACAAAACCATAACGCGGCGGAAAGGAGCAGCAACTATGAAGACTCGAACCATCTCAAGACGCGATTTTGTTTATCTAGCGATAGGCGGCGGCGGATTGGTTGTAGCTGCCTATCCACTGAGTAAGGTGTTTTCACAGCCCGGCGGGAATGGTGGGGGCGCGGAATTATTCAAGCCGACTCCGACAAATACACTTGGGCCGTTCTACAAAAGGGGCGCGCCGTTGAAAGAGAAACTGACGGCGACAAATAGTGGAGGCACTCCGTTGCTGGTGACCGGACGCGTAATCGACACTCACGGCAAGGTGCTGGCAGACGCAAAACTCGAAGTGTTTCACTCGAATGCTCATGGCGATTACGATATGGATGGTTTTGACTGTCGCGGAGAAATCGCAATTGCCGCCAACGGGAGTTACCGCTATGAGACCGTCGTCCCCGGACAATACGGCGGCCGGGCGCAACATGTGCATTACATGATCAATGCGCCGGGCCATAAGCGACTGATTACTCAACTCTACTTCGAAAACGATCCCAAATTTGGCGGCGACCCCGATCGCAACTTCGTTAAGGACGGACTCGTCGAGCATCGTGAACTCATTCGACCGGTCACGTCGATGAAACGAAACGGCGTCGAGTACTCAACAGTTGAGTTCAACCTTTGTTTGGAGCCGGCGTAGGCAATTCGTGGCATGGGAATCTTGCCCATGCAGCACGGCGGACGCGTGCCTCAATCAACAGCGTGAGGGAAAACATATGAAACGAACAGCCTTAATCTTTGCAGCAACGTTAGCCGTTCTAATGGTCGGTATCGCAGTCGCGGCAGCGAAACCTGATTTTGGCGGTTCATGGGCAATGGATCGCGCGCGAAGTTTCGGCATGCCGGGCAACATGGAACAAACGATGGTGGTCGTGCAAACCGAGGATCGAATCGAAGTTGAAACGAAACTGATCCAGCCAAACAATGAGCGCACCGTTAAGGACAGTTACATCTTCGACGGCAAGGAACATGAATTTACACCACCCACGCCTCCGAATGCGCCGGCTAATGCTCCCGCTCCAAAAGGGAAGCGCACCGGCAGCTGGTTGCCGGGCGGAAACGGGTTCACGGTTAATGAGACGACAACTGTGGAAGGACCAAAAGGGCCGGTAACCACTCAACTAACCAGAAAGTGGACCCTGACTGCGGATGGTGAATTGATCATCGACATGTACATCGATAATCCCAACGGTTCGTTTGAAACAAAACGGATTTTCAGAAGGAAGTAGTGCAGGATCATGCAAGGGTTCAAGAATCAAAGTCTCGGGGTTGGGAAGAGGCGCTTGCGCCCGCTATTCTGCGGGCGGATTCCCCAAACGGCTATTATTGAGAAGTTTCAGGTGTGAGTGATCGGCGGGCGCAAGCGCCTCTTCCCGACCTTGAGGCATTCCAGATTGAATCCAGATATGAGACGCACGCGCTCCGCGAAGCAGCTATTGCGCAGCGATGTTGTAGGCCGCCATCTCGTTAGCATTACGGACCAGCAATCGACCGCCTGCCAGTGCTGGATAATTCCACGTTTTGCCCTGAATAGCCTGAAATCGCGCAACTTCTGTGTGAGCTTGAGGAGTTGCACGGACTAACACCAGCTCTCCGTTCTCACTCATTACAATCAAGTGGCCGCTGGCGAGCAGCACCTGGCCGTAACCATACCGTCCACCTTTCCATTTACGTTCGCCCGTATTCACGTCCACGCACGTAAGAATCCCTTCATCCAAACCGTAGGCATGGTTCTGGTAAACAACTGAACTATTGAACTTGTTCTTCATGTTGTTGTTTTCCCAGATAGTCCGCGCTGTCAGATTCGCACCACTGCCGCCGATTTCCACGAGAGCCGCGCCTTTGGCATATCCGGCGGAGATGAAAAAGCGATTGGCGCTGACGACGATCGGCTGCGATACATTGATTCCCATCGCTGTGTCCCACGGATGACTCCAAAGCAGCGTGCCGCTTTCAGGGCTCAATCCGAGCACACGTGTTGAACTCACAACCAGTATCTGACGACGACCCGCGAGCGTGACCAGCATCGGCGACACATAACCCTGCGTATCGTTGAGAGCTTTCCAAACCGGCGCCCCGGTTGCCTTGTTGTAAGCGACTACGCTTTTACCGTTGGTGCCCCCGGGAAGAACGATAACTTTGTCATCAACGACTAAAGGCGACGCCGCCATGGCCCAGGGAAGATTGCCCGCGCCGTTGTCGCTCAAGATATTCTTGCCCCAAATGACCGCGCCTGTTTGAGCGTTGATACACCGAAGCTCGCCGGTGGCGCCCAGCGCGTAAAGTTTTCCCTCATCCCACGTTGGGGTTGTGCGTGGTCCATCGCCGGTCGAGTCGGTGTACGCCGCATTCCAGCCTTGCTTCCAAAGTTCCTTGCCCGTCGCCACGTCGTAGGCAGTAACAACTTCCTGATTTCGGCGTTGCTCGATTGTGTACGCGCGTCCGTCAGCAACCGAAAAAGACGAGTAGCCCACTCCGATCGGTTGCTTCCATAACGGCGTCAATCCTTGTGCGGGCCAGTTTGTCTGGATCGCCATCTCCTGGTAATCGCCGTCGCGATTGGGGCCGCGGAAGCTGGTCCAATAGTTTCGCGTAGCGTGCGCCGATGCGACTTCGCCGGCGCCGGTGGGCGCTGCAGCGGTGGCGGGCTGACCAGGTTGAACTGCGGGATTGGCTTGTTGCGCGGGGACGCTGGCTTGAGTGCCGCTAACGGCTTGAGCTTGTTGGGCGCGGTGCTGTTCGAGAGCGCTGTAATGTTGGTCGTCGAGCCCGCTTTGTCTTAGTGAACCAATTGCGAGGAAATAACCGACGCCAAGAACTGCGATTGCGACGGTGCCGAGCAGTTTTGTCTTCGTCGTCCAGCCCTGCCGTAACCAAAGCAATACAAGGCCAACTGGGGGCAATAATAGCGATGCTCCGATGACGCCGCTTACTGATTGATGCCAGGCGTTTGAAGTGGATTCCTGCTCAAACATCTCATCCTCCCAAGTAATACACAAAGGCGCCGGCAATCACGCCCCGCGGCGCGATTGCCAGCAATTCTTCCGAGGTTTCTAATTATTAAACGACCGCGACGACCTAATATTAACAGCTTAGACGCTTAACGTCTGTTATCCCACAAACTGCGGTGCCCGCTGGTTGAGTTGCTCCCCGGCACTGGCCTCCCCGTAAACGGGGAGGGGTTAGGGGTGGGGTTTCGCGCACGCCGCCAACCTCTCCCCCAACCCCTCTCCGCTTGCGGAGAGGGGGAAGCAACAATGCAAGAAACTAGGTAAATGTTCTTGGGACTCCGGAGTTGCTACCGTCCTATCGCGTAGAGGTGATGTTCGCCGCGAATAAAGATGTTTCCATCCGCGATGGCGGGAGACGCGTAAACCGGCTCGCCCAGCGAATTCGTTTGTAAAACTTCATGTTGAGGTCCGGCTTTGAGGATAAACGTGTCGCCCTCCTCGCTGGTCAGCAGGATCTTCCCTTCGAATGCAACGGGCGACGCCGTAAACATCGTCGATTTTGGAACGCGCGCTCCTTCATAGATCATCTTGCCGGTTTTTGATTCCAGACACGTGATCGTGCCATTGCCCGTCATCAGGTAAATGTAATCACCATAGGCTATCGGCGACGGTACATAAGCCGTTCCTTTGTTGTATGACCATGCTAGCTGCGGTGTTCCGGTGACATCACCGCTTCCACCTCCGCGGAGCGCGAGTGCAATTTTCGTTGGATAACCTGACGTGACTACTACGAGATCATTGAAAACGACTGGAGTGTTGACGGCATTGCTCTCGAGTCCTTTGTGACGCCAGAGCTCTTTGCCGGTAACAGGGTCATAAGCAATGATTGCTTCTGCCGCGGCCGCAACTACTTCTGTCCGGTTCGCCGCTCGAACCAAAACCGGTGTGCTCCACGTCACGTCAACTTTCCGTTCAACCCGCCACGCCTGCTTGCCCGTCTTCTTGTCGAAAGCAGCGATGAACGACTTACCAGCGCTGTCGTCACACTGCATGATCACCAGATTGCCATGCAAGATTGGCGAAACGCCGTAACCAACACTAGCAGTGCCGAGTTTGCCGAGATCCTGTTTCCACAAGAGTTTCCCGTTGAAGTCGTAAGCGTAAAGACCTTCGCTCCCGAAGTAGGCAAAGACATATTTACCGTCAGTCGCCGGTGTCGACGACGCAAAACTGGCTTTCTTATGTCGGCTATCGTGGACCGGTCCTTCGTAGGCAATGCGCTCCCAAAGTATTTTTCCGGTTGCACGATCAAGACAAACGACTTTGAAGGTGTGACGAAGGTCGGCGCCGACCGCGTCCGGGTGCACAAAGTCAGTTCCGTCCAGCAGTTTGTGAGTGACGCCTGGAGTTCTACCGGGCACTGCTGCGCCATCGAGAGCGGTGGTCAAGAAGATTTTCCTTCCCCAAACTATTGGCGACGAATGGCCCCGTCCGCTAATGGCCGTTTTCCATTTCACGTTCTTCGTACCGCTCCACTCAACTGGTAAATTCTTTTCATCTGATACGCCTTGTCCATCCGGACCGCGCCACTGGGGCCAGTTGCCGCGTGCTGCTACAGCCACCGAACTCGAAATGAAAACGATCAGAACTAAACAGAAACGAGTTACGAAGCGGGGGTTTTTCATGTGATTTCTTAGACCTCTTTTTTAATGAGTAGGGGCACGGCATGCCCGCGCCCCTAATCTCGCCAACACACGTGCCAAACGTGCTCAGTTAGTTACCAATCGCGTAGATATGCTTTTCCGCGCGAATGAAAATATTGCCGTCGGAAATGGCCGGGGATGCATAGACGGGCTCGCCAATGGAATTAGTCGCGAGAATTTCATGTTTGGGCCCAGCCTTCACGATGAACGTGTCGCCATCCTCGCTGGTCAACAATATCTTTCCTTCGAAAGCGACCGGTGATGCGGTAAACGTCGCGGGAATGGGAACGCGTCCACCTTCATATTTTACTTCGCCGGTTTTCGCGTCGAGGCACGTGAGCACGCCGCGATCCGTTGTCAGGTAGAGATAGTCACCGTAGAGAATCGGAGACGGAACATACGCCGTGCCTTTCGCATACTTCCAAACGACCGTGTCTGCGAGGTCGCCGGTTCCGCCGAGATTGATCGCCATTGCGACTTTCTGCGGGAAGCCTGCCGAAATGAAAACCATTTCGTTATTCGCGACAGGGGAGGGAATTGCGTTGCTTTCGACGCCCTTGTGACGCCAAAGTTCTTTGCCGGTGGCCGGATCGTAAGCAACTACTGTTTCCGTTCCACTCGTGATCAACTCCGATCGCTTCGCCGTTTTCACAAGTATTGGAGTGGCCCAACTTACCTGGACTTTCCTTGGTGTGCGCCAAACTTCCTTACCGGTTTTCTTATCAAGCGCTACGATGAACGACTTTTCGCCGTTGTCTTCGTCACACTGAACAATCAATAGGTTCTCGTACAGAATTGGAGACGTGCCTGTGCCCATGCCCACCGTTGCCAGTTTTCCAAGGTCGACTTTCCAGGCAAGTTTTCCCTTCATGTCGTAGGCATACAAACCTTCAGTTCCAAAGAATGCGTAGACGAGTTTGCCGTCAGTCACCGGGGTCGAAGCGGCGTACGAGCTCTTGCGGTGCCGGTTGTCGTAAGGCGTGCCCTCGAATGCAGCTTGTTCCCACAAAAGCTTTCCAGTCTCGCTGTCGAGACAAATAACTTTGAACGTGTGCTTCTTGTCAGCGCCGATGCTGTCCGGATGGAGAAACTCCTGATCGCCGGGCATCACGTGCTTCACAGCCTTCGCGCCAGGAACTGCTACACCTTCGATAGCAGTTGTCAGAAAGATGCGATTGCCCCAGACAATTGGTGATGAATGCCCGCGGCCTGCGATGGCCGTTTTCCATTTGATGTTTCTGGCCGGCGCCCACGTGGCAGGCAAGTTCTTTTCAGTCGAAATACCTTTGCCGTCCGGGCCACGCCACTGAGGCCAGTTTGATCCGGCAGCACCAGCATCGAGCTGAAAAGCGGCTGCGATCGCGAAGGTAGTTAAGATGGCAACGAAACTTATGCGGCTAACGAATTTCATTTGCTGTTCCTTTAAGGTTTTAGTTTTCGAATCAGATGTACTCGACACGTTAATGATTTTCGCCGAAGGCGATAAACAACTTAGCCCGGCGTAACACGCCGGGAATCGCGCCCGCTAATTCCACTACCCTGAAAGGGTTGTGTGGGTTTCAACCCTTTCAGGGTTAGGATCTTCAAAACCGCACGTTGCCCCGGGGTGTCGCGCTTCGCGCTTTACCCCGGGCTAAGCTATCGAACGCCTTCGGCGTAGTAGTATTCCTTCACCGCTTGTGGTTAAGCCTGGTTGCAACTCCACCGCGTCCTACTGCCCGGCTTTCGCGTTCTTAGCTGCACCACCTGCGGCTCCGAATGCGTAAACGTGTTTCAAACCGCGGACGATCAACAGGCCATCGGAGATGGCCGGAGTTGCCATCATCACTTCGCCTACGCGGTTCGTCGCCAGCAATTCATATTTCGGTCCAGTCTTCACAACAAAAACGTCACCGTCTTCGCTCGATAAGTAAAGTTTGTTGTCCGAGGCGACTACCGACGCCGTGAACGCTCCGCCCTTACCGCCAAGGCGCTCCTGGTAAACGCGCTCGCCTGTCTTTGCGTTGTAAGCCGTAAGCACGCCCTGATTGGAAACGGTGTACAAGTGATCGCCATAAACTATCGGCGTCGGCATGTATGGCCCACCGCGCTTTTTACTCCAGACAATGAAATCATTCGTCTCCTTACCATCCTTCAGCGAGATGTCGCCCGATGCTCCGGGCTTAATCGCGTAAATTGGTTGGATTGGAGCATAACCGGCGGTGACGTAGATCAACTCGTGAGCGACAAACGGGGTAGGAGTGGTTATTTCCGAATTGGGTGACAACCGCCACAGCTCACGACCGGTGGCTGGATCGTATCCGCGCACTGCTTTCGAACCGTTCGTAATTAACTCAGCGCGCGTTCGTCCTTCATAAACAGTGGGCGTGCCCCAGGACGACAGGTCTTCTCGCGGCGTCTTCCACACGAGCTTACCTGTTTTTAAGTTGTAGGCCGCGATGAACGAGTCTTTTTGCACGTCGGCCTGGACGATGACGAGGTCGCGGAAGATTATCGGCGAGCTCCCATATTCCCACTGGTAATCAGGATCGTAGAACCAGCCTGCGTCGAGCACTCCCAGGTCTTGTTTCCACATCAACTTACCGTTCAGGTCATACGCATACAGACCGTGAGAACCGAAAAGCGAGACAACATACTTGCCGTTGGTAACCGGAGTGGAGTCTGCGTGAGTTGATTTCGGATGACGCTTGACCTTCGGCAGTCCTTCGTAAGCGACGCGCTCCCACAGAATCTTGCCGGTGCGTTTGTCGAGCGCATAGACCTTCCACGTGTGCTTCGGATCATCCTTTACCGGAGCGACGTCGCCGTAGAGGCCGTAACGTGTCTCGTCTTTTGCGCCTGAGGTGACGGCTGTGGTGATGAAGACTTTGTTGCCCCAAACGACGGGACTGGAGTGAGCGAGACCTGGAATCGGTGTTTTCCAAACCGTGTTCACAGCTTTCTCCGCGTCCCAACTCGTGGCAGCAGGGTGGCCTTCAACTACGCCGGTTGCTAACGGCCCACGAAATTGCGGCCAGTTTTGCGCGGCCGCTGTGGTTGCGATCAAAAGTAAACATGCAAGGGAAAGTAGTGCGCGTGTCATTTTCAAACCTTTCGTTGTTCGCCCTTGATTATTCCTGCTTTTTGAACACTGTATTGTTCGTGCCTTGTTTCAACGTGAAGCCGGTTACCTTGTTGGCTTCCAGACTAAATGTCACTATTAGTCCATCGAATGCGGCTGGCTTAAACGTAGTCTTGTCGACTGCTATTAAAATAATCGGTCGTTGGCCGGCGGGGGTTGCATACAACTTTCCTTCGCGCGAATCCATTGTAATTTCCGCGCCCGTTTCCTGTTTGTATTTGCCTGCGTATGAAGCCAACGTTGCTGCATCGACCTCGAATGGCGGCACTGCTCCCGCCTTCTTAAGCATTTCGACGATCGCTACCTTCTCCTTGTCGATCATGGCGGCAGCAAGAGCCGACGTTAGCGTTTCAGCTTTGAGACCGCCGCGCGCCAAAGCTATTTCGACGAAAGCGACTTTGTTGTTGCGAGTCCCCGACATGAGCACATCGCCCGCACTGTCGGCATCTTTTTCAAGCAACGCTTTCACGACCTCGGCGTGGTCATTGTCCAGAGCCCAGGTCATCGCGGTAGCACCGTAGAATGTGTCTTTTACCTTTGTGTCGGCGCCGCGAGCGAGCAGGAGTTTCACGACGTCGGTGTGGCCTCGTTCGGAAGCTTTGAAGAGAGCGGTCGTGCCATAACGAAACTTCGCGTTCACGTCAGCGCCCTTGTCCAGGAGCGCCGCAACTTCGGTCGCGTCGCCTTTCCGCGCAGCTTCCCACATCTGCTCGTTAAGCTGTTGTTTTGGGTCCTGGGCGGCAACGAACAAAGGTGTTAACAAACACGTAAGGGTAAGAAGAATGAGCCGGTGCAGTCTCATGGAAACCTCCGCACTTTGGGGAGTTAGTCAGTAGATGTTAAATTTCGCGCAGGTAAGATCGACGCTGCAAAGAAAAACTAAACAACCGAATTGTACGTATCTTACATCAACTTAGTTGCATTCGGCCGAGGCTTTAGTCGCTTGAGTTCGATTCAGATCGGGCCTCCTTCTTCAACAAGGTGAAATGAAAATCCAAAATGACTAACCTGCTCTCCGTATTTTTGAATCTCCCGTTATCTTTAGCGATTCTGACGGGAACTGTCCCGAATGACTGGGCTGAATGGCGCGGACCCGCGCGCGACGGCGTTTCCGCCGAAAAGAACCTGCCGCAGAAGTGGTCGACTACCGGCGACAACCTTGCCTGGAAGGCGCCCTTCGGTGGCCGCTCAGCGCCCATCGTCATGGGCGATCGTGTCTATCTACAGAATTCAGTTGGCAAGGGTGAAACTTTGCAGGAGAGGATCGTTGCGCTCGATGCGAATACGGGCAAACTCGTTTGGGAGCATCGTTTCAACGTTTACCTCAGCGACGTGCCTCCCCACCGCCTTGGTTGGGCGTCGCCCGTCGGCGATCCGGCTACCGGGAACATTTACGTATTTGGCGGCGGAGGAAATCTGTTCGGGTTTGATCGTGCCGGCAAGGTTTTGTGGGAACGCTCCCTCGGCGAAGACTTCGGACTGTTGACGACCCATGGCGGCCGCACGGTTTCCCCGCTAATTGAGGGCGACTATGTAATCATCAGTGGCGTGACCTTTATGTGGGGCCAACACGCCCGCGGCGCCCACCGGTTTATGGCGTTTGATAAGCGCACCGGGGAAACGGTTTGGATCAGCGCGCCCGGTGGCCGGCCCTACGACACGACTTACGCGCCGCCCATCATTGTGAATGTCAACGGCACACGTTTGTTGATCCAGGGAGCGAGCGACGGCGTCGTTCATGCGATCAAGGCACAAACGGGCGAGCCGGTCTGGAAGTATGAGATTAGCAAGCGCGGCATCAACACCGGAGTTGTGGTCCATGGAACCACTGCAATCCTGACTCACAGCGAAGAGAATCTCGACTCGAACGAGATGGGAATGATCGTTGCGGTCGACGCCGCAGCCAAAGGCGATATCAAGAAGGAACAGATCAAGTGGCAGACGTACGGATGGCAAGGTGGATTTTCGTCACCAGTGCTGGATGGCGATCGAGTTTACCAGTTGGACAATGGAGCCAATATTGCGGCGTTTGATGCCAATACCGGCAAGCAGCTCTGGTTGAAAAACCTCGGCACTATTCAAAAGGCGTCTCCGGTACTTGCGGACGGGAAACTTTACGTGGGAACTGAGAACGGAAAGTTTTTCATTCTCAAGCCTTCTGCTACCGGCGCCGAGATCCTGGACGAGGATCAGCTCGGCACGGAAGCGTTGCCGGAAGCGATCATTGCTTCGGTGGCGGTTTCCAATGGACGCGTCTACCTAGTTAGTGATTCAAACATCTATGCGATTGGACGCAAGAGCAATCAAACCACGCCCCAGCCTCCGCCGGTTGAAGGTCTGCCGAACCCCAATCGTGCAGCGACTCACGTTCAGGTGTCTCCCACAGAGCTGATCGCCCGGCCTGGCGACAAGATTAACTTCCGCGTCAGGTTATTCGACGAGTTTGGAAAGTTTATCCGCGAGGAATCTGCCGCAACCTGGTCATTGGACCAGCTAAAGGGAACAATTAATAACGGCGAACTAGCTGTGGCGTCGGACGCAATTATCCAGACAGGTTTGGTGAAGGCGACTGTTGGCGGAGTAACCGGTTCAGCGAGTGTGCGCGTCTTTCCACCACTTCCGTGGGATGAAAACTTTGACAGCTACGCCGTTAGCACGATTCCGGCGTCGTGGGTCAACAGCACGCCGAAATTTGCGGTGCGCGACATTCAGGGCAACAAGGTTTTGGTTAAGACGACCGAGGGTTCGTCGCTTGCCACCCGCGCGCGCGCTTACTTTGGTCCATCCGACTTTTCCAATTACACGATCGAAGGCGACGTGTTCGCGACCGTCAAGCGGCGACAGCAGGGAGACGCGGGCGTAATAGCGCAACGTTACGTGCTTACGTTGTATGGTAATAGCCAGACGCTCCACATCGAACCATGGCAGCCCGAGACGAAGCGCACGGTATCGATGCCGTACGCGTGGAAGCCTGACACGTGGTATCGATTGAAACTTCGGGTGGAGAATTTGCCTGACGGGAAGACGCGGGCCCGCGGCAAGGTGTGGCCGGTAAACGAGACTGAGCCAACCGCGTGGATGATCGAGCGAATCGATCCGATTCCTAATCGTCAGGGCGCGCCGGGAGTCTTTGGGAATGCTTTAGCTGAAATCTATTTCGATAATCTCAAGGTGTATCGGAATCAGTAAGCGGGCAGCGGCCAGTAGGCAGGAAGCAGGAGCAGGAAGCAGGAAGCAGGAAACAGAAGGCAGTACCGCGCGCGAAGCGCCAACCGAAAGATTCGTTAACCAACTAGATTGACTGGGGTGCCATGAAATTGATTAAGGGAAGAATGCAAAATAAAAATTCACATAAGTTTTCACGTTGTAAGTTAAGGGCTATCGCAATATTGATTGCGGGTTCCATCCTGGCTACTGCCTCCTGTCTCCTGTCTCCTGTCGAGGCCTCTGATCCGGGGAGCAGCGATTGGCCCATGTGGGGTGGTACGGCTGATCGTAATATGACCTCCAATATGAAGGGATTGCCAGCCACCTGGGACGTCAAGACAAAGAAGAATATTAAGTGGGTCGCACAACTCGGTTCACAGACCTACGGGAATGCCGTGGTTGCCGGCGGAATGGTTTTCGTTGGGACAAACAACGAAGGCGTGCGCGATCCAAAAATCACCGGCGATAAAGGCGTCGTCATGGCGTTTCGCGAAACTGACGGCGAGTTCATGTGGCAGATGGTCCACGACAAACTGGCAACCGGTCGTGTAAACGATTGGCCGTTCCAGGGCGTTGCCTCATCTCCAATGGTCGAGGGCGACCGCGTTTATTACGTTTCTAATCGCGCCGAGTTGATGTGTCTCGATACGCAAGGCTTTCGCGATAAGGAAAACGACGGCGTAACTGACGAGAAGTTGACCGGAGATTTCAACGCCGACGTCGTCTGGAGATTCGACATGATCGAGGAAGTGGGATCGCTTCCTCACAATCTTGCCAACTCGTCACCCGTTTCTCATGGCGATTTGATCTATGTCAGCACGTCAAACGGCCAGGACGAAAGTCACGTCAACGTTCCATCGCCCAAGGCGCCGGCGATTGTTGCCGTCAACAAGAAGACGGGCAAACTGGTTTGGGAAGACAACTCCGTCTTTGAAAAGATTCTTCACGGGCAGTGGAGCTCGCCAACCGTGGGAACTATCGGTGGGGTCGTTCAGGTAATTCATGCGCAGGGCGACGGTTGGATCAGAGGTTATGAAGCGCTGACCGGCAAGAAGCTTTGGGAGTTTGATACCAACCCCAAGGATTCGGTCTGGCCGAAAACCAGAAACGAACTTATCAGCACGCCAGTGGTCTATGACAATAAGGTTTACATCTCAAATGGACAGGATCCGGAACACGGCGAAGGCGTGGGCCACATGTATTGCATCGACGCCACAAAGCGCGGCGACATTACGCAAACCGGACGTGTTTGGCATTACGACAAGATCCGGCGCTCGATCTCTACACCTGCAATCAAAGATGGCGTGCTGTATCAATCCGACTTCAGCGGGTTTCTTCATGCGTTGGACGCGAAGACGGGTGCAGTTTTGTGGACGCATGATCTGTTCGCTGCGGTCTGGGGTTCGCCCATATTGATCGATGGCAAGCTTTATATCGGCGATGAAGATGGCGACGTTCTGATAATGCAGGAAGGGAAGACGAAGAAAGTGCTGAGCGAAATAAACATGGGAAGCTCGGTCTATTCGACTCCTGTGCCCGCAAACGGCGCTTTGTACATTTCCAACCGCAATCAGCTTTATGCAATTGCCGAAGCGAAGTGACGCTTCGATTTGAGCGCCGAAGCTGCGAAATGTAAAAGCCTGGGCCAACGGCCCAGGGGGCAATCAACAGTTGAATGGTTTTTAGCGCTGAGGGCGCGATCAGAATGACGTATGGTTCGCGCTTTCAGCGCTTTTTTGAAAGTTAACGGAATGTCCTGGGCCGTTGGCCCAGGCCTTTACCTTTCGCGCCTTCGGCGCTCGCAAACCACGTTATTCACGTTGAGCAAGCCGCGCAACCAAAACCACTGAATGCAAAGTTTCGACTTCCAACCAATCACTCGCGTTGTTTTTGGTCCCCGTTCAATCGACAGGCTGGGCCAACTCGCGCGGGAATCCAATTTCCATCGCACACTGCTGGTTTCTGATTCGGGCCTGCGCAAAGCAGGCCATGTCGATGCCGTGATTTCGATCCTCGAAAGCGAAGGTATCGAGGTTTCGGTGTTTGATGAGTTGGACGTCAATCCCGATTCAAGAATGGTTGAAGCGGGACGCGCTTTTGCGGCTGATCTGGAAATCGATTCGATCGTCGCCCTCGGCGGGGGAAGTTCGCTTGATGCTGCGAAAGGAATCAATTTTGTACTGACCAACGGCGGCGCGATTGAGGATTACCGCGGTTACGGTAAAGCGACCTTGCCACTCTTGCCCGCGATCGCAATCCCCACGACCGCAGGGACTGGAAGTGAAGCCCAGTCTTATGCCGTCATCGCCGATGCAGTTACGCATCAGAAGTTGGCGTGCGGCGATCGCAAGGCGACATTTCGAGTCGCGATTTTGGATCCAGTACTGACGCTGTCACAGCCGCGAAGTATTACGGCCACGTCTGGTTTCGACGCGATTGCACACGCAGTGGAAACGTTTGTAACAACAAGGCGCAATGCACTATCAGAGTTCTTCTCGCGCGAGGCGTGGAGGTTGTTGAATGCGAACTACGAGCGCGTAATGACCGCCGGCGACGATCTCGAGGCGCGTGGAGCGATGCAACTCGGCGCGTACTTCGCAGGACTGGCGATTGAAAACTCAATGTTGGGTGCAACGCATGCTTGCGCGAATCCATTGACGGCCCACTACAACACGGTTCATGGCGCAGCGCTCGCGTTGTTGTTACCAACGGTGGTGCGTTGGAATGCGGACGTTTCTGCGGAACGTTACGCGGAATTGGTTAATGCGTCCGAGGGGCAAGGTGATTCAGGCGCCGAGATTTTGGCCAACCGGCTCGAGCAGTTAGCCGAAGTAGGCGAGTTGAATGGGACTTTAGAAACCGCAGGAATTGCGCAACATGATTTACCGATGCTTGCCGAGGAAGCCGCGACGCAGTGGACTGGAACTTTCAACCCGCGGCCCTTTGATGCAGCAGGCGCCTTAGAAATTTACGCGACGGCGTTTTGAGGCGGGGCAGGTTTCGACGCGCCTTTTGTGCGTCGCATCGGAATAAACGGATTTACGGCTATGCCGCGCGCTGTGCGGAAAGGCTTTGCCTTTCCGTCAGACCAGAACACAGCGTTCGCGAGGCTAAGCCTCGTGTAAAAGGTTTTTAGAACCGTCGGTAAGGCAGAGCCTTACCGCAAAGGAAGCGGCAAGCCGCCACATCGCGAGTTGATCTGTTGAACGTAATGGTTAAAACCAAGAACATTCGGTGGTGGATCTCAATCTTTGCGCTGCTACTTCGTCGTCTCAGGAGCGCAGTTGGCGATCTGCGCAAGACACCCCCGGCGACAACTGGTCGCAGTTTCGCGGAAACCATCGCCTCACCGGCGTGTCGTTATCAAACGTTCCTGCGTCTTTGAAAGTGTTATGGACTTTCGACGCTGGTGATTCGATCGAATCATCCGCAGCGGTTGTCGGCGGTACTGTTTTTGTCGGAACGCAGAAAGGCGAGCTCGTCTCGCTTAGTCTCGACAATGGTCAGGTGTATTGGCGTTTCTCAACGGGAGCTGCGATTGGCGAGTCGTCACCGGCCTACAGTAATGGCGTGGTTTACATTGGCGACTCGGCTGGTTGGTTGAACGCCATTAATGCTTCTAACGGGAATAAGCTTTGGGCCTTCAAAACCGGCACTGAAATAAAATCGTCGCCAGTGGTGGTGGACGATCGAGTGCTGATTGGTTCGTACGATCAATATCTCTACTGCCTTTCAACCCGCACTGGATCGCTAATCTGGAAATTCAGGACCAACGCGCAGGTGCATGCGACGCCGAGTATTGCCGGAGGTCGCGCATTCATCGCCGGCTGCGATGGGTTGCTGCGTGCGATTCGCCTAAGCGATGGCAAGCAGGATTTCGCAGTTCCGTTTGATGCCTACACGGCCGCTTCACCCGCGCTCCGAAACTCAGCCGCGTATTTCGGCACCTTTGAAAACGAAGTGTTGATGGTGAACCTGCAGGGGCGCGGTATTTCATGGCGCTACAAAAATCCCGACCGCCAGTTTCCGTTCTATTCGTCTGCTGCGGTTACTGATGCCCGCGTCGTGATTGGGAGCCGCGACAAGCTCGTGCATGGCCTAACGCCTGCCGGTCAGGTGGCTTGGACCTTCGCAACCCGCGCGCGCGTTGAATCATCGCCAGCCATCGCCAGCGGTCGCGTGTACGTGGGCTCAAATGATGGGCGACTGTATGTACTGGATCTGAACGACGGGGCCAAGCTCTGGGAATTCAACGCGGGCGCTCCGCTATCCGCATCGCCGGCGATTGGCCGAGGTCGCGTGGTGATTGGATCGCAAGACGGCCGGCTTTATTGCTTTGGTTAGTGAAATCGAATGAGTAGCGGCAGGTGAGTCAACGAAAACAACGAAGCCATCTGTCATTTCTCATGGTGGATTCAAGTTCGAAGAGCAGCTTCGAAACGCCTCAGACTCGTTAACTCTGTGGGTCGAAGAATACAGAACCGGGAGCGATAGCGACCGGGTTCAAGTGGGAATGCGACTCATGATCGGTTCAATAGAGCCAGAGGGGATGAATCACGGCACGGCATTGTCCGTCAGGCCTACTTATGGCTCTGCCTGTTCGTAAACATGCTTCTCGATGCGATACAAGAACCAAGACCTCGTTCAATAACTAGAGCTGATAGCTATCCCAGGTTGAAACCGGTCGCTATCGCTCCCGGTTCTGTATTTGTCGACCCACGATGGCGAGTATCAAAGCCATTGCAGTTCCAATCTGAATTCCCGATTTCAACTTTCTCATTTATCATTTTGCGAAAGGCCCATTAACTAAAGTCTGCCACAGTTTGACTTGACCCGCTTTTCGGAATACAAAACTTCCCCATCACGTCCAACTTAAGCGAGAGGGATTCAAAAATGAAGAACCGGATACTGCCGTCTCTAGTCACCGTTGTTTCGTTAGCTTTGGCCATTGCTTGCACGCAGGTAGCTCCAGTTAACACCAATGTGAACACCAGCTCCTCGACGAGCGCCGCCATTCCCGCAGAACTGAAACCTGCTTTCGATGCCATCACGGCTAACGACATCATGCAGCACACGAAAGTGCTGTCCGCCGATGAGTACGAGGGGCGTGGGCCGGGAACAAAAGGCGAGGAACTCACGGTCAAGTATCTGACTGAGCAATATCAAAAATTGGGGTTAAAGCCGGGCAATCCGGACGGTACATACGTTCAGAAGGTCCCGCTGGTTGGGTTCACGGCCCAGCCAACCGCTTCATTCAGCGCGGGCGGAAAGACGATGAACCTCAATTTCCCGACTGACTATGTGGCCGTCTCGCGCCGGTTCGTTCCTGAATCGAAAGTTGAAAATTCCGACATCGTGTTTGTTGGTTACGGCGTGGTCGCGCCGGAATACGGCTGGGACGATTACAAAGGCGTTGACGTGCGTGGCAAGACGATCGTGATGTTGATCAACGATCCCGCGGTACCGGATGCGGCCGACGCGTCTAAACTCGATGACAAGATGTTTAAAGGTAAGGCCATGACCTACTACGGCCGCTGGACTTACAAATACGAGATCGCATCGCAGAAGGGCGCGGCTGCGGCGATCATTGTCCACGAGACCGGCCCGGCAGGGTATCCGTACGAAGTCGTTTCAGGTAGCTGGTCGCGCGAAAACTTCGACATTCAAAAACCTGACAAGAACATGAACCGCGTGGCAGTTGAGTCGTGGATTACGTTGGACCGGGCGAAAGAGCTCTTCACCGCGGGCGGCCAGGACTTCGACGCGCTCAAGAAAGCCGCAGTCACGAAAGACTTCAAGCCGGTCACGCTGAATGCGAAAGCAAACATTGACGTCAAGAACACCTTGCGCGAAATCGATTCGGCCAACGTTGTTGCCAAACTCGAAGGTTCAGACCCGGCGCTGAAAAACGAATATGTTGTTTACAGCGCACACTGGGACCACCTTGGCCGCGATCCGAAGCTACAGGGAGATCAGATCTTCAATGGCGCGCTCGACAATGCATCCGGAACGGCCGCGATGCTCGAGATTGCGGATGCTTTTACAAAACTGGCGACACCTCCTAAGCGTTCGGTGTTGTTCCTGTCAGTAACTGCTGAAGAGAAGGGCTTGTTAGGGGCGAAGTATTACGCAGAGAATCCGCTCTATCCGTTAAACAAAACCGTCGCGAACATCAATATGGACGGCGTTAATCAATGGGGTCGCACTAAAGACATCACGATGGTCGGTGACGACAACAGCACGCTGATCGATCTTTTGAAGGAAGCGGCCACTGCGCAGGGAAGAATTGTTAATCCCGATCCGGAATCCGAGAAGGGTTTTTATTATCGTTCCGACCACTTCGAGTTTGCGAAGCAGGGAGTGCCGGCGCTTTATACCGATTCCGGCGTTGATTACGTCGGCAAAGACGCAAACTACAGCAAGCAGAAGCGCGACGAATACACCGACAAGGACTATCACAAGATAACGGATGAGATTAAACCTGACTGGGACCTGGCGGGTGCTGTCGATGATGCTCAGTTGCTGACGATGATCGGCTATCGCGTGGCCCAGGCAGATAAGTATCCGGAGTGGAAAGCTGGATCGGAGTTCAAGTTGAAACGCGATCAGATGATGGGCGGCGCTCCATCGACTGTGACAACTCCGACGCCGAGCTCGCCAGTTCCATCGCGTTAGCGGATCCTTGCTTTTCTCAGAAGTGAAGTAGTTATGAGCAGTTCCGCCTTTAGGCGGATGCCCGCAGGGCGTGTAGGCCAGCCGTTTTACGGCTGGTGTGCGGAAGGCAAAAATAATAAAGGCCGTTTCAACGGCCTTTGATTAGTGGCCGCTAAAGCGGCCAGTTGGTTTTTAGTGAGACTGTTACCAGCCGTAAAACGGCTGGCCTAATCTCCCCGACAAGTCGCGGCTGCCGCGTGAAACGCGGCAAGAACTTAATCAAAATACTTCGCGACGGTTTTTGCTGCCGGTTTCTTTGTCATTAACGAAACCACAATCATCAACAACGCCGACATTAACACCATCGGCACAACCGGCATGAAACCCAAAACTGCTGTGCCGCCCGGCGTTCGCGAAATAATTTCATATCCTCCAACCCACCAATAACCGATTGGTGGACCGGGAGCGGGCGCCGGCACCGAGTGTTGAAAAATCGCAACGGCAATAACGGCTGCTGCCGTCCACAAAGTCACAGCCAGCGCGCCCCACTTCGTACTGCCTCTCCAAAACAACGCAGCGATCAATAACGGTGAAAGGGCCGCGAATCCGGAAAACGCGTACTGGATCGCCAGTTCAAAGATCGACTCCGGCGCTTGTAATGCAATGACGTAGGCAAACATCGTCAACAACACAACGAAAACTCTGCCGGTCAGAACCTGTACACCTTCTCCGAAACGCGCTTTACCCCCATAGTGGGCAAACACGTCCTCCGTAAACATCGTCGATAGACCAAGAATCTGCGAGTCGCTCGCCATCACCGCCGCCATGATTCCCGCGCCGAGAAGTCCCGCCAGCCAAAGCGGTGCATAACGTTGTAGCAGGAGGAGAATCACATCGTCGCCCGCGGCCTTTTCGCGTAACTCGTCACGCGCTTCCGGAGTCATCGCGCGTCCCTGAGTAGCGAGCACTCGACGAGCTTCCTGCTTGGCACGTATTTGCGGCACGTCGCCAACGCGGTTTGCCATCACGCCGAGGAAAACGCACGGCAGCCAAATCAAGAGTATGCAAATCGGATAGAAGATGACGGTCTTCTTGAAGTGGGCCATCTTTTCTGCAGTGAGGCAGAAAATCAAAATATGGGGAAAAGCGATCGCAGAAAGCGGAATAAAAGTGTAACTGAAGAAGTACAACGGCGAGATTCGTTCCCGGGTAAGCAGTGGCGCGAGCGCCGGCGAGTTTTGAATTGCTTGCACCGCACTGCTGAATCCGCCCATGCCCACGCCGATCACGACAATGGCAATCGTGCCGAACAAGAGGAAGAGAATTGTCTGGAACGTGTTTACCCAGGCCGTCCCTCGCATGCCGCCGAAGAACACGTATCCCATGACTACCATTGCCACGATCGCGCCGCCAAACCAGTAGGGAACGAAACCGCCGCTGACTGCGTTGAGCGTCGTTCCGCCACCCATGATTCCGATGATGATGTAGGGAACCAGCAACGTCGCCTGAACGACGAAGATTGCGGTCCCGATGTGATTACATTCCCAACGATCGCGAAACATCTGTACGGGCGTCATGAACCCATACTTCTTGCCCAGGGCCCAAACCCTCGTGCCAACAAAGAATATGCTGAGCGGAATCACCAGGCCGGATGACGAAGCCATCAACCCAAACGTGACGATGCCGTTGGAAAAGGCGTGCCCGGACGAGCCAAGGATCGCGAAGGCGGTCATGTTTGTTCCGAAAAGCGAAAACAGGAAAACGAACGGCCCCAGCGAGCGGCCCGCGAGAAAATAGTCTTCAGCTTTCTTTCGTCCTGATGCTTTTCGAAACGCGAAGATCCCGATGTAAAGGACGACGATGAGATATAGAAAAACTACGATGGCAGGAATCAAGCGCTCCGGTCCTCCTTCGAATCGCGTTGTTCAACCTCACGCTCGAGATGTGAAGGCCAGGCATATTTCACGAGCAGCCACATCACAAGCGTAGCCCCTACAGAAAAGCACGCCTGGTAAAACAAACCGATAGGAACAAAACCAAAGACGATTGGATGAGCAGTACGCCAGAACCAAAAGTCCTGATGCAGGACATACAAAACTACAACAACGACAACCAGTAGGATTCGGGTCATGGTTTCGCGATTCCGTTTGAAGGTTAAGCTGGGGAGCTATTGGAGCAGGCCTTTATTAGCACGGAAGAGATGAGTTTGACTAGTGGTTCGGTGGGGACTGCGTGGGGATCTCAGGGTCGGGAAGAGGCGCTTGCGCCCGCTGTTTCCGAAACTAAGGAGCTGGGCCAAAACAAAGAGCGGCGGCATGCCCCCTTCCTGACGGCGAGACATTCAAACAAGAATCAGATTCTTGCCAGTAAGAGTCTTTCGACTTAAAAACCGAACCTTTACGGGCGTCTGCTATCTACGCGATTAACCTGTAGCCGACATTTACCATTCCCTACCGGTCGCGGTTCGGCAACGCTGCGGAGCGTGCGTCAACAATACAGAACCCGGAGCGGTAGCGACGAGATGTTGGCTCTCAAGTTGAATTAACCGCCGATGCTTGAATAAACCAAAGCGCCGACGGGTCGGCGCACTCCAAAAAGCTCTGAATCTTTCATGTTGAATGGCGTTTCGTGATCAGTGTCGTCGCTACCACTCCGGTTCTGTATTCGATGACCCACGTAAAGGATCTCAACAATTCAAATTCTCGCTTTTTGGCTGACACTTTTTCTCCTTTCCTTACGCGTTACTTAGTGAAGGAAATTGAAACGCAGAGAAACTGCGAGGAGGAGAGATGTCGACAGCAGTTTTTGAGATTGAGGAAATCACGCGGCCGCAGGTCCTGGAGACGCCCGCTCAAGGGTCGACCAACGCGCCGCCAGAAGCGGTTCTGACGCAGATGATCACGGGCAGTCTTGGCTCGCAAGCTATCTATGTCGCAGCCAAGTTAGGCATCGCCGATCTGCTTGCGCGCGGTCCGAGAGATATAGACTACCTGGCTCAAGCGGCCGACGCTGACGCACCGTCGCTTTATCGCGTGATGCGCGCGCTGAGCAGCTTTGGAGTATTTGAGGAGCGCGCGGATCGCGTGTTCTGTCTGACGCCGACGGCGGAATTGCTCAAATCGAGCTCGCCGCGCTCGTTGCGCGACCTGGCGATCTTCATGGGTGAAGACTGGCACTGGCGCGTGTGGGGCCGCACGCTTTACAGCGTGAGGACGGGAAAAGCGGCGTGGGAGCAAGAGCACGGGCAGGACGTGTTTCCATACTTCGCCACTAATCCGGAGGCAGCCAGAATTTTTGATCGCGCGATGACGAGTTTGTCGAATCTCGCGATCGACGCGGTCGTACAGTCTTATGACTTTTCAGACATCGAAACGTTGGTTGACGTGGCGGGGGGCCATGGACGACTTCTGAGTGCGATTCTGAATGCGAACCCCACATTGAAAGGCGTCTTATTTGATCAGTCGCACGTCATTGAAGGCGCGATGGAAAGTGAGCGGATTATCGCGCTGCGTGGAAGGTGCGAATTGGTTGACGGCGATTTCTTCCAGACTGTTCCGGCTGGGGCTGACGCCTACATCATGAAGCACATCATTCACGATTGGGATGATGAGCGCGCTCTGCGCATACTCAGGAACATCAAGAATGTGATGAAGGCAAACGGACGAGTGCTGTTAGTTGAATCGGTGATTACCGATCGTAATCAGCACGACTTCGGTAAGTTGCTGGACATCGAGATGCTCGTGTCGCCGGGCGGCAAGGAACGCACAGCAGAGGAGTACGCGGACTTGTTTGATCGTGCTGGTTTGCGATTAACCCGAATCGTGCCGACGCAGTCGCCGTACAGTGTCATTGAGGCGGTGCTGGCGTGAGAAGCAGGCGGCAGGAGCAGGAAGCAGGTGCCCTGTATCGTGTCTCCTGCATCCTGCATCCTGCTTCCTGAACTACGGTCTAGTTTGATGAATCCCGCTGACCAACTCTGCAAACCTCGGGTCGGAGCGCAACGGGTCAAGGTGAGGATCAACCCCCACGAACGTAAAACCTACGGCGTGTTCCTCTTCAGCCTGGGCCAGCCAACGAAACGCCTGATCGTGATCGCCTAACCACGTGTAGATGATCGCAATCTCATAAGCCGTTACCCACTGCTCCTGTCTACGCGCCACAATCCCGTCCACTATTGCGCGCGCCTCATCATGCCGGCCGATCGCAGCGAGCACATGCGCTCGTTTCGCGTGAGTCGTCGGAGTGTCACCGGCAAAAATCCGCTCGTGTTCGTAGGCAGCGAGTGCTTCGTTGTGCATGCCTTTCTTCTCATATGCCCAACGCAGAACGGTATGAGCAGCAACTCCGCCTGCATCCAGCTCAAGCGCGCGGCGACATTGTGCAATCGTATCGTCAAAACGACCGGCCAGGAACAAGACGTTCGCAACGCCGGTGGCCATGACCGGAGACTGCGGCGAAATCTCTCTCGCTCTTTGAATCTCAGCGTACGCCTCATCATGCCGGCCCATGGCAGAGAGACTGTACGCATACCAACGGTGTGCGACCTGGTTGCTGGGCTTCAATTGAATCGCCATCCTCAACTCGCGCTCAGCCGCCTCCCAGTCGCGGTCGTAATGAAGCCGAACGAAGCCGAGTGCTGCCCGCGCTTCAGCAAGTTCAGGATCCGCTTCGACCGCATTCAAGGCTGCGCGTTTTGCTCGCTGCCAGGCCTCCGGCGGCGCCGGCTCCACATACCAGTTCAGCAATGAATAACAATCAGCGAGTTCTGCGTAAGCGAGAGCAAACTGCGGGTCAATCTCAACCGCGCGTTCCAATCTTTCAATCGCCTGGCGAAGCCCTTCAGGAGTTCGGCGAGTCGAATAGTAACGGCCTGCGGTGTAGAGCTGTCGGGCCTCTTCGTTGTCACTCGGAAGCGTGTCGGGCGCCGGCGAAACCGGCACTGTGACAGGTGTTGTTTCCGCCACCCGCGGCGTCTCGGCTTTTCGTTGCGCAGCCGCAGCCGCAGAACGCGCGGCCATCGCGCGATAGGCAGCAGCCGGATTCTGCGTCTTGTTTAGAATTTCAATGAACGCAGGCTCGTTCCGGAGCGGGTCGAATTGAGGCTCAACACCCAGCCACGCCAGCCAGCCTTCGTTAACCTCATAAGCCTTCTTTAGCTGGGCCAACGCCTCTTCACGTTCGCCGAGGTACAGGTGAATCAAGGAAACATGGTAGGGCGAGACGTAACTCGTGTTCGCCATCTCACGCAGTTGGACCAAAGCTGCCCGCGCCGCATCCACGTTTCCTGCCGCCGCGTGTGCTGCTCCGAGTCCAGCGACGAAAAACTGACCACCGCTCGATAACTCCAGAGCTTGCGCGGCTATCTTCACCGCTTCCTCCGGGCGGCCCGCTGCTCGCAAGGCCCATGAATAAGTGGCCAGTCCGAGCGCAAACTCAGGTGCGGCGTCCGCGATTTGGGCGTGAGTGGCAATTGATTCGTCGAAGCGTCGAGACTGGTAATAGGTCCAACCGATGGCCTGCATGATGCTCAACGAAAGCGGATCGAGATCGCGCGCGCGCAGCATCTCGCGTAGTGCATCGGTGAAGCGGCCGGTCATCAGCAAGTGAAAACCAAACCAATGGTGGCCAGTGGCGTAGTTTGGGTTAATTTCGATCGCGCGATAATGTTGCGCTTCCGCGGCGGCCCAGTCGAAATCCGCGGTTACAGTTGCAAAGCCCAAAGCGCTGTAAGCCTCAGCCGATCCGGGATCAAGTTCAACTGCCTTAGTGGCTGCTTTCTTCGCGGCGGCGGAACATTCAGCGAATGGCCTGACGCCAAAGACACCGAGCCAGTTGTAGTAGTCGGCAATGCCGGTGTAGGCGAGAGCGTATTGCGGATCAAGATTAATCGCATGGTTGTAACAGTCCAGCGCCTTAGCGAGCCCACTTTCCGTATACGAGTTCCAGTGGTAGCGGCCGCGCAAGTAGGATTCAAAAGCTTCAACGCTATCGGTGCCGCGCTTCAGCAGTTGCCGTTGCTCGTCTCCGGTTAACTGCGGCAACAGGGCGGTGGCAACTTGCTCGGAAATCGAATCCTCGATCTGAAGTACATCGTCAGATTCTTCGTCAAATTGTTCAGCCCACCTGGTTGCGCCTTCTGCCGTGTTGAGCAACTGGGCCGTAACTCGCAACCGCGTACCGGCGCGACGCAGGCTGCCATCAACAACGTAATCGACATTCAACTCGCGCCCGGCGACAACCGGATCGGTAGCGCCTTGATACCGCAACACGCTGCTAGTTGGGCGCACGATGAGCCGGCGCACGTTACTCAGGCGCGTGATCAATGCGTCGGCGAGTCCAACGCCGAGATACTCATCACCGGTGTTTTCGACCGGTGAACTGAAAACCTTAAACGGCAACACCGCTATTGACTCATGACCCGCCATCATCTCGATTGCCATGGTCGGCAGGGCAGCCATTCGATGGTCCAACTTGCGAAGCAGGTCGTTGTATCGCGCGTGTCCGCGCAATGGATCGAGTTCGGGATCGACGGCTAACCACAGCAGTTTCGCGTCCTTTGCGTCGTAAGCGCGCTCGAGCAGATCAAGCGCTATATCTATTCGTCCCAAAGAGCAATGGACCAGCGCCGAGTGATACGGGGAGATGTAACGCTGTTCGACAATCTGTTCCATGTCGAGCAATACCGCTTCGGCCTCTGCCGTGCGACCGGCTCGGGCATAGGCTGTTGCCAGAGTGCTCAGCGTGTGCGATGCCTTGCCCATCACCTCCACCAGCCGCGATGCGTGAGCTATCGATTCCTCGTGTTGGCCCGCCCGGCCATGAACGAAGCTCGAACAGTAAAGCATCATGAAGTTGTTTGGTTCCGAGGCGAGAGCGTCACGACACATCGTTAGGGCAGCGTCGTAGCGGCGCGCGTGATAGGAACACCAGGCGACGGCGAAGCGCGACAGGATTGCAAGTGGATCAAGATCGCGCGCGATGTGGGCTTCGCGCAACGATTCGGTAAAGCGGCCCTCCATCGACAGTTGAAAGGCGTACCAGATACGAGGCGCGGCGTAGTTAGGATTAAGCTCGATGGCGCGCAGCGTTTGCCGCTCGGCGTTGCCCCAATCAAAGTCGCGCGTCAAAATGGCCTGGCCCAGTGCGCCATGGCCCTCAGCTAAAATCGGATCGATCGCGACTGCCGTTGACGCCGCTTCGTAAGCAGCCGCCGAACATTCGCGAAACGGCAAGACGCTATAACTGCCAAGCCAGTTGTAGTACTCCGCAATGCCTGCATAAGCGACTGCGTAGTTTGGATCGACTGCAATCGCCTGGTGATAACAGACGATCGCCTGGGCGAAACCTTCTTCGGTAAAGGTGTTCCAGAAGAACCGCCCACGGAGATAAGCTTCGTGCGCCTGCGGGTCATCAGTTCCACGCTTCGCCAGCCGCAGTTTCTCGTCACCGGACAGGTGCGGGACGATCGCTTCAGCCACATGTGAAGAGATCGCATCCTCGAGACTCAGTACATCGGTAAAGTTCTCGTCAAACTGTCCAGCCCAGACTGCCGTGCCATCGCGTACGCTCAATAACTGAACGGTGACGCGAATGTGATCGCCGGCGCGTCTTAGTCTGCCGTCAAGGACAAAGGCGACGCCCAGATCGCGCCCGGCGACGAGCGGATCGGAATCTCCTCCGTAACGCAGTACGCTGCTGGTCGGCCGCACGGCGAATCGTCGAATAGCACTCAAGCGCGTGATCAACGCATCTGCCAGCCCTGTCCCGAGATAATCCGGACCTGAGTCGCCGCCCGCATGAACATCAAGCATCTTCAGAGGTAAGACTGCGAGTGAGTTTTCAGTCGAGATCGGTTGGGTCTGACGAGGCACGCCCACCATTGGCGAGTCGGGCAAATCTGAGACAGGTATGCCGTCAAGGTGACGGTTGATATCGTCGCGAAGTTGCTCGGCAGATTGATAACGCCACGCCGGTTCTTTTCTAAGCGCGCGTAAAACAATTGTGTCGAGATCGCCTGACAGTTCACGTCGCAGCGTTTCCAGAGTGGCCCCACGCATGTCAAACAGCTGTTTGAGTGTGGTCTCTTCGCTGCCGGCAGCGATGTGGGGCAACACATCCTCGGGCCGCGTGATGATGAAACTTGGTGGTGCAGGCGACTCTTCGCAAATCACCCGCGCGATTTCATGGGGCGCGCGGTTCACGAGGCGATAGGGGCGGTGGCCGGTCAGTAGTTCGTACAAAAGAACGCCGAGAGAATAGACGTCGGTGCTCGGCGTCGTCGGTGCGCCTTGCACTTGTTCGGGCGAGGCATACTCCGGTGTCATCAGCCGCATTGCCGTCGCGGTTGGATCATGCGTGATGTCGCCTGCGAGTGCCGGGTTAAGCAGTTTTGCAATACCGAAATCAAGAAGTTTGGGAACGCCTTCGGACGTTATTAAGACGTTTGAAGGTTTGATATCTCGATGAACGACTTGTTTTTGATGCGCGTAGTGAACAGCGTCGCAGAGGGCTCGGAAAAGCCGTAGTCGTTCGACAACAGTCAGATGATTGAGGTCGCAGTAGCGGTACAACGGCTGCCCTTCGATGTACTCCATAACGAAGTAAGGCAATCCGTCGGCGGTAGTGCCGCCATCTAGCAGGCGAGCAATGTTGGGATGATCCAACGCCGCCAGTATTTGACGCTCTTTGCGGAAGCGACGGAGGATGAAATCCGTGTCCATTCCGCGCTTAACCAACTTAATGGCAACGCGCAAAGTAAACTCATTATCAACACGAACGGCTTCATAAACGGCGCCCATGCCGCCTCTGCCGATTTCCCGCTCAATGCGATAGGCACCCAGTCGCTGCCCGATCAACGGGTCCTCGTCTTCATAGGCGAGCGCTTCAAGCGCGCTTAACTCGGTGTCGCCGTAAAGCGGATCCTCGAGCAACTGGCTGGCACTCTCGTGCTGGTTGAGAAGATTTTCGACGTCGCGCTGCAGCGTTTGGTCCGACGCGCACGCTTCAGACACGTAGCGAGCACGATCCTGCGGGCCGAGATCGAGCGCGGCCTGAAAAATCTCCTCTACTTGTCTCCAGCGTTCGGGGGTCATGTGGTTTGATCGACGGACGACGGTGGACCACCGACCGATTTTCTTCCGCGGTCGGCTGTCATCGGTCGTCCGTAACTCTGCTGCATTTCGCCGCGAAGCCAGGCCTTGGCGAGTCGCCAATGTCGCTTAATAGTCGTCGGCGTCACACCCATCACGTCAGCGGTTTCCTCTATTGTGAGGCCGCCGAAATAACGGAGCTCGACAAGTCGCGCCTTTTCTTCGTCGAACACAGCTAGCGCCTTAAGCGCTTCATCCAACGCTATCAGCTCAGAGCTGCGCTCAACTGCGCGATCGACATTTTCATCCAGGGAGAGTTTTTGAAAATTCTGCCCGCGTTTTTCCGCGTGATGCTTGCGAGCATGATCAACTAACAACCGGCGCATTATCTGAGCCGCTACACCAAAAAAATGCGCCCGGTTTTGCCAGTTCACCCTCGTTTGATCCACAAGGCGGATGTACGCTTCGTGAACAAGCGCCGTAGGCTGCAAGGTGTGATTTGGACGTTCCCGACGCAGATAATTAGCCGCGAGCTTTCGTAATTCATCGTAGATGACGGGTAACAAAAGATCAACCGCCTTACGATCGCCGTTTGATAGCTCGATTAGTAGTTGAGTGACGTTGTCGGAAACCTTCTGGCTCAAGCAGCTAACGCTCCGGCACTAAGGGGAAAAAGCGCTGCAAGTATAAAGCATAAAGCGAGATGGAAATAATCGGCCCATTGGGAGCGCGGGCGTCTCGAGTCGCGTCTTGATACTTTTCCCCTGTCGTTTGCGCGTTAGTTAGTGAAGGAAGTTATTAGGAAGGGTTTAGAGGGGAAAGAGGCAAAGACGATGCAAACGGCGCAGGCAATATTTGAAAGACATCATAAAGTGGTGCAAATGAACGCGTCTTCCCAGGCAAGCGGCATCAGCGGTTGGTTAGCGAAGGTTTTCGGGTGCCGGCATAGCGATATGAGCCGGCCACTCTCGATTCAGGGGCAGACCTACAGAACGTGCCTCGATTGTGGCGCTCGCCGGCAATTCGACCTTGGAAGTTGGGAGATGCAGGGCGACTACTATTACGGCCGACCTAGAGCGGCTCAGCGACGCACCCTGCGACACCTGTCAGCGCAGCATGTAAACTAATACGAAAACAACCAATTTTCGCGAAAAACACGAAGCCGCACCTTGCGGCTTCGTGTTTCTTTTTGCCTGGTGTTTGCCGCGTGAACGCGGCAAAAACAAAAGGCCGCTGAAGCGGCCAACGAACATCACCACTCGCCTACTTCTTTGACTTTTTCACAGCATTTGATTAGATTCTAACGCGTTTACAGGTTCTAAATTTTGTTAGGAGCTCCGGAAGACCTTCGTTATGAATCGCACATACACACGATTCTTTATTTTTTAAGCCACCTCTTAACGGTGGCGCGCGACGAAGGCGCTCCTATCAGATCCAATCAAGAGCAGTAAATAGTAAATGGTAAGCAGTAAATGGTAGGAGTGATAACCGCAGCGTTCGCGCGGTTGGTTACGGCTACGCCGCCTGATGTGCGGCGGGTCTTGTTGCTTCTCTGAGATCACGGTTTTGCCCTCAACAGGGCTTGGTTAACCATTTGTCTTTTCGTTTGTTCGAATGAGTGAAGTAAACGTCAAACTGAATAACGGCCCGGCGGCTCAGCTAGCTGCTCCGGTTACCGTCGGCGACGCGCTAAAAAAGCTTGACCGCGATTTGGCGAAGCAAGCTCTTGCTGCGCGCGTTAACGGTAAAGAGGTCGATCTGGCGTTTACCCTCGAACCGCAACAGAACGGTGACTCAGTTCAAATCGATCCAGTATTGCCGCAAACACTTGAGGGACTGGATGTGCTTCGGCACTCAACTGCCCATCTTCTGGCCGCTGCTGTCCTCGATTTATTTCCAGGCACCAAACTGGGTATCGGCCCGGCCCTACTCGACGATCCGCGTTACGGTTTCTTCTACGATGTGATCGCGCCGCGGCCGCTAACTGAAGCCGATCTTCCGGTAATCGAAAAGCGGATGCGGCAAATTGCCAGTCGAAACTTGCCGTATCGTCGTGACGAGATCACCAAGGAAGAAGCACTGCGTCTCTTTAAGGATCGTGATGAACCTTTGAAATGTGAGCTGATTGAAGAGAAGGCCGGCGAAACCGTTAGCGTTTACTACATCGACAATTCGCCGTTCATCGACTTTTGTCTAGGTCCGCACGTTCCTAACACTAACAAGCTCAAGGCCTTCAAACTTTATCGCTCGCCGGTGCTTATTGGAAAGGCGACGCGACGCTGCCGCAGATGCAACGAATCTACGGTACCGCCTACTTTTCGCAGGAGGAGCTGGACGCCTGGCTCAAGCAGCGCGAAGAAGCAGAGAAGCGCGATCATCGTCGCCTCGGCCGTGAACTAGATCTGTTTTCGATTCAGGAAGAGTATGGACAGGGACTAGTCCTCTGGCACCCGAAAGGCGGAGCTATTCGCGCCGAGATGGAAAGCTACCTGCGCGAGGAGCTTTTGCGACGAGGTTATGGCCAGGTGTTTACGCCACACATTGCCAAGCGGGAGCTGTGGACGCGGAGTGGACACGAGGAAAACTACGGGGACGTCATGTTTTCGCCGACGGAGCTTGAAGGAACCCAGTTCCGGCTCAAGCCGATGAACTGTCCGTTTCATATCGGCATTTATAAGTCGACTCAACGTTCCTACCGCGAGCTGCCATTGCGTTATTCCGAACTGGGCACGTGTTACCGCGCAGAATTGTCCGGCACGCTGCATGGATTAATGCGCGTTCGCGGATTTACCCAGGACGACGCCCACATTTTCTGTACGCGCGAAACGATTCGCAAAGAAATTATCGATTGTATAGATTTCGCGTTTGCGGTGATGCGAACCTTCGGTTTTGAGAACTTCAAAGTCGAACTGTCAGTCAAGGGTAGCGACACTTCGAAAAAGTATCTTGGAACTGAAGAGGACTGGTCGCGCGCAGAACAAGCGCTCACCGACGCACTCGAAGAGCAAAACCTGCCATTCGAGCGCATTGAAGGAGAAGCAGCGTTTTACGGACCGAAGATTGACATTAAAGTCGAGGATGCCATCGGACGTCTGTGGCAGCTCAGCACTGTTCAATTCGACTTCAATCTGCCTGAGCGTTTCGAGCTGGAATATATCGGTGAAGACAACAAGCCTCATCGGCCGCTGATGGTTCATCGTGCGCTGTTTGGCTCGACCGAACGTTTCTTCGGGGTGTTAATCGAGCACTACGCCGGCGCGTTTCCACTCTGGTTGGCGCCCGTGCAGGTTGCCGTCTTGCCGATTACTGATCGAGTTAACGATTATGCTCAGCGCGTGGCTGATGAGTTGCTGGGGGCGGGCATTCGTGTCGAAGCCAACCTGCGCAGTGAAAAGATCGGCGCGAAAATCAGGGACGCCCAGTTACAGAAAGTTCCGTTCATGCTCGTGCTCGGCGACCGCGAGATGGAGCAGGGAACCGTCGCCGTCCGGGAACGTGCAAAGGGCGACATTGGTACTATGCCGCTCGACCTTTTCATTAAACTTGCGAGCAAACTCATTGAGAGTCGTGCTCTAAACAACGAGCTACCAAGTTTTGAGTCTGAAGCTTCTTCTGCTCAGCTGATGGAATGGCTTGGGCAGGAGACGAACGAATAGCGTGATGACTTTTGATCTTGGACTTGAGACCTTGGACCAAACTTAAGGAGGTGCAGCAATAGCTACAGGTTTTCGTGGACGCGGCCCCCGCCCGGATAACCGGCGCATGCCGATAGCCCGTATTAACGAAAGAATTCGCGTGCCGGAAGTGCGCGTGATTGGTGACGAAGGTGAACAGCTTGGCGTGATGGACATTCGCGACGCAATTCGCGCCGCCCGGGAGAAGGGTTTAGACCTCGTTGAGGTCGCCGCCACAGCTGATCCGCCAGTTTGTCGAATTATCGACTTCGGAAAGTTTCAATACGAAGCGAAAAAGAAGGCAAACGAGGCGAAGAAGAAACAGGTCACGATCACCGTCAAGGAAGTTAAGTTTCGCCCCGGTACGGACGATCACGACTACGACTACCGCATGAAGCATGCGCGCGAGTGGTTGGAGGAGGGCGACAAGGTGAAAGCGACGATCTGGTTTCGCGGGCGTGAGATGACTCACCGCGAGCTGGGAGCCCGCATTCTCGAGAAGCTGGAGCGCGATCTAACCGACGTCGGTGAAGTCGAGGCCCGGCCGCGAATGGAAGGCAACCAGATGTTCATCATCTTTGGACCGAAGAGACACAAAGGCGGGGGCGCCAAGGCAGAACCGGCGCCACCAAAGCCGCAGGCACCACCCGCCGCGGGCTGATTAATTGACAATTGATTACTGGTAAAGAGGAGTAGTTATGCCGAAGTTAAAAACACATAAGGGTGCGGCGAAGCGCTTTCGCCTGACGGCCACTGGGAAGATCAAACGCGGTCATTCCCATGCGCGCCACATCCTGACGAAGAAAACCAATAAACGAAAGCGATTGCTGGATATTGACGCGCTCGTCTCCAAGTCTGATCAAAAGCGCGTAGAAGCGATGCTGCCGTACGGTCGAGATTAAGTGACTGAATGGTGACGTGCGAGGAAACAATGCATTTGTCATTTCTCATATCACATTTTTCATTTGTCATTGTGGGTCGGCCGTGTGCAACCTAATCCGCCGACAAGCGGTTGCCCCCGGCAAAAATGGGAATTGAGAAATGATATATGAGAAATGATAAATGATTATTGAGTTTGATACCTCCCGCGTCCGTTGTTACGAAAGGGGTTAAGAACATGCCTAGAGCAAAACGTGGAAATAAGCGCCTCGAAAGACGCAAGAAAATATTAAAGCTGGCGAAGGGATATCGCGGCACTAAGTCGAAACTTTACCGGTCGGCGAAGGAGTCGGTCGAGCGTGGACTCAACTTCGCTTACACGGGCCGAAAGCTGAAGAAACGCGACTTTCGCAGCCTTTGGATTGTTCGCATTGGCGCGGCTGCACGACTAAATGGAATCAACTATTCCCAGCTGATGCACGGATTAAAGTTGGCGGGACTGGAGTTTGATCGGAAAGTGCTGGCCGACTTGGCCGTAAATCAGCCGGAAGCCTTCAAAGAGATCGCCGTTCAGGCTAAAAATGCCGTGGGTAATAAACGTGAACAGGCCGCTGCCTAGTAGTTTTCGTCCCAGAGGGACGAAATGTCTATAGCAACGACATTCGCTAGCTAAAGGTAGTCCCGCAGTGGCGAAATCTTCATTTCGCCACTGCGGGACTCGAATTTATTTCTTTCCGGTTTCTATAAACATTTCGCCGCTACGCGGCGTTCAACAACAGCTCAGGCGCAGAACACACTGTATTGAGTACCGCACTAGACAAAGAGCAAATCAATGTTGCTACCGCCGTCTTCACACGGTGGTTTGACGACTTCGTGGGACTTTTGCCGCAGCGCGTCAAGGAAGATCTGCGCGCTTATTGGGCGGAGACGGGGATCATACTGGACAACATTGTGTTTGAAAGGTTCGACACGATTCCGGTGCTAGCCATCGAGGATGCTCCAACTTTGGAAGCTTTCCAACGCGGAATCGCTGAAGCTGAAGTCCGACTTCTCGGGAAGAAGAGTGAAGTCGCGCGACTGAAGAACCTTATCGGCAAGGTAAACGCTGCTGAACGACCGTTGTTCGCAAAGGACGTCCAAAAGCTAGAGAAAGTAATTGAATATACGATTGAGGCGTTTGAGAGGTTTTTTGCAAAAGAAGTCGAAGCAGCGCGAATTGAACGCGAGGCTCTCGATGTAACGCTTCCCGGCCGTCGCCCGCGGCGCGGCCATCTCCATCCAATCACGATGTTGCGCGAGAAGATCGAAGACATTTTTGTGGCACTTGGTTACGCAATCGAGGATGGCAGAGAAATCGAGACCGACTTTTACAACTTCGACGCTTTAAACATCCCTGAAAACCATCCAGCGCGCGCGTCTCAGGACACGTTCTACACGACCGAGGGTTTCGCATTGCGCTCGCAGACTTCTACAGTCCAGATTCATGCGATGCAGCGGCGAGGTGCGCCCGTGCGAATGATTGCGCCGGGTCGCGTATTCCGCCGCGACACGCCGGATCCGACGCATAACCCGATGTTTTTTCAGGTCGAAGGACTGTGCGTCGATCGTGGCATCAGCATGGCCCACCTGAAGGGCACTGTCGCGGAATTTTTGCGCCGGATGTTTGGGCCTGACACGAAAACACGGTTTCGACCGTCCTACTTCCCGTTTACTGAACCAAGCGCCGAGTTTGACTTCAGTTGCTTCAAATGCGGCGGTAACGGTTGCCGTATATGCAAAAACTCTGGCTGGATTGAACTCGGCGGTTCGGGAATGGTTCACCCGAACGTTTTGCGGGCTGTGGGCATCGATCCTGATGTTTATTCGGGTTTTGCCTTCGGTTTGGGCATCGATCGGATGTGTGCCCTGATGTATGGCCTTGATGACATCCGGTTGCTGTTCGAGAACGACGTTCGGTTTCTCAGCCAGTTTGAGTAACGAGTTAAAGGTGAATAGTGAATAGTATATGGAAATAAACCATTTACCGTTCGCCATTTACCATTCACCAAACTTCTATGTACATCAGTTACAACTGGTTACGTGAGTTGACGGGCACTACGCTGACCCCGGCGGATCTGCGGGAACGGCTAACGATGGTCGGCCTTGCTATCGACGCGGTTGGCGAAGTCCCGCAAGATTCCGTTTTAGATGTCGAAGTGCCGTCAAACCGTCCCGACTGCCTATCCCATATAGGCATCGCCCGTGAAGTAGCCGTCATACAGAAGTCCAAGGTTCAAAGTCCAAAGTCCAAAGTTCTAAAGACTGAAGGGAAGACGAACGATTTCGCTTCGGTCGAAATCGTTGACACGGACTTGTGTCCTCGTTACGCCGCGCGAGTCGTTCGCGGTGTCAAAATCGCTCCATCACCTGAGTGGCTCGCTCAGCGTCTCATAGCAATCGGCCAACGTCCCATCAATAATGTTGCCGACATCACAAACTATGTTCTGCATGAGATGGGCCAACCGCTCCACGCGTTTGATCTCGCTAAGCTGGCTGAACATCGCATCATCGTTCGCAGGGCCCGCGCCGGAGAAAGCCTGGTAACGCTGGACGGTGTTGATCGAAAACTTAACGCCGGCATGCTGGTGATTGCTGATGCACAAAACGCGGTTGCACTTGCCGGCATCATGGGTGGTTTGGATTCTGAAATTTCGAATAGCACCACAGATGTGCTGATTGAAAGTGCGTACTTCAATCCGGAATCTGTCCGGCAGACGGCGCGCAAACTGGGCATGGACACCGAAGCATCTCGACGCTTCGAGCGCGGTGCTGATTGCGAAAACGTACTCGCGGCGCAGGCCAGATGCGTCCAGCTTATTTGCGACATCGCTGGTGGAACTGCTACCGAAGACGCGATTGATGTTTATCCGGAACCGTTGGCCCTTCGCTCAGTTAACTTCCAGCCGTCTCGAGTCGAGAGTCTTACGTCGTTAACCGTTGCAACGGATGAGATGCTGCGAATACTGCAAGCGCTCGGTTTCACTTCCGCTTCTGAGAACGGCGACGTCAAACGCTTTGAAATTCCGAGTTGGCGTATGGACGTGAGCATTGAAGAAGATCTTGTTGAGGAAGTTGCGCGACATACGGGCTACGAGAAGATCTTATCCGAGTTGCCGCCGGCGAATATGGCCGGCGAATATCAGCCGGCTGAGATGAAGCGACGGGCGCTGCGGCGCGTGCTCGCCGATTTGGGATATGACGAAGCGATCAACTTCAGCTTCATCGAAACCGCCTACGATAGTGAGTTTGAGACAGTGCCAACGCTCGGCGGCGATCGGGGTTTTGTAACCCTCGAAAACCCGATTATTGAAGAGTCTACGCGCATGCGTCAGACGCTTCTGCCAGGCCTGCTGCGGTCGTTGCGGACGAATCTGAACCATGGGACGCGGGACGTCCGTTTGTTCGAAATTGGCCGGATTTTCACGAATTCTGACGCCAAAGATCTGCCGCTCGAACGCGATGCTTTTGCACTGATTGCGACGGGCGCAGCGACTGAGCAGGATCGCATGCAGTCGAGTAGCGATCTCGACTTTTACGACGTGAAGGGTGCGATTGAAGCAGCCGTCGATGCAATGAAGTTAGGTCCGGTAAAGGCAAGCATGGCTCAGGTCAAACACTTGCGCAGCGGGCAGGCAGCGATCCTATCCGTTGACGATATAGTGATTGGGACAGTCGGCAGGTTATCTGAATCGATCGCCACTGCGTACAAGTTTCGCCAACCAGTGTATGTAGCTGAATTGGACCTCACCGCTTTGCTCGAATCAAACGAGCGTCGAACGCAGTATGCGCCGCTTCCTCGATATCCATCGGTCGTGCGAGACGTGACGCTTTGGGTTAGTCGCAATGTAAGCTTCGACGACCTGGTCCAGGCGATAGACAACGCGCGCGCGGACGACTACCGCGGTGCACAGCTCGTCGGAACTTACGAAGGAAAGAACATTCCGGAAGGGAAGCGGGCCGTGACTTTACGAGTCGAATATCGTTCAAACGAGCGCACCCTCCGCGACGAGGAAGTTGAAGAAAGACACCGCTCGCTGGTCGATTTGCTGCTAAAAGAATTTGATGCAGAGTTGCATTGAAAATAAATCCCATCGCGTGCGTCAACGGTCTTGCGCTTGCAGACGTGAAGTCGCATAATCCGATACGCAGTTAGAATACGTTACGTTGGAGAGATCACAGGTCGATGGTTGGATTATCCGGACTAGAAAAGTTTTCTCATCTGGAAGACAAGATCTATCGAACGATTGAGCTGACGAAAAGCCTTCGCCAGGAAAAAGAGAGTCTGGAGAAAGAGCTTTCGTTGATGCGTCGCAATCGCGGTGGCGTGCCTCACGACCAACAACGACTCGAACAGCAACGACTTGAGCAACAGGTCGAAGCCTTGTTGGCCGAACGCGATATCATTCGCGCCAAAGTGGAAGCGATGCTTGACGCTGTGGCTGCGCTCGATCCGGAGATGGCGGAGGAGCTTCGATGACCGGTATAGCGGAAATGGTCGGTAAAGGTAGTATGGAAACCACGACAACAGCAGCCCCCACGATCAGAGTTGAAATCTATAACCAGACCTACAACATTCGATCTGACGGCGATTCGGATTACCTCATGCGACTCGCCGACTTCGTCGATGGGCGAATGCGCGAAATCTCTTCCGGCACGCTGACTGTCGACTCGCTGAAGGTCGCAATTCTCGCAGCCCTGCACATCGCTGACGAACTTCATCGCCTGAAACAGACCCACGAACAGGCTGACGCTCAACTGGCCGCCCGCAGCGCCGAATGCGCGGAAATGCTCGATAAATTGCTAAAAGTAAGAAGCAACATTGAGCAGGAACACGGCAAGCTATCGTTGAGTTAAGCTCGGCCAAGCTGCAAGAAAACCATTTATCAGTTCTCATTTCATATTTATCATTCGCAGATTCAACTTGGAAGTGCAACAGAACGTTGTTTGAAAAACACTTCGTTAGGGGTCCGGTAACCGAGCGTCTTGCGAGGCCGGTTATTTAATCGGTCTTCCACCTGCTGCAGATCTTGGTCTGAGATCTTGGCGAAGTCATACTTTTTAGGAAAGTACTGGCGCACTAGACCGTTGGTGTTCTCGTTTAAGCCTCGTTCCCAGCTGGCATAGGGATGCGCGAAGTAAATGCGCGTTTTGAGTGCTGCTGCGATCCGTTCGTGGTCACAGAACTCTTTACCATTGTCTACGGTTATGGTGTGCACCTTGGCAGCTAGCGGCGCTAGTAGCTCAATACTGTTGTCCTTCATTTCGGCAGCTGCTTTAGTGGCCAGTTTGCGCAGTCGAGTCAGCTTGGATTTGCGCTCCACGGCGCTGAGGATGCCGCCTTTATGGCGAGCACCAATGATAGTGTCTGCCTCCCAGTCGCCGAAGCGACCTTTGCGAGCCACGATCTGTGGGCGTTTATCGATGCTGGTTCTATTGGGGATCTGGCCGCGGCGAATGTATCCACTGTAACGCTTACGCTGCTTCTTTTGACTACGCAGATGCCGATGCAGCGTGCCTCCACGCCGTTTGTCTGCATAGACGTAGAGATAGATGCACTCATGACTGACGGCAGGTTGTTTCTCCAGCTTCAGACGCCCGGTGATCTGCTCCGGACTCCACTCCTGGCGCAAGAGCCGCTCGACCTGTTGCCAAGTTTGCCAGGCAATGCGCGAACGATAAGCTTCACACTGCCGGTCGTAGGCGAGTTCATTTGCCTGATAAGGACGATAACCCTTCAGCCCCCGGTTGCGGCGTAGCTCACGTGAGATCGTGCTCTTGTTGCAACCGACTAGGGTGGCGATCCGAGTCTGGTTATGTCCGGCTCTCATCAAGGCGTATATCTGGTATCTTTGTTCGCGAGCAAGCTGTCTATAGTTCATTGTGTGCTTCTTTTGACTTGGCGGTTAGAAAAGCACGCTTACGCTATCGCAGCTTGCTCTCAACCACCTATTTCAAAAGTTGCACTTCAAGTTGAATCCACCATTTTCGGCATTTGATTGTTCCTGCCGGTCGGCCGCCTTTGTCTGTTCAGTGTCCGCATGCCGGAACTGGTTTGACCTCGGCGTTACCCACACTGCTGAATCCGTAACACCCAATAGCCAAATGAAAAATGAGAAATGAGAACTGATAAATGGCCTTTTCCCCCTCCAGTTTCCTAAAACCCCAACCGACTGTGGTACTATCCCGTCCGGCGGAGGGAAACGTTCTGCGGGGCCCGTCACCGAGTTACGATGATTGAGCCAACGCCGTTGATATGGGAGACCGATGCCGTTTCGCCAGTGCAGTTCTTCAACGTCAAGAATTGCCAGAGGCTGCGGCTTTAGTAGGTCACCCACCTGTTAAAGCAGGTTCAATTACGGCTTCGGAACGACCATTGCGGATCTCCCTCCTGCCTAGAAAGGCCGTGAATCGTAAATCGTGAATCACTAATAGAAGGCTCTTCTATTACTGTTCGATTTAGGATTCGCGGCCTTCCTGTTTTCCGTCACCTCCTCCCTTTGGGATAGGTTGGGTGAGGGTGCGAAGCTTGTATGAATATTTTGATCATCGGAGATGTTGTCGCGAAGCCCGGGCGGATAGCTGTGCTCGAGCGGATTCAGGATCTGCGGGAACAGCACCACATCGATCTCGCGATTATGAATGCGGAAAACCTGGCCGGCGGTTTTTCGGTGACGCCGTCGCTTTGTGAACAACTCTTCAACTCCGGAATCGATGTGATGAGTTCCGGCAATCATATATTCGATAAGAAAGAGGCCATTCCCTACATCGCGAAACAACCGCGACTCATTCGTCCTGCCAACTATCCACCAAACACTCCCGGGAGCGGCATCTGGACCGGTAAGGTCAACAACACGAGCGTGGCAGTAATGAACTTGATGGGTCGAGTGTTCATGCCGCCCTCGGACGACCCGTTTCGCGCCGCTGATGACCTGCTTCAGGGACTGAACGGCGAAACCAGGGTGCGGATTGTGGACATGCATGCCGAGGCAACCTCGGAGAAAACGGCGATGGGCTGGTATCTCGACGGCCGCGTCTCTGCGGTTGTCGGGACGCACACTCACGTGCAAACAGCTGATGAGCGCATTCTTCCCGGAGGCACCGCGTATTTAACTGACATCGGGATGACGGGTAGCTACTCAGGTGTGATTGGAATGAAGAAGGAAGACGTGATTACACGCTTTACCTCGGCCCTGGGAAGGCGAGCAGAACACTCAACAGGTGAAGTTCGCATTTGCGCCGCAGTTATTGATGTTGATGAGGAAACCGGCAAGGCACGCGGGATTAGCAGGTTGAATCTGGCGCATGATTAGTATAGTGGGCGGTGGGCAGTGTGCGGGATTAGCAGGTTGATATCGCACGATTAAGCGAAAACCATTTATCATTTCTCATATCCCATTTCTCATTTTCCATTGGTAATTTAACGAATTCGGCTTTTTAGAAGCGGGCGCGCCTCTTCCCAATTAGGACATATCAACAAATGAGAAATGAGAAATGAAAAATGAGAAATGGGATATGAGAAATGATAAATGGGGGTCTGTCCTCGTGGGCGGCGCACAACGAAACTAGTCGGGTCCTTCTTCCGTCGGAACGGCTGAACCAGTCGATTGCGACTTCAGCACGGGTGGGGCCGTCAATCGTTGTGCGTATCCCTCAGGGAATGAGCGAACCCGGCCCTGAGCATCGGTCACAACGTGACCCGTTTCTCCTTCAGCGATCACCTGACCGTCCGCAACTCTTAAAATTTCGTACCCGAACCGCAACGAACGCTTACGCATCTCGGTGATGTGAGTCCGGATGAGCAGCTCATCGTCGTAATAGGCAGGCGCCTTATACCGGCAGTAGCTCTCGGCTACGACGAGAAACGACGCATCGGCCTGTTCCATGTCGCTGTAAGCAAACCCGCGAGCCCGGCAATATTCGGTGCGGCCGATTTCAAACCAGATCAGGTAGTTGGCGTAATAGACAATCCCCATCTTGTCGGTTTCCGCGTAACGCACGCGTACAAGGGTCTCGTGCCACTCGCCATAGACTGGTTCTGGTGCTGGACTGGTCATCTCGCGTCTAAGCCTTCAAATTTTGTGACGCAAACTTCAGTTTGCGGTTGAGAGTGTTTCAGCAATCAGTGCAGCTCGATTGCCCCCTGCGCTCGAATTAGGTGCGTTTAGCGGACTATAAGAGCGAAATCTGGACATGTCAAAGCAAACCACGGAACTCCTAAACCTCGACTAGTCGAAAGTGTTGTGAAGAGAACGTCTTATCTGGTGACTGCGGGCGCGCCGCAGGTGGACGAAATGCCTTGAGCTGCTTATTCGGTGGAGTGCCTGAAAAAATGGGCACGGACATCTCGCCCGGTCATGGGCAAGATGGCCGCACCCATTTCAAACTGAATTTCACGCTGATCGCAGCGCTGTCAGCTCAATTGCCTTAAAGGCCTTACCCGTGACATCCCGTTTTTCCTGCACGCTACCGGTCGCAACCACCTTGTCGCCGGGCTCGGGCATGTCGGGTACACCATGCATGTAAAACCCGTCATTCTTCGCAAGAAAATAGGGCGCGCCGTCGTCAGCCATAACCGCAAAAGCCAATCCTGGCAAACAAGGCTTGGTCGTGCACGGGTTGGGCAATAACGTCAGCGTGCCCTCAATCGTCTGTTCTCCGCTACCGCTCATATCGTGTACTTGAAGTACTGCCAATCGCTCCATGGACATGTGCGGCCGGCAACTTTCGCGCGCACCCTCCAACGACCCCTTTGGGCGCCGACAAAGATGTGTTCAAAGTTATTGTCGGTCAGGGCACCGGACACAAACCAGCTAGCGCCGACTTCTGCCGCCCATTTTCCGGCTGCGATTGCCCCGAAGGCGTCGATCTCGACGTTATAGGTGACACCCGGCAGGCCAATCTGGTCCCAGTTCAGGTGCGTCAATCGAGGAAAATGATCGAATACATCTTCGGTCATCGGCGTGCGCGGTTGTGGCACAACACCGGTCCACCAGTTAAGTGTGGGATCACCGAGCAACGTCATGCCGTAATACCATTGCCGTTCGCCCAACTCATGGGTGGGCCCGAGCGCCTTCCACCAGTCAACAAACGCGTTGCCGATTGTTTTGCCCATACCCATAGGTCCATAGAAGTTTTCAAACATCAGCATCGAGCCCGTCTTGGTGCTGCCGACTGCCGCGAGACCATTGCACAAGGAACCTCCAGCCTTGTCGAAGATGTACCAACCTGCCATGTATTCGGCTTGGGTAAACAGCGCGTTGCTGCAAGCAAACAGATTGTAGAAGTAAGCATTGGGTGGGTTTATATCGCGCAAGTAGGTGTTGGGTATCCACATTCCACCGCTTGGCGCGCCGATCGAGTGTCCACCCGGCGAGCTGTGCGCGTTAATTTGCGCCCACGCTCGATGCTGCTGTACCTCCGCTTTATAGCGAGCGCCCGTGGTCGCCGCTGGATCCTTAATGGTTTCGATATTTGACGGGGAAAACATTGAGTCAAACGCGCAGTCATCAAAGCCGATCCAGTCATCCTCGACGAAGGCGAGCGCTTTATTCGAGTAGCCGAACAGGCCTTTACGGTAAGCATGGTTGCGCGCGAAATAGTCGTTGATGAGCGCCGCATCATTACCGCCGGCGGTGGGCGTCCAGATGCGCCCTATCCAAATTTCAGGTTCGACGTTTGATGGGTGCTCACTAAACTTACCGTCTCCATCGGGATCGTTCCACGTGCCATTTAGATCCATGTAATACAGGTCACAAGGAAACTCCGTAGACGCACCGTAAAAGTCGTCGGACATTTCGAACCAGGCAGTCGGCAAGCTGCCGATGAGGACAGCGCCCAGGGGGTTCTTGCTCTTGATAAAATCACGCAACTCGACCGGTGTCCCACCACTGATGGTATGGACTTCCGCCCATTGGCCTTCATAAGCAAGATCTGCGACGTACTGGTCGATTGCCGGCTTAATTGAAGGGTAAAGGTCGGTCTTCACCAGGATCAGGATCTTCTTGATGATGAACAAGCCGATGTCGAGGTCTTTGAGATGACGAAGGTCGGTCGCAAACGTTGGCCGAGGCTTTTCAGTAATCGTCAGCTTTTTCTCAGGGACGAGTTTCTGGAACTCCTTAAAAGTTTGCGGCTTGCGATTGTTTTTGTCGATGAACTCGAGTTTGCGGACCCGTGAGTAGTCGATCTTGAAAGGCCGGAGCTGCTGGACCTTTTTGACATTAATTTCAGCAATCAGATCAGACCTTTCGTATTCCGTGCTACTCGCCCGGGTACTTGTTTTCTTAGTGCTTTTCTTTTTTCTTGGCATAACACGCACCTTTCGTCATTAATGTTGTTGTGACTGGATGAGGAGCGGTGATATGTGGTTCCGTTCCGGCGGTCATGGCGCGACGATCTTTCGCCGGCGTTTTCAACGCCAGACTCTTTTAGTTAAACGGAACGACTGACTAGCGAGTTTGCAAGGAGCGATGCAGGCTCGTGAGAGATCAACCGCTTCACTGGGGCGGACGATATTCCTGTTGCCGTCAAATGTCAATTACTTGGCGGTAGCCCCAGAATTCGTCATGGCGACGTGGTCTGAGTCCCTGGCAATCTTCGCGCAGGACGAGCAAATGTAATTTCCGGGAAAGCAAAGTAGAATGCTGGATCGTATAAAACGTAAGTTTTTACAAGAACTTTGAAGGTAAAGGTGAATGAGCCAATCCACTCCGCCTGAACTATGAAAAATCTTGAAACCTTAGCTTCCGACCGGACGGCCAAACGTCTCACTGAGTTGACTGCCGAGTTACGCGATCTTGAAGCGAAGCTGCGTCTTGGCGGCGGCGCCAAAAAGATTGAAAAGCAGCATGAGCAGGGAAAACTGACTGCGCGCGAGCGGATCGAGTTGCTGCTCGACAAAGATTCCTACTCCCAGGAAATCGGATTGTTAGTTGCCTACGACCAGTACAAGGAAACAGCAGGCAGTAGGCAGGAGGCAGACGGCAGAAAGACTGAAGCCGGAAATTGGAGCAGCTCCAGGCGCTGGGGTCGTCACTGTTGTTGGGCGGGTTGAGAGCCGCGAAGTGGTGGTTGTTGCAAATGACGCAACAGTAAAAGCAGGTTCGTGGTGGCCGGAAACAATCAAGAAAATTCTCCGCGCGCAGGAGATCGCGATGCGGTCGCACGTACCCATCATCTATCTCGTCGACTCGGCGGGAGTGAATCTTCCATACCAGGGCGGCGTTTTCCCCGGACAATACGGCGCATCGCGAATCTTCTATTACAACTCGCTGATGCGTCGTTACCTCAAGATTCCTCAAATCTCGGCCGTAATGGGGCCGTGCATCGCCGGGGGCGCGTATCTGCCGGCGTTGTCTGATGTGATCGTGATGGTTGAAGGCACGTCGTTTATGGGATTGGGTGGGGCGAACCTGGTGAAGGGCGCAACAGGTCAAACTATTGACAACGAGGCGCTCGGTGGCGCGCGCGCGCATAACGAACTTTCCGGCGTCGCTCATTATCGCGTCGCTAACGACCAGGATTGCATTCAAAAGATTCGCGAGTTTGTTTCTGAGCTTCCTTTGAAACCATCGAGTGTTCAACCGGGCGATAAGGCAGCCGAGGCCGCACGTCCAGCGGGGGAGTTATACGACATTCTTCCGGCGGATCATCGTCAGCCTTACAACGTTCGCCATTTGTTGGAATGCCTGCTCGATGAAGGCCACCTCGACGAGTTTCAGGCGGATTACGCTAAGGAGATGATCACCGGGCACGCACGAGTGCGCGGGATTCATGTGGGCGTGATCGCGAATAATCGCGGAATGATTCGGCCGAAGGGCGGAGGCGCACCAAGGTTTGGCGGAATCATTTACACGGAGTCGGCTGAAAAAGTTGCGTACTTCATTGAGACGTGCAATCGCCGGCACACGCCGCTGTTGTTCATTCAGGATGTGTCTGGATTCATGGTTGGCCCTGAAGCTGAGCACTCGGGCATCATCCGTGCTGGCGCGCATTTTGTAGAGGCGATGGCTACTGCGATCGTTCCGAAGATTGTATTGACTGTTAATCACGCTTCAGGTGCCGGCTACTACGCGATGGCGGGACAAGGCTTCGATCCCGACTTCATTTTCAGTTGGCCTACGGGACGCATGGGCGTGATGGAAGGCGATTCGGCTGTGCAAGCCGTTTTCGGCAGTCAACTCGAAAGGCTTAAGAAGCAGGGCGACGAAGCGGGGGAGGATCTGAAGGCGGAGATGGATGATGTGCGGCAAACATATGAAATGGAGCTCGACGCCAAGTATGCAGCGGCGCGTGGTTTCGTGGATGCAGTCATCGCTCCGGAAGATACGCGAGAAGCAATTGAGCTCGCGTTGCGAGTGGGTCTGAATTACGACGGCCCTCACATCGGACCGTTCGTCCTGCCAGCTACGCTATGTTAAGGGCGCGGCACCCGCGCCCGGTTGTAATTTGGCCCACCGGGTGATACAACCCCATCACACCTCGCTAGTAATTCCCGACACACCCCCATTGGTTTGACTTGTATGCACGCCTAGCGCTGCGTGTCTGCTGAAGGAGGGAAGTTAGATGAGCCTACCTATCGTTCGTGCTTTTACCTTTGTTTTTGTCATTGTGTTGACCGCGTCGGCCCTTTCAATTGATTTCGCGGCTTCGGCCAGTCGAAATCAAAACGCGAATTCGGCGGTCACCGATGCGCAAAACGCCAACAACTCCACCCCAACTGCCCCGGTGCAAATGGATTCGAGCACACAGACTGATCTTTCAGGCACTTACACGGGCATGTTGGACTGCCCCGACGCCGGAGTCAGTGGAGAAACTACTTTAACCATTACCGGAAATCAGTTCACGCTCTCCGACGGCAAAACCGGACGCATTACCGCTGTAACCACGCGGGGTTACACAAGCGTAGCAATGCAATTTGGGGAATCAACAGTGGGCGAAACACCGATTATCGTTTCAATGCGTGCGCGCAAAGCCGGTGATCGATTGACCTTGCTGGCAGTTCCAAGCTCGGGCAGAGTGTGCAGTTTCACACCTGCGGGTTCTCGTCGCGTAAGGCGGACGCGAACCGAAGTGCCGTCACCTCCAGCGCCGACTGCACCAACAGAGCCGACGCCACCAGCAGAACCGACACCAACACCGATACCAACACCGACACCATCAACAACACCGATGCCATACAGACAGACACCGATACCATAGAAGATACAGCAACACCAGTACCATCAACAACGCCGATGCCACCAACAGAACCGACGACACCGCCGGCATCGCCGAGCCCGACGCCTCCGGAACCGACGGCCCCAACACAGCCAACGACACCGCCGGCATCGCCTAGCCCGACACCACGGCAGTAGCGGAACGAATTAATTCGAGCAAAGAGGGCGGCCCAATCTTTTGAGTTGTGCCGCCCCTCGTTGCATCTACAGACATTTTCCGTCTAAAGTTTCCAGTCCACGTCAATGAGATTTCGCGAGAGGCCACCGCACTTGTGCGGTGATTGTTTTGATCAGCAAGCAACTTAGATGAAACCAAAGATTCGTATCGGTGCCGGTCAGGGGTTCTGGGGCGATCTTCCTGACGCTCCTGTTCGACAGGTGGAAGGTGGTCCAATTGACTACCTGATGCTCGACTATCTCGCCGAGGTGACGATGTCGATCATGCAGAAACAACGCTCGCGTGATCCGTCGGCGGGCTACGCCAAAGACTTCGTACCGTTGATGAAGGAGATCCTGCCGGCTTGTGTGGCCCGGGGTATCCGGGTGACTGCTAATGCGGGTGGGGTAAACGTTGAAGGTTGCGCTGATGCAGTCAGGGAGGTTGCCAGAGAGCTCGGGCTTAAAGGGAAACTCAGCATCGGTATCGTCACCGGCGACGACATCATGGATCGCCTCGACGATTTTCTGGGCCGCGGTATTGAGTTGCGAAACATGGACAACGACGCGCCCCTTTCTACAGTGCGAGACCGCATTCAGAGTGCGAACGTTTATCTCGGCGCCGCTCCGATTGTTGAAGCTCTCAATCAGAACGCACAGATCGTTATCACTGGCCGCGCCACGGACACAGGATTGACCCTCGCGCCTTTGATTCACGAGTTTGGCTGGGCGTTTGACGATTGGGACAGGATGGCTGCGGGAACAATCGCGGGACATATCATCGAATGCGGCGCTCAGTGTTCAGGTGGCAACTGCCAGTACGACTGGCGGAACGTGCCGGACTTAGCAAACGTCGGATTTCCAATTGCCGAAGCGTTGCCTGACGGCACATTCGTAATCACCAAACATGAAGGCACGGGTGGGTGGGTCAACGTTCCTTCGGTCAAAGAACAACTTGTTTACGAGATGGGCGATCCACACGAATATATAACGCCGGATTGCGTTGCCGATTTCACGAGCATCAAGCTCGAGGACGCCGGAAAAGATCGCGTGCGCGTTCACGGAATCAAAGGCAAGCCGGCGACAGAGTTTTTGAAAGTGTCGATTAGTTATTCCGCGGGTTTTAAGGCAGTGGGAACCCTGGTTTATTCGTGGCCCGATGCATACGACAAAGCGGTATCGGCCGACAAGATTCTGAGAGCACGGCTGGATCGACTCGGCCTCAAGTTTGATCTTATTCACACGGAGTTTGTCGGCGTTAACGCCACACACGGGCCATTGGCAGGTCCACCTTCGCCAGACATTCCCGAAGTTCAACTTCGCGTCGGTGTACGAGGCTATGACAAAGGTGCAATCGAAAGATTCACCCGCGAGATTGCGCCGTTGGTGTTAACTGGCCCACCAACGGTAACTGGTTTTGCGGGCGGCCGGCCCAAGGTTGAAGAGATTGTTGCCTACTGGCCCGCGCTGATTCCGAAGAAGGAAATCGAGTCGTGCGTCAGCATCCTGGAGGTTTAGCGAATGGCCAGGTTATCGATGTCAGCGGATAATCTTAGGTAGTTACTGATTTCAGACAAACGCGAGACATAAATGCAACTACGATTAGTGGAACTTGCACATGCAAGATCAGGAGACAAGGGCGACACGGCAAACGTGGGGCTGATCGCACTGCGCGAAGAGATCTATCCAATCCTCGTGAGGGAAGTTACTGCCGACCGCGTCAAACAGCATTTCCAGGGAATTTGCAAAGGAAATGTTGAGCGTTTTGAGTTGCCCAACTTGGGCGCTCTGAATTTCCTGCTTCACGAGAGTCTCGGCGGAGGCGGAACGTTGTCATTGATGACTGACGCCCAAGGCAAGACTTTTTCCAGCGCGCTGCTGAGGATGAAGATTGAAGTTTCCGATGACGAGTCGGTGATGCTCGGATTTGAATGAACGATACCCCTCCCCGCCTAGCGGGGAGGGAACAGGGGTGGGGTTGCGACGCATGGCTACCTCTCCCCCAACCCCTCTCCGCTTGCTGAGAGGGGAGCTGAATAAGAATGACAACGATCAACCACGGCTACGCGAATGTTAACGGCATCCGTTTGCATTATGCCGAAGCAGGGAAGGGCGACCTGGTACTCCTGCTGCATGGTTTCCCCGAGTTCTGGTATTCCTGGCGTCATCAAATCGAAGCGCTCGCATCACGCTTCCATGTGGTCGCGCCTGACATGCGCGGCGCTAATCTGACCGACAAACCTCTAAGTGCCGCCGACTACACCATCGATCTTCTTGTGCAGGATGTCATTGGGTTGATCGACTTTTTCGGCGCGCAGAAAGCGGCCATTGTGGGCCACGATTGGGGCGCGAGCGTGGCTTGGGCCATTGCTCAGAAATATCCTGAGCGCGTTTCGAAGTTGGCGGCGTTGCAAGTTCCACCCGCGCCAGTGTGGCGAGCTAACATGACTGGTCGGCAGTTCCTGCGCAGTTGGTACATGCTGTTCTTTCAGCTTCCGAAAGTGCCAGAGTTCCTGCTAAGTAAGAACGACTTTGAAGCGATTCGGAAAGTCTTCAAAGAATCCGTCGGTCGTAAGAATACCTTTAGCGATGAAGACATCGCGCGTTACGTTGAAGCGTTGCGGCAACCTGGCGCTTTGACGGCCGCAGTTAATTATTATCGCGGAAACATTCGCCGGCTTGTTTCGCGCATGAACAAGCGAGGCGCAAAAAGCGACTTAGCCAAGGGTCGTGTCCGCGTGCCCACGCTTTTCATATTTGGGGAACAGGACCACGCGGTTTTGCCGGCGACTGTGCGGAATGTGCGCGGGTTCATTGACGCGCCTTATTTCGAGCTGCGAATTCCTGACAGCGGTCATTGGGTGCAGAATGAAGCGGCGGATGAGGTCAATGAAGCACTGTTGAAATTCCTCACGTCGGAATTTGAAGTTGAACTAGTGGCGGCAGCAAATGTCTAACCCGACTCATCCAGTTCTTTATGCCGTGGAAGGCACAACAACGCGCATCACGTTAAATCGCCCGGAGAAACGGAACGCACTTAACGACGCCGTGATTGCCGGAGTTAAGAACGCCCTGCGAGAAGCAGCAGCGGACGATAACGTTCGAGCGGCCGTTCTAAGCGGAGCCGGCAACGACTTTTGTTCAGGTGCTGACCTTGAGGCGCTACAAAAAATCGCCGAGGCTTCGATCGTCGAGAACACAGCCGATGCACGATCGTTGATGGAGTTGTTTCTTTTGATCCGTGCCGTCAAGGTTCCGGTTATTGCGGCCGTTAAGGGGCGTGCCCTCGCGGGTGGTTGTGGACTCGCAAGCGCGTGCGACATTGTGCTGGCCGCCGAGTCAGCCCGGTTCGGTTATCCTGAAGTGAAGCTGGGATTTGTGCCGGCGATGGTGGCGGCAATTGTTCGGCGCAACGCTTCTGAAAAACATGCGTTCGAACTGTTAACGAACGGGCGCGAAATTAGTGCTAGCGAAGCCCGCGACTACGGTTTCGTCAATCACGTCTTTTCGGACGAGAGCTTTGACGAAGAAGTTACGAAATTTGCAGAGTCGTTTGCGAAGGTGAGTAAGTCAGCGGTTGCGCTTACCAAGTCGCTGCTTTATCAGATCGACGGGTTTGCGTTTAATGACGCGCTTGAAACTGGAGCAGATGTGAACGTAATCGCGCGGATGACCGAAGACTGCAAGCAGGGAATCGAAAAGTTTCTCAAGCGGAAAAGCTAATCCGCAGATTACGCAGATTACACAGACTAGACCAACAGCCTGAGCACCTTCCTACTTTTCGAACCTAATCTGCGTAATCCGTGGAATCTGCGGATGATTTTTCGCTTTATCGAATGCCAGGTCAACAACGGGATCACCAATGCTACTGATCAATCCCATCTGCAAAGCTTCTTCGCTTGAATAAACCCCGGCCGTAATAAACATTTCCAACGCGCGTGTGCGACCGACTATCCGCGGTAACCTCTGCGTCCCGCCCCAACCCGTGATGATTCCTCTACGCGCTCCGGGATGTGAAAATGACGCCTTACTCGAAGCGACCCTGATGTCGCATGCGAGCGCCAGATCCAACGCACCTCCAAAGCAGTAACCATTTATCGCGGCAATCGTGACTTGCCTCGCGTCAGCGATCCGTTGAAACACCGTCTGTCCGCGTTTGGCGAACTCGAACGCGGAGGTCTGACCGAGTTGAGACAATTCTTTCAGGTCAGCACCGGAGGCAAATACATCTCCAGCTCCTGTAAGTACGATGACTTTGATGTCGGCGGAGTTGAGGTGAGCGACAGCGTCGTCAAGCTGTCGGAGTACCTCAAGCGACAGCGCATTGCGCTGGCGAGCGTTTGTGAGAGTGAGCAAAGCTACGCCGTCTTGAATGCGTGTTGTGACAGATCCTTCGTAATTCGTTGCTTCCAAAATCTCGAATGGCAGCTAAGCTCTTTCTGCCGGTTCCTCGTACAATCCAAATTCTGTTCCGGCAGGATCGGCAAACGCAGCGAACGCACCCATGGCCGGACCAATATCGGTGCGCGGCGTCAGCACTTTGCCTCCGGCTGACTCAATCTTTGCGATCGTGGCGTTAATGTTGTCAACCATGATGTAGATGCGCGTTTGCTCGTCGGGCGTCCTGTCAGTCTCGTTGACCCACGTGCCGCTGACGCTGCCCGAGTCGTCGAATGCAAGTGCGCCGTCCCCGCGCTTGCGAATGTTCCAGCCGAAAATGTTGTTGTAGAACTCGGCCGACTCTTCGCCGGTTTTCGCTGGTATCTCGAGGTAGCAAATTTTTCCGTGCGGCATGGCGATATCTCAACTTTCGAGTGCTTTTCTTAACGCGGCGCGCGCGAGCAGGCGCGTTGAATCCAAAGTGGGAAGAGGACAATCATCCGGGCGCACGATCAAAGGTATCTCGGTACATCCGAGCACCACCGCATCACAACCACGCTCCTTTAGTTTCTCCGCAACTTCATTGAAATACAGTCGCGATGTCTCCGCGAAGATGCCGTTGACCAGTTCTTTGAAAATGATGTCGTTGATCTTTTCTCTGTCCTCTTCGTCTGGTATTTCTCTTTGTATGTTGAATTCCTTCAACGCTTCGGGATAGACCTCGCTTTCCGCCAGGTACTTCGTTCCCAGGATGCCCAGCCGTTGGTAACCTGAATTGTGCGCTTCTTCGGCGACGGCACTCGCTATATGCAGCCAGGGAATCGGTGACTGCGGAATTAGATATTTGAACGACTGGTGATAGGTGTTATCAGGGCAGATGGCAAAGTCGGCGCCTGCCTTCGCGAGCTTGTGTGCGGATGCAGCCAGGAGATTCGCGACACCCTCCCAGTCGTTTGCGCGAATGTGCGGCATGTGTTCAGCCATCGGCAATGAGTTCATCGTTATCTCGGGATGATTGTGTTCACCCATAATGGCCGGCGCCTCCAGACAAATCGTCCGGTAACATAAAGCCGCGCCCTCCGCGCTACCAGCAACGATGCCAATGTGTTGGGTCAATCTCTTTTCCTCCGCTCCTTCATAAGTTCAACTACTGATAAATTTGCCCATCGTGTTCGACCCACCCTGCGACGTGCCGCCCATTCGGGTCGTGATGTGTCCAGTGGATGATGCCACCCTGTTGGTTCCACACGTACTCGCCGTTGAAACGCACGCGATCGCCTTCCTGTAACCCGTCGATCCGCGGCGCTAGATCAATGTTGTGGGAAATTAGAAGTGTTTGCCCTGAAGCAAGTCGAACGATGAATCGTTGATGCCGTCCGCCAGCCAGGTCGTCCGCCAGTATGCGCGTGACAACGCCTTCACCTTTAACCTGGACATCGCTGCTCCGGCTGCTGAAGGCTTCCTCGATCAGATTGTCGTCACTGGCCGCAACATCCTCCGGCCGCGCAGGTTGAACCGCGGCGCCACAGCCCGACCAGAACAGGGCGAATATGACGACAGCGATAAGGTAAATCTGTTTCATCGGGTATCTCTTCTTTGTTGGATGGTCATCACGCATAGTTGCGCCGTCGAGCATTGACTATCTACGAACATCGCGCAGAAGTCGTCAGACAGCAAAATTTGGGCAGCCTAAGGCGAATCTGCCGCGTAGTCTCTTCGCAGGCTTGCTATTGCCGCGCCAGGGCTGTTTGTTTCGCCAGTTTGGTTCGGAAAGCCCGCTCTGCATCGGCCACATACTTAGCGTAGCCTCCCGGATCGATGAAAGCAGCGAGCCCGTGTTTCTTTGACTTGCCGTACTTCGTTCCCAGGTCAAAGTAACTGCCGTGCGCACCGAGAAAAATATCGATGGGCAGCTCTTTCAAGACGCGGAACGTACGTTCATAATCATCCGCGATCCCTGGATATGTGGCGTTGTTGACGAGCTTGTAGCCGGGATTCACGTTTGGGCTACCAACGATCACGACGTTGTAAGTCTTCCCATTCTCCTGCACCTTCATAGTCCATGTTGTACAGCCCTTCGTATGCCCTGGAGTAAGATGAGCGACCAGGACGGAGCCTCCCAACTTCACTTCTTCACCATCACGGAGCACCTGGTCCACCTTCGTCGGCGGATAGTGCGTCAACGAAAGGTTGCCGTATTGAAAGTCGCTCTTGCCACCTGATTCAACGGCGGGTACGTCCGCTTCCATGACCAGATACTTTGCGCCGGTCAGTCGTTTGATCGTGGCACTGCCGGCGTTATGATCCCAGTGCGCATGACTTATCAGGAGAATCTTAATGTCGCTGAACTTGAAGCCGAGCTTCTCCATGCTGGTCCGAATCATTGGCACACTCTCTTCAAGATTGCTGTTGATGAGGATATGGCCCTGCGGAGTAGTGATCAGATAACTCGCCAGCCCTTTGCTACCGACGTAATAGAGATTGTCTGCGATTGTGAATGGAGGAAACGGCTCAGTCCAATCAGGTATTCGCGCATACATTCTGCCGGAACAGCTCGCTGTAAGCGCGCATACTAAGAGAATCAAGAGTGTGAATCGGTGGAGTGTCATGGATTCTAACGCGTTAATGGCACAGTTATGGTGATGTCGGGGTGATTGTTCTCACCCATGATGGCCGCGCGCCTCGTTTGGTCCAACGAACTGTTGGGTTGCGATCCAGCGGCCAAATAGCGCTGACCGTAAGACTACATCCGACGTGGACGTTGGTTTTCAGCGAGCCGCGGAGCGGCGGCATGATAGTAGCCCCGGGTGAGCGAGCGCAGCGAGCGTAACCCGGGGTCCACGTGCCCTGAAAAATCCAAGCCCGCTTAGCGGGCGGCAGATTTGGAGTGCGGTGGCAAGCGCCGCGCGACACCGCTTTGGAGCGAATTCGATCGAGCAGCTTAGTGAAAGCGCTATCGTCGCTTCGCTCTGCGGGCGCACTCCAAAGGTTGCGGCATTAACCCATCCGCTACCGCGGATGGTACTGACTTCATGTGCCAAGTTGAGCTGCTATGACAACGTTGTTAAGAGTAATGCGGCGGGTTAAATCCAGCATCCGCTCGCTACTGCTCGCGGTTCTGCATTATCCCACTCGGTGACGCCGCGTCACAATCATGTTGAAAGTTTGGTGAGCACCGCGCACAAGAAGGCTGCACCGTAGGTGCGCGATCTTTATAGACTATTGCGCTTACCAATAATCCCGCTCCAGAGGAGCGGAATGTTCTACATTTCGCTCCTGACGGAGCGAACTCCAACTTCTGCATGGTTAAATCTTTAAACATTTCGTCCCTGACGGGACGGAGCGAGGCTAGTTTGTCGAGTAACCCGAAACTTCCGAGTTGATCGAGCGCGGTGATTACAGCTAATGCAGAACCCGGAGCGGTAGCGACGGGATGCTATCACTCAACAAGGGAAGGTTGAAACGGGTTGCGCCTCTATCGACCAAACAGCCCGGGTTGAATCTAGCATCCGCTAGCTACCGCTCGCGGTTTCTGCATAACCCCCAGACGACCCGCGGAGCGGCGGCATGAGAGTAGCCCCGGGTGAGCGAGCGCAGCGAGCGTAACCCCGGGGATTACGTCCCCGAAGAATTCAAGCCCGCGAAGCGGGCGACAGATTTGGAGTGCGGTGGCAAGCGCAGCGCGACACCGCTTTGGAGCGAATTCGATCGAGCTTAATGAAAGCGCCGTCGTCGCTTCGCTCTGCCGGCGCACTCCAAAGGTTGCGTCATTAACCCATCCGCTATCATCCCTCATCCTTCAAGCGCCTCGGCTACTCCTCCGTCGGTGTTGCCGGTGGTACTACGGAGGAATGATGGGTGGTAATGAGCCACTTCGAACCGTCCCAGCGATAGGTAAAGGTATAGCGGGCTTTAACCACTTTGCCTGTCGCCTGGTACGTAAATGTGTAGAAGCCGGCATCAACGGCGCGGTTGCAACCGATCTCTATGAACCGGGGCAGATCAATAACTCCAGTGGGGCGAAGCGGCAGGAAAATATCACGAAAGTATTTTTCCTTTTCTTCCGGGGTCCAGCGTGCTTTGTCGGAAGCGGTAGGCAACAGAAGGGAGGGCTCAGCATAGTTGGCAACGACCGCTTCCGCATTGCCAGTCTGCAATGACCGATTCCAACGGTCAAACCACGAAGCGACCTCCTCATTGTTGGGGTACTTGCAAATTTCGTTTCGCGTGGCCGGAGAGGTGGACGGCGTGCCGTTGGTGGGCGGCGTGCCGCTGTTGGACGCGCATCCTACAAGGACCGCGCAACTAGCAAGTGCAATCAAGGCGAATGACTTCATCAAACCACTCCTTTCAGTGTGGGGAAAACAAAGTGACGTAACGGTTGAGTTGACCGGGCGCGGCGGAAATCAGGTATGAAGGAGGAAGGATGGAGGCGCAAGTTTATTCATCCCTCATCCTTTAGTGTGACCACACGGACGCTTTCTTTGCCCACACACTCTCCGGATACTTCTCTCCGAGTTCTTCGGCTACTTGGCCCAGCACCGTATGATCGCTCGTTCGTCTTGTATCGAGCTGACTCCTCTCCAATACACGGCTTCCGGTGCGGCTGCTGTTTCCGCGTATCGCTCAATGACTTCCTCATACATCTGCTCGGCATCATCCCACTGCTTATCCATAAAGGATATCCTCGCTAACCCCGTCTCCAACTGCGCGCGAAATTCGTTCTTGGGCAGGTAGCCCTCAATGCGCCACCGCTCTTCTCCGCTCGAGTCCATGATCAGCACAGTCGGTGTCCAGACAGCGTCGAAGCGATGGAAGTAAACGGGATGTTCCTTGATGTGCGCTTCGACAGGAACGAAATTCTCGTTGATGAAGGACGAGACTTCATCGTCGGCGTATGATTCGGCTTCCAGCCGAACGCATGCACCTCAAGCCGGAGCAGCGCTGAAGTCGAGCAGCAAAGGCTTCTTGTCAACCTTTGCTTGAGTGAGTGCCGCATCGACATCCTTATTCCATTGAACAGCCATTTTCTAAGCCTCCTTATTGATCAACATTGGACCAATCTTGTGACGGTCGTGCGTAGCAGTTACTTCAAGTAGCCTGGAGTGCCAGTGGCAAGCGCAGCTGGCGAAAGCGCTGTCGTCGCTTCGCTCTGCCGGCGCACTCCAAAGGTTGCGTCTTTAACCCATCCGCTACCGCGGATGGTACCGACTTCATGTGCCAAGTTGAGTCCTTAAACTCATCGCACTCCGATGCGTTGGGATGTCGCCGGTCAGCGCGGCGCTAACCGGTGACCCACTCAAAAAGAGATCCGGTGCACACCGGCATCATCGCCCCAAAAGACCTGCCTCCCCTTTACCGTCACGCCGAAAGGGTTATTTGCCACCGGCAGCGACACGTTAAAGACGGAGAATTTCAGGTGGAGTCGACATTGCGACCCGCTGCATTCGGTCCACACCTCGACACCGCCAGCCGCCGGCCCGCTTGACGAAATCGACGAGGCAAAGCGACTACCGCTTGACTGAAGCGTCGTGGTCCCAGAGCCGACCTTTCGTTTCACGGCCCCGTTATTGTCGCCCCAATAAACGCCATTGGACACGGCGTGGAGAGTTATGACTCGAACCCCTGCGTTGGCGATGATTCTTGATGACGGAGGGTTGCTGGAGCCGTTCGGCGGTACGAAGCGAATTTCGGCCACGGACGCGTAAATGATGTTTCCATTTTGGAACGCGATACCGGCGGTTGGAGTGTTTGGGTTCGAAGGGTCGATGACCGTCACGGGACCGCCTCGGATTGGAATTTTGCGGATCGCACTGTCATCCTGCCAGTAGAGGTTAACGCCGTCAGTGATTAGGTTGTGATGGGTGTTGGTAATGTCCACATTGTTCGCCGGTATGGTCGTGAGAACGGTGGCAGGTCCTCCGGTCAGCGAAACGCGTCTAATTGTGAGGCCTGCCGCATTCCGCGCGAAGAAGTATCCGAAAAAAGCGCCGTCCACTTGTGCGAAGCAGATGTCGCCGAAGGTAGCGCGCGCCTCCCGAAAGAGGGCCCTTTCCTGGCCAGGGGTCGAGGTTTGCGAGGTCCTCCATACGGTGGCTGAGTTTTGGTCGTGCGACGTGAAGTACAGATTTCCTGTTGACAGGATCATTCCGTCAGGTTTGCGAAGGGAAATCAGTTTTGGCGTGGGCGTGGCTGCAGGGAGAACCTCGCTCCCGAATGCATGCCCGTAATTCGTTTTCCATTCGGGGGTTTGAGCGTGAACGAGTGTTACCACGGTAGCAGTTGCCAATAACAAAACTAACAATCGAATGATTTGAGACATAGTATTCTCCTCCTCAATGTTTCGGATCTGACTATGGCTGGGCGCACCGCCATTCGGCAGCGCTCGTGAACCTTCGCCACGGCTTTGTGGTGTGTCACTCCGATTCGTTAACCCTTGCACTCCCTTCAAAACCCGTCCGCGCGAGTTTGCACCGAAAGTAATGCGAATCCGGAAGCGAGCCAATTATTGCGGGCGAGAATGCTACGTGTGTTTTTGACTGACTTGAGGTCGCATGATTAATGAAAATTGAAGCGTGAGTTCAGTATTCACGGGAACATGGCTATTTGCGAGGGATATCCGAAAGAGAACCCGTAGAAAAACTGGCTCCTTTCTCGTTGACGGTCAGTGATGGTTGTTGAGGTTTAGCACAGGCCAGGTGTTTTGGCCAATAGCGTTTACCTTTTCCAAGCTGCGGTGCGCTTACCGATACCGTATGTAATTAAACAACCGAAACATAGTCGACTGCCAATCTTTGGTGGTTGAGCAACGAAAAGCGACGGAACGTCAGGGTTGACGGGCGGGGAGAAACTGCAAGCTGAAGGCGGAGTGATGTCTTTTAACTTTTCTCGCGTGGTGCATCTTGATTGATGAATGCTCGCGAGAGGAGTCGCTTTATTATTATTGACTTTTACGCGAAACTTATATTAATAACGCGCTCCTCCTCCAGGAAAACACTTTCTAAGTCACGTGAAAAGGAGACTCACGATGAGAAAACCTTCCTCTTACTTTACCGCCGTTGTCATGTTCGTCATGCTGATGCTCGCACTGTCTGCACCCGTCACCGAGCGCAGGGCTGAAGCTCAAGGCAAAACACTGCAAGAAAAGTGTGATGAATGCACGATTAGAAATAATGAGCGTTTTGAGCAATGTCTCGCCGTCCACGGGCAGAACCATATACCCTGCTACGATCAATATAATGAAGGCGTCGTAATTTGCCACAGAAACTTCTGCGAGCAATAAGAGACGCTACGACTACAATCACTCGCCCGTAAGTTCGAATACGCTGGTTCGGTAATAAAGCGCTCAAAAGTGGGCGGTGAGTATTAAGACTATTCTCATGCAGAACCCGGGGCGGTAGCGACTGGATGCCGCTCTCGAGTTGAGCTTAGTATCCGCTCGCTATTTCCAACAGAGCTTTCTAATCGCTCTTCATCCGCCGGGTGACAACTGTCTCGCGGTGGCTGTGGTCCTTTAATTATCAGCAAAACCAAGATGAGCGTAATGCCGCTCGATTGTTTGGCGGCAGGCCCGCATCTGCAACTCGAGAAATCCTTCGTTCAACGATTCGGGGAAAGATTTGTTTACAGTCCCACCAAACAACACTGTGTGATAGCTGTCTTCGTCTTCACTGAAGCTCATGTAGATTCGCGCTCGCAGCTTGGTGCTGATAAAACTTTGCGGAAAATCCGGACGCGGACACGGGAGACCAAACGTCCGTCGCCACAATGGCGTCAGTATTGAGTTGTAGACCAGACGCCGTGCACCAGAAGTCCCTGACTCGTAAGCGCTAACAACTTCCACTTCCTCGATCTCAATCGAGTCCCACATCCGTTGGCCAATCGCGTGGCGGCCAAGATTTCGACACGGCGTTGAAAGATCGAGCTTGTTGTATGGTTCGATGCAATCCTCCGGCACGCCATACATGTAGTTTGAAAAGTAGTTCCAATCAGATTTACCCAGCCGCAGAATATCTTCAAATGCCACGGCCGCTCGCTGGCTGGCAGATTCATAGCCAAACGGCCGCGTCCATGTGGCCTTGGGCGCATCGAGCTGGTAGTAACCCATGAAGACATTGAACCAATGCGAATGAGGATCGCCGTAACGACCTGGCCAAAGGACCAGACTGAAATCACCCACAGCGAAACAGACATTGAAGACAAAGTCAGGATAATTGGGAAAGAAAGTTACTTTCGCGATCGCGCCCATGCGCGCGCCGAACGTGGGCCTGTCGGCGACGTGGATTCGATTGATAATCGGCACGACAGAACGCGAGCGGCCGAGTTGCGGGTCGCTAATGAATGGCTCATGCGCCCACACGCTGCCTCCAACGCTGCCTGGCGTGGGATCGAAATCGAAACGCATGGTGGGTTCTCCTTGGGAGGCAACTGTTAGCGTCAGCTGTTTTTTACGGATCCAGCGGGTCGTTCGCATCAAAAAATAATGAAGCAACGGATGGCTTAAACTCCGCTTCGGAGAGAGACACTCGGTTGATAAATTCCATCGGAAAATATCCCAACTCCGTCGAACAACGAATGCGGAAACCCGCCTTCGTCGTGAGCGCAATGTGATCCTCGCTCGAGGTGACCAGAGCCTTCAGATCAGTCGGTATTCCATACCGAAAGACGAGTCGCGCCGCATTCCGAAAGTTCGTAGTTGTATGACGCGCGTGCGGTTCGATCAAAATACTCTTCTCCGGTATTTTGAACTTCTCCATCAGATATTTTTTCATCTCGATCGCCTCATTGAAAGGCGTCTGCATCGGATGAACGTGTCCACCAGACAGGATAATTATCGGGGCTTTGCGCTCCAGGAATAATTGCGCCGCCCGGTCCGCCCTTTTGGCGCCTGTCTTACTCAGCCTGGCTGAATCCTGCGGGCCCGAACCCAAAACTAAAATGATTGAATACGGATAATCGTTCCACTTAATCTCTTTCATGTGTTGAAGGCACGTTTTGTTCTCGCCTTCTTCAAGTGGTTCGTAACGACCTGCCTCATCCCGTCGATTAGCCTCTAACAGTTTCAGAGCGAAATTTAGCGTAGGTTCAAAAAATAGCGGCTCCTTGGCGAACTTAATCTCCGCCACCTTCGCCTTAAGGAGTTGGCGATATTCATCGCTCGAAACATCAAAGCTAACCCTATCGATATCCTTATAAAACGGGTTCTTGCCAAGACCGTAAACAGTCAGCAGCCGGTTCATCCCGTTCGCGGCATCTTTCCACGCCGCAATTAACATCTCCGAATCAGATCGATAGCCGTATTTGATGAACGCACCTGACGGTCGCAGATGTTTCATAGCGAGTTTTTTGAACTCAGGACGCTTGCTCAATGCCCTGAGTTCGATTGCAACCGTCTCGATCGTTGGACCGGAGAGACGAAACAACCGATCGAAGCAACCGACGTCATTGCAATTCGCGGCCATTCTCAGGTCCCGAGTCTTACGATTGGAGAGCTTTCTCAGAACTGTGCTGCGTCTTAGTAGCTTTCTGACCTCTGGATTCCGCTGAAACAAACTCAACAGATAAAAGTTCTTGTCCTGAACGGGATTGCGAAATGCCAGCTTGTACGTGCTGTCGAAGCCTGAGAGGTTGACTCCCGTGCTCTGAGGAAATGCAGTCTTTGCTGATAGCCGGTAACTGCTAACAAAGCCCGACGGGTTGAGCGGCGCATGCTGAGCAAATGAAGTATTTGTTGATAGAACAAGGGAGAGAAAAATATGTCGAAGCATTATGATTTTCAGCACCCCGAAAATTGGCATTTAGCCGCGGTGCGCGTTCAGTAACGATTACCGACACGCTAAACTGCGGTCCATTCGCTGACGCTTATTAGCTCGCGGCCAACCACTACGTAATTCATAAAACGTGGGGAGAAATTGTAGACAAACCCGCTAATCCGGTTGGCCAGCAAGGACAGTCAGCACCCCTTCAACGCGAACAACACCAGCAGAACGCTGATGAAGCCGGCCGCGAAGCCAACAACAACGAGCAACGATTTGCGAGGTTGTTTTTCGTTTGCCGTCATCACTTGTAGCAAACAGACATTCTGAAGGTTTTGATAAGAACGGTGCGCCCGCGTCTCGTCCCTGGGCGAGACAGAACTACTCCCGAGGCTTTACGTTCTCACGCAGAAACTTGACGATGTTCTCGGTAGATGTGCCTGGCAGAAAAACTTCGGCGACGCCTTGCGATTTAAGTTGTGAGATGTCTTCCTGGGGAACAATCCCGCCGAGCAACACCAGGCAATCATCCATGCCCTGGCCACGCAGCAGTTGAACGATGCGCGGGCAAAGCGTGTTGTGTGCGCCGCTGAGAATCGAAACGCCCACAGCATCAACATCTTCCTGCAACGCCGCGGCAGCGATCATTTCCGGCGTTTGCCGTAAACCCGTGTAAATAACTTCCATGCCCGCGTCGCGCAAAGCGCGCGCGATTACCTTAGCGCCGCGGTCGTGTCCATCAAGACCAGGCTTTGCCACCAGCACGCGGATTTTTCGTGTGTTCATGCTGTCCATTCTAATCCTCAGCGCACAAGTTGCCCCAATGGCCCATCGGCCTTGACGAACGGTTTCAATTCCGCATAGGTGAACAGGTATTCACCGTTAGGCTGAAGGGCCTGGATTACATGCGGAAAGCCGGCATCGTACAGGAAAGTGATTCCTTTAGCCCCCACTGAAAAATCATCGAGATGTTTGGTCTCAAACTTCTGCTGCTCCAGTGCATCGATGATGTGCTGTTTGCCATCCTGATCCTGATGCGGGTCGCGCCTGGCTTCGGCAATTAGTTCCGCTACTTCCGCCTGCAGTTTTTGGTTCACCAGTTTAGCGAGCTCGTCCAGCTTGCTGGGATTAAATGCATCCGTCGCCTTGAGCAACTCGCCAGTTCTCAGACTGATCGCGAGGTGCTTTGAGTGGGAATCAGGATATGCGCCGCTACCCATTTGGGTGAACGTGATATCAAGAATGCCGTTCCAGTTGTGGTTGATCTTGTAGTCAAACTCTTCCAACCACGCGTCCTGGCGATACTCGGCTAATGACGTGTCAAAGATATTCTTCACCTCAAGCAGTGCTCTAACTTTCCGTAACACCTCCGGATCGCGCAAGCCCGTGACCACAGGATAAATAACCACCGCTCTCTTCTTTTCGGGAAACTGCCTTGCAAGCCGTCCGGTGCGAACAAGAACTACTCGCTTGCGCGTTATGAAAACACTATCGTCGGTCAGGGTAGTGATTACCTGTGTTTGCGCAGCGAGACCGCTGCACGCAAGAAAGGTGAAGAGTGCTATCGATAATGAACGCATTTGTTTCCTGAAATTTAGGAGGGAGGATTCCGTAAAGTTAAAAAGCTGGTTCTTCGTAGATGCCGTAGACATCGCGCAGGGCTGAACAAATTTCGCCGAGACTGGCATAAGCGCGGACAGCATCAATCGTTGCAGGCATGGTGTTCTCTTCATTCCGCGCGGCCATCTTTAGTTTCTCCAAAGCGTTCGCAACAGCTCCGCTATCTCGTTGCGATCGGGTGCGATCGAGCCGTTCAACCTGATGTTCGCGCACCGACTCATCAATCACCAGAGTCTGCACGTTGGGTTCATTTTCCATGACGTACTTGTTAACGCCAACAATGGTCTGGTCGCCGCGTTCAACGGCTTTTTGATATTGATAGGCTGAGTCCTGAATCTCGCGTTGGGGGAACCCTTTCTCAATAGCGGCAACCATGCCGCCCATAGCATCGATCTTGCGGAAGTAATCAAGCGCAGCCTCTTCCATCTTGTCTGTCAGCGCTTCAAGGAAATAAGAGCCGCCCAGAGGATCGACAGTGTTCACGACGCCGGTTTCCTCGGCGATGATCTGTTGAGTACGAAGAGCAATCAGTGCAGCGCGATCGGTGGGCAGAGCAAGCGCTTCGTCGTAAGCGTCAGTGTGCAGGCTTTGGGTTCCGCCCAACACGCCTGCGAGTGCCTGGATTGCCACACGCACAATGTTATTGAGGGGCTGTTGGACCGTAAGGGAAACGCCGGCCGTTTGCGTGTGGAACCGCATCTTCAGGCTGCGCTCATTCGTTGTGCCGAATCGCTCGCGCATCTCCCGCGCCCAGATGCGACGTGCAGCGCGATACTTCGCGATCTCTTCAAAGAAATCATTGTGTGCGTTGAAGAAGAAAGAGATGCGAGGTACGAACCGATCCAGTTCCAACCCGGCCCGCACGCCCCACTCGACATATTCAAGCCCGTCGCGCAGTGTAAACGCCAATTCCTGAATCGCCGTCGCGCCCGCCTCGCGAATGTGATAACCACTAACTGACACCGGGTTATACCGAGGCACGTGATTGGTGCAAAATTCAAACGTATCAATCACGAGCTTCATCGCCGGACGGATGGGATAGATCCATTCCTTCTGCGCGATGTACTCCTTCAAGATGTCGTTTTGGAGCGTGCCCGAAATCTGTTTCCAGTCGGCGCCGTGCTTCTCCGCGACAACCAAATACATTGCCAACAGCACTGACGCCGGAGCATTGATCGTTTGCGAAACCGTCACCTGGTCCAACGGTATCTGGTCAAACAGCACTTCCATGTCCGCCAGTGACGACACCGCGACTCCACACTTTCCGACTTCGCCTTCTGAAAGTGGCGAGTCGGCGTCGTAACCCATAAGCGTTGGTAAGTCGTATGCGACGGATAGACCTGTTTGACCCTGCGCGAGTAAATATTTGAACCGCGCATTCGTCTCTTCAGGTGTGCTGAACCCGGCAAACTGACGCATGGTCCAAAGCCTGCCGCGATAGCCCGTGGGATGGATTCCGCGCGTGTAGGGAAACTCGCCGGGGAAGGCGATATCGCGATCAAAATCGATGTCCTGGACGTCGGCCGGTGAGTACAACCCGTTTACGTCTTCAAGGGAAACAGTTTGGAAGTGTTTCTTTCTCTCCGGATGACCTTTAACAGTCGGGTCGAGTGTCTGTCGCTCCCAACGCTCGCGCGCTTCTTCGGCAGGTGAAGTCAGGTCTTTGGTGTCAGGCATAAGATGTAGCCAAATAAAAGGTTAACGCAGAAATTCGATATTAGAGGACGGGTATTCGAGTGTCAACAACCGTCAAAAACCTCGGTACGCGTATCGCTTGAAGAGGCTCGGCTTCCTATTGCCGCTGGCGCCGTTGTCCTTGAGCGTTGGGTCGGAGTTGCAGAACCGCGAGCGGTAGCGAGCGGATGCCAAATTCAAGGTGAGAGCTAACATCCCGTCGCTACCGCTCCGGGTTCTGCATTAGTTGTTTTAAAGGCGTGGCATTTCAATGGATTCGTGGCTCGCGTTTTCTGGCCGAACTAAGACGCTATAAAACGGCGTAACGCCTTTCAAGAATTTTAAAGAGGGGAGCGCGGCTGTGTTTGACATTCACAGCCGCGCGGTCTCGGCAGGCACTCTAGATGCGGCGTTCAAAGACGGGGAAGAAACGGCAGGCGACCGGCAGAGAATCGATTCAATGTCGCCATCGAACAAGCTTCGCCTGGCTCATTCTACCGGCACTACAATTTCGTTTGCGCGCACCATGTTTAGCCTGCTTCTCGCGGCGTCTTCAATGGTGCGGGGATCAGTTCGGAGTTGTTGAATCTGTGTTCGCAGCGCTTGATTCGCATTGCGCAATCCTTCGACATCGGTTTGCATGCGGACAAATTGTTCTGACGCCAACGACATGCGCGTGTGCGTGCGCATCGTAACTGCGACGCAGACAGAAAATGTTGCCAGAATGATCATGCCGAAGATGACCCACGCCGGGATTACGCCTCCGCGTCTTCGCACCTCGGCGGGCGTTCCAATAATTTCCTGTGACAGTTCGCGTACTGACGCAAAGGGTGACGCGCTTCTGGGCGCAACGCGCTGCGCCCTAATTCGTTCATCAACCCAATAAGAATTTATTACCCTGCTCAAGAAGCACCTCCAAGTCCTTTGCTGATTCCGATTCTGCGTAAATACGAACGATGGGCTCGGTTCCTGATGGCCGCATCAACAACCATGAGCCATCGGCGAAAATAAATTTAACGCCGTCCGTGCGATTCGTTCGCGTGACTTTGCGACCGCCAATCTCCGTCGGGTCTTGCTGGAGTTTGATTGGCAACGACTCCATTAACTGAGGCGTAAGGCGAACGCCTACTCGACCTGACTCGAGTTTCCCGACGCGCACGTACAAATCGCGCAGTTGTTCGGTCAGGCTCGCGCCGCGCGCAGCGACTGCCTCCGCTGCGAGCAGACACGCAAGGACGCCATCTTTCTCCGGATAGTGACCTTTGATTGATAGCCCGGCCGACTCTTCGCCACCGATGACAATCTTGTCTTCATTGATCAATTCTCCGATGTATTTGAAACCGACAGGCGTTTCATGAACTGGCAAACCACGAGCTTCAGCGACGCGGTCAACCAGATGGGAGGTCGCAACTGAGCGAGCGACGCCGCCACCCCAATTTCTCGATTCCACCAAATAATCGAAGAGAAGCGCTATTAATTGATTGGGGGTAATAAACGAACCATCAGCGTCAATGATTCCAAAACGATCAGCATCACCATCAGTAGCCAGGCCCAGAGCACATCCTTTTGCCAGCACAAGCTCTCGCAGTTCGTCCAAATGACTGGCTTCGGGTTCCGGCGATCGACCGCCAAACAGAACGTCGCGCCAATCGTGAATAGTTTCGACTTCGAGATCATGACTGCGGAGTATTTCGTCGAGGTATCCACGGCCCGTTCCCCATAGAGGGTCGTATGCGTACCGGCCGCCGGCACTCTTGATCACATCGAAGTTGATTTTTGTATCCAGATCAGCGAGGTAACCTGGCTTGGCGGCGAAGAGTTTATCGACGGCCCTTGTAGGAGAGTTATCGCTAGCCTTGCCCTCATTGACGAGCCGTTCTATCTCGCGTGTAACTTCCGGCAGGGCAGGGGCGCCATCCGCCGTTGACAGCTTCATCCCGTTGTACTCGGGCGGATTATGAGACGCCGTAAAGTTAATGCCGCACACAGCCTTTTGGGTACGAATCACATAAGACATCGCCGGGGTCGGAACCGGTCCGTCACACAGCAGGACCTGATAACCGTTTCCGGCTATAACACCCGCACACTCCCTGGCAAATTCTTCACCCAGGAACCGTGTGTCATACCCTACGACCATTAGTTTTTCCTGTACTTCCTGAGAACCAAAGTAAGTGCAGATTGCGTTGGTTACTGACCGGACGCCCGAGAAGGTAAACTCATCTGCGATGACAGCTCGCCAACCGGAGGTTCCGAATCTGATTGCCATTTTTTAAGAGGCTGCTTAAGTGCCCTGGCACAAGATACTTGGGTTTTTATTGGGTAGCACCCCAACAGAATGTGCTTTCGTGAACGCCAATCCGTTGCCAGTCAACGATTTACGGCAAGTTGGGCGGAATGTAGCACCCGTGCTTAAGGGTGTAAAGCAATTTCTTTGCAACGGTTTGCGAATGTAAGTTCAATGTTTACTTGAGGTAACACCGCTTAATGGACCAAAGTGGCGAACGCGCGGCGAACACAAATCAGGCAGGTTTTCTGGAAGCCCCAAACTGTTAAAACGTGTTGACACTCGTCGGATAGACGTTTAGACTGAGCGCGAAAATCAAAGGGACTCGCGCGGAGTTCCCGTCGGATTTGCCCTACCCCAGTCTTGCCTCTCTTTCGCAGAATTTTTCGGCCCATCCTCAGTTTTAGGGTGTCATCCATCTCAGTTCGATTAGGTTTCGGAGAGGCTCATGCCTGAACTAATGTCGGAATCCGCGGCTAACTCTTCAAAGACAAATTCGCTCCCCATCAACGCCATAGTCAAAGCCTTATGCCAGGCAGCGAACTCTGGTCCTGAATTGTTGTATGAGGTCATGCTGAAGCTGAGTCTTGTTGTGGAAGCAACAGCTCCGATGTACGGCATGTCGATATGGAATTTGGAGAATGGACAAAGGCCGAGGCTTCAGTGGGCTGAAGGTTTGGAAGAACCAGAACTATCGAGCGGTGAGTCTACTGTTAATGAATTTGTTGCAGCATCAGAATCCTCATGGTCAACAGTCAAAGCAGGTGACGACTTTGTTTGTTTTGTTCTCGCCTCAGTAAAAATGGACCGGCCGGGCGCTGCGCTTTATGGGCGTTGCGTTCGTCCCCTGTCCGCACAGCAGGCAAGAGATCTCAGTGCGATCATTGACGTGACACGGCTTGCTCACTCACACGTTGCAGTGGGCAGATCTCTGACAACAAAACCGCGCGAAGAAACAATTAACGCGACCTTGCCCGGGATGATCTTCGCGAGCCGTGAGATGAATGAAGTTGCGCGCATCGTCGGCAGAGTATCGAAATCCAATTCGGCGGTCTTAATTGCCGGCGAGTCAGGGACTGGTAAAGAGTTGGTTGCGCACGCCATTCATCGTTTGAGCGCGCGCAGTGAGAAGGACTTCATTCCGTTCAATTGCTCTGCAGCACCGCCGGATTTGATCGAGAGCATGCTGTTTGGCCACCGGAAGGGCAGCTTTACGGGAGCGTTGCGCGACAGCGAGGGTCTAATTAGCGCAGCAGAGAATGGCACGCTGTTTTTGGATGAGATTGGCGACCTGCCTTTGCCCTTGCAGCCGAAGCTTTTGCGGTTTTTACAGGAAGGGGAGATTCACACGCTTGGTGAGAGTGGACCGCGAAAGGTGGATGTGCGAGTAATTGCGGCGACGCACAAAGATCTCGACGAGTTGGTGCGCGCGAAACTGTTCAGGGAGGATCTCTATTACAGAATTGCGACCCTCGTCGTTAAGGTGCCGCCGTTGCGCGAGCGGCAGGAAGACGTTTCAGCGCTCATTTCTCATTACCTTTCCCACTTCGCGCGTCGCAACGACCGCGCGATCGCCGGGATTACCTGGGAAGCCATCCGAATTCTTGAGCAGTATTACTGGCCCGGTAATGTGCGCGAATTGGCCGGCGAGATGGAACGTCTCGTTCTTTACGCCGATGAAGACAGTTACATAACTCCGGAACACATTAGCGATCACATCCGTCCCGCCGAGCTCGAGTCGCCGATTCGAACAACCTCGACAGAGAACCTGGAAGAGATGCTTGAAGACTACGAGCGAAGAGTCATTACAGAGACTTTGAAGAAGAACGACTGCAACGTTGCGCGCACCAGCGAAGCTCTGGGTTTAGGTTCGCGTCAGACGTTGTATAAGAAATTGAAGCGTCTGGCGATCGACATCGGAGACTTCTTACAGGAAGACACTGAGCCGGGATTACAGTTTCGCGCTGATTAGTTCAAACTAAACGGCTGGTGATGAGCACTCGAGTAAATCTCGAGTGCTTTTTTGTTTGAATGTAGCCCTTGCGGTTACAAGTAGCCAACAACTCTGTCAACTCGCGGCGACAACGTCACGAAGGCCGTCGATATTGAGCACAACAACTTCTCAACACTCTCATCGCTTTTGAAACAGCTCAGTCTTTGTAAACCCCAGGCTACAAAATTCTTTCCAGCGTCCAAAAACGTTCGGCTTTTTCTCTGGCACGGTCGTTGTAATGAGCTCTGCGTCCGCGCATTACAACGCGAACACATTCGATAACGCAATTCAGAAATCTCATGAAGGCTATCACCACCAAAGAGTTTGTATCACTGGCAGTAATCGCGATCACCGCACCGCTGCTCGCGCTGGCACTTGTTGCCGGCGTACGCGCCACGGCTGCGGCTGGTAACGAATTGCTGCTGTTGGCGCTAACTCTATGTGGCGCTGTCGTGAGCGCAGTTAATGGTTTTGGCCGCCGCACGGTCAAAGCTGACGCTCGTTCGGACGGAAGCCGCAGAGGGCCACAACAAAAAGTGGCCCTTATGCAATGAGTCTTACCCGGGGGCACGTTGCTGTGACCTTTCACGCAGGAGAAAGCTCACGCAACACTTCGCTTTAACCAAACTAAAGGAGCAAACACAATGATTAGGAATTTCTTTCGTGATGAAACAGGTCTCGAGCTGTCGGAATACGCAGTTGCCGCAGCGTTGGTTGCCATGGCAGTGGTCGTTGCTTTCAGTGCCCTCGGCACCGCAATCGATGGAAGGATCACGGATCTGGGCGACACCATCAGTACTGGCGCGGCTCCAGCTCCCGCTCCCGCTCCGTAATAGAGCATTACAAAGAGATCAGGCGCGCCTTGGCGATTGAGGTCGTGTGAGGCGCGCCTGGTTCTCGAAATCACACATCGCAGTTAGCAGATGATACTCACAATCCAGACTCGAAAACGCTCTATCGCTCCACGGTTACGCCCATGTTTAGATTCTTAACAGATGAAACAGGTTTGGAGCTTTCCGAATACGCGGTCGCAGCCGCGCTAGTGGCAGTTACCGTCGTCGGTACCTTCGCGTCACTCGGCGGCATTATTAGCGACAAGATCGATGACCTCGTGGCCGTGCTCAATAGCTAAGTCGCAGGGCCGCGATCCACTATCAAGTCAAAGCACACTCTTTCCCCGAGAATCCTTGCCGTGACAAATCAGATGATCACACTCGTACATATAGCTTTCTTTATACCCTTGGCGATTGTCATTACTTATTACGATGTTCGTTATCGTCGCATTCCGAATCCGTTTGTCCTCGCAACGTTGGCGAGCGGCGTGGCGATCAACTCAATGGCAGGCGGTTTATCAGGACTCTACGCAAGCGTTGCCGGCTGTGGGCTCGCATTTATCTTGATGTTCATGCTGCACATTTTCGGAGCGATGGGCGCGGGCGACGTCAAGCTCTTTGCAGCGATTGGAGCAGTTACGGGAGTTCAGCTCGTAATGCCAACTTTCCTCGTCGTAGTTCTAACCGGCGGCTTGCTCGCAATAATTTCGATGGTTCGCGCCGGCGTGGTGATTTCAACTATGCATCGCGTTCTCCAAATTTTGGTCGGCCTGTTGCCCGGATGGGAAATGCCCAAATTCGCAGTCCCGTCTGATCGACGGCACACAATTCCTTACGGCGTTGCCATCACGCTCGGCAGCATCATTTCCACAGCAGTTTTTCGCGCGTAAGCGCGTCGTTAATCAACCTAGTTACACGGAGAGTCAGATATGCGCAACAAACGCTTTTTCATCGTTTTGGTCGGAGCACTTCTTTTTGGTTTGCTGGCCGCATTTTCGGTTAGCCGGTATCTCTCGAGTGCTCAGGCTTACACCAAGAATCTGACGCGTGTCGCCGTGGCGAAGGTCGCGATTCCCGTCGGTTCAAAGATCATCCCGGAACAACTAATGATGGTCCAATTCCCGAAAGAGTCGACTCCTGACGGAACTTTTGAATCGCCGGAGAAATTAGTTGGACGCGTGGCGGTACTGAATATTGCTCCACGCGAGCCAATCACGGAATCACGACTCGCGCCGGAAGGCACAGCTGGAGGCTTGTCAGCCGTGATTCCGGAGGGCTACCGCGCGATGACTGTAAAGGTTGATGACGTGGTGGGAATTTCAGGTTTCATCATGCCGGGAACGCTCGTTGACGTTGTGGTGGTTATCAATCCGGAAGAACGAGCGGGCATGAAGGATCCTATCTCGAAGATCGTCTTACAGAACATCAAGGTATTGGCCAACGGTCAGAACATTGATCAGCCGGAGAACCAACGCGACGCCAATAGTGTTAAGGCCGTGACGTTGTTGGTTACTCCCGAACAGGCAGAGAAGCTGGCACTCGCGACGAGCGAAGGCAGGTTGCAGCTCGTGATGCGAAATTCAATCGACCAGGGCGACGAACAAACAACTGGAATGGATAAGAGGAGATTACTCGGTGGAGATCGCGCCGTTCCAGCACCTGAGCCGGGTTCATTGAAGAGCGAGCAAACGAACCAGGACCAAAAACCGGTGAGACGCGTGCGCACAGAGCCCAAGCCGATTGCGCAGGCTTTACCTCCCGCGCCGCCACGCGCCTCGGTTGAGATGATCGAAGGCGCCAAGAAACGCAGTGTGGATTTCCCGCAGTGAGCTGCCTTTTGTGGCACGGGCGTCCCGCTCGTGCAGCACGGGCAAATGCTCGTGCCACTTAACTTTCGTGCGGAAATCAAAACCTTCATTACTTGATTAGCAAAAGGAGCTTTAAGTCATGCAGAGCCGTTCCCCAATAACGCGCAAATTAGGCCTACTGGCCGCGTCGTTGACCATCATTCTTCTGAATTCCGTCGCGTACGCGCAGGAAACGTCGTACAAGGCATCGTTCAACGAGACCAAAGAAGCGATTGCCATAAATGTGCTGGTGGGCCAGTCGCGAGTCATTAATTTTGATCGGCCCGTAGGACGCTTTTCCGTCTCGAACCCCGAAATCGCCGAAGCGGTTTTGGTCACGCCTGATCAAGTGTTGGTCAACGGCAAAGCTTTCGGACAGGTGAACTTCATTGCCTGGGAACAGTCGGGCGGACAGTACCTGGTGTTCGATGTTTTCGTCAGGGCCAACCTTTCGCTAATCGATTCGCAAATCCGCGCATTGTTTCCCAAAGACGACATTCGGCTTAGCCAGGCCAACGGGTCAGTCGTCATTTCGGGCAGCGTGAGCAATACAAAAACCGCCGGGCAGGTTGACAGCGTGGTCCAGGCAGCCGGTTTTAAGACCGTGAACATGCTGGCATCGCCAGTCAGGGATACGGCCCAGGTGCAGTTGCAGGTACGAGTTGCCGAAGTAAACCGCACCAAGCTACGTGACTACGGCACCTCCTTCACCTTCATGCCGCAAGGAGGAACTTCGGGCTACACCAATAGCGGTGGTGGTCCAAGCCAATTGGCAGGCGCAACAACGGGTCCGCTCGGAGCCATCTTCGACACGGTTCTGTCGCCGGCACTCAACCTTTTTGTTTTCAATCGTCAAATCAACACGGGTGCGATGCTTCGCATGTTGCGAACGCAGGGCGCCTTCCGTGAACTGGCTGAGCCTAACCTGATTGCGATGGACGGGCAGCAGGCGAGTTTCCTCGCCGGCGGCGAGTTTCCGGTCCCGATTGTTCAGGGTGGTGGGTCAAACGGTGTGGCAATGAGTGTGGAGTTTAAAGAATACGGTGTCCGCCTGAACTTCAAACCGACGATCATCGATGAAGATCACATTCGTCTCGAACTCGAGCCGGAAGTTTCTACCATCGACTTTGCCAACGGCGTGAAGTTTAACGGCTTCTTAATTCCTGGTTTGAAAACTCGCCGTGCCAAAACAGGCGTCGAATTGCGCGACGGCCAATCGTTCGCGCTGGCGGGTCTGCTGGACAACTCCGAGACACGAAGCCTTTCGAAGATTCCCGTCATCGGCGACATTCCGGTGTTAGGAGCGCTCTTCAAATCCAAGTCGTTCCAAAAGAGCGAAACCGAATTGATGTTCATCGTGACGGCAGTGTTGGTAAAACCAGTTAATCGCGACGACCTGCCACAGATGCGCGGCATTGACGGTCTGAAAAACGGATCGCCACTCGGTCTCGAATCAAAGGGCGAGGAAATCCAGGGACGAACAGGCTTCTCCGTTACCGGTCAGAACACCGAGCAAAAACCTGAGTCAAAGCCGGCCCAACCAACCAAAGTAGCTGAGCCGAAAGCTCAACCAGCCACAACAACAACAGACAGCGATTCATCGACCACGTCAATTTCCACGGGAGCTGGACGCACGTTGAATAAATCGGTGCCGGCTGCTCGAACGCTTGCTGTATTACTCAAGTTCGAAGACCGGTAACTTTCATAGGCGAAACCTTCACCGTGCGGAGGAAAAGCGATGAAACAGAGTGTCAAAGTTAAGCGTGATCGCTCAGGAGAGCGTGGATCGATCCTGGCAATGTCAGCATTCGGGATGTTGTCAGTAGTGTTGGCGGTCGGGCTGGGAGTGGACATTAGCCGCTTCTATCTTGCAAAGGCCGAACTTCAGAATGCGGCAGATGCATCTGCGCTCGCGGCAGCTTCAGCTTTGAACTCACTGCCCGCCGGAATCCATGCCGCGGTTGATCGCGCTTCCAACCGTACGTCGACCAGTTTCGTAAATAACTATGAGTTCAATCACAAGACAGTTGCGATTGACCCGACCAAGGTAACCTTTTCAGCGACTTTGAATGGGTCATACATGAGCGAGGCTGCTGCCAGCAGCCCAGCCGTGGCGCGGACAATTCGCTTTGTAAAGGTCAGCACCTCGCCCGAAGCGATAGGCGTTTCCTTCGCCGCAATCGTGTTGGGAGATTCCGTCAACCTATCTGCGGAAGCTGTCGCCGGCACTTCCGTAGCTCCAAATGTTTTCTGCAATTGGATTCCATTGACGCTGATCAGCGCTGATGATGGAACGACATTCAAGCAAGGTGAAACTTACGAGATCCGCTCAGCTCCATCGGCAGGACCTTCGGCAGGCAATTACCAAATTCTCGCCGTCGACGGCCGCGGGGGCGAAGACGTTGAGAGTGGAACGGGAGGTGGAGTCCACCTTTGCAAATCACCAGGCGATATTTACGAAGTGGATACGAAACCCGGCGTGACGGCGGGCAAGGTGAGAAAGGGCATCAACTCGCGTTTTGGCGACTATCAGGGAAGTCAACTCGATCCAGCTGAATACCCACCTGACCTGAACGTCAGGGAGAACATTAACTACAACACATATTCAGCCGGGGCGCATAACGATCGGCGCATGGTCATCATTCCGATCGTGAAAATAAGCGAATTCGATCAAGGCCGAAACCAGGTCAAGTTCTTTAAGTTCGCACTCTTCTTCTTGCAATCAAAAGTTAGCAACGGAAGCGGCGGTACGTTCAAAGCGGAGTTTCGCCAGGAAACGACTGTGATGGGTGGCTTGGGTTACGACCCCGAGGGCGGACTCTCGAGCCCGGAATTGTCGGCGCCGGTCCTATTCAAGTGAGGTAGCTATGCGACGATGGACACCAATAATCCACAAGTTAAGGTTGCTCGGCCGTCAGGAGATCGGTTCGCAATTGGTGGAGATCGCTATTGCGCTACCGGTGTTGTTAGTCCTGTTCGCCGCAGTCGCGGAATTCGGCCGCTTCTTTTACACGGATCTTACCCTGGGCAAGGCCACACGTGCCGGCGCCCGCTACCTAAGTAACAAACAACTTACCGTTGACGAGATCAACAAGGCGAAGAGCCTCGTAATCTGTGGCGACCCAGCGGTAAACAGCGTCTGTGACGACCCGGTCGCAGATGGCTTATTGCCCGCGATGGTGAAGGTCACTCCCGAAAGCGGCATTCCGGAACAAATCACTGTGGAGATTGAGAACTACGAGTTTAAACCCCTTTTCGATATCGGGGCGCTTGCACACAGCGATCTCTCTTTGAAGACCAACATCAGCCCGGCGACAACAATGAAGTATTTGTTGAACTAGAGACTCCGTCATGTTTTGCAGAAGAGCCAACAGAAATGAGCGCGGTGCGGCACTTGTCGAGTTTGCCATCGGCGCAACCGTATTTATCACGGCGATGTTCGCTGTCCTTGAGTTTGGGCGCGCTCTTTGGACACATAACGCACTTGCCGACGCCGCTCGCCGCGGCGCGCGTTATGCATCTATCAATGGACCAAACGCAACTGCCGTCAAGAATGTAGTTGTTTATGGAGACGCAGCTGGCGGAACCAAAGCTCTAATTCCTGATCTCACGGTTGATCAGGTGGAAGTCGACTACAGCACTGACCCGCCTTTTTCACTGGCGATGGGCACAGCGACAGTGCGCATTACCGAGTACGAGTTCGCGCTTCTGCTTCCCATCGTAGGGACAAAAATTACGATGCCAGAGTACCGGACGACTCTATCAGCGGAGAACGCAGGAGCGCCTATTCCTGGAGGTACCGCGCCCTAGGCAGACTCGATTCGGTCGGTTCCCAAGTGCACGCGCAAGAAGATTATTCACAGACAAGGTCAACTAACGAGCTAAACATGAAACAGCCACTTACCATCGTAGTTCTCAGCACTGGCCTTGATAACTTCAAGGAAATCCGTTCTGCATTATCGGCCGATAGCCGTATCCAATTGTTAGCCGGCGGTAACGACGCGGAACAGGTTTATGAAGAGATCACCCGCCTGAAGCCGATGGCGGCTTTGATTGCGCTCGGCGCAAATTCGGAACAGGGAATCAAACTTATTCAGCGACTGGCGACGGAATCACCAAGGACAGCGCTCATTTCAGTCGCCAATAACGCTTCGCCTGAACTATTACTGCAAAGCCTTCGTGCAGGCGCCCGTGAATTTCTTCAGTTTCCGATTAGCGCACAGGATTTGAAGACGGTGTTTGACCGAGTCGCTGAGTTTTGTGCCACCCAGGTAGAAGTACCCAAGAAGAAAGGCCGGATGATTGCCGTCTTTTCGAGCAAAGGCGGATGCGGCACTTCGTTTCTAGCCACAAATCTGGCGGCCGCCACCAACGCTCGGACCACACTAGTTGATCTAAATCTGCAAGCGGGCGATTTGCCACTCTTCCTCGGACTCGATCCAAAGTATTCGTTTGCCGACATGGCGGAGAATCGTGCTCGACTTGACGAGGCGTTAGTCACGAGCTTTCTCACTCCCTATTCGTCGAATCTTTCGTTGCTGGCCGCGCCAAGGGAAGCCGATTCCGCCGATGAGATCGAGCCGGAGCATGTCTTCGAAGTTTTGCAGCGGTTAAGAGAATCGTGCGATTACCTCGTTCTCGATCCGCAACACACTTTTGATTCGATAACCCTGGCCGCTCTCGATCAGTCCGATGAAATAGTGCTGGTTTTGACGCTGGACATTCCAGCCATTCGCAGCACGCAGCGGGCGTTGGAAATTTTCGATCGATTAGGTTACCCGCGCAAAAAAATCCGGATTGTTGTCAATCGTTGGAGCAAACAGATCGATCTCGACCTGCGTCAGGTTGAGAAGTTTTTAGGTGAACCTGTAATTGGTTTTATTCCCAGCGACTACCAGACGGCGGTTACGTCAATCAATCTGGGCCAACCGCTGGTGTTATCGGATCCCGCCTCGAAGATTGCCCTGGAAGTTAAACGCATAACGAGCACCCTCACTTCCGGAGCCGTTCATATCGAAGATCAAGTCGTTGCTCCGCGCAAAACGTTATGGAAATCCATCTTTAAGCGTGAAGCTCCTCAAAACCAATTAGAGTTTCAAGCCTAGTTGACCGCGAAACTGTTAGCCAATCCAGAGCAAAGGGCCAGTGGAAATATGGCATTAAGAGAACGACTCATAAAAGAGACAATGGGAGTGCCCGGATCCGGGAACGGTAACGGCGCGGATAACAATGGGCAGCATTCCTTCCAGGAAATAAAGTCGCGGCTTCATCGCGCTCTTATCAACCGGATGGATCTGACGAAACTGAACGAACTTTCGGCAGAGCAGGTTCACGCAGAAGTTTCACGACTTGCCGAGAGTGTATTGGCCCAGGAATCCCTACCGCTGTCTACCTCCGAACGCGACCGTTTGGTTAATGACGTCCAGCATGAGTTATTCGGCCTGGGTCCTCTCGAGCCTTTACTAGCCGACGGCACTATCTCGGACATACTCGTCAATTCACACAAGACAATTTACGTTGAGCGCCGGGGCAAACTCGAAACCACCAACGTCACTTTCAAAGACGACGAGCATTTGATGCGGGTGATCGAACGAATCGTTTCGTCGGTAGGACGCCGGATCGATGAATCATCTCCCATGGTTGATGCGCGCTTGCGCGATGGCTCGCGCGTGAACGCAATCATTCCGCCACTGTCGATCGATGGGCCAGTGCTTTCAATTCGCCGGTTCGGAACCGAGCCGTTAAGGATGAACGCACTGATCGAACACAAGGCGCTTACCCAAGATATTGCTGACATGTTGCAGATGTGCGTGACGGCGCGGCTCAACGTTCTGATATCGGGTGGAACCGGCGCCGGCAAGACCACGCTTCTCAATGCGCTGTCGGCCTACATTCCCGAAGACGAGCGCATTGTAACGATTGAGGATTCCGCGGAGCTGCAGCTGCAACAGCCACACGTTGTACGGCTGGAAACCAGGCCGCCAAACATTGAAGGTCGCGGCGAAGTTACGCAGCGTGACCTCGTGCGTAACGCATTGCGCATGCGTCCCGATCGAATTGTGATTGGCGAGGTGCGCGGTGGAGAAGCAATCGACATGTTGCAGGCCATGAACACAGGCCACGACGGCAGTTTGACCACGATCCACGCGAACACGCCACGTGATTCACTGGCACGCTTGGAAACGATGATTCAGATGACCGGCATGCGTTTGTCTGATCGCGCGATGCGCCAGCAAGTTGCTGCCGCAATCAACCTCGTGGTGCAGGTCGCCCGTCTTTCCGACGGTAGCCGGAGACTTACCTCCATATCAGAGATCACCGGCATGGAAGGCGACACGATCACGATGCAGGAAATCTTCCAGTACGAACGCACGGGAGTGGATGCGCAAGGCACGGTAATTGGTCGCTTCCGTCCAACCGGAATTCGTCCGCGCTTCGCCGAACGACTCAAAGCGTGCGGCATGCAACTGCCACGAGTTTTCTTCGAGGAGATGTAAATCAAAATGCTTGTCTCCTTCCTGGTATTTTTGTTTGGGCTTTTCCTGGTGCTGGGCGCGTACCTTTTGGCCACGCGCAGCTCCGACGCTAAACGCGAGCGCCTGCAAAAGCGGCTAGCCGATGCGTTGCTTCATTCAGCCCACAGCGAAGACGTAGAAGTTGTTCTGGCGCGTAATGAGCTGATGAGCGAAATTCCCTGGCTCAACCGTTTGCTGGTCCGACTCCAATCCGTCGTCCGATTAAAACAAATGCTGGACCAGGCGGACCTTCATATCACGCCTTCTCGCCTCGTGATGCTTTCCGGCCTGGCGGGCACGCTCGGTGCGATGGCGGCGTCCGTCATCAACGGTTCCATAATTCTTATGGTCGGCGCCGGCTTAATCGCTGCCGCCATCCCCTTTGTTCATGTGTGGTGGAAACGCAAGAAGCGCTTTGATGCGTTCCTCGAGCACTTGCCGGATGCACTCGACTTGATGAGCCGTGGTCTCTCCGCCGGTCATGCGTTCTCGGAAGCACTGCACATGGTATCGACCGAGATGCCTGATCCAATCGCCGCGGAGTTTCGGAAAACATACGAAGAGCAGAACCTCGGTCTATCGTTGAAGCTGGCCCTTGAGAATCTGACGCAACGTGTGCCGCTTCTGGATCTCCGAATGTGTGTAACAGCAGTGCTTATCCAACGCGAAACAGGAGGCAATCTGGCGGAGATCTTGGAGAAGGTCGCTTACACAATTCGCGAGCGCTTCCGAATTCTCGGCGATCTGAAGACGTTGACCACAAGTTCCCGTCTGTCAGCCTGGCTGTTATGTGGCTTGCCAATAGGCGTGGCAGTGATGATAACCGTCCTCAACCCTGAATACATGAGTGTGCTGTGGACGGATCCAAGAGGGCACTACTTGATCGCTACAGCGATGGCTATGCAGGCAACAGGCATGCTGATCGTGAGAAAGATTCTGAGGATAAAAATTTGAAAACTCGTCAGTAGTCAGTGGTCTGTGGTCAGTTCCATACAGCATCTAACCGAGCTAACCACTACAAGTTTCCCACAACCCCCCCTGACTATCTTCGTCAACCTACGGATAAGCAATTGACCGCAGACCACTGACTACTGACTGCTAATAAACATGCTTCTTATTATCGCCATCTCGACTTTTGTTTGTATCTCGCTCGGTATGATGGGCGTTTACTGGCTTCTCTACCGGCCGCAGAGCGCCGCGACTGAACGGCTGAAACGACTCGGTCAGCACAGCCCTTCCGAGACCGCGTTGCCGCAGATTTCTATCGAGGACAATGGACGCGCCGCAGACATTGCTGAACGTCTCGCTTCGCCACTTAGCCGGTTAGTCCCTCCATCTGCCGCTGAAGCGAAGAAGCTACAGAAGCAGTTGATGCAGGCAGGATTCCGATCGGCGAGTGCGCCAATCATTTTTAGAGGCATTCAACTGGCCGCGCTGGCTTTCTTCCCGGGCGTTGTGGCCATAGTTTGCGCGGTGCTGGGAAAACCCATAAGCAGCGCGATGCTTTGGATACTCGGTGCGTTTGTAGTTGGCTTTTTCCTGCCGCGCTACGTGTTAAGACGAATAACTCGTTCACGTCAGCAACTGGTGCGCTGGGGATTGGCCGACGCGCTTGACTTGATGGTGATTACAGTCGAAGCGGGACTCGGACTGAACGCGGCCATGGTGCGAGTGAGCAGTGAGCTAAAAGACGTTCACCCTGACATCTGTGAAGAGTTTGAGCTCGCCAACCTGGAAATCAGAGTTGGCCGCGACCGTGATGAAGCCTTGCGCAATCTTGCGGAGCGGACCGGAGTAGACGATCTCCAAAGTCTGGTGGCGATGCTAATTCAGACGGACCGCTTCGGTACCTCGATCGCACGCGCCATCAGAGCATTTTCTGATTCACTGCGAACCAAACGACGACAGCGGGCTGAACAAGCAGCGCAAAAAGCTGCCGTGAAATTGTTGTTCCCGTTGTCCTGCTTTCTTTTCCCGACGCTGTTTATTGCGATTCTCGGCCCTGCGGCTCTCACGTTAATGGACACTCTCAAGAAGATGTAAAGGAGCCGAATATGCGCGGACGAACTTTGCTGGCTATTTTCATCGCATTCATCTTGACCCTTGGTGCAACAGCTGTTTGGAGCGCCGCTACGGAGGAACGCGAAGGTGATCCCGATGTCAATGCACTCGAAGACTCGGACTCTCCGGCAGGCAACGCAGACGACAACGGGCAAGAGATAAAGAAGAAGGGTGGAAACAAGGTTGTTCGGGTTATCACGGCGCCCTTCAAAGCGTTCGGACGGCTATTCAGCAGAAAAGACAGTAACAAGCTTCAGCGGATGACTGAAGAGGATGCTGCGAAGTTTGAGACTACCGCCGTAGCGCGCGTTGAAGACAGTCGTAGTCCCGATCGAAAGAAACTATCGGCGAATGCGTCGGCGCAGGAGCATCTCGATAACGGCCGACTTTATCTCTTGAACGGCAGATACAATGAAGCCATCTCCGAATTGTCGACGGCGGCATCACTCGATCCGAAACTCAGCGAAGCCCACAACCTGTTGGGCGTTGCTTACGACCGCAAGGGTCTCTCGGACCGTGCCAAAGATTCTTACGAGCGGGCTGTCAAAGTTGAACCCGAGGACGCGCAAACACTCAACAATCTCGGTTTCTCGCTTTACCAAAATGGAAATTATCGTGCTGCTGCTGACCGTCTCAAGCGCGCCGCCAGATTAGCACCCACAGACGAACGGATACTCAATAACCTTGGCTTGGCACTTTGTCGACTCGGTAAGTTTCAGGACGCCTTCAAATACTTCGCGCGAGCGGCGGGACCGCTCATGGGCAACCTAAACACAGGACGAATGCTGGAGCGGTTTGGGCGAGATGACGATGCGATTCGTTATTACGAAGACGCGCGCAAGATCGATCCTTCATCCACCGTTGCTTTGAGGCGACTAGTCGAGTTGTACAAACGCACGGGCAATCCGGAACGAGCGCAGTCAGCCAGCAACGCGCTTGCTGCGGTTACGGTTACCAATTCGGCCAACGCCGGGCGTTAACAGGAGCTTGCCTGAGTTTGGCTCGGGTATACGAACAGAGGCATGACAATGACACAGACAACGATACTGTCTCGAGCGGAAGTGGAAAGCATGGGCCCGCCAGTGCCTGAAGAGCTGGCCGATCTCGGCGTCGGTGAAGGCTTTCTATGTGATCTCACGCTGAAACACGTAGCGATGCTTCCGGAGCCGACAACCGCAGCAGTGGCGGAACGGCTTAATCTGCCTCGCTCGCTGACAGAAGAGATTCTGCAAAAGCTTTATCGTGAGAAGCTGATCGAAGTGCGACTTCAGACAACCGTCGGCTCAACGCGCTATAGCATGTTGGACCATGGCTGGGACCGATTGGTTAGACTGCTGGCAATTTCAGGCTACACGGGCGCAGCGCCAGTCACACTCGCAGACTACAGTCACATGATGCGTCTGCAGTCGATCCCGTCGCATCCCGCTTCGATGGACACGGTTCGCAACGCATTCCACGATCTGATCCTTCCCGAAACATTGCTGCAAACACTCGGTTGCGTGATCAACTCGAGAAGATCATTGTTTCTGACTGGTTTGCCGGGAACAGGAAAGACGGCCGTGGCAGAACGCATTAACGGCGCGTTACCCGGCGCGATTTGGATTCCTTACGCGATTGAAATCGACGGGCAGATCATCAGGGTTTTTGATTCACATTGTCACCGCATCGCTTCGCCAGACGTTACGCCGTTTGAATACGACCGCCGTTGGGTGTTGATTGATCGCCCGCTGGTTATTGTCGGCGGCGAATTGACTTTGGAAAACGCCGATCTCACCTGGAGCGAGGCGGCGAAGTTTTACGAAGCGCCGTTTCAAATGAAATCCAACGGCGGCACGCTCGTGATCGACGACTTCGGACGCCAGCGAGTGGCGCCGCAGGATCTGCTCAACCGGTGGATCGTTCCCCTCGAGCGTCGTGTGGATTATCTCGCGCTGCATACAGGCAAAAAGATCGAGGTCCCGTTTGAGCAGCTCGTTGTGTTTTCAACCAACCTCGATGAAAAAGATCTGGCTGATCAAGCCTTCCTGCGACGCATGGGCTATCGCGCACGCGTCGAGCCGCCAACTCCGGCAGCGTATTCAGACATTTTCAGAGCGCAGGCATTCAATCGCGGCATCCGTGTGGACCAGGCGGTGCTGGACCACGTGCTGGATAAATACCGGATCGAACGCCGGCAGATGAAGGGATGCGAACCGCGTGACCTGCTCGATCGCGCCACTGACATCTGTCTATTTGAGAGCCACTCAGTTGAACTGACGCCACAGGTTATCGATGTTGCCTGGCGCAATTACTTCGGTACATCACATACGTTCGCACCGGTTGCCACGCAGGAGACGATGATCGAACGAACGCTCGCGGATCCGCTCGAGTTGTAAGACGCGGCACAGATTTTTCGATTCTGTGCACATCCAAGCCGGTAATCACAGACTGGTCTGTGGCACTTACGTTCACACACGGGTTACTTCAAATGCCAAGGTCCATAAACAAAATTATCCGACCAGCCACGGTCTCGTTCCTGGTAGTCGCAGTTTGTTCTTCCGCTTACGCACGGAAACCGAAGAAACCCAAACAACCGCCCGCAGAACCTGCCGAGGCGGCCGCAACCACGAACGAAGTGAAACTGCGACTCGTTGACGGAACCAGCCTCGTCGTTGACGAGGCATGGGAAAGTGAACAGGGAGTCTGGTATCGCCTCGGTGGAATTAGCCATCTGCTTCCGCGAGCGCGAGTCAAAGCAGTTGATCGAAGAAGTGCCTCGCCGGCGATTCCTGAACAACAGACCGCTCAGGTAACCGAAAAGTCGCCGTCGAAGGACGAAACGCAATCCGGATCCTCAGAGCAGCCGGCGTGGATCTTCCTGAAAGGCGGAGCGAAAGTGGAGGCTGACAGCGCAACCGAATCCCCGGCGGGTGTTTGGTATCGCCGCGGCTCTCTGACTGTTTTTGTCGAGCGCTCCCGCATCGATCACATTGAAAGAGAGCTGGAAAACCTTGCCGAATCCGACTCTTCCACTAAGAGAGTCCGTGGCTGGACGACCGGTAATGGCCGGATAGACACGTTGATAAGACAGAATGGCGAACGATTCGGCGTTGACCCATATTTGATTTTTTGCGTGATGGAGCAGGAGTCACACTTTAACTCGCGCGCGCTGTCGCCGAAGGGCGCTCGTGGCTTGATGCAGTTAATGCCGGGAACTGCCGCGCGCTTCGGCGTGCGCCGCCCGAGTGATCCAGCTCAAAACATCGCCGGCGGCACACGTTATTTGAAGCAACTGATTCAACAATTCAACGGCCGCATCGATTTGGTTTTGGCAAGTTATAACGCAGGCGAGGGAGCGGTGATGAAGTATGGCCGCAAGGTCCCTCCTTATCGCGAGACTCGCGACTACGTTAAACGCATCAGCTATCGCTACCGCCGCGCAAGACCTGCGCAGACAGGTCGTCAAACCGCCGCGTTGGTGACGGCCGTGGGAACATAGAAAGGAAACGTTCTACGAATGAAGATGACAGCCTTCAGGTGCGGCCTGGCAGCAGTCGCGATTGTTTTCGCTTCGCTGACGTCCTATGCGCAACAAACCGAGAAACCGCTAACTAACGCGTCGATAGTTAAGTTGGTGCGCGCCGGATTCAAAGAAAAGACTGTCATCACGATCATCAATAATCGTCCCAGCCGCTTCAATCTCGATCCCGATCGTTTAATTGACTTAAAACGCAGTGGCGTGAGTGACAACATCATTGTAGCGATGTTGGCGCAACAGGAGTCGTTCGTAATGGACGACGGCGATTGGACCATGGATTCTACGCTCGGGCGCCGGCGGACAAACCCTGAAGCCCAACCAGGCGGCACTGATATTTTCGGCGGTAGCGCCGGCTCGAGAGCGTCTTCGGGTGGTCGCGGCATGAGCGGTGGTAATGAGCAGGAGACGACAACCAGCGGCAACGCAACTGTTCGCATTCTTCGCCCGCCGAGTGAAGGTGACGCGCCGGCCAAACTCGAAAAGACTCCGACACTGACGAACCAGTCAGTTATTAATTTAGTTGAGGCAGGTTTCTCCGAAGGTACGATCATCAAAAGAATCGAAGACTCGCCCGCAGATTTTGATCTTTCCGCGCCCATGCTTCATGAGCTTCGGCGGCGCCGCGTTACCGAACCCATCATTGCAGCCATGACCGCGGCGATGGGCGACGATCCTGGTCACACCCGGCCTTCGACTACCAAAAAAGGGAAGTAGCGCTATGCGAAGTCGCGCCATACTTCCGCAGCAAGTCGGTTTCGCTCGACTGTTTCTGGCCACGCTGCTTGTGTTTGGCGCTTGGGTTTCCGCGTCAGCTCAAGCGACGCCTTCACCATCCCCGCAACCCACGCCCGGTGAAGAGGAAATCGATCCCGAAGATGTAATCTCCGTCAACACGACGGAAGTGTTGTTGCCGGTGACCGTCCGCAATGAGCAAGGCCAGCTCGTCACGAATCTAACCCGCAAAGATTTTCGTGTCTTCGAGAATGGAGTCGAGCAGCCGTTAAGCGATCTGAGTTTGCGGCAAGCGCCGGTCGATGTCGCATTGCTGGTGGACGCATCGTCGTCGGTTGCAAACAACCTGGACGACTTTCGTCGAGCGGCGGAAGGCTTCGCCACGCATCTGTCGCCCGAGGATCGCGTGAGTTTGATCCAGTTCGACGATCGCGTGGTGTTGCTTCAGGACTGGACCAAGAGTTTGGTCCAACTTCGGCGCGCTCTTCGTCGTATCGCGCCCGGAATGTTTACGAGATTTCACGATGCCATGCTGCTGGCTGCGCGAGACCAGTCGCCGCGGACCGATGCTCGTCACGCCATCATTGTTCTTACTGACGGAATCGACAGTGGTCGCGGAGCATCCTTCCAGGCAGCGTTACGAGCCGCGTTACAATCCCAGACTGCCGTTTACGTCATAAGCAACAGCCAGATCGAACGCGCAAAGAAACAGGCGGACCTGAACGCGCTTCTAACCGATTCGGATTCGGCAGTTCGATTCAACAAACTTCGTATCGATGATCTCCGTCTCGGGTTGGAGGCTCTTGACGCGAGTGAGCGACATCTTATGGACGTAACGGCCGCAACAGGTGGCCGTCTCTATAAGCCGACGAGCTTCAGCGATCTTGAAAAGATTTATGCTGAGGTAGCGGAGGAGCTGCGGCGACAGTACACGCTCTATTACAGTCCCTTGGATTCCCGGCGCGACGGTCAGTTCCGACGAGTCCGCGTAGAGACAACCACGTCGACGCACCAGGTCTCAGCCCGCATCGGTTATTACGCTCCCAAAAAATAGGGGAGGCAGCTCCCACCGCCTAATTGGATTTCCGTCTAGCCGCCTAACCCTCAAAAAATCCCGAAGGTCAAAAGGCTACACGTCAAAGGCGTTGAGCAGCCATGCGTCGTCTTGACACGCCATCAGTGTTTCTGTAAGGTAACGCGGCCGCCAAAAACGCCGATAAGTCTAGGTATTCGATACCGCGTTAGGCGGCATACTTGGCGGCATAGGCATTGCGAAACAAAATTGGAAACTTTCGGGGCGGAGTGTATCTGGGCCCTTCGAAAGTGGTTTTGGAGTCGAGAACAGACAGTTTAGAGGAGAAGATAATGCGACTAGTCAAGCGCGCCGAGAAGGGCCTCACGTTAGCAGCCGGCGGCATTCATAACATCATTGCATCGGTCAATAAGTACCGGCCAAATCCGTCGTTCACCCCCAAGTGGTCAGACAAGCCGTTGTTGAAATCATGGCAGAAGAGCAAACCGACCCTTGGCTGGCCGCGAACCACCGATTCGCTGTGCCCCAACTGCGTGATTGAAGCCCGCGAACAGATCCTGAGCGGCAAACAGGATGTGAGCGTGCTAATCAACGAGAAGGTTGGCGAAATCAAAGCGCAGATCGTGGAACGCGACGGCGAGATCTGGATGGTTAAGGATTGTCCAATCCACGGTCACTTCGAAGACATGATGGCGATCGATGTGAAGTTTTTGAACCATATCGAAAAGATGTTCCCCGGTCGCGATATCGATGCGCACAACGACGAGAAGCTCCACAACCATGGAACCAGCACCATCAAATATGGTCGCGGCGCTGTATTAACGGTCGACCTGACCAACCGCTGCAACATGATGTGCGACCCATGCTTCATGGACGCCAACCAGGTTGGCTTCGTTCATGAACTGAGCATGGATGAGATTAAAGAGATTCTCGACAACGCAATTTCGATCAAGCCGCGCCGGCAGATGTCAGTTCAGTTCTCCGGTGGCGAACCGTCGATCTCGCCGCACTTCATCGAATCGATCAAGTATTCACGCAAAGTTGGTTACAACAGCGTGCAGGCAGCGACAAACGGAATTGAATTTGCCAAGAGCAAGGAATTTTGTCGTCAAGCCGCGGAAGCCGGTCTGCGTTACGTTTACCTTCAGTTTGACGGAATTGGTAACGACGCGAACAGTCACCGCCAGGTTGGTAACCTGTTCGACGTGAAGATGCGCGCCATCAACAACCTGCACGAAGCGGGTGTTGAGATTGTGCTGGTCACGACATTGGTAAACGGCATCAATAACGATCAGGTTGGTTCGATCGTGCGTTTTGCTTTGGACAACCCCAAGAAGATTGCCTTCCTTTCGTTCCAGCCGGTTTCGTTTACCGGACGTGATGAAGAGATTACTCCGCAGCGTCGCCTGCAGCAGCGTTACACGTTGTCGCACCTGGCGCACGACGTTAAGAACCAGGTTGGTATCACTGAACCGACGCGCGACTGGTTTCCGCTTTCGCTCATGGGAGCATTCGCCGATTTCGCGGACCTCGTGCATGGTCCGCAGGCTGAATGGGGTCAGGTGTCTTGCGGCTGCCATCCAAACTGCGGCGTAGGTACGGCAGTGATGGTTGATAAGGAAACTCGCGAAATGCGTCCGGTGCCTGAGTTCCTGAATATTCCGGGACTCGTCAAGGACATGCAGAAGATTACTGACGCTGCTCGCGGCAAGTGGATGTCAAACTTGATGATGGGACTCGCGCTGCTCAAGCATTACGATCCGTACAAGTCGCCGTCGCAGTTTACCCTTTACGAGCTCTTCAAGAAGTTTGACAAGTCGTTTGGCTTAACCGGGAAAGAATACGGCAAGGTTAGTGGCGATCGTTCGAAGGACGATATCGAGAAGCGCCGCTCTGACCGTTGGAACTTCCTGTTTATCGCCGGCATGTGGTTTCAGGATCTCTTCAACTACGATTTCCGACGCACAGAAATGTGCATCATCCCGTATGGCACGCAGGAAGGTGAAATTTCATTCTGCGCCTACAACACGGGCATCGGTTGGAGAAACATTATTGAGAACATGCACCAGAACGCGACCGTGGCGAAGTGGTATGAAGAACACGGCCGTCACGAAATCTTTGCCAGGGGCAAAGACGTTAACCTTGCTGATAAGAGTCATGGAATGGTCCTGAATCCGATCGACCTCGCCCGGCCAAACAAGCCGGAAATGGAAGGTCCGAAGACGGCGCACGAAGAGGCCGTCATGATGCGGAAGCTGTACCAGGAAATGGTGATGAAGAAACAGCTCGACGTAAAAGAGGCTGACAAGCCGGTCCAAATCCAGAGACTGGGTCGCAAGAAGCAGGAAGTTGCTGAGCCGGCCATGGTTTAGGGTTTGGTCAGGACGAATAAGAGCCCCGCGGGCACTCAGTTGTTCGCGGGGTTCGCTACGTAAAGCCGAGGCTGACCGGAGCGGTAAATGCGGGATCCAGCTGGTTGCTTGACCGAGAGTGTTTAAGACGTGTTAAATAGCACGTCCCAAACGGCGACGAAATTTTGAGAAAGACGGAAAGCGAATGGCGATAGTTACTATTAATCAGGGCGAATCAATCGAAAGCGCATTGCGCCGTTTTAAGCGCAAAGTGATGACTGAAGAAATCATCAAGGATGCGAAGAAGCACGCGTTCTTTATCCCTCCCGGTCAGAAGGCGAAACTCAAATCAGCTCTTGCACGCAAGCGTAACAAGAAAAAAGGTCGCATGCGTTCCACCCCGCGAGACTAGTTTTGCCCGTGGCGCGCGCGTCGCGCCATGTCTCTCCTTGTCCTCGTTCTCAGAGTTAAAAGCATAAAGTGGCGTTTCCGAGAGTGATGTGGGACGGGATTGGCGCGCTAAGAAAATGACCATGACGCGGATTCTGCTCACAAACGACGACGGCATCCAGTCGAACGGGTTAATCAGGCTGGAAGCGGCACTGCGCGAAGTTGGCGACGTGTATGTTGTTGCTCCTGCCTCGGAGATGAGCGGTGCGTCGCATAGTTTGACTCTCGCCCGCCCGTTACGCATCCGTCAGATTGACGACAGACATTGGACTGTTGACGGCACGCCTACCGATTGCGTCACCCTGGCCCTGAACAAAATTCTTCCAAAGGATGAAATCCCGCACATCTGTGCGTCAGGAATCAACCATGGTGGGAACCTGGGCGACGATGCAACCTATTCGGGCACAGTTGCCGGTGCTTTGGAGGCGACGATACTCGGTGTTCCTGGATTAGCATTTAGTCTTGTGGCGAGAGAGCATTTCGACTTTCGCGAAGCGGCACAATTTGCTGTCGTCGCTCTCCGGAAAGTTTTGAAGGAAGGACTTCCCGAAGGGACACTCCTCAACGTCAACATTCCTGCGAAGGAGATCAAAGGCGTCAAGGTAACCCGGCAGGGAATTAAGAATGCTCGGCCGGTGATCAGCGAACACATCGACCCGCGCGGCAAGCCGTATTTCTGGATCGGTGAGGAATACTTCAATTCAAATTCCGCAGAGGGCACTGACTACCACGCGATCGACCAGGGTTATATTTCGGTCACTCCTCTGAAGAGCGACATGACAGATCATCGCGCGCTGACGGCGCTCGAGACGTGGAATTACTTGAGCGAAGCAGAATTGATTTCCAAGAGTTGAATTGAGTTAAGTGCAAACAGCCGGTCAACAGCCTTCAAGTAGAACCTCTGACTATTCCATTCCCCGCGAGCGGATGGTTGAACGACTCCGCGACCACTACCACATTCGAGACCAAAGAGTTTTGGAGGCGATGCGTTCCATTCCGCGTCATGCATTTGTGCCGGAAGCGCTGCAGAGTCGCGCGTATGGAGATCACGCCCTCCCGATCAGCGGGAACCAGACGATCTCCCAACCGTATATTGTCGCGCGCATGACGGAACTGCTCGAAGTTGATGGGAACAGTCGTGTTCTCGAAATCGGGGCGGGATCGGGTTATCAGACTGCGGTGCTCTCCAAGGTTGCCGGCCAGGTTTACTCGATTGAGCGCATTGCGGATTTGGCCAGGGAAGCACAGGCGCGAATTCGTCAACTAGGAATTCATAACGCCACTGTTAAGTGTTTCGATGGAACGCTCGGATGGGCTGCGAACGCGCCTTACGACGCAATTCTTGTTGCCGCGGGTGGCCCACTGGTTCCGCAGCCTCTGGTAACCCAACTGAAAATAGGCGGTAGATTGGTTGTGCCTGTGGGCGATTCAAGAGAATCACAACGCTTGGTTCGCGTCATCAAGACGGCAACAGGACAAAAGGAAGAGGACCATGGCGGCTGCGCGTTTGTGCCCCTGATCGGACAACACGGCTGGTCTCAATAACTAGTATCTAGCATCTCGAATCCAAGCATCTAAGACATGATTGCTCGCATAATTGAAATTCTCTCGACGTTCATAGTCGCTACCATTTCGAGGCTCGGTTACGGTGGCATCGTGTTGCTGATGGCGATTGAAAGCGCCTGCATTCCGCTGCCGTCTGAAATTATCATGCCGTTTTCCGGTTATCTCGTCTCCAAGGGCGAGATGAACCTGTGGGGAGTAGGCGTTGCCGGTGCGGTCGGATGCGTGCTCGGATCGATGGTGGCGTATTGGGCCGGGATGTACGGCGGTCGGCCATTCGTTGAGAAGTATGGCCGTTATATTTTGGTTTCGAAGCACGACCTCGACATCGCTGATCGCTGGTTCGCTCGTCACGGTGAGATCATCATCTTTACTAGTCGATTGCTTCCCGCGATTCGAACGTTCATCGCTTTTCCCGCGGGTGTCGCGCGCATGAACGTCAAGCGATTCATCATCTACACCTTCGCAGGCTCACTGCCATGGTGTCTCGGCCTCGCTTACATTGGCCAAAAGCTCGGCGAAAAGTGGAACAAAGACGACACGCTGCGGACCTGGTTTCATCGGTTTGACTTTGTCATCGGCATCGTCGGTGTGTTGTTGGCCGGATGGTGGATCTGGCGTCACATCGGCCACCTGCGCAAGGAAAAAGCCGCAGCAGCTAACTCTGTGAACAATAATGCGTGAATCGCATTAACGGCACAGCAATCGACTTTTAGTTTCCTTTCCATTACGCGGCACTTCAGCGTTGTTGCAAAAAAAGCGATGCGCTTTCCCAGAGCCAGCGGCATTTTGCTTCATCCCACTTCGCTTCCGGGGCCTTTCGGAATCGGCGATTTTGGACCATCTGCTCACGACTTCGTAGATTTTCTCGTGCGCAGCGGCCAATCGATCTGGCAAGTGTTGCCACTCGGACCAACCGGCTACGGCAATTCTCCTTACTCAGGTTATTCAGCATTCGCCGGAAATCCGCTGCTCGTGAGTCCGGAAAAGTTGGTTGCCGCCGGCTTGTTGGCGGAAAACGATTTGGATGGCGTCGCCGCGCCTGAGGGTGTTGTTGACTTCGAACGCGCTCGACCACTCAAAGATTCTCTGTTGTGCAAGGCGTATGAAAATTACCGGCAAAACTCCGGCTCGCCATTGCAAACCCAGTTCGAACACTTCGTTAACAAAAACAATGCGTGGCTGGACGATTACGCTTTATTTCGAGCGCTCAAGCATCAATTTGCCGAAGCGTCCTGGTCCGATTGGGAGCCGCCCCTCGCTCATCGCGAATCGAAGGCGATTGCCCGTGCACGGGAAAGCCTTCATCAGGAGATTGAAGCCCAAAAGTTCTTTCAGTTTCTCTTCTTTCGACAGTGGCATGCGCTGAAAGCGTACGCGAACGAACGTGGAATTCGCATTGTCGGTGACATACCCATCTTCGTCGCACATGACTCCGCCGACGTCTGGACCAACCCTCAACAGTTCAAGCTGGACGAACAGGGAAGACCCTTGGTTGTCGCCGGCGTTCCACCTGATTACTTCAGCGATACTGGCCAGTTGTGGGGTAACCCGATTTACAACTGGGACCAAATGATCCGCAACGGGTTTGATTGGTGGGTCGCTCGCGTCCGCGCCAACCTCCGCATGTTTGATCTCCTGCGCATCGATCACTTCCGCGGGTTTGCAGCGTGCTGGGAAGTTCCAGCGGGCGATACGACTGCTGAGCGCGGCCGTTGGGTTGAAGCGCCGGGCAGGAAACTATTTGACGCGATTCGTAATGCGTTGGGCGAACTTCCGATCATCGCAGAAGATCTCGGTGTAATAACGCCTGACGTCGAACAACTCCGCGACGATTTCAATTTTCCCGGAATGCGCGTTCTCCAGTTCGCTTTCAGCAAGGACGTGAGCGATTTAAACCTGCCGCACCGGTATCGTAAGAACGTTGTGGCTTACACGGGCACGCATGATAACGACACGACCGTAGGCTGGTTTACGAGTAAGGACGAGGGTTCGACGCGTACTGCTGAAGACGTCAAATCGGAACGGCAGTTTTGTTTGCGCTACTTGAACAGCGACGGTAACGAGATCAACTGGGACTTCATTCGAGCGGTTATGGCGTCGGTTGCTGATACAGCGATCATTCCGTTGCAGGACGTACTTGGTTTGGGATCCGATGCGCGGATGAATCTTCCCAACTCCGTGGAAGGAAACTGGAAGTGGCGAGTCAAAGCCGGCGCGCTCACCGACGAAATAGTTACAAGGTTGGAATCACTGTCTGAGTCTTACGGTAGGAAGACGGGGCACACTAAGACCGGGCGATAGGCTAGGCCGCCGGTCCGCTGGTCTATTGTTGGCTGATAACGTTTGGCCTTGTAGGGAACAAGGCCGATTCGTCTCATGGCGAGTGGTATTTCTCGGTTCAGCATGAACCAACGCCAAACATTTCCGGTCCTCAAGTTTTCTGCGCTCAGCAAAATTATTCCCGCATTTATTCCAATGACGTCGCGATCAAACCAACCCGTGTTGGGGTTGAACGCGTCAATGAAGCCATATTTACCGTAGACGTCCTTCCCGAATTTATCTCTCATGGTGCGAAGGGCGGCGATTGAAAGCTCGGGAGTAAACATCAGCGAACCACCCGGGGCGGAAGGTACTACGGTGCCGTCGATGGCAGGGTCGCGAGGAGGTCCACCCCAGGCCAGGTAACCCTTGGCGCTGTCAGAAGCTGTAATACCCCAAACATTTGGCCCATACCCGGGGAATTCGCGCGCCAGGTTCATGCAAAAAGCGCGATGGGCCAACGTGGCGCTTATTGAGTTATCGAAGTAATCGATGCGGTCCCCTCTAAGTTCCCGGCGGCCGCGAAAGTCAATCCACGCGTGGGAGTATTGATGCATGAAGAGAGGCACGCCAATCGTTGTGAAGTAAGCATATCCTTCATACCGGTACCGGTCCCGCCAAAAGGCGTACCAGGAACTCGGTGAAATAGGATAGGTTGGCGATCCGATCGCCAGCATATAAAGAATTGAATCTTCGCTGTAGGTGTCCCAGCGTGGTTTTAGAAACCCGGTCTCCGGTTTCCAGCCATGCGACAATAACGTTGCATGCCCGTTCAGCATCCAGCGAAAGTCAACTCGCTCGTAAATATGTGTGGCCAGGCGAACAATTTCAGCGATCGTTTCGAAAGTACTGCCGCGCGGTCAGGATTCCGCCGAGCAATAAAGCTGTGTCAATAGAAGAGACCTCGCTCTTCCAGCGCCTATCGCCCGTTTTCGCGTCCATCCAATGATAGAACCAGCCTTTTTTATGAAAGGCCTTGTAGCTGAAAAAGCGTAGTGCACTGCGCACACGTTCACGGGCCTGTTCGGAAGTGATCCATTTTCGCTCGGCTGCAATACAAAGGGCGGTCAAACCAAAACCAGTAGCCGCTACACTCGCAACGTCGCGGTGACTCTCTTCTAATGGCGAACCATCCGTTCGCGCGCGATCGGGAACCAGACCGGTGTGAGGATCGGCTTGCTCCCAGAAATATTGAAACGACCGGCGCGAAAGATCTTCAAGAAAAGCTTGATCGCTCTCATTACTTCGCCCGCTCTGGGTGAGCTGCTGGCTGTAACTCTCGGAGTGACGCGGTTGCGTAATACCGTACTGAGAAAGTGAGGTCAGTAGCAGAAAGACTGCTACCAACCTGGAAAGAAGTTTGCGAAATGTCGCGATCTGAATCAAAGGTGTTTTCACTCTGTGTTTAGAGTTCACTTAACGTAACGCGCCGCCACTATGTCAGGCATGTCGAGATTTCTTCTCTCGCGTACATTCACAGCGAGACGGATAAACTGAGCCATAGACCAGGCTAGCGGAGTTGCTGAACCAGTGCCTTCGCCAAATTTCAAATCGCGGGTTGGACCTTTCGGCTTGTCCCAAACCTGCTCGGGTAACATCAGTGCTTCATTAGCGAAACCAAGCATCGCATCGAGGCGCTTGCGGGCCTTTCCAAATTCGCCGCGGGCCAGTTCGTACTGCCCGCGTTCTCCCGTCAGCAATACCCACAAATGTCCCTTGCCAGTATATTTTCCGTCCCAATTCCACGGGCGCCCATCTTCCATCTCACCGTAGCCATCGCGAACGTAGCGGTACCACGCCTCGCCGTGTGGAGTATCCACACGAATGGTTTGATCAACGACCTTGAGTGACTTCTCTATTAACGGATCGCGCGGCGATTTGATGCCCAGCCGCACCAGTTCCAGGAAACTTGGATCAACGAGCTGTCGCTCATCAGCTATGCCTCCGTTGTTGTTGAGCTCGATGGGTTCGCCAGCGTCCGGCATCCCTTTTTGCGTCAAACGCAAATAGTAATTTCCGTCGCCATATTTCCCAGTTGTCGTCACCGTCCAACTCTCAACATTGCGCGCCCAATCGTCGGCTGTGTCGAGGTATTTTGCAGCGGAAGTTTTGTCGCCGTTGCGTTTTGCGATTTCAGCAGCGCAGACGAGTCCGGCAATCTGAGCGGCAATCGTCGCGGGCGAATAACCCGCTTTCTCTTCCCACCGTTCCTGCTGCGTCACGGGGCCCACTCTTACAATGTAATCCGCCGTGCGTTTGATGTGTTTGAGATACGTCTCGCGGTCTGTTCGTCCGAGCTGGTAAGCCAGGATTAAAGGATAAGAGACTTCGTCCATCTGAACCGCATCGCCAATTGATCTCCCGTCAATCCAGGTGATTTGGGGAAAGCTGCCGTCTGGCACGTTGCTGAACGGTGAACAGGTAGTTCAACGCGCGTTCAGCGGCGGGTTTGTCGTTCAAAGCTAGATACGCGGTGGCTACTTGATAGAGGTCGCGCGCCCACACCAGATGATAACCGCCGACGTAAGGCTCGTTGGCAGCGGTGCCGGTAATCCAGGGAGCAGAAAGGGAAGCCACGTTGGCGCCGCGAAATGTTTTATCTTCGTGCGCTTTTAAAACAAGGGCCGCGAGGTTGAACTGCGCCTGGTATTTCGGGTCGACCCTCGGCAATCTCCGAATTACTCGGCGCCAATTGTCCTCGTATTGCTTCCGGCAAACCTCAAAACCCTTCGTCAAGGAGTTTCGCGTAGCGGCCAACGCGTCTTCTGCGCTTTTACCAAAGCCAAGTGCCAGCGTGAATTGTGCGGGTTGGTTGATTCGAGCTAACTGCGCGACATTACCGTTTTCCGCGCGCCCATAGGCGGTTACGATCCGTCCATTCTGTTTCAGTTGGTCGAGCCCGTCACTGACTCGATGGAAGCCACTAGTAGCTTCGGTAAAGCCCCCTGAAACCAGCAGGGCTGAAAATTTATCAGCCTCATTCGCCAGGAGAGCGTCGCCTTGCGTCCAGGCCGTATCGTGCATTCCGCTGTTGTTCAGGGAGGGATCGAAATAGACGTACAACGCGAGTGCATCCGTTTTTGTCTCAAACTTGACGTCAATCAGTACCGTGTTGCGCGCCGGGTCGGTGGTGTACGTCTTAATAACTTTCCATGCGCCGTGCACTGCTGTGTTGATTTGCCGAAATGAAAGGGAGTGATGATTCAAGACCTGAACTTGATGCGTCGAGTCTTCTCGTTCGGTCTCGACTCTTCGGGTGGCCGGATTGACTACGACAAACTCCAGCGTCTGCACGTTCGGTATATCGGCCGTGGGAAAGAACACTTCTGTGAGCGCGCCTCCCTGCAAGGTAAACCAAACTTTTGACTCCAATGTGTTTGAAGTGCCAACAGCTTGCTTACCCGCACTAGTCCATCGCGCATGATCCCCTGGTGCGCCTGGGGCCAGGTCGGCTTCAGTCTGTGCTGTAAGAAGGATGCTGCACGTTAGCAGCAAAAGGATCGTCAGGGCGGAGCGCAATGCTGAGACTCTAACCGGTTTGACTAAGCTCATTTGCGCTGTGTCCGAGTACGTTCTGCCAGTCTCAGGAACTTAATTCGTGCGGCGCGTCCAAGACCCTATTGCAGTGAGGCAAAAGATGGCGGCGGCAGCAAACTGCATCGAAATATCGAGTGTGCTTTTCACTTGAGGACTCATACTCAGAAAGCCGGGAGCGAAAAGATCTCGCAGGCTCGCCATTGCCAATAACAGTCCGGCAGCCAGGAGAAGCATCATTGCACCATTTGATTTCATTTCAAATCCTTTGCTTACTTAACTTCAAACGTAGCCTGCATAAGGTTCTCTGAATCTGGTCCAATCATTACCTTAAACTCTCCAGGCTCCACCACAAATCTCATCATGCGGTCGTAGAATCCGAGTTGATTGGGACCGAGTATAAACTCCACTCGTTTTGTTTCACCGGGTTGTAGCGTAACCCGTTGAAAACCTTTTAGCTCTTTAACTGGCCGCGTCACACTCGCAGCGACGTCGCGAATGTAAAGTTGGACCACTTCATCGCCGGCACGGTTTCCGACGTTCTGTACTTCAGCGGTCACAGTTAAACTTTCGGTTCGCCCGATTTGAAGAGCGCTGAGCCGTAGGTTCGCAATCTTGAACTTCGTGTAGCTAAGCCCATGTCCAAAAGGGAATTGAGGCGTCCATCGTACGTCGAGATACTTTGAAGTGTATTTGTTGTTTGGATCCGGCGGCCGGCCAGTGTTCTTGTGATTGTAGTAGAGGGGTAGCTGTCCCACCGAACGCGGAAACGTCACGGGCAATTTGCCCCCTGGATTGATGTCGCCAAAGAGAACGTCCGCGATCGCATGTCCTCCTTGTGTGCCTGCAAACCATGTCACAAGGATCGCCGGCGAATTCTCCGCCAGCCAGTTGATCGTAAGTGGGCGACCGTTCATTAATACAACCGCATACGGCTTTCCGGTGGCATGAATAGCTTTGATCAATTGCACTTGCTGGCCGGGCAAATCGAGCGACGCACGCGAGGCTGCCTCGCCGCTCATCTCTGCGGATTCCCCGACAGCCAGAATTACCACGTCGGATTCTCGAGCGATGCGAACTGCCTCATCGAATCCGGCTGTCGAATCATCATTCACTTCGCAACCTTTGGCATACCTGATGGTCGTTTGTGGGGATACTTTTGATTTAACTCCGGCCAGTAGCGTGATTGCATCCTCCGGTTTACCGTCGCCTGTCCACGAACCAATCATGTCCTTCTGGCTGTCCGCTAACGGACCAATGACCGCGATTGTCTTAACGGTCTTGCTCAGCGGTAGAAGGTCAGCTTCATTCTTCAGAAGCACAAGTGAGCGAGCGGCGATTTCGCGAGCGGCGGCAAGATGTTCAGGTTTGAATATCGAATTGGCTTCCAGCGCTTCGTCGGCGTAAGGTTTCTCAAATAGTCCGAGTCGAAACTTAACGCGTAGGACCCGCCGCACTGCTTCGTTCAAAGTTGCTGTTGAAAGTCTCCCTTCGCGAATAAGTGCCGCTCCTTGTTTGTTATAGAAGCGGCTGACCATTTCCATGTCAGTTCCGGCGTTGAGGGCGTAGCTTGCGGCCTCAGCTTCATCACGCGCGAGACCGTGATACATCAGTTCCATAACCGCCGTGTAGTCGCTCACCACCAATCCGTCAAACTTCCATTCGCCGCGCAAGACTTCGGTAAGAACGTATGGATTCGCTGTGACAGGCACGCCATTGAGGTCGTTAAAGGCAGTCATAAACGTTCCGACTCCAGCGTCGACCGCTGCCTTGAAGGGAGGAAAGTAAACTTCGCGCAGAGTGCGTTCGGACAGATCGGTGGTGTTGTAATCGCGTCCAGCTTCCGCTGCTCCATAAGCTACCCAGTGCTTGGCAGTGGCCATGACCTTGTCCGGCGCGCTGTAGTCGGAGCCCTGGAACCCGCGTACGCGGGCGGTTGCCATCATCGAACCCAGAAACGGATCCTCGCCTGAGCCTTCAGCGATCCTTCCCCAACGCGCATCGCGCGCGATGTCGACCATGGGCGCGAATGTCCAGTGGACTCCCGCCGCCCTTGCTTCTCGCGCGGCAATCGAAGCACTCCTCTCTACGGCTGCCGGATCCCAGGTTGCGGCCTCGCCGAGGGGAATGGGAAAGACAGTGCGGTAACCGTGAATCACATCGAAACCAAATAAGATTGGTATTTTCAGGCGAGACTCATTCATCGCCACTCGTTGTAGCTGATTGGTGCGTGCTGCACCGCGAACGTTCAGCGTTGATCCCAGCAGCCCTTTGCGGACCATCTCCACGTGCTCCGGACGAAAGTTGCCGTTGGCTTCACCGTCGAGTTGTTGGAGTTGGCCCAGCTTCTCTTCAAGCGTCATGCGTGCGAGTAACTGATCAATTCTTCTCTCAATGCCTGCTTCCGTCAGGCTGCGGGTGCGGGCGGTTTGTGCTGGCGACGGCTGCTGGGCCATGGGAATCGCGGCCATCGCGAGCGCCATGAGCAGTATCACAGGCAGAGGAATCAACCGGGTAAGCTTCATGTCAGTGTCTGACTCGGGTTTGTAGTGGACGGGAGATGTCGAGAAGTGGTTACAGTCTTCAGTCGCGATGGCCCGTTGTGCATGCGCATTTTTTGCATGAACCTTGTCCGCAAGAGGGGAAGGCTACGAAATGTAAGTCGACCAGAACGGACCCGTCCGGCGAATTCTAATTGTAAAGACCCTAACGGAGAGGTAGATGACTACGTCTCCATTAGGGCTTTATTTTTCTAGAACCTGAACCGGGCTTGCAATTCGACTACGCGACCGGAAAGACCACGTAAGGAACGCCCGAAGTTCGGGTCAGTGATGATGGACCCACCCTCGAAAAAGCGAATCGGCGCCAGATTAAGCATGTTGAAGGCATTGAATAAATTGGCCCGGAGTTCAAGATTGCTGCTTTCAGTAATGAACGGCATCGCAATCTTCTTGGCGATACTCGCATCAATATTGAAGTAGCCTGGGCCGCGAAAGGAATTCCGTTCGATTCCGGGAGGCGCGTTAGGCGTTAAGGTGAAGTAAAGAGCTCCACCACCTGGGAAATTGCCGCCCGGTCGAATGAACGCATCGTCAGACGAATCATCAAGCGCACCTCCATTGTAAGCTGACGGACGAATCGGCCCGAAGAAGCGACCACTGGGCTGGCGCAAATCCGAGAAGAATTTGGGGGTATACGGAAAGCCGGTGCTCCTCGTCACGATGCCGTTTATCTGGAAACCATCGAGAATGGCGCGCATGACAGAGTTGCCACTGCGGAAGAAGTTGGTCTCATAAGTAGCCGAGGCAGAGAAATGATGTCTAACATCGAAATCAGAGTAGCCATACTCGGAATCACGATCGCCCGGGTTGGTTTGATTTGTGTCGCCCCCGGGGCCTTCGTAAGAGAGGTGGTCACGGCTGGTACTGAAGCGATAGTTGGCATCAAATTGGAAGTTGTTAGCGAAGCGTCTGGCCAGCCGCGCATTTAGTCCGTTATATCTGGAATCGACGTCCGGCTGAGGGAAGAATACATTGGAGAAGCTTGCTCCGCTGATTGTCGTGATCAGCGTTTGGTCCACGAGCCGAATCAAGCGGCGTCCCGTGCTTCCCTGATAACCGAGCGACCCAACCAGATCCCACGGCATTTCATACTGACCTTCGAAAGAATAAACATAGACGTGAGAATTTGGCGTTTCAGGGAATGCGCCCCAAATCTCCACCGGCGCACCGCGCACGCCTCCTGTCACAGGATCAATGCCTTGCGCCAACGCTGGATTAACAGGGAAGCTGGTCGCTGAATTACTGCTGCCAAGGCCGAAGCGAATTAGGCCGCCGGCAAACGGGGTTGAGAAGTCTCCAACAGCCGTGCCGCAACAGATATTGAAGCGCGCGAAGAATGGCGGATTGCCGCGCGTGTTTGAGAACAGCACATTCGGAATGCGGTTATAGCTGATACCGAAACCGCCGCGCAGAACGAGTTTGTCGTTGAACCTGCCCGGACTGTACGCAAAGCCGAAGCGCGGCCCAAAGTTGTTCCGGTCAGTCTCAAAAAGCTTGTCGGTTGCCACTACCCGGCCGCCCGATGGTGTACCTGGATCAAGGATGAAGTTCGTGAGACGGTCTTCAGTTTCAGTTGGCGGCGTGAAGAGTTCATAGCGCAAGCCAAAATTGAGCGTCAGGTTAGGCCGCGCCTTCCAGTCGTCCTGCACAAAGGCTGCATAGTCGCCGGTCCGGAAAAAACGCTGGGCATCAGCCGGGCCACCAGTGCGGGGATCGGCGTTGATGCCTTCGAAAATTGGCGTTTCATTGGCGAGGTTGAACAGACCGACAAACGAATAAACAGGGCGTGCACCGCCGCTCAAATCGTTGTTGTCGTGCTCCAGGCGAATCTGCCCACCAAACGAGAGCGCGTGGTTGCCAATGACGGTGCGCAGAACGTCGCGGAATTCGTAAGTGTTCTGCGCGAAAATTGCTGGTGTGGTCTCAGCCCGGTCGGCACCGAAACGGATGCGATCAAAGGGTAAGCCCTCGACCTCGAGGCGGGGAATGCCGAAATTAGTGTTGGACGAAGCCGCTACCTGGTCACTCGCAAATCGCGTGAAACTGAAACGTGCTTCGTTAATTACTGTGGGCGAGAAAGGTTGAATGTAGGCCAGAGTTATCGCCGTGTTTTGCGGCTGGTTCCCAAGGTCAGAGAGCGGACGGCCGCGAGAGCCGAAATCGGCAGTGAGATCATTACGGCCGGTACGGAAAGAGCTGAACGTAAACTGCGCGCCGCCTTGAGCATTGTAGTCAAAGCGCAAGTTGTATTGTTGAGCCTTCTCGTTTCGAGGGATGGCGATTAACGCTTGCTGAATATCGGGAATGCCATCGAACCCGCCGCCCGTAGGATTGCCTAAACTAACGTACTGGCCGGTCGCTCCTGTGAGCGAACCGATGTCCAATCCGTTTCCGGCGACTCGACAGCGATTCACATCAAACCCAAAACGCTCGCAACTTGGTGCCAACACACTGATGATACGTGGCTCTATGCCGGACGTGCTAAAGATCTGAGCCATCGAGCTGCCTGGCCGTTGGCTGATTACCTGTTGCCGAAAGTTTGGCGTTTCGACGAATTCAATTTGGGTTTCCACCGCCCTGTTGCGTAGAGCTTCGGTGGAAAAGAAAAAGAATAACCTATTGCGGCCACTGTAGGTTGATGGCCCACCTTCGCCGAAGCGCGGAAGAATGACCGGACCTCCAAATGAACCGCCGAACTGACGAAATCGATGAGCGACACGCTGAGGCGGAAGACCAATACCACCGTAAGGATTAAACGCATTCCACTTCGGGTCATTGGCTTTGAAGAAAGCACTGCCGTGGAAATCGTTCGAACCACTCTGTGAAACAACTTCGATCTGGGCGCCAGAATTGCGACCCAATTCCGCTGAGTAGTTCGACGAGGTGACACGCACCTCTTTGACGGATTCCTGGTTAGGCGTGACTACGGCCGCGCCGCCGAATTGAAGGCTGTTGACGCTTACGCCATCTATCTGAAAATTGTTGCTGGAGAGGCGCTGGCCGTTGGCCGAAATCGGTACTTGATTCTCAGTTTGGAAGATTGCTGCATTCGAGCCACCCGGCCCGGTAGTGTTGGGAAGACCAACCGATGTGCCGCTGCCGCTTCTGGCTCCAAGACCGATGATGCCGGGAGTCAGTCGCACGAGTTCATAGGGGTCTCGCCCAGCCTGCGGCAAGTTGCGGACTTCCTGAGTCGTAATTGAGCCTGCTACGCTGCCGTTTTCCGTTTCCAGGAAGGCTTCCGATCCCTGATCGATGGTCACGGTGGCAGTAACATCGCCAATCTCGAGTGCGACATCGATACCTTGAACAGCTTCAGCGTTGACTGCGATGTTTTCAAGGACACTCTTCTTGTATCCAGCTTTCTCAGTCGTGAGTGTGTAAGTTCCCGGAGCTAGTCCGGAGATCCGGTAGAAACCCTCGGAATTGCTCGTGGTTTCCTGCGGTCGACCGGTTTCAGTATTCGTTATCGTTACTTTTGCTTCGGGTACTAAGCCTCCACCGGTGTCGGAAACCGTTCCCTGAACACCAGCCTTGAATTGAGCATGCACTGCCGGGATTGCAGACAGGAAGATAAGGGTAAGCAAAAACATTCGGACGAATGCACTTCCGCTTCGATTCATAATGGGCCTCCTGAGGCTGATAGATCGTTCGCCAGATTCTCCTTTGCCCAACACCTGCGTTAAGACTACGCCAGGGCTCGGGGTCGGGAAGCCGGTTGCTGAAAGGTGGACGGGGGAATGAACCAGAACGCTTGCAACTGAGTAGACTGCATACAAAATACATTAGATACAGGATACAGTCGAATCAAAGATCTGTTTCTTTTGTGAAAAACTTGTTCAATCAGAGTCACGCGTCAGTGCAGGTAATGTAATTCCGCCGAGACTCTGATAATCTGCTGCCCTCCTTCTGTATGTCGATTTAAGCTTTGCGCTGCGGGTATTTAGGTTCTGGTAATGCAATCTTTGTTTCCAGAGTTTTGTGCCACGGGCCTTTTGAGTTGCAGACTCAGTTCAGGTTCGGTGGTTCCTATTAGCTAAAATGTGGAGAAGAAAAATGCTTTCAATGCGACGTTCAATCTTTACATCTCTCCTGGTGATTTTCGGACTGATTGCGGGGGCATGTGTATCCGGTTCAGATCAAACGAACAGTGGGGGAACTACGTCTGGCGCCCGCAAGAAAAAAGGACCAAACGAGACTATCAGCATTGGCTTCTCGATGGACACTCTTAAAGAAGAGCGGTGGCAGCGAGACAAAGACCTGGTGGAGAAGCGTGCGAAAGAGTTGGGACATCAAATATCTGTTCAGGTAGCCAACGGAGACGACAGTCTGCAAATCAAGCAGGCCGAGAACCTGTTGACTCAGGGAGTCGACGTGCTGATCGTTGCGCCTCATAACGGCGAAGTGGCCGCTTCGATCGTCGAGGCCGCGCACCGTCAGGGTGTGCCCGTAATTTCTTACGATCGCTTGATAAAGAATTCCGATGTCGATCTGTACCTCTCGCATCAAGTTGTGAAGATGGGCGAGATGCAAGCGAAGTACTTGCTCGATCACGTAAATAAGAAACCTGCCAATTTCGTCATTGTTGGAGGTTCACCAACTGACAACAACGCCCTGTTATTGCATCAGGGGCAAATGAATGTACTCAAGCCCGCGGTTGATCGTGGTGACGTGAAGATAGTTGCCGATCAGTACGCGAAAGAATGGCAACCTAATGAAGCGTTAAAAATCGTCGAGAACGCGCTGACGCTCGTTAATAACCAGGTGGATGCCGTTGTTTGCTCGAACGATGGCACTGCGCGAGGCGCTGTTCAGGCATTGGAGGGTCAGAACCTGGCCGGCAAAGTGTTGGTGTCCGGGCAGGACGCGGACCTCGCTTCATTGAAATTGATCATGGAAGGTAAGCAGACCATGACGGTTTACAAGTCTATTCAACCGCTCGCGTACGGTGCAGTTGAGGCTGCCGTAAAGATGGCACGCGGCGAACCCGTGACGACCACGGAAACGATCGACAATGGTTTCAAGAAAGTGCCGGCGATCCTGCTTGAGCCAGTGGCAGTTGATCGTAACAACATGCTGAGCACGATCGTGAAAGACGGTTATCACACGCTTGCGGACATATGTGCCGGCATTCCTGCGGACAAATGTCCGAAGCCTGAATAGGGGGACACTAGCTAACTGTGCGGATCTTGTTTTCGTGTTATTTCGTGGATCGCTTTTAATCCAACGCCAAAATCGATCCACGAATTAACACGAAGCATCACGAAAGCGGCTTTTTGTGCAAAGCGCTGTATGGTCGACATATGAGTGACGCTGGGCAAACTTCATTCCTCGAAATGCGGAACATCACGAAGACTTTCCCGGGTGTTCGCGCGCTCGATGGCGTCAGCTTTAATTTACGTCATGGGGAAGTCCACGCATTAGTAGGTGAAAACGGGGCAGGCAAATCCACACTGATGAAGGTCCTTGGTGGGGTTTATCCGCATCCTGAATACGGCGGTGAAATTTTCATCGAGGGAACACCCCAACGCTTTGCGGGCGTGCGCGAGGCTGAGAGGGCAGGCATTGCGGTTATCTACCAGGAGTTGTCGCTGGTCAGAGAAATGAGTGTCGGCGAGAACATCTTCCTCGGCCGTGAGCCGTCTACCTTTGGCTTGATCCGTTGGGACGAACTCAATCGACGCGCGCGTGCCCTATTGGACGATTTGCATCTATCGATTGATGCGCAAACGCCCGTTCGCGGCTTAGGCATTGGACAACAGCAACTGGTTGAAATTGCAAAGGCGCTTTCTCATAACGCTAAGGTGCTGGTCCTTGATGAGCCGACAGCTGCGTTGACTGATAGTGAAGTTGAAACGCTGTTCGGGATTTTGCAGAAGCTTCGCGAGAGAGGTGTGGGAATGATCTACATTTCGCACAAGCTTGACGAGGTCTTTCGCATTAGTGATCGGATAACGGTTCTACGAGACGGAAAGACCGTCGGCACTAATCCAACTGCTGCTTGGACTCAGTCTCAAGTCATCGCGCGCATGGTTGGAAGAGAAGTCGGCGATATATTCCCCACGGTAAACCATGAAAAGGGTGAGGTCGTCTTCGAGGCGGCGGGGATTACCGTCAACGATCCGGACCTGCCTCACAAGAAGCTGGTTGACGATGTCACGTTCTCTGTTAGAAAAGGCGAGGTATTAGGTATCGCTGGTTTGATGGGCGCAGGGCGCAGCGACTTACTGATGGCGATCTTTGGCGCTCATCCTGGCGCTGTTTCCGGAGAGATCCGGCTTCAAGGTGAGCGCGTGCAGATCAAAAGTCCCGCTGATGCGATCCGGCAGGGAATTGGTTTTGTGACTGAGGACCGCAAGCGTTTCGGTTTGGTATTGGATCAAACCATTCTCAACAATATGACTCTGGCCGGGCTGCGACAGATCTCCGGTCGATTCCTTACCAGCGTCGACGCCGAATCAGCCGCTGGTGAGCGAGCAATGAAAGACTTGCGTGTGAAGGCGAAATCGGTCTTCACAGTCGCCGGGACATTGTCAGGGGGCAACCAGCAGAAAGTGGTTCTGGCGAAATGGCTCTTAACCCGCCCCCGCGTTCTGTTTCTGGATGAACCCACGCGCGGCATCGACGTCGGAGCCAAACAGGAAATTTACACACACGTTAACGCGCTGGCTAAATCCGGACTGGCCATAGTGCTTGTATCATCCGAGTTACCCGAGGTCCTCGGCCTTTCTGATCGCGTCATCGTTTTGCACGAAGGACGACAGACCGGTGAATTCACCCGTTCCAACGCGACTCCGGAGGCCGTCATGGCATGCGCCACCGGCCAAAGTCGCGTCGCAGCCTAGAGCGAAAGAGAGACGGCGGCATGAACGATTCAGCTAATCGTCCTGAGATTGACCGGCCACCTGCCACATCCGACTTCACTGCCATAAAAGAAAGCGACGAACTGACACGGCAGACGACGATCGGAAGGATCAAAATTCCCACCGATGTGCTTCGTGCTTACACGATGCTGTTCGCGCTGGTCGCTATCTGGGTCTTCTTTCACTACTCAACCGATCAAATCTTTCTCGATCCCCGAAACTTTTCTAACCTCATGCGACAAACAGCCGTCACCGGCGTGTTGGCTGTTGGCATGCTGATGGTGATTGTCACCGGTCAAATCGATCTGTCCGTGGGTTCTGTTGTCGGTCTCGCTGGCGGAATCGCCGCAATAACTCAGGGTTGGTTGGGATGGGACCTTATCCCATCCATCAGCGCGGGCATCGCCACCGGAATTATTATTGGTGCGATTCAGGGATCGCTAACGGCTTACGTCAACATTCCTGCATTCATCGTGACGTTGGGTGGGTTGCTCGCCTGGCGCGGGGTTATTCTGGGATTAAGTCGCGGCGAGACAATTCCTATTCAACTGCAATCGTTTAAGGCGATCGGACAGGATTATGTTGGCCCAATGGTGGGTTGGGTAATTGCCGCTATCGCCGTTGCCGCTATTGTATGGTTGAACCTCTCCCGTAGTCGTTCGCGAAAGAAACATGGTATTGCGGCGACCAGCACCGGCATGTTGCTGCTCAGAATAATTGGTCCCGCGCTGGCGGTGGTTGGCTTCATTTATATGATGAACGCGTACCAAATAGCGCCGGGCCGTTACGCTGGTATTCCCGTCCCGGTAATTATCTTTTTGGCAATTGCACTAGCGGGCGCTTTCCTGACTCAGAACACGACGTTCGGCCGCTACCTTTACGCGATCGGAGGAAACCCTGATGCCGCACGCCTGTCCGGCATTAACATTCGCCGGCACCTGTTGGCAGTGTTCTGCATCATGGGCGCGCTTTCGGGCGTTTCCGCCATCATCTACACCGCTCGAGTTGGTAGTGCGTCGCCAGACGCTGGCCAGTTACTTGAGCTTGATGCAATCGCCGCTTGCGTCATTGGAGGAACGAGTTTAATGGGAGGTCGCGGCACTGTGTTTGGCGCCGTTCTTGGTGCGTTGATCATGGCGAGTCTGGACAACGGCATGTCGCTTAAGAATGTTGAGCCCTATATGCAGAACATAATTAAGGGCGCCATCCTGGTTGCGGCCGTTGGTCTGGATATGGCGGGGCGCAAGCGCAGCTGATACCCGTAAGTTCGTAATGCACTCCATGGACAATTCGCACTCGAAAGAAACGAGACTCGTATTTGCTGCGGATCTCGGTGGCACACATCTGCGCGCAGCAGTCATCGATGAAAATGGGCGAATCTATCATCGAGTAAAGAGATCGACTCCTCACGCCGTGCAGGCGATTGAGATAGTGGTTTCCCTGGCTGAGGCTGCGCGCGAATGCGAAAGCAAAACGCGTGAGAGCGGCGCAATCCTCACAAGCTCAATAGCGGTTGCCGGCACGGTTAACGTTGAGGAAGGGATCGTTCTAACTGCCCCGAATATTCCGTCCCTTGCTAACTTCAATTTGAAGGAAGCGATTGAGAACGAACTTCAGCGTCCGGCGTTAATTGAGAATGACGCAAACGCTGCCGCCGTAGGTGAGATGTGGCAAGGTGCCGCTCGAGGAGCGAGTTCGAGTATCTGCATAACCCTGGGAACGGGTGTCGGTGGCGGCATCATTCTCAATGGTCAACTTTGGCGCGGCGCTGATTGGTCTGCAGGCGAGGTGGGCCACATGGCGGTTGATCCACTCGAAGGTGTCGCTTGCGGATGCGGTAGTCGAGGCTGTCTTGAAGTTTGGGCATCGGCCACAGCAATCGTGCGCATGACAAGCGAACTACTCCCGCTCTTTCCGGAATCACTGCTCAACAAGATTGACGAGCTAACTTCCGAGAAGATCCATAAAGCAGGGAGCCAGGGTGACGAGCTTGCCATCAAAGTGTTCCGTCGAATGAGCGTGGCATTGGGAATTGGTCTGGCGAACCTGGTTAACGTGCTGAATCCGCAGATGATCGTCATCGCCGGAGGCGTTGCGAACGGATGGGACTTATTTGCAGATCAGGCAACGCAGGAGATGCGACGACGAGCCTTCCCACTCCCGGGAGCGAATGTTCAGATTAAGCGTGGGCAATGCGGGGACAACGCCGGTCTGCTCGGCGCAGCACGCCTGGGCTTTGCCAGGTTAGATTGATTGCACGACCGGCTGGACACGCAGCCGTTGAAATTCATCGTCCCGAGCCGCCTCGCTTGCGTTTTCCTCGTTTCTCATTTTTCACGATCTCGAAACTGCAGCGGGGAGGGCCGCTCCGATCACAACGTTCCTGCACCTTTGCGCCGATTATTTCTGATAAGAGCGTTTCTGCAAGCTGGCAAACCTCCGGGTGCTCGGCGACGGCTGTGGCTAACGGACAACTCGCGCTGCGTATGAAGAGTCTGTCGTCTTCCTTGTGCAAGTACGCCGCGCCTCCTATGGCTTCCAAGGCTGCAAGTCCTTTGCCGGCTCGATGCTCTAAGGCGTCTTTTTTCGCACCGGGCGTCTGACCACCTGCCAACGAGCGGCCTACTTCTCTAAGGACTTGATCGAGCGCTTCCGGCTTTAGCTGGGCTTTAAGAACGGTGATGAGTTGCACCAGTAGCGCGTCATAAGCTTTAGGAAAAAGATTGTCAGCCTCATCGGTTAACTCATAAGCAAAATGCGGTTTGCGAGTACCTGCCTGCATACCGCTCTGCCGGATAATCCCATCACGCTCCAACGAAAGCAGATGTGCCCGTACTGCATTGTCAGTTAACCCAAGCTCATTGGATAACTCAGTCACTGTCTTCTTCGACCCTCTTACTAATTGGACGATCCGGCCGCGAGTACTGTCGAAAAATCGCCTGTCGAGTTTGGTGGTCATTTGAGGCCCAGTATCGCACCATTTAGCGGTAAACACAATAAGTCAATGTACTACTTGACTTATTATTGGGAAGGAGTATGCTCCAGTTAAAAGAAACATCGTTCTCAGCGAGGTCCAAATTTTTCGGCATAGGAGAATGCTAAACAATGGAACACATCATCATCGACAATCCAACCGGAATAAATTCTTTCTCAACGGTCGGCGCCGACGTTTCTGAGCCCGGTTATCAGGCCTACCAGATACTGCACGTCGGTTTTACCGTGGCGCCCATAGTCGCCGGGCTCGACAAGTTTTCGAATCTCCTCGTGAATTGGGAGCAGTACTTACCGCCATTTGTTAACAACCTTGTCGGCGGTCATGGTCATGAGCTGATGTTGGTGGTCGGCATCATCGAGATCATTGCCGGGTTGGGCGTTTTCTTCAAGCCCAGGATTTTCGCTTATGTCGTTTTTGCCTGGCTCATACTCATTATCGCTAACCTGCTGATGATCCCAGGGTATTACGACGTTGCGCTGCGTGACTTTGGGTTGGCGTTAGGAGCCTTCGCCCTGGCGCGGCTAAGCAGCAAGTTCGACGGCTGATGCTGCGATAACGAATGTTCTCGCACTTAATAAACGACTGGGTCCGACGATAGCTCACGAGCGAAAGAAGTGATGAGTTGTAGCGTTGGAGTCACGCCGCAAGCATTCAGGTTTCACAAAAGGAGAAAGTAATGTCACAAGCAACAGTTACAACGAAAACCCAGACAGGGTTGGTGACCTATACACGCGGCGGAGGAAGAGAACTGGAAGGCCAATTTGAGAAGCCGGTTATTGTCCCGGCCGCCGGCAACGACGACTTAGGGCTTCATGCGTGGGCCGACGCTCGTTTCGCAACGGACATCATGGCAGAGCACGCCTTCTTCTTTGCTTTACTGATGCCGCCGGAAATCGCTGCGAAAGAGCGGGCGGAAGCGCTACGCTTCTCCGAAATATTCTCGGTCCTGCATCGCCAGATTGATACTGCCGCGCCACCAGATCGAAGTGAGCTGAAGCGATTTGCCAACAATGTGGTAGAGCAAATCAGACCATTCACTGAATACAAGGCCAAGCTAGGCGAAGCGCAACGCAGCGGCCAACTGCGAAGCCTTGTGTGGCCTCTCTTCTTTGATCACACACAGCATGAAGCCGAACGTTGGACGAGCCGTCTCGAAACGCTGTCGGGTGGAGAATCAGAGTTTGATAAGGCTGAAGTGACAAAGTTCTGGACGAACATCATGGATGAACACGCGCGCTTTATCGCCCATCTCCTTGACCCGGATGAATATGAATTGATTGAAAAGGCAATGAGCGCGAGCACGGTTTTCGCAGATTTGCATCAAGGAGGCGTTGGGGGAGTGGCAGCGGCGGTCGTTCACGAGCCTGGCGCCGTAATCAACTCAGTGATCGAGAATCCCGAAACCAGCGCAGTTCTGAGCGCGGCTGAGACAATCCTCGACTTTAAGACGAAAGCGGCTAGGGGCATTGAGGCGGCTCGAATAAAGAGCATTATCGATCCGCGTTTGGCCGACCACGTTCGTCGAGAGGCGCAAAAGTTCATCGATGAACTAAAACGAGCCGTCTAGCGGGGGCGACTAGTCCCGGCTGGTCTTAATCTTTCTGTCGAGGTGACTTTGACTGGAGGATGTTGAGCGGCCGGGACCGAGCCTTACGATACTTGATGCTGACGAGCAGACGCCGCTGTGGTCTATTAGCATTGTTTGTCCAGGGAAGTGAGACGTGTCTTTGAAGATCGAAATGCTAGGTTGGGCTGGCACAGCGCTCGTTGTGGTGGCCTACGTACCTCAAATGCGCCACCTTTATGTTGAGAGGTGCGCCTGGGGCATTAGCATCACAACATGGCTGATTTGGTTGGCGGCCGGCGCGCTGCTTTTGAGTTACAGCGTTGTTAGAAACGATACTCTATTTGCTTTGGTTCAGGTCATTAACATAACAGCCATCGTTGCGACCATCATGTTGGCACGCAGAAGTAATCGGATTTGCCCGTATCATTTTCAGAGAACGGCATTGTCTGTGAACCTTCCGGACCTAATGTGGAGGCGGACAAACGTAAGCGCGGCGGGTTAATTGAGTGAATTACTGGTCGGGGCGAGAGGATTCGAACCTCCGACCTCACGGTCCCGAACCGTGCGCTCTACCAGGCTGAGCCACGCCCCGACAAGTATTGGGATGATAGGGAAGGCAACACAGACTGTCAAACACGTTGATTTTCTTAGGGCTCGTGAGGAAAGTTATTAACCTTAAAACTTAGTGTGAAAGTCTCAGGTCTCAAAGCCTGCAGTTGGGAAGAGCCGCTTGCGGCCGCTTCACTGGTCAACTAGCCTAGCTTCATCGCGCCAGCGGAACACAACGCACATTTCGATACGATGCAATGTGAGCGCCGCGTTTAACCTTTAAGTAGTTCGCGCGTTCAACACTCGACTCCTTCAAAATCGTCTCATCGGGATCAAGTGTCACTTTCGACGGGACAGAATCCAACAAGACGTCGGCAATTAGTTCTTTGCTTGCAGGTTTCAAGACGACTTTACGAGCGCCGCACGACGTCACGATTTCAACCGGGACGGCGTTGGTGAATGCCGCCTCCGGCTGCGTCTGGCGTAATGACAATCTCGCTCTCTTCGTATTTCTTTGCCATGTCCACGTCAAGTCGTAGCGTGGATGGCCGGCGCCATAGACCCAATTCGAGAAGAAGCTTTTCAGTTGGCGCCCCGATGCCTTCTCGAGTGCACTTCGTAGGTCGTCGCTATTTGCTGTTCCATTCGTGTGCGAGGCGTAATATGCGCGAATGCCCTTGAAGAAATCTTGATCGCCGAGTTCATATCGCAGCATGTGTAAAACCCAGGAGCCCTTCTGATAATTGTTGGCGTTCAAAAGCTTCATCAGATCTTCGGTCTCAGTATCGTGTAACGGGGTGCGAGTTCTCTTTGCATAGTTTAGATAAGCCTCTGCATCTTCCAACATGCTGCGTCGAAACGCGTCCTCCCCGTCGGTTCGCTGTATAAACAACGCTGCGAAGTACGTCGCGAAGCCTTCGCTCAACCAAAGATCGGACCAGGTTGACTCTGTAACTGAATCACCAAACCACTGGTGCGCGATCTCATGCGCAACCAAACTGACTGTGCCCTCGCGAATACCAAATGTCTTACTCAATGGCGGCGTGCCGGAGCGCGGACCGAGTAGGTTGCTGCTGAATACGATGGCGCTGGAGTTTTCCATCCCGCCAAAACGAGTGGCGCCGACAATCAAGGCCAACTTCTCATACGGATATGCGGCGACAGTTTCAGTGAAGTACTTAAGCGAGGGATTTGCAGGCGAGAATCCCTGCATCGCGTACTCGCGATCGGGAAAGGGAACGTAATACGCAAGCGGCGTCACTTCCTGCTCCGTGGGTGTAACTACCGCAAATTCGCCGACAGCGATCACCATACAATACGGGGGTATCGGCACACGCTCGGAAAAAGTCCATGTCCTTGTTGAATTTGAAGAGGGCTCTACTCTATCGAGTTTTCCATTCGCGACCACGGTGGTTCGCTCAGGCGCCGTGACCACGAAGTTGACCGTAGCTTTGGCCGAGGGATGATCGAGAGAAGGGACCCAATGATGAAAACGATTGGGCCAATTGTCGCCGATGGCGGAACGTTTTCCGGCTTTGTCTGCTGATAGGATCAGACCATCGGCAGGCACTCCGTGATATGAAACTGTCACAACGGCTTGCGAGTCGCGAGGAAGAGCCCGCGGAAGCGTAACGATAAGGCCCGCGCCCGAACGATCGAAAGTTGCAGTTTGCCCATCAACGGAAACACCATCAATCGACATTGCTCCGAAATCGAAATCTACCTGCGTTAGATTCCCTCTGACACTGACAATCGTGATCTCAGCGCGGGCCGCGGTTATTGCCGTCAACCCGTCGTCGAGTGTCAACGCTATGCGATAGTGAGTTGGTTTCCAGTTGTCGATGAGTCGTTCACGACGCGCAGCCAGCGACGGGGTTGCTAACAGCCAAAGTGCCGCGAAGAAGACTAAGGTTACCGGGAGCTGTGGGCGGTTGGTGCGCTGCATATTCAACATTCGTTAATCAACGTATTCCCAGCAGGAGCAATGCAGAACGGTCGGAGACCTTCCGTTCAGGGGAGCGTTCCCAATCTCGAAAGGCCGTCAATTCACTCTCGGCGACACTTCTATTTCCCAGTCGCGCTGCGGGCGTGCGTTCAAATGCGCGATCGGTCAATGCCATATGAGGATTTCTGATTTGAAGAGATTCGGGATTGCTCAGAGCGCGTTCTGCAGATTCCACGTCGGGAAAGAATTCGTCGTAGGCGAGTAAATGCCAAACCGTGTCAACGCCTTCGCCTTCAATCGCGAGTATGCGAAGCAATCCCAACCCGCTTTCGAGTTGAAAGACTAAATCGTCTCCGGGAGCAAATTGATGAGCCATACGATTCGAATCTTACGAGAGGCCAGGGTCTGCAAACAAATGACTCCATCGGTCCCACGACGTTCGTCGCAGCTGAGATCGTATTGCAAACGCATAATGTCGAACCTAAAATCGCGCCACCAGAATGAGCGAGTTTGATTCTTCAAAAGACTATTACCAGATCCTCGGCGCGGATGAGTCTGCCACGCGACCGGAGTTACACAAGCTCTACAAGCAACTGGCGGCTCGACGCCACCCGGATCTTGGTGGCAGCGAAGAGGAGATGAAGTCGCTTAACGAAGCTTATCGCGTGCTGAGCGATGAAGAAACAAGACGCGATTACGACACGCAACGATCAGCGCCGGCGGCCGCCGTTTATGCGATGCCTCAATCCGCACCCGCGGCAAGGGAAGTAGGCTTAATGGGCCACGGGCTCAGCGCGTTTTTGTGTTTGCTGCTGGGACTGTTTCTGTTGGTACTGGTGCGAATTCAGTGGTTCTGGTTTCTGTGGCCGTTAGCAATTCTCTCAGTCTTTATCATTCTATTTGGAGTTGTGATGGCGCGCAGTGCAATGCGGGCAATCAATGCGTCATTAGCACTTTCCAATCCCATCCGATCCCATACGAGAATTCAAGAGGCGCTGTTTTGGATTGCAGTGATAGGGATGGGTTACGGCGTCTATGTTTTACTAACTTCTCTGACACATTGAACATGAACTTTTCCGGGTTGGATTTACTGGTTCTGGAAGTCAACAATCTTGAGGAGTCGCTGTCGTTTTATACGGAGCTGCTCGGGTTCGAGATTGTCCGTCACAACGCTGAAGCAGAACCGCCGATGGCAACACTCGCGGCGGGAGCTTTAAAGATTACTCTCGCTCAGCATCTGGAGACGATGTTGACGCGTGGGAGAGGCGTCAATTTGTTCTTTGGCGTTGACGACGTTGATAGTTATTACCACCAACTGCTCGCCCGCGGGTTCGAATTGCGACCCCCTGTAGACGAAGGATGGGGCGGAAGGTTCATTACCGTCCAGGACCCGGACAAGTACAGGTTCTTCTTCGTAACCTGGGCTGAGAAGGATTAACATCCGCAGATTACGCCGATTAAGCATACATCGGCTAAGAAGTAACACGCCCCAAAGAATCACAAGAAGCGCTTGCGTGCGTTCTCAGTTTCTAATCCGTGCAATTTGCGGATTGCAGGTGCCGGACGCGTCTGGTAAGCTGTGTTGCATAGATAAAACACACTTGCATTTATGGGCAACGTGCCAGCGTTTTAATTATGCAGTACATCGAGAACCCGCCTAATCCCTGGTTAACTCATACAGTCGAATGGCTCGGCGAACCTCCTGAAGCGAAACTCGAAGTGTTCGAAGAGACTGAAACTCGAAACATCATTACTCACAACGATAGTCCTGACGTTGGCTTCGATTACACAGTAAATTGCTACCGGGGCTGCATTCACGGTTGCACATACTGCTTCAGCCGGCCAACGCACGAATATCTCGGTTACGGGGCAGGCACCGATTTCGACCGCAAGATCGTCGTTAAGGTGAAAGCTCCAGAACTGCTCAAGAAGGAATTGATGAAACCGTCGTGGAAGGGCGAGGAAATTGTTTTCTCGTTTACTTCCGATCCATATATTCCACTCGAAGCGCATTATAAACTTACGAGGCAGTGCCTTCAGATTTGCGCGGAGTTTCGGCAACCTGTTGGGATCATCACGAAGTCTGCGTTGATTCGGCGTGACATCGACGTGCTTCAACAACTCACACGCGACGCACGTGTAGGCGTTTTCTTTACGATCCCGTTTACGGACCGCGAAGTCGCCCGAGCCGTCGAACCGTTTGCACCATTGCCGGACGCGCGCTTTCATGCGATGGAGACTCTGGCTGCGGCGGGGATCACAGTCGGTATCGGCATTGCCCCGGTGATTCCCGGACTCAGCAGCGACCTGCCTGTTCTGCTCAAACGAGCTAAAGAAGCCGGCGCGACGCTCGCGTTCATAAACATGCTTCGTCTGCCAGGAAGTGTCGCGCCTTACTTCGAGGAACGTCTGTACGCAAAATTGCCGACGAAGGCCGACAGAGTATTGGCGCGCATCAAAGAGGCCCGCGGAGGAAAACTGAATTCGAGTGTTTTTCATGAACGGATGCACGGCAAAGGTGAATACTGGGCAGCAATTGAACGTCTTTTTAAGATTCACTCAGAACGTCTCGGCTTCAATAAAACCAGCAGACGAGTCGCGCCTTCGGAAACGACTTTCCGGCGCCCATCTGCGCAAGCAGAACTCTTCAGATAGCATTCTGTCTTTTTCCGACGACACCATTCGTTCAAATCGCCGGCGACTCTGCGCGATAAGTGTGCTGTTACTGTTTTCACTACAGACACGCGGCTCATATTTCTTTTATAATTGCCGTCCGTCCGAACCAATTCTTCCCCGTGCATTGGAGGCTCAATCATGATGCTGATCCGTCACGTTATTCGCGACCGTGAGCCTTACTCAATGAGAGAGTCGAGCACTGTTCAGGAAGCGGCCGAATTCATGGCCTCGCGCAACATCGGCGCCGTGTGCATTGTGGATGAGAGCGGAAAACTGCTCGGCGTATTTTCTGAACGGGACGTGGTCAAACGCGTCGTAGTACAAAAACGCGATCCCTCTGCAATTAAGATCGGCGAAGTGTTGAGTGAGCTGCGCGCCGTGATTAATTGCGATGAAACCCCTCATCAAGCGCTCGAGCGTATGGAACTGATCGGTACGCGCCACCTTCCCGTCGTCGACGGCGAGCGTTGGGTCGGCATGCTATCCATGCGCGATCTGATGCGCGTGGAGTTAAGCGAGCAGGGCGACGAGATAAAGCTCTTGCACGAATACATTCAGCACTAGCCCCCTGGTTTTTCCCCCAACAAGTCGACGGATAGGTTTCCTATGAAGCTGAGAAATTCCTGCGCAATGGTGTGCCTCCTGTTTCTGTTGCCGGGCTGCGGAAGTCCGCCTCCCGGCCGCGGCGCTGGGGAAGTGATCTCCGCGCCTCAGACGCAAAGCCAAATGCGCGTCGAGACCGTGGTTTCAAACCTCGAAGTGCCGTGGTCGATTGTGTGGGCGCCTGATGGTCGCATGTTTTTCACCGAGCGGCCGGGTCGCATTCGAGTTTACGAAAATGGAAAGCTGCGACCTGCGCCACTTTTCATCGTGCCCGATGTAGAGCCAAGTGGTGAGAGCGGGCTAATGAGCATGGTATTGCACCCGCAGTTTGCTTCAAATCGGTGGCTCTATTTGTCCTACACGTATGATGCCGGCGGACAAATGGTGCGTATCGTACGCTACAAGGAAACCGGCAGTGGGTTAACTGAACGCACCTCCATCATCGAGGGTATTCCCGCTGCCGAGAACCATGCGGGTTGTCGCATGCGCTTCGGGCCGGATGGGAAACTGTACATTACGACCGGCGATGCGACTGAGCGCGCGCTCGCGCAACAACTCGATTCGCTGGCGGGAAAAACCCTACGTGTGAACGACGATGGGACCATACCTTCTGACAATCCGTTTGTAAGTCAGTCAAATGCCCGCGGCGAGATCTGGTCGTATGGCCATCGCAACGCGCAAGGATTGGATTGGCAGCCGGGAACCAATTTGATGTTTCAGACTGAGCATGGTCCAAGCGGCTTTGATGGGCCGGGCGGCGGTGACGAGGTGAACATCGTTGAGAAAGGGAAAAACTACGGCTGGCCGATCATTCATCACACGCAAACGCGGGCGGGAATGGAGGCGCCGCTATTGGAATACACGCCTGCGTGCGCACCCGCCAGCGGAACGTTCTATCGCGGCAACAAGTTCCCCGAGTTCCGTTCAAACTTCTTCTTCGGTTGCCTGAGAGGGCAACGCATTATTCGAGTTGTGCTCGATGGGCGTCGGGTTGTGAGTCAGAACGATCTACTCACTAAGGAATACGGACGGATTCGTGATGTGGCGGAAGGCCCGGATAGTTTGATCTACTTCTCGACGTCAAACCGTGACGGCCGCGGTACACCCGCCGCCAACGACGATAGGATTTTAAGATTGGTACCTGCGAAGTGACGAGACGCTGGACGGCTCTAGACTTTCTTCGCCAGCATAGCCGTCTTGCTCCAGCCAATAATTTCCATCGGCGGGAAACGATATTCGTGGACCATGCGGAAGTACCGTTTAGTCTCGCCTAAGACCTCACGCCGTGGGTGAGACTTAAACCTGAAGAGAATCTCAAGCAGTGTACTTGTGGGTGATGGCCTGCAAGGAAGGTGGAGCATGTGTCCGCCCGGCGCAATCACGCGCGCGATTTCGGCCATACCTTCTTTTAGAGGAACATATTCGAGCGCGCCACTGGTGACGACGAGATCAAGCGAATCGTCAGCAAACGGAAGCGAGAGGAGATTACCTTCGGCAAACGTCACATCGCGCGTGCGACCCGGACTCTCCTGTACGGCTTTGCGGGCAGCCGTGATAGATGTTGCGGATAGATCCAGCGCGGTGATGCTCACAGGGAAGTGAATCGCTCTGAGCAGGGCAAGCGTTAGCAATCCGGTCCCGCAGCCGGCATCCAGAATTTTGGCCCCACGCGAAACCGGCAGTGGGTGATTTAGGAAATACTGATCGAGAGAACGACCGTAGCCATTCAGCTTGAACGTGAGGTCATAGAAGGCTGCGATCTTGTCGTAATAAGAGCCTGCTCGAGCCTCAGTCTTGGTAGCGGTCAGTACGTATTCCATTAAACTGGCCCCCGGGACGAAAATAAACCGACGTCGAACATGCGAATGAAAGCGCGTAATTGTAGCCTTCTTGGTTTCTTTACTCAACGCCAAGCGACCGGCGGCGGTTTTGGGGCTCGCAAGATTTGGCGTTTCCGGACGTTCCTCCTCTGAGAATGGCATTTCGCATCAGGAGGAACACATGAGAAATTCGTGGAAAATGTTCGGTATCGGAGCGTTAGCATTGGCCGCCCTGGGCGGTTTTGTTTTTTCCAATACTCGGACTGAGGCGGCGGCTTCGGCCGGTCAGGGGGAGCACCGGATGACGTGGGACCGTAGATTCGATGTCCAAATTCTCGTGCACGGGAGACCGCTGGAGGAGTATCAGGCGCGTGGGCGAAGCTATGTTGAGGCGCTGGAAGGCGCGGAGTATGAAGTTGTCGTGCGTAACCCGCTGCCAACCCGCGTTGCTGTCTCTTTGTCAGTTGATGGTCTGAACACGATCGACGCTCGCCGCAGCAGTGCATGGGAAGCAAGCAAGTGGGTGATAGAGCCTTACAGCTCGATCACTGTCGGCGGCTGGCAGATGAGTTCGCAACGAGCCCGACGCTTTTACTTCACAAACGAAAAAGATTCCTACGGAGCGAAACTCGGTCAAACTTCGAACCTCGGCGTAATCTCGGCAGTTTTCTTCCGCGAACGACGACAGGTGGTCGTGCCAATTACACCGCCTCCCAGCCCACGCCGTTCGCAAGGCGAAGACTTGCGACAGGACAGATCAGAAGCACCGTCGGCCGGGACGACGAGCGAGGGACGCGCCTCAAGGAACAAAGGCATCTTGTCTCCGGCTCCGGACGATGATTATGCGGCGACAGGCATCGGACGCTCAGTTCACAACGATGTTCGTTGGGTGAATATGGATTTGGATTCCAGGGCTGTCGGCGAAGTATCGATTCGTTACGAGTATTACCCGGCGCTGGTTCGTCTTGGGATTATGCCGCGGCCATATCCCCGGCCTGATACGTTACGACGACGGGAAGGCGCAACTGGTTTTGAAGACAGAAGGTTTAGTCCGGAACCGTAGGGCGGAGAGCGGAAGTCGGAGATCAGAAGGTCGGAATCAACGTCGCGTGAGGTCGGCGTTGTAAAGTTGACGGTATACGCGGTAGTTGTTCATGACTTTCTGAACATAACCCTTCGTTTCGTCGAACCCTACTTCCGAAGTGAAGACGCCCGGATCTTTATGACGCGCGCGCTTTACCCAACGCGCCACGTTGTCTTCGCCTCCGTTGTATGAGGCGGCGACAGCTTCCGGCATGTTCGGAAACATATTGAATAGATCCTCGATGTATTCGCTTCCGATCGTGATCGATGTTTCGGGTTGGTAAAGCTGGTTTTCGCGCAAGCTATTGATGCCGGCGTTAGATGCATATTTTTGCGCAGCATCGATCGTTAACTGCAAAAGACCTCGCGCGCCTGCCGGTGATTTGGCGAGCGGTCGAAACACACTTTCCTGCCGAATGATTGCCAACAGAAAACGCGGATCGATTTTTCGTGTCTTCGCTGCTGACAAGATCGCGAATCGATAAGGCGCAGGATAACGATCGGCAACATTGGCGGCCTGCGACTCATTTCGGCTTAGACGGTCAGCCAGTGCCGCTCGTCGGTTTTGTTCCAGCAATGCGCTAAGCCTGTCGTTTGCCAGCCAACCATAGTAAGAATCGATTCCGCCTGGGACCCCCAGATAAGTAGAAATTGCGTCTTCTTTATTTCCGGATCGTTCCTGGCTGTAGCCTTTCAAGTAAGAAACTTCGGCGGGCGTCGTTGCCACGCCTCTTTGAAAGCCTCGTGCGCGCAACTCATCCGCGGAAGCCACTGCCCGGTTCCAGTTTCCTTCGGCTACTTCAAGTCGCAGTTGGCCGAAGATGGCATTCGCTTCAGTCGGAGTGCCGGCAAACCGCTGCCGCGTGCGTCCGACCCAGGTTAATGCCTCCTGAGTACGACCCGCCTCTCTAAGCGTATCGATAGCATTTAAGTGGGCCGTCTCAGCTCGTTCGCCGTCCGGAAAACGATTGATGTACTCAATGTAGCGATCTGCAGCTTCAGACGGTCTGCCCATCCTGAGCAGCGCAGCGGCGCTAAAGTTCAATCCTTCACGACCTTCCTTTGTAAAGGGGTAAGTGCGAGCGAGTCGATCATAGAAGTTGAACGATTCAGCGTAACGACGAGATTGAAAATAAGACCTACCGGTCCCGAACAAGGCTTCCGCCACGCGCGGATCGGTCGGGTAGTAAGTCATCAGCGCCTGCCAGTGTTCACGAGCTTCTTCAAAAGCGCGATTGCTGTGGTAAACGGTGGCACGCCGTAAATGCTCCTCGGCAGACAAACGCGTCATCACGCCGCGCGCGTTTCGCGCATTCTTGTCTTCGCGTCGCACGGCGGCCAGCGATGCGTCACTACTCGATTGCACGCGGCGTGTTTGGTGACGCGGGCGCAAACGCCGCGGACATAAACTGCTCGGGCAGAGTTTGCCCACCAAACAAACCGGATGTGAACACCATTAATAAAAGCGCTGGCAGATTCATTCAATAGTCCCCGCGGCTGATTTCGTAGCCGCTTCTTGGATGATCTCAAACGTAGAAACGATTTCCGCTGCCGGTCTTAATGTTGCCGCAACGCTGCAATATTTTTCGTCGGATAGCTTTACGGCCTGAGCGACCGCTTGAGCTGAAACATTGCGACCTGTGATGACATGATGAACCTGAAGCGACTCATAGCTACGCGGGTGTTCCTCGCGACGGCGACCGGTTATCTCGACCCGATATCCAGTCACAACTTCCCGCTTCTTTTTCAAAATTGAAACCACGTCTACGCCGGTGCATGAGCCCAGTGCGACCAATAACAACTCCATTGGAGTTGGTGCGGAATGACGTTGGGAATCAGTTTCGATTGCGAGTGCGTGATTTGAGGGTGTAACGCCGACGAAAAGGTCAGGTCCAGCCAGGTGCACAACCGCCTTTTGATTTTCAGCGCCCACTTTTTGTTCCCTCCAGCAACAGAATAACACAACGGTAATGAACGATTACCTGACGCTTCTGGAACATCCACTTTGCAAGAATGCGCAAAAAATGCCGTGTTCATCGCTTTTTTGTGCCGGAGGCTGCGATGGCACGCTCCTTGTTAGGCAGATTGGTGGCCGCATACCTTCGTCCCGAATTCGTGCTGAGGGTTGAGGCGAATCTTGACGTGGGGGCCGAATGGATCGGTCCTTTGGTTTTGCAAATTAGGAGGCGAACAAAATGATAATGGTGAGAAAGACACTTGTTGCCGTGCTGGCGATGGTCCTGCTTTCGTCGGGAGCAACGCTGGCCCAGGCACAACAACAAACCTACCGAGGGACCTTCCGTACTGTCAGACAACTAATACTTCGAATCGAAAATCGCACCGACATTTTTCGTAACAGTCTGAATGCCAGAACCCGCGCAGGCGTATATGGCAACAACAACGTCGACGTGATGACCCAGGACCTGGCTACTGCAATCGACCGGTTGAGGGAAAACTTCGATCGACGCCGGTCGAGCACTGCTGATGCACAGGAAGTCTTGAACCGTGCCGCCGCAATTGATCAGTTAGTAGGACGCGAAATCCGCGGAGCAGCGGTAGTTCGAAACTGGAATAACGTGCGCGCTGATCTAAATCAGCTCGCGAATGCTTTCAATCTGAGCTGGCCCGCGGTCGGACAAACGTATCCGACATATCCAAGCGGTTCTGGAAACTACGGTACAAACGCGCTAACCGGAACTTACCGGTTGGACCCGTCGCGTAGTGACGACGCCACTCGCGCCGCAGATGAAGCTACACGGTCACTTCCGTATCGCGACCGCGCCATGCTTCGCGATCAATTGGCTGCGCGCCTTGAGTCTCCTGATCAACTTGCCATTGAACGACGTGGCCGCGAAGTGACGATTGCATCGTCCAGGGCCCCGCAGATCACTTTCACCGCTGACGGCGTGGAACGAGTTGAAACGGCGAGTGGACGTACGATGCGCGCCCGCGCAACCTTGAATGGTGACCAGTTAATCGTCACCTCGACAGGCGACCGCGCCAGCGAGTTCAATGTTACGTTCAACCCGATTGATAACGGACGCAGGTTAAGCGTGACTCGGCGCGTTTACGTGCCGGGCGTGACACGGGCGATCGAGGTGCAGAGCACCTACGACAAGATTGCCGACGTAGCACGGTTTGATATCAACACCGGACCGCAGCCGTACCCGAACACAACTACCCCGACAGGGGAATTCATCATTCCGAATGGCGAGACCGTCATTGCGGTTCTGAATGGAACCCTTTCAACTGAAACTGCGCGCGATGGTGACAGGTTTACGGCCACCGTTCGTCAGCCGTCTCAATATGAGGGAGCAACGATCGAAGGGCATGTTACTGCTGTCGAACGCAGCGGTCGCGTTACCGGACGATCACAGTTAACTCTTAACTTCGACACGATCCGTTTGCGCGATGGACGTTCTTATCGCTTTGCGGGAATTCTCGAAGGCGTGCGGACTGCCAGAGGCGACACGGTCGCGATAGATAATGAAGGCTCGGTCCGCGAGGGCAGCCAAACAACGCGCACCGCCCAACGTGCGGCCATCGGTACTGCGGTTGGCGCCATCATCGGCGCTATCGCCGGTGGTGGGAAGGGCGCGGCGATTGGTGCCATTCTTGGCGCCGGTGGCGGTGCCGGATCGGTGTACGTTCAGGGTCGTGACGATCTGGATCTCGAACCCGGTTCGGAGTTAACGATCCGTTCTACAGGCCCGCGCTAAGAATTGCGTTTGGGCGTAATAGAAAAGGGCTGGCTGCGTTGCGGCCGGCCCTTTGTTTATCGTGTTGAAGCCTGTGTTATTATTCATGCAGTCGCCCACCTCACGTATATTGCGCTCCCAACGCACAGAGTTGAACTTTTAGGCCGTTCTTTTGTATTTGAACGTTGGAGGCCCAATATGACAAGAGTGCTGGTCGTCGATGACGACGACAACATTCGCGATACGCTGTACGAACTGCTGTCCGAGAATTACGCCTGCCAAACGGCGGAGACGGCTGAGAAGGCTCTCGCGCGACTCGAAGCCGATCCGTATGACGTCCTGCTAACTGATATCTCGATGCCCGGTTTGAGCGGGTTGGAATTGTTAGGACACGTTCGTCAACGATTCCCCCAAACGACTGTCATAGTCATCTCCGGCATCAGCGATCAAGACCATGCTCAGGGTTTAATCAAACTGGGAGCTTTCGACTACCTGTTAAAACCTTTCACTCTTGAGGCAGTAGAGAAAAGCGTAAGCCGGGCGATTGAATACCGGAAACACCTGGAAAATTCCAGTGGTCAAGAAGCTACTGGCAATAAAGCGGATGATTGGAAGATTGTGAAGTAAGAAGACGTCCTGAGAAGGATTAAGCAGCGACAATTGATAGTGCAGGGCGTTTCTTCAGCGCCTGGCGTCGTTTGGAGATCTCCGCCGCCAACTCGGCAATCTTTTCCGCACGAAACGGTTTTGTAATTACCCAGTCGACCTGAGCTTCCTTTTGTTCATCTGAGCCGACGGCCTCTCCCCAACCAGTAATGACAGCAATCGGGATGGTGCGATTCCGCTCACGAATGGCGTGCGCAAGTTCCCACCCGCTCATTCCCGGCATTCCGACGTCCGTGAAGATCGCATCAAACTCGGTAGACTGAAATAACCCAAGAGCTTCGCGGCTACCCGGCGCCAGGTAAACTCGGCAACCTTCATTCTCAAGCAGGTCGCTTAGCAATTCCCGAATCGGCTCCTCATCATCCACTACCAGGATTTTCGGTTGGTTTGCGTCGAACGTTCGACCTCTGTCTGCAGTGTGAATTGCTGGTGGCGCGGCGTGGATCTGTGTTTCCACCTTTAGCGTTTCTTCAGTCAACTCGGCCTTGGGCAGGATGATCTTGAATCTTGTGCCCATGCCAACTTCTGATTCCACTTCAACCGATCCTTCGTGCCGGCGGATGATGCCGAAACTGACAGCCAAGCCAAGGCCCATTCCTGCTTTGCCCTTAGTAGTGAAGAACGGATCAAAAATTCGAGACTTAACTTCGGCCGCCATTCCTGTACCCGTGTCACCTACGAAGATCACGACGTTATCGTCTGTGTCTTCAGCAGCAAGGGTCAGTTGTCCGCCATGAGGCATCGCATCCACCGCGTTGAAAACCATATTGACCAAAACTTCGCGAAGTTCCGACTCGTCGCCCATTACCTTCGCCTTCGAATGAATCTGCAGGTCGAGACTAATCTGCACGTTGGATGCTTCGGCGCGGTCCTTCCAACGTGGTCGCGTAATTTCACTGACATCGAAAAGAATCTGATCGATTGAGACGGCTTCGAAATCATGATCGCGACGTTGGCGGGCAAAATCCTGAATGCGCTTCACTGTTTTCGCGCCGTCTTCCGCGGTCTTAATGATGATGCTAAGCCCTCGCGCAATCTTCTCCGGATCATTCGTTCGCTGGATCAACTGCGCGCGGCCGAGAATTCCAGCCAGTGTGTTGTTGAAGTCATGGGCCACGCCTGATGCCAATTCGCCCAACGCTGAAAGCTTTTCCATTTGGGAAAACTGTTCGCGAATTCGCTCCTGTTCGGCGATGTAGTGAGATAGCTCTTCGACGTGCCGCTGTGCCTGTTCAGCCTGCGCGGTTGAGGCTTCGAGAGTTTTTAGGTAAGTGCGGTAGGTGAAGAAGACAATGGCGATAATCGGAATCGTAACGATCAGTGCGTAAAAACCAAATACCTGTATGAGTGTGGCGATCACCGCAGCGGCCAAAGCGCCGGCAAAGTAGGTAATTGAAGACCAGAGATAGTGCTTCTTCCACGTCTCCCAGAGGGGTCGATTCGCCTGGAGAGCCCCGCAAATCGCGACAATACCTGAGTTCGACACGTATTGAACGAGGGCCATTAAGACAACAGCGGAAACGAACTTTGCTGACACCGGCGCCGTGCGAAGTGCAACGACGTCGCCGAAAGCGAAATGAAGACTGTAAGACGTAACGCATGTGGCCCAGGCAGCGCATCCCCAGTTGAATAGGATCGTCTGAAGCTTGCGGCAAAAACGAAACGAGGAAAGCACAGCTTCTGTCGCCGCCATGAGAATTGCAGCTTCATATCCGTAAAGCAGCAACGTAAGAAATGTGAAAACGTCGGAGACGGAGATCTGCGAATCAAATTGCGGAACGCGAATGGAGATCCGTGACCCCAGAAAGATCGTGAGAACGGCAATTACCGCAAATTGCAGATCGAGAATCTTCGGGTCAAGGCGGTAGGCCGACACAAAATAAACCAGGCCGCCGGCCACAACGGTCAACCACAAGTAGACCTGGGCCAGCCGGTGATTTGGTTTTTCTTCTGAACGTGGCATTAACCGTTAAGTCCGGAGGACACTCAAACTGCGAAGGCAAGAGTGTCCCAGACTGTCTCCTCTATTTGTGAGTCGAGTGATGAGGAAAGGGGGCCGGTAGCGGATCTGGACGGTGCAGACGCTTCAACCAGAACAGCGCGCATGCGGACCTGACCGAGTAAAGCTTCCAGGTAACACTGAAACTGATGAAGGACGGGGCCAAGGGATTTGTAGTCGCCGGCCGCAACGCTGATTCGTTCGCAGAAACTCTCAAACTGCGGCCAATCGGAATACATGAGGCATTCCATGCTTTCGCTACGGAAGCGATCCAGGGCCGAACCGACGTCAACCAGCGCCGCTTCGTCGCGAGTCTGTTGAAACATCTCGATAAGCTGCGTAAGCATCAGCAGGTCCTGACATAGTTGCAGCGATTGCCGGTAACGCATGTCTGAGTTGTTGAAGAGACGCGCGCCCACGAGCGTGTGATCAAACACGATCGCCAGGCTGACGGTGGATTGTTGCAGGCAGTTTGTCAGCACATCGTGCGCGCGGTGCACTGTGCTCAAGACATCGTGCGCAGCTTTGGTTTGGTTCGTTTCGGAGCCGTCCGCCTCAAAGACGCGGCGCAAGTCGTGGCTGAGCGCGAACGCGACACCATCGAGAGTGTCTGCCAAATCCTCAGGTATGGTTGCGCAATTCAGCGCATCCTCACGAATAAACTCGATGAGAGAGCGCGCTTCCTCGTGAATTAAGTTGAAGAAGGCAAACGTTGCATCCGCCTGGTGCACGTGCCGGAGGTGCCGCTCGATTAACGTCAAACACTCGAGCAGTCGCAGCAAGTCAGCAAACACTGTCCGCACGATTGCCTGAACTTCCGGACATGATATTTGATCTGCAACGACTTCGAGCTGCCAACGGCAGTCGCCCGTGTGTCCGGCCCGGCTGCTGCGTGAGGGCAGTGCTGAAGGACCTGAGACAAGTACTGACTCAGCAGTTAACAGGTTTGGTGTGAAGTTCGTTGTCATCATTTCCGCACAATGAAAATGGGAACAGTTATTGGAGAAAAATAGTGTCGTAAACAGTTCGTACGTGGTAACCCGCTTGCCGGTAGAACGCTTGCGCCTCCTCGTTATCGTCATTCACAAATAGGCACAACGATTTCGTTTGCCACAAGAGCATGCGCGCAAGTTGCGACATGCAGCTCCGGCCGTATCCCTGTCGTCGCGCTTCAGGATTGACCCAAACACCTTCGATGTAAGTGCAGTCGGCTGTCGCCGCCACCACGTCCGCCTTGAAGATCAGTTGGTCATTTTCCGTGAGTAGCCAGGTCCGGCCTTGCTCAACGCGACGTGCATATCGTTTTGCAAATCCCTCGCCATCGTGCTCGCGTGGATCAACTCCGCTTTCTTCCAGCGCCATTTGAGCGTGGACCGGAATCAACAAATGAAGATCGTCAGCCGTTGCTAACCGCAGCTTGCAGGGCTGGTTAGCCACTTCAACCGGCCAGCGCAACTCAAAGAGAATCTCGCGACAGGCCCGGCGCATTTCCTTACCGCCCGTTGTGTAATAATTCCAAAACTTCTCGAGTCGCTCTTCTTCGCACATGATGAGGTGCGCATTAGCGCAACTCTTTGCTGTCTCAGCAAAACTCTGCAACGCGAAATCTGTAGTCGCTTCCATCAAAACCGCGTGCCCGATGAGCGCTACGCCTTCGAGCTGGCCGACGCAATTGCGATAGCTGTAAAAAATGCCGCGATTTTGTTCACTGACAAGTCCATTGTCGTTGACTAGTCCAGCGAGGTAAGCCGTGTGCAGCGGGCGCGCGCTAAGAAACTCTTTCACCTCGTCCAGCGAAGAATTATCGAGAGTCTCCACTCCGATAGGACCGGCGTGCGGCGGCAGAAATTGAGTTCTGCTCTCAGATGATAAGGGGGAAGCGTGCATGATGCTTTTGTTCCTGAGGGGCAAGGGAGACTACTTCATGGACGCGGTCGGGTCCCCGGAGAAGCGGAGGGATTTGATGGTGATGCTATCCGAAATGAGAACGCCATCGCTTAGCAGAACGCCATCGCTAATCAAAACGCCGTCAGCGATTAATACGCCGTCAGATAACAGCACGCCGTCGGATAGCAAGACGCCGGCGGGAAGCAGGCTAAGTCCGCTATTAATGGTCGTGCCGTCGCTAAGACGCACACAATCCGATAGCAAGACACCAGTCGAAACCATTGTCAGGTCCGCCAACAACACGCCACTCTTCATGGTGGTTGCGTCAGACAAGAGCACGCCGAGGTCGTAGACCTGCTGATACTTGGTAATCAGCGACAGGCCTGTTATGTAAGCCTGGTCGGTCAACACTCCCTGCGACCAAACGAAGGTGGTTCCGTCGATGCTCGACTGGGCTGAAGGCGCCGAAGATTTCAACAATGAAGCGCCCAGCGCGGTTGAATTATTGAGGTCAGTACGGATCAATTTGGCCAGGCGAATTGCGCCTTCGACGTTCAATTGACCCGCGCCCTGCTCCAATGTGTTCATGTTCGGCAGTTGCTGCGCAGTGTATGACAGCACCATCTTCATCATGTTGGGCGTCAGCTTTGGATTGGCTTGAAACGCCAACGCCACTGCGCCGGAAACCAGAGGAGTCGATACTGATGTGCCGCTCAGGTACATCATTTTCTGGTTGTTCTTACCCGGAGCGAGTCCGGTGTCGAGGCTCGGATCGTTTTCAACCAGGTAATTACTCGGAGACTGCGCGAAGATAAGTTTGTTTCCGGGCGCTACGAGATCCGGCTTTAACAGATTGTCGTAATGCTCAACGCCATAACGGTCGGTCCAATAGCTTCTGGTTGGACCACGTGAACTGTAGGACGTCACGCTGTCGTCGGTGCGCGAGTTACTGCCAAACGAATTAGTAGCACCAACTGTGATGGCAGATGGTTCGTTACCCGGAGCATGAATTGCGCCGTAGAGCTTTCGGCCGAACTCATCTTTGCCGTTGTTGCCGGCGGCTGCTACGACCACTACACCGGCATCAACGAGCTTACGGACGGCGATGCAAAGTGGGTCATTTTTGTATGACGTGATGGCCGGCGCGCCCAGGCTCAGGTTAGCCACGCGCAGGTTGAATGCCGTGCGGTTTGAGTAGATCCAGTCGAGGGCAGAGAGAACTTTTGAGATTGTGCTTTGTCCCTGCGAATTGAGCACTCGCAGGTTAATCAGGTTGGCGTTGGAAGCGATGCCGGTGTAATTCCCGTTGTACAGTACTCCGTTGCCGGCGGCGGCTGAAGCCACGTGAGTTCCGTGGCCAAAGGGATCATCGACGCGTCCTTCGCCAGTAAAATCCTGGCTATACACAACGCGGGTACCAAACGATTTATGTTCCGAATAAATGCCTGAATCGACAATTGCGATTCCGATGCCGGTACCGTCGAGCGATCCGCTGGTGGGTGATTGCGAACGAACGTCGTCTGCGCCAGTGGTGGAACTCACATGGCCTAATGAAGTTACTTGTTCGTCAAATGTTATCGACTGAACTTCGTCAAATGCTGACAACTGATCGACAACGTTCAAAGGAAGATCGATGGCAAGAGAGTTGAAGTGTTTGAAGTGCTTCTTAACGTGAATGCCGTTTTGGCTTAGCAACGCATTGAGTTGGCCACTCATGCCCGAGTTGAGTTGTAAGATAACGCCGACTGTCTCACCTGAGTCTTTGGCTGCGCGACCACGAAGGGTTTCAGACACCTTTTCGGGTTTGCCTGGCTTGTCTGCGCCGGCAAATGCACTTCCTATGAGGAGGTTTCCGCCAGTCGTGGTGACAAGCAGGGCCAGGGCAATTGCAATGGTTAAAAGTGGTGAGCGTTTGGTTCGTTTCATGGTCGTAATCTTCGGCAGCCTTTCAAGGTTGTCGCCCTCACAGACATTTCGGGCGCTGCCTAATTGGCAACGACCATGCCAGCTAACGAAAAATCGTCGAAGTTGTTGAGTCAGAGCGACTTAGGTTGGGAGGGCCCTCGACGGCGCTTAAGAAAACATTCAAGCTGACCTGTCAGCGTGACAGAGTAGGCAAATCAGGTTGACGGATCGCGCATGCCCCATCTCTCTTTGCCCGAACACATTGAACTCCATCGAGACCGTCACTGGTGTCGCGACCCGGAACGTCGTGTCGAGACGGTTTCGGCGGCCGAAAGTCTCATTGATTCGCTTGGATATTGTTCGGCATTAACCGACGCACGGCGACTTGGTCCATCGCTCTACATCGCCGTCTGCGGCCGCCGCGACGCGCACGCCCCGCGAAACGTTCAGAAGGATCCGGAGATGAGTTTGGCCTGGAATTTGAAGGACGAACTGCTCCGTCGGGGAAAGGTCTACTACGGGAAGTTGAAAGGTAACCGTTCGATCTTTATAGCTCGACGGTTAATACCTCAGTTCAACTCTTTGTGGGGAATCGACCGGAGGAACGAAAGGTCACTCTCTGAACCGTCGAGACGGATTCTTAAGGTGCTTCGAAAGGAGTGGGAAATGGCGACCGGTGATCTACGGTTGGAGAGTGGCGTCGATAGAGCTTCATTTAACCGGGCCATAGATGAGTTGCAACGTTCTTTCAAAGTGATACCGAGCGACGTGGTTTACCAGCCAGTCTTTACCTATATCTGGACATTGACGGAAGCCCGTTTTGGCGATGAATTGAAAACGCGGGTCAGCAGGGAAGAGGCTCAGAGAGAACTTGCCGCAGCCTATTTGCTGGGAGCAGGTATGACAGTGCGTGGGGAGTTGGCACGCGTGACTGGTTTATCGAATCCTGAAGCTGGACTTGGAAACTGGGCGCTTGTTGACGAAGGTGCGGCCATTAGGCTGGCGCCGGGAGTTTATTGTTTGCCAAACCTGACTACACCTTAACGAGATGGATCCGCAGCGCCAGTGGAGGGGTTCGCGTCTAGCTCCAGCAGGGCCTGCCGCTCGAGTTCGGCCATCTGAAGCGCGAGCGGTGACTGTTCCTGAGCGGCAGCAAGGCGACGCAGCATTAACTCAGTTTCGTTTTGACTGAGGGAGCGATGAGCTGCTGCCTCAATAGTCTGGAGTCGCGCTTTCGCTTCCGAGAGTCGGATTGCGGCCTCGCGCTTCAGTTTATCAACTCTCTCGCGGTCGGATAGCAGGTCCGCCATTAGAGTGGAGGTGTCAACATCATGCAGGTTGCGGGTCCTGTTGATCTGCCGTTCAATCCTCAGCACCTCGCCTCGAGCGCGAGCGCCAATCCGGGTGGCCGTCAGTCGCGAGGCCAATGTTTCGCAGTAGGCATCCGCCAGCAGCGGGTTGTTTGCCTTTAGTTCACGCCAGATTTTTCGTTCTTCGGAAGTCAATTCCGGCTCGAAGAATTGCACTTCGGCTGCCGTAATGCCATCAACGGCCAGGCGGTCGCGCAGCTTGCTTTGCCACCGGCGGCGATAAAAGAAAAAAACCGCCAGGAGCAACAGGCCGACAACTAAACCAAGGCCAAACGAAACAAAGGAAAGAAGCAAATACACGGCGGCCGAATCAGTTGTTGCCGATACCAAAAACAATATCAGGAACATTATCGGCAAAGGCAGTGTGACCGCTGCAAACGACAGCCAGGGCATCCAGGTGAACACCTGGCCCATCATTTGGTCGCGAGGCTGTAGCTTGCCGTGCGATGAAGCAGAAGTAATATTTTCCAATGGTGCGTTCACGAGTTGGTTTGATCTTAACGGGTAAGTGGCCGCTTCGCCAGCGTCGGGTCCCGCAAGTGCGGCTGTAATCCGCGGATGCTTGTATAATGGCGAGCCAGGACGAGCGGAAGAGGTGCAAATATGAAGCGAATTGGATTTGGGGAATATCACACTGGCTTAATCGCGTTATTCTTAATTGTCTTCTGCCTCGGAAGTTTCGAAAGTGTGCAGGCACAAACACGTGGCGAGGCTGTCACTGGTCTGTCAAATGGCTTAAGCCCGCGCCCCGTTACCATACCACTCACCATTCGCGTGAAGGGCACACCCAGCGAAGTCGAATTACAAACAGTGGACCTGGCGGTGAGTGAAGACGGCGACCCGCAAACTATCCTCTCAATACGCGCGATGGGTAATGCTTCCCCGATCACCGTAATGGTGCTGGTTCAGGACGATGTGGTCCCTTCGATCGCCCTCGAGATGAAACCGCTGGGTGAGTTTATCCGCCGGTTACCGCGCGGATCTCGAGTGTCTGTTGGTTACCTGCGAACCGGCAGTCTGCAACTGCGACAAAAGTTCACGACCGACCTCGAGCGGGCTGCAAAATCTTTGCGTGTGCCCCTGGGTGTTGCCAGCGCTGCGCCGTACAACCCTTACGTTGAGGTAATCGAAGCGCTTCGTCGTTTTGAATCACAACCAACCGGAAGGCGCGCGATTCTCCTGGTTTCAGATGGACTGGATTTGTCTCACGGATTCAGTTCGAGTTCTGCGGGTCAAAGCCTTGACCTGCAACGCGCAATCCTTGAAGCGCAGCGAAAAGGCGTGGCCATCTATTCGTTCTTTGCGCCGACACTGACGTCGTCGGCAAACATGAGCCTGATCTCCAATGCGCAGAGCTCTTTGAAAAGATTATCTGACGAGACGGGGGGCAGGGCTTTCTTTCAGGGTCTTGCTGCGCCGACAAGCTTCGATCCATTCATCAAAGAATTAATCTCTACTCTAGATCGACAGATTGCGTTGACTTATCTTTCGACACATCCTGCAAAAGGATTCCATCGCGTGAGGATTACTCCTTCAAGACCGGACGTCGACGTGAGTTACCCCTCCGGTTACACACGAAATTAGCTCCATCTATTGAACGGAAGCCGGCAGAAGCGAGCCGCGCCGATCCGTGGCCGTGGCCCAACCGTCCGCAAGTTGTCCTATCATTCCGTGAAAGTGGATCTCGTCACCAGCTAAAACGACAATTACGTCGCCGGCGTGAAAACGCGAATCTTCAAGCGGGAAACGAATTACGGTGGCTTGCCCATTCAACTGTTCCACAGTTTCGTAGGAAAACTCGTCGGCATCTGCAACGTACGTTTGCGAATTGTTCGCAGTTCTTTGCTCGTCTGGCACAATTAAACTCCTATCGCTGATCGCTATTTGATGAGTTGCATTATTCAGCAACCTGTCTTGCTGAGCAACCGGAGGCTACTCAATGAGAACAGCGATGCCACTCGTTAAGGGACTTGTTCTCGATTACTGGGAATTAGAGGGCCATAGATGAATCTTACATATTTCATAGAACGCCTCGACAAGAACAGATTTGTATTCGAAGCGCTGGTGCGGTCTGTCGGGCCGGAACAGGTGCGTTGGAAACCCGAGCCGGATAAATGGTCGATTCTGGAAGTCGTTAACCATCTATTTGACGAGGAGCGCGAGGATTTTCGGCAGCGACTGCGGCTGTCGTTGAGCGACCGCACCACCGAATGGCCAAAGATTGATCCCCAAGGCTGGGTCGTGAGCCGGGGTTACAACCAGCGCGATCTCGATGCGTCGCTTGACGGCTTTCTCGACGAACGTAAGGCTTCGCTGGCTTGGTTGCGGACGTTGTCGTCTCCGGCGTGGGACAATCGACACGAAAGACCCACCGGATCTTTGTCAGCGGGAGATCTGCTGGCATCCTGGTTGGCGCACGACTTTCTTCATATCCGCCAGTTGACACGACTTCACTGGCAACTCACGGGAGCAGTTTCCGCCCCCTATCAAACGACATACGCTGGTCCATGGAAAGAAGCGTAGCGTGCGGGCTTAGATCTTATGACGAGTGCAAGTGACGACGTCACGATGAAAGTCAACTGTTGCATTGCAGGTGGCGGACCAGCCGGCATGATGCTTGGCTTGTTGCTTGCGCGTGCAGGAGTTGAAGTCCTTGTCCTCGAAAAACACGCCGACTTTCTGCGTGACTTTCGCGGTGACACGATTCACCCCTCAACGCTCGAAGTAATGCATGAGTTGGGTGTGCTCGATGAGTTTCTGAAAAGACCTCACCAGGAGATAAAGCAGATTGGCGGTCAAATCGGCAGCGAGAGCGTTATCGTTGCCGATTTCTCGCATCTACCGACGCGATGCAAATTTATCGCGTTCATGCCTCAATGGGATTTCCTTGACTTCATCGTTCAACAAGCGCGTTGTTATCCGACATTTAATCTTCGAATGGAAACTGAAGTCATAGACTTACTTCACGACGCCGATCAAGTCGTCGGTGTTCGCGCTAATACGAATGGCGCTTCCATCGACGTGAAAGCGGATCTCGTTGTGGGAGCCGACGGGAGGAGTTCGATCATTCGAGAACGCGCAGGACTACCCGTGCAGAAGTTTGGTGTGCCAATTGACGTTTTGTGGTTTCGCATTTCCCGCGAACCTCAAGATGAGGTCCAAATTCTTGGACGAATCGTCGACGGGAAGATCATGGTAATGCTGAATCGAGATTCCTACTGGCAATGTGGGTATGTGATCCCGAAGGGAGAATTTGAAAAGATCAAAGCGCGAGGCTTGGAACAGTTTCGTGCTGATGTTGCTCGCATTGCTCCCTTTGTCAGCGGACGTGTGCACGAACTAAAGGACTGGAACGAGATCAGGTTGCTGACGGTCCTTGTTGATCGTTTACGAAAATGGTGGAAGCCGGGCGTGCTCTGCATCGGTGACGCTGCACACGCTATGTCTCCGATGGGCGGCGTCGGAATCAACCTGGCAATTCAGGATGCTGTCGCGGCAGCAAATATTCTTGCCGCGCCGCTCCGAGATAGACAGCTTTCATTAGACGATCTGCAAAGGGTGCAGAAGCGTCGAATGTTGCCCACGAAAATCACTCAAGGCGCCCAGGTCTTTCTTCAAAACCAGGTGATGGGAAGAGTGCTGGGCCAACCTGACATATCTTTGCCGTGGCCGCTCCGGCTGATTCGAAGGTTCCCGTTCCTGCGCCGCATTCCCGCCCGGCTGGTCGGCATCGGTTTTCGACCTGAGCATGTGCAAACGTGCGACTACCTTAAAGCCGGCGAATAGTTTCCCAAATTATCGAGTTGTGTTTGTTAGTGAGGATTATGGTGGGGCGGCTAGTGGGGCTCGAACCCACGACCTCCTGATCCACAATCAGGCGTTCTAACCTACTGAACTATAGCCGCCATACACTTTAAGAAAAATGCCCCTGGCAGGACTCGAACCTGCGGCCCTCTGCTTAGCATCCAGCACCAGGCTTTCCCTGGCCGCCCGATTTATGGGTTTGCTGGCTGGACTATATCTTGGACGTCGCAGTCCCGGCCCGTATAGTCTCTGAGGAGCCCTTTCGCCACATTACTTGCAAAAGGTTTCCTGCGGATTACCCAATCCTCACGGTTTTTTACTTGGGTTCAAGTACCGGAGGCTCTCAGGGCGTCCCCGCATATGGGGCCGTCCACTTAATGAGTTCAACTAAACATTCCTCATTAAGGCTCCAACAAGGCAGATGCTCTATCCGCTGAGCTACAGGGGCACATGCCTGAAGTTCTGGATGGTATCACGGTGTCAACAAAACAGTGAATTGCGCGATTCGGAGCCTGAAAAAAGTAAAGAGATCGCCAGAGGTCAGCGATCTCTTCTTAATTATTAGTGGACCGTTGGTTACGCAGCTTGCGTTTGTTCAGCGGTCTCTGCGAAGACACGACGGCCGTTCAGCGCGTCATCGATAATTTCTCTGACGGCAGAGGTGTCGGGATTTACGTCCATTCGATCGCAAGCTCGCAGATGACGGAGAATACCTTGAGTAGCTATCTCGAAGGCCACTCCTGTCAGTTTCGAATAACGTCTCGCCTGAATATGATCAATTCTCAGAATCCGCTCGTCTAGCGGCAAGTGTCTGTCAAAAGTCACGGTTTACCTTTTACCCTCCAAACCGCAAATTTGCGGTGTTTTTTACTGCAAAGCTTAGATGCGGGGAGCAATCACGAGGATGCAGATCTGTTGCATTTCGCAACAATTTCCCGCTCGGGATCTCCCTGTTCCCGATATCCACAAAAGTAGTAGTGCGGCGAAACAGGGATTATACCTAGCGAAACCGGAAATTACCAGATGTTTTTACGAGGGCACCAACGGTCAGGTAAGTGGGTCAGGAGGAAACAGCTAAAAGGGTGTCACATGAGCTGAAAACTGCCTTAGATCGAGGGGAAAAGACGTAAGCGCCACCTCGTGTCAATCAGTTATGACAGCACGAGGGGCGCGCTACGGTGGTGAAGAGAATTAAGTACGCGGATTATTTCTTTGGCAATACCGTGTCTTTCATGCCCTTGCCGACGCGAAACTTAAGCGTAGTTTTCGCTGGAATTTGGATAGTTTCGCCAGTCGCCGGGTTCCGCCCTTCGCGTGCCTTCCGTTCGGACCTTACGAGTTTGCCGAATCCTGGGAGAACGAATTCGCCGTTGGATTTAACTTCACTCGATGCGAGATTGTAGAGTTCGTCGAAAAACTCCTTCACTTGCCCACGCTTCATGCCGGTTTTTTCCGCAAAATGATTAAAAACTTCCGACTGCGTCATGCGCTTTCTGCCTGTCGCGGCTTTGGTCGCCATAGTCTGGTCTAGCACCTCCGATGAGACTAATTAAAAAGCTTTTCAGCCACTCATATATCACACTAAGGCCGCAAAGTCTCGACAAAATGTCGATTTTTAGGCGTTTTTGACGAAAATTTTCAAGCGAGCAAGGTTGACGATTTCATCGAGATCACAGCGGGGGAGGGAAGATGGAGATGAATGGTCGGGGCGAGAGGATTCGAACCTCCGACCTCTCGGTCCCAAACCGAGCGCACTACCAGGCTGTGCTACGCCCCGAAATGTCTCCTGAACGGAGGTTTGCATTCTAGGTTGCGGGTATTCAACGGTCAAGTTGCAGCCAAAAACGTCTCCAAAAAAGCTCGCATTGAGCGCAGCGCGCGCGCCCGGTGGCTAATCTCCTGCTTTATTTCATCGGAGAGTTCGGCAAACGTCGAGTCGTATCCGTCTGGAATGAATATCGGATCGTAGCCGAAGCCGTTTGATCCACGGGGGGTGCGAGCGATTACTCCGTCGCACTCACCTCGCGTCACATGCAAAACGTGGGTTTCGGGTGAGTGTGTCTCCTCCCCAAAGAGCCGAACTCCGGCCAGGACTACGCTACAAACGAAGCGTGCAGAACGTAACTCACCCGGCTGCGTCCCAAGGGCGGCGAGTAAGTGTGCCATTCGTTCATCGTCCGATGCGCCTGGATCAGCATAACGTGCTGTATTGACTCCCGGTTGTCCATTCAACGCCTCTACCTCGAGCCCGGAATCATCCGCTAGTGCAAGCAATCCTGTCCGCCGTGAATATTCCGTGGCCTTCAGCGTCGCATTTTCCTCGTAGGTTGTTCCTGTCTCCGAAACCGAATCGACTTCAGGAAATTCGTCCAACGAACGAAGTTCGAGCGGCAGCCATGCGAGCGCGTTTTGTATCTCGCGCGCCTTGCCGGCATTCTTTGTCGCAATCAATAGTTGTCGAGGCTGCTTCATCTGGAAGAGGGAACGGTCGGAGCGGCTGATCGATCGGGAACCAGCAACGCGAGAAGAGAACCAAACTGACCAAGGGGCGAACGTGTTACGCGTTCAAATCCGTCGAGTGTGAGAGTAGTTTCTGTAATTGAAAACGGAAGGCGCGCCAGTTTTGGTTCCAGATCAGCAGACACAGTCACGCCGACCTTATTCATCGTTCTCAGGGCGGAGACGAAGGCGCGAACGCGGTCACCGTCGTCTGTGTAAGTCACGACTTGAGCAGAGCTAGTGGACACGGAGAAAGAGCGCATTCTGTTGTCTTGCGAGTTATTGTTCGTAATTGTCTGATCCACATACCGCTGCACGTCCGCAGATGATCCCACCACCAATTGTTCACCTAATATCGCCGCGGCCATTTCAGTTTCGGTGCTTTCAAGTAACTCAACGTTTGATGAAGACTGACGAGCAGAAAGGCCCATCGATTTCGCCGCAAACTGTCGAAACGCTGGCTTGTCTTTAAGAGTTGTTATCAGCAGCGTACGCTCGCCGCCTTCATCCATTCGAACAGTTACAATTTCGCCCGTCGTGTTTTGGAGAAAGCCTTCAGGATCTGCGATACCGTAGGAGAGTAACGCGGACTTCAAGATTGAAGAAAATAGAACTGCTGACAGAGCGTCGACATGCGAGGAGACTGTCGTCCTCAATGTCTGCCACGCGTTTAGAGAATTTTGAAAGCGGTAATGTGTAGCCGAGATGAACTGCTGCGGCAGTTGTGCGCCAGACGGCGCCGCCACTCCAGGGCCAAAAGCAGCTGATAACTGCTTCACGATCTCCGGTTGAAGCGAGATGGAATATCGATCTTCAAATCCGGTCGAATGTCGGCGACAGCTCCAGGCGAGACTGCCAAACAATTTGGCAGCACCGGTTCCAATTACGCGCTGGAAATCGGCGTCGCCGGGCGCGCGACCAAAGAGTAATGGAAGACCAATCGACAACAAGCGCGCGCTGTTCTGAGGCGACACGTAACCAAAGGCAAGTGCATCGCCGGCCTTTAACTGTGAACGTTGTCGCCTTAGTTCGGGATCCTCGCGAAGAGTAGAGCGTCCGTCAGATGTAGTAAGGCATAGCTGAACGGCCTTTCTGCTGTTCCCGATGAAGGCGACGCTTCCGCGAACAACGGCGACGATCTGCCGTGCTCCGTCGGGAGCGGTCCATTCCAAATATTCAACACCGTCGATGTTCGTGCGAGCAAAAGTTGGCCGGTCGTAAGTCTCTGCGGCGAACCGTTGAAGCGTCTCCTGTACCAGGCTACGAATCCGGATTTCGGCTGTATGGGTTTCTACAATCAGAACGCCTTCGGGTTTTATTCTCAGCGTTTCTCCCTCTTCAACGGCTCCAAGGTCCGTGATTACGACCGCTATTTGCGATCGAGCAAACACGACTGACTCAACTGGGCCAATACCGGTCCATTCGATGAAACGTTTTGAGAAGCCTGAACGAAAGGGCGCTTCTGAAACGCCCATTTCGGCGGCAAAGAGGCTCCAGGCTTCGGTTGTTGTGATGTTCTCGGCTGCTGTAAATGGCCGATCCGACTCGAGATAGATGAGCGTGCCGGCTGGTGCATAAACCGCCATATCCGCCTTTCGAGGCCTCATCCACCATAGCCAAAGCGCTAATAAGAGAATTAAGAGAAGGGAAACTAGAAGGATCCGGCGCGTTTTCGTCATCGACCGCATGCTAACCGCGCCGCTGATGACAGACAAGCGAGTTTTGCACCGCCATTGATTTCCAGGAATTGGCCCGAATTATTCCAAAAAAGACTGAGCGACCAGACCTCGGCAGGGGTTTACCATTGATATTCATTAGGTTAAACAATGAAAAATCCAGTTGACAATGTTTATCAGGGTGGGTTAGTCTGCTTGGCGACGGCAGTAAGGATGCTGTCTTAGTTAGACCTTGCCGATACTTCTTCCGCTCGTTCCGTGACGGAAGACAAATTCCACCAGGAACAAAAATCTACTTCATCTCGTGAATCGCTGCGCACGCGCGCCCCGCCTCCGAACGCCCAACGTTCACGATTCGACGAAAAGGTAGGCCTCCTTGAAAGACATTAAGTTGATAACTCACCCCAAACCATCCAAAAGCCGGCTATCAAGAGCGATGAAAGCTCGCGCCCGTCTTCGACAACAACACAAAATTCGCTCTCTCTTCGCTGTGAGGAATAAATAGATCATGTTCAAGAAAAGCATGGGCAAGAAAACTTTGGTCGGTCTCGACATCGGATCGAGTTCGGTTAAGGCTGTGGAGCTTCAGAAAAAAGGGAACACGCTCCAGCTTATAAACCTCGGATTCGAGAATTTGCAGCCGGACACGATCGTGGATGGACAGATCATGGAGCTCAACAACGTAGCTAACGTGATCACCAGCATCTTCAACGAGCACCAGATCAAAACCTCGCGCGTAGCTGCTGGTGTTAGTGGCCACTCCGTAATTGTCAAAAACATTGTGCTGCCGCAGATGAGCGAAGACGAACTTCAGGAGTCGTTTAGCTGGCACGCGGAAGAGCACATCCCTTTTGACATCTCCGATGTAAACCTTGACTACCAGGTAACGAGCACTTCCTCGGACGCGCTTAACGTGCTAATGGCCGCTTGCAAGAGCGACAAGATCGCAAACGTTAAGCAGGCGATTCAATTGGCTGGGAAGCAGCCGGTTGTGATCGATGTCGATGCCTTTGCTTTGCAGAACTGCTACGAGATGAACTACCAGCCGAAAGATGGCGAGATCGTGGCTTTGCTGAACATCGGTTCCGCAACGATGAACATCAACATTCTTAACGGTACCCGTTCGGTTTTTGCGCGCGATGCTTCAGTTGGTGGTAGCCAATACACCAGCCTGCTTCAAAAAGAGCTGGGACTCACATACGAACAAGCCGAAGCAGTCAAACGCGGATATCCGTTGCCGGAAGGTATTGAACCTCGACCTATCCAGCCGATCATCGAAACAGTTTCAGACATTCTCGCCTTGGAAGTTCGCAAGACCATGGATTTTTACCGAGCGACCGCCGATGAGCATGAGGAAGCAATCCAGAAGATTCTGGTGGCCGGTGGTGGTTCGAAACTTCCAGGCTTACCCGAGTACCTGGGCAAGAGATTCGAGATTCCCGTCGAGATTTTTGATCCGTTCCGCCAGATACAGGTTGACGGCAGAAAGTTTGACCCGGACTACATGAAAGAGATCGTCCCTGATATGGCAATTGCCGTCGGTCTCGCGTTGAGAGGAGTGGAAGCGGCATGATTAAGATCAATCTGATTGAATCAATTACCGATCGGCCAACCGGGGCCGCAATGGTCGAGGCCAGGGTAGCGAGCCCTCGGGTGCAGACTATGCTACTGGCGCTCACAGTATTCGGCCTGCTGACCTTAGGCGCCGGTTACGACTACGTGAGTTCCAGATCTGCCCGCACCGCCGCCGAGAATGAGTTGGCGAATCAGCGACGAATCAACCAGCAGATGCTCGCGGTTAACAAAGAGCAGGCCGATTTGGAAAAGAAAGCGCAGGACATTCAGGGCCGCATCGACGCGATCAAGAAACTCCGCGCCGCGCAACAGGGACCCAGTGCGGTATTGCAAGAGATCAAATTGCGTTTTGATAGCGTACCCGGGTTATACCTGCAGAGCGTCGAGCAAAAAGATGGCGAGTTAACGATCAAAGGCATCTCACCTAACGAACACTCAGTCACCAAGTTTGGACAAAGCCTCGAATTCTCCTCAGGCCTTTTCTCAAACCTCAACATTGAGACGCAGCGCGAAACTGTTCACCGCACGGGCGACCCATCGACACCAAACTCGCCAACCGATCCCGCGACACCGCCGGCAGAAGTCGTAGCCTTCACGGTCAAGTGCAACTTCGGCCAGAAGCCTCAAGCGCAAGCTCCAACCACACCGGCCGCTAATCAAGTGGCGTTGAAAAAGTAAGCCCACCGCTATCGCAATTAACACTGCCATATCGCAGAAGGAATTAAGCAGATGAAACTCGGTAGTCTTCAAACAAAACCCTGGTATTTAAGATTCGGCATCTTCGTGGTGGTAGCCGCCGTTATGTACGCCGCGTTTTGGTACTTCGTTACCAAGCCAACGCGCGCCGAAACACAGACATTCAATGCGGAGATTGCCCAACTCTTACCGAAAAACGCTCAGGCACAGATCGCGTCCCAGCGACTGAACGACTTCCGTGCTGTTTATAAGGCGCGTCAGGAAGAGTACGAGGAACTGAAGGCATTGCTGCCGGAGCAGCGTGAGCTGACGATGGTGTTGCAAGGCGTACAGGATCGGGCCCGCTCAAATGGCCTGGTACTCAGAAAGTTTCTGCCTAAGGACGACGTACAGCAGGACAATTACAGTGGCAAGAGAATTGAAGTCAGCGTGACCAGTTCATTTGCATCCCTGCGCGCATTCTTTGAACAGCTTGCTCACTATCAACGCATCGTCTCGATCACGAATTTTAACGTTACCCAGGTACAGAAGCCCTCAGGCGCCAAGACCGTCGACGCGACATTTGATCTAACTGCGTATTACGTCTCCGCCGAAAAGCTTCAGAAGCCAGCGACCAACCAGCCTGCCGGTTCCGGACAGGTTCCAGCCGCAGCTCCTAAAAAATAAGTAGTCAGATCCATACAAGCCTGTCAGGAAGCAAGCATCATGAACCACAACAAAAGTCTTCGATTCGCATTCGCCATTCTCGTGACCGTCATCTCTTTCGCGGCGAGCTCCGTCATGTTTACAGCCGCGGCGCAGGAAGAGACGGAAACGAAGACCACGACGCGCAAGTCAAAAGGCGGTCGCGATCCATTCGTAAAGTATGTTCCGCCACGCCCGGTGGTGAAGAAGAGCGGTTTGCTCATGCCCCCCAGCATTCAAGAGCGAATCGGCCAATACAAGGCGCAAAAGCAAGCAGCGATGATGGCGAGGGTGGCGGCGCCAAAGCCGACCACAGCTTTTCTGTTGAGCGAGTTGCAGGTAATTGGAATTTCTCGCTCGCCTCGTGGCTATGCAGCGATCGTCGAAGCCACTCCGATCAAACTCGCGTACGTAATTTATCCTGGCGAAAAATTTTATGACGGCCAACTCGTGGCCATCGAAGACAGCCGTTTGGTTTTCCGTCGCGAGACAGTGTTTGCAAATGGAAAACGTGAACGTTCAGTTGAGATGAAGCCCCTGCGCCAACCAAACGCGGTCGATTCTTTGGCGTCAGTCAAGAGTGGTCCTGCAGCGTCAGCGGCTTCCGACAACGCAAAACCAGCCGAGCAAAAGCCGGCCCCGGAGAAGCCTTAACAATTTCACTCGATGCGTCGCAGCTTAACGCGACTCGCGAGTCCTTCCACGCGTAGTTCCTGCAATTCCAATCGGTAACCAGCTACGCAGTTTTGACAATCAACCCCGGACGAAGCCGCGTTGTGCGGCGCGCGCTGTTGACTGCAAAGGCAATGAGCGTAGCGCGTGGCGGTCACCGTCTTGCAATTCCCTTAAGGAGGGAAAAGATGCTTTATCAGTCTCGACTCAACACTATTACCAGAAGGACTGCGCTCGTCCTGGTATTTATATTCACCTGCGCCGGCAGTGGATTTGCGGCGTCGGACAACGGCTCAGCAATAAGAAATGAGGTGGCCACGAACGCAGTAGCCGCGCCTCAACAGCCGTCACCAACGCCGACCCCAATGCCTCAGGCACAGCAGGGACGCAATTATGGCCAGCCCGGATTTATGGGTGAACCGATCAATTTAAACGTCGTCAACGCCGACATCCGCGACATACTTAACTACATCACCGAGCAGTATGGCGTGAACTTCGTTATCGACTCGTCGGTCAGCGCGGTGCCGGTCACGGTCAACGTCCAGGAAGTTCCCTGGAACGTGGCTCTCGACGCGGTCCTGAAGGCGAACCGTCTGGGTGTCGAAGTTAACGGAAACATCCTGCGCGTGGCGACGACCGATGTTTTGGCGAAGGAATCGGAAACGCAGAAGATTATTAACGACTCGCGTCTCGATGCTTCGCCGCTCGTCACCGAGTTTATCCGTCTGAATTATGCGCGCGCGTCTGGAACGCTGGCACAGGCTGCCGGTTCCACCGGTGCGTTTTCGGGCGGTGCAACAAATCTGAGTTTTAGCGGCGGCGCGGGTGGCGATGCCACCGGCGGCAGCGGCGATCAGGGATTGTTGCCGATTATCTCGCGTCGCTTGTCTCGTCGCGGTTCGATCGAGGTTGACGGTCGCAGCAACACTTTGATCGTTACTGACGTGAAGGAAAACATCGATGCTATTCGTCAGCTCGCGGCGATTCTGGACCAGCCGGAACCGCAAGTTGAAATCGAAACTCGCATCGTTATTGCGCAACGCAACTTCAGCCGCGACCTCGGCGCGCAGCTCTCAATGGGCGTCGTAAATTTAGGCCGTGGCGGCTTGGCAAACATCTCTACGTTGCCTGCTGTCTCAACAACTGGTGCCGGCTCGGGTGGCTCTGGCTCAGGTGGTTCTGGTTCAGGCAGCGGAGCGACAGGTGTTACAAGTGGTCCAAATCCGTTTGGCGTATTTGGCGGACTCGCCGGCACCAACCAGCCGTTGGGCTCACTCGGCGCTGCCGCGGCCAACACAGTTATCGGATTGACCACCGGACTATTTGGAACTGCGCAAATCAGCGCGCTTATTACTCTTGCTGAATCACGTGGTGAGGCTAAGACCGTGGCGACTCCTCGAGTCACGGCACTGAACAATCGGCCCGCGCAGATTGAAAGTGGTTCACAGATTCCTGTGCAGACAACGCAAGCTGCTAGTGGAACAGCAGTGGTAACCACGACGTTCGTTTCGGTTCCTCTGCGTCTCTCCATCACCCCGCAAATCACCGACGTCGGCACAGTTGTCCTCCGCGTCACTATCGAAAACAACACCATCAACACGGGTATTGCAGTTGGTGGCGTTCCGGGCATCGACACCCAGCGCATGCAAAGCGAAGTGTTGGTACCAGATGGCGGCACAACCGTCATGGGCGGTGTCCTGGCTGACACGGAAGGCGTGACCCGCCAACGTACACCAGGTCTCGCTTCGATCCCTGTCGTCGGCAATCTTTTCAAACGCAAACTGACGACGCGTCAAAGCAGCGAGATACTGTTCTTCATCACTCCGCGCATCTATCGTCCGGATTACCAGGGACGTCCGACTGCGGGAACGATCAGCACTGGTCAGCGCACGCAGACCATCTCGCAGCCCGTGCCGTTGGGCAATCCACCCAGCAACACACCGACGCCGACCCAGTTGCAACAGCAACCGCAATCGACTCCGGGCTCACTTATGCCGGCGCCGTCGGTTGTGCCTGGTACGCCCACGGTGCCTGCGCCTGGCTCGACTCAGGCCCGTCCGGGAGTGCTCGGCGGCCAGCGTCCATAGGTGACTGCCATGTTTAAGTCAATACTCGAGACAATAATTGAGCGCACCGAGGGCAGCCTCGGTGCACTCATCATGGGTGTCGACGGCATCGCCGTTGAGCGCTCGCTAAAACAAGCGGGTCAGGAAGCGAACCTCGACATCGCCGCAGCAGAATTCACGTCGCTGGTGAGAAGCGCGCAGCGCGCTGGAACCGACACCGGGCTGGGTAACCTGCACGAGTTGGTTATCTCACTTGATGATGCGGTCGTGCTGATGCGCCTGCTAGGCCGCGATTATTTCGTGGTGCTGGCGATTAGTCCCGAAGGAAACTTAGGTCGGGCACGATTTGAACTTCGCAAGGCAGAGATGCAGATGGCCAGCGAGTTCGCTCTCTAGAACAACGTGGCACAGGCTTCAGCCTGTGTGCTAATTGAGTAATGAAGGCCGCTCGAACGAGCGGCCTTTTTTGTTTCTGCGGCGTTCACGAAAGCGCTGAATGAATACCTATTGCGCGCCTTCAGCGCTAGTGCGTTTAAAAGGGCCAAATCCTCCTGGGCCGTTGGCCCAGGCTTTCACAGTTCGCGCCTTCGGCGCTTCAAGATTTCTGTATAAGCTTTCTGCAATGGTCCTACGGAAGCCTAACCGAAGACATGCCGCGTTGAATGATCCGTTGCCGGCGTGCGACACGTCGCGGATTGATACGTGGATTGAAAACCGTGCGAGGGTTTGGAATTGTGGCTGAAAGGAAAGCCGCCTGGCTTGCGTTCAGAGCTGATGCGGATCTGTGAAAGTAGTATTGAGACGCGGCTTCGGCTCCATAAACCCCGTCGCCCCATTCGATCACGTTCAGATAGATTTCGAGTATGCGACGCTTACTTAACGTGCGCTCGAGCATGATCGTTATGATCGCTTCCTGACCTTTCCGAAAAAACGATCGGCGCGACGACAGGTACAAATTCTTTGCCAGCTGCTGGGAAATGGTTGACGCACCGCGCTTGAACTCAGGAATGTTGGGCAGCCAGTCGTCGTTTTCGCCTTCTTTTCTGGCCTCGCGCGTGGCGTCTTTCATCGCATCGTCGTAGGCCTTTTGAATCGCCTTGTAATCGAAGCCGTTGTGAAATGCGAAGTTGCTATCTTCGCCGGCAATCACCGCGCGTTGCAGGTTTGGCGAGATTCGTTCGAGAGGCACCCACACTTGAAAGCGTTGAGGCTCCTGACCCTTGCTCCTCGCTTCCGCGGTGCGAGCTTCAATCAATGAAGTTGTAACTGGATTTCCTGAGCGTAAAGACCAGACGCGACTGAAGAGATAGCCGTTATAAGCGACGAAACCGACCAGGACGCCGACAAAGATTAAGAAGAAGATCTTAATAAGTTTTCGCATACTGCGGGACGATGTAACGGTTTCAAAATTGAAGAATTATCGAATGTGTTATCACCCTCTCCCATTGGGAGAGGGCAAGGGGAAAGGGTTTGGCTCAACGGATTCAACACTAAACATCACGCGTTCTTTGTTCTGCAACGCAGGACAAAGAACGCGTGCTAAGAAAAGTGGGGAACGGTGGTCGCCAGGCCCTCATCCCCAACCCCTTCTCCCAAAGGGAGAAGGGAGGACATCAGGAAATACGTCATCTCGCGCGTTGGCGAGGATCAAGATACTCGCGCAACCCATCGCCGATAAAATTGAACGCCAGCACTGTCAATGCAATTGCAATCCCCGGAAAAATTAAAGCGTGCGGCGCAGCCTGAAGAGTTGAGAGATCACGCGCTTCTTCGATCATCACACCCCAGGATGGCGCGGGCGGTGGAACACCAAGTCCAAGAAAAGATAGAGACGCTTCTGACAGGACTGCTCCCGCCATTCCCAAACTCGCCTGCACGATTAGCGGTTGAATAGCATTCGGTAGGATGTGGACCAGCAAAATCCGCGCGTCGCTTGCGCCGAGAGCTCGCGCGGCCTGAACAAAATCGTACTCGCGTACTTTGAGAACCTGGCCGCGAATCAATCGCGCGTACCCGACCCAGCCGATGATGCACAATGCAAAAATCAGTTTGCTTAGACCGGCCCCGAGGAAGGCAACCATCGCGATGGCCAGCAGCAGTCCGGGGAAGGCGAGAAAAACATTGAATACGTAACCAGACACCACCCGATCAATCCAGCCGCCGTAGTATCCGGCAAACGCGCCCAGAAGCGTTCCGATGACTGCTGAAACCGAAACGACAATAACCCCAACCTCCAGAGAGATACGCGCGCCAAAAGCGATTCGGGAAAAGATGTCACGACCGGTGGAGTCGGTACCAAACAAATGCTGCGCTGAGGGCGGAAGGTAGCGCATTGAAAGATCCGTCGCGCCCACGTCGTGCGTCGCAATCCAGGGTGCGAAGATCGCCACAATCACGAGAACTGAGACGATCACGATGCCGACAATGGTTAAACGATTCATGCGTCCTATGAAACCCTTATCCGCGGATCGAGCCATCTATACAACGTGTCGGTGAGCATGTTTGCCACGATGTAGGTAATGCTGATTACCAGCACGCAGCCTTGCACGACGCGGTAATCGCGTTTGCCGATGCCGTCTTCAACCAGCAACAGGCCCAAACCTGGCCAACCGAAAATCTTTTCAGTGATGATTGCACCGGCCAGTAGAATTCCTAACTGCAAACCCAAAATCGTAATCACCGGAATCAAGCCATTTTTCAGAACGTGCTTGTAAACCACCTGGGTTTCGCTTAGACCTTTCGCACGCGCTGTTCGCACGTAGTCTTCACCCATCTCCTCAATCACAGAAGAACGCACCATGCGCGTCAGTATCGCTGAAAGCGCTGCTCCTAACGTGAACGATGGCAGAATGAAGTCGGTCCAATCAAAACGTCCCGAAGGCGCGAGCCATCCAAGTTTGACGGCAAACACATAAACGAGCATTGGTCCGATAACGAATCCGGGTAGACTGATGCCGATTAAAGCAACCACCGAAGCAACGTTATCGATCCATGTGCCGCGGTTTTTTCCGGCGACCACGCCCAGCGGAATAGCTATTAGGATCGCTATGAAGAGGGCCGCGACAGCGAGTTGAATAGTCGCGGGATATCTTTCAAGGATTAGCTCACTCACCGGACGATCGGTCCGGAATGACGTGCCCATATCGCCGCGTAGCAGGGCCAACCAGTATTCGCTGTACCGGTTGTCTACTCCGTGCCAGACGAAATGACGTTGACCTTGATTGTCCCTGGGAAACGAAAAGAAGAACGGCGGGCGGTCGAGGCCATGCTTTTCTCGAAACTGCGCAAACTGTTCCGGCGTCGCCTGTTCGCCTAAAACTGAGACAGCGGGATCACCGGGAACGAGTTCGATTAGTAGTGTTACGAGGGAAACAACGGTCCAGACGACCAGCAGGAAGATGGCAAAACGCCGCAGGTATCCGAACAGTTTATGCTTGTAAGCTGAACCCACTGTGGCGCGACTCTACAGAATGTTGGATGGAATTCCAAAGAATAATATCACACAGGCGGTGAGGGGATGGGGCGCATAAAAAGAACGTAGCCCGAAGAGAAGACCTGGATAAGTCGTATGGCCCCGACAACCGCACGACCAGTAGGGTAACTCCCCGGGCTGCGCTCTAATGGTTGCACGAGCTAGTCGTTAGCAACCAATCTCTATTCCGGCCGCGTCCCCACATGGATTGCCGCGATACCGCCGGAAAGATTCTTGTACGACACGTTCACGAAACCTGCTTCAGCCATTTTGTCGGCCAGTTCGTCCTGGCCGGGAAAACGCGAAACCGAATCGGGTAGATACTGGTACGCGCTACGCGAGCCGCTAATCAATCCACCAAAGAACGGCAGCAATTTCGTGAAATAAAACCTGAACAACGGGCGCAACAACGGCAGTGTGGGTTTGGAAAACTCCAGAACAACGACGCGACCCCTTGGTTTCAAGACTCGAAGAAGTTCTGCGAAGCCTTGTTCGTAATTCGAAAGGTTGCGGAGTCCAAACGCAATTGTTGTTGCGTCAAAAGATCGATCGGCGAACGGTAGTTGAAGAGCGTCAGCTTCAATAAAGGGAATGGTAACGCCCCGCTTCGAAGCTTTCGTCGCGCCTACCTGCAACATCGGCCGGCAAAAATCCAAGCCTACGACTGATGATGTTCCCGCTTCACGAAGTGTGAATGAGAGATCGCCGGTTCCGCATGCAACATCAAGTATCCGAGTCTCGCCTTGAGGCAGGTTCGCGTGAAGCGACTTCACCACTTCTCGCCGCCACCTCTTATCGATGTTGAACGAAAGAAGGTGATTTAAAAGATCGTATCGAGTTGCGATCGCCGCGAACATGTCGCGAACGCGATGAGCTTGCTCGATGTTCGTTGCCCCTTCGTTCTGAAACACAGTTAACCGGAAGTTGATGCGGGTATGGTTGCAGCGAGATTGCGAATGATTTGCTTTATTACGGTTTCGTTCGCGTTGTTGTTTGAGGCGTGTTCGTATTCGTTCCCGGCTTGTTCTGAGTAGCAGGTTCAACCCCACCCATCACTTCGACCTTTCCATGTCCTTCGAGTGCAGCTGTGAGCACCTTAGCATCGCCAACGGCGACCGAAGCAAACGTATTCTCCTTGAAAAGTCGATTAGCAACACGTTGAAGATCGTCAGGCGCCACGAGATTCAGCGCGCGCATTTGCTCGGCCGTGTTTGGCAGCCCATAAGTGTCGGTATCGAGCCATGCGCTCGCGACGCCATCAGGCTCAGCTATCTTCTTGTTAATGTCGTTGAGAATTTCACTGCGGGCTTGCTCCAGTTCGGAGATTGACGCAGGCGTTGTCATAAGCGATTTGATGACGGTTCGCGCTGTTGCAATTGTCTTCCCTGCAAGCAACGGGTCGACTGTCGTCCCCATAACAAACATCCCCGGCAGTAAATAAGGCTCATGCCGCGCAAAGACGGGACTGCGCGCGAGATCGGGAATCTCCTTCTCCCAACGCTGCCGCGCAACGCCGGCCAGGATCGCTGCGGCGGCCGCATCACGATCGTTCCGGGAGAGACCCAGTGCCGCTAGCCTGATTTCGACGCTTTGATCATTTGGACCGTTGACAATCAACGTGCGCGCGTCGGCCGACAGGGGATGACGAAAAGTCGCCGGAACAATCCGTTCGCTCTTCCTCCAAACCCCTAAAAGTTGCCGAAGGGCTCGCATGGCTCGAGCGCGCTGCACTCCACCCGCCACCACGAGCGTCGCGTTGTTCGGATTCAGAAAGCGTTCCCGAGCGAACATAAGATCGGCGCGTTGTACGCGTTCCAACGACTCGACTGTCCCGCCGTACGGCCGGCCGTAAGGGAAATCGCCATAAAGTCGCGCAGCGATGGCCCGATCGGCGAGCATTCCCGGCGAGATGCTGGTGTCTTTGACCACCTTGATGCGTCCGTCGCGGATCTTCGTGAAGTTCGCGGGCGTTAACTCAGTGGCCACGAGGGCGGTTCGCAGAATCTCAACGATCCTTTCAAATTCAGTGGCCTTCCCGCGCATCGTGATGGTTATGGCGTCATAGTCAGTAGTTACTTGTAACTGCCCACGCATTTCTTCGGTGAAATACTCCCGAGTAGTCGGGTCGGGAAAGAGAATGTCGCCCAGGAGCGCTGTTGTCCCTGCTTTTCCCTCCAAATCGAAAGCCGCGCCGCTGTGTATTCGCAGTTTAACCAGCACTTCCGTGTCGTTTGGCTTTGGAAGTAAAACTATCTTGAGACCGTTTAGTAGAGTCGTTCTCTCAGGATCGGTCGTCGGCTGGGCCAGCGCCAAACCTGGCAGCACAGCCAGGAGACCTAGAACTATTGCGGTTTTTGCTGGGAAAAGTCTTAAAAGTGCAATTTTCATAGTTGCTGTGAACTGCGCATGCCGGGCCACAATGCCGAAAAATGGGAGGGGGCAAACATCTTAGATGCGTGATATTTAGCCGTCAACCGTTTGGCCTCTAAATGCATCCAACGCCATAGTTTGAGCGAGTTGACGGGCCTCACGACTGCCAGAATCGAGGAGCAACGGGAACGCAACTCGGACTTCGGCTGTTTGAATTTGGATGCCTCGGGGAAATAGTTTCGGGGGAACGGCGTATCTTTTAGGCGTTTGACGGTAATAACAGTAGGAAGCGATTCCTACAGAATTGGGTGCCGCTTGGCAAAATTAGATACAGACGAACTTTTGCTCGAAAGGGCAGGGGCGGGCGACCCGGCGGCATTTCTCGAACTGTATGAACGCCATCGCACTTCGGTCTTTCGTTTTGCTTACAGGCTCTCCGGAACGGTCGAAACGGCAGAAGACATAACGCACGATTGCTTTCTCAGTTTGATAACACGTCCGGGAAACTTCAGACGCGACAGAGCGTCGCTGCGGACCTACTTGCTATCGGCCGCACGAAACCTGTGGCTAAAGCAGCTTCGGAAAACCGGAAGGGAATCTGCGCTCGGTGATTTTCCGGAAGACGGGTTTATTGCCGGAGACAGCCAGCCGATTATTAGTTTGCTGGCTAACGAACTAGCGCAGACGGTCAAAGAGGCAGTGTCAAACCTGCCGCCATTGCAGAAAGAAGCACTGGTCCTTTTTGAATACGAAGGGCTCGCTTTAGTCGAAATTGCAGAGATGGTTGGTACCGATGTTGGGGCAGTGAAGTCGAGGCTTTATCGAGCACGAGAAAGCCTAAAACACTCGCTAAAGCCATATTTGAGTACTAATCGGGAAATTGTTACTGTGGAGAAGGCTTGAAATGAGCAGCACCATTGAGCCGGACGCTCCCGGAGAGGCTTTTGTCTCCGAAGATGAATTAAAGAAGTTGCTCGACCGTTGGGAAGCTCCCGGGCCTTCGAAAAGTCTCGATCAACGAGTCGCGAACAGTTATCATAGGGCGCTGGAAGGCGCTGATGCTGCGGCACGGATCACTCCGTTCCCCCAAAGTCAAAAAGAGGTAGTTCCAATGAAGTTTTGTTCCACATGCAGGGAAGAATTCGCCGATAAATTCAGCTTCTGTCCCGTCGATGGCACGCCGCTCCAGATGCCGGCCCCCAGCCAGGAGGAGAAATTTGTTCGCGCCCCGGAATTTAGTGAGCCGATCATCGCCAGCGCACCAGTGATGGCAGCCGCAGGCTCGCCGTCGTACGTCAACCGCGGCGAGTTTCACCTGACCATGATCGACGACGCAGGGCTCGTTGGACGACTCGCGCACGAACTGCAGGATGTGGCGCACGCGTATCAACTGACGTGGCCGGAATTTAAACGCGACCCCTTTGGCTTTACGAAACGTTCGTTGGTGGGCTACGGCCAGATGGCCGGCAAGTTTTTCGGCAACCGGAACGTCCTCATTGCACTCGTGTTTGCTGTAGTGGCAATGGCGGTCCTCATCGGGATCGTTGGTGTTTTGGATCGATCGACCTCGACGGGCACATCACGCGCAGGCTTAATTTCATTCTCAGTGATGGCGGCGCTGTTCCTGATAGGTATCTTCGCCACGTGGTTGCGGAAGAACCAGACAGCAGCCGTATTCGGTGCGACTGAGACTCAGAACAATAACGCCCTGTTCGGCGTTGTGGCAGCTTTCACCGTTTTCTTCCTGCTGGTTGGCGGTAGTGTTCTCTACAACTTCTGGCAACAGCGCAGTCTGGACAATCAAGTCGCTGAGGAACAACTGATCGCCGATCAGCTCATCGATATGCCCACGGAACAGCCAACTCCTGACGAAGGCACGGCCGGCCTGAACAAGGGCACGGGCGGTGGCAGTAAACCGAAACAAGAAAAGGCCGGCGGTGGTGGTGGTGGTGGTCGTGAAGATCCTAAGCCTGCATCTTTTGGTAAGACACCACAGGCTTCTTTAGACGTGCCGCAAGTAGTGGCGCCCGATCCTAAGCCGCCTACGATCAAAAACCCTTCGTTGCCGGTAGCCGCAACTGTAGTGGCAGATCCTTTGCTGGTTCCACCTGACGCTCGCGTACTTCCGTACGGAGACTTCAAGTCGAAGAGTATGGATCCTTCTTCAGGGCCCGGAACCGGTAATGGCATCGGCACCGGCAGAGGTGGCGGTATCGGACCAGGCGAGGGCGGTGGTATCGGTCCAGGCCGTGGCGGCAACATCGGCGGCGGCGATTTTAATGCAGGCGGTGGTGGCCCAGGCGGCGGCGGTGGCGGCACTGACTACAATAAGATTTTCAGTGGCAAAGACGTCAGCTCCAAGGCACGCGTACTTTCCAAACCCGAACCGCAATATACGGAAGAGGCGAGAAAGAACGCGATCGTCGGAACCGTAGTGTTGCGCGCAGTGTTTACTTCCGGCGGCCAGGTAACCAACATTCGCGCCGTGAACGGACTGCCTTACGGTTTGACCGAACGCGCGATTGCAGCGGCCAGGCAGATTAAGTTTGTTCCGGCGACTAAGGATGGCCGTCAGGTTTCGATGTACATCCAGTTGGAATACAACTTCAACCTTTACTAAGAAATCCACCGGTTTCAAAACAAAGAGGCGTCAACTGATATTAGTTGACGCCTTTTCTTTTGTTGGTAAGCGCAGCGCATGCGAAGTGCGCTCTGAGCGCAAACGCTATTTCAATCGCGCCACAAATCGGTTGATTCGTTCAACTCCCTCACGCAGTTGCTCCATCGAAGTCGCGTAGGAGATGCGCAGGTATCCATCCGCCCCAAAGCCCTTTCCGTCAGTAACCACTGTGTGCTCCTCTTCGAGCAACCGGCGCGCAAAATCGTCCGAAGTCTTCACTTCGCCTCCCAGCAGTTCACGCACACTCGGAAACGCGTAAAAAGCGCCCTCGGGCTCGCTGCAGGAAACGCGCGGTATTTGCTTCAATGCATCCAGTAACCACGCGCGCCGGCGCGTGTACTCAGCCAACATAATCGCGACCGAGTCCTGTGGCCCTGTCAACGCTTCGACTGCTGCGCTTTGTGCGATTGAGTTTGCATTGCTCGTGGAATGGCCTTGCACCGTAAGCATCGCGCTGGTCCATTCGGGCGGCGCCAATGCGTAACCAACACGCCATCCAGTCATCGCGTAAGTTTTAGAGAACGATCCGGCGATGCAGAGGCGCGCGCGTAATTCGGGCGGCAGACTGGCGGCGCTAAAAACTTCAGCGGGCGGATACACAAACCTCAGGTAACACTCGTCGGAGATGGCCCAGATACTGCGGTCAGACAACAACTCCATGATCTTGCGAAACTCATCAGGCGAAATCACGCGACCCGATGGGTTGCACGGCGAATTGAGAATTATCAGCTTGGTTCGCGGCGTCAGCGCTCGTTCAACGTGCTCCCGTGTTAGCAGAAACTCATTATCTTCGGTGTCAATGAAAACGGGATTGCCGCCTGCAAACAACGCGACTTCAGGGAAGGTGACCCAATAGGGCCTTGCCATCAGTACATCGTCGCCAGGATTGATTAGGCTTACGACCGCATTGAAGATGGCCTGCTTTCCTCCGGACGTAGCCATTACTTCCGAGCGCTCGTATTTTCCCTGAAATTGCGTTGCATAGAAGTCGAGGATCGCGTCTTGAAGAACGCGCGTACCCGCGGTAGCGGTGTACTTCGTTTTGCCGGCGCGCATTGCTTCGGCCGCGGCCTGCTTAATGTTGTCGGGTGTATCGAAGTCTGGTTCGCCGGCGCCAAAATCGACGACACTGTGTCCCGCAGCTCGCAAGGCGACGGCTGCTTGCATCGCAGCCAGCGTCGACGACGGTTGCATCCTGGCTACGTTATCCGAAGACGTAAACTTTACTGTCGCTGTCCTGGTACTCATCAAAGTCAATTATTACTGGGTGTCAACTCGATCCTTCATCCGGGCAGCTACGATCGGCGGCACGAGGCCGTCGAGTTTTCCGCCTAACTGAAACACTTCCTTCACCAGGCGCGAGCTCACATACGAATACTTTTCTGCGGGCATCATGAAGACTGTTTCGATGGCCGGCTCGAGGCGCCGATTCATCAACGCCATTTGCAGCTCATATTCGTAATCGGAAATCGCGCGAATTCCCCGCACGATCGCGTCGGCTTTTTGCGCAAGCGCGTAATGAACCAGCAGCCCCTTAAAGCTATCAACCTTTACTTCGCAGCCGCCGCGTTCAATACCTTTCAAGACTTCCAGCAACATCTCCCGCCGTTGCTCAAGGCTAAAAAAGGGCTGCTTCTCGGGATGGACCAACACCGCGACGATAATCTCGTCGAAAAGTTTGCACCCGCGTTCGATTATGTCGAGATGGCCGTTGGTAACTGGGTCGAACGATCCGGGGTAGATGGCGCGTCGCATTAACTGGAGTTCCTCAGTAGGAGAGCGGCTGAGATCAGTGAGCAACTTAACACAGCGACCCAGTGCAGACAACGGCCTCGCGCCATGGGCTCACGCTTGACAGTTGTGGGCCTCGGTGATTCAATGACCGTGAGATTAGCGTGGTGAGTTAAGGCGACTTGCGGCCACGTAAAACAAACAGCTAAACAGCTCGGCGAGTCTTTCCTAAGAGACTAACTGAATAGGGTTTGGAAAGCCCCGCGTTGTTTAGGCGCGGGGCTTTGTTATGCGTAACGGCGGTAAATGGTAAATGGTGATAGAGGCGTTGTAGTCAGCCATTAGAGTAATCCGTTGGGCCGCATAGATAATCAATCGCGGCGCGTCGACCATTTACCATTCACCATTTACCAATTCAAGCATGAGTAACTTTCTCGAAACCTTAAAAGAACGCATCGTCGTCTTTGATGGCGCGATGGGCACGAATATTCAAGTGCAGAATCTGACGCCGGACGATTTCGGTGGGCTTGATGGCTGCAATGAATACCTGGTTGTCACAAAGCCGGAAGCAGTTGAGAAGGTACATGCGGGCTTTTTCGAAGTTGGATGTGACGTCGTTGAGACAGACACGTTCGGTGGCGCTTCCATCGTCCTCGCGGAGTATGACATTGCGGACAAAGCCTACGAGTTAAACTTGAAGGCTGCGCAGATAGCACGACGCGTGGCTGGCGATTTTTCCACTCCCGCACAACCGCGTTGGGTTGCGGGATCGATGGGTCCAACCACTAAGTTGCCTTCGCTGGGGCACATCTCCTTCCTCGACATGAAAAAGTCCTACTACGATCAGGTGCGCGGACTGGTCGACGGCGGAGTCGATCTGCTCGTAGTGGAAACATGTCAGGACCTATTGCAAACGAAGTCTGCTCTCGCTGCGATCTTCCAATACTTCGAGGAAAAGAAAGTGCGCTTGCCGGTAATCGCGCAAGTGACGATCGAAGCGTTTGGCACGATGCTGATTGGAACAGAGATTGGCGCAGCACTTACAGCACTCGAGCCTTATCCGATCGACGTGATCGGAATGAATTGCGCAACCGGTCCGAAGCAGATGACGGAGAACGTTCGTTATCTCTGCGAAAACTCGGTCCTTCCCGTGTCGGTTATTCCAAACGCAGGAATTCCGGAGAACGTCGGCGGTTACGCCCACTACAAGGAGACTCCCGAATCGTTGGCCGCGGATCTTGCTCACTTTGCGCGCGACCTTGGCGTCAGCATTGTTGGGGGATGTTGCGGAACAACACCGGCGCATCTTCGTGAAGTAGTTGCTGCCGTACAGAACGTCACGCCATTGAGACGCAACCCGACGCGGGTTGCCGCGGCCTCTTCAAACTTTATCCAGCAACCCTACCGTCAGGACACGTCTTTTTTGATCGTTGGCGAGCGGGTAAACGCCAGCGGGTCAAAGAAAATGCGCGACCTCCTCAACGTTGAAGATTGGGATGGGCTCGTGTCGTTAGCCCGGGACCAGGAACGTGAAGGCGCTCACGTGCTCGATGTAAACGTTGATTTTGTGGGTCGCGATGGCGTTGCCGACATGCACGAACTCGCTTCGCGCCTGGCAACAAACATCAAAATTCCGTTGATGTTTGACTCGACGGAGTGGCAGAAGATGGAAGCGGGACTGCGACACGCCGGCGGCAAGTCGATCCTTAATTCAACGAACTACGAAGACGGCGTTCCGCGTTTTACAAAGGTAATTGAACTCGCGCGGCAGTATGGCGGCAGCATCGTGATAGGCACGATTGACGAAGAGGGCATGGCGCGGACTGCCGACGGGAAGTTTAAGATTGCGCAGCGCGCATACCAGCAAGCTACAACCGAACTTGGGTTACCGGCTTCTGACATCTTCTTCGATCCCCTGGCCCTGCCGATTTCGACCGGTATCGAAGAGGACCGACGAAATGCTTTGGAGACGATCGAGGGAATTCGTCGCATAAAGCGCGAGCTTCCCGGTTGTTTTACGATTCTTGGCGTTTCCAATATTTCGTTTGGACTAAACCCCGCTTCCAGAGTGGTATTGAACTCGGTCTTTCTTCACGACGCTGTTGAAGCAGGCCTTGATGCTGCGATCGTTAACGCGAGCAAGATTGAGCCGCTGAACCGAATCGGTGAAAAAGAACTGGCCGTAGCCCGAGAGTTGATTTACGACCAACGGCGGTTCGAAGGCGATGTTTGCACCTACGATCCGTTGACGGAATTCACGAAGCTGTTTGAAGGAGTTAAGTCGAAGAGCCGGGAGAAGGCTTCAAAGGGAGCAACGGTCGAGGAGCGTCTTAAGAACCACATCATTGACGGTGACAAGATTGGCCTTGAGGATGAACTGACATTTGCGCTAACCACGTATTCGGCACTCGAAATCATCAACAACATCCTGCTTGAAGGCATGAAGGTAGTTGGCGAGCTTTTCGGCAGCGGGCAAATGCAGTTGCCGTTTGTACTTCAGTCAGCCGAAGCAATGAAAGCCGCCGTGCGTTTCCTTGAACCGTACATGGAGAAGAAGGGCGGCGCCACCACCAAAGGCACAATGGTGCTCGCGACGGTAAAAGGCGACGTGCACGACATTGGCAAGAACCTCGTCGATATCATTTTGACGAACAATGGATACAAGGTCGTCAATCTGGGGATCAAGCAGCCCATCGAAAACATTCTCCAAGCGCACCTGGAACACCAGGCAGACGCGATCGGCATGAGCGGATTGCTCGTGAAGTCAACGCTGGTTATGAAAGAGAACCTCGAGCTCATGAACGAGCGGGGGATCGCCGTCCCCGTCGTGCTGGGCGGCGCCGCACTCAACCGGCGGTACGTGGATGACGACTTGAAGCCTCTATATAAAGGACAGCTGTTCTATGCGCGCGATGCCTTTGCGGGATTGCACACGATGGACAAGCTAGCCAGCGGCAACGGCGCTGGCACGCATTCAACCGATATTTTGGAAGAAGTTGCGGTAGTTACGGACGAAGAAGATCTGGTGGGCGAAGAGGCGAAGCTGGGGATTCGCAAACCGGCACGCGCCATTCGTGTTCTTGATCCAGCCAGCACGACCCATACAAAGCGCTCTGCTGTAAGTCAGAACGTTTCAATTCCGGCCGCACCGTTTTATGGTTCGCGTGTGGTCGAAGACATTTCGCTGGACGAGGTCTTTAGCTTTGTTAACGAAACAGCGCTCTTCAAGGGGCAGTGGCAATTCAAGCAGGGAAGGCGACCGGCAGAGGAATATCAGGCCTTAGTTGCTGAAACGGTCCGCCCGATCTATGAAGACTTGAAGGAAAGAAGCAAACGAGAAAAGCTTCTGACGCCGCGAGTCGTTTACGGTTATTTCCCGGCCCAGTCTTCCGGTAACGATCTCGTTGTTTACGAAGACGATGCCAGGACCGAACGCATGAGGTTCACTTTTCCGCGTCAGCCGGGCGGCAAAAACCTGTGCCTCGCAGATTTCTTTGCGTCTCAGGAATCAGCAGTAATGGACGTCGTCGCTTTTCATCTCGTGACAATGGGCCGCCGTGCGACCGAGTATTCGCATGAGTTGTTCAAGTCTGACAATTACGCTCAGTATCTCTACTTCCACGGGCTCAGTGTTGAAGGCGCAGAAGCCCTCGCGGAATACTGGCACAAACGCGAGCGTGAAGAACTGGGAATTGCAGGCGACGATGCTGCGGATGTAGTGAAACTTTTCCGGCAGCAGTACCGCGGCTCGCGTTTCAGTTTTGGCTACCCCGCTTGTCCAAACCTTGAAGATCAGGCAAAGCTATTTGAGTTGCTACGACCTGAACGAATTGGCGTAGAACTCACTGAAGAGTTTCAGCTCGATCCGGAACAATCTACCTCAGCAATCATCGTTCACCATCCGGAAGCAAAATACTTCTCGATTGAGTAGCGTTTAGCCTGCAAAGTCCCATGTCCAACGTCCAAAGCCCCGAACCGAAAGTTGTCCTCGGAACCGAGGCGACTCGGGACGGAGCGGACCCTGGGCCTTTAATTTTGCAGGTTGGACACCTTCCTGAACCCACGGCAGAAGAACTCGCACCGCTATCGTCTTTCGAGCGTTTTGCGTTTCGCTGGACGCGCCGGATGAATCAAGGCACATGGAAACGCTTATGGACCTGGTGCCAGAGGATTTTTGGCGCGGGCTGGATTCACTTCTCAACTTATAACCTGATGCAGATCTACGGGCTGGAAAACGTACATGCAGTTTCGCCTGAACGACCCATACTGCTGGTGGCTAATCATCGTTCCTTCTTCGACATGTACACGGTATCCACAGTTTTGTTCCGCAACACGCCCTGGCGGAAGCAACTGTTTTTCCCCGTCCGTGGTCGTTTCTTTTATCAGACACCGTTGGGCATGTTTGTAAATCTGGTGATGGGGTGGTGGTCCATGTATCCACCCTTCTTCGCATCAGGAGACAAGCCGATTCCTGAGAAACGCGCCTTTGATAAGTTCTCATTTCGACTGCTCACATCGCTGGCTCGCGAAGGCGCCGGAAATGTTATTGGTTTTCACCCCGAAGGCACGCGCAACAAAGGATCTGATCCGTATTCCTACCTGCCGGCCCAGCCCGGCGTGGGCAAGTTAATTAAAGACGCAGTTCCGCAAGTGATTCCCGTTTTCATCGCGGGTCTGGGAAATGATTTGCCGAAACAGGTGCTGGGAAATTGGACGGGCGGCGAAAAGATTCGCATCCATTTTGGCAAGCAATTAGATGTGTCCCCATTTCTAACGAAGAGGGATCACATGAGAACGTACAAGGAAATCTCCGAATTTGTAATGAGTCGTATTGCCGAGCTTGGCGAACAAGACAGGGCGATGCGGTGACCCGATGAAAAAGCCTCTCGTTATCGTCAATCCGCAATCCGCCGATGGCTCCACCGGGGCGGCATGGCCAAAGATTGCGAGCGAGTTGGCGAGGCAAATCGGTGGTTTCGACTGCAAGTTTACGACTCGTGCGAGGGAAGCGGTTGATTTTGCCGCTGAAGCAGCGTTGCAGTCGACTGAATTGATCATCGCTTGCGGTGGCGACGGGACTATTTCCGAAGTCGCGAACGGCATTCTGAGTTCGGGAAAGCGTTCGGAGCTGGGAATTCTCCCCAGTGGAACTGGCGGGGACTTTCGTAAGACGCTGGGCGTCTCGTCAAATGAAAGAGAGGCCGCACAAGTGCTTAAAAAGGGGCGCACTCGAGTCATCGACGTCGGTCGCGTTACCTTTACCAATGCGAGCGGGGCTATTGAGCACAGTTATTTCCTCGGCGTCGCGTCGTTTGGAATGAGCGCGGATGTAATTGCTCGGGTGAAGGAAGGCGGACCGAGTTGGATGCCGGCTCAGGCGCCCAAATGGTTAAGCGGTCGCCTATCGTTTGGCCTGGCGATGATGGAATCCGCGATAAAGAACGAAGCGACGACCGTTATCGTGCAGTTGGACGATCACCATGAAAAACTTACGACGGTCGCCAACTTATGTATTGCAAACGCGCGTTATTTCGGTGGCGGCATGAAGATCGCTCCCGGCGCAAAGCTAACCGACGGGAAGTTTGATGTAGTTAGTATCGGCGATCTGGGCGTGGCGAGGATATTTGCCAATGCACCAAGACTGTATACCGGGACACATCTCGCCATGCGCGAAGTTGGCCATGCGCTCGCTGCCAAAATCGTCGCTCGTCCTTCGAAAGAGCGTCAGCAGATCGCTATCGAAGTAGACGGCGAGTTGCCAGGATTCCTGCCGGCGACATTTCAAATCATTCCACAAGCGTTGCGCGTTCGTTGTCCCTAAACGCGTGTTCTTCTAGAAAAATCTTGCCAGTAAATTGAGAAACAGGTTATAAATGCGGCTACCGGGCCCCGTTTATATCGATTGATTGGCACGGCGCTCTTCATGTATAGACGAATATCCGTTCTTCCGCAGAGAGAAATCCCTGTTCTACGGGGAATTGTACCAACTTCGACTCTGTTGTGACGTTGAGGTGTACCTGACCAATTTAGTTTGACGGAGGTTTGCAATTGGACACTCCCGCAAACCAGGAGCGATCCGCAAACAACACACCTGCGACCGGCGAAACTGTTCCGGCTGGAACACCCGTGCCGCCCGCGGTTGCCAAGCCACCGCTGCCGCCCGTTGCGAAAACTCCGCCGGCTGGTGGAAACGTTCTGGAAAGCACTCCGGATCCTCCCGTTAACAAAATGCGGCGCCGGATTGTTTGGGCGAGCGTCACGGGATTTCTCGTTACGTGCTTCCTCATGTTTCTGCGGTTTTTCTTACCCCGGGCGATTTTCGAGCCATCCAGTACCTTTCGAATCGGTTCGCCAGCAGACTACGCGTTGGGCGTGGATACGAAGTGGCAACAACAGTATCGAATTTGGGTAACCAAAACATCTGATCGCCTTTTTGTGATCTATGCACGCTGCACTCATCTCGGGTGCACGCCCGACTGGAAGGCTAGCGAGAACAAGTTTAAGTGCCCGTGTCACGGTAGCGGTTACGACAGTGAGGGTATCAATTTTGAAGGTCCGGCCCCGCGGCCGATGGATCGCGCGCACGTTGAAATCGATGCCGAAGGTCAGATAGTCGTGGACATTGCGCGACTCTATGACTGGGAAAAAGGCAAGACAAACGAATTTGAGGAGCCGGGAGCTTACATACCCTTATAAATAGGGCGCGCGGCTGAAGCGCCACGATTCTTGTTTACCTAGATCCAATGGACGAAGGTACCGAAAATAAAAACGAGCAGTTAACGGTAACTGACGACAAGGCGAACCAGGGACTCGTGGCTAAGGTCCGCGAAGGCGCTGCGTCGCTCAAAGAACGAGCGGTCGATGAAGCCAAGACTTACAAAGACCCGCAGGATACTCAGCTTTGGAAGTCGATCTTTCGTGTTTCCCATGATCGATCAGACCCACGTAATCGCTCGCTGGCAGTACTCTCCAACGTCTTCCTCCATTTGCACCCGGCAAAGATCAATCGAGATGCCGTGCGTTATCCCTTCACGTGGGGCATGGGAGGCATAACGTTCTACCTGTTCATCGTGCTCACGTTCACGGGCGTGCTGTTGATGTTTTACTACCATCCGACCAAGGCGGATGCGTTCAAAGACATTCTTTATCTCGAGCACGACGTGCCATTCGGCAAACTGCTGCGCAACATGCACCGCTGGGCGGCCCACTTGATGGTCATCACGACATGGCTCCACATGTTTCGCGTCGTGTTGACGGGTTCATATAAACGACCGCGCGAGTTTAATTGGTGCGTCGGAGTGGTATTGCTGGTGTTGACGTTGCTGCTTTCGTTTACCGGATATCTGCTTCCTGACGATCAACTCGGATTTTGGGCCGTCACGGTGGGGACGAACATGGCGCGAGCGACGCCGATGTTTGGATCTGAAGGTCCCTTCGGTGTGCAGTTAGGAATGACTCCATACAACGACGTGCGCTTCGGGCTGCTCGGGGGCTCGATCGTAGATTCCAATGCGTTGCTGCGTTCTTATATTTGGCATTGCATCGGTATTCCGCTTGTCGCTTCCATCTTCATGGCCGTGCACTTCTGGCGAATAAGAAAGGACGGCGGAATATCGGGGCCTGCGCCGGTAATGCTCGAGTCAGAGATGAAGGCGGTGAAGAAAAAGACGTAAAAAGCAGAAGACAGAAGTCAGAAGTCAGCGATCGGCGTTTTGATTTTTAAGCAAGGCTAGCGGTTCGCAAGAGAATGGCGAGATTCAACTTCACGAGACGCAGGTTAATAACACTCATAGTGCTGGTCGCTATTGTGGGACTTGCGGTGTGGGCGGTTCAAGACTGGCATCAACTTTGGAAGATCTCGTCGGCGCCAGACAACGTGCCGATCGTGGCGATGTTGTTCCTGGTTCCTTTCTTTACGTGGCTGGGCGTCAAGCAGTCCGCAGCGAACGACAGGTTGATAGCCGAGCTCGAACAAGATCCAAAGCTTGCCAAGTCGCACCATCGCAAGGTTGAGCCGTGGCGGCCGGGTTGGGCGCGCGAGATTCACGTTTGGCCCTATCTGGTTCGTGTGGAATTTCTGGCGACCGTTATCGTTACGGTCGTCCTTTTTGTTTGGTCCATTACGCTCAACGCTCCGCTTGAAGAACCGGCCAATCCCAACCTGACCATGAATCCGTCGAAAGCCCCGTGGTACTTCCTCGGCTTGCAGGAGATGCTGGTCTATTTTGATCCATGGATTGCGGGTGTGGTGATGCCTTCGATCATCATGGTGGGGCTGATGGTGTTTCCCTACGTTGATTCGAATCCGCTTGGGAACGGTTATTACACGCTACGTCAGCGCCGTTTCGCTGTCGGCATGTTTGGCTGGGGCTTCCTGATGTGGATTCTGCTGATCGTGATCGGCACTTTTATCCGCGGCCCGGGCTGGATTTGGTTTTGGCCAGGTCAGACGTGGGACCATAACGCTGTGGTGTTCGATAAGAACATCGATCTACACGATTACATTGCCACCAGTTGGATTGGTAAAACACTGGGTCTGGGTTTCTTATCGCTTGATCCGTGGAGAATAATTTTCGGGGCACTTGTGGTCGGCGGGTTCTACGTTCTGGGGGCACTGTTTTTCCACTGGCTGATGACGGTTGATTTCAAACGATTGTCGCTGCGGCCGTTGCGATTGTTTCCGAAGGATGAGTTTGAGCAAAAGCTACTCGCGCGCACGAGTCTTTTGCAGTACGTGACATTTCAGTTTTTTGCGATCAGCGTTCTGCTGGCGATGCCGGTGAAGCTTGTGCTGCGCCTCGCATTGACGATCAAGTACGTTTGGGTAACGCCTTTTTTCAATATCTGAATTCAGTTGCAGGAGTAACCACGAGTGGCCGACGCGCCTGGCGCTAGCGAATCGTTAGTGAAGAAACAGCCGGAGGTTCCGGTAAACGATCCTATTGTCAGCCGTTCGTCGAGCGGTTACATCCTGATCTGCGCGCTGCTGATGACGCTATCGCTGGCGTGGGCCCTTTGGGATGAAGCGTTTGGCCAGCGCCCGTGGAAGGGAATTCAACAGGAGTTTGTCGCCCGGTATAGCCGCTATCTGAAGAGCATAAAGAGCCAGGCCGGCAAAACCGAGGCTGAGGTTAAGGAGAGTCCGGAATATCAAGAGCTTGCCGCCGAAGCGCAATCTGCGCTCGACGCCGTCAAACCCGAAACTACCGAGATTGATCAAAAGGTTGTTCACATCCAACGGCAGTTGGACTCCGTTACCGATCCGTTTCAAAACCAGCGCGGGCATTTGACGGTAATCGCTTACAACATCGAAACGGCGCATGGTTCCGCTAAAGATCGATATCGCCGGCAAGCAGAAGAAAAACGAAAAGAGGTTGTTGAGGTCGAGCTACCTGCCAACGGTTCATCCAAAACGACGCAGCGGATGAACTATGAGCAGCTCGAGAAACTTTACAACGATCTGCGCGATGAAAAGGCGCAACTGCTTGGGCGCAAGGCAGAACTGCTGAAGGGCCCAACTGATGCCGCCAAAAAGCGCGACGATTACCTGAAGCATCACCTCATCGGATTGTCGCCAAGCCAAATCGACGGTTTGCTCCGGAAGATGGAGAACTTCGATTATTCGATTCTGCCTCATCAAATCAGTGTGAACTCAGCGAACATCGTTGATCGATGCCAGGTTTGCCACGTAGGAATCAGAGAGCCTCTGGACTTGAAACCAGCCGATTTGGCGCCCGATGGACCAGGAAAGAAACCAGATAGTCTTGCTCGCGCCTTCGTCAGTCACCCTCGCGACGAATTGCTGCAGGTACATAATCCGGATCGGTTTGGCTGTTCCGGTTGTCACTGGGGCAACGGTCGCGCGACGACGAGCGATGTAAAAGGGCACGGTCGTCATAAGTATTGGCTCTGGCCATTGTTCGAACGGGAGAACATTGAGGCCGGCTGTCAACAGTGTCACGCGAAAGACCGCGTGACGCAGGGCGCTGAGACGTTGAACCTCGGGCGAGACCTCTTCTATCAACGCGGGTGCGTCGGTTGTCACCGTTACGAGGGTTTTGATCGGGAATCGGATTCGCTTTCCGCGTCACGACAAAACACGACGCAACTCGAAGATCAGATCATCGCGAACGAAAAACAGATTCGTGAAGATACGGAAGCGGCCAACCAGGCTGCCGACGATACCGAAGCGCAAAAGCTTCTGGCCCATGCCGAATCGCTGCGAGTAACTAATAGTCTTCTCGCCGCGCGTCGGGATCAGTTAAACCTGCAGTCGAAGTATCTGATGCAGGACCAGAAGAAGATTGGCCCAAACCTGAAGGACGTTCGGCTGAAACTGAAGAAGGAATGGCTTCCGGTTTGGCTTCAGGATCCGCAGGGGTTCAGGCCGGGCACGAAGATGCCTACGTTCTGGCGCTTCGCGAACGCCACCGAAGGGGGCCACGGCGTTAAGCCCGATGCTGACGCAGCGGATCAAATCAAAGCCATCTCAGCATACCTGTGGCAGGAAAGTTTCGCCGGAGCTGTTCCGCAGCAGGCGCGTGGTGACGCCGCCAAAGGCAAGCAGTTGTTTGAAACGCGCGGTTGCCTCGGTTGTCATTCAATCGGAGATCCGGACAGCGCGATGGGTGGACACTTTGCCGCGAATCTGCAACGTGTCGGTGAGAAGAGCAACTTTGACTACATCGTCCGTTGGATCCACAACCCTCGCGAGCGATGGGCGCCTTATTGTCCGAAAGAAAAGCGCGACCTGACACCGGAAGACTACAGCAGGAACAACAAGCCTTATGTTTTCGATACGGAACTGAATTCGCGTTGCCCGAACGATGGCGCTGAGTTGCAGGTCCAAAACATGACGGTAATGCCGAATTTCCGTCTGAGTGATTCTGACGCGCGCGACATTGCCACCTATCTGTTCTCGCTGTCCGGACAAGCGTCCTATCCGGATGCATCGTTTATGGACGATGCCAACCTGAAGCAGAAAGGGCACGCGCTGATCAAGCAGTATGGATGCGCCGGCTGTCATGAGATCAAAGGCTTTGAAGAAGAGCAGCGTATCGGCAAAGAGTTGACGGTCGAAGGTGCAACGCCAATCGAACGACTTGATTTTGCGCTACTCACGCATGATGCGGAGAAGGGGCACGATCCACTTAAGCTGCACGAAGAGACGGGATCGGCGAACGAAGGCGCGCGCAGCGGACATAGCGAGAGGCCCTGGTACAACCACAAGGGTTTCTTCGAACACAAGCTCGCCGAACCATCCATTTACGACGCCGGCAAAGAGAAAGATCCTAAAGACAAACTGCGGATGCCCAGGCCCTACCTTACGCCCGAGTGGCGTAACGCACTTACGACGTTTCTGTTGGGCAGCGTGGGAACGGAAGGATCGAATGTTCCGCGTTCGCTTTTTTATGATCCGCAAGACCAGCGTCGTCAGGACATGCAAAACGGTTGGTGGGTCATAAAGAAGTACAACTGTGTGGGCTGCCATCAAATCCAGGTGGGCCAGCGCTCGGCACTAATGGACGTGCCGCTGTACCAGACGCCGGAGGGCAAGGATTTCCTTCCGCCCAGGTTGACGAGTGAAGGCGCACGAGTCGATCCAAATTGGTTGCTGCGGTTCCTGACCGATCCGTCGCTGAGCGGACAGAAGACGCCCCTTTCGTTACCTAACGCCAATCAAACAACAACGGAAGGTGCGGCGGCGGCAACCGGGCCGGCACCAAATCCCTCGCGAACACCAGCGGCAACAGCGGCCACTTCAAACGGCAGCACTGCAGCGAGCCACGGCAAGTTGAAACCACAGCCCGGTCTCGATCGAAATGGAGTTCGTCCGTATCTCCAGGCGCGCATGCCGACTTTCAACTTTTCGCCAAACGAGCTGCAAGTGCTTGTCCGATTTTTCATGGCGCTGTCAGGACAGCAGGAGCCTTACATCAAGGAACCGATTCAGCCGCTGACCGAACAGGAGAAGCTGGTTGCTCGTCAAATGTTCACATCTGGAACGCCCTGTTTGAAGTGTCATATCACCGGCGAGCCATCGCACGACGCAACCGCGATCGCGCCAAACTTCCTACTGGCCGGTGAACGACTCAAGCCGGATTGGACATTCCGCTGGCTGCTCGATCCCGCTCAGATTAGTCCGGGCACAGCGATGCCGACCGGTCTCTTCCGAAAAGAGGGCGAACGATGGGTCATCAACGTGCCGAATCCGCCGGCGAGCGCAAATGAATATCAGCACGACCATGCCGCACTGCTGGTGCGTTACATGCTGTTAATGACGCCCGACGAGCAGAGACGATTGTCGGCTACTTCGCCGGCCGCGCCTGCGACGACGGCGAATACTCAAACTCAAAGTAAACTTCGCGCACCGTCAAAACGAACGCGAAGAGACGTGAATGCAAGAAATGCGAGGAAGCGAAAGCCTGCGACTGTTGCTGTTCGTAACCAGGGCTGGTGGAACGGCACGCGCGTGCGCGGCCTGTGAAGTCCACTTCTGATCGCTCCTCGTGGTAAAGTTTATCGACAGTAATCAAATCTGGAGGAATCTGAATATGTTGAAGCAGATGAAGGTCTGGCTAAGTCTGGCCACTATTCTCTCGCTGCTGGCGCTCGTAGGCGCTTGCAGTAAGAGTGAGCCGGTCGATAATGCAGGGCCTGAAGCAACGACGGCCGGTGATACGTACTCGAGCAAAGGCGATGAAGGAACAGTAACAGGATCCATCGCGTTTGCGGGTACTCCCGCGGCACCCAAGAAGATCGATAGTTCTGCCGACCCGGTCTGCGGACAGAAAAACCCGAACCTGACGACCGAAGATACGATTGTTAAGGACGGTAAGCTCGCGAATGCGTTCGTCTATATCAAAGACGGAACGACCGCGGACGGCAAGAAAATAACGGCGATTTCGTTTCCAGTTCCCGCCGACGCAGTATCGTTGGACCAGAACGGTTGCCACTATAAGCCGCATGTTTTGGGCATTCAGGCGAACCAGAAACTGCGAATCACCAATAGCGACCCAACGCAGCACAACATTCATCCGACGCCGAAGGTGAACCCGGAGTGGAACCAAACTCAAGCTAACGGCGCGGCGCCAATTGAGAAGACGTTTGCGCGTCCGGAAGTTTTGATCCCGGTGAAGTGTAATCAACACCCGTGGATGAAGGCTTATGTGGGCGTGGTGAAACATCCGTTTTACGCCGTGAGTGCCGAAGATGGCTCATTCACGATCAAGGGTGTTCCACCGGGAACCTATACCGTGGCTGCATGGCATGAAAAAGGTGGAGCCTCCGGAACGGAGAAGACGACGCAGGTAACCGTGCCCGCCAAAGGTGATGTGAAGGCCGAATTCTCATTTGGTGACGCCGCGACTGCTTCGGGCCAACCGGGACTCAAGATGATGCCCGCGGTTGAGTTTCCGATGTTAGGCCGGCACTAATCAGTTTCGATTTCCGATTGCCGATTTTCGATTGGGCAAATCGGCAATTGGAAATCGGCTATCGGAAATATGAGCAAGGGTGTCCATCGGTTCGCGCTGCTGGTTGCGTGTGCAACATTTTTTCTGATAATTGCAGGCGCGCTGGTTACGAGCCACGATGCCGGTTTGGCAACCGAAGATTGGCCGCTGTCCAACGGACAGGTGTTTCCCGAAATGGTCGGGAATTTGTTTTGGGAACACGGCCACCGCATGGTGGCAACGACGGTAGGACTTCTGACAATCGCTCTGGTTGTCTTTCTGTTTGTTCGTGAAAAGCGTAGTTGGGTGCGACGACTCGGCGTTGCCGCACTTGCCGGCGTAATTGCGCAAGGGTTGTTAGGCGGGCTGACAGTCAAATTGATGTTGCCCCTCGCGGTTTCGACGGCCCATGCGACGCTTGCTCAGTTGTTTTTCTGCACCACTGTTAGTCTCGCTGTATTTACCTCTTCGAGTTGGATGGCCAGGAGACCAACTCTGGAAGAGCAGGGAAGCGTACCGCTGAGATATTTGTGCCTGGCCGCTGCTGCCACCGTGCTGATTCAGCTCGTTATTGGCGCTACGTTGCGGCACTCGGCGACCTGGGACAAGCCATTGCCGCTCGAGCTGCTGCTAACGCATATCGGTGGCGCGATTGTTGTAACCCTAATCCTGGGGACTGCAGCGTTTCTAATGCTCCGACGGTACGGTGATGAACCATTCCTGAGCGGGCCGGCGAAGATCGCATTGGTGTTGTTGGGCCTGCAGCTCTTGTTGGGCCTTGCGGCTTACTTGACACGTTCAGCGTCGCCCAATGATCCGCAGCCGTTGAATCCAATGGTAGCCGTAACAGTTGCTCACGTTGCGTGTGGCGCGTTGGTGTTCGCGACAACGATAGTTTTGACACTCCGGTCATTCAGAGTTTTGCGCAGCTCTGAAGAATTAAGTGTCGTCACAGATTCCGTTGCCAGCGTTTCGACCGCTGGCTTAACACTTCAAGAACCGTTAAATGGAGCAATTCGCAATAGAGCTGAACAGCACCGCGGCTGCCGAATTGGCGCCAATAAGTATTCGTGAGCGACTGGCGGCGTATGCCGAACTCACCAAGCCGCGAATAACTTTTCTTATCGTATTAACTGCGGCCGCGGGTTTTGCACTTGCCTCATCCTCGGTAATCGACTACGCGGCGATGGCTCGGGCGATGATTGGCATTGCACTTCTTTCTTCCGGAATCGCCACTCTCAATCAATACATCGAACGAGACCTCGACGCGCTGATGCGGCGGACGGCTGATCGGCCGCTGCCTTCGGGGCGGCTGTTGCCGAAAGAAGCGCTTGTTTTTGGTATCGGTTTAACCGTCATCGCGCAGTTATACCTCGCAGTGCTCGTGAATCCGCTGTCTGCATTACTGGGTCTGACAGTGATCTCGGGTTACCTGTTTGGTTACACGCCGCTGAAAACGAAAACAACTTTGTCCACGATGGTTGGCGCGTTTCCTGGCGCCGTCCCTCCGCTAATCGGCTGGGCGGCGGCACGAGGAGAGATCGGAATCGAAGCATGGGTGCTGTTTGCGATTCTCTTTCTGTGGCAGTTTCCACACTTCCTGGCGATCGCCTGGATGTATCGCGAAGACTACGGCAGGGCAAACATCCTGATGCTTCCCGTGGTCGAGCCGGATGGACGCGTTACGGCGCAACAGATTGTCGTCTATACGGTCTTGTTGATTCCGGTCAGCTTGTTACCGGCCTTTCTTGGCATGTCTGGCCGGATTTACCTCGTAGGCGCAATAATCCTTGGCTTACTTTTTCTTTACAGCAGCATCAGGGCAGCGTTGTCGAAATCCCGGCAGGAAGCACGGCGTCTCTTGCTTGCTTCCGTTATCTATCTTCCGCTCTTGTTCATATTGATGGTGGTTAATAGGTAAACGGTGAATGGAACATGAGACAGGTTTGGTTCGATGAAGCCAGGCTCCATTCACGATTCGCTATTTACTATTCAGCATTCACGATTTACCACAAGGAGATCTAACCGATGGGACGAGCTCTTGCGGTTATCATCTGGATCCTGACACTGGGTTCAGTCAGTCTCTTCTTCGTAAAGAAGTGGTGGTTTCCTACCGCCATCTCCTCTCACGCTCCCGCCCTGGACCGGCAGTTTCTCCTAACCATCATCATCGTCGGCATTGCTTTCACCGCCGCTCAGGTTGGTTTGGGATACGCGGTCTGGAAATATCGCGACCACGGGCAGTCTGACCGCGCGTTGTATACGCACGGCAGCAATCGATTGGAGGTAATTTGGACGGTTGTAACTGCTGTGGTTTTCATTGGTCTGGCGGTTATGGGCCAAAGCGTTTGGGCGTCACTACACTTTAACAAAGCACCCGCTGGAGCCTTTCAGATTGAGGTAGTGGCCCAGCAGTTTCAATGGAACTTCCACTACGCCGGCAGTGATGGCGTGTTCGGTCGAACGGACCCGAATCTTATTGACGATTCAGCGCTGAACTTCATTGGCCTCGATGATCAGGATCCAAATGCCAGAGACGACGCGACGCACAGCGTCATCGCCGTACCGGAAGGCCGCCCGGTTGAATTGATTCTCCGTTCCAAAGACGTAATTCATAACTTTTGGGTCCCGCAGCTACGGTTCAAGCAGGACCTGGTTCCCGGCATGGCCATTCGAGTGCACTTCACCGCCAACCGGCCCGGCAAGTACGAACTCGCGTGCGCGGAGCTCTGCGGGCAGCTTCACTTCAAGATGAGAAGCTACATGCTCGTGCTGCCGCAAGACGAACACCAATCGCTGATGGCCCTTCCGCAGGAGGACTTTCAAACGCGGATTACGGAGTTGTTAGCGAAATATCCTTTGCCGACCGACTGATGTGAGCAGGTGACAACTAAAGTTTTCACGGGATTGCGGATTTAGTCTAACCACCAGGAGATTAGAGATGTCAGGTGAAACTCACGAAGCACCGCACCGGCACGAGCCGCCAAAAAGCTTCATTCGCAAGTACATCTTCAGCCTTGACCACAAGGTGATAGGCATTCAGTACATCATCCTGGCGCTGGCGGCTGTCATCGTCGGCATGACGATGTCTGTGCTGATGCGCATGAACCTTTCGTGGCCGGGAACCAATTGGCCCATCCTCGGAACATTGTTTCCGGGCGGCGCGCCGGACGGCATGATGACGCCGGAGTTTTACCTGTCCCTGGTGACGATGCACGGGACCATCATGGTCTTCTTCGTGTTGACGACAGCTCCCCAGGGAGGCTTCGGCAACTACTTCCTGCCGATCCAGATTGGCGCGGAAGACATGGCGTTTCCGGTGCTCAACATGCTTTCGTTTTGGGTCACGCTTGTCGGGTTCATTGTGATCCTCGCAGCCATCTTCTTCTCAGGCGCGGAATCGACGGTTGGACCCATTGGAGGGTGGACGGGATATGCGCCTTTGAGCGCCTTGCCCAATTCGGGTCCGGGGCAGGGCATGGGCATGAACCTGTGGATTATTAGTATCGCGATATTTTGCGTGGGTTCATTGCTAGGCGCACTCAATTTCATTACGACATTGCTCAACATGCGAACGCGTGGGATGTCGCTGATGCGCATGCCGCTGACGTGTTGGGCCTGGTTTACAACTGCAGTGCTCGCGCTGCTTTCGTTCCCCGTGTTGTTGGGTGGCGGAATCCTCTTGTTGCTTGATCGAACTGCCGGCACGAGTTTCTTTATCCCCGGCGGACTCTACGTTAGCGGCATCCTTTCGGGCACGCATCCCAGCTTTCCGGCGCACACCGGTGGGTCGCCGATTCTCTGGCAGCACCTGTTTTGGTTCTTCGGCCATCCCGAGGTCTATATCGCAATCCTTCCCGGAATGGGCGCGACGTCGCACATTCTTTCAACCTTCGCTCGTAAGCCCGTATTTGGGTATCGCGCGATGGTGTTCGCTATTTTCGCAATCGGGTTGCTGGGCTTCTTCGTGTGGGGACATCACATGTTCATTAGCGGCATGAGTCCTTACTCCGCAATGACATTTTCGATCCTCACGCTTTCGATCGGTGTTCCATCGGCAGTTAAGACATTCAACTGGCTGGGGACACTTTGGGGCGCGAAGATTCGCTTTACCACGCCGATGCTGTTTGCGATCGGCTTCGTGTCGTTGTTTGTCGCCGGCGGCATAACCGGTCTGGTGCTCGGCCAATCGTCGCTCGACCTGCCGATGCACGATACGTATTTCGTTCCGGCCCACTTCCACCTGGTAATGGGCGTGGCGTCAATCTTCGGTATGTTTGCCGCCATCTACTTCTGGTTCCCAAAGATGTTTGGGCGCTTCATGAATGAGTCGCTTGGAAAAATTCATTTTTGGATCACCTTCGTTGGCGTGTACTGCATCTTCGTGCCGATGCACACAATGGGGATGGTCGGCATGCCGCGCAGGTTTGCGCAGTTCACGGAGTATCAGTTTCTGGCGTCACTGCATCCGTTGGTCGTATTTGTTTCAATCGCGGCAATTGTCACAGTGCTAACGCAGTTTCTGTTTTACTTCAATCTTATTTGGAGCGTCTTCAAAGGTAAGAAGGCAAGCGATAATCCATGGGAGGCAACTACTCTCGAATGGACCACGACGTCTCCGCCACCACACGACAATTTTGCCGGCGTTCTGCCGGTGGTTTATCGCGGCCCGTATGAATTTGCGGTGCCGGGCGCAGCGAATGACTTTGTAATGCAAACGGAGCCGGATCCGGCTGAACAACCGGCGGGAGCAAGCGGGAATGGCCACAACGGTCACAAGCACTAAAACACTACCGAAGGCGGGCTTCGGCGGCGGGCCGCGAGGTCGTGGGCCCAATGGCAACGGCCACTCGGGCAATGGCCGCCGTTTGCCGCACGAATTCTCGCCCAGCAGGTATCGCATCGGGATGTGGGTGGCGCTCGCGTCAATCCTGATGTTGTTTACTGCTCTCACGAGCGCGTACATAGTTCGCGCCGCATCCGCGGCCGACTGGCAACCAATACGCATGCCGCGCGTGTTGTTGTTTAGTACCGCGTTGATCCTGATCAGCAGCGGAACCCTGGAAAACGCGCGGAGGAAACTAAGAGCGAAGGCAGGTTCGCATAGAACGTGGTTGCTCGTTACCGTCGTGCTTGGCCTTGGTTTTCTGGCTTCGCAGTTCATTGCGTGGCGGCAACTAGTAAGCCAGGGCATTTACGTCTCGAGCCATCCGCACAGTTCCTTTTTCTATTTGCTGACTGCGACGCACGGCGTTCACTTGTTGGGTGGCTTGTTTGCGCTCGCTTACCTGGCGGTTCGAGTTCGCAAACCTAAAGACGACGTGTCGGCCCAAAAATCCCAGGCCGCGGCGGACGTCGTAACACTTTATTGGCACTTCATGGACGTGTTGTGGATTTACCTTTTTGTGCTCCTGTTCTTTTGGAAGTGAGTGGCACAGACCATCATCTGTGCTCAGGAAGAAACAGACCACACAGACTCGAGTCTGTGCTATGTGGAGGTGACAGGTGAGTACTGAAGCACGCGCAGTACATTTTCCGGCAGCTGACTGGTCCGGCGGCGTTCATCCCTATCGGGTCGGACATCGCAAGCTCGGAATGTGGTTGTTCATTGTTTCCGACTCATTAACGTTCTCGGCGCTGCTGATCGGATATGCATATCTACGCGCCTCGAATGTATGGCCGACTCCGTTTCCATTCAGTCCCAGCATTTTGTTTGCTTCGCTGATGACGTTCTGCCTGCTCTCCTCGAGTTTGACGATGGTGTTCGGCGTTTCAGCCTCGAGCCGTGGCGACAAAGCGAAAGCGCGTAAATGGATACTCGCGACGATCTTTTTTGGCGTCGCGTTTATTGTGCTGCACTTGATTGAGTGGAACCATCTCATTCACGAGGGAATGAGACCATTTAGTCTGCCGGAGCACTGGGTCACAGCGTTCACCACGACGGACGGAAAACTCCCGTCTCCATTGTTTGGCGCCACCTTTTTCACAATCACTGGGCTGCACATGTTTCACGTTGCGACTGGCGCGATTTATTTGTCCGTAGTGGCGGCGCGTGTCAACAAGCTGAAGCATGAAGACGTCGAGATAAGCGGTCTCTACTGGCACTTCGTGGATTTGGTCTGGATGTTTGTGTTCCCGCTGATCTACATCATGTCAGTTGACGTTGGCGGCCACCTGGCCAAGTGACCTTGCGAGAGGAGCTGAAATGAGCGCACACGTTGAAGAGCATTTCGCAGGTAGCAATAAGCTGTTCGTTTCCATATGGATTTGGCTGGTGGTGCTGACCGCTATCGAAGTGTTTTTGGCATACCGGCCGATGTCGACGGTGTTAATGCTGACGATCCTGCTTGGCCTTTCGATTATCAAGGCTGCATTAATCGTCGCCTACTTCATGCACCTGAAATTTGAGAGACTCAGCCTCATGCTGACAATCGTACCCATGCTGGTGGTATGTATCTGCCTGCTCTTCGCGTTCTTTCCCGACGCGTTTAGATCGATAGGCCTGCGTTATGAGTTTAAAGAAACAGCACCCGCACCGACTGCTGAGGAGCACTAATGCGTCTGTTGGTATTTAATCGAGTGATGTTACTTGCGGCGGTCGCGCTGGTGTTCGCGTTTGCCGATACGGCGCTCGGTCAGTGCTCGATGTGCCGCACGGCGTTAGCGGGAAACAACGCCCTTTTCATTCGCAATTTCAATATCGGAGTGCTGGTGTTGCTGGTGCCGCCGGTAACAATCTTCTGTTCGATCTTTATCGTGCTGCGACGGCATAATAAAACTGATCAGACAGATGAGACCCGTTGACGAGTTAGCTCTAAATTATGGCCGAGGAAAATCTGCTCCGCATTGATGTTGAAAAGAGGACGACGCGCGGACGTGTTTGTCCTCAATGCGGCGGAAAGATTATTCCTTCCGATCGAGCGGTATATCAGAGCACAGCCAGCCCTTCAGACGTATTTCCCATCTGGCAGTGTGAGCGATGTGGATACGAGGAGATGTCGGAACGAACGAAACCGGCCGGCAAGGCAAAGCATTGATTGGCTATGAAAGGTTATAGCGTTAGTGACCACGATGGCGGCCGAAGCAACAATGAACCGTGAACTCAAACTGCTAAACCTGATCTGCGTGGTTGTCGCACTGCTGTTTATTGCGTTCGCCGCAATGAACGCATTGATGTCGCCACAGTTATTTACCACAGACAACCTGTTCGTTATCTCAGTTTGCCTGGTGATGGCGCTGATGTTTGGGGTGATTCCGCTGTTCCAGCTCCACTCGGAGGGGAGACTTCCCATTCCGTTTCAAAAACGCCTTGCGCGGCGGGCTGCCGCGAAGCAGCAGTTAACCTCCACCACACCACCTCTCCTGGATACAAAAGGCCGGGCCGTGCCGCCAGACGTGAGTTCAATGGTGGCGCGCATGAAGCAAAAGCAATCGTAGATTCCTACTGTCGGTTTTCCCGCTGTGAACGAAATCGAACAACGCGTGCTGGCAAGCTTTGACTACTGGGGGAAGGACACTCTGGATCTGCACGAGCTATTCGAAGCGGGCGGAAACGATCCCGATCAACGTACCGCGGTTTTCTATGCGGTTGAGCGCCTTGTCGCTGAAGGCTTGCTGAACGAAGATGGCAACGATTTCTATTCGTTGACCGAGAAAGGGCGCGCCGCCGCCGACAGGTTGGAGAAATTCCCTGAGGAGCCTGTTGAGTAGATTGCGTCCAGGCGTGCAGCCCAGGATTGTTGCCTGTTTCGTCAGTTGTGCGACGTCTTCGATTTGTTTAACGGATGCCGGATTACATTTCCTACTTACCGCACGTCAACGCTTTTCTTAATACGACCAGCGCGCTCTTCCTAATTGCCGGGTACTTCTTTATTCGCCTGGGTCGAATCAATGCGCATCGCAACTGCCAGATCATCGCAGTGTCGACGTCGGCACTCTTCCTGATTTCGTATCTCACATATCATTACTATCACGGTGACACCCCGTTTCCCGGGCAGGGAAGCGTCCGGCCTTTGTACTTCTTTATTCTCATCACTCACATCATCCTCGCCATCGTAATCGTGCCGCTGGTATTGATTACTCTGTTTCGCGCCGCGCGTTTTGATTTCACTCGACACAAGAGAATTGCGCGCTGGACATTGCCGCTATGGCTGTATGTTTCAGTCACGGGAGTTATCGTTTACGTCATGCTCTATCATCTGTACCCACAGCCCTAAGTATGAATCTCCAGCCAGGGGAAAATTCCAGGTTGGAAAATTTGCAGGTAGGGAAGGGGCCCTGCCCCCGCCGGCTGTAGTTCAAGGATTAATATCTCGTAGTCGGGAAGAGGCGCTTGCGCCCGCTTGCCGGCTCAACTGAAAGAGCGGGGGCATGCCCCCTTCCTTACCTGTGAGGTGATGTTAAGTGTCGAGCCCTGAAGTAAACCGCATACGCGCATCAGGTCCCATCTTGCTACTGGCAGTGTTGTTCGTCGTCGGCTCATTTTTGGCTTGGTATTTCACGTGGTTCGGAAGAGAGCTTTCAGACGCCGACGTCACCCAATATCTTTCCGATTATCAACACCCCCGACACGTTCAGCACGCGCTCCTGCAAATTCAACAGCGCATCGAACGGCGCGATCCATCTGCCAAACAGTGGTACCCGGAAATCATCAAACTTGCGGACCACCCGGAACCTGAATTTCGACTAACGGTTGCTTGGCTGATGGGGTTTGATAACAGCGCGACTGAATTCCACCAGGCCCTGCTGAGACTGCTGAAGGATCCGGAACCGATCGTCAGGAGAAATGCAGCCCTCGCCCTCGTCCGGTTCAATGATGCGAGTGGCCGCGCGGAACTTATTTCAGTTCTTAAACCGTTTGAGGTGAAATCGCCGGCCGATGGCGAAGTGTTGAGTACGTTAAAAGAGGGTTCTAACCTGACCCGCGGTACGTTGCTGGCGCGTATCTCCCAATCAAACCAATCGACGCAATCGACAACGCTGGTTGAAGTGCGTTCGCCGCTGCCGGGCAAAGTTCAAAGTGTGAGCGTATCAGTGGGGTCCAAGATCTTGTCAGGCCAGACGCTTCTTCTGATTAACTCTGACGAGGACAGCATTTGGGAAGCGTTGCGCGCTCTTTCGCTGATTGGTGAGCGAGATGATCTACCTGGCATCGAACCATTCGCGAGGGGCGAGGCCGGCACGTCTGATCGCGTAAAACAACAAGCGGCCGCGACAGCCCAGGCTATCAACAGCCGCCACAACTCAAAATAGAGATGTCGCTGAGGTTGGACGAGAAACGTCCGGTGTGATTATTTACGCAACAGGGGCGGGTGGAGCATCCGGAAGTGTAATCCCGTGTACGGCTTCCCAGTCATCAGTCGGCACCATCTCAATCGCATCCCACGGACAACCGTCCAGAAACGCTCCGTCCGGTCCTTTGCTGATGCACTTCTGACAACCAATACACAGATAGGGATCAACTTCGATGCGTCCGAATGGCGGATGGTCCTCGTCAGGAACCCAGAACATGCACGCTTCAATCGGGCAATACTCGATGCAAGCAGGGGAGCCAGCGCATCCGGTGCAGCAGTCAGTCGTGATCGCAAGTATGCGTGGCCGCTTCTTGCGAGTCGCTTTGCCATCTCCGACGGACATGGGCCAGTGTTTGTCTACGATGTCGAACATAGGAATGGGAATTCAGGAGTCAGGAGTCAGGATACAGAATGTCGAATGTAAACTAAATTGCTAAATCCAACGGTTAACCGACCTCTTCTTAATTCGGCCTTTCTGAGTTCTGACTTCTGGCTTCTGGCTTCTGATTCTAAGTTAACATAGCTCTGCTAAATTCCTCAACGATTTGTGTCGCTCGCGTCACGCGCTTGCTCATCTACTCTCGAACGTTTACAAATAATTCAAAAAACTATCAGGAGGAATTGCGATGGAAAGCGTAGCCGGGATTTTTCGAGCGAGAACCGATGCGGAAAAGGCCGTTCAGCAAATACATTCTTTGGGTATCGCTAACGATCGAATTGCGCTCCTGACGCCTGATACGGGGGAACCGCTCGATCAGGCAGTTGAAACTTCCGATACTGAACAACCTGGAATGGGCTCTGCAATGGGCGGGACAGTCGGTGGCGCCATGGGAGCCGCCGGCGGAGCAACGCTCGGTGCCGCTGCTGCAAGCTTGTTGGTGCCGGGAGTCGGGCCGGTCATCGCAGGAACTATCCTTGGTGCTGCACTCCTCGGCGCAGGTGGCGCAATCACTGGTGCCGCAGCGGGCGAAGCCATGGAAGAGGGTCTCGTTCGCGGACTGCCGCATGACGAGGTCTACGTCTATGAAGACGCAGTCAACAAAGGCCGCTCGGTGGTAATTGCGTTTGTTGAAACCGACGAGCACGAGGAAGCCGCACGGAAAGTCTTCGCCGCCACGGGAGCCGAAAGCATAGACGAGGCGCGCGAAAACTGGTGGGTCGGACTGCGAGATGCTGAAGCCGCCGAGTATGAAGCTGCCGGTAGGACTTTTGCCTCTGATGAGGCAAACTATCGCCGCGGTTTTGAAGCCGCTCTGAACCGTCAGGGACAGACTTCGCATGACGATGAAGCCGATGAAGCGTTCCGACGCGGTTACGAGCGTGGCCAGTCTTATCAAAACTCTATTCGCGAAAGATACGGACGTTGAAGGAGACCCTGCTTAACCTCGCGGTTCTGATTGGTATTCTGGGGTTGAGTTGGGTTCTGACAAATTGGTTCGCGCGCGCTATGTACGTCAGATGTAAGGCGTGCGGCACGCTCAACGCTAAACGACGCACGGAGTGCCGGTCGTGCCAGAACAATCTGCGGTAGTTTACTTGTCTAGTTAAGTGTGGCGCGGGTACCTGCCCGCGACGCACGGGCCAGTGTCATGTGACCAATGTCGCTTCTTAAACCCGTCCTGCTCTGTTGCCTCGGACTCTTTTTTACATTTCAAAACGCCATGTCTCAAAATTCGATTCCGGCTGAGTGGCTTACTCACGCCGAGAAAACTGACTATCGCGAAACGTCACGCTACCAGCAAACGATCGAATATGCCCAGCGACTGGATCGTGCATCGCGTTTGCTTAAATACGAAACATTTGGAAAGAGCGGCGAAGGAAGAGATCTTCCTTTGCTGATCGCGGCGGAAGATGACACGTTCACTCCTGAGTCCGCGCGGAAGAAGAACAAGCCAGTAGTTCTAATCCAGGCATGCATTCACGCCGGGGAGCCTGACGGCAAGGACGCTGGACTCGCCCTCCTGCGCGATATAGCGATCACAAAAACGCGCGCGGGTCTCCTGGAAAAAGTCGTCATTCTCTTCATGCCGATATACAACGCGGATGGACACGAACGCGTTAGCCCTTACAACCGGATCAACCAAAATGGACCAGTCGAAATGGGCTGGCGCACCACCACCACCTACCAAAATCTGAACCGCGATTACATGAAGGCGGACACGCCCGAGACGCGCGCGTTTCTGGCCCTCTGGAACAAGTGGCAGCCTGATTTGTTTATCGATTGTCATGTGACCAACGGCGCTGACTATCAATACAACATCACTTACCAGCACGAACATCATGCCGGGGTCCCACCGAGTGTTCTCGAATGGGAGACAAGGGTTATCGACGGTCGCGTCGCACCCGCGACTGAGGCGGCGGGAAACATCGTCTCGTGGTATCTGGAGTTCATCGATAATCGCGATCTGGCCAAGGGCATACGCGACTTCAATGGCAGCCCGCGCTTTTCCACCGGCTACGTGCCGTTGCGTAATCGTCCTGGCATTTTGATCGAGACGCATATGCTAAAGCCCTACCGCTCGCGTGTGGTCGGCACATACGACTTTCTGAGGCTGACGCTTGAGGAGGTGAATCGAGACCCGCAGGGCTTGCTGAAGGCGGGCCGGGAAGCCGATGAGAGCGCGAAGGCTCTGGCGACGTCTTACGATCCCAATCGCCGGTATCCGATTGACTTCGAGCTGACAGAGACTGCGGTGCCTTACAAGTTCAAAGGTGTCGACTCGAAGGTAGAGATGAGCGACGTCTCAGGCGCGCCTTATGTCACCTTCGGGAACAAGCCGATCGAGATCACCGTGCCGATGTACAACAACCTGCGCGTAAAGACTGCTGTATCGCCGCCGTTGGCTTACATCGTTCCGGCGCAATGGTCAGAGGTGATTGAAGTTCTAAGAGCTCACGGCGTGAAGTTAACAACCATACATGAGCCTTCGACGATTGAGATCGAGAGCTATCGCTTTCGAGACGTTAAGTGGCCGTCAGGTCCATTTGAAGGCAGGCAGATGCCATCGTTCAAAAGTGAGTTGGTGCGGGAGCGCCGGACGTTTCCATCAGGTTCGGTAGTCGTACCTGTTAACCAGGAACTAGCGCGCCTTGTCATCAATTTACTTGAACCCGACGCTCCTGATTCCCTGGTGAAGTGGGGATTCTTCAATGCGACGTTCGAGCAAAAGGAATATGGCGAAGCTTACATCGTCGAGACGTTGGCGCGAGAAATGTTGGCGAAAGATCCGCAGCTGCGCGCTGAATTTGAGAAACGCATGAAGGATGACGCGGCGTTTGCAGCGAGCCCACAGGCGCGACTGAATTTCTTTTATCGACGTTCACCTTACTGGGACCAGCAAATGGCGTTGTACCCTGTGGGCCGAATAATAGCGCCACTTAATATGAAGTGACTTGATTCAAAATGGCTCAAAACGGAATGCCTCATGGTTAGGAAGAGGGGCTTGCCCCCGCGCTCTAGACCGTTTCAGAGCGGGCGCAAGCGCCTCTTCCCGACCTGGAGATTTCTAAAGTCGAATGGCGTATTCCAAACCCCACCTCATCGCGCAAAAGCATCCGGTTGTTCGGATACGTGCTCAACTGCGCGGCTGCGACTGCGAATCGTCACCACGGCAACTCCCGCAAAAATCAAGCAGCAAGCGACGATAGTCCTTGAGTTTAATCGCTCGCCCAGGATCAATGGTCCCAAACCAAACGCCATTAGTGGTTGCAGGTAAACATAAACCGCGACCACACTGGGCGTAATTCGGCTCAGTGCCCAGGCGTTCAAGTAGTAAGCGCCGACGGTCGGCACTAACACAATGTAAACAACTGAAAGCCAGACCCCCGTAGACACACCTTCCCAGTTCTCAAAACGCCAGGAATAAACGGTGAACGGCAGCGACACAACCGCCGCGATCACAAAGATCCAGGTGATGACGTTTAAGGCTCCGTAACGCGTAATCACGTTTCTTGATGCGGCGATGTACGCACCATAACAAAAGGAGCTGATAAGGATCAGCACATTGCCAAGATTGTTATCCGCGGAAATGTTTGCTCGAAACGGATCGACGAGATAAACAACGCCCACCGCTGCCAGAGCGATTCCCAAAACATTCCTCAGCGTCGCGCGATCATGGCCAAGAATAATGCTGATGATTAACGTGACTACCGGGATGGTCGTCGTCAGCAGCGAGGCATTTATGACTGTGGTTAATGAGATGCCTTTCACGAACAACATCTGATTCAAAACCACTCCCAACAAACTTGTCAGCAGCAACCACGCCAATACAGTTTTTGGCAGTCGTTTTAAGTCAGATAGTTTGCGCTGAAGAAGCGTGAAGATGATGGCCGCGCCGCAAATGCGAAAGCCAACGAGGCTGTAACTCGAGATGCCGCGCAGCGCAATCTTTCCAAAGATTGGCCACGTGCCAAAGAGTATCTGTACTACGACCAGGGCAACGTGGGGTGCTAGCGGTTGTTGTCGTTTCGAAGAAGGAGTCATCTGACGTCGGGGAAGATAACGCCAGCGTCACACAACCAGGAACAGTGGGTTTTCGAGGACCTTTTTAAAAGTTTGCAGGAACTTTGCGCCTGTGGCTCCATCAATCACACGATGATCACACGACATGGTCACGTGCATCATCTGCCGGACGACGACTTCGTTGTTTCTGACCACCGGTTTCGGAGCCATTGCACCGATGGCCAGGATTGCCCCTTCAGGCGGATTAATGACCGCGGTGAATTCATCAATGCCAAACATGCCTAGGTTGCTGATCGAAAAAGTGGCGCCCATGTATTCCTCAGGCTTCAGCTTGCGATGGCGAGCACGTTCAGCGAGGTCGCGCACCTCGGTCGCTATTTCCCGTAGCGACTTCTGATTGGCTGCACGAATGATCGGAGTAATTAAACCTTCGTCGATCGCAACAGCTACACCAATGTCGGCCTGGTCGTAATACCTGACCGCTTTGTCCTGGTATGAAGCATTCACCTGCGGGTGTTGCAACAGCGACGCAGCGGCGACCTTAATGATGATGTCGTTGACGCTTATCTTCAGCTCGGGATCGAGTTGATTAATGGCGGCGCGCATCTCAGCCACGCGATCCATTTCAATCTCAACGGTCAAAAAGAAATGGGGAATTGGGCCAAGCGAAGTAACTAGTCTCTTCGCGATCGTTCGCCGCATTTCAGACGTCGGTTCATCGTGAAATGTCGAAGGTTGGCCGGGCACGGCTGCCGGACGTGACCGTGTCTCAACTGCTCGCAGTCTCGTCTGTGGTTCAGCGGCAGGCGCTGCGCCTTTGCCCTCGATTGCGCCTTCCACGTCTCGCTTAATAATTCTGCCCCCGGGGCCGCTGCCGTTTACCAGACGCAGATCGATTCCAGACTCGGCTGCCATGCGAGCTGCCAAAGGAGAAACGATTAATCGACGATCTGAATCGGGCGGTGCTGGTGTAGGCGCGGCTTTGCCGTTGCCGCCGCCGATTTCGCTCTTGGCAGGCGCTGGAGTTGGAGATGGTGCGGCGGGCGCTTCCGCTGGCGGCTGTTTCTCTTCAGACGGCGCCGCCGCAGGTTCCTTTGTCGGAGTCGGAGCCTGGCTCACCAGGTTCGAGATATCCTCATCGGGTTCACCGATGATCGCAATAAGCTGGCCCAGGGGAGCGGACTGGCCCTCCTGAATGAGAATCTTTCGCAAGACGCCGTTTGCGAGCGCCTGCATCTCCATGGTCGCTTTGTCGGTATCGATCTCGGCCAGCGGCTCGCCCATCGACACCTTGTCGCCCTCCTTCTTGAGCCAACGCGAAAGCTGCCCCTCTTCCATAGTGGGCGACAGCTTCGGCATCATCACCTGAGTTGCCATGTCAGTCCTTGCGGTCCCTGGTCGTGTTCACTAAACGGAATCTTGGAGGCGACGATTAAACGTACGCAACCTCGCGTACAGCATCGACGATTCGAGCAACGTCTGGTATTGCCAGATCTTCAAGGTTCTTTGCGTAAGGCATGGGCGCGTCTGCACCGCTCACGCGCTTGACGGGGGCATCCAGATAATCGAAGGCATGCTCGCTGACCTCGGTGCTAATCTCCGCCGCGACGCCACAGAACGGGTGCGACTCCTCGGCGATTACAACCCTGTTCGTCTTCTTCACTGATTCGATGATCGTGTGTATATCGAGCGGCCGGATCGTGCGTGGGTCGATCACTTCACACGATATGCCTTCCTTCTCCAGTTGATCCGCAGCCTTCAAAGCGATGGGCACCATCAGTGATCGCGCAACGATGGTCGCGTCGGTGCCTTCGCGCTTAATGTCAGCAACACCCAGCGGCACAATAAAGTCAGGATCGTCGGAGACTTCTCCTTTGTTGCCGTACATTCGTTCCTGCTCAATGAAAATTACCGGATCGTCGTCGCGTATTGCAGACTTTAGAAGCCCCTTGGCATCAGCGGGGGTGGACGGCATCACAACTTTCAGGCCAGGGAAGTTGGCATACCACGACTCCAGTGCCTGCGAATGCTGCGATGACACTTGAAAGGCCGAGCCGCCGGGACCGCGAAATACAATAGGGATGTTGAACTGTCCGCCGGACATGTAAAGCATCTTCGCAGCTGAGTTTATGATTTGATCGGTTGCAAGAATCGAAAAGTTAAACGTCATGAACTCAATGATCGGGCGAAGCCCCACCATCGCAGCGCCAACACCCAAGCCGGCAAAACCCAACTCCGTAATCGGCGTATCTATTACTCGCTTGTCGCCAAGCTGTTCAAGCAAACCTTTGGTCACTTTGTAGGCGCCCTGATAAGCAGCGACTTCTTCGCCCATCAGAAAAATGCTCTCGTCGCGCAGCATCTCCTCACGCAGTGCCTGGTTTAATGCTTCACGAATAGTTATAACCGCCACTTTGATTCCTCAGTTGTCAGCTCTTCTGCTCAATCGGACTAGCGTAGATGTCTGTGTAAAGTTCTTCGGGGCCTGGGAGCGGACTCTCTTCCGCAAACTTCAGTGACTGCTCTACCTGCTCGCGCACCTGCGTATCGATGTCCTGAAACTCAGCCTCAGACAACACTCCCTTTTCTTTTAAGCTGGCTGCAAACAGTTTGATTGGGTCGCGTTCCTGATGTTGCTCAATCTCCGCGCGCGTTCTGTAATTGCCGGGATCCGACATCGAATGGCCCATGAAGCGATATGTCCGCACCTCGAGCAACGTCGGCAGGTAATCCTTGCGGGCCCTCTCAATCGCACGCTGTGTGGCTTCGCGAACCGCCAGCACATCCATGCCATCAACAAATTCCGACGCAATCTCGTAAGCACAACCCTTTTCAGAAATCATCTGGTACGACATCGCTCTTTGTAATGATGTGCCCATGCCGTACTGATTGTTTTCGCAGATATAAATGCACGGCAACTTCCAGAGCTGGGCCATGTTCAACGATTCGTGAAATGCACCCTGGTTCACCGCAGCTTCACCGAAGAAGCAAAGCGTTACCTGGTCCGTTCCCTTGTATTTCGTCGCAAACGCGACACCTGTCGCCAACGGTATCTGCCCGGCAACAATAGCGTGTCCGCCAAGAAAGTTTACGTTCTTGTCGAACATGTGCATCGAGCCGCCTTTGCCTTTTGAACAGCCGGTCGCTTTACCAAACAGTTCGGCCATCACCGACTCAGGCGTCATGCCTTTGGCGATTGCATGCGCATGTTCGCGATAACTGGTTAGCACGTAATCGTCGGGTCGAAGTGCCGAAATCGCCCCGATGGCCACGGCTTCCTGACCGATGTAGAGATGACAGAACCCGCCGATCTTGCCGGCGCTATAGGCTTCCGCAGACTTTTCTTCAAAACGACGGACGAGCAGCATCTGGTGATAGATCTTCACCAGCGTGTCGTGATCCACTTCTTCTATGCGGTGTTTTTGCGCGGCCTTTACTTCGCGGGGATCCTGTTCCAGGGCGGCTGCGTCGGCTTGTTCGACGCCTTCGTCGTCCATCACGCCCGTGGCGCTCTTTTCGTCAGCCCCAATACGCGACGGTTCTGATCTGCGCTTTTCTGATTGTGATTTCGCCACTGGCAAAGACTTTCGAATGATCAACCGCCGTTGTAGGCGGTTGCGAAACTGCAAATGATTTTTTAGTTAGGACGCAGACGATTATACGCAAGGACATCAACGCGTGCAAAAATGGCCCCGAAAATACACGAATGCGCACACCGGAATATGAAGAGCGCCAAAGTCTGCCGTTAACGTTAGGCGTGAACTGGATGGGACTTCTATCGGAATGCGTCGAGGGTGGTGACGGGAGCGTTTGCAAGGCGGACGACAGTCTTCCGGGAATGCTTGTCGCTCTGCATCCTCCGCGCGGCCGCAGTGAGCAGTTCTTCGGTTGTATCGCCCTCATCAGGGAAGCAGGCAACACCGACACTGATTCCGAGCTGCACAGTCTTTTCAGCGCGGACAGCAAACCGCTGTGCCTCCACCGCATTGCGAATTCGCTCACCTACGGCGCCCGCCATGTGACTGGAAGCCATCGGCATGATCGCAACAAACTCGTCGCCGGCATACCTTGTGAGAATGTCCATCTGCCGGAGCTCTTTACGAATTACGGCAGCGACAGCCGCTAATACTCGATCTCCGATGGCGTGTCCGTACTGATCGTTAATGCCCTTGAAGTCGTCAACGTCCATGCTGACGACCGCCAGTGACTCGTTACTCATTCGCTGGCATTCGGCAATCCGCTGCTCGAGCATCATGTAGAAGCCGCGCGAGTTTGGCAGGTCAGTCAAGGGATCGATCAACGCGCTTTCTTTCGTCTTCTCAAAAGTTAACGCGTTGTTGAGTGCGCTGGAGGCATGTTGGCAAACCGATTCAAGCAGGCGCACGTGCTCAGTCGTGTAGCTGGTCCTGCTCTTGGAGTACAAAGTTATCGCGCCGAACGTGCCATCGTCGCGCAGTAACGGCGAAGCCAACACGCCCCGGTAGTCTTTCGAAACATCTTCCGAAACTCCTACCAGATCCAGATCGGGCGATGCATTGCACATCGATCGGGCATTAGCAATAACCCAACCTGTGATGCCATCTCCGATGTTGATCCTTCGCTGGCTGAAAACATCAGCATGCTCGCCGGCGACGTGGGCCGCGACCGCCTTGCCGGTCGTTTCATCAACGACGAAGATTGAGCAAGTATCAAACGGCACGATCGCCTTCAGCTTGTTCGAAATTAACGTGACGGTGTCGTTGAGATTGAGCGAGGACCCAATGGTTTGCGCGATTTCGTGAAGGGCAAACACTTCCCGCTGCGCTTCGGTGATTGACCGGAAACCCGCATCGTTATCTTCCGGAGTACCGATAACGTCGGATGCCAGACCGGCGTCAGGTTTTGTCTTCGTATGGTAATCAAGTTCCGCCATCTCAGACGCAACCTGCTCCTGAATGTCTTCTGAATCGATTAATCGATCAAACTCTTCCACGTGTTCGATAAACTTTTCTACGACACGAGGGTCGAAGGCGCTTCCGGCCATACCTCGCAATAACGTCAGCGACTCTTCGCGTTTCATTCCTTTGCGATAAGGGCGGTCGCAACGCGTAGCGTCGTAAAAGTCGACGACCGAAATGATTCGCGCTACGAGCGGAATGCCTTCAGCGCGCAGGCCCTTGGGATAGCCGCTGCCGTCCCACTTTTCGTGGTGATAACGAACAATGTCCTCGACCGGGTAAGGGAAGTTCACTCGTTTCAAGATGTCACCCCCGACCGTGGGATGGATTTTCATCTTGGCGAATTCAGCTTCCGTAAGTTTTCCCGGCTTGTTGAGAATGTATTCAGGCACAGCGAGTTTGCCGATGTCGTGGAGCAATGCGCCGGCAAAAAGGGCCTGGACTTCTTTCTCCGTAACCTTGAACAGTTTGCCCATCTCAGAAGCGTAAATCTGAGTTCGCCGAACGTGGCCGTGGGTGGTCTGATCCTTGGCATCGATCGCGATCGCGAGCGACTCGATGGTGTTCATATGGATGTTCGCCATCTCCTCGACGTGGCGACGCTGTTCGGCTTCCGCTCGTCTCACCTCGTTCAATCTCTTTTCGTTGAACCGGTAAAGCAGATGGACCAGCCCGATAATCAGTAAGCCCAAAATTATTGACGGCAAACCTCCACCATTTAGTGCTGAGTAAAACAGGACAGCCGCGGCAGCGCCGGCAACCTGCGTGGTGAGCGTCCAGACAATGCTTTCCTGCGTAGGCATGACGCGAGGCTTGCCTTCCACGAGGTTTAAGAAGTGAACGGCGGCCAGCGTGGTTAGAAAGTATTGCAGTACGGCGAGAACGCAAATCGGAATAAGTAGCAGGTTGAGCGGAAGAGAAGAGTGGTCCGCCGCTAAACCGTCAGAGAAGAGCGAGACTAAGAATCCATAACACGAAGCGGAGATGAAGGTTGAGATCACCGAAATGGCCGTCGTGGCTGAAACTTCGCGACGACTGGTCAGACCGTATGTGGAAACAAAGCCGACGATAGCCGCGAGGAGTGTGGCCGGCCCGGCAGTTTCGGCAGGTGGGCCCGCGTACAGGATGACGGCGAGAAAGACGAGCGCGTCCGCGACAGACTTACGACTCTGGCTAACACCAATCGTCGTCGTGATTGAGACCGTGAAGCGGCTGGCGATAAAGGTAAGGACGAGCAACACCAGCCATGCCAACATTCCTGAGGTCGTCAGAAACGGTAACTGAACTGTGGAGATGAAGGCGATAGACAAAACGACGCACGCTAACGCCGAGATACCAATCAGCAGTAGGTGGCTCTTCCACTTGTACGCTTCGATCATTATTGGATTTTCCTTGTTAACCCGAGGTACGGCTGTGACGGATGGCTTGATAGCCTTTCTGGACGGGGGTGCCGCAGGACACGCGTTGACCAATGGCCAACAGTGTTTGACACTAGCTAAAGATACCCTTTAGCTGCGCTTGCAGTCAATGGTTTATTGGGTTTGGGACGGGCGGGCACCCTACAAACGGAGACTGTGGCTACCCAGCCGAAGCCCTGGCGCCCTTAAGTTGAGTCCGGAGTGCCGAAGGTTCAGTCACGGGCTGGCTACAGACGTAGTTTTGGCAGACGTAAGCCGTCGCCTCTCCATACGCGGTTCCCCGTTCCCTTAGCAGCGCGATGAGGTCATTGCCGCTCGTTTTTCTGGGCTTTCCGGGAGCAACTACCTTGTTGGGCAGATAGATTTCCCAGATTTCATTGAGCAGCGCTTTGAAGCCAACAGAATCTGGTTCACCGACGAGGGCGATTTCCTGGTTCGGCCCGAAGTGAAAATCCAATGCCGACAGCAGACGTCCGAAACCCGCAGGGTACCGGCGTATGAAGTTGTTTGTAAGCCTGAAGATGGTGATGGCCCGCCGCCGGTAGTCCTCGTTGTCGGTCAGCAGAGCAATTCGCAACAAGACTCCCGCGGCCACCGAATTACCCGAGGGCGTCGCATTGTCGAAGAAATCCTTTGAACGAACTATGAGCTGCTCATGGCTTCGCCCGGTGAAAAAGAAGCCGCCTTCCTGATCGTCCCAAAACTCTTCCAGCATAGTGGCAGTCAGCTTATACGCCTCTTGAAACCAGCGTTCATCACCACGCGCCTCGTAGAGAGACAACAGCCCGTCGATGTAGAAAGCATAATCTTCCAGGTAGGCATTGAGTTTTGCCTCGCCATTCTTGTAGGTGCGTAAGACCAGGCCATCCAGTTGCATATTCTCCAGGATGAAGGCCGCATTCTTGTTTGCGACATCGGCGTAGTCGTCTCGATTGAGAATGGCTGCAGCCTCAGCAAAACTACGCAACATCAAGCCATTCCACGCCGTCAAGATCTTTTCATCGCGTGCCGGCTTAATGCGTTGTTCCCGTTTCGCAAAGAGCGCCTGGCGACTTCGCTGCAGCAATTGGGTCAGCTGTTCGAGCGACAGATTGTGTTTCTTCGCGACCGCATCGAAATCGCGAGTAACGTTGAGAATGTTCTTGCCTTCGAAGTTTCCTTCATCCGTTACGTTGTAATGATCCGCGAACACCCGCGCGTCAGCATCACCAAGGACCTCTTTGATCTCGTCAAAACTCCAGACAAAAAACTTGCCTTCTTCTCCTTCCGAATCGGCATCCTGAGTCGAATAGAAACCGCCGCCGGCGTCCGTCATCTCGCGAACAACGTAGTCAAGTATTCCTTCCGCCACTTCACGGGCTGCCGCGTCACCCGTCAATTGATAGTAGTGAAGATACAGACGAGACAGGAGGGCATTGTCGTACAGCATTTTTTCGAAGTGAGGCACGAGCCAGCGCGCGTCTGTCGAGTAGCGATGAAAACCTCCGCCGAGATGATCGTAGATACCGCCCTCAGCCATTTTCTTTATCGTGTGCTTAACGATGTCCAGCGCGTGCTGTTCACCGGTCCGGTGATGGTAACGAAGCAGGAACTCAAGAGACATTGCCGGCGGAAATTTAGGCGCACCGCCAAATCCACCGTTAGTTGCGTCGTAGTTTTTAATGGTTCCGCGGTATGCGAGGTCAAGTAGTTCTGTCGACAGTTGTTCGTCCGATCCTCTCGCACCTGCTGAACGTTGTAGTTCAGCCAGAACGGACTTGGCGGTTTCCTGTATTTCGTCAGTCCGTTCGCGATACGCGTCGGCGAGGCTAATCAGGACGCGCGGAAAGCCTGGCATGTTGTAGCGATCTTCGGGCGGAAAATAAGTGCCTGCGTAAAACGGTACTGCATCTGGCGTCAGGAACACTGTCATGGGCCAGCCGCCGTGTTGCGTCATCATCTGAACGGCATTCATGTATATCTGATCTAGATCCGGCCGCTCCTCACGATCGACTTTGATGTTAACGAAATTATCATTCATCAACTTCGCGATCGCCTCGTTTTCAAACGACTCGTGTTCCATCACGTGGCACCAATGACAAGCGGAATAGCCAATGCTCAACAGCACCGGCTTCTGCTCTTGCCGTGCAACAGCGAAAGCCTCTTCGCCCCACGGATACCAATCGACCGGATTGTGTGCGTGCTGCAACAGATATGGACTGGTCTCATCAATTAAACGGTTGGTGTGCGCGTGTTCCGTCATCCCTTGTGCTCACTTTGTATTATGCTTTGAAAGTATTCTACAGACCTTCAACAGCAAACGTTAGTTTGCGTTCGGTTCAGTTTCTTCGAACGTGTCGATCGTTTATACTGCTGAAACTGAATGGCCATTCATTTTTAAGACGGGACTAATTGATGGAACGAGAAACGCTCGAGATGGACGTGGTGTTTGTCGGCGCGGGCCCGGCGAACCTAAGCGGCGCCCTGCACCTCGCTCGATTGGTGAAACAACACAACGAGGAGGTCGCGAACGGTCAACGCAGCGGCTCTGCGCTCGGCGATATCGAGATCGGCGTGATTGAAAAGGGTGCGACTGTCGGCGCTCACATTCTGTCGGGGGCCGTGATGGATCCGAAGGCCCTCCGCGAACTCATTCCTGATTTCATCGAGCAGGGCGCGCCGCTGGAATCGACTGTAAACGAAGACTACTTCCTTTATTTGACCGAAAAACACGCCCTCCGATCGCCCATCACTCCGCCTCCGTTAAAGAACCACGGTTATTACATTGTGTCGCTAAACCGGCTCACCGCCTGGCTGGGCGAGAAGTGTGAAGAGGCCGGTGTGAACATTTTCCCGGAATTTCCCGGCGCCGATTTGCTCTACGACGAGGACGATGCGGTCATCGGGGTAAGAACTGGCGACAAAGGAATCGACAAGGAAGGGAAGCGCAAACCGAATTTCGAGCCGGGCGTGGATCTATTGGCCAAGGTCACGGTGTTGGGCGAAGGTCCGCGGGGCTCGCTTACGAAGCAACTGATCGAGCGTTTGAATTTGAACTCCGGTCGGGAGCCGCAGGTTTACAGCATCGGCGTAAAGGAACTGTGGGAACTGCCGGACGATCGTTATCCAACAGGTCGAGTTACTCACACCTTAGGATTTCCTTCTGACTCGCAAACCTACGGCGGCGGTTGGATATATGGAATGCAGAACCGCATTCTGAACATCGGATACGTCACGGGTTTGGACTACAAGGATCCGCTGCTCGATCCTCACGCCGAGTTTCAAAAGTACAAACAGCATCCATTCATCAGTAAGTTGCTCGAGGGCGGAAAGATGATCCGCTACGGCGCGAAGACGATCGCAGCGGGCGGCTATTTCGCGATGCCTCAGATCTATTCGAACGGCGTGTTGCTGGTTGGAGATTGTGCGGGCTTCCTGAATTCTCAACGTCTGAAAGGAATTCACTCGGCGATCAAAAGCGGCATGCTGGCGGCCGAAACGATCTTTGAAGCGCTCGTGGCCGGCGACTATTCAGCGAAACAATTACAGCGTTACGAAGAGCTGGTTAATGAAAGTTGGATTATTCCGGAGCTGCGGAAAGTCAGAAACTTCCACGCAGGTTTTCGCCATGGCCGGTGGCTTGGAATAGTCAACACCGGATTGCAATTCATTACCGGCGGACGCGCGTGGGGAATACTCGATCGCGACAAGGCACATGCAGGACATGCAGAGATGAAGAAGCTGTCGGCCTACGGTTATCGCGGCGACGACATTCAACAGCGGTATAACGGATTGAAGTTTGACGGGAAGGTCAGTTTTAACAAGTTAACTGACGTGTACCATGCGGCAGTCGGTCACAGCGAAGATCAGCCCAGTCACCTACACGTGCTCGACATGAACATTTGCTCGACGCGTTGTGCGGAAGAGTATGGAAACCCGTGCCAGCGGTTCTGCCCGGCTGCGGTTTACGAAATGGTCGACGATGGCGGCGGCAAGCGCAAATTGCAGATCAACTTCTCCAACTGCGTTCATTGCAAGACGTGCGACATCATGGATCCTTACCAAATCATTAACTGGGTCACGCCGGAAGGTGGCGGTGGGCCCGACTATAAAGGCATGTGAGGCTCGTCGATCGCAGGGGCGTTGAGGTTACTCTTCGTGCCCGTTTTCGTTCACCTTAAAATTAACCCTGCCGCGCATTACCTCTTCCAGGGCAATCCTCGTGTTCTTATGTTTTAAAGCATCGATATCGATGCGCGGGCGGGCGCCGCGCTGAAGTTGTTTACTTCGCTTTGCTGCCAAAATAATTAGCCGGTACTTCGAATCAATCTCGGGAGACTGAGTTTCTTCAACCGTTTCTTCGGTCACTTCTTTTGCTGCCATTACTACTCCTTCAGTTAACCTGATAAATCGTCATGTAGGATTTGTTTCGTCCTGAACAAAAGCACTAACCACTCTTTTTACGCGCGCTTCCTGTCGACTTAAACGCGCTCTCTCGGCGTAAACAATCGCCGCCAGTTGCTGTGCGGCTCGATCGACATCGTCGTTGATGATTACATACTGAAACGCCGAATAGTCTTTGAGTTCGGCTGGGGCGTTGCGAAGTCTGATATCGAGTTCTTCCGGGGAATCAGTGCCGCGTGCAACCAATCGACTCTTCAGAATTTCAAATGACGGCGGCAATATGAAAATGCTGACAGAGTCAGGCGCCATCGCTCGAACGCTCGCAGCGCCCTGAACATCGACCTCAAGGATGATGTCGCGTCCCGCCGAAATCTCTTTAAATACCTGTTGCCGGCTCGTCCCGTAGAGCTTGCCGTGGACGTTCGCCCACTCTAAAAACTCGTTTGCCTCAACGATTTCCTCAAACCTCTCACTTGTTACGAAGAAATACTCGCGCCCATCTATCTCACCGCTTCGTGGCGTCCTGGTAGTGAACGAAACAGAATAGCTAAGATCCGGTATGGTATTCAACACGTGGCGGATGAGTGTTCCTTTTCCTCCGCCTGAGGGTGAGCTCACAACGAAGAGAATCCCGCGACTTTCTTCGGTATTGGAAGGTGCGCTCGACGATGATTCTGTTTCGCTTATCTCACTCAACATTCTGGACCTGTTCCCGCAGTTTCTCCACTTCTGCCTTAATTGCCAGTGCCGCTTCTTTAATACCCAGATCCGTGGATTTCGACAACGTCGTATTGGCTTCACGGTTTAATTCCTGAAGCAGGAAATCGAGCATCTTCCCGGTTTCAGTTTGAGAATTCAGCGCTTCCCGAAACTGCGTCAGGTGACTACGCAAGCGCACCATCTCCTCACTGACGTCGCTGCGATCTGACAAGTAGGCGACTTCCTGGGCCAGTCGCGCCGGATCCACTTCAACCAGCTGGCCATTGCGACTCAATAGCTCCGCGATGCGTTTTTGCAATCGGGTGCGATACGCTTCTACCAATTGGTCAGCTGCATTTTCGATCCTGGGCACCAACGCATCTATCTTGTCGATGCGTTCAGTCATTTCTTGTCGCAGGTTCTCGCCTTCCTGCGCGCGCATGCGTTCAAGTTCATCCAGCGCAGCCGACAGTGCTCGTTCCACGCCTGCGCCAACTTCATCGCTCAGGCCGTCTCGCGACGGTTGCATGGCTCCAGGCAAGCGCGCGAGAACGTTGATGTCCAGCTCGCCGGCAACATCAAACTCTTTCTGCATTTCCCGAAGCGCGTGCACATATCCGGCAATCAAAGGCCGGTTCAACTCGTATGCAGTTTGTGAAGACTTCTCGAGGTTGACCGTTGCTTCGACGCGGCCGCGTGATAAGCGCGAGGTGATCTGCCGCTTGATCATCGGCTCCAGCGCCGACAATTCGCCGCTCAGTCGCAAGTGAACATCGAGAAAACGGTTGTTCACCGTCTTTAGGTCGACGGACACAGAAAAGTTGTCTCCGTCCGACGAACCCCGCCCATAACCAGTCATCGATTTCATAAGTTATTCCTAAAAAGACTTCCGCTTACTACTGACTACCAACCAGCAATTCTTCTTCGTCCGCAAACTGAAGCTCATACAACTTTCGATATTGCCCGCCTTGCGACAACAGCTCAGCGTGCCGTCCAATTTCGATAATTCGTCCCGCTTCCATAACCACGATCGCATCGGCACGACGGACCGTCGAAAGTCGATGCGCGATAACAATCGTCGTTCGATCCTTAACGAGGTTTGCTATAGCCCGCTGCACAAACCGTTCTGACTCCGCGTCCAGGGCCGATGTGGCTTCGTCAAGAATCAAAACGGGCGCGTCCACGAGCAATGAACGCGCAATGGCGAGACGTTGTCGCTGGCCGCCCGAAAGAAAGATGCCGCGTTCGCCGACGATCGTGTCGTACTGCTTCGGCAACTCCATAATAAAGTCGTGCGCGAAGGCCACGCGTGCGGCTTTTTCAATTTCTGCTTGTGAAGCATCAGGTTTTCCGTAGGCGATGTTGTTTCTGACCGTGTCGTTGAACAGCACCGTCTCCTGCGTAACCAGGGCGATGTGTTCGCGCAGACTCTCCAACGTCGCATCACGTAAGTCCACTCTATCCCAGAGCACTTTCCCGGTTGTTGGATCGTGAAAGCGAGGCAGCAGTTTTGTGAGCGTCGACTTGCCTCCGCCCGATTCACCAACCAGCGCAACCATTGAGCCGGCCGGAATCTTCAGACTCACATTTCGCAAGACGGATCGGTCTTCATTCGCGTAACCGAAGCTAACATCTCGAAGCTCAATTTCGTGACGAAGCGGCTGAAGCTGAACTGCATCTTGCTTCTCAGGCAGTCGCGTCTGTTCGTCCATAATTTCCCACACATGGTGCGCCGCAGCGAGCGCTTGCTCCATGTTGTTCTGCAAACGCGAAAGCTTCCGCATCGGATCGTAGCTACGGAAAAGGAAAAAAAGGAACGTCAGAAACTGTGCCGCGTTCATGCGTCCACTAACAATCTCTCGCTGGCCGAAAAACAGCAGAAACACAATGAAGACTACTCCGATCATCTCGATCGCAGGAGGTGCGAAACCGGAGATTCTCGCCGTGTGCAGGTTTGCGCGCAGAATTCGTTTCGCGACGTGGGTGAAACGAACCAGTTCGCGTGACTCGGCGCGATAGGCCTTGACGATCGTTTGATTGGCGAGAGCTTCCTGCGCGGTATCTGTTAACTCCTTGTTACCTTCAAAACTTTCGCGCGCGAGGTTGCGCAGCGAAGTTCCGAACCGAGCCGTGAGTACCGCCACAATTGGCGCGATGATCAGCGACCCAAGCGTCAGTCTCCAACTGTAATAAAACGAGGCTGCCAGGAAGGCTATCAAGGTAAAACTCTCGCGCAGCATATCACGCAGGGTGCTCGCGACCGCGGCTTCGATCGCCGCTGCGCTGGAGACAAGGCGCGACACTAAATAGTTCGTGCGATGACGTTCGAAAAAAGTCGCCGACTGCGATAGTAGATGGTTGTACAGGTCCTGCCGGAGTTTCAAAACGGCAGACTGGCCCACGCGGGCCATCAAAAACGTGGAAAAGTATTCGGCAACACCTTTGGCCAGCGTAAACGTGAGCAGCAGAATTGAAATCGTTTTCCACGCGCCGAGACCCGACTCGGGAATTATCCGCTGCAAGCCGAACAACGTTTCCGTCCGGCGTCCATCCTGCGCAAATGCCTGATCGAAAATTGGAACAATTAAAGCCCCGATGGCGCTTTCGAGAAGACCCACAACCAGCATTGCAAAGGTGGCGAGCGCGAAAGTTCCCCAGTGAGGTTTTAAATACTGGAGCAGTCTTTTGAGGTCGTGCATCGTTACCGAAGACTTCTGATCTGCAGGTTGGGCAGGGGTTAAAAAGACGGTCGTAACATCAAAGGCCCACTATACTTACGCCGTTGTGAGCACGTCAAGGCACGCATTTTTGCTGATATACATTGAGCGCGCGATGATCTGCTCGCGGAAGCAAATAAGCATTCAATAAAAGTGAAGCAAATAATCTACGACGGTCAGAACTGAAGGTAAGCGGCAGGTTGTGGATTAAGTTCCATTCGTCCTAGTTCTCTGTAGATAGTGAAGTAGTTTGCCAAGAGTCGCGCCTTTTCTTAGGCCACTGTCCACGGACTAAGCTATACTTCCGGTGCCTTTACAATTCCGACAGGACCAAACATCTTGGGACAGCCACAATCAGTAGCCAGCAAATACGCAGGAAAACGACTTCTAATCGTTGACGATGACGCCGACATGCGTCTTTTGCTCGCTGAATATTTCAGACGGCTCGGTTTTCAAGTTGAAGAGTGCGAAAGCGGAGTCGCCGCGCTTGACCCTGCCAGCAGTGGGCGCTTCGACTGTTTTATCTTTGACGTCGCCATGCCCGGGATGACGGGCTTTGATTTGTTGAAGCGTGTGCGCGACCGAGGAGTGCAAACGCCTGCACTCTTTCTCACCGCCCACGACGCGCTTGATTACAAAGTTGCCGGCTTCGAAGCGGGTGCAGATGATTACCTGGCAAAACCATTCAGTCCAAGAGAACTCGAGTATCGGGTAGAAGCCTTGTTGCGTCGCACTAGTGGCGCGCAGGCAGACACAGATAATGAGCGCGTTGAAGTTGGCGATCTGGTGATCGATAAACGACGTCACGAAGTCAGCCGCCAGGGCTCAAGGGTTGATCTCACGCCGCTCGAGTTTCAGATCCTGGAGTTGCTGGCGTCTGAACCCGGGCGCGCCTGGTCACGCAATGCTCTGCTCGATCGCGTTTGGAGCACCGAATACGAGGGCTATCAACGCAACATCGATCCTCACATCAACCGGCTCAGGAAAAAACTTGAAGCCGATCCAAAAAACCCGCGTTACGTCCTGACCGTTCGCGGCGTCGGATACAAACTAAACGAGGCGCCTTAAGACTGTATGTGGGCGATCGTTGGAATCCTGCTAACTGTCTGGTTTGTTCTGAAGTTTTTTCTACACAAAGGCGGCTTCATCCACATCCTGCTACTGACTGCGATCTCCATCGCGGTTGTGCAAATGCTCGCCCATCGTAAAACTCGTTACGAGAATGATTCCGCTCGCCGACGGGACCGTCCCCGGGAACAGGGCAATATTAACGGGCCACAAGCTTGACCGTTTTTTGACCCTCGGCAACAATGAACGTCGTAGGCGCATCAACTAAACCGAAGCCCTGCAAAGGGTTCAGGTTCGCCCGAAAAATTCACAAGGAGTTTGTTTTGTTATGACCGGTAAAGTCTTCGCGCGCACTGCGGTCCTGATGTTAGTGCTGATCGTCGCCGCTCCCGCTGTGGTGTTGGCCCAAAGCGATACGCCTCGTAACACGGTTGCCGTCACTTATCCGCTCGACGAAACAATTGAAGTGAAATTCCGGGGGACAACACTGCTGCCCCGGCTTAAAGGCGAAGCTAAGGTAAAACGGGCCGGCCGCAGAGGAACGCGTGTTGAGTTGGCCATTGACAACCTGCCGCGCGCGCATGAACTTGGCGGCATCTACACGACGTTCGTGCTTTGGGCGATTTCACCTGATGGACGGGTCGATAATTTGGGCGAGATCAAGAGGGGCGGCAGTGCTTTCATTGCTTCGAAGTTGGATGTGACTACGCCATTGCAAACATTTGCGTTGATGGTGACGGCTGAGCCTCATTTCCTGATGAAGGTGCCGAGCCGAATGGTCGTTTTGGAAAACATGCCGCCGCGCCGTCCCGGTAACAGTCAAATCGAAACTGTGAACGTTCAATATATCGGCAACTCCAGTGATTACTTTACCGATCGTCGCGTCCCGCAGATTGCTACATCAGATTATCGGGACATTCCAGTTTCGTTGCTTGGGGCACGACAGGCTGTGAATCTTGCCAGGTTTGCTGGGGCCAGCCACGATGCATCGCAGGAGTTGCAACAGGCGGAGGACGACCTGCAAGCGGCTGAGAAAGCACTGCGGTTCAATGAGCCGATTAACGACGTTGACGTACTCGCGCGCAAAGCCACATCGTCTGGTGCGCGCGCAGAAGAGATGGCATTGACGCGTCGCGCGGCCAGGCTGAGGCGCGAAGATATTCAACGGAGAGATGAAGTACTGCGCGATGCGGAGCAGACTGCGGAGTCGGCACAACGACAGATCGAGCAACTCCAGGGCGACTTGTTGCGCGAGCAACGCGCTCGTGAGTTGGCGGAGCGAGACTCTGCGACCGCAAATGAACAATTGCGCGAACAGCGAATGGAAGTAGCGCGGTTGCGCGAAGAGTTGCAAACGGTGCGTGCCGAAGGCGAGGCGGCAAAGATCAATCTGGCGCGGCTTGAAGGAGCAAAACGCGCGGAGGACGATCGCAGAGACGCAGAAGCGAGGGAACAGCAACGACGCGCCGGTGAGGCGGCGTTGAGACAAGCGCTGGCGAAGTATGGCGTGCTGAAGGAAACGCCGCGGGGATTTCAGCTTCTCTTGCCAGAGACCATCTGGGGTGGTCCACGATTGGCCAACTTAAATGCGAATGGCGCCGCCAAACTCGAGCCACTCGCAGCGTTGCTGGCCAGTAATCCGGATTACCAGATTGTGATCGAAGCTTACACCGACAATCGCGGCGATGAAATTTCACTTCAACAGCTTACACAGGATCGCGCGCGCCAGTTGTCAGACCGTTTCCAGGCAGCCGGCGTCGATCCGGCGCGCATACAAGCGAACGGTATGGGTGCCGCGAATCCTCTAGCGAGCAACACAACAGTCTCCGGCCGCACCCGCAATCGCCGGACTGAGATCACGTTCACCGCACTGCCGGCACGCAGCGCCGCGAATCAGTAACGGGGTCGGGCATTTATTGATACTGACCGCGCCCCTCTCCGCGAGCGAGGAGGGGTCGGGGGTGGGGTTTAGCGACTGCTGCACCTCTCCCCATCCCTCTCTGCTGGCGGAGAGGGAGTCCAGGGATGTCTCCACTCGAGGTTTTACAACTCGTCGGCTATAGCATCGGCGCCGTCCTGCCCCTCTGGATGGGCGCGCAGTTAGTGTCTCGCCGCCAGGGCCTCACTTCGATCGAATGGGTGTTGTTTGCACTTGCCCTTTCGATCGGCGGTTGGCACACCAGTAACCTCATCATCACTCTTCACGGCCTGTTCGGACTGGGAACAGAGAACTGGAAGACAGTTCTCCGCTCGGCCGACACTGTCGCCGTTATCTGCATCACATTTGCGTATTCTTTTCTTCTTCACGTTCACATTTATCTTTGGGCCAACGCAGCCGATCGACCGTTGAAGCCGTCAGAGCGCGTGCGGTTGTATTTGTCCTACGGTCCGCCTCTGTTTCTCCCGTTAGCGATCTACAAGATTTGGACTGGCGCCTACGCACCGATGCTGCAGCGCGTGACGTTTCTCGTCCTGCCGATGGCGGTGTGGATTACGTACGTGCTTGGCGTAATTGCCCTGACGGAGCTCCTGATCGCGCGAAAGACAACAAACCTCAGCGAGAAGCGCATCATGCGTACGCTCGCGGCCTCGTTCATCTTTATCGGCATTGTAATTCTCGCGGCGCTGGCACTCGGTGTAGGGGAGGGAACACGCCTGGGTTTGTACCTGAAGACGATCGCAAACCTCGGATCACTGCTACCGTCGGTGTTGCTTGCTTACTACATCTATCGCTATCGCTACCTGCAACTCATCATCGAAGAGAGTTTGATTGTCGCTACGTTCGCGGCAGTTGTACTAACTATTTATATCTATGGCATTCGCACCATCGGCGACTGGATGACGTCGCGCTACGGCGTTCGCGCGGGCGTAGTCGAAGCGCTTTTAATTCTAGCGCTGGCACTGGGTGCGGCGCCGATGCGTACCTGGTTAGGAAAGCGCTTTCACAAACTATTTGAGCGTGAGGCAGCGCTCTACCGGCAGATCGTTTCACGCATCAGCTCGGACGCCGGTCAATACCGCAAGTTGCCTGAATTGCTCGACTTCGTTCAGGAACAAACGAAGGAAGCTCTGGGTCTCCGCGAGGTCCGAATTGTGGTAGTGAATGCCGACAGCGCAAACGACGAGGCGCTGACTTGGGTAAACGCGGTTCTTGAACAGTCAGGCCGCAACGGATGGCTGCCGGTGGAAAACGATCCGGTTCTTAAGGCGAACGGTTTCACTATCGCCTATCCGCTGCGTCGCGACGAACGAGTATCGGGGTTGATGCTCGTCGATACGCCGCCGGCTGCTCTCAGAGACGACACGCGATCCGTGCTTGAAGTTCTCGCTGGCCAGGTTGCGATTGCCATCGAGGATTGTCGCCTGGTTGAAGAGAATGTGAGTTTGGAGCGACGCCTGGCTGAGCGTGAACGTCTGGCTGCTCTGGGCCAGATGGCAGCCACGGTAGCCCACGAGATCAAGAACCCGCTATCAGCCATTAAATCCATCGCTCAGGTAATGGGCGAAGACGAAAGCCTAAGCCGGGAATACGCGCGCGACCTCAGCCTAATTGTCGGCGAGACCGATCGACTGGGACAAAGCGTGACCCAGTTGCTTACCTTTGCGCGGACCGAAACTCCGGCAGAGCTACCGTTGCGCGCGCCGCAATTGATCGACTCGGTCGTGCGACTATTTCAGGTGCGCGCGGAAAAGGAAGGAATCAAACTCTCAATTAAGCACGTCGACGACAAGGAGTTGAGCGGCACGGCGGTGTCAGCCGTGCGAGTCGCTTTATCAAACTTGCTTTTGAATGCTCTCCAGGCCAGCCAACCAAACGGGCAGATTACGATTTCGACGGCGATTGACGCCAGGAGTTTTGCCATCATCATTCAGGACAGCGGCCCCGGAATTCCTGCACATCTTCGCGAGCGCATCTGGGAACCTTTCTTCACAACAAAACAAAGAGGCACCGGCCTCGGGCTTGCGATCGTTAAGAAGCGAATGCAGGAGGCCGGCGGAACTGCGCGATTGACGCCGGCAATGAACGGTGGCGGCGCCAGGTTTGAGTTGCGCGTGCCGCTCGAGGAACAATGACCAGGAAGCAGGAGCAGGAGGCAAGGAGTCAGAAGTACGATTGCAGCAAGTTATTCAAACATTTTCCATTTCTCATTTCTCATTTTTCATCTGGTCATTGCGAATTCAACACGGGGTGCCAAGAAGGGTGAGGCTTAATTGTGCTTCGCTGAGGCACGTTCGCTATATAAACCCTGAAAGCGTTTAATGCGGTACTATTTGCACTTCAGTTGAATCAATCAATTACCAGATGACAAATAAGAAAGAGAATGAAAAATGGAAAATGTTTGAATAGAATCTCTGCGATGATCCTTCTCCCGTCCCTTACGGGAACTTTCCTCCCGCTTGCGCGTGTTGATGACGTTGGTGGCCCATCACATTCGCATTCGCGATTGACTCAGTAGAGCGCAAGCACTCTAATCTGCGCTACTCAGTTGCTCGTTCACACTTTGTTTACTTCAGGAGAAAGACTTATGTACCTACCCAGAATTATGGCGACTGCTTTATTCACAGCAATGCTGTTAAGTGGCGCCATCAGCCAACAGAACGTGATGGCCCAGGAGTCCGAACGCCCGACAGGTGCGGCGCAGCGCGACAAAAACGACGAAACAGATCTCGACACGCAACTCTATCTCCTGGTCGCGACCAACCAGGATGTTGACGTCGCCAGATTACCGGAGGCGCTCGACCCGGTCGTTAAACAACTTCGCGCGTCCTTGCCCTTCAAAAACTACCGACTTGCCGCCACTTTGATTAATCGCGTCAAGAATGACGGGCGCCTCAATCTGAAATGGATTGGCGGTCCTATGATGGCGACCGCTGCCGCATCAAACATCACGCCTAGCTTTAACGAGTTTCGCGTGAACAACGTAAAGCTAACCACCGCTGCGTCCGGCCAGCCGATGGTCAGAATGGAAGGGTTTGCTTTTGGCGCTCGAATTCCGATTCAAAGCGGCACGGCGATCGCCTCCAACGGGCCGGCGGCTCCCATCATCAACTACGAACCCACCGGTCTCAACACCGACATCAGCATGCGTGAGGGGGAACCCGTGATTGTCGGAACACTAAACGTCGGTCCGTCTGGCGACGCGATCATCCTGGTAATATCTGCAAAACGGACCCTTAAGTAATCGATGGTCCACTCACACATTCTGTCATATTGGGCCAACGAATCATTTTATTGACACCGTTGGCCCAACCCCTTTACTCTACCTATGACGCGTTTCCTCATTAGTCAATCCTGACGCTGGCGTTCCGCCCTCAATTGAAAATCAAGCTCAACCGATAAAGGCACACTCAGCGTGAGCTGAGGCCACAAAGCCACGGGAGTCAATGTTAATGACTTAGCCGGGTTGCCGAAGTTTGAGAAGCAGCCGTTATTGGTTGGACCACTAGTTTCTCTTCCTTCCTAACTCCATTCGCTCCCTTCGCCCGTTTACAAATAAAAAAAGGGCGAGGCTGGTGGCCTCGCCCTTAACGCATTTATGCTGCGATTTGATCAGCTTACGGACAGGCGGGTACGGTAAATGTACTCGGATAGCTAAACGTCACGCCTGAGAGAACGTTAGTTGTGGCATCAACACCGCATTGAGCCGCAGTCTGAACGAAGTTCAGGTTGTTGTTCGCCTTGTCGAGCGCATTCTTTAGGGCCTCCTGCCGCGCACGGAAGGCATCGCCCGGGGTGCCGCTGGTAGTGTTTTGATGCCCGGCGGTTCCCAGATCTGCGTTTGCAACGGTGAGCAACTGATTGACGGTTACGAAATCGTTAGCCGTAATTCCCGTGCCAGGCGCATAAACGATTGCCGCACCGCTTACGTTTCCGTTCAGTACATTCAGCTGCATTGCAGTCATTTGAACTGACAGCATGTAAGCCATGTTGGTTGCCGAACCGCTCAATAACCAACTCTTCAGCGCGCTCTTGCCGGCGCTGATCTGACTGTTCGATGGAGCTGGACAGCCGGCAACTGGATCGAAGGATATGCCAGCGCCGTTGACCAGGTTCAACGAGTTCAAAGTGCATAGCCACGAGCTCGTTATGAGTCCCTGGCCGTTCTTGTTGGACCAGAAGCCCAATGTCAAACCGCCGCCCGGGCCAAGGCATACATTGCCGAATTCGAGAGTGGTGGTCTGACCGGCGACAACCGTCGCCGACTGGATTGATGCATTGGTATGAACCCAGTTGGTGGCGTCGCCTTCCTGTGCGGTGTAGCAATCAGGTGCGAGATCCACGATGTTGACCGGGGTCTGTTTGGTCTCAAAAGAAGTGGTGAAATTCGATTGCGCTCCGACGCGCACTTCCCAACCCAGGATCGGACTGTCTGGGGCAGTCAGTGTACCGCTGGCGTCGGCATCGTAGAATTTGAACACTTGGAGGTTTCCCTGTGGGGGAATTACTCCATCCTCTTTAACCTTGAAGTTATCCTTTTTCGAACCGGAGTCGGGGAACGCGATGTCCTTGTTTACTTCAACCTGATATTCACCACCAGGGTTGCTCGTGCTGTCATATCCGGGTGTGCCATCAGAGTCTTTCACGAGAATGCTTGACAACTGATAACACTGCACGAAACTGCCGCCGAAAACGACAGCCGATGCGGTGGTAGTGTGTCCGAGTACTACGCCTCCCGGCTCTATCACCCGTACGAAGTAATTACCGTCGGGAAGGCCCGGCCCGCCGCCGGACGGTCCGCCGTTCAGGTAAACGTCGTCTTTGTTTGTGTAGATATTCAGATCGACGCCGGCACAAGCACTGTCCGTCGTATAGATCGCGCCCGGCGCCATAAAGGCGGTGGTGGTAGCGAGCGCGATTAACGCAGTCGTAGCCAACAATACAAAAGCAATTCGGGAAGTGAGAATTCTCGCTTTGGGAGAGCGAGAACTCTTGAGGGCGATGTACTTCATACAATCAATCTCCTTAGTCAATGCCGGTCATCTCGTTGGTTGACCCATAACCACAAAGGCTACCGGTTATTTGTAGTGACGCTGACGGAATACGCAGATGCTGGTGAGAGACGCAATTGCTCCTGGGTCAGCGGCGGCCGTCATTGCATTTAACAAAATCAAATCTGGGCGATAGTTCTTCATTCCTTCGAACGCGATTAACGTAGAGCGATTTTTTATTCCCTTAAACAATCAGAGAAACTTGTGTTGCCTAATGCTCATGGCAGCTCCGTGACTTCCGTCACCGAGTTCTTCGACTCGTATTACTGTGCCCTTCGTTTCCACAGTGGAACCCGTCTCTCCCTCCACGAAGAGATGAACGATTACCTCAACTTCGCTATTCAAACTCAGCGGGTGTTGTCCGCGTACGTACAAGCCTCCCGCACTCATGTTGTCGACGACGCCCGCGGACGAAATCTCAGTCCCATCGGCCGCCACGCCTTTCAACCTCGCCGGAAAACGCTCACTAATCCGCGGCTTTAGGCGTCGATCAGAGATCACCTCGGGAGTTTCATTGACTGCCTGGTCAAATAGCGCGTCCATTTTCCGATTCAACCGCTTCCACCGAATTTTTAGGTGGTCAGAGGATAGTAGTATTGCGAAATGATTGCATCGGGGTTGCCTGCCTATTGCAGTGGCAGGATCCTGCCATATGCAAAGTTTGGATTAAGGCCGATTTATGGCGGGTTTACGCTTGGGGAACTCGAGCGAGGTTATGACCGAAGGCGTAAATGACGAGCTCCAGTCGATCAGAAACGCCGAGTTTGGAGAAGATTGAGCTGAGGTGATGAGTAACTGTGGTTTCGCTGATGTAGAGGCGTTCGCCAATTTGTTTGTTCCGCAGTCCTTCGGCGACAAGTTTAATCACCTGTCGCTCCCTGTCGGTTAGAGAATCAATGTGCGTCGCAGCTGAATTCTGCTTGTCTCCGCGCGTCATTTCCGAGAGCACATCTCCCACCATCGCGCGGTCAATCCACACTTCGCCTGCATGTACTTTCCGAATCGCTTTGATTAAAACCTCGGCGGCCTGATCCTTAAGAACGACGCCCATCGCCCCCAACTTGATAGACCGTCGATGCGCGGAAGGATCGTTGAGACCGGTTAACACGAGCACGCGAGAGTTCTTTGCCGTTTTCTTGAGTTCTGCCAGAAACGTAAGAGCGTTCTCGCCACCGAGATCGAGATCCAACAGGATCAGGTCCGGCGATTCTTGTTTTGCAGCTTCCAGCGCTTCTTTCCGATTGCGGGCCATCGCAACGACCTTCATGCCGGTCTGATTTTCGATTAACATGCGCAGTCCAGCCCGCACGACCTCGTGATCGTCAACGATTAGTATTCGCAGTAGAGCAGTTGCACTCATAAGGGAATCTCGATCGTCACAACCGTACTGTTGTTGCCGTTGGTTTCAACGAACAAATTGCCGCCAAGCGAATTTGCGCGTTCAGCCATTGAGCGGGGTTGGAATACCTTCTTTGAAGCGCCGTCGCGATTCTCGTTTTCAATGCGGATGACAAGCCTGCCATCGGATGATTTCAGTTCGGTCTTCGCAAACTCTGCCTTCGTGTGACGGCGAATGTTGCTGAGGCCCTCGGCAATAAGCTGGAATACTTCTCCCGCCAGGCGATCGTTCATGCTTAGATTCTCGCTTGCCTGAATCTCGACTTTAATACCAGTCGCTTGGGAGAACCGCGAACAAAAGCGCCTCAGCGACGGCAAGAGCTGGCTATGGCTGCTGCGTCCCCCGCTCCTCATTCCGCCAACGTACTCGCGGAGGTCTGCAATTCCTTTGGTAGTCAGCTCGGATAGTTCGGCCATTTGCTCCAAAACATCCTTGTCTCCCCGCTGGAGCTTTTGAGTAATTGCAGCAAGGCCGAGCTGGAAACCGATATAAGGTTGAATCACGCTGTCGTGAATGTCGCGGGCGATTCGTTCGCGCTCGTGAACGGCGGCGTCGGTAGCGAGATGGTCCACAAGGCGGATGTTGTCGAGAAGTGGAATTACCTGATCGATCGCCTGCAGCACAAACTCAACGTCCGAAGGAATAAATCGCGGCTTGCCACCAACAACGTAACAACGACCAATCGTCTCGCCGCGATAACTAACCGGTAAGGACAGGAACGACTCGCCCGGTAGGACTGACTTAAGCGACTTAGGCAATGGTGCGACAGAGACCTGGGCAGTTTCCGTATTGTAGGAGAGACAGGTAGAGGAGTTTTTCCGGTGGATCAATGCTTCGTCGGGCGAGCCGGACAAAAATATCGCAGCAGTTGTATTGTCTACTAGTTCATTCGAAGAGGTGAACGACTCGTTGTCACGACGAACACGCCGCAGATTGTAAGCGCCTTCGTCAGCATCGGACGTTATCAAGAAACAGTTTTCCGCGTCGTAGAAAGAAAGCAGTTGCTCCACGCCCCACGTAATCGTCCTCTCAACGCCAAACCGCGGATTCGAGAGTCGCGCAATATCTTTTAGGAACTTCAGGCGGCGCCTCAGCTCAACTTCAAACCCACCCCAGTAAGCGATCATGTAACCGAGCACCATCAGGTAGATGGGACGCAAGAGAAAGCGGTTTAGCTCAAACGTGCCCGGCGCTGTCAGGTAACCGACAGTGGTGAAGAGTAAAAACGACGCTAACGTGATGCGAATGCCTGAACGAAAGCCCCAACGGAAGGAAGCGACCAGAATCGAGAAGAAGTAGAAGAAGAAAAAGATGCTGTTGGTGCCGCTGCTCAAACCAATCAGCACCGTGTACCACACGACGTCAAACCAATGTGCCCACGATCGCCGCCAACCGAAGACACCACGAGTGGAGAGAGAGTCGGCATAAAGGACGATGCTATAGATGACGTACAAGACGAGCGCGCCATAGGTTTGCTTGACGAGATGATCGGGTTCGGCTGGATCCAGGTAAATGATGATCAGCGCCGAGGCAGCCAGGACCAGCCGCATGAGAGCAATCATGCGGTCGTCTAAAGACTCGATTAACTTGAATCGGCCGGCCAGACTCGAAAGCCGGTCAGCCCGAATCCTTTTCATGATGGATCACAATTGACTACCTATTTGAAAAACCAGGAACGCCTGGCACCACGAATGTTTACTGGGACCGTGGAAGCGAACGCCAAGCCTGTTCGGTCGCGAGGACAGAGGTGCTTCGTGCCAATAGGGCGGCAATTATATTCCAGTGTTAATTCCTTCCCAAATCCTGAATCGGGGCGGCAAAAACCACGGTTAACGACTTTTGGTTGAGCACATGGCGATTGTTCAACTCAGGCAGTCTTACCGAAGCGGGCAGTTTTGGAACGGTCCTGGCTCTGGCACGCGATGCGCTAGGGGATTCGCTCGGTAAGGTTTTAAACTGACGGAAAGGTGAAACAAGAGAAGTTGAAATTACTGATTGTGGACGATGAGGAAGCGTCGCGATACGGAATTCGGCGCGCGCTGACGACGTTTGGGTACAGTGTCACTGAGGCGGATTCCGCCGAAGCTGCCAGGATTCTATTGCGCCAACAGCAACCGGATTTAATGTTGCTTGACGTGAACTTGCCGGGCATGAGCGGCCTCGATTTTCTGCGCGAAATGAGAGACGCCAACGCGGCCGGACCCCTTGTGATCATCATCACCGCGCACGGTTCGGAACGCATGGCGGTTGAGGCAGTTAAGTCAGGCGCCTACGACTATCTATCGAAGCCATTCGAAGTCGACGATCTGCGTCTGGTTGTCAAGAACGCGGCGGAGACAATCGAGCTGCGCCGCGAAAACCTGTCACTGCGGAGGCGGATTGAAGTTGAACGTTCCCAACGCGGCGCGTTGATCGGCAACTCCGAAGGTATGCAACGGGTGCGGGCGATGATTGAGAAAGTTGCTGAGACCGACGCCACCGTGCTGGTGCGCGGCGAATCGGGAACTGGAAAAGAACTAGTCGCGCGTGAAGTTCACGAGCGAAACAGCGAACGGAGCAAGGGACCATTCGTCGCGGTGAATTGTGCAGCCCTCCCGTCGGAGCTGATTGAGTCGGAACTGTTTGGTCACGAAAAGGGCGCATTTACGGGCGCTGCAGCGCGCCGTCAGGGCAAGTTTGAACAGGCAAACGGCGGCACGCTCTTCCTCGATGAGATTGGCGACATGAGCTCAAACGTGCAGGCAAAGTTGCTGCGCGCGCTGGAAGAGAGACGTATCGAGCGGCTGGGAGGAAACGAATCAATTCCTGTCGATGTGCGCATTGTGAGTGCCACGCACCGGCCGCTTGAACAGGAAATCACCAACGGGAATTTCCGCGCCGATTTGTTCTATCGTCTGCGCGTCGTGACGATCGATATTCCTCCATTGCGAGAGCGTCGCGAAGACATTCCGCAACTTTCTGAAACGTTTACCCGCGTGGCGGCCGAAAGGTACGGATTGCCATTAAGACAAGTGGGCCAGAGTGCGTTGCGGCGTTTGGTTGATTACGACTGGCCGGGGAATGTGAGGGAGTTGAAAAACACGATCGAGCGCGCCGCCATCATGGCCGAAGGCGAAGAGTTGCGCGCGGAGGATTTGCCCGAAGAAATCATTCCGAGTTCACATAAATCGATCACAGCAGAAGCCTCATCAAACGATGGGGGACTGGCCGTTCCGTTTACCGCAGATTTCCGGGAAGACCGGCGTGAGTTTGAGCGCCGATACATCAGTCGCTGTCTGGAGCACACGCAGGGGAACGTCACCCGCGCGGCCGAGATTCTGGGCATGCACCGCCAGTCGCTACAGCATAAATTACGGCAACTTGGCCTGGGTCGAAGGTACGTGGCCGTAGGTGGCGAGATGCCGGAAAATTCCGACGAATGACGTATGCAAAAGATTGTGCATAAACCCAATGGCTTCCAATGACGACCCACCATTGCCGACCCAAACGCTCTCTGCTATTCCTGGCCCCTTTGCTGATCCGCGCGCAGGCGCGCTACTGCAATGGGCAGGTTGGTCTATGTAAGCAATCCGAAACATCGTGTCCGGAAACGCGGGCGCGTGAGCGCTGAACCCAGCAACGGTCAAGAAGTATTAGACCGTTCTGTGCGTATAACAGAACATTCTCCGCGGCGAATTGGCGTGGATCCCGTTAACAAAGAAATCGTGGTTTTCATGCAGCATTTGCCCGATGTCTTCCATGGTTTTGTTGTTGAATGGAGGAATCTCCAAGCACGAGCGCAAACGACTCTTCTGGATCTTGGACTAGTGACGCGTCGTGGTAGAATTCGCATGAACAAATGAAATACGAGTCGATTGAACCAATTACTAAAGACGAGGCCCAGCGTCTGCTGAGGCGGGCCGACCGCGACACAACGTGCCAAACGCTGGTGCGCGTGGCTACGACTGTTTCTGATAGGGCCTGGGCGGAAAAGGAATGCTTGCGATTCGCCACACACAAGGACGCGTTTGTTCGAGGCGTAGCGGCGAGTTGCCTTGGTCACCTCGCACGAATTCATAAGCAGATTGACGAAGACAGGGTGATTCCAGTGGTGCGGCAACTCTTGCAAGACAGCGACCCTCAAACGCGCGCGATCGCTGAAGATACGGTTGACGATTTTTCAATGTACCTCGGCTGGAACGAACAAAAAATCAAAAAACTACTGGCAGCTTAACTCTTACCCCGCCGCCCGCCTTCTCATGAAAGCACGTCTCGACGCAATTATTCATCGCGAACAAGCTGAGTATCTTGAGCGGGTAACACCGCAAAACGATCCGCTGCTAGCGGAGATGGAGCAGTATGCCGCCGAGCATCGCGTGCCGATTGCCGATCGCGAGGTGGCGCTGTTTCTCGAGATCACCGCGCGCGCAATTAAGGCTGAACGAATTCTGGAAGTGGGAATGGCAATCGGTTATTCCGTAGTCCATCTCGCGCGGGGCCTGGCGCCAAACGGGTTGCTGGTAACGATCGAACCAAATGACGAGATGATTGGCGCTTCAGAGGGTTACCTGAAACGCTCCGGACTGCGCGAGCGTGTGCGCATTGAACGAGGCAAAGCGCTGGACGTCATACCAGGCCTGACAGAGACTTTTGATCTGTTGTTCATTGACGCGCTGAAGTATGAGTACGTTGATTATCTCGAACAAGCGTTACCGAAACTTAGAGCCGGCGGAGTTGTGATTGTTGATAATCTTCTTTGGGGCGGGAAGGTCGCTACTGACAAAGATGCTGACAAAGACACGAGTGCGCTGCGTGAATTCAACGAACATTTCATGTCGCATGCGCAGTTACGTTCGGTGATCCTTTCCGTTGGCGATGGTTTGGGTTATGCAGTGAAGATCAGTTAGGACCGTGGGCTTCTCGCCCGCAACGCGCCTCAGGCGCGAAGTGTTTTGGGAAGGTGCAGCGGGGGCATGCCCCTTCCCAACCTGAGAGGCATCTACAGTTGACGCTTCATAACCCAACTTCATAGTCGACGCTTCATGATCCAACCGGCAAGCGAACAAACGATGAAGCACGCCGCCACAATCATCTTGTCAGGCGGCGTTATTGCTTTCCGCACCGACACGTTCTACGGGCTGGGCGCAGACCCGCTGAATGCAAATGCTGTCAAAAGAATTCATGACTTGAAGGGCAGGGAAGAGGGCAAACCGATCCTGGTTCTGATCTCCGATTTCGATCAAATTGATCGATTTATCGATTCTCCTGACTCGTATAAGCAGATCGCGAATCGCCATTGGCCCGCGGCGTTGACTCTCGTGGGAACCGCACGCTCGGAACTTCCCATCGAACTAACTGCGGGAACAAACACAATTGGCCTGCGTCTACCTGACGACGAAGCAGTGCGCACTCTTGCTCGAGCATGCGGCGGCGCGTTGACGGCTACGAGCGCGAATGTGTCAGGAAGTGCGCCGGCGCGAACCGCGCTGGAAGTGCAGGATTATTTTCTGACCAGAATTGATTTGATTGTCGATGGCGGCACAGCGACTGTTACTGAGCCTTCGACGGTGGTGGATGTAACGACATCACCAGCGCGTCTTATTCGGGAAGGCGCTGTCCCGCGGGAGAAGCTGAAGGGACTCTTTGTGCGCTGACCTGTCAGCGCTTTGGATTGTTTCGACCCCAACAAAAGCGGCGACAGGTCGCCGCAGGCCAAAATTTATTCGACCGTCACGTCCCTCACAAATCCCCAGTCGCCACTCGCATTAACCTTAATATTCTTCACGTTCTTCTTTGCGATGACGATGTTTGCCTGATACCAGAGTGGAAGCACAGGCACGTCCCGGCTGACGATCTCCTGAATCCGCGCGTACAACTGTTTGGCTCGATCGCGATCAAAAGTGTTCACCGCTTCATTGAGCAACGCATCGAGTTCGGAATTGCTGTAACGACCGCGGTTGCGTGACGCACGCGTCTCCGTCGGTATCTCCGATGTGGCGAACAGATCCTTAAAGAAGATTGGGTCCTGATTGCCGCCCACCCATTGCCCGTAGAAGATTTGAAAGTTTCCCCGGCGCAACTCGTCAAACAAAGTGTTCAACTCGGCCGTTTCGATCGTGACGGGAATGCCGATGTTCTTTAAATAGTTTTGAATCACGCCGGCGTAGTTTTTTGCCGACACGCTGCTGCCTGACACTTTGAAAACTACCGGCTTCGAGTAGCGCGCTTGCGGTCCGTCGCCGTCAGGATCTCGGGCGCCGGTTTCGTCGAGCAATTGCTTTGCCCTGGCGGGATCAAACGTATAAATCTGGCCCGGCACATAAGCCCAGGATTCTTCCGGAATGATTGAATGGGCAATCTTGCCCTGGCCCAGAAGCAGGTCGCGAATCAAAGCTTCGCGGTCAACTCCATACGCGATAGCCTGTCGCACGCGCACGTCGTTCAGCGGCGGCTGGCTGGTGTTGAAGGTCAACAGGTTTACGTTGGAACCGGTGAACTGAAGTACCTGGAGATTTGGATCGCCGCCCAAAAGTTTGATCGCATCAGGCGATAAACTTGTCGGCAATGGGGCAATGTCTACGCGGCCTGAGCGCAGCTCGGCCTGAAGCGCGTTAGTGTCAGCGATAACGCGCACGCGGAGCTGTTGAATATGCGGCGGCCCCTCCCAGTAGTCAGGGTTGCTTTCCAGATCGACCACCTGCTGAGAGGTGTCATAACTCTTAAACTTAAATGGACCGGAGCCGAGCGGGTGGCCCTTCTGCGATTCGTAACTGTCCTTCGGAATGATCGCCACGGGCACCAGATTGCTCAGCAGACCCGTCCAGGGCCTGACAAGTGTTATGACAACAGTCTTTGCATCGGGCGCTTCAACGCTTTTGATGTAACTCTTCTTTTCTGCGCCCAAGCCTTCGGAAAAACTGGCAGACTTGGCAAAGCTACTGGTGAAAACCAGGTCAAGCGTGTACTTAACATCCGCGGAAGTAAGCGCGCGGCCATCATGAAACTTCACGCCATCGCGCAAAGTGAACGTGAAAACCGTATCGTCGTTGGACCGATTGATGTCGGAGGCCAACTCACCCTCATAGTCAAAGCTCGCATCCTTCTTGACGAGCGAATTGAACATCAGCACGCGAACGCGTTCGCTTGCGGCATCAACCGAAGGCGATCCGATGGGATCGATTGTGCGGATGTTGTCGCCGAGCGCGATTACAAATGCGTCGTTTCGCTTTCTGCGACACCCGAGCGGCAACACTGTCAGCAGCACAAGAATCAGTAGCAGACAAGCAAACCTGGTCGCGCGCATCAAAGTGTCCCTCCGTATTTGTAGTTAAGCTTCTCATTTAGTGCAGCGGTCTCGTCCGAAAGCTCCTTCAGTCTGGCGACGTCAAAGGGAAGGGGCGGTTTCACGATAGTTTTCATCGCGTTGATGCGTCGCAACGAGCTTCGCATCCGCTCCTTCGGCAACCGTCCATTGCGTGCCACTTCAAGCAGCGAATGGTAGCCGCGCCGAATGATTTCGGGATGAGCACAGATCAGCATCATGTCTTCGCCCGCCATAAACGCGCGCACGACTGCAGATTCAATCTCACAATGTTTGGCGATCGCACCCATCTCCAGATCGTCTGTTACGACCAGGTGTTGATACCCGAGCTCGCCGCGCAGGAGATTGGTAACGATGTTGTTACTCAGTGAGGCCGGTTCAAGCAGACCTCCGGTCACGCCTTTCTTGATGTCGATGTTTGGAAAACCTCCATGGCTCACCATCACACAACGCACGCGATCATCCTTGCGTTGAAACAGTTCGATGTAAGGCGCGAGGTCAAGCGCCATTAAGTCGTCGTGCGACAGCGTGACCATCGGCATTTGTTCGTGCGAGTCAACTTCACCTGCGCCGATGCCCGGAAAGTGCTTGAGACAGGCCACCAGTCCGGTCTCCTGCAAACCACGCAGATACACGGTGGTGTAGCCAAGCACTTCACCCGGGGAACGTCCAAACGATCGCGAGTAAAGTCCGTTTGAAAGCAGGTCGCGCTCCTCTGTCATGATCGACATGACGGGCGCGAAATTCATATTGAACCCGAGAATGCGAAGCGCCTCGCCAGTGATTCGGCCAAGAGCCCGCGCGGCGGATAGGTCACCATGCTCGCGAATCGTGCGCGCCGACGGCATCGGCGTGAAAACCTTGCGCAGCCGATCAACGAGGCCGCCCTCCTGATCGACGCCCACCAGCGGATCAGTAGCGAGCAATTCGCGCACGCCGTCAAGCAACTTCCGGAGTTGCTCGGCCGCTGCGACGTTGCGGCCGAAAATGATGATCCCGCCGGGCTGTACTTCCTTAATTAACTCGACAGTTTCGGCGTCGAGCTCCGTACCCGGAAGACCGATATAGAAGAATTGTCCGACTTGTTGTTCGAGTGATAGCGAGTGAAGTGAATCCGAAGCCATATTGAAGACAACAAAGCGCGAGGCTTTGAGATGAACCTAACTATGAACGAGATGAAATAACACGTTCACTATAAGATAAATCACCGCAGCGGCCAACGAGATAGACTGTTTCCGTAACTGCCAACGACCTCATCCGCATTATCAGGCTTTAAACTACATATTTATTTATCTTTAATCTCCGAAGGAGTATAAATCGATCATGCCGCGCGAGATTACAGACAGAAGAACGATTCTTTCCAGCCTGAAGGATCTCGAGATTACTTCCGATCTCGTAGCTGAAGAGGGCGGCAAGTTTAAACATGCAAACGATCTCGAAGTCATCGTCGATGGACGCAAAAACAGCAGCGGCAAAAAGGTTGGTCCATACGTCCGCCTGCTCACCTACGAGAGTGGCGAAGTCATCATGCGTCAGGGCGAGTGGGGCGGTAACACGTTCTACGTTTCCGTAAGTGGCGTGCTCGACGTGTTTATAGAAAGCCGCGATGGCAGTCCGCACAAGATTAGCCGGTTGCAACCGGGAACCTGCTTCGGCGAGATGGCAGTGCTCGCCGGAGTCGAGCGGAACGCAACTATTGAAGTGCCGAAACACGGCAAGGCAATTGTGCTTGAGGTAACACGTCCGGCGTTGCGTCTACTCAGAAAGCTTCCGAAGTTTGGACAAGTCATCGATGAGACGTATCGCGCGCATGGTTTTGGCAGGGTGATCGAAGATCTTTTGCCGGCCGTTCAACCTGCCAATGCTGAAATCATGGAGAAGTTGCGCGAGGCCGGGAAGTTCATGGTCTATTCGAAGCACCATGTGCTGTGTCTGGAACACGCGCCGATTGAAAACGTCGTGTTGATCAAGAGCGGATGGGTACGACGCGTGCGCGGCGTGCCGTTCGAAGCCGCGACCAGCGGCATCGTCGAAGGTGTTAGTCCGGCAATTGGCGTTGATTTTCTTGGCGCGGGTAATTGTCTCGGCCTCGACGGCGTGCATCAGCCTTCCACCTGGAAGTTTAGTGCCACGGTAATGGCGAGAACTGAAGTTCTCGAGTTACCGATAGCGTCATTACAAGCCGATCCGGTTCTGCGTCAAAAGCTGGCGAGCTTTTTTGGCGGCTTTTCTACGGTCGACGACAGCCCGCCCGCGATCGAAGCTGTGGATGACATGCGCTCGCTCGCGTCGGCTGAACAAGAGATAACAACCGGGATCGTTGATGGCGCGAATCTGTTGGTTATGGATATGGATCTTTGCGTGCGGTGTGGCAACTGCTCGCTCGCGTGTCACAAGGTGCACGGCCAATCGCGGTTGCTGCGCAGGGGAATCAACATTACGCGGCCACATAAGATCGGCAGCGCGCGGACGCAACATGTCTTGTCGCCGCAGGTCTGCATGCATTGCAAAGACCCGGAGTGTCTGACCGGTTGTCCAACCGGAGCAATATTTCGGGACCCACGCGGTTACGTCGATATCGACCCGGCGACGTGCATTGGTTGTTTTGATTGCGCGACGCAATGTCCTTACGACGCGATTTCGATGGTTCCCCGAGACGGGAACGGGAACGGTCATCTCGGCTTCAATCTACTTGGAAAACTCAAGCAAGCGATCAGTCTCACGCCGCCGCGCGTGGCGCCTCAGCTCGAACCTTCCGATGAAGTAGTCGCGATTAAGTGCAACCTCTGCGAGCACACACCGTTGAATCCACCCGGCGCTCGTCGTCAGGCTTATTCATGCGAAGAGAACTGTCCGACCGGGGCGCTCGTGCGAGTGGATCCCACAAAGTACTTTGATGAGATCGCGATGACGCGGGGCCTGATCTTCCGAGACGAGACGCACGCGTTTGGCAGAAATATTCACAAGAGCGATCCCACGGCGACGGCGTCGCACATTCTCGGCGCTGCGTTGGTTGTGATCGCGGCTGTTTTATGCGTTTGGGGGCTATCGACGCACGGCTTCGATGGTCGATTGGCGGGCACATGGCTGACGATGCGTTGGCTCACGGGCCTCGTAGGATTGTTTGGCGTGGCCGTCGTCATGACTTACCCGCTCAGGAAGCAAGTGTACCGGCGACGTGCGGGAGCATTGCGTTACTGGATGCTGGCGCACGTTTACGCCGGAGCGGTGACCGGTTTGGTTTTGTTGATGCACGCAGGCACGCGCACCGGTGGTTTTCTTACTACTTTGCTCTACCTTATTTTTGACCTGGTTATTCTCACCGGACTCTTTGGCATCGCTGCCTACCTGATCGCTCCAAGAATAATGACGAGCATCGAGGGCGAACCGCTGTTGATTGAGGATCTAATTGCGCGTCGCGAAGAGCTTCAGAACGAATTGGCGGAAACTGTGAAGCAAAGTGAAGGTTGGCTGCGCGAACAGATCGAAGAAGAAGTCATCAAGAGGTTTCTCACCTTGTCGTTTCTCTTGAGGCAGATAATTGTTCGCCAACCCTTGACGACCCTGCTGGCTGAGTCCCGCGGGCGCTTCAAAGAGCCAATAACGCGCATGGCAACCGAGGACGAAAGGGTCCTTCTGTTGCAGGCCGTTGAAACAGCAGTGACGTTGCGCCGCGTTGATGCGCTGATCTACCTTCATCGAGTGCTTAAGATTTGGATTGCTCCGCATGTGATCTCAACGTCGCTAATGCTCGCACTCATGATCGTCCACATTCTTCAGGTCGTGTTCTTTTCGGTACGTTAACCAGCCTATGTCACTGGGCAGATTCATCGTCATTCGTGAAGATCTGGTACAGGATCCGATTACGCTGATCAGCGACGGGTTCCTGATGGGACGACTCGGTTCATGTGAGTTGTTGCTAAACCATCCTTCCGTTTCGCGCGTTCAAGCCGGCATCAAGCAAATTGACGACAGCTACTACGTTTTTGGGCTGCGGCCGAGCAATCCGGTAAAAATCAATGGCAAACCGTTGGAAGGAAATCAGGCGCTCGCCGACGGCGACGTTTTGTCGTTGGGACCGTTTCAGATTGAAGTCGATCGTGCTGATGAAGTGCTCGCACTCAAAGTGTCACTTCAGATTGGCACCCTGGTTGAGGCGACGGACCACAGCAGTCCGCAACTCGGCACTTCTGAGCTCTTTGCTCCGGAGAAGAAAAAGCACGCAGCGAAAGCTCGTCCGGCACCGATCGCGGGGGACAAGGCGCTCGACATCTTCTGGGACAAGCGAATTCGCGAAGCGGGAAAGATCGTTCGGCCGTCACCGTTATTTCCGAAAGCGAATCGACGAACGGGCAAAGCGCAATTCAACTGGACTCCCACCACCGACTTGTCAGCGCGTTGGCCCGTTGCGATTTTTATCTGGGGCGCTATCGGCGTAGGACTTCTTTCGGTAGCGGCTGCTTTCTGGTTCACGAGTGCGTTTGCGCCCGGCCCGGTTTCAAAAGTGCACACGCGAACAAGTGTGGCGATGTTGCGGCCGATCGCCGCCAGCGCAAACGGCGACAAATGCACAAATTGCCACTCGCCGTCCGGGTCAATGGAAGCAAACTGCGCTTCTTGTCATAAGACGGCCGCGTTTGTAGCTACAGTGATCGAACCTCACAAGGCGGCCGGCATCGGATGTGTATCCTGTCACGCCGAACACCGGGGAGCTGACTTTATGCCGGCGCAGGCTGCCCTCGCCACCTGTACGAGTTGCCACAATGACAACAATCACCAACTCTACAATGGTCGCAGTGTGTCAACGCCTCACGGAGGCTCGCTTGGTTATCCGGTCGTTAACACGCAGTGGAAGTGGAAAGGGTTAAATGACGAGGAGTGGGCACTGAAACGGATCGAGTTTAGCCGGCAACCGGAAGAGAACGATCAACAATGGAGAAGCAGGCAGTTTCACGCGCTCCACGTGCAACGCGTCCGCGCTGTTCCAGGTCAACTGGCGAATGAGCAAGGTGAGCTGTCATGCTCGAGTTGCCACAAAAGTTTTGATCCGATCGACCGGGAAACACCGCGAACTACCTGTGCGAATTGCCATGCTGGTTACATTGATACTCGAACGAACCAGGCGCTAATCGCCAGAGACCAACCTAACTGCATCTCGTGTCATGTCCAGCATGTTCATAGCGAGCGGAGGTGGAGTAACGGGATGCTATCGGAGTAAAAAGACTCATTTGTCATTTCCCATTTCCTATTTCTCATTTGCAGATTTAGGTTGAAATTAGAGGTAGCAGCCGATTTATTTCAGTAGAAATGGCGCTAGTGGGATTAGCGCAGTGAGGAAGAGGGGCTTGCCTCCGCTTTTTTGGATGCTGAACTCGATAAGCGGGCGCAAGCGCCTCTTCCCGACCAAGAGATCCTCGGTCTCGAATCCAGGAATCCTTGAAAATGGACAAATGAGAAATATGAAATGAGAAATGATAAATGTTGTTTTGAATGAGTGGGCGCATCCTAGCTAACCGGTTTGTGGCACGGCAGGCAGTCATTTGAACCAGGGATCTTCCCCTTTAATGCAGGGCGCGCTGCGATTGCTTTGTCGTGACACAGGTTGCAGTTCATGTGATACGCGACTTCGTTGGTGAGCTTTGTCGGAGCGGGTTTGCCCGTGTAGGTGATCGTTGGAATCGGTGCGCTGTCGTCGCCGGCCTGAAGATGGCACGTGCGACACGACTTAACAGGTTTCGCATCAGCCGCCGCCAGCACCGTTGCCGTTAGCACGACGTCGCGTTCTCCAGTTTTCAGCGGAGCTACTAACCCTGAGGCAGGTTGGTCAGTGTGGTGGCATTCCACACAACTGAGCACCGTCTTGCCATCGATACTGTAGTTCTTGGTCGCGTGAGTTTCGTGATTGAAAGCGACCTCGCCATACTTGTCTGACTGGCTGTCCTTGCCGAGCACCACTTCCTTCGGCTGTGTCTTGCTCTCCTTCGGAATGTCCTGAGCGGTTGTTGCCACAGAACTGATTACGATCGCTACCACAACCGCAAACAACACAGCCGCTACCAGAGTGGGAATCTTTTTCATGCTGCTAACCTCAATCGGGCGTTCGTATTTGAGGAGAATCCGGGGAGCAAGTACGTTCGCATCTTAGGAAGGCCAAAGGAGTCGTGTCAATCGTTTCTTCAATGGGAAAATGACTACCAGCCGTAAAACGGCTGGCCTATGCACCCCGACTTTGTCGGGGCTGCCGCGTGAACGCGGCATTAAGCTGATCAAACGTCTACATTGGCATGCGAAACGAGTCACCCGCGTGACAGCGCCGGCAATCCTTAAACCCCAGGTCGCCGCCAAACGATCTTCGTCCGTTATGACAGGAGAGGCACGTCATTCCGCGAGTCGCCGGAAAATGTTCTGACGCGGCCGGAGAGCTGACTTGTCGCGATTGCGCCGCACCCGCCGTCAGCCGATGACAATCCGCGCAATCGAGTCGCTGTGCGCGGCCGTGTTTTGCATGACTGAAAGCAAAGCGAAAGGCGCGCCCATTCATTGGCGTACGCGAATAAGACCGCGCGTCATGGCATGCGCCACATGAGGAGATATCGCGCCCTGTCGAGGATTTGCTTCCCGGCGTGTGACACGTGTAGCACTGGTTGTGCGCCGAAAGATTGATGGGAATGGTAAGCGCCGCCGCGCGCCGCGCAAACGGTTTGTGACAGGCAACGCATCCCGCTTGTGGACGAGCTGCACCATTCATGTGTTGAGCATGGTCAAACTTCACGTTGAATGGTTCTTTAAAATTTGCGGGAAAACTTTTCAGCGGTGGGTTGGAACTCTTTACGTCCGTGTGGCAGATCACACACATCGGGCCACTCGGTGTTAGGAATTGGGCCAAGTGACAACTTGTACACGCCTTATGTCCGGGCCATCGAGGCGTCGCATTGTTGTCCGAGCGCGTGTGACATGCCGCGCACTCTAATGACGCGTGACGCTGGCTGTTGTGGCGAAAAGTTGAGAAGTCCCTCGACTGGGCATTCCCAAGCTGCGCCTCATTTGAAAACATTCCAAGAGCAATCGACGCGAAGACACAGCACCACGCGTGCCAGTTATTAATCTTTGTAGTTCCAGATACCTTCATTAACTAATCGCCCCGCAACTGCGGTGCGCGACGGACGATAGAGTAGTGGCTCGCGGGCGGATCGCGTTTTCCGACGTTTGAAGTGTGGCAATAGACGCAAACAAACCCGCGATCTTTGTCGATTGCTTCCAGTTCTTTGCTTAAATCGAGACGCAAGCCCTCACGGTTATGACACTCGGTGCATGCGGTGATTGGAACATCCGGCTTCAATCCGCGTAACGATGAAGCCCTGGTGATGTTGATATGGCACGTCGTACATTCGGCAACGTGATTGCGTGTTTCCCCGCCACCGTCGTGCTTAAACTTCATCGAAATTCGCTGAACGTCCTGGAACGCGGCGCGTGGTGTTGACAGTTTATGACAACCGCCACAGTTGCTGTTGACCGGTTCCTCTGCATTCCAATGACAGTTAAAACAAGCCGCATGATCCATGGGAACAGTCTTAAATGTCAGTTTGTCCGGTACGTATGAATCAACCCACCAACTTGCGGGCAGTGTCCATGGCTCATCGCGCGTAACGTGGCAAATGGCGCAGCTGTTGTAAGTCTTGAGGTCGGCAAAGGCGGCCTTCACGAACATTGGCCGCAAACGAAGCGGGGGCAAGCCCCTCCTCCCAACCACGAGCTCATCTCGCTTGAGTGGTGAGGTCCCGGCGATGACGTCCTGGTGCCGGTCGTGCGGGAAGTCGATCGTGAATTGACGTGGACGGGATGGGTGGCGAAACTCGAAACGCGCTTCGTTACGTGGCGAAACTCTCGAATGACAAATTGAACAAATCGGTGGCTTGTCGCCTTTGAAGAATTGCTGGCGATGACAACTGACACAAGCGTCGTGGTCCGGATAGTCGGCGACGTCGGGAAAGCCGCTCGTCTTCTGCCAGTCGCCGGCAGGCACTCGATGACACGTTTTACACTCCTGCTGATGTTTACTGGTCGCGTGTGAGAATTTTGAGTAATCGATCCTGGCAGGCGGCGTCGCGGGTCTTGGACGGCTGCGGCTCGTCCTTCGCTGCGCCAGCGCGCTGCCTGTTACATCAAGGAGAACGCCTGAATAAATAAAGGCGGCTGCGATAGCGACTGTGAGTTTTATGCGTCGAGATGCCAATGATTCTCCGCGCTGAACTTCGGCGTAAGTACGAGGTCCGGTTTTCTATCGCGACTTCGGATTAGTTCGCGACCGGACACGCCGGCAGTGGTTTTTCCACGGCCACACACTTCACGTTTCTCTCTTTTGGATTATTCGATATCAAATACGCTTTCTCGTGCGCCAAATCTCCCTGCTTCACCTGGACTTCACAATTCCAGCTCACGCTCGTGTTACCGAGCTCGGCTGGGATCAAATTTGAAAGTGTGTAAAGACCTGGTTCGAGATCTGTGAAGTAAGCAGTCCCGTTTCGATCAGTCATCACGGAAAGCACGGGGCCACCAGATGATGTCTCGGCATTTTTGATCGCGCTTTGCAGGGCCGTTTGTCGCAAGTTGTAAAAACCAATGCGTAGCTGATCGGGCAGGTTAACCGTCAACCACTTGCGCGCGACTTCCGCAGTTCCAAACTGTTTCATGCCGGCGGCAACAGCGCTAACGAACTCCGGCACTGCTGTTGGACCTTCCACGTCCTGCGGCTGGATTTCCCGGCAGTAAACAGTTTCGCAGTCGTTCTCATCTAGCCAGCGTCTAAATGGCTGGCTCGCGCCGGCACGCTGGTAATAGCAGTCGCGCGAGACAAACTGCTGCTGGTCCACCTCAATTGCCTTCTTGTTTTGTTCTAGCCCACCTTTGAACAGAAAGAACCGCTTGCGACCGAAATTTTTCGTAGTTTCTCCCTGCTTTACCCTGACGCGCAGCCGCAACACGCCGCGACTCTGTGGAGACTGAGTACTCGCCAGATTCGGAATTAATACGATTAGGAAGAGAAGCCCCAACACAAACAGCACTCGTGTCGCGAGAAAATCCTTCTGTGTCTGTCGAGGCGATTGAAGAGGAAACATTCTGTTAGAGATTCGGACTGCGGGGAAACTTCAAGAACGGTAGCCGCACACCGCGCACAAATATCTGGTCAGATCGAATCGCCGTTGGCGGCGAGTAGCCGTTAGCGCCAGCCGCAGCAATAAGGTCGTCCTGATCAACGCCATCTCCGCTGATGCCAATAGCGCCGACCAAAACTCCGTTTTTATAAAGCGGTACACTGCCCGGGAAGATCTGAATGCCATTCGGCAGACTTGGAATCGCGGAGCAGGGAACAGCCGTGCCGCCTATGGCTGCCAGCAAATTTGTCTTGATTAGGTCTAACTGTAATCCAACGTTGAATGGGCTCCACGTGTCGAGGCCAGTGCTGAACGGGGCGGCTGAAGTGTTGTTAATGCCATCGGGAAACAACGGGCGGTGTAAAAACCCGATGGCCCGATCGCTGAACGCGATGGATCCATTCAAAGATACTCCGTCGGCTGATGCGCGGGTGACAAATGAGCCAAATCCCGCACCGCTCAAAAGAGCACCTGCATTTGAGTTCGAGAAAAACACCGCGCTGCGCGCCTTCTGCACCGACACGTCAAAACCAAAAACCGGCGCGTCCAGTTGCCTGAAGACACCCAGCACAGTTCCGTTCAAATCCACTACCGCGATCGTCACGCGCGCATTGCTTCCCAGCGGCTGGCGAATCGCAGCGCGCGTGATGTTCGCCTGTTGCACTGCGTGACTAATAATTGTTTGCACGTCGCCGGCGGTCAGGACGTTTGGACCAGCCGGCGCCGCTCCAGCCACGAATGGAAAGAAGCGTGTGTCGACTTCACCGCTGATCCCACTAACCGCGGCAGGAACAAACGCCGATGTTTGCGCGCTTAGAATTGGAAACGCAACAGGCACGGCGCCCGGGAGACTCGCAAAAGGAAGTGTGGCCGGAGCCGGAGCACTTGTGACATTCGAATAAGCGAGACGAATTCCATCAGCGAGTATGTTGTCTCCGCGAATAGTCGATGAAGGTTCGAAACCCCGAACGGCTGAGACAGCGATCAACTCTTCAAAGGGCTGATCAATGTCGGTCGGATTACGGTCAACCGTGTAAATTGAATCGCCTTCAATGCCGACGCCGCCGACCGCAACGCCGTCTTTGTAAATAGGAAGACCGCCCGGATCGGCGGACAGGCCGAGCGGCAACCCCGGCTTCTTAATGTCTGAGCACGGAAGAGAAGAAAACTGAACGCCGTAAAGTGGTCCACTGGCGCGATTGTCTACTCCCGGTGGAAAGTGTTCCTGGATGATGAAGCCGGCGGTGCGTGTGCTAAAGGCGTTGCCAGTCGTACTGAAAAGCGCGGCCGTTCCGGCTTTCGAAATTGCAGCCAGAGTTGACGGCACCGACAGTCCTTCCAAACCCTGACCTGACGCGCCGACACTTCTAATCGTGGTCGCTGCAGGCGCACCCGTCATCACGAAAACCCCCAGCACATTCCCCTCGCGGTCGGTCACGGCCACGGTAATCGACCGGCTCAACGATGCAGCCGCCGAGACCGCCTGGCGAATAATTGTCTCCACTTCTGACGTTGTTAAATTGCCGGCAGTTATATTTGCGGGCGGCGGCTGTGTGATTGGCGAGCCGGGCGTTGGTATTGCGCCAACGTCATCTGAAGGACCTCCGCCAATATAACCAAGCCCGACTCTAACACGGTTTGATCGAACACTTCGATAGTTGATCTGAACCAGAACATCGCCCACGTCCTTCAACTCGTTAGGCAGTTTCACAACAATCGATGTGGCCCATGGTTGATCGGGCACGGCGCCAACGTGTTCCACCGGCAGCGAATAGGTTTTGTGGGCCCCGTCTTCGGCTTCTACCGTGATCGATGCAGCTGAATCGCCTGGTTGCAGATCCAGATTCATCGCGAAGAGCATTATTCGAGTTTGGTTGTCTGGTCCGAACGAAACGGATGAAACGGGATTGAATGGCTCGCGCTGTTTGGTGGCTGAGTCAATTGCGATAGCCCGGGTCGAATCAGCGTGACTGATGAGAATGGGCCGTTGCGATTGCGCCGATGCGCCATCGAAACTGAGTAGTGCGCCGGCAATTAACGCGGCGCTCAAGCTGATTGTTAGCAGCGTCCGGAGGTGGGAATGTGTACCTTTTACCATCGCGGAACTCGCCGGTTCGCATTGATACTGAGTCACAATGTATCACAAAGCGTTAGTGCTCAATAGATGATCGTCGTTTGAGATTTTCATTGCCTGAGTTCAAGGCCGTGTGCTACAAGGCTGACGACTTGCTCCGACATCGTATGTCATGACGAAGAGCAAAAGTATTCCCCTGATTGCAATCGCTTGCGCGCTCCTGGGCCATACCCTCGCGTCTTCTGTATCTGCTCAAAACAACGGTCGTTTAAAAGGCGTCGTTCGCGTCGCGTCCGGGACTGCTGTGTCTGGAGTAGCGGTCGTCGCTACCAATCAAGTCACCGGGAAATGGAAACGCACGCGCAGCAACAACATTGGCGCATACTCGTTTGAACTGAAGCCCGGCGCGTACCGGCTGAAAGTGGCCGCACCGCACGTAGCAAAGTTCGACAGAGACAAAAGGTATGGTGAATTTGCGATTCCACGGGGGGATGTACTGGAGAACGTTATCGTCGAGCCGGGGACAGAGACAGTTGTTGACATTGGTCTTGATGAGATCGAAATAAAAGAGATACCTGCAGCCCCGCGCGATCGACCGACCGGACACGCGGGCGCAGAAACGATTCCTTCCGTGCTTCAGACCGATCCGTCGCGGCGCGAGACGCGCGATCGCTGGCGCGTCGGCTTTCCTGAATACGATCGCTACGGTGATCGTGCCGCCCGTGGCCGTGATATACCGTTTACCAAAGGAAGGTGGTGGGACCCTTACAATCAAAGCGTGCTGAAAGGTGATTATCCGATTCGCGGAAACAACCTGTTTCTGATTTTGTCGGCGGTCAGCAGCACGGCGGTTGAGCAGCGCCGAGCACCAACTCCTTCAGACGTCAGCACTGATGAACCCGGAAGCGCGGAGTTTTTTGGTCAACCGGAACAGTTTGCATTGAATCAGACAGTGCAAGTCAGCTTTGAGTTGTTTCACGGCGATACCACCTTTAAGCCGCGCGACTGGGCCATAAAGATTTCGCCCACCTTCAGTATTCCGAATTATCTAAACGCTCGTGAAAATGGTGTCGTAAACATCGACGTGCGCCGCGGTACGAACCGGACCGACACGCACATTTCGCTCGAAGAAGCATTCGGGGAAGTGAAGCTGGCCGATCTTAGTGCCAACTACGATTTCATTTCCTTACGAGCGGGCATTCAACCGTTTGTTTCCGACTTTCGCGGTTTCATCTTTTCCGACAACAATCTTGGGCTGCGCATATTTGGTTCGGCGGATAACAATCGCATTCAGTACAACGCGGCTTACTTTTCAATGTTGGAAAAGGATACCAACAGTGGGCTGAATAGATTTGAGAATAGAAATCAGGATGTTTATATCGCCAACATTTTTCGCCAGGACTTCATTCGCAAGGGCTACACAATCCAGGCGAGCCTCCACTACAACGACGATCGCGCGTCAACTCAATTTGATCGAAACGGTTTCCTTGTTCGTCCGGCCTTAATTGGTGACGTCAGACCGCACGCAATCAAAGTTGGCTATGCAGGATTCAGCGGCGACGGGCACATTGGCCGTTTGAATCTCTCACACAGTTATTACTATGCGTTCGGCCGCGACACGCATAACCCAATCGCCGGCCGCCCGGTGAGTGTGCGGTCAAACATGGCAGCGCTCGAGGCGTCAGTGGATAAAGATTATTTGCGCTTCAAGGGTTCATTCTTTTGGGCGCAGGGAGACAGCAATCCTACTGATGGTAAGGCCACGGGATTCGACGCCATTTTCGATGACCCGAATTTTGCTGGCGCGCAGTTTTCCTTTTGGAACCGAAACGGAATTAGGTTGACTCAAACAGGGGTTGGGCTGGTCCAACCCAACAGTATTTTGCCAAGCTTGCGTAGCAGCAAAATTGAGGGGCAGGCTAATTTCGTGAATCCAGGCATCTTCATTTACAACGCCGGCGTGGATGTTGAACTGACGCAAAGGATCAAGACAGTCTTCAACGTAAACTATTTGAGGTTTCACCGGACCGAACCGCTCGAGTATGTGCTCTTTCAAAACCATATCCGTCACGATATCGGTTTTGATTACAGCGTAGGTGTCGCGTACCGGCCGTTTTTAATCAACAACGTTACGCTAACGTTTGGTGCGGCAACGCTGCAAACGGGGCGTGGATTTCGCGACATCTATACCGACCGTTCACGCAACTGCCCGCCTAATGTAAGCGACTTCTGCGAACCGGACGTCATCAGCCCACGCAAGCCGTTGTACAACTTGTTCGGGCAATTGAAACTGGTGTTTTAAAACCGAGGGCAGACGATCCACGAAAGGACACGAACCAACACGAAAATCGTATTAGTGTCGTTTCGTGTGATTTCGTGGATCGTAACTTCGCGTTTGGGTAGACTCCGCCAAGAGGTTAACGGCTGGGCAAAACGCATAGCGTCTCACCGGAACCAACGGTGAAGAGCTAGCTCCGGAGGAGCTGAATGTTTATAGACACGGTCGCGATACAACTAGCGCTCCAGAGGAGCGCAATGTTTCCAACGTTGAGTAAGGCAAACCCAAAACATTCCACTCCTCCGGAGCTGGCTAAATCTCATAGAGCACGCTGTCTATAGACATTATGTCCCTCCGGGACTCAGGAAGATGTCGCAATTCAGTGCAACAACAGACAGGAGCCCTGGCGTCATCGCGACTTTATTGCTCGTGTTGGTCCTTGGGATTATTTCGATTCAGAACTCCCGAAGTAATGCGGCAAACATGAGCAGCGAGAGGTCCTTCAACGTCTCTCAGAGCCAGCCCACCAGTCCTCGCCTCGAAGGCTGCGTCACCTGTCACGCTCAGATCGAGCCGATGCATAAATACGGCCCGACTGAGACGCTCGAAAAAATCAACGGCGATAAAGATGCTGTCGGCTTAACCTGCACCTTCTGTCACGGCGGCAACCCCGTACCTCGCAAAACCTCCGATGATCCGGCTCACGTCAATCGAACGAAGAATGATGCCCACGTTCAACCGACCTTCCCAAACGAGTGGAAACGAAACGGAAAGTACACAGGCGCAAACCCGGAACGGACGAACACTCTTCTCGCGCGCGAAAGTTGGGAGTTTGTTCGCTTTATGAATCCCGGGGATTTGCGCGTTGCGCGACAAACGTGCGCTGTCTCGGGCTGTCATGAAATCGAGTCGAAGAATGTGGCTCGCAGCATGATGACTCATGGCGCAATGCTCTGGGGAGCGGCCCTCTATAACAACGGCAGTTTTCCGTTGAAAGACCCGCGCTTCGGTGAGAGCTACAGCGAGACTGGTGCGCCTCAAACCCTTCTGCAAACACCTGCACCGGACGCTGAAGATCGTCGCGTGAAAGGTTTGCTGGAGTTCCTTGATCCCATTCCCCGTTGGGAGATTTCACAGCCGGGAAACGTGTTGCGCGTGTTTGAGCGAGGCGGCAAGCGGCGATTGGAGGTGGCCCTTCCGGACAAGGAAGAAGAGCCGGGCAAACCGGACAAGGGATTAAGCCCGCGCGGCTTTGGCTCCGGGCAGCGAACTGATCCAGTGTTTCTGGGTTTACAGAAAACGCGTTTGATGGATCCGACATTGAACTTTCTCGGCACAAACGATCACCCGGGCGACTACCGTTCGTCCGGATGTTCGGCCTGCCACGTTATCTACGCAAACGATCGCAGTCCGTCGCATTCTGCGTTCTATCACGCCGCCGGAAACCTGGGCCAATCGCAAACAGCTGATGCCAACATCGCGAAAAATACTTCCGGCCATCCCATCAAGCACCAGTTCACCAGCCAGATTCCCACGTCGCAGTGCATGGTTTGTCACATGCACCCGGGCACAAACATGGTCGCGACTTATCTTGGGATGACCTGGTGGGACAACGAAAGCGACGGGGACAAGATGTATCCCACGAAGCAGGCGTCCCCGACCGCGTCCGAGGAACAGCAGAAGTTGAATCGAAATCCGGAGGCCGCCAGCGTTCGCGGTCTGTGGTCTGACCTCGAGTTTCTCGCGCAGACCGGTAAACCCGAATTCAATGCAACGTTAAAAAACACTCAGTTCGCCGACTTTCACGGTCACGGTTGGATGTTTCGCAAAGTCTTCAAACGCGATCGCAAAGGCAACCTGCTGGACGCGAGTGGCAATGTCGTTTCTTCCGCTGATCCTGAGCGTTTTAAAAAGGCGGTCCATCTAAACGATATCCATCTTGAAAAAGGTATGCACTGTGTGGACTGTCACTTCCGTCAGGATGCGCACGGTGACGGCAATCTCTACAACGAACCGCGCGCAGCGATTGAAATTGCTTGTGAGGATTGCCACGGCACGATTCGCGCAAAAGCGACTTTGGTTACGTCCGGCCCGGCGGCGCGGGTTGCTTCAGCGGCAGAAGCCGGTAAGCCAGCCGTCGTTGGGCGAAACCTCACTCGCGGCTTTACAACGCGCGATGCGGAAGGCGGCAAGATTCCAGTCTTTCAAGTTCAACGAAGCAACCGAAAGAAGAAAGACGAAAAGGGCAACGAAGTTGATCTAAAGACGGGCGACATTGTTCAGAACTCGCTGGTGGTACCCGGTCGTTGGTGGCGTGTGAAGCAAACGCACGACACCGTCACACCCGGCAGCCGCGATTACAACGAAAAGTCGCGTTATTCAAAGACGATTCGCAAAGACAACATCACCTGGGGTCAACTACCAGGGAACGATCGTGAGTTGGCCCATCGCGACGCTGATATGACGTGCGTCGCATGTCACTCGTCCTGGGTCACTAGTTGTTTTGGTTGTCACTTGTCGATGGAAGCTAATCGCAAGATGCCCAACCGTCACAACGAAGGCGGATTCTCCCGCAACTTCACTCAATACAACTTTCAGGTTTTGCGCGACGACATTTTCATGCTGGGCCGCGACGGCACTGTTACCGGGAATCGAGTCGCACCCGTACGTTCGTCCTCAGCAGTGCTGGTGAGTTCGCAAAACCAGAATCGCGAATGGATTTACTCGCAACAGCAAACGACTTCCGCGGAAGGTTTTGCCGGCCAGGCATTCAATACACACGTGCCACACACGGTGCGCACTACTGAAACTAAGGCCTGCACTGACTGTCACGTGTCCCACCACGACGATAACAACGCATGGCTGGCGCAGTTACTTTTGCAGGGAACTAACTTCGTCAACTTTATGGGCCGCTATGTTTATGTGGCCGCTGGTCATTCACTCGAAGTCGTTGCGGCAACCGAACGAAGTGAACCGCAGGCCGTGATTGGCAGTTCGCTACATCGCATTGCTTATCCCGACAACTATGCACAGTTTGTGAAAGAGGGAAGTGAGCTGAAGACTTTTCATGAGCATGCCGGTAACCCGCGAGTGCTACAGGTTCAGTTGCGCGGGGAATACGCGTATGTAGCCGCGGGCGAAGGTGGGCTGCGTGTTTACGATGTGGCGCAAATTGATCAAAAAGGATTTTCGGAACGCATCGTGACCGCGCCTGTCTCTCGTTTTGGGCAACGTTTTTGGGTGAAGACTAAATACGCAACAGCAGTGGCGGCGCCAACAACGCTGGCTGTCGATCCGGCGCGATGGCGTATGAAGTCAGATGGGACCATGATGGCTCCGCAAGCGGCCGCAGCGCTGGTAGGCGATCAGCGAAACCAGTTGGTCAACGAAGAACAGCCGATCCATCCGCTTTATGGTTATCTCTACGTGGCCGATAAGCATGAGGGACTGGTGATCGTAAACGCAGCGACCTTGCTGGATGGTGATCCGCTTAATAACTACTTAAAGCGCGCGCTCGATCCAGGCAAGTTTCCAAACGGCGCTTACAATCCGGGCGGTGCGTTGACCGGGGCCAATAACATCACGATTGCCGGCAACCACGCCTACATCACCACCGAGTACGGTCTTGCAGTAATCGACATCAACGATCCCCTCAACCCGAAAATCGCGCGATTCATCGGAAACACCGAACTGCATCACCCGCGCGCCGTGGCGATTCAGTTTCGCTACGCGTTCATTGTCGATGATGACGGTTTGAAAGTGGCCAACGTAACGGTACCGGAAAACGCCCATCTGATGCCCCGAGGTTTTGTTCCGCTCGAACATGCGCGTGATGTCTACGTCGCGAGAACGTACGCGTATGTGTCGTGCGGCACCGAAGGAATTGCAATCGTTAACATTGAGCAGCCTCGCGAGCCGATGCTCGATCAGGTATACAACGCGGACAGTAAACTCAACGACGTGCACCAGGTGAAGGTAGCCATGACGAACGCGAGCCTGTTTGCGTACGTCGCCGACGGGAAGAACGGTTTACGTGTTTTGCAACTGACGTCGCCCGAGACTATGCCGGAGTATGCAGGGTTCAGTCCGCGTCCGAAACCAATGCTGATCGCGACATTTAAGACTAAAGGCGAGGCACTTGCGGTTAGCAAACCACTGGACCGCGATCGGGCGGTTGATGAGAGCGGCAATCAGATTTCAGTGTTTGGGCGTCGCGGCGCACGGCCCTTCAACATGGATGAGATTATGCGGCTGTTGCGGACGAACGATGGCAAGGGCGAATGGTTTACCGTGAGCGATACGCCGAGAACGGTCGCGAAGTAAACCAACTTTGGAGTGCGGTGACTTTGGAGTGCGGTGGCAAGCGCAGCGCGACACCGCTTTGGCTTTGGCTTACCACTCACCTGCGACTTCGTATTCATCGAAGACCTTCACCTTATCCCATTTAAAAGAATAGATCGTTTTGATTTGAGCGGGAGGAGCCGAACGTTCTAACCAACCAGCAGAGCACCACGGATAATCCCTGGCAACCATCACCAGCCCATGTTTCACCGCATTCTGGTGCACGTAGTTCAATCTAGCCAGATAAGACTTTTCGTAAGTCAGTTTTGTTTCCCAGAAATTGTGCCAGACCTGTCGGCCTGACATCTTCTCCAGCGCGTTGATCCACTTAGCCGTTTTCTCGTGTAACCGTCCGAGCATGAGCGACAGACTGTCAGCGCTATCTTCGTCCTGCGGAGAGTGGCCAACGAAATGGTAATGGTTTGAAAAGACTGCCCACGCCTCCAGCTGCCAATTGAAATCTCGCGCGGCAACCAATAAGTCTTGATGTAAGATTTCCAACCGTTCGGCTTTGCGAAAAAGATGTTCCTTCTTATACGTACCAGCCGTGACAAAGTAGGTTCCACGAGAAGAGAGTTTGTGAACCGGAGCATGTGGCCAGGGAAGCTTAGGTAAATGGTTTGTAACCGGTTCCATCCCAAAATCCAAAGCGCCGTCGCCGCTTCGCTTTGCCGGCGCACTCCAAAATCCGTTACATCATCCGCTCGCGCAGCTTCCTCAACAATTGCTTTGCTTCTTCCGGGGATAATCCCTCCGGATCGACGTTGCGGATTTCTTCAATCACCTTCTGATTTGCCAGATCAAACAGCGAAGCTTGCGCCGCCGCCTTGCGACGCCCGGCACGTCGCGCCGCAGCTTCTAACGCATCATTGGCGGGCGTGACTGTTGAATCAGTTGTGGAGGATTCACCTGAGCCTGCGGCGGAACCCTGGGCCATCGCGCGAACGTTGTCAGTTTGTAGGACTGCCAGCGGCTGGGCTTCCTCAGCAAACACATCCAACTCGTAGCGTTCGAGTCGCGCCAGCACCTCCCGAGCATTCGCCAGAACGGCGGGTGGCATACCTGCGAGTCGCGCTACCTGAATGCCGTACGACTTCGAAGCGCGCCCGCGTTCGAGTCGATGCAGGAATACCACTTCACCTTCGCGCTCGGTGGCAGTGATTTGATAGTTCTGCGCGCCGGGAAGACGTTCGGCCAGTTCAGTCAGCTCATGATAGTGAGTAGCAAACAAGGTCTTGGCGGCGTGCTCCGAAGAGTCGTGCAAGTACTCGGCAACTGCCCAGGCGATCGACAGACCATCGAAGGTCGCTGTGCCACGTCCAATCTCGTCGAGCAAAACTAGTGAACGCGGCGTAGCGCTGTGCAGAATCGCGGCGGTCTCGGTCATCTCCACCATAAACGTGCTGCGTCCTCGCGTTAGATCGTCTGACGCGCCAACGCGCGTCCACACGCGATCCAACAACGGTAGCCGTGCGCGTTCAGCCGGAACAAAACTTCCCATCTGCGCAAGAATTGCGATTAGCGCCGTTTGCCGCAGCACCGTGCTCTTACCGCCCATGTTTGGACCAGTGATAATTAGCAGGCGATCGGTAGAATTGTTCAGGTACAAGCTGTTTGGCACGAACGGTTCTTCACCAAACGCTTCGATCACCGGATGCCGGCCCTGCACAATTTCAATTTCATCGGTGTCGTGCATTGACGGACGTGCAAACCGCTGCCGCGTGGCCGTTTCTGCCAGCGCTGCCAATGCATCGAGCGACGCCAATGCGCGCGCAGTAGCCTGAATGCGTTTCGTCTCGGCCGCGACCTGACGGCAGACATCGTTGAAGATCTCAACCTCGAGCTGGATGATGCGTTCCTCCGCGCCCAGCACTTTCTTTTCCCACTCTTTCAATTCCGGGGTTGTGAAACGCTCTGAATTAGTAAGCGTCTGCCGGCGTTCATATTCTGCGGGCACGCGCGCAGCGTTGCCTTTTGAAACTTCGATGAAGTAGCCGAAGACGTTGTTGAACTTGATCCGGAGATTATTGATCCCGCTGCGCGTGCGTTCCGTAGCTTCAAGCGTGGCGATGATCTGCTTGGCGTTTCTGCTGATCGACCGCAATTCATCGAGTTCTTCTGAATAGCCGGCGCGAATCGCGTCGCCGTCGGTTATCTTCGCCGGCGGCTCATCGCTAATAGCCTTAATCAGCAACGAACAGATCTCCGGAACATCGTCGGCGCTTTCAGATAAAACCTGCAGGAGTGAAGACGACAACGGTGCGAGGTTCTCGCGAATGGCCGGCACCTGGTAAAGCGAACGCAGGATCGCGTTTAGATCTCGTGGCGTTGCTGAGCCCAGGCTAATTCTCCCGATCAACCGTTCCAGATCGGAAACGTCTTTGAGCAACGACCGAATTCGATCGCGGGTGATCTGTGACGAAACCAAATCTTCGACCGCGCTTAATCTTGCTTCGACTTCGCCGCGCTTAACGCACGGACGTAGTAACCATGAACGCAGAAGCCGAGCGCCCATGCCGGTCACCGTTTCATCGATCACACTCAGTAACGTGCGTCCGGCAGCTCCACTCAACGATTCCACCAGCTCGAGATTTCTGATCGTCACTTTGTCGAGCACGAGGTGATCCTGCGGCTCGAAATAAGCAAGGTCAGTGATGTGTCCGGCAGAAGCTCTTTGCGTGTCCTGCGCGTAACGCAGGCACGCTCCCGCCGCGCGGACAGCTTCGTCCTTGCGTTCAAGGCCATAACCTTCGAGAGACTTCACTCCGAAATGGTTCAGGAGCAGATCGGCACAGTCTTTCTTCTGCCAGAGCCAGTCATCCAGCGGCGTCAACGCAGCGTCAATGAATGCGTTGCCGGCCGGTTCCGGAGTCGGAACGTCGTGTCCACTAGCTCCTGCGCCGTTTAAAGGCAACGGCTTAGTTTTCGGCTTATCACTCAGCCCGGCCTTGATCAGCGGGGCGAGGGAAGCGGGAAACACGAGCTCTCGTGGTGCGTAGGATTCCAGGTCTGCGCGAATCTTGTCCCAGGCGTTTGGTCCAGTTTCCTGTGTCGCCCGGAATTCCCCGGTTGAGATGTCCAGAAACGCGGCGCCAACTGTTTCCCCGGCGGTGCACAGCGAAGCGAGGAAAACGGGTTCGCGAGCTTCGAGCAGTTGAGGATCTATCGGAGTGCCCGGGGTGACAACGCGAACCACCTCCCGACGCACAAGCTTTTTTGTCTTCGTCGCGTCTTCGGTCTGTTCGCAAATGGCAACGCGATAACCTTTGCGCACCAGACGCGCGATGTAGTTAGCGGCCGAGTGATGTGGAACGCCGCACATGGGTATCGCATCGCCGCGCTCCTTGTGGCGCGCCGTGAGGGTGATCTGTAGTTCACGCGAGCCCACGATCGCATCTTCAAAGAAGAGTTCGTAGAAATCGCCCAGACGGAAAAATAGAAGTGTGCCCGGATTTTGCTGCTTAAGCTCCTGGTATTGGCGCAGCATCGGAGTGGAGGTGAGACTTGACATAAGAACTTCGCATGGTAAATGCGGAAAGTGGATTAGTAAATCAGCAACGCGCTTTGGAGAGTTTTACTTACAGCAGGACTGTTTGCATTGTTGGGTAAGTTCGTGGCAATCAGCTGGCCCAAAAATCATGGGTCATGTGAGATTCGGCTTTGCCGCCTGATGTGAGGCGAAGCCGAAGATGCCTCGAAGACTTTTTTGAAGCTAAGCTTTATTTGGTGGATTCAACTTCGAAGTGCAACAGGCGAAGGAGCGGGCGTTTCAACAGCGACTTTCGGCTGCGTGCGGTTTAATGCCGCGTTTACGCGGCAGCCCCGACAGAGTCGGGGTGTATAGGCCAGCCGTTTTACGGCTGGTGCGGCTTGGCTAAGGTTTAGTAGCCGCTTTAGCGGCGGAGTGAAAGGCCGCTAAAGCGGCCTTAGCAGAGTGTGGCGGTCGCGACTACCAGCCGTAAAACGGCTGGCCTAACGACCCTTCGGGCAACCGTCTAAAGACGGTACTCGGCATTTACGTCACCTGTTGCACTTCCAACTTGAATCCACCATTTGTCATTTGACAATCGTATCGGTTGAAGCTCGCGTTACATTCAAAAAAATCTATGCTAATTTCCTCGAACATCGTGGAGAACACCCAGGTACCCTCAGAAGAATTAAGAGAATTACTTAACGAATCTCTTCAGCAACACCTGGAGACGATTCGTTCTTTGCTGGATTCACAACTAGAACAAATAGAAGAGTCGGGCCGGCTGATCTGCGAAACACTTGCCGCCGGCAGAAAGATTTTGCTGTGCGGCAACGGCGGCAGCGCAGCCGACGCGCAGCACATCGCCGCCGAGCTCGTTGGCCGGTATGAACGGCACCGCAAATCGTTCCCCGCTATTTCACTCACAACCGACACTTCGGCCCTGACGGCGCTCAGCAACGACTACGGCTACGACGAAGTATTTTCACGTCAAATCCAGGGTCTGGCGGCCGAGGGCGACCTGCTGATCGCCATTAGCACGAGCGGGAAGTCGCCCAACATCGTTAAAGCTGTTCAACAGGCGAAAGTACAGGGTTGCCGGACGTTAGCTTTGGCGGGATGTTCCGGAGAACCGCTGGCGTCACAATGCGATTTCGCGCTGATTGTTGCGTCTGATCGAACGGCCCGGGTCCAGGAGGCGCATATCACCATCGGGCATCTGTGGTGCGAGATCGTCGACCGCCAACTTGGCGGCAGGAGTTCGTAGCTTATTAAGTCTTTATCTACTAAGGCCCCGAGGGTCACAACCGGATAAGGAATTCCCTTGACATAGATAATCGATGCCTTTAGGCTCAGGCGCACATCGACCCTTGGAACCCAGCCGAACTTCGATTTTCGTCAGGTATTCCGAACGATCCACATCGACAGTCTTGATAATCAGAGGAGTTAGTCGAACCGTCCCTGCCCATCTCCTTTCGCGCGCAGGGTGAAAAATTCCAGTAGGCGGCCTCGCACTCAAAGTCCTTCATCAGGCCCGCCGCTCCATCCACCGAAAGACAACTGAAATGTTCCCTCAAAAAAGACAAATCGGCGCCGAGATAGAATCGGAAACCTACACTTTAGGCGAGAAGATCGAAACGACCGCTGAGGCAGCAACCTCGTTAGTCGCGTTGAGTCACACACCGATTGAGCGTCGACTTTATTCAGCCATGCTCTCGTCGAGTGACATGCCTGCTAACGGTTCTGCGACGTTCACCGCGCGCCGGTTGATGGAGATGACCGGCATTACCAGCTTGAGCACGATCAGACGAGGACTCGAGGGACTGGTGTCAAAGCTTAGTGTCGAGCGGGCAGCGGCACGGACCAGCAATGGTGGACGTGATCACAGCATCGCATATCGAGTGGTTGCGCCGCACGATGTGATTGCGCGGAGAGATGAAGAGGGAATTCATACATACAGAAACGGCATCGACCGGAAAGTTTCAACCAGTTCACTAGAACGCGTGATCCAGCGTGTTCTGGAAAACAACAATTTGAGCCGGCGCGAAGCGCAAGTCGCGTTGTGTTGCGCCGAAGGTTTGACCAACGCCGAGATTGGCATGAGGTTGATGGTCACCGAGCAGACGGTGAAGTTTCACTTGCGAAATATCTACGTGAAGTTTGGAGTCAGGCGTCGTGCAGAACTGATATCGCGCTTACTGATGTAGGTGGCATCGGCGTTCTCGCCGATGCAGGGCGCGCGGGCGGGATGCCCGTGCCACATTGACAATCTAACGCCGCCTCGCTTGAGAGGTTTCCCTTCGGGGTACTGCGTGTTTCGAGTTGTGAAACATGCCAGGGCGGAAGTGTCTTTAATTACAAACAAGCAAATGAGCACCAACAAAGATAAAAAGAAAAAGCGGAAAAAGAAAACAGCGCTCGTCGTCTGTCGCGACCGGAAAGAGTTTTGGACCACGCAGGCCCAGTTCTGGCAATGGGCCAGGGACGGTGTGATCACCAAGACCCACGACAATCCGCTGACCGGCACTTTTAACCGCGAACATGAAGAACTAATGGTTCTCCTCAGCAATACGGTCTTAAACCTCGCCCACCCCAATCACATGCGCGAGGCGCTGCTGTCGCGGCGTGTGGGATTAGCAAGAAAGTAGAACATCATGCGTAAAAACATCTTCATTATTCTGAGTTTCATTGTGGTGATGGCGGCGACTACAGCTTCTATAGCTGCCCAGGAGCCGACGGAAAAACCGGCTGCGACGCCTGCCCAGTCGAGCACGGACACTGAGACGACTGCGCCGGTCGACGGGGACGATCGTTACCGGATCGGCCCGGGCGACGTACTCGACATACGAATCTTGAACCGCCCAAACCTTTCCCGTGAAGCGGTGCGTGTCGAAGGCAACGGTATGATCCGCATGCCTCTAATCGATTCGGAGATCATGGCCGCCTGTAAGACCGAGGGTGAGCTGGCGAAGGAAATTGCCGCCAAGTACACGAAGTTTTACAAGAACCCACATGTCGACGTCTTCATCAAGGGTTACCACTCGAAGCAGGTTGCAGTCATCGGCGCAGTAAACGAACAAAGCCGTTTTGAATTGCAGCGACGCATCCGGTTGCTTGAGCTGCTCACTTACGCGCGAGGCGTGTCGGCAAAAGCAGGTCAGACAATCAACATCGTCCACTCCCCGCCTTCTTTAATGTGTCGTGGCGAGAAAGTCTCAACTGATGAGACGCTGGCGCGCTCCAGCTACAAATTGAGTGAAACACTTCAGGGCCTTCCGCACGCGAATCCCTGGATCGAACCGGGTGACGTGATTTCGCTGCCTGACGCAGATGAAGCCTATGTCGTCGGTAACGTTGGCACGCCCACGACGATTGTCCTGAAGGAACCGGTGACGGTTTCGCGCGCGATCGCAATGGCGGGCGGTTTTAAGCAGGACAGCAAGAAAGACAAGGTGAGAATTGTGCGACTCGAACCAGGCAGCGCCACGAGCAAGGAAATGATCGTGGACCTTTCGGCGATTGAGAAAAAGCGCGCACCGGACATCGCATTAATGGCAAACGACATCGTGGACGTTCCCACGTCGGCAGGAAAGAGCTTGTTGAGAAGCATTTTGGGAACCGTCGTGCCGTCGGTTGCGAATCTGCCCGTCCGGGTGGTGCCTTAACTACGACCGATGACGGTCGACCGAAGACCGACGAACCAACGTCTTTAGAATTACCAGGGCTCTCATGAACTACAAGTTTCAGCGATTGGAAATTTATAACCTGGCTCTCGAATACATCGATGGGAGCTATGAAATCGCCGCAAAACTACCGAGTTCTGAGAACTTCAATCTCAAATCCCAATTGACGCGCGCAGCTACCTCAATTGCCCTGAATATTGCCGAAGGTTCGACTAGTCAGACTGACGCAGAGCAATCGAGGTTCCTGGGAATGGCGTTGCGATCATTGGTGGAGACCGTAGCTTGTCAAGACCTAATTGAACGCAGAGGTTACGTTTCTTCCGAGGAATTGCAGAACGCGCGCACAGCCGGTTCGAAATTGTTCGCCAAAGTTCAAGCGATGAAACGATCCCTGGGACAACAGCAACAGAGTGATGTGTCACGGTTTCAACGGTCGGCGGTCGACCGTCGACCGTCTTAACCCCGACATACTAAGCAAAGGTGTTATTGATATGAGACCCTCCAATGAAATAGTAAGACGTGAGGCTGAAGTGACGGCCATTGACCGGCCGCACGAGTACGTTGGCCCACATTCATACAATTACGGCGTCGATCCAAATGCCGAAAACGAAGTACACCTCCTCGACTACTGGCGCGCAGTGCGCAAGCGGCTATGGCTCGTGCTCAGCGTCGTTGTTTTGATCACGACGCTTGCCACGCTGTACGTGGCCCGCAAGCCGGACATCTACCAGGCGAACTCTCGTGTTCAGGTTGACCTCGAGAACACTGCCGCGCTGATCGGGAAGCAGCCTTATTACTTCGGCAGCGGAAACGACCCTGTTTACTTCAATACGCAGATGCAGATCCTGACGAGCCCCGGCTTGATGCGACGCGTAGTGAAGTCTCTTGATCTGGAGCACAACCCGGAGTTCTTCAAAGGCAACTCGAGTCAAAGACGTTCGACCTGGCAAACCATCAAGGGCATGGCCGGTCTAACTGTCAACGAGACGCCGCCCACGGCTCCCCGGCCAAAGGATGAATTGCCCCTGCGGCCAAAGGTGGCGGCCGCCAGTGCGAAAGAAGATCTGATTGAGGCGAAGAAGCTGGAACCTTACGTGGCATCAGTCCTGGGAGGACTGCGCGTTGAGCCGGTGAAAGAAACTCGCAGTCTCTACAAAGAAACCCGTTTGATCGATATCAGTTTCACGCATGGTGATCCTGAGGTCGCGTCCAAAGTAGTAAATGCGATCGCAGAAACTTATGTTGCCAACAATGTAGAGAAGAGAAGCGACACGAATGTCAGCACCGCCGACTTTCTTCAAAAGCGAATCGCCGAACTCCAGGAGAACATTCGCACCGACGAAGAACGACTTCTTAATTACGCGCGAAACAACAAGATCATTTCGCTCGACGCCAGTCAGAACACCGTGGTCGAACGACTGGCAGGATTGAACGGCCAACTACTGCAAGCTGAGGCCGCTCGCATCGACGCCGAAGCGAAATTCAATGCGGCGAAAAATGCGGGAGCGGCAGCGGCTCTCGCTGAAGCCGGCGTGAACGCAAGCCCCTGAGTCTGAAACCAGACTTGCCGATCTGCGACAAAAGCGTGCGCTTTTGCTGGTCGATGCGACCGAGGAAGCTCCGGAAGTCAAGGAAGTAGATCAGCAAATCGCTGAGCTTGAACGTCAACTGAAAGACAGTCGCACGCGCAAGAGCACCACGATTCTGACTAACCTTGAAACCACTTACCGCGAGACGGTTGCGCGTGAGCAGGCCCTGCGACGCGCCTTCGAGCAACAACGAGGCGAGACCGTTACGCAAAACGAAGCTGCCATCAACTACCGCATCATTCAACAGGAGATCGCGACAAATAAGACTCTGCTCGATAACCTGCTGCAACGATCAAAGGAAAACGACGTGTTGATGTCCAACAAGCCGAACAACGTTTCGGTTGTGGACTATGCCGTCTCGCCGGGTGGACCAATTGGTCCAAATCGTACGCGCACAGTGTTTATGGCGATGGTCCTTGCCCTTGGTTTGGGAGTCGGCTTTGCTCTGTTCCTCGAATATCTTGACGATACAGTCAGCTCAACTGAAGAGGTTGAGCGACTTCTGCATCTGCCGGCCCTGGCAGTGATTCCGTCAGCTTCATCGGCCAACCGGCGCCGGTTGGGTGCCCCTTCGGTTGCTCTCCAGAAACGTAACGGTAACGGCAGCGGCTCGTCCGAGCTGTTAATGAACGTGGATGGCCACTCGCCACTGGCCGAGTCGTACCGGCATCTGCGCACATCAATTCTTCTTTCGACCGCGGGACGCGCGCCTAAAGCCCTGCTCGTCACTTCCAGCTTGCCGGGAGAAGGGAAGACCACTACCGCAGTGAACACCGCGGTAAGTTTGGCCCAGACCGGCGCGAGCGTGGTCATTATCGACGCTGACATGCGCCGCCCGCGCCTGCGTTCAATTTTCGGTTTAGCCGATCGGCCGGGCTTGAGCTCAGTGCTGTCCAGTGAGGTTTCGGAAGCCGACATTTTGGCGATGATCGCGAAAGACGCAGTGACCGGCTTAAACGTTTTGACGTCTGGTCCAATCCCGCCCAATCCCGCTGAGCTGATCGGTTCAGACCAGATGCGGCGTTTGTTGACGGTATTGCAGCAGCACTTCACTCACGTCGTAGTCGACTCGCCGCCAATCACTTCATTCACAGACGGCGTTCTGATTTCGACGATGGTTGACGGTGTGTTGCTGGTGGTCCATGGCGGCAAGAGTTCACGCAAGATCGTAAAACGTTCCCGGCAGCTACTGGCAGACGTGGGCGCGAAGATCTTTGGTGTCGTGCTCAACAACGTTTCAATTCAAACCCAGGACTACTACTACTATCACCGCTACTACGGCTCACGTCATTACCAGACTGACGAGGAAATGCCGGCCCCGCCGCCGCCACAAGGTTCAAGCGCGGCTTCCGGCGCGAGCGGTAGCACATTGGGGCTGTAGGAAAGTCCTGAGTCCTGAGTCCTGAGTAATTCATCCGCGTTTGGCAGAGGCTTACACCTTAGTCATCTAAGTGAACAACAAACTATTTAGCGTCATAACGACCATACAGCCGCCCACGGCATCGGTGGTTAGTTTGGTTTCCAGACTAAACGAACTTGACGGGCAACTGATCGTAATCGGCGACAAGAAAGGTCCCGCAAGTTTTGACATCGAAGGCGTCGAGTTCCTCAGCCTGAGTGATCAGTTGAGACTTGATTTGGAGATTACCGATCAACTGCCGGTCGGGCATTACGCCAGAAAGAACATAGGTTACCTCACTGCGATCGCGAAAGGCGCGTCTTCGATTTACGAAACGGATGACGATAACGCTCCACTTTCAAACTGGACTCCTCGCGAAGAAGTGGTTGAGGCTAAACACGTCGGTGAGGATGACGACTCAACTGTCGGTACCGATGTGCGGACCAGGCGTTGGGTCAAGTATCCAGGATTCACCTGTAAACACGCCTCAGGTCAGGAAGGGGGCATGCCCCCGCTGGGTCAATGTCTACAGGTATTTCAGCGAGGATCGTATCTGGCCGCGCGGCTTCCCACTCGACGGCTTGTCGGAATCCTTCAACCAACGCCCCGAAACCGGCGCAACGCGCCGCTGCCAGGCACCGATTCAACAAGGTCTGGCAAACAACTCACCTGACGTTGATGCTGTTTGGCGTTTGGTTCTCGACCGCCCTTTCGATTTTGACGATGGTCCAAGCGTTTATCTGTCAGCCGGCTCGTGGTGTCCTTTCAACAGTCAAAGCACCTGGTGGTTTCCTGTCGCTTATCCACTGATGTATCTGCCGAGTTATTGCAGCTTCCGCATGACTGATATTTGGCGCAGCTTCGTGGCACAACGCTGTCTTTGGGAACTTGGTTTCGGCGTTGTCTTTCACGCTCCCGAAGTCTTGCAGGAGCGGAACGAGCACAATTTGATGAGGGACTTCGCTGACGAAGTGCCGGGCTACACGCGCAATCGTGAACTGGTCTCACTTCTTGAGGGACTAAAGCTGGCGCCGGGGGTAGACGCAGTAAGTGCGAACCTTTTGACGTGCTACAGAGCGTTAGTCGACGCGCAGTTTTTCGCGGAAGACGAGCTGGAACTGGTTGCCGCCTGGAACTCAGACCTGGAACGCGTCGCTTCGCAATCTTCCAACGAACTATCGGAATCAGTTTTAGCTTAGTTTCCCATGACCCCGCTTACCGAAACGCTCGAACGAATTCCCGAACCAGTCGAACGACCAACCGAAGTGGTATCGCCGTCCACTGATTCCGAGTCGTTCGATCTTTGGATCGAGGCGGGTCACACCGAGAAACACTACTGGGTTGATCTGTGGCGTTATCGGGAGCTGTTATACATCCTCGCCTGGCGCGATGTGGCCGTCCGTTACAAGCAAACGGTGGCCGGGGCGGCGTGGGCGCTTTTACAACCCCTCGTCAGCATGTTGGTGATGACCGTAATCTTCGGAACGATTGCGGGCCTGCCCTCGGAGGGCAATGCTCCGTACGCAATCATGGTGTTTGCGGCGATTCTTCCGTGGCAATTTTTCGCAAACGCGTTGTCATCGACGAGTCAGAGCGTGGTGAACAACGCGCAATTGATTTCGAAGATTTACTTTCCGCGCCTGATTATTCCCATCAGCTCGGTCCTCGTTTCATTAATCGACTTTGCTGTTTCACTGACGATCCTGGCTGGTTTGATGGCGTGGTATCGATTTGTGCCAAGCTGGAGGCTCGTTACTTTGCCTCTGTTCGTGATTCTCGGGATCGTAGCGGCGCTTGGACCAGGATTGATCATAACGGCACTCACCGTTCGCTATCGTGATTTTCGCATCATCATTCCTTTCATTGTGCAGTTTGGAATGTATATGAGCCCGGTCGCATACAGCACGACCGTCGTCAGGTCAAAACTGGGTGAGACATTGTTTCTTCTTTATTCGGCGAACCCGATGGTTGGCGTGATTGATGGATTCAGATGGGCCATCCTTGGCGGGACCGGTAATCTCTATTTGCCCGGCTTCATTTTGTCTATCGCGCTGAGCTTCTTGCTGTTACTGATTGGCGTTCGTTACTTCCGCAAGACCGAGCGCGTCTTCGCCGATGTGATCTGAGGCAAAGAGCCAGGAGCTAAGAGCAAAGGGATAAGAAGTGTACCGAGTTCACCCAAATCCGCCGCTGCAGGAAGGGAACTCGCGATGCGACCACATTTTCGGTTTGAAGATTTGGAGATATGGCAATTAGCGCGAACGCTTGCTGTAAAGCTGCACCGGCTGGCTGAGGATTTGGAGAAGCGGCATTTGTATAGGTATGCCGAACAATTGAGAGGTGCTGGACTCTCATTAACAAACAACATCGCTGAAGGATCCGGAAGTTCTCATACTCGTGAATTTCAGCAGTATCTAAACATTGCGCGACGATCCTTCTTTGAAGATGCATCCATGCTTATGGTTTTTGAGTCGCTAGGATTGTTTCACGAGGGAGAAATCGATCCAATGTTGATCGACTGTGATTTGCTGAGTCGTAAGATCACGAACTTTTCCCGGAGTATCGCAACAAAGGCGTAGACACGCTTCACTCTTTGCACTTACCCCTTAGCTCTTAGCCCTTAGCTCTTAGCTCTTAGCCCTTAGCTCTCTATGTCCGACACAGTAATTAGAGTCGAGAATCTCGGGAAGAAATACACGATCGGCACAAACGGCGCCGGCTCCGATGGGTTGCGTCACGCGATCCATGATTTCTTCACGGCCCCGGTCCGCGCGCTGAGACGCAACGGAAATGGCCACGACGACGTTTCGTCGCTCGGTCAGCCGTCCGCTGTCGCCGTTCGCTCCGAAGAGTTCTGGGCCCTTAAAGATGTCTCGTTCGAGGTCAAGCGCGGCGAAGTCGTTGGAATCATCGGACGCAACGGCGCCGGCAAATCGACGTTGCTGAAAATTCTGAGCCGCATCACAGAACCAACCACCGGCCGGCTTGGAATCAAGGGTCGAGCTGCCAGTTTGCTGGAGGTAGGCACTGGGTTTCATCCTGAGCTTACCGGGCGCGAGAACATCTTTTTAAACGGCGCAATCCTGGGGATGAGTCGCGAAGAGATCAAACGGAAGTTTGACGAGATCGTCGCTTTCGCTGAAGATTGAAAAATTTATCGATACTCCGGTCAAGCGCTATTCAAGCGGGATGTACGTGACGACTCGCTTTCGCCGTCGCCGCGCACCTGGAGCCGGATATTCTGATCATTGATGAGGTTTTGGCGGTCGGTGATCTCGAGTTTCAGAAAAAGTGTCTCGGCAAAATGGGTGAGGTGGCACATGGTGGACGCACGGTACTTTTCGTCAGTCATAACATGGCTGCGATCAGCAGACTCTGCAACAAAGCGATGCTTCTTTCCCACGGTCAGCTAGTGAAAAGTGGAGACGATATCGCTGTCATACAGACATACCTTCAGAACAGCCTGAAATCCGAAGGAACTGCCGAACTAAAAGAGTCGGTTCACCTCGTCAGCTCACCCGTTCAGGTTAGACGCATTGAAGTTTTGAATTCGCATAGGGAGCCCTCAGGAGTAATTTTCTTCGGCGAGGACATTCACATTAGGCTCTCAGTCGAGGTGAGAGAATCCGTCGAAAAGATGCACGTTGGTATCGGCATCTACGCCGAAGGCGTACGAGTCACAACTCTTCACAGCGACCCTGTGGACTTACTTGCTTCGCCTGGACTTAGAACCTTTGTTTGCAGCATTCCGGGTGGAAGCCTGCTGCCAAACTTCTATTCACTACACACCGGCGCTTATTCCTGTAAAAAGGAAAAAGGTCTTGATTGGGTTCCCGACGCGATTTCATTCCGAATTGAAGCAGTCAAGGCGGACGGTAGCGGTGAACATGATGAGAAAGCTTTTGGGCTGGTATCACTAAACGTGTCGTGGGCCGGAAGTGAACTTCCACCTAAACATATACTGAGTCTGTCTCGTATTCCGTCCTAAGGAATTAGTCCGCACAGATAAAACCCACAGCCAGACAGCGTTGCATGCAGAAGCTCAGGTTGGTGACGTTTATTTCCTAGCCCTCAATAAACTTTCCGACGACATGCGGCGCTTCGATCACTTCGTGGATTTCTAATGCAGTCATCGTCAACAACTTCACGACCGTTAGTTTCGGTAATTGTGCCGAGTTTTAATCAGGGGCGATTTATTCGAGAGACGCTCGACTCCGTTCTGTCGCAGGACTATAGGCCGCTTGAGATCCTCGTGATGGACGGTGCCTCAACTGACAACACGATTGACGTGCTCAAGTCATACGAGGGAGCTCCGGAGCTGAAGTGGTGGTCCGAACCGGATGAAGGGGTAACGGACGCAGTTAATAAAGGACTTGACCGGGCACAGGGCGAAATTCTCGCGATACAAAGTTCTGACGATGTTTACCTGCCGGGTGCCGTCACGACAGCAGTAGAGGGAATGTCCGCTGACAAGGAGCTAGCGCTGGTTTACGGTGATGTCGAATACATCGACGAACATTCTCGCGTACTCGGACGCGAGAAACTAACTCCATTCGATCTGAAGCGCTACCTGGGAAGATTTTCCTATATCCCACAACCGAGCACGTTCTTCCGCCGCTCAGCCTCAAGCGAAGTCGGCGGTTGGCGCAAGGAAGTTAGTTATGCGGCTGACGCTGATTACTGGTTGCGAATTGCAACGCGAGGCAAGGTTCGAAAACTGGATCGGTTAATGGGCCGTTACCGTTACCATTCGGAGCAACGCGACAAGCAACGCGCACGCATCGCCCGCGACTGGGAGCAAATGGTTGATGATCTTATTGCTTCGGCTCAACTCGATAAGACCACGCAGCGATTCGCAAGAATGGGAGTTTACCTTGCGAAACACCGTTATACACCCGAGTCTGACTGGATGAGCCGGACGCAATATCTCTACCAAGCAGCGGCCGCCAACCCGCGCGCTGTAATCGACCCTAACTTTCCCAAACGCGAGTTCATACCCGGTCGCGAACCTATCTGGAAATTTCTTTCGAGAGTAAAGCGCTTTATGGGCATCCCGCCAAGAACCTCGAACGCATGAGTTACTCACTTAAGCAGAAGATAGGAGCGTTGATCTACGACGTGCCTATGTTTGCGAAGCACATGTGGCTAAATGGGAAACCTTCGACCGGCTGGGTCTCAATTCGAAATCGCGACGAAAGGTTGAGGCTCCCCGCCGAAGGCATGGGAGCGCACTGCGAATGGGAATGGACCTCTGACCTTCACGTAGCCAAAGTCTTTCCAAATCTCGGGCGCAAGCTAATGCGAAAAGCGCTGATAGACTGGCCCGTGGTAATGACTACGAATCCTCCAAAATGTCATAACAACGTGGATGTCTCATTCATCATCGGTCACCGCGGAACGGATCGCCTGCAACACCTTGTTAGCACTTTGCAAACCATCGCATCGCAACACGACCTGGCATTCGAATGTATCGTGGTGGAGCAGTCTAGCCGGCCTGAAATTAACTCCGTTTTGCCGGATTGGGTGAGGTATGTTCATACGCCCTTGCCGCGCAAAGACATGCCATACAGTCGTTCATGGGCATTTAACGTTGGTGCGGAAACGGCGCGAGGTCACCTTTTAATATTTCACGACAACGACATGCTGGTGCCACAGGATTACGGGCGCGAAATCGCAGACCGTCACAAAGAAGGATATGAGGTAATCAACCTTAAGCGTTTCATTTTTTATCTCAGCAGGCAGCATTCGGATCAGATTATGAGTTCGGGCGTTCTCAGTTTACAGGCGCCGCCAGAGTGCGTGGTGCAGAATCTCGAGGCTGGTGGGAGCTTTGCCATTACGCGCGAAACATTTTACGCCGTCGGTGGATTTGATGAGTCTTTCGTTGGGTGGGGCGGCGAAGACAACGAATTTTGGGAACGTGCGCAAACGCGTAAGGTCTGGTCTTTTGGGTATATGCCGATAGTTCATCTTTGGCACGAACCTCAGCCTGGCAAGTTTGAAACGGAGCGAGCCACTTCCGCATTACTGCAACAACGATCCGGAATTCCTGTGGATATGCGAATTCACCAACTTAGGACACGCAACTTCTCATGCTAAGGCAAATCATCAAGCACACTCGCGAGGGCACTCTAGTGCCAGCCATAAGTCGGCGAATCGCTCCTCCACAACCTAAAGTTGCTCGTTGGGACAGCGCCACATCAGCAACGGAAGCTATTAACTATCTGGTTGGAGCCGCTGAAACTCTCGTAAAAAGCTCAGGAATGTCTGCTGTCCTGTTAATGGGCAATAGTAAGGATCCTTTCTACATTTCTACACTCGAACAATTGACAGCAGCGGGTATCGTTCCGCACGAACTCGAACATGGAATTCTGGAGTGCGAATCGCTGGCTGGGATAATTTGTTGCTATCAAGATGCGCGATCGATCAACACTGCTGCAAGGATCGCAAAAGACACACCCGCGTTAAGTGCGTTGCCGTTTGAATTCAAGATCGTGCGGGGGGCGGATTACGAAATATTTTTGAAACGAAGTTTGAGTAACTCCGATTTATTTATTTCACCATTGCTGAGTGAGCCGATCGACTTCTTTGAAATCTACGAAGAGTCGCTAACTAGATTTGATCTTAAATGCGATATTCGGGACTACATGGACTTATGTCAGATTGTGAAAATGGTGGTGACCAACGGCATTCCAGGTCCGGTCGCGGAATTCGGTTCATTCAAAGGACACAGCGGTTATTTATTGGCGCGACTGCTGGACGCATTTGGCTCAGATAAGCAGCTGTACATGTTCGATACTTTTGCAACGTTTCCAGTTGAACCCATGGGAGTAGATGCATTTTGGAGCGGCACGCACGATGTGGATTTCGAAGAGGTTAAAAGTAAGTTTACTGACATTGATCGAGTTATCTTCGTTCGTGGTGACTTTACAGAGACTCTCTTAAAAGTCGCGTTAGAGCCATTGGCGTTGGCTTATGTAGATTGTGATTCCTACCGCGCAATCAGTTTTCTAGCTGAACACCTATATCCGACCCTGAATCAAGGTGGTTTTATGGTCTTTGAGGACTATGGCCACGCGCATTGTCTCGGAAGCCGATTGGCGGTGCATGATTTCTTCGATGCCCTGAAGGGTATTAAGTTCTGTTCCCAATTTAGCGGTATGTACATAGTCGGGAAGTGCTAGCAGTGGGCGCTCTCACACACCCGCGCTGGAGGTGCTCCTGGTTTGAAAGGGTAGAGAATTGGTTCAGTATCTAACTCGAAAGCTAATCACACTTCACGGGCTATTCGAGAATCCAGACGCAGCAAGAAGCTACCTCTGCAATCGAATCCGCGGGCTAAGTCCGACCTCTAATCTGGTTTGGTGGTTGTATCCCGCGTGGTGGAAGTATCAGATCTTTTGCCTAACATTTCAGTTCACGCGACCCTCACACGGGAAGCCAAAACCAGGTAAGCACCGTTATATCTTACGCATTCCAAATGGCGCGGGCATAGGTGATCAGATTGTTACCGCGTGGTCGGAAACGTACATGTTGGCGCAAAAGTACCAATTATCTTTCGTCCACCACCCCTTTGCGAGGAGCTACCACTCTCCCGATGTAGATTGGGAGAGCTTTCTCGGGTTTAGTGACCAGGAGACTACTGCTGAGGAGGTGCTCAGCAATAAAGATCTCAAGGTCATCTACCTTCCGCCCGTGCCGTTAACCAGTCGCAGAAATCACCTGATTCTCTCAAGACTAATCACGCGCGTGTATCCTCAGAATAATGTTGTGTTTCACATGGGCAATGCATATCTCAGCTCGGATATTAATCAATCAGAACTGATGCCGTCAGTTTATCGCCAAAAGTATTGGAAGCGTCGGAGAACCGCACCTATGCCATCCGCGTTTTTTGAGGATTCATTGAATGTGGCAGTTCACGTTCGGAGAGGAGATGTCGCATCCTTAAAGGAGACGCAACCTGACCAATGGAAACATCGGTGGATTGAGGTCTCATACTACAAAGAACTATTGAGCGATTTGCTAACCTCTTTGCCGACTAGCAGGATAAACATACACATTTACTCGGACGGCGATGAACAAGAACTAGCGGATCTTGCCGATTTGCCTAACACTACACTGCATCTTCACGATGATCCTACACAATCGTTCCATGACATGGTGGTTGCGGATGTTTTGGTCGTAAGCTCTAGTGCCTTTTCGATCTGCGCAGGCAAGATTTCTGAACAAGTGAAGTTAGTGGGTAGGCACTTTGACACTGCGGACTTCCGACTGTTCATCCCCAACACTGGCGACTGGCTTCGGGTTGAGAAAGACGGACGTCTTTCAGCCGACACCAAGAAAAAGCTGATTGCACAGACGTGCTTGCATTCAAGTCTTGCAAACCAGAGTGTTGCATATGGATACCGCGCTTAGACACCTGAGGAAGCAGATAAAGAGGACCTTTATTTATAAGGTCGCAACGGCAAGGCAAAGACGCCGTGAATCCTGTACGCTGGCGGAAGTAAACCGCGCTGAGGTTGAAAGATGGAGTAACAATGGTTCGCCTGTCCCTCCCCCTGACGCCGTGAAGCAGAAGGTAGTTCGCGAATACGGGGTCAAATTTCAACTTCAAACGTTCGTAGAGACAGGTACGTGTTTGGGTGACATGACCAATGCAGTTAAGGATCGATTTAAGGTAGTTCACACCATCGAGCTGGATGAGGAACTCTTCAAGAGAGCAAGTAGGAGATTCGAGATGTTTTCGCATATTCGCGTGCATCACGGAGACAGTGAAGTGGCCCTTCCTCGCATTCTCGATGAACTAAACGAACCTTGTTTGTTCTGGCTGGATGCGCACTACTCAGGCGGATTCACTGGGAAGGGGAGACTTGAAACGCCGATTATCAATGAGCTTAATGCCATATTTGAACATCACATAAAAACTCATGTGGTACTCATTGATGATGCCAGGTGCTTCAATGGCGAGCACGACTACCCTACTTTAAAACAATTGCAGGGTTTTGTGTTAGATAGATGGCCCAATGTGGAATTCGCCGTTGATGCTGACATCATTCGGATTCACTCTGGTTCTGTGACGTTGAAGGAGCCCAACTTCGCAACGATAAGTACCCCCAACGCCGGTTAATCCTGGTTTCTTTTTCATCAACTGCTAATGGCAAGCATTTCGGTAATCATTCCCACCTACAAACGAGAAGCGGTGCTGGTAGAAACTCTGCAACAACTTTCCATGTTGCTGAAGCCGGGAGATGAGATTCTGGTTATCGATCAGACACTGGACCACGAGCCGGCGACGATCGCTGCACTTGAGCGATTGGCTGGCGAGGGCGCCATTCGTTGGTATCGCCGTTCGCGGCCCAGTCAGAACGAAGCGATGAATATTGCGGCGCAGCTCGCACAGGGCGAGATCCTGTTGTTCCTCGATGATGACATTGTACCTTTCGATAATTTACTTGAGGGACACCGTCAAGTCTTGTCACAAGCCGATGCGCCCGCAGCGACCTGCGGACATGTGCTGCAACCTTGGGACAAGGCCCCAGTTGATTCCGTCAAGGATTTCGACATGCAGTTTAACGCTGCGTATTCCAAGCCCTGCGAAATTCGATTTCTAATGGCTGGGAATTTCGCTATGCGTCGCGAAACTTATCTGGCCATCGGAGGCATGGACGAAAACTTCCGGGGCTCCAATTATCGGAATGACAGCGAGATGGCTTACCGGATTTGCGCGGCCACCGGCCGTCGCATCCGTTTCGTTCCCGAAGCTGGGCTTCGGCACCTCTTGTCGGGTGGCGGTAACCGTGCGTTTGGAGAGAAAGACACATGGGGACACATCGGTGGATCGATCGGCGACTATTACTTCGCCTTGAAGTGTCTGCCAATTTCGAACCGCTGTCGTCACATTCTCACGCGGCTTGTGCGCGCGTCGCTGAATCGAAATACCGTTTCGCATCCTTGGCTGGTACCGTCATTGGCTCTTCGTGAAACTGTCGCCTTCTTTCGGGCGTATGGCCGGCTTGCACTCAAGCCACATAAAGGTGTGCGTCCTCTCAGCGAGTATGGACCCTTGGTTGGTGGAGAAACCTCAACTGTTTCAAACAGTCAGGTCCCAAAAGTTTCAGAATATGTGTGGAATAACAGGCTGGTTTCTTAAAAGCGGAATTAATCCGGAAGAGAGCCTTCTGCGGGAGATGGCAGATCGGATCGGCCATCGAGGGCCCGACGACCGAGGCTATTACTCCGACCAGAAGCATGGTGTGGCCTTTGCTCACAACCGTCTCAGCATCATCGACCTCAGCTCAGCCGGCCATCAGCCGATGATCAGTGACGATGGCAACTTGGTTCTGAACTACAACGGCGAACTCTACAACTTTCTTGAAATTAAGAAAGAGCTTCAAAACCTCGGACACCAGTTTCATTCGCGCACGGATTCCGAAGTTGTGCTGCACAGTTTTATGGAATGGGGTCCGAAGTGCGTCGAGCGCTTCTGCGGCATGTTTGCTTTCGCGATCTGGTCAGCCAAATCCGGCAAGCTGTTTTTGGCGCGCGACCCCTTGGGAATGAAGCCGCTCTATTACACAGCGCTTCCCGGTGACCAGGGCTTCGTATTCGCTTCCGAGATCAAAGCTTTCCTCGCTCTGCCAGACTTCAAAGTAAACGTTAACCGCGTGGCACTGAGCCAGTTTCTCGAGTTCGGGTACACGTTTGATGATCACGCTACCTCGCTCGACGGCGTTCATAAACTCCCCCCCGGACACCTGATGGAAGTCGCTGACGGAGTTCCCGGCAAACCCGAAGCATTTTTCACGCCTCCTTATCCCGACGCCAGTGATCGTCGGACACTCGAAGACCGTGAAGAAGAGTTGTATGAGACGCTCAGCAACGTCGTGGAGCAGCATCTGATTGCTGACGTGCCTGTCGGACTTTTACTGTCTGGCGGCTTGGATTCCAGCATCACCGCAGCCCTGGCCGCGCGGCATGCGAAGGTCACGACTATCAGCATGGGCTTTGCGGAATCGGAGATCGATGAGCGACCTTACGCGCGCGTTGTTGCCGAGCACATTGGCTCGGATCATCGAGAGGTAACGATCACTCCCAGCGAGATTCGCGAGAACCTGGAAGACATCACCTGGTTTTTCGATGATTTGTTCGCTGACTGGGGAACAGTTTCCACCCGGCTCCTTTACAAGAAATGTCGAGAGCAGGGAATTAAGGTAGTCCTCGTAGGTGAAGGTTCGGACGAACTCTTTGGCGGCTACACAGTTTTCGACGCTGCGCAGAACTCGCGTGGCCCGGTGTCGTGGCAACTATTTCAACTCTACCGGCGTTATGCCGGCCGTCGCTACGGCAATCAGTTTTCGCGTTTCCGATCCTTAATGAAGCGTTACCTCCAGGAAGGCAACGGCGACATGTTTAATGCGGTGAGAATGTTTGAATCGCGAAACCAGTTGCCGAATAACTACGTGATGAAGGTCGACAAGGCAAGCATGTCTGTCAGCGTAGAAGCACGCACGCCGTTTCTCGATCGTCGTGTGGCTGAGCTCGCTTACCGAACGCCGGCAAGTTGTTTGCTTGCGAATGGTTCAAACAAATCCCTGCTCCGTTCGATGGCAGAACGTTTCGAGTTGCTGCCAACCGCAGTTGCACAGCGTCCAAAGTTCGGCGCATCGATCGCGGCATCATGGATGGAAGAGTCAGAAGGATTTCGCGACTACGCACGCCACGTCATTCTCGATCGAAACGGTTGGGTTGATGAATTGGGGTTACGTTCGGCAATGACTGACTACTTTACCGGTAAACGACAGGGATATTCCTTCCCACGGCCGATCAGCATTTTCAGCAACTTAGCCTGGCGGCTGCTGCTGTTGAACTTATGGTCGCGTAGATACGTCCAGGCTTAGACGGTCTTTTTCTGCCTACTGCCTACTGCTTACTGCCTACTGACTCCATGATTCCCGGTCTCGTCACAACCATCATTCCGGTGCATAACCGTGCGGCTCTGCTTAAAGAGTCAGTCGAAAGTGTTCTGGCTCAGACCTATCCAAAAATCGAAATCATAATCGTCGACGACGGCTCAACGGACGACACTGCTAATGTTGCCGACGACTACGCTCGAAACTATCCATCGAAGATTACCGCGATTCACCAGTCCAACACCGGTCCGGGACTCGCGCGCGAAGCAGGTCGGCTACGTGCCCGGGGAGAGTTTATTCAATATCTCGACAGCGACGACGTGCTGCTACCCCGAAAGTTTGAATTGCAGGTTGCTGGCTTGAACGCGCATTCGGAATGCGGCGTGTCCTACGGCAAAACTAGATTCTCCGCATTACAAGGCAATCGATCCGAAGTCGCTTGGAAACGAACCGGCGAACGAATTCAAACTATGTTCCCGGCAATGCTTGAATCGAGATGGTGGGGTACTTCCACGCCGCTGTATCGAAAGGAACTCACCGACAAAGTCGGTCCATGGACAACGTTGGTGAACGAAGAGGACTGGGAGTATGACTGCCGTATCGCAGCTCAAGGAGTGTATCTGGATTGTGTTTCGGAATTTATTTCAGAGGAGCGAGATCACGACGGGCAACGGTTGAGTAGAAACGGAACCAAACAGCCTCGCAAGCTTGAAGATCGCGCAGTGGCACATTCATTGATTTTGGGCCATGCCATGAAAGCTGGGATTACTTCTGATGTTATTGAAATGCAGAGGTTCGCACGTGAGCTGTTTCTCATATCGAGGCAGTGTGGTGCGGCCGGTTTGAGGGAGAAGTCTGAAGAACTCTTTAGTTTGGCAAAAGCTGCCTCCGGCATTGAGCGTGCCCAGCGACTCGACTTTCGGCTCTATGAGTTGCTCGCAAATGTAACTGGATGGTGCGTGCTCGGGAAGATCGCATGCTACTCAGACAGCGTGAGGAAATGACTACCATACCGGACATCTCAGTGGTGATGGGCGTCTACAACGGCGCGCGTTATCTGCGCGAGACAATCATCTGTGTGTTGTCTCAAGAGAAGGTAAGCCTTGAATTCATCATAGTAGATGATGGTTCTACTGATAAATCGCTAGAGATATTGCAGGAGTATGCGCAATCGGATCCCCGAGTGAAGATCCTCCATCAGGAAAATGAAGGTCTGACGAGCGCATTAATCAGAGGCTGCGAAGTAGCCCAGGGGAAGTATATCGCCCGGCACGACGTCGGCGACGTATCTCAGCTTCAAAGGCTCTATCAGCAAAAGCGGGCGCTTGACGCTGACGAGAGCTTGGCTTTTGTCTCCTGCTGGACGGAGTATTGTGGCCCAGAGTGGGAGTTTCTTTACTTGGTTAAAGGTACGGGCGTCGCTAGCATGCCGAATCTCATCATTTCGGAGCGTGCGATTCACGGAGTGGTAGATGGTCCAACGCATCATGGCGCCGTTATGTTTCGACGAGCTAACTACATACGAGTTGGCGGCTATCGTCGCGAGTTTTATTACGGTCAGGATTGGGACTTGTGGTACCGGCTCGGCCATGGTAGATTTCAGATGGTTGAATCCGCTCTGTATATGGCCCGCATCATGCCCGGCAGTATTAGCATGGCAGACAGGTTACGACAGGAAACAATTTCGCGGCTCTCCCGAGCGGCTCTGAACCAGCGATTAAAACAATTACCTGAGCAGACTGTATTGAACGCGGCAAGTAAAATCCGTCCTGTGTCGGCAGCAGTTGAATCCCAGCGCCGACAAGCGCAAGCGCTGTACTTTATCGGAGAGTGCTTACGAAGAAATGGCGATCGCAGAGCCCTCCATTATTTCAAAGAATCGATTCGAGACTCTCCACTGTTCGTAAAGTCTTGGGTAAGACTTCTGCAGGGACAACTTAGGGAAATCTAGAGACTTGACCATCCATTGATGTCCCCATCATTCAACGAGAGTCAGTGGTGTTAAGCAATGAAACATAGGTCAGAAGTTGGCGTGGTCTACGTATCTTTTGGGGAGCAATACCAAAGAGAGGCGCGCCGGTCATTGGCTTCGTTGCGAGCAGTTTCGCCAAAGCTACCCGTAGCAGTCATATCCGACTGTGAATGGCAAGCCGACCCTCTTCCCGACGTATTTGTGATCAGGCCTTTGGAGCGGTCCTTGCGCTCAAAGCCATGTTATATCTCCGAAGCGTCGCCGTTCGAACGAACTCTTTGCATAGACACCGACACCGTTGTAGCTCGAGACCCTACCCCTCTGTTTGACCTGCTGGATTATTACGATTTGGGTGTTAGGTACTCTGGGCCACAATTAGGTTGGGGTAACGGCCTCATGTTTCACCCCCACGCACCTCTCAAGTAATGTTGTTCAAAAAGAATGAAGCCGTCTCCGGGTTGTTTTCAATATGGCTGAGCGACTATGACGAGCAAACACGAATCAGCCCCCCTAAAACACAGCGAGGGCTCTCAGATGACAAATATTTGGGCGCCGCTATTGCTAAGTCCGCGGTGCGCAGCTTACCACTACCGGAATATGTTCTATTTGACGCCACTCAGCCTTCGATTACATTCAGTCCACCAGTAATCTATCATGGAAGGTTTTCCGAGATGGAAATGCTTCACGATATAGTCAGTGGCGGGTGGAATAGTGAGATTGATTATCATCAAAGGATCTGGATGCCAAACATAAGGGGTCTGCTTCCGGCCGGAGTTAGACGGTCGGATCCGTTACTTGCAGCCGCACTCATTCTTCGAAGGTTATACAATTCTGGTCGACATCGCCTGCGGAGCAAACTCGAACGCCGCTAACGCGGTTCTCGAATCAAGCCGCCTCTCTCAACTTTCCTAAATACGCTTCATCTAATGAAAACTGTCGGGGCGACCCTAGACTTCTGGCACGGCAAGCTCAGTCAATCTCAAACGATGGTGCGTTTTGCCGTAAAGGTTCGAAATCAGTGCAACGCCGTCATACGGCAACGTTTGACAGACGGTATAAACCCCGAACAAAACGGGGAGTACTTATTATTAAGCCAACTGAGAAAATCCATCATCGTGTTTGTGGATGCGGGTGCAAATGTCGGGGACTGGTCAGCACGATTGCTCGATACTGGGAACGAGTTTTCTCTCGGATTGTTATTTGAGCCATCCAAATCGGCTGTGGAACAGCTAAGAAAACGATTCTGCAACGTTGCTAACGTCGAAGTCATTCCGTGCGGACTCTCAGATAGAGCGGGCTCAAGGGCCTTCTTTGAAGAGCCAAATGCGGGAACGATGTCGTCATTTGTGGCCGGCTTCAGCCGGTGTGGGGCTGAAGCAACCACTGCTCAGTTGACAACTTTGGACCTTGAGGCGCGCAGGAGAGGTATTGAGCGGATGACTTTCTAAAGATCGACGTGGAAGGGCTTGACCTAAGCGTCTTGCGGGGCGCGGAGTCACTACTAAAAAGCCAGAGCATTGGTGTAATTCAGTTTGAATACAATCAAGCATGGGCTCGCGAAGGTCACACACTTTCCGCTGCTTACGAATACCTTACGGAGGTGAGCTATTGTACTTATCTGTTGAAAGCGGCCGGTCTGTATGAATTTAGTTATGATGCCTATGGCGAGTATTTCGCCTATTCGAATTTTGTTGCGGTTCCAGCGTCAAAAAAAGCCGATTTTGCGCACCTCATTAAAGGGTCTATTTAACGCGCAGCGATTTGAACAAGAGGCTCTAGAAGTGTCACCAGCCTTAGTGTTACCCCAAACACGATGAAGCGCGTAATAGCCGAGAAGACATTGAACGCGACCCTTTCGAAAATGAGATTGCTTCTGCCATCTTGTCTTAGCAATATACCCTCCTTTAGAGGGAAGGGTCAGATCACTCTGCTATTGGACAGTTTTCTCACCGACGGCTCCAATTCGCGCTCGTATGAGGTGGCAGGTTACTTAAACGATGGGGTTCTATTTAACTTCGACTTAAGGCCTTGGGGGCAGAAGTTCGCTTTTTATTACCGCGATTGGGAAAGGGAATACGTCCATATCTTAAGGCGGCTTTACTCCGGGGGCGTATTTGTGGATGTCGGGAGCAGCTTAGGTTTGTACGTCGTCTGTCTGGGTAATGAAGTACGCCATTTAGGGGGATCGATCATTTCCATCGAACCCGTTCCATTTAATCTTGAACGACAAAGAAAAAACGTTACCCTAAACCATTTCGACGACTTGGTAACATACATCCCCTGCGCCTTGGGAAGGGAACAGACTATCGCGAGGATTCAAACTGATCCTCTGAAGGCCGATAACAACGCCATAATTACAAACGAAGGCGATCTTGAAGTAACTGTGCGCACTTTTGACGATCTTGCGATTGAATGCAAGTGGGGACGAATCGGATTGATGAAGCTGGATGTTGAAGGTTATGAGCCCATGGTGATTGAGGGCGCAATGGCTACGCTAAGACGCGATAGGCCCATAATATTTGCGGAATTCTTACGAGAGCGAATGGACTTAAATGGCTTTTCAATAAGCACTTCATGGCAATTCCTTGTTAACGAGCTCAATTATGTGCTACGTCATCAGTGGAAGAAAGCGCAAGTTACGTCGACTCGTTGATCCTGGTCGAACGGAGAATCTCATATTCGTTCCGATAGAAACACCCGTGCCAGTGGAGTTGCTCGGATGAAGATTCTCTTTATGGCTGACGTGTTGTGTAATCCGGATTCAGGTGCCGCAGGCACTGAATATCAGACAATACAGGCTCTGAAAAGTCTGGGCCATGACGTTGAACCGGTGTGGGCTGGTGATTTACGCCGCCGAATAGCACACGGGAATTTGCATTACCTGTTTAGCTTCCGCGCGTATGAGCAACAAATGTTGCGCCGATTAAATGGGAAGTCGTTTGACGTGGTGCACGTTAACCAGCCGCATGGCTACCGGGAGCCAAGGCGCTTCGCCGACTGAAAACTAACACAGTCTTCATTCATCGTTCTCACGGAGTCGAATTGCGCTACGAACATGAACTTGCAAAGTGGCGTGGCAAGTATGAGCCTGACGTCCGCTCATACCCGCGAAAAGGCAAGTAAGGCTTTGTCGTTAGCTCTGTCATACAACCACCGCGCTATTGCGAAGTGGGCGGATGGTCATATCGTCAGTGCGAATGAATGTGGCGACTTTTTGCATAGAACGATGCGAGTGCCAAAAGATCGGATAGCTGTCATCCCACAGGCTCCGCCGGGCGCGTTCCAAGAGCGGCTTGGGGTCGTTATGACTGGGAATCGACTAACCCGCGTGCTCCATGTCAGTCAGTATGCTTTCTTTAAAGCGCCGGCGATTGTAGCTGAGGTATTTAATACGTTATCCGAACGGAACAAAGAACTGCGATTCACGTGGGTATGTGGCGTAGAGCATCACGAACAAGTTCGGAGTTTGCTCACCAGCCAAGCCAGAGCAAAAGTTGATTTGCTACCGTGGATGCCACAGAACGAGCTAATCGACGTTTATGACAAGCATGGCCTGTTTCTATTCCCGTCGTTCGTAGAGGGATCGGTAAGGTGTTCCTGGAAGCGATAGCGCGAGGACTATGTGTGATAGCAGCAGATAACAGTGGTGCGCGCGACGTCATTAGGCATGGCGTTAATGGAATGCTGGCGCCCACCGGCTCGTCTGAAGTTATGGTCGATTATTGTTTACTTCTCGTTAAGTCGCCAGACCTGGCGTCTGCTATTTCGACGGCCGCGTCGGAATCTGCACAATCGTATACATGGACGAGGGTGGCAAAGGATACCCTCTCGTTCTACCAGGACAGGTTGGCTGCAAAAATGCGCGAGAATGTTTATCTGGAAACTGGTGCCCGCAACGGTCTTACTGACTCCATCTCGCTATAACTTAACTCTTAGAATCTTTTATTAATCTTTATGGCAGAGTATCTCTTACTTTTCGTGGCACTGCTGGGTTTGGCTGTCTGTATTGCGGACTGGAGGAAGGGTTTTTCGATTTGCCTGTTAGTTGGATGTCTTCAGGATCCTATCCGCAAAATTATCCCAGACGAGCCCATTTACATTACGTCTACAATTCTTCTTTATGTAGCGGCCACCTGTCTCGGCGCTTATCTCAAGGGAAGACGATTCAACCTTCAGGCTATTCACTCCTGGAATAGCAGCTTGCGGATTCCTCTGGCACTGTTTTTTGTTCTAGTAATGATCAAAGTTGGGCAACCTTTGTCAGATACGGAAGTCCAGTTCTCGCGGCCATTGGTTTTCTTGCGTATATAACTCCAGTGCCAGGGATCCTGCTTGGATATCACTTCGCGCGACGCGAACATGATACTCACAGGTTCATTAAGTTTTATCTCATTCTGAATGTATTGATGATTTCCGGGGTCTATTTGTCATACACAGGGTTCGACTGGCAAATGCTTCATCAGGTAGGTGAAGGAATGAATCTTTACTCACTGGAAAAGGTGCTTTAGTGCTAGGCCAGGATTTTTTCGAGCACCCGAGGTCGCAGCTTGGCATGCGGCCACTTCAATATGCTTTTTAATAATCATGTTTATGGTGCTGAAGAAGAACCGTTTACTTAAGTTAGCTACTGGCGGATTAATTTTGTTTTTTTGGGGCGCGCTGTTATTAACAGGCCGCCGCAAATTCATATTGCAGATTTTCGTCTTCCTAGCTGTCTATGGCGCCCTGCTTTTATTGGTGCGAAACAGGGCGTCGCGAACGGTCATACTTCTTTTCTCCTCGTATTATGCCTTACGGTAGCGGCGGCAGCATATAGTTCGCGGTGCCGGAAGAGATAAGGGCGGAAATAGATCCATACTATCAACGCAGCATGACAGTCGGCGGAGATGCAACTGATCGGGCGTCGCCGATGACCATTGAATCTTTCGGATGGGTGGTTGCGCAAAACGGACCCATGGGCGCGGGCGCAGGCACGGGAAGTCAGGGCGCACAGCATTTCGGAGGCGGCGCCGAGATTGTAGGGGGAGCCGCGGAAGGAGGCTTAGGTAAGATCGTCGCCGAGTTAGGTTTTCCGGGTTTCTTCTTAATTGTTTGGTTTGCTGTTGGTCTCTCCGCTTTTTTTGGGCGATTATAAGGGAAGTTAAGAAAACAGATTTTGCGCGATCGAGTCTGACTTTCGGTTTCATCGCGATGCTGGTCGCAACGCGTTCGTCTTTGTGACTGCACACCAAATTTTCGGCGATCCTTTTGTACTTTCACTTTTAGGCTTCCTCATCGGGTTCGTAATAGCAGTACCTCGCATGGTTCCCGTGCGTGTCTTGCCTCCACCGCCGATCCCAACGATCGCGGAGCGATTTGGCGACTGGCCTCAGCGGCAGCCAACTTTGAGCCTTTCGCTCCGCAACCGCCGAGGCTGCCTGATACGCTGCCGCCTGCGTCGGTGGAGAGTTAATTCGACATCGGTCTGCCGTCCTCGGTCACCGGTCCCGTTTATCATGCTCGCTATTCTGAGCACACATCCAATTCAATACCAGGTACCGCTTTGGCAGGCGTTAGCAAGAGATGGATCTGTCCCGTTCGAAGTGTGGTACCTGACCGCACATGGGACAGATCCTTCATACGATCAACAGTTTGGAAAATCATTCGCCTGGGATTTGGACTTACTGGCGGGTTATCCACATCGGTTCTTGAAGGTTAACCCCGACGGCGATGTCAGCAGCTTCAACAAGCTGAAACTTGTCGAAGATTTGAAGCCCTCTTAAGCGAAAAAAAGTCACAGCGCTTTGGGTTCAGGGTTGGCACGTGCGCGCCTTCTGGCAAGCTGTGTGGCAGGCGCAAAACGCAGGCGTTTCCGTTTGGCTGCGGGGCGAAAGCAACGACCTCGCAACGACACCAACATGGAAGCAACCGGTGAAGCAGTTGATGCTGAGACAACTGTTTTGGCGAGTAGAAAAGTTTCTTTACATCGGGGAGGCGAACCGTCGTCTGTACGAACGCTACGGGGTTAGACTGAGCAAATGCATCCTGCGCCCTACTGCGTCGATAACAAACGATTTGCCGAACAGGCGGAGGCGCTGCGTGCGCAGCGTACTGAGATACGCCGCGCCTGGAACATACCTGACGATGCGTTCTGCGTTTTGTTTGCCGGTAAGTTTATTGAGAACAAGCGGCCATTTGATCTCGTCAACGCACTAAAGATCAGCGACATCAAATCAAAATCAACCCTTCACCTGTTATTAGTTGGTAGTGGGGAATTGGATGAGGCTCTCGAAACGCGACCAACGGTGTATTTGATGCCGAGTTAGGCGGAACTGCCACGACGCCTGGACATGACACGTCAAAGCCGTCTGCGACCTTCGCAGGATTTTTGAATCAGAAGGAAATTTCAAAAGCTTACGTAGCGGCAGACTGTCTCGTGCTTCCAAGCGACCATCGGGAAACGTGGGGCCTCGTCGTGAACGAAGCGATGGCGAGCGGCCTGCCTTGCGTTGTCAGCGATGCCTGTGGGTGCGCGGAAGACCTCATCACACCCGTTCGTCCCGAAGCTCGCTATCCGATGGGTGACACGTCCGCACTTGCTAACGCGCTACTCGATGTAATGGAGCGACCTATCTCGTCTGCGGCTGTGCAGGGGCAAGTAGGAGAGTTCGATCCCCAGTTAACCGTCAACACTGTCCGTAAGTTGTTCTACTCGTCTAAGGAATCACCCGTCGAGTCAGCAAATTCCGTCGCGCTCACGCAGTGATGAGTTCATCATCCAAAAGTCTGCTGCTGGTGCTTCCGGAGGCGTTTAATTGTGCCGGCGGTATCCAAATGTTTTGCCGCGCGCTGTGCCTGGCTGCGGGACGATGGGCGAAGAGCAATGGCTGTTCGGTGAGCGCGATCGTGCTCAACGATTCGGGGGCGCCTGATTCTCGATACGTCAACGGAGGATTTGAGAACTTTGCGACCGCCGGTAGAAGCAAAACGAAGTTCCTAAGTCATTACCTGAAACAAGTCAGGTCGAGCCGGCCCGATTGGATAATCTTTGGTCACGTATCGCTGTCGCCGTTAGCGCTTCTTGCCAAAGGGGCCAACCCAAAGGTGAAAAACAGCGATCGTGACGTACGGCATCGACGTCTGGCGACCTTTGTCGAGGGCCCAACGAAAGGCTTTACAACAAGCTGACGTAGTCCTGGCCATCAGCGAACACACGCGCGATCAAGTTGTTAAGCACGGCGGGATCGCCTCCGAGAAAGTCAGAATCTTCCCTTGCACACTCGATCCACACTGGAGAGTCGAGCCCTACAACAAATCTGTCAGCCGGACGCCGCCAATGCTTCTGACGGTGGCCCGGATGAACAGGGAAGATAAATACAAAGGCATCGATAATGTAATTCGGAGTTTGCCCGGAGTCGTCAATGTTACAGGACCCCTCGAGTATCGAATCGTAGGTTCCGGAGATGATGTCCCACGCTTGCGCGCGCTTGCTGAAGAGCTTGGCGTGTCAGGATGTGTGAAGTTTTTAGGCGCGGCCTCGGACGAAGCGTTGCGCGAACAGTATCGCGAGTGTTCGTTGTTCGTCATGCCCAGCAACGAAGAGGGCTTTGGAATCGTTTTCCTCGAAGCAATGGCGTACGGCAAACCGGTAATTGGCGGCGCTAATGGCGGGACTCCGTCGGTTGTCAAAGACGAGGAGACTGGCTTGCTGGTCGAGGGATCAGATGTGGCGCGCATCACCGAATCAATCACACGTCTGCTTTCGGACGCGGAACTTAGAGAAAGGTATGGACGCGCCGGGCACGAGCGGTTACTCAACGAATTCAGTTTTGAGCGGTTTGAAAAGAAATCTTCATGAGGTGCTCTCGTATGTGGCACAGACTTCAGTCTGTGATATAGACGGCACAGACTGAAGTCTGTGCCACTAACAATATGTGCGGAATAGCAGGCATCGTCGGTAATCGCGTTACAGGCATCGAAACGCATCTGCGCAGCATGAGTGCGGCGCTCGTGCATCGCGGTCCGGATGACGCAGGTGAGTGTGTTTGGGCAAAGACAGAACGCACGCCGCAAACAGGTTTCGTCCACCGGCGACTATCCATCATCGACCTCACAAACGCTGGTCATGAGCCGATGGTTACGCCGGATGGCCGCTATTCGATCAACTACAACGGCGAAGTCTATAACTATCGCGAGTTGCGCAATGAGTTGCAGGCAGAGGGAGTACAGTTTTCATCACAAACTGACACCGAAGTCGTTTTGCAACTTTACGCGCGACGTGGTCCACAGATCCTGAAACTGCTGCGCGGCATGTTTGCCTTCGCTATTCGAGACAATCAGAGCGGGGAAGTCTTCATAGCGAGAGACCATCTCGGGATTAAGCCTCTTTATTTCTACTTCAAGAACGACCTCTTCATCTTCGCCTCGGAAGTGAGAGCTCTGCTCGAAAGCAATCTGGTTCCGCGACGACTCAGCCGGGCAGGATTGGCTTCGTATCTCCAGCGCGGATCAGTCACCGCGCCTTTGACGATGGTTGAAGGCGTCCAGTCCCTGGCTCCCGGCCACTACGCGACAATCGGCGCGAAAGCAGATGGTTCGCTGAACTTTACCCAGAAATCTTTCATCGATGAATGGTTGACGCCACGTGCGCCGGAAGGGCTTACACGCGCGGACGCAACCAGGGAGTTGTACGAGGCGTTGAAAGAGTCAGTCAGCATGCACCTGGTCAGTGACGTTCCGCTCGCACCATTCTTGTCGGGGGGTATCGACTCGAGTGCGATTGTGGCGCTCATGAGCGAGGTGTCGCGAGAACAGCCGAAGACTTTCAGTGTGGTATTTGAAGAGCAGAAGTTTTCCGAAGCAAAGTATGCACGCCTCATCGCTGACAGATTCAACACCGACCATCGCGAGATTCGCCTGAGCGAAGACCGCCTGTATCAAATGCTGCCGGGCGCGATCGAGTCGATGGACCAGCCCACGATGGATGGCATCAACACTTTCGTCGTTTCGAAAGCGGTAAAGCAAGCGGGAATAACTGTGGCGCTTTCAGGTCTTGGCGGGGATGAATTGTTTGCCGGTTATCCGACGTTCAGGCGCGCTGTGAAGATGCGTTCATTGCCTCGCGTGCCTGCGTCTATGCGAAAAGGCGTCGCGGCAGTAGGCGCAAAAGTTTTGAACGGGTCCACGCAACAGCGAAAGCTTTGGCAATTGTTACAGAGCGACGCGGGTGCGGCCGCGACGTGTGACGTCTCACGACAGTTATTGTCAGACGACGAAATTCAATCGTTGCTGTCGAACGGAGACGAATTTAAGAGTCCTGGCGCTTCTGCATTGCCAACTGACGGTCCGGAGGTCGACACGATCAATGCCGTGTCGCGCTGCGAACTCACTGGCTACATGTCAAACACGCTCTTACGCGATACCGACAGCATGAGCATGGCCCACTCGCTTGAAGTGCGGGTGCCGTTTCTCGATCCGGAAGTCGTGCGTTTCGTTCTCAGCTTGCCGGGTGAATGGAAACTTAATGGAGGCAAGCCAAAACCTTTATTGCTTGACGCCCTTGGAGACTTATTGCCGCCCGAGATCGTAAACCGGCCAAAGATGGGCTTCACACTTCCGTTTGAGAACTGGATGCAGTCACGCTTGCGCGAAGAGATTGGCGCGACTTTTGACAACGCCAATCTGTTTAACTCGATCGGCATTGAACCGAAAGCGGCGCGCGAAGTCTGGCAGAAGTTCTTAACGGCGCCGCAGAAGGTCGGCTGGTCCAGGCCGTGGGCGTTGTATGTTCTTAGCAAATGGTGCGCGCAGCATCGGGTAACGGTTTGAAAATCCTTCATGTAATACCGGCGGTGGCGCCGCGTTATGGCGGGCCGAGTCGAGCCGTCTTCGAAATTTGCCGGACACTCCGGGCTGGAGGTACCGAGGTAGTTGTGGCTACTACGGACGCCGACGGAAGTGGTCATCTTCCGGTATCAATCGGCGCCCTAATTGACTTCAACGGAACGGAAACGATCTTCTTTCCGCGCCAACTCAACGAACGATTCGGCTATTCATACCCACTGGCGAAGTGGTTGGATTCAAACGTCGCCCTATTTGACGTGGTCCACATCCATGCAGTCTTTTCGCATCCGTGTCTCGCAGCAGCACGGGCGTGCCGTCGTCAAGACGTGCCTTACATAATAAGGCCGCTTGGGAGTCTCGACCCCTGGAGCCTTCGCCAAAAGAAATGGAGTAAGCAGCTAATGTGGCGCGCCGGAGTTAGTCGCATGCTCAGGAAGGCGGCAGCGATCCACTACACGACTCCCGAAGAACAGCGATTGGCTGAAACGGTTGGCGGCTTGCCGCGTGGCGTTGTGATTCCATTGGGAATAGACATGGAACAATTTGATTCAACGGCTTCGTCAGCTGGCCATCCGGCAACTGGCAGCGCTCCGTATGTGATCGTGCTTAGCCGGCTTCATCAGAAAAAGAACCTCGAGTCGTTGATTCAAGCTTTCCTTCACCTCACAGCGAAGAACTCTTTTGCGAATTGGCGCCTGGTGATCGCCGGAGATGGAGAGCCCGATTACGTAAGCGAGCTAAAGCGTCGTGTTAGCGAATGGGACGTCGCAAATCGGATCGTTTTTACAGGTTGGCTTGCTGGTCCAGCCAAATACTCAGCGCTGCGAAATGCGTCGCTGTTGGCCTTGCCATCTTTTCAGGAGAACTTCGGGCTGTGCGTAACGGAGGGTCTGGCTTTAGGAGTGCCCGCTGTTGTTAGTAGTCATGTCAACCTTGCGCGCGAGATCGAATCGGCCGGTGCAGGATGGGTCACAGGCTTGGATACTGACGAAATCGAGAGAACACTAAATCACGCGTTGAGTGACGTCGCAGAACTGCGACGCCGGGGACTGGCTGGCCGTGACTTTGTGTCTCGTAACCTGGCGTGGCCGAAAATTGGAGAGCAACTGGCGGCGCTTTATCGAGAAGTCGCACCGCATCACACTGAAGCTGTTGGGCTAACCCCATCATTCGCTGAGAAATGAAACTCCGAACGGTCGCTGAACGAGTAAGCCGGAAGATTGTTTTGAAACGACGCCTGCCCAAGAGCGTTGGCGGCCAGCCTATCTATGTGTCACCGGACGCCTCGCTAAAGTTTTGGCGGTGGAATATGGCCAACACTGATCCGCGTTTATTCGGTTGGGCGGAAGAATTTGTACGCGCGGGCGATGTCGTCTGGGACATTGGAGCAAACGTCGGGCTGTTCACTTTTGCCGCCGCCAATTTAAGTGGATCTAAAGGTTATGTCCTGGCAGTGGAGGCAGATAACTGGCTCACGGATCTCCTCAGGAGGTCTGTGGAGATGCGGCCGCCATCCTGCGCCAGGGTTGAAGTCCTGTCGGCTGCTGTTAGCGATTCCATTGATATTAAGAGATTCGTTATCGCTGCTCGTGGACGAAGCACAAGCCACTTAGCTCAAGTACAAGGCAGCACTCAGACGGGAGGCGCCAGAGATTCTGTGATGGTTAACACAGTCACGCTCGACTCACTTCTGCAAAGATTGCCTCCTCCCCAGGTTTTGAAAATCGATGTTGAAGGCGCCGAGCTTCAGGTTTTGAACGGCGCGCAACAGTTGTTATCGACTACAAATCCTACAATTTTGTGCGAGGTTAGTGGCGAGGGCGGCGGAGACGTTGCTCGATTCTTCAAATCGCACGGTTACGAAATGTTTGATCTTGACGTCAGGCCAGGTGAACGGCGGCCTTTGACTGAGCCTGCTTTCAACACGCTGGCGTGTCGTCCGGCGTTTGCAGAAAGATCGATTAGAGAATTTGTCCACCGGCCGGAAATACTTTGATACCAGTCACGCTAATCGTCACGACGCGCAACGAAGAGGCAAACATCGGGAAATGTCTGCAAGCCGCGCATGGTCTGTTTGATCAGATCTTCGTGATCGATTCCGAGAGCCAGGACCGCTCGGTTTCAATCGCGGAACGGTATGCGGAAGTGATTAATCTCGCTTACGACCATAGCAAAATAATTCCCTGGATCTACCAATGGGGATTAGACAATCTTCCGTTAAGAAACGACTGGGTAATGATCCTCGAAGCGGACCAGGAAATTACGCCGGCATTGGGACGTGAATTGGAAGCGTTGTTTTCCAAGGGAAGTCCTGGAGAAGACGGATTTTATGTTCAGAGACAACAGATGTTTCGCGGTAAGCGTTTGCGCTTTGGCGGCTATGGTTCGAAATACATGCTTAAACTCTTCCGGCGGTCAGCATCGCGTCTTGATCCTGAAGAGTCGGACACGCGAGTGTACGTCCGCGGCGTCGTGAAAAAACTTAAGTCGCCGATTCTCGAAAACAATCTGAAAGAAAACGACATCCTTTTTTATCTGCAGAAACATCTGCGATATGCCGAAACGTTCGCTCAGGAAGAAGCCCAGCGCAGGAAAGCCGCAGTGGACTGGAAGGTTGAGCCGGCATTTTTTGGTACGCCGGACCAGCGCGTAATTTGGCTGAAGCGTCTTTATTTCCGTATGCCGCTTTACGTCAGGCCATTTGGGTATTTCTTCTATCGCTACTTCTTGCTGTTAGGTTTCCTCGACGGCAAACAAGGGAGCATCTTTCACTTCCTGCAAGCGTTTTGGTTTCGGTTGGTGCTGGATATTAGGCTGGAGGAAATATTAGAAGCCTCAGCGAGAGAAACCAGAACTCCGGCAACCAATAAACTTCTGAAGGCAGAAACAACTGACCCAATTCATGTACATCCTCGGAATTAATGCATATCACGGCGACGCAGCCGCGGCGCTGATCAAAGACGGCCAACTGATCGCTGCGGTTGAAGAGGAACGCTTCAATCGCGTTAAGCACTGCGCCGGTTTCCCAGCGGAGTCGATACGCTATTGCCTGCGCGTGGCAGGAATTGGGATCGAGGCAGTCGATCACATCGGAGTTTCCAGGGATCCGTCGGCGCACTTGCACAAGAAGGTCTTGTTTGCGGCGACACGCGCTGCGAAGCAAGCAACGGGGCGGGGAAGGAAGCAGGAGGTGAGGAAGCAGGGGCGCAGGAGGCAGGAGGCAGGAGGCGGTGGGCAGGAAGCAGAGGGCGACGTGGGAGTTCTTACTCAGGACTCAGCACTCAGGACTCAGGACTCTATTCCTACTCAGGACTCCATTCCTACTCAGGACTCAGCACTCAGCACTCAGCACTCTAAAAACGGCAACGGTCGGGGAATCTTCGGTCAGATCAAGGACCGTCTGGGAAACGCCGCAAAGATCCGGGACCTGAAAGAGGAACTAGCGAGGGTGCTCGGGGTAACGTCGAACAGCCTGCGCGCACAGTTTCATAACATCGAACACCATCGCGCGCACCTGGCGAGCTCATTCTACGTTTCACCTTTCGATCGTGCAGCGCTGCTTTCGATTGACGGCTTCGGCGATTTCATCTCGACGATGTGGGCCGTCGGTGAAGGGAACTCGATCGACGTTTTAGACCAGGTGGAGTATCCCCATTCCTCAGGAATTGTTTATACGGCGACTACGCAGTTTCTCGGATTCCCGCATTACGGCGATGAAGGAAAGGTGATGGGCCTCGCGCCTTATGGTAATCCGCGCTTCATCGAAGACTTTCGTAACATCATTCGTACTGAAACGGGCGGGAAGTTTAGTCTGAATCTCGATTACTTCCGGCATCATTCGGAAGGTGTCGACATGACATGGGACCAGGGGTCGCCTGTCATTGGAAGAATCTTTTCCGATGAATATGCCCGTACGTTTGGGCCGGCGCGACCACCCGGCGCGCCATTGACTGATCGTGAACGCGATATTGCCGCCAGTCTGCAGTTGCGGCTCGAGGAAATTTGCTTTCACGTTCTCAATCACCTGCATGAAGCGACAGGACTGACGCAGCTCGGTTTGTCGGGCGGGGTCGCTTACAACTCGGTGATGAACGGAAAGATTCTTCTCAACACTCCGTTCAGAGAAATTTTTGTGCAGCCGGCAGCGGGCGATAGCGGTACCGCCATCGGCGCCTGTTATGAGATTGATAGCCGCGTAAAGCGTGCCAACAGTTCGCGCGGCAACGGCAATCCGCGATCAAAACTCGCGAGTCAACGCTACGTGATGGAAGGCGCTTACACTGGTCCGGAATTTTCGAGCGAAGAGATCGTTACTGAACTTGAACGCAGCTCACTGGATTACGAAACTTACGATGACCGGGAAGTTACCAGACGTGCGGCGCAGGACATTGCCGATGGCCTGGTTGTCGGTTGGTTTCAGGGCCGCATGGAGTTTGGACCGAGGGCACTCGGTAATCGTTCGATCGTCGTCGATCCTCGCCGGGCTGAAATGAAAGATACACTCAACGAGCGCATCAAGAAGCGTGAGCCATTCCGCCCGTTTGCTCCGTCCATTCTTGCAGAACACACGGCAGAGTATTTCGAGCAAAGCCATCCCGCGCCGACGATGTTAATGGTCTATCAGGTTAAGGAGGAACACCGCGCGGATATTCCAGCGGTAACACACGTCGACGGCTCGGGGCGCCTGCAAACGGTGTCGAGAGAAGTGAACGATCGCTATTACCAGTTGATTTCCGACTTTCATGCGCTGACGGGTGTTCCTGTCGTTCTCAATACGTCGTTCAATGAAAACGAGCCGGTAGTCTGCACACCGCGACACGCAATCGACTGTTTCTTAAAGACGCGGATGGATGTGTTGTATCTTGGGAATCATGCTGTCCGGAGGAGTCAGGACGACGGACGACCGCAGACCGATGACCGCGGCACTGCAGTCTAAAGTCGTCTCAGGAACTAGCTTCCAACCGCAATGACGGTCGGCCGTCGTCGGTCCACCGTCGAGGACTATGAAAAAAGCTTTAATCACCGGAATCACTGGCCAGGATGGAAGCTACCTGGCGGAGCATCTGCTCGGGCTGGGGTATGAGGTCCATGGACTCGTGCGGCGCGTCGCCCTCGAGGCGCCTGAGCGACGCACTGAACGCATTGCGCATCTGCTGGACAAAATCACTCTGCATCCTGCGAGTCTTGAGAGTTACCCGAGCATTTTTAATGTGGTCAGCCGGATCGATTTTAACGAGTTGTATCATCTTGCCGCGCAGAGTTTTGTCGCCGAAAGTTTTGCTGACGGCTTCTCGACGATGAACACAAACATCAACGGCACGCATTATGTGCTCGCGGCATTAAGAGAGCTGCGGCCCAATTGTCGTTTTTATTTCGCCGGCTCGAGCGAGATGTTTGGCAAAGTGCGCGAGGTGCCGCAGAACGAGGACACGCCGTTCTACCCACGCAGTCCTTACGGCATCAGTAAAGTGGCCGGGTTTCAATTAACGCGGAACTATCGCGAAGCCTACGGAATGTTTTGTGTCGGCGGAATTCTCTTCAACCACGAAGGCCCGCGCCGCGGGCACGAGTTCGTAACCAGAAAAATCAGCAGCAACGTGGCGCGCATTAAGTTGGGACTTGCTAGCGAACTGCGCCTGGGAAATCTGGAAGCGCGGCGCGACTGGGGGCACGCGAAAGACTACGTTCGCGCCATGCATTTGATGCTGCAACAATCAGAGCCCGACGACTTTGTAATTGCGACCGGAGTCGATCACAGCGTGCGAGAGTTTTGCCAGCGGGCTTTTGATGAAGTCGGACTCGATTATCGCGACTATGTCGTGACCGACGAACGTTTTCAACGCCCGGCTGAAGTCGATCAACTAGTAGGTGACGCATCAAAAGCGCGAGAGCGGCTCGGTTGGACCCCTCAGTACACATTTGAAGAGTTGATCAGCGAGATGGTGAATGCAGATCTGGAAACAATCGGCCGTTCGGTAAGGGAGCCCGAGGCAGTACACAAAACATAACATGCGAATATTAATCACCGGCGGGGCAGGGTTCATCGGTTCACATCTTTGCGAGCGATTGCTCGAAAGCGGACACGACGTAATTTGTCTGGACAATTTCTTCACCGGCCGTCGCGCGAACATAATCAAGCTGCTGGACAACCATCGTTTCGAGATGATTCGTCACGACGTCATCGAGCCGATACTGTTGGAAGTCGATCAAATCTATAACCTCGCTTGTCCTGCTTCGCCGATTCATTACCAGTACAACCCGGTGAAAACGGTCAAGACGAGCGTGATGGGAATGATCAACATGCTCGGGCTGGCCAAACGAGTGCGCGCGCGAATTCTGCAGGCATCGACGTCTGAAGTGTATGGCGATCCGCTCGTACATCCGCAGACGGAAGACTATTGGGGCAACGTGAATCCAATCGGTTTGCGCTCGTGCTACGACGAAGGAAAGCGCATCGCCGAAACCCTGATGATGGATTACCACCGCCAAAACAAGGTGGACACAAGAATCGCGCGAATTTTCAACACGTATGGCCCGCGCATGCTCGAGAATGACGGCCGCGTCGTTTCAAACTTCATCGTCCAGGCCCTCCGCGGGGAACCGTTGACGCTTTATGGCGATGGAGACCAGACACGCTCGTTCTGTTATGTCGATGATTTGGTAGAAGCGTTGATACGTCTCATGAACATCGATGACGTTCATGAACCAGTCAACCTTGGTAACCCGGGCGAGTTCACTATCAAACAACTGGCGGACGAGGTAATCAGAATCTCGGGTTCAAACTCAAGCGTGGTCCATCTGCCGCTTCCGCAGGACGATCCAAAGCAACGCCAACCGAACATTTCCCGGGCACAGGAACTGCTGGATTGGAACCCTACGATTCCACTGAACGAGGGACTGAAAAAGACAGTCGCGTATTTTCGCGGTCGAGCCAGTCGGAACCAGTCGGCTGAGCGCAAGCAGCAAACCGCGAGCGCGGCAGATTAGTCTGCATCGAGCCTTCTCAATTTCGTTTCTTATTTACCAGACCAACTAATCGTTTCTGACATGAAAGTCTTGCTGCTCAATCAGTGTTTCTACCCGGATGTGATGGCCACGGCGCAGCAACTGACCGATCTCGCGCTCGGACTGAAAGCGGAAGGACATGAAGTCACTGTAATCACAAGTGACCGCGGCTACGATGATCCGACGAAACGATTTGCGCGAAAGGAAACGTGGAAGGGCATCGACATCGTTCGCATTCCCTCGCTCGCAATCGGCAAGGGCGCGCGCTGGCGGCGAGCAGCAAACTTCGCCAGTTTTCTTTTCGCGTGTTCGCTACGACTTCTCGTCTCTCGCCAGTTCGACGCGGTTGTCGCTTTAACTTCGCCGCCTTTGATTTCTTTTCTGGGCGCTCTTTTTACGCGGATTCGAGGTGGCCGATTTTATTTTTGGGTGATGGATCTGAACCCTGATGAGGCAATTGCCGCGGGATGGCTGACGGAGGGCTCTTTCACAGCGCGCTTGTTAGGTTCCTTCCTCAATTACAGTCTCCGCCACGCGAATGGCATTGTGGCTCTGGACCATTTTATGAAAGCACGAATCGTGGCCAAGGGTGTTCCGGACGATCTGGTCACCGTCTTACCGCCCTGGGCGCATGATGTGAGATTCGACCAGGAGGGAAGAGACGCTTTCCGGCGCGAGTATCAGCTGGAAGATCGTTTCGTGGTGATGTACGCAGGGAACCACAGTCCTTGTCATCCGCTCGACACGTTGCTCGCCGCAGCACGAAATCTTTCAACCGATCAACGCATTGTCTTTTGTTTTGTGGGCGGTGGAAGCGAGCAAGGCAAGGTCAGAGAGTTTGCCGCCACGCATCGCCTGTATAATGTGCGGTGTCTGCCATACCGGCCTTTCAGTCAGCTCTCTGGGTCGCTTTCTGCTGCTGACCTTCATGTGGTGGTGATGGGGGAGGATTTCGTCGGAATCGTGCACCCATCGAAAGTCTATAACATAGTACAGGTGGGCTGTCCGTTCCTTTATATCGGGCCCAATCAGAGCCATATAACCGAGCTGGCCGCGCGCCTCAATGGCAATCACCAGACGTATCTGGCGGCTCATGGCGACGTGGAAGCAGTCGTCGAACAAATTCGTTTTGCCGCAAACCTGAAATGGACTACCCCTGTGGCTGCCAACGAAATCGCAGCTTCGTGTTCCCGTCAGTCGCTGCTCCCGCGATTGATAAAGTTACTGACGTCCGATGGTTTGACTGACAACAAACTATCGCCGTCAACCACTGCCGTCGAGGTTCGTTGATATTCGCCCGGCAGCTCCCCTGTTAGTGAGGTTACTCCCGTGAATACTTTTTTCGCTCTGTTTATGATCAGCACACTCGCCTCGCTGATCATCACACCGCTCATTCGTCGTTTCTGTCAGCGCCTTGGTCTGTTGGACGTTCCCACAGATGGCCGCCGGCTTCATACCAGCGCAATACCGAGGCTCGGTGGCGTAGCGCTGTACCTGTCGTGCGCGGTGACGTTATCCATACTTCCGTTTGTTGATAACCTGCTGACACAGGACCTCCGCAGCCATGGTTCCGACTTCCTAATCGCGCTTGTTCCGGCAACGCTCGTCTTACTGCTTGGCGTTTACGACGATTTGCGCGGAACTAATGCGGTGGTCAAGTTTGCCGCCCTCGGCTTAATCGCTGCGTTGTTCTTTGCCATGGGCGGCCGCATTGCGGCGCTGTCGATACCCTTTGTCGGATCGATTGAACTGCCTCTCGTGGTGTCATTTTTCGTGACGGTGTTTTGGTTGGTGGGCATTGCAAACGCCTTCAACCTAATCGACGGCATGGACGGTCTGGCCTCCGGCGCTGCACTCTTTTCGTCGCTTGTCATCCTCGCCATTTCTTTCGCGCAGGGCCAGCCCGTAATGATTGTGTTTGCCCTCGTGCTGTGCGGATCGCTCGCGGGGTTTCTTCGTTACAATTTCAACCCTGCATCAATCTTTCTTGGCGACTCAGGTGCTCTCTTTGTGGGCTTCAGTTTGGCGGCATTGTCAGTACTCGAAGCACGCAAAGCGACAACTGCGGTCGCGATTGTTATTCCCGTCTTGGCTTTTGGACTCCCCGTCGTCGATACGGCGGTCACGATCACGCGCCGGATGATTAGCCGCAAGCCACTTTTCCAGGGCGACAGCGAGCATATACATCACATGCTGCTGGCACGTGGTTGGTCGCAACAACACGTCGCGCTGGTGCTCTACGGCGCGTGTGCAGCATTTGGTTTGACCGCGATCGTGTTTACCAGCGCGGACTCCGGAGTAATCGGGCTGGGTTTGTTTGTTCTCGGCGTTGTGACGCTGATTGCCGTAGGCCACTTGCGCTATCACGAAGTTGATGAATTGCGCGCTGGGGTAAAACGAACTGTCGGGGATCGACGTGTGCGTGTAGCGAATAACATCCGTGTAAGACGCGCTGCGTTGGCACTCACCAAGTCTTCAAACCTGCACGAGCTTTTCGATGCTCTTGCAGTGATGCTCGACTTCGAAGAATTTGCTTACGCAAACTTGCAGATTGGTGAAGCTGGACGAGCTGACGTTAACGAACGCGCGTTCAACGCGAGCACCCATCGTCGTACCAACGAGCAACTCACAATGCGAAACGGCCGCATCGCATGGTCGTGGAAGCGCAACGGACTTCAGGAGGATGAAGTAATCGGTTCCAGCCGTTTCTGGTGTTTCCGTTTGCCGCTCTCTTCGGATGGCCGCGAGTGGGGATGGATCAATCTCTATCGACAGTTTGATGACTCTCCGTTGCTGCTGGACATGAATTATCTCACTGGCTTCCTCCGGACGGATCTGGCGGCCGCCGTCAGCCGAATTCTTCAGTCGCACGAAAAACCGGCCAGAGCCGCCCGCGTTTCTCTGCCGATAACCGCTGGCAAAACCGCCGGCTAAACATGCAAGCCTCCATCGCAGAATCGTTAGCCGCACCTGCGGCTCCCGTTAAGGTGCGCGCCACAGCCGTGTTCGGCGGTATTGTTTTCTACTCGCTGCTCGGCCTGTTAGTAATCGCCGTGGTGCCGTATGGCTCGGCAGAGATGTGGTGGAAAGCGTTTTTCGTGTGCGGCGTTTTTACGCTCGCGATCGTGTGGCTAATCGAAGGTTATATCCGTAAGGCGTGGCTGACAGATGGCGTCGCAGTTGTTTTACCTATTGTAGTGCTCGCAGTTTTCGCTTTGCTGCAAACGATCAACCTTGGATCGGCAAACCTGAACGCGGCAGAAACGGGACCGGCGTGGAACGCCATCAGCGTCGATCCCTATCAAACTCGCTTCTTCGCCCTGCAACTGCTGGCGCTTGCGCTCGTCTGCGTTTTTCTTTTCAGTTATGCAACTACCGAGCGGCGCTGGCGAATCTTGATAAATGTCGTGATTGCAATCGCGGTTGTCAGCGCGATTTTCGGAATCTTGCGCCAAACGACGCAGCATGACCACGGCTTTGTGCTGCCACTGCTTCGTAACGAGCAGGGTTACGGACAATTCATAAATCGCAACCACTTCGCATTCCTGATGGAGATGGCACTCGGTCTCGGTTTGGGAATGACTATTGGCGGCGGTGCGAGACGCGAGCAGGCGATGATTTATTTCGCGGCCTTACTGTCGCTCTGGACCGCGTTGGTGTTGTGCGGCTCGCGGGCGGGGCTGGTAGCGATGGCGGCGCAGTTGATCGTGGCAGCGTTGCTATTTGGTCTTGGCAACCGAGGGTGGGCGACTGAGTCTGATTCAAAGGTGGCGCGTCTTGTTCAATCGCGGCCTGTGCAAGTCGCGCTGGTAGCCGTGTTGCTTCTCGGGATTGTTGTCGGCACTGTTTGGCTCGGAGGCGATCGTCTCGCCGCGCGTATCGAGGAATCGCGAAACGAGTTAAATGTTGAAACGGACGAACTGCGTTATGCTGTTAGTCGAAACGAGATTTGGCGATTGACCGCTAGAATGATTGCGGCGCATCCAATTGCAGGAGTCGGGCTGGGCGCATACTGGGCGACCGTTCCGAAGTATCACGACGGCTCCGGCAGAATGACTCCGCAGGAGGCACACAACGACTATCTGGAATTGATTGCCAGCGCCGGTATTGTCGGTGCCGCCGTTCTTATTTGGTTTCTGGTCATTGTGTCTCGACGAACGCGGATAAACCTCCAGCATAGAGACTACTTCCGCCGTTCGGCTGCGTTTGGAGCGGCGGTGGGACTAACGGGCGTGGCCGTTCACAGTTTGTTCGACTTTGGCTTACACGTAATGGTTAATGCGTTCGTTCTGATATTGTTGATATTTCTGGCGACAGCGCGAGCGCCGCAGAGAACGACGGGCATGAGAGACTTATGAAGTTTTCGATGCGAATAAACAAAGCTTTGGCAGCGTGGATTGCCGTTTCAGTTGCTTCCGCGATGTGTTGGGGCGCTGCCTTCCAGGGTGCGTCGGGTGGCGCGAGTGCACTGCAGGGACAGGACATCATGGGTGGCGCGGCGATCGTATTTAAGCGGCCCCAGCGCGTAAGAGACATCGTCGGCGGAGCAGCGCAGCTGATGAGACGCCACCGGTCGACACCCCGATCGACAGACATCGCCAGAAACACGTCACCGGATCGACGTCCGCGTCCGAGAGCAGGGGAGCCGGAGATAGTTGACGCTCGCATCAGTGACGCCGACAAAGCCGAGTCAGCCAAGGCGGAGGGTAACGCTTTCTACGACAGTGGCGAATTCGCTAAGGCTATTAATGCCTACTTAACGGCGGCGAAACTCGCACCTAAAGACCCTCTCATCTACAACAACCTGGGCGCTGCTTACGTCAGCATGGGCCAACACACCGAAGCGGCAGCTGCCTTCAAGAAATCACTTACGCTCAAGCCCGGCGATGCCGACGCGCTGTTTAATTTGGGCATAGCGCAAAACGCACTGGAAGAGTATGGCGGAGCAGAGGAGTCGCTTAAGGGTGCGTTGTCTGCAAAAAAGGATTGGCCTGAAGCCTACAACGCGATTGGTGATGCCTTCCTGGGATTGGGTCGTTTCAAAGAAGCGGTCACTGCCTATGTAGAGGTCGTGCGACTGCAGCCCGATAACGCAACCGCATTTAGCAATCTCGGCTTTGCTTACGACCAACTTGGGATGGCAGCCGAGTCAATTGCTGCGTTGCAAAGCGCAGTTAAGCTCAAACCGGATGATGCCGTGGCTTACAACAACCTTGGGGCAAGCTTCTTCAAGGGCGGTCGATACCCTGAGTCCGTCGAAGCTTTCACGAATGCCGCCCGTTTGAAGCCCGGTGATGCCGAAACACTAAACAACTTAGGTGCGGCCTACTACATCACCGAACAGTATTCGAAGGCGTTGGAAACATTCATTCTTGCTACGGCCGCGAAGCCCGACTTTCCAGACGCTCACTACAATCTCGGCAACGCTTATTACATGTCGAGAAAGTTTCCGGAAGCTGCGAAGGCCTACGCCGAAGCAATTCGACTTAAGCCGGCATACGTAGAAGCCAGGACAAACCTTGGAAGTCTTCTCATTGCGCTTAATGATTATTCGAAAGCAGTCGCAGAGCTTCAGGAAGCAATCCGGCTGAAAACGGACAATCCCGTGTCGCACAACAACCTCGGTTACGCATATCTCAAGATTGGCGAGGGAAGCGACAAGGCAGCAGCACCGGAGCATTACCGGAAGGCAGTGACTGAATTTAAGGAAGCGATCCAGCTCAAACCTGATTACGCCAAGGCGCTGAACAACCTGGGACTCGTGTTAAGCAGACTTGAAGATCTCCCGGGAGCAATCGATGCGCTGCAAAGCGCTATTCGACTGAAGCCCGACTTCGCTGAAGCTTATTACAATTTAGGGACTGCCTATCACGCTCGGAACCAGTTAAACGAAGCCGTCGCTGCACTCCAGCAGGCTGTGAAGTTTCGAAGTGATTTTGTTGATGCCTACAACAGCCTTGGTTCCGTCTTGTACAAGAACCAGCAATTCGACCAGGCGATAGGGGCATTCAACCGGACCCTCGCTTTACGTCCTGATGATGCAGAGACGCACAACAATGTCGGCAAGGTCTACGTCAGGACCAAGCGCTACAAGGAAGCGGCTGCTGCCTTCAAGGCGGCGGTACGCTTGAAACCGGCCTTTGCCGAGGCGCATTTCAACCTGGCTGTGGCGTATGCCGCGCTCGGCGAGAGGCAGGCGGCGCTCAACGAGTACCAGATTCTCAAAGGGTTGGATCCAAATCTCGCTACCGAGTTCTTTAACCGTTTTATTAAGAAATAGGCTTCTTGGGGCGGAATATTGGTCGAATTCCCCCCTAAACCTGGGTACCAGGCAACATAACCATTGACCTTCCCGCGGTTGGGAAGTAAACTTCGGGCCAAATCCAAGACCACTTGACCCCGGTCTCAGCCCGACTCCATGTAAGGGGACAATTTTGTTATGAGCATACGACGTCAAAAGGGCCTGAAGGCAGTAGCTGTATTTTTAGCTTTTGCCCTCGTCCAAATCTCCCTCCAACTAAGTTTTGCGGCGCCCGCATCGCCATCGGTTACGTCTCTACTCCCTCAGGGGTTACTGGCAAAGATCACCAGTAGGAATGGCCAACCGATATTGATTAACGGCGTCAGCTCCCCAAGCGGTTCAAGCGTTGCAACAAACGCGATTGTCGAAACCCCCGCTGGGGTCGCTGCGACGATCGACCTGGGTTCGCTTGGTACCATTGACCTTTCTCCGGGCACAAAGATTAAGATCGAATACGAGTGCCCGCCTGAGAAACAAAACGACCCTAATCCTGAAGAGTGCAAGGTCAAGACGACCGTGCTCGCCGGATGTATCGTGGCCCATTACAAGAAGGGCTCACGCCATCAGGTGGATACAGACACGCAGGAGAAGGTAGCGGAAAGCGACAAGGAAAAAGAGAAGAAGGGTGGCGGTGCGATTCCGTACTGTAAAGACGCCATCGCGCCCATCGTCTCGGCTGGTGGTCTCGGATGGCCGGGAACTATCGCAATTCTCAGCGCGGCGTTGATTGTTCCTCCTTCGCTCGTAGTTATATTCGACGAAGGTGGCAATCCCAGCGAACTCGTACCGTAAACTATCAAACAAGCTCGACACGAGAAGCGTGCCCTCCAAGTGGAGCCGGCACGCTTTTCATTTGTCGCGGGTTGAAGACACAACTGAGGTAACGTGAGCTCACGGTTCTTTCCAAATCGTCTGGTGCCTGTTGGACGTGTGCTGTTGCTCATTGTGGGCATCGCTGTATGTCTCTGGACTATTCGTGAGGCAGCTCTGTTTGGGGCCTCACGTCTATTGACGAGATCGGCGTTGGCTGCCCGCAGTTTGGCAGCAGCGCAAGTGGCAACCGATTTGACACCCGCCGACCCGCAAGCGCACCGGGCGCGGGCGGCTTTACTAATTTTTTACGACACGCCGGCCGACGCGACCATCGCTCTTGAGAAAACGCTTTCCTTGCGCAGTGCCGACTACGCACTATGGATCACTCTCGGTCAACTCCGAGACAGAACCGGAGACTCGCAAGGTGCCCTGGCGGCATTCAACGAGGCCGTCAACCGCGCGCCGTTCTACGCGCAGCCTCGTTGGCAACGCGGAAATTTCCTGTTGCGAGCCGGCCAGTACGAAGCGGCGTTTGCCGATTTAAGTTTGTCGGTCGAGAGCAATCCGGAGATGTTGTCTAATCTCATGGACCTGGCATGGAGTCTGTCGAAAGGCAATGCGAAGCTTACTGAAGACCTTGTTCAGATCAAATCAGATAAAGCTCGCCTCGCCTTCGCGCGGTTTTTGGCTGCGAAAGGAAAGGGTGCGGAAGCTCTCGAGCAACTCAAGGCTGTAGGCACCGTTCCGCCCGAAACTCGAAAGGATCTGGTTTCGCAGCTTTTGACGACGAACAACTTCAAGGAAGCGTTCGACATCTGGTCCGAAGGAAACGAACCCACAACTGTTCCTGCGATCTACGACGGGGGTTTTGAAGGCTCTCTAAAACTCGATGACAAGGGTTTTGGATGGCGTTTATCGGCAGAGTCGAAGTCCGTTGGTTTAGCATTGGATCCCAATCAGCCACATAGTGGCGCTCAGAGTCTGAGGATCGATTTGGGCGGCGAGCATTCACCGGACCTGGTTGCTCAGCTGCTTCTAGTCCAACCCTCCACGCGCTACCAGGTGAGCTTTGCGGCACGAACCCAGGACCTCGTTACAGGTGGTCCACCGCTGGCCGTCGTCACCGATGCCGGCGGCGAACGTAAACGACTTGGGCAATCGGCCACTTTGACCAAAGACACAAAAGACTGGCGAACGTTTAACTTTGAATTCACCACGCTTCCTACAACGTCCGCAGTTATGCTGAGCCTGCAGCGAGAACCTTGTAGCTCCGGTCCGTGCCCCGCTTTCGGCTCAGTCCTACTCGACAGTTTTTCTATTCGGTCATTGCGGTAGTTACATGAACAAAACAGCTGCGACAGGGTTACCCAGGTTGAAGGCTGAAGTGCCTTCCATGGAGAAGATTGATCGACTTGGATGGTCTTCAGGTTTTTCACTGAAGTCTTACGGCGTGCGGATCGGTATAAGGTCAAACGACAACACGGCACTTGCGAAGGTTCCTGAGTACCTTCCCAGCGAATGGCAAACGGTTTCCACGGGCAAGGTCGATCGGATCTATTCAATCTTTATCGCCAACGGTGGCTCTCAACTGAACAGCAGGCGCTTCAACACCCTCCACGGAAACGAAGAGCGCCTGGCGCGCACGCGGGACCTTAATGACCTATACATGCGACTGGAGAGTGATCTGCGTTTGTTCGTCGCCGAGCACGCGAAGGACCGAGTTTTCGTTCACGCAGGGGTGGTCGGCTGGAAGGGAAAAGCGATACTAATTCCCGGCCGAAGCTTCAGCGGCAAATCGACACTCGTGGCAGAGCTGATACGCGCGGGCGCTACATATTATTCGGATGAGTATGCCGTACTTGACGCGCAGGGTCGTGTGCATCCTTTCTCCAAACCACTCGAGATTCGAACTCCGGGAGGCTATGGCCAGGAAAAAGTCCACGTGGCCGACCTGGGCGGACACAATGGCACACGCCCGCTGGCTGTCGGGTTAGTTGTGATGACTAACTTTGCTGAAGGCGCTTCCTGGCGACCGCGAAAGCTGACCTCCGGTAAGGGAGTTCTCGAATTACTTTCAAACACGGTATCTGCGCGTCGCGATCCCACCGCCGCACTACACACGCTGGAGAAAGTTGCAGCGGGAGCTACTGTCTTGAAGGGTGCGAGGGGCGAAGCGACCTCGATGGCTGCAAAAGTTTTACGCAAACTCGAAGACTTGACCTAGTTTGCTAAACGTCTTGGCAACTACAAACCACTTAAGAAAAGGAAGACTGATTGCGCGGGTGCTTGAAACTTCCTGGCGCGAACGCGGGCAAAAGCCGCTCGAGATAAGCCAAGCGGAGCTGGATGAAGTCACTCCATTACTGACGTCGTCCGGAGCTGCGTCGCTCGGTTGGCGGCGCGTGAGCGGTTCCGATCTCAGAGACACGGCATCAGCCGAAGTGCTGCACCAGTCGTATCGCCTCCAGAGTTTGCAGTCATCAATCACCGAGCAAAAGGTCGAGAAGGTGTTTCGTGTTCTCAATCAAAGGAATGTTGATGCGTTTGTAGTGAAAGGTTGGGCGGCGGCGCGGGTATATGGCGATCAATCGATCCGACCGGCGGGAGATATTGATCTCTGCGTGCGGCCGGCGCAGGCAACGGCCGCAAAGGAAGCGCTTAATGAACCGGAAATTTACGATTGTTTAATTGACCTTCACACGCGTTTCTCAGAGTTGTCTGGCAGGTCACTGGATGATTTGTTTGCCCGCTCTACGACCGTCTCGGTTGGAACTACTCCTATTCGGGTTTTGAGTGCTGAAGATCATCTTGCACTTCTGAGCGTTCACTTCCTGAAGCACGCTGGATGGCGTCCGCTTTGGCTGTGCGACATCGCGGCAGCGATCGAATCCATCGGCCCGGCCTTCGATTGGGACGTTTGTCTTGGCACAAACAAGACCCACGCTCACTGGATCCTGAGTACCTTTGCCCTGGCGGAACGGTTACTCGACGCAGATACATCACGCTGTCCTACAGGTATCCACGATACCGAGCTGCCTGACTGGCTGGTAGAAGAGGTGCTCAAAGGATGGTGCAACCCGCATCCGATGAACCAGCCGCCGATGACTCATCCCACGCCGATGTCACAATTGCTGAGAGAGCCGCGTCGTTTGCCTGAAGGGCTGCGTCAAAGATGGCCCAATCCTATTCTGGCGACTATTACAGTAAATGGTGGATTTAATTCGTTACCTCGATTTCCTTACCAGGTGGCGAATTGGCTTTTGAGAGTTAAGCGATTCATGGTTCCCACCGCCCAGGATGTTGAGGAGTTATAGAAACTGAAAAACGAATTAACAATCCTGAGTTTAGAGACCGCTACCTTGAGCGGCAGTGTCTATCTCGAAAGAGGGGGGCAGGAGCTTTCAAGTCGCGTCGGCAAGCCGGAAATGTCACACTCCAACACTCTCTTAAGCGATATTGATGAGACTCTCGCCGAAGCCGGGCTCACCCTTGAGGATGTCGATTTGTTTTCATGTGCTTCCGGTCCGGGCAGCTTTACAGGTATTCGTATCGGCATTGCGACGTTGAAAGGCCTCGCTGCCACACTCGGCAAACCAAGCATAGGAATTCCGACACTGCATGCAGTTGCACATGCTGCCGGGCCATCACCAATGACGATCGCGCTGCTGCCGGCGGGTAGGGGAGAAGTATTCGCCCAGTTGTTTTCCGTTTCGTCTGAAAGTGTTGTTACCGAACAAGACACCGCCGCGCACCTGTCTCCGCAGAAATTGATGGAGCGTTATGGTGGATTGCGTGATGTGCTCTGGGCCGGTCCCGGCGCGGACGCTCATGAGGGACTTCTAAAAGAAGAAGCTCGACATCGAGGCTTCGAATTCGCAAGTGAGAATGAAAGTGGTCCAGGCTGGCGCATCTCGGCGCCCTGCGGGAATCTGGCAAAAAACGTTGCCGCCCTCGCAAGAGATTCATACAACACGGAAGCTGCTTATTCAGCTGAATCACTTCACGCGATCTACGTTCGTCCGTCAGACGCAGAACTGAAACAACAATGCAGATGATCGAACGCGCTGCCAGAGTCAAAACCGGCGAAATTGTTATCGAGCAAATGACGGAGCACGATCTGCTCGAGGTAGTTGAAATTGAGGAAACGTCCGGGCTTAGTCGCTGGGGATGGTCGGCTTATTACGCGGAACTTCAGACAAGCAATAGTAAGTTGATGTTAGTGGCGCGTCTCGCTGACCGCCGGTCGCTCAGGCACACACTCGCGGGATACATTGTTGCCAGAATCGGCGCCGGCGAGTTGCACATAAACAATGTGGCCGTCCGGGAGGAATATCGTAAGCGCGGGATTGGTCGCGACCTGCTGCGACAGATACTTGAGGCGGGAAAGACCGCCGGCGTTGACTCTGCTTTTTTGGAACTTCGGGCAGGAAATACCGCTGCTAAAGCCCTGTATGAACAATGTGGTTTTCTGATCACGGCGAGAAGACCCAGATACTATTCCGATCCCGTCGAAGATGCGCTCGTAATGATTGTCAACTTCAAGTCAGATGCTTGATCCGTTTCTTTAATTGGGCTACCATTTTTTCGTGCCGCATACATTCCCGGGAGGTTTTTCCAACCGCCTCCACCACCCAACTCTTGCCACCTTCGTCATCTGAAAGGAGACATGCTCGAAATGGATATGACTACTACGGATTTGCTTAAGGAAGAGCTGATGAATCGAGATCCGGAGTTTCGAGAGCTAGCTCGCGAACACACTCGATACGAAGAACGTCTCAGCGAACTTTCTGCCCTGGCTTATCCGAGTGATGAAGAACAACTGGAAGAGGTGACGCTCAAGAAAAAGAAATTAGCACTTAAGGATCAAATGTATTCCATCATTTTGCAGCACCAGAAAAACCAGAGCGTCAGTCATTAATACTCGCCGGAGTAATTTTTCCGGAGCGGTTTACCGTTAGGGGACGTGTCGTGTTACACGTCCCCTTTGTTACAAGCAGATATCGATAGGCAGAAATAGATTGAGAATCGCCCGCGAAGGTAGTTGGTACATCATCGTGCCCGCCGCGTTGACGGTCATTTTCCTGCTGCTGAAGTTGTGGCCAGCCGCAATAATTTTCGGTGTCGTCGCTGCGTTCATGACCTACTTTTTTCGCGACCCAAGCCGTCAGCCTCCTGACGATCCGAATCTGGTGGTTTCGCCCGCAGATGGTAGAGTCACGCGTGTCGCGAGGATTGACGATGAAACCGAAACACCGGCGACGCTTGTCAGCATTTTTCTTTCGCCGCTGGATGTGCACATCAACCGCGCGCCAATTGGCGGGAAGATCACGAACGTAACCTACACACGCGGCAAATTCTTGATGGCGACTGATAAGAACGCGAGCCTGGTGAACGAACAGAACGCCGTCACGATCCAAGGTGAAAACATCACCGTTGTTTGTAAGCAGATTGCCGGAATCCTCGCGCGCAGGATCGTGTGCTGGAAACAACCAGGTGATGCACTCGCGCTGGGAGAGCGCTTTGGATTGATAAAATTTAGCTCTCGCACTGACGTGTTATTACCCGGTAACGTTGACGTATTCGCAACCGAGGGTCAACGTGTCCGGGGCGGTACCACCGTCATCGGGAGAATACGATGAGCTTTACTGGCGAATTACCAGCCGAGCCGGACCTGCGACCGCAACGTCGTGGACTTCGGAAAGGCCTGTACCTGATTCCGTCTGTCTTTACGGCGGCAAATATCGGTATGGGCTTTTACGCAGTGATGGCCGCGGTTCGCGGATTTCAATTCGTCGGCGCCGGCACCGAAGCCGATCTACTGCAAGCCTCGGTCTATCTCGACAACGCCGCGAAGGCCATTGGCTGGGCCGTACTTTTCGACATGCTTGACGGACGAATCGCTCGCATGACGAAAACCACTACCGAGATCGGCGTACAACTCGATTCTATCGCCGACGTAGTCACATTTGGTCTTGCACCAGCCGTGCTTGCCTATGTCTGGGGTTATGGCGCGAGTTTTTCTGAAGGCAGCGATCTTCACAGCCTGGCGTGGTTTCTGTCATTTATGTACCTGATGTGCGGAGGCTTTCGACTTGCCCGGTTCAACGTGCAATCGTCTCGCCCGCGAATTCTCGCGGAGGGAACGATCAAAATGGACAAAAAGAGTTTCGTCGGCTTGCCGATTCCGGTTGCCGGCGGCCTCATCGCCGCGATTATCCATTTCGCGCCCGTGCCGCTTGTTTACTATGGACCAGACAGAGCGCGAATTTATGCCGTTTTGCTGATGGGTTTGGTTGGTCTCTTGAGTGTGTTGATGGTCAGCACCCTGCGGTTTTCGAGTTTCAAGACTGTAGGTACGCGCAGCCGCAGCATGCGCACAATCATTTTCGCCGTTGCCATAGGTACGTTGATCTTTCTCTTTTCGCGTTACGTACTATTGGCGATTGTGGTGGGATACATCGTTCACGGCCTGCTGTCACGCGTCTTCGGTATGTTCAGAAAGCGTTCAGAGATCACTGAGGCCAACGTTCAAACGAACCTCCACTGAAGTTCCCCCGCTATTCTTTCTTCACAGGCGCCACCTCACGGGGCCGCATAAAAGCAACCAGTCCACTATCAATTGTGAGGAGTACTGCGTCACCGACTGCGATCGGTGATGCAGACGTCGTTATCTCCTCACCTACGGGAAGGGAATTCACCGGACGCCCGTTGCGAAGCTCCAGGACAACACCCGCTACGCTTGAAAGCGGCGTGAAAAGCGCCTCGGCTCCCGACATCAGGGGTTGTGAAGAGAGGCGACCTGGCAGTTGCCGTTTCCACAGCCTCCGTCCGTTCAAAGTCAACTTGTAAACGAAGTTGTCTAGTGACGCGACGAGCAATTCATCTCCAACTTTCACGACTGCTTGCACACCCGCACCGGTCCGATTGCGCCACAACATACGACCGTTGATAGCGTTCACGGCGTAAACATATCCATCGCCCGAGCCGAAATAAACGATGTCGCCACCGTTGGCGACCGGTCCTCTCACCGGACCCTTCGTTCGGTAGAACCACACCAGCTTCCCAGTCGCTTCATCCAGGGCGAGCAAGTTCCCGTCCTCGCTTCCGATGTACAACCTCGAGCCGGACAGCACGGGCTGCCCGTTGAACGATGAGCCATAGTCGTAAGACCAACGCGCGGCGCCCGTCTTCGAATCGAAGGCATAAATCTTTCCGTCGCTGGTTCCGGCGAAAAGTTTACCGTTGCCCAACGCCAGAGTCCCACGCACAGGCATTGCCAGCGTTCGCATCCACTGCGTAACGCCAGCTTCGCGACCCAGGGCGCGCAACGCCCCCGTTGCTCGCCTCACGCCAGCCTCAAGCTTTCCTGTTTCGGAGGCCACATAAACCGCATGTTCGTCCGCGACCGGTGAAGCGGAGAGTTCTCCGCCCACTTCGGAACGCCAGTTCAGTTGTCCATTAACGGCTTTGAGCGAGACGATGACGCCGCCCGACAATGGCAAGTAAACGCGCTCAGCGTCTCGAGCGGGCGTTAGCCCCACCGTCGAGGTTGAGTCGTACCGCCACCCGATAGTCATCGGTTGGCTTAAGTCAATATTTTTGTCGCGCGGTAGACTCCTTCGCAGGAGTATTGGTTTGTTGTGCGGACGCACTCGCACCAAGGCTAAGCGCGATCAGGATCACGCAAAGCAACGTTGCCCCTCTTTGCTTGTTCATAAAAATCGGCATGAATAAGTAAATGTAATTACGTCTCCCTATTGAGTTATTCGAAACCAAAAGTATAATCCTCAGTTCATTTTTGACCGGTTGCGCCTATTGGACGCAGTTATGGTGTCGAGAGGTTTTCTTTTTTGCCAAATGAAACTCAACACGAGACAGTCATAATACTTGACTTCGGATCGCAGTACACTCAGCTAATCGCCCGCCGCGTCAGGGAAGCCGGTGTTTACTGTGAGATCCTGCCCTTCAACACTCCAATCGAGCGCATCGTTGCTCGTCAGCCAAAAGGCGTCATTTTGTCAGGCAGCCCTTCATCGGTTTACTGGGAAGGCGCGCCGCGACCTGACGGCCGGCTCCTGCAAACGATAAACAGTCCACTCCTCGGAATCTGTTATGGCTTCCAGATTCTTGCGTTCGATATGGGTGTTGAAGTCAAGGCTTCACCGAACCGGGAGTTCGGTTACGCACGGCTCAAGGTGATCGATGACGACAGCCTTTTGTTCAAAGGACTACCTCGCGAGATGGACGTGTGGATGAGTCACGGCGATCAAGTAACGAGTGTTCCCGAAGGCTTTCGACTAACTGCACTTACTGACGACGCGCTTAACGCATTTGAAGACACCGATCGAGAAATATTCGGTGTGCAGTTTCATCCTGAAGTTGCGCACACACCGCAAGGCACACAGTTACTACAAAACTTCCTCTTCAATATTTGCAAATGCAAAGGCGACTGGTCACCGAGCGCCGTCATACAGGAGCAGGTAGAACGCATTCGCGAGGCAGTCGGAGAAACAGGCCGTGTCGTTTCCGGTTTGTCTGGCGGCGTGGATTCGACAGTCGCTGCTGCGCTCGTTCATCAGGCAATAGGCGATCGACAAACGTGCATCTTTGTTGATAACGGGCTGTTGAGAGAAGGCGAGTTTGAGTCGACTCTTGCACTGCTGCAGCAACGAATGAAACTCAATATCACCGGAGTGCGTGCCGGAAAACAGTTTTTGGGTGAGCTCGATGGCATTTCAGATCCGGAGGAAAAACGGAAGCGCATCGGTAAAGTCTTTATTGACGTCTTTCAGGAGGAAGCTGAGCGAGTTGGAGACGTTCAGTTTCTCGTACAGGGCACGTTGTATCCGGACGTTATCGAGTCAGTTTCGGTGCGTGGTCCATCGTCGGTTATCAAGAGCCATCACAATGTGGGTGGTCTTCCCGAAAAGATGCATTTGAAGTTAATCGAACCGTTACGCGAATTGTTCAAGGATGAGGTGCGCCTGATTGGCAGGGAACTACGCGTTCCCGAGGAGATCCTGACTCGGCATCCTTTCCCCGGGCCTGGACTCGCGGTACGCATAATCGGGGAAGTAACTGAGGAACGCGTTCAATTGCTGCAGGCGGCTGATCGCATTTTTGATGAAGAATTACGGGCAGCGAATCTGTATCACTCGGTTTGGCAGGCGTTCGCGGTTTTGCTTCCCGTGTCGACGGTTGGGGTGATGGGCGACGAACGAACTTATGAAAAAGTGGTGGCGCTTCGAGCGGTTACCAGCGTAGATGGAATGACGGCAGACTGGGCCCGACTGCCGCATGACACTTTGGCGCGAATTTCCTCGCGCATAATTTCGGAAATACGCGGCATCAACAGAGTTGTTTACGACATTAGTTCAAAACCGCCAAGCACGATCGAGTGGGAATAGTGGACCTAGGCGCCGAAGGCGCGAACTGTGACAGCCTGGGCCAGCGGCCCAGGAAAGCGCCGGTCCCCAGAGACTGTTAGCGCTGAAGGCGCGAAATAGTAACCCATGCCGCCTTTGGGCTTAAGAAACGTTAACTTAGATACCAGTGATACGAACACGTTTGGTGCGAAGCTCGATAGCGCCGTTGGCATCACCCATCGGCTGATCTAACTCGCTAAACCACTCTCGCAAAGCTCCAAAGTGTTATTTGCCGATCGTGTTCTGTGACATTGTCGTCGCCGTGATATAGTGACTCCGTTCGCTCTCTTGTTTCCTTTTTCTAATCCCAATCGACCGCTCTTTTCACGCGATTTATGACGGAAAACAGATTTGCACATCTACATCTGCACACCGACTACAGTCTTCTCGACGGCGCCATCCAAATCAAGCCTCTAGCCAAGCGAACCGAAGAACTCGGAATGACGGCGTGTGCCATGACGGATCATGGAAATATGTTTGGCGCCATCTCGTTTTACAACGCGATGAAGAGCCGCGGAATTAAACCCATCATTGGTTGTGAGACTTACATTACGCGTGGCAGCCGAAGAGATCGTGCAGCGTCAGCGCCGGGTGAAAAGGCAAACTTCCATTTGATTCTTCTGGCCAAGGATCTGGACGGTTACCGCAACCTGGTTCGCCTCACCTCGAAAGCCTACACCGAAGGGTTCTACTACAAACCGCGGATAGACAAAGAACTTCTAGCAGAACACTCGAAAGGTTTGATTGCGCTTTCCGCGTGCATGTCTGGTGTGCCGTCTGCGATGTTGGCGCGCGACGCTTGTGACGAAGCTGCGGCGGCGGCGGTCGAGTTTGAGGAGATACTCGGAAAAGGGAACTACTTTCTGGAGATTCAGGAGCACGGGCTTGACGCGCAGCAACGCATCAGGAAACCACTCGTCGAATTGTCCCGGCGCACTGGTGTTCCCTTAGTCGCGACCAACGATGCCCACTACCTGATGCCGGAAGACGCGCGCGCCCATGACGTGCTGCTCTGCATCGGTTCCGGCAAGACCGTAAACGACACAAACCGGCTGCGATACAACAGTCCAAACTTCTACGTTCGCTCGCCGGAGGAGATGTGGCGGGTATTTGGAAGCGAGTTACCCGATGCCCTGACGAGAACGGTGGAGATTGCCGAGCGGTGCGATCTGAAACTCCCCGAAAACATTAACCACCTGCCAAACTACCCGATACCTGTTGGCGAGGCGGCTTCACCTGACGAATACTTCGAGAAAGTAGTCAGAGACGGATTTGAACGGCGCCGGCAGCGCGTCTGGGACGGCCAGCAGGCGAGAGGCGAGCTCAGGTACCCCATTTCCGATTATCAGACGCGACTCACTAATGAGATTGCGATGATTAAGCAGATGGGTTTCTCCGGTTACTTCCTAATCGTTTGGGACTTTGTCAGGTACGCCAAAGAAAACTCCATTCCGGTCGGCCCCGGCCGCGGTTCTTCTGCGGGCTCGCTCGTCGCCTACTGTCTCGAGATTACTGATGTAGATCCTTTACAGTACGACCTTATCTTCGAGCGATTCCTTAACCCCGGTCGAATCTCCCTTCCTGACATTGATATCGATTTCTGCGTGCGAGGGAGGGGCGACGTCATTAACCACGTCGCCAATCTTTACGGCCGCGATTCGGTTTGCCAAATCATCACCTTCGGCACTCTCGCTTCCCGCGCCGCGATTAAGGATGTCGGCCGCGCGTTAGAGATGCCTTATTCAGAAGTCGAACGTATTGCCAAGATGATTCCTCCGCCCGTTCGGGGCAGGAACGTGTCGCTGGCTCAGGCTTTGGAGCAGGTGCCAGAGCTTAAGAAAGAGATTGAAACCAACCCGACAGTCAGGGAATTGATGGAGATTGCGCAGCGCCTGGAAGGCTGTGCTCGCCATTCATCTGTGCACGCTGCAGGCGTCGTTATCGCACCCGTACCCCTGCAGGAATTAATTCCTATTGCAGTTTCCGGGAAGGAAGAAGTGACCACGCAGTATGTCATGTCTGATCTCGAAAAGACGGGCATGCTTAAGATGGACTTTTTAGCGCTTACCGCTTTAACTGTTATAAATGATTGCTTAACGAGCATTAAGCAACTGCTTGGTCAGGAGATTAACTGGCCTGCTATAGCGCTTAACGACGAGAAGACCATGGCAGTTTTCGGGGAAGGGCGCACTGATGCGGTGTTTCAGTTTGAGTCTTCCGGTATGCAGGAAATCTGCCGCAAGCTTAAGCCTAAGGGCGTTGAGGACCTCTCGGCTTTAAATGCGCTTTACCGGCCCGGCCCACTCGACGGCGGCATGGTTGAAGAGTTCATTCAACGGCATCGGGGACAGAAAGCGGTTCGCTATCTTGTCCCGGAGATGAAGGAAATTCTCAGCAACACTTTTGGCGTCCTGGTCTACCAGGAACAGATTATGCAGCTCGCCCAAAAGCTCGCGGGTTACACGCTCAGCGAGGCGGACCTCATGCGGCGAGCGATGGGTAAGAAAAAGCGCGAGGAGATGGCGCTTCACCAGGAGAAGTTTGTCAAAGGCGCGGTTGAGCGGGGCATTAAGAAGGAGAAGGCGGAAAAGATCTTTTCCCTCATGGAGAAGTTTTCCGATTACGGGTTCCCACGCAGCCACTCCGTCGCATATGCGTTTCTTGCCTTTCAAACTGCCTACCTGAAGGCGCATTTCCCCGAACACTTTTACGCGGCGGTGTTATCGAGCGAAGCTCAGGATGCGGCCAAAGTATTTAAGTATTCGAAAGAGCTGCGTGCGCAAGCGATCAAACTGCTGCCGCCTGACGTCAACGAGAGTTTTGCGGGATTTACACCGCTGCAGGGCGCCATTCGTTATGGGCTGGCTGCGATTAAAGGCCTCGGTCACTCCATCGTTAACTCAATAATCGAAGCGCGAAGTGCCGGCCCGTTCAAATCGCTTTTTGACTTCGCCGAACGACTGGGCCAGGGAAACCTGAACAAGCGGGTCCTCGAGGGTCTCGTTGGAGCGGGCGCCTTCGATTCGCTTAAACCCGAATCGCGCGACCTGCACGAATGGCGTGGGGCCTCATTTGAATGCATCGACGCAGCGCTCTCCCGCGCGCAACGCGCGAAACGAGAAAAGCTACTCGGTCAAAATGGACTCTTCGGTTCGTCCGGTGACGCAGCGGAGATCGAGGAGCATCCACCGATTGCCAGGACACCATGGACCACATCTCAACTCTTGTTTGCAGAGAAAGCGGCGCTTGGTTTTTACATCACGAGTCATCCACTAGGGAACTACTCTTTTGTGCTGCAAAACGCCAAAGCCGCTAAGTCTGTCGATCTACCGACAATGACAAGCGGAATTCGAATTAGCCTCGGCGGTATCATCAACGATCTTCAGCCTCGAACCACGAAGAAGGGTGATCGGTTCGCGCTGCTGAGACTTGAGGATGAGTCCGGCGGCACAAAATGCGTTCTTTGGCCAGAAACTTATCGCAAGTATTCCAGCCTGGTGAAGAACGATTTGCCCGTGTTGGTATCAGGGCGTCTTGAGGTTGGTGAAGACAATCCTCCGTCGATTATTGTCGATCAGGTACAGAGTTTGGACGAATTAGTGAAAGCTAAGGAGTTGGTTGTCCTTCGCGTTCCCGCGGCTGAAGATCCGGCTGAATTGTTTGACAACATTCTCCACCTGATAAATACCCATGCGGGCAGCTGCGAAGTGATGTTGGAAACTGCCCTGGAGGCCGATCTTTTGGTGCGTGTAAGTGTGAATCCGTCGCTCCGAATCGAGCGCAGTGAAAGACTGGAAAGCGCATTGCGAAGTGCCGGCTGCAATTTAAAGGTGGAGAAGGTCGCGCTCGCCGCCGGCAGCAACTAGAATTGTCATCAGTGTCCAAAAAGCAAAAACAGGCTGAACCGGAAAAACCGGCGGAACCCGTAGGGCAGCTGTCCGCGATGGAGCGGGTGCAACTTGCGCGTCACCCCGAACGTCCGCACACCTTAGACTTCGTTGAACGGTTGTTCGACGAGTTTGTCGAGTTGCACGGTGATCGGCGCTTTGCAGACGACCCGGCGCTGGTGTGTGGTTCGGCAAGATTCCACGGTTTGCCGATCATGCTCGTCGGGCACCAAAAGGGACGCGACACCAAGACACGTAAGTTTCGCAATTTCGGAATGTCGAAGCCGGAGGGCTACCGGAAGGCGTTGCGTTTAATGAAAATGGCTGAGAAGTTTGGCCGTCCAATCTTTTCGTTTATAGACACGCCCGGAGCGTATCCTGGCATCGACGCTGAAGAACGCGGCCAGGCTGAAGCTATTGCTTACAACTTGCGCGAGATGGCGCGGCTGAAAGTTCCGGTTATCGTCACGGTAATCGGGGAGGGTGGATCCGGAGGCGCGCTGGCGATTGGAGTCGGTGATCAGGTAATGATGCTCGAGAATGCGATCTATTCCGTGATCTCACCTGAAGGATGCGCGGCAATACTTTGGAAGGACGCCAAACTTGCCGACCAGGCGGCAACTGGTTTGCGCCTTACAGCTCAGGATCTATTCGAAGAAAAGATTGTAGACAAGATAATCACCGAACCCGCTGGCGGAGCGCATAACGACTACGACAAAGCAGCACGTTACCTCGACGCGGCCCTAACCGAACGACTTGCCGAGGCTGTCAGTTGTAGTCAGGACGAAAGACTTAGTCGCAGATACAAAAAGCTTCGACAATTTGGGCGATGGGGAACCGCCTAAAATGTCGAAGCTCGTTTTGGTTATTCCTGATTAACTAAAAAGGAATGTCGTCGTCAACAATGTCGGTTGGTTCGCTGCTCGCGCCTGCTGCGGCCGCCCGTTCCATCTGAGGTTCCTCGCCACCTCTGCCACCGCCAATAAACTGCATGTCCGTCGCATGAACTTCCAACGTATGTCGTGGTTTGCCGTCGCGATCGGTCCACTCCTCAACTCGCAGTCGACCTTCAATGTAAACGGGGCGGCCCTTCGATAGATACTGAGAAGCAGTTTCGGCCTGACGACCCCAAAGCGTAATCCTGAACCACGTAGTTTGGTCTTGCATCTCGCCGCTCTTATCTTTTCGCCGTTCATTCGTCGCCATACTAAAACTACAAACCGGCGTTCCCTGCGGCGTATAACGTAGTTCCGGATCACGGCCAAGATTGCCAACAAGAATGACTTTATTGAAGGACATGAGGGACCTCGCAGCACACTAAATTTTTCGAAATCGGGCGCAATCCTACTCATCGATCAGACGATGGTCAAGTTGCTTGCAAATTATGGGTTTTACAGTTGAAAGCAAAAATTCCAGTATCGCGTTTGTCTCGCCAATTCTGTTAGACTACACGCGAAAATCGACTTGTTTGCACGATTGATCGATGAGTTCCAAAGTTTACATCGAGACGTTTGGTTGTCAGATGAACGTTGCTGATACCGAACGCGCGGCGACCGGTTTGCGCAAAGCCGGTTATGAGATCGCCACCGAGGCTGAGGGCGCGGATGTCGTGTTGCTCAACACCTGTTCGGTCCGGGAGCGAGCGGAGCGCAAGATCTTCAGGCGCATTGGCGAGATACGGAAGCTTAAGACGGCAGAACGCAAAAGACCGTTGATTGGTGTGATGGGTTGCGTCGCCCAGCTGGAAGGAAACGAGGTTTTTAAGAGTGCGCCGGCCGTTGACATGGTGATCGGTACGCGGGCGACAGATCGCATTCCTTCGCTAATTGCACGCGCGGACGCCGGTGAAAAAGCATTGATAGACCTCGATGAGCGCGGGGAATCCGACGTTTGGGACATTTCACCTGCCGAACGCCGCTCTCCTTACGTGGCATTTGTTCCGATCATCGAGGGATGTAATAAGTTTTGTTCTTTCTGCATTGTTCCGTATTCACGTGGACGCGAGAAAAGTCGCAGCGCGCGCGAGATCATCGATGAAGTAGTGAATCTACGCGGACTTGGCTACAAGGAAGTTCATTTGATCGGACAAAACGTCAACAGCTACCGCCCGAAAAATGACGACGGACTGGAGAGCTTTGGCGGCGCCACACCTTTCTCCCGATTACTTCGGGCGGTTGCCGCAACGAAAATGGAACGAATCAAATTTACAACTTCGTTCCCCAGAGACTTTCATCCTGATATAGTGTCCGCGATAGGGGAATGTCCCAATCTATGCGACTGGGTTCACCTGCCGGCGCAATCGGGCAGCGATCGAATACTGAAGGCTATGCGCCGCGGTCATAAAGTAGACGACTACTTGCAGCGCGTCGACGTGATCAAGAATTCGCCGCGAAGGTTGTCATTGACCAGCGATATCATCGTTGGTTTCCCAGGTGAAACCGATCAGGATTTCGCGGACACTTTAGACCTGGTTCGCAAGTGCAGTTACGACGCGCTTTATATCTTTAAGTATTCGAAACGTTCGGGTACGCCGGCGGCGGCGCTCGATGACGAGATTCCGGAAATAGTGAAACGCGACCGCTTCCTGGCTTTGGAAGAATTGCAGACATCGATTCAAACCAAGATTTACAACGGGTATGTCGGGAAGCAGTTAAGTGTGCTGGTGGAAAGGCAGAGCGCGCGTTCAACCGAAGACATGGCCGGACACTCGACCTGCCACAAGGTCGTTAACTTTAGAGCTGGCGAATCGACAGCGGGCGCAATCGTTGACGTGCTGGTCTCCCACGCTAAGCCAAACAGCCTCTACGGAGTATTAAAGGGTTAGATAATGGAACTCGGGGATGATCAAAGGCAGGAAGGTATGGAGATCGAAGTAAAAATCCGCGCGCTCATGATGGACCCGAACAGCGGTACGCCAATCATCATTCTGAAAGACGTCGCCAGCGATACGATGTTGCCGATCTGGGTAGGTGCTTATGAAGCCAACGCGATCGCGTTGGAGATTGAGAAGATTGCGCCACCTCGTCCGATGACTCACGACCTGTTGCGCAATCTGATAATCGAGTTGGGAATTCAAGTCGAACGTGTCGTGGTAACGAGTCTGAAAGACAACACGTTCTTCGCAGTTATCGAGATGCGTATGAGCGACGGAAACCGCATGGTCCTTGATTCACGACCGTCAGACGCGATTGCGCTTGCGCTGCGCGCGGATTGTCCTATCTTCGTGGACGCGGAAGTCATCAAGGCATCACGCAACACAGTTCCTTCGGAGGACGAAGAGGGAAGTGAAGAGTCACCCCTGGGTGAAGAAGAATGGCCGGACGTCATCGGCGAAGCCGGCGATCTCCCGATGTGATTGTTATGTTGATTACTGTATTCGGTAGCGAATGATAATTGCCATCGCAAATCAAAAAGGTGGCGTAGGAAAGACGACTACTGCTATCAATTTGGCTGCCGCATTCGCCAGACTGGGCAAACGTGTCCTCCTCCTCGACTTAGATCCACAAGCCAACAGTTCGATTTCCTTTCTCGATCCACTTTCCGTCGAAAGATCGGCGTACGAGTTGATGACCGATGGGCAGGCTCCGGTTGAACAGTCAGTTTATCGGACGCCGGTCGAAGGACTTGATCTGATTCCCGCGCGCATCAATCTGGCAAAACTTGAAGCAAAGCTGGTCGGCGACTTCGACGCCCCGTTCCGGCTCAAGGACCGTCTTTCACCATTTCGCGATCAGTATCCCGTAATCGTCATCGATACACCTCCGACGCTCGGACTGATTACCGTGAACGCTTTGGTCGCGGCGTCCCACGTACTCGTTCCCATTCAATCGTCTTACTTTGCGCTTGAGGGAACTGACGACTTGCTTGAGACGATAGAGAAGGTGAAAGCGCGGCCGAACCCACAGCTCGAGCTGCTAGGCGTGTTGGTCACATTGCACGACAAACGCACGACGCTGGCGAGAGAAGTTTACGAACAGATCAAGAAAGTCTTTGGTCCGAAGTTGTTTGAGACGGTGATTACCAAGAGCGTTCGGCTGGAAGAGTCGCCCGCCTACAAGGAATCGATCTTTAGCTTCGCGCCTAATTCATCGGGTGCGATCGAATACGCAAATCTCTGCAATGAGGTATTAACACGTGTCTAAACGGGGACTACCAACCGGCCTCCAGATGCGCCACGACGCGCATTACGTGGAAGAGCTTTCCCAGCATCAGCCCGCATCCGTCGGGCGCATGATCCCTCTGGACAAGATCGATCCAAATCCCGAGCAACCGCGCACTGAGTTTGGCGACTTGACGGAGTTGACTGCATCGATAGCTGAGAAGGGCGTGCTGGAGCCGTTGCTGGTAAAACCGTCGCGCCAGACCGGTCGCTGGATGATCATAGCGGGAGAGCGGCGATTCAGAGCTGCCCGGGCTGCAGGTTTACGTGAGCTTCCGTGTGTAGAAATGGAAGTTGACGAGGGCACAGTTGCGGAGATTGCGCTGATCGAAAACATGCAGCGCAAAGATCTGACTGTCTGGGAAGAAGCTGACGGGTTATTGGCTTTGTGCGAGAAGTTTGGATACACGCACGAGGAAGTTGCTCGCAAGGTAGGAAAGAGCCGCAGCACCGTCACTGAGGCTCTGTCCATTGCCGCAATTCCCGACGACATTAGAACTCTTTGCCGTGAGGCCGACGTTAACGCCAAGTCGATGCTGCTACAGATCGTCCGTCAGCCGGACGAAGAGAGCATGAGACGACTAGCAAAACAGATAACCTCGAGAGGTTTAACGCGCGAAGACGCCAGGGAAGTAAGAAGACAGGAAATGGGACCGCGCGTGGCTGGTGAGAATAAACCTTACGTCTTCAAATACGCTTCGCCCACGAAAGAGTTTAGCCTGGAAGTAAAGTTTCGAAGGTCAGAAGTAACTACTCACGATGTTGCCCAGGCACTTCGATCAGTCGCCAAGAATATCGACGGCGGCGCCAACCAAACTTGAGAGGCTCTGTTACATCGACCCAAACGGAATTTCTCATTTCACATTTCACATTTCTCATTTGTCATTGCCGTCTATCCCTCTCCCACTGGGAGAGGGTTCCAGTCTGAAGTGCAACTTCGACGCGCGTTGGATCGCGTCAACGCAGTAGGTGGAAGAATACAGAACCGGGAGCGAACCGGGATGGTAGCGACCGGGTTCAAGCTGGAATGCGACTCATGATCAGCTCCAATAGAGCCAGAAGGAATGAATCACGTCCGCCATTGTCCGTAACCGCCAATTTATGGTCCTGCCTCTTCGTACAAATCGCTTCTCGATGCCATACAAGAACCTGGACGATCTCGAGGACCAAAGCTGATAGCCATTCGAGCTGGAATCCGGTCGCTACCACCACCCCACGCGGGCTGCCCGCGGGCCCGGTTCGCTCCCGGTTCTGTCTTTTTCGACACACGATGTCGCACGTAAAAAACCGTTGCACGTGAAGTTGAATCTGCGAATGAGAAATATGAAATGAGATATGGAAAATGGTTTGGTTTAACTTAACGAGAAGGTCACTCTACTTCTTCTTCTGTGCCGCCGCCTGTTTCTGTAGTCCTTTGGCCCAGCGTTCGAGCGTTGGTTGAATTGGTTTGAATAGGCGCGCGCGGAAAGTGTGCTTCTTCTCGTTCCAGGCCTTCAAATGCTTCTCAGTGTACGCACGGACCGCCGGCTCTAGCTGACTCTTCTTCATCGAGTGCTTCAAGGTGAAGTGATAATGCTGTCCAACGAGGGAAAAAAGTGTCGCTGAAAGATTTCCCTTCAAGGAAATGCGCGGGACGATCCGTTTGTGAAACGGCTTGTTTGCCGGAAGCAAGACGCCCATCGCTATCTCCAGCCACGCGCCTTTCGGTCCTTGTCTTGGGTGATATAAGCCCGGCAGCTCGGTGGCCTGAAGCATTCCCTTCAAACGCGGCTCAGTGATGTACTCCACGATCCTGACGCGCTCAAGTCCGCGCGTATGCTCGCGCGGCAAACTGTCAAACGCTTCCTCGATGTGACCCACTACGTCCGCAGGCAGTTTCCTGCCAATCTGACTCTCAACTTTTATTGCCACTATTAGTACAGCCTCTTTAATTGAAGTTTGGTTTTAATGACAGCGTCCGTACTCTAGGTGATGGTTTTTCGAGCGTCAAGTTTGCCTAAAAACAGACCACATCCGCTCCTACAAAACCACCTACAGAACTCTCAACTGTCAGCAAAGGTTGATAGCGAGTCTACAAAAGTTGACACGACGAACCTGCGCGACTGAGCAAATTGTTAGTGTTTCAAATCACAGCCTGCGGGCATAGAGCTTGCATCGTCAAATTTAACTTCTCACGAAGAATATTCATGAACGTCGAACCCTCGATGCCAATCAAGGACTGACGCTCACATTCTTTTTCAGTTCACTTGAGGTGAGCCATGCCAAATGAAGAAAGAACTATCCAGGCGATTAATGCTGCGATTAGGGAAGAGGGTTTACCATGGGCCGCTGGCCCAACTACGCTTTCTTCGCTACCGCCTGAAGAGCAAAGAAAATATCTTGGGTTAATTGTCGATGAAGCGGAAATGCAGCGACTCGTGGCGGAAACGCGACAACTCGCCAGCTTGGAGCAGCCAATGCTCGGAGCCAGGGCTTTTGGTGCGCCCACGAAAGTCGATTGGCGGGATAACGGAGGTAATTACGTTACTCCCATCAAGAATCAGGGTGGGTGCGGCTCGTGCGTTTCGTTCTGTAGTTGCTCGGTAATCGAGTCAGCCGTCCGCATCAAACTTCAAAACCCCACCTACAACATCGATCTTTCAGAGGGATTCCTTCAGTTTTGCGGCGGTGGAAGCTGCGGTGGCTGGGGTCTGACCTCCGGCCTCGACTTTGCAAAGAGCACTGGTGTCGTCGACGAGGCTTGTATGCCGTACACGGCTGGCGGCGGCACCAACATGAATTGCACTGCCAGTCGTTGCAGTGATTGGCAAAACCGCGTGACCAAGATAGCGAGTTACACGAACCACTCGACCATGGAAGCGCGCAAAAACGCGATCGCTGCCGGACCAGTCCTCGCCGGAATGGAGGTATGGACCGACTTTTTCTCGTATTCCAGCGGTATTTACGTTAAGAGTGCTGCCGCAACTCGGTTGAGCCCGGATCCCGGATACCACTGCGTCTGCGTAGTCGGATACGACGACTCTCAACAATGCTGGATTATTAAGAACAGCTGGGGAACCGGCTGGGGCGAGGCCGGTTTCATGCGAATGAAGTACGGCCAGACTGACCTACTTATCGATAGCAGTTGGTCCTTTTCGTCCGTAGTCGTCGAGATTGCAGCGGCCTGGCACAGTAATGTCACTGTCTCGCAAGTTTTCGCGTCGCGGGATTCTCAGAATGGCTGGGCGCATTTCACAGGGCTCGGATGGCGCAAGATCCAGGCGGGCACCTCCGACGGCATTACCAACATGCTCGCACTTTTTGCGCAAGCTGTGGCGAAGAACAAGAAGGTGACCATCTACGCTGACGGGGACTTTGTATACCAGGCTTATCTCTAATACCTGGTCGATCGGAATCGTAGGATCGCGTCAGCCGGGAATTCACGAGAACGACGGGCTGACGTGATCCGAACATACATGACAATTTCCAATTGAGGAGGTACTTTTACCGTGTGGACAAAAATCAATCAGGTATTCACATCGCGTGATGGGCAAAACGGCTGGGCACACCTCGTGGGAACAAATGCCTGGCACAAGATCCTTCCGGGCTCTGCTGACGGCGTGACCAACGTGTTCATGCTGCTAACTACTGCGAAGGGAAATGATCGGCAGGTTTACGTGGTGTTTGATGCTACAGCACAAAAGAACATTACCCAGTCCTACATGTAATCAACCGCCTGCTTCAGGTGATGGACGAAGACCCATGATCCGCTTGTACCAGGACCAATCTGGAGGCACACCTGAACACAGAGGAGTATTGCCGTGAGTGATGTAAATATACATATTTCTGTCGGCTCAGGAGCTGATGCCGGCTCAGGCACTGGCTCGGGCGGCGCAGCGGTGCAGACTGTTGCCGGGACTGAACCCGCGCGCCCTATGGCTCTTGCAGAGCTTCAATTCGGTGGTGGCGGCGAAAGCCCACCCAAGCCTTTGCTGCCTGAAGAACTAGCAACAGCGTCGGTCTCGTCCGGCGGAAGCTCAACACCTGCTCCTATGACAATCGAGCAGTTGCAGGGAAGCGTGGCTGCAGGTGCGCCGGAACCAGGAGCCTTTGGCTCGTTGGTGGAAACAGGCTCCGGTATGCCTACACCCTCGCTGGAACTGTTGGGCGAAGTTGCTGAAAGTGCGCCGCCAAGACCTATGTCGCCGGAAGAGCTGAGAGCACCAGGAACTTCCGGTAAGCCCTCCAAGAAATAGTCCCCACTGGTGAGCAAATGGCCACTGTCGTATTGGACCAGGGGAACAATGGGGAAACAGTAAAACTCCGCCTCGGGGATGACATCACGCTGCGGCTACCGGAAAACGCAACTACCGGGTACCGCTGGCACATAGAGCGCGCCGAAGGATTAATCGAGGAAGCTGCCACAGCTACTGAACCTTCGGCGCCGTCGCCAGCGTCCACCTCTGATGATCAGAATCCCACCATTGGACGCGGGGGTCTACGCAAGTTTCACTTCCGCACCACAAAAGTCGGCCAAGGCCGCCTCGCGTTAAAGTACTACCGCGAATGGGAAGGCGGAGACTCGGCCCTCGAAAGCTTTGCAGTTGACCTGGACGTGGTTTCAGCTTAGCTGCGCGAGCTTAACCCGCTATCAATTCGCCCACTGCATTTCGCCGAGCAACACTCACGCCCAACAACCCAGGGGAATTGTTTAATCAGAACCCGTCTTCCGACTGTCCTTTGCTCGCAGTTGAACCGGGCGCTTGTCAGTCGGACCAGTACAGATACCAAATACCCCAATACTGCCGGCCGGATTTAAACAGCATCTCGCCGTCTCCGCTGACAGGGTTTCGCCTGAGCGGCGCAGTAAACTTCAATCGCACGTGACTGGGCCACAGTTTGTATTCCATATTGACATCGACTGCCGCCCGGTAGCCGCCGCTGGCGGAGTCCACCGGCTTTACGACATGGAGCACTGATGTGGGAGAAGGGCGCGGCGGCGGAAAGATGTCGAACTCGATCGCATTGTTTTCGCCACCTGGATACCAACCGTTGACCCAGATAGCGACACGCGTAGCCGGCTTGCCGCCAAAAAGCGTCTCCTCCAGCTTGGTGAAAAGATTCGTCTCAGAAATTACTGTCTTCGAACGTGCAAAACTAAAGATTGGATGCAACTCCGTTTTATAAGTCTTGTGACCGCAGTCAACAATCCAGCGGCCCGTCGTATGCACCAAATCACCGACGGCCGGAGCACCTAGAAAATTGTGCGCATATGCCGCGTAAGCCATCTCATATTCGGTCTTAATCCGGTCCGTGTTCTCATGCCCGAACAGGCTGGGTAATTCAGGGCTCGTGACGATTTGCTGGCCAAGCGGACGTACGAAGAATTCGAAATCGGAAGCACACGTCAAGTTGATTCCGAGACGCCAGTTCAGGTACGGGCAGTTCGCATTATGGGTCCGGTGCGTGAGGGCATTGTCGATGCTCGCCATGTGTGCCCCAATTGTGTAGCCGAAAACTGGTGTCACATCGTGGTGACCGCGAACGGCTTTCCATTCTGGCGGACCCCAGGGACTTCCGGGAATATACGTTGTGCCGCTGCAGAACTGATTTTTGAAGTCCGGCTTGTTCTCGGGGGTAATTGGAGGAGGGAACTCGGGTTCCGGATCCACGGGACAGGGACCAAGGTTGTCATCGCATCTGAAACCCTCCCACAGGGTCGCCGGGTGCTTGTGCCGTTCCTGATCAAAAGCGCTCAGCTCAAATACCCACTCGCCCAAGCCAGGTCCTATAAGCCACTTTCCAATTTGGCGCTCCATCCACAGCTTCGGTGGGGTACCTCGAATCTCTAACGTTGAGGGCAAGATCCACTCCTCGTCACCCGGGCGGTCAAACCGCTGGAACAGCCACGTCTGCATAGGTCCGGCGGAATTGGTGGGATCGCCGAGCGGCAACCCAACCTTCTCATCGCCGCCTCGTTTATCGATCGCCTCCGCAAAGACAGCTGGAACGTATACCGCCTCGGGTGGTGCTATCGTCGGCAACCTGGCATAGATGCGCCCGCGTTCGAATGGCTGAGAGCGAGCTCCACCGATTATTGTGTCTCTCTCCTCGCCTGTGGGACATCCAAACCATCCTCTCTCGTTGAAGTTACCGCGCAGCGACATCCACTTGGTGAAGATATCGCCGCGGACGGCGATCGCGCCGCCGTCACGGCCACTGATTGCTCCGCGTTCATACACCGCAATTGAGCAACCTCGTAGCAGACCGTATTGAAATTCTCCAAGTGCGGGCGTGCCTCCTTCGGTATTGAAACGATCGCGAACCGCGCGTGGCAGGTTAGTCAAATTGCTCGTAGCCGTGCCTTTGAGCCCGGCGATGTTTTCGGCAACAGCGGTGACCGTAACTGGACCAAGGGGCAGGGGAGTGATTCCTCCTTCGAGTGAGAATTGGCGCGTCGGTCCGCTCCCAGTCAAGCTAAGCCATAGTTTAAGCGGCGGTGCAGTAGACTCGGGCGGGAGACGATATCCAACGGTAACAATAACGTTCGAACGCAACCCTTCACCGGTCACCGTGCCTGCAATCTCCATCCTCGGAAGGTCGCCTGGAATATCCACCTCGGTGTTGTTGATCGGTTGAGTTAGCTGAACAACCGGCGGTGTCGTCGGCAGTGGAGGAGGTGAGTCTCCGTCGAATTCAAGGTCGTCAATCGAAACGTATGGCGTGCCGTCGAGCTGCAATTCGACCCGGCGGATGTCCGGCGCCGCGACTTCAAACGCCGTAGTGAACTTGTTCGGCACAACAGGGTGCCCGGCGACCGCCACCACATTACCGAGTGGAGTCGAACGCAGTCAGCTTCCCGTTGATGTTAGAAAAGGAACCCGCAAAAAGTTTTACGCGAGTCACCGTCATCTCGTTGCGAAACCGAATGACAAACGGGAAAACTGTGAAAACCTCCTCTCCTGGCCGGACCGCTCTCACTACTCGCTGACCTGAACGCGCCGCCGGATCGACGTCGAGATAGCCGATATCAAAAAGCACTCCGAGGTCGCTGTATTGAATGCCCATCGTGGAGCCAGTTGGAATCGCAGCGCGCTCGAAATCCACAACTGTCGTCTGGGCGTTAACGCTTAGGGTGGACGAAAGGAAGGCGATGCTTAATGCGATGAGCGGCATCGCAGCACGCGCAACCGATCTTGTGTACATTGTTTTCCTTCCTTTCAGAGGGCTGTGGCCATCAATAAAATCCTTACCTTGACCTTCTTCTTGGACGTGTTGGTGACCGCGATAATGGCGCGTCCCCCAACCGGAGTTTGCGCGTGCACGTTCGAGCCTCCTCTATTGCCGCCGGGGGTAAACGCAGTTCCAGTTGCGACAGGCGAACCATTAACACCGAGAGTGACCTTCAGTGCCGAGTCGGTACCAATCCACTGTGCTGATCCCGACAGGCTCGCAGGGCCTGCGAGCTGGAGTTCAACGATACCTGTCGCACCCGGGACTAACTCCTTATGAACAATGTCGGGAGCTGATGTGTTTTTAAACCGCTCGGCAAATTCGGCAATCTCGTCTTCGTCGGGCGTCCCACTGGGTTGCGGGGCATTGCCGGTGAGCCAGTCAAACGGCAATTGACCTTTGAAAGCTAAGTCTTCCGTCACCGACTGCTGGCGCATCTCCTTGAGGTCGACAGTTGGGTCACGGCGCTTGTGCTTGTCGCAATGTCCGGCGAACGTCACAAGCGCCATGCATGCGAGTAGGAGAAGCTTCCCAAAGCGGTTCTGTGGCGTTGAAATGAATGTGTTCATAGGAGGAGCCTTTCTGACCAGTAATGAGTCGCCCGAAAAAAACATTTCAGAGCTCTCGAGTGCGACCTCAACCGCCGGCCATCTCAGGCGACCAGACACCTGAACGATTCTCGCGGGGCAGTTCAAATAGAGCTTTGGATTTACTTCATGAGGAGCGGAAGGACGCTTGGTGAGGAGGGCAGGGCTGATTAAGCAGGACCGAGTATCAAGCTCAAAGCCGCAGGACAGCCTTTTTCTGCACATATTTGCCGCGTCTGATAATACATATTATGTAGAAGGAGGCTTTGCCTCAAAAGTAGGATTACGAAGTTCTTTTGGGGCAAACTGCATTTCTGCCTCAAAAATCAATCTGACCGACTGGGTTGATCTTCCGCAAGGATATTGCCAAAAGACTTGTTGTGATCACGAAACGAATACGGCAAAGCCCGATGTCAGCACCCGTCTCAATTACTGTTCTACAGAGTGAGATCCCATATTCGGATAATCCTGTCGAACTCCCCAAGTGTTGCCAAGGTTGTTGGAGCTGAGGGGTGAAAGGCTAGATTAGGTGGCCAAAGAGGACTTCCAGGTTCTTCGAGGACGCCAACAGTTTGCCAAGTGTCGCACCGCCAGACTCTGACGGTGCCGTCATCCGATTTTGATGCGAATAGCCGGCCGTCAGCGGAAAAGTCGATGCTTTTTACTATACGCGTATGGTCTCGCAGAGCACGGACAGGCACACGCAAAAAAGGGCTCCAGATCACTATGTTTCTCGCGTCACCAGCGACCGCCAGTCTCGGTTGGTCCAATATCCCTGCGTCTGGAGCCCACGCCATGCTCACAATCTGGTAGTTATGCCCCTCGAGGTAACGGAACAGCTCGCCATTCTTTGTATCCCACACCCTGATTATCCTATCGTTACCTCCTGAAGCGAGATAGTCGCCGCGAGGCGACCACGCCAAAGTGATGACCTCATCGGTGTGTCCCTCAAGCGTGCGCTTCAATCGCCCGGTCTCAATGTCCCAAAGCCTTATAATTCCGTCTGTCCCGGCTGAGGCTAAGGTCCGACCGTCTTTCGACCAGGTTACGACATTTGCCCCTAAAGGGTGTTCGAACTTGCGTCGCAATAATCGGCCAGTTTGCGTGCTTCGCAAATGAATTAACGTTGAGGCCCCCGTAGAGGCTATCATCTCTCCATCGGGGGACCATGCGACCTCATACACATTAAAACGCTCATTCATCTTGCGTCGAAGTTCGCCGGTCTTTGCATCCCACAGGCGAATAGTATGGTACTCAGCACCGCCGGCAATTGTTTGGCCGTCGGGTGACCACGCAATGCTCATGAACACATCCCCGTCTCCTCGCAGCTTGTGTCGAAGTTTGAACCCTAATGGGACCTTGTTACTTATGCTTTCGTCTGACATTTTCATGATGAGAGAAGTTGAGCGCTAATTCTAGATTACTTCGCATCAACCGCGCTAGAACGAACAAAGAAGTTGGCCGCGACCGCGTGCTCGATCTCCAGCCGGCGTCATTCGAAAACTTTGGCTATCCCCAGGAAAATCTCGAAAGCACCCGCGCTAGTCTTCATGGCGTTAAGTCATATGGAGCGCCTTCTGTTGGAGTCGAAAACTGTCCTTGCAGCTCAGGTGGGCCAATGGCGAGTCTTGCGAAGAAGGGCATATTGGAAAGATTTCCTGATTGACTGAATGCAGCGAAGAAGAGTTGTGATTCGTAATCAGCGAATGCGATGAGAATGTGAAAGACTTTTGAGGCAGAAAACCTACTTTGGGGGCAACAAGGACTTTTGAGGCAAAGCCGTAGAAGGAGGCTTTGCCTCAATAACCCGATTCCGAGGTTCTTTTTGGAGCAAACGGTATTTCTGCCCCAAAAATCAAAAAGACCGAACTGTTTCAAGAGAAGTAAGTACGGCAAGGCGGAAGATCGCCGCATGTGGCTCAAGGTGCATTTGATGTGCGGAGTAAAGACCAACATTGTAACGTCAGTCGAGATAAGCGATGGTTATTCAAATGACCACGGCTATTTCAAGCCCTTGCTGGAGCGACTGCCGGAGCTTGGAACGAAAACGATCTCTTAACGACGATTAACGCATACCACTTTTGGGGCAGCAACATCGTTTGCCCCAAAAGTCTATTTCCTCATAATTGCGAGTAAACCGATCAGCGCACCCAACAATCCAGTCAACAGCGCTCCGACTTGGCCGATGATTTTGGCCCACCATTCGACGCTTCTTCGTCTATCAAGTTTGATTTGGTGGTTCGCTTCTGCTTTGCCGGCGGGCGTGAGGTATTATCGCGTCGAAAGCTCGATCACTTCCAGGGTTCCGGATTGTTCTTCGAGATCATCAAGACAACATCTGCTAACAGGAGGTTTCGGTATGTACATCCTGAGAATCGTTACCGTGCTGATGGCGGTCGTGGTCGTAACGAGCTGCAAGCCCGCGTTAACTAAAGATTTTCCGAGCGGTTGCGGTAATAGCAGCGTGGCCATTGTGGTAGAGCCTGCGCTGCTTGCTTCGATCCGAACCGGGCTTAGTCAGTTTGAAGCTGATCTGTGCACCGGCGGTTACAACACCGTGGAGCACACTACCGGCTTCGCGGACCCTTCGGCGCTTCGAACATACCTACAGGGACTCCATGGAGAGCCGAATCGTAATCTGGTTGGCGCAATTCTGATCGGTGATATACCCCACGCCTATCAGTGGGTCACCGCAAAGTCATCTAGCCCTGGCCAAGACACTAGTGAAGAGGCGATAAGCTTTCAGTACTTTGCCGATCTGAATGGGACGTTCGCGAAGTCTCCCACTTACACTTCTCCTGGTGGTCACGTCTATTCCTATGATCTTCACAGCGGCGACGTCGGGTGGGAGATTTGGGTCGGTGTACTGCCCCGTTACAAGGGCGATTTGGCGCAGACGACAGCCGCGATCAACCGTTACTTTTCCAAGAATCACAATTTCCGCACAAGGCAGCTCCTGCGCCCGAATGTTTTCCTGGAAATAAGTGAGCATTTCCACGCCACGACGCTGACAGAACATAACACCGTCATGGCTGCCATGGGATCCGGAACTTACTCATGGACGCCCTATAGCAATGCCGCAGACGCGCGCCTTTATTTCGACAGTCCACCAGGAGGACTTACTGTAGATCAGGGTTACACTGACATGCAGAACGGTGTTGCGGATTTCACCGTAACCGGCACGCATGGCTTTTGGGGCGCAAGCGGTAAACTCACTATAGCGGCGGTTGAAACCAATCCGGTACGGACATTATTTTTCTGGAGCGATGGTTGTGCTATCGGGGATTTGGACCACGCTGATAACTTCCTGACGTCGAGTCTCTACAGCCCGACTAGCGATGTCCTGATTGCCAAAGGGACCACCAACGATTCGGGCGGGATGGGAAACAATTCAAACGGATTTTTCGGACACAATATTGCAACGGCCTTAGCTGCCAAAAAGGCATTCGGCAATGCCGTCCTCGATCACATCAATGTGCCGTTGATAGACCCATGGTCAGGCAGCCGCGAGTTTCATTTCGGCACAGTAGTGTTCCTCGGAGATCCTACCTTGCGGCGGTCCAACGATTGGTGGGAGCAGAAGTCATATTCCCTGGATTGCGAATCAAGGCCGGAGCAAACAGTCTGCGTTAAATACGACGATGGGTATATTTGGCTTGTGAGAGATTCTATCAGTAGCTGGGAAAAGGTAGGTGCAGTCCAAACAGCGGTCGGTCTTACGGCTCGCTATGAGCACATCATCGGTACCAATTCGGTGAGAATAACTCACTAGCCGCAATCTTGACCGGGCCTTAAGACGACTGGCCTTTCACTGCGCTTTTGTTGGCGCCTCGGTTGACCGCTGCTGACGAACTCAGAAGCCGTCTCCTGAGTTTGTTACTTTGGGTTCCTGCCCACAGTAACTTCGCATTGCAAAATGCTTTGAGAAGGTCGCGTCCTACTTGGCACCAATTAGATCACGAACTTCGCCAATCAGAGTATCTTTCCCACCAACCAACCCCGAGCCTGATACGTCCACACTTCCAGAGATGCTGCCGACCAAGGCTCGCGCATCGGCAAACCGGAAGATTGAGAGTACCAGCGGGATCACTCTCACCCGTCGGCATGGCTCGGCGGTCTGAGGCGGAGCCTCGCTAGCACTTCCTGCAGGTGTGGCTCACATCGCCGCAGGTCCCCGACTGGCACTGGGCGTCGCGGCTGCAGAGTTTATTGCACGACAACTTGGCGCGACAACTGTTCTTGCCGATGCCGAGGGACCCTTTGTCGCAGAACTGGTCCGCCCCGCAGTCGGAATCGCGGCTGCACTGGGGGCGGCAGCTGTTCTTGCCGATGCCGAGAAACCCTTTGTGGCAGAACTGGTCCGCCCCGCAGTCGGAATCGCTTCTGCACTGGCAGGCCCCGTCAGAGTCGCAGCTGCCGCTGGCGCACTGCACGTCGCGACAGCAACTGCCTCCGATCGAAATACTCGCACTCCCTGAAATACACTTCCCGAACGGGGCTCCCTGGCATTGCAGACCTGGGCCGCACTGCCTAGTCGCGCTACAGGCATCGCACGGACCCTTTAACGGAAAGCAGGAGTTTATTCCGAGTACGGGGTTGTGTTCACAATAGCTGCCGGCTCCGCAATCACTATCGACTCTACACTCGCAGATATCAGCTTTACACCTTCTTGTAGTGCATTGGCGATCTCGGCAACAAACTTCCCCCAAACCCTTCGACCCCGGAGTTGTGCATCTAAAACGTGTGCATTCTCTTGACTTACACTCAGAATTAAAAAAGCACCCTTCGCAATCGTCTTTTGTCCCAGACGCCTTGCAAACATTTCCACCTTTTTTCGACTTACAGAACTGGCCAGCGGGACAATCGCTGTCCGCCCCGCACTCGCACACCTTCTTCTTCCCGCACCTCCCTGACTGACACTGTCCGTCGGTGCAGCACTGTTCATCGACGCTCCTCGCAAAGGGTGCGATGACACATGCGCCCGATACGCAGGTTGCTGGTAGCACGCATTGAAAATCGTTTGTGCAGGCGTTGCACTCAGGAACGTCCCGTTGGGAAGGGCTTGAAGGGGGACAATTAATATCAGTCGCGCGGGCACACTTTGGAAGGTTCAAAGTCAATGCGAGATCGGTAATGACGGCGGAAATTTGGACCGCGTGGTTCGGACATCCTCCGAGGTGATGCAGCCCCACGACGAAGTTATCGTTCAATGCAAGCACTGGCGAGCCCGAAGAGCCGCCCTCAGTGTCGGCATAGTACCCAATATCTAACGGACTGTTCTGCGCCACTTCGGCATACCCGGATTGATCATGAGGATCGGTTGAATCCACCGCAATACGTTTACCTTTTTTGGCAGGATGTTGTGGAATGAAGATCTTTTCATCTACCGATGCTCCATTCGTTCGTGCGCGCAGGTAGCCATATTTATTTGGGAGATTGATGAAGGTAGTGAGTGTCGGTTTCAGCAGGGCGTAGTCGAAAGTCAAGCTGTTCTTTACCAGTGTGGACGCATTTGCTTCCACCGTTCCCGGACAGGAGAGCGCGGCGGAGCAATTGTCATTACACCCACCCTCCGCGTTAAATTCTATATCCACATTCTGTGCATCTGCAGCGTTGGTAATGCAGTGTTGATTGGTAATGACGTGCCCTTCTGAACCGAAAAGCCAACCAGTGCAGCCAGACACCCCATTAATGAGGAGGCGTGCAACCGGGCGTCCTCGATCGTAAACCGCAGGTAGTGCGCTTTGGTAACACTGCGCGTTGCGTGAATCGTCAGGTACACAGATCGATTGCGTATTCTGATTTTTGTTCGAGGGGATCTGAAGTGCCTCCTCGGGAGTGTATCCGCGGGCATAGCGATCAATCTTAAAGCCATATGTTCGGCCCCGACTGGACCGGTGAAGTTCCACAATTGCGGTATCACCCGGGACATGCACCCCCCAAAATCCGTTCGGCGATCGACCCAGCCCTAATTTTCCATCGGTAACATACCTCCAACTTCGGTTCCCATTCGGCGACCGAACCACAACATAATCACGGGGCTCAAGTGAAAATGCTGAGAAATGAGGCGCGATGTAGGTAGCACCGGCATGGTGAATGGTAAAACTTGTTACCTGTTCGCGGGGGGGCGAAATGCCACTGCCGTAGGGGTGTGAGCTTTCAAAAACAGTGAGGATCTCTTCCCCGACCCGATACGGACTCCGTGTACGGGGCTGGTTGAATCCGGGGTCGGTGTTATTCCCGGAGGACATCGTTGGCCCATCTATGATGACACTGCCCTGGATCAAGAAAGCGCCGATCTGAATGCCCGTTAGCGTTCGCTCTGTTTGGTAGACCCCGCCCTGCTTTACCTCACCGCGCCGAATAGTGATGTTCTGAACATCTCCGCCTCCAAGGGTCATGATATTCGGCGTGTGGTTCTTCAATTGAAGTGGTAGTGGTTCGCGAAGATCTGATAGGCCTTCGACGACAACTTTCAAAGTGGTCTGTTCGCCTCGCCGCAGCTCGTACTTTTGAGCCGACATGCTCAGTTTGAGGTTTCGGAATGGACGCTTTTGTACCTGCCCTTGTTCGCGGATTTCAACTTCCGTGGGTCCGACCACGGAGCTGTTATTGAGAAACACTGTCTTACGGGGACTTTCGGCGAGCAACATCATCTTTTGGTCGCCAACCTTGACATAATCATCGGCAGCGAACTTTCCATCAAAACTGCCATTGATCTCTGTCAGCCTGCCGACTTGCCCCTGAGGTGCCACGAGAAAACCGTTTGGAATGGAAGGTGGCAACGAACGGCACGGCCAGCCCTTCCGATGTGGACCCCAGCGTACCCAGTAGTCACATCGTCCACTGGATGGGTCAATTACTTGCCGCATGTTGAGCTCGAATCTTCCACCCGTTGCGGGCACTTTCTGTCCGACTATATCTATCGTCTGGTTGTTGAGCTCGAGCAGACTCGCAGCCTGGTCCGCGTCGGTTTTTCCGGCGCCCACAGCGAAAACTGTTCCCGAAACGGTGTCGCCGGCGGCAATGTCATCCGGCAAATTCACAAACACCTTGTTGCCTCGTTCGGTGGTGAAAATCACTCGATGCATTCCAGAAACATCTTCAGTTTCCGCTTGTACGGTGCCTTTGAGAGTGTCGGATTGTGAACTCTGGATTCTGCTCTCCACTCGAAAAACGGTAGGCGATATGCTTAAGGACATAAGCAACGCAATCGAGATGAGTATCAGAGTTAGTTTTCGAAATGTTGGAAATGGCTTTGCATGGGTGTGAGGTAACAATTCGGTACTTTTGCCTAATGAGGCGTGAGGGGTTTTCATGAGGCTCCTTTGAGGTTCGGAGGCTGAGGTTGGCGAGGAACGAGCGACTTATATCACAAGAGGGTAGAATAAAGAAGAAATGGACACGAACTTTACTTTAGAACGACCCTACTTTAGCGACACGACGCGTTCACCTGAAAGCTGACTAAGCGAACCTAAGCTGAGTGCTGACCAGTGATCCTGCCTTGACGACCAGTGACAACGAACCACCGACAACTAAGCACTGTCAATAGCGATGCCGTAGCGCTTACATGCGCCCAGATGATTCGGCTGCCGCCCGCTTCGCGGGCTTTCATTATTTTCGCTGACGGGTCCTGGGGCTTACGCCCCAGGGCGGGGTCCCCAGCCGGGCATCCCGGCTGGGGTGCGAGACTTTACGCTGTCGTCCGCTCCGCGGACTCTCAGTCGTTCGGGAGACCGAAATTCGACAGCAACCCGAAGTCGTTATTGCGCGAATGTTCCGGTTTGGACTGCACCGGCACGTTCGTAATTTACGATGATGACGCCGCTCGAGCCGACAATGCTTTCCGTTACCTTGAACGCGGCCGGGATCGTGCCCCCGGCAAACAAACGCTTCCCCTCGCCCAAAGTTATCGGATAGATCATCAACCAGAAATTATCGACCAGATCATGCTTCATAAGCGTCTGGAGGAGATTACCGCTTCCCCACATGTGCAGATCGGGTCCTTCCCCTTGCTTGAGTTCGGCGACTTTTTTCGCAACATCCCCGTTTAAAAACACCGACGGTTGCCATTCGGAAGAAGTCATGGTGTTCGAGGCGACGTATTTAGTGGCCGTGTTGACGTTGGGCCAAATGTCGCCATGTTGCGGCCAAAACGCCGCCCAAATATCGAAAGTTTTACGCCCCAGTAACAAGTCGATCGGCATATCCAACATCTTTTTCACGGCCGCTCCGATCGCGTCGTCGTCAAATGGCGCTGACCATCCGCCATGCGCAAAGCCGTCGCTGGTATCCTCCTCCGGTCCACCTGGCGCTTGTATGACACCATCAAGGGTAACGTGTTCAAGTACGGTAATTTTTCTCATGACTCAAGTTCCTTCGAGTAAGAATCATCCACAGATTACGCAGATTACACAGAATGGAAGAGCGGAAAACAAAGGTCAAAGGGCGAAGAGCAAGAGAGCGAAGAGCTAAGTGACAAATGCCCTTGCTCTTACCACTTTGCTCTTTGGTCTGTGTAATCTGCGTAATCTGTGGATGATCTTCCCTCTTTGCGGCCGACGGACTATTCCGTTGCTGCATTCGGGTCCGGGAAGAAAAGAAGCTCGCGCACCTCGCCCGCCGCATCGCATGAGATGGCACCCTTGCGCGCCCACGCGAGTGCCTCGTCCATATCGGCGGCTTCCAGTATCCAAAAACCGCCCATATGCTCCTTGGTCTCGGTGTATGGCCCATCGGTGACAAGCACCGTACCATCAGGTTGCTTCCGCACCGTCTTTGCGTTGCTGGCCGGGGAAATTCCGCAAGCGAACTTCCTGACGCCGGCAGCAATCATTTCGCGGTTGAGCGCGTGGATCTCCTCGATCATCGCTTCGGTTACGGCGGACGGGTCGAAGTCGTCGGGGAGGTAGTTAGCAACCAGATACTGTGGCATGACTCTTCTCCATTCTCTTTGTAACGGTTTTCGGGCGGGCCTCTTGCCTGCCCTTCACCATATAGTCGAACGGCCGGACGGAATTCGACAATTCGTCCAGAAAAATCTTTTCCGACCTTTAGAACTGTGCTTTGCGCCAAGTCATCTCAATTGCTTGGCACAAGTCGAAAAATTCAGCTCCGCGTTCAAGAATCGAGTAACGCTGTAAGCGTTGGCCAATGTCATCCCAGGGTTTGGTTTGAAACCCTGGGTTCAAAACGACCAGGGGATTGTTCGCAACCCTGGTGGGGTTGCAGGGCTTCGCGGTTAATAAACGCCCGGCGCAACTCCTTCAGAGTTGCGCCTTCGAGAAATGGAATGTGTTTACCCAGGGTTGCCAAAGCGCAACCCTGGGCTGGAATTGGCGAACGCTTTCAGCGTTATTGAAAGAAAGTTGAGAACGGGGTCAGGCTTGCGATCTTTGCGATTCTCCAGGTAGTCGGCCCGATGCTAAGCGACGTGAGAATCGCACAAATCGCGACCCTGACCCAATCCTGGTTTTTCTATCCTACAAACGTACGCAATATAATAAAGTTAGGCGGCACGGCCGGCTCGGTAGTGCCATCGTGCGTGTTTGGTGTTCGAAACCTTCGTCGCATGGCGAAAGGAGAACAAGATGCCAGACGTGGTTCCGTATTTGACGTATGAGGACGGCATTGCCGCCCTGGAATGGCTGGCCGAAGTGTTTGGATTCACGGAGACAGCTCGCTTCACGTCTTCCGATGGGAGGCTTTCTCACGGAGAAATGTCGATCGGGGATGGAGTAATCATGTTGGCCAGTCCGTCGCCGGACTATGAAGGCCCCAAGCGACATCGTGGCAACTGCGAGATTGCCGCCGCATGGTCCGCTCTGCGCGGGATCATTGATGGTGTTCTCGTCTTTGTTGAGGACGTCGATGAGCACTATGCTCGGGCTAAGGCCGCAGGAGCCGTTATCTTGTCTGAACCGGAGGATGGGCCGCCAGCGCGACGATATCGAGTTGAGGATCTCGAAGGACATCGATGGATGTTCATGGCACGAAACTAGCCCGCACGCTATTCACGATCGCAACGGGAGTGGAACGCGGTGCCGCCTAACAAAGGCATGGAGCCTGCAGCTCATCCCAGGCGATCAACTATGAAACGAGGCTCAACAATCTTCCTTCAGGCACTAATTCTACTTTTCGCGGTAGGCGTTTTTGCCTTCTTGCTTTGGGAACCTCACCTCGAGGGCAGGAACGTGAACGCCACGCTTTTTGAGATATATTTCAAGGACCCATTTTTGGCGTATATATACCTCGCCTTCGTCCCGTTTTTTGTCGCTCTTTACCAGGGATTCAATATCTTAGGGTATGCCAGACGAGGTGAGATCTTTCTCCAGCATTCAGTGCGAGCTTTGCGGATCATCAAGTACTGCGCGTTAACTACTGCGATCTTTATTCTCGGGGCGGTGGCCTATTTATTCATATTCATACGTGGTGAGGATGATATTGCTGGTGGAGTCATGATGGGTGTCTGCATTATTTTGGTTTCTGCCATCATCGCAACCGCCGCCGCAGTGTTTGAGCGGACCTTACAGAAAACAAGCGGCTAATGGGGTCAGGCCTTCCATCCTTCAATTTCACACTTGATCTGGACGTACACCCAGCTTCCCAATCGGAGAATCGCCCGGAATCGAAGGCCTGACCCCAATTGCTTTCATTTCAGATTGCTTAAGGTATCAATTCAAAGTACTGGTCCGGCGCGTTTGAGCCGCCCAGTCGGGCCGCTATCGGCGATAACTCTGAGCGTACCTCCGGCCAGTGTCTTATGAGTCGATTAATGTGAATGGCGTACTCACGCGATCCATGCGACAAGGCATCGCGAATCCCCGGAGCCTTGGGGGGCGCATGTGAGATCGAACGAAACGCAAGATCTACTTCATCGGTTGCCAGTGGCAGCAGGTCAAGCACTCCGTGGGTTAAAGGCAGGCCGCCGAGTATGTAAGTCGCAGCGGGAAGACAAAAATACGAGCGCATCAATGCCGGAGGATGTGACATTTGTGCAAAGTGATTCGACGGGCATCCAATTTCGTCCATCAAACGAAAGAGCGTTCCAGTTGCAAAGAGCCAAGCTCTTAACCTGTTTTCCGCGACAGTCAGCAATTCTGTTAGTGCGGGGGGTACGCGCCAATGATCGTTACTCTTGTCCATCGTAATCTTTAACGACCATCGAATCGCCGCGGCATCGGCATCTATCTCGAGAACCTGTTTGTCTAACGCTTCTTCGGCCCCAAGCTCATCCGCCCAATATTCGCACATCATCTTCCGGCCACGATTAAGATTCCAATTTAGATGCCCACCCTCAATATGCTGGTACTCATGAGCAAATAAGAATTCAAATGCGATTTGAATCAGATAGGCGGCGTAAGCTTCACGGATAGGGTCTGTTGGGCCCACGCTCAACCCAAGCGGATTGTCAGACGCGATTGGTAAGCCGTCAGCAGAGGTGAGAATAGAATCCAGCAGTCCTGGCTTCGGTTGTGAGCCGGGTTCGCCAATTTGTAGCAGAACATCTTGGCTTGCCATGATTCGCAGGTAAAGATCGTTGAGAATCAACACCGTTCCGAATGGCACACCCACGAAATACCGATCGTTGTGAGGGAATGCGAAAGCGTTAAATTCAGGCGAGTCGGCGAAACACATCTTTACTCTTATTCGTGTCTCTGGTGGGCGGATTCGCGCAAGAGACTGAATATGGGATTCGAATCGGCTCCGATGATAGAGATAGAGCCGATTGAACGGTCTCTTAACCCGCGACTCGTCAAAGAGCCCGCCAAATCCGAACTCTCGGGCACTTTTGTCGAAAATCTCTTGCAGACGGGTCTTCATGGTCGAGTGAATCGGATGTTAGCTCACCTGCCTAACACGACCTTACCAGTCGCGGCTAATTAATTTAATAATGATCCTTCGGGCCTCACGCGCCGGCGCCGACCTCGCTGGTCAGTCCCAGTCCCCGACAAGCTTTTTCTTAGTTCAACTGCCGAATCCGTTCCTGCAGGAATTGCCGCTCTGGTTCCTGTTGGGTCAGCGCCAGAGCTTTCTCATAAGAGGACCGGGCCTCAGCTGTCGTGCCAAGCCTGCGGTACATATCTGCACGGGCTGAATGCGCCAGGTAGTAATTTGCCAATTCGCCATGTTCCAACAACGCGTCGATATGCTTCAGACCGGCAACGAACGGTTCATGTCAGGAGATTTAGTTAACCGGACTTTAGGGGATTTTTCTGGTTGTCGTGGCGCCGTAACCGAGGCCAAGAAGACGTACAACTATTGCAGTGATTCAAGTCGAGCTTGAAGATGTTAGGTTTTAAGTATAGACTGCGCGCAAACTCAAGCCCCCAATCGAGTCGCTCGTTTTTTCCCGCTCCTAAGCCTCAGGGCTTTTTCCTCTTTGAAAGGAGAGCCTCCAATGGATGCACGCGAATCTTTGCGAGAAGCTGAGAATCTTCGTTTCCGATTTCAAATGAACAACCGTTTACGGCTCGAGTGCCTGGCAGCGATGTCGAAGGTTTTCCGCGACTTCGACGAGCCGATTGCGGATGAAGTTTTGTCTTCCATCGTTTTTGCCTTACCGCAGGAGTTGATGAGCAACAATGGCCATACAGGTGTGACAGTACGGCAAGTAGATTTGATGCCGAACAACCCGCCGGAGGAACCTGCCAATCCGCCGGAGGAGCCCGGTAATCCGCCAGAGGAACCCGGTAACCCGCCGGAGGCGCCACCGGATCGCATCATGGCAACAGGTGGTCCACCGCAGGAGCCGGATTGGATCGTGGCGACAGGCGGTCCACCCCAGGAGCCGGATTGGATCGTGGCGACAGGCGGTCCACCCCAGGAGCCGGATTGGATCGTAGCGACAGGCGGTCCGCCCCAGGAGCCGGATTGGATCGGGGCGACAGGCGGTCCACCCCAGGAGCCGGATTGGATCATGGCAACAGGCGGTCCGCCGGAGGCACCCGGCGATCCTCCGCCAGACGGCGATCCTCCGCCAGACGGCGATCCCCCGCCCGACGGCGATCCTCCACCGGACGAGCCACCAGACCGTTTCTTTGCGACGGAGGGTTCACCAGCGTCGCCGAGACAAGCTGCTGGATATCTGGCATAAATCTCGTCGAACGAGTACACCCGTCTGAGCTTTGGGTGAGTTTCGAGGAAAGAAAATCGCAGGCTGTCAGCCTGGTCAATCGAGCCACTTCGAACGATGTTTTATGTGCGTTCGGAGTGGCTCGCTTACGAAATGCTTAGCTATAGGGAAGAATCATTCGGTGTAATCTCTGTTGTGCTTTACACAACGTCAGAGTGTGCCGCAATAGTCGCGGAGTTAAAGCAGCTTCACGATTGGATGCCGGCGCGCATTCGCCATGCTCAGGACGTTGGCCACTACGACATTCTCACCCGGCCCGAGGTCCGCTCAGCGAGCACACTTGTTTCAAGGGGCTCTGAGAAGTTCTATCGCGATTTTGATACGCGCATGAATGAGACCCTGAAACCTCTTATTCTGGAACATTGGGAGATTGCTCTGAAGAACCACTCAGGAACTCACATTCTCAAGTATGGGCCAGGTGACCACTACGTGCCGCACCAGGACACGGGTCCGGGGCTTGAGCATCGTTATCTCAGCATCGTTTGTTATCTGAACGATGACTTTAGCGGCGGTCAGACTTCGTTTCCGGGGCGCGATTACACCGTGGTGCCCGAGGCAGGCAAGGCCATAGTTTTTCCTTCCACTTACCTACATGGCAGCAAGCCCGTTAGTGATGGTGAGAAATTCGCGTTGGTGTCGTGGGTAAACGGACCTGCGGCAGTCAAGTGGATCTAAGTAGCAGTCGAAGGTCAACACGCCGCCGAACGCGGAATTGGATTGGCCTCACAACAAACATCGCAACTTCACGCAACGAAAGAATAGTGGTCGCGATAGAATTCTCGTGCCTCTTTGATTTGCTTCAGAATCTCACCAAGTATGGTTCCTTCCGGAGCACTGGCAGTAGGATTCCAGAGCTCGCGCATCTGGTCATCACGGAAATAGTTTCGCTTGCTCCAAAGTTTATCGCCATAGGCGTAATGAATGATTGGTGCATTCACTTCGCGGTCCGGCCAAAAATTATGATTCACCAGGTGCGTCAGTTGGACCTTCAATCCCAGCCCTACCGTTGCGAGCCCAAACGCATACATAAGATCTTCCCAACGCCGCGGCACAAATGCATCAATGGCCCGCAGCCAACTCATGCCCAATTCCTGCGACAGTTCGATTGGTATAACGTGAGGGACGCAGCAGCAAATCGAGTCTTTTTCGCGGTTGAGTGCCCGCGGATCGATTTTCAATCTTTCTAAGGCTTCGCCGACAAAAGCGCGATCGTAATTCATGAACGAACTAAACTCTCCGGAAAGCGTATCCGGGAAATCAACGTTGCGAGTGAAGATGAAATCGGAGTCGCAAAGCACAATGAGTTTGTCTTCGCCAGCGAGTAATTGACCCGCCTGTATGAGGCTGCCGGCCGTGTTACGGCCCATGTAATCATCGCCCCTACCGTGAAAGCGATAGCCTGGCGCCGCATGAACGGCGCACCCGGCTTTCGCCAACTCGCGGAAGGCAGGATGCCACTCACGTCCCGAGTCGTGAACGATCACTATTGGCTGGTGTTTCAGTCGGGTGACGCACGAGTAATAGAAGAGCTTGCACTGCCAGCCGGTGTAGGCGTTGTTCTCGGCCGAAACAACTATTTGGTGCTTGACAGTCATTGTTAGGTTCCAAAAAAACTGAATGCGCTTGTTTCTCATTGTCCTTGTCAGGACAATTACCTATCGACGCAACGGTTGTCCCGCAGTTGATGACGTTTGATCGCGGCGACTTCCGTGAGGAAAGCCCCTTCACGACAGGAATCGTTATGGTGTAGCGAGGGGTTTGTAAATAAGACCGATGACTATTCCGACGATGGTCCACTGGACGAAGTAAGCCGCAGCCTGTCCAAGAGCGAGATTCAGCCCGATGTTCAGGTTCACGAAGTTGTGCAGCACAGTTGCGCAAACCACGAAAATGCCAATGAGCACGCCTAAGAGCGCACCTCTCGTAGCGCCCGATCCGCCCCGATGCATCATTGCGAAAATTATGGTGACAATCAGGATCGCTATGAAACTTGCGACGAATCCAATTGGCATAACAGTCATCATTTCTTCCTGAGGTCGGAACACGGCCGGGTATTTGCGGACTTCATCGAAAAGAGCCGGCACCAGCAAGAGCACTAAGAAACCAAAGGCAAAAGACGCGACCGTGCCACCAAGCGCCGCTAACCCGAGACGTAGATAGTTCATCTGCACTCCTTCACAAATTGCGGATCAAAATCACAGTCGGTTCGGTCGCACTGCTTCGCCCAAACAATCATAATTTTGGTAGGGCGAGATATTGAGCTCGTCTGCCTCATAAATAACTATCGCGAGCCTCGCTTAGAGGTCCGAGTCTGCTGTCTGGGTCTATTCCAGTAAGGACTCTTGCACTTCGGACAGACGCGGGGTTCCGAGTTAGTTTCGCGGGGAATCCAGCTATGCTCGCAACGCTCGCATGTGTACTTATAAACCGTTATTTTCTTTCTTGCCATACGCCGAATGTATACCTGAACTAATATACCGTCAATGTGATTGTGCTTGACGCGCCTATATACCTATAGTAATATACCCCGCGTTCCAGAATCAAAAGAGCGGGCTGATTTCCGCACGAACGGAAACCAGCCCTACACAGCCGAATCCTACACCTGTTAAGCGAAAGGAATCGACCATGCCTGATAATCGTAACACGGGCTATGAGGGTGCAGCCCAACTCACCGTTAGCCTTGTCGATCACGCCCACACACCTGACCGCATAAGTGATGCAGTTCTGGAGACGCTAATTCAGATGTCTGCCGAATCCAGGATTGACATCTGGCACGGTGAGACAGGCTTGAACCTGGAATCGCTCACCGCACTCTACAGACTGTTTGAAACGGGCGCGGGCCATCGCCGTTCCAGGCTCTACGGTGACTACGAAACCGGAAGGTTAGAGCGCGGGCGTGATAACGAGCAATCATAAAGTCGATTCGTTGGTCGCATAGATCCGCTAAGCGGTGCAACCTAAGCGACCACGTAATTCGGAAGGCCTGCCAAGCAATTTGGCGTTCGTTGTTGCGCTGTGCTGTTGCCACTCAGCCCGGATTGAGGTTTCGATGAAAATCTTCCCGCGCGAAATACGACGACAAAAAGGGGGGCTCGAGCGATCAAGGACTAAGTCTCAACTTTAAGAGGATGTTGCGCCTTTAGAGATCAGGACTGTGTATATCGGTGCTGGTTGTAGAGTAAAAAGAGATATCGCAACGACTATCCAACTGTCCTTTTTGAAGATCCGGGCGACGTGTAAGGTGTTGTCATCAAGCGGAGGTCCAACGTCCGCAGACGACCCTACCCAGTGTCCAATGTCTTGAGTAACTCCACGTATAGCAGGTAATACCAACGGCTCAACTACTTGGTCCAATCCCAGTTCACCAACGGCGTAACCGTATCCAATTTTGGCGATGAGGCGAGCAAACTCAACCACCGGATACTCCATTTCTAGAGCTATCCGATCCACACCTAAAGCCTCCGCTACTTCTTCGGGTGTCCGAAATACATGGCCAATGTAGAAGCCTTGAATGCCTATCCCCTCCTGAACTCCATCGCCACGTAAAAAGCCAGGTGTCGTAAACATGGGAAGAACTATTGACGGAAGAGCTTTACTTGCCGAAACGGGCAGAGTCTCTTTCCTGTTCTTTACGGTCACTTCTATGGGGAAAGTGTCCGGTTGAGCTTCCGGGTGTCGTGTTCGAAGCCCGAGGTTTATGCGGGGCAACCACAATGGTCCTCGGAGAACCTTGGCCTCGAATTTACTTGTTACGGCTTCGCAAGCTCGACAACTCGCTTTGGGCAATATCCAGTCTCCGTTTAAGGCGCGAGGGACGATGTGCTCGTCACGTAGAACATCCCGGGCACCGCAGTAAATGCAAACACCGACCGGTTCATAACGCTTCATGATTTACTATCGCTCCGTAATGAGTAGCGCAAAAATGGACTGAACCTTGAATGATCGGTAGGGGTTTCCACTCGGATTTGCCAAGAGATTTACGTAACCGGACAGTAGCGATTTCCGTCTCAAAGGTTATCTCTGACGTTTGAAATGGTTTTCGGAATAGACTGCAAACTCTTTTCCGGGAGCCGCCAACTCAAACACCTCGATGAACTCGTCGTTATTCAGAATCTTGTAGGTTTCTTTCGCCCTGTAGCCCGCCGGAAGATTTTCCAGTGCCTCTGCGATAAAGACCATCGTCTTGCCGTCCGGAGCAATCGTTTCGGAGCGGTACTGAGTCACAAAACCTTCAACGTGGAATTGCCGAAGCACATGGACCTTCCTTGACCGGTCGTAACTAATGAAACCCCAGTCTTCGTGCGTCTCACCTTTGGGATTCTTCTCCTGTGGCTGATAGGTTGACTTGTGAGTGACTTGGAGAAATTTGTTGCCCAGCACTCTCTTGTATTCCCGCTCGACTTGAGAGATCCCAGGCTGACGTTTCCCAGTTCCCTTCCATGAGCCGACGAAGTATTGAAAAGGTTGCCACACGTCGGCCGCCACGGGTTTTGTTTGACCTGAAGCGATTAACGGAATGAAAACCAGGGCCACTAATATTCTTCGCATCGAGTTTGCTCCCGTGGATTAGAGATTCGACTATCTGACAATACACTGAGTGAAGGTGCTACCGTGGCACATACGCGTAAACAGTCCCACGGCGCGTTCCAACATAAAGAACCTGGCCATCACCACCTATTCCCCCATCGGCCCAGTGAACTTTGTCGCCCAGACACGTGATCCATCTGACAGCCGGAAGGCCACAACCTCACCATCTTCTGTTCCCACAATCGTTGTTCCTCGCCACAAGTATGGCTGCGATGACGACCACGGCTTAGTGGATTTCTGTGTCCAACGCGGTGCAGTGAGGTTTTTTGGAAGGCTTGCAAGAGTCTTCTCACCCAGATGAGTGATTACGGAATCAGCAGTTAGCAGAAAAGCCCAATAGATCCCACTTTCAGAACTAAAGTCAGAGATGATGTCACCGTTCCTGGAGCTGAGTTGATGAATCCGCCTATTGGCAGATCCCGCATACAAAGACCCACCAGAGATAATAAGAGAACTAGAGATACGAGCACTGAGATCTTTTTCCCACAGTCTTTTGCCAGACTTGGAATCAAGGGCGTAAACTTTTCCATCCTGTCCACCGAAATACACGCGCTTACCTTCAACTACGGGCGAGACGTTGATAAAACCCTGTTCGTTCGTACTCCCTGTTCGAAAAGACCAGTTGAGCTTACCGGTACTGAGGTCGAGACAGATCAGTTCATCGTCGAGTGTTACCGCGTACAGCCTATCTTTAGACCGCACAACATCAGTAGGCACTCCGCGCCCGGCAGGGTACCTCCATTTCACTTCTCCGGTGGCTCGATCAAGCGCGTAGATACTGCCGAAGCCGGATGGGCGTGACCCACCGTCCGTACCAGTGATCACAAGTTCGTCGGTGATCAAAGGACTTCCATGGAAGTTGTTTTCGTTCTTATCAACTTTGTAGGTCCATTTCACCTGCCCCGTAGCCTTATCGACAGAATAAAAAGTCCCCGCACATGAACCGATGAAGAGTTGATCGCCCACAACTGCGGGCGCAGTGTGGATTCAACCTCCCGTTTCAAGTTTCCACAGCTGTTGACCTTTAGGGTCTGTGGCGGTTTGGACCTTGGACATGCGTGAGTCCTGCGTGCGAGAGCTAACTAATGCAGAACTAACGAAGAGTATTGCCAACGACAAACTAAAAAAGAGTCGCATCAGGTGTGTGTTGGAAGAGGTTCGGTTCATGATCACTATCGCTACCTCCGGGGCTCGGACTCAGCGCGACTTCAATTCAAATGCGGTCATTAATCTGGTTTGATTCCCGTAACGATTATCATTTGGGCCGGGAACTTCATTTGATCGTTAGCAAAGAACTCGCGCGCCGCTTCTCGCACGTCGTGGGCGGCTTGTGCCCTATCCTCCTCGGACAGCAGATCCAGTTTTTTTCTGAGAGTCCCCGACGTTTCGGATCTCATATCCCAGAATCCACTTAAAGATATCGGCGCTTCGATATGAAATTCCAGTACGTGTTCCTGGAGGGTCCGGGCCCCTGCTTCTTTAAGGATGGAAGCGAGCACGCCAGGTTCAGCGAATCGGAAAGCTCCGTCTGAGGCGCCCGGTGTAACTGCGGCCGTATCAAAATCGGTGTACCTCGACATAACATTAGTAACGACGTATGAAAAAGGATTCAGCTCGCTCTTGGCCCATACGGCGAGGGAAACTCGGCCAACCGGTTTTGTAACGCGCAGCATTTCCCGAACTCCTCTAAGCGGATCGGGGAAGAACATGACCCCCAACCGACTGACAGCGGCGTCAAACTGATTGTCATCGAACGGCAGTGAATCGGCAGAACAGTTGCGAAACTGCACATTTGTGATGCCGCGACGTTGTCCCTCATGGCCAGCAGCCGCCACCATTGCAGGGATCGCGTCAGTACACATTACCATTCCCGATGGTCCGACAAATTCGGCTATTGTTAGCGACGGCTCCCCGGGCCCGCCGGCCACATCCAGAACGCTATCGCCTCGCTTAATTCCGGCATCCTCAATCAGCGCTTTCGTCACTGGTGCAAACATCGAACGGATTGTCGAAGCATGTTTCTGCCAGTAAGGGGCGGACTCACGCCATTCGCGCAAAGGCTCTGTTTCCTTCGTTGCACTCATTGGTCTACTCATTCGCTACTAAGTGGGTCGCATCCTATAACCAGGGTGATGATTAATGAAATGAATTGTTTTAATAATAACGATAGTTCTTTACAATAGGACTAACATGGACGCGCGTGATTTGCAGGTTTTTATAAGTGTGGCCACACACTTGAATTTCACTCGCGCTGGCGAAGAAGTGCACCTTAGTCAGCCGAGCATTTCCGTTCGAATCCACAAGTTGGAAGAAGAGCTTGGTGTGAAGTTATTTGAACAAACCGGCAAGCGGGTCAGGCTCGCGGAGGCTGGCCAGGTGTTGATGCCTTACGCACAGCGTGTGATATCGGCATTGGACGACGCGCGAGATGCAATTGCCGAGCTTCAGGGAGTCGAGCGTGGAACACTGAGAATTGGAGCACCACTCCCGGCATGTACCTGGTTCCTCAAATCCTCGCGCAATTCAAACGGGCGCATCCAAAGATAGAGGTGCAACTTCGAATTGCTGACACGCGTGAAATTGAACAAGGTGTGATCCTAAACGAATACGACTTTGGCTTTGTCGGAGGTCATCTTATTAGTGACGAAATTGAAGTTCTACCCTGGCGTGTAGATCACATAGTGTTGATTGCTTCGCCGGAAACAGGCTTTCAACCGGGCGGCGCGTTGGCTTAAAAGATCTCAGTAAAGAGTCATTTATCCTGCGCGAGCTTGGATCCGCGACTAGGGCAGTGGTTCAGGAGAAAATCGCAGCGCTCGATCTTCAGTTATCAGCAATCATGGAGATGGATAACCCAGAGGCGGTAAAGAACGCGGTTCAGAACGGTGCGGGAGTAGCTTTTGTTTCCCGGTTCGCTGTTGAAAAGGAATTGAAAGCCAAAACGCTGTCGACCGTAAAGGTTAGTGGATTAAGCATCAAGCGTGAATTGAAGATCGTTTATCGCAAACACAAGCACCTGAGCCGCAGCGCAACTGCTCTGATCGAATTGGCGACTGCGTAACTTGAAACATTTCGCCTCTCTTATCAACAGCTCTTCAAGTATTCAACTCATACACTGTCGACGTATCCGCAATCGTGCCGACTGCCGTACGTGGCTGGTGGTGGTCCAATCCAAAAGCCGCGCTGATCATGGTCCAATCGTCAAGGAAGGTGTCGAAACTTCCTTGACTGAGCCGACTCTGAGCCCGATCCCGAGGAGTGGTTTACGAACGCCGCCAAGCTCCTTCCCTGACGTAAAAGTTAAGAAGACTATTACTAAGTCTGGGGTCGGATATGTCGCACAGTCGTCATCACATTACAAGACAAACGCACAAACTAAACAGACGTTGACAGGTACACTCTCGCGCGACAAAGACAGTTCGCGGGAGTTATCGGGTCATTCGTATGGGTAAGTATTAACGGCAAGAGCGTCTCACCTTCGGGTCTCGCTTCCGCTTACCTCAACCTTCAGACAGCACACATAACTGCCGGTGACGTCCAGTCAGTGTTAACCATTCACTGAGCATCGATTGATCTTCTTTCGATACGGCGCGCCAGGGGAGAAATAGTTCCGCTCAAAATGAGAACGCAGGCGGTTAGTTAAGCTCAATTCATAGTTTCTGTTCCTTCACAACCTCCACCAGTACCACTTAAGGAGAATTGAAAAAGCCATGAAAAGATTTGTCACCCTTCTCGTCGCACTTGCGATGATGATTCTGGCTGCGCAACCCTACCTGGCGCAGTCTCAGGCTCGTAAGAGCCATCCAAAACCACTAACACGCACTTCCCTACCGAAGTTTTACAAAGTCAAGAATCATGCCGCCGGCCAGTACATTGTCATGCTTAGGGATGACACGCCTCGGTCGCAGGTTTCTGTCCTTGCGTCTGCTCTCGCGCGCGCGCACGGCGGGACGATCGAATACCTTTACACTGATGTCTTCAAGGGCTTTTCGGTAAAGAAGATGTCGGAAGCCCAGGCCAAAAAGCTGAGCCATCACCCGATGGTCACGAGCGTCGAGGAGGATGCTCGTGCCCAGGTTACTGGTCAACAACCGTTTCCCAGTGAACAGGGCGTCATCAAACCTCTCGATCGAATTGATCAACGGAACGGATTGGATGCACTTTACAACTATCCACGTACAGGTACCGGAGTTCACGTTTACATCGTTGACACCGGCGTGTGGATACAACACAACGAGTTCGGCGGGCGTGCTCACGCGCTATTCGATTTTGACCCTAACAGCTCGATTGGCGGTTATGCCACAGGCAATGACAATCACGGAACGCTGTCGGCCAGCGCCGTTGGTTCTAAGAGCTACGGAGTTGCAAAGAATGTTCAACTCTATTCCGTGCGAGTCGCCACTACCCTCGGCTCTGGTTCGACGGGCAGTGCCATTGCCGGGCTGCAAACAATCCAAAGCGATGTCATAAACAACAACAAGAGGCCGGCAGTGGTCAACATGAGCGTGATTTTCAACTCGACCAACCCAGGCGTTCCCTCGTTGGAAAGCACCATCACCAGCCTCATCAACAACGGCATCACTGTTGTGACGGGCGCGGGCAACAGCGGTACTAATAATGCCTCAAGTTTCAGCCCGGGCAGGATGGCTAGAGTAATCAACGTGGCTTCGTCGAAAGGCATTCCTGACGCCTCGGTGGACACGAGGTCAAGTTTCTCAAGCTTCGGGACGGTCGTAGACATTTATGCGCCGGGCGGAGAATTCGGTTGGTTCGTTCGTAATGCAGGCCACAATACTACCTACGGTATTGACGGAAACATCGGAACTTCTATCGCTGCGCCACACGCGGCCGGGGCAGTCGCGCTGTATCTGGAGCAATTTTCGCTCGAGCCGTTTAATTTCAACGCCCAGCCTGACCAGGTTCAAGCGGCCATCAAGAATAACGCTTCCTTCTCGACCAATCCGATTCTCTACATGGGCTGTGAATTTATCCTGCCGCCCACGTCTAATCCGATTGACAACACGCGTATCTTCATACGCCAACACTACTATGATTTTCTGAATCGCCAGCCAGACCAGCCGGGCTGGGACTTCTGGGTCGGCACGATCGACTCGTGCGGCAGCGATCCGGGGTGCATTGAGGTGAAAAGGATAAATGGCTCGCGGGCGTTTTTTGAGTCAATTGAGTTTCAGGAGACGGGCTACTACGTCTACCGCCTGAACAAGATTTCATTCTCGACGTTCACCAGTGAAAACGGCTTCACCGGACCAAATCCCCGCATGGAGCAGTTCTTCATTGACCAGCAGAGAGTGGGTCAGGGTGTGATTGTCGGCAACCCGGGATGGGAGGCATTGCTGAATCAGAACAAAGCCGCGTTCGCGGAAGAATGGGTTCTGCGCCCGCGGTTCCAGAACGACTATCCTCTATCAATGACCAATGAGCAGTTTGTAGACAAGCTGTATCAAACGGCCAACGTGTCAGATCCTGCCACTCGCAACGCGATGGTTAACGGACTCAACAATGGAACGGAAACACGCGCTTCAGTGGTGAAGAACATTGCCCTAAGCAGCGCAGTAGGCGATAACCAGCCGCTGTTTCGTAACCCCGCATACGTCATGATGCAATACTTCGGGTATCTACGACGTAATCCTGACGACGCACCGGACGGAAATCTTGAAGGGTTCAACTTCTGGGTGGGTCAACTAAACAACGGTATCAAGACGCCCTTCGATATGGTGAACGCTTTCATCAGCTCTCCGGAGTATCGAGGACGCTTCTTCCAGGCTCCGTTCTGCACGGAGGAACCGCCGCCGCCTCCTCCGCCACCCGACGATCCACCTTGGGGTTGCCAGTATTGCTACTAGTAAGCAGAGTTCCTTAACTCAATAGTGCAAACTAAATGCTTCAGGGGATTTACTGTTGGCGGCTGGCAGCCAGAGAAAGATACTGGCTGCCAGCCGTCTTAAGTAAGTGTGGAACGAATCCTGTTAGACGGTAGAATGGCTAGCCTTATGAGCCAGGATTGGGACTTTCCGCCGACCTGCACGCCGAGTAAACAATTCTGGACTACAGGAGAAGGTCCTTATGCGAAAGTCGCAGGCCGAACGGGACGTTTCGGCACAGGTCAAGGCTGCGGTGGCGGAGCTGAAGCGGCTAGGTACAAAGAAAACACGCGACGGCATGGCGCGATATGCCATCCCGTCTGATAACGCGTTTGGCGTGCCCGTCGGCAAGATACGCGACCTGGGCAAACAACTTGGACATAATCACGATTTGGCCGAAGGGCTTTGGCAAACCGGATGGTATGAGGCGCGAATGCTGGCCGCATTTGTTGACGACCCAAGCCTGGTGACGCCAGCTCAAATGGATCGCTGGTGCAAAGACTTTGATAACTGGGCAATTTGCGACACGCTTTGCTTCCATCTTTTTGATAAGACGCCCCACGCCTTCGGCAAAGTTGTGCAATGGTCCAAACGGAAAGATGAGTTTGTTAAGCGCGCGGCTTTCGCATTGCTTGCCAGTCTCGCCGGCCATGACAAAAAATCCCCCGACGAACCATTCACGCGTTGCCTGCCACTCGTCGAACGAGCAGCAAGCGACGATCGAAACTTTGTGAAGAAAGGCGTGAGCTGGGCCTTGCGCGGAGTGGGCCGGCGAAGTCCTGGTTTAAAAGTTGAAGCGCTGAAAGTCGCCAAACGTTTATCAGAATCGACGAACGCGAGCGCACGCTGGGTTGGCAAAGACGCACTGCGCGATTTAACGAGGTCCAGAGGTTAAAAGTCGGCTATCCGCCGATTACGCAGATTAGTCTTAGACAGCTTGCAAGACTGGGGACCGGGAACCTAGGACCGATCTTAACCTTAACGAGCGTGATAAGCCTCAAGGAGTCTACGTCCAAGTCGAACGTTCTCGTGTGAGATTTCCGAACAGGTTGGCACTGCGACTCGCACGACGGGCAATTTCGCATCAGGCGGTGAAAGCCGTGTGTAAACTACGGGAAAAAACTTCTGTGAGCGGAGTTTCTGTGCAATCCGGTAGACGACATTAGCAAGATCCGGGGGAAGCGGAACCGGCCCACTGTTTGCAGCTATTCTTTCTTCCGTAGGATCAAACCACCAGCGCGCTTCCCTTCTCGCAGTCTCATAGCCGACAGAAACGAATTCGTCGTGGCGCTGCAAATCCTCTCGCGCTCCCGAGATCATTACTGCGCGAGTTTGCACTGCTTCCAGAATCGCATCTTCGATGGCCAGAAACGGATCAACGTGCGCACTCTGGCCGCCCACTAATCGGAGCGGATTACCGGCTTGCCGATCATCGAGGAAAGCTGCAAAGACGAAAACGTCGCCAATCGCCGGAATTTGCTTAACCTCGAGCTCGATCTCCAATGACGCCAGTTTTTGTTTGAGCTCTTGTACTGACGGTGATGGAAAGTTTGCGAGATCTACGCTCGTTCCAAGATGGTTCATCTCCGCGACGGCCATCGCGTCTCGTTCAATTACTTCCAGAAGACCGTAGAAGACGGCCTCGGTGAGATGGCCACCTGATGCCAGGCCATTGCTTCGCCAGATTGGCGGATTCGCCGTGCCCGGGGGCGGAACGAAAGGACAAAGCACGTCATGTGCGGGCACCCAAATTTGCCGGCCTTGAAGTGTAGTCCCGGAAACCCACGCGAGCGGTTGGTCCAGGGGATCAGCAACACCGACCGGCAAAGGCATTACCGCAAGTGGAATAAACCACTCGCCTTTTTTCTCCAGCTCTGAAGGCCGCGCGATGATGTAAGGCACATCAGAACGCTCGGCCCAGTGGCGCTCAAGGAATTCCATGTACGCGCCAAGCGAAGCGTGCTCTTCATTCCAGCCTTTTCCCGTTAGTACCGTGACGTTTCCGGCGATGTCGAGCGCGTTCGGACGAACCACTTGCCAACATGGAGTACCCAATTCATCAAGCCCGCTAAGGTCTGACAGTCGGGCCGCACCGAGTGCTCGTGCTTCGCGTTCGGCTACCGGAAGAATTTCCGACGCGCGATAACGCCGCCAGTTGGGAGCGTCAACGGGGCACGGAGGCAGGACCTCACTATCCTGCAAATTAGGATTCGGGCTAGCCATTATCCGTATCGGTTGATCCTTTGATTGAGCCGTTTCCCTGCATCGACTCGAGTAATAAGATCGCATCGAGTCGTTTTCGATCGCATAGCAATGGATTTGTTTGCATAAACTCGACCAAGGTTCGCATTTCATCGATCAATGGCGAGTTGGACGCTGCATCTAAAAGCGTCAAATAGGTACGTGTCGTGTAACGAACTCCTCGCGCCAACTGAAGCAAACCGTCTTCGGCAGACGGCGATAACACATCTGACTGGATGGCCGTCTTCATCGCCCACCGCACATTCACCAGCGGAATGGTGGTGGCTTTGGAGGTTCGCGGATCGAATAGCAGTGCGACTTCGTCATCCGCTTTGATTAATCCCTCCGCATAATTTTGAAATATCCACCCCACTCCGATCATTCCCGCAGACTGGCATTCGGCCGCCCTCAGCGCGCCCATCGAAGCTGCGCCCCAGATCTGAACTCCGTCCTTTAGTGCGGCAGCAATTTCCATGACTGAAACGGCGAGCGATTGGCCAAATTCACCGTCAATAATGCCTATCCTTCGAGCGCTTTCAGAGACGACTCTTGGCAGATCACCTCTGCGAATGGGAGGGAGAAATCGTGCTTTGAGATAATTCCCTGCCTCGCCGGAATCCAGGGACGGACCCAGGAAAACAACTGTTTGTTCTGCGGTTGTCATGCGCGAAGGATTAATTGATGGGTGGTAATTAGGTCAGGGATTTTTTGGAGAGTCAGTAGAAGTGCCTGACGGCGCCGGGTATTAGTCGAAGTACATTTTGTAACACTTTCCGACCTGTTCAAATCCCAGCTTACGGTAAAACTCGAGCGTGGCCGAATCGGATTCATCAGCGAAGGCATATACTGCCCGCCTCTGAGCCAGGACTTCGTTGACCACAAACCCGGTTAGTTGAGTTCCAATCTTCTTTTCGCGCGATTTTGGCGCGACATAAAGGTCTGCAATTCCGGCAGAAGAGGGCCCTGGGCCATAACGCTTAATCGAACCCACGATCCCATCGTCCTGGGAAACCACTGCGAGCTCTTGGCGAGCAATCAATCCTTCCCATGATGTGTCCATGCCCTTGATCTGATCGCGTTCCATTTGGCCCACATATTTTTGCAACGCTGGAATGTCAGCGTCGGTGGCCCATCGTCCCTGCTGACTCTCGAGCCGCTTGCTACATTTCAATATCAGCAAAGTTTGCTGCCGCTTGATGCCGCCATATTCCGAAAGATACGGTTGAACTAACGCGCTGACATTTTCTGTTGTCGTGAGGGTTGCGGGATGCCGTCCATGAATGATGGCTGTCTTGGTCAGGAACGCGGCTGCTGAACTTCCTCGCGCTTCGAGAAACCAGTCCCCTCCCGGCATCACCACCCCGACGCCTTCAATGTTTTCCGGAGTTCGATAGATCGAAAATCTCCAGTCCCCGCGCCATTGCATTTCATGAACCGCGAGTTCGAGAGGCACATTTGCGCCCTCGGAAAGAGCCAGCCAGTCGGTGGCGAGTCCAAACAAATATGACAGACCTTCGTACGGGTGCTCAGGGTTGTTTGTGTTCACTGTGGTCACCGCAGAGAGGAATTCTCAGCCGGCACCGCCGTGGCAGAGATCAATCCACGGCGGTACACAGCTTAGGTAGTTAGTTGCGATTGATAGTGGAGGTTTACTGTGGCGAACTTTTGAGCTGGCCCTCAGTTACCGCGTTAGACATGTCCCACGCGGTCAACGCACGGATCGAACCGAGAAGCTCTTGTTCATTAGCACCCTCAACATTGATGACCTGAACCGCGATGCGCGGCGAGATATCACACACAATGATCGGCTTGAAGATCTTTCGTGCGAGGGTGTAGTTAACATTAAATATTTGCAATCCTGGTGGCATGACGAGGACTCCTTTCGAGGTTTTGTAGTTGTAGGGTGCGCAAGGTGTATACACTCATGGTTCCAGTAGAGTCAAGGTAAAGTCAGTCAGACTGAAGCGAAACAACCACGACGTTTAGATCTCGTTTTATCTAAATCAATTAACTCCGCAGATATGTTCGCGTTACGCCGTTCTCTTTGTTTGGCGTTGCCTGAAAGCTGAACGACAACGCACTGCAAGTGATAAGTAAGAATCGTCTTCGCGAAACATCAAACCGTTTTCCACAAATTGGTCCAACAGAGATTTAATTTCTTCTTCCGTATACTCGTTTTGCAATTTATGAATCGCGCGCAACGGTTGAATTCGATCACAAAATAAATAAATTCGAGACTGCAGCTCGTCGAGAACGATCTTTCGGCCCTGAAGAGTTTCGCCGTCGTTTTGTAGCGGCCGGTTGTCATGGAGGGTCATGAATCCCGGTCCCCGTTCGTAATAGAACAGCACTTCATTTTTCAGCCAGCGATTGACCCACTCACTGTAAGCATGAATCGTCGGTTGGATGTAGTCTTGAGGATCCTGCTCCTGGCCCCACTCGCCTTCAAAGTAGTAAGCGAGCTTCTCGTAGTCGACTAAACTCTCCGGGTAAAGCAGTCCATAAATTGGAAACGGTCTAAGCTTCAAATCGTACTTCGCGGTATTTGAATGATACGGACTGAAGCGTTCGAATATAACTGGCGTGACGCCGACAGGTGGCGGCAGGTGGAACAGCAACCGGAGAATATTTGGAAGCTCTTCATATTGGCCGGCGTGCTCTCCGGGAAAGCCGTAAAGAATATTCCATGAGGGCTCGACGTCGTATTCAAAACACCACTTCAACAATTGAATGTTCTGAATCGCCGACACTCCCTTCTGCATCATTCGCAGGATCTCGGTGTTCAGACTTTCGATACCTGGCTGTATCTGAGTGACACCGGCCGCCGCCAGACGTTGAATCTGGTCTTTGCGCAAATTCGCCTTAACTTCATAGAAGAGCTGAAAATCCACTTCGCTTTCCGCTAACTTCGGAAGCAACTCCTTGAAGTAGTCCATATCGATAATATTGTCGGTGGCGTTCATCGTCAGACATCGATATTTGCTTGCGAACTCCAGGAGTTCGTCATAAACCCTGTCGGGTGACTTTTTGCGGAAGGCCATCGTGTCGCGGTTCAAACCACAGAACGTGCAATGAAACTTTGCTCCCCACCAACAGCCACGCGACGATTCGAATGGAAGTTGGACCTGGGCCATTCGATCGATTCCGGTTCGTTCAGCCTCCACAAAGTAGTCTGAATAGTCGGGCACCGGTGATTGGTTGAGGTCCTTAAGCATTTGGCAGTCAGCAAACCCTGCCAGCAGCTGCTCACCGTGACGCGCCGAAACTCCAGGTAACGGCTTGGGCACATTCCCATTTGAAGCAATCTGGTTGAGGAGTGGCGCAAAGACCTCCTCACCTTCTCCGTGCACAACGTAATCAATCCAGCCAAAGGCCTTCAGTAACTCGTAACCCATCTCTGCATCGACGTTGGCGCCGCCAAAGATGATCTTCTTGTCGGGATAACGCTCCTTCAGATTTTTAGCGAGCAGCAGTGACGAGAGTGTTTGAGCAAAGGTTGTTGAGAAACCGATCACTCGATACGGCTCCCAGTCAATGCGAGTCAGGCAATCGTCAATAAACTGTGGAACGATTTCCGTCGCAATGTTGCGGCAGGACGACTCGGACCCAGTCAAAGCCTTTAATCGTTCTGCTGTTTGCGCACCGACATCTGTTGAAAACAGATCGTCCCAGGTGTTCTTCATCAAACCCATACCGTTTGGTCCAAACAATGCCGTGGAAAAAAACCATTCAGGATCCAGGGCAGACCTGACCGAGATGTTCTCGTAAAGCTCGAACCCCACCATCGCCGCAAACTCCATATTCAGGTAGTGGACGTCGACCTGGAAGCCGTCATTTTTGCCGATCTGTTTCAGGATGCCGAGCGCGATTGAAGCTTGGGAAACAGCGCCCCAAGGCATCTGCACTAAGGCAACGCGAGCTTTGGTTGTTGGGTTAGACATTGTGGATTGGACTCGACGGGTGCAAGGGTGAACGTCCGTAAAACGAGGCTCATAACAAAAGGGCTGCGTCGGGAACAGGCGTGGAGGCGAGCCTAAAAATTGATTTGAGACAATATGCCTACGTGGGGTTGGTAGTCAACAGTTTCCTGGGGGCGAGGGCGTCCCGAATATTGCACGCCGCTGTTCCGTCTTTTCGGATCCGGTCTGAATTAGTCAATGTACTATTTAGTACTACTTTTTTTAGGAGGGGCTTATGCAAAAGTGGGAATACAGGATTACTACGGGGTGGCCGCGCGAGTCCGAGCTCAACAGGCTGGGTGCCGAAGGTTGGGAATTAGTCGCGATTGGCGTGGCTGGAACAGACACTAAAGGCATTGATACCGTGTGCGCCTACTTCAAACGCCTACTATCAGATTAGAACCCACCCTCTTAGCCGGTAGTGTCCTAATCTAAAACCGATACCTTTGAGTTGTGGTACAGGCATCGTACACTCACAGGTATGCTGAGCCGTCGCACAATTAGAATCACGGCCATACTGCTTGCTCTACTCGCTACGATTGTCACGCTCTTAGGCTACGACGCCATTTCCGAACACCAACGCATCCCTCCGGTGTATCGTCAGACTACCCTGGACGTGTAAGGCGTTACCCTTCATGAGGCGGTGACGCCCTTTTGCTTGTCAGTGGCTAGTTGTCCCGTTTGGGAGTGCGGCGTCGGATAGGAGTGCGGTCTTTCAGTAATTCTCTGTGTCTGGATTCGATGATGTATGCTAGAGCTTGATAGCTCAGCCCTAACAGTATAGCCGCGTGAGTGACGCTTCCATTTGCTTGAGCCAATGCTTTTCTAATCATGTCCCGCTCAGCATCCAAAATGCCCGTTTGAAAGTCAACACCTTTGGTCAAAAGGATTTCTGTCGCATCCTCTGCGCTTAACCGCACACTAGAAACAAATTTTCCGGCAGCGGTATTCAGTCTCGACAGGATTTCCTGGCTTTGCGAGTCGGATAACCATTCTCGCGCCCGTTCGTAAGCGGCTTGCAGCGTTGCCGGTGGCAACTCACTTACCTCTTCGATCAACGTTAGCGCCGCCACTCCTGCCTTACTGTGGGCATCTACACGTAATGCAGTCTCGATAGCCCTTTGAAACACAAGCTCTGCACGTTCAAGTTTTCCTCCACGGGCTAACGCTATACCTTGTGTAATCAGGGCTTCGGTAACTAAACAGAAATGCCCACCTTTGGCCAATACTGACGCGGCTTTACCTACTACGGCTTCGGCCTGAGCGAATTTCCCTTCTGCGATTAATACCTGCGCCCGTGTTTCGTCAATCTGAGCTGTGCGAGACTTATCTTTGAAAGCAACAGTTAAACGGCGAGCTTCATCGAGATATTTATGTGCCTCTCTAAACCGGGACAATTTGTAAAGCAGGAAGCCAACATTGTTCTTAACATCCGCTCGATAGATCGGATTGCGAGCTAGTTTGAAGTTTAGGTCTGCTTCTTTGTATTCGTTGACCGCGCGCTGGAAATACTCGCTGCGATTGTCGGGCGTCGCAAGGTTACGGAGCACAATCGCAATTTGACTGTGATAGGCACCCTTGGTCGTATAGTTAGAAATCTTTTGGTAGAGGGTAGCGTTGTCCCTCAGAATCGTTAACGCCTCAAAATAGTGTCCGCTGGTCCACTCGATAGTGACGAGTTTTAGAATTGCCTTGGCCCTGGTATCGCCTTCGATTGTAAGTCTCTCTAATGCCTCGCGCACCATGATCCGCGCTTCGTTCATTTCACCATTGCGCCAATAACAATAAGCAAGCTCTACACGCCCCGCCGCCGCCTGGATAGGATCGCCGACGGACTCAAAATAATTGATCGCCTCGCCGATCAAGTTCTTAGCGGTTTCCTGCGCGTCTTTGACTTGAGTTTTGCTACCGATCCATCCAGTCAGTACACCTATACACAACAAGACTTCCGCCTCAACCGAATCACGCAAACCTGCAGTGTCTGGACGTTCGCCGATGCCTTTCCATAGGCTCCGCATCGTTGCCTGAGCGCCGGTATGATCTTCCCGATCATATTGCTCGAAGGCGGCCTTACACCTGAGTAGGGCTTCATCGTTCGCCGTTAGATTGGAGGTGCGGAGCTTTGGTGAGGTTATCTTCAAGTGAGATAAACCCTTTCCAGTGAGTGTAAGAAACCAGCCTACTTCGGCGCGGATGTTACCGACACTTCCGCCGTACTGCAAGAAGTTTGATTACTTTCTCATTCTCTGTTAATGCAAGCTGTCTTGCATCCTCAATCCAAAGGAGAAAAACAGATGAAAAGGTTTGTGATTGCAGTTGCGGTTACGTGTGCATTGTCGGTAACGGCCTTCGGCGGAGAGATACCCTCAACCGGGATTGTTAGAGAAGATCCAACGAAGACAGCGACGGGGCATATCCCCTCAACTGACGGTGCGCCCGAAAGCGAGTTATTTGCTGTATTGCTGACGATGCTCAGCGTTTTCTAGTCACTCAACTTAGGATCCCGGCAATTCAGCAACCGCGTGGTTGGCGGCTAGTTAGAAGTGTGTTCCGGTGCTATTTAAGTCGCTACCGAGAGATGCCCCTTGTCTTGACACTGTTTAAGCGCGACTGTTACATTACGCGGTCTTTTCCTACGTCCAATTCTCATCCGTGAGTGTAAGGAGTTTGCTTGAGTACTGAATCCGGTTTTCTGTTTACCTCTGAGTCTGTCACCGAAGGCCATCCCGATAAGATTTCCGACGCAATATCAGACGCAGTTCTAGACGCCGCCCTATCCGAAGACCCGAAGGCTCGGGTTGCGTGCGAAACCCTCGTTACCACCGGCCTCGTCGTCGTGGCTGGAGAAATAACGACTGAGGCTCGCATCGACTACAGCCGCGTCGCGCGCGAAGCGATCAGAGAAATTGGATACACGAGGGCCAAGTTTGGCTTTGACGCTGACACGTGCAGTGTGTTGTCGGCAATCGATCGACAGTCACCCGATATCGCGATGGGCGTGGACACCGGCGGCGCCGGCGACCAGGGCTTGATGTTTGGTTTTGCGTGTAATGAAACGCCGGAGCTAATGCCGTTGCCGATTCAGCTAGCGCACATGCTGGCGAGGCGTTTGTCAGAGGTACGCAAGTCGGGTGAGCTTCCCTATCTTCGGCCCGACGGAAAATCTCAAGTCACGATCGAGTATCGCGACGGCAGACCGTTTCGAGTAGAGGCGGTAGTCATTTCTTCTCAGCATGCTCACGATGTAACCAACGAACAACTGCGTGCGGAGATTCAAGAGAAAGTAATCCAGCACACAGTTTCTGACGAGCTGCTCGACAGCGACACCAAGTATCACATCAATCCGACCGGACGTTTTGTTACTGGTGGCCCACAGGGAGATTGTGGTTTGACTGGCCGCAAGATCATTGTTGATACGTATGGCGGCTATGCTCCGCATGGTGGCGGCGCATTCTCGGGCAAGGACCCGACGAAGGTCGACCGTTCTGCCGCTTACATGGCGCGCTATGTCGCGAAGAATATTGTGGCTGCCGGCCTGGCGGATCGTTGCCAGGTGCAGTTGGCTTATGCGATTGGCGTTGCCGATCCCGTTTCAGTCAACGTTCAGACAAATGGCACGAGCCGGATTTCGGAAGCGGCCCTCGAGAAACTGGTGCGCGACCATTTCGAACTTACCCCGCGCGGTATCATCGAATCGCTGAACCTGCGACGGCCCATTTATAAGGCGACTGCCGCCTACGGACACTTCGGCCGCGACGGCTTTACTTGGGAAGCGACTGACAAAGCCGAGGCACTTCGCAGCGCCGCCGGCATCTAACCGTCGCCCACTTCAAATCATTTAAAAGGATGGCATTTTAATGAGTGCAACACGCGCTATGGAGTTTGATGTAAAAGACATTGGCCTGGCCAAACACGGTAAGCAGCGAATTGAATGGGCGGAACGTGAGATGCCCGTTCTTCGCCTGATTCGAGAGCGGTTTGGCGATGAAAAGCCACTCAAGGGCGTGCGGTTAGTTGCCTGCGCTCACATCACGACGGAGACGGCAAACCTCGCGCGCGCGCTGCAGGCGGGCGGAGCCGAGTCAGTCCTCATCGCTTCCAATCCCCTTTCGACGCAGGACGACGTCGCTGCATCACTCGTTTCCGATTGGGGCATTCCGGTTTACGCGATCAAAGGCGAGTCAACTGAGACTTATAACCGCCACGTGCGCATTGCACTCGATTCGCACCCTGACATCATTATCGACGACGGGTCAGACGTGGTTGCGACTCTGCTTAAGGAACGCGCCGATCAAGTTAAAGAGCTAATCGGTTCGACCGAAGAGACCACTACCGGCATCCAGCGTTTACAGGCAATGGAAATTGCGGGTGTTCTGACCTTCCCTTCTATCGCCGTCAACAACGCTCAAACGAAACACTTTTTTGACAATCGATACGGCACTGGTCAATCCACCCTTGATGGCATCATTCGCGCAACCAACATTCTGCTCGCGGGACGAAACATAGTGGTTGTTGGTTACGGCTGGTGTGGCAAAGGCGTCGCGTCACGCGCGCGAGGCATGGGCGCGAATGTCATCGTTACTGAAATCGATCCGATCAAGGCAGTGGAAGCCGTGATGGATGGCTTCCGAGTTATGCCGATGGCGCAAGCAGCGCCCATCGGCGACATCTTCATCACGGTCACCGGTAATCGCCACGTGATCGATGGCCAGCACTTTGAGCAAATGAAAGACGGCGCCATCGTATGTAACAGCGGTCACTTCGATCTGGAACTCAACCTGGTCGCGCTGCGTGAGATGTCTGAAGACGTGGTGAGTGTCAGGCCGTTTGTAGAGGAATACAAACTCAAGTCATCTAACAACCGCGTGATGGTCTTGGGTGAGGGTCGTCTCATCAATCTCGCGGCGGCGGAGGGACATCCTGCCAGCGTGATGGACATGAGTTTCGCTAATCAGGCCCTTTCAGTTGAATACCTGGTGAAGCGCAAAGGAGAGTTGAAACCGGGCGTTCACCTGCTTCCCTCGGAAGTCGATACTGAGATTGCCAGCTTGAAGCTTCAGGCGCTTGGGCTTTCGATTGACACTTTGACCGCGGAACAACTCGAGTACATCTCGAGCTGGGAAACCGGCACCTAGTCAGGTGCGCGCGCGCGATAGAAAATAGGTCCCTGCCGCTGCAAAGATCACCGGCGGGGACCAGGCCGCAACCTCAGGCGGCAACATTCCGTGATTCCCTAACTGCTGAAAACCTCCTCCGATTCCCCAGTAAACAATACTGACTCCGACGGCGACGCACAGCGCGACGATGGCTCCTCGGCGTCCGAAGGCGAGTGCGAGCGGCATTCCAATAAACGCCATTACGATTACGCTGAAGGGATTCACATATTTCCGCTGCAGCGCCACCGACAAGGCTGACACATCAACGCCTCGCTGTTTGGCGGCCTTCAGATAATTCGTCAGCGCGACAACACTCAGCTGCGAGGGTTTATCAACGGTAGGTCGAAACACCTGCGGCCCATCCACACCGGTTAGTTTCGTTTCGCCAAGTCTTTGGTGCTGAACAATCATCCCGGTCAGTTCAACAGTTTCCGCCTCCTCAACAATCAATTCCGACGCATTGGCCCAGCGGCCACGCGTTCCCGTCGTTACACGCTGTAGATGAACACCCTCCTGGTCCAATTCGTAGATCGCCGGATCCGCCAACACTTCGCGTTGTTCATCGAATTCGTACGAATAAAAGCGGCCCTTTTCCGGCGACGCTAGCCACTGCCGCCCTGTGCCAGTGATAGCGCGCGGTTGACCGCCGCGAATTCGCGCCCGCAATGCTTCCTGCCGTAAATTTGCAGTCGGCATCACATGCTCCTGCAGTAACCACGCAGACGCGCCTGCAGCAATCGCGAAAAGCAATCCCGGAATCATCAACCGGTAAACGCTCTGTCCTGAGGCCCACCATGCAACCGCCTCGCTGCGACGTGCCAGCAATGCGTAAGTAATCAAAACCGTGATCAGCATCGTGGCTGGAAACAATTCAACTGCTACCAACGGCGTCAGGAACATCAAATATTTCGCGACTATCGAAATGGGAATGTTGTTCGCACCTACAAATCGCCATAACTCAAACAACGTGAAGATAATAAAAATGGCAACGAGGGCGACGAACCCGACAGCGAAACTAACCGCGAGGGTTCGAAATAAACTGGTGTCGAGCAAGCTGGGAAAACCAGAACGGCCTGCGCCCAACGTATGTTGTTGTTGCTGCGTCGAAGGCTTTGCAGCTATTGACGACTCGGCTTTATTTCGGAAGAGCTTTCCGACGATGGACCACCGTGCTGAGCCGCCGACGTAAAGTTGAAGCAGGCTCACAGCAACCACAACCACTGTGGCCAGCCATTGTCCAACTATCGCGGGAACGGTATTCGTCCGCACGATCGATTCGCCCAGCAAAGAAATCAAGTAATAGACAACTACTACAGCGAGCGATAGCAGCACGCCAACGCCTCGTCCGCCTCGACGTATCCGCATACCTGCCAGTCCACCGAAAAGAGCAAACACCAGCGGTGCAACGGATAAGGCCAGGCGGCGGTGAAGTGTTCTCTCAGCTTCATTTCTTTCCTCAGCTGTCCCTGACGCCGCCTGTTGTCGCAGTTCCGTCCAATTCATCTCGTCCGCTTTGATTTCTTCCCTGCTCATCCGATCCAGCAAGGATGCGCGTCCGGTGTCGATGGCGATACGAAGTTGTTCTAATCGTTCAGCTACGTATGAACGGTCAGGATCATCCGCTGCGGGAATTCTTAAAGCCACCGCGTCACTAAGTACAAGCTCCGACTTTTCACCGGATGAATCGATTCGACCTGATCGAGCCGTAACAACGCGCGTGGATCTATCAGCCTGCTGAGCATAAATGAACACTCTCGCCCACGATCCCTGAGCTTTGTCGCCGTCCTTAACGTAGATGACGTAACCGGGAATTTCAGTGTTGAAGGTGCCAGGATCGACGGGGGATTCGAGCTTTCGTAGCGCCCCTTGAAGCGCCACACGGCGCAACTCTCGAGCCGAGTTCGGCACTTCGCTCATGTGGAGAAAAGTTGTAGCGATAGTCGCTATTGCACCAATGAGCAAAGCCGGCCAAAGGAGTGTCCATGTGCCTACTCCGGCAGTGCGCAGCGCAACAATTTCGCTGTCGCTTCCCATCCGTGCGAAACCGATTACGATTCCAGCCAGCACAGCCACCGGGATCGTGAGAACCAGGACGCCGGGAAGAAGTGCGATTGCGATTTGAAAAGCGAGCGACAACGGCAGGTCAGTGTAAAGTGCGATCTCGGCGAAACGCCCAGCCTGCTGGGCAAACATGATGGCGGTCAAAAGGGCGAGCGCTAGCGCGGCGTAAGGAAGTGCGCTTTGGAAAACGTATCGCGGTACTAGCTTGTTAATACCTAACATTAAAAGTAAACCCTGAGGCTAATGCAACGTCGGCCGCAAGCGCGGCTGTTTCTCCAGAACGCGTCCGATCAGTTGGTGCGTGAGCTGGGCCATTTCGCGATGGATACTTTCAGGTAGCTCGCGCGCCTCCTGCGCAAACCGGTAAGGCGCGAGCTTTTGAGTTGCGGTCAATTGACTTTGTAAAGGTCGCGACAGCATGTGGCCGCTTCCCTTTCCGCATCGCCTGCACCGGAACATCAGATCCGTTCCCAGGTACGCCGACTCAGTCTCGCCAAAAACCAGATGGCATTCCCCGCAGCGCCGAATGTCGGGCAAGTAACCCTCAAGCTTTAGTAGCCACACTTCGAAGTACCTGAGAATACTTTGCAGCTCAGTCTGCGATTCAGCTATCGCCTCCAGACACGCATTTACCATCCTGAATAATCTTTCGTTTTGCTCAAACGGCGGCGAAAACTCAACCACGAGGTCGCCCATGTAGGCGAGCGCTGCGAGCGTCTCTGCCTGGCTTGAGAGATCAAAATGCGACTTGACGATCTCCGCTTGCCGCAGGGATACAAGTTCCTGGTTCTCTTTGTGGTAATAGGAGATTTTGGTTAGCGTGAAGGGCTCCAGCGACGCACCGAAGCGGCTTTTCAACTTGCGGCAACCCTTCGCAACGCCGCGAACGACGCCGGAGCTGCGCGTCAAACAAACAACGATTTTATCTGCCTCGGCAAAGTTGTATGTGCGCAGGACCAGAGCTTCAGTCTCAAAGGACGGCATTCAAACTCCGCTCATTACAACGGGAGAAAGTATAGGACCCAGCCGAGCGCCAGGCCGATCACAATGAACTCAAGAAAAACTTTAACGCCGTACGCGAGCTGCTCGCGGCGCGTTTCCTTGGCGACAGCTCCAAACACAACAGCGGCCAGGAGCGCGAAGGCAGTCATAACCAAAAAATGCCTCATGATTTCCTCCCGGCAGCAATGTCAAATGCGTCCAGCATCGCCAGATAATTCAGCAGGCCGGCGACTAGCAGAAAAGTATTTCCGTATTCATAAGTGGCTCGCGCAGCATTCACTAGATCATCAGAAAAGCCCACGCCAAAAAACCAGCAACAGATGTATAAAAGGCCTGTTCCCAGATTAGCGATCATCGGCGGCAGTTGGTACAGCGCAGAGGTTCCCTGTTCATCCGCTTTAACGATGAACAGATGTCCGCCCATCCATATGCCACTCAAGAATGCGATCCAGACCGATCCTCCGAGCAGGAGGGCGCGCAACCAGCGACCGAGCAGCAAGTGACCTAACCCCGGCACAAGCCAAGCTGCGAATCCCATTAGCCATGCTCTAGGCGGTGCGGCCTCAACGGGATCCGAGCCGACCAAGCTTTCCTTTTCCACCTTTGCCAAATGAGCCTCCATGACTATCGATCTTAATCCAACACGTTAGGGTCTATCTGAACCGTTGCTCGTCTTCTTCTTAATCCGAAACTTTAATCGTCGGCAACCCGACTCCTAAAGACAAACGTTAACATTAATAAAGAAGGTGCGCGTCTCGCAGCCGCTTAAACTCCTCAAGTCCCGAACGCCAGTCCTCAGACATCTCTTCAACCGAACCACCTCGTTCTATAGTTTCCCTAATCCGTGAAGTTCCCGCGATCACATCGAATGGATTGCGGTCGTAAACGTATTCGTACGGTGGATCCTTCCAACGAAATTCTTCGGTACATAGTTCATAGGCCACCTTAACCATCGACAGCCCCGTGGTGACAGGTTCAAATTTATCTCTATCGAGTACATGAATCTGAACTCCGCCGCAAGTGACGTTGCCGTGCTTCTGGAATGTCGGCCGAAACATACAACTTCGGAAATATACGCCCGGCAAAGACAGTCCGTTCAACTGTGCCGCGTATTCCTCTGGCGGAATGTACGGTGCTCCGATGAGTTCAAACGGCCGTGTGGTCCCTCGCCCTTCTGAAATCTGTGTCCCTTCGAAGTGAACCGTGCCCGGAAACACCGTCGCAGAATCCAGAGTCGGAATGTTTGGCGAAGGCATTACCCACGGCGCATCAGTTTCGTCTTGCCAGCAGTCGCGGTCCCAATTGTCCATCGTTATGACTTCAAGCTCACAGCCAAGGCCAAACTGCTGATTGAACAACCGCGCTAGTTCACCGAGGGTCATGCCGTGCCGCGTCGGAATGGGAAACAAACCAACAAACGATGCCTGCTGAGGCTCCAGAACATTGCCGGCCACCTGTCGACCATTTATTGGGTTCGGCCTGTCGCAAACAATTACCTTCTTGCCAAATTTTCGCGCCGCAGCCATCGAGTTCGCCATCGTGTAAGCGAAGGTGTAGATGCGGCAGCCGACGTCCTGCATGTCAAACACGAGCACATCCAAGTCCTTTAACATCTCTGCGGTGGGTTCTCGAGTCTCGCTGTAGAGCGAATAAATGGGCAGGCCGGTAACGCTATCGATCGCGTGATCCGTCTCGATCATGTTGTCCTGGACGTCGCCCCGAATGCCGTGTTGAGGCCCAAACAACGCACGCAGATCAACATCAGGATGCTCAAAGAGAACGTCAGCCACATGACGGTAGCCATGATCTACCGACGCTTGATTGCAGATTAGTCCGACCCGGGCACCTTTTAAATGCTCGTCGGGGCGTTCAAGTAATTTCTCAACTCCAAGTTTTACTGCCCGCTTTTTCGCCATCGATTAGTTTTAATCCCTGCGGTTAATGTAATGCCTTAGGTTATCCGCACAGCACTGACCCGCCATTCACATTCAAAACCTCACCTGTAATGTGTTGCGCCCAATCCGTGCAGAGAAAAGCGACTGGGCCGGCGATGTCTTCGGGCTGAGCAATCGCCCCTATCGGAATGCTTGCCGCTATCGCTTTCCGCTCTTCTGCGTCACCTAATGCTTCGGCTGTCATTTCAGTATCGACCCACCCCGGCGCAACGGCATTAACTGTAATTCCCCATCCGCCGAGTTCAACCGCGAGTGACTTCACAAACCCAATTTGTCCCGCCTTCGACGCAGCATAGTTCGCATAGAACGCCTCCCCGCGTTGGCCGGCAGTGGAACTAATCACTACGATTCTTCCGTAGCGACTTCTTTTCAGCGCGGGGATCGCCGCCTGACATACGGCCCAAGTGCCCTTAAGGTTTATCTCGAGCGTTCGGTCCCACATTTCCTCTGTCATCGTTTCTACGGGTGAACCTTCCCAGATGCCTGCAGAACAGACGACGATGTCCAAACGGCTGAAATGATCGGTAGTCTTTTGAATTAGATGACGAGCTTCTGAAGGTTTGGAAACATCTGCCTCAACCGCCAGCGACTTTCCCCCGCTTCCGTGAATCCTATTTACAGTCTCCGCAGCAGCGCCGGCATTGTGAGCGTAATTGATAACTACTGTTGCGCCCATCGCTGAAAGCAATTCAGCCACGGAGCGGCCGATTCCGCGGGAGCCCCCGGTTACTATCGCGACGCGTTCGTTGAGTGAGAGCTGATCCAGTTGCGACGTCACGATTCCGCTCTCTCACCGTAGGCGATATTTGACGGCTGCTCTATCGATGAAATTGAAGACTGCTTCCCTTCTCTGTCGGCGTGCTGTTGCGCGGCCGCGATAAATTCGCGAAACAACGCTTGCGAAAAATCATCCGATTCCCAGCCCAGCTCCGGATGCCATTGCACGCCGAGCACGAACCGCTCCGGCCGCACATCTTCCACAGCCTCAATTAACCCGTCACCGGCCCACGCCGTTGCCTTGAGGTTGCGGCCAACTGTTTCCAACGCCTGATGGTGATGACTGTTAACAAGCGCCGAAGGAGAGCCAGCTAGGTCATGCACGAGGCTGGTGTCATCTAACTTCACACGGTGTGACGGACGATTTCGCGGTGCTCCCTGTTCATGCTTAATGGGGTTAGTAATTTGCGCGTTGATATCTTGAATCAGAGTTCCACCGCGGGACACATTTAAAACTTGCATCCCAAAACAGATTGCGAAAAGCGGCAGGTTGCGAGCTTCAATTTCCTCGAGCACCAGCAAGTCCGTTTCGTCCTTTACCTGGACAACTGTTCCCAGCTCAGGATGTGGCTCGGCCCCATATCGCAACGGATCGACATCCGAGTCACTGCCTGGCAACAACACGCCATCAAGCTGGTCCATTACAGCCGCAATATAATCGCGCCGCGGGATCAAGCTGATGTGGATGGGAATTCCACCGGCGGCTTCGATTGCTTCACTGTAAAAACGCCCGAGATAGAACCGGTCAGTCGCCAGCTCCAGTCTCATCGTTAAGCCAATGCGCGGACGCCGTTCATCATTTGAAAAGCTCATAATATGACCCGTGTAACTCACCTCACGACTATGATAACTTAAAACGCGACCGACTCCCCTCTCCGCCCTGCCACCAGCTATTTGCTTGCGCATTCGCCTGATTTTCCGAACTCATCTTCCCCGGCCGCGACTTGCGAAAGTGGTCTCCTTGACTTGGCTTCAAACGAGTTCCTATAGTTGCCGCTAATAAAAATGCAAAGTGAAAATTTACGTATTCGTAGCACGACCGTCCTCCTGGTTCGCAAAGACGGGCACGTGGCGCTGGCCGGCGACGGGCAGGTGACGCTGGGTGAGACCGTGATGAAGGCGAACGCCCGAAAGGTCCGCAGGCTGTATAACGACAGCATTCTGGCCGGTTTCGCCGGAGCCACTGCCGATGCGCTGTCGCTGCTCACGCGATTCGAAAGCAAACTGGAGCAGTATCACGGGAATCTCGATCGCGCCGCCATCGAACTCAGCAAAGAGTGGCGTACTGACAAAGTGCTGCGCCATCTCGAGGCGCTTTTGGTAGTGGCCGACGCAAAGAGCTCATTTCTTTTGTCGGGTAATGGAGACGTAATTGCGCCTGATGATGGAGTGCTCGCAATCGGTTCGGGCGGTTCTTACGCTCTGGCAGCCGCGCGAGCTCTCGCCAAGCACACAGAATTGTCCGCGCGCGACATCGCCGTTGAGGGCTTGCGCATAGCGGGAGAGATTTGCATTTACTCAAATCAAAACATCGTGGTTGAAGAACTATAGTCGGGACACTTAATAACGGTTAATCGTAATGGTCATTTATTTAGAAGGTGAAGTAGACGAGCAAATCCAACTTGACGAGATGACTCCGCGCCAAATTGTGGCGGAGCTCGACAAGCATGTCGTGGGTCAGCGCAACGCGAAACGCGCTGTCGCAGTCGCTTTAAGAAATCGAATTCGACGACAGAAACTGCCGCCGGAGATGGCCGTCGACGTAATGCCGAAGAACATCATCATGATCGGTTCGACCGGGGTTGGTAAGACGGAGATCGCCCGACGCCTTGCGCGCATGTCCGATTCACCTTTTCTTAAGGTCGAAGCCTCGAAGTTTACCGAAGTGGGCTATGTCGGGCGCGACGTTGAGAGCATGATTCGCGATCTAACGGAGATCTCCGTTGAGATGACGCGACAGGAAAAAGTTGACGAGATCTCCGAGAAGGCAGAACTAAATGTCGAGGAGCAGATTCTCGATCTGCTCCTGCCGCCACCAAGGTCTTCCGCCGGCCTTTACGATTTTGAAACGTCAAGCGAAACCAGTCCCGAGCAAACGGCCGACCCGGCGCGCGACGATCACTTTCAGACCACTCGCGAAAAGCTTCGCACTCAACTGCGTAATGGAAAACTCGACAATCGACTCGTCGAACTCGAGATACGCGAAAAGAATTTTCCTGTCATTGAACTCGCCGGACCGCAGGGCGTTGAAGAGATGGGCATCAACATGAAAGACATGTTGGGCAACATGTTTCAGGGGCGCACCAAGCAACGAAAGATGCGAGTTGACGAAGCTATGGAGCACCTGATTGCGGAAGAAGAAGAGCGTCTGATTGACATGGACCAGGTCGCGCGTGCCGCGATTGAACGAGTTGAAGACTCGGGAATTATCTTCCTTGACGAGATCGATAAGATTGCCGGGCGAGAGTCAGGACATGGTCCGGACGTATCTCGCGAAGGCGTGCAGCGGGACATTCTGCCAATCGTGGAAGGTACGACCGTGAATACGCGTTATGGAATGGTGAGAACCGACCACATTCTCTTTATTGCCGCCGGCGCGTTTCACGTTTCCAAGCCGTCTGATTTGATTCCGGAGTTGCAGGGCCGTTTTCCCATTCGTGTAGAACTGGAGTCGCTTACCGTTGACGACTTCAAACGCATTCTCACAGAACCGAAGAATGCCTTGATCAAGCAGTATCAGGCGATGATGGCCACTGAAGACGTAGTTATCGAGTTTTCGGATGACGCAATCGATTCCATCGCGAGGTTCGCTTTCCGTGTAAACGAGAACACCGAAAATATCGGAGCACGACGGCTGCAAACAATCATGGAAAAGCTCCTGGAAGAAATCAGTTTCGAAGGACCGGATTTGGAGCCGAAGAAACAAAACATCGATGTCGCTTACGTGGAATCCATGCTCGCGGAAACCGTAAAGGACCAGGACCTCAGCCGGTACATCTTGTGAAACTATCCACTCTGGAGTTCCCGCCAAAACAATACAGTCGACGGTTTATCGCATTGGCAATCGCCCTTGGTGCGTTGATGCTCGTAATTGGTTGCGGCAAACGAAGGCCACCGCTGCCTCCGGTCGAACGTGTGCCTCAGCGGACAGAACTACTGTCGGGCGTGCAACGTGGAAACCAGGTGATCCTCAGTTGGCCCGCACCGCAGCGAAATGCATCGGATCAAAGCGTGCAGAGCATACGGCGCGTTGATATCTATCGCCTCGCGGAACGCCCGGGATCACCGCTCGCTTTGACAGAAGAAGAATTTGCAGCCCGCGCCACACTAATCGGCTCGGTCACTTTTGAAGACATCAGAAACGCCGGCGATGTTCTCACTTATGCGGATTCGCTTGAGCTTGGTGGAGAACCGACCCGGCTGCGATACGCAGTTCGTTATGTAAACTCTTCTGGCCAGCGTGCATCGTTCTCCAACTTCCTTTTGCTCGAACCAGCCGCGCGCGTCGCGCAAGCCCCAACTATCATTGCGACCGGAAACGAAGTGCGTGAGGACGCGATTGTGATTTCGTGGCAACCTCCCGTTGCCAACATCGACGGATCAACTCCGGTCAATCTTCTCGGTTATAACGTTTACCGGATCGAAGAATCGCAGACCGAAATCAGCGAGACGGCCCTAAATACTTCCCTCGTATCGGGAACGCAGTTCAGCGATAAGAATTTCAAGTTTGGTGAAAACTACCGCTATGTCGTTCGGGCTGTATCGCTTGGTACGGAGGGCGGGCAGGTTGAAAGCCTAAACTCAAATTCCATCACTGTTACGCCAAACGACATATTTCCGCCTTCAGCGCCTTCGTCGATAACGATCGCTGCCGCTCCGGGCCGTTTGTCTTTATTCTTTCCAGCTAACCCTGAGCCCGATGTCGTCGGCTACAACGTCTATCGGTCAACCGACCCGGACCTGCCTAAAGACCAATGGCAGAAGTTGACGCTCGAACTGCTGACGCGCACCACTTTCCAGGATGAGCGGGTTGAAGCGGGCAGACGTTATTACTATTACCTGACAGCGATTGATCGAGCGGGCAATGTGAGCGCGCCTTCAGAAGTGGTGTCGGAGACGGTGCCGTAACGTTCGTCCAAAGTGCCGATGCGTATTTGTCGTTTCATTACCTGGAACAGGTCTGCGCCATGCTTCGGCGTGCCGGAAGGAGACGCGATTCTGCCGCTTGCGCAGAAGAATCTCGCACTCGATCCACGCGCCTTTCCCACAATCACCGAACCTGTCGCATTGTCTGAAGTCACAATCCTGCCACCGGTAAGCCCGTCGAAGATCGTTTGTGTTGGACGGAATTATCAGGAGCACGCGGCCGAACTGGGAAACAAGATGCCCGACGAGCCGCTATTGTTTTTGAAAGCTCCGTCCTCGATCATCGGCGATGGCGAATCTATCGAGTTGCCTCCAGAATCGGGGCGAGTTGAGCATGAAGGCGAGCTGGGCGTGGTTATCGGAAAAACTGCGCGGCGAATCACCGATGACGAAGATCCGCTGAGCTATGTCTTTGGCTACACGTGCGTAAACGATGTGACCGCGCGCGACCTGCAACGCAAAGACGTACAGTTTACCCGCGGAAAATCCTTCGACACCTTCTGTCCGGTGGGGCCATTTATCGTTAATGATGTGGATCCGCTGAATCTAACTGTGGTAACTCGCGTCAATGGAACAATAAAACAGAGCGGTCAAACGTCTGACATGGCGTTTTCGGTCCCCTTCCTGCTCAAATACATTTCCAATATCATGACGCTTAATCCTGGAGACTTGATTGTGACTGGCACGCCAGCGGGAGTTTCACCGCTGACCGACGGCGACGTGGTGGAAGTTGAGATTCAGGAAATCGGCGTGCTGCGAAATCCTGTCTGCTCCTTTGTCAGCAAGTAAGCTAGTTTTATTAACTGGAGGTCTTATGAAGTTTTTTCTCGACACGGCAAACCTTGATGAAATTCGCGAAGGCGCATCGTTAGGTTTGGCCGATGGCGTCACTACCAACCCATCACTGATCGCGAAGGAAGGCAACGTCGATTTCAAAGAACATATCGCCGCGATTTGCGAGATTGTCAGTGGTCCAGTCTCGGCTGAATGTACGAGTGAAGACATGGAAGGCATGTTGCGCGAAGGTCGCGACTACGCGCAGATCGCGCCAAACGTAGTCATCAAGTGTCCGTTAACGCGTGAAGGTCTGAAGGCCACGCGCCAACTATCCGGCGAAGGCATTAAAGTTAATGTGACGCTTTGTTTCTCGGCGGCGCAGGCGATTCTTGCCGCTAAGGCCGGCGCGTCGTTTATTAGTCCTTTCCTCGGACGCCTCGATGACATCGGCGAGAATGGTCTCAATTTGCTGGGCGACATAATCGAAGTCTACCGAAACTACACCTGGCCCACAGAAGTGTTGGCGGCCAGCATTCGACATCCGATTCACGCAATCGAAGCTGCGCGTATGGGCGCTGACATAGCGACGATGCCGTTCAAAGTCATCGACCAGATGTTTAATCATCCGCTGACTGACAAGGGCCAGGCGCAGTTTCTTGCTGACTGGCGCAAGAGCGGCAGAAAGTAAGCACCGATGCGGTTTGAAGTGCAGTCGTTTAAATACGACGGCTCATTGCATCGATCCTGGACCGCTGACTTGATTCATCGCGAAGGTTCACTGCTGGTTTTCGACGCAGTCTTTGATATCGATGTCGAGCACGATTTGCTGGGAAGAATTGCCAGGGGGACACATAGTCTGGAGTATTACTGGCTCGACCGCTGGTACAACATATTTCGATTTAGCGACGCAAAGGGGCAACTACGAAATTACTACTGCAACGTAAATGTTCCCCCGACGATCGAGGGAAACGTGTTACGTTACATCGATCTCGATTTGGACATTCTGGTGGCGCCCGATTTCGCTTACCAGATTCTGGATACTGACGATTTTGAGCGACACGCCGAACTTTACAACTATCCTGCCGACTTTCGTCCCAGGGCTCAGCGCGCGGTTGATGAGTTGGTGAAGATGATCGAGCAGCGCGATTTTCCGTTTAGTGGTTAGTCTTCAAAGATGTCAAAGGAACAGCCAAAACACAGCAAGTCAAAGCTCGACGTCTTGAAAGAACGTTCGCGCGACGCTGAGGCCGGCGGCGGGAGCGAGCGGATCGAGAAACAACACGCTGCAAATAAAATGACAGCGCGCGAGCGGATTGAATTTCTGCTTGATGAAGAGACGTTTCAGGAGTTTGGCAAGCTGGTCGTGCATCGGTCGCGCGATTTTGGTTTGGACCAGCAGCTTTATCCGGGCGACGGCGTTGTTACTGGTTATGGCTTAATCGACGGTCGGCAAGTTTTTGTGTTTGCCCAGGACTTCACCGTTTTCGGTGGTTCACTCTCGGAAACGCACGCGGAAAAAATCTGCAAGCTGATGGATATGGCCATGAAGGTCGGGGCGCCGGTCATCGGGCTGAACGACTCTGGTGGCGCGCGCATTCAGGAAGGCGTCGTCAGTCTCGGTGGTTACGCTGACATTTTCCTGCGTAACACGCTGGCAAGCGGCGTCATTCCGCAGATTAGTTGCATCATGGGACCGTGCGCCGGTGGCGCCGTTTACAGCCCGGCGATCACTGATTTCAACGTCATGGTCAAGGACACGTCGTACATGTTCATCACGGGTCCTGACGTGATCAAGACCGTGACCCACGCCGACGTAACGAAGGAAGAACTTGGCGGCGCGTTAACTCATAATAAAACGTCCGGCGTCGCACACTTCGCCGCCGACTCTGATGAACACGCATTGCGCATGGTCCGCGAGTTGTTGTCGTTCATTCCGTCTAACAATCTTGCTGACCCTCCGCGCGTAGTCGCAACTGATTCGCCTGATCGCGCCGATGCAAGACTAAACACACTCGTCCCTGAAGCGTCGAACCAACCATACGACATCCGCGAGGTCATCGATTCCGTCGTCGACGATGGTTACTTCTTTGAAGTTCAACAGCATCATGCGCCAAACATCTGTATCGGATTTGCGCGGCTCGATGGACGTTCGGTAGGGATCGTTGCGAATCAACCGGCTTTTTTGGCGGGCGTTCTGGATATCGACGCCTCAGTTAAGGCAGCGCGATTTGTCCGTTTCTGCGACTGCTTCAATATTCCACTCATCACGTTTGAAGACGTGCCTGGTTTTCTGCCCGGCGTTTCCCAGGAACATGGTGGCATCATCCGCCACGGCGCGAAGCTTTTGTATGCGTTTGCTGAAGCGACTGTGCCAAAACTCACCGTCATCACGCGAAAAGCTTATGGCGGCGCTTACTGTGTCATGGCGTCAAAACATATTCGCACTGACGTTAACTTTGCCTGGCCGACTGCGGAGATTGCTGTGATGGGAGCGGAAGGCGCCGTTGGGATCCTTTACCGTCGCGAGATAAATGAAGCCAAAGACAATGATGAAGCACGACGCGCGCGCATTCTGGAACTGGAAGACAAGTTTGCGAATCCTTACGTTGCGGCTGAACGAGGTTTCATTGATGAGGTCATTGAGCCCGCGCAAACGCGTCCGAAGCTGATCCGCGCTTTAGCTCTTCTCGAAAACAAACGCGATACCAACCCGCCGAAAAAACACGGCAACATTCCGCTATAGTTATTTCTGACGAGCGTAGTATCCCTGCCGGTAAAGCAGTTGCACTTTATCCTTGCGAAGTTCCGGATTAACTACTTCAATTTTGATCCGCCTATATGAGCCGTCACGTTCTTTGTTTGTCGGCGAGTAAGCAACCAGATACTGCGACCGCAACTCCTGATCGATTTGTGAAAACGCTTGCGTGAGATCACTAGGTTGCATTGGGAAGAAAGCCCGGCCCCCCGTTCGTTCAGAAACTTTTTTCAACGCTCCCGAATCCATCTTGCCTTCCGGAAACTCTGCGTCGCGCATTCCGATCGCGTAGATTACCGCGTCAGTCTTCACCGCCAGATCAATGACGTCCTGCCTCTTGATAGTGCTACTCGTATCGTCGCCGTCTGACAGCAATACGATCGCTCTGCGGCTTGCCTCAGGCGATCTGGAAAGTTGGTTTTCAATCGTCTCCCACATCGCATCCCAAATTCCCGTGTAACCTGACGGGTCCTGGTCTTTTGGAAGCGGGTCGAGATCATTCGCAAGTCGCCATTGATTCTCAGGCGATAGCGCGATACGTACGCGCTCGATACCGCGATGCAAGAGCGCCTGGTCGCTCGTTAACGGTTGTTCTACCTTTGGCTCGCCGGTGAACGAGACAATCGCCGCGTGATCAATACCCTGCCTGATTACCTGATTTACAAACGCCTGCGCCGCGCGCTTTTCATCTGCCAGCACGCCTCTCTGCGACTCACTGATATCAATCAGGATTGCCAACGACAACGGCCGGTTGGTTTCGCGCTCAAAAATAGCAACTGGCTGGACCACGTCGTTCTCGAAAATGCGAACATCTTCCGCGCGCAACGACGTGATGAAGTGGCGATCTCGATCTACTGCCGTGAATAGAGTGTTAACAAGATTAGTATCAACGCGAACGACTTCAGGCTCAGGTTCCTGCTGTTCCTGTTGAACCGGCGGTTTTTGTTGCTGCCGCGACTGTGATTGCGCAAGCTGTTGGCCGGCGACATTTAATGTGAACGCCAGGATTAGAAACAAAATTAAAACGCGACGAGGTGTCATTTGAAGTTTGCGGGAGAACGCGTAACAGTGAAAAGCCAAGCTATCAACCCCATCCTAACCTGTCCGGGTTGCCACAATTTCGATTAAACGCTTCTGCGGATCAAACGAAATCCTGAACGGGTAAAGCGCGTCGCGGCCTAGAATCAAGGGCGTTCCTTTGTCGACCCCAAACAAGATATCCGTTGGAATTTTCCGCAACACCATATCGCCAATGCTCACCGTTGTGGGAGCAACACGACGGAACGAAATACTGCCCCCTGCAATGTCGCGGACAGTTTCATTTTGTACGGGTTCACCGTTTCGATTTACGATTATCGCGTCGCTACCGCTCACACCTAGACCAAATCCTGAACCTGTGTCGATCAATGCGATTCTCCCGTCGCCGAGTCGTATGAACGGACGGTTATCGCCACCTCGACGAACCCAGTTCACCACAGCCGACTCGCCTAACGCCCTCTCGCCCACATCGAGTGAAGACGTCAGCGCCGAAATTGTCGCGTTTGGCATGTCGATAGAATATCCGTAAGGCGCAAAAGCCTCCGTGGGGTCTAAAACGCCGTCGATATCGGCCGGCAAATTAGTGGTCACCAACGCGGTCTGCCTCGTCGTCAATACATTCCCACTGTCGCCGATCGCGAGTTGGTTGATAGTGGCCTCACGGTTCGCTGTCGTCCGCGCGCTGGATAACCCGCCGAGGATCGTTGGGCTCACAGCTTTCACGGGAAGTCCCACTTGCGTAGCCACTCGTTGGGCCACGATGTTTAGTCCCGCGCCCGTGTCGACTGCGAATACGTAAGGACCTCGGCCGTTAAGCCACGCGCTGACGAGTAGACCTCGGTCTCGCTCGACGCGGAATCGTGCCGGTCGCCGCGCTGCCGCACCTACAGTTGTCGCGCTCTCGTGGCCAAGGAAATGGGCAGCCCCAACGCTTGGAACTGCCCATACCATTGCTGCCAGAGCGCATAGGGCGATGAAGAGCCTTGCTCTCATGCTTGCACTCCCTTTGTTTGCTTACTTAGTACCGGCGATTGCGATTTCTAAGTTTGTACGTGTACAGAGCTGAACCGCCACCACCAGCAAGCGCTCCAATCGCTGCACCCTTCTTGCCACCAATCAAGCCGCCAACAACTGCACCGCCGCCGGCACCCATCGCGACGGTCAATTTGTCACGATGCTTCTGCCAGAAGCTACGTTTCTGTGGCTGCTGATAGTCGTAGTAAACGCGACGCGAATTCGAGCTACCCGAGTAGCTGCGACCGCTGTTGCGATAAACCACGCGTTGGGGTTGCACAACGGTGCGAGTTGCCGATGCCTGGGTGCCAATTACACCCGCCTCGGCCGCGCGGAACCCGTCTGCGAAACCAGACTTGTAAGCGGTCTGCTCAGCAGCCGTGTCAAATTCAGAAGGAACATAGCTGTCCCGGCTTACTGGCTGATACTGAGCATACTGTGCATCAGTTGTTTGTGGTGTTAACTGCGCGGTTGTTTGGTTTGCATCGCTCGTGCTCCGCGAATGCATGACCAAGGCACCAACAGATCCGCCGATCAAGGCAGCAATCAAGGCTACCGGCAGTAACTTGTTAGTCATAATCATCGTTTCAATTCTCCTTGCTAATATGTTCGCCGCTAAGCACCACTATTTCAGCAATAGCTGTTCCCTAGAAAGCTTCCATTGCATTTTTGGTCACCCTAGCACGCGACACCCCGTTCTTTCGGTGTTTTTCAATGAACACAAGCAAGTCGCAACGTAAACTCAACATAGCTGGCTGGAAGGCCTACCCTATATGGAATCGCTTGCTATTCGATATCCAACACGGACCTGACGCATATGAGACAGCCGTACAAATAAAAAAGGCCAAACGAAAGCGTTTGGCCCTAATTGCGCTACTTGAGCGGTGTTAAGCAGCTCTCGGCATTGCTTTGTTTTCTCGTAACAACTCGAGCGCCTTCTTCAACTGAATATCCTCAGAGGGCGTCTTCGGGGCAGTCGCCTCAGGCACGACCTCCGGTTTTTCTCCAGGGGCTTTTGCGGCCGGGTCATCGTCGTTGCCCGTCAAATCTTCAGGGTCTATCGCTTCAGCCAGTTCCGGTCGTTTTACTTCGACAGACGGTGTGACGCCGGAATGGTTTCGATCTTCCCCGAGAAACGGCTTGCCGTTGGCGGATGCCCACTTAACGGTGGTTAGTAACAATCCGTCGCCGCCTCGAAGCGTGAAGAGTTGTTGTTCAGCGCCTGCGCCAAAACTCTTCTCGCCAACCACTTGTCCACGATTGCGTTCGAGAAACGCGGAGGCAACAACTTCCGCTGCGCCTGCAGTACCGGTGTCAATCAAAGCGACCACCGGCCCGGCAAAAATTGCGGACTTGGGATCCGCGGTAAACGTTTTCAAAGTCTTGCCTTCTCTGCCAGACGTTTGCGCGAGCATGCCCTCCTTGATGAAAAGGTTTGCAACAGCGACCGCTTCATCAAGCGAACCGCCTGCCGTGCCGCGCATATCAAGCACTAATTTCTGAGCGCCCTGCCTGGCCAGCTCTTGAACACGCGCGCGCACATCTGCTGCCTCGCCTTGCGCAAAACTATTGATGCGCACCACGCCGATACGGCCAGGTTCGATTCGAGCTTCCGCTGCGGGCGCGCGGAAGGTGCCGCGCTTGACACTAAGGGTCAACGGCCGCGCGTTGGCGCGAAGAATTCTTAATTTAACTTCCGAACCTGATCGGGCCGTTCAGTAACTGCTTGGCGTCGTACAACGAGATGTCGCGCGTGGCCTTGCTGTCGATGTACTCGATGATGTCACCGGCTTTAACTCCCGCTTGATCCGCAGGTGAACCTTTCATCGGAGCAATTACATACAAATAGGAAGCGACCTGAGATAGTTCAGCTCCGATACCAACGTCGTTGGTCTTCGAATTGTCGTTGAATAGTCGCACCTGATCCGGCGTCAGGTAGGTCGAATATGGATCGAGTCCGTACGCAAGGCCGCGCAACGCGCCCGCGCGTACCTTATCCATATTCGGTTCGTCGACATAATCGTTCTGAATGTGCTGGAGCACGCTCTCAAAGATTCTTAATTGAGCGTTGGGATCGTTCGCCGGCTGTTGGGCGCGAGTTGAAATCCAGCCGCCAACAACCGTGTAAACTGCCAGGGTGGCTGACAGTAGAATCAATGCGAACTTGGTGCGAAATGACATCAGGTACCTCGTGTTTTATATCTACTTCGGAGCGTTGAAAGTCGCGGCAGCATGCGCTTTTCGCGGGCCAGTGTATGATACAGGCGGCCTTTATGAGGCGCAACCAAACTGTTTGGAACGGCTTGCGCCTATTCCCCGGCAAATAAATTCATGGCTGAAGTGACTAAGAATTCTCAAATCGGGGCGCCCATTCTTGCCCTTGATCTCGGCGAAAAACGTGTCGGCGTCGCCGTTTCGGACGCGCTGGCAATATCAATCAAGCCGCTCGCTGCCATCGAACGCACCAACTGGAAGCAACTGCTGCGAGCCGTCCAGGAATTCGTGCATAGCTTTGACGCTCAAACAGTAGTGATTGGTTTACCGCTTAGTCTCAATGGGTCAGAACGGGAGGCGGCGCAGGGCGCCCGTCATGCGGCTGAGAAGTTTGCCAGGTCGCTCAGCGTGCCTGTTTATCTGCAAGATGAGCGGCTAACCTCAATTGAGGCCCGAGAAAATCTGAAAGTAGATGGTGTGGCTGATGAACAGGTAGATTCGCGCATTGACAGCGAATCTGCTGTGATTATCCTGAGAGACTTTTTGGAGGAGGGGCAGGACAGAATCCGGGTCGAGGCAACCTCGCAAGACAATTCACCCTCGATAAAACCGTAACGATGACGAAGAAACGGATACTACTAATCGCGCTCGTGGCAGTTTTGGTTGTCGCCGGCGCAGCTGCATTTTCGGTTTACCGAAACTTAACAACTCCTGTCCGTCACACGAAGTCGGGACAATACATCGAGATTCCGCGCGGTTCGTCGCCGACAGCAATCATCAATCGCCTTGCCGCCGAAGGCGTCATCAGTAATAAATGGCCTTTAATGTTTTACTTGAAGGTAACGGGAAAGGGCGCGCAGCTTCGCGCCGGCGAATACGATTTCCCGTCCCCGATCTCTCCGTTGGGTGCATTTGCCAAGCTCCGCGAAGGTGAACAACGAGTTAACCGTCTTACAGTCGTGGAAGGTTGGACGCGCTGGGACATAGCAAATGCGATGTCGAGAATTCCAGAGCTCGGCCTGACAGACTCAAGTGACGCCCTTCGCCTGATGGATGACGTGAGCCTTGTGGCCGACATTGATCCAAAAGCGCAGAACCTTGAGGGCTATTTATTCCCGGACACGTACGTTTTCCCGCACGCGACTAAACCGTCAGATCTGATTGCCATGATGGTGAAGCGTTTTCGTAAAGAATGGAAGCCTGAATGGTCAGTGCAGGCGCAGAACCTCGGTTACTCGCCGAGAGAAGTTGTCACCATCGCATCTCTGATTGAGACGGAAGCGAAGTTAAGCGACGAGCGGCCTTTGATCGCATCTGTAATCTACAACCGGCTCAAAAAAGACATGGCGCTGGCAATTGATTCAAGCGTGATCTACGCGTCAAAGCTCGAAGGAAAATGGCGCAACGATGGAAAGGTTTACCGAAGTGACGTTGATCGTCGTTCGCCTTACAACACCCGAATCTATTCTGGTCTACCGCCGGGACCAGTCGCGTCGCCGCGAAAGAGTGCCCTTGAAGCTGCGCTTCATCCGGCCACAACCGACTATCTCTACTACGTTCGGGAACCATCGAGAAATGACGGCGCACATAACTTCTACAACAATTCCCGGGATTTTGAGGGCGGCGTGAAAGCACTGCGAGACTGGGAGCAGCAACAACGGAACATAGGCGCCGCAGGATCGGGCGCGCCTTGAAACATCTAAAGGACGGGTAGTTTCCCCAAACTAACGCGCGCGTAATTCCCTCCTTGAAATTGCCATGACGTTAATCTATTCTCAGTTCGTTCCCCGCAAACGTTGGTGTAATCAAAAGGTTGTAGTTATGAACAAGCTCGCCGCAGCAGTATTACTGACGATGGTGTGCGCCACGTCCGCATGGGCTCAGGGCAAGGGCGTAGATAAGCAGAGCGAACGCGTGCGCGACAGTGCCAGCCGTTCGGCTGGAAATAACGGGACCAAGACTGACACGGGCACAGGCCGCGGAATCGATTTTGGGAGCGGGCGGACACCAGAGGTACCGCTACTTTCGAATCCGTACCGGATCGTGTCGCGACGCGATGTGATAATCAAAGCAGTTCAGGACGTCATGCGGGATCGCAAACTGATTGTTGACGAGGCAGCTTCGAAACTTGAGGAAGGCATCATCGTGAGCCAGCCTTATACCTTCATCAAGGGCGCCGTTGTTAGCCAGGCGGAACTTGGTCGATACACCGATATCACGACGTCAGTCGATCGCGGATGGACGCGCGGGCGCTACACGCTAACGGTCGAAGTGCAACCGATTGATGGGAACAGCGCGAACGTATCCGTTAATGCAAAGATTGAAGGTCGGACCGATGGCGCTACCGGCGCCGAGTGGATTACGCTGCCCACACTTGGCGTTGTTGAGGATGAGTTTCTATCGGCCCTGATCACGAACATCACTGGCGGCCCGCCTGCCGGGCGCGTCGTCGAGTGACATCACTTAAAGTAATACTTGAGTTTCCATGACTGAGTCCCTCCATGACGAGCTCTTCGTCGAACCCAAGAGTTCCTTCAGTTTGAAGGTTATTGCCGCGATAGCCGCGCTTGTCGTCACGATCGGCGTGTTCGCCGGTTACGCGTACCTGCGTCAGCGCCACGCCGGGCAAGCAGTTTCGACCACGGCACCGCAGATGACCACAGCCGCGCCGAGATTGCCGGCTAAAGCACTAATCAAAATTGACGACGCGACTTTGCAGTCAGGAAAAACAACGCTCAGCGGTACAGTTCTAAACACGTCAAACGAAGAGTTGTCCAACCTTTCTGTTGAGCTGGAACTAGTGCGGAGAGCAAACGATTCCGGAGATACCAAGATAGTGACGTTACAGCCGTCCACGCTTCAGCCTAATCAGGAAGGACGTTATTCCATTCAAGTTCCGGCGCAGGATTATGCATACGCCCGCCTCGTTGGACTGAAGGGCGGCCCTAATTCCGTCGCGCTGGGTTACAACGCTACGCAAGGTCAGAAGCGTCCGCTCGAACGAACGCCATCAAAGACAATCACTGTCGATCAACGTCCAGGTTCTAAGCGCGACGAGTTTCTAAACTCCCCAGACAATCCGGCACGCGTTCCCTGATGCATTACGTTAGGCAGAGCGCGTTCACGCTCCGATGCTTCAAGTTTTCATTGAGGAGTCGGCACGGCGACGAAAATTGATGTGACGCATTAACTGATGAGTGCTTCTTAAGGAGTACAACCTTCAAGATGCGTTGACTCGTCAAACGTTTGAGAGGTCAGCTCAGCAATCGAGCGCGCAGTCAGGCACGTTTTCAGAACAGATATTCCGGCCATGAGAAGTATTCAGCTCATCGTTTTTCTTGCAGCACTCGCGTTGGGTGCGGTCGAAGCCTTCGCCCAACAGTCGACACCACCGCTGTTCCCCGCTCAAAGCCCTGACGGTAAACGTGAGTCGAATATAGGCAGCATCGAAGACGAGATGCTCGCCCGCCGAGCACTTAAATCAGCCGACAAGGCCCACAAAGAAAACCTCGAGCGTGCTCAGGAACTAGCTGCGTTATGTTCAGCGCTGAATTCAAATTTCAAGACTGCAAACCGGCTCGATAAAGACGACTTCAAAAAGCTTGAGCGCGCCGAGAAGCTCACAAAGAAAATTCGCGAAGCCGCGGGCGGTTCGGAAGACGAAGTCGAAATGGAACGCCGCCCAGCGGACGTGGGCGCTGCGCTGGCGCAGTTTGCTGAAGTTGCTGAGTCTCTTCGCGACAGGGTTGAGAGCACACCTAAACATGTGGTTTCTACGAGTGTGATTGACGAAGCTAATGTTTTACTTGAACTGATTCGCCTGGTCCGCTTGTGGCATCCCAAAACCTAATGACTGCCTTTCATGAATTCAGACGAGCTCGCACGATTCTTTGCCTGTTTGCCTGCGTCATTTCCCTGCTTTCCCTCTCAATCGCTTTTCCAGCCAAACAGGACGACGAAGTTATTCGTGTCAACACTGACCTGGTAGTGCTCAACGTCACCGTCACTGACAAGGCCGGACAGTACGTGCCCGGCTTGCAGTTATCAGACTTCACCGTTTTTGAAGACGGGAAACAAGTACCGGCTGACTTCGTCGCGACTTTTCAGTTGCAGGAAGCGCCCTTCGTCGCTGTGATCCTGTTGGACACGTCAGGAAGTATGGAGAACCGACTGTCGCTGGCGCGTTCCGCAGCGATTCGCTTTCTGGATCGATTGCGCGAAGAAGATATGGCTGCTGTCTACAAGTTTGACTCGGAAATCAAACAGGTCCAGGAATTCTCTACGAGCCGCGATCTTGCGCCCATGGCCTTCGGTGTTCGCGCGCAGGGAATGACACGCTTGCACGACGCGATCGTCGATGCTGCGAAGGCGCTTGCCGATCGGGCAGAAAAGCGCAAGGCGATCGTCGTGTTGTCCGACGGGATGGATACGAGGAGCGGCGCCACCAGCGATAAGGCGGTCGAGTCGGCACTCGCAGTAGGGGCGACGATTTACGCAGTCGATATGTCTCCGACAGATGGACGAGCACGCGTTTCCCAAACAGCCGCGACTTTGAAGCAGTTTGCGGAGAAGAGTGGTGGTCGTTTCGTTGCGACGCCCGGTGGACCAGCATTACGAGAAGCTTTTGCTAACATCGCTGACGAACTCGGTCATCAATACACACTCGCGTATCGCCCGCTTAATCGCGCGCGTGACGGCAAGTGGCGCAAGCTGGACGTAAAATTGTCTCGCAGCGATCTGGTGGTAAGGACGAGGAAGGCTTATCGCGCGCCCAAGCGTTGAATCAGTTAGGACAGGGTCGACTTGTTTAGAGATTTTTCCTTATGTCTCTCAAACGCAAGTTCGATTAGCCGATCGATCATCTGCGAATAACTCACGCCTGACGCCTGCCACATCTGCGGATACCCTGAGACTTCAGTTAAGCCTGGCAGCGTGTTGAGCTCATTGATGAGCAATTCTTTTGTGTCGCGTTTCAGAAAGAAATCAACTCGCGCTAGACCTGCGCCATCGACTGATTGAAAAGCGCGAATCGCCATTCGCTGCACCCGCGCACTCAAATCTTTCGAAATCGGTGAAGGCACAACAAACTCCACGTTTCCTGTCTTGGTGTACTTTTCAGTGTAGTCGAGGAAGCCGGCCGAGTTGTCATGGACCACATACTCTCCTGGTAGACTCGCCGCCGGTTCGTCGTTCCCCATAACCGCACACTCAATCTCGCGGGCGTCTACAGCTTCTTCAATTATGATCTTCCGGTCGAATTTAGCTGCGAGATCGATCGCTTTGCTAAGCGAAGCTTTATCTTTCGCTCTTGAGACGCCCACTGACGATCCCAGATTCGCGGGCTTAACAAAACAGGGAAACCCAAGGGTGCGCGCGGTTTTCTGAATTATCTTTTCAGGATCATCGCGCCAGTGCCTGCGCAAAAACCAAATGTATTTGCACATCGGCAGCCCGGCCTGAAGAAACAGCGACTTCATCGCAACCTTGTCCATTCCGCATGCCGAGGCAAGCACGCCACAACCGACATAAGGAACGTCGGCCATCTCGAGTAAGCCCTGAACGGTCCCGTCTTCCCCGAATGGTCCATGGAGAACGGGAAAGACCACATCCAATCGTTGCGATGTTAGTTCGGATTTATTGGAGGGCAGTGAGATTAGTCCGGAATGAGACGGGTCTCCGAGGATCGCCACATCGCTACGGTCCAGCGAAAACACTTCTCGCGAAAGCGCGGATTGAGCGGGCGAAGAAAGCAGCGCGCCGGAGGCCGCGGGTGAAAGCCACTTCCCTTCTCTGGTAATGGCGATCGGCAGGACATCGTATCGCTTGCGATCGATCGCTTCGATTACCGCTGCAGCCGAACGAATCGAAACTTCATGCTCACTGGATCTTCCACCGAAGATCACGCCCACCCGAAGCTTTTTCGCCAACTACTTACTCCCGCTTTTACAGAATCGTTTTACCCAGCGCCGACAAAATCAATTCAACACCAAGTTCCGCTGTCTTGTTGTTCACATCGAGCGCGGTATTTATCTCGACAACTTCCAACGCTTTAAGCCCGCCGGCCTCGGCGATAACTTCCATTGCGAGGTGCGCCTCGCGATAAGTTAATCCACCGCGAACGAGTGTGCCCGAGCCCGGCGCGTCACCGGGATCAAGAACATCAACGTCGAACGTCACCGCATAACCGCCCGTCGCCTGAGATGCAATCTTGATCGCATCAGCCATGCACGCGTTCATCCCGCGTTCGTCAATCTCGCGCATCGTGATGAATCGAATACCAAGTTCGCGAACTAGTTCTCGTTCACCTCGATCAACGTCACGCGCACCTATGTGCACGCAAAACTGCGGATCAAACTTCGGCGTAAAGCCGCCGATGTTTACGAGTTCCGGGGCACCGTATCCGAGAACGACGGCGAGCGGCATCCCGTGTATGTTGCCCGACGGTGTCGTGTCAGGTGTGTTCATGTCGGCGTGTGCGTCAAACCAGATCAGGCCTGGAGCCTCATTTTGATCGCGACAAAACGAAGAAAAGCCGGATAGTGAACCCATGGCGATTGAATGATCGCCGCCGAGTGTGACCGGCAATTCGTTCGCCTCAAGTATTTCTTTAACATTCTTCGAAAGCGCTTCGCACGCACTTGCAATCGAGGCCAGGTACTTGAGTTTGTCGCCTTGCTTCGCCGAAACACGCGGTCGCTCAAGATGCAAATCGCCGAGGTCCCTGACGTCATAACCCAGATCGGCAATCCTCTCGATTAAACGAGCAACACGGAGGGCAGCCGGCCCCATATCGACACCGGCCATGCTCGCTCCATAAGACAACGGCACGCCCAGAACGCCCACGGCTTTTTTTGCGCTGCCGGAGCGCAACTCACCCTGCTTCTCTGCTGTAAGAACTTCGGTCATAAACTATCCGCCCAGATTAAGGTTGAAACCGCTGCCACCGCCCTGCGACGGGAAGAAAGGCTTCAGCAGTCCTGCAAGCGCCGCCAGGTTACGAGTTTGGATCAACAGTTCGCCTGGTCCTATGAATTCAGCGACGATGCCTTCCCCGCTCATCATCGTCCGGAAGAAACCTTGTGCTGCTTTGCGCAACGTGTACTGCGTCGTACCTTCCCAGGCCACGAGGTGTCCCGTGTCAACAACGTAGCGTTCGCCCGGTTGAAGACGCTTGCGATGAATTGCGCCAAACGACGACACGAGCAAAAGTCCGCTGCCTTGAACAAGCATCACGAACAACCCTTCTCCTCCGAAAAACGACTTCGCGCCGCCCCACTTGGTATCGACAGTTAAACCAGCATCGCCGGCGAGATATGAACTTGATTGAACGAAAAACGACTGATTGCTCAACTCAATCGCAGCGATGTCTCCTGGTGCACCGGGAGCAAAAGTTACTTCGCCGGGTCCCCCGCGCGCAGTGAAAGTAGAGACGAAAGCTGATTCACCACCTGCGGCGCGTTTGAGCGCGCCGAAGAGCCCGCCTTTCATTTGTGACTGCAGCTCGATGTTCGCCGACATCGAAACCATCGCTCCGGCTTCAGCTTGTATCGATTGTTCGGCCTGTAGTTGGATCACGGCTAGCGAGAAGGATGGTTGATGTAATACTTCATATCTGTAACCGGTCCCCTGCCCTTTTGAATCCTCATCGATGTGAATGCCGTGCGACTGGGCTCCGGCCTGCGGGAATCCACGCGGTGTAGCGCCTGCCGATTGATCGGATGCTTGAAGCCTATAGCCACAACCTCCGCAAAATACTGCTCCATCCAGCAACTGCGCTCCACACTTTGGACAATTCATAAAACCACTCCCTGAGATTTTTGATTAATGATTGCTACAGCTTCTTCCGGCGTTGTCGCGAAATCGAGAGCTTGCACGTCGCGATCGCTTACCGCCAAATGCTTTTGCCATTCGTTGACGATTGGAGGCCAGCAATCGCCAAGTAAGACCAGCGGCCGAGGTCCGATTACGCCGGTTTGAATCTTGTTCCACACCAACGACAGCTCGGTCACTGTTCCCATGCCGCCGCGAATCGCGATGAAGCCGATTGAACGTGTTATCAGGCGTTGAAGCCGTTCATAAAAGTGCGGAGTCGCCACCTTGTCAGTCAGGTAACGATTTGGTTCGGCCTTAAATTGATTCATCGTGATACCAAGAACACGCCCGCCGCGTTCGTGTGCTCCACGGCTGGCGCCTTCCATCACGCCCAGATAGCCGCCGGTACAAATCGTATAACCCGACTCAGCCAACAAGGCGCCAACCCGCCGTGCCTGATTGTATTCGGGATCAGGCTCAACGCACTTCGACCCGCCAAAGATAGTCACAATGCGTTCGTGTGGTTCGGCCGTCATGAGTGGACTTATTCACCTGCTATTTTCTTTATCAAACCAACGTTTCAAACCAGGGCAGACCGATGTGGGTCGGCGAATACAGAACCGGAGCGATAGCGACGGATTAAGCGTCGAATGGCCTTCAATCATCCCAAGGATTAAACCTTCCCAATTAGTTTCACCGAGTGGCATTCAATGATCAATTCCGTCGCGACCGCTCCGGTTCTGTATTTTTCGACCCCCGCCAACAACTATTCCGCAACGTTCACCGCGCCAACTTCGCCGCTCAGCATCAACGATCCATTCTGCCGGTACGTCACGAGATCTTCGCGACTATTAAACGAACCACCCGAATAGGTCTCGGGCACAGGCGTCGGATCGTATAATCGCATCGTCTTCACGTTTACGAACCCGGCATTCTCCATTAGTGAAACATACTCAGCGCTACTTAGCAGGTGAACCGGCACTTTGAGTTGGTTAATCCACTGATGCGAGGGTTTGTTTTCACCGTACAAATCCAACACAGTCACGAACCGTCCGCCCGGAGCCAGAACTCTTTTGATTTCTCTAAGCGCCACATCCATGTCTGCGTAGTAATAAAGCGACTCCATAGAAAACGCGTGCGTAAATTCTCCATCAGCAAACGGCAGTTTCTCGGCGCTTGCTACTCGATACTCGACATTCGGAACGCTCGAAGAAGTTTCGCCCGCGATTCGTATCATTTCATCTGAAATATCGATTCCAACTACGCGGCCATCAACTGCCTTCGCCGCCATAAGACGACTGGCCCATCCCGACCCACAGCCAACATCAAGCACGCGCGCGTCAACCGGAATATTCATCAGTTCTATCGCCTGCTCTCCGACGGGACGATGCCCCTTTTCCATGCTCGGGCCCTTACCTGCTCGTGCCCAATCGTTAAACTCGACGCGCAGGCGTTCCTCATTGTCGAGACGTTCGTGTACTGAAGGTGGAATAGTCATAGTCAATTTTCAAGTCGCTTGCTGCAATGCTACCGGCGGGTACCGCGGGTGGTACTGACCTCATTTCATCGCCGTTGATAATTCACACACCGGCAGATTATGGCCGCAGGCGATACATCAAACGCGGAAAAGGTATCGTCTCTCGAATATGCTCAATCCCGCACATCCACGCAGTGCAACGCTCGATACCCATTCCAAATCCTGCGTGCGGCACACTGCCGTACCTCCTCAAATCCAGGTACCACTCAAACGCGTCCTGAGGCAGTTCATGCAGCGCGATCTGTTGCTTCAGAAACTCCAGCGACGTCGCACGTTCGCCGCCGCCGATCACTTCGCCATATCCCTCCGGGGCAAGTACATCGACGCCAAGCGCCAGCTCGTCACGTTCGGCATCCCGCGCCATGTAAAACGCTTTCACTATCGCGGGATAGTGGTGGACCATCACCGGCTTATCATAGTGTGACGAGAGATATGTTTCGTCGGGTGCACCGAAATCGCCTCCCCATTCGAAACGCGATTCGAGCAATCCTTTTTCGTGCCCTTCGTGAAGCATTTTCACGGCATCGTCGTAATGCAGCCGAGGAAAAGGCGGAATGATGGCTTCCAGTTTCGATGGATCGCGCTCGAGCACTTTCAATTCTTCAGCACGATCCTCGAGGACACGCGAAGCGATGTATGAAAGAAAACGCTCCGCCAGATTCATCACATCTTCAAGATGGGCGTAAGCCATTTCGGGCTCAACCATCCAAAACTCGGTAAGGTGTCGACGGGTCTTTGATTTCTCGGCACGAAACGTCGGACCAAAGCAGTAAACCTTTCCGAGTGCCGCGGCCGTGGCTTCGTTGTAGAGTTGGCCCGATTGGGTCAGATAGGCCTTCTGGTCATCGAAGTAATTGACTTCAAACAGCGTCGTCGTTCCTTCGCAAGCCGCAGGCGTGAAAATCGGTGCATCAGCGAGAGTGAAACCGTCGTTATCCAGGAAATCGCGAACCGCTTTCACAACTGTGTGGCGGACCTTGAGGATTGCATGTTGTCTTCGTGAACGGAGCCACAGGTGGCGGTGGTCCATTAGGAACTCTGTGCCGTGTTCTTTCGGCGTAATCGGGTAGTCGTGCACCTCGTCAAGTACGTCCGCGTGAATCAAATCAATTTCATGTCCACCAGGGGCGCGGGCGTCGGCTCGTACCGTTCCCCGGATCGTCAAGGCAGACTCCTGCCCCAGACCTTTGAGAGTTTCCCAAAGCTCTTCAGACACTGCATTCTTCAGCACGACCGACTGAACGATGCCTGTGCCATCTCTCAGTTGTGGAAAAAGAATTTTGCCGCTGGAGCGAAGATTGTAGAGCCAGCCACTCAGCGTGACTTCTTCGCCTACGTGTTCGGAGAGCTGGTTGATGAAGACGCGTGGTTGAGCCGTTGTTTCAAGTGATTTTGATTCCGTAGCCATCTGATATTTCGTTTCTGATTCACCTTGATTTGCGTTGTCAGTTTATTGTGTTCAGCTTTATTCGTTCTCTAACCATTCGCCGCAGCGCCGGAAACCGATCGAGCCAGTCGGCTGCCTGCAGCACGATACAAAGTGTCGGCTGTATGAATTGCTCATAGATTTCGCCGCGCTTGCACACCGCCGTCTGGTAGGAAAAAGTGCCGATTGCCTTCAAACCCCGCTGAATCGTCATCAGGCGAAACTCCCCGGCAATTTCATCAGGGTCGAGCGCCGGTAAACCCAGAAGCCGCCGTTCTTCAAGCAGGAAGAGCCGGTACGCGCGCAGCTCGGCAAGTGAAGGAGGTTCCGGACGCCGGTCGAGTAAAAAAGAAACCAGGTCGTAGGTAACAGGTCCCATGCGTGCATCCTGGTGATCGACAACTCGCAGCCGATTGAAACTATCAACCATCAAATTCGCCGCGTGAAAATCACGATGACACAATACGCGCGGTCGTGCTGATAACTCCGCCGCGATGTCGTTCAACTCCGCTTTCAATTCCGCCGCTTCACCATGTCGCAGCCGTTCGTTGAGAAGGCTGCCGAAGTAATGTTCGACAAAAAAGTCTAACTCCCACGACAGCTTCGGTTCATCAAACGCTAGCCGGCTGGCAATCGACTGTTTGGCATACGCCTGGTCTGTTGCCTTTTGAATTTGAGCAATCAAACTAACGGCGCGATCCTTGTACTCCTCACATTCGTCTTCAGGCGCAACGTCATAGACTTTGAACAACTGGCGGTCGCCCAGGTCCTCTTGGACGATGATTCCCTCCGCGCCATCAACCGCCAGAATTTCAGGCACCGGAATTCCGCTGTCGAGAAACAACCGCGTTACGTCAAGGTAGGGATGAAAGTCAGGATCAAATGGCTCCGGGTAAACTGCGGCGACCGCCCCGCCATTCTTCCAGGGAATACGGAAGTAGTTGCGGTTAGACGCATCGGGTGTTAAGGGCACGATCAACTGGCTCCTCACGCCGTGGCTATCTAAAAACTTCGAGAGCCGCTCGGCTGCGGAGAGTTCAAAAGTACTCGTCATCACCTGTTTGGCTGAGCTCATTCGGAATGAATCGAGATTCAATCCTTTCAAAAGCGGCGTGACCGCTCACATTACTGAGTTGGATTGTAAAAGTGGGACGAATTGTATCATCCGGCTAAAGGCACAACAAAATTCTTGCCTTTAAACTCGCCTTTAAGCGCCTTTGCCGGCGGCGTTTTGCCGCGGACGAGGTCAGCCGAAACGACGGCGGCGTTTTCGATCACTTCTCCCGGTTCGATCACTACGTCGTCAGCCAGGATTGCCCGGCTCACCCGGGCGCCATCGCCGATACTCACGTTGTCCCACAGAACAGAATCCGCCACGAGGCTGTTTCCGGAGATTTCACAGCCCGTTCCCGCGACCACGTTCTGACCGAGCCGTTTCATCAACAACAGACTGATGTCGAGGTAACGAGGGATCGTCGAAAGTTCATACCAGTTCTCGCCGGCGACGTGGACGGCGATGCGCTCACCCTCGCGCATAGCCTTGGGATACACATCAACGACCGTATCCGAGAAACGCCCGCGCGGAATGTAATCAAAAATGCGTGGCTCGAGAATATGAATACCAGTGAACATCAACGGTGGGTTGTCGATCGAGAAATCTTCCTTTTTCGGCATGCCGCCGAAGCCTTCGAGAAGATCGTCGCGGGCTTTCACGATCGAAAATCTTTCGCAGGCTTCGTTGCAGAGGAGGACGAGAGTAGCGATGGCATTCGTCCGCCGGTGTGTTTCCAGCGCGGCTTTCAGATCAATATCGGTGATAATTTTTCCGTTGATGACGACGAACGTTTCGCAGTTGAGCAGATCTCGCGCGTTATCTAGAGCGCCGCTGGTCCCGAGAATCACCGGCTCCTCGACGTACTGCAGGTTCACACCAAACTTGCTGCCATCGCCAAGCGCCTGGCGAACAGAGTCAGGATGGTGATGGAGATTCACGACGATGTCGCGATATCCGTGCGCGGCTAGATATTCAGCAACGTAACCGACGAGTGGCTTTCCCAGAATGGGGATGGCGGGCTTGGTTCGATCTTCAGTTAACGGCCACAGACGGGTGCCGTAGCCGGCAGAAAGTATCATTGCGCGCATGCTTCATCTTAGTAACACACAATCGTGCTCTCAAGTAAGTGACTAATAAGTTACTAGCCCACTGATGTTGAGCGTTGGACTTAGGAAGCTTTGGATGCGTCGCGAATCATTAAGTCGAATGTTCCAGGTGCGACTTTTCTGAACCGCATGTTCCGATTGAGGGAAACGGCAATGCTGATGGTGGGATTCTGACCGGTAAATTTGAAACCGCCTTCAAGTAGTCGATTGTAAATCTCATTCACGTGAAGCGCGCCGCCTTCTTCACGAAGCAGAAGCGTCACGGCCTGGGGGATTGTGCGATCCATAAATCGATCGCTGACGGGTTCTGTATTTGGCCGCAGGGCTGGAATTTCCTGCCGCCGGTTATCGACGTAACCGGTCCGGGCCTGGTAAGTCGGCCGCATCGCGGCCTCGAGTTCAGCATCGCTTGGCAAACCGGCCGTCAAGTTGCTGTTTGCCAAAACCGACGACAACAAACGGTAAATCGAGGCTTCAGTCTGGCTTGCCAAAGTGTCCATCTCCGCGAGTTCGGCGCGCACGGCATCCGCCTCCACTTCCAACTCGCGTAACCGCGCAGCCAAATGCATGCGGGTCGCGCGCGAATGGCGCAGGCTTTGTTCAAGACGTGACAGAAGGTTTTCGTTGGGACGGTCCATCGCGGAAATCTTAAAGAAGATCGGGGTTTTCCACAATGCTTATCTGCGGGTGGGACTACCGGTCGCGGTTGAGAACATAAGTCGCGATTGAAGTTAGGGCCTCGACAAATGGCGATGCCGGCAGGACTTTCAGCGATTCTCGGGCTGCTTTGGAATACTCATCAGCTCGCGCGCGGACCCGGTCAATCGCCCCGGCGCGCTGCACTGCGTCCATTAACTCTCGACGGGTAACGGACTCATAGCCCTCACTCATCACCGTTTGCACGAGGTCTCTCGCGGCCGGTTGTTGTGCGATCAAGTCAATTAATGGCAGGGTCACTTTGCCACCGACGAGATCTACACCTGCATCCTTCCCGAGGGTGTCGCCGGTAGAGGTGAAATCCAGCAAGTCGTCAGTTAATTGGAACGCCATTCCGAGGTTCATCCCGTAGTTCGCCATCGCGACTTGTTCGGTTTCACCGGCTTTGCCGAGTATTGAACCCACTTCACAACAGGCGCTGAAAAGATAAGCCGTCTTGCGTTGGATGATGTCAAGATACTGCTGCTGGGAAACGTCAGTCCGGCCCAACGTCGTAAGTTGAAGGAGCTCGCCTTCCGTCATCTTGCGCGTAACGCGCGTGAGGATGTCGAGAATCGGCAGCGATCTTTCGGCGAGACTCGCTTCAAACGCTGACATGTAAAGCCAATCGCCCATCAACACGGCTGTCTCGTTGCCGAAGAGCGCATTCACGCTGGGACGATTTCTGCGAGTGTCAGCCGAGTCGATGATGTCGTCGTGTACGAGCGTCGCGGTGTGCAGAAACTCCATGACCGTCGCCATGCGAATGGAGTTATATGTCGAGCCATCGCCACCTACTCCGTAGTTGGCGAGAATCGTCAGCGCCGGACGCACACGTTTGCCGCCTGATGCGCGTAAGTATTCGCCGAGGTATTCGATCACCTGCACGTTCGATCGCGCCTGGCGTTCAAACTCAGCCTCAACCTGCGCAAGTTCGTTTGCGATCAGGCTGAAGATCCGTTTGGCGGTGAGTCTGACCTCGTCAATCAATGCGCTATGTTCGGTGGCTTGCATCGCAATCCGCTGCTAGTTGCTTCGATAGTTGGAAAACTGCATGTTGATCCCGAAATCCTTGCCCTTCAAATTGGCAATGACCTCTTGCAGAATGTCGCGGTCGCGGCCGGTCACTCGTACTATGTCTCCCTGAATCGAAGCCTGCACTTTCGCCTTCGAGTCTTTGATGAATCGCACGACTTCTTTGGCTTTTTCCTGTGGAATTCCCTGCTGAATCTTGACTCGCTGTCTCACCGTTCCACCGGCTGCCGGCTCAGCATTCTCGTAGCTTAATGCCTTGAGTGGAACACCGCGCCGGACCAGCTTCTGCTGAAAGATATCATTCATGTTGCGAAGCTTAGTTTCGTCCTCAGCGGTCAGCACCAGGTCGACGCCGTCCATTGCGACCGTTGCGGCACTGCCCTTGAAATCAAACCGCTGTCTTACTTCCTTGACCGTTTGATTGATAGCGTTTGTTACTTCCGCTTTATCAACTTCCGAGACGATGTCAAAAGAATTCTGCTGGGCCATTCGCTGCTCTCTGATATTGGTTATTTATTCGTGCTAAATCGAGAATAACACCAAACACAAGCTGGTGAAAGTGCGGTTAGGTTTGCGGAGCCGCCCGTAGTTCAGTCTGAAAAATGCGGTGAAAATTCTCTGACGTCACTCGTCCGATTTCTTCCAGCGTCACTCCCTTAAGGTCTGCGAGACATCGCGCAACCTGTACTACGAACGCAGGCTCGTTTCTTTTACCTCGATACGGGATGGGGGCCAGGAAGGGGCAGTCAGTCTCGATCAGGAGGTTCTCAAGCGGAACCTTTGTCGCCACGTCACGCAGCTCTTCCGCCTTCTTGAAGGTAACGATGCCCGCAAATGAAATTGCTAATCCCATCTCACTTGTCGCCTGGGCAAGTCTCTGACTTCCACTAAAGCAGTGCATCACGCCCGGTAGTTGCGAGTCAGACCATTCATCCTGTAACGCCTGAATGGTTTCGTCTTCAGCTTCGCGCGTGTGAATGATTACGGGCAAGCCGAGCTGCCGCGCCACGCGTAACTGTCGACGAAAGACCTCTAGTTGCACCTCGCGAGGCGAATTGTCGTAGTGGAAATCGAGCCCAATTTCGCCCCAGGCCACCACGCCCGGGTTGTCACTGATAAGTGTCAGGATTCTCTCTTCAACGCCGTCGTCATAAAGTTTCGCATCGTGCGGATGAACGCCCAGGGCTGAAAATACTCCCGCATGCTGCCCTGCGATTTCGAGCGCGTGCTCAAGAGTGCCGCTGTGTGGGTCGCCGGTGCCAACGTTTAGGATCGTCGACACCCCGGCGTCGAGTGCACGTTGGATAACCTCCGTTCGATCCGCGTCAAATTCGGGCCCGTCGATGTGTGCATGTGAGTCGATAAACATCGTTGCGCAATACTAGATTGCCTGACGGAGACTCGCAAAGTTCGAACGCACTGGCGCGCGGCGGCACCGTAACCCAAATCAGTAGTCGCGTTGCACGAAATGGGAAAAACCTTCTCGAAAAGTCTCACGAGTTGACGTAAGTAAGCGGCGGCATGGACTTTGCCGTCTTGCGTAGAAAATGGAGGGGCAATATATGTACAAGAGATTTGGCGGCGCACTCCTTGCGCTCGCAGTAGTCCTGACTATCACTTCGGGACTTAGCATCACCGCTCAAGCACAAGACAACAACCGGCAACGCTGGGAACGCAACCGAAACCGGGATTGGCGGCGTAATCGTAACGACAACGACCGCAGACGTGACAACGACGATTGGCGTCGTCGCCGAGATCGTGACGGATACAACAACGGTCGATACGGAAACGGCGGCAACAACAACGTGTACCAGTATGAGGTGCAGCGGGGCTACCAACAGGGCCTCAACACCGGCGCCAGCGACGCGCAACGCGGCCAGAGCTACAGCCCGCAACGGTCACGTTACTATCAGAAAGCACCGAACGTGCCTTTTCGCGACGGTTTCGTGCGGGGCTATGACCAGGGCTACCGGCAGTATGCCGGCTACAACAACGGCAGATACGGCAATGGCCGTTACGACAACGGACGCTATGGAAATGGCGGCTATCGAAATGGCGGCTACTACGGTAACCAGCAGGAGTTGAACCGCGGATATCAACAGGGCATCGAGACGGGCTCCAGCGATGCTCAGCGTCGGCAAAGTTACGACCCGCAGCGCTCACGGCACTGGCGCAACGCGTCGACGCAGGACTTCCGTGAAGGTTTCGTGCGTGGCTATGACGAAGGCTACCGGCGTTATGGATATAACAACGGTACCTATCGAACCGGCGGAATCGGAATCGGCGATATCCTGGGCGGCATCCTCGGCGGCCGGCCATAACTTCAATTGGCACAGACTTCAGTCTGTGATTGGAGTTCGTGAATCAAAGGCACAGGCTTTTATTCTGTGCCTTTTTGTTTTACCGAGCTGCTTCTTGAGGGCTTTGCACAAATACTTAGTTACCTCTGGCATAGTCCCCTCCCCGTAAACGGGGAGGGGTTAGGGGTGGGGTTTGCGCTGTGCAACCTCTCCCCCAACCCCTCTCCGCAAGCGGAGAGGGGCGAAAGTCGTGTTGACTTTTTGGGCAAAGCGCTTTTCCATTAACACAAACTAAACTCTGTGCGACTATCGCCGTCATGAGGCGTCGCATTCGTCCAGTCATAGCGATTGTCGTTTTACTTTCCGCTCTTCTCACTGCGGGCGCGATCGTTAGCCGGCGACACTGCCCAACTGCTGGAATCGGCTTCACTGAAAACCGTCGAGACTTTCATCGACTGAAAAACAGGACTTCACCTCCACGTTCCGATGAGTTCGATTCGTTAACGCTGTCGGCAATGCTTCAACCGGGCGACGATACGGGTCGGTGGTCAGAATCGCGCGCGGCCCGAATCGAAGGTTACGTCGTCTCCGTAAATACCGCCGGAGTTGAACTCGCCAATTGCTACGTTCGTCGTGACATTCACATAAACGTTGCACTTCGCATGGACGCACCTTCGCGCGAGCACGTAGTTGTAGAGATTACGCCTCGTCTTCGAGATTTCCACGCATCGCAAGGCCGCGACTGGTCAGAGGAAGCGCTCAAACGAAGTTTGCTTGGCCGATGGTGTTACTTCGAAGGATGGCTACTCTTCGATCGATCACACGCAAAGGAATCGGAGAACATCGCGCCGGGTCGAGCTGACAATTGGCGTGGGACGGCCTGGGAGATTCATCCGGTAACGAACTTCGGCGTGCTTAGATGACGTCTCCCAAATAAAAATGCCGCGATTGCTCGCGGCATTCTCAACTACAAAAATTGCAACAGAAGCTATCGCGTCATTACCCGGCGGGGACGCGTTTGACCATTCGCACTGTTTGGGACCGGATTGACGATGGGCTCACGCGCAACGCCTGGTCCTTCAACTCGATTAGGAATCTGCATCAATACTCGTTTCACTCCGCCCGTGTTTACCGAACCTGCACGCTTCACGGGTGAGGCCGGAACGTCGTACGCAGATTCTTCCTCGTCATCTGATTCCAGTTCAACTGTCGGTTCAATCGACTTTCGTGTCGCTGCGACCTGCGTCATCGCGGGTCCGCCGAATCGGCCGTTCAGCTCGCGATAGATTTGTCCGGCAACCGCGGCAGGAAAGTGACTGCGACCGTCAACGCCGCGTGCAATTACGACGACTGCCAATTTCGGGTTCACGAGTGGAGCATACGAGGTAAACAGCCCAACCCATCTTCCGTCTTCGATACACGTACCCGTCTTGCCCGCTACGGTCTGCGCGGGATCGTGTGCGCGACGGCCTGAGCCGTAGTTCACAGCGCCGACCATCCCGGGTATGACTTTCTGCCACGCATCCTGAGTCAGGTTAACGTTACGTCTTACCTTTGTTCTAAATCGCCGCTCATCGGCTCCGTTGTGAACGATATAAGGCGTTACCAATTTTCCTCCGTTTGCCATGGCTGATACGAGCGTGGCCAGTTGAAGCGGAGTGACCTCGAAATTGTCACCGTGCGATGAAATACGATGAATGTTGTCGCGGGCAGCGAACGTCGGTACGCGACCCTGAAACTCGTTGCGAGCATTGATGCCCGTTTTTTCTCCCAGGCCGAGACGACGCGCATAAGCCACCATTTTTTCGAAGCCTACTTGAGCCCCAACCTCCTGGAAGTAACCATTCCTGGAATAGGCAAGAGCTTTGGTGAGGCTGACCTGATTGGTTTCCGTAATCTTCGTTGTGTCTTCCGGATCAATAACGTTTTCATTCAACCCGGCAAGCGCCGTCACTAACTTGATCGTCGAGCACGGCTTGAATCCCTCACGCACCGCCCATTCCTGATTGACTATCGAATAAACGCGTCCGGTTTGGGGATTCATCACCACTACTGTTCCAGCGCGATTGCCTAATGCATTAATCGCTGCTCTGCGAACTTCCAAGTCCTCACCACTTAGATCGTCTTTCGCAATTAGATTTTGAACTCGGTCGCGCAAAGCCTCGACAAGTTGACGTTCTCGCTGGATTGCCGCAAGACGTTCGGCCTCGGCGCGTCGTTTTGCCTCTTCGCGACGCAACTGCGCAGCTCTTTCGCGTTTGGAGGCCGCTGATTTGTCCTTGCGAATCTCGCTAACGTTGCGGGCGCTGCGATCGTTTGATGTCTTCTCGCTGGTTTTGTCAGTGGTCTTTGCTTGTTCGCGACGTCCCCGCTTGGCTGACGATGTATCTGCGTCGTTGCGTTTAGCTGTCGCGGACTTCTTCGCCTGCGCCTTAAGCTCTGTCGCCTTGGCTTTGTTCGACTGCTGCTTGTTCTTTTTTTCTCGCCGGTCGCGGCCTACAGCGATCGAGGTTGCACCCAAAAGAAGAATAATTCCGAAAATGAGTATGAAGATGTTTCGTGATTTCATTGGAAGGATTCCTCTCCCTGTGTGGCTGGATTTCGTGGTCAGCTTTTCGGAGACGAGTTTGAGGCGACGAAATTTGTCACCGCCGAAGTCACGGTTTTTGACACCGTAGGTCGGAGAACAAATCGAAGTGCGGCTGAATGACCGCTGACGGGGAAAAAGCCTCTGAAGTCTGACGTGATCGGGGGAAATCACAGCGTCCTGGTGGCGCCGCGACGATGAGGAGCACGTCCTGTGCCGCTATGAAAACGTCTGCCGGTTCACTTCACACTGACATTGCTTTGTCTGATAATTGGCCCACCGATTACTATCGAACCACCAACATCATGTCATCGTGAAGGAGAGTTTCATGAAACGAATCCTGCTGATTATTGCGGGCGTCATTGTGGCGCTCATACTCGTGGTTCTCGTGGTTGGCTTGATCACCCCGGAACAGCATCACGCCTCACGAGCGGTGAACATCAACCAGCCGCCACAGGTGATCTGGGACACGATTAACGATCATGCAAACGAGGCAAAGTGGCGCGAGGACATCACGAGCGTGACGGCGGCTGGCGAACGAAACGGTAAACCGATCTGGCAGGAAAATTACAAAGACGGAAACACGGTGCAATTGTTGACGGCCGAATCGAATCCGCCGGCGCGGATCGTTCGAGAGATCGCTGAGGAAGGTCCCTTCAGCGGCCGCTGGGAAGTCGACATCAAACCGAATGGCTCTGGAAGCATCGTGAGAGTTACCGAAATTGGAAAGGTACCCAATCCGTTTTTCCGTTTTGTCTCGAGGTACATCATCGGTCACACCACTTTCATGGAACGATATCTCACAAGCCTGGCGAAGAAGTTTGGCAACACGCCCGATATCATTCCCTAGCCTAAGGTAAACAAGTGAAGTTTCTGAAACTCAGATCGATCGGATCGTTGTTGTTGCTGCTGGTTTCGTTATCAGCTGCACGAGCGCAGAGCGCCGGTCCGGAAAATGGTTCATTGATCTTAACCGGCGGCGATTTGATTAAAGATGCACTCGATCGTTTTGTTTCGCTCGCCGGCGGACCAGACGCAAACTTTGTTTATATTCCGACAGCCGCTTCAAGTCTGCGTTTGCCGTCTGGTTTCATTTACGACCCTCCTGACTCGGATACTCCCGCAGCAAACACACAGGCGTTTGAAACAGAACTCGCCAGGCTGTTTGGGGTAAAGCGTGTGACGCTGCTTCATACGCGCAACCGAAAGACCGCAGACTCGCGAGCGTTTGTTTCAGCGCTTCAGAAAGCAAACGGCGTGTGGCTAAGTTCCGGAAATCCCGGAAGGTTGGCACAGGCTTATCTCGACACGCGTACACTGAGCGAGATTGAAGGTGTGCTGAAACGAGGTGGAGTCGTTGGTGGAAACTCCGCGGGCTCGATCATTCAAGGCTCATACATCGTCCGCGGCCGTCCGGATAAACCCGTTCTGATGGTGAAAGGACGGGAGCGTGGCTTTGGTTTCCTCAAAAAGACTGCCGTCAACCCGCACCTTACAGAACAGAAGCGTGAAACGGAACTAATTACAGTCATCGATTACCATCCGGAACTGCTGGGGATAGGAATGGATGAGAGAACAGCGATTGTCGTACGCGGGCATAAGTTTCAGGTGATTGGTGAGGGTCGCGTCGCGATTTACGACAATCAGAAACACGGCAACAACTGGTATTATTGGCTCAAGCCCGGCGACTCTTTCGACTTGAAGACCAGAAGAAAAATCACTCCCTGAATCGACATTAGAATCATTTCAAACGCGCGCCGTTTGGTACTTCATCGGTAAATGTTGCGATTGCGGGTTTATCGCCTTCACCGACCGAGGCTGCGAGCAACATGCCCTGTGATTCGTGGCCGCGCATTTTCCGCGGCTTCAAGTTAGCGACGACCGCAATTTTGCGTCCTACCAATTCCTCGGGTGTGTAGTGTTCAGCAATGCCCGCAAGAATTGTGCGCGGCTTCTCTTCCCCAACATCAACGCTCAGCAGCAGCAACTTGTCTGCCTTCGGAATGCGTTCCGCGCTCAGAACCTGGCCAACTCTCAGATCAACTTTCGTGAAGTCAGTAATGTCGATGTAGTTTGCAACGCCAGGTACTGCTTCCGCTTCAGTCGCGCCAGTCATTGGAGGTGAAGGTTGGGCGTCGCCTGCGGCAGTAGTACCCGCAGCGTCCGCCTGCGTCGCGTGCGCTCCTGACGCAGTTGTCCCTGAAGCGGGCTGTGCTTCTGTTTGTTGCTTCTCTCCCGTGACTTCATTCATTGTTTTAGTCTTGTCCATTCTCGGAAAAATCGGCGTTACTTCACCAATCGTCGTGCCGGCCGGAAGCTCACCCCAAATCAACTTCGCCGGATCGTGATCAGCCGGTGTTCCCTGCAATCCAAGTTGTTTCCAAAGCTCATTGCTTGCATCAGGCATGACAGGAAACAACATTACCGCCAACCATCGAAGAGTTTCGGCAGCGCGATACAAAACAGCGTTGAGAGTCGCTTTATGGTTTTCGTCCTTCGCCAGGTCCCAGGGCTTGGCATCGCTGATCATCTTGTCGGTACGCGCCACGATAGACCATGCCAGCTCCAGAGCTTTGCTAAACGCGAACGTCTCAAAATATTGAATAAACTGCGTGCGCGCGCTCTCGATAAAACCGGCAATCGTGGTTTCGTCAGTATCAAATCCTACGCGCTTCGCCGTTAACAGTTTGTCTTCCGGAATTACTCCCGACGGGACCGCGCTGCCGCAGTACCGCGCGATCATAGTCAACGTGCGGCTGGCGAGATTGCCCAGGCCGCTCGCAAGATCGCTGTTTGTGCGATCGATCAGTGCTTCATAACCGAACCGGCCGTCCTGGCCAAAGACCATGTCACGCAAACAGAAATATCGAATGGCGTCGACCGGAAAATAACGATTCAACACGTCGAGCTCTACTGTATTGCCGAGAGTCTTCGACATTTTCCTACCGTTCGGATCCAGCCACATGCCGTGCGCAATCACCGCGCGCGGTTGTTCGACACCAGCGGCCATCAGGAATGCCGGCCAATAGACTGCGTGAAACCTCAAAATGTCTTTGCCAACGAGGTGCAGCGCAGGCCAATATTTTTCGAACCTCGCTGCTCGTTCTTTTTCCTTACTACCAAAGCCAATGGCGGTGATGTAGTTAGTGAGCGCGTCGAACCAGACATACATCGTATGAGCCGGATCATCAGGAACGGGCACTCCCCAACTCACCGATGTACCTAAGCGACTCACCGAAAGATCCTGTAGGCCGCCGCGCACGAAACTCATCACTTCGTTGCGACGCGTATCCGGCTGCACGAAGTCGGGCCGCGTCTCATAAAGATTGAGCAACGCTTCAGCGTAGTCGGAAAGACGGAAGAAATAACTTTCCTCCGAAATCCGGTCGAGCGGGGTGTCGTGAATCAGGCACGTTGGAGGTTGGCCGGCGACAGCGGGCTTCTGATATTCGTCTTCAGTCTTGTACGCCGCGCACGCCGCGCAAAACCAACCTTCGTAATGACCCTTATAAATTGCCTCGTTCCCTTTGGGCGTCTTGGCTCGAGCGGCGCGACGCCATAACTCGCTGGCGCCCTCATAGTGAAAGGGTTCGCTGGTGCGCATGAAAATGTCGTAGCCGCCGTGTTCGGTATCCAAACCAAACTCGGCCGTCATCTTCTTGAAATAGTCGACAACGTAGTCAGCTTGTTCTTTCGGTGTGCGTCCGGCGCGGATTGCGGCGCGTTCGATATTGATTCCGTGCTCGTCTGTGCCGGTGAGGAAGTAGGTATCAATTCCGCGCTGTCGCTTGTGGCGCGTAACAGCATCCGCAACGATCATCACATACAGATGACCCAGATGCGGCAGCGTGTTGGCGTAGAAGATTGGAGTGGTGATGTAAAAGGACATCGAGGAATTGGTGAATGGTGAATGGTTAATCGTAAATGGTGAATGGTGATGGTTGGTGGTTAGTGGTTCGTGGTTCGTGGTTCGTTGTCGGTTGTTAGTCAGTGATACGCCGCTAGATACTAACAACGAACAAGGAACCACTAACAACTAACCACTAACAACGAGCCACTAACAACTAACCACTAACAACCAACCATTTGCCATTTACCATCTTCTACTCCTTGCCCGTAATCAGCGCCATCGCCTCAGCTCGTGTCCGTGGGTCTGTTCGAAAACCACCTAACACCGCAGAGGTGACAGTCTTCGCGTCGGCTTTCCTTACGCCTCTCAACGTCATGCACGTATGCGATGCTTCGATCACAACCATCACGCCGATTGGCTTTAAACCGGCAAACAATGTGTTGGCGATGTCAGTCGTCAAACGTTCCTGCAACTGCAATCGGCGCGAAAATGTTTCGGCCAACCGCGCAAGTTTTGAGATTCCGAGAATACGGCCGTCTTTGGGGATGTATGCGATGTGACACTTGCCGACAAACGGAGCCAGGTGGTGTTCACAGATCGACGCAATGCTAATGTCTTTAACGATCACCATCTCATCGTGTTTGTCACCGGGCAGAGGCACCACGTGCTGGTTCGGATCTTCACGCATACCAGACGTCAGTTCGGCATACATCTCCGCCACTCGTTGGGGCGTTTCGCGTAAACCTGCACGCTCGGGATCTTCACCCAGTCCTTCCAGAATCATTCGCACTCCGCGCGCGATTAATTCGAGGTCCACGTCGGCTCGTCGTTCATCACGACCGTTTGATTTTTCTTCGCTTAAACTGGTAGCCATTTTCGAACTTCTCTTTATTTAATTTGCCGCTCTGCAAATGCGGCCCGCGCCGCGTCTTCAACTTCTCGCAATGAAACCTTTGCGCGTCGCGCTGCCTCGCGACACTGTTCATACTCAGGCATCTCTTTGCTTAGGTGGCCGTTAAGACTCGCTACTTTAACATCTATTGGTCCGTATTTCGTTTCCACCCGAACAGTCTCACGTCGCAAAGCCCGGCGGTCAACTTCGTAGGTGCGTACGCCCAGGGTCGTGGTTTCGTTGAAAAGCAATGCCATGAACTTCTCTCGATCTGCCGGCTGGGCAAGGATAGTCAACAGTACGCCGGGCCGATTCTTTTTCATCTGCACGGTTGTGAAATAACAATCCAACGCGCCTAGTTGGAACGCCTGGTCCATCACGTGGCCAAAAAACTGCGGTGACATGTCGTCAATGTTTGTCTCGATCACCAGCAATCTGCCGTCGCCTGTGTTTGTCTCGGCTGACTCACCAACGAATACGCGCAATACATTTGGAAATCTTTCGTACTCACGCGTGCCGGCGCCGTAGCCTGTCCGCTCTAATCTCATTTCGGGCATTGGCCCATACTCATTGCAAACCGTCGTGATAATCGCGGCGCCGGTTGGCGTCACCAGTTCTCCCTTCACATCAGTTGAATAAAAAGGCACGCCTTGCAGCAGTTCAGCGACCGCCGGCGGAGGAACGGGAAAGCGCCCGTGGTCCATCTCGACGGAACCGCTACCAACATGCAATGGCGAACAAACAAAACGCTCGACGTGGAGCAAGTCGAAACAAATTGCGGCGCCGACCACATCAACGATAGCGTCGAGCGCGCCGACCTCGTGAAAATGAACTTTCTCGATTGGTTGGTTATGCACACGAGCTTCGGCGTCGGCGAGACGGGAGAATATTTTTCCTGCGAGTTCCTTGACTTCATCCGAAAGGTCCGACTGATAGATGATCTTCAGAATATCCCCGAGGTGCCGGTGCGCATGTTCATGCTCGGTGCGGACTCGCGCGTAATTCGCGCTTAGTCCGGAGCGATTGACGATCTCAAAATCCACGGAATACCCGGTGACATTCAGCCGGCTGAGTTCGCTCTGAAGCACTTGCGGGTCTACTCCGGCGCCGACCATCGCGCCCAGCATCATGTCGCCACTTGCCCCGGCGAAGCAGTCAAAGTAAAGAGTCTTCATTTGGGAAATCGTGAATGGTAAATATTCAATGTTCGTTGTCAGTGGTTGGTTGTTAGTAGTTAGTTGTTCGTTGTTAGTAGTTCGTTGTTAGTTGTTAGTTGTTGGTGGTTCGTTGCTAGTAGTTCGTCGTAGCCAGTTGTTAGTAGAGCCACGAACCTGTTGATAAAAAACCAACAACTAACAACTAACAACTAACAACGAACCACCAACGAACTACTTACCTATCACCAAACTTCGGTAACAGTTCGCCCGCTCTTCCCGTCAACACTTCATCACACATGTCAGACAATGCGGTGAGTTCAGGATTAACTTCGCACACGTAAGCGCCGGCGGCTTTGGCGATCTCCGGCAGGCTCGCCGCTGGATAAACTATCGCCGACGTGCCCACTACCAAACACAGATCACATTCCGAGGCCGCGGTGGCCGCTCGCTCAAATACCCCATGCGGCAACATCTCTCCAAACAAGACAACATCCGGCCGCAGGTTTTCGCCGCAATCACAAATCTTTGGACTGGCTTCCGCTAATTGAAAACGTGAACCACAACCAATACAACGAGCCCGCCAGATGTTTCCGTGCAATTCGAGCACGTCGCGAGAGCCTGCTCGCTGGTGCAGACCATCGATGTTCTGCGTCACCAACGTAAATTTCGGAAAACGATCCTGCCATTCAGCGATCGCCATATGTGCCGCGTTTGGTTTGAGCGGTTCAAGCAAGTTGCGGCGATAGTCGAACCATTCCCAAACGGCGGGAAGGTCCTGGCGCACCATCGCGGCGGACGAAATCACATCGAAGGGAATACCTTTCCAAACTGCGCTATTGCCTCCCCCGCGAAAAGTTGGAACCCCCGACTCGGCTGACACACCGGCGCCGGTCAATACCAGAATACTCTGGGCGGTCCGAAACCGCTCGCGCAGTTCAGCCGGCAATGCGGACGTTGGACCTGTTTGCATGAAGCAGGGATGGTATCAGAGCGTCGACAGAGAGTGTCAAGAAAGGCTCTTAAGTGGCACGGGCATCTTGCCCGTGCGGCACGTCCGCGCTCTTCACGTCCGCGCTCTTCACGTCCGCGCTCTTGGGTGATCACTTTTTCTCTGTGCCACCTTTGTGTGCTCTGTGTCTCTGTGGTGGAAAAGTCTGTCGAGGACTCCACTGCAGAGACAACAAAGGACGCGGAGGCTACAAAGAGATTCAAATTAGGGGCGGTATCCATTAATGCGCTAATTCGCCGTAATTCAAACGCTACGCTATACTCTGCACTTTTGCAGCAATCGAGTAAGGAAAGACATTAGACCAGTGGCCCTCATCCGGATTCAGGAGAGTCTAAAACAGCAGGTGCGCGTCGCCGCGCTCGAGCTGTTTGGCGTCGAGTTGGAACAGATCAGCGCCGAGACGCCGCCACGTCCCGAGTTGGGTGATCTGGCCTTCCCCGTGTCATTCGAGTTGGCCAAACTCATCAAGCAAGGTACCGGCGTAAAGATGCCTCCGCGGCAAATCGCAGAGCAGTTGAAGGATCGCCTTGAGAATGTCGCCGAAGTGTCTCGTGTTGAAGTGGCGGGTGCAGGTTATCTAAATGTCTTCTTCGATCGCGCAAAACTCCTATCGTTGTTTGCAGTCGAAGTTGCGCCCGAACCATCCGACGCGGTTATTCCTGACCGTCCCAAAAAGATGGTCGAGCACACGAGCATCAATCCAAACAAAGCCGCCCACATTGGCCACGTTCGCAATGCGGTGCTTGGCGACACATTTGTGAGAGTGCTGCGCTCGGCGGGAGAACGGGTTGAAATTCAGAACTACATCGACAACACAGGAGTACAGGTTGCGGATGTCGTCGTGGGTTTCATGCACATCGACCACTTGGATCTAAACGGTATCAAGGAACTCGATCGTTCCCTTCCCGCTGGGACGTTCGTTCGACTATTACTGCTGGGACCTCTACACGAAGGTTGGACTCTTTTATCGCGACGGCAATCCGCAAAACGAACCCAATCCTGATCGACTAAAACTCAGGACGGATGTGCTCCATGCGCTTGAAGCCGGTAGTGGCGATGTCGCTGAACTCGCCGATTATGTGGCGACGCGCAACGTTGAATGCATCCTCGACACAATGGAACGTCTCGGAATTCGTTACGACTTGCTGGCGCGCGAATCGGACATTCTCCATTTGCATTTTTGGGAGCGAGCGTTCGACCTGATGAAGGAAGCAGGCGTCATCAGGTTTGAAACTGAAGGCAAACATGCGGGCTGTTGGGTCATGCCTTTTGAATCGCACACCGGCACTGACGAACACGAGTCAGACAAGATCATTGTGCGTTCAAACGGGACCGTGACGTATACCGGGAAAGACATCGCTTACCAACTTTGGAAGCTTGGCCAGCTCGGTCTTGATTTTTATTACAAGCCGTTTCAGAGCTATCCCGACGGATCCGTAACCTGGGTCACCACCACGGAACCGGATTCGGAGAATCTCTCGGAAGTGCCACGACCCAATTTCGGCGGCGGCGTCAGGGTTTACAACGTCATCGATTCGCGGCAATCGTACCCGCAGGAGATTGTTGCACGCGGAGTTTCGGCGGTGGTTCCTGAGGTAGGTGCCGATGCTAGCGTTCATCTGAGCTATGAGATGGTGGCGCTATCGCCGGCTGCGTGTGCAGAGTTGGGAATTGAGCTGAGTGAAGAAGATCGGGCGCGGCCATTCATCGAGATGAGTGGGCGTAAAGGACTTGGCGTGAAGGCCGACGACCTGATTGACCGGCTGGAAAAAGACGCGCTGAAAGAAGTTGAATCGCGCCACGCCGAACTCGACCAGGACGACCAACTGCAAACAGCCCATCAGATCGCGGTTGGAGCCCTGCGCTATTTTCTTTTGAAGTTCACTCGCAACTCAGTCATCGCTTTTGATTTTCAGGAAGCGCTTTCGTTTGAAGGTGAAACTGGACCGTACTGCCAGTATGCGGCTGTTCGCGCTAATTCAATCTTCCGAAAGCTGGAAGGCGACGCGATTGAGAAAGCGGCGCATGTGATCGGAGACTCCTCTACGGAAGTAAAAACACGACTGGCTGAAGTGTTTGCTGACGAAGCAGGAACGGAGATCTGGTCACTCGTGATGCTGGCGCAGCGACTGGAGGAAGTTGTTTCCCAGTGTTCCGCATCGGCAGAGCCGGCCAACCTGGCGAAATACACGTTCACACTCGCGCGCGCCTTCAACCTCTTTTATCATCGTCATCGGATCATTGCCGAAGAAGATGAAACGAAACGCGCCGTGCTGATTGCTGTTGCAAACATCACACGACGCCAGTTGACATCGGCGCTTGCTACGTTGGGAATTGAAGTGCCTGAACGGATGTAGTGACGCAAACTTCGCTTTGCGTAAACATTGTGGGCAGCACATCGATATGAGCTAAATCGCAAACTAGAGTTTTGCGTTACAAATATGCCTTCGAGAGTACTTTCCGGAATACAACCCACCGCCGAGATGCATATCGGCAACTATTTTGGCGCGGTCAAAAACTGGGTCGCGCTCCAGGACACGCATGAGTGCATCTATAGCGTCGTCGACCTGCACGCGATTACGAGGCCGTATGAACCCAACAAGCTTCGCGAAAACACGCAGCGGATGGTGGTCGATCTTTTGGCGTGTGGAATCGATCCGCAGAAAGCGATTTTGTTTATTCAGTCGCTCGTGCCGGAGCACACTGAACTAACGTGGATACTGAGTTGTCTTTGTCCGTATGGCGATTTGAAACGCATGACGCAGTTTAAGGACAAATCAGCATTGGTCGAAGGAGAAGACACGACTCAGTTTGTGTCTGCGGGTTTCTTTAGTTATCCGGTGCTCCAGGCAGCGGACATTCTGGTTTACCGCGCACAATACGTACCTGTCGGCAAGGACCAGGAACAACACCTCGAGCTCTCGCGAGAACTCGCCCGCCGTTTTAACAACCAATTTGGGGTGGACCTGTTTCCGGAGCCGGCACCGCTTTTTACGCCGACGCCGAAAATCATGTCCCTCGTCGATCCCTCAAAGAAAATGAGCAAGAGCTCTGGCGAACGTCACTACATTGCCTTGTTTGAGGATGAAAAGAGTTTGCGTAACAAGATCAAGTCGGCTGTAACTGATAGCGGCGACCGTCCGCCTGAAGGTCTGATGAGTCCTGGCGTCGCGAATCTTTTTGAAATTCTCGGTGCATGCGGGAAAACGGCCGAACTGGAGACCGCTGAAAAAAGACTACCAGCAGGGAACGTTACAGTACCGCGTCCTGAAGGAAGCCGTTGCTGACGCCCTGGTAGAGTTGACCTCAAATCTCCGCCAGAGACGTGCGGAGATTGAAAACGACATTGAAGCTGTGAACCGAAGCGTACGAGAAATGTCTGCCAAAGCCAGTGAGATGGCGGCCGACACGATTAAACAGGTTCGCGCTGTTACGGGTCTTCCGCCAAAGAGTTGATGCGACCCAGCCTGCCTGGTCAGTCGTTTGAGTAAAGTCGCGCGTCGGCAGTAGAATCAAGTCAAGAATCAACAAACTATGCTCATCGTAATGAAAGCTGACGCGACGGATGCTCAAATTGAGGCCGTAGTGCGCGTGGTTGAAGAACTCGGTTTCCGCGCCCATTCAATGCCGGGGGCAGCACGCACAGCAATTGGGATTACGGGCAACCAGGGTGCTGTCGATCCTGCGCGGTTTGAGAATCTTCCCGGAGTGTCTGAAGCAGTTCGCGTCAGTAAGCCATACAAACTAGTAACGCTAGACATGCACGCGGAGAAGACGGTCGTTCGCGTTGGCGATGCGCAGATCGGCGGAGACGATCTCGCAATTATTGCCGGTCCGTGTGCAATCGAAAGCCGGACGCAGGCTTTGGCAATCGCGGAAACGGTGCGTCGCAGCGGCGCGCGTTTTTTCCGCGGCGGGGCCTTCAAGCCACGCACGTCTCCCTATGCTTTCCAGGGTTTGGGCGAAGATGGTCTAAAGATTCTCGCTGAGGTCCGTGATGTCTACGGACTGCGAATTGTCACCGAAGCCCTTGATGAGCCAGGAGTCGACCTCGTCGAGAGATATGCCGACGTGATTCAGATTGGCGCTCGCAGCATGCAAAACTTCACGTTGCTCCGCCGCGTTGGCAAATCAAAGCTGCCGGTGCTGTTGAAGCGTGGGCTATCAGCAACTTTGGACGAGTGGCTGCTGGCCGCCGAATACATCATGTCCGAAGGAAACTATCAGGTCGTGCTTTGCGAGCGCGGCATTCGCACGTTTTCACAGCACACGCGAAACACGCTCGACCTCGCCGCGATCCCGGCGATTCGTCGGGTCTCGCATCTGCCGGTGATCGTCGATCCTTCTCACGGCACGGGTAAGAACTTCATGGTGACGGCACTGGCGCGTGCGGGCGTTGCGGTTGGAGCTGACGGATTGATCGTCGAGGTCCACGATCAGCCTAATCGCGCGTTATCGGATGGCGCGCAGGCATTGACGCCTGAGCAGTATGAAGAACTTGTCAGTCAGGTCCGGGCGATTCATGAGGTGATTGCTCCGGCGGCGGTGGGTTAAGCACGGCCCTTGTCTGTTATTAAACTCCTGCGCTCTCCAACCCTGAGTTAACCGCGTCTCCGGCCAAAAGCTTCGCCAGGTCACGCGCGAACAGCGATCGCGGCAGTACCTGGTCGTAACCTGCAGTAATTGCCTGCTTCTGCAAGTCTGTTTGCACGTGTGAGAAGAAACCAATCATCGGAATTGTCTTTACCCGCTCGTCGGCCCTCAACTGCTTTGCCAAATCAAACGGATCGATCTTTCGATTGTGCAAATCCACGATCATCAGGCTTGGCGTCTCGTCATGGATCGTTGCCCGCAACGCCTCCAGCGTGCGCGGAAATTTGACGACGACGCCGGCAGCTTTACCGGTTTCACGTATCTTCGAGACGAAAAACATATCGTCAACAACAGCGACAACAGTGCGAATCATATTTTTCTGCTTTTGGTCCGGATTTTGTAATCTCATGCACTTAGCGTAAAGATATCTTCAATGGCAACGGCAATTCCTCCGCTCAAAGAATCGGAGAAGCTCGAGTTTGGTGACGAACGTCACACAGAACAAACCACGCATGACAGTTTGGTCGTGGCATCATACAACATCCGCTACGCCGTGGGACGTTTCCTGATTTCAAGCGGTCTGCTGCGAAAAGCCGGACTGCTTGGCGCCGGCGGTCGTTCCGCGAAAGTGGCCCGGCACATTCAAAACGCTGCACGCGCGTTAACCGACGGTCAGCTTCTGCCGCGTCCCGACGTGGTAGCGCTTCAGGAAGCAGATAAACAAACGCAGCGAACAGGTGGCCATCACGTTGCTCGCGAGCTCGCCGAACAGTTGCAAATGAGCTGGGTGCACGCGCCTGCCGGGATTCCTCGCGGCGTTAAACCGAAGACGCGCCAGTGGTGGCTCGATTTCGAAGAGCCAATCCACCTCTACGATGCGGGTGACACCGGCGTTGCGTTGCTTAGCCGTTTACCTTTTAAGGACGTGAAAAGACTCGATCTTCCATGGAACGAGTGCGCCTGGCGGCCCCGGCTGGCTATCGGGGCGACCATTTCTGTTGGGCAAAAGGATGTCCGGTTGATTAACGCCCATGTGGATCCGCACGCGGCAGTAGGCGGTCAACTGGAACAAGTTGAGGTGTTGGTCCGAGAAGCCGCGGCGTTTGATGGTCCAACTCTGATCGTCGGCGACTTCAACACGCTTTCAAAAAGAAAGGTGGAGGAGACTCGGAGTTATCTTGAGTCTCAAGGTTACTCCACTCCATTTCCTTCCGGAACACCGACCTGGCGCGGGGCTGGCTTACGTTTACATGCTGACTGGATTTTCTCGCGCGGACTTGAAATCAAACGCTGGGGAGTCGTCCGGCCGTTGGATGTGTCGGACCATTGGCCCATCTGGGCGGAGATTACAATCGCCACATCATGATCATAACTAGCCGGGATAATTCCCTTCTCCGCCAGGCACGTGCAGTACGGGACGGTAAGGAGAGCGAACTAATTTACATTGAGGGCATGCGCCTGTCGGAAGAGGCGTTGCGGTCGGGCCTCCAGATCGAAGCAGTGATTGTTTCCAACCAGTTGGCCGCCAAGCCAAAGGCAGCAAAGTTAATTGAGGAACTCCACGGCAGGGCGCGACGCATGGGAACTGTCTCCGAGAAACTTCTCGAAACGATCTCCTACACCAAAACGCCGCAAGGCATTGTCATCCTGGCGGCGAGGCCGTCAGCAAGTCAGGAACATTTCACCACCGCTCAACCTGAGAATCCTCTCCTGATAGTTCTTCACCGAATTAACAATCCGGTTAACGTCGGCGCGATTCTGCGGACGGCGGAAGCGTCAGGCGCAACCGGCGTTATCGCTACGCAACATACGAGCGATCCCCTGTCGCCGAAGTCGTTGCGTGGTGCAATGGGATCGGCTTTTCGTCTGCCGTTGTGGTTTGGTTGTAGCTACGATGAAGCGCTCGCGTGGTGCGCCTCACGTCAGGTGCAAACAGTTTGCGCCGACGCGCGCGCGGCCAAGGAATACACGACCATCGACTGGCCCAGAGGTTCTGCGTTGATTATGGGTCCCGAATCCGATGGACTTTCTTCTGAAGAAATGAGCGCCGCTGACACGACTGTGCGAATTCCGATGAAAGAACCTGCCGAGAGTTTGAACGTTGCGGTCGCGGCGGGAATTCTTCTCTATGAAGCTGCCCGGCAGCGCGATCATCTCGAGAGCAAGTGAAAATGTAAGTAAGTGACACCCTGCCGGCCCGGGCCATTAGTGACTAGCTGATAATCCACCAGATTCTGTTCGCGTATCATCTCGCCGGTCACTTTAAAGACATCGAACAATGTATTCGCGATCATCGTCAGAAATATCTCCCGCGTTCTTGATGTCCTTCTTCGGGATGACAACGTAGTGAATTCGCGCGTTCGGCGTTGGGTGTTTAAGGACGATTGTCTTATCGGTTTCCTTTACAACGCCTGGAAGCACGCCGGAAGCTTTGTTGATACCAACCGACGCCACCAGCCCGACCAGTTCGTTTGCATTGAGACAAGTTCCCTGACAACTGCTCAGTGCGAGAAACGAGCGTCGCTGAGTTTCGGAAAACAAGAGTCCGCCGATAATCACGCCCAGCAAAAACGCTACGATTGCGAACAACATCTTTTTTAGTCTGTTCATAATTGATTTCAGTTTTAGAGCTCTAACAAAAGGCCCGGAGGGCCGTCAGTTAATAGCCACGACCGTCAGGTCGTGGGACGTCGATGGTGAGGGACCATCTAGGCCCGAAGGGCCGACAGTAATGAAGCCAACATGAAAAATGTTTTTGATATATTCGCAGAACACCGGCAAGCTCTCGCCTTCCGCAGAAGTTTTTCCTCATGCTTTGAAATCTGTTCAATCGCTTCAAACTGCCGGCCCTTCGGGCCTCACAGTTTATAACTCTCATTCTTCCCACGACCTGACGGTGGCTATTTACTGCCGGCCCTGCGGGCCTGCGAAAAGACCATCGGGATGCTTCACGGTCAACCCGAGGTGAGTTTCCTCCTCAGCGCTACTCACGCTCCAATCTTTCGGCTAGAATAACCTCGATTCCGCTGTAATTTGCTTTCTTTCGCGCAGTCTTTAACCGGCTGCGTTTTTTGCACGATTTGCTATGCAGCAGGCGAACTAAATGACTGAGGAACTCAAGGCCCCCAAAAAGAAACGTGAAGAGGCGCTACCGGAGCGTCTTCTGCGTCGCGTGCTCGAAAGCATGGGCGACGTAGTTGATCGAAAGTTTGGCAGAACGATCGAGCCCAAGAGTGGACTGACAACGTCGCAGCTCATCGAGCGAATGAAAAAACTTATCGATGAACGCGCGCGCGACGAAGGTCGCAGAGGCGTCATTGCCCCGCACCATCTGAAGTTGAAGATTGAATGGGGCACGCATTCTGAGGCCCCACCTGAAATCATCAAGGATTTGGAACATGAGGTGTTGGCTGCCGCGATAGACCACATCAACGATCATCGTTATCGCACGTTGGGTACAGCGAAAGTCGAGACGGAAGTCGATATATTTACGACCGGCATCTCAGTCGATCCAACGTTTGGTGAATTTGAAGAAGAGCTCAGAGCACAGGACGAGGCGAAGCGCGCGGCGAAATTCGAAGCCCCGCATCGAAGTCCGTTTGAGAAAGTTCCTGAAGTAGACTTAATCGCGCGCATTACCATGCGTAACGAAGTGTCGGAAATTCCGCTCACGATGAAACCGGGCGGCAAGCGAATGAGCATCGGCCGCGTTTCGGATAACGACATTGCACTCAACGATACGAGCGTCTCAAAAATTCATGCGGCGCTGACGATGAACCAGGAAGGCACACTGCTCGTCGCCGACACGGGTTCGACAAACGGTACTTATATAAACGGAAGACGAATTTCTTACGGTGAAGCTCGACAAATCGCGGACGGCGACGTGGTCGGATTCGGTGACGTCGAGGTGCGGTTTCGAAAAGCTGAATAACAAATAATCTGACGCCGCATGATGTCATTTATCTTCCTGCAAACTCCGGTAACTAATCCCTCTCAAACTATTCCCGAATGGTGGCCGGCCTTTTCTACTCTGGTCTATCTCTTCGGTCTTCTGCTGCTCGTGGTGCTGCTGCTCGTAACACTGTTTCTGTTGCGGCGTCGCGGAGTTACCACGGCGGCTGCCGTGCCTGAGGATCTTCCTCTTGAGGTAAAAAAACGTCTGGGTTCGACGTCCACAAATCGCGGCTTGCGCGCGCTGCGTTGGGCCTTCGTACTGCTGGCGCTCGCAGCATTTGGTTTCCATGTCTACTGGGGCCTTTACGCTCAGGAGCGAAACGAAACATTTCAGGCATTGAGCTACAAAGACCTGCGCAATCGCCGGCTATCCGAGTCCACGTTGCGCGGCTGGCTGCTCGATCGCAGTGGCAAACTCGAGAATGCACTCGCCCTCTACAAACGCGATTCGAGCGGCAACATTTATCGCGATTATCCAATGGACCGTCAGTTGGCCCACATTTTTGGCACAGACCGCGGCGATCCCGGGCTCGAACGCGCCTTGTTTGGCGTGCAAAGCGGTGCTTTACCTGAAGCCTGGGACGTGGTCCAGGGAAAAACCATTCAGTACAAAGGGAACATCGACGTCCGCTTAACGATTGACCGGGAACTGCAGCAAGCGGCAGTCGATCAGTTGAAGGGAAAGCATGGCGCGGTAGTGATTCTGAACCCGCAGACTGGTGAAGTGCTCGCGCTCTATAGCGAACCATCCTACAGCCTGAAGGAAGTCGAGGACGAAGCAACGTGGATCCGGCTTGAAGCGAATCAACGCGATCGTCCGTTAGTCAGTCGAGCACTCGGGGCTTATTACATTCCCGGTTCGACGTTTAAAACCGTAACTATGACTGCTGCCTTTCTGGCAGGGGAAAACGACACACAATTCACTTGCAGCGGCGGTGGATATTATGCGGCGCCAGGAGCGAATGTGATTTTCGATGACGGTGGAGCAGGTGAAGTGCATGGCCGGATCGGCATCGCCACCGCGTATGAAGTTTCGTGCAACCAGTATTTTGCACAAATGGGCGTGAAGCTTGGTCCGGAGCGACTCAAACGGGCGGCGCAATTGTTAGGCATCGGAGCGTATGACACTGCCGCACAGGCACTCAGAGGCCGGAAGCAACCGGAGATCTGGAATGGGAGCACCGAGGCTGTTAAACGCGCGCTCGCTCCCAGAGAGGCCACCATCGTCACCGGAAAACAAATTAGCCGATACGATCTCGCACTGATTGGCTACGGACAAGGTTACGCCGGTCAGATGACTCCTTTCCAAATGGCATTAGCGGCCGCCGCGATTGCCAATATGGAAGGCAAACTGATGAAAGCGAAGATCGAATTTGACCGGCCGCCGGAGGTATTCAATCAAGTACTAACACCTCAAGCTGCAGCAACTTTGCGTTCCATCATGGGCCTCGTGACGGGTGGATCAAGTGGTACCGCGCGTGGCGTGTTCGCGCCGGTCAAAGCTGCCGGTATCAACACCGGCGGCAAAACTGGAACGGCCCAGAAAGTGGTACCTGTTTACGATCCGAAAACTGGCGAACCGAAAACGCGGCATCGGGTTGAACGAGACAACCGCGGCAACATCATCCGCGAGTATGAAGAAATAATCATGGACGAGGAGCACCCGCGTATCGATGGATGGTTTCTGTGTATCGCGCCGCTCGAGCATCCGCAACTGGCGATGGCCGTGGTTGTAGAGGGCGGCGGTTACGGATCCAAATCAGCTGCGCCAATCGCCGCCGCACTTGTGCTTAAGGCTCGCGATCTCGGGTATTTCAAACCGACTGGGCCAGTTCAACCAGGCCGGACGCAACCGCAAAATCGCGCGAGGCGCGCGCCGCAAGCGACTCGGTCTCCAAATTGATTGATGACTGCTGATTGCCGCTTACTGTTTGCTGTTTACAGTTGCCGTTGCTGTTTACTGATTATACCGAATGAAGAACCGCGCATCGTCACACCTACTCATCATTTTGCTGGTGATCGTTCTGGAGATTGCCGGCTACTGGGCGATCTACCGCGCCGGGTTGTTGCGTGGTTATGAAACCTCGCTCATCGGAGCGGTGCGCGATCTGTTCATGTTTTTCCCGCTGATCATTTTGATGGTGTGGTTTGCGCGCTCCCTGAAATACCGCGGCAGTTGGGTGCTCTTCACCACCGCGGTAATTCTGTTCGCGATTGGCATGCTGATCCAGTACAGGCTCTACAGCGATCCGGAATACAACGCGAGAAACAAAGCGGTCGCGCGACAGCAAAAGATGGAGGCACTGCGCACCCGTTACATCATTGAAAACTACGATGCGACGAAGAAGCAGCTCATGGGACTCCCGGCCACGCCTGCCCAGTCGATCGATGTAAACCAACTTCCACGCCGTCCTTCAAACTACTCGCTCGGCGATGCGCTTACTTCGAGCTACACCTGGATTCCAATTTTTTCCTTCTTCGTGTTTGCCGCTGCTTACGCGCTTTGTATGCGCGACGGGTTTTTGCTCTGGATACAACGAAACAGCTTCCTGATCGTCTTGTTTACACTTTTGCCCCTCGCGGTCGCCGTCGTCACCTCGAGTGCTGGCAAAGCGCTGGGCAACATGACTCCATGGGAGCCTTCAAAGATTCCCTTCCTTCTGGGTTTCGCCGGCATCCTGACGGCTCGCTACAAAGATCTCGCCGAGACCTATTGGGGCATTCCGCGCGCGCGCGACGTTGTGCCCTTGGTCGTAATGGGGATGCTGCCGTTCGTGCCCTTCTTTGCGCTAAAAGATTTCGGTCAGATGTTGATCTTCAGTGGGGCCTACACGACGTTGTACCTCGTCGCGGTTCGTCGCTGGCCGCAACTGCTGTTGTTCGTCGGATCCGTTCTTGTCGTGATCGCTATCCTGGTGGTCGGTGCGCTTCCCCGCGAGGTGCAGGAGAAAGTGCCTCTGCTTCCGACCGTGGCGCGTCCGGTCCAGGCGATGCTACCCGATCGAATTCAGCAAAGATTCCATCTTTGGTTAGCGGCGTTTGACCCGCCGTCACCGGAAGTTTCCTGGTGGAAAAAGGACTATGAAGACGCAATCAACAGCGACCCGGAATTGAAGGAACTGGCCGAGCAAAGTCCGGCGATGCAAAAAATTGTTAACGTCGATATCTGGTTCGACAAGCTCGCGTTTCAACCTGCTCAGGCCATCTTCGGCATTTCATCCGGCAGAAGAACGGGCCGCGGACTCGGACTCGGTTTTCCTGAAGTTATTCCTATCGCAGACTCCGATTACATCTACGCAGCCATTGCGGAAGAGACCGGCCTGCTCGGTGGTGGTGTCGTGATCCTCGCGGTTATCATTTTCGTGATCGCAGGTGTTCGTACTTCGCTCGATGCGCGTGATATGTTTACGAAGTTATGCGCCGCTGGTCTAACTGCGTTCGTCGGTTTCCAGGCGCTCGTGAATATCGGCGGCATTCTGCGAGCTCTTCCAATGACCGGAATCACATTGCCATTTGTTAGTCACGGCGGATTCAGTCTGATCACCAGTTTTGCGATGTTAGGAATGCTGATGGCGTTTTCAAATCGCAACGCTCGCGATCGCGCCGTCGCGCAACGATTTCCGGAGAAGGCGGAATCACCGCTCAAGCTGGAGGCGGTCGAATGAGTCACCCGACAAACCAACCCCAGGCCCTGCCGCTGACGTCAGCAGCCGTCACGGATCGTGGTCTTAATCCCAAGCGGCCTCTTAACGAGGATTCCTTCCTGGCTGACAGTGCGCGAGGAATCTTCGCCGTCGCGGACGGCGTAGGCGGCGCTGAAGCCGGTGAGGTTGCATCACAAACTGCAATTGAAGTGTTGGACGAAGCTTTTCGTCACCATACTGATGGCGCGGACATCGAAGACTTGATGGAGCTCGCCATTCAACGCGCCAACGCTTCCATCTACCAGATGGCCCAGGACGACGCGAAGTTTTCAATGATGGCGACGACGATAGTCGGACTCCATCTCGATGGTAATGTTGCCACGATCGGACACGTCGGCGATTCGCGTTTGTACCGGCTCACGCCAGCCGGCCAACTCATCCGCGAGACACAAGACCACTCGGTAGTTGAAGAAGAAGTTCGAGCAGGAAGGATGACTGCCGAACAGGCTGCAAACCATCCCAGCAAGAATGTCATCAGTCGCGCGCTCGGTGCGGAAAGCGACGTCGAAGTCGACCTGAAAATAATCGAAGTCGATGACGGGACTGAGTTTTTACTGTGCACGGACGGAATTACTCGTCACATTCCCGATCATGAGTTGCGCCACGTTTTGCTGACCAACGATGACCTGACTGCTGTCTGCGCTGAACTAAAACAGCGCTGTTTCGCACGAGGCGCTGAAGATAACCTGACGGCGGTATTGGTTTGCGTCGGCACGCAAATTTCTGCCCAAGCTCGGGCGGAAGATCTGGACAAAACAATTTCGCCTGAAGTCGCTGACGTCTCTTCCCCGCCGCAAGTCGCTGCGAGTGCACCCGAGTTCGTACCCGCGTCACGTAAAGCGTTTCCGGCAACAGAAAACGATCCAATGGAGCGGACGCTTGAGACTCCCGTAAACATCGCCCCCGAGCATTCAAAGGGAGGAGTTGAACGGACTATGACGCGCTTGTTTTTGTTTGTCCTTTTCATCGCGGCCCTCGCGGGCGCATTTTACGCAGGACGCAGATATCGCGGGCCCATGCCTTACGTGCCAGCCGATCAACCGGCAGCAGTGGAAACTTCGACACCGAACGCCGCCGTACAGCAGTCGCAACTCGAACAGGCGCGCCAGGACGTCGACCGTGATCCAAACACGTGGTTGGCGACGACAATGAAGAATGAGTCGTCGCGGCAAGGTGTTCAAACTCCGCTCGATTCGGTTGAGCCGGCTTTTCTATATCTTTATGGCCGCGCGTCTTTGCTCACCGGCAACTATGAAGAAGCTCAAAAGGCTTTTGAGTCGGCATTGGCTAAAGCTGCCGCTAATCCCTCCGCTCACAACGCATCGATTCAAAAGGATGCTGCGCTTGGTCTCGCCGCAGTTTCGTTGAAACTCGATGGCGCGCGAACCTCTGCCGTGACACATCTCGACGCGGTGACGGCACGCCCGGCGTCTCCAACGAACTCCCAGCAGGCCTCCCCGACTAGTTCTCCTCTCTCTACGCCGTCAATTTCGCCGTAGTGCCTCTTGACAGTTGCATCTAAGGCTTTGACGCGACAGTTGCGCGAGAACTGATGCCAGAACTTAAGCTACAACAAAGCAGACTCGACGGCCGCTACGACATCGTTGAATGTCTTGGTCGTGGCAGTTACGCCGAAATCTACGTGGCCCGCGACAATGCGACGCCTCCCGGCGCCCCTTCAACCGTCGTAATTAAGGCGCTCAATACATTTCTGCAGGATACGCCTGACTTCGAACTCGAACACACACTCGTTGAAAACTTTCAAAACGAAGCGGTAGCGCTCGATCGAGTGCGCCATTCAAACGTCATCAATCGCCTTGGCCACGGCACCGCTATCGATCTATCAGGCACTATTTTTCATTACCTCGTGTTGGAGTACATGCCGGGGGGCGACATGGCGGCGCTCTCGCGGCGTCATCCTTTGCCGCTCGATGAAGCGATTTTCTACCTGGCGCAGGTTTGTTCAGGCCTCGCTCACGCTCATGCATGCGGTGTGATTCATCGCGACATTAAGCCACAAAATCTATTGCTCAATGCCGATCGTAGCGTAGTGAAGATCGCAGACTTCGGCGTAGCTCGGCTTGAGGCAACCGAAGGCGCCATCACGCGTGTTGGTACAAACATCTACGCAGCGCCCGAACACAATCCCCTGGTCCATACGGGCGCGCTCGACACCGGCGCGTTGCACATCGACAGAACTCAGCTAACGCCGGCCGCCGACACCTATTCGCTGGCTAAGACAACTTATACGTTGCTGGCCGGAGAGTCGCCGCGGCGTTTCGCGCAACACGCAATCACGGAATTTCCCGAACACATGAGGAACCAGTACTGGTCCGTGCCAGTGCTGCGCGTGCTGCAAAAGGCGACGCAGACTCGCACGGAAAATCGATATCAAACGGTCCAGGAATTCTGGGATGAACTAGCGGAGGCAGCTTTGCCTCCAACGAGACCATTGCCGAGTGGCACGGAGCTGCGAAGGCGTCCTAGCGCTGATTTAAACGTTGGTGCGGGAGCTGTCTCTGAAGCACCGCCGCAGGCAAAGTTCTCGCCAGTCAGCGCTGATTATGTCGAGACGGCAGCCGCGATTGAAGACGAAACCGGCTACGCTAAGTCTCCGCCTGTATTCGGAAACGATCCGCGCACCTCGCGAGTAGACCCCGAGCGGCGACCGAAAATTGTTGTGGCCGTAAGTGAACTGGAACGACAAAGAGCCGATGGATTTCAACCAATAAAAGCGGGACGAATCGCCCCGGCCGTGGCTGATGCAGCAAGTCTGAAGAAGAGACGGCCAGTGGAGAAACGAAGTTCTCGTTCACTGATTGTTGCGGCTATATTGATTGTTGCTTTTGTCGGAATGCTGCTGGCAACCCACCGGTACGTAACGTCGCAATGGAATCCGTTTGTCGGCATCAGCAGGATAGGTGACGTTTTCGTGATCGGCCGTGAAGGCGTCACGACGACGGACGTGAGACTGCGGTCAGAGGCTAGTACGACAAATCCACCCATCGGTCTGGCGGAAAACGGTTCGCGCGTGAAGATTCTGGCAACAGACGATAACTGGTACGAGGTGCAGGTTCTTCAGCATGGGCGCCCCAAGACGGATCCGTTCACTTCGGATCGCGGTTGGATAAATAAGCGGTTTGTGAAGTTTGATTGAGAAGGCGGAAGGCGAAGACAGAAGTCAGAATACAGGAGTCAGAATACAGAAGCAGGATTTGGTCAGGGGGAGGGCGACACTGAAACTTGTCAGATGATCGTAAGAGAAGCCGGGATTAACCGTCTGCTGGACGCACTGAACAAAGTTGAATCTGGAGAACACACAGAGAGTTGAATCAGAAGATAAAACCACTATTGATTCGCAACTACCTATAGTCTCTGGTTTCTCCTTCTGACTTCTGACTTCTGACTCCTGTATTCTGACTCCTGACTTCTGTCTCCTGACTCCTGACTTCTGACTCCTGTCTTCTGTTTTTTACTATTCACCATTTACCATTTACTATTTACCAAACATGGGCCTACTTGAATCGATAAGAAAATGGATTGACGGCGAGACCGGAGAAGACCTGGTTGAAAACGCCGACGAACACGCGAAACCTCGACGTGTCTGGGAAGAGTTTCTCGTAAAGATTGCGCGCGAAGTCGAAGCCGTAATGCAGCGCGAGATGTTTACGCCGCCAGGCGGTCCCACCTACATACCACGCGAATACGTTGTTTATTTAAGTGCCGACGACGACAAGGATTGGCAGGGCGATAAGCGTCGCGGTCTTGAGCAGGGACTATTCCATGTTTTGTCGGAACGCGCGAAGGAGTTAAGTGGCTCTACTCACCTGGCAACAAAATCGTTTGCCGTCGAGTTGCGCGTCGACGGCACGCTCGAGAAGGGACAGTTTCGCGTCCAGGGCGTTTGGGACGAAACGGAGAGTGGCCACACACAGGTCACGCCGCGCTTAAGTCCGAAATCTGCTCCGGTAAACCTGAACGAAACAATTCGCGAGAAGGCCGAGTGGAACACTTCCGACGATAGTGAACCGGGCGAGGTCAGTGAACAGACTGTCGTGCGGCCTCGAATCCAGGAATTGTATTCGGTTGAGGTTTGGAAAGATGGAGTGCGTGACGCGGTTGTGCCGATCTCCAAACCTGAAATCACCATTGGCCGGGGCTCCCGCACGATCACAGTGGACCTGCCGCTAAAGGGTGATCCGGAAATCAGCCGCGTGCATGCCATTCTCATCCGCGAAAACGATGGCCGCTACTGGCTGGTAGCCAAAGGCCGCAATCCCACACTCGTGGCCGGCAAAGAACTTCCGCGCGAACAGCGCACCGAAGTCCAACCCGATCAGAAGATCGCAATCTGTAATTTCATAATCCGAATCCAGCCGAGATAATTCTCGTTCATTAGCACCCGGCTTCCGCTTCGTGTTGTTGCTGCATCCAGCCGAGGTGAGAGCTCTCATTAGCACCGGGCTTCAGCCCGGTGTTGTGGGCAAGAAAATAATCCGAAACCGTTTCAACGGTTTCACTCGTTACGCCATTCCAATCCGTACTTCCTTACAAACAATTCAAACTCATGCTGAAAACTCTTTTTGGCGTGATGTTGCTCTTGCCCTGCAATATAGGCTGCAACCCGCTCAACATCCGAGTGTGATACTGAAAACGCGCCATACCCGCGTCCCCATGCAAATCGTCCGCGCAGTAACTTCTGATCGTTAATCCAGTGCGATGAACCTCCTTTCAATAATTGAATTACTTCCTCGATGGATCTGTTCGTTGGTAAATCAATTAATGAGTGAACGTGGTCTGCGTTAACATAGCTAATCTTCATGTAGATCCCCTTGCCGACAGCATAGTCATTTAGGAAGCCGCAGGCTTTTGCCGCGGCCCGCTTATCCAGCATGGGCTCCCGGTCAAGCGTGGTCCATATTAGATGAATCCAGCAGCGCGTATACGAATGAGTAGACATGCCACTGGTTTTAGCATGATGTGCCAGATTGGAGTGAAGGTCGTTGCGGAGAAACCGTTGAAACGGTTTGCCAGGATTTTTGCTTGTCCCGGGTCACCGGGCTAAAGCCCGGTGCTAATGAGAGGGCACGTTGTTGTTTATCCGGCGGCGGCGGTTTGCGCGGGTTGAAGTTCCGACAGCAATTCCTTCAGTAGCGGCAGATCGCGCTCGGAGTCGAGGTAGTTCTTCCCCAACATCTTCGCAAAGCGACGTTCTTTAGTCTCACCATTCAATTCCTTCAACAGTGCTCGACAAAAGGCAACAACAACGACTGGGTCGAATTGTGTGCCGGTGTTTCTTCTGAGGTCGTGCACGACTTCATCAAACGTGCGGCGTGTTTTGTACGGGCGATCGGTTGTCATCGCATCGAACGAGTCAGCCAGACTCACGATCTTCGCCCCGAAAGGAATCTGTTCGTCAGTCAGTCCATCGGGATAACCGCGACCATCAAGACGCTCGTGATGATACTTCGCCATCAGAGGAATGTCCGCGTACGGATGATTGATTGGCTTGAGGATTTCCCACCCAGCGGCCGGGTGCCGATTCAATTCGCTTGATTGCTTCGCATCGATGCGGTAAGGCGCATTGATGATGTCGCGCTCGACGACAAGCTTGCCGACGTCGTGCAGGTAGCCAGCGATCGCCATCCCTTCGACTTCTTCTTCGTTAAAGCCAAGCTCGCGCGCGATAATTTCGCTGTACTTACCCACGCGATCTGAATGCCCTTGCGTGTACTTGTCTTTGATATCAATCGCCGCCGCGAATGCTCGTACCGTATCGCGATAGATGGCGCGCAGCTCCTCGTACAAACGCCGGTTGGCTGCCGCTTGCTCTTTCACTTCCGCCAGCAAACGGTGTTGGTGAATTCCGACCCCCACGTGTCGGACCATAGCGCGCACGACCCCCAGATCCTCCTCGGTAAACGGCTCACCACTCGCCTTCCCGCCAAGCATGACGAACCCAGTGAGTTCCTCATGAACGACCATGGGAACGATCAGTTGGATCTCCTGTCTGCTTAACTCAGCTTCGTAACGAGCGATGAAACCGGACTCGCCGCCTTCTTGCTCTGACCTTGAACCCTGGACATTGGGCCTTAGAACAACGCTTAAGACTTCCGCCGCTACAAACGCTTTCCGGTCCGAATCATCGATCACAAAATTCGGTTCGTAGTTCTCTTCAAGCCCCCACACCGCCAAACTGCGCGTAGTCTCTTCCGGCACATACTCGATGACGACGCCGCGCCGAATGGCAAGCGTGCCCAGCAGCAAGTGGAGCGACGTGCGCACCATTTCAGTGAAGTCTTCGGTGCCCGCCACTTCCTGCCCCAGATCGGCGAGTGCGCCGAACGAGTGGATTAATTTCTGGGTGATTGGCTCCATACTCACGAGTGGTTAATGACCGATTGCCCGCGATTGTGATGTGAGCGTGGAGAGATTGGAAAGTGCTTCCTGTTCGTCTTTGGCTAAAACGACGTGGCGCGTTAAACCAAGCATCTCGAAGAGCTGAACTGTTTCGTTGTTAACATCGGAAAACACTACGAGCGCGCCGCTCTTCTCGGCAATATCGATAATGCCAAGAAGGATAGAGATGCCGATGCTGTTTACGAGTTCGGTATCGCTGAAGTCTATGACGAGAGCGCGGCAACCTGAGTCGAGTTGCTTTCGACATTCACGCTCGATGCGCTCGCCGGTGAGTTTGTTGAGGTAGTCGCTGGCATAAACGACGGCGGTGGTGCCGACGGTGTGCGCACGTATACTGGACCTGATCGACTCCCCCACTCGACTCCTCCCGCTAATTGCAACAAGTGGCTACACTAGTTCCGCACGTATTTGGTCATGCGTAAACTGGTTCCCTCGTCAACGCGCTGAAACTCAACTTCATCCATCAAGGTCTTGATCAGTTTCAACCCCCATCCCCGCCGGGTTGAACCGGCATCGTCGTCAACAGGCTGGCCGTTTAAATTCGACGGCACGATGCCGCGACTCGCGATAGTAATGACTAATCTATCATTTTCGGCCCGAAAACGCTGGTAAATTTTTCGATCAGGACTGAGGCTGTGTTCCGAAGCATTGATGCATGCCTCGACTATGGCAGTCTTAATCTGATTGATTGCCTCACGCCGGAATGGCAGTCGACGGGCGACTTGCTCCACCGCATTCGCTGCCAGCAACTCGTAATCAGAACCCATCGGGACGATTAACTCGACCTCGTCGCTCACGCTTGCTGTGGTCGCTGGAGTGGCGGCAGTCAACCGGGCGGCCAGTAGTTCAAACTGCTGCCGGCTCGAAAAGTACATTCCGCTTTCGCGAAGCGTGGTTGCCGCCTGACTCGAGAAACCCTCACTCGCAATTAACCACATTTGTGTGCGAACGAATCCAGACTTGCGCGCCAAGTCCTCTAAACGATCAAGCCACTCCTCAGCGATATCGATATCTACCTCGAGTTTGCTTTCAACTTTCGCAACTAACCAAACAATCTCATTCTGATCGGTGTAGGCCGTTCCTTCAAAACCGTGCGCGACGACTGTTGCCTCTTCGCCAAACTCTTCCAGCTCGCGACTAAACGATGCAGCGGAAGCGGCGTGAATCACCTGTGGCAGTCGAACTAAGACAGTGTCGTTTTCCAGACCTGAAACGATTTCTTCCAACTCGATGCCTTTGTAGTCTGCGGCAAATCGCTCGTAATCAAACAGGCGTTTGGGTACGAGTTGGGCGGCAAACTGTTCGACCAATTCACGAAGCTGCAATCCCGCAGCACGTCGATAATGTCGCGCGATGGTTTGCGGCGCACGCTTCAGCGCCCCTGCCATCAGATCCGCCACCACGAGGGCACGCGGCTCGCGAAGTTCGTCCAGACGGAAGCGAGCGCGCAGATAATCGCGCCAGGGCATTGGACTGCTGTGCGTTTGAATGTTGTCGCCGTCACGATTGACCAGCTCTTCGGCGTGCAATCGTTGGACAAGCTCATCAGCTTCGTTTCCAGTCAGATTCAACTGTCGCCGCCAGCCTTCAAACGAAGCGGCGCGGTTACCTCGTTTAACAGCTTCACAAAGCAAGCGAACGAGGCTGCGTTGGGTTTCAGGGTGGGGAGCGATCCGCTGTATCGTTGCAGCGAAGTAACGGTGAAGTCGCCCGCCCAACAGCTCATCGACGTACAGGCGCTCGCAAGCCAGGTAGGAATCAAGCGCAATGGCTTTCTCGCGCGCTGCCTGAAGTAAAGACATGACGAAGAATGGACTGCACTCCATCTGCTGGACCAGCAGATCGCGTGTCTCGTCGGTAATAACGACCTGTTCACGGCGGGCGGCGCTTGCAACCAGCAAACGCGCGTCCTCTTCCTTGAGTCGATCGAGGTAGAGCTTTTCAAACGTCTGATCCGGCCCGCATGCTGCTTCAACTTCAGCAAGTATCTCGCGTCTCAATCCCGACAACGCGAAGCGGAAGCGCGAGAAGGTCAGTGTCCTGATTAACTCTTTCGCGAACGGTACTGATGAATCGGAATAGCCCGACAAATGCGTCGCGTCGATCATTACAAACGCCCGTCCGTTAGCGGGAGGGATTCGATTGGGCGCGCTTAAACAGAAACGAACAAACTCGGAGTCGTCGTTACTGAAGCGCTGCTTGTTGTACGAGGCGATTAGACTCTCGATCCACTCAACGTCAGCAGCCGGGGCGAGCTTTTGCAAATCGCTTAAGGTTAACGGCTCCTGGCATAGCGACGGCTCATCTCTTTGAAAGGCGATGTATTGAGTCAGGAACGTATTCAGGAATTCGATTGACGCACTGACGGCGGTTGTTCCAGTTGTGGGGAGAGCAAAGTAGATCGGAATCGTTTCGCCATGCCGATTGAACAGCGCGTCGTACGCTTGTCGCAGCAATTCAGAAACGCCTGCAAGCGGTGCGAGCAGAAGCAACAGGCCACGGTCACCGTTTGACTTCGCATGCGAAACGAGTCGCTCGAGCTCCCGCGTCCGGCCGATAAACTCGTCCCGGTGAACGCGGCCCAGGATGCGCTGATCCTTATCGTGTTTGCGTCGCTTCATTTGCTGGTCAAACTTCCGACCGGCCCGGTGAGATCGTCGGTGTAAAACTCTATGCGGTCCTTGCCTTTGCTTTTTGCGTTGTAAAGCGCCCGGTCTGCGGCCGCAATCACGCTTTCAGCGGTCCCGACATTGTGCGCAAAGGTTGAAATGCCAATGCTTATGCTGACCTTTCCAAACGGCTGCCCTTTCCCGTACGGGTAATCTGCCTCCGCAACGCGTTGCCGCATGCGCTCGGCGATCACCATAGCTTCGTTGGCCGTAGTTTGTGGCAGCAGTATGCAAAACTCTTCTCCGCCGTAGCGGCAAGCGATGTCGGCTGAACGCAAAGCAGCCTTCAGGCTGTGCGCAGTTATCTTCAAAGCGACGTCGCCGGCCTGATGGCCGTTCTGATCGTTGTATCGCTTGAAGTCGTCGATATCGATCATCATGCAACTCATGGCGTAGCTGTATCGTTTCGATCGATTCAATTCTTCAGTCAGGCGCTCTTCCAGGTAACGCCGGTTCAGCAAACCGGTGAGCGGATCGGTAATAGACATCAATTGAAATTGCTTAGCGCGTTCTTGCCATTCAGCCCGCTCAAGAGCCACGGCGATCTGGGGCGCGACAATTTCCAACAAACTGAGATCCACCTCATTAAAACTACCGCCGTCTCGTTTGTCGGCGACGTTCACCACGCCTATCTTTCTGCCACCAATCGTTAATGGGTAACTGAGAAACGAATTGGTCTTGTATTGCCTGTCCGGTGGTGACGGGGTCATCCCTGACTTTTCAAGGTTGGAAACGAGCAGCGGTTGCGCTTGTTCCATCACCTTTCCGATGATTCCTTCACCCAAACGCGCCGGAGTTACATGTTGCGGTTCGACCGGAAGGCCAACTGCATTCCGCAAGATGATTTCATTCGACCCTTCATCGAACGACCACAACGAGGCACGATCGGCCTGAACCAGTTCGAGCACGTGAGCCAGGATTGCCGAATACGTCTTAGCGGGATCAGTCGAGCTGATGCGTTGTAAGAAGCTCTGAAGCGACTGCGCGATCTGCGACCGGTACTCAAGCTCGTCGCGAAGTCGGTCGATTTCGTCCTGCATCGCCGAGCTTGAGGTCGCAACAGCGAGTTCATTGGCCAAAATTGGGGGCCCTTCAATCGCACTGATCGTAGGAGTTTCACTGCTCCGATGATCGAGCGTTGGTTGAGTTGTTGGCGTTGCTGTGATCGCAGGGCCAACTTTGCGCTGTGCCTTCTCAACACGGTGAGCTAACTGATCGAGCCGTTGCTTCTCGGCAAAAATCACATTCTGAAACGGTTCCCTGGCGAGCAGTTCGTTCAGTTCTCCCGCGCGAAAGCGTTCCATCAACGCTTTGTAATCGGATGCGCTAACGAAGGAGCGGCCGCCAATCACTGCCAGGTTAGGCTTACCGAGCTCTACCGGCATGGTGAAACACTCGAGTCCCGCGTGGCACTTGTAATCAACACGCGTCCCGGCGCTCATCGCGCGTCTGTGCGCGTCGCCGCAGTAGGGATCGCAGAGTTTCACGTGCTCGACGGAAGACTGAAACGCATGACATATCGAGTTGTTATTGGAGATAGCGAGGGCTGGTGGCTGTAGTCCGTCAACCAGCAGCACGGAGAGGCCTGTGTCCTCCGCGAGGCCGTCCTGTGCGCTCACCCAGCCGGGCGGCGCATCCTCGGGATGCTCCTGCACAATTTCGGGAGTAGCCTCCGAATCGTCTGGTGTCACTACCGGACGACTTCCTGATGATCTCTTCGGCATTGAATTCTGCAACTAACGACGTCGCGGACTCAGCGACAAGCAAAGGCTTTTGCTCAGTAAAGTCAGTATAGGTGGCGTCGTACCCACGAACAACGATGCAGTAAAACGGCGCGCACACAACAACTTACCCTAAGGATAAACGACTAATCGGGGCAGCTTTTCATGTGGAAAACAAAGGGATTTGGTGGGATTACAAGAATCTCGCGTAACGCCTGACGCATCCCCCTCCCCGTAAACGGGGAGGGGTTAGGGGTGGGGTTCGCAAGCGCACCCGACCTCTCCCCCTTCCCCTCTCCGCTTGCGGAGAGGGGAGAATACTGTTGGGTGATTTTTGTACAGAAGTCGCCGAGGTTTGTAAGTTACTCCTGATACGTTACTGGGCTTACGCAGGCTTTGCAAACTACTCGTCGGGAGCCGTTGATTCGAATGCAAGCGCCGCCGCAAGGCCAGGAGCCTCGCCTGGGGCCACATTCTCAATGTGAGGCTGTTCAGGACTGATACGTATGCACGCGGCCAAATGGTTAGGTTTGATCTGAACGAGCGGCGGTACCACCTGCTTGCATTCCTCGATCATGTATGGACACCGAGTGTGAAATGGACAACCTGCCGGCGGGTTAATGGACGACGGCACATCGCCTTCGAGAACAATCCGCTCCCGGCGCGATTCCAACTCGGGATCCGGAACAGGTACAGCCGAGATTAGTGCCTTCGTGTAAGGCATCAGCGGTTCAGTGTAAATCGCTTCCGCTGTTGCCACTTCAACGAGTCTTCCCAGGTACATCACGGCCACTCGATCCGAAACGTGACGAACTGCTCGTAGGTCGTGCGAGATAAACAGGTAGGTCAGATTCTTCTCGCGCTGCAGTCGCTCCATCAAGTTAATAATTTGCGCCTGGATGGATACATCAAGCGCCGAGATTGGTTCGTCGGCAACAATGAATTCGGGTTCAACTGCCAGGGCCCGCGCTATTCCAATCCGCTGGCGTTGTCCGCCGGAGAATTCGTGCGGATAACGCTTGGCGAAACGCCTGCTTAACCCGACGGTTTCCAGCAAAGCAGTCACGCGCTCGTCCGCTTCTCTTCCCCGCGCAATGCCAAATGTTTCCATCGGCTCACGCACGATTTGACTAACCGTCATGCGTGGATTCAGCGATGCATATGGATCCTGGAAAATGACTTGCAGTTGACGTCGATGCTTGCGCATCTCGCGGTTGGACAATCGAGCGAGATCAGATCCACGGTACAGGACTGTTCCTGATGTCGGTTCTACGAGACGAAGAATCGCCCGTCCGAGTGTTGATTTTCCACAACCCGACTCTCCAACCAGGCCAAGCGTTTCACCGGCAAGAATATCTATCGTCACACCATCGACTGCTCTAACGGTCCCTGTTCGTCCGCGCGCGGGAAAATAAACCTGCAGGTCTCGTATAGATATGAGAGCTTCGGGCATGCGTGTAGTAGCCAGAGGTAAATCGGGCGACGGGACCAGGTTTTGTTCTTGCGTGCTCACTTGATTTCAGACTGATCAGCTGCGATTGACGGGTCTGCAAACACCTCACTGGCAAAGTGACAAAGTGAGTGGTGCTCGGCATTGAGTTGCACGAAAGGCGGAAATTCCTGATGACAGATAGCCTCGGCGCGATAGCAACGCGGCGCGAACGGGCAACCCGCCGGCAGATGCGCCAGATCCGGAGGCTGGCCCGGGATCTGATAAAGCTCGTGGTCGTGGGCAGGATCCGGAACTGAACGCAACAGCGCCTTCGTATATGGATTACCCGGCTTTGCAAACAATTCTTTCGTGGGCGCCTGCTCAAACACCTTTCCGGCGTACATCACGATTACGTGATCCGTCATTCCAGCGACCACGCCGAGGTCATGAGTGACAAGAATCACGCTGGCGCCGGTTGCTTCTTTCAGCGTTCTTATCAATGTCAGGATCTGGGCCTGAATGGTGACGTCGAGGGCAGTGGTAGGTTCGTCCGCGATCAGTAACTCCGGTTCACAAGACAACGCCATCGCAATCATCACCCGCTGCCGCATGCCTCCTGAGAACTCATGGGGATAACTGTCGGCCCGCATCCGCGCATCGGGAATGCCTACGGTTTCAAGCATCTTCACCGCGTGTTCATAAGCTTGCGCTTTCGAATATCCAAGATGAAGCCTCGTGATCTCCATCAATTGCCGCGACACCTTCATAAACGGGTTTAGTGACGTCATCGGATCCTGAAAGATCATCGCTATCTTGCGCCCGCGAATCTTTCTGACGTCGCTGTCGCTCAACGCCAATATGTCAGTGCCATCAAAATTAATCTCACCGGAAACGATGCGGCCCGGAGGCTGCGGGATCAGCCGCAGAAGAGAGAGGTTTGTTACTGACTTTCCCGACCCCGATTCACCGACAATGCCCAGAGTCTCACCGCGTTTGAGTTCAAACGAAACGTCGTCAACGGCCTTCACCACACCGTCTTCTGTTTCGAAGTAGGTGCGGAGATTTTTGACCGTCAGAAGATGTCCGTTTGAATTACTCATTAACTTCAAAACTTTCGCATCTGCGGATCGAACGCGTCCCGCAGTCCGTCACCTAAAAAGTTTAGAGAGAAAAGCGTCAGTGCCATTGTTAACCCGGGACCGATTAGCTGCCATGGAAAGATGCCAAGATTCAGAATGCCCTCGGTTGCCAGGCTTCCCCAGGAAGCGAGTGGTGGCTGCACGCCGAAGCCGAGAAATGAGAGGAACGCTTCCGTCAACATGACCGTCGGTATAGTTAGCGTCGCATACACGACCACCGGACCAATCGTGTTTGGCACAAGGTGTCGAAAAATTATTTTCGGAGTGGAAACTCCAGTCGCGCGCGCGGCCAGAATGAATTCCTGGTTCTTCAGCGAGAGCACCTGCCCGCGGACAATCCGAGCCATGGTTAACCAGGATACGGCGCCCAACGCTACGAACAACAAAATCAACTGTCCGCGCGCCGTCTGACTCTTAAACACCGACAGGAGCACAATCACGAGAATGACGTAAGGCAACGCATACAAAACGTCGACGAGCCGCATCATCAGGCTGTCCGCGCGCCCCCCGATGTATCCGGCAATCGCTCCATAGGCAACGCCGATAATCAGGGACATCAAGGTTGAGATAATGCCGACCAGCAAAGAAATTTGCCCGCCTTGAAGCACACGCGCGAGCAGGTCACGACCCTGAGTGTCGGTCCCCATCGGATGTTCCCACGAGAATGAACCGTCGGGCGCCGTGAACGGTGGAAACGATTTTATTAGTTCGGCATTTGGTGGGATGTAGTCGGGACCGTGACCCGTGATTGCCTGGAGCAGAGATGGCCCACCAATCGATGCGAGGGTAATGAATATGACGACCACTAAACCGAAAACCGCCAGTTTGTTTTTGAGTAAGCGCCTCCAGGCGTCACGCGCCAACGAAGAGCCAACAATACGTTCGCCGGCCTCCGCCGAACGCACGTCTGCTTCCGCCACAGCCATCTCCGGGGCCGTATGGATGATGTCGCCTGCGCGCTCGCGAACCGGCGGAGCGGGTGGCGTTCCCAGGGGCGTTAGCGCGGGCTCTTCCGGAAGACCTTTTGGATTTAGTTCGTCGTCTTTCACGTCAATTAAATCGTTTCAGTATTGAATCCGCGGATCGAGATAGGCATACGCAATGTCAACCAGGAGATTCATCAGCAACAGCGTAATGGCAATGAAGGAAACGATCCCGATAATCAGCGGCTCGTCACGATTAAGCGATGCCTGGATGAAATAGTTTCCCAAACCCGGCAAAACGAAAATGCGTTCGATAACGACTGTTCCGGTCAGCAGAAATGCGAGCGCGGGGCCGGTGTAAGAAATCACTGGCAACAAGCCGCCCCGCAATGCATGACGCATTACCACCTGCGTTTCACTCAAACCCTTTGCACGGGCCGTGCGAATGTAATCCGAGCGTAAAACTTCGAGCATTCCCGCCCGGGTCAGTCGCGCGATGTATGCCATGTAAATTGCCGACAGACTTATTACCGGAAGCACGAGGTTCCAACTCGGAAATCCGTTCCATCGCGATGGCGGCAACCAGTAAAGCGTCAGCGAAAACAAAAGCACGAGGATCGGCGCGAGGACAAAATTTGGGATTGATATCCCCACCATGGCTAAGGCCATCGATCCATAGTCCCAGATTGAGTTCTGTTTCAACGCCGCGATTGAACCGACAGTTATGCCCACGACCAAAGCCAGCAGGTACGCGAGCAATCCTATCGTCGCCGAAACAGGCAGCGCGCGTTTGATGATTGCGTTGACCGACTGGCCCTGGTAGGAAAGCGACGTCCCGAAATCCAATTTGAGAATTTGGCGCATCGTGCGGCCATACTGCTGGTACCACGGTTTGTCTAGCCCGTATTTTTCACGGATGTTTGCTTCGATCGCCTTTGGTATTGGTTTTTCGCCTGAATAAAAATTTCCCGGCGCAAGGCGAACGAGTCCCCACGTAATCGTAATTACAGCCAGTATGGTTGGGATTGTGATTAACAGCCGGCGGATGACGAAACGAAGCATCGTGTCTGGGGGTTAACAGTTAAAGGTTGATAACTTCATCCGCAATGAGAGTGGCGTTTGGAGTCGGGATCAATCGCTTAGCTTCGGAGTCCCACGATCCCACTTTGTGGGATCGCGCTCGATGTATACAAACTTCCATGCGAACAGCGAAGCTGGATTCGGGTACAGCCCTTTCACGTACGGCTTCTTGACCCAGTTTACCGAAGGCGTTTCGATCGGGATAACCGGCTGTACATCCAACATGTACTTCTCCGCGCGGGCCAGCAATTCGTAACGCTTTTGATGATCGAGAACGTGATTAGCTTCATCCAGCAAGTCGACATACTTCTTGTCCCACCAACCCGTACCGTTGTCTCCACCGGGCGTGGCAAACAAATTCAGGAAAGTTGTCGGGTCCATGTAGTCAGCGCCCCAAATGCCGAGTGCAAAGCCTTTGTATTCCAGTTTAGAACGGGCGTTCATGTAAGTTTTGGACTCGATGTTGTCTAACAGGATCTCAACTCCGAGGTTCTGTTTCCACTGAGCTTGCATAAATTCCGCCAGCGCTTTGTTAGTCGGGTGCGAAGCAAACATGAACCTGACTTGATCCGTCGGAAACTTCGGACACTCAAAACCTCCGCCTGATTTCTGCGTGACTGGAAATCCCGCTTCGCCTAGCAACTTTCGCGCTTCTTCAGGATTGAATCCTTCGCCTTTAGGCTGTGGATAACCAACAAAGATTCCTTCCGGGGTAAACGCAGTTAAAGGCTTGGTAGTGCGTTTCGATTTCGAATACGTCTCCCGATCGATAGCCATGTTGAACGCCCGGCGCACGCGCAGGTCGTTCATGGGCGGCTTCGTGACGTTGATCATCAGATACGTAATTGCCGCCTCGGCAGCATCCATGTAATCCAGTTTTGGACGAATCAAATCGATCCACGCGTGCGGAACAGAATGGTTTATCACTGCATCCGCCGATCCCACTTTGTAAAGATTCATAGACGTGGGGTGGTCCAGGGAGACGTAAAAGTAAATCTCATCGAGGCGCACATTCGCCGCGTCCCAATACATTGGGTCGCGCTCCACGACGATCTCGTTGTAAGGCTTCCAGGACTTCAGCCGGAACGGGCCACACGTCACGATGTGAGTAGGATCGGTCCACTGCGAGCCGTATGCTTCAATTGCTTTTCGCGGTACAAGGCGGAAGAACTGGTAGGCCAACAACCCCGGGAAATAAGGCGCCGGCTGCGTTAGCGAAATTCGCAAGGTGTAGTCATCGATGGCTTCCACACCAACGTCCTCGCCTGAAACTCTCACCAGCTCCTTTCCTGCAATGAGCGCCTGGAGTTTTGGATCAACTAACGCTTTGGCTCGCGCCTTTTCATTACCCGGCAATGTTAACCGCGGCGGCGAATGCATGAACCGATGAAACTGTGTGTCCGGAGATGGCAGCGAACTACCATTCGGATCGCTATTCACGGGCAGTAGAAGTTCAGCTGACTCCGCCGGCGTCGTCTTTTCAGCCTCCGGTTCCTTCGCCAGGTCGCTTTCCAGAACAAACTGCCCTGTGTTGCGGTCACGCACAAAAAAAGCTCCGGAATTGAATTCCTGGGCGTGCTTGATCTGATAGGCAAGCGCCGCCGAGCGTGACAACGTTTCGGGAAGCAGATTTCGTCGAATTGTGTAGACGAAGTCACGCGCAGTTATCGCATCGCCATTGGACCAGCGCGCGTTTTTGCGGAGCTGAAAGACAAACTCGGAAGAGTCGCTGTTGGCGTACCACTTCTCTGCTATGGCAGGAATGGCGCTCAGTGATTTTGGATCGTATTCAACCAGCCCTTCATAAAGCGCCATGAAGACGCGAGCTTCTGGCTGGCCGGAGCTCATCGCGGGATCAAACGACTCAGGCTCGGTGCCGTTAACGTAACGGAGTATGTTCCCTTTCGGAGGCGTGGTTGTGCCGAAGTATTCGCTATTGGTAGCTAAAACCTTGCATGACACTGAGAATAGCGCCAGCGCGACAATGATGAATACGTTTCGTATCTGTGTGTAACTGAAGTTCATTCGACTAACATGAGACGCATGCTGGACGGAAATTATCACGCGCGAAGATGAATCAGCAAGATTCTTGATCGTTCACGACTCGACGAGACGATTCATTTCATGACGCCGCCGGGCGGCGCTTCGGGATGCTTCCATGTGGTGTTGAGTCGCACTGTTTTCAACGATGGCGCATCTAAAACGTTTGCATCGAAGCCAACCACATAGGGTTTCACCAACGCATAAGACGAAGCAAAGTAGATAGGCATGGAACTTAGATCGTTAAGTGCCTGGCTCTCTGTCTCAATCATAGGCAGTTGCGGTTTGGTTCCGTTTGGCTGTTGTGTGGCTTCGGAGCGGGCCTCAGGAGCCGGCGCCGCTGGTTTGTCGTTAAACAAGGCGCGGATGTTCGTTAACTCGTCCGTTGTCTGCATCACCATTCCCCGCCGCACAACATCGTAGTCGCCCGCGCGGATTGCAGCTTCGTATTCGTCCCAATTCTTAATGACAACGTCTGTCTCGATGTTCAGGACCGTCCGCCACATCTCCGCGATCGCCTGCGCCACAATTCGCTGCTGCTCGTTGCGGTTGATTAGCAAACGGATTCTCGGGAAGCCTTCGCCATTTGGATATCCTGCTTCAGCCAAAAGGTCGCGCGCGCGCTCATAGTCTTTTTCCAGGAGTTCGGATTTCTCTACAACCGGTTTTTGCGGATCACTTATCGGCTCGGGCAGAAACCTGTTCGCAGGTTCAGTCGCGCCCCCTAGATCATCTTTACTGATGCGTTCTCGATCGAACGCAAGCGAGAGCGCCTCGCGCACGCGCACGTCGTCGAAAGGCTCGAGCGACGAGTTGAAACTGTAATACGTCAAGGCACTGTACGTTGAGCGGCGGAAATCCTCATACGGGGCCAGCAACTTGATGGCAAGCGGTTCAAACGCGGCATTGGTTATAGCGTCGACTTCGCCAGCTTCGTAAGCAGCGAGCGCGGATTCAGCGTCTTTCTGGCCAACAAACGCGACTCGGTCCAGCGCCACCTGTTGCTTGTCCCAGTAATGATTTGCTCGCTCGAGCAGCACTCGTTCGTTTTCTCTTTTCGTTAAAGCGAATGGTCCATTTGAAACCAAACCGTCAGGAGCCAAACGATTTGTTGAGTCGACTTCGCGTAGTTTCACTGGTCTAAACACTGGATGCGAAACGAGCGACGGGAAATTCATATCAGGCCTTCGCAAACGAACGCGCAAGACGCGTTCTGACAAAGCCGTCACTCCGAATGGTTCATTTGTGATGGGTGCACCGGTGGGCTTACTTTCTCGTTGGGTTGACGGTGAACTAGTCTGGCGGGCCTGCGTTTCACCCTTCGCCGCCCCCAAAATGTTCGCCAGCAATTGGGTGTGCGGGGCCAGATCTCCAATCCGCGCCAGACGCCGCCATGAACGCACAAAGTCAGGCGCCGTCACCGGCTCGCCATTTGACCATCGCGCGTCGTCGCGAAGATAAAAGGTCCATTCGCGCCCGCCATTTGATTCTTCCCATCTACTGGCAACACCAGGAACGGGCGCCAGAGTTTTTGGATCGTAGTCAGTCAGCCCTTCGAACATTGCTCGCACAACGTCAGTGTCCGGCGGGGCAGCGGCAAACGCAGGATCGAATATTTGTGGCAAGCCTCCGTCGCTCCATTTGAATTCCTGCGATGTGGGAACGACGATGCGGCCGTAAAACGGCTCAACCTTTTCATTGAGAAAACAGCCGCTGAAAAACATAGCCAGCAGTAGCAGGCTCGCGAGCGACGCGCGCAGTCGTCTCTGCCGGACAGTAATTTTTCGCGTCAATGTCATTGATGTTACCGAGAACGTAGAACAGTGAGCTGGTGATACACCTCTTCGGTCAGCTTACGAGTGGAATCGAAGCCCCCGGTTGTGTCAATCAGGTAGTCAGCAAATTTCATTTTCTCAGCTTGCGGCATTTGCGCTGCTATTCGTTCTTCGACTTCTTCGCGTGTTAACCCGCTGCGCGCCATCACCCGTTTAAGTTGCTCCTCAGGGTCGCAATGTACGACGATGAGCTTATCGAAACGTTTGTAACCGCCTGACTCGATCATCAACGCTGCATCGACGATGGCAATTCCATCCGGATCCTCCAGTTCCCAACTGCGCAACCGCTCGTCCTGTCGAGCAATTATTTCAGGATGGAGAATCGAGTTCAGCAACTTGCGCCGTCCCGTATCAGCAAATACGAGCGCACCCAACTTCAAGCGATCAAGAGAACCATCGGTTTGAAGAACACCTTCGCCAAACTCTGAAATCACACGCGCAAGTCCGGACGTTCCCGGTTCCACTACCTCCCGCGCCGTGTCGTCGGCGTCGAGCACATGACAACCGAGCCCGGCAAATACACCCGCTACAAACGATTTGCCGACACCAATCGATCCTGTTAAGCCAACGCGCAACATCGTGTGAGCAATCAACGATCGATCGGGAACCCTCGGCGCAATCTGGCGGCGTTCAATGTGTTTCGCATTAGCATCGCAACTGTTAATAGGCCGACTCCGCCGGGGACAGGAGTCCGCCGGCCCGCGACTGCATCCGCCTCCACAGGATTCACGTCACCAACGAGCGTATAACCACGTTTCGAAATCGCTGCGATCCGCGCTTCTGCTTCTTCGCCAAACAACTGCCGCGCAGTCGCTTCGTCGGTAATCTTGTTCATACCAACATCAATCACAGTCGCTCCCGGCTTAATGTGTTCTTCGCCGATAAAACCCGGCCGTCCCATCGCAACTATGAGTAAATCAGCCTGCCGGGTAACCGATGCAAGGTCACGAGTACGCGAATGACAAACAGTTACCGTCGCGTCATTCTGCAAAAGTAATTGCGCCATCGGCCGGCCCACGATCTGGCTGCGTCCGACTACACATGCGTTCGTCCCGCTAATTGGAATTCGCGATCGCACCAGCAATTCAATTATTCCCGCGGGAGTGCAGGGCACGAATGTGGGACGGCCGAGCGCGAGTTTGCCGACGGTGATTGGATGAAAACCGTCAACGTCTTTTTCAGGATTGATTCCTTCAATTATTCCCGTCTCATCGATCTCGCGCGGGAGCGGCAACTGCAACAGAATCCCATCAACGTCATCTCGCCGGTTCAACGATTCGATCAGGTCCGCGAGTTCGGCTGAAGACGTGGTCGCGGGCAATGCGTGGTGCTCTGAGCGAATACCCACCTCATCACACGCTCGAATTTTGTTACGAACATAAACTGCCGAGGCCGGGTCATCACCCACGCGCACAGCGGCCAGACCTGGCTGCACATCGTGCTCGCTTCTCAATCGTTCGATTTCGCGAGCAACTTCCTGCTTGATTTGTTCGGAGACAACGGCGCCGTCGAGTAATTCGGCGCGTCGCGTATGTGGTTTAGTGTCTGCTACTGACATCAGCGTCTACATTATACCGGGAGTGCCGAAATGCGATAGGGGTGCATTTGAAAAAGGCTGCGGTGGGTGGTTAGATAAAGGTGCAACGCTGTTGGATAATCATGCTGCAATGACTTTGATGAAAAGTCGATTTTTAGAAAGAGCCTTTACCAGCTAATTTCATGCACAGAAAATTTAACTTTTTCTCGCTGGGAGTGATGTGCCTGTGCGCTCTGCTCGCCAGTGTGGCCTGCGCGCCGGCCGGTCCCTCCCCGAACGCAAAACACTATGACATGTCTGGCAAGGTCGTATCGGTCGAAGCAGACAAACACCTTATGACCATCGCGCACGAAGATATTAAAGACTACATGCCGGCGATGACCATGGCTTTTACTGTTACGGACGACTGGGTGTTTGAAGTCGTTAAGCCGGGCGATCAGGTAGCGGCCGCTTTAATCGTGGACGGCACGAAGTCGTGGCTCGAAAACGTGGTGATTACGAAAGAGGGCACGGGCGAAGGAAGTGTCAGCGGCACGGGGGCGGAGCCAAAACCTGGCGACGAAGTCCCAAATTACCGGCTCGTCAATCAGGACAACAAACCAATCCGCCTTCACGATTACAAGGGGAAATCTCTGCTGCTCACATTCATTTTCACGCGCTGCCAGGACCCGGATCAGTGCACGTTAATGAGCGCCAACTTTGCCGCAGTCGATCAGGAGTTGCAGAAACAACCGGACCTTTACGCGAAGACGCATCTGCTCAGTATCAGTTTCGACCCTGAATACGACACGCCGAAAGTCCTGCGTAGTTACGGTGCAGCTTATACAGGAAAGTACTCAGACGAGACTTTTGCGCATTGGGAGTTTGCAACGGGAACTGCGGAAGAAGTGAAGGGCGTCGCTCAGTATTTTGGAATGCGTTATTTCAAAGACAGTGAAACGGGCAACGAACAGATGATCCATTCCCTCCGGACAGTGCTGATTGGGCCAGACAGCAAAGTCATCAAGGTTTACAGAGGAAATGATTGGAAACCGGATGATGTCATGAAGGACGTGGCAAAGATTTAGAATAGCCACAGATAGAAGCCGGATGAAACGCGGATCAGAAAACGACTTACAAAATAAATCGGAAGCCGACTGATATCTGGTGGATTCTTAGGTCTTAGCTGGGCTCGCTTAAGTCTTTTCTGATCCGTACTTCATCCGTGTTCATCTGAGGCTAATCTATCCCTGACCTTTGATTTTCTTGATCTCTTCCGTGAGCACCGGTACCGCTTCAAATAAGTCGCCGACGATCCCGTAATCCGCGATGTCGAAGATTGGCGCTTCAGGATCTTTGTTTATCGCCACGATTGTTCCGGAGTTCTTCATACCCACCAGGTGCTGAATCGCGCCGGAAATTCCCAGGGCCACGTACAGTTTCGGCGCGACCGTTTGCCCGGATGATCCGATTTGCCGGTCAATCGGCAACCATTCCGCATCGCAAATCGGACGCGACGCCGCGAGGTCGGCCCCCAATACTTCGGCAAGCTTCTCAGCGAGCGCGAGGTTGTCTTTACTCTTAATGCCTCGACCCACAGCAACGATGATGTCGGCCTTCGAAAGATCGACAGCTTGTTTGACTTCCTGAAATGGAGCCTCAGGCGTCATGCGAATCTCGCCGACTTCAACTTCCATTTGTTCGACCGGCGCTCCGCTTCCCTTCGCTGCTTGATCAGGTCGATAAGCGCCGGATTGGAACGTCGCAAAAACCGGCGCTGCCCCGTCGGAAACAACATCAGCATCAAGCTTGCCGAGAAAGATTCGCCGGGTAAACTTAGTCGCTTCTCCGGTCACCTCTGCACGAATACAGTCGCTGATCAGCGACTTACCAAAACGCGCGGCAAGCTTGGGTGCAAAGTCCCGAACAAGATATGTGTGCGGCATCACGACGAGCTGCGGATCGATCTGCTTCACGACGTGTTCCATCGCGTCACTGTAACCATCGGGCGTGTACTGTGCGAGCTTCGAGTTGGTCGCATCAACCACTTTAGCCAGATCGTACGCAGAGATTTCCTGTGCGAGAGCAGCAGGATCTGAGCCCAATATCACAGCGCTAACGGGTTGTTGCATCTGGCCGGCTAAACTCTGCGCCGCTGCAATCGCTTCAAGCGAGGTCTTGTTTAATACGCCATCGCGATGTTCGATGAAAACTAAAATTCCACTTGCCATGTATGTCTATCCATCCTTAGGAACGATGCGTTCGCCGGCAAACCGTGATGCCGGAAAGTAATATCCGCGAGGCCCGCCGAGCAACAGTTCGATCCTTAAAGTAAATGCCAAAACCAGTTTGGGCCCCGGAAGTCTGTTCTACCTGGCCATTTTGATATGTGACTTTTTGTCGATTGACGATCAGAGGCCGCAGCCCCAATGTCACAACCGAGACCAAATGCACGGATTTTCCCGCCCGATCCACGCGAACCGACTTATTGCTTAAGCTTGAGAGCGGGATGGTTATCTCCTCAATCGTCGTCGAAACTAACGACTCGCGCTCATACGACTGTCGATGCTCGCGCAAACGTACCGCACAGTCTTCAAACTCGAAATCTTCATACCGGTGAGAGTGGCGCGGTGATTGTCCGCCTCCGGATTCGGCCGTGGCACCTTCGACCGCGCTGCCTAACCATTCCATACTCTCTTTCAGACTTGTTGGGTTTTGTTGGCTAACGAGAAAGGCTGGTCTCTCGGTCTGTCGCTCGACGCTCGCTTGCAACTTACCCGGTAGAAGACCGCCGGAGCCAATGCAAACCAATATGAGAAAAGCCAGGGCGCCTCTTTGAAAGTCTCTCATCATGCCCTTCAAATTACCCGGGCTTCGGTATGCAGCTTCTGAGCGAGTTCAGCCGCGCCTGCCTTCGCGTCGCCACCGCCCAACAATTGTGTTTGCTTGGTTTTCTGCGGGAGGTAAACCTTTTCAATTCGCTGGTGCGAAGGCCGGCCGACTATCTCAGCCGCCGGAGTTACTTCTTTAATTTCTTTCTTCTTCGCCGCCATGATGCCCTTCAGCGTCGCGTAGCGAATCTGGCTGATGCCTGACTGAATTGTCAGCAACGCCGGCATTGGCATGGAATACCACTGATACCAGCCGCTTTCGAGCTCTCGCTTGACGCGCAGTTTGTCTCCTGACGCGTCAACTTCGATTGCAATCGTCGCATGCGGCAAGCCGAGCAGCTCGGCAAGAATCACTCCCGTTTGGCCGTAGCCGTAATCATCGGATTGCAAACCGGTGAACACCAGATCCGGTTTCTCGTCGCGAATAGCTTCTGCTAAGGCACTTGCGGCTGCATACGGCGTTAATGAACCGAGATTGTCTCCGACGACATGTATGGCGCGATCGGCGCCTCTGGCCAATGCGTCTTTGATAACAGCCTTCACACGTTGCGGTCCCATTGAACAGACAACGACTTCGCCGCCCAGCTTTTCCCTCACTCGCAACGCTTCCTCGAGGGCGTACCCGTCAGATTCGCTAACCTCAAACGACAGGTCCGCTTCCTCAATCCACGTTCCCTCTTTGTTAATTCGCAGGATGGCGTCTTTATTCGCGACCTGCTTCATTAAGACTATGATCTTCATAATTTGGTTTTGTACGTGGGTGGTGTTAGTTGTTGGTTGTTGGTTGTTGGTTGTGTAGTTCGTTGTTGGTTGGTGGTTGTTAGTGGTCAGTGGTCAGTTGTCAGTTGTTGGTTGTTGGTTGTTGGTAGTTCGTTGTTGGATGGATAAGCCCGACCGAGTAGTAACAACTGACCACTAACAACTAACTACTAACAACCAACAACTAACCACTGACAACTGACTACTGACTACTGACTACTGACTACTGATCGTCATACCGCTTAAACAACAACGACGCGTTGGTTCCGCCAAACCCAAAACTGTTCGACAACGCATACTCGACTTCCGCGTGTCGTGGTTCATTCGGCACATAATCCAGGTCACATTCCGGATCGGGGTTCACGTAATTGATAGTGGGCGGCAGCGTGTTCCGGTAAATACTCAACACGGAAAACACACCCTCTATTCCCCCAGCGGCGCCAAGCAAATGCCCTGTCATCGACTTCGTTGAACTAACGGCGAGCTTATAGGCATGGTCACCAAAAGTCTTTTTGATCGCGAGCGTCTCAAACTTATCGTTGTATGGAGTCGACGTGCCGTGCGCGTTTATATAACCCACTTGTTCAGGTTTGACGCCTGCATCTTCGATAGTTTTTTTCATGACGCGAATCGCGCCCGAACCTGTTTCGTCTGGCATCGTTAAGTGAAACGCGTCCGCAGTCATTCCATAACCTACCAGCTCCGCGTAGATGCGTGCCCCACGGCGCTTTGCCAATTCCAGCTCCTCAAGAATCATGATCCCGGCGCCTTCGCCAATAACGAAGCCGTCGCGATCACGCTCGAATGGCCGCGACGCATGAAGAGGATCATCGTTGCGCGTCGAAAGCGCGCGCATTGAAGCAAAGCCGGCGACGCTCATTGGAGTGATCGCAGATTCAGCTCCACCACAAATCATCACATCCGCATCACCACGCTGAATGATTTTGAAACTGTCGCCAATCGCGTGCGCGCCTGCCGAACAGGCGGTGGCGGTTGCCGAGTTTGGCCCCTTTGCGCCGTAACGGATAGACACTTGTCCCGCGGCGAGGTTCACAATTGCTGAAACGATAAAAAACGGCGAAACGCGATCAGGGCCTTCCTGGAGCAACTTGGAATGTTCGCGCTCAATGGCCCAGAAGTCGCCGATGCCGCTGCTGATATACGTGCCGGCGCTTTCTGCGATATCGGGCTGAAACTTCCCTTCCTCAGTCAGCGCAAAGCCGCTGTCCGCCATTGCCTCGGTGGCTGCAGCGATCGCGTAATGAATAAAGGCGCCCATCTTGCGCGCCTCTTTTTTCGCGATGAACTTGAGTGGGTCGAAGTCTTTAACTTCGGCGGCAAACTTTACGGAAAACTTCTCCGTATCAAACTTCTGGATAAAGCCCACGCCGCTCTGACTTTTCATCAGGGCGGACCATGTCGCTTCAACTGAATTACCGACCGGCGTTATCAGACCCAGGCCTGTGACAACTACACGTCGTGGCAAATCAACACTCCTTGGAAAGTAATGCTCCCGATACGACGGACGACCGCCGACCGGTGGCAGCGGCTAACCGATCTTGTTTCAGGTAACGCCGGATGCCAGTAGGGGGTCGATGGTCATCGGTCTTCACTACTTTTTGTGCTGGTCTATGTAGTTGTAGGCGTCCCGAACGCTCTGGATCTTCTCTGCGTCCTCGTCAGGAATCTCGATTCCAAACTCCTCTTCAAAACGCATTACCAGTTCCACCGTGTCCAAAGAATCAGCGCCCAGATCGTCGATGAAACGCGCGTTTGGCGTTACTTCATTTTCATCTACTCCTAACTCATCAACGATAATTTGTTTGACCTTATTCTCGATCTCTTGATCGGGCATTTTGTTTGCTCCTCTTGTGATGAATGATCAATGACAACTTACTTGAGTCCAAGGGCGGCGGCTGTCGTTTTCAGACTCGCCGTGTCCTCGACATTAAAACATCTGACATCTCGGTTTATCTGCCGCATCAGGCCGGCAAGGACCTTCCCCGGTCCAACCTCGACAAAGGTGTCCACACCTTCACCGATTAAAAATTCGATCGACTCGCTCCAACGGACGGGCGCCGTAACCTGTCTTACAAGCGAGTCGCGCGCATCCGTACATTTCGTGACAACCGCCGCATCTACATTCGTCACCAGCGGCGTCGCCAAATCTTTGAACGCAACGCGTTCGAGGTCACCCGCTAAACGCTCTTGCGCCGGTTCCATTAACTGACAATGAAACGGAGCACTTACGTTCAATTTCAAAACGCGTTTTGCGCCTCGCTCCTTCAACAACTCACTCGCGCGGTCGATGGCTTCGGTGTTACCGGCGATCACGACCTGATTCGGCGAGTTTATGTTTGCGGGCGAGCAAATCTGCCCTTGCGCTGCTTCGGCGCATGCCTTCTCAATTACGCCCAATTCGGCGCCGATTACAGCCGCCATTGCGCCCGTGCCAACCGGCACAGCTTCCTGCATGTAGCGACCGCGTGAACGCACAGTTTGAACGGCATCCCCTAGAGACACTGATCGCGCCGCAAACAAAGCTGAGTATTCACCCAGGCTGTGGCCAGCAACGTAATCCGGCTTGGGAAAACCTTCCGACTCGATCGTTCTCAGCACCGCTACGGAGGTTGTCAGAATTGCCGGCTGCGTGTTCTCGGTTAATTGCAGTTCCTCCGCAGTACCCTCAAAACAGAGCCTGGAAATACCGAAGTGAACTGCGTCGTCTGCTTCTTCAAAGATCCGTTTTGCCAGAGGAAAGTTCTCAACGAGATCCTTTCCCATCCCGGGGTATTGCGAACCTTGCCCCGGGAAAATGTACGCAATCGTCATAGAGTGAAGGGTGAATAGTAAATGGTAAATTGTGAATCGTAAATGGCTGACAGTTCGAACTGGTCAGTGGTCGGTTGTTGGTGGTTCGTTGTTGGTTGTGAGCGGGTTGGCCGCCACTAGCTACTAACAACCAACAACTAACAATTGATTACCGACAACAACTAACAACGGACCACGAACAACTAACGATCATTCACCATTTACCAATAACCTACCAGCGCATTAATACGCCGCCCCACGTCACACCGCCGCCAAACGAAGCCAACAACACATTATCGCCTGTATTAATGCGGCCCGACTCTACACACTCATCCAATCCGATCGGAATTGATGCCGACGAAGTGTTTCCGTGCATTGCGATGTTGGAATAAACACGTTCACTTTCCACGTTGAGCTTGTTTGCAACGGCGTCGGTAATTCGCTGGTTCGCCTGGTGCGGAATAAACAGTTTTACATCCTGAGCAGACAAGCCCGCCTCTTCAAGCACTTCGCGCGAAATGTCGGCCATCGATCGAACGGCGACTTTGAAGAGTTCATTGCCTTTCATCTTGAAGAAGTGATCGCCCGAAGCAAGTGTTTCAGCACTGGCGGGACGCCGCGTTCCACCTCCAGGCGAGAACAGTTGTTCTTCATAGCGTCCGTCCGACCTGATTCGCGCAGCCAGAATGCCTCGATCGCCTTCCACCTGGCCCACCACCGCAGCCCCTGCGCCGTCCCCAAAAAGAACACACGTTTGCCGGTCGGTGTAATCGACGTATTGCGTCAGAATTTCCGCGCCGATTACGAGCGCATACTTCGACTGCCCGGTGCGAATCATCGTATCAGCCAGCGTTAACCCGTATAAAAATCCGGAGCACGCGGCGACTACGTCCATTGCGGCTGCCTTGTTAGCACCGAGTTCAGCCTGGATGATGCAACCGGTAGAAGGAAGTATTTGATCGGGAGTAACGGTTGCGCAAAAGATTAGATCGATGTCGGAGGGTTGAAGTCCCGCGCGTTCAATAGCTTGTCGCGCCGCACGGACCGCAAAAAGTGACGTGTACTCGCCCGGCGCTGCCTTCCGCCGCTGCTTAATGCCGGTGCGAGTGGTGATCCACTCGTCCGACGTCTCCACTATTTTTTCCAGATCCGCATTCGTCAGAATGCCTTCCGGATAAGCGTGTCCCGTGCCGAGTATTCCGGCCCGCATTTGTGCCATCTATTCCCTCAATTTTTGGTGTGGGCGGTAATAGTAACGCAAACTTTAGTTTGCGACGAACCGCAAACTGAAGTTTGCTTTATAGCTCGCTGCTTTCTGCAATTCCCTTCTCAATTCGTGCCGCCGCACTGTTTTCCGAGAATTCCTTAACACTCCGGATTGCATTCCGGATAGCGCGCGCATTTGAACTGCCGTGCGCAATCACCACGATCTTGCGCACACCAAGCAGAGGCGCGCCGCCGTGTTCTGAATAATCAAGTCGTTTTTTAATGTTTCGAAAGGCAGGCTTTGCTAACACCGCACCGGCTTTAGTAACAGCGGATGCCGTCAATTCCCGTTTGATCATCGACAGCATTGCGTCCGTCAAACCTTCGGAAAGCTTCAGCATCACGTTGCCGGTGAAACCGTCTGTGACTATCACGTCGACCTCACCCGAAAATACGTCCCGACCCTCAACATTGCCGACGAAGTTTAAACTCTTCATGGCCCGCAGCAACGGAAACGCTTCCTTGGTTAGATCGTTTCCCTTCGCTTCCTCTTCGCCAATACTCATCAGGCCGACAGCCGGCGAGACTGTTCCGAGGACAGCGCGTGAATAAGCGTCGCCCATGATCGCAAACTGGACCATGTGTTCCGCTTTACACTCGGCATTTGCGCCAACATCGAGCAAGAGCGTTGGTTTGACCGATTTGGTCGGAATCAACGCTGCCAGTGCAGGACGATCCACTCCCGGCAACATTCCGAGCACCATCTTCGCCGTTGCCATCGCTGCGCCGGTGTTTCCGGCGGAGACGAAACCGTCGGCGTTTCCCTCGCCCACGATCTTCGCACCGATTCTCAAAGAGCTTTTCTTCTTCCGGCGAATAGCTGTGCCGACCGCTTCGCCCATCCCAATTACTTCGGGCGCGTGAATAACTTCAATGCCGCGATCGCCGTCGCGACGCCAACCACACCGCTTCAGTTCGGGTTCTATTATCTCGCGCTGCCCAACCAACACAACTCTGACACCGAGGTCGCGAGTTGCAGCCAATGCGCCATCAATTTCAGCGTGCGGCGCATGATCGCTGCCCATCGCGTCGAGAACGACTTTGCCCGTCAACCGGGTCTCATTCTTCGACTCAGTTCGCACAGAGAATTAGATAGAAACAGGGTTAGGTCTGTTCAACCTGCACAACCTGGCGGTCTTTGTAGTAGCCACACTTTGGACAGACGCGATGTTGCAGGCGTGGTTCCTGGCAATTCGGACAGAGGGTGGTCTGCGGCGCGCGCAGAGCATCGTGCGCGCGGCGTTTGCCACGGCGGGCTTTCGAATGTCGTCGTTTCGGATTTGGCATAATTACTTCCTTTGGTAAATGGTGAATGGTAAATGGTAAATGGTGGTCGGTTGTTGGTGGTTCGTTGTTGGTTGCGAGCGGGTTGGCCGCCACTAACTACTAACAACCAACAAATAACAACTAACAACGAACAACTGACAGCTCTCACCAGTCGCTATTTACTATTTACCATTCACCATTATTCGCTATTCACTAATTTCTTCAAAGCTGCCCAGCGCGGATCTACTTCGCTGGTTTCACAGCTACATTGATTCGAATTTCTATCAGCTCCGCAAACTGAGCATATTCCTTTGCAGTCTGGTTTGCAGAGTACGTGGTCTGGAAGTGCGAGCTGTAATTCTTCGGCAACCAGGGCGTCGACATCAATTGACTGGCCGTCAAAAACGACGACGTTCATGTCCTGCTCGCCCAGCTCGACTGCATGCTGCGACTGATAATCCGCCGCCGTCATGTACTCGATATTGACGTTAGGGGTTACAGGTACGATTACCGGCTTTAGGCAGCGGTCACATTCGACCTGGACCTGTCCTTCGACGATCCCAACCAGCTTTACGCGGTTGCCGTCCCGCTTTACACGGCCCGTTATCTTCGGCCGATCAATAACCGTCAACCTCTCGTCGTCCAGAACCAGCTCGCCGGGCTGGTATTCGTGGGCGAACCCACCGTTACCACCTTCCAGCTCTGATAGCTCAATTCGCATTGCCCTGCCCTGTTATGAACCGCAAAATTCGGGGGTCAAAGCGCAAAAGATGATTATAACTACGAGCGGCAACCTGTCAACGCGAGTGGCATGTTCTTAGACCCTTGATCCTGATCGCGTGACGGGTCATGAAGTCAGTACCACCCGCGGTAGCGGGTGGGTGTTTTAATCAATCCGGTTCCTCCTTGAAAGGAAATCGGCATCGATTTGAACTGTCCACCAGCCGTCTGCTGCTTGATTCCTTCTTGCGAGACTCCAATCATTCACAGCGTGTGGAACGATACTGATATTCCCCTTGCATATTTCATTTCCTTCCGGGCATACGGAACCTGGTTACATGGAGATAAGCGGGGATCCATCGACCGTTTCCACAACCGCTATCGTTCACCCTACATACCACAAAACAAGAACTGGCGCCGCTACAATAAACAACAGCTAAAGGTGAAACCGTTTACTCTGAGAAGCAAACATCGATGAGCGACCGAATCAGCAATCCGTGAAACTTGCGACATCCGAAAATGGTGGCTATACGCCATCAACGTCCGGACGAACCACGTTCACACGGTCGTATGCGCAACCGGCAAAAAGTCGTCACTGGTACTTAACGCATTTAAAGCTAACGCTACGAGGCGATTGCGGAGGGATGGGCTGTGGAATCACCCATTTAGCCCGTGGGCAGACAAAGGAAGTAAGCGAAAGTTATGGAGCGAACAAAGCGTCGCGAAGGCAATCGACTATGTGGTTAACGGTCAGGGAGACGACTTACCAGATTTTGATTGAAGAACCCACCCGCTACCGCGGGTGGTACTGACCTCATGCTGCCTACCGCGTCTTGTTTTCCGTCACATTGCCGCTATTCAAGGCGTCCTGCCGCAGTGCCTCAGCCAGGCGGCGATCGCCGCCCGTAATTAGTCGTCTCGACCCGGCGCTCATTGCCTTGAATAATGGAGCTACCACCGCGTCATTGCGTTTGCGGGGTCGCACGCCCGGCAGGTCACGCGGAGCGGTCTTCTGGAAGTATGCGCCGGCGACGCCCTTTTGTGCGGCTCGATCGCGGATCAAGTCCAGCAGGTGTAATGCCTCACCGTAACTCTCATCCATCTCCAGGGCCTTCCGAAGATGGCGCGCCGCGAGCGAATCCCGGCACAACTGGTAATACAAACATGCGAGAGCGTAGTGCGCTTCCGGCGAAGCCTTAATGGCGAGCGCAAGCTTGAACTCGCGCAAGGCCTTCTGCCAATTTTCCTCGGCAACAAACACTCGCCCGAGACCGTAATGCGCTGCAAACGACGAGCCTCCGAGCTTCATCGCGTCGCCCAACAATTCCTTCGCTCGATCGGTGTCGCCATCATCCGCGCAGGTTAGTCCCAGTAGCAACGACACGCGCCGGTCAGTTGGAATTGCCTTGTGCGCTCGTTCGAGATAGCGACGCGCTCTGGTTGTTTTGCCAAGTTTGAAGAAGTACTCCGCAATAAACGTCAGCAACGGAGCATTGTCAGCGGAAGTGTCGGCTGCACGACGCAACACGCCGATACCTCTCGAGATCTGACCGTCATCAATTAGCAAAAATCCTTCGGTGACTGACTGCTCAAAGTCTCCACGCGCGTCGCCGCGATAGGCCGCAACGATTTTCGCGCGCAACTCCTCGCGGCGTTCGCTTTCCTGCTGCTGCTCAGCGTCTTTGCGGCACCGGTCGATCCAAAGCTCTTCGAGACGCTCGTTTTGAATGACGCCATCGTCGCTCAACATCGCCACCAGCGACTTCACCAGGGCGCGATCAAAGTGGGAATTTTGGGCTTGCCGCAGAAGCAGGTCGAGACTTCGTTCGAGTTTTTCACTGAGCCGCGACAACCGGTTCTCGAGCGCCGATATGCGTTCGAGCAAATGCTCGTCATTTGAGGCAACTGCTTCAGCCGCTTCGTAACGGGCTGTCGAAGGCTCAACGATGATCATCAAGCGTGTGCCACAGCGAGCACAAAACTCCTGACCAAGCGGATTCGCCGCCAGGCATTTCTGGCAATAATGAGCAACGGTCGACATGCGATAAGGACTTATATCAGATTTCTAAATTTACATTTAGGATTTCAGATAGTCGGGTTCAAAAATCAAGCTCTCTGAAATACGAAATCCGAACTGTGAAATCAGAAATTAGAAATTCCGGATTCACGAACGTATGGAAACGTTCAGTACTCATAAAACCCGCGCCCCGTCTTCTTCCCTAACCAACCGGCGTCTACGTACTTGACCAGCAGCGGGCACGGCCGGTACTTCGGATCACGAAACCCATCGTACAACACATTCAGAATCGCCAGACACACATCCAGACCAATAAAGTCAGCCAATTGCAGCGGGCCCATCGGATGGTTCATCCCAAGTTTCATGATTCCGTCAATACTCTCGCGCGTGGCGACACCCTCATAAAGCGTGAATATCGCCTCGTTAATCATCGGCATCAACACGCGATTGGAAATAAACCCTGGGGAATCATGACAATCGAGTGCGGTCTTTCCCAGACTCTCAGTCAGCTGTCGAACCTTCTGGTAAGTCTCCTCTGACGTGGCGATACCGCGAATAACTTCGACTAACTTCATCACCGGCACGGGATTCATGAAGTGCATGCCGATCACTTTGTCAGGCCGTTTCGTAGCCGCAGCGAGCTTTGTGATTGAGATTGACGACGTGTTGGAAGCAAGAATCGTTGACGGCGATGTTATTTCATCCAACGATTTGAGGACCTCTGTTTTGACTTGAAGGTTTTCCGTCACAGCTTCCACGACGAGGGTCGCTTCCCGCAATGCCTCGAGTTCGGTAGTCGGGGTTATGCGGCCAACAATGGCCGCTTTGTCACCGAGACTTAAACGTTCCTTGTCAACGTCACGCTGAAGACTCTTGTCGATGGCATTCATGCCGCGCTGTAAGAATTCATCTGCGATGTCACGCATCACTACCTGGTATCCGGCACGCGCAGCGACTTGCGCGATGCCGTTGCCCATCGTTCCTGAACCTATTACTCCGATGACTTCACTCATAAATACCAGCGACCTCTAACGTTCAACTGCCATCGCCACGGCATTGCCGCCACCTAAACAAAGTGCAGCGATGCCACGATGAGAGTCGCGACGCTTGAGTTCGTAAAGCATCGTGGTTAGCAAGCGTGATCCCGATTGTCCGATTGCGTGACCGAGGGCAACGGCCCCTCCGTTCACATTCACTCGATCCGGATCGAGGCCCAGTTCTTTCATGATGGCAACGGCCTGAACTGAAAACGCTTCGTTCAATTCGATCAAATCAACTTCGCCTAGTGACCATCCCGCCTTTTTCGCCACCTTCTTGATGGCTTCTATCGGCGCCATCATTACCAACTCCGGTTGAATACCCGAAGTTGCCTGGGCCACGATCCGAGCCATCGGCTGAATACCTAACGCTTTCGCCCGTTCGGCGGAAGTGACTACTACTGCGGATGCGCCGTCGTTCACACCCGGAGCGTTTCCTGCTGTAACCGTGCCGCCGTCTTTCTTAAACGCCGGCTTCAACTTTCCCAGCGCGTCCAGGGAAGTGTCTTCGCGCACGGTCTCGTCGGTGTCGAAAATCACCGGCGGACCCTTCTTCTGCGGAATCTCGATCGGCAGAATCTCATCTTTGAAGTATCCCGCCTTTATCGCTGCAGCCGCTTTTCGATGCGAATTCAGCGCGTACTCGTCCTGCTCTCCTCGACCTACTTGATAACGTTCGGCAACTACTTCACCTGTGTTGCCCATATGGTAATTCTCGAACGCGCACCACAGTCCGTCGTTAATCATTGCGTCAACCAGGGTGCCGTTGCCCAGCCGGTAACCTTCGCGAGCTTTGGGAACAAGGTAGGGCGCGTTCGACATAGATTCCATGCCACCCGCTACGACGATCCCGGAATCACCCAACTGGATGCCTTGCGCCGCCATCATTACAGCCTTGAGTCCCGAACCACAGACTTTATTCACCGTCACAGCCGATACGCCGAACGGTATTCCGCCTCGAAGCGCAGCTTGTCGTGCGGGGTTTTGGCCCAGGCCGGCCTGAATCACGCATCCCATGATCACTTCGTCAACTTCTTCTACGGATACGCCCGCACGCTTGACGCTTTCACGGACCACCATGGCGCCGAGGTCGGTTGCCTTGAAACTCTTCAAAGAGCCAAGAAATTTTCCTACGGGCGTGCGAACCGCACTAATGATTACCGCTTCTTTGATCTCACTCATTTACATTCACCTTTGCTCTTACGATTTACTATCCTGCCAAAAGTTGTCAAGGCTGGCTGTTGTTAGTGGTCAGTAGTCAGTAGTCCGTTGTTAGTAGTTGGTTGTCAGTAGTCCGTTGTTAGTAGTTGGTTGTCAGTAGTCCGTTGTTAGTAGTTGGTGGTTGGTAGTTGATAGTTGGTGGTTGGTAGTTGGTGGTTGGTAGTTGATAGTTGGTGGTTGGTAGTTGGTGGTTGGTGGTTAGTGGTTGGTGGTTAGTGGTTGGTGGTTAGTGGTTGGTGGTTGGTTGTTAGTTGTTAGTGGTTGGTTGTTAGTTGTTAGTGGTTGGTTGTTAGTTGTTAGTGGTTGGTTGTTAGTGGTTGGTGTGCGCTGTCGTGACCCAGTCGTTTCGAATGGCTACTGCCTTCTGCCTCCCGCTGGTTACCGACAACCAACCACTAACAACCAACCACCAACCACTAACCACCAACTACCAACAACCAACTACTAACAACGGACTACTGACTACTGACCCTAACTACTGACAACCTGCGAAGTTGCCTCAATTGAAAAGGCTTACAATGAGGTGTTAGACTCACGCTTGCTATTCAACCTTCAAAATATCTTCCCTGTTATTAAAGATGCAGGCTCTGATTCTTGCCGGCGGTAAAGGCACGCGGCTACGTCCGCTGACCGTCTACACGCCAAAACCGATTGTTCCAATCTGCAATCGCCCCTTTCTGCTTTATCAGATCGACACGCTGCGACGCGCGGGCATCACAGATATCACGTTGTCGCTTTCTTATCAGCCGAACAAGATCGAACAGCTGCTCGGCGATGGTTCTGATTACGGCGTCAAACTGAAGTACACCGTGGAGCCGCAGCCTATGGGCACAGCAGGCGCGTACAAGTTTGCCGAAGACCTGATTCGCGAGCCCACGGTCGTTTTTAACGGTGACATACTGACGGACCTCGACCTTAAGACTGTCGTTCGGGAACACAACGAGCGTAAGGCCACCGCTACCATTGTGTTGACGCCCGTGGAGAACCCTTCCGCGTACGGTCTCGTTGAAACTGAAAATGACGGACGCATTCGACGATTCCTGGAGAAGCCCAAAGCAGACGAAATCACTACGAACAACATCAACGCTGGCACATATATCCTCGAGCCGCGGGTGCTGGACCTGATTCCTTCCGGAGAAAATCATTCGTTTGAATATGGCCTCTTCCCTGAATTGCTGAAGCGAAACGAAACGTTCTTCGCACACATTCCAGCGCGCACCTATTGGATCGATATCGGAACTCCAGAGCGTTACCTGCAGGCGCACCACGACTTGTTGGCGAACCGTGTCGGCCGAATTCACATCAAGGAACGCCGTGGTGAGTTTGATTCGGCGACGGCTGCGGAAGTAGATGAATTATCGATTATCGGTGACGGCTGCCAGATCAAACCGGGCGCACAGATCATCAATTCGGTGCTTGGGGCCGGTTGCTTCGTGGAGGAGCGCGCGCGTGTCGAGAACTCGGTTATCTGGCCGCACACACGTTTGGGTACAGCAGCTATCGCGAGCGACGCGATAATCGGTCGTGGTTGTCACATCGGCAGGTCTGCTGTTGTCGGTCCAGGGTCGGTGATGGGAGACAAGACCAGCCTTACCGACTACACGATTACGGGAAACGCCATCGAGCAGTAGCGAAGAGCCATTTTCCATTCTCATTTCAGATTTCTCATTTCACCATTGATGGACAATAAAACCGGTGGTGCACTTGCCGCACCGAAGATCAGCGTCCACATCGACGTCTCAGGGTCGGGAAGAGGCGCTTGCACCCGCCCTTAAAAGTCGCGTTCCGCTTGAACTCGTGATAGCAAACATCAAATTTGGAACTGATGGTTGGCGGGCGGTGATTGCGCGCGAATATACGTTCGCCAACGTCGAACGAGTAGCTCAGGCATATGCGGATTATCTTCTGGGTGACGCCAGCGCGGGCGTTCGGCTTGTAGTAATCGGGTTTGATCGACGTTTCCTTTCGCTGCGCTTTGCTGAGCGTTCGGCTGAGGTATTAGTCGGAAACGGTTTCCGCGTCGCGCTGTTTCCTGAAGCTGTGCCCACGCCGTTGATCTCGTGGGCAGTAAAGGAACTTACAGCGGCGGGCGGAATTGTGATTACTGCGTCTCACAATCCTGCAATTTTCAACGGCTTCAAGATCAAGGCGCCATGGGGCGGAAGTGCCGCGCCTGAGACTACTGCGGCCGTCGAGCAACTAGTCGACGTCAATCCGCCAAAGCGAGGCGCGCTGACACTTAGCGGTCAGGAGCTGCTGCAGTCGGCCATTGAGAGTTATCGACAACAGATCTCGTCATACATAGACCTCGACCGTCTTCGTGGCACGTCGGCAGTAGTTGTTGTCGATCCAATGCATGGAGCTGGCGGTACGTGGGTTGAAAGCTTTCTGTCTGGTGACAAACTTCAGGTCCACACGATTCGCGCCAATCGGGATCCGCTCTTCGGCGGTGTGAATCCGGAACCAATTGACGGCAATCTTGCTGCCCTCAAGCAAGAAGTCAGCGCACGCAGAGCTTTAGTGGGTTTGGCGACTGACGGCGACGCCGATCGGGTTGGCGCAGTCGACGAAAACGGCCAAACGATGACGATGCATCAGGTTGTGCCGCTGGTCCTGTTGCACCTCGTGCGAATGCGAAAGATGACGGGCGGCATCGTCAGGACGTTCTCGCAATCAGTTTTGCTTAGCAGAATCGCGGCTGCATACAACCTCAAGATTCACGAAACACCAATTGGCTTCAAATACATCGCTGACCTGATGCTCAGAGACGACATCCTGATCGGCGCGGAAGAATCCGGCGGCATCGGTGTAAAGGGACACATTCCCGAACGTGACGGCATTCTGAATTCCCTGTTGTTTCTTGAAGCAATCGTAGCCTCCGGTTTGACTCCAACAAGGATGTTGGCCCAGGTTCATAAGGAGTTTGGCGAATTTCATTTCGGTCGAAAGGATCTGCACGTAGAACCCGCACCGGGACAACAGGTCGTTTCTTCGCTGGCGGCAACACCCCCAAACGAGGTCGCTGGTGAGAAAGTGGTCGACGTCGAAACGATGGACGGAACCAAGTTGATATTCGGCGACGAATCCTGGCTTTTGTTTCGTCAGTCTGGAACAGAGCCCGTCCTGCGTGTCTATTGCGAAGCAACCAGCATCGCCAGGATGAACCAACTGCTGAATGCGGGTGCAGAGCTGGTTGGCAGATGATTTCGCCGGCGTTTTCCGTCCCGGCAGTGGTGAAAGAAGAAATCATTGACTGCCATGTTAAAACTGGCTAATTTGTTGATTCCCGAAACCTAATTCCCCTCGTCCGTCCCAGAAACTCATTGGAGGTGTTTGCGATGGGGTTAATTCTCCTGATCATTTTGATCATCTTGTTACTAGGCGCGGTTCCCAGCTGGCCGCACAGTCGAAATTGGGGATATGGACCAAGTGGCGGTATTGGACTGTTGCTCGTGATAGTTCTGATTCTGCTGCTCTTGAAGATTATCTGAACTAGTAACGCAAACTATTAGCTGGTGGCACAGACTTCAGTCTGTGTTAGTGGTAAAGCCGTTGGTGATCTACCGGGTTAAGTCACAGACAAAAGTCTGTGCCACCACATATTCATGCCTGAGCTTCCCGAAGTTGAGCACGTCGTGCGCGCACTGCGGCGTGCAGTCCTCGGACAAACGATCGTCGCCTCTGAAATCAATCTTCCGAAACTTGTCTCTCCAACGTCGCCGTCCGTCTTCAACCGCAAAATCAAAGGCTCCCGAATAAACGATATTAGCCGCCGCGGGAAGTTCATTTTATTTCAGCTGGATTCAGACCGCGTCGTCGCCGTTCATTTGCGCATGACAGGCAAGTTTCGGGTCCTCTCACCCGACGATTCCCTGCCGCTGCATGCGCACGCGATCTTTTATCTGGACGATGAACGCCGGCTTGTGTTTCAGGACCAGCGGCAGTTTGGCGTGATGAGACTGATCGCGAACAACCGGGTTGCAAACAGTAAAGGCATCAGCAAACTGGCGCCTGAACCGTTCTCCGAAGAATTCAGCCCCGCTTATTTGAAAGAAATACTGAGCCGGTCTCAACGCACACTGAAAACGTTGATGCTTGACCAGACAAGGGTGCTGGGACTTGGAAACATTTACGCGGCTGAGGCGCTGTTCCGGGCCGGCATTAATCCTTTTACGATTGCTGCTGAGCTGAGTGGGCGGCGCGTCGAGCGCTTGCACCAGTCGATTCGCGACGTATTGCGTGCTGCGATCTCGGGAAATTCTTCACGTCGCCTGAATCTGGAGAATCCAAATGGATTTTCCTACGGCGAGGCGTTTGGAAAAGTTTGGCAGGTTTACGAACGTGAGGGTGAGCCGTGCTTCAAATGTGGCGCGCGGATTCGGCGGTTGGCCCATGGCGGCAGATCAACGTACTGGTGCCCGCGCTGCCAACGAAGATAGGATTCCCAGTAGTGTAAGCGAAAGCCATTTATCATTTCTCATTTCATATTTCTCATTTGTCATTGGAGTTCTCGCGTCCGTGCCTTCGTAGCCGTATAATCGAAACTATGAAAATCAAAGTGGTCGTTCACGAAGCCGAAGAAGGTGGTTACTGGGCGGAGGTGCCGGCCATTCCCGGTTGTGCGACACAGGGCGAAACATTTGAAGACCTGCTCCGCAATCTGTACGAAGCTGTCGAAGGCTGCCTATCAGTCGATGTAGTAAACGTACGGAGCGATGGCAGAGTGTTGGAAATCGCCATATAGCGGTCGCGTCAATTACGATCACCGATGAAATCAATCTCGGGAAAGGATTTTGCAAAGATCCTGGAGCAGCACGGTTGGTCCTTGCTACGCGTTCAAGGCAGTCATCACATTTACGGAAAAACCGGAAACGAGATTCGGATCTCCGTCCCGGTTCATAGAAATGAAGCGTTGAAGATTGGATTGCTTCGGCACTTCATGAAGGTAGCCGAGTTAAAGGAAGACGATCTTTAAGAATCAGTTCCCCACAAAAGCCATTTATCATTTCCCATTTCATATTTCTCATTTGTCATTGGTCAAAGCCAATACTCTTGTTATTCATCCAATTTGATTAGTGTGAATGCGTGTGTATTCGTGGATCGGTTTTGTCACAACAACGCCACGTTGATCCACTGACTTACACGAAATCACACGAAGGAAGTGTTTTGAGCGTGTTGCTTGAAAGCGGACTCGCTTTGCACCAATGACAAATGAGAAATATGAAATGGGAAATGATAAATGGCTTTCGTTAACTCAGCTCACAAGTACTCAACTATGAAGTCAGTCATGAGCTGTCTCATATGCTTCAGCAACAGGGGATCGGTGACGCCATGTCGGGATTTGGGATATACCATCAACTGAAACTGCTTCCCTGCCTTCTGTAACTCGTACACAAACTGAATCGTGTTCTGCATGTGAACGTTGTCGTCGATTGTTCCGTGGAGCAGCAACAACCGTCCGTGCAGATCTTTTGCGGCGTGCACAGGTGAACTCCTCCGGTAGCCTTCCGGATTGTTCTGCGGCGTTGCCATGTAACGTTCGGTGTAGATCGTGTCGTAGTCGCGCCAGTCAGAAACAGTGCCGCCCGCGATGCCAATCTTGAAACTCTTGCTGTGCGTAAGCGCATAGCTCGTCATATAGCCGCCGTAGCTCCAGCCCCACAAACCAATCCGCGAGCCATCTACGTAAGGTTGAGTTTTCAGCCATGCAATTCCATCTTCGAGATCACGTAGCTCAAGTTCACCAAAGTTCTTATAAACGGGCCACTCGGATTCGGCGCCCTTGCCGCTCGCTGTGCTATTGTCGAGCACCCAAATGATGTAACCCTTTTGTGCGAGGGATTGATGCCAAAGATAAGTTGGGCCACCCCAGGCATTCTTTACCTGTGGAGCGTGCGGACCGCTGTAGGTAAACGACATGACTGGATACTTCTTCGCCGGGTCAAATCCGGGCGGCTTGATCATCATCGCTTCCATCACAAATCCATCGCGTGACTTCACCTGAAGCAATTCGGTTTTCCCCAAACGATACTGGCGCAAGGTCTCAGCTTTATTTTCATGAATGACGCGGACGAGTTTGCCGTTAATGTCGTACAGCCGGGTTTGCGTCGGCGTGTTTACGTCGCTCCAGAAATCTATGAACAGATTGTGTCTTGGACTCACGAGAAAGCGGTGCGTTCCTTCGACGGTCGTCAGCCGCGTCATGCCGCTGCCTGACAGGGGCACTCGGTAGGCCTGTGGCGCGATGTGGCTGTGTTCGGTCGCGGTAATGTAAACGTGGCCTTTGTCTTCATCGATGCTTTCGACCGAACGCACTTCCCACTTGCCGTCCGTCACCTGGCCAAGCAGTGTTCCAGCCGGTGAGTAGCGATAAAGATGACGCCAGCCGCTGCGCTGGCTTTCCCAAAGGAACGAGCCGTCCTTTAGCCAATGTGGATTGTCGATTACCTCAACCCACGCCCGGGTCGTTTCTCGAAACGCCGTCGTCGACTTGCCATCTTTCGCATCCGCAAAATTCAGATCCAACCATGTTTGCTCGCGGTTTTGCGCCTGGTAAACAACCTTGCGGCTATCCGGCGTCCAGGACACGCGCACGATTAACAGATCGCTCGGCTGATACTTGTAGGTATCCATCCAGCGGGTAGCGCCGCCCGATGCGTTGATAACGCCGAGCTGCACAGTTGGATTTGGGTCTCCTGCTTTCGGATAAGGAGTGATTTCAACGTTCTGACGGTAGGGAATGTGATCGACAACTACGAAGTCGTGCACCGGGTTCTCATCAATTCGCAGGTAGGCCAGCATGGTCGAATCCGGACTCCACCAATACGCTTCAAAGTTTCCGCGTCCGTACAGTTCTTCCTGGTAAACCCAGTCGAGCCGTCCATTCAGAATCTTTGGACCACCGTCGGTTGTAAGGCGGCGCTCTTTTTGTGTGGCAAGGTCATAGACGTAGATATCGCTGCTGCGTATAAATCCGATCATGCGATCGTTTGGGCTAAACGTTTCGCCAACTTCTTCTTCTGGTCCATTGGTGACGCGTACTGCCTTCTCGCTGCCAAGTTCGTAATAGAAAAGGTCGTTGGCGAAATTGATGAGTACCGCTGTTTCAGCGTGGTTGAAATCAAATGTGTCGCGGGTCGCCAACTGTTTCGCGTCCTGCGCCGATACTCCACCGAGTGAAGCAAACGCGGCTTCCATACGCGCCACGTCAAAAAGCGGCGACGCTTCGCCTGTCATGGCATTCACTTTCTGAAGTCGCGGCACATTCTTCTGGTCCTTATCGTTCGTCAAAACGTAATGCCTGCCGTCTTTCATCCAGCGAATGTTCGGCAGCGTCCCGCTAAAATTTACTTTTTTGACCGGATCGAAGATGTCGTCAATCGTCAGGACCTTCTCCTGTGCGCACACTGGAAAGCCAACGGTCAACAAAAGTAGAACGAATAGTGATTTGAATAGTCGTAGTCTCACGTGTTGCAGCACTCCTAGTTAAGGAAATTTCCTATTACCTGATTACCGGCTGTGCCCTTTGACAAAAAAGAGGGTGGCCCGCCGATATACGACTTGCCACCCCCGGCTTGTTAACTACAGATGCTTACACACCTGGCATAGCTTTCTTCAGCGGCTTCAGCAGAACTGCAAGGACGACCGCCATAAACAACGCCATTAACGCCAGGACCAGGAAGAACCTGGATTGAAGCCAGATATCCCAGTAGACGCCGATTTGCGTCAGCTTGTTTCCGATCGCGGTCGCGACAAACCAACCGCCCATCATCAGACCGCGGATACTTATCGGAGCCACCTTCGAGACGAGCGACAGACCCATCGGCGAAAGCATTAGCTCGCCAAGTGTCACGACCATGTAAGCAAAAACCAACCAGAACGGAGAAACGCGGAAGAGGTGCGCGTTCTGAAGGATCGCCTCGCGGTTCGCATCACCGGCGCCGGGCGAAGCGGCATTGACGGCGGCAATTAACCCCTGCTCGCCGGACGTCGTCACCTTCGTCACCTCATCAGTCTTCGCAGAAAACTTAACACCGAAGACGCTGTTCTTCCCGTCGGCCGCTTTCGCATTCTGAATCTTGTCCAGCACGTCTTTCGAAACTCCGGACGCGGCAAGATTGTTGAGAACGCGCTCGTTGATGCGAAACTCACCGACCGCAAGCTGCTGCGGCGTCTTCGTCATGCTCTCGCCGAGCGACGCGCCGTACCAGAGCACGAGGAACGAGAGCCCGGTGAGTGTCATGCCGATCGCCATCTTCGTCGGCGTTGACGGTTCCTTACCGCGGCGATCCAGAAATCCCCAGAACCAAACCAGCGGGAAGGTCAGGACCAGGACCCAAAACGCGTTGATGGAATTCGAGATCGTGCCTGTGACGTTCCAGTCTGTGTTGTCATCCGCAAAATAGGTCAGCGTCGAGCCGTTCTGGTGAAAGACCATCCAGAAAACGATGACGATCAGGAATATCACGATGAGCGCCATCACGCGTTTCCAATTCGGCACCGCCAACATGTCGGCGCTCCGGCCAGCGTCCCCGCCCGAGCCTTTTGCGTGACCACCTTCGTCCTGATCGCTGATGCCATGCGGTGGCGCATCGGTCGCTGTGGCCGCGGTGTCAGCTGCTTGCTGCGAATCTCCGGCGGCCATGCTCTCCATAACAGGCTCGCCGCCGGACCTCTTCCTATCAGCCGCCATTACCAGGTTTTTGAAATACCAGAGGATTCCGACCGAAATGACCATTCCGAATGCCGCGACCGCGAACGCCGGATGGAACCCAAACTTTGCACGAACGATCTCCATCACGATGGGCGCGAGAAACGCACCGACGTTGATGCCCATGTAGAATATGTTGTAAGCGCGGTCCTTGAGGTGGCTGCCCTCAGGATAAAGATTGCCGACCATCGTCGAGACGTTCGGTTTGAAGAAGCCGTTTCCGATGACGAGGCATGTCAGCGCGGCGTAGACCGCCCAGAGCGCCGGAATCGACAGCAATCCGTGACCGGCCATGAAGAAGAATCCGCCGATCATAACGGCCTTGCGATAACCCGTGATCTTGTCAGCAATCAAACCGCCGATCAGCGGACTCGCGTAGACAAACATCAGGTAATTCGCATATAGCCCCGTAGCCTGGGCCGCCGTCCATCCAAATCCTTCGGCCGGGTCGCGCAGATAAAGCGTAAAGAGAGCCAGCATGGAGTAGAAGCTGAAGCGCTCCCACATTTCGGTTCCGAAGAGCACGTACAGCCCCTTCGGATGTTTTCCGGATAACTCCGCGGCACTGCTATGTGTGTTGGCCGTGGCCATAGTTCCAGCCTCCAGAGATTTGGATCTAAGAACGCTTACGGGGAGTAGCAAAGGGGATTTGTGAAGGCATTCAGCCAAAGTTTGCGGTTCATGTCAAGAAGCTTTTGGGCCCTTTAGGCCCACTTTGCCCAATCGCGGCTTGTGTATCTGGTTCAGAAAACTGTCGCAAAGGAGCGCAAACGGGCCATAGCTGCTGGTGCCAATCTGCACGAGCGCGCACGACGGTAATGCCCTAATTTGTAACGCAAACTGTTAGTTTGCGATAGCTGAACGGCATTCAACGGATCGCAAACTGACAGTTTGCGTTACAAGAACCAAATTAGGGCACGAGCGCGCACGACGGCTGGCTTGACAGTCGCACAAACACGGGCGTATAAGCACAACTGGAAAACGTGGTGAGTTAAGGCGACTTGCGGCCACGTAAAACAAACGGCTAAACAGCTCGGGCAGTTCAAAAAACGGACCCGAAAAACTTCAGTAGTAAACGAAGTCCCGCGTTGTTTGGCGCGGGAATTTTTTATTGCCGATTTCCAATTGCCGATCGCCAATTGGAATCAACATTCTGCACAACAATTGGTTTTCGCAGCGCACTTCTACATTTGAAAATCAATTGGCAATCGACCATCGGCAATTGGCAATTACGCTATGGAACCATTTAGAGACCTCCTGGAATCCGACACCATCCAAGTCTTCGACGGCGCGATGGGGACAATGTTGTACGCCAAGGGTGTGTACATCAATCGCTGTTACGACGAACTTAATCTCACCAATCCCGATCTGGTCCAGGAGATTCACGAGGAGTACATTCACGCCGGCGCCGACATCATTGAAACAAACACGTTTGGCGCGACAGCTCACAACCTCAATCAATACGGACTCGCTGATAATCTGCGCGAAATAAATCTCGCTGCGGCGCAGGTGGCTCGCGCTGCTGCGCGAGACCGCGCCTACGTCGCCGGCGCAATTGGGCCCCTCGGTCTCAGAATCGAGCCGTATGGTCCAACTTCTTTTGAAGAAGCGAAAGACATGTTTAAGGTGCAAGCTGAGGCGCTGCTCGAAGGTGGCGTTGACCTGTTTGTTCTCGAAACATTTTCCGACGTCTCCGCGATTCGCCAGGCGATCCGTGCTGTGCGTGAGCTGTGCGACTTACCGATCATTGCGCAGATGACGATTCTCACGGACGGCAACACGACATTTGGCACCACACCGGAGTTGTTCACCGCACGTTTGGATGAATGGGGCGCCGACGTGATTGGGCTCAACTGCGGTGTTGGACCGGCGATCATCCTCACAGCACTTGAAAAAATGCGCGCGGTGACAACGAAGAAGTTGGCCGCACAACCTAATGCAGGTTTGCCTCGCGACGTACAGGGACGGCAGTTTTACATGTGCTCGCCAGAGTACATGTCGAAGTTTGCCAAGCGGTTTATCCAGTCAGGCGCGAAGTTCATCGGCGGCTGCTGCGGCACAACGCCCGCGCACATCAAGCTGATCTGCGACGCAGTTCGGGCCGCTTCGCCACGCGCGCAGCGGGTGATCTTTTCAGCAAAGGGAGCCGCCCAGGTCTCCGAAGTTACACCTGCTGACCTGCATGTTGTGCCACCTGACGAACGTTCGAAGTGGTCGCGCAAGATTGTTCAAGGCGAGTTCGTAACTTCTGTTGAAGTTTTACCGCCGAAAGGTGTTGACGCCCAAAAGACGTTGGACTCAATTCGGCTTTTAAAAGATGCGGGTGTTGACGGGGTAAACATACCCGATGGCGCGCGCGCGCAGTCGCGTATGAGCGCCCTGGCGACGGCCGTGCTGGTCGAACAGCAAATTGGAATCGAGTCAGTCCTCCATTATTGCTGCCGCGACCGCAACCTGCTCGGGATGATGTCCGATCTGCTCGGCGCAGCCGCTTTAGGGATTCGTAACTTGCTGCTGATCACCGGCGACCCGCCGAAGATGGGACCGTATCCTGACGCGACGGCGGTTTTCGACATCGACGCGATCGGCCTGACCAATATGGTCAACAAACTGAACCACGGTTTGGATATCGGCAACAATCCTATCGGCCAACCGACGGCATTCTGCATTGGTGTCGGCGTTAACCCGGGCGCGATTAATCCAGACGAGGAGATCCGGCGATTTGAGTACAAGGTGGAAGCGGGTGCGCAGTATGCAATCACTCAACCTGTTTTCGACACCAACCAGCTGCGCGACTTCATAAAAGCGATCGAGCACGTGAGGATCCCGATCATCGCAGGAATATGGCCGTTGGTTTCGTACCGCAACGCTGAGTTTCTTCATAACGAAGTGCCGGGTGTGCGCGTGACGCCATCGATCATGGAACGCATGCGCGCCGCTTCAGCGATTAGCAAAGAAGCCGGACGCGACGAAGGGTTAAAGATTGCGCGCGAGTCGCTGCTCGAAGTGCGCGACATCATCCAGGGTGTGCAGGTTTCGGCGCCATTCGGAAACGTGAAATACGCGCTGGAAGTGTTCGACGTTCTTTCTGAATTCGCGGGTCAGGAGCGAGCGGCGACCGAGTTTAGTAATTAGGTCACGATCGTCGTTAAATCGAAAGGCGAGAACGAAATCTGTTCTCGCCTTTTTTTGCGGCCACAGAATCTTTGGAGGTTAATCCAGGACATGACGGAGCGCGCTTTCCAGCGTGCCGAAGCGAAATTCGTAGCCCGCAGCTTTCAACCTTGCGGGTTCCACACGCTGGCTCGATAACAAGAGTGCGTCTGCCATTTCCCCAAACAACAATCGCAGTCCGAACGCCGGAATTGGAAAAAATGTGGGACGTGACAGGACTTTGCCAAGCGTTTTCGTAAACTCACTGTTCCTCACGGGGTTCGGAGCCACAAAGTTAATAGGACCATCAACTGATTCGTTCGTCAGGACAAATCTCAAGGCTTCAACGACATCAGCGAGTGCAATCCAACTCATCCACTGCTTCCCGTCTCCCAGTCGTCCTCCTATGCCCATACGAAATGGCGGCAACATCTTTTTCAACGCACCGCCGTGTGGGTCGAGAATAATTCCGAAGCGAGCATTCACAGTTCTGAGGCCGCTTTTACGAGCAATGTCTGTAGCGCGTTCCCACTCAACACACACATCAGCAAGAAAATCATTTCCGGGGGCGCTTTCTTCGGTCAGAAGCTCTTCGCCACGGTCGCCGTAGTATCCGGTTGCCGATGCCGAGATGAAAATTGACGGTGGCTGCGACAGATTCGCGAGCGCGTCACCGAGCAATTGCGTACCTCTGACTCGACTGTCCTTGATGCGCTTCTTCTTTTCGTCGGTCCATCGCCCTTCAGCAATGCTCTCACCCGCCAGGTGGACCACGGCGTCGAAGCCTTCAAGCAGACCGAGGCTGATGCTGTAACGATCGGGACTCCATTCAATTTCGTCAGGTGAATTCAGGGTAATGACGCACAAGTCGAACAACTTCATGGCCATCTGCTTGCAGCGCTTCGATTAGCGCAGTTCCGACGAGCCCATGTGATCCACTTATTAATATTTTCATGCTCGTTCCTTGTTACTTAGTAATCCTACCTTTACTCGCCGACGATAACTCGGAATCTTCGTCGTTACAAAAACTCTGGCATAAAGCGGTTCTTAGCAATTAATCCGCAAGGCAAGCCAAGAGGCCCACATTTGAGAGATCATTACGACTATGGATTAGCGACTTCCTCAGTAGCTCTAGTTTAGCAGACTGGCCAACAACTAATTTTTCACAGTTGGTCCTGACTTCATTAGCTTTCGCGGCCACGAACCTCGCTTTCGGAGACACAAAGTTGGCGGTGCACCTCAGAAGGTTCTTGCCACTCCTTGTAGTGCTCGCTGCGATCTGTCTACTCGCTTGGCAAAGCGCACAAACTCAATCACCGCTGCGCCGCGTCACGAATACTTCAGAAGAAGGACTCAACCTTAACCCGTCGATGAGCGGCGACGGACGGATCATCGCATTTGAATCTACTGAAGATCTTGCGGGTGCCGCTGGCCCACAAACCTTTCGGGCTATTCGCGCAAATGTGTCGGTTGACCCCGCAACTTTTCTGCAACTCGCTCACACGCGCGCTCCCGCTCCGGCTATCTCACAGGACGGCTCACGCATCGCTTTCGCTTCAAAAGACAACCCGCTCGGCACAAACAACGATGGCAACTCGGAAATATTTCTTCATGACGGCGTGAAGCTGATTCAGGTTACCAACACCAGCCCTGGCGACATCGCGAATCGCGTAGTGAACGGAAACTTTTTGCCATCGATTTCGGACGACGGCCGGTTCATCGCCTTCTCTTCCAACCGCAATCTCGCGAGCCTGAATGCTGACGGTAACCTCGAAATTTTCATCTTCGATTCGGTAACAAACGCATTTACGCAGTTAACCAATACGTCCGGAATCGTTGGATTTTCCGATGCGAAGATCAGCGGCGATGGCTCCAGTGTCGCCTACATCCGTGACGGAGGAACGACGCCGAGCGCGCAACGTGACCTGTTATTACAGAATCGAACTGGCCCGCCGGTACTGCGCACGCTAGCGAGCGCGGCCCAATTACTCGCGTTGACATACGGGCGCGCGATTAGCGACGACGGCAAACGAGTGGTGTGGTCGGTTGCCACTGCTGTCAACTCAACGCAGGTGTTCTTGTATGACGGCAGAAACAACCTGACTCAACAAGTCACTAACCTCGGCATGCGCGCCACGGACGTTCCTCTCCATCCCACAATCAGCGGCAACGGTTCAAAGATCGCGTTTGCAACGCGTCGCAGTTTTCAGGGCAACACGGACGGCGGTGTTGATCTCTACACTTACGACATCGGCTCCGCCACTTTTGCCCGGGTGACTGCTGGTCCATCTTCGGCGACCGCAGAAGTCCTGTCGTCAATGAACGACGACGGCTCGGTCGTCGCTTTTACCTACCCGCGCGTGCTTAGTGGCGTTTCCAATTCCGACTTTGCAAACAATCCTGAGATCTACATTACGGCAACTCCTGCGAGACCGGCCTTCGGTACTCTCACGATTTTCAACGGAGCTTCTTTCGGCCATGAGCCGGCGTCAGCCGAAGCGGGCGCCCCCGACAGCATCGCAGTAGCGCGCGGCAACGCTCTCGCATTTTCTACCGAACAGTCTCAGCGCCAATCGGATGGATCGTTTCCAACAACGGTCGGAGGTACGACCGTAACTGTGAATGGTCGTGCGGCCCAAATCTTTTTTGTCTCACCGTCGCAGGTCAATTTTCTGGTGCCGGCGCAAACCGAACTCGGCACCGCTGAAGTGATGGTCACAAACTCCGACGGCTTTTCCAGTCGCCGCACGGTTGCTTCGTTACGTGCAGCTCCGGGCGTATTCACCTTCAGCGGCGACGGCCTGGGAGATGGGGTAATACTCAATGCTGAAACACTCCAGCCTGGTCCATTCGATTCGACAAATGGAAATCTGCGGCTGATCATTTTTGCAACCGGCGTCCGCAATGGATTGCTGGTCACTGTCGCCGCCGGAGCAAGAGATCTTCCGGTCGAGTCGATCGTATTGTCACCTAACATGCCCGGGCTCGACGAAATTCACGTGCGAGTGCCGTCGGATTTGCGAGGCGCGGGGCCAGTAGAATTAGTAGTACGCGCCGATGGCCGAGACAGCAATCCGGTTACAGTCACGTTTAGCGGAGACTCGAGCCGCGACATCGTCATCAACGAGTTTCTCGCCGATCCTCCGGGCGCTGCGGCGGGCGATACCACCGGTGATGCCAATCATGACGGAACGCGGAGCGCAAGCGCCGACGAGTTTATTGAACTCGTCAACAGCACGACACGAGACCTCGATATCAGTGGCTATCAAATCCTGACACGCGGCGGAACTGGCGCGTCGGATGTTTTGCGCCATACGTTCCTGGCCGGGACAATTCTCCGTTCGTGCGAGGCGATAGTGATATTTGGCGGCGGCAGTCCAAATCCTTCGGATCCGGTATTTGGCGTGGCCCAGGTGCAAACTGCATCGACCGGCGCGATTACACTCAACAACAGCAGCGGCAGCATCACACTAGTTGATCCTGCCGGTGCGATCCTCGCCTTCGTTACCTATGGCGGTTCGAGTGGTTTAGACGCTGACGACAATCAATCGCTGACGCGTTCGCCAGACATTACTGGTGCATTTGCCAAACACTCGGTCGCCAGCGGTGGGGCCCGATTGTTTAGTCCGGGAACGCAGTTGAACGGCTCGCCTTTCAATTCATGTGCGCCGGCAGTTGCGCGCGTTGAGGTCACCCCGTCATCAGCCAGCGTTCAGATTGGCGGTCAACAGCAGTTCACCGCGCGTGCGTACGACGCTGCAAACAATGAAATACCCGGTGTGATCTTCAGTTGGCAATCAAGTAATACGGCGGTTGCTACGATCGATCAAAGTGGACTCGCAACGGTCATCTCCGCCGGGTCCACAGAAATTCGCGCAACGGGCCGCGGCGTGACATCGTCGCTGGCGACTTTAACGGTTACGCAGCCTCCGCCCGTGTTGACGAGCATTACCATCACCCCCGCATCGGCAACGATTGGCGTAAACGAGATACAGCAATTCACGGCACAAGCGAAAGATCAGTTTGGCCAGAAATTCGGCGGCGTCAGCATTAGCTTCGTCTCAAACAATACAACTGTGGCAACTGTCGACAGTGTGACACCAACCTCCGCAACCGGAGATGCCTCCGCTACGGTCATGGGACGCGCAAACGGCTCAGCGGAGATCAGGGCTTCGACTACGGATGGATCCACAACGCTCACGAGTGTCGCGGCGATTCTGACGGTTGAGCCGGGCGCGGGCCAGTTGCTGATTAGTGAGTTTCGCACTCGTGGGCCGGCCGGAGCGTCCGATGACTTTGTCGAGATTTACAACCCAACAACTTCAACGCTGATCATTGGCGGCCTCCGTATTCGAGCGTCGAACAGCAGTGGAACCATCAGCGATCGCTTGACGATAACGGCAGGCACGACGCTTGGCCCAGGCTGCCACTACCTTGTCGCCAACAGCGCGTCCGGAGGTTATTCCGGTACGACTGCGCCGGACCAGACGTACGGAACAGGCATTACGGACGATGGCGGTATCGCCATCACCGGCTCAAACGGCACAACGATCATTGATGCTGTTGGCATGAGCGGTGGATCTGCATTCAAGGAAGGCACAACCCTATCGCCGTTGTCCGGCAACCTTGATCAAAGTTATGAGCGGAAACCGGGCGGCAGTTTTGGAAATGGGGTCGACACGAACAACAACTCCGTCGACTTTGTGATGATCAACGCCGAGTAATCCACAAAACGCTGCATCAGGATGCCTGAATACGAGCGCGGCTGATTTGGCAATCACGAAGTCAGATTCACCTGACCCGGTGACAGCCGGCGCAAACGTGACTTACACGATAACGCTGACAAACAACGGTGCAGCGACCGCACAAAGCGTGGTTGTTTCAGACAGTCTTCCGGCTGAGTTTTCGTTCGTATCATGCGACGCCACCAACGGCGGCGTCTGCGGCGGCTCCGGAAATGATCGGACAGTCTCTTTCCCAACTTTGCAAAGCGGCGAGTCATCTACGATCACGATAGTGGCGACTGCGAATGGTCCGGCCGGAACCACGATTAGCAACACTGCGACGGTCACCTCGACTACGCCGGATCCAAACTCTGTCAACAATTCGGCGACAGTAACGACGCTTGTTCAAGCGCCCCTGCCGCTGCTAACTATCGACGATGTGTCGTTGAGCGAAGGCGACTCCGGCACTACCACGTTTACTTTTACTGTCAGCTTATCGGCACCCGCGGGGCTTGGAGGCGTTTCATTCGACATCGCGACGCTGGATAACACGGCAACAACAGCAAACGCCGATTACGTAGCGAAGAGTTCGACGGGCCAGACAATCGACGCAGGCAAATCAACGTATTCATTTGACGTGACCGTGAAAGGCGATACGCTCGTCGAATCAAGCGAAACGTTCCTGGTCATCGTTTCGAACGTTTCAAACGCTACCGTGTCCGATGGCCAGGGTCAGGGCACAATCGTCAACGATGATGTGGCGAGCGTGGTCATCAGCCAGTTGTACGGTGGAGGTGGCAACGCGGGAGCGCAATACACAAACGACTTCATCGAACTATTCAATCGCGGAACTACAACGGTGGATTTGTCGACATGGTCCGTTCAATACACTAGTGCAACCGGTAGCGGCACATGGTCCGTTACGCCATTGTCCGGAACTCTCCAACCGGGCCAGTACTATCTCGTGCAGGAAGCATCGGGCGGCAGCAACGGCATTCCGCTACCGGCGCCCGATGCAACCGGTTCGATCGCAATGGCTGCCACGGCTGGAAAGGTCGCGCTCTTCGCAAGTACCACCGCGACGTCCGGTGCTTGTCCGACCGGTGCAGCAGATCTTGCCGGTTACGGCACGACGGCGAATTGCTTTGAAGGCAGCGGGCCAGCGCCGGCGCCAAGTGCAACCGCCGCTGACTTCCGCAAACGTGGGGGCTGTACAGACACGAACGTTAACGCAGCCGACTTTTTCGCTCACGCGCCTGGTCCCAGAAATACCAGTTCGTTTTTAAACAACTGCGTCGCTGGAGCGCTGCCCTCGCTGTCAATCGACGACGTTACCGTCGCCGAAGGCAACAGCGGAACAGTAAACGCGAAGTTCACGGTCAGTTTGTCAACGCCGGCGCCTTCGACCGACATTACTTTCGACATCGCTACGCAGAACGACACCGCAACTACCGCCAACAGCGATTACGTCGCAAAGATCCTGACCAACCAGATCATTCCAGCCGGGCAACAAACCTACAGCTTTACCGTCGTGGTTAACGGCGACATCGCAGTCGAACCTGGCGAGACGTTCTTCGTCAACGTCACGAATGTGACTGGTGCAACTCCTGGCGACGGGCAGGGACTTGGAACGATTCAGAACGATGACCTACCGCTACTAACCATTACCGATGTTTCGCTGGCCGAAGGGGACGCCGGCACAAAACTGTTCTCGTTCACCGTCAATCTGAACACTGCCGCACCTTCACCCGTGACATTCGACATTGCGACCGCTGATGGCGCCGCTCAAGACGGAAACCCACCAGGCGAAGACAATGACTACCTGGCGCAAAGTTTGACGTCGCAAACAATCCAGGCAGGCCAGCACAGTTACACGTTAGACGTGACTGTTAATGGAGACAGTGTGATTGAGTTGAACGAAACGTTTATGGTTAATGTCTCAAACGTGGCGGGCGCGGCGGTTAGCGACGGGCAAGGTGTCGGCACAATTCAAAACGACGATAGTCCATCGTTAACAATCAATGATGTCTCGATCAGTGAAGGTGATACGGGAACAACGACGTTCACATTCACCGTCACTTCTTCGTTACCTGCACCGGCAGGCGGCATCACGTTTGATATCGCCACAGCGGACGGCACTGCGCAGGATGATGTTCCGGGGACCGAAGATAACGACTATGTCGCGAAGTCGCTTACTACCCAAACCATTCCCGAAAATCAAACAACCTATACTTTTGACGTCACTGTAAACGGCGACAAGTTGGTTGAGCCGGATCAGACCTTCTTCGTGAGCGTCACAAACGTCAGTGGCGCCACCGTCACCGACGGTCAGGGCCAGGGCACGATCGTTAATGACGACATCGCTAATCTGGTGATTAGTCAGATTTATCCCGGCGGCAACAATACGGGCGCTACCTACCGAAACGATTTCATCGAACTATTTAATCGAGGCACCACAACCGTCGACTTTTCAATCACGTCTTATTCGGTTCAGTATGCTGGAGCTACGGCCGCGTTCGGAGGAACGAATACGAAGACTGACATTACGAGCGGCACAATCGCGCCAGGAAAGTATTTCCTGATTCAGGAAGCGGGTGGTACAACTAACGGCGTCGCGCTGCCGACTCCCGATACGATTGGAACCATCGCCATGGCAGCGACTGGTGGCAAGGTAGCGCTTGTCTTAGGCCTCGGTGCAGTCGCTACGACAAGTTGTCCGGGCGACGATGCGTCTCCTCCCACCAATCCAAGCGGCAATAACATCGTCGACTTCGTGGGTTACGGGACCGGAGCTAACGCGCCCAATTGCTTCGAAGGAACAGCTGCTGCTGCCTTTTCCACCAGCACCGCAGGTGGATTGGATCCGGATGCGCGTTCGATCATAAGGACGGTAAGTTGCACCGACACCAACAACAATTTAAACGACTTCAGTAACCCCACCACCGCGCCGGTGGCTCGTAACACAGCGACGACTGCTACACCTTGTCCATGAACGCCAAACCGGATCCACTAGGCACACGAAACCACACGAAGCCGTTCGTGTTAGTTCGAGTACGTTCGTGGATCTGCTTCCAGATGAAGGTTTGCTTCGTCGCTCTCGTCACCATCACCGCCTTAATCCCCTCAACCACAGTTCACGCCCAGCAAGTAAACAAAGCGAGGCTGGCCGCAGAAGTGCGCGCTGAGTTTCTGCACGCCTGGAAAGGTTACAAACAGTATGCGTGGGGGCATGACGATCTGAAGCCGCTCTCGAAGACCTATCACGACTGGTACGCCGAACCGCTGTTGATGACGCCCGTTGATGCACTCGACACGATGTACTTGATGGGCCTCCACAACGAGGCCGACGAGACGCGCGAGTACATCGCCACGAATCTGTCTTTTGACAAAGACATCTACGTCCAAAACTTTGAGATCACGATCCGGCTATTGGGCGGTTTGTTATCGAACTATCAACACACGTGCGACGCCAGGCTCTTAAAGCTCGCGGAGGATCTGGGAAACCGGTTGTTGCCGGTATTTGAATCTCCCACGGGCATTCCTTATCGCTATGTGAATCTGCGGACCGGAAAGGTGCGAGGCGAGGTAACCAATCCAGCGGAAGCCGGCACGTTACTGATCGAATTCGGAGTGCTCAGTAAATACACTCATCGCCCCGTGTTTTATGACAAAGCGAAGCGCGCCCTGGTTGAGGTTTACAAACGACGCTCAGCAATCGGTCTGGTCGGGACGCGCATCAACGTCGAAACGGGCGCATGGACCAACACCGACAGTCATATCAGCGCCGAGATCGACAGCTATTACGAATACCTCCTCAAGTGCTGGTTATTGTTCGACGATCGCGATTGCGAACGGATGTGGCGCGAGAGTGTTGTTGCCATCAACAGGTATTTGGCGGAGGAGGTGCGGGCTGAAAGCTATCTTCGCGAACTTTGGTATGGTCACGCCAATATGACCACGGGTGATCGCACTGCAACTACATACGGGGCGCTCGATGCCTTCTTTCCTGCGGTGCTTGCGCTGTCTGGAGATATCGCGCGCGCAAAGCGTTTACAGCAATCGTCCTTCAGGATGTGGCAAGTGCATGGCATTGAACCGGAAGAATTCGACTACAAAACGTTTCAGGTATTGTCTCCAGGCTATCCACTAAGACCGGAAATCGTGGAGTCGACGTACTACTTGTATCAGTACACAAAGGATCCGGCGTACCTGCGCATGGGCCAGGTAATGTTTCGCGACTTTGTGAAGCATTGCCGGACTGACGCTGGCTATGCAGCGCTGACGAGCGTAGTAACGAAAGAAAAATCAGACTCGATGCAAAGCTTCTTGTTTGCTGAAACTTTCAAGTACTTTTACCTGCTGTTTGCCCCACCAAAGAAACTCAATTTCAAGAAATTCATCTTTAACACCGAGGCGCATCCGATCAGAAAAACGTGGTAAGCAATTTGCTATCGCGTTTCAATCTTAGGGTCCTATAATAGCCGGGAAATTGGCAGCCCAGCTTCACCCTCAACTCGAGTTTTCAAGACGATATGGCTAATCCTCTCCTCCTGTATTCCACCAATACCTTGATGGCCTACCATATCAATGAAAAGTATTATGGCGACCTACATTACGTCTGGTGCTCAGCTTTCTTTGGGGCAAGTAACATTCCCTCACCGTATCGTCCCAATCCTCCATCCTCGAGTCCTCAGGAAATCTATGAGAGTCTAATGAGGGATGTCGAAAGCGGCGATCGGCACAGCGCCAAAATCAAGCAAAACAAAGCCGGTCTACGACACGGAGCTAACTTCAAACACAGGCAGGGAGATATAAACGATGCTCAGCGACTGGAGATTTTCGCCAAGGTGCGTTTGGCTCAGTTGGCTGACTTCAAGCCGCTGCTTTATGTAATTCCCTTTTCTGAGGTAAGCGGAATGTTGAGCCCAGTCCCGGTGAGCCTCCGGGCTAACCCCCTAGCGGAAGAGTTCATAATTCAAAGACTTCCACGGTCCAGTTTTGATATTATTGACCCCTGAGGAAGGCAACGAGCGATGCCAGAGGCAAACGAAATTAGCGCTACTTTCTACGCGATGCGGTTGTTATCCCATCAAATAGATCTGAAGGAAATCAGCATTTCAGAGGACGACGAGTATCCAGCTAACGAATTTACGCCTGAGGAACAAGCAAGGGCTTTGGAAATCGCTCGTGAAACTCAGATTGAGGTCTCCTCGACCGCAGGCAATTCAGACATCGTTGAGCCGGCTATAGCACGACTGGCCGATAAAATTGACGCACTGGCCACTAAAGAGCTTGTCGACTCAGGTCATGTTTTTGAAGTAAGCCTAACCGACAGCGCCACGGTTCCGAAGGATGGGGAAAGAGCGTATGGCGAGAGAATTTATTTCCGTGACAGACTTATTAGCAAACTGAGGCAGGATCGGAAAATAGTGCGTCTAATCAAAGAGGGACGATCAGCCGCCAAGATCGCTGAGTTGTTGGGTGTTAGTGTTTCCCGTGTGAAGGCGGTCCGTTCAGAGCTGGAAGAGCGAACGCAAAACCGTACCGAGTCTCGTCAAGCAGGTATCGACTAAGTACCATGGCCAAACGGTGCGAAATTCTTCAATAGAAGCCTCGAAGTTTTTTGGTTGCCTTTTTTTTCTTCTCGTCTTAGCGAGTTCCCCACAAAGTCACGCACAATCGCCGTCACTAAGCAGAGCGAAGCTGCTTGAAACTGCGCGTGAGATCATGGGCACAGCGCGTTATACCGCACTCATCACGCTCGACTCGGCCGGCCGGCCCAGCGTGCGAACGATGGACCCCTTTGCGCCCGACGAGAACATGGTCGTCTGGCTCGCCACAAACCCTCGCAGCCGCAAAGTCCGCGAGATTCGACGCAACCCGCGCGTGACTCTCTATTATTTCAATCGTGACGCACAGGAATACGTCACGATCCACGGTCGCGCACGATTAGTGAATGATCCGAAGCTCAAGGAGAGGTGGTGGAAAGACGAGTGGAAGAGTTTCTATCCGGACCGTGCGAAAGATTATTTGCTGATCGTGGTTAGGCCTGAGCGGCTGGAAGTCATCAGCGAGAAAAAGGGAATATTTGGTGACGCAAAAACCTGGACGCCGCCCGTAGTGAATTTCCCACCTCGATTATTGAAGTGACTAAGTTGTAACCTGGTTTATCGCTTACCGCGCTTGCTTACCAGCAAAACAATTCCACCTACAACTCCAATGAGAATCAGGTAGCCGTACACGTTCGAGCCCGAGTCTTCTGCCTCGATTGGTGTAGGACTGTCTGTTGGAGAAGAGTCGAAGGCAGTGCGGGAACTATTTTCGACAGTGCGGGTTGGTGATGGCAATGTCATTTCCCGTGTTGGGGGTGTGGGTGATGGTGAACCGTCGGTGCCGCCGTCCAAAGCTCCTTCTCCGGGAGACGGCCCAGGACCCACTGAGCTGGTATCAACAGTCACGTTTGTAGTTACGGTTCCCGTAGTGGTCGTATTCGTTGAAAGGTTAGTGTTGGTGTTCAAGCCGCCACCCGTGTGTGGTGGGACTGGCCTGGGTTGAACCGGTGGTTGCGGACGGTAAACGCCTTGGCCATTCACCACGAGTTCGGCACAACCTAAGATCAAGACAAGCGAGATGCAGGTAAAGACACTACGGCGAAATTTCCTTGTGCGCATGAGTTTTGCTCCTTGCGTGAGAAAGAGGAAAGACTTTGGAAGGAGCCTACGCCCTAACTGCGCGCGCGTCCAGCGAAAGCCGTCGTAGTTAGCGGACAACACCAGCGAGTGGACTTGAGGCACTCGCATAAAGTCGCTTCTGCATTCGTCCAGCCTTATAGGCCAATCGTCCGGCCTCGATGGCAAGCTTCATCGCATGGGCCATCTTCGACGGGTCGGCAGCTTCGGCAATGGCTGTGTTCATTAACACTGCGTCCGCTCCCAACTCCATTGCTATCGCCGCATCGCTCGCGGTCCCGACGCCGGCGTCAACGATGATCGTTGCCTCAGGCAATTGTTCGCGCATAATTCTCAAATTTGCCGGGTTTTGAATGCCCAGTCCGGAACCGATTGGCGCAGCCAGCGGCATCACCGCCGGACATCCAGCGTCCAGAAGTTTGCGCGCCATGATTAGATCATCAGTGAAATAAGGCAGGACCACGAAACCTTCCTTAACGAGCACGCGCGCGGCTTCTAAGGTTTGTTCGTTGTCAGGAAAGAGTGTTGTCTGATCGCCGATAACTTCGAGCTTAACGAGGTCCGTTCCGAGCGCTTCGCGCGCGAGGCGCGCTGTTCGAATCGCTTCCTCGGCGCTATAACAACCGGCCGTGTTCGGAAGTATCTGCAACGCCGGATCCAGGTGATCAAGAAACGACTCACTGCTGCGATCAAGCGGTACGCGTCGCACCGCCACCGTCACCATTTCAGCGCCCGATGAACGATGCGCTGCTTTCATCTCATCGAAAGTCCGGTACTTCCCTGTTCCAATAATCAGGCGAGACGTAAATGTAAGCCCTGCAATCTCAAACTGATCACTTTTGACTGCCGCAACTGTTGACATACCCGAATTATAGTCGGCCTGGTGGCGATGACCTACCCAGTGGAGACATTTTCATGTTGTCATTTCCCATTTCTCATTTTTCATTTTCCATTTACGACAGTAGAAGCTTCGATCATGCAAGCATGTGGTTCTTCTCCGACTGCTGCGATGTGAAATGAGAAATGACAAATGAAAAATGAAAAATTTCTTCGTCTTCTGTCCTGCTCATGCCTCCTGGTTACCCTCCGCCAACAAAATGAACTATCTCGACCGTATCGCCTTCCTGCAAAATAGTCTCTTCCCACTTCACGCGTCGCACCACTTCGCGGTTCAGCTCAATTGCGACTTGGTCGGGTTTCAGTGCCAGGTCGATGATCAACTTGCGAAGTGTCGTTCCTTCATCCACTTCGCGACTTTCGCCATTAACCTTGATGAGCAATGAACTGACGACCTCACTTCGCTGGATGAATCACGCGGCGCATTTCAGTCGTGCGTCCCTGACCAACGGCGCGAATGAGCACGGCAGCGCGACCGGTCGTGAAGGCCGGGATCTGTGCGGACACAACTGCCACTCCGTCGCGTTCTGTCTTCACTGAATAAAGCTGCGGGCGAAACGAGGTTCCCAATATCTTCAATGACAGCGCGATGCCGGCGAGCGGCTTCTCAGTTGATCCTGAAAGGTCTTGCACCAGCATGCGAATCTGAAAGGTTTGTCCCGCCCGGAATTCGGGGTCGTCAAGCACAGTCACAACCAGCGACCTGTCTGGTTCGGAAGCTTCTCCCAGAGGCGATTGCCTGCGCGAGTCGTAAACAGTGTAGGGCGACGCCTCGGTAGGAGGCGGTGGCGGTGGCTCCGGTTCTACCGCAGCCGGCGGAGGCGCCGTCTCGGCAAAGTGAACGTAATCGGAAGCGTTGTCTGTTATCTCGAGCGTTTGGTCCTCAGCGAACTGCGCATGGTCCGAAACGTTGTCCGTTATCTCAAACGTTTGCTCTTCAGTGAACTGCGCTTCGTCCGAATCGTTGTCTGTTATCTCAAGCGTTTGGTCCTCGGCAATTTGCGCGTCGTCAACAACGGTGTCAGTCGTCTCGAGTTTTACGGGCGCCGTTTTCTGGACAGGCTCGTCCTTCGCGCCCATCTTTTTCAAGTCTTCAATCCGGCCTGCGTTTATGGCGGCACAGATCAAACGATGCTGTCGTTTGACGCGCTGGGCCAAAGCTTCTTCATTAAAGCCAGACGCGATCAAATCCTCATAAGGAGAACGCTTGCTGGCCAGAATCGCCCCACCCGAATAGACCAGCGACAATATCAACGGCGAGTCGAGACCTTTGTCCTCGGTCTGCACGTGATACACGACGCCGTCGTGCTCGATATCGGTGTTGAAGCCAGTTATCACAATCGTTAAAAAAGGGTGGCGTTTGACCTGTTGACGACAGCTGCCGACGATGCAGTGGTCGCGACTCTTGATCGAAGTTAACACAGCCATTTTTGCAGGGTCAATTAACAAATTTTCCCGCAAAATCCTTCAGGTAACTTGCTTGACACCCCTGATCACTTGGACTAGGATTCCGCTTGTACAATGATTCTCAATCTGGAGAGTTGATCGTCCTGAGCGTAGCGTCAGATGCGCATTGATCTGACCGCAACGAGAGTTGAAGTATGCCGTTCCGTCTCGCAGATTACTTACCGATCCTGTTGATGTTCGTCGTCGCAGGGGGTTTCGCGGTGAGCAATATCGTGCTTTCGCAGTTCATCGGACAGCGAAAGCGGACGCGCACCAAGCTGATGCCTTATGAGTGTGGTAAGGACCCGGTGGGCACGGCGCGGGAACGCTTCTCGGTCAAGTTTTACCTGATCGCGATGATCTTCATCCTCTTCGACATTGAAGTGATCTTTCTGATGCCGTGGGCTGTTGTCTTCAAGACACTGGCCAGTCCCGCTTATGGCATGCGCACGTTGATCTACGTCGAAATGATGGTATTCGTGGGGTTATTGCTGGCCGGGTATGTTTATGTGATCAAGAAAGGCGCGTTTGATTGGAACGACACGTCGCGCCGTGAAGCAGAAGCTCAAGCCCGACTGCTGGCGGATGTGGAAAAACGACAGTTGCAGACGCGCACCGCTGCGTAAAGAGCATAAGGTTTATGGGTTTAGAGAACATCATTGCTGAGGCTTTACCGGAAGTTCTGACAACGCGACTCGACTCGCTCATCAACTGGGCCCGCAAGTCGTCGCTTTGGCCGGCGACGTTTGGCCTGGCGTGTTGCGCGATTGAGATGATGAACGCAACTTCGTCGCGAAATGATCTAGCGCGTTTCGGGTCGGAGGTGTTTCGCGCGAGTCCGCGTCAGGCGGACGTGATGATCGTGTCAGGACGCGTATCGCGAAAGATGGCCCCTGTTTTACGACGCATCTACGATCAGATGCCGGAGCCGAAGTGGGTAATTTCAATGGGCGCCTGCGCAACTTCAGGAGGCGTCTTCGACAATTACGCGATCGTTCAGGGTGTCGACAAGATTGTTCCTGTCGACGTTTATATTCCCGGCTGTCCTCCGCGGCCGGAGATGCTGATTCACGCAGTGATGATGCTCCAGGACAAGGTTTCGAAGGAATCCGTGCTGGATCGCAAAGACATTCCCGAGGATGAAGCGCGCAACGCTTTTGTTCCCGGGACATTGCCGGTTACAGACGGATCAACAGCCCTCCAGAATTCACTTGCTGAATCGCGGCCTTATTCAATAGCGTCGCGACATGAGCGCCGCCGCTCTTCTTAATCTCGGTCCCAGTGGATGAGCGCAGGCGTGAACAACGAAGCAAACTTGCCCGAAACCAACGTTTCAGAAGCAAATCAATCATCACTGTCAGGCGTGTTGAGCGACTTACAGCGCGATCACGCCAACGCGATCAGTGAAATAGTGGAAGCGTATGGCGAGTTCACTGTGATTGTGCCGCGCCAGCACATCGTTGACGTGTGTTCGTATCTTAAAGGCAGCGCAGTGGCTCGTTTCGATTTCCTGGCGGACTTGTGTGGCGTCGATCGAGGTGTCGAGGAAGAGCCCCGTTTCGAAGTCAACTACCATTTGTTTTCAACGACCAAACATCATCGTCTGCGATTAAAAGTTGTGCTGAACGACGACGACGTGCACGTGCCGACTGTCACGGGTGTCTGGCGCACCGCTAATTGGCATGAACGGGAAACGTTTGATTTGTTTGGCGTAGTGTTTGATGGGCATCCGGATTTGCGAAGAATTCTTTTACCCGACGATTGGCAAGGCCATGCATTGCGCAAGGATTTTCCGTTGCGTGGTTACGAACCGTATAGCCTGAAATAGGTAAATGGTAAATGGTGAATGGTAAAAAGGAGCCCGAGCAAGAGTGAAGAGTCTCTTACCATTTACGATTCACCATTTACCATTTACCAATTCTGGACAAGTTAACTTGTGAGTACCACAGTAAACATTCCACCGCAGTTTGAGATCGTCGATCGTCCGCTTGATACGCAGATGACGATCTCGATGGGTCCGCAACACCCGTCGACACACGGCGTGCTGCGTCTCGAGCTAGTGCTCGACGGTGAAATGGTCGTCAAAGCGACGCCCGACATTGGCTATCTCCATACCGGAATGGAGAAGCTGTTTGAGTACAAGAAATACCAGCAGGGGATCGTCATCACGGACCGGATGGATTACCTGAATCCGCTGGGCAATAACCTTGCCTACGTAATGGCGGTCGAGAAACTACTCGGGTTGGAAATTCCGGAGCGCGCCCTGACGATTCGCGTGCTGATGTGCGAATTGCAGCGAATCGCATCGCATCTTGTGTGGCTGGGCACGCACGCGCTCGACATCGGCGCGATGACCGTTTTCTTCTACGGTTTTCGTGAACGCGAGAAGATTCTGAATTTGATCGAAGCAGCATCCGGCGGCAGGCTCACGCCGTCATACTTCCGCATCGGCGGCTTGATGATGGACTTGCCATCAGGTTTTGAGCGGCGTTGCCAACAATTTTTGAACGACTTTCCGAAAGCTGTTGATGAGTTTCATACCCTCTTGACTGGCAATCGAATCTTTCAAAAGCGGACGCAAGGCGTCGGCAAAATCTCGGCTGAAGATGCGATCGACTGGGGACTCTCTGGTCCATGTTTGCGAGGCAGTGGCATCAACCTCGACATTCGCAGGGCAAATCCTTACTGCAGCTACGAGAACTACGATTTTGACGTGCCGGTTGAGCACGACGGCGACGTGTGGGCGCGATACATGGTCCGCATGCGCGAAATGAAGGAATCGCACAAGATTGTGGCTCAGGCAATGTCCCGCCTGAAGCCTGGGCCGGTGAAGGCAGACGCACCAAAGGTTGTTCTTCCCGATCGTGAAGCGATGAAGACTCACATGGATGCGTTGATTCACCACTTCCTGATAGTCGCCGAAGGATTTGATGTGCCGGCCGGTGAGGTGTATCACCCGATCGAGGCTTCCAAGGGTGAACTCGGGTGTTACGTGCGTTCTGACGGCGGACCAAAGCCTTCGCGCGTTCATTTCCGCGGACCGAGTTTTATAAATCTTTCGGCATTGCCGGCAATGTCGGAAGGAGAAATGGTGGCGGACGTGGTGGCCATCATCGGATCGTTGGACATCGTGTTGGGTGAGATTGATCGATAGTTGGTCAGTTGTTAGTGGTCAGTTGTTAGTGGTCGGTTGTTAGTAGTCAGTTGTTAGTTGTCGGTTGTTAGTAGTCGGTTGTTAGTAGTCAGTTGTTAGTGGTTAGTTGTCGGTTGTTAGTTGTTTGTGGGGCTTAGTTGTCATTTTACGGCAGTCTAGTTGATTACAACTGACTACTAACAACAACGACTACTAACAACTGACCACAGACAGCAAAAGAATGAGCAGTCAATTCGTCAGTATCGAACCCCTTTCGCAGCCGGTGAACATCGGCGACGAGGTGGCGTCGTTTTCTCCGGAAGTTGAAAAGGAGATCGACTGGCACTTGTCGAAGTATCCGGTGATGCGGTCGGCGATTTTGCCGTTGATGTTTATCGTGCAGCGCGAGCGTGGTTATCTCGATCCGCCGGGCGTTGCGTATCTGGCAAAGCGTTTAAAGCTCCGGATTACGGATATCTGGGAAGTAGCGACGTTCTACTCGATGCTTCACACGACGCCGGTAGGTAAGCATCACATCCAGATCTGCAAAACGCTTTCATGCAAAATAATGGGTGAACCCGGTATTACCGAGCACGTCTGCAATAAGCTCGGAATAAAACCCGGCGAGACGACTGCGGACGGGAAGTTTACAGTCTCGTTGGTTGAATGCCTCGGCTCGTGCGGAACGGCTCCGATGCTCCAGGTTGGTTTTGACTATCACGAAAACTTGACAGTCGAAAAGGTCGATCAGCTTCTCGATTCGTTAACGTGATTGTTCTTTGTACTTCGTTCTAAGTGTTTTGAAGCGATATCGCTGAAATCGTGTCAGGACAGAAGTAAAAGCTAAAACCATTTACTATTTACGACTGACCATTTATCAGAATGTTTATTGGCGCCATAGGATGTGAACCACTTCAGCTTGCGCGAGTGCATTTGGAAAACTCGCAAACGCTGGACGTGTACCGGCAGCACGGAGGCTACGAAGCACTGAAAAAGGTGCTGACGTCGATGTCGCCGGATGACGTTATTAACGAAGTGAAGAAATCCGCACTGCGAGGTCGCGGCGGCGCAGGTTTCCCGACTGGAATGAAGTGGAGTTTCGTTCCCAAGGATTCGCCGAAACCCAAGTACGTTGTATGCAACGCAGACGAATCAGAGCCAGGCACCTTCAAAGACCGCTACCTGATGGAGCGCGATCCGCATCTGCTGATCGAAGGCATGCTGATCGCGGCCTACGCTCTCGGCGCTAAGACGAATTACATCTACACGCGCGGCGAGTATCGATATTTGATCGACATCATGGACGTTGCGCTCGACGAAGCGCGCGCCGCAGGACTGCTCGGACAGAAAATTCTCGGAACCGACTTCGCAAGCGAGATTTACACACACACCGGCGCAGGCGCTTACATCTGCGGAGAAGAAACCGCGTTGTTGAGTTCGCTCGAGGGCATGCGCGGCCATCCTCGTCTGAAACCTCCCTTCCCTGCTGTGTCTGGTTTGTATGCCTGTCCGACCGTTGTGAACAACGTCGAGACGCTTACCGCCGTGCCTGACATTATCAAGATGGGTGGCGAGGCCTATCAGAAACTCGGAACCGAAAAAAGCGGCGGCACCAAGCTCTGGTCCGTTTCCGGCCATGTTAATCGCCCCGGCGTTTATGAGTTGCCGATGGGCTATGACGACATGGAAAAGTTCATTATGGAAGACTGCGGCGGAATGATTGGCGGCAAACAGTTGAAGGCAGTAATTCCCGGTGGCTCATCGGTCTACATCATGCGCGCCGATCAGATCATCGGCAAAGACGTGCGCATGGATTACGAAGGGCTTGTCGCGGGTGGTTCGAGCGTCGGGTCGGGCGGTTTCATCGTGATGGATGAAACAGTCGACATCTTTGAATCAACCAAGAACCTGACAGAATTCTACAAACACGAATCGTGCGGCTGGTGCACGCCGTGCCGGGAAGGTACCGATTGGCTCGTGAAGATTTTCAGACGCATTGCGGCGGGAAACGGCAGACCTGAAGACGCACAACTGATGCTGGATCTCTGCGACAACATCGAGGGCAAGTCGTTTTGCCCGCTCGGCGATGCTGCAGCCTGGCCCATTCAATCGGCGATTAAAAGATTTCCCGAGGATTTCAAGAAGCATCTGGTACCAACAAACGGACAACCGGGGTTTTGAGAAGACTTTTGAATCTCATTAGCACCGTGGCTTTAGCCCGGTGATCTGAAACGTTGTATCAGAACGGAAACCGTTTAAACGGTTTCCAATCGTTTCGCGGTCACTTGACCCACCGCGCTAAAGCGACGGTGCTAATAAGAACGAAAACAGAACTACTGCCAGAAGCGAGTTAAGTTGTGTCAACTGAAGCAATAAAAGTCACCATCAACGGCAAAGACTTCCAAGTGCCCAAAGGAGCACGGCTGATCGACGTCTGTCGCGAAAACGCCTACGACATTCCGTCGTTCTGTTATTACGCCGATCTTGCGCTGCAGGCGTCATGTCGCATGTGCCTGGTGCGCATCGAGAAAATGCCGAAGCTCCAAACGTCCTGCACAATTGCGTGCACCGACGGCATGATCGTGACGACGCAAAGCGCGGAGATTGAAAAGGCCCAGCGGTCCATGCTCGAGTTTCTGCTCGCGAATCACCCGCTCGACTGCCCTGTCTGCGATCGTGGCGGCGAGTGTGAACTTCAGGAGATGGCGTTTGATTGGGGTGGGCTGGAAGAACGATTTACTGAAAAGAAAAACTACTATCCCGAGCGCTACCTCTCGCCGATCGTCGCCAACGACCCACAGCGCTGCATTCTCTGCAAACGGTGCACGCGCGTTTGTGATGAATGGATGGGCGAAGACGCGATTGAAGCAGGAAACCGCGGCGCCGCAACTGTCATTGGCACATATCTCGGCTGGCTCGACTGTTCACAGTGCGGCAACTGCATTGAAGTTTGCCCAACCGGCACACTCCTCGACGGCACCTATCGACACCAGACACGTCCGTGGGAGTTGTCGCAAACAATCTCAACGTGCACTTACTGTTCTGACGGTTGCCAAATGTCGCTCGGTTCGCGCGGTGGTGAGCTTATGCGCATCGTGGCGCGCGACCGCTATGTGAACGGAATCAATGGCGAGTTTCTCTGTATCAAAGGACGCTTTGGCCATCCGTTCGTTAATCACGAAGACCGCATTCGTACGCCGCAGATTCGTTACAAGAAGGGTGGCAAGTTAATTCCGGCAACGTGGGACGAAGCAATTCGCCACGTTGCGCAAAAACTTGACGCCGTCGCTGACGCGCACGGGCCGAATTCGCTGGCGATTGTTGGCAGCCCGCGCATTACCAACGAAGCTAATTACCTGCTGTACAAGTTTGCCACCGAGTTGGTCGGGACCACAAACTTCACTACGACTGACGCGTTCAGTCTCAAGCCATTCTTCGACAATCTCGGCGGAGCGATTGCGACGCAGCGCGACATCCGTTATGCGAAAACGATTTTGGTGATTGGCGGAGAACCGGAAGAGCTTCAGCCACTTACCGGTAGATACATCAGGCAGGCGGTTCGCAACGGCGCGGCGAATTTGATTGTTGTTAACAGCGTGCCGATTCGGTTGGTCGAGCAGTCGTCACAATTCATCCACATCAGACCCGGAACTGAAGACGCTTTCGTTTTGGCGTTAGCCGATTCTGGAACGCCCACAGCCAAACTGGGTATCGAAGGGACGGAACTTGAAACCCTACGGAATACCGTCTCCGAAACCAAAGGTGATGTCGTAATCATGTTTGGCGGTGAACTTTCGCCGGCAGCGCAAGCGGTGATCGCACAACTTCCCTACTCGCTTCGCAGCGACGAACGTCGCGTACTCCTTCATCCGATGCCGCTTTTCAATAACAGCGTGGGAGCACACGATGTCGGAATGATGGATGCCGAGCTGTCGGTAGAAAAGATGCTCGACGCCAGTGGCGATACGATTCGGGCGATGTACATTGCCGGAAGTTTCCTTCCTGAACAATTACACCGCCGTGACGACGCGTTGGGTAAACTCGATTTTCTTGTAGTCCAGGAGCTCTTCCAGACAGAGACGACAGCTTATGCGGACGTTGTGTTGCCGGCAGCTTCGTTTGCGGAGATTGATGGAACGTTTACCAACAATTCCGGACAAGTCCAGCGCGTGCGCCAATCGATTCCGCCTGTTCATCAGTCGAAAGCCGATTGGATTATCACGGCGCAGTTAGCCAAAGAGTTGGAGATGGATTTTGGTTTCGAAATGTCGGCAAGCGGCGTCTTTCGGGAAATCGGGGAGCGCGTGGCTGCCTACTCCGGCCTTCGATATCCGGTTTTGAAAGACGAGTCGCAACCCGTGCAGGCGAAGCACAAGCTTGCCGAAAAACGCGACCTCTCCAAAGAGCTGGCGGAACTGAGGCAGTCATTGGACAAATTGCCTGATGAGCGCGATAAGCCATCTGTGACACCGCGCGTTGGACACGAACTGTTCAGGATCGGAACGTTGACTGACAAAGTGCCGCAGTTTCACCTGCTGGCTGCCGGCAATCCGCGGCCTGAGACTGTGCGCGTGTCGCCGCTTTATCAGATCACGGTCGATGCGGGGCTGTCACGTGAGGCGGCGGTGTCGGGAGATTAGGAGCGGGTAAATGGTGAATCGTGAATAGTAACTGACGCGTCCATTACTATTTACCATTTACTATTTACCAAATGGATAACCCGTACATTCATGCAGCGATATTGATCGCGGCGATTACGGTCGCGTTTTTGACGATCATGTTGCTCGTCGCCTTCACCGTTCTCGCGGAGCGACGTGTGCTCGCGTTTATTCAGGGACGTGTGGGCCCAAACCGCGTGGGCTTTGGCGGCGTGCTTCAACCGTTTGCCGACTTCATCAAGACAATGATGAAGGAAGACCTCGTCCCGGATCAGTCAAACCGGTTCGTCTTCTTACTCGCACCCATGATTGCCGTCGTCACGGCCATCATGGCGATCATCGTCTATCCGTTTGGCCCAACGATTACGCTTCCATTGCTTGGCACGTTTCCGTTGCGCATCGCCCAGTTTGATGTAGCGCTTCTCTACGTGCTCGGTGTTACGTCGGTAGGTGTGTATGGAATCGCGCTCGCAGGGTGGTCTTCAAACAACAAGTACAGCCTGATGGGTGGACTGCGTTCTGCAGCGCAGATGATTTCTTACGAACTGGGGCTCGGACTTTCGTTGATTGGCGTTGTGTTGATTTCAGGGACGCTCGACATCTACGCGATCGTTCAGCAGCAGTCTGGCTGGCAAGGCTTGCAGTGGAACATTTTCTACCAACCGTTCGGTTTCATTCTTTATTTGATTGCTGCGATTGCCGAAACCAATCGCGTGCCGTTTGATCTTCCGGAAGCCGAGACAGAACTGGTAGCAGGCTTTCACACCGAATACAGCTCGATCAAGTTTCTACTGTTTTTCAACGCCGAGTACATCAACATGATCACGGTTTCAATGTTGGCGACGACATTGTTCCTCGGCGGATGGAACGGGCCGGGCGTTGCGCAGTTTCCACTTCTCGGCGTCGTCTATTTTTTCGCCAAGATACTGTTTTTCCTGTTTCTGTATATCTGGCTGCGCGGTACGTTGCCGCGCTTTCGTTTCGATCAGCTGATGGACTTTGGTTGGAAGTTTCTGCTGCCGGCGGCGATTTTAAACATCATCGTTACGGCGACCGTCGTTTTCTTTACGACGAGTTAGGCGAGCACGGCGTTCCGTGCGGCTGAGCAGGGTGCCACAAGAATAATGACAGCGATACTTTTCATACTCTTTGGCGGACTTGCCATCGGCTGCGCCATCGCGGTCGTCTCGCAATCGAATCCGCTCTACAGCGCAATCTCGCTGATTGGTGTGTTTGTTTCGCTTGCATCGCTTTATGTCATGCTGGCGGCGCCCTTTATCGCCGCCGTTCAAGTGATTGTTTATGCGGGCGCCATCATGGTGCTGGTCATTTTTGTGATCATGCTTCTCAACATTGAGTATGAGGAGCCCAGACGGCCCAGATTGCGTTGGCTGGTTCCGGTGGCAATCGGTCTGGCGGCAGTGCTAATCGCCGAGACGGCGTTCATTCTTTATTCGGTTCAGGGCAATTCGCACCCGATGCCCGACGGCACGGCGGGAGTCGGATTAACGCATTCGATCGGAGTCGGGTTGTTCACAACTTACCTGCTTCCCTTCGAGGTGACGTCGATTTTGTTATTGATGGCCATCGTGGGCGCGATGTCGCTGGCGCGACGCGGGCCAATGCTTTCCCCGAATGCACGAGTCGTCCCGGGTGGCCAGGTTCTACCGTTGGAAATGATGGACCCACGGGCCACCAGCGAGTCTGGGGCCGTGGAGACTGACACGACGGAAGAGGCCGCACGATTGATGGGCGTGACCGTGCTACGAGATCCAAACAAGCGAGATTGAGAGATGGAACCACAACTTTCCTGGTATCTGGCGCTTTCCGCCGTGCTGTTCACCATCGGTGCGGTGGGCGTAATCATCAAGCGAAACGTGATCGTCATGTTTATGTCGATTGAGTTGATGCTGAACGCAGTGAACCTGACGTTTGTCGCGTTTTCCAGCTACTTCCAGGACGTCACCGGTCAACTTTTTGTATTTATCGTGATGACGGTGGCGGCAGCGGAAGCGGCGGTGGGGCTGGGAATCATTATTACCATTTTCCGAAATCGCGAATCACTCGACGTGGACGAAGCGAGCATTATGAAATTGTAAGGATTTGGTCTTTGGTCTTTTGTTTTTGTCTTGTCCTTGCCCATCGGTCTTCGGTCTTTGTCTTTGCTCCTTGCTCCTTGCTCCTTGCTCTTTGGTCGTTGGTGGTTGGTGGTTAGTGGTTGGTGGTGGCCCTTCGGTTTTTTGTTCTTTTTTGAGATCTCAAATTTGAAATTAGAGATTGAGACCGAAATATAGATGGAAACTGATCTCCTCAAAATAATCATCTTCGCACCCCTGGCCGGCGCAGCCATCAACTGGCTCATCGGCCGGCGCGTGCGAAGTGAGAAACTGATCGGCTTCATCGCCTGTGCCGCGGTCGGGATTCCCACGATCATCGCCTTCTATTTGGCGTTCAAATCAGGTGGGGCACTTCGTTCAACCGAACCACTCATTGATCACATTTGGACCTGGATTCAAGTTGGGCGCTTCCGTGCGGACTTCAGTCTCGCCATGGATCGGCTGAGCGGAACCTACGCACTCTTCGTAACCTTCGTTGGCTTTCTGATCCACGTTTTTGCAACTGGTTACATGCACGGCGACCGCGGGTTCTATCGATTCTTTGCCTACCTGAATCTGTTCATGTTTGCCATGCTGACGCTCGTTCTCGCTGACAACTTCCTGCTGATGTTTGTCGGCTGGGAAGGCGTCGGTCTCTGTTCTTACCTGCTCATTGGTTACTACGTTGACCGGAAAGAAGCAGGTGATGCTGCCAAGAAGGCTTTCATCACGAATCGCGTCGGCGACTGGGGTTTCGTGCTGGGCATAATGCTCGTGTTTGTACTCACCGGCTCGGTAAGTTTCTTCGACAAACCGGCGCACGGCGTCGTTAGCGCGTTGCAAACCATCGCGGCAATCCCGGCACCTGAAGCGTTTGCCTGGCAGACAATTTTCGCCGGCGGCGTAACTTCAATCGCAGTTCTTCTCTTCATCGGCGCGGCAGGCAAAAGCGCACAGATTCCGCTCTACGTTTGGCTGCCGGATGCTATGGCCGGCCCCACACCTGTCTCCGCCCTGATTCACGCCGCGACCATGGTGACCGCGGGCGTGTATATGATTGTTCGCTGCTCAGCGATCTACACACACGCGCCGACTGCAATGTTTATCGTGGCAGTAATTGGAGCGGCTACAGCGATCTTCGCCGCGACGATTGGCCTGGCGCAAAACGACATCAAGAAGGTCCTTGCTTATTCGACGATCTCACAGCTCGGTTACATGTTTCTCGCGTGCGGCGTAGGCGCATTCGTCGCGGCGATATTCCACGTGATTACGCATGCGTTTTTCAAAGCACTTCTCTTCCTCGGCTCCGGCTCCGTGATTCATGGAATGCATCACGAGCAGGACATGCGACGCATGGGGGGCCTGCGGAAGTACATGCCAATCACGTTCGCTACGATGTTGACCGGTTGGTTGGCGATTTCAGGAATACCGATCTTTGCCGGGTTCTTCTCGAAAGACGAAATCCTTTGGAAAACGTGGAGTGCACCGGCACTGCCCGGCGCGGGCTGGAACAAGTTTCTCTGGGCCATCGGAGCAATCACGGCGCTGCTAACGGCCGTCTACATGACTCGAATGATGGTCATGACGTTTTGGGGGACCGAACGCTTTCGAGAAACACCACCGCACGCTGAAGAGTCACACGACGACGAACACGCAGCACATCACGGCGTACACGAGCCGCACGAGTCGCCCTGGGTCATGACGGTGCCGTTGATAATTCTGGCGGTGCTTTCGACTCTCGGCGGTTTGATAGGAGTTCCCTATGCACTCGGGTCTTTGGTGAGTTCGCATCCGGTGAACTACATCGAACAAACTCTCGATCCCGTAATCGCCAAAGTTCCGGGTGACACTCACGAAACGGGCGAGGGACACGCCACCGAATCCGAACAATCGCACATCTGGCTTTCGCCTCCGCCGCAACCGCATGACGGCGCGCCGGCGTTCGCTCCCATTGGCGAAGACACGGGAGTGCATCATTCTCCTGAGACCATCCGCGCTGAACGGCTTTTGACTCTTGTTTCCGTTGTGATTGCTGTGCTGGGTATAGCAATTGGATGGGTAGTATTTCGCAAACGGCCACTCTTGCAGTTGCCGCGCCTGCTTGAAAACAAATATTACGTTGACGAAGCGTATAACGCGGCAATCATCAATCCCATTAAGGTTGGTTCTCGCGAATGGCTCTGGAAGATTTTCGATATCGGCGTCATCGATGGTTTTCTGCACTCGTTGGGTCAGGTCGTTACTGATACGGGCCGGCTGGTTCGCCACATGCAAGGCGGATTTGTGCGCAGTTATGCGGCAATAATTTTGTTAGGCGCCCTCGCTGTTATCGGCTTCTTTGCCTATTACGGCGTTACCGCATTGAGGCTTGTTCCATAGACATGCAGCAATACTTGCTCACCATCATTATTCTGTTGCCCGTCGTGGGAGCGCTCGCGACGGTTGGTTACAGCTTTCTGCCTTCGCGCCGCGAGTCAAACTACAAATGGATAGCACTGGCGTTCAGCGTAATCGACTTCGCCGTGTCCCTATTGCTCATTCGCGGAATTCCCGATGGCACCAAAGAGTTTAGGTTTGTCGAAGACGTCCTTTGGATTGGTTCACTTGGCGCCCGCTATCACCTCGGAGTTGATGGCATCAGTCTCTGGCTGGTCCTGCTTACAACTTTACTGATGCCAATCGCGATCCTTTCAAGTTGGAACGCGATTCAGAAGCGGCAACTTTCTTATTACCTTTTCCTGCAGTTGCTCGCGGGCGCAATGGTGGGCGTTTTTGTGTCGCTGGATCTGCTGCTGTTCTATCTCTTCTTCGAAGCGTCTCTCGTGCCGATGTTTTTCCTCATCGGAATCTGGGGCGGTGAACGCCGCATCTACGCGGCCGTAAAGTTTTTCATTTATACGGCGGTCGGCAGTCTGTTAATGCTGGTCGCAATCATCGCGCTTTATTACCTCTACGGCACGTTTGATTACGTCACAATTCTTAACGCGATGAAAAGCGGCGCCACGATTCTGCCGCCGCAGACGGAGTTCTTTTTATTCGCAGCTTTCGCTTTGGCGTTTTGCATTAAGGTGCCGCTTTGGCCGGTGCACACCTGGCTACCGGACGCGCACACTGAAGCACCAACGGCAGGATCAGTCATTCTTGCCGGCGTATTACTAAAGATGGGCACCTACGGTCTCCTGCGTTTCAACCTTGGGCTCTTCCCTGACATGTCGCGCCGCGCCGCCTGGTTGATGATCGTGTTCGCCGTGATCGGCATTATTTATGGGGCGCTGGTGGCGATGGTCCAGCCCGATGTGAAAAGGCTGGTCGCCTATTCGTCAGTTAGTCACATGGGCTTTGTCGTGCTGGGTCTTTTTTCGTTTACCGAAGTTGGCATGCAGGGCGCGCTTTACCAAATGCTCAACCACGGAATATCGACCGGCGCGCTGTTTCTGTTTGTCGGCTTTATTTACGAACGCAGGCATACAAGGCAAATTAATGAATTTGGCGGCTTGGCCACGTCCATGCCGTGGTTTTCGACGTTGTTCGTTTTCGCGTCTCTGTCATCGGTCGGCCTGCCCTTCTTAAATGGTTTTGTGGGCGAGTTTTTAATACTGCTCGGCAGTTGGACCTCTACTGCAGTTCGGTATCCAGAGATCACGACTATGCTGGCTGCGACGGGCGTAATCTGGGCAGCTGTCTACATGCTCTGGATGTTGCAGCGCGTAGTGTTTGGCAAGATAACGAAACCGGAGAACGCGACGCTGGGCGACTTAAACGCGCGCGAGATCGGTCTGTTAATTCCGCTTCTGGTGCTGATGCTGTTCATGGGGGTTTTCCCGCGGCCATTTTTGGATCGATCGAAAGCGAGTGTCGAAGAAATTCGCGTCCGCGTCTCTGCGCCTCCGACCGGCGGTTCGTTTGAAGTAGCGCAGGAAGCTGTGCCTAAGGTGGATTCGCATTAATGATTGTTGGCACAGACTTCAGTCTGTGTTTCTCCAAAAGCACACACAGGGTGAAGCCTGTGCCACTCAGTTGAGCTAGATGAATCTTTTTGCTCTTCAATTTACTGCGCCTGACGTCAATCTCTGGCTAATCCTGCCGGAGGTGATCGCGTGTGTGGTCGGTGTGGTCGTGATGCTGGTGGACGCTTTTGCGAAACCTGCACAACGATGGGTAACGGGCGGAATTTCGCTGCTGGGTCTGCTGAGCTCGGCAGTGGCAGCCGCGTGGCTGTGGCGATCGTGGGACGGCGTGAACCATGCCTTTAGCGGCATGATTGTCCTGGACGAGCTCCGGCTGGGATTCACTTTTGTATTCGTGATCGTTTCCGTCCTGACAATTCTGGTTTCGATGGTTTGGGTTGAGAATGAGCGGTTACCGGCGGGCGAGTTTCATTCGCTCGTGCTGTTTGCCACCGCCGGCATGATGTTTATGGCGTCGGCCGGCGATCTCGTAATCGTTTTCCTGGGACTCGAGATACTGTCGATTGCTACCTACGTCATGTGCGGCTTCCGTCGCAGCGACGTCCGCTCAAATGAGTCGTCGATGAAATACTTCATCCTCGGTTCCTTCTCTTCTGCGTTTCTACTTTACGGAATTGCGCTCGTGTACGGCGCGACTTCAACGGCGGCGGGACTTCCGGGAACTACTAACATCGCTGAAATCGCGCGACGTCTTCCCGAAGCGCAGTTCCCTGTTTTGCTGTTTGCAGGCGCGGCCATGATGCTGGTCGGTTTTGGCTTCAAGATCGCAACTGCTCCGTTTCACGTTTGGACTCCGGATGTTTATGAGGGAGCGCCGACGCCGGTGACGGCGTTCATGGCGGCGGGTCCGAAGGCCGCTGGATTCGCTTCGTTTATGCGAGTCTTCGTGTTTGCGTTTCCGTTTGTCCTGGCAGCAGGCAGTGCCACTAATGCAGCGTATTTGAATAAAGCCTGGGTCGCCGCCATGGTGATCCTGGCGATTGCGACGATGACGGTTGGTAATGTTGTCGCCATCGCGCAGAACAATGTGAAACGCATCCTTGCGTATTCATCAATCGCCCACGCCGGTTATGCCCTGGTCGGTTTCATTGCAGCCGGGGCGGCTCCCGAGGCTGAGCAACGCAGCGCAGCGATCACTGCAGTCATCTTTTATCTTTTGACCTACGCCGTGATGAACCTCGGCGCTTTTGCCGTGGTCCAATTGATTGCCCGCGCAGGCGATCGCCGCACCGAGATCGAGGATTACAACGGCATCGGCTTTCAGTCGCCGTGGCTCGCATTCGCGTTGTCGCTGTTTCTGCTCAGTCTTCTGGGCATGCCGCTTACCGCAGGTTTCATCGGCAAGGTAATGGTGTTTCGCGCGGCGCTTGACCAGGGGTTTTACGCTCTCGTCGTCATCGGCGTGCTCAACACGGCAATCTCCGCTTACTACTACTCTGCGGATCATCATCGTGATGTTTTTCCGGGAACGCACCACCGCATGGTCCGCGCCCAGAATTCCGGCCAGCATCGGCATCGCGCTCGCTATCACCATCCTTGGGGTGTTGTATCTCGGCCTCTTCCCGGGCCGCGTGATCAACGCGCTACAGGCAAAGCCGGTGATGTCGCTGACTCTGAAGTGAGAGGCGCCAAGCGCAGTTGTAGAGTGGCGGCGACTTAGTTCGCCGCTTTTTGTTTGGAACGTATGCCTGCGAAAACAGCTTCAAATGATCGTGGTCCGAAGGCGGCAGACCTGGCTGCCCAGGTTCAGGCTGAGATGAAAGACGCGTGGCTGCCCCACATCTATCGCGAACGGATTCGCGCAATGCGGACTCGCGCATACAGCTTCGAGGCTTTACCCAAACAACCGCGAGTACAGATTCAACACACGTTGCTCGGGGTCGAGTTGAAAACTGGTGCGCGACGCCTGCTGTGCCCTGACCTGGCAACCGCGCGATATCTCTCGGTGTTTGCCAGGGCCGGCTGCACAAAGGTGGCAGTGCCTTACGACATCACCAAAATCTCCCAATTTGCCGACGAACTGGAATCTTCATGGCATCGCATGTTTCTTTTGGCAGATCGTCACGCCGCAGGCAGGTCGGAGAGTTTTCGTGCGCGCCTCCGGCGGTTGTTGATCGACAACATCAGAACCGAGGTCGGGGCTGCCGGCGCAGGCAGCGCGACACCGGAATTTAAACAGAGCACCAGGCAGCGAATGTAGAGTTTTTGTGCTAGTGCTTGCGTTAGTTGGAAAGTAGAAGTTTAATATCAGGTGATGACAGAACAAATAGCCGAGGTTTCACTCGACGACCAGCAACAGCCCGACGCCCCCACCGCGCTACCGTTTCCCTACAACCAGCAAACCTATTGTCGCTACGAACCGATCGAAAAGCAGATCGAGGAAGTGCGCGTGCTGGTTGTCGACAGTTTACTGCGCGACGAGGACGACCTTTCGGACGTGGCGCGAAACGAGTGGGGCGCGGATACGGCAGTTGAGATCAGACGCGAACGCCGCATCGCCGGGATGGCCATCGAGAATATCGTTTCCAATGTGGAACGCCTCGTGAAGCAGCCGACCACGGAAGTCACACACCTGGCCTCAATCGCTGTCGCCGCCAAAAAATTTAATCCTGATGCGATCGTGCTGAGCGGCACGTTGCGCGACTTCGATTTTTACAACCCGCAAGTCATCGATACTTTCTCGCAGTTTATTCGCAACACGAAGATTCCGGTGCTAGCGATCTGCGGCGGCCACCAACTGGTTGGTCTTGCCTTCGGCGCCCAGGTAATGACGCTCGATCGACTGGAACAACACGAGCAACGCCAAAATCGCCCACTCGAGTATCAGTATCGTTTTGTGAGGATTACCGACGCAACGGATCCGATTTTCAAAGGAATTACTAATCCGTCTTCCGGCATCTGGCAGGAATACACGAAGCAGGCCCGCGTCCTCCGCGTTTGGCAAAATCATGGTCTGCAACTCGACCGCGTTCCGAAAGGGTTTTCGCTGCTTGCCACTTCCTACCTTTGCCGTAACCAGATGATGGTGAAACGAACCGAGGGGCAGCTTATTTACACAGTTCAGTTTCACCTCGAAAAATCATTTGAAGACTGGAACAAGAGCCGCACTCGCTGGGAACATCAAAACGAGTCGCGCGACGGCCGTATCCTGTTTGAAAACTTCCTGAACCTGGCGCTTCAAAGGCAAACCGCCTCGAAGTAAACACTTCATCCACAGATGCAGATAATGCCGCTCGATGAGCAAGGCGTCGCGCGTGCGGCGCGAATTCTGGCTCGACGGGATCCGCATCTCGCATTCATCTTGAAAAGCTACGGCCCGCCTCCCCTATGGGCGCGCACTCCAGGCTTTTCAACTCTCGTCCAGATCATCCTCGAACAACAGGTGTCGTTGGCGTCAGCGGCTTCGCTTTATCGCAGGATGCGGAAAGGTATTGTGCCGTTTAACGCGACACGCATGATCGAGCTGGGCGACCAACACCTAAAATCGCTCGGCCTCACGCGGCAGAAATCGGCTTATTGTCTCCACCTGTCACAATCGATTACGGACAAGACTTTAAAGTTGAACCAACTGCAGCGGATGACAGATGAAGAAGTGCGTCTGGCACTGATGCAGATTAAAGGCCTGGGCGCGTGGAGTGCGGATGTATATTTGCTAATGGCGCTGCTGCGTCCCGACGTCTGGCCGGCCACAGATCTGGCACTCGCAATTGCTGCGATGAAATTAAAGGGATTGGACCAGAGGCCGACGTCGCAGGATTTGTTACGAATGGCTGAGCCGTGGAAACCCTATCGTTCCGTGGCGGCGAGAATGCTGTGGCAATACTACCTGGCGCAACGTCCAAAGCGACGCGCCTGACTTACTTCGAAATCGTTGAAACAGTCTTCTTGGGAGGGGCGAGATCAATTTGTGAGGTAAGCGGAACGTTCTCCACTGTGCGGTCGATCAAGTGATCGACTACTGCGTTGAGATCGTTGGTTTGTCGATAGACCTCAAGTTGTTCGTCGGCTGAAGTGCCGCGCTGGAGAATCGTGTGAATGTGTTCCACTTCCTTGCGCGAGCCAAGTGGGTCGAGCACGTCGTCGACGAAGTCGAGCAGCTCCAGTATTAGATCTCGCACTGGAACTTCCTTCTGCTTTCCGAAGTCAATCATCTTCCCGTCAAGCCCGTAACGGACCGCGCGCCATTTGTTCTCCTGAATCAACATGCGTCGATAGAGACGGAAGCCAAGGTTCTTCTCAATCAACAGGTTGAGCTTGGCAACAATTGCCTGAAACAACGCCGCAATCGCAATCGTGTCATCTACGCGCGTGGGAATGTCGCAGACACGAAATTCGAGGGTCGGGAAGAACGGATGAGGCCGTATGTCCCACCAAATTTTCTTGCCGTTGTCGATGCAGTTGGTTCTGATCAGCAGTTCGACATAACGCGTAAAACTGCCGTACGAATCGAAGTGATCGGGAATGTCGGTGCGCGGAAACTGTTTGAAGATTTCCGTGCGATACGATTTAAGCCCCGTGTTGTGGCCCATCCAGAAGGGCGACGAAGTAGTTAGCGCGAGCACGTGAGGCAGGAAATACCGCGCGGCGTTCATGATGTGGATTGCGCGTTCGCGATCGGCCATGCCGACGTGCACATGCAATCCGAAAATCAGCAGCGAGCGGGCAACGGTTTGGAGCTCCTGCACGAGCAGCTCGTAACGCTCGTCGTCGAAGATTTTCTGGTCCTGCCATCGTGAAATCGGGTGAGTGGATGCAGCAATGATTCGCAGGCCGTTCTTGTGGGCCAAACTGGAAATGATGCTGCGCAGCCGGGTTATGTCAGTGCGTGCTTCGTCGATGTTTTTACAAACACCCGTGCCGACCTCAACCATCGACTGAATCATCTCCGGTTTAATCTGCTCGCCAAGCAGCATCGTGCCTTCTTCCAGAATCTCAACTACGTGCGAACGCAGCTCGCGTGTTTGAGGATCGACGATCTGAAATTCTTCTTCGATTCCCAACGTAAACTGGTCGAACATAGTTTGTCTCCTGAGGTCAGCCGTTTAAAGGTCCAACGATTCTCTGATCATCCGCCAGTCGGGTGTCAGTTTCCCAATAAATTCGTGCCGGAGGTGTCTGACCGCGCTTACCGGCGAGTGCACCGGACTGTGAAGATCGAAATGAACGTACCACTTGCGCGGGTCGCCTTCAACAAACAGGAAATGCAGAATAGCCTGCGATCGCCTTTTTTCGTAGTACCCGGCGGTCGTGTCCTTGTGATTAGCGAATAGTCTGGTGAAGTCTTTCCGGCGCTGGAGCGTCGATTGAATTACAGGCCAGGCCGTAAAGGCAATACCAACACCACCCTCACCGTACACATTTTCAACTTTTCGGACGGTGTTCCATAGGTCGGTCTGCCGCATTCGCGTCATGACCAGTAACAGCGCTTGCTGCTTATCAACGGTGAGCGAATCAAACGCTTGGGCATCGCTCTCGGCGCCCCAGAGGCCCCGTAGTCTCCCCCACAACGCGTCGCGCAGGTCTTCCGGGAGTTCATGCCAATGAAGAGGCGAATCCTGTAACGCCATCATCCGCTCCCCAACTCCTGCTCGATCAGCGTCCGGCCTTCCTCTGAGAGGTTCTGAAATCTCAAACCAACACCGCGCGAAGGATTGCTGTAAACCACCTCGGCATTCGCCACCACCTGTTTCCCGTTGGGAAACGGAATTCGCACAAGGAGCACTGCGCCTTCCGGCAGATTTGCCTGAGTACTCATGTAGAAGCCGCCGACGCTGATGTCCTTGGTGCTGGCGACACCGGTCGCGTCGTTGCCATCGAAGAACACGTCCACGATCAGCCGGGACCGGTCATATCGCCGGCGCTCCTCAGGTGCCTGCAAAGTTTCATCCAGCTCTTCAGCCAACGACCCGTCTCCTTTGCTCAATCACGGTAAAGTCATTGTACAACGCAACCGTGGCACTTGCGCCCCGCACAACATAGGCAGGATGCCCGTATCAGCTATTTCTTTTCAATGATGAACGTAGGGACCATCCCACCGCCTGAGCTTACATTGGCCAACTCGGTGAAGGACAAACGCGTAAACGCTGAACCAACTTTGCCATTGAAAAGCAACGGGTCCAGATCGACGAGCTGATCCGCAAACTCAATCGACCCATCGTCCTTCAGCGCTGGAAATGTTTCCCTGGCTGTGGGCACTCGCTGCTGTACCAGATAATCTCCATTCGCGAGCGCACTCTCGAGCGCCGTGTTCCACGTCGCCTGATCGCAGTTCCACCCAATCGTGATGCCATGCCCGCCGTAATCATCGTTTGGTTTCAAAACCAGTTCCTGTTGGTTTGACCTGATGAATTCGAGCAAATCAATCGTCTCACCAGCGTGCGTTGTTTGTTCCTCACGTACCAGGCGCGTCCATGGCACGTGTTTGCTAATCGCGTCGCGTTCTGCCGGGCTGAACAACTGCGCGCGACGTTCATCTGTGAGAATCGCAAACAGCGCTTTCTTGTGAATCAGCTTTGACCGGAAACTGTTAACCATGCACACAGCTCCCGCGCGATAAGCATCCAGCAAGGCCGGATACTGATCCATGATCGGCAGGTACTCGTTCACGAGCAGCCGCTTGTAAACAATGTCAATTGTGACGTCACCGGATTGAAGTTTTCCGTTTTGGAAGACTAGCTCTTCTGGTGAACAAATGACGGTCGGGTATCCCTCGCGCTCAAAAAACTCTTTGAATAACTCAAACTCTTTTTGCGTAGGCAAACCCTTCAAATCGACTATGGCGATTTGAGGAACAGTGTCGGGCTTTCGTCCCAGGTATTCTTCGTATGAATCGAGTAAGACATCCAACATGAAACGCCGGCCATAAAGCGGGCGCACGTTGTAAGTCTCCGCAAACTTCTTCATCACCGGCAGTTCTGAAAAGATATCAAATGCTGCATCGACGTAAGCGATACCGGCCGGGCTCTCGCCATTGAGTTCGACAAAGCTGTAAGCGTTGTCAGTCAAAAACGAATCGAGCCGGGCAGTTGGAGAGACGGCGCGGTAACCGGGATTGATGGCAATCAAATCGCGTTCGATTTCCGTGATTCCCAGGTCCGTCACCAGCGAATCATCTTCAATCGCGGCGTCTTTCACCTTCTCTATCGCCGACCAAACTGTTTCGCAAACCGTTCTGATACGGGCAAAGTCAGTTTCGGTAACGAAATGTGGACGGAGGTACGGCGAAAGTCGGCGGCCGCCGAAAATGAGTTTGCTGCGCTCCAGCCCCTCATCGAGCATTATGCGCGACGACTCGGCGAGATCTTCGTCTCTAAGCAGTTCGTGATAATGGGAAACAGCTTCACTGAGCATGGGCGAAGATAGTTGTCGAAACGACGGACACGACAGGCCGTGCGGCCAGCTTCAAGCTGTAGTTCAGGAAGGCATCAGGGTATCACAACACGCAGAAAGGCGGCCATGACGGCCGCCTCTCGTATTCTCTGATGATGTTTGGATCCTATTCGTGCGTCGCGATCGTCACTTGCAGCTTTTGTTTGTTGCGGACAATGCTCAGCGTCGAGCTGGCACCAGGGTTTTTCAACAACGGACCGCGCACGATACCCGACGTGAGCAACTGTCCATCTACCGCTTCAATCACGTCGCCTACGCGCACACCCGCTTTAAATGCTTCCGACGTAGGCTGCACATAAACGACGAGCAGTCCACCTGTAGCGCCGAAACGACTCGCCACTTTCGGTTTGATGGCAATCGTCTCCAGTCCCTGTGACATGAGCGAGCCCGGCTCCGCCACCTTCACATGCCGAGGCTGTGGCGTTCTGAGTCCGAAGAGCGGGTCCGGCGATTCGCCCAGTTTGATTTGTAGCGCTTCGGAAACAAGCTTGTCGGGGCTGGCGATCTTAAAACTAAACTCCGCTCCTGGCAGGCCTTCCTGAAGCAGCCATGAAAACTCTTCTGCACTGCGAATGTCTTCGTTGTTCACACTCAGAATCACATCCCCTGGCTTGAGTTTCTTCAGCGCAGCGGGACTGCCGGGAGTGACCGACGTGAGCAGGATGCCGTAGCGTTTTTCAGCCAGTTCGCGAGCGCGCTCTAGTTGCCAACCAACGTGCAGAATCTTATCCAACGAAATGGCCCCAATTGGTTCGCCCCGAATTCCCAACCACGGCCGCGGAACGCTCGCCTGCCGGGTCATAACCCGCTTGGCAGCATTGCGAACCATAGCTACGGGAAGGATTGTCGCTTCCGTTCCCTGCACTGAATCAACAATGCCGAGCGTCTCGCCCTGCTCGTTGATGGCCACGCTCCCGACGTTTGCCATTGAGATCTTTGGTGAAGTGATCTTGATGCGCGCGATTGCTCCCGACGGAGAGCGATTGATATCTGCGATCGCCGCTTCCGTTTGACCAATACGCACGTACACAGCGTTTTTGACCGGCATCTCAGGTTTCGGCGCCGCCTGTGGTCCCAGCACGCGCACGCGCTGACCTACGGCAATGGTTTCCTCTTTCGGTTCTACCATCTTCGGCGAATAACCAATCGGAATACTGATAACCGAAAGACCAGTGAGGCCGTCGAGGCCAACATAACGGCCGGCTAGTCTCTTACCATCGCGCGTCAAAACTCTAAGATCAGCTTCCAGCAAGGCGTGTGCGGCCACTAATCCTGGCCGGTTTGAAATACCCATCGGCGTCTTGCCTGGCGCTGGAGGAGCCATGGGCGCCGGGGCAGTAGGAGGAGTCGCAGGGGTGCCAGGCGCCGCCATCGGAGCGTATTGCATTGGCGGAATCTCTGCTTCCGCTTCCGGTAACCACGCTGCGATCGTTCCTCCATCATCGAGGCAAATGCCGGTGATGACGTTGGTGTGAACGTCGGTACTTATCTTGAATGCTTCGTCAAGATTGGCGATTGCGCCAATTTCCTCACTCGATCGCACAAGCAAACGAAAAACTTTCAGGCCGTTGAGACGATGCAAGATCGTCACTATCTCGGGCGAGAGATCCTGATTTTGAACAATTACCGGCGTCGCGCGCGACGTTACAGTCGTCTTCTCAAATACCTTTTCTGCCTTACGTTTCTCGTAGGTCGTACCGGAGGATGTCTGAGAAACAACCTGCGTCCACGAAATGCTTCCGAGCACCAGAATCGCGAAAAACCGAATTGTCATATTTCTTTTCATCGTTATTAGTCGAACTCTCTCCAAACTACCAACTACCTCTTGCCGATGCCATCAAGGGAGAAGAATTCTGAGACAACACACGCTGTGAGCCAAAACTAACAGCCGGCAAAGAAATGGTTCGAGACGTTCCGCTGCCATTCTCGAGCGACACCTTCAAGGGTTGGCGTCCCGCGATCTGAAAGTCGGAGGCGCGCGCGTTCAATTCCGATGGTCGTATGACCCGGGCCGGCTTGCTGGCGAGATCCCGGCTCCCGCGATTGGCGACCGCAACCATCCCAGCCCTCGAGCCACGATTGCGAGTTGGCGTTGGAAGGTTTGTCGCGACTGCGGGAGTCGTTTCAGTCGCCTTTGTTTTATCTTCAGCGAGATTATTGGCCGCGGAAATAATCGGTGTCGGTTGACCTTCAGCTGCGGGCGGTTGAACGGTGGCCACCGGACCTTGACTATCAGATGACCGCAAACTAAGAAACATCACAGAACCAAAAACCAACAGCAACGAAGCGAACGCGACTGACCGAAGCCCGAACGAAAACCCGCCAAGAGATATTTGCCTCCCGGCGCCTGCTCTTTCTTCGGCGAGACGAGCGCGCAACTTGAAATCGAAATCACCCGGGGCTTCGATAGTGCCCAGGCTCGCCATAATGCCGCGCAACTTCGTGTCGTCGTCATGTAGCCTCGCGCATTCAGCGCAGCTTCTGAGGTGTTCAGACGCAACGGAACTGAGCAGTTCACTGGATGCCGCTTCTTCCAACTCTCGGCGAACGTTTTTGCAAGTGCCTGTGATCATGTTATTCCTCAAAGATAAGCCCTCATCTTCTCCCGCAAGAATCCACGCGCGCGGCTGATGCGAGACTTCACTGTTCCCTCGCTCGTCTTCAATATGCCCGCGATTTCCTCGTAACTTCTGCCCTCGACATCTCTCAAGATCAGCGGCGCCCGGTATTTCTCCGGCAAAGTGCTGATGGCCCGCTGCACAGCCATTCGTCGCTCCGTGTCCACTAGCTCACAATCTGCAAGGGGACGATCATCCGCTGGGTTAAACTCCTGCGGTTCCCCTCCGTCCTTCGACTGGAAGAACCCCGTCAGCGACACTAACTTGCGCCGCTTGCGTTTCCGCAACTCGCTGATCGCCAGGTTCGTGGCAATCCGATAGATGTAAGTCGAAAACGCATAACTGGTCTGGTACCGGTCAGCAGCGCGATACACCCTCACAAAAGTTTCCTGTGCCAGATCAACCGCTCCGTCGTAGTCGCTCGTCATTCGATAAATGTAACTCGTGATCTGGTTCCGGTACCGGCTCACCAATTCGGCGAACGCATCCTCGTCGCCGGTACGCGTCGCTTCGAGCAACGCGTGATCCGAGGTCGTGTCCGTGACGACTTCGCGCCGCAATCCTGCGGAGAAAGTCAGGTTATCGATCGTGCTTAATGTATCCATCAGGGCAGGTAGGCTCTCAACGCACTGACGATCTGCTGTACAACTTTACGGCTCGATAGGGGGCAGTACGAGGTCGAATTATACAGCGTCCGTCCGCTGCCCCGCAGTCTATACACGCTGCGATTCGCCTCGGGTTCCCATAATAAAAGGGGCTCGCGCGAGCCCCAATATGTGCAAAACCCGCGAATTTTCCGGAACTATGCCTCAGGACTCTTAAACACGGCGTCGTCCAGTTTTATACCAAAGGTCACGGTCAGAATCCGCGTCTCCTGCAACTGGCTGCCGTCCTGTAGCAGAACACTACGGAAAGGAACCAGCGTCCCCTGTGCGTAGCGATAGTCGTGAAATGTTCGCCTGAATTTGGTTGGTGTAGCACCGGCTGAGGGATCTTCATATTCGAGCCAGATCACGTGCAGACTCTTCGCGCTGATGAAGTAACGGGTCTTTTGCTTGTCTTTCCCGACGACGTCCAGGATATATAAGTCGAGGCCCTTTTGCTTGTCTTTGCCAATCAGAGTTAACGTTGAGCCGTCTTCTTTGTAACGAAGCAGGTTGTCAATACTGTGCCGGTGTTGCGAAATGAATGTAGCAGCCGCGTCCTGCCGCGGCGTGAACGAAGCACCATTGATGATGCCCCAAAGACGACCATCGCCGTAGATCAGCGAATATTCGAGGCTGGGCATCTTCTGATCGACCCGGAAACGGTCCTTTTCCAAACTGGCGCCGCGCACAAAGCGACGCTCATAAGTCGCTTCCTCGGTTCTGTTCTGTGGTTCGCAGGTTGGCTTACAAATTCGGCCGCGCTCGACGCCGTTACGGCGAATTTGAGTCAAAAGCTCGCGCGTTCCGTAGATGAAGACTGCGCCCTCAGCTAACTGCTCAGCGGTGAAATCCTTAATCTTTTGCTGGTTTCTGTTCGGGTCTGCTGGGGCCTGTGCCAGCACCGAATTGGATGTCCTCGCACCGGAGAGCATGAGGGCAAACAAAAACACCGAAGTTAAAAATGCACGCAAGAAACTAATTCTCCTTGTGAAAAGCGTTGATTTTGACGCATCGGGGAAAGCGAACTGAGCGCCGGATTGTAGCATAGCAATCGCAGCAAAGCCTTCGTAAACCGGTTGATTGATGCGGTTTATGTCTCTTGTAGATGCCCGCGTTGGCCGGAGTCTTCGATGCAAGAGTGCTGCCGGCACGGAAACTTATCACCACCGGGCCGCCCTCCGTTGCCAAATTGACAATTATTTCGGTTAAATCGTAGTCTCCGTGGTTTTCAAAATTGCATTTAACGGCGTTTCGACCAAGCCGAAGTGCGCGCGTAATTCCAAAACGAGAAGGAAGGTTTAGTTATGAAGAGGGTAGGAATTTTAGTGGGGCGAGAGAAAACATTTCCCGAGGCATTGATGAGAAACATCAACGAGCGCGGTCAGGGCGACGTTGTGGCCGACTACATTAAGCTCGGCGGAATCAGGCACGATGACCCACCCCAATATGATCTTGTAATCGATCGAATATCCCACGAAGTTCCTTTTTACCGCGCAACGCTGAAGCGAATGGCTTTGGAAGGAACCGTAATCGTCAACAACCCATTTTGGTGGTCGGCGGACGACAAGTTTTTCAATTATTCGCTCGCTCGGAAAATTGGAGTCGCCGTTCCCAAGACGGTGCTTCTGCCGCAAAAAGACTACATGACCGGGATCGTCAGCGAAAGCCTGCGCAATCTCGAGTTCCCGCTCGACTGGCAGGAGATCGTCGACTACGTTGGCTTTCCGTCGTTTCTGAAACCGTTTGACGGCGGTGGTTGGAAGAACGTTTCGAAGATCAATTCTCTCGAAGAGCTATGGGCCGAATACGACAAGACCGGCACCTTGTGCATGACGCTGCAACAAGGAATCGACTTCGATCAGTTTGTACGCTGTTATTGCGTCGGCCAGGAAGACGTAATGATCATGGCCTACGACCCGCGCAAGCCGTATTTGTCGGGAGAGCAATACGTTCATGACCCGAATTATCTTGCGCCGGAGCTCGCAGCACGCGTGACACATGACGTTCGCACGTTGTGTACAGCGTTGGGTTACGATTTGAACACTGTCGAGTTTGCAATCAAGGATGGCGTGCCCTACGCGATCGATTTTATGAATCCGGCTCCGGATGCAGAGCTGGCATCAGTCGGCGAGTTTTATCACAACTGGATCACCAACGCGGTGACCAACCTGGTTTTTAAGCGACTGTCAGAGCGGCGCGAGGCACCACGCTACCGTTGGGACGGCTTGTTGAATCCGCCGGCGACTCAGACTTCCGCTGTTGCGTCGTTGTCTGAACAACAGTCGCGAACGGTAACCCCCGGCAATCCTCAGAGTGAAACGAAAGCTGCTGCCGCTGCTGCGGATGCTTCGGGAGTAGTAGGAGAATCGGGTGCCGAGACTAGCGGCTCCGTTAATAGCAAGGCAGCGAAAGCGCGAAAGACGTCGTCGCGAACGAAGTCTTCCTGAAGACCTTGATTGAACATCGCAGCTAGTCATGCTGTTTGTTGCAATTGATGGAGCATTTTCGCTTTCCTGATGCAAAAGCTCTGGCAAGAACGATACCTATCCGCAGATTACGCAGATTACACAGATTAGGCTAAGACATTGATACGATAGGCTTGTGTTCAAAAGCCTAACTGAAAACGATCCAAGAACCTATGCAATCATTGGGGCTGCAATGGAAGTGCACCGGCAGCTCGGATGTGGATTTTTGGAGCCGGTCTATCAAGAGGCCATGGGCATGGAATTTTTCGAAAGAAACATTCCGTTCTTACGAGAGCTCGACTTGAAGTTGTCTTACAAAGGAACGCAGATGAAGACAACTTATTCGCCTGACTTCATCTGTTATGCGTCTGTCGTGGTGGAATTGAAAGCACTTGGAAGAATGGGTGGAACCGAGGAGGCTCAAGTCATCAACTACTTGAAGGCGACTGGTCACGAAGTCGGTTTGCTGATCAACTTTGGCACTCGGAGTTTAGAACACCGCCGCTTTGTTTTAACCAAATCTGCGTAATCTGTGTAATCTGCGGATAAAGTTTCTGGTGCGGTTGCGACGGGCAGTTATTCATCCCGCGGCGTGCGTCTGCGGGCGAGCAATTGAATACCAAACAAACTGGAAACCCATGCGACAAGCGATGACGATGCCAACGACCAGCCGACGCCTGCCACTGACGGATCAACATAAGGGCCAACCAGGGCTACGAGAATGCTCGCGTTTGTCACTCGCGCAGCCAAACGGCGAATCCTCAACGAGTGTTGCAGCCAGTTAATGCGACGGAGTTCGGTAGTCAGGTAGTCGTCATCATCATTGAGACGCGCATAGTAGTCGGCCTCACGTCGCGCGTACGCAGCCAGAGTCTTTTCCATCACCGCTCGAGCCGCGTCCCGATACTGATGAATGACGTGGGCCAACTTGCCTTCCCGTAACGCCAAGCTCGCGAGCCCAATACGCGCTCGAAAGTTAGCGGGATCCAGATCGATTGCCCGCTGGAGGTTATGCTGCGCCCGCGCCGTATCTCCCCATTCCATAAAACTCTCGCCGACGAATGCCAGCAAATCAGGCTCGTTGCCTGAGCGCATCGCTGCGAGACGCAATGCCGCGCGCGATCGTGTCAGCAGCTTGGGGTCGTTCGAACTACTCGCCTGCGATCTCAGGAGACGCGCAAAATCAAACATCAAACTCGCGTTGCCGGGCAAAGCAATCAGCGATCGGCGAAACGCTTCTCGCGCTTCACTCAGACGGCCCGCGATGCGTAGTTTGTTTCCGAGTTTGCCGAGAAGTACTGCGCGCTCCGCATCCGGCACGGTAGCGCAGTCACTCTGTTCTGTTCGATATTTGGCAAGCTTGAAATCTGACTTCGCACCGTCAATCACGTCAACCGACGCCAGGTGAAGTGCCTTCGCTTCCCGATCGAGTGCAGCCGGATCACACATGTAATCGCGCAGTTCGAGTGAACGAAGGTCGAGCTTGGCAGAGTCGATCAGCGGAAACAGCTGTTGGACCATCGCTCGATAGCTTCGGCCGCCTGACGCGAATGTAAACTCGGCTCCCTTTCCGTTTACCTGCGTGCGATATCGATATCTGACGCGGCCACCACGACGTAACGTGCGCAAGGCCCGTGTTTCAACTTTTTCAAAATCAGTTATCGCAAGTCGTTTTCGTTTGCCCTTCAGCAAGCGTCCGAATAATGGGGCAGGCCCGCGGCGCTCGAGCGATTCGCCGTCAAACTCAATCCGATCGGTGATAGCAAGGATAGGAACAATCAGCCACGCTGTCGCTACCGCAACTAAAGCAAAGAGATCGTGCTCCGAACGTAATAACAAAGCGGACGCAAACGTCAGTACGCTCGCCGTTGCAAGATAGGACCCGGGAGACACGCGGACACTCGCGAGCCTCGCACGCCTTTGCGGGTGCTCTCGTTCTCTCGCCACGTCAGCCAGGGCGTTGAAAGTTTCTATCTGTTCAGCTTCGTGCATAAACGCTAATTAGTTCGGACAGGAAACCGGCACTTCAAGTGCGAATGTTCCTCTGCTTCGTCCGGGTTCAGTGTAACGTAAGTCCGCGAACTGCACGAGAGTCTGCGAGGCGCAGTCTTCCCCAACCACGCGCGCCACCGGAAACCGTGCGAAGTCAAGAAACACTTGCGTGCTGTACTCCTTTTTTGCTTCTGCCAGTGCCGTTGGATTTATCACTTGCGGCTTATCGTGTCGCACTAATGAACTCGTCTGACGATTGACGAGCGACAAGTCGAACCTGTACGCAGCGGTTTGTGTTTCAAATGCACCCTGCCAACGCATCGGGTTGGCAAGCGTGGGCATTGCGGCGACCTTCAGGACTTGTTCATTGTTTGCTGATGCCAACCGCCGCGCCTCGTCGCCCGCGATTCGCAGGGCAACCGCATGAATAGTAAACAGGCCGAGAAGGTAAACCCCCATGATTGCAAACGCAGTCAGCGGAATCTTCGCGCCAAACCGTTTTCCTGCGTCTCTCCAAAACATAACTAAAAGCGTAACGAGTCCGACAAACCAAACTGCTCGAAGCAGAGTTGGGTTTGTGAGCCCTCCGCGCTCTGCAGGGCCGGCAAATACCAGCAGCGTGGGAATAAGGCCTAGCGGTATCCATAACAGAGATTTGAAACGACTGGTCGCAGTGGCCAGGAAGACAGCTCCGCCAAGCACAAACCAGAGAATGGGATCGATGATGAAGACAAAGTCGCCGTAAAACCAACGAGAGTTCCATGGAAGCAGGAACCGGACACCGTAGTTGTTGGTCCAATCCATCAGCGGGTGGGTCGCGCTCACAATCAGAGACGCTGCTACCAGGCCCTTCAGCTTGATTGCCGGCGCGCGTTTGCGGATGCGGGCTATGAGTAGATCAATGAGGTAAAAGACGAACGGAAGCAGTAACGCCAAGACTGTCGTGCCGACAATCGAATGAGTGATACCGCGATGATGATGCAGGTAGGTCCATCGCCCGCCGAAAAGGGCCGAGATAATGTCAGCATCCGGTGCATTCGCCGCCAGCAAGCACAAAGTCGTAGTTCCGGGAGAAAGTTTTTCCAAGCCGGCCTTCGATGCAGCTACACCGATCAATGAGTGGGTCAGGTTATCCATAGCAGGGCTGTTGCTGAATACAGTTTTCCCTTCGGATTGGTTCCGGATTTCTAAGCTCGAAAACGACCCGGAAAAGTTGGTGGGCTAGAAGGGGAGGTTGTTGCCCGGAAGTTCGGGGGTTAGTTTTGCGTACCGCTCCGGATCAAGTTTTTGCAGCTTGTCCGTAGCTTCTCCGGCAGCCGCAGTTGGGGTTTGCGGCGTGCCGTCTGGGTTCTTTGCTTTGCGAGACGCTTCTACAATCGCAAACAGCAACTCGACCGCTTCGTTCTTTTTGCCCTGCTTCTCGTAGACGTCAGCCAGTCCTAAGTTGGCGATTTCGGGAGTGACGACCGAGCTGTTCAGGCGCGCCAACTCAGTAAACAGTTGTGCTGCCTCGTCATACTTTCCGTCCGCAGTCTTAGTCTGAGCGAGGGCAAATTTCGAAAGCGTCGCTACTTCGGAAACGTCACTCTTGGTGAGCTCGGCTAATTCGGAGATTCCCTTGGCGCGGTCAATGTACAGTTGACTAGTTGCGCCAAAGTAACGCGCTTCCGAGCGGTACGGATCGCCATACTTCGCGGCAACTTTGTCAAACTCATGGATCGCCTGTTGCGCACGCTCGCGTTCATTTGCGAAAGTCGGCCCGGACGGCGGCACGGCCGCATTAGGGTTGGTGATGGGCGTGGTCGCGATAGTGATGGCTCGTCCAAGGGCGCGACGCGCTTCGTCGGCCTTCTTGTTACTCCACTTCACCCAAAAGCCAACGAGCACGGCCACGGCTATAACGCCAATTAATCCGTAAAGAATGGCCTTACCTTTTCCTTCAAGCCGATCTCCCAACCGGTCGAAGATAGTGATTGCGGTATCGCGAAACCGGTCGTGTTGGAGTTCGCGCGCGCGTTTCTTCTTGTATTTAGCCACGTCGTTCCTTCTCGCAAGTTCACATAGTGAACTACGTTCAATGAGGTGTATGATCGGCGAAACCGTAACTCTAATGGCCGTTTTCAAACCTTGTCAAGCAGCTCGTTTGTATAGTATTCCGCCATCGCACGGTGGCGAGGCCGCATCAAAGTTGCGGTGGGGGCTTGAAAAGCAGATGGCAAATTTGTTGGGAACAAATAGCGGAACCGGGAGTCTAAACATTCGACTGACCGGGATTGCGCGACGGCCGTCAGCTACTCCGATTCCAGCCCCAGGGGGTTACCAGTGAGCTACGGAGAGCCAATCGCCCTCCGCGGGCAAATGGAACTGGAGCAGGTTGCGCCCGCAGCCACGCTGGAAGTGCGACCCGTTGCGGAGTCAGAGTTCATTGAAAGATTAAAACGTGGCGACGCCGCTGCTTTTGAGGAACTTGTCGCTGACCGCTCGAGCGAAATCTATGGGTTGCTCTTTCGGTTAACTGAGAATTCCGAAGAAGCACGCGACCTGACGCAGGAAACTTTTCTGCGCGCGTTTCAAAACATAAACCGCTTTCGGGGGGAAGCGGACTTGCGCACCTGGATTTATCGCATCGCAATTAATCAGGCGCGCAATCGTTGGAGATGGTGGCGAAGGAGAAAGCGAGAAGCGACCGTTTCTCTTGATGCTACGCCGGCGTCGTCGGACCACCCACTGTCGGAGAGACTGGCTGAGTTGTCAGACAATCCGGAGCAGCAGACGCTCGCGCGAGAACGTGAGTTGGCGTTAAGGTCGGCATTACAGAAGCTTGGGAGTGCGTTTCGCGAAATAGTAATACTCCGGGACATTGAGGGTTTCTCGTATGAAGAGATTGCCGGCACGCTCCAGATTAATGTAGGGACAGTCAAATCAAGACTGGCACGCGGCCGACAGGAGTTGCGTCGAAAGTTAGAAGGATCTTTGTAAAATTTCGAAGTTCGAAACTCGAATTTCGAAATTCATGGATGGCCGACCTGCCCCGGCTCACGAAAAACTCGGTGCCAAATGGGTCGAAGTGAAACGGCGGGCCGCCGGTGAAGGGTGACAGCAGATGAAAGCGAATTTTTGAACGTGGCCAGCAACACCCGTTAAAGCGTCGCTTAATTCAGAAAGTTACTTTGCGCCAATGCCTGACGCAGTGTTCCTTCGCAAGTGGGAACAGCCGGGGTTGGTGGGCCATCCGAAAGCAGTAGGCAAGGGCACGTATGAATTGCCAGGAAATAAACAGCCAGTTTTCTCAGTACGTCGACGACGCGTTATCGCTGCCTGCGCGCGTTGCCGTCGATCAACATCTGGACAGATGTCCGCTTTGCCGCGCGGAACTGGCGGAGTTGCGCGCGCTTACGCGCAGCTTCCGGCAACTCGCTCGTCCTCTTCCTCCACCTGATCTCGCGTCTTCGATAACCGATGCGCTGACGATTGAAGCCGCCGCCAAACGTCAATCGCAACGCTCGTTTAGTGATCGTCTGGCGATTTGGCTCGAACCGCGGTTAATGCCTTACGGCGTCGGCGCCTTCGCGTCAGTCCTTCTCTTCGTATCAATGTTTGTCGCGCTGCGCCCGCATTTCGAAGCTCTTCAGCAGGCTGCTCGCCGAAACGAAACCGTGCTGGCGATTCAATCTGCGCCGGTCTATGACATCAATCAACCAGTTTCGCCGGCCGATCTTTCCGCAAGGCGTGCGCCCTTTGCCGAGCAGTCGCCAAGCCTGGATCCCAGCGGTGCTTTGGCCGCGCTAACCAGTGCTTATGCCACTCCTCATGCAAACGCGTATGAAGACGACGATGACATGATTGTGGTTGCGGATGTGTTCAGCAACGGATCGGCTTCGCTTGCTGATGTTGTTCAGGCTCCGAAGAATCGTCGCATGCTGGCTGAGTTTGACCTCGCGCTGCGACAGAGTGCTGCATTTGTTCCCGCGTCTCTGGATCGCCGTCCCGGCTCAATGCGTGTCGTGTTCAGCGTTCATAAGGTCGACGTACGCGACACGAGTTTCTAACTGGTTGAACGAAATCCTCTCCGAACAGAACCAACCCGTAATCCATCAGAACGATCCATCCAATCACGTGAAAATCGCGTGAAGATTTCGTGAGCTTTCGCGTGAATTTAGTGGATCGATCTTTACTTCAGGAATACGAATCTGACTCGCTTGACGCGTCGCAGTTCGCGTGTTAGCTTGCGGATTCACCCTTTACCAGTAATTTTTCGGTTAGATCCAGACTAACTCAGGGTCTGAAAATAGCGCGCGTGACTGCTGTAGCCTCAGAACTGAAACGAACGTCGCTCAACGCTGCCCATCGCAAGATGGGTGGTCGCATGGTCGACTTCGGCGGCTGGGATATGCCGGTCCAATACCCGGCTGGAACCGTTGAGGAGCACCTGCGCACGAGACAGCACGCGGGCCTCTTCGATGTTTCGCACATGGGTGAGATCGACGTGCGTGGACCTGAAGCCATCGCCCTCGTCAATTACCTCAGCTCCAATGACGCGTCGAAACTCGTTGATGGCCAGGCACAATATTCTGCTTTAACCACACCTGAAGGAACTGTCGTTGATGATTTACTGGTCTATCGCCTGGCCGAAGATCACTTGTTGCTGGTAGTGAACGCCGGGACGACTGATAAAGACTGGGACTGGATCATCTCTCATCGTCGCAACGAATCAGCCGAGCTAAAAAACGTAAGTTCAGATTACTGCCAGCTCGCGCTTCAGGGACCCGATGCCGTGGGTATTCTGCAAAAGTTAACTAAGACCCCGCTGGCTGACATCAAGTATTACCACTTCACTGAGGGCCAGGTTGACGGTGTGCAGTCCATCATTTCGCGCACCGGTTACACCGGCGAAGATGGTTTTGAAGTCTACGCAGCCGCGGAAGAAGGTGAGCGGCTCTGGGACAAGATTCTGGATGCCGGCAATTACGGATCGGACGAGGGCGTCCTTCCCTGCGGGCTGGCTGCGCGCAACACTCTGAGGCTGGAGGCAGGCATGGCCTTGTACGGCCACGAGATCAACGAAGATACGACGCTGCTCGAGGCTAATCTCGGTTGGATTTGCAAACTGAATAAAGGTGACTTCATCGGCCGCGATCGCCTGGCAAAGCAAAAAGAGGAAGGTATTACCAGGCGTCTCGTCGGCTTTGAAGTAACGGAGCGCGGTATCGCGCGCGACGATCAGGACGTACTGATAAACGGGGAACGGGTTGGCAAAGTGACGTCGGGAAGCCCGGCTCCGTTTCTCAAGAAGAACATTGGCATGGCTTACGTTCCCGTTGCACTCGCGAACGAGGGCCAGGCAATTCAAATCGACGTACGTGGCAAACTCGTCGGGGCCCAGATCGTGAAAACGCCTTTTTACAAACGGGCGAAGTAACCATTCTAGTTTCGCAGCGTTACATCCGAGACTGCCGACATTACTAATTAAATCGCGGAGGGATCATGGCAAACGTTCCGGAAGATCTTCACTACAGCAAAGACCACGAATGGGTGCGCGTTGAAGGCGACACTGCCGTCGTAGGTATCACTGACTACGCGCAAGACTCACTCGGCGACGTCGTCTACGTGGAGTTACCGAAAGTTGGTGATCAGTTTGCCGCAAATGAATCGTTTGGATCGGTTGAGTCCGTGAAGGCCGTGTCTGAAGTTTTCTCGCCGGTCTCAGGCGAGATATCGGCGACCAACGAGTCGCTTACCGACCAGCCGGAAAAAGTAAATGAGGATTCATACGGAGACGGGTGGATGATTCGCGTCAAGATGTCGAACCCGGGCGAAGTCGACAGTCTACTGACCGCCGCCGAATACGAAGATTTCACGAAAGGTGAGGCGGAGTAGAGTTGCGCTACATCCCAAACTCGCCTGAAGAGCGAGCCGCCATGCTTCGTCAAATCGGCCTTGCCTCTGCAGACGAATTATTCGCTTCCATTCCAGAGGACCTGAGATTAACCCGGCCTCTTAACACGCCCGATGCACTTTCGGAAGTCGAGCTTCTTGCCGGTTTTGAAAGACTAGCCGACCGAAATCATGGCGCGCGGCGATCCAGTTTCCTGGGCGCAGGCGCTTATCAACACTACATTCCAACCGTAGTCGATCATCTCATCTCGCGATCAGAGTTTTTTACCGCTTACACGCCGTACCAACCCGAGATTTCACAAGGTACGCTCCAGGCAATTTTTGAATTCCAGACTCTCGTCTGCCAGTTGACGGGAATGGAAGTGGCCAATGCCTCCATGTACGACGGTTCAACAGCGCTGGCAGAGGCCGTATTAATGGCTGAACGCGTCACGAAGCGATCGAAGGTGATTGCGGCGGGCGCGATTCATCCGGAGTATTTGGAAGTCATCGACACGTATGTACAACACGCAGGGATTGAACTGGTCCATGCCGCTGCAGACGAGAAAACGGGACAAGCACCAAGCGTCGACCAGCTGCTCGACGATAAGACTGCGGCGCTCGTCGTTCAATCGCCAAACTTTTTTGGTTGCATTGAAGATGTTTCAGCGATGGCTGAGAAAGCACATGCATCCGGCGCGTTACTAATAGTCTGCGTCACGGAAGCGATTTCTTTGGGACTGCTGAAGTCGCCCGGCGCTTGCGGCGCTGACATTGTGGTCGCCGAAGGCCAATCGTTTGGGGTTCCGCTCTCATTCGGTGGTCCATATGTCGGTTTGTTTGCAACGCGGGAGAAATATGCTCGCCAGATCCCCGGCCGTCTCGTGGGTGAAGCCTATGACAAACAAGGACGCAGGGGCTTTGTCTTAACGCTCGCAACACGTGAGCAACACATACGCCGCGAGAAAGCCACGTCGAATATCTGCACTAACGAAGGACTGATCGCGCTCGCCGCAACCGTTTATCTGGAGACGATGGGACGGCGAGGTCTGCAGGAAGTTGCACAGCAGTGTGCACAGAAGACAGCGTACGCAGCCAAGCGAATCGGTGAAATCGACGGGTTTTCAGTTCCCTTCACCGGACCGCGATTCAATGAGTTTGTCGTCAGGACGCCTGGCGATGCCAGCAAGCTTCTGTCGCGCATCGCTTCGGAAAAGAACATTACAGGCGGGTTGCCTCTTACAAGATATTTTCCAGAACGTACAAACGAATTTCTGATGTGCGTTACTGAATTGAATACGCGAAAAGACATTGACGCACTAGCCGATGCGTTGCCGGGATGAGTCACAAGTGACGAGAAGGATCATAGTCGCGGTGTTCGCGATTATGTGCGCGACTGGCAACGCGCTGCAGACGACCGATGAATTGGTGTTGTTGTGAAACTCGTTCTAATACTGATAATGAACCACCTGGTGTTTGGATTAGGTAGTTCCTCTGGATCTACCACGAGCAGCCCCAACAGGGTGGTGCAAGAGTGTCCTACTGTGTCTGTCTCGGCGTCTCCAGCACCGGTCGAACGAAATCAAGCCATAGTTTTTGAAGCTCGATTGGTCGGCGGCAAACCGAATGTGCACCCGACATACAACTGGACCATCTCGATAGGAACCATCAAGAGCGGCCACGGAACATCTGTTCTTACTGTAGAGATGGCGGAGCCTGCTGGGATTACGGCGACGGTAACGATTGGTGGTCTTGCCGCGCACTGCCCAAATACTGCTTCTTACAGTCTTGTGCCGGGGATTCCTCGTAAGGCAAGCACAAAGTTTGGTGAGTACAACCCTAATTCCACGAAGGCCAAGCAGTTGCTCGACAGGTTTTCCAATGTCGTGAAACGCGACGACGACACGAAAGCTTACATATTGGCTTACGGCGGAAGCAGTCGGAAGCGCAGTGAGGCGGAAATGGCTGGCGAGCGTGCGCGCAACTATCTCATCGGCGTGGGAATCGGTTCCTGGCGAATCGAATTGGTTGACGGCGGCTTTCGCGAAGAACCAACCGTGGAGTTGTGGCTAACTCCGGCTGGTGCTAGACCACCTAAGCCAGAACCAACTGTTACATCGAAGAAGCAGAAGCACGAGTCGAAGCAACTTAAACTATGAAGTCTCAGATCACGAAAGTCTCATCACATATCAATTCGAATGAAGCGTTGATCTTCGAACGCTCGCAGCCGGGGCGTGTCGGTTATCGACTTCCGCCGCTCGACGTCGATGAGCAGTCGCTCGACCAGATCATTCCGCGCGAATTTCAGCGCGATGACGATCTCGAAGGCGTGCCTGAAGTAAGCGAAGTCGATGTCATTCGTCACTTCGTGCGCATGTCCACATGGAATTATTCCATCGACCAGGGTATGTATCCGCTCGGGTCGTGCACGATGAAATACAACTCCCGACTCAACGAGAAAGTGGCGCGTATCGCTGGGTTCGCCGGCCTACACCCCTTGAGCGAAGTGGAAGACGCACAGGGCGCGCTCGAGGTGATTTACGAGTTGCAGGAACATCTGGCGGAGATTACCGGCCTGCCGGGGGTGTCGTTGCAACCAGCGGCCGGTGCGCACGGTGAAATGACAGGAGTCATGATCATTCGCGCGTTCATCGACGCGCGAGACGGTGCTCAAGAATCTGCGAAGCGCCGCACGATGTTGATACCTGACTCAGCGCACGGAACCAATCCAGCTTCGGCCCATCTTTCCGGTTTTTCAGTCAAGACAATACGTTCGACACCCGAGGGACTCACGGATCTGGATCACCTTCGCGAACTATGCGCGTCGGGCAATGTGGCCGGCTTAATGTTGACGAACCCGAATACACTCGGCCTGTTTGAGAAGAACATTCAGGAGATCTGCAAGATTGTTCATGGCGCCGGCGGTCTCGTCTACATGGACGGCGCCAACATGAATGCGCTCGTGGGGGTCGCACGGCCAGGCGACATGGGCGTCGATGTTATTCACCTCAATCTGCATAAGACTTTTTCAACTCCGCACGGCGGCGGCGGTCCGGGCTGTGGTCCATGCTGCTGCACGAAAGAGCTTGAGCCCTTTTTGCCGGTTCCACGAATTGTCAAAACTGGTGAGGACCAGGGTTACAGTCTGAGTTTCGACTTTCCGCAGTCGATTGGCCGCGTGAAGGCTTTCTTCGGTAACTACGGAATGATGCTGCGCGCGCTTGCTTACATCCAAACTCATGGCAACGATGGACTGCGCGAGGCGACTGAAGCAGCGGTCTTAAACGCGCGTTACATCGCCCACGGTCTCACCAGCGACTACGACAAGCCTTTCGACTCACCGCCGATGCACGAAGTGGTTTTTACTGATAAACGCCAGGCGCGCAAAGGTGTTCATACGCTCGACATTGCCAAACGGCTGATCGATTACGGCTTCCATCCAATGACGATTTATTTTCCGTTGATTGTTCAGGGAGCGATGTTGATTGAACCTACCGAATCAGTGGGCCATCAGGAGTTGGATCAGTTTATTGAGGCGATGCGATCGATTGCGCAGGAAGCTATTGAGGATCCGGAATTAGTCTTGAATGCGCCTCACGACACGCGCATCGGACGGCTGGATGAAGCAGCCGCTGCAAGGAAGCCAGTGCTGAGATGGAAGCCAAAAACGGCGGCGAGCAGGCCTGAGACCGCCGCTCTGCAGTGTTATACTGAGCGCACGATGCGTAAAGAGTTGAGGATTACTTCCTGAATCCACCGCCCGGTTCCGCCGCCGAACGAGCCGTGGAATTTGGCATCGATTTAACTCTCACCCTCGAGAATCTCCGCCTTACGCCCGAAGAAAGAATTCGAAAGTTGGATAGTTTTATAGAGGGCGTTATGTGGTTAAAAGCAAATGCCCGTTTGATCCCGCCCTCAAAAACTGCAAATGAAAGCAGTTAAGTATCAGCTCGAGTTTCTTGGACGCCATGAGATCGAATGCGTGATTGTGGGCGGCGTTGCCGGAACATTGCATGGATCGTCTATACCGACTATCGATTTAGACATCTGTTATTCGCGGACTCCGGCAAATCTCCGGAGGAAATCGAGCGCTCTTCAGTCAGTGCACGCGCGCTTGCGGAATGCACCCGCAACTCTTCCATTTGTTGCGGACGCCGAGACCTTCGTAAGGGCTTGAACTTTACGTTCGTAACTGATGTAGGAGAACTGGATCTGCTTGGTGAGGTTCGCGGAATAGGTTATTACGATCAGGTTGTAGACGGAGCATCGTCGTTTAGCTTATTGGGCCATGAGTTCAAGGTCATCGCACTAGATAAACTGATTATTGCCAAAAGAGCAGCCGGTCGTGCAAAAGATATGGCAGCGGTTGTGGAGTTAGAGGCTCTCCGGGAGCAACAAATCCTAAACCAAACGTCGAAACCAGATGACTGAGAGACTGCCCCTCGAACCTTGCCCTTACCGAAAGCATCCGTCATCAAGGACGCAATTTCAATAATGCCAACCGCTCAACAATACGACCGTTAACCAGGTGTTCTTCGACGATCTCCGGAACATCTTCGGCACGCACCTGTGCATACCACACGCCGTCTGGGTAAACCATTACTGCTGCGCCGATCGCGCAAAACCCAACTGAGGCGCATTCGGTGACGACCACGCTGCCCTTCGGGTTCTTGCCCTTTTTCTGTTTACCAAACAGCATCTGTCGTGACTTCAACTGGCTCTCCAAAGCGTCTTTGACGGCCATGCTATCGGCTGCGGAGCATGATTTACCTGTACAAACGAACACGTGATGACGAATCGGAGCCATCGCAACTGGCGCCAACTCCTGGAGGGATTCCAAATTCTCGCAAAGCGGATTCTCAATCATTGCAAACACATCTCAACTTGAGTTGCAGCGATGTTAACACAGCGTGACAGAGACTTCAGTCTGTGGTCTCTCGCGCGCACAGACTGACGTGTCTGCCACTACAATCACCTTTTGTTGGGTGGGAATTAAAGGTAGAATACGTTCGCAGGGCGACCGCCAAAAAGACCGCGTACCGGATTTAAGCGGTCAAGGCAGGCCGCCCAAATTAATGTGGCGCACCCTTCTCACGCGTAAGGTCGTATGGCAACCGGACTGGTTATTCACATCTCCTCGGGCCGAGACAAACATACCGAGGTCCTAACCGACGAGCACATTCGCATAGGCAGTTGTGACGACTGCGACTTACGTTTGCGACTTTCTGACCTGCCTCCCGGTACCAGGGCGGACGCGGCAGTACTCGAACTCTCGCGCTCAAATGGGTCGTATCGAGTTATCAAATTCGACGACACACTTCAATTCACTCACAATGGCCACCCGCTAACCACCGACGTGAGCATTGAAGACGGCGATGAAGTAGCCATCACAAACTCAAAGCTCGGCCTTCAGTTTTTTCCTATTCGTTCACTTCCGGCAATCGTCAGTTCGTCGGCAAAAGAGACGCAGGTAGCGCCGTTTATCGAACAAGCGGCGATTGAGTCGGCGGCAACGGCGCGACGCGACGATGCGAAGGTGTTTCTGCGTGAGTTCACGCGGGAGCTGGTACGCGAAATTAATCCGAGCACAAAGCTGGTTACGCTGGCGATCGCGATCGCCCTCGTGGGGGGCATTCTTTACATCGGTTTTGCGATGTTCAAAGAAATGCAGCGTACTCGCAGGTTGATTGACGACCAACGGGCGCAACTCGAACAGGCCCGCGACCAGGCGGCCAAGATGAACGAGACGTTGACCGACAACGTCCGCTCCAACAAAGAGATTCGCGACAGTCTTTCCCTCGCCGTAAAACTACGAAGCGACTTTGGCAGTGGCGTTTGTCTAATCGCCGGCTCGTTCTACTTCGTGGAAGCTGGTACTGGGCGACCGCTTCGTTACCCCGAAGCGCAAATGACAGAAAGCGGTGGAGCCATTCAAACCAGTGGCGAACCGACTACGCTTACGCCTGACGGAAACGCAGCTGTCGCGGAATTTGAATTTGTAGGAAGTGGATTCTATGTCGGCGATGGCTTTGTTCTAACGAACCGTCACATCGCACAGCCCTGGTTGGCAGACGATCGCGCGCAAAGCTTAAGCAGCAGCGTCAGAGGTCAGGCGCGACTAAAAAAACTAAACGCTTACTTCCCCGATCACGCTCAACCTATTCCGTTGAAGTTTAAGGCTGCTGCGAGCCGCGACGACCTGGCCGTGACACTGCTCGACATCAAAGACTTGCCGACCGACATTCCGATCCTGCCATTAGAGACTGACAAAGATGCAGTCGCCGTTGGCAAAACCGTCGTGATGATGGGATACCCGTCGGGTCCCGATCGGCTGCTGGCCCTACTTGACGATGCCGAATCGCGCGGCATTCAACAGCGTTACGCGACGCTCGATGCTTTGCTTGGTTATCTGTCTGAATCGCGCCGGATCCAACCGTTGACTACGCAGGGAAACATTACCGACCTCGACGTAAGACGAATCGCATACGATGCACGCACGGCCGAAGGTGGATCCGGCGCGCCCGTGTTTGGTCCAACGGGCCGCGTAATTGGAGTGAACTTTGCCGTGTTTACAGCTAACCAGGCTTCGAACTTCGCGGTGCCAATTCAATATGGAATCACTTTACTGGAACGGACCGGCTGGAAGTTTCCTCCTGAAAAAGATACAAACGACGCTGAGATCTCTCCCCAACCGCAGAAGTAGAATACATTCCTGTCCAGCATGCTTTCCGGTTACAACTCCCCACCGTTGGCTGCGCATCGTACACACCGATAATGGACCAGGCGCGCAGTGAATAATGTTATATTGTTCTCGACAGAATCGATGCTGGCGGCACAGCGTTTGCCCAGAATTTACTGCTTTTCGAAAAGTTCTCTGTTTAGCGGCCGGCGGCGACGAATGCCGTTAATCTGCGGCAGCAGGATCATTGCATCAGAAGGAAAACCTGGCGTTTGACTATTAACAAGGCACACCGGACGAGTCGCTTCCGCCCGAATGCGCTACGTAAGCTGGCAACTAATCTGCTGGTCGTACTTCTTGCGGTATCTTTCTTTCCCCAGCGATCATTAGGTCAAGTCTCGTCACGCGAACCGTCTCGCGCTTCCGAGCTCTTCAAGCTGGAGCGCGTACCAGTAGCAGGCGGAGCGGAACTCATAACCATTCACGCGCGTCTTAGCGGCATCGACTCGCTCTCCGACGAGGAGTATGTGCCCATGGTATCCGTGCTGCGGGATACGCTGGGAGATTCGAGCCCGGAGAACGATCGGCTTCGTTACGTTTGGCCGCTCACATACACTCGCCCTACTGCGCGCCAACGAATCTCAGGCGCAATTCCCTTTCTTTATTCGCGGGTAGGCAACAAAAAAGGCGTGAGTAGCAAGGCGCCTCCGCCCGTGTTTGACATGGCTGCGCCGGATCGCGACGTGTGGAACAAGATCTTTTGGACGGCGCTTCAAAGTTTATTGTTGGATCCTTATGGGATGCCCGTGAAAGCTTCCAGCCGTTCGTACCAGCGCAATATCGGAGATTATCGAAAGTCGCACATCATTCGCGCGCTCTCGTTGCTTTCTCTTTACCAGGCCGTCGAGGGGCCGCCGGCGTTTTCCGAATCGGAGCGATCGGAAATACACGCGCGACTAATGTTGACTGATAAAACGTTTGGCGGAGTTATTGATAGCCTCAAACTTCCCAACTACTACGAGAAAACTACCACTCAGTCGGAGGACGTTAGAGGTCACAACTGGGAACTGCTTCGCCAACGAGCCGAGGCGGAATCGCTTTACTTCGACCCCATTGAAATGCCGGACGGAAGCGCCACCCACGCAATACTTTGGGTTTCTAAAGCCGACCTTGCTAGTCGAAAAGGGGCGAGTTACGACAAACGATTCCTGAATATCGATGGCCCATGGTCAGACAAGCGACTTGAAAACTGGAAAGGTTACGTTGAAACGCGTTACTTCGACGGGGAAAATCGCCCCGTAGCCGAGGATGCAAGTGGAGCACGCGCAGTTGAGCTGATCCCGCTGGCGCTGTATGGACTGGATCATCCAAAGATTCCTGCGGTACTCGTTGATTTTCGTGACGGACTCAACCCAAAGAAGCGCGAAATGTCCCGCCGGGTTTTGCAGGACGTGACCCGAAACGTTTTATCGCTCTCGAAGTTTGGCGACGTGCCTTATTTCCTCGGACGCACGGTTTTCGATTTTGTCACCGGACGGCGCGGCATGGACATCAATCAGCCGTCGCGTTTGCGGACCTATTCGCAGCTCAAGTTGTTGCTGTCGCTGGATGAGTCGTTGAATCCGCAACTGCGGGACGAAGTGTCGCGCCGGCTAGAAAAGGTTTCATTGAACCCGCTTGAAAATGATTTAGAGACCGAAGCCAACGTCGCTAAGCAACAGTATGCCGCTCTGCTGAATTATGCGCAGTCGCCTGATGGTCTGCCCGCGAAACTGGACCGTGACCGTCGCGAGGAACTGGTAAGGGTTCATCACGGAATGACGGAGCGCGTATTTTTCAGACTGGGAAACATCCTGACGTTTGGCAAATACACGCATCGTGAGAAACCAGAGCCGGATTATGAGGCGCGACTCGATGTGGCGCGCCGCCTGCAATATCACACGCGCTTCCTGAGAGAAGTCGCTCAATCAAGCGGGCGGATCGACGTTGTATGGAACCTAAGTGACGTTAAGCGCTCCCTTCTTTACATCGCCGGCCATGGCTCGGCAGCCGACTCGCGTGCAGTCAGCGCCACGGCGAAGATATTCAGTCGAACGGTTGATGACGAAACACGCCGGATCTGCCTGGAGTCACTGGCCCGCATTAACAATCCGAAAGCGCGTAAAGAGTTGATCCGCATTTCTCAGGACGTGAATCTGGATCAACGTTGGAAAGACCTCATCACCGCGTATCTCAACAACAAAGTTCCCGCTGAACCCCTGGCAGCCTCCGGTGCTCCTCCCAGCGCCTCACAAACTGGACAGCAGTAACTATGTCTTGCCGGGATCAACGGGCGCTGCGCACGATGACATCAGACTTTCTCCGCCGTATTCCAATAGTGGCGCTCGCCGTTCTGCTCCTGGTTCTACTGCCGGCGATTTCCGTCGCTCAGGTTAAGCGAGTAGTCGTCATCAAGGTCGATGGCCTTCCCTACGATTTGGTCGATGAGTTGGTGAAGGAGCGGGACCCGCGGACCGGTAAAAGCCGTCTACCTTGGATTGACCATGTTTTTTACCAGCGCGGCGCGCGCCTCTCAAATTTTTACGTTCGCGGAATGAGCCTGTCCGCACCCTCATGGTCCACACTCGATACCGGTCAGCATCTTCAAGTCAAAGGAAACGTAGAATTTGATCGGTACACCCTGCACGCATACGACTACCTGAACTTTATCCCGTTTTATCTGAAGAGCGCGGCGGGCGCGCGCATCGACATGCCGGGCACAGAAGTGCTCGACGGCCTCGGCGTGCCTCTGCTCGCGGACGCTTTTCCACACGAGCAGCGTTACATCGGCTTTCAGCTTTATCAACGCGGGATGCGGTTCAGCACACTTAAAGACGCGTTACAAAAACGGTTCATGGGAGGTCCGCGTGATCTTTGGGACGAGTGGACCATGGGGCTTGAGATGCGTAGCACGTTCTTCGAACAACTCGAGCGTGAGCTACGCAGCAAACTAAACAATCCAAACGTTCGATATCTGGACTTGTATGTATCTGAGTTTGATCACATTGCTCATCACAACCGCGATCGCCAGTCTCACTCTTTTGTCATTCAAGACATTGACCGGCTGATCGGGAGGATTTGGACCGCGATTCAGGAAAGTCCTCTGGCGGGCGAGACCGCCCTGGTTGTGGTTTCCGATCATGGATTCAATACGGACGAAAAAATTTATAGTCAGGGCTACAACCTGGTGAAGTTGCTTGGAACTCCGGCGGGCGGCGGACATCACGTCATCACCAAACGCCGGCTGATGTTGGACTACTCTCTCAAGGGAATTAACTTCCTGGTTCCGCTGATCACGACGACGACTGACGACTCGTTTTATCTGAAGGGGCAAAGCACTCTCTACCCGACTGCCCTGCTCGATTTCGACGGTAATGAGCGCGCTTCGATTCATCTCCGCGATAGCGACCTGAACTTGCTGCACATGGTGTTGCAGCAACTCCAGAAGAACGCTTTGCCTGCAAAGTTGCGCGTGGCGTTGACTGACACTTTCTTCAAGACAATAGATGTGCGCCGTTCTGCGTGGCAGAAGAATCTTAACGAACTGGACGAAGAGTTGGCCGTACTGAAGACTCGGATCGATCAACAGCGCAAGCTTTGGGAGGCGCAACCGAAAAAGTTTTCTCCCCAGGAGTTGGAGGTTGGGAAGGACGACGATAAGAAGCGGGTCTACGCGCAATTCGAGAGATGGACGGCCCAGGAAAAGGAGTACACGGAATATGCGCGGACGCTTCGCAATCTTCTGGCACTTCGTAAAGACAGTTTCCAGCCGGGCAAACTTGCGATCGCCGATGTGATTGCGAAGAACGCCATGGGCGAGAGAAACAGCATTCACGAATTGCAAAACTACGTCGTTGGTGTGGCTCCTGGTGGCTTTGTTCTTAAGCCTGACGGCTCGCTTGATACCGAAAAGAGTTTTGTCCGAGTTAATTATTTTTCGTTGCTCAACAGCATTGCCGTGCGAAACAACGTCCAGCCGCAGGTGGCAAACAAACCGATCGACATGGTCGTTACCCGTTTACCTTCCGAACTGGTGCGCGAATCTCTTAATGAGCAATCACTTACACGCGACGTCGTCTGGGTCTATGGAGGTCCCAACAAACAGGCATTAGTATTGGCGCGCCAGGGCCCCGGCGGCCTCAGCTTCCGGTATGTGCCAATTGCAAATCTGCAGGCTGATTCAGACGGACGTGCGCGATTCGAAGTGCAGCCCTGGAGGGCCGATCTGCCTTTCCAGTTATTCGAGGATCAACTTCTTGAAGTTGCCGGGGACCGCCTGGCGTGGTTGAACGAATGGCACACGGAGTCGGAATGGTTACGCGCGCTTCATCAAACGAAATACTCCAACGGTTTGATCGGCGTCTACGAACAGATGGCCCGTCATTACGTCGAGAAATCAAATCCGGCGGAGCCCGGAATGTCAACTGACGAAGCCTTGATGAGGCGTTTCATGCTGCGCCAGCGCTTGTTGATCGAGCCGGATTTACAACTCGTTGCAAATGATCATTGGAATTTCGATGTGCGCGGCTTCAATCCCGGCGGCAATCATGGTTCGTTCTTTCGTATTGCGACGCACGCGACCCTGATGATATCCGGCGGCGATAAGACCGGGATTCCGCAAGCAACTGTCGTTTCGGAACCTTACGACACGCTTAGTTTTGTGCCCACCGTTCTGGCGTTAACCGGCAATTTACGGGATGATAACAATCCCATTCCAATACTATGGAATAAAGGTTTTCGGCGTTTTCCCGGTCGTACGATCAAGGAGCTTCTGCCGAAAACTGAGTCACATAAGATCGCGCACACGGGAGCGACTGCATCGCATTGACGACGTCCGAAACGCAAGTGGCCGAGGAATGGCCTGATAATCTAAACGAGCTGGAGGAGCTTGAAGACCAGGCAACGCCTCCAGAAGCCAACAACTCCCGCCGTTCATTCATCTGGCTACAATCCATCGCATTTCTATTCGGCCTCGGACTGCTGATTTACGTCATTAACCTGGTCGGCATCCAGCCGCTCTTCGATGCTTTATTACGCGTCGGGTTTGGTTTCTTTATTGTTTTGGCGATCAGTGGCTCGCGCCACATGTTTCGCACGATAGCGATGAGTGCGGCAGTGCCTGCCGAACATCGCCGTTTTAGTTTTCTCCAGGCATTCGCAGCCCGCCTCGGCGGAGAAGCAATTAGCTTCTTAACCTTCACTGGTCCACTGCTTGGCGAAGCAACTAAAGTTGCACTACTGCGCCGCCGGGTGCCGTTGACGTACGGCGTACCGGCGCTGGTTGTAGATAATCTGCTTTATAACCTGTCAGTAGTGTTCTTCGTTCTCAGCGGCGCCTGCGTGATGCTGGTTACATATAACCTGCCGTCACCCGTTTACTACACGCTATTAGCTATTGCTGTCATAGCGGCGCTCGGCATCGCCGCCGCTGGCGTCGCAGCCAAACGCCGCGTGATGCTGCTGACGTGGCTACTTGACCAGATGGCGCGCCTGCGCTTGAGTCCGAAAGTCATTCTCAAACGTCGCCAGCACATCAATCACATCGAGTCGAAGGTTTACGACTTCTACAAACATCATCCCGGCGTATTCTTTCTGATGATTGCGTGTAATCTGCTGGCGCACGTGTCGAGCGTGGTAGAAGTTTACGTTACCCTCCGGCTGCTTGATTTTTCGCCACAATGGTCACAGGCATACATCATCGAGTCGCTGACGAAGGTCATCAATTTCGTTTTCGCCTTTGTGCCGGGAACGATTGGTGTTTATGAAGGCAGCACCGAAGTGGTGTTGCAAACACTCGGTTTCGCCGCCGCGACCGGTCTCGCGCTTGCGCTCGTGCGCAAAGCTGGAACAATATTCTGGACATCAATCGGACTGCTGATTTTGACCTGGCGCGCTCTTCCCAATGCGTGGGCCCGCGTGGTGCATCGCAGTCCACGTTTACAACGACTCATGGATAACCTGGTACTTTCAAACATCGCTCATCGCCCGGCTCGCACGGCAGTCAGTGTTCTCGGCACTGGCGTCGGCGTCCTGTTGATTGTCTTTACGGTTGGCCTTGCGCACGGTGTTTTGCGGGAACGCGGGCGGCGCGAGGCAAACATCGGAGCCGAGTTAATGATCCGCGCTTCTGGTTCGCTTGGCATCGGCACAGCATCGCCTTTCATGGTGCCAACTTCCCGCGCGGCGGAGATTGCGCAAATCGAAGGAGTGCGGGCGGCCACAGCAATAGGACAGACACTCGATCGCAGTGATACGGGATTCGGGACCCGACTCGTCGATGGGATCGAGTTTGATGAATATGCGAACCTGACGGGGATCAAGATTCGTGAAGGCAATAAATTAACCGGGGGCGATCAAGCCATCGTGGATCCGGTTTGGCAACAGCAGCGACAGGCCAAGATCGGATCGACGGTCCAACTGTTTGAAAGGCCTTTTACGATCGTTGGTATTTACGAACCACCCGGTGGCGGGCGAATAAAGATTCCGCTCGCGACAATTCAGGACCAGGAAGGGGCCGCCGGAAGAGCATCAGCAATTCTCGTTGGCTGTGTCGATCCTACAAAACAGGAAGACGTCGCGGCGCGCATACGCGAACGCTTTCCCGAGGATCAAATCATATTTACGCGCGACCTGCCGGAGCTATATGCGTCGGGCGTACCCGCGTTGAATGTTTTCATTCGCGTAGTGGTGGGCGTTGCTGCCGCGATCAGCATGCTGGTAATCCTCCTCGCGATGTACACGACGGTGACCGAACGCACGCGGCAGATCGGCGTCCTCAAAGCGCTGGGGATGTCGAAGCGCGGAATCGCATGGGTAGTTGAACAGGAAGCGATCCTCGTGAGTTTGCTGGGGGTGACAGTAGGGATTGGGCTCACACTTCTGGCGCGATTCTTCGTGATGCGTGTCACGACCCTGGTCATTGAGATCGAGCCTCGTTGGATCGCCATCGCCTTCGCGGTAGGCCTCGTCGGCGGCACGATCGGCGCCCTTTATCCGGCTCTGCGTGCCGCGCGTCAGGACGCGGTTGACGCGTTGAGCTACGAATAACGCTAACCTCCCGCCAGCACATGGAATCCGAAAGGCGTTCTGCATTTAAGGTGTTGGGTCGCGCACTACTTCTACGGTGTCCAGCCTGCGGTGATTCCTCAATCGTTCGCAAACCTTTTCACGTAAAGCATCACTGCGAAAAGTGCCGGTCGCTCTTCAAACGAGAAGAAGGATTTTTCGTGGGGGCAATTCTGGCAAACGTGATGGTGACGGAGATGGTCATCCTGGTGACGTGCATCATCGCGCTCACAGTTTTGGGATCCAATTACGAAAAGGTGCTGGTGGCGTTGTTCGTAATCGCGGTGGTCTTCCCTCTCGCTTTCTTCCATCACAGTTGGAGCTTTTGGTTGGGCTTTGATTACCTGGTGGAATCGTTGCCGAAATACAAGGAACGATAAGTTCAAGGACTTTGATCAGAATTCTATCTCCGCCACTAATGGAAAGTGATCTGAAGCCTTGGGTGCGCGCTCCAGGTTATCGATCACTTCACACTTAACAACCCGGTCGGCAAATCCCGATGGCACAAACATATAATCCAATCGCAGATGAGGATCCCAAACTGGAAAGGTGTAACCCTTAACGTCAGGGTGCAACGCGCGATAAGCATCAACGTATCCTGCCTCTTTGATGTGGTTCATCGTTTCCCGCTGAATGTCGCGGCCGCTTAACCAAACAAGTGCCCGGATCCAGGCAGGCATTCTCCGCACATCCAGAATCTCGCCCTGCGCGAGCGTATTGAAGTCGCCAACGAGCACGTGGAAGCCCGCCTGATATCTTTCAATGCTCACCAGCAACGCCTTAATCTCGCGCAGCCGTTGGCGCTCGCTCCACTTCGAGAAGGTTGAACTCAAATGCAGGCCGAAGATGCGCGCATCGCTTCCCTTCAGCACGATTTCCAGAAATGAATGCTTGGCGCCCGCCGGATAGTGCCACTCATGATGAGTCAGTTCGAGCCTGGTGATGAAGCCGATTGAATGCCGGTGGCGGGCGGCCGATAACGGTAAATCTGTCAACGTCGCCAGTCTGCTGATCAAAGCTGGATCTGTCGCTTCCTGAAAAACGACGATATCCGGATCGACGGCGCAAATAACTTCTGCTAACTCCCTTTCGCGCCCATGACCACCGAATCGAATGTTATAGCTCAGCAGCTTAACGATCACGACGTTTCTTGCGCCTCTACCAGGGTGTAGTAAGGCTCATCAAACAAAACATCGCGGCTAAACAGAATGAAATTTGCCGTGGCTTGAAAGTTTACGGGTCGTTCGGCCAACTTCTGCAACTCGCGGCGCAATGGATCCAGGGCGGGCGCTATGCCCGGCTCTTCGTCACACAATGGTTTCGTGTGCATGGAGGGGATGTAATAGGCATCGTCGTTCCAATACTCCATCACCTTACTGCCGATCAGGGTTACGTCAAGGTCGCTGGTCCCGCGGCCGCCAGCGTCATAGGGTTCCCCATCTTCCCAACGCTTGTTTGTAACAACGCTGCCGCGCAATGCGACACCGGTCCCTTCCGGCAAACCCGCTTTGAGTTTCGCGCAAAACTCTCGGAAGCGCAGCGTGTCTCCGTCAAAAGCGAGTCGGGTGATTCGTTCCTCGACTTGTTCTGCCGTTAGTTCGCGGACGTCTTTGCTCTTAGCCATCTTTACCGTTCGCCCCTTTGTCCATAGTTGTGTTCTGGTTGCTTCTTCTTAAATGACAACTTAATTTATACCGCTTTCGCTTGTTGCTCGAAAACTTACTTCGACTAATGACTTCAATTATTATTCGTCCCGCGACGCTCGACGACGTTGCCGCATTGCGCGAACTCATTCGCGAATCAGTGCAAGGATTGAGCAAAGAGTATTACTCAGCCACGCAAGTTCAAAGCGCGCTCGTCCAGGTATTTGGCGTTGACTCGCAGTTAATTATCGACGGAACGTATTTCATCGCCGAAATAAACCAACAACTCGCCGGCAGCGGTGGGTGGAGCAAAAGGAAAACGCTGTTCGGCGGTGACCAATTCAAATCGGATCAGGACGAATTGCTGGATCCCGCGACCGAGGCAGCGCGCATACGCGCCTTTTACGTCCACCCATCATGGTCGAGACGTGGCGTCGGAGCGAGTTTAATTGGTGTTTGCGAAAACGCTGCGCGCGATGCAGGCTTCAGTCGCATTGAGCTCGTGGCAACGTTGCCAGGTGTGCCGCTGTATTTGGCTAATGGCTATTCGATCATTCGCGACTCGCCTATCAGTCTTGCAGACGGGCAGTCGTTAGGGGCGTTTCTAATGGCAAAGGATCTTTAGCTCTCAGCACGGGTCGTCGCACAGGCATCTTGCCCGTGCTTATTACTGAGAAGCATGAGCAAGATGCTCATGCCACTTATTACTTCTTCTTCTTCTGATGCGACAGGACACCGGAATCGACCGTTTCACCGGTCCGGTTGATCACCTGGAAGTGCAGTTGATTATCAACGATTTCCAGCAGCATGAACGACATGTCTTTATCGTATGCTTTAGCTGTCAATGGTGAATTGTCTTTGACGTCGCCTTCCCGCAACTTACCGCCGGCCCCGGAGATGAAATAGTAGATGCCTTTCTGCGGTTTGAGCCGCTCGTAGAAGTGTTCGTGGCCCGCTAACACTACGTTGACACCGTGCTTGAGGAATATTGGCTCAACCACTTTACGAAGCTGCGTGTCCGACCCGTGTTTGCCGCCAGATGAATAGGGCGGGTGATGGAAGAAAGCGATCTTCCACGTCGACGTGTCCTTACTCAGTTCGCTCTCCAGCCAGTCAATCTGCTTCTTGTCCATGTAATTGCTGTTGAGCGCATAGAAAGCAGCGTTTCCTTCTGTGAACCGGTAATACTCCTTGCCGTTCATGTTGAAGTGCTCGTAGAAGCGTTGCGCGTTCTCGTCGTGATTTCCCAGCGCGGCGTAAAACTTCACTTTCTGATCAATCACCTGTCGATACACGTCTTCAAACTTCGCTTTGTAATCTCCGGGCTTTTCCCCACCATACAAATTGTCGCCCATCATCAGGACAAACTCGTAAGGAAAGGTAATCCGTGACGACAAAAGGATGTCCGCCAGTTCATTTTGCTGTTCGGTGCCGGTGCCGGTATCACCAATCACCACAAACTTCACGGAGCCTTCCTTGCGTGGAAGATTAATGCTAATGCCCGGGCGACTAGATTTGCTCGCGTGGCCATTCGCGTTTCCGTTTACCCGGGTCTGCGCGGCCGATGACGCCGTTAAAACTGAAAGTAATAAAACAGCGGACAAAACAATCGAAATACGTTTCATGACTTCCTCCCTAACTATGGCAACGCGTTGAGCATGTAATCGACAATCAGTCCGTTGTCGGTATCAACTAACAGCATGTGACGGCCGACGAATCGATACTTGACTTGCTTGGGGAGTTGCGGAAGCTTCAAGAGAAGCGTCGGTGGAACTTGACTTAGCTCCTTCGTCTCTGGGTATGGGTAATTGACTCTCAGCGGAACTCCCTTGGTATCGGCTTCGAGGATCGTTTGTTTTATTTCTGCCTTGTCGGCAGGTGGAAATTCCGTCTTGATGGTGCTGCGAACGTAATCCGCAAACGCAGGTTGGAATATGTAGCCCTGCTTGGTACCTGCGCGCATCCCACGCAGTTCGGCGACAAATTTAGCCTGATACGCCGTGATCTCTTCCGGCGTAGCCTCCTTGGAAATCGCCGGCACCTTTTTATCCGCTTGATCGCGTTGCTTTAGATAGTCTTTGACGTGCCGGTTAAAGCTGTCGATCAGTTTCTGCTCTTCGGGTGTAGGCTTATTTTCCCTCGTCGCAAGTTGTTGTGCGCTCAACGTAACGCCGAGCGGCAACAAGAGTAATCCCACGAATACAAAAATTATTGAGCGGCAAATGTTCGTATATTTATCTTTCATCACGCAGAAAATCTGCAAACACGATGCCGAAGCTCGTAACGAAACAAGCCTCACTCTCACATAGACTTTTGCGCATAATTCCTGGAAATACATCGGAGTCGCAATAACGAGGCAAAACTCCCGTTAGATTACGTTTGAGGTTGTATTCATTTGTGTTTTTCCCCTGTACTGTGTCCGTACGTTGATGCGTCTTATTCTTTTGAACGAACTTTAAATAAATTGTCGATTATCTTAGGCAAAACACCATCGCCGCTATGGCACGAATAACGCATAGGAACTAACTGAGTAAGTATGGACCACCCCGGGGACCACCAGCTGCAGGTTGCTGAATCAATCGAACGACGAGGTAGATTTAGGTGAACATAAGACTGGCGATTAGTGCGCTCTTGTTCATGACCGTAACGGCGACGACATTCGATTACGGTTACGCTCAACGCGCACGCAGAAGCAGAGGTACACCCCGCCCCGTTATCTGGCGCGATCCTGGAACCGTCTCTTCTCGCGATCTGTTGTTTGGTCCAGGCTCGCCCGACCGAGCGCCGGTGGCTCCGTTTACCTTCATCAAGGAAAGTAAGAAGGGCGAATCACCGAAGTTTGACGTTCGCGACTCTCGCGGGACGATATGGACCGTGAAGCTCGGTTCAGAGGCGCAGGCGGAGACAGTTGCGACGCGTCTGGTCTGGTCAGTTGGATACTTTGCCGAGGAGGCCTATTACTTCGACGAAGTATTAATCGACAACTTGCCGAAACTCTCGCGCGGGCGTGACTACGTTTCAGAAGGTGGCGTGGTGATTGGCGCGCGTTTCGAACCTGAACGAGACGATCTGATCGAAGCATCAACGTGGGACTGGGAAGACAATCCCTTTCGCGGAACGCAACAGCTTAGTGGCCTTAAGATCCTGATGATCCTGCTCAATAATTTTGACGCGCGTAAAGAAAACAACACCATATTCCTGACACCTACTAATCAGGGATCGCGCGAGGCCCACCATTACGTCACCGACCTGGGCGCCACCCTGGGACGAGCAGGAGGGTTGGGCGGCAAGCGCACAAAAAATGACCTGAAGGATTTTCTGTCAACGCGCTTTGTGATGGGAGTTGAAAACGACGCAGTAGAATTCGATTACGACACACGTCCCAGCAAGCTCGGGCACCTTAGTGTTCTCTATCCACCTTACTATCGCGGCGAAGTCAAAAAGGAAAAATCTATGCGCGGCATTCCTGTGGCCCATGCGCGTTGGATCGGTTCGCTCTTGTCGCAGTTGACCGATGATCAGCTACGCGATGCGTTCCGCGCTGCGAAGTATCACGACGACACGACCGAAGGCTACGTACAGGCATTGCGGGAACGGATCAACCAGCTCACGCGACTATAGTAAGCACCTCAATAAAGAACCATTCCGAATCACAAATTTGCAGGCGTCCTGCCCGGAGTTTGCCCTGTGAACCTCTTCTGCGCCCCGCATCAATTGACGCTGCGTGGTAGCGTTGCGGTATCATCAGCACAAATCCGGTTATTCCATTTTGAAGGCTAAAACTCATGACTACTCCCGTCACGGAACTCGAGGAAACAACCAGCTATCTCGACGACTTCAGCAACACAATTGAAACTGCATTCGGCCGGCTGCAAAAGTTCAGCGACGAACGCAGCGCTACGCCGCGCGGCAAGGACAAATGGTCGCCAAGACAGATCATCGGGCACCTGATCGATTCAGCGGCCAACAACCACTCGCGCTTCGTACGCGCGCAATCGACGGATGATCTTGTTTTCCCGGGATACGAGCAGGAAAAGTGGGTCGCTTTCCAGGCGTATCAGGAGAGGCCATGGTCGGAGTTGATAAAACTTTGGCATCTATACAATCGCCACATTCTCCACATCATGAAGTCAACGCCTGAAGAGACGCGCATGAAGCTGCGGCACAAACATAATCTTCACATGATCGCTTCAGACACTCTGCGTGAGGACGAGCCGGTGACGCTCGACTTTTTCATGCGCGACTACGTCGAGCATCTCAAAAAGCACTTAAGCCAAATCTTTGAATCCGAGGAACGGTGATCCAAATGGAATATACATACGAAAAACTGAAACACATGACGGTCGCCGAACTACGCGACATCGCCAAGGGTAATGAACACGAGGCATTACAAGGCTATACCCAACTGAACAAGGACCACTTGCTCGTCGCGCTTTCAAAAGCACTCGGCATTAAGCATGAACATCATGACGTAGTCGGCGTCGACAAGGCGGCGATCAAGGCGCGAATCCGTGATGTGAAGAAACAACGCGACGACGCTCTTGCGGCACACGATCACGCAAAGCTGAAGGTCGCGCGTCGCACGATGCATCGTCTTAAGAGACAAATACACAAAGCAACCGTCTAGGAAATTAGCAAGGTACAAAAAGGCCGCAGCAACCTTTACAGTTGCCGCGGCCTAAATGCGTATTACGCTTGTCGCTGATAGCTGCGTTCCAGCCAGGTGAAACTTAGCGCGTGCTCTTCCTTCCCTGTGCGATGAACGCCTCAATGTCGGCCAATCGTCGCGGCAGCGCTTCAGTCATCCACTTCACGCCTCCGGGAACTATCAACATGTCATCCTCAATGCGAACGCCGATGCTTTTGTATTTTTCAAACGCCGGGCGAATAGCCGCGATGAATTTTTGGTTCTCCGCTGTATTTGGCAAGTTATCCAGGGCTTCCGGTCCGATGTAAATGCCCGGCTCGTTGGTAAAAATCATTCCCGGTTCCAGCTTCGTCCCATAGTTGCCGACATCGTGCACGTTCATTCCGAGCCAGTGTGAAGTGCCGTGCATAAACCAGAGCCGGTGCTGATCGGAATCGCGATTGGTCGTCAGCCCAAGTTTGAACAAGCCGTCTTTAATGACTTCGGTGGCCGCGCGATTAACGTCGGAGATCAGCGCGCCCGGCTTCGAAGCCCTGGCCGCTGCTTCCTGTGCGTCAAAAACAATTTGATAGATTTCGGCCTGGGCAGGGGAGAATTTTCCACTTATCGGAAAGGTCCTGGTTACGTCGGCCGTGTAGTGTTCGTACTCTGCGCCAACGTCCATTAGCAACAGGTCGCCCGGCTTAACCTGCCCTTGAGATTCAATGTAGTGAAGGATCGTCGCATTTGGACCACACCCCACGATCGAGGGATATCCCCAGTGATCAGCGTTGCGCAGTTTGAATGTGTAGATTACCTGCGCGTCAACTTCGTATTCCCACTTCGCATCACCCGCAGCGATCCACGCGCGCTGTTGAGCCTCGTTTGTGATGTCGATCGCGTGTTGCAGGAGAGCGATTTCGAGTGGCGACTTGCGCAAACGCAGACCGGCAAAAATCGGCGAAGCGTTTTTTAAGCTGTAACCCGACTTAGACCATTCTCCAGCGAGCTTGAATTCCTGCCGGTACTCCGGTCCTTCCGGCTCACCCGCAGCCAGCAAATAGAGTTCTGCCTGGTTCGTACTGCCTGCGGCAAACACTTTCTCGAATCCCAACGAATCGTTGCGTGAGGCCCCGGTTGACATGAGAATGTTTTCCGGTTTCGGACGATACGGTTGCCGGGTTTTGAGCGAATTCAGAAACGGCGCCAGCTCGCTAGCCTCCCAGATTTCCTTGATGCCAGAGATCTTGCTTGCTTGATCCGGACTGTACATCCGTCCGTTCCATTGTTCAGCAAACGCGTTACGGCGTCGCAGAAACAAGACTTCGGGCAGCACTGGATTGCCTGGAGTCAAGACGAGCGTGATTCCCTTTTGCTCGAGGTTTGTCAGATAGTAAAGATTGTTCTCCTGCCGGTACTCGTAATACACGTCGTTGGTGTAAACGCGAGGTTCCGCGCTTAGCAAAACCAACACTGCATTGGGGCCGATCGCCTGTGCAACCTTTGTTCTTCGGCCCGAGAGTTCCGCATGCCTTGTCTTTTCATCAAACACAGGAGCAGCCGGCGCTATACGGATGTTGCTTGCTGTCGGTTCCGCGACGTCTTTGCTTGCGAAAGATGGGATTGCGGCGCTCAGAGCAAGCGTAGTTAACAAACAGATCAGTAGAATTCGAGATTTAACCAAGTGCATATTCATTTCTCGTCGGGTTGTTTTGAACGGTTCACTAAGGAGCCGTCCGGCGCTGCTGAAGCCGTTGGAGTCGCTCACCTCGCCGCAGTACACGCGTCGTGCCGTTTGGCATTACCAGCGTTCGCGTTCCATCGGTATTGGTAATCAACTTCGAGCCGTCCGGCAGATTTCTGATGGTTGGCAACTGTCCTTGTCGGCGAAGCAATCGATTCTTGTCATCCTCCGTCTGGTATGCGCGCGGATCAATCATCGTGGGACTCGGGAATTGATTGCGGTCAAACACAAACGGCGGACTGGGAGCATCCTTTGGCGCCGCCGCTGCGTTTTCACCCTTGTCTTTCGGCTTGTCAACTGTTTTTCTCGCGGTAACTTCCGGCTTCGCGACAGATGCTTCTGCCTTCCTGTCTTCGGGAACAGTTCCCGCAGACGGTTCCAGATCAACGTCGATCTCTTCAGACGGCGACGGCGACGTAGTAACAGTCGATTGCTCGTTCACGTTGCTTTGGTTCGCATCAACCGCTGTTGGAGTGTTCCGTCGTTGATATGCGTAGTAAACGCCAAACAACGCGCCGACTAACACAACTGCGGCGGCGGCGGCGAACCAGGGCGCCAAACTTCGAGGTCTTGCCTGCGACTGAACGACTGTAGTTTCGCCGGTCTTCATCGCGGTCTGACTTTGTCCCGGCACCGTTGGAACACTCGACGGAGACTGAAACACGACGGTAGCGGCTTCTGCCCGGTCGGAGATCGTTGCAACTTCGGACGTCCCTTTCAATCCCGCGCGCATGCCCGATGCGCTCGAATAGCGCTGCTCGCGGTTTTGGCTCATCGCGCGCGCGAGCACACCCGCCACCTCAGGCCCAATAAAGCTGCTGACCTGATTCGCAGGGATCAACGGATCCGGTTGACCGTTTACGAGGGCTGCCGCGCGCGTTAGCGCGTCAGGAGGTTTCACACCCGTCATCAGGTGATACAAAGTGGCGCCGAGCGCGTAGATGTCGCTGCGCGAGTCCGTTCCGAGTCCCTGAATCTGTTCGAGCGGCGCATAGTTTGGCGTGTAGCCATATATGCTCGCTGAAGTAGTTACCACCGACACACCCGCGATTTGGCCTTTAGCCAACCCAAAATCGAGCAGAATGATCTGACCTCTTGAAGTTAGTTTGAGGTTCTGCGGCTTGATGTCGCGATGGATGATTGGCGGATCCTGCGTGTGCAGGTAATCAAGCGCGTCGAGCAACTGATCACCCCAGGTCAAAACCTGGTCCGGCGGAAACGGGCCCTGCTTGATTCTCATCATCTCAGCAAGGTCTTCACCCGCAATGTATTGCATTACCAGAAATTGGCCGTCGCCTTCTGAAAAGTGATCGCTGACGCGCGGCAACGCCGGATGGTGCATGCGAGCAAGCAGGCGCGCCTCGCGCTCAAACTGCTTCCGCAAGCGTTCATCCGCAAACAAAGTCTCTTTCAGCGCAACCGTGGTATCAAGGCGTTCGTCGATCGCTTCATAAACAGCGCCCATCCCGCCCTGCCCCAATTGGCGAACGACGCTATAACGGCCCTGCAAAATTGTCTCCGGCAAAAGCATTGGTAATAACTGGCGTGATTTGACCTAACGTCGACGCTTAGACGATCACACTGATGTTTAAGACGAGTAAAAAGCTGTACGTGCAATTAAACAAATCTAACAACACTCATTATACACGCGCGTTCTGGCGCGGTTAAACGTGACGGATACGGCGGCCCCGTCACTTGTTCAGTTACATTCCCGGCATCTTCCCGCATTGAGTACTGTTGGGATCGGCAGTATCCTATTGGCACTTGGCCGATCCAGCCCCTTTACATGAAGCTGAAGTTATCGATGTCGGACCGCCAAAGCGCAGGCGATGGCGGGTCTGGGTCATCATCGCGATCATTCTGCTGTTCATCTTTGCGTCTCGCGCTCTCTCGGTTTTTCTCTCCGCTCTATGGTTCGGCTCCCTCGGTTTTTCCGACGTTTACTGGTACATCTTCAAACTAAAAGCCGGTCTCTTCTTCGGTTTTGCAATTGCCACCGTCATTTTGCTTCGCGGGGGATTATGGCTACTTGAAAAAGCCTTTGCCGCTGAAACCCTGCAGGGTCGAACTATTGTCGTAAACAACCAGCCAGTCTATTTTTCGCCCCAACGGTTCGTCCGCCCAATTTCGTGGGTCATCTCAATCATGTTCGGTCTGTTTTACGGACTGTCGATGAAAGACGACTGGCGGCCCTTCGCGCTTTACTGGAACCACTCCACGCTTCCCACTTCCGATCCGATTTTTCAAAAGCCACTGAGCTTTTATTTATTTTCCCTGCCAATCCACAACAACATTGCGGCCTGGCTGCTGACTTTAGCATTTGTCATTCTAGTTGCGGCGATTGCCTATTCGCTCCTCAGTGTTCCGCAAAAAGTTTTAAAGACGGCCACACGCATACCCACCCGGAAACCACTCGCAGCAGTATCTATCGCGCTGGCATTGTTCCTGATCTTTTTGGCGTGGCGAACCTACCTTTCGCGCTATCCCTACCTCTGGAGCGACCATCAAATCTTTTCCGGCGTTACGTTTACTGAACATAACTACCTGTTACCGGCGCTTACACTCGTTAGCATTGCGCTTCTGGTAGCGGCAGTGATTTCAATTGTCAACGCTTTCACCATGCAAAGGTTGCGTTTGTTATTGATGGCGCTCGCCGTCCCGGTTGCTGTTTACGTTATCGGAGTAGTTGCAGTTCCCGCCTATGTCAGTAGCTTCATCGTCAAGCCAAACGAACTGGGGCGCGAAACACCGTACATCCAACACAATATCGATTGGACTCGGCGGGCGTTTGGTCTGGAACAAGTAGAGCTGCGTGAGTTTCCCGCGGAGAATTCCATTGCCGGCCTCAACCTCGCGGACAACCGGCCAACGCTGGATAACATTCGTCTATGGGATTGGTCGGCGCTTCAGGACACTCTCAAGCAAATCCAGGCAATCAGAACTTACTATGATTTTCCTGATGTTGACGTTGACCGTTACCGGTTGGAAGGCAACACGCGACAGGTAATGCTGGCGGCGCGCGAGATCAATACAAGCAAACTTCCGGAATCCTCTCGTAACTGGATCAACGAAAAACTGATTTATACGCACGGGTACGGCCTGACGATGAACACGGCCAATGGCTTTACACCCGAAGGGATGCCGCGCTTCATTGTCTCAAACATGCCCATCGAATCGAGCGTGCCTGACATCAAGGTGACGCGGCCTGAGATCTATTACGGTCAGGAGACAAATACTGACGTCTACGTAAAGACGCGACAAAAAGAGTTTAACTACCCGCAAGGCGAGACGAATACTTACACGAATTATGAAGGCACTGGCGGCATCCCCCTCGGCAGCGGTGCGCGTCGCATGCTTTTGGCCTGGGCGTTAGGCGACCTATCAAAGTTGCCGTTCTCAGATGACGTCTCATCCGAGAGCCGCGTGTTGATTCGTAGAAACATCGACGAAATAGTAAATGGGATCGCCCCGTTTTTGATTTACGACAAAGATCCTTACCTCGTTATCGCTAATGATGGCAGGCTGTTTTGGTTGATAGACGCATATACCGAGTCGGCCACTTATCCGTATTCGCGACATCACCGGGTTGGCGAGGACCGGATCAACTACATCCGCAACAGCGTGAAAGTAGTTATCGATGCATACAACGGCACGACTAGTTTCTACGTATTCGACCCTGAAGATCCCTTGATTGCCGCCTATCGCGCCACGTTTCCAAGCTTGTTCAAGGATCGCGGCGAGATGCCGGCGGACCTGCGTGAGCACATACGCTATCCAGAAACTTTGATTCGAGTTCAAGGCGAAGTGTACGGGCTTTACCACACGAAGAACGTCAAGGTTTTCTTCCAAAGAGAAGACGTTTGGAACGTGGCCCAGAAGATCGGACTCGATGAGCAAAACCGGAAGCAGCCGCAACAGATCGATCCTTACTTCGTGCTCATGCAGTTGCCGGGAGAGCAGTCGCAGACGGAGTTTGTTCTGATTCTTCCGTTCACTCCCGCAGGACGTAACAACATGATCGGCTGGATGGCCGGCCGGAGCGACGGGGATAACTACGGCAAGCTGCTGATTTATAACTTCCCCGAATCGCGCCTCGTCGATGGTCCACTGCAAATCGAAGCACGCATCGACCAAAACTCGGAACTGTCGTCCCAGTTCACACTTTGGAACCAACAGGGGTCACGCGTATTGCGTGGTCACCTTCTCGTGATACCCATCGGCAGTTCTCTTCTGTACGTGGAGCCGATTTACCTCCGCGCCGAGAGCAGTCCGATGCCCGAGTTGAGAATGGTTGTGCTGGCAGCCCAGGACAAGCTTGGGTATGGGCGCACCTTCGATGAAGCGTTGCGGAATCTTGCCGGCGACATCGCCCAACCGGCAACCGAGCAAAAACCTGAGACGCCGTCCGACAAACCAGGCCCCGCGTCCCCAACAGCGACGCCACCACCCTCACCAAGCCAGAATGTGCAGCAACTAATCAACCGTGCCATCCAGGAATTCGAGGACTACCAGCGGCTCACCTCACAAGGCAAAATGGGTGAGGCTGGCCAAAAACTCGAACAGCACAAGCGTACGCTCGAAGAGCTAAAGCGCGCCGGATCCCGCCAGTAGCCCTCCCTTTCGTTTGTCCTATTGACCTACTAAACGCGTATTTGCTTGGGTTTTCGCACAAGTCGAGGCGGATTGTATGGTTGCTCTGTACACATGGTTTTATGATTAGTGGGAACCCTTGAAGATTGGGTTATATTGTCGCCCTCGTCACAACCAATCTGAATTGAGACTGCGGAGGGTGGTTTGGCAGCGGCTGCTTTTTACGACCTCGAAGGAACTCTGGTTAGTACCAACCTGGTACATACGTTGAGTTTCTACGCCCGGAACGAACCCGGTCTGTTCCGAAGCTTCAAGAAAAGCGCTGCTACTCTTTTTAGCCTGCCGGTCTTTGCCGTGACGGACCAGTACAGCCGAAAAGTTTTTAACGACCTCTACTTCAAACGATACAAAGGAGTCAAAGAAGACCGGTTGCGTTTTCTGGCAGAAGATCTCTTTCTGTCAGTCCTGAGGCCGGCCGTCTTTCCTGGCACATACGAGCTGCTGGAGAAATCACGCAGTCTCGGCCTGCGACAGGTTGTCGTAACGGGTGCACTCGACGTCTCAGTTGAACCTTTGATGCAGCACCTGGGTATAACCGAGTACGTTGCCAACCGGCTCGAGTTCGTCAATGGAGTTGCCACCGGACGGCTGCTGCCACCGGTAATGGCCGCAGCAACGAAAGCGTCATGGATCAGAGTCTTCGCGGAACGCGAAGGTCTTAGCCTGAGCGACTCCTACGCATATACCGACAGCATGAGTGATCTACCGATGCTATCCATCGTCGGTCATCCCGCGGTGATTAATCCGGATATGAGGCTGCGCCAAACTGCGCTGCATCATGATTGGCCGATTCTTAATCTTAAGTGAATGGTGAATAGTAAATGGTAAATGGTGAACCCTTTAGCTAAAGGAGTCACATATGCGTCCCCATCAGAGATTAGAAGCGTGGCTTAAAGCTCTGGAACTAGTCGTTGCGGTTTACAAAAGAACTGAAGGATTTCCAAAAGAAGAGCGCTACGGCCTGACTAGCCAATTGCGTCGTGCAGCAATTTCAATTCCGGCGAACATCGCTGAGGGAGCCGGACGTAACTCAAAGAAGGAGTTCGTCCATTTTCTTTCAAACTCGCAAGGTTCTGCCAGCGAGTTGGAAACTGAGTTGATAATCGCTCACCGTTTGGGTTATCTCGATGAAACTAGCGTTTCGGAACTTCTTCGCCAACTTGAGCGAATAGGGCGATTAATTACGGGACTGAGTCAACATTTGCGCAGAGAACTTCGTTCGGTTTGAATTAGCGCGTTCACCCAGGCCGCTTTTCGACCATTTACCATTTACCATTTACGATTCACCATTTACCAACTATGGCCCTCCAACTAAGACGCAAGACACATGAATCGGTGGTCTACATCGACCGCGACAGCGCGCCGCGCATCATGCCTTCGGGTGAGGATTTCATCCTCGAGGATTTGCCGATTGGCACCCGCGTGCTTTATCCAAACCCGCCGATCAAAGGTCTGCCCAATCGCGAAGCTGCGATTCGTTATGCGCTAAACCATCCGCACGGCTGTGATCCGTTGTTTGCCCAACTCGAGCCGGGCATGCGCGTAACGATCGCTGTTGACGACATCAGTCTGCCTCTGCCTCCGATGGCGACGCCTGACATCCGGCAGACAGTCCTGGAGATTGTTCTCGACATGCTAACCGGCCATGGTGTCGACGACATTCACATCATTATTGCCAATTCCCTGCACCGCAAAATGACGGAGTGGGAGATGAAGCGAATGGCCGGCAAGCGAGTTTTTGATGAGTATTACCCGGATCGTTACTACAACCACGATGCAGAGTGGACCGATGGCCTGCTGAAGATTGGTGAAACGCCCCACAAAGAACCCCTAACGCTCAACCGGCGGGCGGCGGAAAGCGACCTGCTGATTTACGTCAACATCAATCTGGTGCCAATGGACGGCGGCCATAAGTCAGTTGCCGTTGGCCTCTGCGATTACGAATCCCTGCGCGCGCACCACGAGCCGCAAACTATTCGCGACTCCGACAGCTACATGGACCCCAAACGTTCAGAGCTGAACCACAAAGTCCACCGGCTCGGAAAGATCGTTGACGACACGCTCAACGTGTTTCACATCGAAACCGCAATCAACAATCGCATGTACAAAGGCGACATGGATTTCCTCCTGAAGAATGAGGACGACTTCACCGCTTTTGATCGGATGAAGTTTGAAGCGATGCGTTACACGATGAGCAAGTTGCCGCGGCAGGCGAGACGAAAGCTATTACATTCTCGTCCGGCGCAGTACGAAATGATTGCCTGTCATGCGGGCAAGACTGAACCGGTGCACGAAAAGATTTTGGAGAAGGGATTCGCCCAGTATTTAATTCCCGTCCGTGGACAATGCGACATTCTGATCACCGGCATTCCTGACATTTCTCCATATAACGTTTATTCGATTCTCAACCCGTTGCTAGTCCAGGTAATGGGTCTGGGTTATCACTTCAATTTCTATCGAAATAAACCGTTGTTGAGAAAAGGCGGCGTGTTGATTCTGCATCATCCGTGCTACGACGAGTTTGATCACAAGTTTCACCCGAGCTACATCGAGTTTTTCAATCGCCTGTTACCGGAAACACGCGATGCGTTTGTACTGCGTGATAAATACGAACGCGAGTTTGCAAACAATCCGAGCTACGTAGAGATGTACCGGCGCGGGAACGCTTATCACGGCGCGCACCCGTTTTTCATGTGGTATTGGGGCGAAAATGGCCGGCAGCACGTAGGTAAGGTTATCGCCGCAGGCGCAGAAAATGCTCACGTGCCAGCGATGCTGGGTTGGGACCGCGCAGACAATTTAACCGAAGCGATTGCCATGGCGCGCAGTTTCATGGGCAGCTCTGCAGAGATCACCATGCTGCATCAACCGATGATTGGCATCGCGGATATGGAATGACGTAATGGCACAGACTTTAGTCTGTGTTGCTTGATTCTTTCTACAAACAACACAGACTAAAGTCTGTGCCACTTAAGACGATGAGTTTATCGCCAACTGACATTTATAAGGATCGTAAGATCTTTCTGATCGGCAGCACGGGCTTTCTAGGAAAAGTCACGCTCAGCATGCTGCTGCATCGCTTCCCGAACGTAGGACGCGTTTACGTGACCGTGCGTGCTCGTTCGCAGGAAGAGTCAGAGGTCAGATTCTGGAACAGCGTTATCACGGCGCCTCCGTTTGATCCCCTCCGAGAACTATACGGCGGCGCCCTCGAAGGCTTTATTCGCGACAAGGTTGTGGTTGTAGGCGGAGACATCGGTGAAACCAATCTCGGTTACACCGAAGAACAGGCCCAGCGAATCGCCGATGACGTCGACGTGGTATTGAACAGCGCTGGGAACGTCACATTCAATCCCACACTCGAGAGTGCTTTAAGAACAAACGTTGTCGGCACTCAAAATGTCATCGCCTTCGCCCGACGCATGAAACGTCCGGCGCTCGTGCATGTGTCCACTTGCTTCGTTGCCGGCAACCGTTCCGGCCCGGTTTGGGAAAATGATCCCGTTCCTGGTTACTTTCCACGCAAAGACGAACTTCCCGGCGTCGAATTTTCCGTCGAGCAGGAAATCGCCGACTGCGCCAAGCTAGCGGAAAGAGCGAGAGAAGAAGCGCGCGACGCGATGATGGTGGCTAAATTCCGCGAGCTGGCGCGGAAACGTTTGTACGACGAGGGACGAGACTCCGACGATCCTGATGCACTCGGACTCGCCGTCGCGCGTGAACGAAAAGTCTGGATCCGGACGCGCCTCACAGAACTCGGCGTGGAACGATCTGCCTTTTGGGGATGGCCCAACATTTACACTTACACCAAGTCGCTCGGTGAACAACTCGTGGCCGCCGAAACGGGGATGGTGCGCAGTATTGTCCGGCCCAGCATAGTTGAGTCAGCGCTTTCTTATCCGTTTCCTGGGTGGAACGAAGGCTTCACGACGACTGCTCCAATCATCTTTCTGGTGCTCAAAGGCCAGACGCAAATTCCCGCCAACGACAAACTGATTCTCGACATCACGCCCGTCGATCAAGTTGCTTCGGTGATGCTGGCCGTCTCCGCGCAGGCGTGCATCGAGCAGCCGGAACTGGTTTACCAGGCGGCGACGGGAGATTCGAATCCTAACAATATGGATCGAATCATCGGACTTGTCGGCCTCTACAAACGGAAGCACTTCACCGAGAAAGACTCGGGCAACAAGTTCGTCAACAAGATTGCCGCCCGCATGGAGCCGCGGGCGGTCACCACTGCGAGTTTCGAAAAGTTTTCCACGCCGATGTTCAACTCGGCCGCGAAAAAAGCGTCATCACTTTTGGATCGGGCGCGGCCACGCTGGGGCGGGGGTCGGGTTGGGGAAGTGATCGATCGGATGAAGACGGGCGTGGATCGTGTCGAGGAAATAACGCACGAGACTGCGGAAGCGTTCGATATGTTTCGTCCCTTCACGATCGAGAACGCTTACATCTTTCGTTCGGACAACGTTAGAGCGTTGTTTGAAAAGATCAGGAAAGATGAAAAGGGACTGCTGAGCTGGTCCCCCGAAAAGCTTGACTGGTACGACTACTGGCTGAATGTGCATTTGCCCGGGCTGAAGAAATGGGTTTTCCCGACGCTGGAAGAAGACATGCGGGCGCAGCCGAAGCGAATCTACACGTATCGCGATTTGCTCGAGCTGTTTGAAACCTCGACCAAGCGCCACGCGACCAGGGTTGCGATGCGCATCGAGCGCGATGGCCGGCGAGAACAATACACGTATGCAGATCTGCGTGAACTAGCTACCCGCGCGGCAGGTTTCCTGGCAGGCGAAGGAATTAAGCCGGGCGATCGCGTAATGCTGGTCAGCCAAAACGCGCCGGAATGGGGAATGTCCTATTTCGGTGTACTCAAGGCAGGCGCCAGTTGCATTCCCGTCGATGCTGAAAGCTCGACCGAGGAAATTGTTAACTTCGCGCGCGCCGGTGAGGCCGCTGGAATAATCCTCAGCGACAAAATTGATGAGGACCAACCAGAGCTGCGACGAAGGCTCAAGGAGGAAGGAATCTCCGCGCGCGTATGGACTTTCGACCAAGTCTTCGCTCTGCCTGATAAGACGACCGAAGAACAACGACTCGCGCTCCTTCCCTCGCGCGTGACTGCTCAAACACTCGCTTCGTTGATCTTCACATCGGGTACGACGGGCCGGCCCAAAGGCGTGATGCTCTCGCATCGCAATCTAACCAGCATGGTGTCGATGCTCTCGTCAGTTTTTGACATGACGACAAAAGACGGCGTGCTGTCAGTGTTGCCACTCCATCACACGTTTGAGTTCTCCACCGGGTTTCTGACTCCAATAAGTCGCGGCGCGCAGATAACTTACCTTCCCGAGCTGACGGGTGACGCGCTGGCGCGCGCGATCAAGAACGGCCATGTCACCGGGATGGTCGGAGTGCCGGCGCTGTGGGAACTTCTGCATCGCCGCATTAAGAACAAGCTGTACGAACGCAGCGACCTGATAGGGAAAACGGCCGACGGCTTGATCAAAGCGAATGCATGGTTGCGCGACAACACGCCGCTTAACCTTGGTCCGATCGCGTTTTATCCAATCCACGAAGGCCTGGGCGGACGCATTCGTTATTTCATTAGCGGTGGCTCGGCGCTTAGTGAAAAGATCCAGAAAGACTTCCAGGGACTGGGCTTCACGATTCTTGAAGGCTATGGACTAACTGAAGCTTCTCCAGTGCTTACGGTCACTCGGCCGGAAAACCGAATGTTGACCGGTAGTGTTGGCCGCCCGTTGCCTGGTGTCGAAGTGCGCATCGCCAACGCTGACTCAAGCGGCGTTGGTGAAGTTATCGCGCGTGGTCCAAATGTTATGTTGGGTTATTACTCGGACGAGAGTGCCACTCGCAACACGATCGTCGAACGATGGCTGTATACAGGCGACCTCGGCAAACTCGATGACGATGGGAATCTGTTTTTGGTCGGACGTTCGAAGGAAATAATTGTCGACACGAACGGCAAGAATGTTTACCCGGACGAGCTGGAGGAAGTTTACTCAAACTCGCCGTATGTGAAGGAGCTCAGCATTGTCGGTTTGCCCGACGGCATCGGTGAGAAAGTGGCGTGTCTCGTCGTTGCGGACGATGAATACGACATCGCTTTATCGCGAGACGAGCTGCGACGCCGTGTGGAAGAACACTTCCGCGAAGTTTCCTCGTCGTTGCCCTATTACAAGCGCGTTAAAGTTTTGCAATTTACCGACATGGAATTGCCGCGCACTGCTACGCGCAAGGTTAAGCGCGCGGAGGTGACAGCGATTCTTGAATCTCTGGAGACGAGCAGTAAGTCAGAATCGGGTGTGGCGGAGCGCGCCGACTCGTCCAGTCGCTGGTTGATCAACATCGTCGCTAATGTCAGTAACCGCTCGACTTCCGATATCTCATTAAGTTCAAGACTCGCGGACATCGGTTTCGACAGCCTGATGTTTGTTGAGTTGGCTACTGCCATCGAAAACGCAGGCGGCTCGATTTCCGCTCCGGAACGGTTGAATGAAGTACAGGACATAAGAGAATTGCTCACTGTGGTGAGCCGCCGCGGCGGTGCCTCGTCGGTCGATGCTGATTCAAGACTCGGGTCAGGCCGTGCGACTGATGACGAAATCAACGTTCCGTCTTTCATTCAGGTCGCAGGAAACAAGGCCGGCGATGCGTTGCAAAAGCTTTTCTACGACCGCCTGCTCGAAACGCACTATGAGGGCCGTTCCAACATTCCGCCTTACACCAATTTTATTGTCGCCGCGAATCACGCATCGCACCTCGACATGGGTTTGACCAAGATGGCGCTCGGTGAAGCGGGCAAAGACATGGTAGTGCTCGCTGCCGCCGACTACTTCTTCGACACGAAATACAAACGTGCGGTGATTGAAAACTTTACTAACCTTGTGCCGATGGAGCGCAGCGGTTCGCTCCGGCAGTCGCTTCGTCACGCGCGTTCATTTCTGGATCGCGGTTTCAACGCACTCATCTTTCCCGAAGGCACGCGTTCAATGACGGGCGAAATGGCAGAGTTCAAACCGATCATCGGTTACTTGTCGCTGCACGCAGGAGTGGGAATTCTTCCGGTCTACATTTACGGCACGTATCAGGCCATGCCGAAGGGTTCAAACCTTATCAAGAGCCGAAAGGTTGGCGCGCGCATTGGGCGTTATCTGACGCTCGAAGAGCTGCAGGAAATGACGACGGGAATGCCGCGCGCGGAGGCTTACCGGCTGATAGCGGCTTACGTCCGGCATGTAGTTGAAGACTTGCGCGACCACGCGCGTCGGCCCTTTGATGCTAAGGAACTGCGCAAGCAATGGAAGGCCGAACGGCGGGCGCAATTATCCGAACGAAATTCAGAAGAGCTTGTCGGCGAAACGAACTGACAGCGGCCCCTCTCCACGAGTGGAGATGGTTGGGGAGAGGTGCGGCGCTCGCCAGCCCCACCCCCAACCCCTCCCCGCTTGCGGGGAGGGGAAATAAGAATGTCGAAACTTCCGCAATTCAATTTCAGTTCGAACAGTCACAAGGGTATTAAGACAGACTGAACCATCACCGCGTAGATGCGAACCACCACTAAAACACCCGGTAAACGCACAGCACGATTGACGCCGGTCAAGGCGGGCACGAAGCGCCGCGCCGCGATCGAGAAACGTGAGCGGCCGTCCACTCTCGTAACTGGTGGCACAGGCTTTCTCGGGTCTCACCTGGTGAAGCAACTAGTTGCTGACGGCGCGCGCGACGTTCGCGTCATGGCGACATCGATTCCGGATTGGCTCGTAAACCTTGGTGTTGAGACTTTCGAAGGCTCGATCACGAATGAGTCGGATGTTAAGCGCGCCGTCGAAGGCATCAGCGACGTTTACCATCTCGCGGGCAAGGTTTCGCGTGATCGTGAAGACGCTCGAGACATGTACAAAGTGCACGTTGAAGGAACGCGCCTGCTTTGCGATGCGGCCAAAGCTGCCGATGTCAAAACAATCGTGCTGGCTTCGACGAGCGGCACGATTGCAGTTACTGAAGACGGAGAGTTGGCCCCGGATGAGTCCTATCCACCGCCACTCGACATCATCGCTCGTTGGCCCTACTACGCGAGCAAGATGTATCAGGAGATGGCCGCGTTGGAGCGTTTCAACGGCAAGGGACGCCGCGTCGTCATCATGAATCCAAGTTTGCTGCTTGGACCAGGCGACGATCGTCTGAGTTCAACCAAAGTTGTGCTTGATTTCATGGCGCGGAAGATCAGCGCTGTTCCCACAGGTGGTTTGAGTTTTGTAGATGCGCGCGACGCCGCCAGGGCTTTTCGCGTTGCCATGAAGAAAGGCCGGCACGGCGAACGTTACCTGATGGGCGCGGCGAATTGGACGTTTTCAAAATTTCTTGGGCGGTTGGAAAGGTTGACGAAAGTCGCCGCACCAAAGATTGCAATACCGTCGAAGTGGGCCATTGCCGGCTCGCAGTTAGTTGATTCGCTTTTCAAACAATGGAATTTCGCGTCACCTGTCGAGCCTGGCGAGATCGAGATGGCGCAATACTTTTGGTACTTGAACTGCGGTAAGGCCGCGCGCGAACTCGGCTTCCGCCCACGCGACCCTGGGGAGACGCTGCACGACACGGTTACCTACGTGCGGGAGAATTTTCTGGGGGGTGATGCATTTGGAAAATGATCTTGATGGTTACGACTGGGAAAAAACATACCGAATTTATCATTTCTCATTTGTCATTTTTCATATGGTCATTTAAGAAGTAGACCCGCGTGAAGCGCGATACCTCAACGATTAGTTGGAATTGATCTAGGTAGCATTTCAGGATCGCTTTCACGAATACAGAACCGGGAGCGATAGCGACCGGGTTCAAGCTCCGAGGGGCCAAACATCAGGCCATGATACGAAAGCCCTCAAGATGAGTTTCACGAAGACAGAACCGGGAGCGATAGCGACCGGGTTCAAGACCGGGTGAGACTCTCGATCGGTTTCGCAAACATACCCATTTCATTCCCCTTGTTCATACTCCACGTAAACCCTCGCGTTAATTACGTCCTGTTCCGTCCATAGATACTTAATACTTCCTCGGTGAGCCCATGGAGTCCTATCTGACTTCCAGCACCCACCTTCCCGCAGTTTTCGTGTCGCATTGGCCTTGAACGCTGAGCGAATTCGTTCAGGTTTGCATTCCGCAAAAACAACTGTATGAACATGGTTACTTCTAACATTCGTCACCCAGAAATCCCATTTGCGAATTCTACAAGTCTCCTTAATGGCTTCTGTGATGATCGCTCTTTGACGTCGTCTCAGAGACACTGGAGACTGAGTAAGTTGCTTTTCATTATGTTCTCGCCAAAGGCGGTTTGAGGCGACGTAGGGCGTGCCAAAACGATTCTGGAATCGATTTACCGATCCACGCGAATCACCATGCAACCACGTGCCGTATGCGCGGAAGGTAATGAAATAGGCCAGTGGGATATGCTCGTCGCCGACTTCAGTATCCATGGCGGAAACTTATAGTCTTCGACGTAGCGAGATTGCGAGCTCGTGGGACTGCGCTGCCTTTTGAAGAGAATGCAAAAACTCGGACTAGATTAACGGACTAGAGTAGAGCCTTCGAATCTTGAACCCGGTCGCTATCGCTCCCGGTTCTGTATTCGTGCACCTCATCTTGAGGGCTATCGTTTCATCGCCCGATGTTTGGCCCCTCCGAGCCTAACCCGGTCGCTATCGCTCCCGGTTCTGTTTTCGTGCAACTCATCTTGAGGGCTATCGTATCATCGCCCGATGTTTGGCCCCGCCGAGCCTAACCCGGTCGCTATCGCTCCCGGTTCTGTATTCGTGAACGCGATCCTGAAATGCTACCTAGATCAATCCCAACTAATCGTTGAGGTATCGCGCTTCACGCGGGTCTTCTTAAATGACCAAAAATGACAAATGATAAATGATAAATCCCGTTGCTTTTTCCCCTGTCCAAAGAGGCCTCTTCCGCTTACTCGCCAAGCGCCTCATACTTAAACAACCTAAACCGGTATCGCTGCTGATCGCGGATCTTCTTCGCAATCGCCCCATGCAGGTTCTCGTCCCAGGTCGTGTACTGGTCGATAAAGCGATCGGACGCGGCTTTGTCCCCCTGATACTGGACGTCAAACACCTTCGTCAGTAGCTTCTTCACCACATCGTGATACTTGTCATAATGCACGCGCATTTCTTTGGTTGACGGATCAAAGGTCAGCAGCCCGTTCTCCAAAAAGTAATTCCACTGCATCAACTGCATCGTGTTGTATGGCTGGTCGCGTCGCGGCTTGTTGTTTTGCAAGACGCGCAGGATGCCACCCGCGTAAACGCTGCGTAGTTGAGCATCGGTATAGTAGTTCTGCTTGCGGAGCGCCTGAGCGACAAACAGCGAGACGAGGTCAGCCTTCATCTCTTCCATCGCGCTCGCATTTTCCTGCAACGCTTCATCAAGATCACGATTGTCTTTAGTGCGATCCACGCCGAGGTAATGCCCGACTTCGTGCCACAGCGTTCGATAGAAGTTTCCGTCCGCCGTTAGTTCCTTCGCCTGTTCAACCCCAATTGCCGCAGCCAGGTTTCCCGAGGTTGATGAAAAGATACTCTGATCGCGCATGATGTTGGCGCGCAGCAGAATTATCCGCCCATACCTGCGGGCCAAATAGCTTTCATTCGGGAGGATTGTTGCCGTGTTACCCCCGCGTGATTGCGCGAAATCTGCGACGACGTCGTAGACGCCTACCGGAATGTCTTCACGAACTTTCTTATGATGATCGTAAGGCAACGAGTCTTCCAGAGCCTGAATGCCCTTCATCGCCTGGCGCAACGCCGTGGTTTCCTGTTGCCGCGCGCTCAGCACGTTGAAGGCAAAGAATGTCTTTACGCCGAAAAGCTCGTCGTCGTAAGTCTCGTAAGAACCAATCTGCGCATTCAGGTTCTTGAAATGACCAGTTACCCACGACGCATCGCCTGATTCGTAATCATCAGAGAACAAATCGCGCGAGCGGTTGCGCAAATACCTCGCAAACTCCTCGTCATCTTTCTCAACTGCGTCCGCGGCTTCATTCAACAACGAGTAAACCTGAATCAACTCGTCCGGATACGAGTAAGCAACAGAATACGGCACGGCATAAAACGCAGGACGCGGGCGAGGTCCACCGCTCCTTGGTTTGGTACTTCGCTTGACACCCAAAAGGACCTGCAACTCGTCTTTTAGTCCGGGATGCAAAACATCAAGGGCCGGATTTTCGGTGAGCTTCGCAATATCCGCTCGCAGATTTTCGGGTGTCGTCCTTCTCACAACCGAGCGCAGGCCTAAAATGTCGTCGCGCTGATCCGGAGAGTCCTTCAAGAAAGCGTCAAGCTCCTCTTTCTTGACGCCCCACGGATAAACGTTCTTCCCGGGTTGCACCTCACCGACCGGCAGAAACGCTTCGCGCTTGTTTTCCAACGTCGTCGCTATTGGTCCCTGATTCAGCCGATACAGCATAAGGAGGTTTTGGGTGACGACCGGGGAGCCAAGGCGCTTATCAAGTGCTCTGAGATCGGCGAACGATGAGCCAGCCTGGGGGTGTCGCTGTTTTTCGTAGAGACGTTGGAAGATCTTCCCAGCCGCGATCAACTTGGCAACCGCTGTGCGTTCGCCCGGTGTTAGATGTGACAGGTCGGGCGACAAACGTATTACCTGCGTCTTGTCGATGATCGGCTGACTCTTTTCGAGCGGCCAATAACCGGGAGGCAGTTGTCTTGATGAGTTGGGACGGGTGCCCTGAGCGAGCGCCAAGGCCGATAGACCGAAAATGAGAAGGAAACCCACGAGCTTGGTCATGTTTACCTCTGATTGAATAAGTTGTTCTCACATCTTACCGAACGAACGCGCCTCCCTCCAAAACGACCAGGTTGTTAACCTGCGCTCACAAGAGATTGAATGGATTGATCAAGCTCAAAACCTCCAGGTTGGGAAGAGGCGCTTGCGCCCGCTTTTAACTCAAAGAGCGGGGGCAAGCCCCTCTTCCTTACCCAGAGGATCGGCACCGAGTGATCCGGCGACGCCCAACACACTGTCATGTGTCTGCTGATCTTTGCGTTCACCCGTCGCGATAATTGGGCGCAATAATTTTCTCATCGGTTTTTCCCCGCAATTCCCTTCCCAGTGATTCGGCATCACACTTGCTCCTACATTGCGCATGATTGAGCACTCATTACCAATTTCAACCGTTCCACAAACCGCGCCTCCGTTCTTTTCAGATTCCGAGTCGATTGGCTTGGCGCGCCCGCGTTCGACTGGAAAAACCACGACTGGAATTTTCGACGGCTGGCGTCGCCGCTTCAAGCGTGAGGTGCGGCGCCGCAAGGTCGGCCGGGCATACGACATGGCGCTCGAGATATCGCAGTATGTGCCGCGGTATTCGCGCGTGTTAGACGCTGGTTGCGGCAGTGGCTTTATTGCGCATCACCTGTCGGCGCTGCTCGAAGCAGATGTGACCGGAATTGATTTAGGACGAACGACTGCAGCGCCGATCGATTATCAGCAATTTGACGGTGTTCACTTTCCAGTGAGAGACAGATCTTTCGACGCGGTACTGCTTTGTTATGTCCTGCATCACGCCCAGAAACTAGATGTAGTTTTGGCGGAAGTCTCGCGGGTTTTGAACGAAGACGGAATGGCACTTATCTACGAGGACATGCCGGAGAGGTGGTGGGACCGCCTGGTTTGCGCCTTACACGACTTAAAGTGGCGCAAGCGAACCGGACCATGCACATTCCGTAACGGCGAGGAGTGGCATCAGGTTTTCGTCGCTGCTGGTTTTGAAGTGACGTTTGAACGAGAGCTCTCGCGGTGGCGTAACCTCGCCCATCCCGTGAAAAGGCGTTTATTTGTTTTCATGAAGTCTGGTTCCGTCACATCAAACCAATTTGGCGATTCATTCTCATGAAATCGAAGTTGTTCCACGCCTCCACGATTTTTCCGTCGCGAATGCGCACAATGGCAATGCCGGTGAAATCAACCGGGGCCTTGGTAGCCGCGACGCCGAGCTCATTTCCGTCATGTCTCCCGCGAACTGTGCAACGCGCGGCCACTTTATCGCCTTCGGCGATCATCTCTTCCACTACAACTTGAATATCGGGAAACGCGCCGCGAAACGTAGCGTGGAAAGGCCGGAAACCAGCCGGTCCGGTTATTGGATGTTCTATGTCTTCAGACAAACCGTGCGCAATCCCATCATCAGCAAACATTTCATCGATGGCGTCGGCGCGTCCTTTGTTCCAAACCTCGTCAAACCAACGTTGGGTGAGTGCCTTGTTATCCGAAAGTTGTTGTTCCTGCATTTGAGTTACTCCTAATGAAGGTCGTGAGCTTGTTCGTGAAGCTTGCGCGGGAAAACCTCGTTGCTCGAAGACCTAATCTTCCACTAGATCGGCCATGATTTCCCGATCGCCGGGCTGCGAATCAGCGGCGCGTTGCAGAAGTGAGTTCAGCTTCTCAGTTTGTTCCTCGTTCATGTCGACAAACTGAACACCGAAGCCAACTCCCGGCGTGTGATGCCTTACTTCACCTTCAAGGTAAAGCCAGTCGTCGTCAGGGAGCAGAATGCGAAAGCCAACAATCTCACCGTGTCTGACATCGCCGACGGAATCAAGGTAACAACCGCCTTCGGACAGATTACTAACGCGCGCGCTGTGCGCTTCGGTGGAGCTGTCCCACATCGCATCGAGGCTCACTCGCAACCGTGGTTGCTTTCGACGATCGTTCATCGGTGGTGAATAGTCAGTTGTCAGTAGTCAGTTGTCAGATGTCAGTTGTTGGAACTCAGAACTCAGAACTCAGAACTCAGAACTCAGTACTCAGTACTCAGTACTCAGCACTCAGCACTCAGCACTTATTCCTACTCAGCTTTGAACTGCGTGATCTCGCCGGGCTTCCGCAGCATCTTGTTAACTTCGCCAACGTGCTGTTCTTCTTCGGCAATCATCCGGCGCGCGTATTCTTCCAGCAACACCGATCGGCCCTGAACAAGGTCCAACAACTGCTTGTAAAGTTCGAGACCCGCACGTTCAGCGTCGAGCGCTTCAATAAGAATGTCGTTGATTCCGTGCTTATGCGTCTCTAGCAGTGGGCCGATTTTAAGTGAAGGATGCTCGCCAAAATGTGTCACCAGCTCGCCCGCATCGTTAGCATGTCCCAGGCTCGCGGTAGCTTCAGCTCGCAGCCAACTCACAATCGGAATCCTGCTGTGCCCAAAAATCATCAACGCGTAATGCGTGTATCTCACCACGCCCGCGAGTTCTGTTTCCAGAATCTGGTTCAACAACGCCACCGCTGCCTGTTTATCGAGTTTCTGTTCCGACATGTTTCCTCCGCGTTGAGATAGTTTCTGCGACGAGCTTCTGCCTTAAGTTAAACTGTTTACCAAACACAAGATGGACGAACCAGACGCCAAAGCTCACGTGATCATCTACAGCCGACCGGGCTGTCATCTCTGCGACGACGCCAAACAAATTATTCGCGCATCCGGTGTGGAAGATGAATATACGCTTGAAGAGATAAACATTGAAAGTGATCAGGAACTGCTAAGGCGATACCGTTACGATATTCCGGTGATCACTATTAATGGGATGGAGGCATTCCGGCACCGGCTAACGGCGGAAGGGTTTCGCCAGCGATTAACAGCGATTGCAACGCCGCGGCATGTTCGGTAGATCTTTGCCTTATCACCCAAGAATCTTAATTGTGAGACTCAATTATGAAAGCCTCAGGGGCATGCCCCCGCACCGGGATCCAAGTTGCTGGGTTGCAACCCAACGCCTTAATTGTATGAATCAAATGTAGCTGCATAACTCAACTACGAAAGCCTCTCAGGTAAGGAAGGGGGCATGCCCCCGCTCTTCGCTCTCACTGATGCAAAATCTAATGCAACAATTGCAATAGGGCCAATAGGGTTCATTCTTTGCCTTAGGTGAGCAGGAACAATAACCATATATGGAAATTGTTCTCATGACTCGCAAATGGTCAAACCTAAATCTTCCCGGTGCTCTACACTTCATTACCGGCAACTTCTCGCAAAGATTCAACGTTTTCTCACAACCTCAGTGTTGCGAGAGTTTTCTCAAAACCTACAGTGACTTAGGACGGGAATGGCCGAGCAAGTTAATTGCCTACGTTCTAATGCCTGATCACTTCCACATGATCGTGAACCCGAAGGACGGACGAATCAAAGAATTTACAGGCAAGTTAAAAGGAGTCGCGGCACATTCAATTGTATCTACCGCCGTTGGCATCACTTTTAAAACAGACTCTGAAGGGAGCCATGAAGTGTGGCAGGAGAGCTTCAAGGCTGTGCCTCTCTGGAGTGCCTGGATGATCTGGCAGAAGATTAATTACATTCATGCTAATCCCCTGAAAGCCGGCTTAGTCACGTCAGCTAAGGAATATCGATGGTCCAGCTTTCGTGCATTCTATGGAGGAGAAGAAGTTCCAATACCAGTGGATAAGGATTGGTGGTGGCCGGATGACTCTGAAAAACTGTCTCAGGCTATGAAGCAATTGGGGTGGAAGACTTACCACAAGAGAAATGAATAAGGAGCGGGGGCATGCCCCCTTCCTGACCTGAGAGCTTACCTAAATTGAGTGCAGTGGATGAAGGAAGTCCGTCCGCAACGGTTCTGCCTCCCGCAGATGAGGTGGCAAACCCGGAACAAACTACATTCGAGCGATGCTACGCTCAGCCAGGTTCAACTGCGCGGCATGATGTTCAATCGAATCAAACAAACGCGCTCGTTCAAGTTCTTCCTGGGCCTGTCTGTAGTTGTTCACCAACTCCTTGAGCGTGGCCAGGTCTTTGTACAACCCTGCATTCTCAATCGGCGGGGTGAGGTATGAAATCAATTCCGCATACGAGCGTCGCTTAGCGATGGAACCTTCCGACGGATTGTTAACACTGTAAACGTAGATGTTCGGCAGTTCCCCGATCAGTCGATCAGGCCAACACTCGCCTGAGAGTCCCACCTGCTTACCCGGCATGAACTCGAGCGAGCCGTGCGTGCCAAAATGGATTGCAGCATCCACGTTCAGTACTTTGTTGAGATAAGTATAGAAGGCCATGAAACCGTGGTGCGGAGCGCCACCTCGCGCCATCATCAACCGCATCGGATCGCCTTCATAGCCAAACGTCGGCTGCACGCCAACAAAGACATTCCCGAGGTGGATGCCCTGAATCGCCAACCCACCGCTGAATGAATTTATCGATCCCGGCGCGGCTCCCCAGTCCTCTTCGATCTCAGAAACGTATGGACACAACCGGCGATACTCTTCCGGCGTCATCGTGTAGGCCACATTGGCGGCCGCCGCAAACTGCTCCGAGTTTCCGCCAATCAACCTGTTTCGCAGCTCGTCAGCCGACCCGGGCACTTCAACCTTATAGCCTTCGGCTTCGAGCTTGCGCAGCGTATCGAGGATGCTAGGAAAGACATCGAGATCAGCCCCCGTGCCGATATTCCCTTTATTAGGTGGAAAGCAGAACACAACTACCGCAAGTTTCAATTCAGCGCGCGGCGCGGTTCGCAAGCGGTTCCAACGCTTCAACCGTCGCGCAAATCGCTCGCAACGTTCTTCCAAAGCAACTGGCTCAACTCCGCTCGCTGGAATTCCTCCATAAATAAAGGGCTCTGTGGCACCGTCGATCTCGGGAATTGCGATCTGCATTCCCGCCTGGACCGGATTGAGTCCGGTAAACGATCCGCGCCAGGCGTCAATGGTCTGCGTATCCAGACTAACGGCGGAACGATATGGACGGTTCAGCTTGACGAGAAACTCAGCAGCCGCGTCACTGTCATTCATCGCGGGGCCACCGACAAAGCTGAAGCCGGTTAGGGAAACGATTTGGCTAACGCGTGAGCTGTCGGTCGTCAATTGTCCGTTGGTTGTCAGTTGTCCGTCGGTCGTCAGTTGTCCGTTGTCAGTTGATGCGTCTGCGGTCTCAGGTACGCGGCCTTTGCTTTTGACCTTAGACCTTGGACTTTGGACCTTGGACTTCGAATTGGATTTGACTTCGAACCGTCCCGAGTGAAGAATCTAGATACCGCCTCGCGATTGTCCATCAATGTCGATAACGCGGGAATCACACCCAGGCCTTGAGCTTCGATTGCGCGGATGAGTGCGTCGTAGTGCTTCGTCGTCCGGCTAATGACCTGGGGTCGCATCAACAACAGTCCTACTGTTGAATCAGGCTTGAGCGTTCGAAAATTCGACTTTGGACCTTGGACCTTGGACCCTGGACTTATTTCGTACCAGCTTCGATATTCATCAAACGTCTCAAAAAGTTGAGGCGCATCGGGATGGTAAATTGCAACCGCGGGCGTTGACTCAGGCGCGAGAAGTTCTATCTTCGCGTTTCTCAAACGCTCATCCGGCACATACTCCTTGAGCGCGCATAAAACCATCGATCGGATATTGGCGGGCGTCGGCTGCAGGAAATAACAAAAGATGTTTAGGTAGTTCTTAACGTCGCGCAGCTTGCCGGCGTTAGGAACAAAACGCAGCAAACCAGGTAATCGATTAATAAACTTCAGATACTGGCCATGCCCGTTATGACCATTACCTGAATTCCCTTTACCAGGGGCTTTCGCCTTACGCGTTTGTTTGCCGACCCACGATCCAACTCCCGAAAGTAGTGCTACTCCTTTGCGAGTCGACCCCGTTTCCCTTTCCCCTTTTACCTTTTTCCCACTCCTCATCAGACTCGACGCGTCGAGACCGCCCATGCGCGTGCGACGCATGAGTTCCGGCATGCAGTTGATTACGATCACAGCGCGATGACGTGACTGCGATTCTTCAAGGGCCGCAATCAAACGCGACGCGTTCTCGCCGTCCATCACGTGAATAACGAAGACGATGTCTGTTTGGCTCAGCTCTTGATTGATTGCGCGCCAATCGTCGTCGGCCAGGGGCAGGCCGAAATTGTGCACGCTGATTTGGAGTTGTAAGTGGAATTCACGGTTCAGCTCGCGCTCCGCATTTTTTAGCGGGGCCAGCAAACTTGAACCGACATAGAAAACAGTTATTTGCACAGCTGTCTCGGCGAAGACTAAGCGACACCCTCAAATTGATCTTCTGACGCCTCAACGATCTCGCGCAGTCTCTCCACGACTTCTTCATCCGGGTTCCAGTAACCACGTTCATGGGCCTCGAGCAGGCGCTTCGCAAGGGAACGAGCGGAGTGCGGATTCAACTCCAGCAAACGATTGAACATTATCGGGTCGAGAATGAACGTCTTCGATATCTCGGTGTAGATCCATGGATCGACTGCGTCCGCGGTCGCGCTCCAACCGAAAGTGTTCGCGACGTGATTTTCAATCTCGGCTACACCGCGGAAACCATGTTTCAACATGCCTTCATACCATTTCGGATTCAGCGTCTTCGCGCGACTCTCCAGGCGAACAGTTTCCTTGAGCGATCTCACTTTGGTCTGAGGGGATAGTGAGTCGGCGACGTAAATTGCCGGGCGCGATCTAGTTCGCGTTTCAACTGCCCGGGAGATGCCGCCGAGGTATTCGAAGTAATGATCAACGTCCGTGATACCGACTTCAAATGAATCAAGGTTCTGATACGTCGCTTCCACTCGCGAGAGAGCGTCATCCATCAGGTGCGGCGCTTCCTTGCCCTCCACGGTTCGTCCTTTCGAATCGCGCGTGTACGCAAAGCATTTGCGAGTCACGAACAGCTCGCCAAGCGTGTCAGCAGAGTCCCACTGCGAATCCATCACCATGAAATTTACGTTAGTGCCGTAATTGCCCGGAGCATTTGAAAAGACCCGCGTCACCGCATCATCAAATTCCGTAGATCCGTTTGTCATTCTTTCGGTAATGTTTCGCCGCACATAATTCATATCAAAAGGCTCATCAAGAGTCGCGACGCGTCGCACCGCTTTGTCGAGCAACGTCATCGTTGGCGCAAACAAATCGCGGAAGATTCCAGAGACAGTCATCACGACGTCAATCCGCGGCCGCTTTAGTTCCTCCAGCGGAATCACCTCGACGTCTGTGGCGCGGTTGAGCGAATCACGAATAGGACGGACTCCGAGCAACCACAGCGCCTGCGCCACTCCTTCGCCTTGCGTTTTAATATTGTCGAGTCCCCAGAGGACGAGGGCGAGCGCCTGCGGATAACGCCCGTGTTCCTCGACATAACGACGAAGCAACGCCTCAGCGGTTTGTCGCGAGCGTTCAAAAGCGACCTGGGAAGGAACTGAATACGGGTTGACCGCATGCGTGTTGCGGCCTGTCGGCAGCACCGAGGGATTTTGAACTATGTCAGCGCCTGGACCTGGCTTGATGTATTCACCACGCAGCGCGCGCGCAAGTGACTCGATCTCGTTATTGGAATCCAGTTGTTCCGAAATATTTCCAAGAAGGGAGAGAGTCGGAAGGGATTTTTCGCGCTCAACGCCAGCGCGCGTTTTCAACCAGTCAGCAGCGGTCTCCGCGCCGCTATCACAAAAACGACCGACCGCTTCTGACACTATTCCATCAATCAATTCTTTCATCTCACTCGTCGACGTTTCACCCACCACTTCGTCATAGCGAAAACCGAGCGCTTCAGCCACTAGCTTCGGCAACGCCTCAGCGCCATGCTCCGGTCTGTCAAACGACGCGACCATGCGCAACAGATCCGACTTCTCCTTTAGCTCGGCCGCGCGGCCGAACACGTGCAGGCCGGTGGGAATCAGGCGTTGCTCGACTTCTACGATCTGTTCGTAAAGCTGCATGACGCGAGCGTCACGCTCAGTTGAATTTCGGGATTGTGTCATTAGCTGGAGTCAGCGGAACATACTTCAGTTTGTGTTGATCCGCAGGCGCACACTGAAGTCTGTGCCACTTTTAACTGAAAAAACCGAGGCGAGCAAGTTTATGACCCACCCGCTACCGCGGGGTGGTACTGACCTCAATCCTTCTGTAGAATTTGTGCTTCCGCTTCCGACAGGAACTCTACCAGCACATGTTAGAACTCATTAACCTCGGTTGCACACGTGGCCGCAGAACCTTATTCACCGACTTGAACCTGAGCGTTCCTCCAGGAACCTTGTTGCAGGTGCAAGGCGCGAACGGCAGCGGCAAGACAACTCTGCTTCGCATTGTGTGCGGACTGATGTTGCCTGAAACCGGCGAGGTGCGCTGGAATGGTGGGAATATTCGCACTCTCGCTGAGGAGTATTGCGCACAACTCACTTATCTCGGCCACCGCAACGCGGTAAAAGAGGAGCTTAGTTCCTTTGAAAACCTTCGCATTGCGAACGGCCTCGCAGGCGCTAATCTGACGCCTGCCGCCGCTTACGCCGCATTGCAAAAGGTTGGACTCGAGGGGCGCGAAACGCTACCGGCACGATTGTTGTCTGAAGGACAACGGAGAAGATCGGCCCTGGCGCGATTGTTTACGCGCATCACGAAGCTTTGGGTGCTCGACGAGGTGCTTGCATCGTTGGACACGGCGGCTGTCGATTTGTTTCGCTCGCTGTTGGAGGAACACCTGCTTCAGGGCGGCACGGCCGTTGTGGCGACGCATCATGAACTTGGAATTGCGGCGGGCTCATTTCAGCGGCTCGAACTGGCCCAGTGAGCGCACCTTCTACCATCTCCATGTTTCGGTGGGTCGTGGTGCGGGACCTGACGCTCGCGTGGAGGCGACGCGCGGACGTTTTATCGACGCTCTTTTTCTTTATCATTGTGGTCAGTCTCTTCCCGCTGGGCATCGGGCCTGAGGCACAACTACTTCGTTCGGTCGCGCCGGGCGTGGTTTGGGTCGCAGCACTGCTGGCCTCGATGTTGTCTCTCGGCCGTCTTTTTGCTAACGACTATTACGACGGCACGCTCGAACAGATGTTACTGACGCCGCAGCCGCTTTATCTTGTCGTATGTGCGAAAGTGTTAGCGCAATGGTTAGTTGCCGAGCTGCCGCTGGTTTTGATTGCTCCCCTGGTCGGAATACAGTTTGACGTACCCCGGGAAACACTCTTCGTATTGTTTATTTCGCTGCTGATCGGGACACCGGTGTTAAGTTTGATTGGGGCGATCGGTGCAGCTTTAACCCTGGGACTTCGCGGCGGTGGTGTTTTAATCGCTTTGCTAATCCTGCCGCTATACATACCGGTCTTGATATTCGGCGCCGGTGCAGTTGACGCAAGTATTCTCGGCACTGATCCTGCGGCAAATTTATATTTGCTGGTTGCGTTGCTGATTGTCTCGCTGATTTTTGCCCCATGGGCAACGGCGGCAGCGCTGCGGATATCTCTGGAATAGATAACGAACCTGAAGAATGAAACTATATAAGTACGCATCCCCGCCGGCGTTTTACCGTTTAGCGGGCAAGATGATTCCCTGGTTTGCGATTCCGGCGGCGATTCTCTTTATTCTTGGTTTGTACGTTGGCTTCTTTGTTGCGCCCACCGATTTCCAGCAAGGCGATGCGTATCGGATAATGTTCATCCACGTCCCAGCGGCGTGGATGGGAATGCTTTTGTATTTGCTGATGGCTTTCTATGCAGGCATTGGCTGGGCCTTCAACGCGCGACTCGCGTCGATGATGGCTTCGGCAATTTCGATTACCGGTGCGCTGTTTACGTTTATCTCATTAGTTACCGGATCGCTGTGGGGAAAGCCGACGTGGGGCACGTGGTGGGTGTGGGACGCTCGCATGACGTCAACGCTGATCTTGCTGTTTCTTTATATCGGCTTCATATCGTTGCAGGCGGCAATCGATGAACCGCGACGCGCGGATCGCGCCGGCGCTGTGCTGGCGCTTGTCGGCGTAATAAACGTTCCGATTATTTACTTCTCTGTTCAATGGTGGAACACGCTGCATCAGGGCGCCACGATCCGGATACTTGGGAAACCGAGCATCGCTCCTCCGATGCTGGCCGCGCTGCTCATCATGCTCGCTGCCTGCTGGCTTTACTCAATAGCGGTCGTGCTGGTTAGGGTGCGCCGGATCATTGCCGAGCGAGAATTTGACTACGCTGTTCCAGAGGGCGCCGCTTAATTTATGAACTGGTCTGACTTCTTTGCGCAGGGCGGTTACGGATTTTTCGTCTGGGGCTCTTACCTCATTACGCTGCTGGTACTCGGCGGAGAAGTATTAGTTTTACTGAGACGCAAGCGTGGCACGCGCGTCCCGCCCGTGCGGGAACATTACAGTCCTGAAGCTGGTGGCAAAAAGGAAATATGAAACGTCGTCATAAAAGAGTTGGATTCATTGTTGCGGCACTCGCAGGACTTGGGATTGCTGCTGCCTTAGTTCTTAGTGCGTTTCAAAGCAACCTGGTTTTCTTTTTTAGCCCAACGCAGGTTGCCAAAAACGAGGCTCCGCTAAACCGGACTTTTCGTGTCGGCGGGCTGGTGGAAAACGGCACGCTCAAGCGAGACACTGACGGTTTGACTGTGCGCTTCACGGTTACGGATACAGCGAAGAGTATTCCCGTAGTCTACAAAGGGATTCTTCCTGACTTGTTCAAGGAAGGAAAAGGCTGCGTGGCGCAAGGACGGCTGGGTTCAGACGGCGTGTTCTATGCGGATCAGGTACTGGCGAAGCACGATGAGAACTACATGCCTCCCGAAGCAGGACAGGCGATCGACGCTGCGAAGCACGAGAAAGAAGCCGCGAAGACCGTGGTTGATAAATGACTTTGGAGTGCGCTGACTTGTCAGCGCTTTCCTGAGGTAATCCAATGCGGCGTTAAGCCGCTGCACTCCAAATATGGTCCCGGAAATCGGACAATTCGCATTAATCCTTGCGCTGCTGCTGGCGCTGACGCAGGCCACACTTCCTTTGATCGGCGCCGCGCGCGGCAACCGTTCGTGGATCGCGCTCGCCGCTCCTGCGGGCCAGGCGCAGTTTATTTTTGTAGCCATCGCATTTGCTTGTCTCGCGTACTCATTCATCACCAACGACTTCTCAGTACTTAACGTCGCTACTAATTCCAACTCGCGTTTGCCGCTGCATTATCGACTAGCCGCAACCTGGGGATCGCACGAAGGGTCGCTACTGCTTTGGGCGTTGATGCTCAGTCTCTGGACTGTCGCCGTTTCCCTTTTCAGCCGTCACCTGCCAAACGAGATGATTGCGCGCGTGTTGTCTGTTATGGGAATCGTCAGCGTCGGCTTCCTTCTGTTCATGCTGTTCACCTCAAACCCGTTTGCTCGACTCGTGCCCGCGGCGCCTGACGGGAGAGACCTTAATCCCCTATTGCAGGATCCGGCGATGGTCGTGCACCCGCCGATGCTCTACATGGGATACGTCGGTTTTTCGGTGGCGTTTGCATTTGCGATTGCGGCCCTGCTCGGCGGGCGCCTCGACGCGGCGTGGGCTCGATGGTCACGTCCCTGGACGACCGTCGCGTGGGTCTTTCTTACCTGCGGAATCGCCCTCGGCAGTTTTTGGGCTTACTACGAACTCGGTTGGGGCGGTTGGTGGTTTTGGGATCCGGTCGAAAATGCTTCATTCATGCCGTGGCTCGTGGGCACTGCGTTGATTCATTCATTGGCGGTAACCGAAAAGCGCGGCGGCTTCAAAAGTTGGACGGTGCTGTTGGCGATCGCTGCGTTTTCGCTAAGCCTGCTCGGCACATTCCTCGTCCGTTCCGGTGTGCTCACGTCAGTTCACGCATTCGCTACCGATCCTAAACGAGGCATTTTCATTCTGGCGTTTCTCGTTTTCGTCATCGGTGGTTCTCTACTGCTTTACGCCTGGCGCGCTAAACAAGTGGGACTCGGCGGCAAGTTTGACGTCGTCTCGCGCGAATCGTTTCTGCTTTCAAACAACGTACTGCTGGCCGTAGCCGCAGGTTCAGTCTTGTTAGGAACGCTGTACCCGTTGTTTGTCGACGCGCTGGGGATGGGAAAACTCTCCGTTGGACCACCTTACTTCAACAGTGTGTTTGTGCCTTTGATGGTGCCCGCGATGTTTCTTATGGGCATCGGTCCGATCGCGCGTTGGAAGAAAGCCAGCCTGCCTGAACTTGCTGTCAGGCTGCGCTGGGCATTTGTGGTAAGCGTCGTTACAGCCGTGATCCTGCCGTTCGTTCTTGGGCAATGGAAGGCCCTGGTTTCTCTCGGGTTGATGCTGGCAATCTGGATCGTAGCCACATCGGTCGTCAATCTGTGGGAACGCGTGCGCGTTACCTCCGGTCAACGTGGCGTGCTTCCAAAAACTCCTGGCACAAAGCAGAAGCTATTACGGCATGTTGCTGGCCCATGTCGGCGTCGCTGTATTTATTGTTGGCGTTACGATCGTGACGGGTTACCAATCCGAACAGGACGTTCGCATGAATGTTGGCGACACGGTCAGCGCCGGCGGTTATTCGTTTCGTTTCAACGGCATTTCAAATGTCATGGGTCCGAACTATCGCGCCGCTCGGGCAGACATTGATGTGATTCGAAATGGCGAGGTCGTCAACAAGATGTTTCCGGAAAAGCGGTCTTACATCGCTTCCGAAAACGTAATGACCGAAACGGCGATCGACACTGGCATCTTCCGCGATCTCTACATCTCGCTTGGTGAGCCGGTCGGCGACGGCGCGTGGAGCGTGCGCGTTTACTTTAAACCCTTCGTCACGTGGATCTGGGGCGGCGCCTTGTTAATGGCGTTGGGAGGCGGACTTGCGCTAACTGATCGGCGTTACGCGCTGGCTGCGAAGAAGCAACGTGAGGCAGCGGCGGAACAGAAACGGCAACCGGTACCGGCCATGACGGCAACGGGAGAAGAAGCATGACGAAGTACATCATCCCGTTAGTGATATTCATTGTGCTGGTCGTGTTTCTTGCCATTGGTTTGGGCCGCGACCCGCGCGAAGTTCCCTCGCCGCTGATCAATAAAGCCGCGCCGGCATTCGAGCTGCCCGAGCTGGCTAACCCAACGAGTAAGTTTTCAGCGCAGGAAATGCGCGGGCAGGTTTGGCTGCTTAACGTCTGGGCTTCATGGTGCATTGCATGCCGTGAAGAGCATCCGATGTTGCTTGAACTCGCGCGGCAGCGCGCGATCCCGATTTATGGACTGAACTACAAAGACCAGCGAAATGACGCGCTTGCATGGCTTCGGGAACTCGGTGACCCCTACCTGCTGAGCGTGTCGGATCTCGACGGCAGAGTCGGCATTGATTACGGCGTATATGGCGCGCCCGAGACCTTCTTGATCGATCGCGAAGGTGTGATTCGTTTCAAACACATTGGCCCAATTACTCCAGCGGTTTGGGAGCGCGAATTTCTTCCGCGCATCGGGCAGTTGAACAAATAGATTCGCGAAATGAAGTTTCTCTTTCTACTCATTACGACCTTGTGTTGTTTGGCGAGCGTGATGGCCGACGAGGCGAGGCCTGTGGCCGACGATCCCGTGTTGGAAGAACGCGTGATGAACCTGTCGCGCGAATTGCGTTGTCTCGTTTGCCAAAACGAAACGCTCGCTGATTCCCGCGCGGATCTCGCTGTTGATTTGCGGAACCAGGTTCGCGAGATGATGAAGGCCGGCAAAAGCGATCAGGAAATTGTCGCGTTTTTGACAGCCCGGTACGGCGACTTCGTTCTGTATCGTCCGCCAGTTAGGCCAACCACTTACCTTCTCTGGTTTGGTCCGTTTCTTTTGTTGCTCGTTGGTTTGGCGTTGCTTTTCCGTTACGTCAGAAATCGTCGCGAACTGATCGTGGAAGAGCCTTTGTCGCCTGACGACCGGCGTAAGGCCGAGGCGCTGCTTCACGTGCCCGGGAATGAATCTGCATGATCTTGTTCTGGATAATTTGCGCTGTGATGGTGGTGATCGCGTTGGCGTTCGTCCTCCCGCCGTTGCTCACAACTCCCGACAGCAATGCCGGGGATGATGCGAGCAACGCCAACGTCGACGTTTATCGTCATCAGATCACGGAATTGGAAACGGATCTACGGAACGGACTGATCAGCGACGACCAGTTTCAGTCTGACAAAGACGAGATCGAGCGGCGCTTGTTGGAAGATGTTTCCACGACGCAAGGTCCTGGCAGAAACCAAAAGGCGCCGGTCAGCCAGCGCGGGCTCGTCTACACAATCGCGCTTGCCATTCCCATCGTCGCCGTTGGGTTGTACTTGCAAGTGGGAAGCACAGCGGCGAATTCGCGCCAACCATTGCCACCGGTTGCAGCCGCACCGGAATCATCCGGTCCAATGACGCAGCAGCGCATCGAAGCAAACGTCGCCGCGCTCGCAAAACGTCTGGAGGAAAATCCGACGGACGTTCAAGGCTGGTCAATGCTCGGGCGCTCGTATGTGTCGATGGAACGGTTTGCCGACGCCAGCAATGCTTTCTCGAAAGCGGCGGCGCTCAAACCAGATGACGCTGACGTTCTGAGTGATTATGCATTCGCCCTGGCGATGGCGAATGGACAGCAGTTTCAGGGAAAGCCGCAGGAGTTAATCGATAAAGCAATCAGACTCGATCCGGAAAATCCGAAGGCGCTTGAGCTTGCCGGCAGCGCGGCATTCTACGCGAAGAACTATAAGGATGCAGTGAACTATTGGCAGCGTTTGCTGGCGAAAGCGCCGGCTGAATCAGAACTGGCGCAATCGCTGACGGAGCGCATCGAGCGTGCAAAGGCGCTGGCTGGAACAAAGTAGAACCGGGTGGCGCGGCTATTGTTTGTGGCCGTCTCATTGGCACCGCGTTCAGCGCGGTGAATGGGCCGTCTATTTCCGCTTGTTTGACATTTTTCGTAAAGCAGGCTAGCGTGCTTGCGCTTTCGATTCTTCGTCAACAAGAGCCTCGCTATTGTTGGCTTCACGTCAACGTCGTTACAACAACGTGAGTTCCCGGATCGGGCCTCATCCTCAGGTTTATTGAAGATCTTGTAAGGCATGCCCATCATCGGTCTCTCAAACCTCAACCAATAACTCACAATTAGGAGATAAAGATGAAGAAATTCCTGGTTTTTATGGGCGCACTTGTGCTGTTCGCTCTCACACTTCCTTCCCCGGTTGTTGTCTGCAGTCAAAATAAAACCCTGCTGCCGACAGCCAAACTCCACCGTGTTAACAAGGCGATTGCCGGTCAATATATTGTCGTCTTTAAAAATGACCTTGCTGCTTCGAGCGTTGCTTCCGTTGCTAACAATCTAACGCACAGACACGGAGGTAAAATCAAATACGTTTACGAGCACGCACTCAAAGGCTTCGCGCTTCAGGCATCAGAAGCGGAAGCCCTGGCGCTGAGCCGCGAGTCACGAGTTGAATATGTTGAAGAGGTTGGTGAGGTTGTCGTGACGGGCGTCCAACAACCGATACTGTCTGACCAGTTTACCTTTTGGGGACTCGACAGGATCGACCAGCGCGACCTGCCACTCGACAGTGCCTATCACTACAACAGGGTCGGCTCAGGCGTGCATGTGTATGTCATAGACACCGGCATTCGGCTCAGCCAGCACGAATTCGGGACACGCGCCACTGCCGCTTACGACTTTGCACGTTCCTCTACAGACCCGAACTTCGGTTACGACACCGCCAATCACGGGACATATGTGGCTGGCGTTATTGGGGGCAAAACCTATGGAGTGGCGAAGAATGCTCTCTTGCATTCGGTTCGCGTCCAGGCAGGCTCGACGGGCGGTAACACGCAGGACTTGATTAACGGCATCAATTTTGTCGCCGCCAATCATCTCAAACCCGCGGTCGCAAACATTAGTCTGGCAGTTTACAACTCCTGTACGCAGACCACGCTCGATACTGCGGTGCAAAACTTAATTAGCAGTGGTGTCACGGTCGTCATTGGCGCGGGAGACGTAGAGGCTAATGCAAATTGTACGTCTCCGGCGCACGTCGTGGAGGCCCTAACTGTCGGCTCGACGACCAGCAATGACTCTCGGACTCCGGGCACGAGTGGCGGCTCAATTGTAGACCTCTTCGCGCCAGGTGCCGGTGACGGGCAGTTTATCCCAACGGCAAGCAATAGCAGTGACCAGGGGATCGAGGGCTTCTCCGCGACATCCGCTGCCGCTCCACATGTCACAGGCGTAGTGGCGCAATATCTGGAGAGTTACTCGCTCTACACCCCGAATGATCCGGCGACGCTGCCCGCCAATGTCAACAGTGCAATCGTCAGTAACGCAACTCTAAACCGACTCACTGGCCTCGAGATATGCGTGTACAACTGGAAAATTGATGATTTTATCTGCACCAATACATCGCCCAACCGTTTACTCTACTCCGGTTTTGTAGCTCCGCCGGCGTCAAACCCGGTTGACGACACGCGGTTCTTTGTGCGGCAGAATTATTTTGACTTTCTCCGGCGCACCCCCGACGCCTCCTGGGAGGGATGGATCAGCTACATTGATGCGTGCGGCTCTGACCCAACGTGCATTGGGCAACGCCGCATGGAGACGGTACGTGGGATTTTAGAATCCATCGAGTTTCTCAATAGTCATCCGATATTGAGGGATAATCCTGTCGGCTCCCAGGCCTACAACGAGGAGTATATCCGGCAACTCTACCGCTGCCTGTTACAGAGAGAGCCGGAACCGGATGGATTTAATTATCACATGACCTTCATTAACACCTATCCCGGCAGCTACACCATCCTGGTCGGACACTTTATCGAGTCTCCGGAGTACCGCGGAAGATTCCAGTAAATCCCGCGAGGAGAAAGATCGTACAAAGTGCGTTTCGACTCAGGCTTATCGGTCGCCAAATATTTGCATAATGTTTGGTGACCGATGGTGTCATTAAAGCCTATTCGACTCTCCCAATCGTCTTAGGAGACTGGCGGGGCGACGAGGCTGCGCCGCTCTCTCTTTGCCAATAATATACAAGCCCGGCTGCCTGATACTTATGGCTGAAGCTAATGCTAATCAACTACGGAGGAAAACAACATGCGAGACGACGCTAGTCCTGCTGACAGGACAACGTAATACTGGTTTGTGAGTGAGCCAACTATGTATTACCGTTTAAACGGTTTCCCATCCTCCGCATCAATAGCTATCACCGGGCTGAAGCCGCGGTGCTAATGAGAGGCGACGGATGTTTTAGAAAGGATGTTGCAAGCAACAACTCGCAAACTCGTTAAAGCAGAAACTGAGCGAACTAACCAACTAAGCATGACTCGAGACAACCTCTTATTTGCAATTATCGGCGCATTACTCGGATTCATTATCGGATTCATGTTTGCCAGCAACATCAGCCAGCGTGAGGGTGGGTTGGGCGCGGCACCAGCCGGTCAAAACCTTCCTGCAGATCATCCGCCGATTCAGTCGGGCGGCAATCAGGATCCGCAACAGATCTTTGCTCAGGTCCAGGAGTCGATGGCGAAAGCGCGCAAGGAACCAAATAATTTTGACGCGCAGGTTACCGCAGCACGACTCGAATATCAGATTCAACGTTACGACCAGGCCGTTGAGTTTTTATTGAAAGCAAATCAGCTTAAGCCTGACGACTATGACGTGATTTTGATGTTGGGCGCGGCAAACCTGGAAGGCGGCCATTACGATATGGCCGACAAGTGGTACAAGATTGCGTTGAAGAAAAAACCTGATGATGTGGGCGTTCTGGCGAGCCTGGCTTACATGCAATTGCAGAAGGGCGATGCTAAGGCTGCGGAAACTGCGATCGCTGCACTCGCCAAAGCCGATCCGGAAAATCAGGACTTGCCGCAGTTTCGACAGAGACTGGAAAGCCTGAAGTCGGGCGGCTCAGCAAAATAAAACTACGGCGCGATGGTCATGCGCACGATCGTGTCGAGCGGAAACCTTTCGATCTTTCCATCCTTGCCAACCACCATCACAATATTTCTTTCAACCGTGACGCGTCTCACGCTGCTCATGTAGCGGTTGATCAATGTCCCATCGTTCGTTTCTATAACCAAACGAGGGCCAGTTTCAGGTTCCTGTACGGCGGCGGCTTCCTCGGCGGCCCGTCGCGCTGCAGCAGTTCTCCTTGAACCTCGTCGCGGAGGAGCGGGCGTAGTTGCCGTGTCTTCTGTTGACTCGGCCGGTTGAGATTCGGTCGCGGGTGGTTCTTCGACGGCGGGCGGCGGTGTACGGGTGCGTCGTCCGGGCACTCGTCTTCCGCGCCGCGGGGTTGGCCTGGACGCGGTTGGTCTCGACTCCTCAGTTACCGATGGTTTCGACTCTTCCGAAACTTCCGGCTTCGATTCGACTTCAGCAGGAGTGGGCTCGGGAGTCGGCGCCGCCGCGACTTCCGGCTCAGGAGGCTCCTCAATCCGAGCGCCAACAGACGAAACACGTCTACCCTTCTTCACAGTCGGTTCCGTCAGGACTGGCTGCGCATCGCTCTCGTCTTGGGCCAACAATGGACCACTGGTGATGGGTTCAAAACTTCCGCCAAAACGCAGGCGATAAGTGCCTGCATCGTCATTTGGCGTTCTCGCCTCAACCCGCAACACCAAATCCTCACGGCTGCGAAGATAAATACTCTTTGAGACCGGCGATGAACTACCGGCATACAGCGAGAATTTCAAAAGGGGCCGCAAGCCCGACGCAGTGAAGACATCGATGTCGCCATTCAAATTATTTCCCTCGACCGTGATCACTAAATCGCCGGGCGTGCCGGTGAACGCGTAAAAGTGATCCGTGAAACGGGCGTCGCCCAGATCGCGGGCGTAGATGGTTCCGGCTACTTCGTTAGTTTGGACGGCAGACGGCTTCGATTGATCGATTGATTGGGCGACGACGGAGCCTGCGCACGCCGCAAAGATCATCCACACCAAACAAACAACTGCCTGGCGGATACGCAACGGGGCGGCGATGTGAAACGGTCTCTGGGACAAGGACATCACGGGTGATTCTCGCTGGGGAAAATACGCAACGACGAGAGTGACAAGAATAACAGATTTGCAATCGGAATCGAACGGCATGTGGCACGGGCATCCTGCCCGCGGATGAGTCGAGGTCAGTACCACCCGCGGTAGCGGGTGGGTCCTTTGCCGCAAATTTTAGAATTCTCAGACCCACCCGCTACCGCGGGTGGTACTGACCTCATGTCATCGCTGTGCCAAGCGGCAGAGCCACGTCCCACTTCCGCCATTTTCTGGTATCCTCGTTTGCATGAAACTCAGGTTGCTTTTGCTTTTAATTATCTTCGTTTCATCGCACTCCTTTGCTAACGCTCAAGCCTGGACAGCAAAACTCGACAAGAACGTCCGGTTTTATCAGACAACGGATATGGGCGTGCTTATCGTCGGCACTGAAAAATCCTTGTACGCGCTCGACGGAGCAACGGGCGAAACTCTCTGGCGGCGCAAAGATGTCTCACTGGACGAAACGGACATCGCACCCGTCCCTGCCACCGATTTGTTGCTGCTTGGCTTTGAAAAGGATGAACGCACTCGCGTCGAAGCGGTTGATATTTTTACCGGCGCCGCGATTTGGAGGAGCGACAAAATTCGCGGCGGCGTAATGCAGATGGCCGTCGATCCGGCTGCGAACCTGTTGGCGCTCGTGCTGGCAAAAGATCCGGCCGGCAAGTCGGGAGACAATCTCAAGCGCCGTCCGTTGCTCTACATGCTCGATCTCTCTTCCGGCGATGAGCTTTGGAAACACGAAGTCAGCGAAGTGGAAATGATGCCCACGCGTTGGTCGGAAGGAAAGGACGTGGGTTTCACTTTCGACAACTATCGCCCACCCGTGATCGTCGACGGACGGCTGTACGTTTTCTACGAAGGCTTGACGTCATTTGACGCGCGCACCGGCAAGTCGCGCCTGCGCGAAAAATATCGCGTGAATGAGGAAGGCCTCGCATTGACCGAAGCCGATCCAATTTTTGCTGATGGCGTTATTTATACGTCGGGGCACGGCCGCGTGCGCGCCATCTCGCGAGAAACCGGCGACACCGAGTGGGAAGCCAAAGACCTGGGACTGACGCCGGAAATGGTACTGGTGAATAACGTCCTCTACGTACGAACGGGTGGACAATTCACGCGTTTGAAAGATGGCGACACTGTCGAACGTGGTTCTTATGGCGTCAGCGCCATCGACACGCGCACCGGCAAAGTGATCTGGCGTTACAAAGGTGCAGATAAAGGAATTACTAATCTCGTCATTCCCGATGCAGAAAGTATTTACGTCGCCGACCGCGATGATCTAATCGTAATCGACACGCAATCGGGAAAACGCCGCTCGCGCGTGCGTCATGGCATCGAACGCGCTGCGTTTGGATTATTAAACGAACGCGGCAACGTCGTAATAGGCGGACAGTCGGAGATTGCAGCGTTTGACGTGATGAACGGCGCGGAAGTGTGGCGCGCGCGGCATACGCCGCCCGGGCGGGGTATTTTCAAGACTGCACTCGCGATTACCGCACGAGCGGCTTCCCTTTACTTCCGCTATGGCGGTCTCGCGACAACGGCATTTCGCGGCGTTCAGATTGGCCGCGCGATTAGTGGATTCAGTTGGTCCGGACTGGCTTCGCGTTCGTCAGTCAATTTACAAACGTTGGCGACCAACGCCGCGCGAAATTATGCGCGCTCGTACGCAGCTGGACGTGTGAGACAGTTTGGAATTGCGTCACGAATCGTAACAAGCAGCAACGGCCGTCTCGGTTCGATGTCATCAGTGATACCCACTATGCCGCAGGCGCCTTCGCCCGGTGATCTGGTCCGGCGACGCACCGCAGACATTGATGAGCGTTTGCTGGATCGACTCGATCCGGCGCGACAATTAGAACGCCTATCGCGTTTTCTGTGGCATCGCGATCGGCTGGCCGCGTTGCGCGGGCAATTCATGTACTTCTACACGGATCTGAAAGACGTCGATGGGAACGGACTGGCAGGAGTAAACATCCATACAGGCGAGACGCAGCGGAAAATTCGTTTGCGCGAACTCGATGAACGCTTCATCGCTGACGAGGCTTTGGGAGTGATGTATGTTTCCGCCGGCAACCGCATCCTTGCACATAGCGTCCGGTGAGTGGCACGGGCGTCCCGCCCGTGCATAGAACTCATGGCGCGCCGAAAGTTATAGTCTTAACGCGGTGTACCTTCTCATTAGCACCGGGCTTTAGCCCGGTGACATGGCCGGCAGCCCTGAGGGAAACCGTTTAAACGGTTTCCTATGATCTGGAAACTGATTTCACCGCGCTACGCGGTGCTGAATATTCGAACCGTTGGAGGTCACTGATTAGTGCGTCTCTTAACTTCACTCGTTCTTCTCTTCTCAATCATCCACACGACGGTCTTTGCTCAACAGACTCCAGCGACCCAAAATCCTGGTCCAGCGTCTACGCCCCAGGCGTCGCCGTCCCCATCGCCATCTCCCACGCCGTCGCCATCGCCAACACCGACCCCTTTACCCCCGCCAACTGTAAAAATCGATCAGTATCGTGCAACCGCAGGCCGCATAATTGGCGCAGCACTGACCAGTGACCACGCTTATCAGCGACTGGCCCATCTGACCGATCACATCGGCCATCGCCTCAGTGGTTCGACGGGTTTGGAACGCGCGATTGAATGGGCCATCACGGAAATGAAGCGCGACGGCCTCGACAATGTTCGAGGCGAGAAGGTGATGGTGCCGCATTGGGTACGCGGCGCCGAGAGTCTGGAAATCACTTCGCCGGTTTCGTTCAACCTGTCGATGCTCGGATTGGGAAACAGCGTCGGTACCCCGGCAGACGGGATCGCAGCGGAAGCCATCGTCGTTCGCAATTTCGATGAACTCGAGAAGCTTGGAGAACGCGTGCGCGGCAAGATCGTTGTTTACAACGTGCCGTTTACCAATTACGGCGAGACAGTGAGATACAGGTCCAACGGCGCGTCGCGCGCGGCGCGCTACGGTGCAGTTGCTGCACTTGTTCGCTCAGTCAGCCCAGTGAGTTTGCAAACCCCGCACACCGGGGCGATGAATTACGACGAGAAGCAACCCAAAATTCCAGTCGCTGCGATCACGATCGAAGGCGCTGAGTTGTTGCAACGTATGCACGATCGCGGCGAGCGGACCAACGTTGCGGCTCACGATGGAAGCGAAGTTTCTTCCTGACGCTGAATCGGCGAACGTGATAGCGGAACTGAGAGGTTCAGAGAGGCCGGACGAAATCGTTCTAATCAGCGGGCATCTTGATTCCTGGGACGTGGGCCAGGGTGCGCATGACGACGGGGGCGGCTGCATAATCGCGTGGGAAGCAGTGAGACTATTGAAAGCACTTGGTCTCAAGCCGCGACGAACTATTCGTGTCGTGCTTTGGACCAACGAAGAGAATGGACTTCGCGGCGGCAACGCCTATCGCGACTTACACAAAGCGCAACTGGCGAAACATATCCTCGCGATTGAATCAGATTCCGGCACCTACCGGCCTGAAGGGTTGGGTCTAGCTGCGTCGGCCCCGCCCCAGGTGCGCGCTAATTTGCAGGAGATCGCAAAACTCTTGAGCGGTATTCGCGCGGATCGCATCGCCGCAAGCGGCGGCGGCGCAGACATTGGACCAATGATGCGGGAAGGAGTTGTGGGCGCTAGTCTGGACGTAGACAGCTCACGCTATTTCGACATCCACCACACGCGGGCGGACACGCTCGACAAGATCGATCCGCAGGATCTCGCCCTCTGCGTCGCCGCAGCCGCAGTGTTTGTTTATACGGTTGCTGATATTCCACAACGATTAGGTGAGTGAGACTAGCGCCTCTCGTCGTCGCCTTTTCCAAAGACGAACTTTGTTTATTTTGTGGTCGGTCTTGTCATGTCAGGAAAAGCTCAGCTGAGTCTCTTCAAAACATTTAACTAACTATCGATCGCGAATTCAGTTGGAGGTGAACGTGTGAGGAGCGAGGGTTCCCACAGCATGGGTGCGGCTTAATGCCGCGTTCACGCGGCGGCCGCAGGGCGAATAGGCCAGCCGTTTTACGGCTGGTTGCGGCTGGCCTAAGGTTTTAGTAGCCGCTTTAGCGGGCAGTAAAGGCCGTTAAAGCGGCCTTAATAGGTGTGGCGTTTGCAACTACCAGCCGTAAAACGGCTGGCCTAATGACCCTTCGGGCAACCGTCTAAATACGGTACTTGTCATCGACTGGGTTATCCTCACTCTGCACGCACGGAGTCGAGATTCACCCCCTGACACCTCGCGCAGAAATAAACGATTCGTGTCCGCGACTCCTCATTCTCGGATCGATCGGGATTATGTGTTTCCTGGCGCAGTTGCTTGATCGCTTGTCCACATCGTAGGCACGGAAGGTTTGTGCGGCGAAAGACGAGATGGCGCGTGCCGTATTCGCGACCCGGTTGGTAAACAAGCGAAGGATCACTCGCCATTCGTTTCCGATCCCGTTCTACTGCAGTCGCGCTGCGTTTATACGCGCGCTTCGCCATTCGCGGTATATTTCGAATCAAGCAAGACAGGTTCTCGTCTGTCAGTGCACTCACTTTGCGCCACGGATCCAAACGGCAACTAAACAACACCTCAGCACGTAAATAGTTTCCCAGGCCTGCAGCGATTCGCTGGTTTAGCAACGCCGCACCGATTGGTACGTCCTGGTGCTCACGCAGTCGCAGCCGGCGCTCAAACGCGTTCTCGTCAAACTTTCCGTCGTAAGGCAAAACATCAGGACCAAGACCTGTGAGGTTCTCGATCTGGTCATACGGATCCCCTTCACCGACATTGAAGATGGGAGCCGACATGAGAATCGCCGCGCCTCCTTCTACCACAATTCGCGCGCGCTCACGCCGGTCCTTGTCCGGCAAAATTAGCGGTTCAGCCTCACTGGTTCGCTTGCCGGCGCGCGGTTTGCGATTACCAGAGATTTTGGCTGGTCCAAATGTTTGCCAACGACCCCACATCATCAGGTGCGAATGAAAGTAGAATCCGCCATCGATGTAACCGATAAGGTGTTTCCCGTGCGAGATCACCCGGCTCACTCGATGGCCCACCACGCGCGACTCGTTCTCTTGCAGCCATTTGCGGGCGTCGCGCGTTCGCGCTTCCAGTGTCGTGACGACGCGGCCGGTTAAGACCGCATCGAGCGCATCAGCATATTTGCGAACCTCTGGTCCTTCCGGCATCCTTCGCGCATTCCTTCGGGCGTTTCTCGTAACGCGATGTCAGTATCGCCCGCGTTAGGAAAATGAAGTTGTAGTCACAACGAAAAAACTCGAGAGCGTGTGACGGAACATTTCGTGTAGCGGATCGTAACAACGGAGGGCAGCGAAACCTAAAGCACTTGCGATAGCGGATTGCTGTCCGGATCAGTTTTCTCTGTGCGTCTTAGTATTCTCTGTGTCTCCGTGGTGAATTAGGTGTGAGCAAATACTCACCACGAAGACGGACATCGATGACGAAGACTCACGGAATTCCAAACTGAAATAGCAGTCAATAGTCAGGAGTACACATGAAGTCACGCCCACTAACTTCTATTGCAGCGTTTTGTTTGAGTTTGTTAGCCGTCCTTGCGACGCCTGCCGGAATAGTTGCTTCGACATCCGACTGGCCTCAGTGGCGAGGCCCGGAACGTAATGGCATATCAAAGGAGAGCGGTCTTCTTAAACAATGGCCGGCGGGAGGACCGAAACTGCTCTGGCAAGTGAACGACATCGGTGACGGCTATTCAACCCCGTCAGTTGCCGGCAACCGGATCTACCTGATGAGCAACCGCGGACTGGAGAATGAATTCGTTCAGGCCCTTTCAACAAAGGATGGAAAACCAGTCTGGACCACGCGAGTGGGGAACGTAGGCAACCCGAATCAAAATCCACCTTACCCGAAGGCGCGGTCCACTCCAACGGTTGACGGAAATTTCATTTATGCGCTCGGCTCCGACGGCGATCTTGTTTGCCTCGAAACGAAAAGCGGCAAAATCCGATGGCAGAAAAACATTCGCAAAGAGTTTGGCGGCCAACCGGGCGAATGGGCATATGCAGAGTCTCCGCTCGTTGACGGCGATGTCGTTGTCGTAACACCGGGTGGTGCGGAAGCAACGATAGTCGCGCTTAACAAAAAGACAGGCGCGCTCATTTGGAAATCTGCTGTCCCGGGTGGCGACCCCGCTGGTTATGCCTCGGCGATCGTTGTTCAGGGCGGAGGGCGCAAACAGTATGTGCAACTTTTGAGTAAGGGTCTGGTTGGAGTTGATGCGAAGACAGGCCAGTTTCTCTGGCGCTACAAGGACGTCGCCAAAGGGCCAGCGCAGTATTTCACACCGGTTGCGCGCGGCGAATATGTGTACACGGGAGCTTTGGGTGTCGGCGGCGGACTGGTTCGTTTGAAGTTAGACCAGGGCGGAGTTGCGGCAGAGCAGGTTTATTTCACGCGCGGACTGCCGAACGGGCTTGGTGGAGCAGTCCTGGTTGGTGAAACTCTTTATGGCACTGACATCGCACGGGCACCTTTCGTCGCTGTTGAGTTCGCTACCGGGAAGGTTAAATGGACAACCGAAAGCATTGGCAGGGTTTCGATCGCCTACGCCGATGAACGTTTGTATCTTCACGGACTGGATGGAGACGTCGCTTTGGTAGAGGCGACGCCCGAGGCCTATCGCGAAAGGGGTCGCTTCACCCCGCCGGATCAGCCGAAGCATAAGCAGGTTGGCACGTATCCAGAGCAGGCGTTTGCGCATCCGGTGATTGCGAATGGCCGGCTTTATATTCGCGATCTCGGGACCTTGTGGGCATACGACATTAAAGCGAGCCGTTAATTAGAAGAAATCCACAGATTACACTGATTACGCAGACCAGAGGAGTATTGGGCATTTTGCCTGTGAGGGAAAAACATCCAAAGGTTTCTATGACGAGTTCAACAACTGAAGCAATGAATTATTTGGTGACTTCGTTTTTGAATCTGTGAAATCTGCGTAATCTGTGGATGATTGCGCCCGTGAGTCTAGCGGCGTTAGCTCGGCTGCGCTGTCTCACCCTTCAGAATACGACAAAAGCGTTCGGCGTCGTCGATGCGCGGCATGTTGTTGAACATGATGTACGCCGGCTCAGCCGGTTGCGCGTCCCGCAGCATACGGTGAAGCTCATGAAGCTCTGCGTCAGTGTACGAGTGACGCGGACCAGTTATCCCGTGAAGCCGCCAGTATATCGGGTGACCCGTCTGTGGTTGCGTCGTAAATGGATCGACGACATGGACCAGGTCAAGATCTCTGCAAAGCGACAGCGCAAGGTCACGTTCAGCAACCCACTTCGGCCCCCGCGGTTCCCACAGCAGTCGGGCGTGCGGCCGCTCGATGCGCTCGAAAAATTTGCGCATGCGACGCACGTTCTCCTTGTCCGGAGTGAAGCTCGCCGGGCATTGAAACAGCATCCCAGTCGCGGAGAGCAAGTGGGCGCATTCAAGGGACCGTTGCCATCCCTTTTTCACCGCGGCTGAGTTCCGAAAAAATCCCGGTTCATCTTTTGGCGCAAGCGCTCGCTTCATGCGTCGATATGTCGGGCTGTTCGCGGAATGCGTAACGAGTTGCCAAACCTTCATTGTGTACTCGAGCGGCGGCGATATACCGGAGGGCCACTTCTTGATGACTTCGTCGCTGGGTGGCTCGTAGAACGTACTTTGCACTTCCACCACCGGAAAGTGACGCGCGTAGTCCCTCATAGACATCGTGAAGCCACATAGCCCGACGCGAACAATCATAGTCACATCCTAAAACGATCCACGAATTACACGAAATCACACAAACTTAGTGTTGCTCCGTGTTATTCGAGGATCGTTTGTCTATCCTTGTACCAGGACCGCGTTGAACGAAAGTCCGCGAAGGGCGGACGAGCGTTTCGGTTTTCGACGAAATAGTGATGGACCACATGGAACTGTTTGGCACTCCTCTGTTTACAATGGAGAAGGCACTGAAGCCCTCTGACTAGCGGCGTGAATAACCTGCGAAGCAGGTGAAAAGCGTAAAGCCTGGGGCGTAAGCCCCAGGTAGCGTTCCATCAAACATTTGTTAGCCCGCGGAGCGGGCAACAGAAGATCGAGACGAAGAAAGAATTTCAATTGGCCGGTACAAACAGGAGGAAACAATGGAACTGGGAAATTTTTCCGTTAGCTTGGCTGTAAAAGACATCGAAGCGTCGAAGCAATTTTACGAGAAACTTGGGTTTACGGTTTTCGGAGGAGATCAATCGCAGAATTGGCTGATCATGAAGAATGGCAATCAGAATATTGGTTTATTTCAAGGCATGTTCGAAAACAACATTCTCACCTTCAACCCGGGCTGGAACAGCGACGCTCAACCACTCGGCGAATTCACAGACGTGCGCGAGTTGCAGCGCCAGCTCAAAGCGAGCGGCGTAACTATGATTACGGAAGCAGACGATAGTACAACGGGCCCGGCTAGCTTTATGATTGCTGATCCGGACGGAAACACGATCCTGGTGGATCAACACGTATAAGCTAACGGTCTTTTGAGCGCCAACGGCGCGAGATGTAACAGCCTGGGCCAGCGGCCCAGGAGAACGATTCAAAATTCAAGCCGCAAGCGCTGAAAGCGCGCAATAGGAACCCATTGATACGGACTCATTACGCGCCTTCAGCGCTAACTGTATTTTTGGTTGCCTTAACCTGGGGCGTTGCCCCAGGCTGTTACATTTTGCGCCGTTGGCGCTTTGTAATTGGACCGTTGGCAAATCGGGAGTGAAGCGAATTACCATCTGGGGTTAGCGCGACTTCATGAATTCAGCTTTGATCTCGTCCCAGGTCCGGCCCTGACCGGGATTGCTTCTGGCCGCCTCCAGTCGTCGATCCAGTTCTCGCTTCTGAGCGTCGGTTAACTCAAAGGCCTGATTGTCTTCAGCGATTGTGTCCCAAATTTCTTCGACCAAGAGGATTCGGTCAGAGATACTGAGCTTCTTCGCTTGTTCAGTTAACTCGCTTTGCATGAGGGGCATTATATCAAAGCAACGGTTCGCGACGAACGTCGAACCTTGAATGTCTTTCCGCAATAATCCACGACCACGGCTGTGGTTATTGACTATCGGCGCTTCGCGCCTGGATGCACCTGATCAATTTATCGACTCAACAACGACCCACGTGCCATTGAAAGCTGCGGTCCCACAAAGCGCGTCGACTCTGAGTTCGTCGGTGACGTCGTTGATGCTCTCGCCGGCGTGTTGTTGGGCCACTCCCAGTTGAACTCCAAGCCGTTCGTGTCCCCAGCCATGCGGAATACTCACAACGCCGGGCATCATTTCATCGGACACCTCAATCGGCACCACCACACTTCCTACTCTCGATCGCACCGATACCTTTTGACCTGATGCCAGTTGACGGTGCGCAGCATCAGTCGGGTGCATAAGAATTGTGCATTGAGGCTTGCCTCTGACTAGTCTCTGACTGTTGTGCATCCACGAGTTGTTACTCCGAAGCTGTCGTCGCCCGATCAACAACAAATGACCGTTTGAGTTCTGAGTTAACCCGCGCTGGGTTGCTGCATCATCGATCCAAAGCGGTGTCGCTCCGGATAAATCGGGATTGCCGCCGCACTCCAAAAGCAGTTTTGCTTTCACACGTTCGACATCTTTAACGAGCACTTCGGGAGCTAACTCAATGTGTTTGTCGGCTGTGCGCAACCGGCCAGGTAGACAAGAAACTAATGGTCCAAGATCGATTCCATGTACCGCCTTCTTGAGTTTTCGCAGAGTCAAGCCTTTCGAAAAGGGATTGACCTTCGCGCCATAGGGTCCAAAACGTAAACCCAGGTCCAAAACTCTTTCCGGCCCGAGGAATTGTTTAGTGAACTTACGTTTTACCCGCCCAACGACGCCATCATGTTGCATGCGTGTTTGCAGTTCGAAGAATATCTCCCAGTCATGTTTCGTCCCCGGTTCGGGTTCAAATAAGGCAGGTGAGAACTTGGTCGTGTTACGAACTGCCAGCACGTGAAACGCGACGTCATAGTGCGCCCGCTCGAGCGACGAGCTCGGCGGCAGGATGATGTGCGCGTGTTTCGTCGTCTCATTTATGTATGGATCAATCGAAACCATAAACTCGAGGCCGGCGAACGCGCGATCCAGCTCTCGCCCGTTCGGCGTCGATAGCACCGGGTTCCCTGCTGAAGTTACGATGGCCTTAATTTGTCCGGGACCTTCGGTCAAAATCTCTTCAGCAAGAGTAACGACGGGTAACTCTCCTGAAAATTCAGGAAGCTTTCGCACGCGGCTGTGCCAGCGCGCATAGCTACCTCGCGGCGACACTGACTGTGGCGCCATAACGGGGTCGAACGCGGGGAGCGTAAACATCGCACCACCGGGCCGGTCCAAATTCCCCGTGACGATATTCAAAACGTTCATCAACCACTGGCAAACGCCTCCAAACTCCTGGGTGCTGACACCAATTCGTCCATAGCAGACAGCGGATTCGGCGGCGGCAAACTCCCTCGCCAGCAAGCGTATTTGAGCGGAGTCAATGCCGGTAATCGAAGCAACTCTTTCGGGTGGAAATTCAGCGACAAGATTGCTGATCGTTTCGACACCTTTAGTAAAAGCCCCCAATGGACCAATGCGCGTCAGCTTCTCATCAAAAACAACCTGTAGCAGCGCCAGCAGCAATAACGCGTCGGTGCCGGGTCTTATGAAAATATGCTGATCAGCCAGTCGCGCCGTTTCGTTGTAACGCGGGTCGATCAGAATTACCTTGCCTCCCCGCTTGCGAATTTCCTGCAACCTCCGGCTCACGCCGGGAGCGGTCATCATGCTGCCATTTGAGACCGCCGGATTGGCGCCCAGGATCAGAAAGAAGCTTGTGCGATCGATGTCCGGGATGGGGAGAAGGAGTTGGTGGCCAAACATGAGGTAGCCGGACAAGTGATGGGCCAGCTGGTCCACCGAAGTTGCTGAAAACCTGTTTCGCGTATGCAGGCTGCGGAGAAAGCCTGGCGCGAATAGCATCGCGCCGTAGTTATGGACGGTGGGATTACCCAGGTACGTGGCGATGGAATTCCTGCCGTGAACGGCTTGAATGCGCTTGAGGTTCTGCGCTATCTCATCAAAAGCCTCGTCCCACTCTATGCGTTGCCAACCGTTTGAGGTGCGGCGCACCGGATGTCGAAGCCGGTCTTTATCAAAGTGCAGATCCTGCAAGGCAACAGCCTTCGGGCAGATGTACCCGCGGCTGAAAGGATCGTCGTTATCGCCGCGAATATCGAGACGCTCTTGTTCTGCCCCTGCCTCCTGCTCCTGCCTCCTGCCGCTGCCCCCTGCCTCTGCGTCCTGCTCCTGAATCCTGATCTCAATGCCGCATATCGCTTCGCAGAGATTGCAGTTGCGATAATGAACTGAGTTATTGTCGGCAGTTGTCATTGACTAATCGTAGACTCGCAGCTTCGGGCTACATCTTCATTTTGCACCTGGGCTTTAGCCCCGGTGGATCGAGGAGCCGACTAAATAGAAAACCGCTTAAACTGTTTCACTTTCCTTCCACCTCACTGGTCACCTGGCAAAAGCCACCGTTATAAAAGTGTTGTCAGCTTAGCATTGGCCTGGCTGTGGACAATATGAATTTTCGTCAACCAGTCTGCGTTTAGTGGACGAGTAAGTTTTGCAAGAGTTACACAAAGTATTTTTCTCCCCTCTCCGCAAGCGGAGAGGGGATGGGGAGAGGTTGGTGCGTCAGCGAACCCCACCCCCAACCCCTCCCCGCTTACGGGCAGGGGAATACTCAAGAGTTGATGGGAATTTGCAAAACCGAACGAATGAGAATTGTCCGCAGCTTTCTAATGGGATAATTCCTTAACAACAAACAGCTCCGTTAGAAGGGAGACACGCTTCTCCCTCTAACGGAGCTTATAGCAACCATGTTGCGGAAGACCCCTTGCCGCCGCTCTACGGTTGAACTTGAATCTGACCTTCGCCGCTCTTTACATCAGCAAACGCATAGGCCGAGAGTGACAAAACCTTGCAGCTGGTCTTGTTGCCGGGAATGATGTTCGTAGACTGGACTCCGGCGTCGTCTTTCACCTCCGCGTCCGTGGCCCACCATTTCCACCAGGCGCCTTCATCTTCTTTCACCTCCGCGTCCGCCGGCACCCATCCACCCTCTTCCGGCTGACAAAAACACCACGTCAATTTGTCTGCCTCTTCCCTTCCGTCTCCGTTGTCTTCGACAACCAGTTGCACCCACTTACCGATGTAGTTCTGGTTGCTGGATTCCGTAATCGTTCCGCCCATCACCGCCCGGTTACCTTCTATCGTCAGACTGTCAAGATTGGCCGTCATAGAGAATTCCGACGGCGACTCCTGTTTATCGTCGCCATCGCCATCCGGGTCCTGCTCGACTATTCCGGCTTCATCTCTGAAAGTCATTTGACCAGTCGTCGTGCCGCGTTCGTCCGATGTCGCGTTGAATTCGACAGACTTTGAAAGATCGTCATCCAGTACAAATCTATAACTGCCGCTGGCGGATGGCCCACTTATTTGCGCACTTGCCGGCAAACTCGCGTAGGCGGCTACCAGGCTCATCAGCACCAAACCAGAAATCACATAACGTGCAATTGTCTTCATCGAGCAAACTCCTTATTTACTTATCAGGTTGTTGAGTAGTGTTAGGAATAGTTTTCGGTTACCGGATTTCGGATTAAGATAAGGGCGCCGCCGCTCCTAACTTGCGAGGGGTTCTTCCTTAACTTTTCAATGACTTGTCGCTCGTTTGTCTTGACGCGAGGGACGATACCTGCAAGTGCGGCGCGGCGTATTTAGAGAATCCTGAAATCCTTCTGAGATTCTTTTCAAAAAGTTCTGAAGCCACATGATTCAAGCCCGGGCAAAACTTTCCTACGTATTCGGGACCTTTCGGGTAGACGCGACTGAGCGCGTGCTTTTCAACGAAAAAGGGCCTGTTTCGCTTACTCCGAAGGCATTCGACACGCTCCTCGCCCTCGTTCAGCACAGCGGTCGCGTGCTCACTACTGAGGAGTTGATGACGCAGGTTTGGCCCGACAGCTTTGTCGAGGGGAACAACCTGGCGCAGAACATTTCGACGTTAAGAAAAGTGCTGGGCGCGGCGGGGGCGAAGTTTATTGAGACTGTCCCGAAGCGTGGCTATCGTTTCGTGGCAGACGTCAGAGAAATTCGAGATGAAGCGCCGAGTGCGGTTTCCGGCGAGCGCGCGCCTGTAAGGCGAATGGTCGAGGAGCGAGCCGCTGAAAATGAAGGCGAAGATAAGGGACACGATGAAACTGCGCGTAGTGAAGCGCTGCAACCGTTTGCGCGGCGAACGCCCGCCATCATCGACATCGCGCCGAATGATAGCCTGCCGCGTCTCAGCAGATCGGAATCGGCCAAGCGATTGAAGTTCAGTCTTGATCGCCCTCCGGAAACGATGTACGCGAGAAGCGGCGATGTGAATATCGCTTACCAGGTGATTGGGGACGCGCCGATTGATCTCGTCTTCGTGATGGGCTGGGTTTCGCACCTTGAATATTTCTGGCGCGAGCCGACTTTCGCGCGCTTCCTCTTGCGCCTCGCGTCTTTCGCGCGTCTCATCCTTTTCGACAAACGTGGGACAGGACTTTCTGATCGCGTGCCTCTCAATGAGCTGCCCACGCTCGAGCAACGCATGGACGACGTGCGCGCGGTGATGGATGCTGTTGGATCGGAACGCGCAGCACTCTGCGGCGTCTCTGAAGGTGGTCCAATGTGCAGTCTCTTCGCCGCCACCTATCCGGAGAAAACGCTCGCGCTCGTCATGATTGGCACCTACGCCAAACGCATTCGCGACGATGAATACCCCTGGGCGCCGACTACCGAACAGCGTCAACACTTTTTCGACGAGATGCGTGAACAATGGGGTGGGCCGGTTGGACTCGAAGAACGCGCGCCGAGCGTTGCGGATGATCCTGAGTTTCGCGAGTGGTGGGCCACCTATCTCCGCATGGGCGCCAGTCCGGGCGCCGCGCTTGCGCTGACGCAAATGAACGCGGAGATCGACGTGCGGCAGGTTTTACCAACGGTTCATGTTCCCACGCTCGTCATTCACCGCACTGAGGACCGATGCCTGAAGGTTGAAGAAGGGCGATACGTGGCCGACCGCATTCCCGGTGCGAAGTATGTCGAACTGCCCGGCCAGGATCATCTTCCGTTTGTTGGCGATCAGGATGCAATTCTTGACGAAGTTGAAGAGTTCCTGACGGGGGTCCGTCACACACTTGAGCCTGACACGGTGTTGGCTACAGTCTTATTCACTCAGATCATCGACTCGAAGGAGCATGCTAAACGTCTTGGAAATGAGCGTTGGTACACGCTTCTCGATCGTTTGCGTGAGCACGTTCGCAAGGAGATTGAATGGTTCCGCGGACGAGATATCGATATGGTCGGTGACCGTCCGCTCGCAATCTTCGACGGCCCAGCGCGCGCAATCCGCTGTGCCCTGGCAATCAGCGAGTATGCCTCGCGGCTGGGAATCATGATGCGTGCCGGATTACACACGGGCGAATGTGAACTGGTGGGCGCGCCGGGTGAAGTCAAAGTTTGTGGCGTTGCTCCCCACGTTGGCGCGCAGGTGGCAAATAGCGCGGCCGCCGGTGAAGTTTTGGTTTCCAGCACGGTGAAAGACCTGGTCGCAGGTTCGGGAATTGAGTTCGCGGACAAGGGAGTTCATACGCTCGCTGACGTTCCCGGCGACTGGCGACTGTACGCCGTTGAACGAGGCACTGGCACGCGGGCGCCTCGCCCGCAGTAATGCGAGCGCGAACACTAGTAACGCAAACTGTTAGTTTGAGTAGCACGTCGCCGCGTAGCGGCGGAATGAATGTAGCCCCGGGCAAGCGAACGTAGTGAGCGCAGCCCGGGGATCCAAAGCCCTAAAAGAATACAGCCCGCTTTAGCGGGCGACAGGGTTTCCGACCGTACGAAATGCCCGACACTCAAATCCGACTGGCAACGAACGCAGATACCCCAGCCATTCATGAGCTATTGCACGAGTCGTTCATTGAATATCGAACCTCCTACACCGCCGAAGCTTTCGCGGCAACCACACCTACCAGCGAGCAGATCGCAAGAACGTCTAACTGAAGGGCCAATTTGGGTCGCAATCCGCGACGGCGTGATGGTCGGGACGGTATCGGTCGTGGAACACGGCGAATCGCTTTACATCCGCGGGATGGCTGTCTTGCCCAACGCCCGTGGACTTAGCGTCGGACAGGCGTTGCTTCATCACGTGGAAGAGTTCGCTCTCGCACATGGCTCCCGGCGACTGTTTCTGAGTACGACTCCATTTCTTTCGCGCGCCATTCGACTCTACGAGCACTTCGGCTTTACTCGCACCGGCGCAGGCCCCCATGAGCTCTTGGGCACGCCGCTCTTCACAATGGAAAAAATGTTGTAACGCAAACTGTTAGTTTGCGGTGGGTCAATCTTCAATGACAAATGAAAAATGAGAAAAGTATCGGGTCAGTACCACCTGCGGTAGCGGGTGGGTCGCAAATGACCAGATGACAAATGAAAAATGAGAAATGGAAAATGTATCGGGTCAGTACCACCCGCGGTAGCGGGTGGGTAGCTCTCCGCCACGGCTTTGCCGCCGGATGTGCGGCGGGGGCAAGGCCCCGCCAAGCGGCCTCTCTAACGGGGCTAGCCCTTGTTCTGCTGGCATCAATAATATCGCCGGACAAACTAAACTAATCGGGTATCACCACCACATAACCCAGGGAATCGTGACACGACTTCGTTCAACATCCCTTCGTACCGTCTGCCTCTAGTCATCAACATTTTTCACTCACTTCCGCTCGACTGCTTAATCACGCCTACAGGCACAACAGACGCCTCCTCCGCCTCAGGAAGTTGACGTAATTCGCGTTCGGACAGATCTGGTGCAAACAGGCGTGATGGTCTTCGATAAGCAGGGCAAGTTTGTTGATGGGTTGCAACGAGAACAATTCGACCTGACTGTCGACGGCGTTCAACAGCCAATTTCCTTCTTTGGCCTCGTCAAATCCGGAACTCCTGACGAGGAAGTAAAACTGAAAGCGGCTGGCGTCGAAACCACCGCTCCACCTTCCGAACCTACGTCCGCTGTCCCGGTTGAAGAGACCCGCCGGATTATCTTCTTCATTGATGACCTGCATTTGTCGCTGGGTAGTGTCGAGCGGACGCGAGAGATGTTGACGCGATTCGTTGATAGGGACATGAGGCAGAACGATCTGGTTGCCATCGCGTCAACCAGCGGTCAGATAGGTTTTCTACAACAGTTCACCGACGAAAAGGCGGTGCTGCGCGCCGCGATCGCGCGACTGACCCATCATCCTTACAACGTGCGCGACATGGCCCGCGAGAGCACGCCGATGACTGAGTACATGGCTCTCAGCATCGAGCGTAAGGACGATCCCGGTGTGTTTAGATTTTATGTTGACGAGTGTATGAGGTTCGCTCCGCCAAGGTATCCCCGCCGCTCATGCGAGGTGGAGGTAATAAATCGGGCGCGACTCATTCTTCTGCAAGCGGCTTCCGTAATCGTAAACACCTACGACGCACTTCAAAGTCTGATGCGCTCCTCGGCGGAGCTGCCGGGCCGCAAAATCGTCTTCTTCTTGTCCGATGGCTTCCTGCTGGATACCGGCCCGCGCAACGCTGATCCGCGTGGGAAACTGAATCAGATCATTGATGCAGCGCAACGCAACGGTGTCGTCGTTTATACGATCGATACGCGCGGACTCGTCTCAAACGCGCTCGATGCCACTAATAATGTTCCGGTTGATATGCAGGGACGCCTGGAGAGTGCATCACTTCGAGAAATACCAGCCTCTCAGGACGCGCTTCACGCACTCGCGGCCGATACAGGTGGACGCGCTCTGCGTAATCAAAACGTATTCAGTCCGTGGATCAATAAAATTCTTGAAGAGACTTCCAATTACTACCTACTGGCGTGGCGTCCCAACAACGAAGATCAAGCGACTTCTGATTTTCACAACCTCAAGGTGTCGATTGCTGGCCGGCCCGACCTGACCGTGCGAATGCCTCGCGGGTTTCTCAGAAAAACCGCGTCCGTGTCTGCGTCAGCGCCTGCGAAAACTGAGGACGTGAAAACTCCGCCGCAGCAACTGCGACAAGCGCTCAGTGCGGTTTATCCAAAACGTGAATTGCAGACCTCGCTTTTTCTTGCGTATCTCGACACACCTGAGCACGGCATGGTGTTGACGGCATCGGTGCAGGTAGCTGATGCGGGTCTAAGCTTCGAGGCTTCGCGTGATAAGCAGACTGCAGCCGTGGATGTGGCCGGCGTGGTCGTCAACGATTTGGGAAAACAGGCCAGCAGTTTCCAAACGCGTTTGAATATTACGTCCGGGTCAACTGACTCGGCGCCGCAGCGTTCCACTATCTACAACTACCGAGTGCCACTCGCGCCCGGGCTCTACCAGGTGCGTGTTGCATCACGCGACAGCGAAAGCGGGCGCCTCGGTGGCGCGATGCAGTGGATCGAGATACCCAACCTCGCGGCGCGGCGTCTCACGTTGAGTAGTTTGCTATTGGGTGTCCAGGACGTTGGAAGGAGTGTCGAGAACAGCGACCCCGCAGGTGGCACGGGCGTCCCGCCCGTGCAAAGAACGCCGCCGCAATTACAGTTCAGTGTCGATCATCGTTTTGCCCGGAGCTCCCCGCTACGCTTTGTCGTCTTCATCTATAACCTTGGATCTAACGTTGATCAGGATCGCGGGCGTCTCGCCCGCAATGGCCAGCGCGAACAGCGCCCGGTAGGAGGCTCGAGGTGCTGCGGCACAACTCGATGCAGTACATTCAAGCGCAAATTCTTCGCGGCAACCAAACTGTCTATACAAGCCCTTCACACAAGGTAGTGGTAGCAGGAAAAGACCCTGCGCGTATCCCGTACGAGGCAGAAATCCCGCTCAACTCTCTTTCACCAGGCCGCTACGTACTATTAAGGTTACAGTCACAGATCGAGCTACCGGCGCAACCGCACAACGCCAAACCAATCTGGTAGTTGAGTGAAGACTGCCTTTGTAACCCAAACTGTTAGTTTGCGGTGGGGTCAACACTGTCTTTGTAACGCAAACTGGTTAGTTTGCGGCGGGTCTCTTCAATGACAAATGAAAAATCTGAAATGATATATGGAAAATGTTTTCGCTATCGGTCAGTGGACCATTCAAGTTGAATAAATTTGCAGGTTAGGAAGGGGCATGCCCCCGCTTCAACATCAATCAGCATTCAAGATCGTGTTATGAGGTCAGTACCACCCGCGGTAGCGGGTGGGTCTCTTCAATGACAAATGAAAAATCTGAAATGATATATGGAAAATGTTTTAGCTATCGGTCCGTGGACCATTCAAGTCGCACAAATTTGCAGGTTAGGAAGCGGGCATGCCCCCGCTTTAAGAATAATCGGAATCTCGCAGTTTGCTGGGCAGCTCCGCCACGGCTCTGCCTCCGGATGTGCGGAAGGGCTTTGCCCTTCCGTCACCGACTAAAATCAATTGGGGCTGCGCCCCAAAAAATGGGCGTAGCCCAAAAATAAAACTAGCACTTTCCGGAAGGCCGTAGGCCTTCCGCACATCCGACGGCAGAGCCGCTACTCCCTATCCGTTAATCTGTGGCTAATTATTTTTACCCACGGCTCGCCCGATCTCTTCGCTGACCGAACCCTTCGCCATGCACTCATTCACGCCCTCCTTCCGCGCCAGGGTCTCCACTTCCCTGCTCAACTCAGTCGCCACCAGAACGATCGGCATTCGCTTACGATGGCGTAGTGAGCGCGCGAGCCGCACGAGTTGCCAATCCTGCGACTCCGCCCAGTCGAAATCGATTAGTAGAGAGTGATATGGAATTTTGCTTTTGAGAAACAGAATCGCGCTTCCGCCATCCGAACAAGTGACCAGCTTGTAGTCAGGTTGTTTCAAGACCTTTCGTAGCGCTTTTATCAACTCCAGATCAGCACCAAGATACAAAACACGATGCTTCGCTTCGGCGACGGCCGGACACGCAGTAGCCAACATAGACTCGTACACCTCGAGCGGAACGGGTGAACGGTTAGCGGCTGCGGGTGATGATGACCGGCGACGGCCGACGGTTGACCGACGACGGCCGACGGACGACAGGGTGATGTTGTGAGGTTAGTAGCGGATACTCAGGACTCAGTACTCAGAACTCAGGACTCAGGACTTAGAACCCAGCGATCAGCAATTGTGAGGCGGTACCGTCCGCGGTAGCGGGCGGGTCTCTTCGCGTTCTGATCTGCGTGTATTCGTGTAAATCCGCGGCTAATTCTTGCCGCTTTCTGTTATGCTACTTGCGTAGCGGTGGGGTCAGGTCCGTACCATCCGCGATAGCGGGTGGGTTCTTTAAAGTCAACAACGGCCCATGCGTAGCTCAACCTCCCAAGTAAGCGAGTGATGAGCATCGCCGTTGAGAGTGGAAGGTTCCAACTCACGGCGAATTCAAATCGGGAACGCACTATACCCATAATTATGGGAGGCGGTCAAGCATTATTGATCGGCCGTTCCATCAGGAGGTAACTTCTGATGGGACGAAAGGCGCGTATAAAGCCGAGCGCGCTTATCTGAAAAGCTCTTGCAGATTCGACACATCGCTAGGGCTCTCTCAGCCGGAATTGCTTCGACGCTTAGGTTTTGAAGATTCGATTCGACTATAGGCGAATTTCGGAGTTTGAGTTAGATGATGCGGAACCGCCTTTGCCGGTTCTTCTTCAATACGCCCGCATCGCAGGCATCCAGATGGAAGCCCTCGTCGACGACGAGCTCGACCTCCCCGCGAAACTCCCCGGCAGCGTCCGCCACCAAGGCCTCAAACGCAAATCTCCCTCGCGAAGACGAAAACAGTAATAGCGAACACGGTCCAGATTATGCTGCGCGGGTGAACGGCGCTCGCGTATAATTTGGCAAGGCTCTCATTACGGAAGTTCGTATGTCGAACAAAGCACAGCGGCTCGCTGAAGAGTACGATCCATGGATGCTAAATGACCTTCTTCAGCCACACACTCTCGGTAGGTCGTTTTATATGCGTCCGGCACAGCGGCCTAGAATCGCCGACAAACAATTTCTTAGCAACTCAGAGTTTTGGGGCGATGTGCTTAACGAACGAATCACCGCTGAGCGTATAGTGCGTTTGAGTGGCTTTAACGTTTTCGACTGGGTGCCAAGGAATCCGGGGCTCTATCACACTGCGATGGCAGAATGGGCCCGCAGGAGCGCACAAGATCACGTTCGGGCTCTCGATCCAATCACGTTTAGGGAATACCTTGATGCCGATGGAGCGTTTCCGGATGCAGCCACCACGTTTCGCTCGGTAACGGCCGCTACCGATGCTGCACGGATACTGATTTATACGCCGCAGGGTAAGTTCTCGATGCTTAGCGGCGGGATCGGCTGCGTTCGCTTGAAGTCATTGCAGCTGAAAAAAGGCGGGACGGCTTGGCTGATGTCCGCGACTTCCACCAACGCGCCCGACGAAGGAATTCCGCTACTAATTGGAAACGAAGACTATCAGTCTCTTTCTGATGAGGTGCTGAAGTCTGGCGGAGTCCGTTGTGATGTAATTGGCAGAACCCGCTTCGTTGAAGACGAATTTAGCGACCTTTTCAGCATAAGGGCCGGTATTCCCCGACTGTATGTTGAGGTGTCCGAATTAAAGCCTCTGGAACGAATCCGTGAGGCCGGTCAAGTCTCTGTCGCCGCCAGCTTCTTGAGCGCGTTCGAAGGGAGTTCAAAGATATATGCCTCGTATGTCACTTTCGATCCGAGTCTTCCGAACGCCCGCGCGGACGCTGCTCAATGGCTAAAGGAGGAGTACGTCGAGCGCCTCTACGAGGGTACGCTTCTGACCGATTTTGACCAACGTGCGCCATTATTCGCCAACTCGCTGTTTACTCTCGACCAGGTTTTAACTAGCCCAGACCTAGCCGACAAGATCGCCAAACTGTCAAAGCTATATGGCCGGTTCGATTGGCGGCAGCTTGATCGGTTTAGCTATATAGAACATCAAGGAGATCTTATTGTGACCAACAACACAATCACGGTAAGTAATTCTACGAATGTGGTAATTCAGTCTACTCTCTCGAATGCGCAACTGACGGCAGGACATATTCCGGCAGGCGACGAGTCTCAGCGGAAAGAGCTCCAGGATTTGTTACAGCAGCTACAGGACGCATTGCCGAAGGCGTCTTTTGACATGGAGGAGCAAGCCGAGGACTTAGCCGAGCAAGCCAAACAGATCGTAGATGAAGCGGCTAAGACCGAGCCGAACAAGTCCCGCCTGCAAAGGATCGGAACAAGCCTGAAGGAAACAGCCGAATTCTTAAAGGACACAGTACCGTCCGCGGTCGCAATCGGAGGGCAAATCGTAGAGCTAATCGGTAAGATCCACGGAATCGGGTTATAATTGGCTGTTTTTCAAAGGACATTGAAAACAAGGTCACTGCCGAGTCGGAGTCAGACCTTCGATTTCGCGATCTTGCTTGACTCTAATCCGCGATAGATGCCTCCGCCAGCATTTGCATTCATCGATCGGAAAATCAATTCTACCTCATGCCGAGAGTTCGAACCTTGCTCTAGAGAACCGCAGAATCGCAGACCTAACTGGTCTTCGAGTCCACAAGTCAAGATGCTGAAATTGGGAGCTTGAAAGACCTCCTAAGTGAAGTTGAAAACCGAGCCCGAGCATTGTTGGCATCCACCTAACGCTAACCTTAGATGCTTGAGCGCGAGTTACAACTTGCGACCTCACATACAAGCCTACCTTTGAGGTCACAATTTGCAACCTCAAAGACGAGACGCGGCGCAACCAATAGATCAACTGGTTTGTGCATTTACGCGCGGCCATCGAGGCCGCGCGATTTGATTGTTTGGCGGATGTGATCGCTTTGTTCCTTACCGCCCAGTAGCAGGTCCAAGCTGAATACTGCAACGCCTTCCAAAGTTTCTTAGAGTGAACTTTTGATGCTGAGGTCGATGAAGGGGCCAAAATCGATTCTGGATTCTTTAAGTGAGAGATAAAGACTGGTAGTCGCTATCAAGGCTTTGGCTTCAGCAAGGTGGTCGGCTCCTCAGCGTGAAGCAGGGAGCGTGAATCCCAAGACCACCCTATTCTGTAAGCCTTATTGAACTTCGGATATTCTATTAACCACTCTACGGCCCGGCGGTTTCGATCGACGAGGACCGGGAGCTTCGTTGCCCCAAAACGCTCTTTAGCCTCTGACGATTTAGAAAAATCGGCGGGCCTTTCAGAAAACGAAATATTGTCGGGATAAAAGTTAAGCGGAAATATCACTTGCAGCCTTAAATACCTACACCGATAAACATCAACCCAGTAGGATAAGGCATCTTCGTTACCATCAACCTGAGAAGGGCTCCCTGTCAGAACACACGTTGCGTCAAGGATAAAGGCATCGCCTATATCCTTATCTGAGATCGGGTACGAGCAAACAATGTTGTCGCCGCGTTCTGAGATATGAGGTTGGATTAATCGATTGTCCAATTTGAAGATGATATTTTCCACATCTCCAAATAGGTTGGTGTAAGGCAGTACCAGAATAGAATGATGTCTCAAGATCCGATATTTCGTGGTTAGGAATACTTTTATTTTTGAAATGTTTTCGATCTTGAATGTTACTCTGACATCTTCGATGAGAAAATCCTGTTTTGAGAAAAAGAGTTTGAGAAGCCGATAGTATTTGCCACTATCCGCGATTACTGGCGCTAAACCAAGCGCGCTTAATCCAATACCGATTAAGCTGAGAATGATTCCAAGTTCCATAAAACTCCGCTGACCTGAACCGAAATCTTAAGGCTAATCAGCTTGGATTGTTTCCAAGTCTCGGCGAACGGTCAAGGCCGTTGTAATTCTTGTCTCTGTTCAGTAAGGGCTCATCGCTGGACCAACTTCGGTAACCAGGGCGTGAGCAGTGAGCAGGTCTAATTGCTGCCCAATGCGGACGACTTAATCCTGTTCTTGTGTCTCTGGGTGTGTTTTGCGCAAAAAGCGCCGCCTGCGACTGGCGTCTGGCAACCAATGGGAACACAGGTTTTGTGGGGTTACGCGCGGCCGTCGAGGCCGCGCGATTAATTTTTGCGTATGTAGACCCAGGGTGGCGTCGCTTCGCTCCTTACCCTGGGCTAAAGGTATTGAACCGCTACGCGGTTCTCAAAGAAAGTCATTAATCAAAGCGCCGCGTTTAATGCCGCGTTCACGCGGCAGCCCCGACGGAGTCGGGGTGCATAGGCCAGCCGTTTTACGGCTGGTTGCGGCGGACCTAAGGTTTGGTAGCCGCTTTAGCGGCGGCAATAAAAGGCCGCTAAAGCGGCCTAACAGAGTGTGGCGGTCGCGACTACCAGCCGTAAAACGGCTGGCCTAACAACCCTTCGGGCAACCGTCTGAAGACGGTATTCGTCCCGTTGCACGTGTAAACTTGCCTTCGCAAGTTACAATTTGCGACCTCACACACAACCATACGTTTGAGGTCGCAATTTGCAACCTCAAAGACGAGACGCTCGGCAATAATAGATCACTGGTTTTGGGTTACGCGCGGCCATCGAGGCCGCGCGATTTAATTTTATTGCGTATGTGGTCCCGGGTGGCGTCGCTTCGCTCCTTACCCTGGGCTAAAGTCATTGAACCGCTACGCGGTTCTGAGTCGCGTCAGAACGAAGTCCGCGAAAGCGGACGCGGACTACTCTCTTCCCTAAAATCAAACTTCTTTGTCAGATTTAAGAACAAACGCCCGGCGAGGTGCGTACTGTCTGGCATGAGCATCCCCTACGACGACCAGAACGTCCCGCAATCCAACGAACCCACCCCGCAGTCGTCTATCCAACAGACCAATGAACCGACTTCTCGAAAGCCGCTCCGGCTGTGGCCGGGTGTGGCGGCCGCAATCGTGTTGGCGCTCGCATGGTTTGTAGTTCCCAACGTTATGCCCGACGCGGGGCTTTATGCATTCATCGGGGCCGCCGTGGCTGTGCTGGCCATCGCTGTATGGTGGCTGTTGTTCAGCCGCGCACCGTGGTGGGAGCGATTCGCCGCGGTCGTTCTGATAATTCTTGCGATGATTGCCACGAAGCGAGTGGTCCATGAGTCGATCGCAGGCGGCGCAATGGGATTTTTGGTTTACGTCCTTACCCTTCCGGTTTTTGCCCTTGCGCTTGTTGCCTGGGCCTGGGCCACGCGGGGCTTCTCAAACACAATTCGCCGCGCCTCGTTCTTAGTTGCCATCTTGCTTGTTTGCGCCGGGTCCACACTCATACGTACTGGCGGCCTCAGCGCGGAAGGTGACAGCGACCTCCACTGGCGTTGGTCCAAGACTCCTGAAGAGCGGCTCCTGGCCCAGGGCGATGAGCCCACTGTGCAACCATCAAGTTCGAGCGCTCCAGCCACGGGAACTGATTGGCCAGGCTTTCGCGGACCTGCTCGCGACGGTATTGTGCGCGGCAGCAACATCGACACTAACTGGTCTGCCTCGCCACCAGTCGAACTCTGGCGTCGTCCCATTGGACCAGGCTGGTCGTCGTTCGCAGTCAGCGGCGACCGCTTCTACACGCAGGAGCAGCGCGGTGGTAATGAGACTGTCTCTTGTTACGATCTGAAAACCGGTAAACCGATTTGGCGACACGGCGACGCTGCACGTTTCTATGAGTCGAATGGTGGTCCTGGTCCTCGCGGAACTCCAACTCTCAGCAACGGTCGTGTTTACACACTTGGCGGAACGGGAATTCTGAATGTACTCGAGGCGGCTACTGGCAAGGTTGTTTGGTCGCGCAACGCCGCTTCAGACACTGGCTCCAAGCTTCCTGCCTGGGGGTTCGCGGGCTCTCCATTGGTTTTGGATAACCTGGTAGTCGTGGCGACGGCCGGCAAACTCGCTGCTTACGACTTAGCCACAGGCGAGCCGCGCTGGTACGGTCCAGACGGCGGCAGCGGCTACAGCTCGCCACAGCTCGCGACCATCGGAGGAGTTCAACAGATTGTGTTGCTTGGCGGATCCGGCGCCACCGGCGTTGCGCCAGCCGATGGCAAAAAACTTTGGGAACACCCCATGCCGTCTTTTCCTCGTATCGTGCAGCCAGCCGTAACTGCGGACGGCGACGTCCTGGTCCAGGAGGGCGACGGAACAGGCTTGCGCCGCATTGGCTTGGCGCAGACACAAGGGGGATGGACCGTGCAGGAGCGCTGGTTTACCGAAGGATTCAATCCCTACTTCAACGACTTCGTTGTTCACAAGGCGCACACGTACGGCTTTGATGGCAGCAGCATCGCGTGTATGGACGTGAAAGACGGCAACCGCAAGTGGAAGGGCGGTCGCTACGGACAGGGCCAGCTCGTCCTGTTAGCCGATCAGGACTTGCTGTTGCTCTTAGCTGAGGGTGGCGATATTGCTCTTGTGAAGGCGACTCCGGACCAGTTCACAGAAGTGGCGCGCTTCAAGGCGATTGAGGGCAAGACGTGGAACCATCCGGTGCTCGCCGGCGATGTACTGTTGGTTCGTAACGCCGAAGAGATGGCAGCCTTCCGTCTGTCTCCCGCAAGCTGACGGCACGTTCAGACTGAAGCCAGCGAGCTTCCGGGCCCACCAAAAAAGCAGTAGTGACAGATCGTATCGCGCCGAAGGAAGATGTCCTCCAGCGGAAAGGGGAGTTCATCAAGCAGTTCTCGAGAGTAGGTGTAGCGTGACTGCGAGCTTGCATTTCGGCACGGTCGATCTGTGCGATGAATAGCCGACCAGCGGCGGACGGTGCTTTCTCCCAGGAACACGTACTCTTCCGTTTTTTTATTCCATCCAACCAGCGGGTTCTTGACGTCATACCGCCAACGGATAAACACTCCCGCCGGCAATGGACCATGCACGTCCAACTGAATTCCACCGTTGAAGAAATCCGTAGTCGTCGGCCCAAGCACGCGGTACACGCGGCACAAGATACCCAGTCTCGAGAGACCCGCGCCAAGCGCACCAGGCGTAAACTTGAGTTCGAGCCGGTCTTTCGCCGGCGCATCATCCTGCAGCAGTATCGTTCCGGTGCTTAGATTCAACACCGACCAGCGAATGAATAGTTGTGGATCGTCCGTCAACACTTCAAATGGCAGCCGCACTTCGTATTTCAAACGTTGCGTAAGCGCGGAATCGGGAATAGATGTCAGTCCGATGAGCACGGGTGGTTTGGGTTCTGGGCGAATAGTGATCCCCATGAACACGCCGTCAGTGTGAATCTCAAACTCCTCTACTCCTACTCGCACCACGGGATCGCCAGGAATTCGCCGAATGCGTGGGACCGGCTCATCAAGGTCCGTATTTCTCACATCGGAGGCCACCTGCGACGCCATTGCTCTAACCAGATCTTCAATGAACAAAGTGAGGGTCCCGCCGGTCACGATTCCACCGACTATCTCGAGCACGATTAACCAAGTGTCGCGGTCAACATCCACATGAGGATCCACCGTTTTGAACCCCAGCGCCGGCCAAACTCGAGTGTTGACGTGGACCGGTCGGTCGAGGTAGTGAAAAATGCGTCCCGGCCGCGAATGAAACATCAACGGAATCACGCCAAATGAAAAGTTGACAGCGCCTCCCGTGTCGCTGGCTCTCGCGTCGATAAAGAAGCGGCCTTCACGGATCGAGATGTTCAGTCTCTCGAGAGTAGCCCCACTCTGCGCCACCTTATCCCGAATTTTTTGCTCAGCGTCGCGTAGCATCGCCGGCACGGCCACCGGGTTGGTGGACATGGCGACGTCATTGTTTCTGGCAAAATCAGCAAGTAGTGCCGCGTTACCGTTAGTTGTGATCTCCTCAGATCGAATGTTCAGACCTAACAGAAGGGCGCCGTCCGCGACGCGCGCCGCAGTCTCCATCTCAGCTTCCGCCGCAATTGATCCGAGGAAGCTTGCGTCAATCGGCGGTATCCGAAAAACTCCGGTCGAGATTGCCAATCGGAGAAGTCCCTGCAAACGATTGCGGAAAATGCCGCTGCGCAGGTAAAGGTCCGCTTCAGGCGGATACGGGGCGCCGCCAAGAAGTTCAAACTGCCAACTGACCAAATCGACATCGTCATCGAGTGGCAGCAACTCGAGTTGCGACCCCACCAGCAAAAATCGCGGATGAATCAAGACCTGCATGTTCCAAAGGACATTGCGCGCCTCCGTTCCGGCGTTCCAGTCGATCGACAACTCTCCCCATCCACGCAAGCGTAACGTCAGATGTTCCGAGTCGGATCCAATACACTGCACCTGAGGCGCATCCAGGAAAAATTTCACGCCGACGTTAGGAGGAGCGTCCGGAATTGAAAATTCGAGCTGGTTGGGAAAATTCCCGGAGTGGTACGATAAGCGAACCGAGTCGTTCAGGACCCGTTCTCTAAAGGTTAGAGCCACTGCAAATCCGGCATGAGAGGGCATGAGAAGTGCGGGAGGGATGAAACAACCTTAGCGCTCTGGTGCACCAGAGAACTGGAATCGAACCGGCAGCGCCTCAAGGGCGACGACGATACGCTTCTTCATTCTTTCGCGCGTTCAAAAGAGACGCGAGACCTAAGGACAGAATTCCCTCCCGCGACGCTGATTATAGTCGCGCATGGGGGTCTGGCTCAAGACGGCGAATTGAGTTGCGGTCGCCGGCCAAAGATATGCGCCAGCCATCTCGAACCGCGTAGCGGTTCAATGACTTTAGCCCAGGGTAAGGAGCGAAGCGACGCCACCCTGGGATCACACCCCCAAAACGAATAAATCGCGCGGCCTCGATGGCCGCGCGTAATGCACAAGGCAAACCTTCATACTCTGGCGCGCATCATGAGCAGTAGACACTGAGCAATCTAATTAATGCCAATCCGAAAACTCAATCTTCTGATTTTCATTTGTCTTTCTGTAGGGAATTGCCTTGCGCAACAACCCCCCGCCAGCCCGCCTCCGTCTGTCCCACCAAATTCTCAACCAAGTCCTCAACAAGAGACCGTAAAAGTTTTTACAGAAGAAGTGGTGTTACCGGTACGTGTTACTGATCAGCGCGGGCGTTTTGATCCAACTCTGGAAGGGCACGAACTGTTGGTTCTCGAAGAAGGCGTGCCACAGCAAATCATGAGCGCGCGACAAGTCCCCGCAAACGTCCTGCTGTTAATCAGCACTGCCGGCGATCTGAATCCGGCTATGAAAGCAAACATTTCAAAGGAGGTTGCGGGACACTTCGTTTCGCGCCTCAAGACTGGCGATCGGATCGCTTTGGTGCAGTATGGCCGTCACGTTCAGACCCTTCAGAATTGGACCGAGGATCTTAACGCCGCCCGGCATGCGATCCAGACCAAACTTTCTTCTGACGCTGGAGCAGACTTAGCGGGTGCGTTAGGTGAAGCAGTCGATCGGTTCGCGGAAACCCCGGTTGGGAATCGACACCTGGTATTGATCACAGACGGCGTCGATGATTCAGAGGATTCAAAGGATTCACCTAAGGGCCTTATGCGGCTCGAACCGACTATAAAGAAACTGTTAGCACAGGCGGTAACTGTACATATTGTGACTTACGCCGCGATGGGCCGGAAGACAATGTGGAAAAGCCAGCCATTGATCGAGGTTACCGGACAGAAGCGGAAGACTTTGGCCGACGTCGCTTTAGAAATCCTGAAGCCCATTGGATCGGAGTGGGAAAAGCCAAGGATCCGACTTTATGTTGATACTGACATTCAAATGCGGATGAGGCGGATGGAATACCTGAAAGCAATGAAAGAAGGCGAGCGGTGGTTACGTCAGTTTGCACTTGAGACTGGCGGAACGATATTCGTACCTCCATCGGTTGCAGAGATGTTAACGAACGTTGAGGAAATTGCCGGTAATGTTGACTCCCAATACGTCGTTACTTACAAACCAAAACGCTCCTTTGCCGCTGGCGGCGAGGGAGAGTATCGACGAGTAGAGGTCGCAGCCAGGCGAGTGGGGCTGGTTGTGTCTTCACGTCGCGGCTACGTCGCACCAAGTCAACCAACTGAGTGACCTCTCAGGCAAGGAAGGGGGCATGCCCCCGCTATTGATGCAATCACGCAACTAAAGTGGGCTGCGCTATTGCCATTCGTCCGCTATCGCGGACTCTTAAAAGCCCACGGCTTTATTTCTTGATGACAACCTTAAGATTGTTCACGCTCTCACCGTGTTTGAGTGTGATCGTTTGCGCCTTTTCGCGCTCGGGGAAGCCGGGGTAGTAGAGTTTTGGGAAAGGCATGCTGGCAGTTATTTTATTTTCGTGGTTGAGGATAATTACGTAAGTGCCGGCCTCGACGGAATCAATCTGAAAGCGCCCCAACTCGTCTGTCAAAGAATTGCATACAAGAAAACCTTCATCATCCGCTGGCACGAGAGATACACAAACCGACTGCAACGGTTTTAAATTCGAATCGTAAATCCTGCCGCTAACCTGATTGCTTAACCTTAGCCGGAAGTTAACGCCGAAGTGCTTCCCCGGCCGAAGCGTGAACGCGATTCTATTGCTGGGTTTGCGTTCATGCATTAGTTCAAAACGCGTGGGCGGTCGAGTTAAATAGAATTCATCTACCTTGAATCCCAACTTCAATTGCGGTTCCAGCACATATCTGCCTGGCGGAAGGTCATACAATTCATACACACCGTTTTTGTCAGTCTTTGCGAGGTAAGTTCTATTCTTACCAGTGATGCGGATGGTTTGCCCCTCTACGCTGAGTCCGGCGAGGCCGTCATCATCGAGAACACCCGAAACGCGCGTGCGACCGCGGACCCTCTCAAGGTTGTTGAGATACAGAAGGTCTTCATGAGCACGTTCCAGTGCACGGGATCGCCCGAGTCCGTACTCGTACCAGAGTTTTTCATCCCTGGGCGGCGACTCAAGATAGAATAGATACTCTTTACCAATAACGTCTTCGTAGAAGACCCAGGTGCACTGGATGTTATTACCCTGGCCAAACACCATCTCGTCACCGACTCGCAGCCTTCCTTTGAATACCTTTTGCACCTCCATCGTTGTTGAGAGAACACGAGTGCCGATGAGCGGCATCTCCGTTTGGTCGGATAGCTTTTCAACCGAAATCGCGCGAGCGACTACCACGATGTCAGAATCTTCGTATGCCTGAAGAACCGTGGGCGTTGGCGCGCGTGCACAAGCGGCAACGAGGTTAGGGAGCAGCAGGAATACCGCCGCGAGCAATGTCAGAACGAGTAAAGATCGATGGTGAGCATCCCTGTACATGTAATTTGCCACAGATTAACGCGGTTCGAAGCAGATGGGAAAGCAAGAGCCAGGGCACGCACCCTCGCGCGTCATGCTTTTGCGATTGTTGGCGCTATAATCCGGTCAATGCCTCGGAATTGACGTCCACTTAAGCGTGATCTTCATCCAGCCAAATGAAAGTAATCTTTCTAGTTGTTCTTTGTCTGTTATTTGCACCGGCAGTGTGTGCACAGCCGCCTTGCCTTGAAACAGCGCGAGAAATTTCGCCTCAACTGTCCGCGGAAACGCGTCGCGAATTTGAAACAAAACTCGCACAAGCTACAACGGATTTCGAGAACAGCCCGAACGATGTGGATCGTTTGATCTGGCTTGGAAGACGCACCGCTTACCTGGGACGGTACAAAGACGCAGTAACAATCTATACAAAGGGCATCGAGAAATTTCCAGGCGATGCCAGGCTTTACAGACATCGTGGGCATCGTTTTATCACTCTTCGATGTTTCGACGCGGCGATTGTAGATTTTGAAAAAGCCGCGAACCTCATCGCTGGTAAACCCGATGAAGTCGAACCCGATGGTTTACCGAATGCGCGTAACATTCCCACCAGCACACTGCAATCAAACGTTTGGTACCACCTGGGATTGGCCTATTACTTGAAAGGTGATTTCAAGCGGGCGTTGCGCTCTTATCGGGAAGCCGAAAAGGTTTCTCAAAACGCGGACATGCTCGTCGCCACCAGCCATTGGCTTTACATGACTTTGCGACGTTTAGGTCGCGAGCGTGAAGCCGCCGGCGCGCTCGCAGTAGTCAAAGATGATCTCGACATCATTGAAAACGTCGACTACTACAAGCTTGTGAAGCTTTACCAGGGCAAACTCAAGACGGCAGACCTGTTGCGCGAAGATCGAGAAAGATGCCAACACTTTGAGCAACGCCACAGTCGGTTATGGGTTAGGAAATTGGTTTCTCTACAACGGGAAACGCGCTGAAGCCAAAAAACTATTTCGACGAGTCGCGGCCGGAGATCAGTGGGCAAGTTTCGGCTTCATCGCAGCGGAGACAGAATTGAAGCGCGGAAGATGAGTAGTATGTTGCATCTCAGACGCGCGCGGAACCAAAAACCGCGAGGCGCGCCTCATAAGGCGTTAAGGGACTGGGATGAGGGCTTCAATGGCAAGTTGACTCTCATTTTTGATTCTTGGCTGTATGCCAAATTCTAAGCATCGGCCGGAACAATCAAACTTGTCATCTCGACTTCTCGTTCGCTTTGTGCCGCGTATCATGTGGGATTGTGAAGGTACGCGATGTTCTCAGACTTCTCAGAAGCGATGGATGGACCGTGGTGATAACTGCCGGCAGTCATCGTCAACTGAAGCATCCGAACAAGCGGGGCCGAGTTACGGTGTCTGGTCATCCAAGCGACGACATTCACCCAAAAACCTTAAAAAGCATCTTGACGCAGGCCGGGTTGAGGAAATAGAGTTTGGAATCATGCGGTATACAATGATCATCGAACCCGGTGAACGGAATTACTCGGCTTATTTGCCTGACGTGCCTGGGTGTGTAGCCACCGGCAACTCAATTGACGAGTTGAGACAGCGCATGACTGAAGCTATCGAATTGCACTTGCAGGGCTTGCGTGAGGACGGTCTGCCGATTCCAAAACCCACGTCGCTGGCGGACTACGTCGACGCCGCTTAGGGAACTCCCTTCCGCCTACCTTCAAACAATCAAAGCACTCCGCGAACTACACAAATGATACGCATTAGAGTTGGTTGGTGTGACTTAGTGGATTGAGATTGATCTTAAGACTCGAATGAGTCTTGTAAGGTGAATGGTGCCGAAGGGGGGACTCGAACCCCCACGAGTTGCCTCACACGCCCCTCAAACGTGCGCGTCTGCCAGTTCCGCCACTTCGGCTCAAGTTGTCAAAGCGTAACGCAAACTTTAATTTGCGCGAAAACTCATCTCTCTCAAAGCGCGATCCCGGATCGCAATCCATCTATCCGTTACACAAACTTAGTCTGCGCAAGAACTCATCCCTCCAAAGCGCGATCCCGGATCGCAATCCATCTACTCGTTACGCAAACTCTATTTTGCGCGAGAACTCATATCTCTCAAGCGCCATCTAAAACCTCAGTACATCTATCCGTTACGCAAACTTTAGTTGGCGCGAGAACTCATCTCTCTCAAGCGCGACCGGATCGCAATCCATCTACTCTTTACGCAAACCTTAGTTTGCGCGTCGAACTCATCTCTCTTAACAGCCATCTTCGAATCGCAATCTGTCTCGGCACGCAAACCAACCTACGCAAACTAAAGTTTGCGGTACGGCTGTCTGCGTTACGGGGTTGCAGGCGATGGAGCCACTGATGCCGCCGGCGTTGATGTCGCTGCGGGAGATGCCGTAGGCGATACCGAAGGCGAAGGCGATGGTACCGGCGTCGCCGTAGTTTCAGGTTCAGTTGATTGCAAAACGGAGCGCGTACCGGTGATTCCAGGCAATGAAAGCGTCAGCGCGATCAGCATGAAGGCCGCGGCGGCGCCAATCGTGATCTTCGCCAGCACGCTCGCGGTCCCGCGCGGTCCAAATGCCGCGCTCGAAACGCCACCCGAAAACAAGTCGCCTGTGCCGGACTTACCCGGTTGCAACAAAATTACGACGATCAGCACGACGCATGACAGTATGAATAATCCGTATAGGGTGTAGGTCAACATAATTCCAGCGAAGGGCAAGGGGGAAAGGGCAAAGGGAAAGCGTTGCTGCTTTTGCTCTTACCTCTTAGCCCTTACCGCCTTTCGTAATTAACAATCTGCGCAAAACTGTCGGCCTTCAAACTCGCGCCGCCGACGAGGGCTCCGTCAATATCTTCCTGCGACATTAGACCCGCGATATTGTCAGGTTTCACTGAACCGCCATAAAGAATCCGAACGTCCCCGGCCACCTGATCCGAGTACCTATCCGCGAAAACGCGCCGGATAAACGCGTGCATTTCCTGCGCTTGCTCCGGCGTCGCTGTACGTCCCGTACCGATGGCCCAAACAGGCTCGTAGGCGACAATGATACGGTCGAGATCTGAGGCTGTCAAACCGGTGAGTGCGCCGCTAAGCTGCCCGCTAACAACGCGTTCCGCGATTCCCTGCTCTCGTTGTTCGAGACTTTCGCCGACGCAAAGTATGACATCCAAATCGGTAGCTAGCGCCGCCTGGCATTTGCGGCTGATCATCGAGTCAGTCTCGAAATACAACTGTCGGCGCTCCGAGTGTCCAATGATGACATAACGAGCGCCTGCGTCTTTCACCATGAAGGCCGCAACTTCGCCCGTGTGCGCGCCTTCCTCAACTTCCGTCGAGCAATTCTGAGCTGCAACTGCGATGTTTGAACCTTCGAGACGGTCAGCAACAATTCTGAAAGACGTGAACACGGGGGCGATAATCACTTCGCAATGGTTCGCGTTCGCTACCAAAGGTTTGAGCGCGATGGCCGTATCGACAGCTTCGCCAATCGTTTTGTACATCTTCCAGTTGCCGGCAATTATAGGCTTGCGCATAGTTTGGAGTTGACTATCAGGCCAATGAATCAAAATCCTCAGATCGATCCCCTACTCTATCAACAGAACACTTGCTGATCAAAAGATGTCGCGAAAGAGCAATCCAAATGGATAGCCCAGCTAAGTTTTCGGATAGGTTCAGGCTCAGAAAAATCCTGCGAGCCAACCCGTCGTTTTCTTTATTGTCGAAAATCGAAGTTAAGCGTTCAAAACACTTAACGCAATCGTAAGCTAGTCGTCCAGCGAACGAGAGTTACTGGCACGGATATTCCTATGACTTTTTGCGATCTCTGATCCTTCACTGAGGAGAGTAGTGATGAAACCATTCAGATTATGTTTACTGGCCTTTGCGCTGGTGCTGGTAACAGCGAGTTCTGCTTTATCCCAGCCCGAAGAAAGGGACAGGCGCTTAACGGATGTAAGCGGTGGATACAGTTTCGCAGTTCCGACAGGATTCAACACCCAACAAAATGACGAAGGAACCGTACTGGTCAACGCAGATCAGACCATTCTTATTATCGCCAAGAGTCATGCCTTCCAAACTTTCGAGATGTTTATGGCGCAGGCTAGCCTTGAGGAAGACGGTGTTACCCTCGTCGGAAACGCTCAGGAGATTGCGGGGAAAGGAAAACATTTTCGCGGCTCAAAACGAACTCCGCAGGGCGTCGCAATCCTGGATACTTTCGTGTTGTTTTCGCCATCCGGAGGCGGAATGCTGGTCCTCGCGATTTCTGAGACCGCGAACCATCAAGAAAGTTTCCAAAGGGGCTTACAGGTGGCGAATAGCGTTGCGTTCATAGAGACACAAACATCGGGAGCTGAGAATGAGTGGCAGGCCTACTTTCAGGGCAAACGGCTCAGCTACTATTACAACGCGAGCGGCTACACTGAAAGCAAACACATAGACCTATGCCGTTCTGGCAGGTTCTTTTCCCGTAGCGAAATGATTAGTAATTCGATTAACGGCCTCGAATCAGCCCCGTCAAGTTCTCAAGGGACTTGGAAAACTTCAGCCCGGGGCGGACTAAAACTAATCCTTCAAATCAGCGACGGAACGACACGCGAATACATGGTTACGCAGGGACAGTCAGCTGACTTGATTGTTCTCAATGGAAAGAGGTATCGGGTTGGAGTTAGTGATAAATGTCCCTAACCCACATAATGCGTTGTTGTTTTATGCCTGAACTTCCTCGCCAGCTTCGAGGCGGGACCATACTTTGAACGATGATACTACTCGCATCATCGGCTGCAGATGCTCGTGTTCAGAGTTCTTTTTCACTCAACGCAGTGACGCCCGGCAGTTCTTCGCCTGCCAAGAAACTCAAGCGTGGCGCCGCCGCCGGTTGAAATGTGAGTGATACGATCGGCAACGCCTGCTTGCGTCACTGCCGCGACTGAATCGCCGCCGCCAACGATCACGGTTGCGCCTCGATCAGCGGCTTCAGCCACGGCGCGCGCGATGCCAATTGTTCCTTCGTTGAAAGGCGGCTCTTCAAACACGCCCATTGGTCCATTCCAGATAATCGTGCGCGCGTCCTCGATCGCCTTGCTGAAGTGACTTACCGTCTCTATGCCGATATCCATTCCTGCATGCCCGGCATTCGTAAACTCGATCGGTATCGTTTTCGCAACTATCTTGTCGCCTTTGATTGGTTCATAGCTGTCGACAACCTGATGATCAGTCGGCAACAAGATTTCTACACGCGCTTCCTCGGCGCGTTTCTTGATCTCCAGCGCGGTTTGCAGCATTTCGTTTTCCACGAGCGACTTGCCGACAGTAAAACCTTCAGCTTTCAGGAACGTGTAGGCCATCGCGCCGCCGATCAAGATCTTGTCCACCTTCCGATCGATGAGTGCGTTGATGACTGGAATCTTATCCGACACTTTGGCGCCGCCGAGGATGGAAACGAACGGATGTTCCGGATTGCTAATCACACGCCCTAGATAATCGAGCTCTTTCTGCATTAACAAACCTGCCGCCGCCTGGTCCACGTGTTTAGTTATGCCAGCCGTCGAGGCATGCGCACGATGCGCTGCGCCGAACGCGTCGTTCACGTAAACGCGATCACAAAGGCCGGCAAGTTGTTGGGCGAACTGATCATCATTCTTCTCTTCTTCCTTTTGAAAGCGAAGATTCTCAAGCAGCAGCACATCACCGTCATTTAAGGCATTTGCTTTGGATTCAGCTTCCTCACCCACGCAATCGTTTGCAAAAGCGACCTGCTTACCAAGCAAGCCTGACAAGTGCTCGGCAACAGGCGCGAGGCTGTACTTATTAACTCGCTCCCCTTTGGGCCGGCCGAGGTGCGACGCCAGAATTACGCGCGCGCCTTGTTCAGTTGCGTAGTTGATGGTCGGTAGAACTGCGGCGATGCGAGTGTCGTCGTCAACCTTGCCGTCTTTGATCGGCACGTTGAAGTCGACACGAATGAAGACGCGTTTACCTTTGAGATCGAGGTCTTTGATGGAGAGCTTTGCCATAATCTGATCAGGGGAAAGGGTAAGGGGTAAAGGGAAACAGATTGATTCCCCCTTTCCCCTTAAGCTTTCCCCAGATTGCTTATAGTCCCTTGGCTGCGATGAACTTGATCAAATCGCGAACTCGGCAGGAGTAACCCCACTCGTTGTCGTACCACGAAAGTATCTTGATCATGTTGCCGCCGATCACTTTCGTATATTCGGCATCGACAATTGATGAATTTGAGTTGCGTTTGAAGTCTGACGACACGAGGGGCTCTTCACAGAACGCGAGGATGCCGCTCAGCTCTTCGTTCGCAGCATCTTTCAAAGCGCGGTTTACCTCTTCCGTAGTGGTGTCCCTGTTAACATCGATCACGACGTCAACCAGCGAAACGTTGGGCGTCGGAACACGCACCGAGATACCATCAAACTTCCCTTTCAACTCGGGCAAAACCAGCGCCACGGCCTTGGCTGCTCCCGTCGAAGTGGGAATCATCGACAGCGCCGCTGCTCTCGCGCGACGCAAGTCGCTGTGCGGCAGGTCAAGCAACTGCTGATCGTTTGTGTACGAGTGAATGGTGGTCATCTGCGCCGATCGAATTCCAAACTTTTCGTGAATCACTTTGGCGACCGGCGCGAGGCAGTTGGTTGTGCACGACGCGTTTGAAATCACATTGTGCGCGGCTGGATCATACTTGTCTTCGTTCACGCCGAGGACGATCGTGATGTCTTCGTTTTTCGCCGGCGCGGAGATGATCACTTTCTTGACGGTGCCGCGGAGATGTTTTTTCGCGTCCTCAGCTTTAGTGAAACGGCCGGTAGACTCGATAACGATTTCGGCGCCGACGGATTCCCAATCAATGGCGGCTGGATCCTTTTCCGAAAACACACGAAACTCGTCGTTCTCGACCTTGATGCCATTGTCAGTAGATGAGATCTCGTGATCGAGATTGCCCAGGACGGAATCGTACTTAAGCAAATGGGCCAGGGTGTTCGTGTCCGTAAGGTCGTTGACTGCGACGAAATCTATGTCGGGATCGCCTATCGCGGTGCGATAGATGTTGCGTCCAATACGACCAAAGCCATTAATTCCAACCTTAACCGCCATTGATGATTGCCTCCTCGGGAGTGGTGCCAGCGCCCAGTTCTGTTGGACAGCGGCGGAACACACTTTGCTCTACCACACTGCCTGTTCAGGATTGAAAACGTGCTGGAAGTAAAGAAGTCCAAGATTATGCGGCGTCGCTAAGAGTGTCAAGCCACGTAAGTTGCCAGCAGTCGGTAGCCAGTTGTCAGTCGTTACTATCGCGACTCTGAGCGTTCTCTTCAGTAAACTGTCATGTCCATCGGGTGCGGAGTCAGAAAATATTTCCGATAGTGGGACGGCACTTTTCGATAACGGGACACCTGAAGCACGACTTCGGTTACATGCAACACCCAGGGGTTTAACCGCATCTTTTTGAAACTGCGGTCAGTGGGTTGTCGTAGTAAAGACTTGATTCAATAGACCTTGTTTGTTAACAGTTATCAACCAAATCGGTGTTTTAAAGGACAGTTAAGGAGCTTTGTTGTGATGTCGATTCTTCAGCCGCGCGCGCTGGTCAAACTGCTGGTCGTTTGCGCATTTGTTTTCGTTGGTAGCGATAGTGTTTTCGCGCAACAACCGGTGCCGACTCCGACGCCAAACCCAGCGTTACGCGATGCGACGAGACCGCCCGGACAGGAAACCCAGAATCCGGCTGTCCCGCCAGGAACTCAACAGACATCGCCGCTGGCGCCCCCTGGAATTCAGCAGCCGCCGCCACAAGCGCCTCCTGGAGCTCCAAACGTCACCCCTCAAACGCCGATAACTACACCGACTCCCGAGGGCGTCGAACCCCTTCAGGATCCCATCGAGCCAAATTTTCCAAAGCTGGAAGCGAAGCCCTTGCCGCCTCTGCCGAACATGACCCGGTTGGGAGTGACGAGCGACAACACCGTCGCGCTGTCTCTCAATGACGCAATTAAGCGCGCCCTGGAAAACAACAACGATATCGAGATCGCGCGCGACGATGTGCGGTTCGCTGAGACTCAGTTACGAGCGCTGGAAGGCATCTACGATCCGCTGGTGAGTTTTATACCGCAGATCGACAAGAGGATTTCTCCGCAACAGAGCCGGTTCTCCGGAACAACAACAGCGGGAACAATCTCAACAACTACGTACTCAATGAATCCAGTTATCTCGAAGCAGTTTTCATTTGGCGGCGGAAGTTATGAATTAAGTTTCATCAACTCCAAGCAGATAACAAACTCCACGGCGAGCATCTTTAATCCTGTTTACTCGGGCAACCTGGGACTGACGTTCACGCAGCCATTGCTGCGGAACCGTTCGATCGACAACAACCGTCGTCAGATTCGCATTCAGAAGAAGCGTCTCGAGCAATCCGATGCTGACTTTCGACTGCGCACGATCGATGTAATCTCTCGAGTTCAGCAGGCTTACTGGGAACTGGTGTTTGCTCTCAGGGACCAGCAGAACCAACTTGCCAACCTGAATCTCTCGCGCGAAAACCTTCGTCGTGTAGAAGCACAGATCTCGGTGGGTGCGACTGCGCCGCTCGCGCGCGCTGAAGTCCAAACGGAATTAGCGAACCGCGAATCAGCGCTGTTGGTTTCGATTCAAAACGTTTCGATTGCTGAGAACAACCTCAAGCAGTTGATCGTGAAAGACCCGAGCGCGCCTGAGTGGTCTGCGCAACTTACCCCAACCGATACGCCCACGTTTGATGCGACGCCGGTTAATCTTAACGATGCCTTGAAGGAAGCGCGGGAGAACCGGCCGGAACTTCGCCGCCTGCGTTTGCAAAACGACATCAACGGCATCGACATCAAGTATTTCAAAAACCAGACAAAACCGCAGATCGATATTCAATCGACCCTCGCTTCGACGGGTCTGGCAGGTACAGCGAATCCGATCAGCGGCGTAACCCCGGCAGAGAATCTTGTCGGTGGCAACAATCAGATGTTGCGCAACCTGTTTAGTTTCGACACGCGAAACGTTGTAGTGGGCGTGGCAATCTCATTCCCGCTGCGCAACCGTACGGCGCAGGCAAATCTTGCGGGCGCCCGCATTCAGCAGGAGCAGTTGGCCGCGACGCTGCGTTCACAGGACCAGATAATCGAGGTCGATGTCCGCAATGCAGCGCAGGCGGTGGACACGGCACGCCGGCGCGTACTCGCGGCTCGCGAAGCACGCCAGAATGCTGAAATGCAGCTAGAGGGTGAACAGCGTCTCTACCAGGTGGGACGTTCGACGACGTTTCTTCTGTTCCAGAGAGAGAACGCGCTAACGAATGCGCGGAATGCTGAGCTGCGCGCTGAAACGGACTACAACAAGGCGCTCGCGGATTTGCAGCGCGCGACCTCAACCACGTTGCGAGCGAACAACGTGAGCGTTGATATGCCGACTCCGTAACAGGTGTCTCAGGTAAGGAAGGGGGCCAGCCCCCGCAAGCGGCACAGCCTCCTGTGCCGCTTTTTTGTTGCAGAACCGGGAGCGGTAGCGAGCGGATGCCAGGGTCGGGTTGCACGGCCGACTTAAGATTTCACCTGGGGTTTGCAAAAAAATACGTCGTTACATATTGATTAGCTCCCCTCTCCGTGAACGGGGAGGGGTTAGGGGGTGGGGTTTCGCTCGGTGGAACCTCTCCCCATCCCCTCTCCGCTCGCGGAGAGGGGCAAGACCCCCTCGCGGTTCTGCACCGCAATCTGTTAGATTGCCGCCGAACAGCCAACCTAATGAAGATCTCCGCGACAATCATCACGCTAAACGAAGAAGCGAACATCGGGGACGCGTGTGATTCGCTCCGTTGGGCCGACGAGATCGTGGTCGTCGATTCCGGATCTACCGACCGCACAAGAGAAATGGCTGAGGCGCATGGAGCCCGTGTCATTACAAACGCGTGGCCCGGGTTTGGGTTGCAGAAGCAGTTTGCGGCTGAACAGGCGCAGCACGACTGGATCTTCAGCCTTGATGCTGATGAACGCGTCTCAGACGCACTGAAGATTTCCATCGACCGACTGAGCCACGCACCGGAAGAGAATCTCGCAGACGGTTATCTCATTGCCCGACGGTCTTTCTACCAGGGCCGTTGGATTAAGGGCGGCGGCTGGTATCCAGACCGGCAATTGCGTTTATATAAAAAGACAATGGGCCACTGGTCGCCACGGCACATTCACGAATCCGTCAAGATGAACGCGAATGCGCGAGTCGAGCGACTAGCGGGCGATATCCTTCACTACACTGTCGGTGACTCAGCACAACACCACCGGATGATCGGCGAGCGTTACGCGCCGCTCGGGGCGCAACAAATGTTTGAAGAAGGACGACGCACGTCGCCAGTAAAGATTGCGTTGGCCGCACCGTCAGCGTTCGTTCGCAGCTTTGTCTTGAAGGGTGGTTTTCGAGACGGTCTGGCGGGATTTAGTATTGCGCGCTTCGCCGGTCACCATGCATTTCTCAAGCACCTTCTGCTCTGGGAGAAACAACAGCAACAAAGCAGCAGGAAATAGAATCTGGATTTGTCATATCTGATTTCATATTTCTAATTCGCGGATTCAAGTTCGAAGTGCAACGAGTCAATGTGCGACATCGTGGGTCGAGGAACACAGAACCGGGAGCGATAGCGACCGGGTTCATGCTGGGATACGACTCGTGATTAGTTCAATAGCGCCAGAAGGTTGTGAATCAGGTCCCGCCGTTGTCTTTCACCGACGACTTATGACCCCTGCGTATTCGTAAGACCGAATTGCTTCGCCATGCGAAACAAAGAACCTGGACGACTTCAATGACCAAGGCTGACAGCCGTCCCAGCTTGAATCCGGTCGCTATCGCTCCCGGTTCTGTATTCTTCCATCCACAGCGTTGACGCGATCCAACGCGCATCGAAGTTGCTTCAGACTTGATCAAACATTTCACATTTATAAGATGGCGAATTCACTTCCTTAGATTGCACAAACTCACAATCGAGGCGCTAATTAAGACGTATCGTGCGAACTGACCGCTATTGCTTCGTCGATCATTCACCGCAAACAATGTGATATGAGATATCAGTACTGTCCGGTTAAACGATCTTGAATTCGCGCTAAGCGAATAGAAGTGAATGACTTAAATACTATGATGAGTGGAAACGATTTGAATTCAAGTCTGGGAATTTTCTGGCCTACCCTTCGAAGATCAATTTCGAAGGAGAGTCCACTTGAATCAAGGTCGCACCGTCTTCGCACAACTCATCAGCTTTCTTTCACACAAGAGATTCGATCGCTGCGTGGCCCGCTATGGGGGCAACAAGAGTGTTCGTTCCTTCTCTTGTTGGGATCAATTTCTGACCATGGCTTTCGCGCAACTTACTTATCGCGAAAGCCTGCGCGACATCGAAGTCTGTCTCGCCGCCCAGCAGCACAAGCTCTATCACGCCGGCTTCAGTGGACCAGTCAAACGGGCTACGCTGGCCGATGCCAACGAGACTCGCGACTGGCGTATCTATCGCGACTTCGCCCAAAGTCTGATCCAGATAGCACGGCCACTCTATGCTCATTCAGAGTTGGGACTGGAACTAGACGCCACCGCCTACGCCTTCGACGCCACTACCATAGACTTGTGTCTCTCGCTCTTCCCCTGGGCCAAATTCAGAAAACACAAGGGCGCGATCAAGTTACACACATTGCTGGAGATTCACAGCGCTATTCCCGTATTTATCGCTATTACCGCGGGGAATGTCCACGAGGTCAACCTCCTCGACGAACTCATACTAGAACCCGGCTCGTTCATCATCATGGATCGCGGCTTCCTCGACTTCCAGCGGCTTTACCGATTGCAAACGGAGCTCGCGTTCTTTGTCATTCGCACCAAAAGCAATCTGCGCTTTCGCCGTCGCTACTCCCATCCGCACGACCGCGCTACTGGGGTGCGCAGCGATCAAACCATTGTCCTGACTGGTCCATTAACATCAACGCTTTATCCCATCGCTTTGCGCCGAGTTCATTATTACTCAGCCGAAACCGACCAGCGACTAGTGCTGCTAACCAACAACTTTTCTATCCCAGCGTTGACGGTCGCCGCTCTCTATCGCTATCGCTGGCAAATAGAACTCTTCTTCAAATGGATCAAACAGCATCTTCGCATCAAAAGCTTTTTCGGCACTTCAGACAACAGCGTCAAGACCCAAGTCTGGATCGCCGTCACTGTTTATGTGCTCGTTGCCATCGTCAAGAAGCGCTTGAGACTCAAGCAAGATCTCTACACTTTGTTTCAGATCCTGAGTCTCACCCTTTTCGACAAAACCCCCATTTTAAGCTTGCTTCAGCAATCTCAGTACAATCTTGAAATGGTCCAGGATGTTAACCAGTTGCAACTATTGGATATCTAACCGGACAGTACTGATGAGATATATGAAATCAGATATGACAAATGTTTGTTAGTTCCTTGTTTGGAACTCTCCTCCGTAACATCGCGACATCACTCCTCCGAAATAAGTTACAATGCCGTCCGGCATGCACCTTTCCCTTCTCGTCCTTCAACCTGACTTCACTTTGCTGCCGCTTCCTTTGCTTTACGTATTTGTTGGCGTTCTTGGCGCCATCATCGGCAGCTTTCTCAACGTCGTGATTCATCGACTCCCACACGAAGAGTCGATTGTTTTTCCCAATTCACGTTGTCCATCATGCGGCGCGGGGATCGCGTTTTACGACAATGTACCGGTGCTCAGCTATCTGGCTTTGCGCGGGCGTTGTCGTTCATGTCAAACACACATTTCAGCGCGTTACCCTTTAGTCGAAGCACTTACCGCGTTGCTTTGGGTCGCAATCGCCTGGCGCGACGGGCTGAGCTGGGCGCTTCCCTTCGATTTGATTTTTGTCACGGCCATCGTTGCGTTGGTGTTCATTGATGCGGAACACATGATCCTGCCCAACGCGATCACGTATCCGGGAATCGCTTTTGCGATTGTGGCGCGACTGGCGATTCCACTCCTGACCGGCGTTCCTTATTTCGACGACTTGCCGATGCTTCTCGCCGGACCGCTCGCCGGGATGCCTATTTGGGCCGCATCATTGATTGGCGCTGTTCTCGGCGGTTTGATGGGTGGCGGTTCACTCTGGCTGATGGGATGGACGTGGGAAAAACTCCGCGGAGTAGAAGCCATGGGCCTGGGCGACGTAAAGATGATGTTTATGGTAGGCGCTTATCTTGGTTGGCGACTGACGATTCTTAACATCTTCCTGGGTGTGCTTTCGGGTTCTATCATCGGTGTCGCTCTGATGATGCGACAGGGAAAACGAAACATGCAGATGCTGCTACCGTTCGGCGTGTTCCTCGGTATCGGCGCCATCGCGGCGTTACTGTTTGGAACTCGAATAATCGAATGGTATGCCGGACAGTTCAGATAGGGAAGATTCGCGGGAATCAGACCAACGAGGTTCGTAGTCCGCGCAGCGGACGATTGAGAATAGCCCACCGATTTATCGGTGGGATCAACGGCGAATTAAATGCGGAGTCCGTGAAGCGGACGGCTGAACTCACAATACGAACCTAGAGTCGTATTCAATTCCATGCTTATCCAGTAGTTCACGAAACTCCTCCGCGAAACGTTCGTTTTCGGTGGTGGTCCCTCTGGCTGTTAATGTAAGCAACCGCCTTGTTTACTTGTGAAGCACTTACGCTGAACGCACCATAACCTTCCTGCCATTCAAATTTCTTGTGCTTAGTAAACGTATCATGTACCCACTTTGAAGAACCGCCTTTGATCAGTTAAACAGCTTTGGCAAAACTCATCATTCCAGGAAGCGACAATAGTGCATGCACGTGATCGTTCGTGCCGCCGACGGCGAGAGCTTTCATGCGGTTTTCTCTAGCGATGTCGCCGATAAAGGGCCACAATCGTGATTCAAGTTCGGCGTCGATAAAGGGAAACCGCTCTTTTGTTCCGAAAACGCAATGCATCAAGTTGCTAACATAGGAGTAGGACATTGGGATGATCCTTTCAGTCGTCCGCTTCACGGACTTGAATCATGGTTGCGGGGCCGCACCCAGCGATAAATCGCTGGGTTACTTTCAATCGTCCGCTGCGCGGACTGGGCCTGGCTGCGTGGCAAGCCTGCTTAAATTAAAGTCTGCGGGTCGGCGAGTAACGGATGTTCCGAAGCTACGAAGGAATGAGCTGGTGCAAGATTTCTTGTACTATCCATTTCCTGGTGAAACGGGAACTTAAGACAAGACCAATCAGCATGCCCAGTGGACATATTGTTTTGAGGATAGTCTCCAGAGTTATCTAATGACCGTTAGTTAGTCGCCCAACAAGATGCGTGGCAACCGTTATCAATTCGGCCTGACTCTTCTAATCGGGTTCTTTGTTCTAGCCACGCTCTTTGCCGTACTCCTTTACGCTGTTACGCCCGCAACACCGGCAACGCGTGGTCCCCTTCTGCTCACCGCGTTCATCGCAATACTCCTCGGTAGCCTGGTTTGCATTCTGCTGTTTCTCCGCTGGGTGCTGCGTCCGTATCGCCAGCTCGTCGGCGAGGCTGAGCGCGCATCAGTGCAAATGCAACCTCACAAGTCGCACGACGAAGCAGAGTTTGTTCTCGAGACGTTCCAATCAGTGGTGGCCCAGCTTCAGGAGCAACGTAAGACGCTCGAAAAGTTGACCGCCGAAGCGAGCCAGCGAGCGCAGTCGGCCGAAAGATTCAGCGAGCGAATTGTCGCGAGTGTTCCGTCGGGATTAATCGCTTTCGACGGCAGCGGGCTATCCATCGTTATCAATGCGCCCGGACGCGCTCTGCTGGATGTTGACGGTGCAACGAACGGACAACCCGTCAAAGTTATTCTTAAAAACATCCCTTCCCTGGCCGGCATGGTCGAGCGCTGCCTGCAAAGTGGACAAATCTACCGGCGGGAGGAAATCGAAATGGTTTCGCCGGCGGGCGCAGTGAGACGAATTGGCGCCACAATCGCTCCGATCGATCTGGTCCCTGACCAGGGCCAGCGCGGCGCACTTTGCCTGTTGACCGACATCACCGAAGTAACGCAATTGCGGGAACAGGTGGCACTTAAGAACAACCTGGAGAGCTTAGGCGAGATGTCGGCCGGACTGGCCCACGAATTCAAGAATGCGATCGCGACCCTACAAGGCTATGTACAGCTCTTGCAGAATCTCGAACTGGACGACAAGGCCCGCACAACAGCTTCGTCGCTCTTGAATGAGGTGCGAAATTTATCGGAGATGGTTACCTCGTTTTTAAACTTCGCGCGCCCTCAGCCGCTTCAGTTCGATGAAGTAAACCTCACGGAGCTGGTTGCCGATTGCCATGCTGAATTGGCTCCGGTGTTCAACCAACTGGACGTAAATGCTTCGTTGAATGGATCAGAGGAGATTTGTATTCAGGCCGACGAACGGATGCTACGGCAGGCGCTGTTAAATGTCTTTCGTAACGCGGCGGAAGCAATTCCGGAGGGAATGAGCGAACGTTGGGTGAGAATTAGCGTGTCCAGACAAGAGACGGCAGATAAGGAATGGGCAACAGTAGAAGTAAGGGACAGCGGCGCCGGCATACCGGCAACCGATTTACAGCGCATTTTTATTCCCTTTTTTACCACCAAACCGTCGGGCCACGGCGTCGGGCTCGCCCTCGCCCATCGCGTAGTCACACAACATTACGGCAGTCTAACGGCGGCGAATGCCACCGAAGGCGGGGCAGTCTTCACTCTTCGTTTGCCAGCACTAGGCGCGGCTACCTAAAACAGGTTTGCTGCATCTCAAGAGCACGGGGAGGCTTTTATGAAACTATCCTTTCTCACGTTTCTAGTGATGCTGCTTGCCGCGCCGGCAGTTTACGCGCAAACGCCAATTGAGCCCGCACCCAGTCTCGAAGTGCTCGACGTCAAATGGACTAGAGTCGAACGCAATCCACGCCTGGACGAAGATCCGTTCGCGATCATTGAACGCCAGAGAAGTTTGCAAAAAGCACAGGAAGAAGCGCTGCGCGACAACGATGCTCTCAGGAAGGCTGACCTTCCGCTTGTCCGCGTGCCCACGTCCGCATCTCCGCCGAGTCGCAAGGATTCGGGCCCGCGGACGCCCCGGGTTACCTATGTGTATCGAGTGACAGTACGAAACACCGGCACGAAAGCGATTCGCAAGTTAGATTGGTACTATGAGTCGTACGACGCGACGACGAAGCAATTTGTCGGACGCCGGGATTACCAGACGCGAACGAAGATCCTTCCAGGCCAGACCAAGAAATTAACTGCCCAGTCGGCTTCCCCACCCGTCTATACAGTCAACGCTGCGCAAACCGATTCGGATCAACCCGCCAACCGGGTCGTGATTCATCGGATCGAATATTCTGACGGGAGCATCTGGAATAGGCTGTAACGGTCCGACGGACAACTCTCTTCGACACATGCGCCTTCGCCGAATCATCTGTGGCTTCGCACTCTTGTTGTTTCTCTTTTCATCGGATGCCTTCTCGCAGGTTAGGAGACCGACGATCGAGGGACGGCAGGCGGAACTTCGCAGCGTAAGACGCGAATCGGCGCGAAAGGCAGACAGAATCGAGATTAACTGGAAGTTGATTGCTGACGACTTCAAGGCGTTGCAGGTACAGAATGAAAACCTTTACAAGGCAGCGCATTCGTCGGAACCCGATTATGGGTTAATAAAAACGATCGCCGGTCAATTGAAGAAGTGTGCTGAACGCCTTAAAACAAATCTGGCGCTTCCAGAATCCGATGCGACATCAGTGAACCCCTCAACTCCTTCCACCAACTCCGCGCTTCAGGCAACAACCAAAACTCTTAACGAGCAGGTCGCTGACTTTGTATCGAGCCCATTATTTGACAGCGTTGGCACAGTCAATGTGCAGCAGGCCACCGCAGCCCATGATACGCTCGAGCGAATAGTGAAGCTCAGTCAAAGCATTCGCAAAGGTGCGGCGAACTTAAAGAATCAGTAATCAATAAAGTCTCAGGCTGTGATCGTCCAAATGGCGAATACAACCGGGCTCTATGTGAGTAACGCCATGGCTTCGGCAGGTGTGCTGAACGTGAAACGTCTGGCAAGAGGGTGCGCCAGGAGAAAGTTGAGATTCCTCGCGACGTTGGCTTTGGAGGGCGATGGGAGACAAGCATCCGTTCTCACCACTAACGCCAGATAATCTTCGCCTGACATCGACAACCACGACTCGAGCAACGCGCTGAATATCGATGTGTCCAGTGAAAGATTGAGCGGCACCGTATCGTTATGCTTTCTCAGATCGATTCCCAGCGCGCCTGCGATGCGCTTCACTCCCGTGTAGCGGCCGGGTTCCTTTCCCGTACTCAACGGAATGGCCCAAAGTTTACGCTCGGCTTCGCGACCTTCAATTCTGAAATCCTGGCGTGAAGGTTTGTAGGGTCGTCGAGGTACGCTAACGTAATCCGCAAAGGATCCGGTGAAAGCCTCAACCGGCGACCGCCAATTCGTAACCGTCCTGCCAGGTTCAATCGTCAGATCGAACTGCGTACCTAAAGCCTCCAAAAACTCCATAGTGTCATCGTTCATCCAGTGGTCGCCAAATCTGAACGAGGCGCAGGTCCGTCCGAAAACGTTCTGATATTCGTCAAATGACAAACGCAAACACTGATTGATCCACTCCTGATCGCCATAGTCTGCAATCCAGCGGCGCAAAGTCTCATCCCAGCGCCACGCATGCGTGTGCAAACCCAGCTCATCACCCGCCTTTTCCAGTTGCGCGATGATGTCGGCATAGCGCTTGGTCACCCAGTCTGACGACCCGTAGACACGCTCGATCTGGGGATCCATTCTGAGAAACCAGGAGAAGTGCGCGGGCGCCCCAGTCGCCGCCGCCAGAGTTGGCCGCAGTGCGCTGAGCACCTGGCAAGTCTCCGGAAAGCCTTCCCAGTCCTTAAGATTTTCGCAGTTGATCTGGCGTTCGTCGGGTTCGACGTCTATACAGAGAATGATGGGTATCGTTTGGTCCGACGAGGTCTTGCAACTTTGCTTTACGCCACGCATTTACGTTGGATAAAAGTCAGACTGGCCGCGGCGACTTAATCACACCTTAACAAACGTGCGCCCAGGGGTGTTCCTGCTCTCCCAAAAACACAGGTCGCTCACCCAAATCTTCTGAAGCGACGCGCCGATATGTGTTTAGCATTGTTGGGAGCACGGATTGCGGCGAGAACAGTTTTTCATAACGTTCGCGGGCTGCGTGTCCCATTTGTTTCCTCAAGTCATAGTCCCCAGCCATACGCTCAATCGCTTGAGTCAGTGCGCGCGCATCCACGGGCGGAATCAAAATTCCGGAGTTGGCGGTAACGGTATCCGGAATGCCGCCAACGGCCGAAGCGATAACCGGAACGCCATGCGACATTGCTTCGGCGATACAGTTGGGGGTGCCTTCGGTCAAAGACGGCAGCGCAAAAATATCGAGCTGTTCCATGAAGGCTTTTCGTTGTGAAGTCTTCGTGTATAAGCCAACAAGTTCAAATCTCGAAGCGACGCCAAGTGCATGCGCGCGTGCCTTGAGCTTTGGCTCTAAAGATCCCGCGCCGGCAATCATCAAGCGTAGTCTGTGGTTTTTCCGGCTGGCGACAGCGAAAGATTCCAACAGCGTCAATGGTCCCTTCAGGTGTTCGATGCGCGCAGCGAAGCCAATGTTGATTTGTGGATCTCCATTGCGAGTGGCGGAATGACCGTTGCGCAAATCGTCGGTGATGATGGGGAGTATCGAAAGTCTGTTGGGCCCCGGAAGTCGTTCGTGACACTGGCGCGCCAACAAGGGCGAGAGCGCGGCAATCTCAGCGCACAGTGGCAGGACTGTTGTGAAATGTTCATAGCTAAATGCGAAATCCGGGGGGTGATATGGAATTCCCAGCTCTTGATACAACACGGGAATGCGGGCCGCATGAGCGGCGCGAATAAAAACCATCGCTCCGGAGTCAGGGGTCACTACGTGAACTATGTCGGGGCTTAAGGCCCGCAAAGTGTCGCCGCACTGCTGTTCGTATTTGAACGTAATACTCCGGCTAATCTTATGCGCTTTACTCCGAAGAACCTGTTGCGATGATGGAAAGACACGCAATGCCTTGCGCGCAATTTTTCTCCCCATTTCAAGCGTCGCGCTGACAGGCGACGGAGCGATCGTCACAACGCGAACTCCGGCTGCAATTAACCGCAGATAGCGTTCATCCTGCGGCAAGTAAGGGAAAAGTAATAAGACCGAAACATCGTGCCTCAACTTTTTCAGTTGCACAGCGTAGGTGACGAGTGTTTCGTCCGCGCCGCTGATCGCTCCCAGGAATTGTGCTTTGCAGAGGGTAATTCTCATTGATTCGGCGCGTACGGTTGTTGCCGGTGGGGCGGTAGACTTGAGTCATTACGATTGCGGCCGCGCAACCTGCGCAGTGCGGAGTTGGCCGCCCACCGCGCAAACCCACCCGGATGGCGGCACAACGCGGCTCGCATGTTTCGTTGCGCCTGAAGGAATTCACGACTGCTCAACGCACGACCGGTCTCAAAAACCATCTGACCCGCAGCATTTTGTGAAAACAGTCGCCACGCTTCACGCCTAGCCGAGTTTGGCGCATCTGCTGCCCGCGGCAGCGTCATCCATTTTCGTTGAAACTGTCGCTTGCTGAGGGCGACTAACTCGGCCGCACGGGAAGTTCCCTGTCCCGAAGCCGGAGTCGACCTTCGCCAGATCATGACGGGTTGCCCGATCGCGATTACGAGGTATCGGGAGGCAATGCGGACCCATAGATCCCAATCATCAATTCCCGGCACCGAGGCATCGAGCAGTCCCACAGACGCAAGACAGGAACGTCGAAAAACAACAGTTCCACAGGGTATCAAGTTCTGGCCGGTCAATTCCCAGAAGATATCGCCCTGCAAAGAAAGCTGCGGAAAGAAGCTTCCGTCAACGTTACCGTTTTGATCGGCGACGAGAGCTTGAGCGTAAACAAACCCGACTTCCGGCGCGCCTTCGAGCGCTGCCACTTGAGAATCAAGTGACCCCTCGAGCCGCACATCGTCGTCATCGAGAAAAGTAATGTATTCGCCAATACTATGCTCGATCCCCGTATTTCGCGCGCCCGCTACGCCTTCATTATGTTCAAGGCGAATGTATTTAATTCCAGCAAGCGTGCGACAGACCCGCGCTGTCTCGTCCGTTGATGCGTCGTCGACCACAATGACTTCTACATTCGATCCCGCCCCGAACCCGCTTGCCACTGCCCGAGGCAACGAGTCAGGGCGACTGTGCGTAGTGATGATGATGCTGGTTGTTGGCCGTGTCATTTAGCTGGGCCCAAGTCGTGTGGGAAATATTCGCGCCATCGACGCGTAACCAAATCGGCTACATCCTCGCGCACAATCAATTCCTTAGGAAAACCAGGTTTTAATCGCGCATCGATCAGGATTGGCCCGCTGTAAGACAAGTGGTGCCTAATCACTTCCGTTTGTGCGGCATAAATGTCGGCGGCTGGTTCAAAGCGCGTCCAGGTGGACCAGAGGAAATCGGGCGTGGACCGCGCTACTGACGCGTCGTCGTGAAGGACGATTAGCGGCCACTCCGTAAACGCCGGGTCTTTTGCCAAACGCGACGCTTGTTCGGGGTCATCCGCGTATGACGAACCTTCCAAAACGAGGCAACCTGCACAGAAAACCTCAACCCGGCGAACATCACGCGGCGGGTCTCCGCGAAATTCACGCGGGAGGTCCCGCTTAGCGTCGCCCAGACCCAACATGATCGCCTTGCTGCCTTCGTTCACTTTGCCACTGGTGTAGTCGAGTGTGTCCATCGATACGTTAGAAAAAACAAAGAGGTCCGTTTTCGGATTAAACCGCGCGAGCACGAGCTCAAGCAGACGAGGAAAGTCGTGGAGGTCCTGGGGCGTATCAGTCAGTAATAAAAACTTAGTTAATGAGAGTTGGCCCTCTCCGAGTATGCGAAAGCCCGAGACGAGGGCCTCTCGCACGTATCGGTCGCGCACCACGGCGGCGCACAATGAATGAAATCCTGTCTCGCCGTAAGTCCACAGATCACGCACGCCCGGCATCACCAACGGAAACAGCGGAGACAGCAATTGCTGTAGATAGTCGCCGATGAAAAAGTCTTCCTGGCGGGGCTTCCCAACTACGGTTGCCGGGTAAATAGCGTCGCGGCGATGAAAAATCGCGTCAACTTCAAATACGGGATATTCGTGTTCCAACGAATAATATCCGTAGTGATCACCGAACGGACCTTCCAACCGGCGTTTCTTCGCCGGCGCGTGTCCAACGAGGGCAAACTCTGCTTCCGCCGCAAGACGATGTGGTCCACCGAGCGGATTCCGCGTCATCTTTAGTTTCTGACCATTCAACAGCGACGCCAGCACCAGTTCGGGCACATCCTCAGGCAATGGTGCAATCGCGGCCAGGATCAACGCTGGTGGACCACCTAGAAAAACTGTGACCGGAAGCGGCTGATCCAGTCGTTCGGCTTCGTTGTAGTGGAAGCCACCGCCTTTTTGTATTTGCCAATGCAGGCCCGTCGTGTGCGAGTCGTATACCTGCATCCGGTAGATACCGAGATTGTGTTTTTTGGTAACTGGATTTTCGGTATAGACCAACGGCAGAGTGATAAACGGGCCACCGTCTTCCTGCCAGGTTGTAAGGACGGGCAGTTCGTCGAGTTTTGCCGGTTGGTCCATCACCTGGGTGACGGGTGATCGAGTTGTATTTTTGGTTCCCAGCCGTAACAGCTCGCCCGCTAGTGAACGGCGTTTCCATAGCTGCGCAGGCTGCGGAGGTAGAAGAACTTCAGCCACCTCAACGAGCTCGCGCACAATCCTTTCTGGTTTTGATCCAAATGCAAGATCAATACGTCGCGCGGTGCCAAAGAGGTTGGTCACCACGGGATACCTGCTTCCCTTCACCCGATTAAACAGCAGCGCAGGTCCGCCGCTTTCGATAACACGACGGTGAATTTCCGCGGCCTCAAGATTCGGGTCGACTTCGGAGTCGATGTTGATGATTTCGTTTTCGCGGCGGAGAACGTCGAGAAATGTGCGCAGGCTGGGATGCATTGATTCGAGAGGAGTATAACGCACACTTGACGAGCGCGGCATGCCGTGCCGGTAATGAGAGGTGTGAAAAATCAGCTGTCGAGAGTCAAGGAGAGGCGGTTGATAAAAATTTATCATTTCTTATTTCATATCTGTCATTGGTGGATTCAAGTTAGAAGTGCAACGTGTGAGGTAAAAGACCAGTACCGTCTTTAGACGGTTGCCCGAAGGGTCGTTAGGCCAGCCGTTTTACGGCTGGCAGGTTGCGACTGCCACACTCTGTTAGGCCGCTTTAGCGGCATTTACTGCCGCCGCTAAAGCGGCTACAAAACCTTAGGCGTGCGGCAACCAGCCGTAAAACGGCTGGCCTATGCACCCCGACTTCGTCGGGGCTGCCGCGTTCACGCGGCATTAAACCGCACGCAACTGTTGTCGATGATGGTCAGTTCGTCGCTTGTTTCTTTCGCAGCAGTGCGGTGTTTAAATCCAGCTCCGCCACTGGGATCACTTCGACCTGCGGGTAATGCTTCTGCAATTCCGGCAGAAACTCTTTCGCGTTACCCACAATGATTACATTCAACCCCTTCGCATCGAGACGCGATCCGGCAAATGTTTGGACGTCGGCCGCCGTGATTGCCTGCACATTCCCGATGTAACGGTTTATTTCATCAAAGTTGATTCCGTACAGCGCCAACGAACCAACTTGCGAAACCAAACCCGATGCCGTTTCGAGGTTACGTGCGAAGTTTCCGATTACGACCGCCTTGCGCGGGCTTAGTTCGATATCGGGAACAGCTGCTGAAGACAACCGGCTCACTTCGCCAACTAGCAAATCAGCGACTTGCGCGGCCGTTGGATTTTTCGTTTGTGACGAAGCGCTGAAGGGCCCAACGGTCCGGCGCATGTCGAGAGTGCTGCCGGCGCCATAACTCAAGCCACGTTTGATTCGAATCTCCTGGTTCAAGCGACCCGAATAGCCGCTCAACACGGAGTTGGTAACCATCGCCTTGAAAAAGTCGGGGTCTCGCCGATCAATACCACGGCGAGCCACGATAACTGCTGCCTGCCCGGCGTCAGGCTTATCAATGACGATTACTTTTGACTGAGCTGCGTCAGCAGCCTTGGTAGGAGTCAACGGCGGCAACGGAGTTGCCGGGCGCGGCCAGTCAGCAAAATACTGTTGGGCCAACTTGAATGCGCCGGCGGCTTTGATGTCGCCACCCAAAATCAGAATCGCATTGTCAGGGCGATAGAAACGCGTGTGGTACTTCACGATCTCGTTGCGATCGATTCGGGCGATCGACTGCGGCGTGCCGGCCAGCGGTTGTCCATAGGCCTCATCGCCAAACACTGCGCGCGACGCGACGTAACGCGCAATCGAACCAGGGTCGCCGAGCTCCACTGTCAGGTCATCAAGAGTCTGTTGACGCAGTCTTTCGATTTCATCGTCCTTGAAAGTCGGCCGCCTCACGACGTCTGCCAAAATTTCCAGAGCTTGACCGATCTTGGGGGACATCACGTTGATGTTTACCCGGGATGCGTCCCAGCGCGCGGCTGTATCAAGCGACGCTCCCAACGCCTCGATGGCTTCGGCAATCTGCGTCGCGTTTCGTTTTTCTGTTCCCTTCGTTAACAAGTCGGCAGTCATGTTGCTCAGACCAGCGAGCTCCGGCGGATCCATTTCGGCGCCGTTCTTGATGAGCAACTGCGCGGCCACGAGGGGCATGCCTGCGCGTTCAACCACGATCACTCGCAAGCCGTTCGGCAGTGTTCTCTCCACGGGTTTGGGAAATTCAACTGAACGCGGAGGCGCAGGTGGTGGCGGTGTAGCCTGTGGCGTTTGGGCGCTAACAACTACAGACGCAGACAAACAAAACACTAGCAACGTGATTGGACCAAGCACTCTGATCGTCGACTGAAACATTTTCATTTGCCTTGTCCTCCCGTCGTTGGGTTCGTCGCTGCCGGCTTCATCGACTCAGGCAGGTAGTAAATAACCAAACGGTTTGCATCCGTGAAATACTTTTTCATAACACGCTGTACGTCAGCCGCTGTCACAGCCTGAAGTTTCGCCAAATCAGTGTTCACCCGATTCGGATCGCCTAAAAGCACGGCGGAAGAGCCGAGCGCCAGGGCCTTGCCATTACTCGTCTCTCGCTGGCGGACCTCGCTGGTGACAAGTTGGTTCTTCGCTTTATCCAATTCAGCGGCGGTAACGGGCGCATCCTGAAGGCGTTTGATTTCTGCAAGCAATGCTCGCTCGCCTTCTTCGGGCTTCTTGCCGCTCGCCAGGATCAGGTTGAAATAAAACAGTCCTGCGTCTTCGCGCAGGTCAGGTGTAGCGTCTGCACTTTGGGCCACCTGCTGGTTGTAGATCAAAGATTGGTACAGCCGGGAAGATTCGCCCTGGGAAAGGATCGTCGCCGCAACTGCCAATGGCTCCGCATCCGGATTTCGTTGCGGCGGTACGAGGTAAGTAAACGCGATTGCCGGTAGCGGAACGTTCGCGCCGTAATGCGTGATACGCCGTTCAGTTTTTCGTTCGGGTTCCTTGACTGTTACGCGCGGTAATGCGATTGCCGGTTTGGGAATTGAAGCGAAATACTTATCAACCCATGTATCAAACTGTTTCGGGTCGTAGTTTCCAACAACCACCAGCGTTGCGTTGTCAGGCCGGTAGAACGTGCTGTGAAACTCCTTAACGTTTTCGAGCGAGGCGGCGTCAAGGTCCTCGATGCTGCCGATCGTAGAACGCTTGTACGGATGAGCAATGAACGACTGTTGCTCGATCAGGTATTCAAGCATGCCGTAAGGCGGCGCGAGTACATGTTCGCGAAACTCTTCCTGGACCACGCTGCGTTCCGATTTGAAGTTGGGTTCGTCAACCGTCAACCCGTACAAGCGCTCGGCTTCCGCCCACAACAACGTCTCCAGATAATTTGACGGCACTACTTCGTAATAAACCGTAACGTCGGGATTAGTAAACGCGTTGTTGAAACCCCCTACGTCTTCAGTCAAACGGTCCATCATTTCCGACTTCATGTTCTTCGTCGCTTTGAACATGATGTGTTCAAACAGATGCGCGAAACCGCTGCGCCGATCGGGATCATCCTTCGATCCAACGTGATACCAAACCTGTATGGCCACAGTCGGACTCGAATTATCGACCGCACTGAGCACGCGCATGCCATTGGGCAGGGTGCGATCGGTAAACTTCATCCGCGGCATCGTCGCCTGCGCTGCGACGACGATTGGTAGCGTTAACGATAGCGCCATGAAAAACAGGCACACTGCCGGTTTACGTAGTCTCATAAAATCACTCCAAAAGTGCTCTTGGGGAGGCTGGCGAACAGGAATTCGATGTTCAATGATACGGTCTTGTTGCTTGAAAGTTGCACCAAAGACTGCCGGCAGTTTTTGGATCAATCGAGGTCGAGGGGGTTTCGGTAGGGCTTGTCTTTGTCCTTTTCGGCACGCTTCATAGCTTCCTGAAACTTCTCTTCGAGAATGCGATCGCGGTCCTTCATGGAACTGAGTTCCTGCGCAAAGATTTGTTCACGCACCTGCTTCTGCTTGTCGAGGCCCTTCACCATTTCATCAAACGAAGCAAGTGGTTTCGTCTTCTCGTCGTGGGAGAGCAACGCGCCCGTTTCGGCATCGATTGTCAGCGTCGCTTCGCAACAAGGACAGATTATGGTGAACCGCGATGAGTCTGCCATAGTGGCTCCTCGTTAGAATTTGATCGCGGCCATTATAGCATTGGCTTTGCTACATGGGCGGACGCCCGCGACAAATAAAAAGGGCGGCCATAATAGCCCGCCCTTTGTTGCTGACCACTGTCGAAAATCCTTTAAGGTGTTACCGCATCCTTGATGGCTTTGCCGGTTTTCTTGGCGCCTTCCGCTGTCTTCTTGCCGACAGTCTTTGCACCCTTAGTCGCCTGATCGCCGACGTCTTCCAGTTTGTCCCCGGCTTCGTTTAGGCCTTCCCCGGTTTTGGTAACCGTCCATCCGGCGGCACTGGCGATCGCATCCCCGGTTGCTTCAAGCGCGTCGCCAACATTGTCGACGACCTTCTCTTCACCACTTACTGAATAAACGCGCACCGTTCGCTGTCCGCTTGGCTGTGTCGTAACCACTACTCGCGACACACGCGGATTGTTTCGAAAGACTCTTGTCTCCGTTCTGACTCCGCTCGCGTCTGTGGTGGTGGTGATGTCTGAGTTGTCTGTGCCTGCCCGCATCGCCGGCGACGCAGACATGTTTGCATTCGCGTTCGCATTTGCAGTGTTCATATTGTCTGTGGTGTTGCAGCCCATGCCGGCCAGTGCCAGTGCTCCAACAGCCAGACCAATCAAAAACTTATTGCTCACTTTGTGTCCCCCCAATATTTAGTCTCCGTTTAATTGGGCAAGCAATGTGCCAGCGGTTGAGCGGAGCGGGATGGCCTTTTCACAGGAACAAGTGTGGGAGATGCCAATAAAGCATACGGCGCGTGGTTTAGTGTTGTTCACTTACAGTACGGAAAGGCGGTTCTGGTCCCACAGCGTGGGCCAGGGCGTGGCAGGCGACGTGACTCAAGAAAACGGAAGAGGCCGTTTATTTAATGACGCTGACAAACAGTTTTAGGCTAATATCTCCGTCGTCCAGCCAGTAAAATTCAATCAACGCCAGGAGCGCGGCCACCATGAATCATATCTTAGCGTTCGCTTTCCAAGAGGAAGTTGCGGCAGACGGCACGTCGATGTGGGTGATTCTCGCAGTTGTTCTTGTGATTCTTGTGTTCATAGTCGTCATCATCGGCGTTGGGTTGACGATATTCTTCATCGCGCGAAAGCGCAGCAAAGGACAGCAGGCAGCCAGTGCCCTCGGCAGCGACTACGGCAGTGGATCAGAGATTGGTTCGGGGCAATACGCACCCGCGTTAGAAGCATCGCCGCCGGCAGAGTCGTTTGCGCCAGCACCTGAAACCAGCGAGCCTGCGGCCGAAGCGCCAGTGGCCGTTGAAGAGGAGTTTGATCCAACGCGGACTGTCGCAATTAACCGTGAGGCGACGGTTGCGATCAGCTATGGAACGATCAAGTTTGTGTCGGGCGTTTTGGACGGGCAACAGTTCAACATCAATCCGGAAGGTTCTTACATCGGACGCGACAACAGCCTATCGGAAATCGTGGTTCCGGATCCGAGGATCTCAAAACGTCACTTGTGGATTGGCGTGCGTGACGGTTCTGTCGTCATCACCGATCAGGCTTCTCGCAATGGCACATTCCTCAACGACCCGCGCTCGGAACGAGTTACGGAAGCTACCCTCAAGCCGGGCGACACTGTGATTATGGGTGAGTCTGACGTGGCGAGATTTGAATATCAGGGGTAGTTCAGATTTACAAACTGAGGTAATCGCTGCGCAAGAAGGTGTCAGTAGTCCGCAAAGCGGACGGATGATAGTGGCCCAGCAGTTTACTGCCGGGATAAAGAGCTGAAGGATTTGAAGTCCGTGAAGCGATCGGCTGAATGACAGTGGGAGGAACCTACGCTTTTCAGCCGTCCGCTTCACGGACTTCGTTTTGGACACCTTCCAATCCCAGCGATGAATCGCTGGGCTATTTTCAGTCGTCCGCTAACGCGGACTAACGTGACCGCAGCCCCTGAGCCCTCACAACGCTTTACACATGTCCGGCACCCAGGGGGAGTTGACGGCGCGCCCATAACTCAAACGGACTGCGCCGAAATCCCAACCCTTCCGCTGCCAGATCGTGCCATCGGAATACTCCACGCGATTAATTACGACCTTCTCCTGAAACGAACTATCCGAGCCCTTGGTTAGAGTGCCCACACTCACCACATCGCTTGGTCCAGACAAGCTGAACCCTTTTAACTCTTTTTCCTTTCCAGGCTTTATCACCGAGGCACATATAAACTGCCGCCGCGCAACGCTCGGCGAAGCACTTGCCGGCTCCGTAAATTCATACTCCCAAAAGAGGACCTCAATTACTTTGTTGCTGGCGTTTTGCAGTTTGGCCCGATAGCCAAATCCCTCGATCGGCTTCGGCGCGCGCGACTGCTGCACACTTTTTTCCATCGCGGCGCTGCGACCATCAAGCGTGTCGTTGTTTGGATCTCGGTCGCCCGGCGGCATGTTGTTACGTCGCTGCAACTCAAAGTTTTTGTTGGCTCCTATCATCGCCGGCGCCGGCGCATTGGTCATCGATTGAGCTTGCTCGGCCGCCTGCCGATCCCTGAACCACTTGGAGTTGACGACGGTGATGGGCGCGGGCTGATCAGAAACAGTCGGCCCCTGGTTGAAACTGAGAAGGATTAGGGGCAAGAGGATAAGGGCGTGCATTTGTTTGCCTCCGTTTTTGGGGATCACGAAGCCGCGTTCGCAGGGGAAATTTGATTACAAACGCGTGCGGGAAGTATGAACCTGTTAACGGCAGAGGTACAACTAAAATCTTACAAAACTGGAGCGGGCGACGAGGCTCGAACTCGCAACTTTCAGCTTGGGAAGCTGACACTCTACCATTGAGTTACGCCCGCTTGATCAGGGGAGACGCCACGAAAGATAGTTAACGATTGGATGCGTTGTCAACGAAGCCAACTGGAGCAACCAGGGTCGGAGCAAAACACATTTTCCATGTCTCATTTCTCATTTGCGCGTTGGTTTGCGTCAACGCAAACCAACGCGCATCGAAGTTGCACTTCAAAGTTAAATCCACTACCAACAATCTGTTGCACTTCCAAGTTGAATCCGCGAATGAGAAATGAAATATGGAAAATGCTTCAGGCCTTCAAATAGTGCTCAACCAAGTCGTTCCATCGTCCCTGCGATTTCAGTATTAGCTCGACGACTTCCCTAACTGCGCCCCGACCTCCAATCGCACGGGTAACGTAGTGAGCAACCGCGCGAGTCTCCTCCGACGCATCCGCGACTGCCACAGCCAACTCCGAACGCCGCATCAAAGGAATGTCGGTTAAGTCGTCGCCGATGAAGGCGACCTCGTCTTCATCAACTGCGGCCAGACGCAATACATCTTCATAAGCCGCCACCTTTTCGTCGTCGCCTTGCCGGACAAACTCCACTCCTAATTCCTTAGCACGGCGCTCGACCGCCTGAGCGCGCCGGCCGGTAATGATTCCCGATTTCAAACCCGCGCGAGTGAACAACGCGAGGCCGAGGCCGTCATGCGTGTCAAACGTTTTCTGTTCGCCGCCATCTTCAAGCAACCAAAGGCGGCCGTCAGTTAACACTCCATCGCAATCCATTAACAGGAGTTTTATGTGCGAAGCGCGACGCTCTACCGAGGTAGGATCTTTCATCATTTGTTTTGGGTTCGGGATTACGCGGGAACCGCAATCAAGCAACGCGTCCTATCGCACTTCAAACAAGTCGATTCCAGCCAGTTTCCAGTTGCCGTCGACGCGCGCCAGTATCAAAACTGCTGTGCCGGATTGTTGGTTTCCCAGTTCTTTCGTGTCGAGGCTGACGTCAGCCGCGATAAGGTTGGCATCCAATTGCTCCGTTCTCAACACCTGAGTTCGCCAAATTTCCGGTTGCGTGCCTACCACTCCGCCAATAAATCTCACCAGCTCGCCCGAAAGTACTCGCGATTCCAATTCGGCTTTCTTGCCGCTGGTGATTGCCTGGTCCAACTGCGTTATGAAAGCTTTTACGCTTGAGTCCACCGCAATGGAATTTGCTGCGGTCTCCGCTTTGATACGACCCGCGCGCGCAGCAAGCGAGGCTGCGTATTCCGCGTCCGCGCGCACTGCTTCGTTGAAACGGCGGGCCGCTTCCGCGGACTGGTTCTTTTTTAAGGCAATCTCGCCCAGTCCCACGTTGGCCCAGGCAAACGCCGCAGGAATGGGTAACGTCGAGTTGACGATGCTGGTGAACAGTTTCTCTGCTTCATCAATTCGATTCTGACCGAGTAAAGCGCGCGCCAACACAATACGGGCTTCCTGCATCTCCGGCGCAGCGGCAAGCACTTGCCGGGCGGTAGCCTCAGCCTTCGCGTAATCCTGCGCGCCGAAGAAGCGGCTGGCATCAGCCAGCGCCACCTGGAGGTCCACCAAACGCGGAGCGCTGTCATTGCTGTAGTCCAATTGCGGATAAATCTTATCGGGATCAATTTCAACACGAACGATCTTTGCGGGTGTTTTGAAAACCGCTTCCGCAAAATTGCGCGCGCCGACTGTTACCGGCACCAACAATTGTTCGCCGCTCGCCGTAGTTCCCTTGGCCGTCGTGACAACGTCAACCGAACCAAGGTTCCTGACGGCTGCAACTGACTCATTTCCACGGCTCTGCGGTAAACCAACCAGCAAATCGATATCCGTAACCTCATCCAGCAAATGGTCCAACAGTATCTTGACTGGCTCTCCGCCTTTCTCCGCAAACGCGGCCCGCAACCCTGCCAAACCGATACCCGTTAGTGGACCCTTGCCTGTTTGTAATGCCGTACGCAGCGTGCCGATGAATGCGTCTCGTCCGAAACTCGCGTCCAGCATCCGCCAAACCATGGCGCCTTTGTTGGGCACTGCACTGAAATACGTGGCGTCGGCAGGGGTTACCCGGCCAAGCGGTCCATCTTTCTTTGCGACCGTGCTGTATGCGAGCCGCTCTCTCAAAAGTTCTTCACGCAGCGCTTCCCTGCCAAACTGTTTTTCGAGAAACAAGGTTGCCAGGTAGCGCGTCAGGCCTTCGCGTACCACGCCACCGCCTTCTCCGCGTACTGCAGTTTGGCCGCCGACCCATAAACGTGCGATCGATTCAGCAATCAATAGCGCCGTGGTGGCGTCAGTCTTCGCGCGCCGGAAGGAGCCTTGCTCCAATAAGATCGTTCCCGCCTCGTTGAAACCCGAACCACGTCTCACAGCCACCAACCGCACTGGCACATCGGGCGCTGGCCCAAGCAAACCCGCATAGAACGATCGAGCGTTTGCGGTCAATGCAATCAGGGCCTCGGCCTGCTTCTTCTCGTCAGCGTTTGCTCCGCGCGGCGCGAACGCCGTTATGTTTCTGGCATCACCCGTTCCGTCCACACGGTCCCAGTCGCCGGTTAAGAAAAACGGTTGCGCGTTAAGTGTTTGCTCAAACATCGTCCCGCCCGCGGCCGCTTTGTCGGTCCCGGCGCTGATCACGTTTGTGCCGTTCACCGTCAGACGGTAAGGCGCGGTGTCAGCGCCGCGCAAAGTGAACGCAGTATTCGGAGTCGGATACCAGAACGAAAGTGGAAGAAACTGTGAACCGACCGGCGAGATGGCTGACAAACCCGTATTGCCTTCAACCGGCAACGAGTAGCTGATGCTTGTGTTCAGGTTCAAGCCGGGTGCCACGGGACTGGGAAGCGTGATCGTAACTCTTTGCAGGTTTCCTGCGGCTTCAGGTACGGCACGGAACGTCGCCGTTTGCCCGCCGGCAGAAACGGTCTTGATGTTGGCCTTGGAGTTTATGCGGAATGTGAACGTATTCCCGGTGCCGCGACCGATGTTGGTCGCTGAAATGATTGTTACTGCATTGAGCAGGCGCTCAGCATGTTGGACGGTGGAGGTTATTTCGAAATTGGTAACTTGCCACGCGGCGCGCGCTTCTTCCTGGGTGATGACGGTTAACGGGAAAAGGGCAAAAGCGATCGTGATAAGAGTAGCGGTGAAAGTTCTCTTCATACGTTGGTGAATTGTTGTGATTTTACGAGCGACTCAGTTCTAAGGTGCGTCAACTTTTCGCTGCGGCCGTGACGTCAGGTAACTTTGCTACAAGCTTATGAACGTCGCGCAACGTAAACAATAGCGCTTCCAAACGCTCAAGCGGCAAGGCATTCGGCCCATCAGATGGCGCACGCTCGGGGCAGTCGTGCACCTCCATAAAAACAGCATCAACGCCGCACGCTACACCAGCTCGAGCCAGCGGTTCGATGTATTCGGGCTGGCCGCCCGTTGCATTCCCGAGTCCGCCCGGCAACTGCAATGAGTGGGTAACGTCGAAGACTACGGGCACTCCAAAGCCGCGCATGATTGGAAACGATCGCATATCAACGACCAGATTATTATAGCCAAAGCTCACGCCGCGCTCGGTAAGCAGTAACTTCTCACAACCAACCGCACGTGCCTTATCGACGATATTCCGCGCGTCGAGTGGCGCCAGAAACTGGCCTTTCTTGATGTTTACCGCGCGACCCGATCGCGCAGCCTCGAGTACCAAATCAGTTTGGCGAGAAAGGAAAGCCGGGATTTGCAAAACGTCGGCTACTTCAGCAACAGGGGCGACCTGTGAAACGTCGTGTACGTCGGTGAGCACCGGCACGCGCAGCGTTTCCTTTACCTCACGCAACACGTCGAGGCCTTCCTCCATACCGAGTCCGCGAAAACTTTGGATCGATGAACGGTTGGCTTTGTCGAACGAAGACTTGTAAACGAAATCAAGCCCTGCCGCACGCGCACGCGCCGCGCATTCGCGCGCCATCATCAGCGCATGGTCGCGCGATTCGATCACACAGGGACCGGCGATGATGGTTAACCTTCCGTCGCCAAATGTAGCTTCGCCCACGCGAAACGGTTTTGTCTGGAAGTCTGCCATGTTGGGCTAAAAGGGCTTGGTGAATATACGCTTAACCTTGTTAACAAAACCACTCTTCTTTTTGGGCTTGGGTGTGGGTGTGGCCGAGGCACGCTTCGCTGCGGGCGTTGCGGTTGGCGAAGGTGATGGCGATGGCTCCACTGTTGGTGTGGGACTGGGAGCGGCCGCAGCGAAAGGTACGTCGGACGACGCGACACGCGAGCGCCACGCCATCGTCCCGCCCACCAGTAGAATCGCCGCGACGATGAGCGCCGCGATTTGCAGTTCCCTTCTGGACCTTACTGCTGCCACCGGAATAGACACCCGCGGGAATAAACGCTTTTCAGTTAGTGAAGCCGGCGCTGATGCCATGGGCGCGGGCCCCGAAGCTACCATCGTAATCTCGCTTGCTTCAGCAGGGATCGCATTCATCTCGCGTAGACGCGAGATGTCAATCACCAGGCGTCCTGACGGCGACTCAGTGCCGGCGTTGCGTAGTGCTTCGATGTCATGAGTGCTGGTTACGGCGGCGTGCTCGAGTCCGAGACGCTCTGCTGTCGTCAGCAGTTCCTGACGAAACGCGGCTGCATCATCCGGCCGATCCTGCGGGCTCTTTTCCAACGCATGCAGCACCACTTGCTCGAGCTCGACAGGAATCGTGGATACAAACTCGCGCGGGCTACGCGGTATCTCTGTCGTGTGCTTCATGGCGATCGCAAGCGGAGTTGAACCGCTAAACGGCACGGTGCCAGTTAACATCTCGTAAAGTATGACGCCGAGGCTATAAACGTCGGCAGCCGGCGTCAGCTCAATCCCGTCACATTGTTCCGGCGACATGTATCGAGGCGTTCCAATCATCGCGCCGATTTGGGTTAATGTTTTTGGGTCGTCGTCATCAAGGCTTTCGGCGGCGAGTTTCGCAATCCCGAAGTCCAACACTTTGACTACTGACGGCACTTCACTCCGCTGGACGATGAAAATGTTTGCCGGCTTTAGATCGCGATGAATAATTCCCGCTTCGTGTGCAGCAGCGACTGCGGCCGAGACTTGTAACATCAGTGACACAGCGCGGGCGGAATCGAGCGGCGCTTCCTTCGCCAACATTTCACGTAGCGTGCGGCCTTCGAGCAGCTCCATGACGATATAAACGTATCCGTCAGGCGACTGTCCGAAATCAGTGACGGTCACGGCGTTTGTGTGCTGGAGCCGTCCTGCGGCTTTGGCCTCGCGGCGGAATCGCGCGCGGGCGGCCTCGTCTTCGACAAAACGCTGGTTCAGTACCTTCACCGCGACCGGACGATCGATCAATAGATGGCGAGCGCGATAAACGGTTCCCATGCCGCCGATGCCGAGACGATCTTCCAGCCGGTATTTGTCATCGAGAGTGTGCCCGACTAGTGGATCCACTGCAGCCTCGCCTGCGAAAGTCGAATCTGCCTGGAGCGCCGATTGGTCCTCCGGACATATTTCGAAATCGGCGGAATAGCGCCGTCCACATTTAGGGCAATGAAGCATATGAAGACCAGTTTGATGGGAGAGTGGTTGATTATCCCGCAAAACGAAGTGAGATGCACTTTGCTGGTGTTAATGAGACGAATTAGCGTGAGAATGTAGATCAAAAGCATTTTTCATATCACATTTATCATTTCCTATTTTTCATTGATTGGAAGGGAGCAAAAGTCCCAATTGCACAAGTAGCTTAATAACCTCACAGGTAAGGAAGGGGGCATGCCCCCGCCGTTCGGTTCAAATTCGAATGTCTCAGAGTTGGGAAAAGGAGCTTGCGCTACGATGTTCGCGTCAACAACCCGACATGCTGCCACCTGTCGGAGCTTTAAAAGCGCTGACAAGTCAGCGCACTCCAAAAAGTAAGGGCACGGCATGCCGTGCCCTTACTTACCATGGGTGCCAGCTAATCAGCGCTGGTGACGCTCGCTCTTTCAGGCACCAGCAAGTCTGGCTCGCTGTTTTTCTCCATCGACGTCTCATTCCGCAGCCGGTTTTGATATGCAGCGCGGACAAACGACGAGAATAGTGGATGCGCACTCAAAGGTTTCGATTTGTACTCAGGATGAAACTGACAACCGAGGAACCAGGGATGCTGTTCCCGCGGCAACTCGATCATTTCCACAAACTTGCCGTCTGGGGAGACGCCGCTGAAAACCAAACCATTCCGCTCCAATGTTTCCCGAAACTCGGGGTTAAACTCATAACGGTGTCGATGTCGTTCGCTGATCTCCTGCGCGGTGTAAACTTCTTCGGCAAGTGAACCAGCGGACAACTGACAAGGCCAGGCGCCGAGCCGCATCGTCCCGCCTAACTCCTCAACATCTACCAGGTCTCTCAACTTGAAGATCACCGGATACGGAGTCTCTACATCAAACTCTGTTGAATCGGCGTCTTTCAATCCGCACACATTGCGAGCGTACTCAATACAAGCCGTCTGCATGCCAAGACAGATTCCAAAATACGGTGTACCGCTCTTGCGCGCATAAGTGATCGCGCGAATCATTCCAGCGATACCCCGTTTGCCGAAGCCGCCGGGAACGAGGATCGCGTCAAAGTCGCGCAGCCGCGATTCATAATCGTCTTCCATTAACTCTTCCGACTCGATCCACTTAACGTCCACGCGCAACTTGTTGGCGACGCCACCGTGAGTCAGTGCTTCGCGGAGCGATTTATAAGAGTCTTCAAGCTCGACATATTTTCCAACTATGGCGATCGATGTCTCTCCTCCGGATGGTTCTCGAATTGTTCCTACGAGGTCGCGCCATTCGGAAAGATCTGACTGCGCCGCGCGGCCACCAAGTCCGAGCTGCGTCACGATCAATTCATCAAGTCCCTGTTCATGAAACGCGAGCGGGACCTCGTAAATTGTGTCCACGTCCTGAGCGCTAATCACTGCCGATTCTTTCACGTTACAAAACAAAGCTATCTTCGATCGCAGATCGTAGGAAAGCGGGCGTTCGGAACGGCATAAGAGAATGTCAGGTGCAATACCAATCTCGCGCAGATCGCGCACTGAGTGTTGTGTTGGCTTGGTTTTCAGTTCACCGGCGGCCGCGATAAAAGGCACGAGCGTTACGTGAACGTACAGTGTGTTTCCCGCTCCTTCTTCATTGCCCATTTGGCGAATTGCCTCGAGGAAAGGGAGCGACTCGATGTCGCCTACTGTGCCGCCAATCTCGACAATCACGACGTCGCGGTCATCTTTTTCGGCAACCGCGCGTACAGCGTCCTTGATCTCGTTGGTGATGTGCGGAATCACCTGAATCGTCTTGCCGAGGTAATCGCCGCGGCGTTCTTTTTCGATGACTGACAGATAAATGCGTCCGGTGGTCCAATTGTTTGCCTGCGAAAGATGAGCGTGGGTGAATCGCTCGTAATGGCCGAGGTCGAGATCCGTTTCCGCGCCGTCGTCAGTAACGAAGACTTCTCCGTGCTGGAACGGGGACATTGTTCCCGGGTCGACGTTGATGTAAGGGTCCAGCTTTATCAACGCCACACTCAGGCCGCGGGCTTCTAGCAGGCAACCAATCGACGAGGCCGCTAAGCCTTTTCCCAAGCTTGAAACGACGCCGCCTGTAACAAAAATGTATTTAGTCATTGCATGTTCCTTGTAGCGCAAATGTAGCGCAACTTTAGTTTACGTATTTCTTTTAGCGTTAACGTGCGAACGCAAACTAACAGTTTGCGTTACGGTTTGCCTGCGTCATCGCCGACGTCCGACCTCTGGCTTCCTTCTCCGCCATCACTCGCGCCCTTCGCAGGTCCTCGATAGTGTCCACTCCGATCGAGGGCGTGCTCGCTTCTATTGCCCTGATCTTCACGCCATGTTCAAGCGCCCGGAGTTGCTCCAGGGCTTCTGTTTTCTCAAGTTCGGTTTGTTCCCAGCTCGCAAACTGAAGCAACACTTCGCGCCTAAAAACATAAAGCCCGGTGTGCTTGCGAAACCGGGCCAGAAGCGTTGGATCGTTTTTAAGAGCTTGCTCTAAACTGCCGTGTTGTCGCACGGCATCGCGAGGATAAGGAACGGGGGAACGCGAAAAATAAACTGCATTCTCGTTGTTGTCGACGACGATTTTAACGACATCCGGATTCAACACATCCTGCGCCGATTCAATCGCCTCCCAGGTTGTGACCATTCCGATTTCGACTTGTTTCTCGAATGCCTGGTCTCCCCCTCCTGACTTCTGACTACTGACTTCTGTCTCCTGGCTCAACGCTTCAACGGCGCGTGCGATCGTTTCACTTGAAATGAACGGCTCATCACCCTGCACGTTCACAATGATCTCCGTATCGGGCAACGACTCTGCAACTTCCGCGATTCGATCTGTTCCGCTGCGATGTCTCGAACTCGTCATTCGCGCTTCATAACCTGCCGCGTCGACGGCTTGGCGAATTCGTTCATCGTCTGTCGCGACGATCGCCCGCGAAACATTGGGCGCTGATAGCGCGCTCTCAACTACCCAACAAATCATGGGCTTTCCTGCAATCTCAAGCAGAGCTTTGCCCGGCAAACGAACAGAATCGTAGCGTGCAGGGATTATTGCGACAGCCTTTGTTTTGGGATGTTTTGGAGGATTTGAACCCGTGTAATTCACGGGATAACAGAATAGCTCCCGAGGAGATCAGTGTCAACGTTCCCCGCGTACAAGCCGCGGAACATCTTTTCGCACACAGTGTCTAACCCACCCGACTAGTGTCTTAAATCTCCGTATAAAGTGAGCACTCGCTAATGACTCCGATCCGCCCACCGAGTCAGAAGGTGTTTTTCACAAATTTCCCACCGATAATTTTATTAATCCTGATTGCGGCTTTCGCGCTGCTTTGGAAGTTAGGGACAGGCACTTTGGCTGCCTGGGATGAAGCTATCTACGCTCAAGTTTCAAAGGAGATATCTCGAAGCGGATACTGGCTCACGCTGCATTGGGAATACCAGCCGTGGTTTGAAAAGCCGCCATTGTTTATGTGGATCACGGCGCTCTTTTATGGACTGTTTGGCGTCAACGAATTTTGGGCGCGTTTCCCTTCGGCATTATCCGGCCTTGCTCTTATCGTAGTGACTTATCAAATCGGAAAGTTTGCATACGGCAAGCGTGTGGGTCTCCTCGCAGCCGCGATTCTGTCCACCTGCTATCACTTCTTGTCGTTCTCTCGTTTCGGCACGATGGAAGTGATGCTCACCTTGTTCGCTTACCTCGCTCTTTTCGCATACCTCCGGCTGAATGACGGGAATCAAAAATGGTGGTTTGTGGTTTGGACTTCCTGCGCGCTGGCAATGATGGTGAAAGGTGCCGGCGGCATCTTCGCACCTGCTGCGATTGTCATAGCGCTCGTAATCGACAAACGATTAAACGCGGCTGTTCGATCAAGACACTTTTGGCAAAGCATCCTGCTGGCATTTCTGATAGTCGCACCATGGCACATCGTTATGTACGCGCAGCATGGCCAACCTTTCCTGGATGAGTACCTCGGCTATCACGTCATCGCTCGCTCTACAACGACGCTCGAAGGAAATCCTTCCGGCTACTTCTACTATTTTGGAAAACTGGTGGATGGGTTCTTTCCCTGGTGTTTGGTTGTGCCGTTTGCCGTCGTTTCAGTCATCAGGAGAAAACTGCGCGGCGAAGCCCACCCTTCGATTCTTTTGATATTTAGCGCGGTCGTTTTCCTGATCTACACACTGATTCCCACAAGGCGACCCTGGTACATCGTCCCGATCTATCCCGCTTTAGCTATTCTCATTGCAGTCTTTGTCAGCAATGTTTATCAAAAGTATCAACAGCGCCCTTTCCGCCGGCGGATCGTGTTAGGCGCATGCTCCCTCTTGATTATCCTCGGCGCCCTCTACAGCTTTGGCTCCCTTTACCTGAATCACAAACCGGAAGAGCCTCTCGCCAGGCTGGCTCGCCGCGCTCAAAGCACGAGTCCTGATGATAAGGACCCACTTCTTCTCCTCCACGGTGTTGAGCCCTTTCATGCCCAGGTTCCTCTGTTCTACAGCAACCGTCCGATTCACCAGACCTACACGTCGTCTCCACCTGCCACCGAAGACGCCCGGCGATATGTTAACTACGAGAACTTAATGGACGTGACGCGGACTTCAGCGAGGCGCATAATTCTCCGCAAAGAGGATTTAGAGCGTCTTTCAGTGGACTATGATATTCAGGTTCAGGCTGAGGATGCAGGTGCATTAGCTTACGGCCACAATTGGAAGCGGCAGATAGGTTGCAGAACCGCAACCGGTAGGGAGCGGATACTACACTCAACTAAAGACTAGCATCCCGTCGCTACCGCTCCGCGTTCTGCATCTGGTTCTCCCTGGAGTGCGCTGACCTGTCAGCGCTTTGGATTACTGGGACCTGTGGCGCCTTTCCAGAGTCGTAATAACCGTCTGCGTCGACTCGAAGCTGAGAGAAAGCGGCGACAGGTCGCCGCACTCCAAAGAGTTGTCCGTAAAATCGTAAACGTTTCTTTCACATAAGGAAGTAAACAGTATGAAAAGAATCATCACTATGATTGCGCTGGCATGTGCCACTTCTATCTTTGCTCAGGCTCAAGCCGCAACCGAGAAAGCGACGGGCGACGTTAGTACCGAACAACTCATATTACGTCTTGAGAATGAAGGTCGAGAGGCGACATTGAAAAACGATATTGAGGTGAATGACCGATTACTGGCCGACAATTGGGTGAATATTAATCCCGACGGCTCCGTCACCACCAAAGCTCAACTTATCGCGTTACTGAAGGCTGGTTCATTCAAAATCATGTCCATTGACAATGATGAGGTGGCAGTGCGGGTCTATGGAGATGCCGCCGTGGTTACCGGGCGCTCGACCAGTAAGCGAGCTGGTCAGAACGACGATATCATTACTCGGCAAGTGCGCTTTACCAGGGTATATGCCAGGCAGCAGGGGCGATGGCAAGTTGCCTCTGCGCATAACACGCTTATTGGGCCGCCACAATCGAAGTGTCCGTCTGTTCGCATTGATGCCCTCGACGGTAAAGAAATGCTTCAGGATATTTGGCGGTTCACGGCCGTGCTAAAAGGAACCGATCCCAAGGCTGAGTCGTTTGCGTGGACAGTGCATGGAGGCGAGATAACAAGTGGGCAAGGTACTACCTCAATTACCATCCGAAGGCCTGACCTGCGGAAGGGAGTAACGGTGATAGTTGAAGTTAGTGGCTTTCCTGAGGGATGCGCTAACAAAGCAACCGTGGGTATTGTGAGTTAGCGCGGTAGCCACAGTTGCGAAGCGCAACTTCAACGGAGCGATTTCTTCAAGGAGGAGTTATGCGACGTGTTCGCTATTCGGTTGCGATGACTCTTGACGGGTACATCGCCGGTCCCAAGGGAGAGGCGGATTGGATCATCATGGACCCTGAGATCGACTTCCAGGCAATCTTTGATCAGTTTGACACGTTCCTCCTCGGGCGCCGGACCTTTGAGGCAATGGGAAGCGCGGGACAGGCCGGTAAGCGCGGAACTAAGACGCTCGTTTTTTCCCGTACGCTACGGCAGCAGGATTATCCGAAGGTAACGATCGTCGCAGACAACGTGGAAGAGACAGTCGCTGCGTTGCGCGCGGAACCGGGAAAGGACATTTGGTTGTTTGGAGGCGGTTCTCTGTTTCGCAGTCTCCTGGACGCGGGGTTGGTCGACACAGTGGAGGTTGCCGTCATCCCGGTACTTCTCGGCGAGGGCACTCCCCTTCTCGCGCCGCCCGCTAAGCAGAAGAAACTTCACTTAACCGGTCACAAGATTTACTCGACGGGAATAGTGTCGTTGGAGTACAGCGTACGAGACTAACGAGCGCCGGCACTGAGACTATGAAACTCAAGATATGTATCGCTGGAGCCACTGGATGGGTTGGTAAGCCTCTTTGTCAGGCTGTCTCTGCTACAGACGACTTGAGTCTTGTAGGTGCTGTTTCACCCACTCATAAAGGTCGAAACCTGCGGGATGTAATTCCGGAATTAAACCTTGATTTGACGATCAGCGGGTCAGTCGCAGAAGCCCTCGAAACTCCGACCGATGTGTTGGTTGATTACACCAATGCAGAAGCCGTGAAAACGAATGTCATGAATGCCGTCAGCAAGGGCGTTCATGTTGTCATCGGCTCATCCGGCTTGACCGAGGAAGATTTTAGTGAAATTGGTCATGCTGCTTCGGAACATCAGGTCGGTGTGATCGCCGCCGGCAACTTCGCCATAACGGCGGTGTTGCTACAACGGTTTGCTTGTGAGGCGGCAAAGTATTTGTCTCATTGGGAGATCATAGACTACGCCGCTGACGATAAACGCGATGCACCTAGCGGCACGACACGAGAGTTGGCTTTTCGACTTTCCGAAATCAAAAGACCTGAAGTCACGCACGCAATCAGTGAGACGATTGGAGAGAAGGAAAGTCGCGGGACGACCTTAAACGGGACGCAGATTCATTCGATTCGGCTTCCCAGCTACGTTATTAGCGTAGAAGCAATTTTTGGCGCAAAGGATGAACGGTTGACTCTTCGACATGACGCGGGCAGCGGCGCAGAGCCGTACATACAAGGAACTCTTTTGGCAATTCGTGAGGTCCGGAATCATGCCGGGTTAATCAGAGGCCTGGATAAGATAATGAATTAATGCGAGTTGCAGAACCGCGACCGGTAGGGAGCGGATACTAAACTCAACTTGAGAGCTAATTCCCGTCGCTACCGCTCCGGGTTCTGCAGAAGTTTCGCCGAGGTTCCGTCAGTTTTATTCGCTATTCGCCCGTGCTCAAACGCAGTGTTTATTCTTAGAGGACCAGATGTCCGGACCAAAGCTGTTCATGCTTAGTCTCGTCTGCGGAATCGTTATTACCGCCATTCTGACATTGGCCGCGTTTTCTGTTGAAAACAGGAACTTCGCCGGCGTCTTACTTTGGCAAGTCGTACTCGTAGCGTACGTCGTGGGGCCGGGACCGGTGTTAGGCCACGACGAGCAAGGTAATACGGTCTATGAGGGTACGCCGGTTCATATGCTGATCATGCCTGTCGGGTTGTTTCTCGCCATCGCGACTTATTGGGTAATTAGTTATTTCTTGTTGAAAGCCAGGTTTGGTTCTTCCCGCCCTTCGAACCAGGTAGATTCCAGCCCTTAAAGCGTCAGCAGGGCTCTGCATTTGAGTCACCGTTAGTTCCAATCGGAATGTTGATAAGATGTCGTCTATGGATGACGCCGCATTCTCTTTTCTCGAATCTGAGCGACTGATTCTCAGGCGTTTTGCCGACGCGGACCTTCTTCCTTTCCTCGCATACCACAACGATCCTATCGTTGCTCGTTATCAAACGTGGGATTCCTACACGGAGCAGCAAGGCAGAGAGTTTATTGAGGAACAAAAGAATCTTGAGCCAGGAGCGCCAGGCAAATGGTTCATCATTGCTGTCGAATCGAAAGATGAAGGCGTACTCATCGGGCACGTTGCGCTGAAGATGTTGGACCAACAACAGGCGGAATTTGGTTTCACCTTCTCGCGAGCGTATCAGGGCAAAGGTCTCGCATTCGAAGCCGCCTCACGCCTGTTGAAGTATCTATTCACCGAGATGGGGCTGCATCGAGTAATCGCAGTTACAGATTGCGAGAACGAGAAATCGATTGCACTACTGAACAGGTTAGGGATGCGGCGCGAAGGACACTTCATCCAGAACATCTGGTTTAAGGAACATTGGGGCGATGAGTATCACTTCGCGCTTCTACGGGAGGAATGGTTGCGGTGGGGCGGCGGGCTCTAAACGCTCAGAAAAGATTTGAATGGATCGCTGGATTCGCCGGCTTTATCGCGGTCCTCTTTGTGGTTGGTCACTCACCTTCCTTCGGTCCGTCGCAAACATAGCCGCTCGACGTTTCGCAAAGTATGACGTCGTAACTCTCAATCAGCGGCATGGCGATCGGTTCAAGTTCGTTCTTCCACAACTCGCCTTCGTAAAAGGCGTTCTTCATGCGATCGAGTTCTTCAAGCGAAGGAAAGCTGCGTAGCCAAACCAATTTGTTGGGATTCTCGAGATCAATGAGCGGGCCCAGCACCATCATTCCATGTGAGCGGAGAGCCGGGATGGCCCGGGTTTCGAAAAGCTTGATGAACTCTTCGCGATGGCCCGGCTTGATTCGATAGCTGCGGACTTCAACGATCATGTTTACACCTATTCGGACTGTGAATTTATTGTCCTATCGGAACTATAATCCGACCTATGACGTCCAACAAGATTGCAATTAGTTTTTTGGGATTCGCCGAGCCCTCATGACGAAACTCTCCGTCATTATTCCCGCCTACAATGAAGAACAGTGTCTTCCGAACACGCTTGAGAAAATAGCCAAAGCTCTATCCGTTTCTGGTTGCGCCTCTGAAATTGTTGTTGTCGACAACAATAGTCAGGATGGAACGAAACGAGTGGCGGAAGCCCGCGGCGCTAAGGTTGTAACGGAAACCGAACGTAATATTTCCAAAGTGAGAAACACCGGTGCGGGCCGCTCGACCGGGGATGTTCTCGTTTTCATTGACGCGGACACGAGCGTTTCAGAGACGCTTTTCGAAAAGATTAGTGCCGTGATGAACGATGAAAAATGTTTTGGTGGAGCCGTGGCTGTTGAATACGAGGATCTTCAGCGAGTGTGGATGAGACCGTACGTGAAGGCCTGGAAGTTCTGGGGCAATGTTTTGAATATGCGACAAGGTGCTGCCCAGTTTTGTCGCAGGCGTGCTTTCGAAGAGATCGGGGGTTACGACCAGACAATTTTTATGGGGGAAGATATCGACTTCTACTGGCGCCTTTCAAAATTCGCGAAGCGAAATGGTTACTTGAAGTTTATCGACCGTCCTCAAGTAAGGACTTCCGGCCGCAGGTTCAACAAGATGGGGTTTTGGAAAACGATCCTGCTAACGCATCCGCTTTTGATTCTTCCAGCCTGGCGAAAGAAATCTGTTTGGAAGGATTGGTACGAAAAAGCTGTTCGCTGATCGTAAAACTGTGCGAGCGATAAACTGACGAGAATGCAATTCGATAGCGACTAAGAAACAGGAATAAGCTCCGCCTAATTCGGATTGATCTTGTCAATCTCTTTCTCAATCAAGGGCAGAATGCGTTGGCGTATCCTCGAGACGAGGGCATCGGCCTGTTTGACGTCCTCTTCCAGGCGAACGCGGCTTTGGTACGTTTGATTGAGCAAGCTGTCGACTCCCCTTCTCTCGTTTTCCAACACGCGGCGCCGGACGTCCCGCATTTCCATTGTGCGAGTTGTGCCAATCGCGGCCATCGAACGCTCGATGTTGTCGGGTCTGATCTCCTCTTCAATCTGAACGATCCTGGTGCGAAACGAAGTCTCTTTTTCAATCAGTTCGATCAGTTGCTTCCGCATGACTTCAGCGCGCTGTTCAGCACGAGTCAAAAGATCCAAACCCGTTGAAATGCGGTTCTGTTTTTCGGTTGACGGATCGCCTGGTTTTGAATCAACCGCCAGCAGTTTGTCGTTGATCTCGCGCAACCTGGTATTCAAAGACTGCAGCGATTTTCGCAAGAGACTGATTTCATTCGCGACTGAGCCGGTTGGGCCTGTATCGAGTGATTGCGTTTCGGCTTGAGTCGCCGGATTTGTTTGACGACGTTCGGAAGTTTGGGCAGACGAGTTGACGGTAAGAAGCGCCACGAAACAAATCGCAATTGGGAGATATTTTGCTCGCATGATCATAAGGCTCCATCCTTTGGTTGAGTCGGGACAAATGGCCTCACCTTTACCTTGACGGTAGCGGTTGACCGGGCTGGCGGAGGTGCGTTTATTATCGCATACAGGAGCTCGCTAATCTTCCAACTTTATGCCGCATTCAGAAGTTAATATTCTCCTGACACTCATCGATCAGGCTTTCGATCACCAGTCGTGGCATGGGACCAATCTTAGAGGTTCGATCAGAGGTTTGAATTCTGAGATTGCGTCGTGGCGCCCGTCTCCTAATCGCCATAACATTTGGGAAATTGTGGTCCATGCCGCTTACTGGAAGTATGCGGTGCACAGGCGCCTCGCCGGTCAGAAGCGCGGCTCGTTTGCGCTCAAAGGTTCGAATTGGTTTGTTAGACCGCGCGATTCGGGTAAGGACGAGCGCGCCTGGAAGAGTGACGTCGCGCTACTGGTTGAGACGCACAAGAGCTTGCGTGAGGCGGTCGCTGTTTTGAATGACAAAAGCCTGAAGCACATTCCCGCAAACAGTAAAGTAAACAATCTGACGATGATCATGGGAATTGCCTCACATGACCTTTACCATGCCGGGCAAATACAGTTGCTCAAGCGCCTGGCGACTCACTGAAAACGTTAACTGAAGGCTTCAGTGCGTTACGGCTGCTGTGGCCACGTAACTCTGCCGCGCGCGAACAACCAAATTCGGTAAACGCGTGCGAACTTTAATGTCGCGTTTCTCGCCGGCTTTGGCATTTCCTTTTGGATAGTAACCAAGGCTGTACTGACGACCCAGTTCTGATGTGATCGCAGCAAACGCCTGTGGCACTTCGGAGAGGCTATCCGCGTTGTAAAGACGGCCACCGGTTTTCTCTGACATGGATTGGAGGTAAATCGCGCCGGCTGCATACTCCTTGATCATGCGAGCTTCAACGTGTGCGCGGGCTTTCGGATTTGCAATCCGGCTCAGGCGCTCCGGAAGTTGAGGGAGCGTGTTGTAACGCACGCTGTAAATTACAACGTTGGCTTCTTCCGCATCCTTCAGGTTCTGCCTGGCAGAAGCTTTTTTGCTGCCGCTATCAACGCCATCGGTGAGTAACACGATTGCTTTGCGCCCGGGAATCGCCGCCAGTCGCTGATTGAGTACGAAGCCTACGCTGTCGTAAAGCAGTGTTCCGTCGTTCAGGGCATCAAGCCGCAACTTCTTCCTGCGCAGTTCACTGAGAGTCACCGCTTCAGTCAGCAGATTAATCTTTCCATCAAACGACACCATCAACAGCCGGTCGTTGGGACGCAGCCGCTTAATGAATTCATTAGCTGCTGTACGGATCGCTGTCAATTGCGATTGCGTGGAGCCACTGACATCGAGAAGAAGCGCAACTGTAAAAGGTTGTTCGACTGACGCGAAGTAGGCGATTTCCTGCTCGACTCCGTTTTCAAATACTCGAAAATCCGATTGCCGAAGACTTCCAATGTAACGACCGTTGCGGTCCATCACTTCGGCGGGCACGGTTATGAGGCTCGTGCTTACTCTCACGACGTCGTTCTCTTCGACTTCCGGTTCATCCTCCTGCTTCGCATCGGTTTTGGAACTTTCGACAGTGACCGTGGTTTCGGCGCGACGTAACACCGGAATTGGTGGCGGCGGTTCTGTAGGCAGTTGCGCCGTTCCGATCGGTGCGGCAAAACCGATTATTAGCAACAGGCAGAAAAGCTGGAGACCTTTTCGCATCACAACTCCTTCAGGATTAGCGGGCAATAATTCCGTCAGTTTGAAAAAACCACTAAAAAGGCGCTAATCCCAGCTTTCCTCCCAGTTTTGCTTATTCATTGAGGACTTTGGGTCTAGTTTGACAGTGCAGGCGGAGACGGCTACGATGCGACGCCTTTGTCTTATAAATCAATTAACTTCACATTTCCGGATTGTCATTCCAAACAACTACCAGCCGCCGCCGTTTTACTAATCATGCGGTGGCGTTTACGATTTACTAAATTATGGGTTTTGCAACCATTGCCATACATAGCGGACAGGAACCAGACCAGACGACCGGCTCGGTAACAGTTCCCATTTACCAGACTTCAACCTACGCGCAAGAGGGCCTTGGAAAGCATAAAGGCTACGAGTATGCGCGTACCCAGAATCCAACTCGCAGCGCGATGGAACAGAACATCGCGGCGCTCGAAGGTGGAAAATTCGGATTCGCATTCGCTTCTGGGATGGCCGCCATCGATGCCACGATGCGCCTTATCAAGGCCGGCGAACATGTCATCGTCTCTGACAACACTTACGGCGGAACATTTCGTCTGTTCACGCGCGTTCTGCAAAACTACAACATTGAGTTCGACTTCGTTGATACGTCGGACGCTCTAAATGTCGAAGCGGCGATTAAGCCAAACACAAAAATGGTGTTTGTGGAGACGCCGACAAATCCCGTGATGATTGTCACAGATTTGCGTGAGGTGTCGGAGGTGGCACATCGCGCCGGCGCGCGGGTCGTTTGCGACAACACGTTTATGTCGCCTTACCTGCAGCGCCCGCTGGAATTCGGCGTCGACATCGTTGTGCATTCAACTACGAAATATTTGAACGGTCACTCAGACGGAATTGGCGGCGTGGTCGTGCTAAACAACGAAGAGGACGCAATGTGGATCGGTTTCATCCAGAACAGCGCGGGGGCGATTCTTTCGCCGCTCGACTCATGGCTGGTTATGCGCGGAACCAAAACACTGGCGTTGCGCATGGAACAGCATGATAAGTCGGGCCGTGCAGTTGCGGCATTTCTCGAAGAGCATCCGAAGGTTAATAAGGTCTATTACCCTGGATCAGCGTCGCATCCGCAACATGCGTTGGCGAGGAAACAACAGTCGGGCTTCGGCGGTATGGTTTCATTTGATGTGGGATCGCTAAACGCGGCACGGGCAGTTCTTGAGTCGGTTAAACTTTGCACGCTGGCGGAAAGCCTCGGCGGTGTCGAGACCCTGATTTCACATCCAGCGACAATGACGCATGCTTCAGTCGATCCAAATCAAACGAGAGCGGCTGGGGATAAGTGACGGCCTGGTGCGTGTATCGGTTGGGCTCGAAGATACCGATGATATAATCGCGGACCTCGATCAGGCTCTGAATAATATCTAGGGTAATTAATCTCCCCTCTCCGCAATGCGGGGAGGGGTCGGGGGTGGGGCTTTACGACCGCTACTTCTCCCCAGCCCTCTCCGCTTGCGGAGAGGGAGGCGTTACATCAATCGACAGTCAAAGTTGGTCGGGTTAAAATCCAAACGAGTTTCGCCCTTTTCCTGAGTGCTTCACAACGGTATGAATGTTGAGCTCCACGCAAAGTCGGACGTAGGCCGAGTTCGCCGCGGAAACGAAGATAATTTTCTGGTTCTCGAGCTGTCGAACCAGCAAACCTGGACCGGAACAGACGGCGCGGCGGCCCCGACTGGGCTAAATAAATTCAAACTCGGCACGAAAGGTCTCGTGCTGGTCGTTTCTGATGGCATGGGCGGAGCGCTCGCGGGCGACGTTGCCAGCCGGATGGCGGTCGACTCCGTCCGCGACATGATCCTTGGCGACAATTCTGGGGAAGGATGCGACGACGATGCGCCCCTGGTTGAATGCCTGAAGAACGCGACCGTTTACGCCAACCTCGCAATTCATCACAAGAGCCAGGAAGATTCGCGTTGCGCCGGCATGGGTGCGACGTTTACAGGCGCGGCAATTCACGGTGACCTGCTTGACCTGGTGCAGGTTGGCGACAGTCGCGGTTACGTCATTAGGAAAGATCAAATCCGGCTCGCCACCAAGGACCAGTCGCTCGTGCAACAACTCGTTGACGTCGGCCAAATCAGTGAAGCCGAAGCCGAGACGCACATGTTTCGCAACGTAATTCTCCAGGCGCTCGGCGCGCAGGGCGATATTACGCCGGTGACGGGACGGATACGTTTGCGGAATGGCGACACGTTGTTGCTGTGTAGCGACGGACTATCAGGGAAGTTACGTTCGGAAGATATTCAGAACATTATTTCCAGCAATGAGGACCTCTCGAAAGCCTGTGACGAGTTGATAGCTGAAGCGAACAATCGTGGTGGTGAAGACAACATCACGGTAATTCTCGCGCGGTTTAGCGGTGAAGAGTTACAGGACCCGGCCAGCGACAAGATCACAATCGAACTTCCGCCGTTAGAAGAAGATAAAACCCTCGACGACACCTACGAGTCAGACACTGAAATCCGTTAAAGACTGAGACAGACGACCGGCCACAGATTTACACGGATACTCACCGATCAGGAAAAACGACAACCGGGCAAAACTAGTGGACACAGGGTCTAACTCAGTTCCCGATCCGTGCAAATCCGCATAAATCTGTGGCAGATGATTAGTTTTCAGGCAGGGCTTTCGAACGCCAGTCAGTAGTTTCATCAATTCGACGCACATATATCGACGCGCCTTCAACACTTTCCACACGCACTCGTTCGCCTGCTTCCAGCGCTGACTCACCTTCGGCGGGATAAGCGGTCCATGTTGAGCCGAAAACTTTCACTGCGCCTTCCTGTAACGCGCCGCGGCTCGAAGACACTACCGTTCCGATCTTACCCGGCAACGAATCGACACCTGTGCGAAGAGATTCGCCCGTGGATTCACGTGAAAAATAGTTGACGAAGATCGTGCGGGACGCGGCGGTGAGGCCAATTGAAACAAGCGCAAACACCGCGAACTGAATGGCGAGGCTATCAATTCCGATGATGGCAACAAACGCAGCCGCGAGGGCGCCGATCCCAAACCAAAGCAGGACGAAGCCGGAAGTGAAGATTTCAGCGACTATCAGAACGGCGCCGAGTATGCACCAAAGGATCCAAAATAAGTTGTCCATAGCCAGCTAACCTTTGAAGAGATTCTTCAACACAAACCAGATGTTTGCCGGTCGTTCTGCCAGCCGTCTCATGAAGTAAGGATACCAGTGTTTTCCATACGGCACATAGACCCGCATGTTGTAGCCGTCCTTGGCCAACTGGTGCTGGAGGTCCCGGCGGACGCCGTAAAGCATTTGAAACTCAAACGCTTCCTTGCCAATTCCCTGGCGCTGCGCAAAATCGACGGTGGCATCAATCATCTTCGGATCGTGAGTCGCAATGCCGTGATAGGTGCCGCTTGAAAGCAACAACTCCATGACGCGGACGTAGTTTTGATCCGTATCTTTTTTATCCGGGAAGGCCACTTCTGGCGGCTCGTTATACGCGCCTTTGCAGATACGAATACGCGCGGGAATCTTCAACACCTCCTGAGCATCTTCGTAAGTGCGTCGCAGGTACGACTGCAAAACTATCCCGACGTCGTTCAAACCAAACTCCCCCCGTAGTCGCTTGAAAATATCGAGTGTAACCTGCGTGACATTTGACGCCTCCATGTCCACCCGGACAAAGTTTCCGCGTCTCGCCGCATCTTCAACCACCGCCCGGGCGTTCTTGTATGCCAGCTCAGGATCGAGTTCGAGTCCAAACTGCGTCAGCTTGATCGACACATTCGAGTTGATGCCCGTCTCGTCGATCCGACTGAGAATTTTTAGGTATTCTTTAACTTCGCCTTCGGCCTCGCCAGGATTAGCAACCGACTCGTTCAGATGATCAAACGATGCTGAGCATCCTTCGGTGTTTATTGCACGAATGGCGGCGACTGCTTCATCGATATTTTCGCCGGCGACGAAGCGTGTCGTTAGCTTCTTGAAGAGACCGAAGTTTGCGGCAAACTCTTTCAGTCCCTCCTGACGCGACAGGTAAATTAAGGCGCTCCTGGTAACCATATGCTCGATTGTTCAGTTTTCCGATGTCCTGGCGTTGGGCCAGTTTAACGTCTGTCAATGCGAACGGCTGTGGTATCCTTAGCGCCCGCTTTCACACTCGATTCGTTCAAGAGCTGACCAATGCGCCTGAAACTCGTAATTATTGCATCAGTAATTGCTGCCGTCGTTGGCGCAGGGTCTGCAATTGCGATAATTCTGTTTTTGTTCTCGTCGCTGGAATCCGTATCCAATCCTGGTCCATGGGCGCTCGCCACTTATCTATTACCGATTCTTGCCACTCTATTCGCCGCGATCTTCGTTTATCGTCACACGGCGCGACGCAGGAAACTTCAGGCAGCTTTGACTGCCATGATCTCGCTGTTGTTGTCGCTAGCGCTCTTCATGCTGTCGTCTGTGCTGACGTCGCGCTTCACGCCTGCTAATCCCGAACCAAACCTGCAACAAAACATTGGCTGAGTGAGTGGCACGGGCATCTTGCCCGTGCTGCACGGGCGGGACGCCCGTGCCACTTGCCACTACACAGAGGCTTCCAATCTGTTCAAACCAATCTTTTCCTGATGTGGTCGCAAGGCGTCGATCACGAATCGAATGTGTTCGTCGGGGCTTACTCCAAGTTCTTCCATTCCTTGCCGAATGTCGCCGCGATTTACGGAACGCGCAAAAGCTTTGTCCTTCAGTTTCTTCTTAACCGACGACACTTCCATGTCATCAAGACTCTTCGACGGACGAACTAGAGCACACGCGACGAGAAACCCGCACAATTCATCGGTCGCAAAAAGTGCACGCGCCATAGCTGTATCGCGCGGCACGCCGGTATAAGTCGCATGACCGAGAATGGCGCGGATGATGCGGTCCGGATATCCGCGGCCGCACAAAATATTAGAACCAGTGAAGGGATGTTGATCGGGTGTGGGAAACATTTCGTAGTCGAAATCGTGGAGCAATCCGGTCATGCCCCACTCATCTTCGTTGTTATCCTCGCCGGCAATTCCGTATCGACTTGCGCATGCGCGCATCGCAGCCTCAACAGCGAGCGCATGCTTTCGCAGGCTCTCGCCCTTGGTGTATTCGCACAACAACTGCCATGCGTCTTCTCGATCAGGCATCTTCGCGGGTGTTAAAGATTGGATTTACGGAAGGCAAAGCTAGCACGACTCAGTGTGAGGCAACAAGAAGTTGTAAAGATGGCAGGGTGCCTCGACGATATCAAGACAAAAATGCAGAACCCGGCGCGATAGCGACGGGATGTTAGCTCTCAACTTGAATCTAGTATCCGCTCGCTACCGGTCGCGGTTCTGCAACTTGGCGTCCAACGCTGCCCTTTGCAGTTGCAAGGTCGTATCCTAATTTGTGGAACATGCAGAAGTAAGGATAGGAACGATCCACGAAATCACACTAAATTGCACGAAAAAGTTAAGTTTGTTTGTAGTTTAGATGCGGGGTGCGCGGTAACCTGGGCGCGCGCGAAGCTGGGCGTCTTTGCGGCTGGTGTCGACTTTGATCTTGCGATACTTGCCGTCGCGTTCCCTGTTGGTCGGGTAGTAACCGATCGCATACTGAGTGCGCAATTCGGCGGCGATCTTGGCGAAGGCGTCAGGTAACGACGCGAGATTGTCTGCCCTAACTATGCGGCCGCCTGATCGATCTGTAAGCTCTCTGAGGTAACTGTCTGCCTTAAGGTAGAGTTGATCCAGCATGGCCGATACTGAATCGTTCGCACGGCGAGTGGGCCTGGTTGTTGTTGTCCCTGGTTGCGGCTCACGACCACCTACCGGTGGATATCTCCCGTCATCACCACGGCCAGACGGGTGTTGAGGATCTGGTATGCGACCGTCGCGCGGATAGTCGCCGCCCGTGCGTTGATCGTCGCGTTCCCTCTCCGCTTCGCGCCGCCGTCGTAATATCTCAGAGGCCGTCGGAAGGCCAAACGGACCCGTGCTACTGCGTCTCCCCGTAGTGGGAACGGCACCGGGATCGTCACTTGGAAACGTAGGCGCCGTCGTTCCAGAAGGCGGCGAACGAATTACGTCAATCGTTGGCAGTTGCGGTGTCGTTTCATTTGCCTGCTCGCGCGCGATGACCTCGGTTTCCGCTCGAGTGTCGTAACGAATTGCATAAACAATCGCGCCTTCTTCGTCCACCCAATGCAACGTCCCCTCAAATGTCGCTCTGTCGCTATATAAATCAACACCGTCGCTGAATAGCACGATGGCCTTGCGTCCCTGAATGGTGCGCAAAGATGACAGCGCCAGCTCCATCGCGTCGTAAACTTTGGTTCCCTTGCCTGGCTCCGTTCTGTTGATAGCGCCGCGAAGCAGGTCGCGATTGTTGGTGTACTCGTTTAAGTCGCTGACCTTGTCGTCAAAGGAAATTACTTTGACGCGATCGCCAGGCTGCAACTGCTCAACAAAAGTGATTGCCGAGCGCCTGATGAGACCCAGTTTCTCCTGAGTGCTTGCACTCGTATCCAACAACAAGATGACGTGAAACGGCGTCGTCACCGTCGCAAAGAATGCGACTTGCTGCTTAACTCCATCCTCCGAGATTGTGAATTCTTCCTGACGAAGATCCGGAACGTACGTCCCGTTCGCAGTGGTCGCAATGACGGGCACCGTCACGAGATCAGTCGTGATCTTCACAACCTCCTGTTCCTCATCTTCTTCAGGCGGTGTAGGCTCGGGCGTGGGGTCAGCTGAGGGTTCAGGCGTCGGTTTTGGAGTGACAGCGATAATCGGAGGAGTTGTTTTGCGCGGCACACGCCGGCGCCGGCTGCTTGTTTGCGCCAGGACGAAGGTCGCGGCGGCAACCAGAACGATGCAGACCAGGCCGATTCGGAATGATCCTACCCGCACACTTGCTCCAACTGTGAAAGAAAACTTCAGGACGTGTCGTTACGATGACCACCGGCAGAGTAACGGTTGCCACTGTTTGGAGCAATATTACAAGCGGCTGTGCCGCCTCCTGTGCGGAAAGGCTTCGCCTTTCCGCCGGCCAACTTTTTTAGAACTTCGCGAGGCTGAGCCTCGCGAAGTATTTTGACGTTCAATCCAGCGGTAGGGCATAGGCTTGCAGTCTGCCCCCACGTTGCCGCGCCGTTTTCGTTCCTCTAAAATCAAAGACTGTTAAGCTCCGTTCTTGTTCCCCATGAGATCTCTATTGCTCGCCGTGCTGGCGGCTTATGTCGTCGCCGCAATTCACGCAGTGCTGGCGTTTATGAATAAACGCCGAGCGCTTCAACGTGTGTCGGAGTTGTCGATGGCGGCTGGATTTGCGCTTCACACGGCAGCGCTAATCGCTGATTGGGCGATTTACGGCCACTATCCCCTGTTCTATTTACGCGAGACGCTGTCTTTTCTCGCATGGACACTAGTTGCCACATACTCGTTTGTGCTTTATCGATATGGAGCGCGTGCGCTGGGAAGTTTTACCCTCGGACTCGTCTCGCTGCTGATCTTCATCGCAATAGTCACGCGGTCGGAACCAAGCGGATCGGCTGAAGCGACTCTGATGTCGACGACCTGGCTGTTCCCCGTTCACACCATCCTCCTGCTTTTTGCATACGCGGCCTTCTTCGTCGTCTTCGTCACCAGCATCATGTATCTATTGCAGGAGCGTGAACTAAAACTTAAGACCTTTAGCGCGATCTACCACCGGTTACCGTCCCTGACGATGGTTAACGAGATTGCCACCAGCTCGACTGCCATCGGATTGACGTTTCTGACCGTAGGCATTGCTACAGGAATGCTGTGGTCCTCGTCGCGTGATGGCCGCATATGGCACAATGACCCGAAAGAGATTTTTGCGGTGCTTACCTGGCTGCTTTACCTCTCGTTGATTCTTTATCGTTCTACCGCCAGATGGCGCGGCGGACGCGCGGCCTGGTTGGGCGTCGCAGGTTTTGCCCTCGTGCTTTGCACGTTTTTTGGAACCCGATTAATGGGTGGTTATCACGTTTTCGGTTAACTTGTTTTCGTTAAGCACTCTTCGATGTCAATTGTTTTAGTAGGAGTCAATCACAAGTCCGCTCCGATTGAGGTGCGCGAACGTCTCGCTTTTACCGACGACGCGTGCACCGCAGGGCTCCATACGCTCGTTGACGGCGATGTAATTCGCGAGGGTCTGATCGTTTCCACCTGCAATCGCGTTGAAGTGTTAACGGAGACTCGCGTAGCGCAATCAAACGACACTCGCGAACGCCTGATTGAATTCCTCAGCCGCGCCGACTACATTCCGCGGTCACTCTTCGAGACCCACCTTTACGAACACACCGGCGACGCTGCCGTCCGGCATCTATTTCGAGTAACGTCATCGCTCGATTCGATGGTCGTAGGCGAGCCACAGGTGTTGGGGCAGATTCGTCGCGCCTACTCAATCGCCCTTGACGCCGGAACAGCCGGCCGCGTGCTGAATCGTCTGGTCCATCATGCCTTCCGCACTGCGAAACGAGTGCGAACGGAAACAGGTATCGGCGCGAATGCCGTTTCAATCAGTTATATGGCAGTGGAGCTGGGCAAAAAGATCTTTGATTCACTCGAAGGCAGGACCGCGTTGTTAATCGGCGCGGGCGAGATGGCCGAACTTTCCGCGCGCCATCTGGTAAACGCCGGCATATCGCGCGTATTGCTTGCCAACCGCACGCCCGGCGCCGTGCACCGGCTGGCAGGTGAACTCGGCGCTGAGGTTGTTGATTTCCAGTCGCTCTCAGAACACGTAGCTGAAGCTGACGTCGTGATTTGTTCGACGGCTGCCGACAAGTTTGTCGTTACCGAAGCGATGGTGCGGGAAGCCTCCTCACGGCGCAGAAACCGTCCGGCATTCTTCATCGATATCAGCGTCCCGCGAAACATCGATCCCGCAATCGGACAAATTCCAAACGTGTTCGTTTTTGATATCGATGATTTGGAGTCAGTTATTACTTCCAACATTCGCGAGCGCGAACGAGAGGCGGAAAGGGCTGAACTGATCATCGAATCGGAGATCATGCAGTTTGATCAGGCGCTTCGCTCGCTTGAAGTCGGTCCGGCACTGGGAACGTTTCGACAAACGTTGCAGGACGTCGCCAAACAAGAGCTGGGACGTCATCGAAGCCGCCTGGGCGCGCTAACCAAAGAACAAGAGGCGGCGATAGAAGCATTGCTCTTGTCCACCGTGAACAAAATCTCTCACCCCGTCTTAAGCCAGATGCGCCAATCATTTGAAGACGGCGATGCCGAGACTATCCAGGGCTGGCGCGACGTGTTCGGCCTGGGAGATTAATCGCGCCGGCATCAAGCATGAAACAACCTCTGGTAATTGGCTCGCGCGGTTCCAAACTAGCGCTGACACAAGCGCACCTGATCCAAAGCCAACTCCAACAGCTCAATCCTTCTCTTGCAATCGAAATCCGAATAATCAAAACGTCGGGCGACGCGAGCGCGCAGCCGCTCTCGGTGATTGGTGGAAAAGGCGTTTTCACCAAAGAACTGGAAGATGCCTTGCTGGCGCAACACATCGACTGCGCGGTCCATTCATTGAAAGATCTTCCGACAGTTGTGCCGGCAGGTTTGTTGATTGCCGCTGTTTGCGAGCGCGAAGATGCGCGCGACGCTTTGGTGCTGCGCGAAAGCGAGGCGGCTGATTCAGTATCAATTGCCACGCTCGGTCAGCATGCTGTCGTCGGCACATCGAGTCCGCGGCGGCTCGCTCAATTGAAACATCTGCGCCCGGATTTGGTCGTGAAAGACTTGCGCGGCAACGTGGATACACGGTTACGGAAGCTGGACGAAGGCCAATACGATGCTTTAATTCTTGCATGCGCGGGCCTGAAGCGTTTGAACCTGGCGCATCGCATAACAACGTCGCTGTCTACGGACGAAATACTACCCGCAGTGGGTCAGGGAGCTTTGGCTGTAGAGACCCGCGCCGGTGATCACGAGACGATCAAATTGGTCAAGCAGTTGAATCATGGCCCAACAAAGACTGCGACCGATGCAGAGCGAGCGCTATTGCGTGAGCTTGGCGGCGGCTGCCAGTTGCCTATTGCAGCGTATGCACTCGTAGATGGTGAGCAAATCGAGGTCGAGGGATTAGTCGCTTCCACCTCAGGCTCGAAAGTGATACGAGATTCCGTCGGAGGAGCGGTAACTAATGGAGAACAAGTGGGGATTGAGTTAGCCCGGCGCTTGATGGCAGCCGGTGCGGCCGAGCTTTTGGGATAGCTGGATGCCCTCCCCGTCGAAAAGGGGAATTTGGCTCACACGTTTTAAGCAAAATCATTCGACAGCGCCGAAGGCGCGATAAGAGTAGGGACTCTGCAGAAAAAGTCTACTTCACGATACTTTCTCCCCTCTCCGCAAGCGGAGAGGGGTCGGGGGAGAGGTTGGCCGCGCGCGAAACCCCACCCCTAACCCCTCCCCGTTTACGGGGAGGGGACAGGATGACAACCTTCCTGGGCCGCTGGCCCAGGCTATTACATTTCGCGCCTTCGGCGCTTAAAGATAGGTTGTTTAGATCATCATGACCGCTAAACAATCAATTTCCATCCCATCCTCCGACGCCCTCCGCGGCCGAACCATAGTCATCACACGAGCGCGCGAGCAATCGGACGAATTTGTGAGGCAGCTCGAGCAATACGGGGCGAATGTGATCGTGTGTCCCACAATTGAAGTCACGGCGCCTGACAGTTACGAACTACTCGACGAAGCAATCGATCACCTTTACGGGTACGACTGGCTGATTTTCACGAGCGTAAATGGTGTTGACTACTTTTTCCGCCGTCTTGAGGAGCGCGGCCATGATCTGCATGAAGTCGACGATCTCAAGGTTTGCGCGATCGGAGAAGCAACTGCTGAAAAACTGCGTCTCTTGAAAATTCATGTTGACGTCGTTCCCCACGAGTTTAAGGCGGAAGGTGTGTTTACGGCGGTCGAGCGCTTTGCCGGTGGTCCAACCAATCTTCAGGGTCTGAACTTTTTGCTGCCGCGTGCCTCGGTAGCGCGCGACTATCTGCCTAAGGCGCTCGAAGACGCCGGCGCGCGCGTGGATGTTGTCTCCGCGTATCAAACGGTCGTTCCCGCAGACATGAATCGCGGCCGCGTTTCAGCAATGCTTGCGGGAGGCGCGGATTGCATCGCGTTTACTAGTTCGTCCACCGTCCGCAACCTGGCGCAATTGTTCGACACACAGGATCTAGGCGACGTGCTGGCCGGAGTTGTTATCGCGTGTATCGGCGACATCACGGCGACGACCGCAATGGAATACGGGTTAAAAATAGAAGTGCAGCCCGCGGAATACACCGTACCAGCGCTGGCGCATGCGATCGCCGCTTACTTCGCCAGGCCTTAGGCCAACCTGACGCATCACGATTGTTTAGCGTCGTGCTAAACTTCCCTCCGATGTCATCATCCCGCCGCATACTCGTAGTCGATCCTGACGAAAACAGTGGCGCAGCGTTGCGGGACCTGATCAGTTCCTGGGGTTACGAAACTCTCCTCGCTCATAACGGCGCCCCCGCTTCCGATTTCATCTCGAAAAGCGATCCGGCTGTCATCATCGACAGCAGTTCTCTTTCGCCTGGTGAGGGCTACGGCATCTTGCGGCATCTTCGGGCACAACAAGTTGAAGTGCCGGTAATCCTGCTGGCGGAGAGTGGCACGATCGAATCTGCGATCCACTCGATCCAGGAAGAAGGTGCTTACCACTACTTCGAGAAGCCGGTTGACGAAAACAAACTCCGGGTTGTTATTGACCGAGCGATGGAGCTGACAGAAGCGCGGCGCGAGAACGAATTACTAAGGCGCCAGCTTCAGGATCGCGGGACGTTTGGAGAACTCGTCGGCAACTCGCCCGCCATGCGCGAGATCTATTCGCTCGTCGAACAGCTGGCCCCATCGTCGGCATCAGTGCTCATCACCGGCGACTCCGGAACCGGCAAGGAATTGATTGCGCGCACGATTCACCAGTTGAGCCCGAGACACGATAAACCGTTTGTCGGGATCAATTGTTCGGCGCTGCCGGAGTCGTTGATGGAATCGGAACTCTTTGGTCACGAAAAAGGTGCTTTCACCGGAGCTGCCTCTCGGCGGGCGGGCTGTTTTGAGTTGGCAGAAGGTGGGACGCTTTTGTTGGACGAGATCTCGGAAATGCCTGCGTTACTGCAGGCGAAGTTGTTGCGTGTAATTGAAGAACGCGCCGTGCGCCGCCTCGGTGGAAGGAAAGAGATTCCCATCGACGTTCGTTTGCTGGCAGCGACTAACAAGGACCCGGAGGAAGCGGTTACAAGTGGAACTCTGCGTGAGGATTTGCTGTACCGCTTGAACGTATTTCGCATTCAACTACCGCCGTTGAAGGACAGAAAAGATGATTTGCCGGTGTTGGCCCAGTATCTTCTGGAAAAGCTGGCCGAGAAACACGGGCGTCCGGCGCGGTTCATGAGTCCGGCTGCCATGAGTGTTCTACATTTTCATGCCTGGCCGGGAAATGTGCGTGAGTTACGAAACGTCATTGAACGCGCAGTGATCATTTGCTCGGGTGAACAACTCGAACGTCATCACTTCGCACCCTACCCGATCGATCAACGTGAACGATTAAGAAATGAAGACACGATCACGTTGCCGGTGGGAACCCCGCTGGATGAGGTCGAACGGCAAATGATTATGAGGACACTGAAGAAGACTGCGAACAATAAAACTCGCGCGGCGGAGTTATTGGGAATCAGCCTGAAGACGCTTCATAACAAGTTGAATCTATACCGCGATCGCGGGCAGATAGAACAGACCAAGGAGGAGTGAGGGTATTGAAAGGCAGACGGGATTTTCCATTTTGCATTGGTTAATTCAACTTGGAAGTGCAACTGCTTTTTGTGTGCGACATCGTGGGTCGACGAAAACAGAACCGGGAGCGAACCGGGGTCCCCGCGCGGGCAGCCCGCGTGGGGTGGTGGTAGCGACCGGGTTCATGATGGAATACGACTCGTGATCAGTTCAGTAGCGCCAGAAGGTTGGTAAATCAGGTCCCGCCATTGTCACCGCCGACTTAGGGGCCCTACATGTTCGTAAGACTGAATTCCTTTTCGATGCGATACAAGAACCTGGACGACCTCAATGACCAAGCTGATAGCCATTCCATCATGAACCCGGTCGCTATCGCTCCCGGTTCTGTTTTTGTCGACCCACAGCGTTAACGCGATCCGACGGGCATCGAAGTTGCACTTCGAACTTGAATCCACCTCTCTTTCTTGTTCCTTGAAATGACAAAATGAAAAATGAGAAATGAGAAATGATAAATCCCGTCTTAACGTACGATCCTATTACTACCAGCGAGGCGTTCTTAAAGAACCATTTGTCATATCCCATTTCATAGTTCTCATTTGTCATTGCACACCATTAGTGCACTTTCCTCTATCAGTCATTTCCGACCTGGAATCGAGAGTCTCACCGCTGAGTCTGAGGCTTCCCGACTCAGCACCGCTGAGTCTGAAGGTGTTCCTTCGCCTGAAATCTGATATGAGAAATATGAAATGAGAAATGGAAAATGATTCTTTACCAGCGAGGATAGGGTTTTCCGTTAATCTTGTACTCCAGGACATAGTCTTTCCCTAGCGCCGGCGTGTTTGAGTTCTTTGGAAATCCCGCAGGCAACCACGACCACCTCTTACCCTGCGACTTTTGGTAATCGTCGTAGCTGTTCGTGTCCATCCACTTGTTTCGCCAGTAAGTTCGTTGAGGTTCGGCATCAAACACGGTCGTGTTGTTGACCGGATTGATGAACTTGAACTCAACTTCGTGTAACTCAGCAACTGGCCACCATAAATCGTCGCCGGAGCGTTTGCTGGCTTCGCGCCAAAGATGCCACATCGTATCCGGGATCAGTTCGTGCGGTTTTTCAGCAGGGAAACCTCGACCGCTAACTCTTTCGTAGACGCCAACCTCGGCACCCATCCCGCCCGGAAACTCGTCAGAGCTTAGAAACTGCTGGCACCAACCTTTCCACAATTGGATCACGACCGGCTTTCCGTTGATCGTGTCATCGACAATATCCGTTGAGTAGTTGGGCCACTGCAACGCTTTCGAGCACGGCAAGCCGCTGGCTGCTACTTTCAGGGCATCCGATGTTTCGACGTACTTGTAACCTCGGCTGTCGCTGTATTTTATGGTTAGGTCAGGCATGAGGGCTTCTCCTTTTGTCTCTGCGGTGAGTCGTGATTCGCGTGCTGGCAAACATCGTCGGCGCGGCACGCTGCAATTTCTTTGGTGACTGAGATGAACTCCGTTTTGCTTCAGGCACCGGGTTGGCGTTTCAAAACATTTCGACCGTCCGGAAGAATATCTCAGTTGTTCGACTTCGCCCAGTCCCGAAATCATTTGCGGTAAGGCACATTAAGTGATATTACCCACCCACACAACGAGCCTTAAGGAGATTACATGTGCGAGGACCCCAAGCCAGCCGAAGACCCTGATTCGCTAACAACCGATGAACTACCGGCGCAGACGGGCAAGGAGGTTCAAGTCCGCTATCGGGACTCGCCGGTGCGTCAATCTCCGGATAAACGAATTCATGAACGCGCACAAATCCCGAGAGTGCCCGAAGGCGAGAAGGTGCCAGATGAGACGCCATCGCCTCCGGTTGATGTAGATTGACTCACATTAACCGTTCACTGATTGTTGTATGTGACCGAATTCTTCACCCTCGCCTTTTCGTTCGACTTATTCATTAACACGACAGAATTCTTCACATACAAAACTCACAACGTACGAAAGGAAAACCCATGCCAAAGAAACCCTCAAAGAAGAAAGCCGCAGCCAAAGGATCTAAGAAGTCGAGGAGCGCCGGCAAAACGGGCGCCAGAAAAGCGGCGACTAAGATGAAGTCCGCCCGGGCCTTTGCAACTACTCCCAGCTTAACCAGCGGGAAACTCGCCCCGGAGAAAGCGCAGGAAGTGAAAGTCAGGTACGTCGAAAGGGCCTACAAATTCTCGGCAGCCCGAAACAAGGATGAAATTCACCCTCGCAAGGTCCTGCCCAAACCGCCGGCTGGTCCAAAGGTGATGGACACGCTTCCAACCGCGCCCCTCGCGCTTGAAGAAAGTGTCCCAATGTCTGCGATGAAGAAGATGCGAACCATGCCGCTCGCCCCGAGCGACACGATCTCACTCGTCAAAAACGTGCAACTTAACGACGTAGCTACGTCAGATACTGCCTCGCACGTCTGCGAGCCAAGCGCCGCGATCAACGGCAACGTGGTCTTCTACACGGGTAATTGGTTCGCAGCTGTTTCGATCGACGGCGGTACTACTTTCAAATTCGTTGACCCGTTCACTACTTTCCCAAACCCGACCGGGATGAGCTTCTGCTGCGATCAAGTAGTCCACTACGTAAAGAGTATCGACACGTTCTTCTGGCTGCTTCAATATACGCGCGACTCGTCAGGGAAGAACGTACAGCGCATTGCCTACGCCACGACCGCACGCGTGAAAACGGGCTCCTGGCGTTTCTTCGATATTACGCCCGCCGCCCTCGGACTTGCGCCAGGTATCTGGCTCGACTTTCCCGATCTCGCGACCGGCACCAACATGCTCTACATGACGACAAACGCATTTACTACGGCGGGCGCATGGCGAGCATCAGCAGTTGTCAGGATCCGACTAAGCAGCTTTACATCGGGAACGTTGTCAGCAACCCGTACTGTTTCGACGACTCATCCGAGTTTGCGAGTCGCTCAGAACTGCGGCACAACGGCTTATTTCGTGTCGCACAATTCGACCAGCTCACTGCGTGTATTCAAGTGGCCGGAAGCTGATGCCGCCCCCACGTCGACCAATGTGTCGGTGGCATTCTGGTCGTCGTCGGGTTATAGCTCGATTACGCCCGATGGTCGCAACTGGCTGGCGCGAGCCGACGGGCGGCACACAGGGGCGACCGCAGCCGGTAACGAATTGTGGTTTGCCTGGAGTTCCGCCAAGGGCGGGGCCAACGCCAGGCCAAATCCATTCGTCCAGATTGCGCGTATCAACACCACCACCATGACGTTGATTCAAAACATCAACCTTTGGGATCCTAATTCGGCGATCGCTTATGCCGCGTTGGGCACTAACGCGAACAACGAGGTGGGCGCCTCGTACGCGCTTGGCGGCGGTACGCGATTTCCAATGCACATCGTCGCCATCCTTACGGGCACGCAACGCCAGGTAAGCACGTTTGCTGGTGCACGTGGTCCATCTGACAATAAGTGGGGCGATTATTTGGCAGTTAGACGAAACTTCGCCAACGAACGTTTGTTCTGTGCCACCGGCTACACTTTGTTAAGTGGAGCAGGCGCCTCAGACGCAACGCCGATTTTCACTGTTTTTGGCCGGTCGACCGAGGTATAAGAATCCGCCAGCGTGCGAACAGGCTGCCAACAAATAAAAGCCCTGCGAAGCAATCCGCAGGGCTTTTTTTCTCACGTCCCTCCGCTCAACTGACAGAGCAGGTCCGTCTCCAAGTTATTTCTGATGTTTTTCGATATATTTCCGCGCAAACTCGTTCAGGTGCGGGCTTTCCTTCAATCCAATCTTTTTTGCTTCTTCCTCCGCCGCCTCCACTTTCCAACCGTCGCGCAGTACGCGCCGAATCATCCAGAACGCGCCGACGCGGATCGCCGACGCGCAATGAATAAACGCCGGACGGTTTGCAGGATCGTCGGTGACCTTCAGGAATTCAGTGACTTGTTCATCTTTCGGGTCGGTGAAAACGACGGGGATGTTGAAGTAGCGCAAGCCGAGCTCTTTCGCCTTCGCTTCTTCTTCGGCGGCTCGATGCTCGCTTACTGGACGAAGATTGATAATGGCTTTGACGCCGTCGTCTTTCAGTTGCTGTAAATGCTCAAGCCTTGGTTGGCCACCGGTACAGAACTGGTCGTTGACCCGAAGAAAGTTCCTGATAGGTGGAACATCCTGTTGCGCTGCGACTGGAATAGCAAAGAGGACGAGAAGAGTAAGAAAGATAAATCTATTCATAATCTGTTTACCGTCGTAGAAGAATCAGAATTCGAAATAACACCATGCGTCGTTAGGCCCGAAGGGCCGTCATTTAAAAGCCACACCCGTCAGGGCGTGGACCACAGACTTACGGTTAAATGAGGAGCGAAGCGCCGGCAGTAATCGACTTTCGGCCCGTTCGGGCCTACGAACTGTATGCGTTTCTCGAACCTGCCACGCCCTAACGGGCATCTGTAATAAATGACGACCCTTCGGGCCTCGTTCAGACTCTCTGTTTGCCGTCCTCGTCCTTCATCGTTTCCGTCCAATCGCGAACAAACTGCCTGCGGACCGCACATACATTACTCCATCGGCCAAAGCGGGCGTCGCCATCAACAATTCGCCGATGGAGTTCGTCGCAATAAGATTAAATTTCTCACCGGCCGCCACAACCAGTATCTCGCCATCTTCGTTAGACAAATATATACGACCGTCGGCCGCTACGGGCGAAGCACTGAAGCCACTACCCACGTTCGGCAATCGCTGCCGGTAAATCTCGGCGCCCGTCTTCAAGTTGTAAGCGTCAAACGTGCCGTTGTTGGCCAGCACATACAGAACGCCGTTATAAATCAACGGCGTCGGCATGTATGACCCTCGACCGGTCCGGCTCCACACAATCGACTCACTTGATGTCTTGCCATCAGCCAAAGTGAGATCGCCCCGCGCGGCGGGTTTAACTACAAAAATTGGACGTTCAGGCCCGCGCCCACTCGCAACGACAAACAGGCCTTCGCCGAAGATCGGAGTCGGCGCGGTAATTTTCGAACTGCCGCCCAGTCTCCACAGCTCCTTGCCGGTCTTCGGATCGTATCCGCGAATGAAGTTTGACGCGTTGGCTACCAGCACTGGACCACTCGCCGTCATTGCGATTGTCGGCGTTCCCCACGATGGGAGTTCATCGCGATCAGTTTTCCAAACTGTCTTGCCAGTCGCCGCGTCCAGAGCCAACAGAAACGAATCGTATTGGGTGTCGCACTGGAGGATGACCAGGTTGTTCCAAATGATTGGAGAACTGGCCGGCCCCCATTCGTAGGTAGGTATGTCGTACGCGCCGAGATCGAGCCGGCCCAGATCCACTTTCCAGAGAAACCGGCCTTTGACGTCGTATGCGTGAACACCTTGCGAACCAAACCAGGCAACAACAACACGACCATCGGTCGCCGGGGTTGAATTGGCATAAGTCGACTTGATGTGTCGCTTGTCGACTGGTTCACCCTGATGCGCAACTCGTTCCCACTGAATCTTTCCCGTGCGCCTGTCGATCGCATAAATCATCCAGCGATGTGCTGAGCGATCTTTGGATGCATCGCCGTCACCGTAAAGCCCTGGCCGGAAGGTGGCCTTGGGATCACTGCTGATAGCGGTAGTTACGAAAATCGTGTTGCCCCAAACGATCGGACTCGAATGTGCCAACCCGGCAATAGGCGTTCGCCAGAGAATGTTCTCGCCTGTCTTCGCGTCCCAACGCTCCGGGAGATTCTGCTTCTCAGCGACGCCGGACGCTTCGTGTCCTCGAAACGACGGCCAGTTTCCATTCATATTTTTTGGCGCGCGGGACGAGGACAGTCGTGCGCCCGGTGTTAACGTGATTTGTCGAGCAGGAATCACGCGAGCTTCGTCGGCAGGCATCCACAAACTGCCTCCAACGATCATCCGGCGTACCACGCAGTCGTCATTCACGAGCTTGAAAGCGACTCGATTGCCTCCCTCAACGGAATACTCATAACGCCCGGCTCCGTCGCAACCGCCTGGCCCGCCAGACATCGTTAAGTCAATGACGTTGGCATTCGTGGTCCACTTACCGCTGAGCGCCGGCCATCCCTTTCCCTGCAACGTAAAAGTTCCACCAGGATCAAAGCGAACAATGAACGCGCCAAACTTCATTGGAACCGATGGAAGCGCTGTTGGTTGACCGTTCGCTCCTACCGAGCTGAGCAGCACGATGAACAAAACTCGTAAAGTCATGTTTTGCCACTTCTTCATTGAAACTCCGTTCTGCTTGCGTTCTATGGCGCGGTCACCGCAACCACGTGTGCTGCGTAGGGAATGCTAAAGCCGCTTTCGTTGGCGTAAGGTTTCAAGCCCTTTTCTATTTGCTCTCGGATGGAAAGCAAAGTTTCCGGTGTTTGCTTCGCTAACAAAGCGGCGGTTCGCACACCGGCATCTCGTTCAGCTTCAAATACAAATCCGGCGGTCGGCACCTGCCACTCAGCCGTGACAGTTTTAAACACCAGCGACGACCCGTCAAAACCGTTTCGATCAAGCATTGCCCGACACGATTCCGCGTTTCCGTAACCGAAGTAATCAGGACCTTTCGGAATTTTAACGTCAGTGTTCGCGTGGGCCAGCACGGCTTGCTCTACGACTGCTGCGCCTGGGCTGTGCTCGGGCGACGCCCAAAGAGTGAACCCGTAACGTCCACCCGGCTTAAGCACACGATGCGCTTCAGCGAAAGCCGCTTCAGGATCAGACAAGTGCAGCACAGCGAAGTTCATCACCACCACGTCAAAGGTGTTGCTGGGAAAATCCAGATCGAGCGCATTGCCTGTGTAGAAAGGAATATCCGGATTACGCGATTTAGCAATCCGAACCATTTCCGACGAAAAATCGACTCCCGTGGGAAATGCGCCCAGCTCGCGCGCCGCTTCAGCAACATAACCAGGCCCACAAGCAACGTCGAGCAGAAACGAGCGAGACTCAAGTTTAACTGCTTCCAGCAGGTGCGGAATAAAGAGCCGGGTCAGACCACTCCACGCCGATTCGTATTTGCCGGCGACGCGTTGCCAGCCGTCATGCTCGAATTGGGAAAACTCATCGCGCTGCACATCAGTAGTCATTATCATCACGGCGGTATTAGTCAGTCGGCTTCGGTGTTCATAGCTTTTACCATGGGGACGCAATCAATCACGACGCCAGTGCTCAAACGATACCTTGATTTCTCAAGCGGAACGTAACCGGCCCTTTCATAAAATGACACTGCGTTTAGGGAAGCATTGAGGCTCAATGACGTGAGACCAAGAGCCCGCGCGCGCTCCTCAAGTTTGCGCATAATTTGTAGACCAATGCCCCGGCCACCCGCTTCCGGATCTACGTAAACAGCTTCAATCAAAGCCTGCCGCTGATCCAGGACTCCAAACCCCACGACGACGTCATTATTCTCCACCGCAAAAAACTCCTTGTCGCGAATCGCCGTTTCATAGCTTTCCGGGGGTTTCGGCATGGACCACGCTTGAATCTCTTCGGGTGTATAAAACTCGGCGCCCACAGACTTCACTGCCGCCGCATGCACACGCGCAATCGATTCACAATCTGTTGGGGAGGCTCTGCGAATGTTAATCATGCGGGCGCGTTCGCTGGACCACTCACTGAACAAGTTTAAGACTCGCCTTGTTACTTAAGACTAAAACCCTGGAATTGCTAGTTCTAGCACGCTAATCTCCATTCCTATTTAATCCTCACGCCATTCTTCATCACGAAGGAAACTTTCTTGAGCGTGTTGATATTCTCCAGTGGGTTTTCCGGAGTAGCAATGATGTCGGCAGCCAAGCCTGACCGGATCGCGCCTCGCTCTTTTTCCACGCCGAGCAATCGCGCAGCATTCATCGTCATCGCCTGAAGGATCACTTTCGGCGGGATACCCGCTTCGACCCATGGCTCGATTCCCTTCATTGATTCGGTACCACGTGTTTCACCTTCAACCTCGTCCACTACATCCGTTCCAAAGGCCATGGTCACGCCGATCTTGTACGCCCTTTTCAGTCTGTCGATCCACTTCGGCCGCTCTGCCTTGAATCTCAGCGCGAGATATTCAGTTCCGACTAAGACCACGTTGTTCTTTTTCGCAAGTTCAAGGTCTTCGTCAGTCATGTTAAAGCCATGCTCGATTGAGGCGACGCCCGCCTCAGCAGCATTGTGCGCGCCGTTGTGTGTCCATGCATGCGCCGCGACTTTAACCCCGACCTTGTCCGCCTCCTGGATAATGAATTTAATGTCTTCCGGCGAGTAGATGTAACGCTGATCGTCCACGACAATTTTTATCACACGCGCGCCGAAGTGGAGGTTCTGTCTTACGGCCTTGACCATCTCGTCGCGTGTGTCCGCAAAGAAATACTCGGGCTCAGCGAGGTTCTGCTTGTCTGGCTGAAGAAGAAACTGTCCGCCGTAAGGCGCAATAATTCGTCCTGCATTGAAAAGTGTCGGGCCCTGGACCATCCCGAGGCCTATGGCGCGGCGCACACTGGTGCAGGCGTAGTTGCCCTCATTGCCGACGTCGCGAACGGTCGTAAACCCTGATTCGAGCATCGAGCGCGCATTGACGATGCCTTCGATAGCGCGAAACGAGTCGGGATCGTTCAGCGTCGTGTAGTAGTAGTTTCCGTTGTCACGTTTCGGCTTAACTGTCATGCAGAGGTGCGTGTGCATATCGAATAAACCGGGGAGAACCGTCGAGCGCGACAAGTCAATTACAGTCGCCCCTTTTGGAATGGAAACGTTGGGTCCAACTGAGGTGATCTTGTCCTTTTCAATGATGATGATTTGGTTAAGCGACGTTGTGCCGGTTTCGGGATCGACGAGCCGACCGGCTTTGATCGCGGTAATTTGAGCGTCAACGCCTGAAGGGAGAAGAAAGAAAACTAGTGCTAAGAAAAATGTTCGGCGCATAGATCTCCTTGAAATGGAAAAATTCTACAGCTGCCTGCTGCGCGTCCTACCTATACCCGGTTACATCAGCCGGCTTGCCTGCATCCTGCACCTCAACTACGTAAGGCCAGGCGTCGGGTTGAGAGCCGTCGAGATCAGTGAAGCCATAAACCTTTGCGAGCTGCCCGCTCGAAAGTGATTCGCCGTTCCAACGACTTAGTTCAGGATCGGCTGCGAGATGTGCGACAGCGCGGCCGACGTAGCGGGGTGTCTCGCTGATTGCGAAGTGGGCTTGTTTAGCGATCGCGTCACGCCAGTTCTCTTCCTTCACCTCGTAGTTGTCCAACATCTGTTCCGAACGCAGCCAACCAGGAGTTAATGCAACCGCGGTGCACTTATGCTTTTTGAGTTCTTGCGCAAGCGCCCAGGCGATGCGAATGACTGAAGTCTTCGCAAGATCGTAAAACATCGAGAGCCGATAGTTCGCCGCGTTGTATTCAGCAGTACCATCCGTCATCTCGACGACGAGTCCGCCCGGATTCTTAATCATGATGGGTAATGCGAAGTGACTGGTAATGATGTGCGTGTCGATCGCGAGCCGGAGCAGATGCAGTCCTTTTTCCAGTGAGTGTTGCCAAACAGGCGCGTACCATTCAGTTAGAAAATCTCCGCCCCAAATATCGTTGACGAGGATATCGAGCCGGCCCTGCTCGCGTTCGATCCGTTCGATCAGCGCTTTCACTTGAACATGGTCCAGATGGTCCACCTGAACCGCAATCCCTCTTCCTCCCCCTCCCGCTCCTGCCCCTGCTCCTGCTCCTGCTCCTGCTCCTGCTTTTGCTTCCTCCTGCCCGCCACCTGCTCCTGCCTCCTGCCCCTGCTTCCTGTCTCCCGCTCCTGCCTCCTGATTCACCATCTCCGCGGTCTCTTCGATGGTTTCCGGCCGATTGATCTCCGACGGGTGAACGCGCGTACTCCGACCCGTGCAGTAAACCGTAGCGCCGGCGGCGCCAAGTTCAATCGCAATCCCCCGGCCCGCGCCTCGCGTGGCGCCGGTTACCAACGCAACCTTGCCGTCAAGCATGCTCATCACCGTATGATCGTTTAGCGTTTCTCAATCATTCCGGCAAATGGGGCACGCCGTCAAAGCCGGACAAAGGCACCGGCTTGAAATAGTAGGGATGTTCATAGTCCACTGTGGCGAAGTCAACGGCGACAGATCTTCTATCGCTATAAGCCGGGAAAGGCTCCAAAGAAACAGCCGTGGGGTCGAGGTGAAACCAACGATCGGCCACATAGACGCCAACGAATACATGTGAAGCGGTTGGCGGCGCCCCGCCTTCGGTGTGATGTCCCTGAGCGATTCCAAACCGGAATCTCGGATACACGACCCTCCCCAGCAGCGTGGCGAAAAGATGAGCCTTTGAAAAGCAGGCAGACCACACCAGCTGCTTATGAGTGGCGTAATATCTCGCGTAATCCAGAATCGAGGGCCATGTGCCACTCACAGAAGAGATGGTGGCGTACTCGCCATCGTTCACCACAACGTTATCTCGCAGCCAGTTCCAAACCATCCCGATTCGTCTCCAGATCTCTTCTTCTGTCTCGGCTTTTGCCCAGGGGAAGCCCACGGCTGCCAGCAGGGCATCTGAATCGGCGTTCGCGCTCTCGTAATCTCTAAAGAAAGACGAACTCATTTCCAGATCAGCTCTTACGCCGGCTCTGACCCAGAAATTCCAGAGTTTGTAGTACAAGACGGAGCCCTCATGTTTTGTCTCCATTCTTTTCCAGACCACAGTTCCCGAGTCCTTTAGGGGCATAATTCCTTCAACCACGCCCGGGTGAATTTCCCACTTCCCGTATTTGATTCTTTTCATAACCAACCTCCTTCAGTTGCCTGGTAATTCCGTGCGGTTCTCTGTGAACAAAATTTCGAGTTTTGGCGACCGGAATGGACCCTATCAGTATGACTCTAACTCGTTGGAGATGCGGTCCCACTGACACCACAAACGCTCTTCAGCACGTTGAAGTTGAGGCCGGAATTGGTTACTCAGTCCGGCCTTTTTTACTTTGGCGGCCCGCTGAAGGGTAGTTACAGTTTCGCATCACTCCTCTAGCTTCCTCGCGGCCTTGTGACGAGTCTGAAGGGTATGGAGCCAAAGGGTGGATTAGTCCTCCAGACGTACGCGTGGCGAACGCCCCGCACTTCCGGGCGCAGGGTATTATTCGGCAGGTAATTGTAATCAGTTTCGCTAGAACTGTTTCTCCTATAGTCATATACGCCGAATGGATCGATCAGATACCACAGCTTGGGCACGCGAACTCCGTTCACCCTTCTGCCCGGCCCTCTCACAGCAACACCAAAATGAAGGTGCGTGTAGCCAGCCTCCTGGACCCTGCCTAGCAGCTGACCCCGGCTCACCGGATCTCCCTCGCTCAATTGGCTTTTTGACTCCGGGACCATATGTGCATAGATCGTTAGAAACTCCCTGCCGTTAGACGCCGTGTGTCTCAGGCACAAAGTATCTGTTGTGCCATTCCCTTCAACGACCCCATCCGCTGGAGCCAGGACATCGAACCCCTGAGAAGTGTCCCGGGAGACATCCAGGTCCACTGCAACATGCCAATCACCCGTGTTCGGCACTTGGTTTGACACCCGCAGAATGGCACTTCGGTCGGATAACGCCACCCTTGGATCGTTGAAAGGAAGCGTCAAGTCAAAACTCGCGCCCCTGAGCGGATCGTTTAGAAACGCAGCTAACCGTCGTCCGATAGGGAGACCTTTGGTGTGAGTCCGTATCATCCCTATCTGCTGATAGTACGCGAATGGTTGTAGCACGACGGAGCCGTCGCCGAAGTCAAAGGATTCTCTACCAACCAAACGGCTCCCGAGTTGAAACCCGCTACTTAGCCTCGGCTGATCGCCCAACACAGTGGCAAGCAGGTTGTAATTCTCTACCACCAATATGCCTCCGTAATAGCTCGTGCCTCCCCAATAGCGATGGTGGGGTGCGGGCCTGTTGTTTGAAAAGTAAAAGGGACCGGGGTCTGACGGTGGTGGGTTCTGGGCAAGTGCTACAACGGGAAGCAAGATGGTGCTGACGATGAGTGTCAGAACTTTCATACTGGTCGTTCCTTTCCCTGGTAAGGTTAGAGGTCATTCAACAACCGTGTGAGTGAGCGTTACTAGTTCAATGTGTAATCGGTTTGGTGTTCGATACCTATCAACCGCGCCGGCAGAGGTGATGTCAGCTCTGTTTCCTCTTTGGAATCGGCAGCAGCATTGAAACCTCCTTTCGATAATCCTCATACGCGGTGCCGTGGACGCTGACGATGTCGCGCTCCTCGAGTTGGATGGCGACCAGGATGTAAGCAGTAGTCACCACTGCAAAGAGCAAGTGTCCAATGGTCATGTGCGGTGTGGCCCAGAACGCCATGATGAAACCCAGCATGATCGGATGGCGCACAATCTTGTACAGAAACGGCCGGCCGAAACCGAGCTCGGTGTATTCCTTGCCGCGTTGATACAGATAAACCTGTCGCAAGCCGAAAAGGTCGAAGTGGTTAATGAGAAACGTGCCGAGCAGCACGGTGGCCCAACCCAAAAAGAAAATTGTCCAAAGGATGTAGCGCCCGACGATATTGTCAACAGACCATACGACGTCTGTAATCGGATGCCAGAGAGCGAAAAGCAGGATGAGGGCGAGACTCGCGAGAAGCACGTACGTGCTGCGTTCAACCGGCTTCGGAATGAATCGGGTCCACCAACGTTTAAAGCCGGGGCGCGCCATGACGCTGTGCTGAAGCGCGAAGATACTGAGAAGGACGAGATTGACAATAACCGCTTGAACCAACGGCACGTGGTCCCCAGTGTCGATTGACTTGGGTAGGAACAGGTTTCCTACGAATCCAATCGCGTAGAGAAACGTCACGAAGAAAATCAAATAGCTAACCGCCCCGTATACGAAAGCTAGTAAGCGACCCATGATGTGTGCTCCTTTCGGCAGTGGTTAGTGCTCAGTAGACAGTAATCAGCAACCAGTCACGAATGCCCTCCCTGACCCTGAGAACCTTCCCTGTTTCCCGCTTGTCAACGAGTCTCAAACGCTTTGACCATCAGATTAATGATATCTCCGCGCGGGGAGTTTACAAGCAAGACCGCGTCATAACCATCAGTGAAACGCACGATTCCCGTGTTAAGTTGCTGCGGCGGCTGCAGGCCGTTGAGTAGTCCGCCGTTGTGGTGATAGTAAGTGCCGTACACGCCGGCCCAGGGATACCAACCCAGACCTCCCGTCAACATCGCATCCGTCGATTGTTTAGATAGGACCGCGTTGTTGCGCAACCCGATGAGAAACTTGATTAGTTGGTCGCCGGAGGTGATCCATCCACCAGGCGCGACGAATGCGAACTCGTTCCAATAACATCCCGGGCGCTGGTCCGTTCGACCGCTGTAACAAAGAGTCGCGTCAACGAAAGGGTCGGGCTGCGGGTTGAAAAGACTCGGATCGATGCCCATCGGAACCAGCACATTCTGTGTGAGATAGGCTGCATAATTCTGCCCGGAAAGTTGATTGACCACGGCCTGCAAGATTGTAAAGTTGGTATTCGAGTAAGCATAGGTTTTTCCCGGCGTGCCCACCAACCCTTGCTTGAGATACTGATTCAAAAACGGCCAAAGGTCGCCTTGCAGTGATCCATCCACAACCATTCCGCTTTTCATCGTCAACAAATTTCGAATCGTGACCGAATCGACGCCCTTACCCACCGTTGGAACTTTGTCCGCAATGTACGGATAGAACTTGTCATCCACCGAGCGCCCTTTTTGCTCCAACAACTTCAACACAGACACCGCTGTTATTGGTTTGGAAACGCTGGCCAGATTAATTCGATAGGCGGTTCCCCATTTGAGGTTGGGGTTCTGCGGTTCATAAGGTGAGCGCCTGTCGTTATAGAAGCCGCTGGTTACTACTTGCCCATACTGCGAAACCACGTAAGCGTAACCTTCGGCGGATGTGGCCAGCGCATCCTTGAAAACTTTGTCCCATTGTTGTGGAGGAGTTGGGAGAGGAAAATTCTGATATTGCTCGATCGCCCGCAGCCGGTAGCCGCGGTTGTTCCACTCTTCCCAATTGGAAACAAAGCTGCCCCAATCCAGGCCATAGATAAATTGGTGCTTCTTCGAAATCTGTCGCCAGACGCCTGTGTAAAATTGTTGGGTCCCATCATAAAAGATGTTGAAGTCAACCAGCGCAATACTCTGTTTTTTGTAAATGGTTATGAACTGGTTCCAGTCGGAGGTACTGTAAAACGCATAAGCTCCGCTACCGGCTTCAAATAATCCTGCGTATCGCAAGGCTCCATCGCTATAAAAGACCTGGACTTTCGCCAGTCGATACCCTTGCTTCTCCGAAAGATCTTTCCACTTTGCTTCAAATTCAGTCCACGTCAGTCCGTGCACCAACTGTTGCTTAACCGCGTTGCCGAGCCAAACTCCTGTATACCAGCGCGTCACTCCAGCCAGCTCAATATCAAAATCCACCAGTCTCATGGTGTTTAAATTCTGCTGGTAGATCTGGTAGAACGAGTTCCAGTCCGGCGTTCTCCAGAGTGCGTAGCCTTCGTTACCTTGTCGCCAAACACCTGTGAACGACGTGTAGCCTTCGTTCTGATACGTATCTACGTCGATGAGTCGCAGGCCCTCGTTAGCCAATTCGGCCCACTTGGTAGTGAAGCTTTCCCAGGTGGGTACGGACCATAGGTAATAACCATCAGAAGCCTCCTGATAAAGCCCCGCGAAAAGATTGACCGCCAGTTGGGGGCCTCGCTCGTTAAATACGGCGCCTTTGGCGCGATGCTGCAAGCTGAGGGTGTTCGCATCGATGACCATTTGCCTATCGTTATTCATGGATGTGGATCCTTTCTTGGTTTGAGGTTCAAAAGCGCCATAGTTGGTGAGCACCACTCGATAGGATCTTGAGTTTCGCGTTGACTACTTCGTTATTTGTTTTGACGGCGAGGTGTTACGGCTTGATCGTTTACAGCCCTGAGAACAGACTCCGAGACCCGGAATCGCGCTGAAGAAACTACTTGCTACCTGCTACTTGCCACTCGCTACTCATCACTCATCACCACCCGCTATCGCGTGGTGGTACTGACCTCACTTTTCCCGCCTCCTGCCATCAGTTGACCTTCGTTATCCAGTAAGTGTCGCGCATGTCGTAACGTGAACTGGTACGCGATGAGGTGTCGACTTGTCGCGGCGAAATAAAAGACGTGTGGGGTTCAACATTAAGTGCATTACGTGAATGCCTTTGAAGTTGTCCGCCTCTCACCTCAGCCCGATAAGTCTTAAACGGTTTCCCGTTAACTTTCGCAACGATCGTGTATACACCGTCTTTCTTCGTGAGGTCAGCCAAAGTCATCCAACGCACTTTGGCCTCGGCCGGAAAATGAAACTCCTGACGGAACATCTGCCAGTCAGTTTGCGTCGTAACTACGGGACTCCGAGTGCTCGCGATTTCCTGCGCGCCATTCATTATGTGAACTGTAACGAGTGGATTCTTTGTGCCAGGAGGCAACTCTCTCAAACTGTTCCACCAGGTCAGCTCGAGGTGACTGTCCGGTTCATCAGTCCGGACCGACAAATGCGCGAGGTCTCGCCATGGTCCCTCCCGCACGAAAGTGTTCTTCGGATTGAAAGGATCACTGCTCACGTCTTTTTTCATGGAAAACGGGAGACTTGTGATCGACTCACCATTTACCTGCACTGACAAGACGTAATCACCGGGTTCTCCGATAGGCGCGTTACCAGGAACGCCATCCGGTTTGTACATGCCGAACGCCGTGTACGACGCAAGCGGCGTCTCCAGTCGTAGCGGCACGGATGTCACGACCTGTCCATTGGGCCGTGTGATAACGAATGTGGCTTTCCTTTGACCCGCCTGTGGGAAGACAACCTCGAGATCTTCAACTAGTAGCCCGCCCTGGTTTTCGTAGAAGCGCATCTCCATTAAGAATTGATATTCAATAGCGGGCTTATATGTACCGGTTTGTGTGTCGGTCGTCGACGAGGTGTCAGCAGGTGCTGTTGAGGGTGGCGGCGGTGTGGGTTGCGCCGGCTGTGGCTGTCGTGGTCGCGGAATGCCGACTCTTCTCTGTCCCACGAGCTGACCTCCAAATAGAGTGAGCGTTAAGACACTCAGGCACACGGCGCAGGCTATACGTCTCATTGTTATTCTCCCTTTGTCACTCTTCCGTCGGTGTAGTTTAAGAAGGTTCTAAGCGCCGAAGGCGCGAAATGTGACAGCCTGGTCCAGCGGCCCAGGAAATCTGAAGCATGAATTTAGAAGCGCTGAAGGCGCGGAATAACTGATGGCTTTCCCTCATTTCGCGCTTTGAGTGATTACGGCGTTCTTCGGCGAACCTTCGTGAGCCGCTGGCCCAAGGCAGTCACATTTCGCACCTTCGGTGCTTAAACCCCAACTGCTTATAACTTTCAGGAGCACTTTGGCAAGGCGTGCCCGCAACTGTTAGGTCGCATCTTTCGGCGGATGTTCAGCAAACCATGCGGCGATGCCTGGCATGTTGTTCTCGAAGTTGCCGGGAATAGAAAGATTCAAAACTCCTGCTAGGCTGGTACTCCTGTTTTCGAAATCATGCGTCACCCCTCCCGGCGCCAGGACGAAAGAGCCTTTCGAGGCATCGACCCATTTATCGTCCAGCAGGAAACTCATCGTTCCTTCTATCACATAAAAAACATCATCTTCATCGTGCGCGTGCGCGCCGGGACCTTGTGTGTTTGGTTCCAACCACCACTCCGAGATTGAGTATTGGTTTTCAGTTTCCGGCCCATCCGCCTTGAATACGGCGCTGATGCGGCCCATTGGGTACGAACGACCTTCGTCAGGAGCAAGGAAGATACCGGGTCGCTTTTCTTCTGCGTTTTCCATGTCGTCTTCTTTTGATCAGGGCTCGGCTGCGGGAATTAGCGTTCTCTCTTTATCGGCTCAAAGGTGCGAGTCGTATTATCAATCACGCTTGAGAGCGGTTGTTGTGGCGCACTGATCTGCGGCACGAACTTTTCCTCCAGCTTTGTTTGTCTGGCTTCGGAACCTGTGCCTGATGCTCCAGGCAGTTCGAGTATGCGTGACAATTGTCGGATCAGCGCCCAGTCGACAGCCATGATGATGAGCAGAGACACAAGTAGCAACACCATTCCACCGGTGGAGACATTCACGCCTCTGTTAATGAGTGCCATCACCAGGCCAAAGATCATGCCGAAGCCACCAAGAGTCACCGCGACCACCCCTAATGACATGGCCCATGCGGCACCAACCAGTTTGGTAGGTACGCGTGACGGGTTCGATACCTGCTTTAAGTTAGCACCGCAACGATTGCAGTAAACTAACTCTTGCGTCAATTCTGTTCCGCAAGACGGACAATACATACTCGACACCTCAGGATCGATACGACATTGTAACCCGACATGTTCAACCCACCCTCGAACATAGATACCGAATTGTTGACTAAAAACAAGCTTACATCTTGCTCAAATACTTCATCCCGGTGTCACACATGATGGTGACGATTGTCGCTTCCGGTCCAAGTTGCTCGGCTAGTCGCAAGGCTGCGGTAACATTACCGCCCGTGGAAGTGCCGGCGAAGATTCCTTCCTCTTTCGCGAGTCGCACACACATCGCCAGGGCTTCGTCCGTCGACACCTGTTCAATTTGATCTGCGACGCCTTCCTGCCAAAGAGGAACCACAAAACCGGCCCCAACACCATCAATCTTGTGAGCACCGGGTTGGCCGCCAGACAGAACGGGGGACTCGGATGGTTCTACAGCGACGATTTTAATTCTTTCGTTATGACGGCGTAACCCCTCGGCGTTTCCGCGAAGTGATCCGGCAGTCCCGACCATTTGAACAAACGCATCGATCTTTCCGTCAGTCTGCTGCCAGATTTCATCGGCCATTCGATGATAGGCAGCGAGTTGATCGTTATTGCTAAGTTGGTTGGTCCAAAACGTTTTAGGCTGGTCAGCAACTATGCGCGCCGCTTCAATCATGTCGCGAGTCAATTTCTCAGTCATGCGGCCGTCTTCACTTTTGATAATTTGAAGTGTCGCGCCCATCATTTTCATGTGAGCGAGTTTTTCACGCGCGAAGGCATCAGAGGTAACGATGTGTAGCGGGTATCCCTTCACTGTGCAGACCAGGGACAAAGACACGCCCGTACTTCCGCCGGTGTATTCAACGACCGAACCACCCGGTGCGAGCCTTCCATCCGCCTCAGCTGCTTCGATCATCGCGAGCGCCATCCGGTCTTTCATGCTGCCGGTCGGATTCTCGCTTTCGAGTTTGAGCAGGATGCGTGCGCCGTTTGCGGCAACCACTTTGCGCAACGGCAATAAAGGCGTGTTGCCGATGCAATGCAGGATGTTGCGCGGTAGGTCATCCATTGTTCTTCAGATATAGCTCTTTACCAGACATTTCATCTGGCCTGCCCCGTGGGTCGACGAATACAGAGCCGGAGCGACCGGGGTCCCCGCGCGGGCAACCCGCGTGGGGTGGTTGTAGCGGGCGGATAGAACTTGAAAAGCCATTGAGACTGATTCGGCAGCTGCCGGTCTAAAGCCGAATGGTATTTCACGTCAGTGCCGTTGCTACCGCTCCGGTTCTGTATTCGTCGACCCACGTCGCGTGTGAGTTCGTACCTCTACGCTCCCATTGGTAATAGTCCGTAACAGGGGTATTGGCTAGTTCTTCCTCTTAACTTTTTGCCTTTGCGAGGTTTTTCTTTATTTGGAACTTAACAATTCGAGTGATCAAATCGAACGGAATGGGTTCGTCTAATGGGAATCTCACGGTGCCTTTCCCGCCTTCGTAGTTGGCGAGTGCCTTCTTGAATTCCTCGACGCCTCTTGGCGCAGGATACACGCTGACATGGTTTCTGAAGGCAGCGAAGTGGACCAGGTTGCCGTTTAGTCTGAACGTCGGTATTGCGTAACTAATTGCTTCCTCCGCACCCGGGGCAGTTTTTCGAATTGTGGCTCTGATCCTCGTAAGAATCTTCTGCACGTCCTTCGGAAAGCCGGCAATGTATTCATCTATATTTTGGGGGGCATTTTTCGGTTTCATTTGTGTGCCCTTCGTGACTCAGCAACCCAAGACAACGACATCGCGCTTGCATCGACTACACCTCTTCACGGCTTTGTTCAACCGCAGTGCTGAGGGCTCTTATGAAATCATTTTGATCTGCTTCTATCACCTCAAATTGACGTCCATACCTATATTTTGCATGAGGGTCGCCGGGTGGAATTACTACGTAGTGGTGCCTGTCGTTGTAACTGGCGAACCAGTCTCCGTACATAGTCGAGTCGGTCAGACCAATCAGAAGTGCTGACTTGCGCCGTAGCATGCCTTGTAGAAAACTGCCAAAAGGCTTACCTGTATTGTGCGTATTCCAGATATCTTTGTATGTCAAAACCACGTCGTCAGTATTCCAGTCTGTCAAATTCAGATTGTCACGATCTCTCATAGTTCCATGTAACTTCACAAGCAATCTTCGGTGATCAGCAAAAGATCGCGCTACGTCTTGATCCATTAGATTCTGAACCAGTTCAAACTCAATACCCTGTTGATGGTAGGCCGCTTCAAACAAACTATCGAAATTCGTTGTCAAGATCGTCTCGAATAACCTCACGCCCTGCAGGTGGACTTCAGTTGGCGCAGCTATCCGCAACCCCGCCAGAAGACGCTCGAGCGTATGCATCAGATGAACGCGTCCCGTATGGTGCTGGAAGAGTTGAGCCATTAACGGTAATGGCATTGCCCCAATGGATCGCTCAGAAAAATCCTCACCACCGGGTAACCGGGAGGCGAGGAATTCGGATATGGCACTCTCCGACGGATAGCCCGCTGCGACCGATATTCCTGGTCCGGCAATCATTACGAGTTCATTATCTGTCAAGGCTCGAACCAACCGACGCGGGAGCTTAACTGGACCACTGGGTTTATCTCGTTGTAAGCGATCATCTCGTGAACGCGAGAGTATGGCTCTTTTTTGCACTTCTGCACTTAAGTATTTGTCTGCAAGTAGTCCGACGACCGAGGCTCCAACCTTAATTGCTAAATCATGGTACAGATCAAACTCGGTGCTGAAATGTCCCGATGCCCAATCGGTTACTTCCCTCCTAAGCGCGTCTCGGCGCTTCGCGTCTTCTGAGTCACGCTCACTGTCAAAAGATAATCTCTTAATGAAAGGAAGAATCGGCAGCCCACATTCCTGCGCTCTGATCAGTTCCATGTGCGTAACGGACTGCCCGTGGTCTGCGCCCGCGCCCCGCTCTGGAATCCATCCATATCGCTCGCCGAGTAGCAGGACAAATATATGACTCGAATCAATTTCTTCCTGGATCTTTAGCCAACTCTTGTTGCCGTTGGGCAACCAACCTTCAGCATTCACCGGCTCGAAGTCGATCTCACGAATTTTCCGCACCACTGCATCTCTCTCGTTCGAGAGATCTTTCATAGTACTGCTAATGAAAACTCTGATCTTTGAAGCCATTGCTGCTACCGTTGAGCCGGGACGCGAACTTTCACTCTGAGTTTCTTCATTCTGCAGGCCAGATTAAGACCGAGCCGTTTTCGGATATATGCCGGGCTGGGGGGTCTTTTTTGTAGCGCCTCTGCGACGTCACCATAGTTAAGCCAAAACTCCTGCAGTACGTGGCGTCACTTGAGTTTGCTCCTGGCTACATCGCGGCAAAAAACATCTTCGTTATCCACAACGAGAATCACTCCAACATCTTCTCGAAATAGAGACTCAATGGGTGCTCTTTGTATTCGCCGAACGGCGACCGGCGTTGAAAGCCCCATCGTTGGTAAAGGCCAATAGCTTCGGTTTGATAGATTCCGGTTTCCAGTCGGAGCACATTCATACCATGCTCTTGCAGGTACGCAGCCAGGTGATTCAGTATCGCTTTCCCTATTCCGAAGCCGCGATAGACAGGCCGGACGTACATTCGTTTGACCTCGCCGTAATCACTATCAAATAACTTTACGCCGCCGCAGCCCGCCGGCTTTCCGTCGTAAAGGGCGATGAAAAACGCCACCCCTTCGCGTAAAAGCTTTTCGATACTAAAAGCATGACGACTCTCCGCGAGTATAGGGAAGTTCGTTGAGATATGTATCCAGTTCGGCCAGGAGGTCAATGGCCGCTGCGGAATCAGGTTTGACATCTACTATCGTGATCGACATTCACTATTGCTCGACGCGAAACACCAGCAGGTCGATCGGTTCGACGATGGTCTTCGCAGCTTCATCATCCGCGCGTTGTCGCATCGCATCGAGTCCAGTTTTCAGTTCCTGTTCACTTAGCCTGGCGAGAACTGAATCACCACCCGCCGAAAGTTTCTCAGCGTATGCGTCCCAGCCCGGAGCAATAGTCTGCGTAATGGTTTCGGAGGCGACCAAACGAAAGCCTGCATTTTCAAAAACATCACGCAGCTCGGTGGTTGTCGGCAAAACATCAATCAGAATTGGCATGACATTCGGAAAGAACGGGACATATGGGTACATCGGAATGCGCTCAAACGTTCCGGTCCTCACAAACACAATGCCGTCGGCACGAAGCACGCGATGACATTCGCGTGCAGCGAGACTCGCATCGTTGAAGTGATGGAAGCTCATCGACATGAAAATCAGATCGACGGATCCCGCTTGTAAAGGTACGGCCTCCGCACTGCCCTCGTAGTACTGCACCTGATCTGAATGTTGCTTTGCGCGTGCTCGTTCCAGCATCTTCTTCGAAGGATCGATGCCAATCGCCTGGGCGTCGAACCAGGTCGCAAGCGCTTCGGTGAACCGGCCCGTCCCGCAACCCAGATCAAGAATTGTGTTGACGGGCGCGCCGTTAAGAAGCCCTGCGATAACTTTCATCCACAGGTCAGTCAACTCTGGGCCATGATCGCGCCCTCGATCGTAGCCTTCGGGGATGTTCGTCAGATCGTAATCCATCTCAATTCTGTATGGGTCACAACATCAGCTGCGCGTCGCCAATACTTCCAAATATTCCCCCTCGACATACGTTGTGTTGTCCGTTGCCGTGTTGTGCTCAGACCAAAGCTTCTCGAGGTCACTTCGCAAGGCAGACTGGGCATCACCCTCAACAGCACCAAATGCGCGTTGTGTGGGACCGTAGTAGCTGCGGAAATGTTCAACCACTTCGGCAGGCGGAAATGGGTAGTTGAAAACGCACATGCGGCGCGTCAACTTCAGATCGGCAATGCCATCCCGCAGTCGCGCGCGCACAGTTTCCTCATCGCCCCACTTCAGTGGCGATGGCATGTTGGGCGGCGGCGGAACGTGCTTGCCGGTAACCTTAAACATTTGGCCAATGAAACCTTCTGGCGTCCAATTCGCCATCGCAATCCTTCCACCCGATCGACAAACGCGCGCAAGTTCGGAAGAAACCAGCTCGGGCCGGGGCGCGAACATCGCGCCAAACATACTGACAACGACATCGAATGCGCCATCGGCATAAGGCAAGCTCTCCGCGTCGCCTTCGTCAAACTGAATCGTCAACCCTTCGGACGCTGCACGCGCGCGCGCTTGTTCCAAGAGGTTCGGAGCGATATCAACTCCAGTTACGGTCGCGCCAGCACGTGCCGCCGGCATCGAGAGGTTGCCACTGCCGCACGCCACATCGAGCACACGGTCACCGGACTTCAGGGCAAGCCGGGCAATGAACTCGTCAGCGCCTGTTTCAATCGTCTTCGCGATTTGACCAAAATCGCCTGCCATCCACATCGACTTCAGCCGCGTTTTCAAAGATTCCATTTCAGGGTTTGCTGCACTCATGACTACTCTCCTTCGCGTTCTGCAGTGAATCGAATTAGCTGCCCAGAACAACTAAAATCATCGCATTATCCGGCGTTGCAATATCTTCAGTCCCTCATCAAGCACCAAATCATTCTTCGAATCAGAAGTAAGCCTCACCATGACCGGTGGCTTGAAGTCTTCTCTTGGCGTCCCGTTCATATGAAACAACTTCTCGGCAGCGTAATTTAACCGAATTTTTGTGTTTGGGAGTTGCAAGTCAAACACGGCGCCGTTAAGTCCTGCCATAGGTGTGCCCACGACCGTTGCGCGCTTCATCGCGTCGAAACCGATAGCGACTCCTTCGCCCATGCTCGCGGTCCATCGGCCCACTAACACGACGACGGGAGCCCTATATCTCCACTTGCCACGCGGCGACACATATTTGGTCCATGGCTGCCCGCGCACTGGTCTTCCCTTCTGGTAAGGCATTCGACGCTCGATGAATCGACCCATGATCGGCTCTGCGACTGATGTGTTGCCGCCGCTCTGCGTCGCGCGAAGGTCAAGAATCAACCCACGAGTATTTCGAAGGCGCGCAAGCGCAGCGTCAAACTGCGGAACCGTGCTGCCGGAACCCAGGTCGTTGATTTTGATGTAACCTAAACGCTGGGGCAGAAGCTTCCACTCGACTTCCTTATCGCCACCATCATGATCAGCATTGGTATGAGCCGGCTCATCAAGCTGGAAAATCTTCACGACGCCGTCTGGCAGTTCGACCTGGACTACTCGCTTAGTGTCGTGAGTTCCGGCAAGCAACGCCCGCAGTGCCCAACTCCTAATATTGTCATCGATCCTGCTGAGTGAAACACCCACTCTCTTGCGAATGGCTGCTTCCACAGGTTGGCCATTAATCGAGACGATCTTCATGCCGACTTCTAAACCGGCTTGTTCGGCACTGAAGCCTTTCCGGAGTTCCGTAATAACTGCTTCGCTGTTTTGCCATTCGGCCCACACATCAAGACCCGTGGGAACCAAGCGCGTAGACTGGGCGGTATTAACCTTAAGATGTGTGTGAGGGTCGTAAAGCTCGTCAAGCACTCTTTCCAGAAGCGCGATGAAATCGCCTTCGTTGGTGATTGCCGCAAACTTCGGACGATAAGTTTCCCTTACCAGACTCCAATCAGTTTTCTTTTTATCGAAGTACGCGTAATTCTCTTTTAATTGCAGCCAAAGGTAATCGAAGTCCTGAGTTAGCTGCTCCGGCGTGAAAGTCCTCTGAAGATTCGGATAAGCAGCGCCATTGAACGCCAGAAGCAAAAACAGGACACAAGCTGATTTCTTGAGATCATTAGCCATCCGATTCTTCACGACTTACTCACGCTCGTTTACTGGAGTGATTTACGTCTGCGGTAGCGTTCTCAGGAATTACTTTCATTTCCGCCGCGGCCGCTGCTTCGCCGAGACGGATCGAATGATGAGTTTACTTTTGCCGGTCGCCGGAAACGGCACTTTCGACAGATCAAGTGCTGCGCTGATCAGCGCTTCCACTTCGGGCCGCTGCAACACGCTCGCGGTTTCGAGTCGAATAAAGCGCACTTGATTTCCGGAGCCAAGAAGGATCTTTTTGGGATCGGGAAGCTTCGCGCCGTAAAGAAAAAACAAGTTCACACCGTTTGCCGCCGCGGCCATCGAAACAATACATTCGGATGGTCGTTCGGTGGGGCCGTAAGCAATTACGAAGAAGTTGTAATTGTCGTACACCAACTCGAAAGCGCGGGGAAAGCGTTTTCGCAATGCCTTGCGGATGGAATGAATCAACTTTTGGTTATGCTCGTTAAACTTGTCGATGAAACCTTTCAACTGCTGCTCAGCATCGACAGTCTTCACAGCTTTCGCAGGTAGTTTCATAACGATTTGGCTTTATACGCCGTCGAAAAACTCAACCACGCCGGTCTCAAGCGAATACTCAGCACCAACCACGAGGAGTCCATTCCGCTGGATTAATTGTTCAAGCACTTCCGAACCGTGCCGCAGGTGATCGGCGGACGCGCGCACGTTGGCGCGGACAGACTGATGCACTAGTTCTTCTGGATGGTTTTTGAGATCTGTCGCCAGCAACGTCTCGACCGATGGCCGAATACGTTCGACGATTGAACGCAGATTGCGCGACTGGTCCTCGCGCGGGCGCTTTAGTTCTTCCAATGTCGCCAGCACCGCGCCACACTGAGAGTGGCCCATAACCACGACGAGTCGGGTCTCAAATTTGTCGGCCGCAAATTCAACACTACCAACTTGGGAAGAAGCTACGATGTTGCCGGCAACGCGAATGACAAACAAATCACCCAGTCCCTGATCAAACACGATTTCTGTGGGAACCCGCGAGTCAGAACAGCCGATGATGATGGCAAACGGTGTCTGGCCTCCCATCAACTCGCTGCGACGAGCATGGTCGGTCAATATGTCGCTGTTGCGCGCGCCCGAAACAAAACGACGGTTTCCTTCGCGCAACCGTTCAAGTGCTTGCTGAGCAGGAATCATGAGTGCATTTAGTTCGCGTAACACAATCCGAGGATCACGAAGATGGTTTACAGGACTGAAGAATCATTTCGCGTTTGCCTTGCTTAACTAGCTTAGAAACAGTCTGTTTAATCTGCGTAATCTGTGGTTGTCCGTCAAAAGTTTGAAAGCTGGAAAATTGTACGCGATTGAATGTCATTGCGCACAATCGCTCACTGATGCTATTCATCGCACAACATGTCGGTGTTGCTCTTCTTTATTGATGGTCTCGGGATTGGTCCGCGCGGGCCCTTCAATCCTTTGGATGGCCTCGACGGCGCCGAACCTCTGGCGGTCTTCGAGAATGAAGTCACTACGACCGTCCATAACGGCGTTGTCATTCCGACTGACGCGACACTCGGTGTTCCCGGCCGGCCACAAAGCGCTTCTGGTCAAACGACAATTCTAACCGGCGTCAACGCTCCCGCTTTGCTCGGTTATCACAAGCAAGGATTTCCAAACGCGGCGATGCGCGAGATTATTGGCGAGCATTCAATCTTCCTACAACTCACCCGCGCCGGAGTTCAGCCAATTACGTTCGCCAATGCTTACACGAGACGGTTCTTTGACGAACGCCCACGATGGATATCAGCCACGACTGCAGCTGTTGAAGCTGCAAATCTGCCGTTTCGTACGATAGCCGATCTAAACTCGGGTCGAGCTGTTTACCAGGACTTCACCAACAGCTTGGTAATCGAGCGCGGAGAGCAAGCGTCACTTCGAACACCTGACGAAGCGGCCGCGGTTTTGGCAAGCCTGGTCTCTGAGCACCGGTTTACTCTTTACGAGTATTTCATAACCGATAAACTGGGCCACCTTCAGGACGCGGAGAGGGCAAAAACAACCTTACAAAGTCTGGCGAGTTTTATCCGCGCTATGTTAGAGCGAGTGGATCTCGACGTCACCACTGTTATTCTCACGAGCGACCACGGCAACATCGAAGATCTTTCAACACGGAATCATACGTTGAACCCCGTACCGACGATTGTGTGGGGAGAACATCAGCAACTATTAACCGACCGCATTCGCAACCTCGCCGATATAACACCAACGATCGTTGAAATCCTGACGAAGAAAGTGGGATCCCAACATGACCTCTGCTCCGTCTGATTCAAAGCCACAAACAGCGAACGGCAAGAATGACCCGCGCGAAGTGTTTGGATGGAAGATGTACGACTGGGCCAACTCCGCTTTCTACACAACCGTCGTCGGAGCATTGTTCAGTCCCTACATAACGAGGTTGGCGCAGGATGCTGTGGGACGAAACGGCACTGTGATGGACCTGGGTTTTCTCGGGACTGTTACTGCGGAGTCGTTTCCTACCTTATGCGTCTCAATCTCGGTTGGCGCCCAGGTCGTGTTGCTCCCAATTCTCGGATCGCTGGGAGACTATTCAAATCTAAAGAAGAAGTTGATGGTCGTTTTTTGTTATATCGCGGTGATAGCGAATGCGTTGCTGTTTTTTGTGACTGGCAATCTTTACCTGCTCGGTGGATTGCTGTTCATCATTGCCAATGTCTGCTTTGGCGCAGCGCTCGTTTTTTACAATGCGTTTCTTCCTGAAATCACAACCGAAGATCAGCGAGACAAGGTGTCGAGTCGTGGTTTTGCTTACGGTTATCTTGGAGGTGGACTACTCCTGGCTTTGAACCTCGCGCTGGTAACCGGAGCCGAGCGACTCGGAATTTCAACGGGCCTTGCGGTGCGACTGTCGTTTCTGTCCGCCGCAATTTGGTGGGGCGGGTTTGCCATCGTTGCATTTCGCCGCTTGAAAACGCGGGAAGCGCCAAGACAGCTTCCTCCCGGGAAAAACTATTTGACTGTCGGTTTCAGCGAACTGCGATCTACTTTCCGTGAACTACGTCGTTTGCCGGGCACACTGAAGTATTTGATTTCGTTTCTGATTTACAACGATGGGATTCAAACTGTGATTTTTGCGTCCAGCGCATTCCTGGAGCAGGAGTTGTTTCGTGGTCCAAATCCAACGTTTCTGTTATCGATCTTCCTGGTGGTCCAGTTTGTCGCGGTGTTTGGCGCGCTGTTATTCGAGCGGCTGGCTTACTTGATTACCACCAAGAAAGCGATTGTCGTGTCGCTGGTCTTATGGTCGGGGGTAGTGATTTACGCCTATGCGTTTCTCCGTACTACCTATCAAGCCTGGATAATGGCGATAGTGATTGCGATTGTGTTGGGCGGTTCACAGGCGCTGTCACGCTCATTGTTTTCGCGGATGATTCCGAGCGGGCGTGAAGCTTCATTTTTTGGAATCTACGAAGTCTCGGAGCGAGGAACTTCGTGGATGGGACCGCTGTTGTTCAGCGTGGTTGTCGCTCGCACCGGCTCTTACCGCCAGGCAATTCTGTCGCTCATCTTTTTCTTTATCGTAGGGTTGATAGGCTTGCTCTTAACGAATACTGATCGAGCGGTGCATGAGGCTGGAAATAAGGAGCCCTACGAAGTGGCGGCAACTTAACCGGTGGCACGCTGAGTTTTCGCGTCGGAAGACTTTTCAAAACACGCGCGTGAGCAATAAGCGGCGAGACCCTTATTTCCGAAAGCGCGATCAGCAGGCACCCAGGTCCCGCACACGCCGCATTTCACCAACTTGCCATCGACCTTCCCTTTTGATCGCGGCGTGCTGAAATCAGAAGGAGCATTTGTCATGCTCCTCAAGGCACCAGCGATTTTGCCGAAAAGTTTGAAGTAAGGGCGCAGTCGCGAATAGATAAACAGAATCAGCAGGAGGACCAGAGCAGCGATGACGAGGTATTTCAACACGCGTTTGAACTAATTCTTGTCGTCGTTTTTTCCATACGCGACATCGACGCTGCGGCGACGGGGTGTAGGATCCGTTGCGCGGCGGCGCGGAGTTGATTCTCGATTGCGGCGATCGACGCTACCGGTCGGGAGACCGCGTCCGTGAACAGCCTCTTCGAGAATGCGCGTGATCTCCTGCGAGAGGGTTCGGTGCTCGGCGGCGGCGCGCCGGCGCAACGACTCCTTCAAGTGATTGGGCACATAAGCCCCAATAAATACTCCTTTACGGTTCGCCATCTCTCGCGGCCTCACTTTCAGACGTGCTGGTAAAGCGTTGTGAAGTTAATGGAAGCAGCGCAAACTGGGTTGCGATGAAAGACTTTCGCAAACCAAAGTTTGCGACTTAACATTGATACCGAGCGTATGGGAACAGGTCTGTAAGCCGAATTCTGTATCCCGATCTGAAATTTGAGTTCTCAAATCTGAAATCGGGATGGCGATCATTCATCTAGCCCAACCGTTACCGATTGGATCGAGCGATCTACCCGGAGGTCGTATCCCGAAATCGGGATTCGGGCGGGCAGCCCTGTTGACGCCTCCCTATTTGATCTTGCACCGCGAGGAGTTTGCCTGGCCGTACATGTCGCCACATACGCCGGTGCGCTCTTACTTTAAGCCCTTGCGGGCCGCACCGTTTCACCCATCACCCGCTCTAAATCTCAGATCTTCGATCTGAAATTAAACTGAGATCGGAGATCTCAGTGGGGCTGGTCTATTCTCTGTTGCACTTGTCGTCATCCGCCGGATCATAAGATTCGCTGGATGCCCCGCCGTTAGCGGGCTCGCTGCCCTGTAGTGTTCGGACTTTCCTCTCCCGGATCACTCAAGCCTGTCCCAGATTTAATTCCGAAACGGAGGATTTGAGTCGCACAATCGAGTCGAGACTCAATTGCGAGATTGAGACGTGAATCTCAAGCTTTCCGGCAGCGACCGCCCGACCTGTTCCCATGCAAGGCCTCCAGATTATAGCAACGAGTGTTCAACACGTACAGTGCACAGCTTAGCAAGCTTTAACGAATGACAGCGCCGTCCGCTTCCGGCTTCAGCGCCCGATCCGCTCTTCACGGCTCAGCCTCTCAATAGGCAAAACCGAAGTATTTGAAGCCGACGCGCAGGCTGTTTAGAAGGCTCGCGGAGAGTGTAAGCGCCAGGAATAAAGAAATGATCGCCTGGCTCAGTGCGAGTGCAAAAAGGTTCGGTTGCCGCTGATAAACGGCGGCCCAAATCACACCTCCGATGAGCGTAAGAAACGCGAGCAGCAGATTGGGAAGGTGCAGGATTCCAAAAGCTACGCCGACTAACAGCACACTTGTCGGGCCTTTTCCAGTGGCTATTTGGGCTCGCCGGTTAATGAAACCGTTGAGCATGTACTGTTGAAACAACGCCCACAATGGCAGCGTTAAGAATCGATTTCTCCAGGGCGCAGTAATAATTGCGCCATTAACCAGCCAGCTAACGAAAGCAATCACAATGATGGCGGCGACTGTCGGCAGTGCCAACAAACGGCAGGCGGCCAAAAACGTATCCATCCGAAATCCGATGTCGCGCAGCGTCTCGCCGCGTTCGCGTTGGGAGAAAATAACAAATGCGACTGCGCACAGAATTGGGATCGCCAATACCACCTTCGCGCTGCCAACAAACGAAAGCACGATCCACTGGGCAATCAGGCCCGAAGTCACGACGGAGGCGATCTCCCATAAGGCAAGCGTGCCGCGTTTATCGCGAATCATTACGTTGTCCAGGGGTTCAGACATAGCACTATGGCGAGACGTCCTTCGTCACATTCCCTTCCTTATCGACTGTAAAGAACTTCGGCTCACCCAGCATCTGAAGCGATTTTCGCTTTGGATTAGCTGGTCCATGCAACACATATACGCGCGCCTCGTGGTAACCCTCGGGCAGCAACTCAAGTGAAAACGAATAACCGTGCCACTCGTCTTCTGCCCAACCGGCCGCAACAACGTCGGGGCGTGATTGATTCGCTACGCCAGCAGCGAAGAATCTGCCGTCAATAAACAATTGCACGTCGACGCGTTTCCACGGTCGCGAACTATCTACCGCCCAGCCTGATATCGATTTGTCAGTAACTTCGTGCCAACCATGAAAATGCGGGGGAAAAAGATTGGCGAAGGCAAAGACGGCCAGGGCCCCGACTAAAAGAGTCTCAGCGATCGACTTTGCGATTAGTGCGTGAACAAGTTTGGACGAGGGAGCGCGCATGGAGGTGCGCATTATAGAGGGAGAAGGAGAAGAAGGGCGAGATTCAGATCACGAAAGTGACCGCTTTTGGAGTGCGCCGACCTGTCGGCGCTCTTTCATATCTTTGACCGGGTCACTGCCACAAGAAAGCGGCGACTGGTCGCCGCACTCCAGGGCGACGCTAGTTGAGCGTGTAGACTTCGATTCGATCGCCTTTTTGCAGTAGCGGATCAGCAACTCTGCCGGCTTGAATTTTGCGCAGGTTATGTTCCTCGGCTATCAGCCGGCCATTCGCACCAAGACGCGAAACACGAATCCTGTCACTGGCTTTGGCGCTGACGCCACCGCTGGCAAGAAGTGCCTGGGTCAAGGTTATGCCCGCATGATATGGCTTCTGTCCCGCCGAGTTGATGGCTCCGCCGATGTAGAAAAATTCAGTCGGCGCGGCAGGCATACCCAATACTTTGATCACGTCGCCGGGAACTATCAGGGTCGCAGAGTGGTTCGGATCTTTTAAGTCAGCAACGATTGATGGTCGTCCCTGGCGCGTGATCGTCGCTCGCGCCGCTTCCGGCAAAACGAGTGATTCAGTAAGCAATGCGTAAAGCGGCACAGCTTCGCGACGCAAAACTCTTTTTCCGGGAGCTGCAACGAATCCGGTGACGGTCACATAGTGACTGGCGTAATCGCGCACTGTCACTTTGATCGTGGGGTTCTCAATGATCTTTATGCGTTGTCGGAGAACGTTGGCGATCTCTGTTGTCGTAAGTCCCGCAGCAGCGATCGCGGCGCCGGCTAAGGGATACTCAAGCAGCCCGCCTGGCAAAACTGTAAACAGAGTCGATTCTCTTGATGGATTACCTACCAATTGAATGTCGAGAACGTCCTGAGGTCCCACGCGATACACCTGCGCCGACGCCGGTAAAACAGGCGGCAGCATCGTGGTTGTCGCAGGAACGGCAGCCGGTGGCTGGGCATTCGAAGTTGTGTTCTTTTCCGCTTCCCCGCCGGTGCGTCTCAAACGCGCCGCTTCATTCGGATTAGTGAAGTCGTTTTTCGCGTGCGCCTGGAGAGGAGGAGAAACTGATAGGTCGGCGCCGTTGGACGGAGCGTTCGTTTTCAAAACACGCGCACGGGTCGACTTTGATTGACTTGGATTGACGGCGGCAGGGGCGGAAACGCTCGAATTCGTGCTTTTTGTCAGAGGAGCGTCCTGACCAACCGCGACCTGAACCGTGGCCAATGTGAGGAGAATTGCTGGGAAAATGAAGTTTTTCATAACCTTGTTGCCCTTTGGAGTTGACCGTCCAACAACAAATTACATGCGGCTGAAACTTCACCGCATCATTAGTAAACGGCCAAAAGTCGAGCTTTTCTTGGAAGTTCGCGGAGATACCGGCGAAACTGCAGTTGGGTTGGACTATCTGGAGGATTGAGGCCAGGTATCGTGCCTCGGAGGCGGCAGGCTTGCCGCTGGAAACAAATCATACCACAACTCACTAAACCGCTGTCGAACAAGATTTTCCACCTCATCTGCGGTGGCGCATGCGAGGCAGCTCTCGGCGACATTTTTGGCGTCAGCAGAATTTATTTGAGACAAAGTCCGGCGTACCCGGGGAATAGCCGCCGGAGTCATGCTCATGTCGGTGGCGCCCAATCCGACGAGCAGCGTCGCATAAGCGGGCGTAGAAGCCATCTCCCCACAAACGATAACCGGAATGCCTGCGGCACGGGCTGCCTTCAGACTCGTATCGATGCTTCGCAGAACGGCAGGATGTAGCGTCCTGAACCAATCGGCAACTTCATCGTTGCCCCGGTCAACGGCCAACGTGTATTGCACGAGGTCGTTCGTGCCCAACTCAAAAAAGTCGACGACCCTGGCGATGCTGTCCGCCAACAACACTGCCGACGGCACTTCAATCATTGCGCCTATGCTGACATTACCGAACGGTGTACCTGACGCTCCGAGACGTTCCGCTTCTTCGTCGACTACGGCGCGAGCGCGTTTCACATCGCGAACGTCGACAATCATCGGCAGGACAATCTTCAAGTTTTGGGTTTCAGCTGCACGCAGGATTGCGCGAACCTGCGTTCGCATGATCACATCGTTATTCAAGCCATACCTGATGGCTCGCAATCCGAGCGCCGGATTCTTTTCCGGTTCGTGAAAGTGATTGCGGACGTTTTCACCGCCAAGATCAAACAAACGGATGATTGCGCCGTCTTCGCCTGCCAGCTTCCCTATCTGTATGTAAGCGTCGAGCTGCTCTTCCTCAGAAACCACTATCCCGCGTCGGGACAACAGAAATTCGGACCGGTAAAGTCCAACTCCGCGCGCGTTGTAAGCAGCGACGCCTGAAAACTCGGAAGGTAGCTCAACGTTTGCGCGCAACGTGATCGCGACGCCGTCTTGTGTTTGCAAAGCCGTATCAGGCTTAGATTCCGACGCGGCAGGCCGGGAGGATCGTGACGCTGATTCAGTTCTATAGTTTTTGAGAGTTTGCTCTGATGGATGAAGGATCACCTGATTGCCCGACGAATCCACGATCACCTGATCGCCGGTTCGCGCGCGCCGGTAAAAATCGCGCAACCCAACAACCGCGGGTATGCCGATGCCGCGCGCCAGGATGGCGGTATGTGACGTCCAACCTCCGGTGTCGGTAACGAGGGCCCTCGCGTGCTTCAGATCAAGTTCGGCGACCGCCGACGGCCACAGATCCTGGGACACAATTACCGCGTCCTCTGAAAGGTTGCGGTGCACAGGCTCGACGCCGCTCAACGCGACCAGTAGTCGCTGCATGACGTCTTCGATGTCGGAGCCGCGCTCGCGAAGATAGTCGTCCTTGATTTCCGAATAAAGTGAAAGCAGGCGATCGCCGACAACTTTGACGGCCCATTCCGCGTTTGTTTTCTGGTTTGTTATTTCCTTCTCGACGTCATCGATGAGTTTTTGATCGTCGAGTAAGAGGAGGTGAGCGTCAAATATGTAGGCGTGTTCGTGACCGAGCCGCTCCGACGCTTGTTGCTTGATGACTGAAACTTGCTCTTTGGCACGCTCGACCGCATCCCGAAAACGGCGCAGTTCAGCATCTATTTCCGCAACATTGATCTTCCAGTGATAAACGTGCTCGACGCCGTCGTGCATGCGCAGGACCTGGCCGATGACCACGCCCTCAGAAACACCCAGTCCTGGAAAACGGAGCTCTTGCGGTTGTTCAATCACTTTCACGTGCTCGTCGCGACCTCGCCAAAACCGCTTGCGAAAAGCTCATCTAATGCAACAATCGCTGCTGCTTCATCAGTCCCTTCCGCCCGCGCATGCAGCTGTGTCCCGCAACTCGCTGCCAGCATCAGCACACTTAGAATCGACTTCGCGTCAGCACTGACGCTCGTATCAGCGCGTTGTAATTGCACGTCAGAATCAAACGAACTCACCAGCCGCACTAATTTCGCGGCCGCCCTCGCGTGGAGTCCCAGCGGAGCTGTAACAAGGAGCGTTCGTTCAATCACCTGCCGCCACCCGGTTTCAGCGGCGGCGCCAGTAAATCGCCTGCACGATAAATTCCCTGGCGGCCAAGCTCGCACACTCGTATTGCAGTTTCCGAAAGAGAGGCGTCGCCGGTTTGACTCGCCAGCTTAATTATCATCGGGAGATTTACTCCCGTCACCACGTCGATATTTTCATCATCGAGAAACATCGACGCGATGTTAGTCGGTGTTCCGCCAAACATGTCAGTCAACAACAACACGCCTGCGCCCTGCGAAACGCGCGTGATTGCGCGTTGCACTTCGTCGCGCGCCACATCCACGTCGTCGTGCCAACCGATCGAAACTGCTGTGATGAACGAGATTGGGCCGATGATCATCTCAGCGGCAGCGAGCAACTCGCCGGCAAGGTGACCGTGAGTCACAATCACGCCTGCGATTTTGCGTTGAGCGGTTCCTGCGGTTTCCTCTGGATTGCTACTCATCAACTAGTCCCACCCGAATCAATGCCGGCGATTAAACTTCCTGACGTCTCGATGTACAACTCGAGCATCAAAACCGCCTCGACGTAAACGCCTGCCAAGTGCATTTGCCACCATCACCGAGCGATGGCGACCGCCGGTGCACCCAATGCCGACCGTGACATACGACTTCCCTTCGCGCTTGTACAACGGCAAAAGATAATCAAGCAGATCGCTGAACCGCTCGAGCGTCTCTTCGACTTCGGGTTGTGCCCTCAAATACCTCACGACGCGCGCATCATGACCCGAAAGCGGTTTTAAGTCAGGCACGAAGTGCGGGTTTGGCAGATGCCGGACGTCAAACAACAGTTCGAGCTCGCCAGGGTTTCCATACTTGTGACCAAAGCTCAACACCTGAACGCGCATTGGTCCACCCTTGTTGTCCGGACTAAACCGTTCCAGCAATTGGCTGCGCAACGTGTGGACCGTGTGATCCGACGTATCAATGATCTGATCCGCCTCAGCCCGTACCCGGGCCATGGCCGAGCGCTCGCTCCGAATCGCGTGTAACAAGCCCTGGCCTTTGTCTGCTGGATGAGGCCGGCGTGTTTCGCTGAACCGATGTTGCAGTGCTTCGTCAGACGCCTCGAAGAATAAGACGAACACATTCAGTCCCGTATTACGCAACGCTTCGAGTTGCTTTTTGAAGTCCGCGAGAAACGTGCCTTCGCGTATATCGATGACAACCGCCGCGCGTTCGATTCCCTGATCAGAGTTGTTTGAGCTGAGCAGCCGCGCGAACATTGGCAGCATGGTGGTAGGCAGGTTGTCGACGCAAAAGTACCCGAGGTCTTCAAAGGCGTTGGTTGCTGAAGACATCCCCGACCCGCTGAGCCCAGTGATAACTACAATCTCAGGCGAAGTGTCCGATTTTTTAGTTTTCTTCGTCGCCAATGAAATCTCTATGGATTTTGCCGGTAAAACTAATTTTGTTTGAAAACTACGAAATCGCCGCATCGCAGCGAAAATTTCTACAGGTCGGCGCGCGCTCCTCTTATCCAAGTGCGAAACGAGCGAAATGGTTAAACCATTTCGCTCGATTTGCCGGGTCAGGAAAATGAATACCGCTTAGTTATAAACATTGTGTGCCTACGGCACTGCTCCAACCTTCTGCGGTCCAATCGCCCTAATGGAGCGCGACCGTTCAGCTCGGTTTATGGCTCGATCAAGCCATAGTTACCGTCCTTGCGTTTGTAAAGTACGCCAACGCGTTCCGTATCGGCGTCGCGAAACACCACAAATTGATCCGGGTCAGTCGAGAGCTGCAGAGCGGCCTCTTCCGCAGTCATTGGTTTTATTGAATAGCGGCGAGCATTGATGATGCGGGGCGGACGCGGGCTCGCGTCCAACTGTCCGTCGGGGGTAGGCGCGACCGCGGCCGTTGGGCGGCCAGACTGCTTGCGCTCGATGATCTTTTTCTTGAGCTTCAACGCCTGCTTTTCGAGCTTGTCCATGGCACGCGTAAGCGCCATGTACATATCGGCGTTAACTTCCTTCGAGGTCAGCGTATGTTCGCGCCAGTTAACTACGAGCTCGCCAATGTGCCGGTTCTTCTCGACGGTGATGATGACGTGGGTGGAGGCCTCAGTCCCGTTGAATATGTGGTCTAACTTCCCAAAGTGATCTTCGACGTGTTTGCGGATGCCGGGAGTGACTTCGACGTGACGACCGGTGTATTCAAACCTCATTCGATAAACCCTCCTCGTTCAATTCAAAGATAATTGCCTGGAAAGACTTTACCTGTGCGAATCGCAGGGGGCGAATGTAAAACTAAACCACAGCACGGCGCTCGCGAGAGCCGGGGATGCTCATCTGATCGCGATATTTTGCGACTGTGCGGCGCGACAACTTTATTCCATCCTTAGCTAAAATCTTTACTACTTGATCGTCGGTTATCGGGTTATGTGAGTCTTCTTCTTCAATCAGCTTCTTAATCTTTAGTTTGATAATACGAGTGGAGATTTCCTCTCCATCTTCGTTAAGCATGCCTTCGGTGAAAAACCGCCGCAGTTCAATTACACCTTGCGGCGTGTGAGCATATTTCCGGTTTACAACTCTCGACACGGTTGAAAGGTGCATGCCGATGTCTTCAGCGATGTCTTTCAACATCATCGGCTTAATCTGCTCGACACCGTGATCAAGAAAATCCTTTTGGCGGCGCACGATCGACTCCACCACTTTGTAAATCGTTTGCCGGCGGTGCTCGATATTTCGCAGCAGGTCGACGGCGGAGCGCATTTTTTCGCGGATGAAACTCTTCGTTTCGTTGCTGACGTCAGTTTTGCCCAGCATCTGTTGATACTGCTGGCTGACACGCAGCCGCGGACTGCCGTCGTCTGAAAAATAGATGACGTAATCTTCGTCGCCCTCATCCAGTTTTTCAATGTAGATCTCAGGGCTGATGAGCACCGGCTCCTCTGACGAGTAACGTCTACCCGGATATGGATCAAGGGTGCGAATGAACTGAAGCTCAGTCAACAACGTATCGACGTCGCTGCCGATTTGTTTCGCGAGGTGAGGCAGTTTGTGTTGTTGCAACTCGGGGAGGTGATCTCGGATTAAAGTCGCCGCCAACCGATCGCTTTCGCCTCTTACCTCAAGCTGTACCAGCAGACATTCCCTGACATCGCGCGCGCCACAGCCAATTGGATCGAGGCGCATCACTGACTGGCGCGCCTGCTCGACCGTTTCTTCGGACCAACCACCCATCCCGGCGATTTCTTCGTTGGTTGCATTCAGACGGCCGTCGGCATCGAGGTTTCCGATCACGCTGATCGCCGCCTCACACAGGTTACCCTCGATGGGACTCATGTGAAGTTGCCACTCGAGATGATCGGCAAGCGACGGAGGTCTGGTTAGAAATTGTTCGAAGGTAGGAGCGTCTTCTTTGTACTCGATTTCCTGTGTCTTGTAACCGGGGTCGAGGTAATCCTGGAATTCGCGACCGAAGTCGATTTCTTCAAACGCGTCACGTGCGCCTTCCTCGGCCTGCACTTCGTCGCCTGCGGTGTATTCACCCTGTTCGGTTGACGCAGATTCTCCGTCACCTTCGTTGTAATTCTGACTAATGCCTTCAAGATCTCCCGAACCGTTAGACGACGGGCTGCCCGGCTCAGGCTCGGCGGCTTCGAACTGTTGTGGTTCGGGCGAGGCCGAATCGGCGCTGGCGAGATGATCCAAAATCTTTTCAGCGAGCTCGCCTACTTCTTCCTGCGAAGCCACTTCTTCCAGCACTGGATTCTCCAGCAGTTGCTGTTGAATCAGATCACTTAACTCCAGAGTAGTCATCTGCAACATCTCGATACGCTGACGCAGTTGGGGCGTCAGGACGAGACGTTGAGAGAGGCTGGTAGTTAGTTTTAGAGACATTTATTACGTCAGAAAGTTCGCTTTGTTAGTTGTTGTTGTGACTGAACGCGCAGGGAGATTATAACTCGATTAGAGCATAATTGCGCGTGCCGTTCACATTCGAAACTTTTCGCCGAGATAAAGGCGGCGTACTTCAGGATCTTCGGTCAATTCGCGCGGGACTCCGGTGCGGAAAATTTTGCCGTCGGCCATGATGTAGGCCCGGTCGGTAACTCCAAGCGTTTCACGAACATTGTGGTCCGTGATCAAAATGCCGATGCTGCGATCGCGTAAATAAAGTATGACGTTTTGAATGTCGTCTACGGCTTTCGGGTCGATTCCGGCAAACGGTTCGTCAAGAAGGATGTACTGAGGTTCCGTCGCAAGCGCGCGGGCAATCTCGGTTCGCCGGCGCTCGCCACCTGACAGGGCATCTCCACGCGTGTTCCGGACGTGGGCAATTCCGAATTCTTCCAGCAATTCTTCCAACCGGGTGAGACGTTCGCGGCGCCGCATTCCCATAGTTTCGAGGACAGCCAGGATATTTTGGGCCGCCGTCATTTTCCGAAAAATTGACGGCTCCTGCGGCAGATATCCCACGCCAAGCCGTGCTCGCAAATACATCGGCAATCGCGTCACGTCGCGATCAGCGAGACTCACAACTCCAGCGTCCGGACGCTCAAGACCAACAATCATGTAAAACGTAGTCGTTTTTCCCGCGCCGTTGGCGCCCAGCAGTCCCACGACCTCGCCCTTCTCAACATGCAGGCTCACGTTATCGACAACGCGTCGGCCACCGTATGACTTTTGTAGTTGAAATGCCGCGAGTGCGGATTCTGAAGCGGGTGTATCAACGGGCAGACGCGAACGAGCAGTATCGGTATCTGCGTTACGCGTCTCGACTATCTCAACACCTCCAGCGGATCTACTCATCAATTCAAGCTTGCGCGGGGGCGCAGGAACCACTTGTTAACAACTAGGGTCGTCTAACTTTGTGCGTGGTTCTCACCCGGCCGGTTTGAGGCCCACGCGGACTATCCGCAGTCACTCTACCGTCTCGCAAATTGACGGTCAATCGGCCCCCTTCGGTGCTTCCCTGTTCCACATCTTCCACTCGCGCCGGATTGCCCTTGAGCACGGCAACTTCGTCTGCGGTTGTATATTCCACGATGTCGGCGGTGCCTTTTCGCTTGGGCTGAGTCAGCACCACATTTCGTTGAGCCACAGTTTTTTCTACTTCGTTATTCTCGCGACGCAGGTAAACATCGGCGACTGCTCCGGTCAGCCTGTCGGTCCCCTGACGGATATCAACATTGCCTTCGTAATGCAGTGTGCGGTTCGCATCCGAGTAATACATCGAATCAGCAGATGCGAAAACAGGCACAGTTGTATTGGTGCTTTTGCGGCGCGCGTTGTAGAGCTCGCTTTGAACGTGGCCTGCGCCTTCCATCTTCTTCTCGTTGAGATACAACGTAAGTTTGTCGGCACGTACGAAGTTATCGTCCTGCCACGCTCGCGCGTTGCCGGTGTAAATCGCGAGTCCGCTGCTGTGATGAAACTGTCCGCGATCGCTGACGATGTAAACAGGACTCTTCACTTTGGAAAACGGTGTCGCCCCGTTTGTCTGTTCCTGACTGTAGTAGGTAGTGGCCGTCTTGCCCCGACTGTAAGACACTTCGTTAGTCAAATCAGAATCGAGCTCAACTGCTTTGGTACGCGCCCGCGAATCCCAAACTGTCGGTTCGCCGCCGCGTAACCGCACGGTGTTTTCCGCAGCGACGTAAGAAATATTTGCAGCGACGCCATTCCGGTCATCCTCGTTAAACTTTGCGTCTGTTTGCGCATCCATGCGCTCGATGTCCTGCGTATCGCGTACAAAGACGGCCGTCATCTTCTGTGACGTCAGTACGCGCGTGCCTCGATCGTCCACTTTTACGACAGGCTCAATAACAGCCTTGCTGCCTCCCGAAGCAACGAAGGTGCGGGCGAGATTTCCGCGTTCGAAGAAATCGCAATCAATGCGTGGCGCGGTCAACGTCTTTCTGTCTGCTTTGGCATGCTTAACGACAGGATCGATGAATACTTCCGCGTTGCCGATTGCTTCCGCTTTATCGAGGTCGCGGCCCGCGGTGTGCCACTCCAACTTAACGGCGTCGGCGGTTAATCGCTTGCTTGCGGCCGCTGGATCGGCTGACTTCGACTTAGGCGCGGACAAATTGATCACCGTCCGACCTTCGGTCCTCATCTGCTTCAATAAGCTACGATCCCCCTGGGCCTGAAACGAAACTTCGATGAGATTTGCGCCACTAAGCTGCACTTCCGAGTCAGCGTCAAGCGTACGACCGCCGGCATCACGCATCGCCACGGCGCGTTCGAGCCGCTGATCTTTATCGAAAGCGAAATCCATGTCCGCTGCGCGAACCTCGGCCGCGCGACCTTCTTCCATTGAGCGCAAATATGAATTGCCGCGCACCTCTAACTTCTGAAGCCGCTTCATTTCGTTTAGCGATGCATACAAGTTGTCGCCGCTCATCACGTCGCGTTCCTGCTCGGCCGTGACACCACCAGAAAAGGAAACTTTGAGTGATGCATGTTCAAAAACTGCATGCGCCGAACGAATCGTAACTGGTCGCGCGCGTCCCGCCATCGGCTTTGATTGCGCGTCAGGTGCGACGGTAATCTCAACATCTTTTTTCAGCTCGAGCTTTTTGCTTTTGGCTTCGACGATTGCGCCATTGGATCGTCCGGAAACGTTCTCGCGACTAAAAGTCACTGCCGCTTCGGTTTGCGCAATTTCGTTGGTGTTATCGTAGACGATGGATTCAGTGTTCACTTTAAGGGCGTCTTTTGTTTCCAGGTTGACGTTCCCGAGAAACGTAATGACCGTGTTGGCCTGATCCGAGATCGCTTTGTTGGCGGTTATCTGATCAGGCTTGTCGCCTTCGGACGGATAAATGGAAACGTTGACTTGTTCCAGTTCGTGATGGCCATCCGAAAATGTGACATCGCGCGCCGCTCTTAACACGAGGTGCAAACGATCGCCCTTCATCACCCGCCGTTCGTAACCCTCCATGATGCCGGTGATCTCGCGTGAGAGCTCCGGCGACTCGGAACGCAAGCGGAATGGTTTGTTGTTACGTAGCCGGTAGTAGGAAATCGCCACGAAGATTATTGCTGCCGCCAAAATAAACAGAGCCGCCGCCCGCGCCACAAGCGGGGCACGCGTGCGCAAGCCAATGGCAACAGCTCGTCTTTTGGTGATTTCCTGCATGGTTAGTCAGTAGTCAGTGATTCGTTGTTAGTGGTTCGTTGTTAGTGGTTCGTTGTTAGTGGTTCGTTGTTAGTGGTTCGTTGTTAGTGGTTCGTTGTTAGTTGTTAGTTGCATCGGTTACCTGCCTCCTGCTTCCTGCTCCTGCTTCCTGCTCCTGCTCCTGCTCCTGCCGCCTGCTTCCTGCTCCCGGTTCCCTCACATCCTGAACCGACAACTGCAAAAACGTCTCGCCTGTCCAGTTGCTGGTTTCGACGGTGTACGCCATCTCGCATCCGTTCGTGATCGTCGCGTTTTGCTCCGCCCCATTCCACCAAATCGTCTCCAAAGGCCGACCTTTTGGGCCTGCAACGGACAATTTCAGGTGACGTTCTCCAATTAGACGCGGTTCCGAGAGTATGCACAAGTTGCGCGCCAGAAAGGTTGGACGCGGATTGCCGGCGCCATACGGTTCTAATTTTTGTAACTCGGCAATCAGTTCAAAACTAAGCTCGTCGGTGCGCAGTTCCGCGTCAATATAGACGCACGGCTGCAAGTCTTCATTAGTCAGGCGAGATGCGGCGTGTTCATTCAGGCGTTTCCGCAGCTCGTCGATTCGTTGCGGCTTGATTGTTATTCCCGCCGCATGCGAATGACCGCCAAACTTCTCAAACAGATCCGCACAAGAAGTCAGGCCATCAAGCAGGTGATAGGGTTCGATGCTACGGCCTGAACCGTGGGCCACGTCGCCATCGATCGAAAGCACCACACAGGGACGGTTTATCCGTTCGCTAATCTTCGAAGCGGCGATGCCGATTACGCCGCGATGCCAACGGTCACCGGCAATCACGGCGACGTAAGAACTCGACGGATCACTTGCTGCTGTCTCCATCTCGCGTATGGCCAGTTCAACAATCTGTCGTTGAACGTCTTTGCGCTCCTGGTTGCGCGTGTCGAGGTCCTTCGCAATACGGTCGGCTTCATTGCGGTCGCGAGTGCTGAAGAGTTCGACCACTGCGCGCGCCGCATCCATACGACCCGCCGCGTTGATTCTTGGTCCAATACGAAAACCAATATCGTACGCCGTCATGTTTGCCCCGCCGCCGCAACCAGCAACCTCCATCAACGCGCGAAGCCCTGGATTCGTTGTTTTGGGCAAATCGTTCAAGCCCAGGGCGACGATGGTGCGGTTCTCGCCAGTTAACTTTGCGACGTCAGCAACAGTTCCGATCGCGACAATCTTCAGAAACGCATTCACCTGCGACTCGCGGCCACGCTCTCTGAAAAGTGCGTGCACCAGCTTGAAAGCGACACCGACGCCGGCCAGGTTTTTATCAGGATAATTACAACCGCGCTGATTCGGATTGAGCACGGCGTACGCGGGAGGCACGCCTTCGCCTTCATCGGGCAGATGGTGGTCGGTAATGATCACGTCGAGCCCGTGCTCGCGCGCCCAATACAACGGTTCGTGCGCGCGGATACCGCAGTCGACACTAATCGCCAACTTGTAGCCGTCGGAAAAGGCCTTTTCCAGTGCGGGTTGTTGAATTCCGTAACCCTCAGTGAAACGGTGCGGCACGTGGAAACCTGTTTGCGCCCCCAGCAGGTTCAACGCTCGCAAGAGAACGGCGGTCCCGGTCGTACCATCAACGTCATAGTCGCCGTAAACAAGTATTGGTTCGTTATCGTCAATCGCTCGCAAGAGCCGGCGCACGCTGACTTCCATGCCCAGCATGAGATATGGATCATGAAGTTGATCGGGAGAAGGTTGGAGGAAATTTCGCGCCGACTCCTCGTCATGAGCGCCGCGCGAAATCAGGATGGCAGCAACCGTGTTCGAAACTCCCAAAGCGCGGGCGAGCGAGCTTACACGTTGCGTGTTTTGCTCGCGTACGATCCAGCGTTTGGTGTTCATGTGAGGAGCATTGTATCAAACACCGGCATGGGCACGTTGTCGCTTACGGTCGGAGCGACCGCGCGGCGCCGCTTCGTTATTCTGCAAACCAGCCGTCAGTTTCCAGCAGCTTAACCCCGACGCGGCGTCGTCCATCAATTTGATCGATCCAAACGCCGTTCACTTCTGCATCGAGTTCGCGCCCGAACGGAGGCGTGAGTCTGAGTACGGATCCTAAAGACACTTCAGTATCAAGAATCAAAGTCGCACCGCCGCGGCTGATCTTAATTGCCTTTGCGTGCGCGTTAAAAGGATCGCCGGCGGAGGTCTTGCCTTGCACTACTAAAGCAAACTCGACGGGCACTCGCGGGCTGCGCGGCCGTTGCGAAGGCAAACGCGCGCCTCGCGCATCTTTTTCAGTCATTCAAATCACCGCCTGAAACTGGTTATGAGAACTCGAACTCCGAGTCGGGTGGGAAGGGCAACGGTAGTTTACCTGAAATCAGGATGTTTTGTTAGAACTTTGATCTTTAGTGTTTGTGATTTCAATGCGGTGAGGGACACCGCAGGTGAAATGGACGTGATTGAATCCTGGAACTGTTGGATTACATTTCCAGAAAACTCGAGGCGCGGCCACGACTCAACTGCCGGTAGCGGAAATATACCCACTCGCGAGCGCGGCGATAATCGCAACGCCAACGATAACTCTGTAGACGATGAAAACGCCGGTCGAGTGGGTCCTAAGGAAGCGAAGCAAAAACCAGATCGAGAGATAACCTACGATTCCCGAAACAATGGTTGCGACAATTAGCGGCACATAACTTCCTTCCGGGAGGTTATGAATGGCCTCGTTAAGCTCGAGAACACCGCTCGCCGCTATCGCCGGAATCGATAAAAGGAACGAAAAGCGGGCAGCTGTTTCCCTTGTCTCGCCGGCGAATAGTCCTCCCATCATCGTTGAGCCCGAACGACTTGAGCCTGGGATCAACGCCAGGACCTGAGCGCAACCAACGGCGAGCGCGTCCTTTATTCCAAGATCAGACATCGCGCGTTGTCTCTTACCAACCCACTCCGCAATGGCCAGCAGAATCCCCACAACAATCATCATTGTCGCAATGACCCAAAGATTTTTGGTGAACGTGCCCTCAATCTGTTCCTTGAAGACAAGTCCTACGACAGCGACCGGAATCGAGCCGATAATGACGAGCCAACCAAGCCATGCATCCTGCGAGAGTCGGGACGTGTTTTCTGTCTGGTTACGTTTGCCTGTCAACAACGCAAGGTGATCGCGAAAGAACGCGACGCTGATGTTCATGATGTCGCGCGCGAAATAAACCAGCACTGCGAGAAGCGTCCCGAGTTGAATTACGGCGATAGTGGCAGTGGTGCGCTCGGCTTTGAGAGTCGCTTCGACCCCATCAAACAAACCGACAAGTCGCGCGGCAAAAATTAAATGTGCTGTGGAGCTGATGGGAATGAATTCGGTTAAACCCTGGACGATACCAAGGATGATGGCTTGTAAGATGGACATTAAGCGTTAGTCAGTCAGTTGTTGGTGGTTAGTTGTTGGTGGTTAGTTGTTCGTGGTTAGTTGTTGGTGGTTAGTGGTTGGTGGTTAGTTGTTCGTGGTTAGTGGTTCGTGGTTAGTGGTTCGTGGTTAGTTGTTCGTGGTTAGTTGTTGGTGGTTAGTTGTTGGTGGTTAGTTGTTCGTGGTTAGTTGTTCGTGGTTAGTTGTTGGTGGTTCGTGGTTAGTGGTTAGTGGTTCGTGGTTAGTGGTTCGTGGTTAGTGGTTGGCCGATGACGCATCAACCGACTACTGACTACTGACTACTGACAACTAACAACTAACCACCAACCACCAACAACTAACAACTAACTATTCTCTAAATGAATTTCTGCGCGAGATCCTGTCATACATCCAAATCGGCATGATCATACTGGCACGCACTATCGTCGCCAGTTGCCATGGGAACGCATAGGATTTTTTTCGTTTTTCAATCGCGTTTGCAATTTTTTCCACCGCGACATCCAACTCCATCAGGTAAGGCATTGACGCCTCACGTCCCTCGGTCAGCGCAGTCTTGATGAATCCAGGATGGATGATCGTGACGTTAATGCCTCGCGGTTCCAGGTCAAGCCGCAAACTCTCGAAGAAAGCCGAAACGGCCGCTTTGCTTGCACAATAAGCCGCCGACTTAGGCAAACCTCGATAAGCAGCGAGGCTTGAAATTCCTACAAGATGGCCTTTCCTGCGTTCGACCATGTGCGGCACGACTGCCTCGACGCTGTTGGCAGCGCCGACCAGATTAACGTTAATCACGCGCCCAACCTCTTCACCGCTGATCTGTGAACCGTCGGTTGATGTGCCAACTCCGGCATTCGCTACCAGTATGTCTATGTCGCCGAATTGGTCTTTGAGTTGGTTCACCACCGAACGCATCGAGGTAGCGTCCTGGACATCGGCTGGGAGCGCCAGCGCCCGGTTACCGGCGGTTTCAATCTCATTCACGAGGGCTTCTAATGCTTCCGCGCGCCTCGCAACCAGACCCAGCTTCGCGCCACGTCGCGCCAGCTCCAGAGCCAGGCCGCGTCCAATACCCGAAGAAGCGCCAGTGATTAAGACAACCTTGTCTTTCCAGAATTTCATTGACCGTCACGCGCGCTGACCCGAATCTAAAATTTGAAATTGAGATCTGAGATTTGAGTCCTGAGTCCTGAGTCCTGAGTCTCTCAGATCTGAGATCTGAAATCTGAGATGTCAAATTAGATTTGGACTACGACCGGCATAATCACAGGCTTCGACCCGGTAAGCTTTTGAATAAACCTTTTTAGTTCCACCCTCAGATGTTCTTTCAACAAACTCTCATCCTGCAGAGTCTGCTTCGACGCTCCAGCCAGCGCTGCGGCGACCACTCGTTGTGCGTCGTCTGCGACTCCATTTGACGTGTCGAACCCGCGCACTCCTCGAGCGACAATCTCAGGCGGCGACTGTAGTTCGCCAGTTTCTGCGTTAATGGTGACAACGAGCGTCACCATGCCTTCGTAAGCCAACTGCTTTCGCTGCCTGACTGTTTCCCCGGTAATCTCTTCAAACCCGCTATCGTCAATAAACGTGCGCGGCACTTCGCGCTTCTCGATCACTACTGCGCGTTCGCCATCAAGCTCGAGCACGTCTCCGTTTTCGATCAAAATAATGTTTTCCTCGGCATAGCCCAGGTGGTTTTTCACAAACTCCTTGTGGCGAAACAGCATGCGGTACTCGCCATGAATGGGTATGACAAACTTCGGACGCACCGCTTCCGTCATGATACGAATGTCTTCCTGAGACGCGTGCCCACTGACGTGGATCAGCCGGCGTTTCTCCTCGATGATGTTGGCGCCGCGTTTGTAGATCATTCCAATCATTCGCGAGATCAAACGCTCGTTTCCGGGAATGATACGCGCTGACAGCACCACCGTGTCGCCTTCGTCGATCGTCAAACCCTTGTAACTTTGATTCGCCATCTGCGATAGCGCCGCGCGGGATTCACCTTGCGAACCGGTAACCAGAAACACGACCTTGTGATCGCGCATTTGCTTCGCTTCATTCAGCGGCACCAGCAACCCATCAGGAATATCCAGGTAGTTTAAGCGGTCAGCAACATCTACGTTTTTCAGCATCGAACGGCCCAGGACACAAACCTTTCGGTTGAACTGCTGGGCCACGTCCAGCACGATCTGAAGTCGATGAATTGAGGATGCAAATGCCGCCACGATGATGCGCCCGGGCGCTTCGGCAAATATTTCCTCGAATGCGGGAATAACTGCGCGTTCCGATGGCGTGCGGCCTGGAACAGTGGCGTTGGTTGAATCCGACAGCAACGCCAACACGCCTTCCTGGCCGTATCTGCGAAATGAGCGAAGATCGATTGGCTCGCCGATTACAGGCGTCTCATCAACTTTGTAATCACCGGTGTGAATGATTGTGCCCACCGGTGTCGAGATGGCGAGCGAGAAACAGTCGACCAGCGAATGGGAGACGCGGATAAATTCGACGCTGAAGACGCCGATATCAACAACATCGCGCGGCGCCACACGATGGAGCAGCGTGTCGCCCAACAAATCATGTTCGTCAAGTTTGCTTTCGGCGAGCCCGGCGGTGAAGTGGGAACAGTAAACCGGGACGTTAAACTTTTTCAGTATGTAGGGAAGCGCGCCCAGATGGTCCTCATGACCATGCGTGAGCACGATCGCGGTGATGTTGTCGCGGTACTCTTCAAGGAAGTCGAAATTGGGAATGCAAACATCGACGCCGTAAGCCGTCTCCTCGGGGAAACCCATGCCCGCGTCGAGAATGATCATTTCATCCTCGTAACGCACAGCCATGCAATTCATCCCAAACTCGCCGATACCGCCGAGCGGGATAATCTCCAGGACATTACTCACTCTAATGGCTTACTCAACTCTCCGGAAGAGGTCACGCTGACGTAGGCAGCACCTGAGGGGCTAAACAGCGGCTAAGTATAGCATGGCGGTTGTGGCACGGGCGTCCCGCCCGTGCGCGTTCCCTTTATCTGCACGTCTCGCTCATCGTCGCACGCCGGCTCCATCTTCTAGTTCTAATCGCGCCATGCATGAACCGTGGCATAGTCGTGATCCCTTACACTCTTCCAATCCAGTTGTTCTCCGTACCGCCTCTAAATAATCTCGTGCTCACCCGCGAGGAGGTGGCAGGTGAAACTCAAACACTCGAACAACAATTCACTGATTACCATCAAGAAGCGAAGGGGTGCTAACCTTGCTCACTGGACCAAAGCAAGGATTGGGAATTGGTGGGCAAGGGCAGTGCTCAATGAGCAACAGAGGATCAGGTAACCTCAACGCACGTTCGTATATGCAGCCACATTTGTAAACGACTACGCACGGGCGGGACGCCCGTGCCACGCGGAGGAGATCGAACATGCCAACCCCAAAGAACACCAAATCAACGGTGATTCCGGCGATGCGTTATCGCGACGCCCCCGCAGCGATCGCGTGGCTGTGTGAACATCTTGGATTTGAAAAACAACTCGTCGTTCCCAACGAGGACGGCACGATCGCTCACGCCCAACTAAGTTTCGGAAACGGAATGGTCATGTTGGGCTCGGTGGTCACTACTGAGTTTGGCCGTTTCATGAAACAGCCTGACGAAATCGGAGGCGCAGAAACCCAGTCGTGCTATTTAGTCGTTAATGAGGCCGATGCCGTTTACAACAAAGCGAAGGCAGCCGGCGCAGAAATCCTCATCGACATTAAGACCGAGGACTACGGCGGTCGTGGATTTACCTGTCGCGATCCGGAAGGTCACATGTGGTCTATTGGCACGTATGATCCATGGGAATAGCGTGGTGAGAATGAGGAGTGAGGAAAACCATTTCTCATTTCTCATTTGTCATTTCGCGGATTCAATTTGGAAGTGCAACAGGTGACGCAAACGCGAGTTCAAATGCCAAGGCCGGCAGCGATGTTTCAGCTGAGGGAAAATTCGATCCACTAATTAACTTACCCTACACACAGGAAAGCCAAGTAGTCTTCGTGTGAATTTGTGTGGGTTCGGGGATCGTTCTGATTTCCGGGCCCAATTCGCTTACAATCGGCCCACTATGAAAAGACTCTCGTTCTTACTATTTCTCCTTCCCTTTTTCTGCACTGTATCCATGGCCGCTCAGCCCCAAACAATGCGCGTGGATTATTTCCACACCGGTAACGACAAACAGGAACATTTCAGCGTGGATCGCGTCGTAATCGAGCCGTTGCCGTGGCCGGGCAACATTAACAAGACAATCGACAGTACAAACCTCGGCAAGTATTTCTTCGAAGTACGCGACGCGCAGTCGAAACGAATTCTATATTCGCGGGGGTTTGCGTCGGTCTATGGTGAGTGGGAAACCACTGATGAAGCGAAAACGATCATGCGAACATTTAGTGAATCGTTGCGCTTCCCCGCTCCTGAGGTTCCGGTCGAAATTGTTTTGCGGAAGCGCGATCCAAAAAACGCGTGGATAGATATTTGGTCGCTGGCAGTCGACCCCAAGGACATCTTCATTGATCGTTCCAAGCCGCGCGCGCCTGCTCCGTTGCTCCCGCTGCATCAGTCTGGCGACCCGGCCACGAAAGTCGATCTACTCCTAATCGGCGACGGCTACACGGCACGCGAGGCAGCGAAGTTTGCACGCGACGCGCGCCGTTTCATCAAAACCTTATTCGCGACTTCGCCATTTAAAGAGCGCGCTCAGGATTTCAACGTGTGGGGTCTCTGTCCGCCCGCATCGGAATCCGGCATCTCGCGTCCGTCTACCGGCGTTTATCGCGATTCGCTTTCCACTTACGATGCTTTTGGCTCAGAACGTTACATTCTGAGTTTTGATAATCGCGCGCTCAGAAAAGTCGCTCAGTTTGCGCCGTATGAGTTTATTGAAATCCTCGCGAACAATCGGACGTACGGCGGCGGCGGAATATTCAATCTCTATAGCACGGTGGCCGCCGACAATGGATTCGCGGACTATGTATTCGTTCACGAATTTGGGCATCACTTCGCCGCACTCGCTGATGAGTACTACACTTCGCCGGTCGCATATGCAGCAGCGCCGGCTGAACGCGTAGAGCCCTGGGAGCCAAACGCCACAGCTCTTCTCGACCCGGCGAATTTGAAGTGGAAGGACCTGGTTTCGCCTGGTACACCGATTCCCACGGCCTGGCCCAAGGAAGAATTTGAAACGTATTCACGGGCCATTCAAAAACGTCGCGCGGAAATCCGCCGTCAGAAGTTACCGGAAAGCGTAATGGAAGCGCTCTTTCGCGAAGAGTTGGCCCATGAACAGGCGATGTTCAAGCGCGAACAATACTGGGGCCGTGTGGGCGCGTTTGAAGGCGCGAATTACGAGGCGAAGGGTTACTACCGCCCGCAGATCGATTGCATCATGTTTAGCCGCACGGATTATTTTTGCGCGGTGTGTCGGAGGGCCATTGCGCGCGTGATTGATCTCTATTCCGCATGAACGTTTTCACACTAAAGACAAATGCAGTTGTTCGGCTGATATCTTTGACTGTCGTTCTGGCGGTGGTAAGTGCCAGTTCTTCCGCACAAGACAAGAAACAGGCGGCGGCCGTGGCTGAACTGACGCGCCTCGAAAGTGTTTGGAACGACGCTCATGTGAAAGGCGACGCTGCGGCTCTCGATAAACTTTGGGATGACGATCTGGTCGTCACGGTGCCTGACATGCCGGTGATGACGAAAGCAGAATCACTGGAAATCTGGAAGTCAGGCAGGATGAAGTTTCACAGTTACAAGACTTCCGACATTCGTATCCGAGTATACGGAGATTCAGCCATAGTCACTGGCCAGCTCGAAAGACGACGCACAAACAACGTCAATGAGTTTGAAGACGACTGGCGCTTCACGAAAGTTTATGTACGGCGGGGTGGAAAGTGGAGGGTCGCCGCCTGGCACGGTTCCCACGTCGGGACACGCAATTAATTGGAATGGCTTTGCGCAAAGCGTCAGGTCTTGCATAGTCCCCTCCCCGTAAACGGGGAGGGGTTAGGGGTGGGGTTTCGCGCTGCAGCTAACCTCTCCCCATCCCCTCTCCGCTTGCGGAGAGGGGAGCAAGCTTCTGAGTGACTTCTTCTGCAAGTCGATACTGATGAGAGCACTATTGGCGGCATCAATTGGTTAAAAATGAGCGCGGAAGTTATTTTTTGTTCGCGATGTGGCGCGGAAGGCCAACGAACCAACACCTACTGCAAGCGTTGCGGAGAGTGGTTACAGGATTTAAGCGGTCGCCCCTCGCGCATCGACGTCATCGGCGGACAAACCCCCGAGCTAAAGGCAAAAGGCCTCGCCAATAACAGTATCGTGAGTGTGGTGCTCGCGTTGTTTGCAGGCGTGGCAGTTCTCATATCACTCGATAGCACTGACTCGCCGTTCTTTGTTTTCGTTCCTCTGGCCTGCGTTATTGTTGCAGCGCTCCAGATGATTAACTTTGTAGTTAGCCGAAAGATGCGAAACGATCTTCAGCGTGGTCGACAGACTGCAATACCCGGGCCTCATGCAAATAACCAATTAACTGAAGTCAAACCTGAGGACTTTAGTGGATTAAGCGTTACGGAGCACACGACCCGAACGCTTGAACCAGCAAGAAAGATAGATAGTTCGCAATGAGATCACGTCGTAATGATGTCGTGCGTCGGAAATAATCCAAAACATTTGGGATGAGAGAAGCGACTTACATCGAACCGAACGAGTTCCCTGCTGTTTCTGTAGCGAGTCCCGCGACACACAGTCTCGTTGAGCGGATATGGGCGCGGCTGTTCGTTCCGGTTGATATCTCTTCCCTCGTGTTCTTCCGCGTGGTTTTCGGGGCGATCATGACGTGGGAAGTTTACCGGTACTTCAGTTACGGCTGGATTACTCGTTATTACGTTGCACCCGTTTTCCACTTCACTTATTACGGGTTCGACTGGGTCAAGCCATGGCCGGGCAATGGCATGTATATCCACTTTGCTGTCGTGGCTCTCGCGGCAATTTGCATTTCACTAGGCCTCCTGTACCGAGTTGCCACAGTCGTTTTCTTTCTCGGGTTCACTTACGTTTTCCTGCTCGACCAAACTCGATATCTGAATCACTTCTATCTCGTCAGTCTCATCAGTTTCATCATGATGTTTCTGCCGGCGCATCGCGCGTTTTCAATTGACTCGCTTTTGCGCCCGAAGTTGAAATCGGACATCGCGCCAACATGGGCGTTGTGGTTGCTGCGCTTTCAGATTGGAATTGCTTACTTTTACGGCGGCATCGCAAAACTCAACCACGATTGGCTGGTCGGCGGTGAGCCAATGAGGAAATGGCTCGCGCCGCTGACAAAGTTTCCCGCGATCGGCAAGATTTTCCAGTCGGAGTCTGTAGTTTATTTCTTCGTTTACAGCGGGCTGTTGCTCGACCTGCTGGTTGTTCCGCTTCTTTTGTGGCGGCGCACCCGGCCCTTCGCATTTGTGGCGGCGGTCGGTTTCAACATCGTGAATGCGCTGATCTTCAACATAGGAATTTTTCCGTGGTTCATGCTCGGCGCCACACTGATGTTTTTCCCGCCTGACCTCGTGCGGCGCTTCGCGCGTGCGTTCATGAACCCCGGGTCCGCGCTCCGTGAGCCGGAGGATGGCGAGGTTGACCAGACATCTCGCCCGCGCGCCTCGGCAGATATCAACGACGATGTTGCCGGGCATGCGCCGGCAACACAAAACACGCATGTGCCAAAACTAACAACTCCGCAGAAACTCGTGGCGGTACTACTCGCAGCCTTCGTAGTTTTTCAAGTGTTGATGCCGCTGCGGCATTTTTTGTATCCGGGTAATGTGAGTTGGACCGAAGAAGGTCACAATTTTTCGTGGCACATGAAATTGAGAACGAAGCGCGGCGAGGCCTTGTTTACCATCACACATCCGCAGAGTGGGCAAACGTGGACTGTCGATGGAAGCGACCATCTTGACTGGCGGCAAATGATGAAGATGGCGACGAAGCCACACATGGTCCTGCAATACAGCCATCACCTGGCGGAACAGAAACGCGCTCAGGGTTACAACGACGTTGAAGTGCGTGCGCGAGTGATGTCATCACTGAACGGGCGTAAACCGCAGTTGCTTGTGGACCCAAATGTTGACCTCGCGAAGGAACGTGCCGGATGGTTGCCTGCGCGCTGGATTATGCCGCTTACGACTCCTCTCGAAATTCGCGGCACCACACCGGAAGATACCGACGACGAATAATGTGACTCACCAGCGCTGCCCCATGTTGCGCGGACGTGACGGCCGTGCCACTCTGGGCTATGACGACGATGCCGGCGATTTTCTTTGGGCACGGTAATCCGCTCAATGCTCTGCTGAAAAATATTTATACCGATGGATGGCGCGCCATCGGCGATGCGATTCCCCGGCCCAGCGCTATCCTGAGCGTTTCCGCACACTGGTATTTTCCCGCCACCGCCGTTACGGCAATGACATCGCCGCGGACCATTCACGACTTCGGCGGTTTTCCACCGGACCTCTACAAGGTTCAATATCCGGCACCCGGTAACCCGGAGCTTGCTGCCCGCGTGCGTGAATTACTGTCGCCCACTTCGGTTGCTCTCGATGATCGCAGTTGGGGGTTGGACCACGGAACCTGGTCGGTACTTTGTCACGTATTTCCAGAAGCTGACATTCCAGTGGTCCAGTTGAGCATCGATGAAACTCAGCCGCCGGAGTTTCACTATGAACTGGCGCGGCGTTTGTCTCCGTTGCGCGATGAAGGCGTGCTGGTGATTGGAAGCGGAAACCTTGTTCACAACCTTCACACGTATGCCTGGGGCAGACACGACGCGCAGCCTTTCGACTGGGCCGTTCGCTTCGAGACACTTGCTCGGGAACTTTTGACCACCGGCAACGACATGCCGCTCGTCAATTACGAGGGTCTTGGTCGTGATGCGCTGCTGTCTGCACCCACACCCGACCATTATTTGCCGTTGATTTATGTTCTGGCTACGCGCAGGCCTGGTGAAAATGTAAGCTTTCCTGTTGAGGGCTTTGACGGCGGTTCGATCTCAATGTTGACGGTGCAGTTTGGGTAATAACCACTCGGTCCTGGCAACCTCGAAGGTTGGGAAAGATGGATTACCTTCGGTATCTCGCAGTCAGGAAGAAGCGCTTGCGCCCGCTCTGACACGGACCTGAGGCACAATGCCACCTTGAAGCCCCAAGTGAGCCGCCGAGACTATGAACGTTCGAGCTGTTGTATAATTCTCACGTCCAAAACATCCCCCACGATTCAGTGCCCCTGTAAAGTCTCCTCAAAGTTTTGACCGATTCACTTTGTTTCGATGAATGGCAGTTGTCTGTGCCCCAAAGGCGAATACTGTGACAGCTTGGGCCACAGGTCCGGAGCCATCTGTACGAGTGTTGAGAGCGCGGTAGGCGCGGAATAACGCATGGCTTCCATTTATCTTCGCCGAGTCGCCGTGACCGTGACGGTCCTGTTCACGGTTTTCGCGTCAGCTAATGCAGCCACCCTGCCGACTGGTTTTACTGAGACTCAAATCGCCGGCCTTTCAAATCCCACTGCGTTTGAGATCGCGCCTGACGGTCGCGTGTTCGTTTGCGAACAGGGCGGACAGTTGCGCGTGATCAAGAACGGCGTTCTCCTGACAACACCCTTTTTGACGGTGTCTGTCGACCCCAGCGGCGAACGTGGCCTCCTCGGCGTCGCATTTGATCCAAACTTCCAGACTAACAATTTCATATACGTTTACTACACGACGTCTACTACTCCGCGGCATAACCGCGTCAGCCGGTTCACGTGCGAATGGAGACGTCGCCGTCGGCGGTAGCGAAGTCGCGATTCTCGATCTGGAAAACCTGAGCAGCGCTACCAACCACAACGGCGGCGCAATTCATTTTGGTCCCGACGGCAAGCTCTACATAGCGGTCGGCGACAACGCGAATGGCGCGAACGCGCAGACGCTCAGCAACCGTTTGGGAAAAATGCTGCGCATAAACAGCGACGGCAGCGTGCCTGCGGACAATCCGTTTTTCAACACGGCGACTGGCGTAAACAGAAGCATCTGGGCGCTCGGTCTCCGGAATCCGTTTACGTTTGCCTTTCAACCAGGCACCGGCCGCATCTTCATAAACGACGTCGGTCAAAATACCTGGGAAGAAATTAACGATGGCATTGCGGGTTCGAATTATGGTTGGCCCAACACGGAGGGCGCGACTAGTGATCCAGCGTTCCGCAGTCCGTTGTTGAGTTATGGCCACGGTTCTGGACCAACTACCGGCTGCGCAATTGCTGGAGGCAGTTTTTACAATCCTGTGACCGTGCAGTTTCCCGCGAGTTTTGTCGGTAAGTATTTCTTTGCAGATTTATGTAGCGGCTGGATCCGCGTGATGAATCCGGCGAACAACACCGCCGACGCGTTTGCGAGCAATATCTCGCAGCCAGTGGATGTGAAAGTCAGCAATGACGGAAGCCTTTACTATCTCGCACGCGGCTCCTCGTCAATTTTTAGAGTCCTGTTCTCAGCGCCATCGGGAACGGCACCGGCCATAACCGCCCACCCCTCAGATCAAGCTGTCTCTGAGGGGCAGACAGCCACTTTCAACGTTAGCGCGAGCGGCACGGCGCCACTTGGTTATCAATGGCAAAAGAACGGCTCCAACATTGCCGCTGCAACCGGAAGCAGCTACACAACTCCACCGGCAACACTAGCCGATGATGGTGCGAGGTTTCGTTGTGTTGTTTCAAATGCGTTTGGCGCGGCCACCAGCAGTGAGGCATTGCTAACCGTAACCTTGCCGGCGCCTGTGCTTCTGACTGAACCAGATACTGACCGTGCAGTTGCGCTAAATCTCGCAACGCTGATGCGCGACCCGTTTGAAGTCTCCACATTGTTCAACTTCAGTTCGGATCATCAAACTCGGCTGATGTTGTTCGTGCTTAATGGTGACTTGTTACCCGGCGAAACCATTTCCGCGCATAACGGTCCAGGCTGAGGATTCTCAATTCGTGGTCTATCCCCTCACCGTTGAATTTGCTGGACGGGTGCCGGGTTTTGATTGGCTGACTCAGGTGATCGTAAGACTCCCTGAAAATTTACCGCGCGGCAGAGAATATTTGTTGAGTTTGTCGTTGCGCGGGAAAACCAGCAATAAGGCACGCGTCCGGGTCGTACCTTAATCCAACGGCCCAGGAAAACCCTGCAAACGAGCTCAGAAAACGCTGAAGGCGCGGACTAACACCTTGGGCGTGCGAATTTCGCGCTTTCAGCGCTAACTGTAATTTTGGGCTGATCTTCCTGGGCCGTTGGCCCAGGCTTTCACAGTTCGCGCCTCGGCGCTTAGCCAACAGCTGTTGATTCCCAATTCCTCGCCTGGTCCTAAGCGCGTTCCACCACCAGATCCCGAATTTGTCTGACAACTTTCTTTTCGCTTGGTAAGCTCGGGTCGAAGCAACCAAGTTGCCTTTTCTTGTTTCTTTACAGGTAAGAAGAACGGCTCCCTCCGCTTTGAAAGGCGGCAGAGCCGCAAACCCGACCCCAGCGGGCACAAGCGCCTGCCAGTACCTTCAAACTTGATCTCTCCCCTGCAAGTTTCTTCGCGTGGTCCGTTCATTAGCCAGGTCATGCTGGTCACCCACGATTTGAGAGCTTGCAGAGTGAGGTCAAGACACCAATGAAAAAACTAGTCCTTTTTGCCGTCAGCGTGCTGTCGACCGTGACAGTGTTGCTGGCCTGCGCTGACGTTTCTGCTGATTCAGTGCCTCCCGTTTTATCCGCCAACTGGAGTGCGTCTACAAAAAAGACGATGCGGTCTTTCGGGTCCGATCAGGAACTTACCGCTTACTTGAAGGAAATTGCGAAAAAACAATCACGCCGTGCTCGTGGGAATGCTGGCGCCGTTTCTGAGACGGTCACAGTTGCTGGTGCACCGGCTGCACTTGACGAGTCTGTAACCCTGGCCAGGGAAGAATCGATCACCAACGTCCAACACGCCGGAGTTGACGAGGGCGGGATCGTAAAGCTCCATGGTGATCACCTCGTGGTGTTAAGGCGGGGCCGTCTTTTCACCGTCAAACTTGGGGATGGATCTCTTAAACCTGTTTCAGCTGTCGATGCCTTTGGCCCAGACATCAATCCAGAGAGCACGTGGTATGACGAAATGCTCGTGTCTGAAGATACGATCGTGGTGATCGGGTACAGCTACGAGCGCGGCGGGACCGAGGTCGGACTATTCAATATCAATGAACGTGGAAAGATTTCCTACCGCTCGACTTACCACTTACGGTCCAACGACTACTATTCTTCGCGCAACTACGCCAGCCGTTTGATCGGCAACAAATTGATTTTTTACACGCCGCTCTATCTCGATCCCGGCGCTCAGGATCCATTTGCGAGTTTTCCGGCGGTAAGAAAGTGGCACAAGCGCGCTAAGGCTGGTGAGTTTCACCGCGTTGTTTCATCGACGCGAGTCTATCGCCCAGAGCAGGAGCTGACGCCGTCCTACGGTTTGTCTCTTCACACCGTTACCGTTTGCGATTTGGCAAACAGTGGCTTTGCCTGCAACGCAAGTGCTGTATTGGGACCGCCAGGACGTGTTTTCTACGTATCGCCCGAGTCGGTTTACGTTTGGGTTACTGACTGGGTGCAAAGCGGCGATAAGCAGCGCGAGCAGTCGATGCTTTACCGGATGCCGCTCGACGCATCCGCTCCCAGCGCATTGATCGTTTCAGGCAGTCCAATTGATCAGTTCTCGTTTAACGAGAGTGACGACCAGCATCTCAATGTTTTGGTGCGTGCCAATTCTTCCGGCGATGGAATGTGGGCCGCCGAAGTCGCTTCAGGCGACGTTGCCCTTATGCGCGTGCCCATCAGCAGCTTTTCAGATGGCAGCGAGCCTGTTCCCTCGTCCAGGTATCGAGAGCTACCGGAACCGCAGGGTTACACTTTTCAAAACCGATTCGTCAGTGACTATGTGCTCTACGGTACAGGCAACGGTTGGGGTTCCAACCAGAAAACTAATGGAGCCGACCTGTTTGCGGTGCGTTGGGCCGGCGGCGACGTCTCAACTCTGCGGCTGAAACATGGAATAGACCGCATCGAACAAATGGGACGGGATGCGGTGATCGTAGGAACTGAGGGTGACGATCTACATTTCACTGCTATTCGACTTGCCGCATCGCCTGATGTCGCTGGTGGCTATGTACGAAAAGGCGCATCTCAGGGCGAACTGCGAAGTCATGGCTTCTTTTACAAAGCAGATGGACCAGACTCCGGCACGTTGGGTTTGCCAATCAGCACGCCTTCGCGCCCGGGTTACCGGCATCTGTTTGAGTCGTCGGCTGCGATCCTATTTCTTCGAAACGAGTCGCTGAAGTTCGAAGAAGTTGGCGAACTGGGATCGCGCCCAGAGAGAGCGACTGACGACGGATGTAGAGCTTCGTGCGTTGACTGGTATGGCAATGCGCGCCCGCTCTTCGTTCGTGGACGCGTGCTGGCATTGCTGGGCTACGAAGTAGTTGAAGGCTTTCGCGACAACGGCCGCATTCACGAGATGCGTCGAATCAACTACGCACCAAGAGGATTTGAGATTACGCGGCGGTAGCGCGTCAATAGCTTTTGGTTAGAAAGTATTTTCATCAGTCCGCAAAGCGGACGACTGAAAGTAGCCCGGCAGTTTACTGCTGGGATAAACAGGTAGAGGATTTGACTCCGTGAAGCGGACGGCTGAAAGGGTGTAGGGGTACCCCACTCATTCATTCGTCCGCTTCACGGACTTTGTTTTGCACTCTTGCCAATCCCAGCGATGAATCGCTGGGCTATTTTCAACCGTCCGTTAACGCGGACTAACGACGGTTCTTCAAATCGAACCCCCGCTAGCGCCTCATAACGATAGCCTCTAGAATATCCCCACGATTCCTGGTTAGTTGAATAGGTCTTTATCTCCCAATCCACATCAATGAGTGATCTCGTGCAATCGCCGATGTACGACGCCGTGTTGGTTGTCTCTTTCGGCGGACCGGAGAGCATGCAGGACGTAATGCCGTTTCTCGAAAATGTTTTGCGCGGGCGCAATGTACCCCAGGAGCGCATGCTGGAGGTGGCGAAGCATTACGAATTGTTTGGCGGGGTAAGTCCAATCAATGCTCAAAACCGCGAGCTGATCGCAGCGCTCGAAAAACAACTGCAGTCGAGTGGGCCAACTTTGCCGGTTTACTTCGGCAACCGAAATTGGCATCCGCTTCTGCCGGACACTCTTCGCAAGATGCGTGATGACGGGATACGAAACGCAATAGCGTTCGTAACTTCGGCGTACAGCTCTTATTCAGGTTGCCGCCAGTACCTGGAAAATATCGAGGCAGCCCGGGAAGCCGCCGGGCCGGGTGCGCCCAAAGTTGAGAAGATCCGCCAGTTTTACAATCATCCGAAATTCATCCTCGCGAACGTCGAACAGGTGCGGCGCTCTTTCTCGCAGTTCGCAGAGGAAAACAGACCTGGCGTCCACCTTATCTTCACCGCCCACAGCATTCCGGTGTCGATGGCCCAGAACTGCAAATACGAAGAACAGTTGAGAGAAGCATGTCGTCTGGTGGCCTCACAGCTCGGCATCGAACGATACGATCTGGCATTTCAAAGTCGTAGTGGACCACCATCAATTCCCTGGCTCGGACCTGACATTCTCGAACACCTGCAGACTCTCAAGGCACGAGGTTTAACCGACGTGGTGATTTGCCCCATTGGGTTTGTGTCGGATCACATGGAAGTGATTTACGATCTCGATGTTGAAGCACGGCGATTGTGCGACGACCTTGGCGTCAATATGAAACGTGCAGCAACCGCAGGTACGCATCCGGCTTTCATCGAGATGATTCGCGAACTCATCCTTGAACGGATCAATCCCGGTCCTGCAACCGACGGCGACAATGCGTCGCTTCCGGCGTGCGACATAGGTTGCTGTCCTGCGCGCTGACATGAAGAACGTCGTAATCATTGGCGGCGGTATCACGGGTCTCGCAGCAGCGCACAAGCTGCTGGAGCTGAGCACCGAAGCAAAACAGCCGATTGAAGTGACCGTCCTGGAGGCGGGCGAGCAAGCCGGTGGAATCATTCAGACGAAAGCGCGTGACGGCTTTCTCCTGGAGCGCGGACCAGATTCTTTCATAACTGAAAAGCCGGAAGCGTTGCTTCTTGCCCAACGCCTCGGACTTCAAGCGCACGTCATCAAAACCAACGAATCGCATCGTCAGACTTTTGTTGTTCAGAAGGGACGCCTAAGACCCGTTCCTGCAGGCTTCTATTTAATGGCTCCCTCGCAGCTTCGGCCGTTCTTTGGCAGCGACATTTTTAGTTGGCAAGGCAAAGCCAGAATGCTGATGGACCTGGTGTTACCGCGTGCTACCGAAAACGGTATCGCTGACGAAAGTCTTGCTCATTTCGTAAGACGACGCCTCGGACAAGAGGCTCTCGAACGAATGGCCCAACCAATGATCGGGGGAATTTACACGGCCGATCCGGAGACGCTTAGTCTGAGGGCGACGATGCCGCGCCTGTTGGAAATGGAACGGAAGCACGGCAGCCTCATTCGCGCGTTGCGAGCACAACGCGAAAGTGAATCGATCAATCACGAATCTGCTGCGAGGACGGCGCCTCGTCAACGCCCTTCTCCAGCATCGTCAGGAGCTCGCTACGGGTTATTTGCGTCGTTCGATCGCGGCATGCAGGTCTTAACGGACCGGCTAGTTGAATTTATTTCCCAGCACGGGTCGATTTTAGTCAACACGAAGGTCGAACAGTTGTCGCGTCACAATGCTGAGCAGTGGCGAGTTGAAACAGGCAACAGAAAAACGGTGATCGCTGACGCCGTTTGTCTAGCCGTCTCGTCGCATTCCGCTGCCGGCCTGATTCGTCCAACCGAACCCAACCTTGCTGAAGAGCTTGACGCAATTCCTCATGCATCGAGCGCTACGGTTAACCTGGCATACAAACGTGAAGACATAGACCATCCGCTCGACGGCTTTGGCTTTGTAGTTCCGTTCGTTGAGAAACGAACCCTAATGGCTTGCACGTTTAGTAGTGTTAAGTTCGCCGGACGTGCGCCGGAGGGCTATGTGCTGCTCAGAGCGTTTGTTGGCGGAGCACTTCAACCAAATGTGCTCGACCTGGACGACCGTGAACTTGAGTCGCAAGTGTGCGCAGACCTTCAGCAACTCTTAGGAATCAAGCGGCCACCCGAGCTCGCCGAGATCAGTCGTTGGCCGCGTTCGATGCCGCAGTACGTGGTGGGTCACCTTGAGCGAGTTGAGCGAATTCGCCGTTACGAAGCCGGAATAAACAACTTCGCCTTGGCGGGTAACGCGTTTACTGGTCCAGGGATTTCTGACTGTATTCGGAGTGCACATACTGCTGCCTCCGAATTATTTCAAGCATTAGCGGCAAAAGATTGACTGCAAAAGTTGACTGAGCAGCCAAATTGAAATAAAAACTGCCCGCGATTCTTTTCCCAACCGCAGACGGTCCTTCTAGTGAACATGGCTGATCCAACCTCAAGAATCGAAATCGAGCAGCTTCTCAGGCAGATGAATGACGACTGGGTGAAGGCATTGGTGCGCGCCGACGGCCAAACACTCGCGCGCATAATGGCTGACGATTTCTTCTTCGCTTATCCGATGGAAGGTGACGATAAGGGCCAGTTTATCGGCGATGTGGTTTCAGGCAACATCCGAATAGAGCATATCAATCGTGAGAATGTGACCGTCCGCATCTGGGGTGAAACAGCCATCATCACTGCGAAGGATTCAGCGAAGTGGTACTACCAGGGACACGACTTCAGCGGTCACTACAAAGTTGTGCACGTCTATTCTCATCGCAACGGCAAGTGGGAATTATGTTCCGTGCTGGCTTGCCCGATGGCTTAACTCCTTCCACTCGTGCATCTCCATCTGCGCATTGCCCCCTCTCCGCCAGCGGAGAGGGGGGTGGGGGAGAGGTGACGCTCGCACGACCCCACCCCTGACCCCTCCCCGCTCGCGGGGAGGGGATAAAAACTCACCTCTCCCCCAATGAACGCAACCACGCAGAGTTGCCTTCCATTAGAGGTCGAAATGCTTCGCGCGGGACTGTGGTTTCAACGTGCATGTTGTCGTCGGTATTGATAACAGCTCCGGCCACAGCAGGACCCAACCGCGTTTCGTCGCAAACAAACCACGACTTAACGTCGTCTCCGCTCATTATGTTCACCCGCTTCAGCTCCGCGTTTGTGCGCGCCTCTGTCATTCGTTCCGCCAACTTTTGTAAGGACAGCGGCTGCTTGCTTCCGAGGAGTATCAGATCTTTCCCGTTCGCAGCCCCTTCGACACGAAACACCAGCACATGAGGAAAGACGCCGTGAAAAGTTGCCAGTATTGACTTCAAGCTGTCGGTTGAGAGCTGATAAATCTGCACCCACTGCACAAACACTCCATCATCAGCCAGCTTCTCCCGTCCGAGCGTGAAAAATTCTCTCGTGAACAAGTTCGCAACACCCGGCACCCATGGATGACTCGGCTCGCTCACAATGATGTCGTAATGCGCCGGCGTGACACGCAGGTATGTCCGCGCGTCGTCAATGATCAAACGCGTTCTCGGATCATTGAGCGGCCGATTGTTCACGTGTTCGAAGAAACGCGAACCGTTGACTGTCGCAGGTTCGAGCTCAACACATTCAAGAGATTGAATCGGCGACTGGAGCATCGCCCCCACCGTCACTCCCGAAGCGAACCCCACGACCAACGCATTCCGGTTGTTCGGCGCGATCAGGAGCGGAAGCTGGCCCACCATCACCTGAGTTGGCATGTCTTCGCGATCGGAAGCGTTCGTCCGGCCGTTGATTGCCAGAGACGTCACTCCCCAATCCTTGCGAACAGACACAGTCGACGTTGGTCCTTCTTCATACATCAACAGCTCGTGTCCACCCGGGCCGCGTGGTCTTTCAGCCGTCGCGGGGCCGCGTGTTTTCGCAATGACGCGCACCAGACTGTCGTAGGCCCCGAGTGAAAGATTTGCCAAATCGATCCGCGGAGCCAGGATGAACATCAATGCGATGACAACAACTGTCGCAGCCGCCACAGTAAGTTTATTGCCCGACACACGCTCACTCGAGCGAATTCTCTTCGCATAAGCGAGACCTGCAACAACGAGAGACAAAGCTGCCGCAAACAGGATCGTAAAACGTGTGGTGAATCTTGGAATCAAGACGAATCCGGCGCTGAATGCTCCAACGATCGCTCCCACGGTGTTTACCGCGTAGCTGCGACCCACCCAACGCACCGACGTTCGCGAGTTTTCTCCCGCCCAAATCAAAACCAGCGGCATCACAGTTCCCATCAGCAAAGCGGGAATCAGAATCAACAGAGCTACGCACAGGATTTGCAGTGCCAACAATCCACTCCAACTGTTGATCTGCAAACGTAATCCGATCGAAATCAGGACCCAGGGGATTTTATTCACCATGAAGAGACTGAAGACCAGGCTAAGCGCTGTCAGCAATTCAAGTATGAATATTGCCTTCAGTAATTTTCCCTTGAGGTTGCTGCGAGCGACCATGAAGGCGCCGCCGGCTAAACCTACCAGGAAGAGTGCTACGGCGATGCTGAATGCGTAAGTACTTGAACCAACGATCATCGTCAGTATGCGCGTCCATGCCACTTGCGTACTGAACGTTACAAATCCGGAAACAAACGCGCAGAACAACCAGAACCAAAATGACTCGCGCGCGTCGCCCGTCGTATCGATCACTGGTTCGTCTAACTGAGGTTTGACTGCGGAACTTAGCCGGCTGTCCACGAAGATCGCAGCCAGGCCGATCACGATGTTTACGAAAGAAGCGACGTAAATTGTTGTGCGCACACCTAGTGAAGGTAGCAAGACGAAACCTGCCGCCAAACATCCCAGGATCGCACCGACGAGATTTCGGGTGTAGAGCCTGGTAATGGATGTGGTTGTAACTCGATCCGACCGGAGCAGGGCGGCGGATAACAATGGCAGCGTCGCTCCCATCAACGTGGTCGGCACCAGCAGCATCAGGCAAGACAACAGAAATCGCATGACACTGAATACGAAAAAGCTGGGGCTAAACTGCGTCCATAAGACGGAGTAGAGATCATCGACCGCCGCAAACAACATCGGCACAGCAAGGGCGTACAGCGCGATGCCTATTTCAAACAACCCGTAGACACGAATCGGACGCTTGACCGTTACGGCCATGCGTCCGGCGAGTGCGCTTCCCAACGCGAGGCCACCCATAAATGCCGCGAGCACAGTGCTGACAGCGAGCGTCGTCGCGCCGAACACGAGTCCCAGCATGCGTGCCCAGAGAACTTCGTAAATCAGTCCGGTCGCGCCCGAGAAGACGAAACAAAGTGCGACTACCCTAAGCGCCATCGCTGAATAGTCGTGTCGTTCAGTTAACTGATGTTTCAACTCAACTGCTACTGCCACACGTTTCCTCGTTGTTGAATTGTGATTCGTTTATACCTGTCTAATCCGCAGATTACGCAGATTCCACAGATTTCGAATAGTCAGATGAGGGCAGCCGTTGCGGCGCAACACTTGGCGTTGCCGCTGTCAGATGAAATCTGTGTAATCTGCGTAATCTGCGGATAAGGTCGATCACACGTGCAACACGTGCGACGAACGCCAAATCCGCGCGGGAATCGTACCCGGTGGTGCGGTGGTTAACACAATGGCGTAATCCTGGCCATAAACGTCTGTATCGCCGGACTTTGATGACGCGGCAAAGGCGTCACTCCGCGCCTCCGGCGCCACCAGCGCAAGCCGGCGCAAACAATCGTAAAGATGCTTTAGACCAATGCCGTAGGCGCCGATTTCTCCTCCCAAAACCAACCTGACTTCAGCTCGCTCAGTGATGAAATGTTTTAAGAGCGACGCCGCCTGGACCACTCCCACCTCAAACCGCTTTACAAAATCCGGCTCATCGGCCGAAAGGTCGCGCGTGTCGAGCACAATCGTGATGCGCCGCTCGTCTTCCGCAGTAAATTCGCGGACCGTCAAATTGCGGGAACGGGCAGTCGCTTTCCAATCGATGTGACGGAGATCGTCTTGCGGTTTGTAATCGCGTAGTGAAAACAAGTCTTGCCCGGTTCCTCGTCGCAGTGACGGCATCTGTCCGGCGTAGGCGGGCAACAGATGAAGTTCGTCTCCCATCGCCTGCGGCTTCGGATAAACAACAATGTCAACATCGCGCGCGCGCAAGCGGCGCCGGAATCTGAAGAAGCCGTACGGAAAACGCGTTGACACTTCAAAGCCCGTGATCAAAACGTGGCCGCGATTTTCAAACAACTGCGTCACTCGCTGTTCGGCGGCTGCACTATGCGGCACATAACTAAAGTAAGCTAAGGGGCGTTTTTGAAAACGGCTTTTGCGCTGGTCCTCTACGCCCGTAGTTGCCGGCCCGCGTGCCTCGACGAAAATGGAAATCGACGGCAACACAGCTTTTGCATTTCGTAAAGTGACGATCACGGGAGCTTCTTCGCCGGCGAAGATGTGATCCGGAAAACGAGCCGACACGATCAGGTCGCGCAGTGACGCGCGCGCGGCGACACCGCCAACAAACAGTGTCGAACACAAAAGCGAAAAGACGAGAAACAGAAGGTTATTGCCGGTGTTCCAGGCTGCGAATCCCACGACCAAAAGGACGAGGAGAAAAATACCCCCGCCGCTGGTTATTCCGATTGGCAAGTCGAAACGCTTCACTTCCAAACGTGCGGAGCGGGCGAGTGGCGGGACGAGGAAGATCAACATCAACGCCGCTGTGATCAGGGAAAAAGTCGCGGCCACGGCGGCAAGCATGTAGTTCCCTGTTTGACGAGCGGCAATCGTAATGATCGCGGCGGCCAGTCCGGCCAGAACGAGTAATGTGCCCAACACGATGTTGCGCCATTTTGGAGAAGATGAAGCTTGAGTACGTACGGATGAGGCAGAGGTTGAGGAATCAGGCGTCGTCAGAACGGAATTTTCCATCACGCCTTCACAGCGGCACGCTAACCGTCTTGATAATTTCGCGCAAAACGGCTTCAGCTTCCTCGCTGCGTCGCATCGATGAACTGAAGCGCGTGCTCACGAGAATGCGGTGAGCAAAGACTGGGACTACAAGTCGCTTGATATCGTCCGGAATACAGTAAGACCGTTCCTCGGTCAAAGCGAGTGCCTGCGCCGCGCGGAACAATGACAGCGTGCCGCGCGGGCTTACTCCGAGGTCCAGCATTTCTGAATCCCGCGTGGCCGCGACGATTCGCATCAGATATTCAATCAATGCATCGTCAACTGAAACATCCGCGACGCTTCGCTGCAGCTCTACGATCTCATTTGCTGTCATGACCGGCCGCAAGTCTTCCAGTGGATCAGCGTATTCGCGGTCGCGCAGAATTTGCTTCTCGGCGGACATTTCCGGATAACCGATCCTGAGGCGCAGCATAAACCGATCCAACTGCGATTCCGGCAAAGGATAGGTGCCGTGATGTTCGATTGGGTTTTGCGTCGCCAGCACGATGAACGGCGAAGGCAGCGGGTGCGTAACGCCTTCGGCGGTCACGTGTCGTTCAGCCATCGCTTCGAGCAGCGCAGACTGCGTTTTTGGCGTGGTGCGGTTGATTTCGTCAGCCAGCACAACATTCGCGAAAATCGGTCCCGGCTTCCATTCGAAGACTCCAGTGTGTTGGTTGTAAACCGAGAGCCCGATAACGTCAGACGGCAGTAGATCAGAGGTGAATTGAATGCGCTGGAAACTACACTGCAAGGCGCGCGCAAGTGCGTGGGCCAAGGTGGTCTTGCCAACGCCCGGCACGTCCTCTACCAGCAAATGACCGCCGGCGATGAGCGCAACTATTCCGAGCCTGACGGCTTCCGGTTTGCCCTTAATGACGGTCTCGATCGCGCGTTGCAGGCGCTCGACTCGCTCAGTCGCTTCGGCAGCGACCAGTGGTCCTTGTCCCGTAATTGATTCGAATCGTCTCATCGGCAGTTTCAGCTAAGGCCAACTTTCGCCTCATTCTACATGCTAAAACACGCTGCCGCACGCGAAACCTCATTTAGGGGTCGCGCGAGCGGGTGCGCCACACAGGGGAGAAAGAACGGTAAAAAACGGCGAATTGAGTTGAATTTCGACACGCTATTGACCGCCAGGCGTCCCCGCTCCCAATCCCTAATTCGCTGTAGTACACTAAGGCCGCGTGATTACTTTTGCTTCGGCTGGAAATCGCGGAACCCTCATTCGCAGTGGGCGTGTAATCACGCGCAAGGAGAAGTTATGAAAGTAAACAGACAGCGAAACTCTGAACGTGGTTTTTCATTAATTGAGTTGATGATCGTTATCGCGATCATTGGAATCCTGATCGCAGTCGGCGTCACTGGTTGGAAGGCAGCAGTTAGATCTGCCAACGAAGCGGCGGCGGTAAAATCGTTGCGGACGATTGCCGAGCAGCAGATGCTTTACTACAACGCGCATCAGCGGAGCACTTATGGCACTTTTGACGAGATGCTGAAGGAAGGTCTACTGGACGCGCGCTATGCGGGCACCACTCCGATTGTTGAAGGTTATGTCTTCACAATGCGCGTCGTTCCAAAGTCGACGACGGCGCAGGCCGGCTATTCGGTAAACGCCGATCCCCAGGTCACGGAAGGCGTCGGAGCAACCGGCAAGAACCACTTTTTCATGGATTCCGACAGCAACACCATCCACGTGAATGCCACGCAACAGGCGACGGTGGCCGATCCTCCGATTGGTCAGTAGATAAGTTTTGGCGGCACGGGCATCTCGCTCGTGCTGCCGAATCGGTTGCCGAACCAATCCACTTCAAGCTTCCTGTAATTTCCCAAACAACCAGGCTTTGGCCATGCGCCAGTGGCGATTAATCGTCACTGGGGTAACGCCCAGGACTTCGGCTGTTTCTTCCACGGTTAATCCACCGAAGTATCGCAGTTCAACAATTCGGCTCTTCAACTCATCCACTTTACTGAGTTCCGTCAGCGCCTCATCGAGCGAAATAAGCTCCGCGCTTTTCTCGGCGGCCTTATCGATATTTTCGTCGAGAGAAAGTTTTTGATAGTCGCTGCCGCGCTTCCCGGCTTTGTGTGCGCGCGCATGGTCGACGAGGATTCGTCGCATCATTTGCGCGGCCACACCGAAAAAGTGCGCCCGGTTTTGCCAATTCACCTGCGTCTGATCAACGAGACGCAAATAGGCTTCGTGCACTAAAGCTGTGGGTTGGAGCGTGTGATCGGAGCGCTCGCGGCGCAGGTAATTGCCGGCCAGACTTCGCAACTCACCATAAATGAGCGGCAAGAGATCGTCGACGGCGCCGTGATTACCGTTGGTGAGGTCGATCAAAAGTTTGGTGATGTTTTCTGTTTCGGGTTCGTGCACCTGTCGGAGCCTTATTCGAGGTTCGAAACACGTCGAGTATATACAAGGTTGATTTATGCGAAAAGCGAACGCCACCTTCTAACAGAGTTGCGCTTTAGCCCGCGTAGCGTGCGGTTGAAAGTAGCCCCGCACTTTAGTGCGTGGCAATTGGAGAGATTGCGAGTGATGAGGTCAGTACCACCCGCGGTAGCGAGTGGGTCGTGAGATAAGAGTCGTTGACCAAGAAGTAGGCGATACTCAAAACGAATAACGACGTAGGAACGTTAGAAGGCAAAAAGTGCGGCACAGCCGCGAAGTCAGGCCCCCGAACGAGGTTCACCAAATGAAAAGGCCCCCTGCATCGCAGGAGGCCCCGAAGGCACTTCATTAATCAAAAGCTCACTTCTTATGATGGCTGGAGACGTGGCGATCATAAAACGAGAACACAAACTTCTTCTGCGCTCCCGGACCACCAAACCAACCATTCTCAAAATCGTAGCGCAACATCTCGTCGAACGCTTGTGTCGCAGTCCAACCATCATGAGTGATTCGATAAATCGCTGTTAACGCGCCGGTACGGTGGCGGCCACCTTTGCAGTGGACGTAAACCGGCCAATTCGCAGGATCATTAACGAGACTCAGGAAGTAGTTTGCCTGCTCCTCAGTTGCCGCCCTGCCTGGGAGCAACGGAATGTTGAAATAGCTAAGACCAGCCCGGGCCGCCCAATCAGCCTCCTGAGGTTTCTTGTCCTTGCGGAGATCGATGATGGTCTTGACGCCTAGTTGTTTGAGCTGGCCGACGTCTTTTTCCCTTGGTTGCCCGCCGCGGTAATAGGTGTCATTCACCTTGCCAAAGTTTTCAATTGCGATCGAGGAACTGGTTAAGCTTTGACCGTGGACTATGCCCGCCGTGACGGTTGCCAACGCAACCATCACCAGCAGGCTATTTAATCCGAACTGCAATTTTCGAGGCCCGAGAGTTTGCTGAATCATGTAGTTAACCTATGTAAGTTACTGCGTCCGGCACGGGCGGGTTGCCCGTGCCATAAAGTCTGAGAACATTACTTAACAATCGATGCGGTCGCGTTTGTGTCTTCAAGTCGATTGAGCTGACTTATGCGGTCGCGCAACACTCGAATGAAACCTTCCATCGTCTTGTCATCATAGTTCGCAGCGCGGAATGCGTCACGGAGTTGTTCATCAGATAACTGCGACAACATTGAACCAATCCACTTCGCATTGGCAACGGTGATGGTTCGCATGGCCCGTTCCTTCTTCGCCTGGCTACTGCGGTAGCTTGGCTTGAAGAACGACGCAAACTTACCCATGCCTTTGGGCGTCGTGTTGTAGTCAAACTTCACGATTCCGTTTTCGACACCAAGGATGAACTTGCTCGACTGGAAATCTTCCAAAGAATTCTTGGAGCGCTTGCCTCCGAGCCCGCCAACCTTGCCAAACGTTGCGCCCACATCCGTCGCAACATACCGCGCCTCCTGTGTACCGTCGGAACCTGGCGCAGTCAAAATTTTGTTGTTTGCGACGCGCGTGTCGTAATTGCCAAGCATCACCATGATCGTTTTCAAACCATCGAGCTCGCGCGTGTTGTTGAACGGATTGCTTTCCCAATCCCAGTTTGCTCCGCGATCAACGTTCTTTCGTTTCGGTTCAAAACGTGCTCCGCGAATGAAAGCTTTGTTTTCGACGAAGTTTTGACCACGCGAGAGTGACGGCAGATTCTTGATTTCAACTCGATCGAAATAGTAAGACTCGTCAGCAAAAAATCCCACTGACCAAATGAGGCGCGTCGCCACCGTCTCCGCCTGAGCTTCGACACCCAGCTTCACGATCCATGTGTCGCCGCGTGCGTCTGTAATTCGAAACTTTGGAGACTCGCCGGTTTGTTCTTCAGCAACATAGGTGAACGGCGCAACCGGCGCCATTTCGGCCGAACCTGGACCGTAACGCAGGTCGCGTTTTGAAACGTCGCCTGGGTCACGCCACAAAACTGGAACACCGACAGGCTTTGCGTCGTTTTGATTCTTCTGGGCCATCGACGGCGCAGAAAGAAACAGCCCGATTACTATTGCGATTAACAAGATTTTTTTTGCAGTGATTGCGTACATGATTCAGTTCTCCTTCAGCAAAATGACTTATTGCATCGATCGGTGAGAAGCAACGAGCTTTTGGTGCCTTTCATCTAGGTAACGCGTGAATTTCGAGGAAAAACCATCAGCACGCGCATTGTTTTTTTGAAAAGTTTTGAAGTTTGACTAACGATCAGCCACTCAGGCACGCCCCGACTCGTCGCAAGGCGGGAGTTATAAAAGACTGGAGTTATAAAAGAGTTGAGCTTTTAGGTAAGGTGGGCTAACCTCTCTCTGGTATTGGGGGCTTTACCCGGATTCGCGGGACGAGAATCCGGCACTTAAAAGGAGACTAGATGTAATGCCGATGTCGTCACTTCGTAAGTCCTTCCCAGTTTTAGCCGTTATCGCACTTCTCGCATTCGCCGTTGCTGCACAGGCGCAACAACTCGCCGAAAGTAAAAATGCTGTAATCAAGATAAAGAATTTCGGGCAGATGGATGAACGCTTCTATCGTGGAGCGCAACCCAAAGAAGAATCAGACTACCAGGCACTGGCCGCCTTAGGTATCAAGACGGTCATTGACCTGACAGACGATCCCAAAGACTACGAAAAGTCGATGGTTGAAGCGCAGGGGATGCGATACATCCACATTCCGATGATCGCGAAGAAGTATCCGACTGACGTAGCCGTCTCTACTTTCCTGAAGACTGTTGAAGACCCATCGACCGGCAAGTTTTACCTGCACTGCGCAGGTGGACGCCATCGCACTGGCGCACTTGGAGCTGTCTATCGCTATCAGTTCTACAACTGGAACTTCGAACAGGTCTACAAGGAAATGAAGCAATACGACTTCTACACCAGCTGGGGACACGGCGCGTTCAAAGATTTCGTGAAAGACTATTACGAGCAGATACTCACACGAAACACGCCGCAGACGACTGCGGCAGAACCCGCACCCGCCGGCGCCGAGCGCTAGGGACAATTCATCTTGAATGCAAAAAGACCACCCGGTTTGGGTGGTCTTTTTTGTTGTACAGATTTATCCGGATTTACCGGTAAATGTAGGTCGTACTCTTCTTTTGATCCCACTCGATCGTGGAAATGTTTTCGGCATCATCCGCCAGCATTTCCTCGGTCAACTCATCGGTGCTATCGCTCCCGCCCATAGTCAGCTGGTAAACGATCTTGTTGGGTTCACCTTCAGGAGTTTGCCGGTGAAGCGTGCGTATTTCAGAAGAAAAGCCGTGTTTGGAAAACACGCTCTGAAGCACTTGAAGTGTGCGATCGAGGTTACGAGTGCCCACGCTGAGTTCCATGGCTCTAAACACCTGACCGCGCTCGAAGTGTTCCATGATCCAAAGCGCAACCAGGACAAAAACGGTAAGAATGGCAGCCATGTCGATACGTCCGACACCGCAGGCCAACCCGACGCCCAAACAAATCAGCAGTACCGTAGTTTCTTTCGGATCGCGGATGTTGGTACGAAAGCGGACAAGCGAAGCAGCCGCGAAGATACCAAACGCGCGCGCCGCACTGTCTCCCACGACCATCATCATCGCGGCCGCCACCACCGCCAACAGAATTTGTGTCTGGGCCACGTAAGGATTGCGCTTGGCCAGCTCAACCCCGCGTCGCCAGCGAAAAGCCAGGAATGTGGCGAGAATTGCCGCGATCAAAAACCTGATAAATATCCGAGACGCAACGATGTTCTCGGGCGTTTCCGGTGTTGTTTCGTAGTCTGGCCCGAAGAGTTCGGACAAAACGGAATTGCGGCCCGCGTCTGGTTGCGCGGCAGCCGGCTCCGATGTAGCACCGGGCTGAGTAACAGCCGGACGATCCACGGTCCCACCGCGTTGAGATCGATCGAGCACCAGGTAAACGAGTAACCCGCTGCCTACGAGCACCGCCAGGAAAACCAGCAGCAGGCGGACTGTCGCCTTGTTCATTCTTGAGACTCCTCCTAAAAAACTTTGAGCGACGAATTACGGCAAGCTTACCACGCTCCCCAGCAACACGTCGCTTCTGTAAGACTGTGACGGCCGCCGTCCGTCGGATCCTCGGCTACGTCAAACTAATGCCGCCTTCGAAATAGAGCTGACTATTGAAAGAAGCCTCGCCCGGTTCCATCGGAACACGTTCATAAAGTCCGTCGGAATTCAGAATCCGCGCCTTCACGTTGTCTCGCAGATACGTCGCCAGAACAACGTCTTTCACATAACGTTTGAGATTGACGTCGAGGACCGGAGTAACAACCTCGACGCGCCTGTCGAGATTGCGTTTCATCCAATCGGCCGAGCCAATGTAAACCTCGTCCGCGCCTCCATTAGCAAAGTAGAAGATGCGGCTGTGTTCGAGAAACTGGCCGACAATACTTCGCACGTGGATAGTCTCGGACAAACCCGCAATTCCCGGCCGCAACATGCACGACCCGCGCACGATAAGTTCGATCTTTACCCCTGCCTGCGAGGCTCGATATAGCGCGTCAATGATCTCGAGGTCGGTCAGCCTGTTTACTTTGGCAATGATGTGCGCCGGACGACCCGCGGCAGCATGTTCGGCTTCGCGCTGGATTAGCGCCTGCATCCGGTCGCGCAAATTTACGGGCGCCACCATCAGGTGAGTGTACTCGCGAGGCCGCGAGAATCCCGTTATGAAGTTAAAGAAGTCAGTCGCGTCGTCGCCCACTTCAGGGTTGGCGGTCAGCAATCCAAGGTCTGTGTAGATCTTCGAAGTCGTCGGATTGTAGTTTCCCGTAGCAACGTGAACGTAGGTTTGCAGACCGTGGTCCTCACGCCGAATAACGAGCGCGACCTTACTGTGCGTCTTGAGGTTTACCAGACCATAAACGACATGCACACCGGCTTCGACGAGTCGGCTCGCCCATTCGATGTTGTTCTCTTCGTCGAAACGGGCTTTGATTTCCACCACCGCGGTTACTTGCTTGCCCCGTTCGCTTGCTTCAATCAGAGCTTGCGGTATAGGCGAGTTTTTCCCGGTCCGGTACAAACAAATCTTGATTGCCAGGACTTTCGGATCTTTCGCCGCGGTTTCAATAAAATCGGTGACTGTCGTGTAAGACGTGTACGGATGGTGCAGCAAAACGTCTTGTTTCTTAATCGCATCGAAAAGCTTGTGCTTGTTCGTTAGCGCCGCCGGCACCGTCATGCGAATTGGCTTATCGCGCAGGTCGGGCTCAAGTCCGTACAGCTCCATCAGGTCTCCAACACCCAGCAGACCATCCATCACGTAAACGTCTTCGGGATTGAGATCGAGCGATTCAGTCAGATATTGGACCATATCCGCCGGCATGGTTGAAGACACCTCCAGCCGGACAGGCATGCCGAAGCGGCGTTCGCGCAGCGACTCTTTGATCCCTTCAAGCAGGTCGGCCGCCTTGTCATCACGGATCTCGACATCAGCGTCGCGCGTGACGCGGAACAAGTGGCTCTTGCTAAGCCGCATGCTGGGGAAGAGCGCGTGCAGATTTGCCTCAATCAGGTCTTCCAACAGAAGGAACTTATGACCAGCATCGTTGACGCGAATTAAACGAGGCACTACCGGCGGCACCTTAATTCTCACAAACCGCGGAGCGCTCCCTATCGTCACTGGTTCGCGCGGATCGGTTTCAGTCTCGACTGTCAGGCCAATGTTCAGACTCAGATTGGCAATGTGCGGAAAAGGATGTGCGGGATCAACGGCCAGAGGAGTCAGCACGCCGAATACATTCTTCAGAAAGTAGATCTTCATCGCCTTCTGTTCGCGCGGCGAAAGCGAATCGTAAGAAACGATCTGTATCCGGTGTTGTTCCAACGCCGGCAAAACACCCGCGTTCAGGACTTTTACTTGCTCGGCGACCAGGGGAACCACGCGTTCCCTGATGACCTTCAACTGCTCGATGGGTGTAAGCTCGCCCGGCATCGGCGGGTAGTCTTTGACGTCCAGCATCTCTTTCAGACCAGACACGCGAACCATGAAAAACTCGTCGAGGTTGCTGGTGAAAACGGCCAGAAACTTGAGCCGCTCGAGTAGCGGCAACGATTCGTCTGCGGCTTCTTCCAGGACGCGACGAAAAAACTCCAACTGGCCGAGGTCTCTATTTGAAACTGACCATGCAAGAAAATGCCCATCAGCGTCTGTCGCATCAGGTGCAAGTTTTTGGGTTTTGTTCTCAGAAGTTGTCATTTTTCGAGGTTACTCAACCGGGCGTTAAGCAAAATGCGACTCTAACCATAACGCGAAATCCGTCGCCGGGAAATATCAGCCGTGTTGTGGCACGGGCATCTTGCCCGTGTGTCAGGGGAGTAAGCCAAGTGCATCCTTGTAAACTACTTCCCTGCACTGCATGGGCAAGATGCCCAGGCCACACTTATGTCGGGTCGTAAGAACGGCGAGCCGGAACGCTCACAATCTCATCTGTCTCGACGATATACGCCGTCAAATGGTTGCCGTAAACACAGCCTGTATCAAGTCCGATCGCTTTTTTTCCGCGACGCGGTTGAGAGTCGGGCCAGTGTCCAAACAGAACAATTTTGTCGCCCTTGTATTCGTCGTACCAGGGCGTCCCTTTGCGGCTCGCGCGATCCTCACCTAATGAACGGAGTTCAGTCATGTCTTCCGTCGTTTGTGACTGCAACTCCACGTTTGGCCGCAAACCGGCATGCACAACCAGGTGCGTACCCAGGTCAATAACAAACGGCATTGAATTCAAATAAGGGAGATAGCGCTCTTTTTCTTTTTTTAGTTCCTTATGCGTTGGCTTCTGCGACGCTTTCAGTTTGAACTTCTCGCCGTTCCAGCGGCGGCGGAGGGCGAGATCATGATTGCCGATGACTGCGGAGAATTGCGGATCAGACATGAAACGTTCCAGGACTTCCCTGCTCTTCGGTCCTTTCGTAATCAAGTCTCCGACACAAATAAGTTTATCGTCGCTGCCGAAAGCAACTTTGTTAAGCATGTCCTCTAGCTCGTCGTAGCAACCATGAAGATCCCCGAGGACGATTGTGCGCGCTGCCATATGTAGTAACCCTAAACCTTAATGTTTTACCAAAGTTGAACCAATTGGTGGAGCATTCTAACTGTTGCGGAAGGGTGAGCGGTAGCGAGGCCAACTGCGAGAAACCTTTCGACACCAGATGGTGGTGCAACTAAAGCCCAAAACGCGTTTGCTAGACTGTAACCACGATGACCAAGCCAGCCGATGCAAAGGCGCCGAACAGGCGCAACAAGCTAATTGAATACTTCAGCCTGGAACGGAACGTCGTTTTTGCGTCGGCGGCAGTCTTCATCCTCGGGCTCGGCGAGGAACTTTGGAAAAAATTCCTGCCGAAATATCTGGAGGCACTCGGGGCCACGACGCCCATCATTGGGCTCTTCGGAACCGCGGAACACTTTTTCGACGCCATCTATCAATATCCCGGTGGTTGGCTGGCCGACCGACTGGGCAGGCGTCGCGCGTTCCTCATCTTCATCGCACTTGCGACTGCGGGATACGTTGTCTATTTGATTAGCCCTTCCTGGGAATTGGTCTTTCTCGGGCTGGCGTTGGCAATGGCGTGGCAGAGCATGGCTTCACCGGCGATTTTCTCTGTCATCGGTGATTCGTTGCCACGCGAGCGTCGCGCGATGGGCTTTACGCTCCAGTCGATTCTAAAACGCGTGCCGATAGTCATCTCGCCGCTTGTGGGCGGAGCCTTAATTGCGGGCCTCGGAGTTGTCGCCGGCATTCGCACGGCGCTTCTGATTACCCTTGTCCTTGCGCTGGTCACAATACTGTTTGTGTCGAGAGTGAATGTAAGAATCACTCCTTCACGGACCACCAACATCGTTGGCGTATGGAAGTCGTTTCCGAATACGTTGAAGCGGCTGCTGATCTCAGACGTGATTATCCGAACTTGTGAAGGTCTGACGGGCGTGCTTGCCATTCTTTATGTAACAAACGTGCAACGCTTTAGCGTCGCGCGTTACGGGACGCTCGTAGCGATCCAAATGATTGCTTCTATCCTTGTCTATCTTCCGGCGGGAAAAATTGCGGACAGTGTGGGCCGCAAGCCGTTTGTCATCGCTACGTTCATCAGCTTTGCGCTCTTTCCCCTTGCGATAATTTCAGCGTGGAACTTCGCGACGCTTGCTGCGGCGTTTGTGATTGGTGGGTTGCGCGAGATTGGTGAGCCGGCACGCAAAGCAATGATTGTGGATCTGGCACAAGAGAACGTGCGGGCACGTTCTATCGGTCTCTATTATCTGGTGCGGAGCATTTCTATAACGCCTGCCGCCGCCATAGGAGGCCTGCTGTGGAATGTTGATCCGCAAGTGCCTTTCATCGTGGCGGGGATCGTTGGACTTATCGGTACTTTGGTTTTCGCCGCTACGGTTGAGGAGCGATACGCGAGTTAAGAGGTGCCTCGGATGTACTGAAAGGCTGCTCCAAATAGTGAATTCTTCTGAGTGTTCAGTGGTCCATATTGACCACATGAGATCAGTACCGGTCAAGGCAACCTTTTATGCCGTTCCTGCCTCGCTCTCTGGTTCGCTTTCTTGTTCGAGTCCGACGGAGAGTTCGCTTGCTCGTCGTTAGGCTGCGCTTCTTTCTTGGATTGGTCTTCCCTCTTCGCCACCGGCGGCGCGCTGGTGCCGTCGCCGCGCCGGTTCTTATTCTCCTGACCCACCGCCAGGCTTCCCACGGCGAGGGTCAAAACAAAGACCGCCAAAAGTCCTGCTCTGCTTAGGTTTTTCATTCATCACTCCTTCTGCTTGCGGCCTATTGCACACTCTCTGCCGATTCTCCCATCGAGCTTCCGGCCCAACTCGATAGATTGGTCGCAACCCACCGGTTACCAATCAGGATGAATATCGTCGAAAGTGTTGTTACTTAGTCGCAACCGGTTTGTGCCATCAAGGTTAATAACGTAAATCTGGTAGTTAACATCTGCGTTACTGCTGAAAAAGATGCGCAGGCTATCACGCGACCAGACCGGGTAATCGTTACTGGCTGCATCGGTTGTAACTTGCACCTCGTTGCTGCCATCCACGTTGATCACAAAGATGGAGTCTCTACCGTTCCGGAAGTTTGAGTAGGCGATCTTCGTGTTGTCCGGAGACCAAACGGGCTCCCGCTCAGCAATGGAGTTGTTGGTGATCCGTGTTTGGCTACTGCCGTTGGGGTTCATCGTATAAATCTCGCCAAAACCGTTGTCACGGAAACTTACGAACATTATCCGCGAGCCGTCAGGCAACCACGAGGGCATGTAATCCTGGGTAACATGCGTCGTCAACTGGGTCTGGTTAGTACCATTTGGGTTGACAACGTAAATATCCAGACTGCCGTTTACGCTGGAGCGACCGGTGAACAAAATCTTCGTTCCGTCCGGCGACCAATCGGGGTCGGAATCCCCGAGGCAGTTAAAGTGCAGATAAGACACGCGAACCGGATCACTGCCGTTCAGATTCATGACGTAGATTTCGTTGTGCCCGTCCCTGTCCGAGGCGTACGCGATTCTGGTCCCGTCAGGCGATAAAGACGGGCGCGATTCATTGCCCTCAGTCGAAGTCACACGCCGCTGGTTACTACCGTCGGCGTCCATCAAATAAACTTCGGAGTTGCCGTCACGGTCGCTGATGAACGCGATGTTTTGAGCAATCCTGACATCACCTACTTGGGTGAGACCGCCCGCCACAGGCGCAACCGCCGCCGAGAAGCCGGACTGAACTCCACCGCCGCTCGCCGAGGAGGCGATGATGGTGATATTCCCCTTCACGGTAGGAGCGTTGGAAATCATGAACGTTCCGTCCGCTCCGGAAGTGCCGACCGTCTGACCAAAAAGTTTGAGGGTTGCATTCGCCACGGGCTGATTCGTCGAGTCCACAACACGTCCGCTGACGAACGTCCCCGGATCCGCCTCCGGGATAACCTCGGGCCGGAAGCTCGGATCCCAACCGAATTCATTAAGTAGCTTTTGTCCTGTCCCATCGCTGTTGACGATAAACAAGCCATCGTTGCTGGCAAAAGCAATCGTTACTCCGTCTGCGGACACAGCCGGACCCCAATCGTAGGCTGTTCCGTTATTAGTGACTCTAAAAGGTTGTCCGCCGTTAACGTCCAGCAAGTTAATGGATGAGCCCTGGCTGGGATCGTTCACAACCAGAACCTTTTTGCTGTCCGGCATCCATGACAGATTATAGTAGTACGCATCCTGCGTGCTTAACTGTCTTAACCCGCTGCCGTCCGGATGCATTGCAAAAACTTTTTCCAGACGGGTGCCGTCGTGCTGAGTGTAGGCAATCCAGGCGCCATCGGGAGACCATGAGACTTCATATTTGGTAGTAAGAGTGTTGGTTAGTTTCTGGCGGTTGGTGCCGTCGGCATTGATGGTGTAAACGTCATACTTGTTAGTGCCCTCACTGGCGATAAAAGCCAGCTTCGTCCCGTCCGGCGACCACGTTGGACCGTAGTAGCCGAAAAAGCCGAGAGTGGTGAGTAGTCGTTTCCCGCTGCCGTCCGAGTTCGAGATATAGATCGAATTGTTGAAGTTATATGCCAGCTTTCGGCTATCCCGAGACCAGACATAACCTTCGCCCGGACTGATACTGTTTTGGTTGGTCCCGTCGGCGTTCATGACCCACACGTTATTGCCGCAATAGTCATCGCGATTGAAAGCGATCTTCAAGCCGTCGGGCGAGAAGCGCGGCTCATAGACTCGAGCGGCATTAAACGTCAGCCGCGTCTCGTTTTCCCCTTTCGCGTCCATCAGATAAATTTCCGCCTCAAACTGATTAGGCGGTCTCCTGACGAAGGCGATCTGACCGGTCGGTTTCGCCAGTATGTCGCCCACGTCAGTGATGCCGGAGACTACAAGGGGAGTCGAGGCCGAAAGGCCCGCGAAGGGCTGGCCATCACGCTCGGCAGCGACCATAACCTGGATGGTATTTCCGAGCACGCTCGGCGCATAGAAAGAGAAACGACCATCGGCGCCGGTCACAGTATTGTAGGTTTGGAAGACCTTGACTGTGGCGTTAGCCATCGGTTGATTAAACCTGTCCACAACACGCCCGATCACGATGGTTCCGGGATCCGGTATGACGTTGACCGTGACGGGTTGAGATTCCGTCGCATTCGCGCCCAGGTCAAAAGCCGTGGCAGTTAGAGTTAGCGACGAGATGTTAAAGGGAACAAAAATTTTCAAGCGATAAGGCGCGCTGGTTTGCAGCGGGCCGGCGATGGTGCCGTTCGCCTTGAACTGGACTCCTACTACCTCGATGTCGTCGGCGGCGGTGGCTTCGAGGTCGATCGGTTGCCCTTCCATGAAGGTGACACCCGCGGCAGGCGCAGTAAGCGAGACGGTTGGCGGGATGCCTGCTGTTTCGATGGCTTGATACCGTCCGATGTACAGGCGGCTCACAAACGCGCCGGTGCTGCTGACGGATGTCGTGTAAACGTAACTTGGATCGAGGGCAATACCGGTGGCGTCAAAAATACCGGTGGTGTTGTAATCCAAGCCGCCGCGATAGCGCGGGTCGGCCGGATCTGAAACGTCATCAATCGGCACGGCATTGCTGAACCGCGTATCGGCGGCCAGTATAAAGTTACCGGCCAGCGCAAGGTCCGTCGGCGTAAAAAATCCGGCCTCGTTGGGAGTGTGTTGGCCTCTGACGACTGGAAGAGTCGGCGCGCTGAAATCCACGATGAAAAATCCACTGCCCCCGGCACAGTAGGCCAGAGAGTCGCGGGTAATAACGTCTTCAACGCTGGCGGTCAACGTACCGACGATCTGCGCGCTTGCTTCGTTTGCGATGTCGATAATTCTCACGCCGGAAGTGGGAAACCGGTCCGCTACGACGGCGATGTTACCCTCGACGTCGACGCCGGAAGCGTTGCCGGGCGTGTCAACCGTACGCAGTATGACAGGCGCTGCAGCATTGGTCACATTAATAATCTGAAGACCCGCCGTTCCGTCGGCCACATATGCACGGGCGCCATATACGACCACGTCCTGCGCGTCGCCCGGGGTGTTGAGCGTCCCACGGAGGCTCGGAGCGGCAGGGTTACTCACGTCTATGATCTGTAAACCTGCGGAGCCGTCCGCCACATACGCCAAATTGCCGACGACGCGGATGTCGTTCGCGTTGCCTGAGGTATTGAGAGTGGAAACAATCTGTGGCGCCCTGGGGTCGCTGACGTTAACAATTTGGATACCCGCACTGCCGACTGCCGCATAAGCGAAATCGCCGGAGACGTCAACGTTATTAGCTTCGCCGGCAAGCTGTATGAATGACATCATGCTGGGTGAGAAAGGCACGACATTGACCGTCGCTTGCGCGGTCCGGGCCCCGTTCACGACGTTGATCGTGGCAGTCCCCGTCGAAATTCCCCCGACTAATCCTACGCTACTAACGATCGCCACAGACGGATCACTTGACTCGTAGACAGTGGTAGGCGCACTAGTTAGATCAACTGTTGAAGCGTCACTGAGCAAACCCGTCACAGTCAGCTGAACAGGCTGCTGACCGAGGAATGCATTGATGATCAACCCGGCGGGGTTCGGCGTCACTTGTATCGAGACGAGCGTCACGCCTACCGGCGGAGTGTTCGAGGGATCAGATGGGTTGTATCCCAGTCGTACCTCATCCCCATCCGACACTCCGTCGCCGTCGCTGTCGGCATTGTTGACGCTGGAGCCGCTCGCGACCTCGTCACCATTCGACAGGCCGTCACCGTCTGCGTCACCATCGGCATCGGAAGCGTTGTTGGGATCCGTGCCGTTGGCTGCCTCAGCCTCGTCGGACATTCCGTCATGGTCCGAGTCAGGTTTAAACCTAACCTCACCGGCATTTACCAGGCTGTTCGGCAGGAGCAGCACGCTGGAGGACTCGCCTTTTAAAGTCGGATCGGACGTCTTCGAATGCGCTACAAATAAGGTCACAAATACGGCTGACACAATCGTGAGGCCAATCACCAGCTGGCGTACGCGCCAGTGCAAGTTAACAGCAGTGGGGGAAGTGCTTTTCATTGTGATTTTCCTCAGCGTTCGTCACTCCGGATCAATGGTGAGTGGGGCGCCTTTCCTTTTTCGGCGTCGAATGAAGATGAATAGCAAGTTAAAAATCACTACCGGCAACAGTGGCGGACCAAAAAACGCTAACCCACCCCAAACCCCTCCAGTACGATGAAGCCCCAGTCTCTTAAAAAGGCCATCAACTCTGACGACGTTAAACCACTGCAGTGCAAACCAGGCGTAGCAACTTACGAGGTACAACAAAACTGATCCGCCAAAAGCTATGAGAAACGACGCCTTTTTCTTGACGACGCCAATGGCGATACAAGCCACGCACAACAGGAGCACCAGCAGTAATAAGAACGACATTTCAATACTTGTACTAGCCGGCCCTGTTCAATCACCCTCTCCATGCTTCGCTAATTGAAATTTGGTTGATCAAAGAACTTTCCGTCGAATTTCACACGCAACCGAACAGGTTCTGAAGTTACGGTGCCTGTCCAGGTTCCAGGCTTCTTCGATAAGTATTGAGCCACTACTTCAAAGTCGCCGATTCTGTTGCTGACGTAGAGCCTTTCATAATAGGCGACTGAAGTTGTCATGTTTCGTTTAACCAGACGATCAAACTCCGCCGCTCGGCCCTCTTTACGGGCCAGATCCTCCAACCTTCGCAAATACTCTTGTATTTCCTGCTGGCGTTTCATTTTGTCGGGTATTGCGATCAAGACAGTCACGTGCTGTTCGCCGGGCCTCATGCCAACTCCTCTTACCCATGTATCTATTGGAACGGGGGTCTTACCGGTAGGAGCGATCATGTTTACGCTAATTTCAACTACCGGTTCGGCGGATGGAGTTGTTCCTTGATCTTTAAAGTTCAAAACGCCAGGCGGTAGTTGCGGTCCCGCCAGCGTGATTACAAGTTGAATGTGCCGCAAGTTACTAACATTAATCATTCCACTGGTAGTAGGCGTCTCCGGAGCACCGGCTTGCATCACTCGGATACTCAACCGCGGTTTTGCGGTTTGGTTTGAGCGGCGGCACTCAGACAGGAGCCGGCGCCGGCACACAGGAACAGGATGGCGACGAAGCACCTGACGATGGACATCACTCTCCCCGACGATGGCAAGTTAGATGGTCGACCGAGCATAGTTTCTAACCTCTTCGCGCGCCCCTTACGGAATATAGGGAGCAGGGCCGGGTGGGTAGGGGTTGGTGTTGAAATTGCCCACAGGCTCCGGAGCCTGGTGACGTGTTCCCGTTAGCACGCGGTTGTCAAAAAGGTAGTAGGTCGGATAAACCTGGTTGTAGACGCGTTTGAGTGCCCCATAACTTATTCCAAACTCAATCCGGCTCCCAATGTGGTTCCACTTGAGCGGATACATTAGTGCGTCGAATGCGGAAACCGCGTGCCCGGCTGGTGTACCGTCGTTAATCAAAGAGGTTTTGTTGCTCAGGCTCACTTCCCTTTCATTCGCCAGACCGCCTTCGCCGGGATCATTGAGATCAAACAATGGGTCTTTCGTTATGCCGATCTCTGCATCGAAGGCCAGGGGGAGCGGACGCAGCTTGAATTGACCGTTTTCAACCAGGTACTTGACCTGGTAACGGTTGAATAGTTTGTAGCTGTTCACCTGCCCCTTGAAGGCCTCAATTGCCTCTTTAGAACCGAAAGATGTTGGCGGGCACCGGTTCTTGCTGCAGAAATTTCCTCCAAATTTGAACATCCAATTTAGAACATGTCTCTTCTCGGCCGGTGTCATCGCCCTAACATATCGGGGGTGAATTGTTCGGTCAGAACCCACCGAACCGGAGCTAGTTAGCGACGTCAGGTGCAACCCGGTAAGTCCTTTTTGGACTGCACTCATGCTGGCCGAGCCGTCGAGTGGGTAATAGCGCAGCATGTGTTCATCCATTCCCTCGCCGGTCAGACTAACGCCGTCGGGGTTGATCCAACCGATTACCAGAGCATCATCAGTCGTGACTCCGATGGGAATCCGTTTTGTGCCACTTTGAATTGTGTTTCCGGGTACCCGAAACCCTTTCCCCCTCACAAGCATCACACATTTGATCTCGAGGATACCTGGGTACGGATTAACCTTGCCGAACTCCCAAACTCTGGCAGCGGCTGAAGGTGGAGGAGGCGTGTAACTAAAAGCTCCGGCGCCACTGACCTTCCAATCGTATTTTCGTACAACGTATGAAGCCACGGTCTGCGGATCGATCGCGATCCAAAAGTGATCGGAGTTTTCATCAGTCGTTCCCCCATATTGGGGATCCGTTAGGCTTGACTGAACGAGCGAGAACTCCGGGCCGTTACCGCGTACGTGGTTTAACCGCTGACGCTTTGAATTCGAACCGGGCGAACTCTGGTAGGGTGATGACAGGCTTGACACTAACTGGACGCGGGTATCCACCTGCGGCCGTGATTCAGCCACTGGATTGCCATCACTGTCCACTTGCTGAATTACAGGTTCAGTGTCGAGTGGGACGGCATTGAAAGTCGCTTCCATCTTGGAGACCCGGGGGCCTTCGTCTTCCGGAACAGTAAATGTAGCCCGAAAACTCCAAACAGGAGCTTCATCTCCGGTCGTAAGCAGGACGGCGCGCGTGCCTTCGACCCAGGCTTCAGCGTCGAGGATAACCTTGTTCTTGAACGTGGGATTATTGGCAACCTGAACGTGGCCGAGAACTGTAACCTCCGGATCTGGTTCCGGTGGCGGCGCAGCATGCCATGCGCCAACGTGGATACCATTGCCGGGATCGCTGACGACCCGTTTGCCATCGGCGCTGACATGAGCAGTCCCTACCTTTACGTAGCGTCCTGCGTCATGATCGAAGCTCATCAACAGCGTTTCAGCTCCGGCCGGCAAGTGGTCGGCATTGGGGAAACTTATCTCGAGGGGTTGATCGAAAACTGCACCGGAAGGTTGAACGGAAATATAGAGGTTGGATGATCGTCCCTCTTCGAGAACCATGGGTACTCGATTAGTCGGAATGCGTGTCACCGAAAGTTTTTTGTTAGTGACATCGGGTGGAAAAGTTACCCGGGTTCCGGCCCTTGCTGTGACGCGCACGGGTGGTTCACCGCCGACGACCGGCAACTCATAGGATGTATCCTGCGTAACGACTCCGTTCGCATCTAAAGGAAGGTCTACGCCTTCGTTCACCTTTGGCAGAAAGAGTGGACGACCAAGGTTATTTTCTATACCCGGCAACACATCCAGATCATAGGAGATATTTGGCCACCTGCCGGGCAGAGTTATTTGATCGCGTCCAATAATCTCCAGCAATTGATGCGGTCCGCTTACTACGTTCTCAATTCTGAACCGCCCGTTGTCTCCCGTCCGCGTCTGTTGCCCGCCGATTCTCACCAACGCGTTAGGGAGTGCTCGCAGATTCTGATCAAGCACTACGCCGGATACTGACGTGACGTCGCTACCCGCCTGTTGAGATTCGGCAAGAAAGTCGGCCGGCGTTGACATGTTTCCCGGGAAATCGGCGCGAATGAGATAGACATCCGAAACAGCGCCGCAAGTGTAGCGAGCGCTGGCATGGCCAAGAGCGTCGGTAGTTACTTGCACTGAGTTGCCGCCGCCAATAAACGTTCCGTTCCCATGAGAAGTCGCAAACGTAACGACCACATTCGGCACCGCGTCACCCAGGCGGTCGGTTACCAGCGCGATCAAAGGACGTGGGAGTTCTGACCCGTTAAGGCCGCGCTGCCCGCTGCCGGTTGAGACGTTAATCTGATATGCCTGCCCCGCAGGAGGAGGAGGCGCATTAGGATCGCTGGTGATTGTGAAAGTTACCGGTGAAGAGCTATTACCAGCAGCATCCTCGGTAACAGCACTCAAAGAATTGAGTCCAGCTACAAGATTCACATGAGCGGCGAACAGACCGCTGCCACCGGCCGCTTGGGCGTTAACAGGCTCAACCCCTCCGGTGATCTTCACCGTAGCTCCCGGCTCCGCATGTCCTTCCAAAGTTTGGAACGCCAGACGAGTTGCCGGCCTGATTGAGAGAAGGACGGGCGGAGCAGGGGGTGTTACATCTCCGCCGTTGACCGCCAAGCTGGCGGTGCTGCGATTACCAGCCTGATCAGTTGCCTCGATTGACCAGGTTGTTAAGCCCTTCATTTACTCCTACGCCACTAGCTTGGAAAAATTCCCCGCGTTCATGACTGCATTAACGCCGTTAACCTTCACTGATACGGTGGTGGCGTCTGAGACTTGGCCTCCAATCGTGGCTGTTTGAGATTGAATCGTCGTACCGTCAGCCGGTGTCAGATTGCTGATCACGGGTGACTCGGTGTCAACCACTACCGATCGAACTACCTGGCTTTGATTCCCGACTGCGTCCCGGGCAACGAAGGTGAGCTGATTTGATCCGGAAGGAACGTGAACAATACCGGCGAATTGTCCGTTGGTCGCTACGTGAAGTGTTACGTCGTTAACGGTAAGGGTGATTGGTAAGTCATCCGCCGCCGTACCGGAGACGGTTAATGCATTTCCGGCAAAGACAGCTCCGTTTGCCGGCTCCGTCAATGTAATCGAAGGCGGCGAGGTGTCCGTCACTCGTTGAACAGTGAGTGGTACTCCGATCTGATTATTGGCAGCGTCAATAGCGAGAACGTTCAAGACATTCGCGCCGGGATTCAAAGGAACAGTTATGGTGAACCTGCCGTTCGCAATGGCAGACGTCACTCCGTTCACGGTCACAGAAACGGTGTTCGTGTCAGCAATAGTTCCCGTAACCGTAACATTGTCGCTATTGGTAAAAGATCCTTCGTAAGGTTGCTCAACTAACACTTCGGGCAAAACCGTGTCGCGAATAATGCTGCGCGTCACTTCAGAATTATTTCCGGCTGCGTCAGTCGCCTTAATCGTTAAGGTGTTAGGGCCTTCAGCAACAGCCACAACTGCGCTGAAAGCGCTGCCCGAAAGTGTCGCGGCAGTGCCGTTGACTGTTATCGTCGTGGCGGTAGCATCATTGTACGTTCCCGTCACGGTTGCCTCTGTATTTTTGGTAAATGCGCCATCGCCTGGCTCTGAAATGGCGATGGTAGGCACGGTTGTATCGCGAGTGACGATTCGTGAAACTTCCGTGCTGTTATTACTCGCGTCGGTGGCCACGATTAGCAAAGTGTTTTGGCCTTCAACCAGGGGCACGCTCGCGCTGAAATTGTTTCCCGTGATCGCGGCATTAACGCCATTGACAGTAATCGCGGTTTGCTCGTCGTCACTGAATGTGCCGGAGACGGTTAATTGTTCGGCGTTCGTAATTGCGCCCTGGGCAGGCTGCTGCACGGTCAGAACAGGAGGAGTCGTGTTGCTTGTGATGATGCGCAGCAAACCATTGGCGTTCAGCGTTAGCCGATCGCATTTCACGTTTCCAATCAGTTGGCTGTTACCGTTGATCGTGATCGTGCCGGAAGGTGTGGTCACGGCTCCGTAAAGGGTGCTGCCACCATTGAGATTGACGTCGCCCGCAGCGACTTTAAGATTCAGCCACAACGGATTGCTTGCCGAACCCATCGTCGAATGGAGCGTGAGGGCTGTTGCGGTAGTCAATACGACGGGCCCGGCGATCTGAAGCTGGCTGGCCCCGTTGAGCGTCAACGAATTCAAATTATAAACGGCTGGCTGGCTGGAGCCCGCCACACCGAAAATAAATCCCGTATTGCCGTTTGCGGTAAAACGGCGGTAGGTGCCCGGAGGCACAGCTACCATGCCAACATTTCCATCGAGCGTCAGATCGCGAAGCGTCACAAAGTCTCCGGCGCTTTGAGTGGAGCTGTTGAGAGTGACGTCTCGAGTTCCCGTCGCGGCCGGCGGGCTGTCAACGGTGGGGATGGCGATCGGATCAGTGCGCGTGATCAGATGGCCCAATTGCGCATTTCCGTTAAGGGTTATCTGGTGAGTTTGTAGGTTGTGCCGATCCGCTTCCCTGCACAATGCCGGCGAAAGTCGGTTGGCCATACTCTCTAACTGTCGGCGTCCCCGGTACGAACAGATCCCCACTAAAAACTCCGCCACCATTAATGCTCGTATTCTCCGCCGTCAATTGCTGCACGGAGCCCTCGATACGACCGTTTACTACGAACCCATGACGCACCAGCGCTCGCGAACCGCTCGACTGTTGTGCACGCATGCTCACTGTCCCCACGATCGCGCACACCAGCAACGCGCAAGAGGCCATGAAGAAGATGACGCGGGTAGAGAACGGTTTGGTGAAGCGGGGATTGAGGTTCATGGGGGATGTCACCTGTCTAACGTTGGATTAAGTCGGCTGCGCAGCACGTGACGACAACTCTATTTGTCTTTGCTGTGCTCAAGAGCTCTCATTTACATAATGCGCAATAGCCCGCCTGTGTTGACTGTCAGCCGGTCGCAGACAATGTTTCCAATCAAGCGGCTATTTCGGTTAATGGTTATTGTGCTGGATGGCGCGTTTACAACTCCGTAAAGGGCGCTGCCACCATTAAGGGTCACATCACCCGAGGCTACCTTTAGCGTTAACCATGCTGGATTGTTCTCGGCGCCGACTGGGCCATTCAACGTAACGCCGCTTTTGGTGATTATTATTATTGGCCCAACCACCTGTAGATGGGTGCCGTCGTTCAGCTTTAAAGATTCCAGATTGTAGAGGGATGGCTGGCTCGCTCCGGCCACGCCAAGAACAAATCCGCCGCCGCTATTTGCCGTCAGGGTGCGATAAGTTCCCGCGGGCACTGACAACATTCCACCACCGTTGAGTGTTAAATCTCGCACCGTAGTGAAGTCGCCCGCGCTGTGCTCCGAGTCATTGAGCGTCACATCGCGTGTGCCGCTGCTTGAGGGGGGCGCGCTCACCGCAGTCACCGTTATTGCATCAGTGCGTTTAATCAGTTGACCGAGTTGCGAGTTGCCATTGAGCGTGATCTGGTAACCAATAGGTTCCTCGTTGCCGGTGCCCTGAACGAGACCGCCGAAACTCGGATTGTCGTTTTGGAGAAGAGTTGGCGTTCCAGGTGCAAGCAAATCTTCAGTAATAGCGGCTCCATAATTAATCGTAGTGTCCTCGCCACTCAATTGTTGCACCGAACCTTCGATACGCCCATCAACAGTGAAACCGTGTCTGACTATCGCTCTCGGGCCATTCGGCTGCTGCGCCCTGGCGATTAGCAGCGACGTGGAAACGCTGATGAGCATGAGACCAAATACGGCGAACAGCGGAGGCGCAGAAACCAGCTTTAAGGAGCGACTGATCATTCTCATGGAGTTGTTCCTATGGGGTTGTCACCGAACTTGCGCCACGGCCAGGTGGCAGACAGTTCCGGGTTAGCGTTCAAATAATTGCGTCGCAGAGTTTCACCAACGGTATCCGTGTGACGGGCCTGGTACTCACTTTGTTCAACTTTGGCGAGCTCGATCTGGCCGAAGCGCCAGTAAAGGCCGCCGAGTTTAAAATGGGCCTCAGTGTCGTCAGGATCTATCGTCAATACATGTTGGTACGCCAGCTTCGCATCGTTGTCGCGGCGCTGTAGCAGATAAATTGATGCCAGTTGCGTCCACACCTGGCGATCCTTGGGACGCTCCCGCGCAAGCCCTTCTAAACCGGAAAGCGCGTCACCATATCTAAATTGCTTGATATTCAATAAGGCCCGGTAGAAGCGCGCCCGCCCATCCGTGGGAGCAATCTCGAGAGCACGCGAGATGCATTCGTTGGCCTTCGCGATCACCGCCGGCGATGTTCCCGCACGCTCGAGTCGCATGTAAGCCAGCGCCAGATCGACGCAAGATGCTGCCTCATCCGCCGAGCCCTTAAGCGCGAGGGCTCGTGCCTGCTCAAAGGCGTAGACGGCCGTCTCAAACTGCTGCTGATCGAAGAGCGCCACACCATAGAGCCGCCAACGTTTACGCAGCGTGTCTGCCTGGGTCCGGTCTGTGCTGTTCGCGTTGCTGAGTCGTCCCTGACGGTCGGTCTTCTGCCCCTGCTCAAGTTGGATCGTTGCCTCGGCGACAGTCATTTCGATAACAGGGGACGGCTTGACTGGATGGGAACGATTGACCCAGTCGATGAAACGGCTGTTGAAACGGCGGTAGTTAAGGCGGGCCACCAACTTGATTGGCCCACGAGTGTCAGCGGGAACTTCAAAATTAAAACGCCCCACGTCGGCTCGGCCTGCCGGAATGTGGCGATCAAAAGCTCCGACTCGAGTGTTCCAGATATCGTGCCTGGTAATAGGTTTTCCATCATCGCCGATGGGGACTGCGCGATATGCATGCGCACTCCATTCCAGCGTGCCATCGGGGCTGACAGCTCCACTGTGCATCAGTACTTTTCCGGTGGCATCGGTCGCTTCAAACTCGAGCCACGCCTCGAACATGTCGCGCAATTCGGCGGGGAATGAATGGCCAACGCCTCGGTTGGCAACAACCACATCAACGGAAACGCCCTTCCCGGGAGAGACACTTGCTGCACCATCGATACGCTCGACTACTTCGCGATGATCGGATGAGCGCGACAAGGCGAAAATATCGACTGAGACGATGCCGGACTTAAGAAGGTCGGACGTGGCCTTCACTTGGTTGGGCCAGCCGTAGTGAGCCGGAATTGCGGTGTTCCCGCCGGGCCATCGATGAAGGGCGTAACCGCTCTTCTGCTCCTTGGGCATATGACAGGTTTGGCAGTTGTCATATGGTCGGGCGTTGAGCGGCTGCACAGTTTCACCCGAGAAGGCCGACTGCTGCCACTCGTCATAGACACTGAAAGTACGAAACCATTTACGGCCGTTTAGTTCGGGCACGATGGCCGCTTTGTGGCACGCCGCGCAAAATTCAGGCTGCTGGAGAAGCGGACGCATCATCGCGCGGCTATGCGACTCGAGGTCCGCCAGGATCTCCTTATCGCTGGCCTCTGGGATGCGCCGGCCGTCGGCGAGTTGCAGCATCGCCGGGGGCGCAATGGTATAGCTGCCAATTCCTTCAGTTGTCGTCGACTGGATGCTATGACAGACCGAACAGGTGACGCCTTCGTCATCGAACGGTCGCTCCATCTTGGAGTTTTTTGAAAGAGCTCCTGAGAATAACGCCACCGGGTTATGACAGCTCTCGCAATGTCGCGTCGGTACAATTCCCCGGTCACGTATCGCGTGCTCAACGTTGGCTTGATAAAAGGGCTCCCGGAATGCGTTGCGGTGCGCCGACTCGTTCCACTCGACATGAGTGCTTTCATGACAACCCGCACAGCGCTTGGCGGGAATAAATGCCTTATAACTAATGAGCTGGCCCGTGGTCGTCTTAGCGTTGGAAGGTGCGAAAGGCGAGGAACCAAAAGGCATCTCGTAGCCTTCAGGAGGAATGAAGGGCGTTGCGCCGTCGCCAGCTGACGCACTAAAACCCCACGCTGCGGCAATGACACCGATACCCAGGGAGATCAAGATCAGGCGAAGCTTATGCGTTACCGACATACAGAGAGAACCATCGGCAGCGGAGCCGGTGATGTTCGGTAAACCTAACTACAACTGCGCTGGGCTGTGATTCCAGTTTGCGCGGCGGGCTCGGAGCCGGTCTCCCATGACGGGAAAACGCGAACACTACGAGAAGACAGGGCGGTCGGGGGCCCGCAGAGTCGTTAAGTAGACGGTTATAAATGTTGTTGACGCGAGACTGAGCTACCGAGAGTCAAGCGTGAACGAGAACGAGGCGCAAGGAACGCGACAAGCTACTCGATGGTTTGACGCGTGTCAATAGCAAAGTTCTTCAATTTGCAGAGCTCGTCAAAACTCAGTCCGTTTCAGACTTTACTCACGCGCCCGGTTACTGATTACCGATTGCCCAGATCATAAACGAACGTCTTTGGGTGGTAAGTATTCCAGTCAAACCAATAATCGTTCAGCAGCGCTAATTTCTTTAATTGTTGCCCACTGAGGGCGCCTGAGAATGCCCTGCCTGTGAAATCCCACTCGCTGCCGCTCTCAGCGTCAACCAGGACTAGCGGGAGTGCATTTGGTTTGACAAAAAACTCCAGCTTGCGCCCGGCTACTACCCTTTCGAAGGCACGCACTGACTTCTTGTCGTCCCCCACGACGATGAAGATTGGAACACCACCTACGTCATCGAGTATCGGACTCTGTTTTAACAAGGCGTCGAAGGGATAGGCTTTCGAGACTCCATTGACAGTGAGGCCAACAACGAGCGTTCGTGGTTCAAGAGTTTTATCGAGGGCAACAGACGTTGTAACCGGTACCCTGGACATTCGCTCCTCCCAATTGGCTGGAGCGTACTTCCCCGCTCGTGCGATCTGATCGTTCGGTCGCAGAACTCGCCCCTGAGGCTGCTCGCGCTTCCACAAACCGAACGTCAATTCGTCATGAAAAACGGGACGAAGGCGTTGCCCTTTCAGCGGTCCTTGAATCGCTTCACCAGTGACTTGTTGCCACCATGAGCCCGTCTCCTCGTCACGCATGAGGAAGTTTTGATTATTAATTCCGGATAAGTGAAAGTGAAGCTCTTGTCCGCCTACCGTCGTTTCCCACACCAGACCGGTGTGACAGAGCGTTCAATAAGTGGCGACAATCGGTGTGCCCCCTACGATGTCCTGCACAAGGTGATGGTAAGCCATCAGTCGGACCGGATAAGCGGCGGCCTCTCCGTTGTTTTCCACTGCCAGGACGATATCCTCATCGGCAACAGATCCGGCTTCGCTTATCTTTGCATAGGTTGCGTTAGCGAGCGGGTTGAACATCCATTCGAAATGATTCTGCCGAGCGAACCAAACGGCGGCCAGCAAAGGGATGAGAACCAGGACAAGGAATGCTTTTTTCCACCAGCGTTGAGAGCCGCGCCAGAGTCTCAACACCAGGAACAAGCCAAACGCCAGAGCAATAGGAGTCACCCAGGGAGACCAGCGGCGAAGCGCGTAGGAAACTTCCAGGCCTCGCGCAGACTGGGGTTTGAAAGGCTGAATGATCCATACCGGGACGATCACAATAGCGAGTGCTACCAACGCTATCACCAGCAGAAATACCCACGCTGTTTTACGACCGAGGAAAGGAGTGGTGTTGCCAGTTGCCATTGAAGGTTTACCTTGCTCGTGTGAAGCGTTGTCTGGAATCTAGCTCCTGATCATGATACTGCGAAACCATCTTTAAGGTGACTCCGCGCAATCCGTTTCCACTTCGGAGCTCAGGATCGAAACATGTGATGCCGAGCTCGCAGCATTAGCGTTAGTGCTGCTATCTAGATCCTGGCTCATGTTCCTCCCTATCCGTCTGCAGGGTCTTAATCAGTTTAATTTTTTCAGTGATGCGTTGCGTGTAGTTGGTTGTTCCTGTGAAACCAACAGGGATTGGATGGCGGCGAGCTTTTCGTCGCGCACCTTGTCTTTCGCTTCAAGTTCGGCCAGGCGCTTTTCCTGTTCGGCGAGTTGGCCGCGCAGGATAGCGTTCTCTTCCTGCAACGCTTTTACTTCTTCGTCCTTCTCTTTTTTGATCTGCTGCGTGGCTGAAACGTTGAGCATCGAAATAGCCTCGTAGTCAACGGTGAGGAAGTCCTTCACTTCACGGCCATAAACGAAAACCCGGTTTCCCTTCGGGCTTGAAGTCGGTGCGGAATCCGACCTGCGGCCACTTCGAGCACTTCGTAAATGCCTTCGCCCTTCTCCGTGATCAACTTCACGCGCTCGCCTTTTTTCAGATCGGTCGCCAGCGCCACCCAGCCATCCTGAATCGATGCCGCCTGGTAAATGTCAGGCACCACTTCGGTGGCTTGCTGACGGCCTGGGGAAAAACTTTCGCGACCTGCTGGCCGGTGACCTTCTTGTAGGTGCCGTTGCCTTTGGCGATCACGTCCTTGTTGCGGTAGTCGATGATCTCGATGCCGAGTAACGTACGGAGGTCCGTCGCGCTGTCGGAACGGCCCTGGATGTTCTTGAGGCGTTCATCTGAGAAGGCGTTAAATTCTTCTGCAGCGACGCGCCTATCGGCCCAGATCGAATAAGGCACGGTAACGGCATCTGGGCCGGGCACGTCGAATTTACCCGTCGGGTTACCCAGATTCAGAAACCCGTACTGACGCACCGTCTGGTTGACGCCCCCGCTGATCTCCAGCTTCGCTCTGGTGGGATTATTCGTGCCGATGCCGACGTTGCCATTGTCCTTCACGCTAAGCCGTCCGCCGGTGACTCCCACAGCATCCACGAGCAGCTCGCCGGTTCCGCCGATGCTCATTGCGGCCACGCCTGAATTGGCGTCAAGCCGCAACGCCGTGGTTGCGCCACCCGCGACTTGCAGTTTGCCAAACTGCGGATTCGTCGTGCCGATGCCGACGTTTCCGTCCGCGGTAAGCAGGAACTGCGGCGTATCACCTGATTCTGCATTGCCATTCGCCCACAACCCAATCCCGCCTTTGTTCGATCCCAGCCTCAGCCACTTTTCGTTGTCCTTCGCAACCAAAGAGAAATCGTTGTTCCTGCCCGCTCCGACGAAGGCTTTTAAATTTCCGCCACCGAAGAACTTCAAGGGTGCGTCATCCACTCGAATGGTCCCGTTGACGTGGAGTTTCTCGCTGGGACTCGCCACTCCGATGCCAACGTTGCCCGAGACATCAGCGCTGCCGGCCACCGAGAGTTTATTCGCCGGCGCCGTCGTGCCGATGCCGACGTTTCCGTCTTTCGTGATCGTCAGCGGATCCGGTTGTTGACCTTGCGCCACGCCGATGCCGCCAAAGATGACCAGCAGCAGCGGCGCAAATGTCGACGCCACCGCTCTGAAGTTGAAACGCCGAATTCCGCGCGAGTCTGTCTGCTGCGACGGCAAGTGAAATTCTCTGGATAAGGAGATTAGCTGTTTCATGGTCTATGCCTCTCGATGAGATTGAATGTGTTCCGAGTGAATGCGTTCACGCGCCACGCTGTCGTGAGGCGTTGGGCGGACTTGGCCCACCCAGGTTCGAAGTCGAAACTGAATTGAGCTAGCTTGTGACCTTCTGCGCGCTAAAAGAACTTTCGCAAGACGACCAGGCCCACGACCTCAACTTGCAGGGCGGCTCAATCGATGAGGGTCAGCTCGCACGTGCGGCCTGCATTTGTGTAGCCGCCGGTCCAGGACAATAAATACATACCGATCGCCGAGTCACCCTGAGACTGACTCCCTGAGTACGGAGTATCCGTGAAATAACAGGTGTCCCATGCGTTTCCTACGTGGTCGGTTATCTTGTTGCCGTCAACACCTATAGCTTCTGCAAGTTTAGTTTCCTTGCCCAGCTGCGCGAGCATACTCGTCCGCCAATGACCGTCTCTCATTGAGTAGTAAAATAGGCCTGTGAGTGATGCAGTCTCTGTCTCCGAGTCAAGGCTCCAGCGCGTCATCCCCAATCGAAACTGACAACCATCCGGGTCGCCACAAAGCTCATTGATTACCTGCTGCGGAATTTGCCGGGTACGCCCGCTGTATGTGGCCGCAGTCAATGAGAGGTGATAGCGGGGAGAGACCTCATAAATCGTCTCAAGCGAGTCGTCCCTCTGGTAACGGCCCTGGTAGATGAGCGTTCCTGCTACATGCAGTTTTGCCTGAGGCGTGATGTTGCCGATGCCGACATTGCCGCCGGGAGATTGGAGAATTAGATTCTGTGACTTGGAGGTTGAGTAGTCGTATGAAAAAACTTGGCCGGTATCGTTGGTGTCGTAAAACACACGCACGCCCTTTCCCGCAGTCGCCGGCAATCCGCCCTGATCGTTGCGAAACCAGCCGCTACCCGACACGTCGAGCTTTGCGATTGGCGCACTTGTCCCGATGCCGACCTTTCCGCTTTTATTATCAATTGTCAGAAACGTACCGGCGTTTGCCCCAATTGAAGTTAAACGAGACGCACCGTCTGACCTCAAGAACACTGAGTCTATGTTGTTATGTTGAAAAGTAATTCCGGTCGAGGTTCCTGAAAGCGGCGACAGTACAAGCTCTTTACCGGCCGCTGGGGTAACGTCACTCGTCGCACCAATTTTTACTCCGCCGCCGGAAACGTCAAGACGCGCCCGCGGTGCGCTCGTGCCGATGCCGACGTTGCCGTCCTTGCCGACAAACAATGATTCAACCGCGCTTTGGCCGAAGACAATCGTGGCGCCGGCGAGCACGACGCCCGCTATCATGAGAGCGAGTCTCTTCGGAGTCGCACGCCCGTGTCGCTTCCGGCCGGCTGTTTGGTTGGCATCAGCCGGCGCGCGGGCTTCGAGTGCGGCAAGTCTCCGCCGCATTTCGTCAATCTCGGCGTGCAGTTGAGAAGCGACTGGGGTCGTCTCGGCCAAAATTGTCCCGGTACTTTCTGCGGAATGGTTTTTCATTTTCTATCCTCCGGCTTCGTTTGACGCGTAGCGTCGACCTGAATTTAGCCCGGCCTTCAAGGACGGGAAAGCGCGAACGAAGTTTTCGCGTCGCGTAGCGACGCCTGACCCCAATGTGAATTCAATCGTCGCTACGCGACGAGAACCCAGGGACCAAGTGGTCCCGGCGTTGAAACGCCGGGCTAAATTCAGATCGACGCTACGCGTCGAAAGTACTTGTTCAGAGCTTCCTGAAGTTTGTCGTACAATTCCCTCAAACTGCATCACTACCCACTTCCGAATCGATCCTTCTTATGCTCAGTTCACATCGCAGTCAGTGACTTCTTATTACGGAACATTGGTTTTGACCGACAGCGTCGATCCCTGCTTCACCTTGAATTCGGCGCTCACGGTGACATTTCCGCCTGCCGAGAGCCTCGTGTCCTTATCCACGGTGCCTTCAACGCGAAGGTTAGTCGGGCTCGAGATGTTGGCGCTTTGCGTGTTGGGCAACTGGTACGAAGGTATCAGCGCCGATAACGATCCGATCTTGCTGTCTTGCAGGTAGAGCGTACCGTCTGATCCGAAGAGCAGTTCCACGCCGCTGGGAAGTCCGGCAAGGTTGCGCGCGAAAAGTTGGGCGGCGCCCCCGTAACCATAGAAGATTCCGTTTTCCCAAAAGAAGATATTGCCCTTCGCGTCCATCGCCAGGTTTCCGCCACTCCACAGCTCAGACGTCTCGGCGACAGTAATCTGGGGCGCAGTCTGGCGATTCTCGATCGTTCCCATCAAAGCGTTAACCGATACCAGCCGAGCCGGACTTGATTGATCTTCTTTCCACACGACATAGAGCTTCTTGGACAAAAGGTCGCCACCCGCCGTCGCATCCGGAGCAGGCTGACTGAATAATCCTGTCTCGTTCTTCACCTGACTGAGAGACGCAATGCGATCCCCGTTCACAATCAGCTGGTTCCTCACTGTTCGCAGGACCCCAGTGTTCTGAGAATTAGCGGCGATGTAGATGTAGTCGGCTTTGCCGTCCGAAGTTCTGATCACGACCGGGTTATGGAAAGTTTTGGTTTCGGAAGGAAAGATGAGTAGAGGCGGCGCCTTTCCACTTTGGGCGTTGATCGCCAGCAAGCCGGGCGCCTTGTCCGGCAAAAAGACGGTCGCATATAAGTATTGACCACCCGGGCCCAGAGGACCCAGCGTCATGCGTGCGGACGCGGATGTGCCCACACCCGTCCGCCAGAGTATCTGCAAATCGGGGTTCAACGCGTAGAGATCGGTATCGTCGATCACATAAAGTCCCCCGTCGGAACCAGGCAAGAGCGCGGCGGGTGCTTTTACACCGGGCACTGTTTTGTCCGTGAGCGGGGCCGAGGGCTGCTGAAGAGGATTGGCCGCGTTCAACTGGTAAACGATAAAGCGATTCTGACTCACGATCGTGAGTCTTCCGGCGTCGTTAACAACGACGCGGGCCTTCTCGCTGAGCGCGGAAGGAAGTGGCTTGCTCCACACGACGTTCCCGAATAGGTCCTGCGCGTCGAGGCGCCACTCATTCGTATTGGTCTGTTGAATCGGGTAGGTTCGGACCACATGATTCAATCCACCGTACGTCGCTGCTTTGTAAGACGAGATCTTCGTGCCGTCAAAAACCTGAATCGGCTTGTAGTTGTCCTGGGGTGGAGTGTTGGGCTCCGGCATGAAACGCCGCGGACTGCGCATCGCCGTCCATCCGTCCGATTGTGAATCGGGACTCCGCGGCGGCGCGGCTCGCGGCACCGTGTACTTGAGGATCAGTCGCGGCTGACTGCCGGCCTTGTTGTCCGTGGCGCCGATGGACGGAAAGTAATTGCGGTTACTTCTATTGTCCTGCGGCGACAGAAGCAGAACGATGTATTGCTTGTTCGCTTCAGGCCGCAGAAGAGTACCCGAGCTGCGGGTCAAGATATCGACGATATTCGGACTGGCTTTACTAGAGCGGATTATGCCCAACAAATACTCTTTATTCTCGTCTTCGTAATCGGCGAGATTTTTTGTCCAGTCCCCCTTCGGAATGGAAGCGACGTTTATCACGAGAGCCCTGGGATTTTGTTCGCTGGGCGCCTGAACGAGACGCAAGAGCGCCTCCGTGATTTTTGCGTCTGCGGGAATAGACGTAATGCTGAACTCCATGTAGCAGGCCGACTTGTTGTTGCCGCCAAACGCATCAGAGACACTCAAGCCTGCGATTGCTTTCCAGCTAGTACCGTCGTAAGCCTTACACTCAGTCGAAATGGGCAATAGTGTTGTAATTCTCGTGTCGACGCCCTGGCCGAACGCGGTTGCGGCAAATGCCAGACCGAGGAGAAGTCCGCTCAGCAGGCGCAGGCCAATCGATGCTTGCCGCGGCGGTTCTACCTTGAGATTCAGAGTGTGAGACTTCGTCATGATTTTGTTCCTTTCCTACTTTTGCCAACAGGCAAACCAACGAGTTACGACGGAATGAAAATGTTCAGCTTGGGCGCGGTCCGGATGTCCTGGAAGAGCGACCAGAAGAACCAAAATCGATTGAACACGATCGATTGCATCAGGAAGGTGTTGCCGCCAAATTGTTCCCAACCCCAACTCACTGGATTGGCTTCCCAAAGAAGGCGCTCAACGCTCAAGCTATAGACCATCTCCGAAAGGGTTGCTCCGTCGTAGTTTGTGGCGTCTGCTTTCGTTCCCGACTTGAACGATCCGGCGAGATGCAGACCCTTGTCCCAGAAGAGAGTTGCGCCATTAGGCTGTCCGCGCTGCGGACCCAGGGCGAGAAAGCTCTCTTCCTTCCAGTTCACGCCATCCGTTGTTGACCAAAGATCCAGCTTCGCTACGATAGTGTCAGGGTCCTTGGTGCCGCCGTAAATCCACATCTTTTCCTTTTCAAATCCGAAGACCCCTGCGCTGGCTGGAGTCGCGGCCGCGGCAAACATGCAGCGCGCGGGCCACTTGGCTGCGGCCGTTTGCCGGACCCATTTCTGGCTCGGTTGGTCATAGGCTCCACACATCATTAAATGCGCGGGTGCCGTTTGAACCGCCCAGGACCCAGGGTTTGTTCTGGAAATCAACGACGCAGTGACCCATGCGCGCAGGAAAACCGCCGGGTTTGCAGCGGACCCACTCTTCAACCTTTTGATCGTTCTTGTGGTAATACCAAACCTCGTTCGAAATCTGGTGTCGGATCCACTGAGCTGCCGCCAACTAGCCAAAGCTTTCCGCCGCTGGCAACTCCCGGGCTGTTGCTCATGTCACTTAGAAAGTATGACTGGTTTTCGCTTACGACCTCGATTTGATTGAAATCCTTGCCGGAGGATTCCTTTCTCCAGGGCGGGAAACCGGTAGCAGAAGAATAAAGCCCAACGTGACCAGTCGCTGGATCGGCAAAAACTCCGTAGAGCCGCTCAGACTCTCCGGATTTGAAAGATAGAGCTTTCATCAGCACGGTGGGATAACCCTGTGGCAGCGGTTGGCGATTCCAGCCAGCCTGCGCTACCTGGACCGTCAGCGTGCGCACGACGAGGGTCCCCTTGTTCAGTAATTCTTCGCGGTCGGCTCCGCCATCGGCATCTTCGGTGGTGGCAATATCTCCCATCGCCTCCAGGCGGTACACAGACGTGATGCCTGGCTTATCTAATACGAATAGATCCTGACTACCACCATGCGGCGGCCAGATTTTGACGTTGTTCTTGAACACCGTGACAGTTTTCACCGCGCTGCTGGTGTGCCAGGAAAGAATGACTTCTTCTTCACTGGCGTGGAGGACGTAATCTTTCGACGCGGTGAAATAGTGAACCTTCACCCCTTTTTCATCGTCCGGCTTCAGCGTGACTTCCACGGGCAACGTTTGCTCGGTAAATGGTTTGCTCGCGACTGGCCCCCGCTCACGGATCCCGACGATCACGCTGGCTGTGCCGGGAGGTATGCTTCCCGACAATCCGGTTACGTCGATTTTCATCGTTGTGCCTGCGCCAATGACGATTCCCTTGGAAGGTGTTTCCCAGGCGACGTAGCTTGGAGGAGGCGGCGGCTGACCACCCTCTGTCAATGGATCGATTTTCTTGGCCTTGTCGGCGTTGGCTGGAAGCAGGTAATTGACATTCGGGCGGGCCGTTGCGTCATCCAGTAAAAAAGTCTTTGGCTCGATCTTCTTTGGGCCGCACGGAAGGGACACACGCACGATCACGCTGGTGAGACCGCCCGGGTCGGGAGTAATCTCGATCGAAAAGTGATTGCCCTCAATTTGTCCGACGGTAATTTTGCTGTCTGTAATTTTGGCGCTGAAATTTGGCATGATGAATTCGATCTCCGCTGACTAGTCTGTGGATTCGGATCAGAGGAACAGACTTCAGTCTGTGATTCGGAACGGCAACACAGACTGAAGTCTGTGCCATCTCGGCTCTCATTACGCGTTTGTCTTGCGCTTGATAACGATCTCCTTCTCGTCGCGATATCCGGCGTCGTCAGCGGCGGCTAAAATAAACGTCGTGTCTTCGGCGACTGCTTTTTGCAAAGTGAATTCGCGCGGGAGCGGCGCCTGCGACCACTCCATTTCCAAAACTCGCGTCGGGCTGCCGACGGTCTTTCTGAAGAGTTGCAGCGACTCTGCGCCGCGAATCGACCAGGCCAAAGTGGGATGACCGGCTTGCGATGATTCATCCCGCACCCAGAAACCGAGAACCTGCACCGGATCGATCTTGAGTTTTAGCCAGCCCTCAGAGATGGTCGGATACGTATCTGAAAAGCCTCCGCGATCCGATGCTGAAACCAGGTCGCCGTGTTCCGCCCAACGGGTGACGTCCGGGCGGTAGGCCCATGACCATTCGCCGTAATCGTCCGACGGTTTTGGAATCTGCGGTGTCGCAGGCGGCCCGAGCACGGGCGCTGTTTGAAAGAAAACTTCTCGCGCGCCTTTGGCGCCCGCGGACTCGGAATGCGGCAGCGCGAGAAACCCCTTCGGCAGCACCCCGCAGGTGGCGTGAACGCGGGCCTGAGGATCCATCAACAGCGTCACTTGAAATGGGTGACGACAATCCACAGTGAGATTCTGTTCATACTCCAGAACCTTCTCGTAACGCGTTCCGCCGAATCCCCAACTTGCATAGAAGGGCCGTGAAGCCCCGCTCGGGTCGCCGGCGAAATAACCGATAAGGCCGTCGTTTGCGCTGCGCCGATCACCAAGCCGTACCGGCCAGCGAACATTTTCGGCTCCGCCAGTTTGCAGCAGTGTGTTGAGTTGGTCCTGCGGGAACTGGGCCAGGCCGTTAGCGTCGAGTGATTTGCTGATTGAAGAATCCGTGCCAGTCGCTGTCCAACTCAATTTCTGATCAAGAGCCGGCAAACCCGGAGTCTCCAGCCGAACCTCGGCACGCACCAGCGCCAATGGGCGCCCGATCAAAACTGAGACGCCGGGATCGTCTTCGGGCACGCGCCGTTCGGTCGCGGTCAACGCGCGATCCAGCAGAGCACTGAACGCAGCGCCTTGATCGCCGTTCAGGCCCAGAACGTAGCGCGCAAAATCGCGCAAGTGGAGATTCGCGATCGTTTCCTCCAGGTGTTTCTTGAGCGCCTCGTTGAAAGCGACACCGCCTGAATCGACCCATTCCCTCTGGATCGGCGCGTCGACTGTGCCCGGGACGTCGACCCAGTAGAAAAAGTTTTGGCGTGCTGCCAGCCTTCAGCTCAAACTTTCTTTGCAAGGCGCCGAGGGGTTTACCGTTGGCCGCATACAAGGTCAGGTTCTGATCAAACTGATTAGGAACGACCCAACCGCAAATGGGGCTTGATGCCGGCGCTACGGTTGTGGGATTTCCGGCGGGTGCCGTCGCGAATGTTAGTCGCATCGGACGCACAAGCCGCGGAGGAAGCCGTAACGAATTGGAGTTTGAGCCATTAGCGTCAGCTCGAATCCGCTGTCCCGCGTGACACGATGTCTTTGCTCCCGGATCCAGGTTGATTGCCTGACCGAAAGCGTCGATGATCCTGAGGCTCAGCAGTTTCAAGTGTCCGGATCGGATAGGACAAAACGGAAAGTCCGTCGCCGGCGAGTAGTCGAACCGATCCTCCGGCCGCATTGCGTCGTAGATGGGATCAATGAAGAAGTCATCTTCCTTATCAAATCGGTTGTAGTCGAGCGGAGGCAGTTGATCACCAACGCGGCGCATGATTAAGCCGTCGTGAAAACCGGCCAGCGCCTGCGATAGCATGGGGCGATTTTCCAGCAGCGCTTGTAACGGAGCTGCTATTTCCCTCACGCGCGGCGGAAGCTTGTCGGGTTCCCTGCGCAACTTTTCAGCGAGGACCAGAAATGTCGGGCGTGCCAGCAACGCATAGCCACGGTAGGTTGGCGACGTGACCGCAGGTTGCGCGGGCGGTGGCCCATCCGGCGCCAGGTCCACCTGCCGGCGATATTTCCAATTGTCGCGTCGGGCGTCCTCGCGGTCGCCTTGCAACCGCCAGCCGTCGATGTTGGTCTGCGCGCGAGAATCAGCGACCGCGGCATAATCGGATTGCCACTCGAACTTCCACGTCAGATACACCGGAATCCAGGGGTTGTGTGTCCAGTCGAAGATGCCGACGGCTGCCGGCATCCTGCTGTTATTACCGATTCGCGGCAGGCTCCTATCCTTAGGTGAAGGACGCATTCGCCATCCGATATCCGCCGGCTGGCTGCCGGCTTGCTCAATCTGCTCCAGCAGCATGGCCTCGGAAAACAATTGCTGCGCAAACAATGGAAGCGCATTAAAGTCTTCACTCGCGATGCCGAGCGATTTGATTTGGTCAGCAGCCTTCACCTCGATACCTTGCTGACCGCCGCTGATGTCGTATGAATAGGCCAGAACCTCCTGGCCAGTGACGCGGCACGGGAGGATGTCCGCCGGAGCCGGCGTGTAAGTGCCTTTTCGCTCGAGCGCCGGCCCCGAGATCAGAACGACCGGATCGTTGGGAGCATAGAACCGATCGGCAGCCGAGGATGTAAGGCGGTACTTGGGTACCTGGATTGTTTCACTGTCGTTTTGCCTGGGCGTGGTCTCTTTGGCAAGGGCCTGGCTGAGCCGATCTTCCGCCGCCTGCCGGCGATTCCTCGCATCCACGACTTGCGGAAGCTGGTCGAAGTTCTGCAGGAACTTCTTTAAACCGTCGAGATTGGACCTGAGCAACGCCGATTCCTCGTCATCGGAACCTGAACCTTTGCAGTTTTGGATCCAGCGATGCCAAAGGGCATAGAGCTCCCACCGGTAATCCTTCTCCAATTGCGCGTACCGGTCGCACTCTTGCTGACGTGAGTTAAGATCCCGCAATAGATCCTGCAGGTGTTGCGGCACCGGCTCATGAGGCTGGGCAACATCCGCCGGATCCGAGGCGGTGGATTCGGACTGGATGACAAATGTCTTGCCGGTCGCAACCGGAAGAAAACCCTGGCGATGAAGCTCGGCATCCAGTTCCGCAATCGTCGGATCATGTGAGAGGAGCCCCGTCTGAAAGGCGGTCAGCACATCCTCTAACAACTCAGGGTCCGAATGAGTTTTTTGCGCGGTCGCCAACACGAGACGTGCCGCGAGGGCCTCTGCCGAGCTGTTGCCGATGTCGACCGAATAACCAGACTGACTATCGATACCGTCAAACGCCTCAATATCCGAATAGTCACGTTGAGGACCCTGCCAATCGACACCTCGAACCAATCCGTGGCAAATCATCCGCAAAGGGAGTTTGCCCGGTTCCAGTCCATCGGCGGACCACCCCTTGTCCTTGAGCCACTGTTGCAGCGCGGCCAGCTTGCCCTGGTCGTCCAACTTTGGATCAAGGCCGCCAATAAAAACTTGCAGGAGATCATCCGCCGCCGCGGAATACCAGCCGGCTACCAGGTACGAGAGTTTGGTTTTCGCCGGAACGTCCTTGAGATCATCGTGGAAGCCGAGGATGCTGTGGCAGGCTGGATAGTGTGCGCTGAATCCGACGTCTCCATTGCCAACCGCGGTAATTTTCAACGCGGCAGCAATGTCATCTTCCTTGAAAGGTGACTGCGGAAGAACTTCGCACTTCCCCGTGGGGCGAATCCGAAGGGCGTTCTTTGTGTCGGGCAATACAGGCCATCCAACCGCATTTTCCTGCCCCTCTGCATCGCTGCGAATGATCCAGGCTTTGGTGAGAATATTCGTCTTCGATGGTGGTTGATAATAACGCACCACCAGCCAACGGTTCGGTAGCCTGGGAAAGTCGAGTTCCGGACCGGCCGCCGTTGACGTGCCGTGCGTCAGGGCGGCCGGAAACTTGAAATGAAGATGAAGCCCCTGGCTGGGACCGCTGCTGCTTCCTGACAGATCTCTCAAGTCGACGCCGAGAAAAAAATCCCGTTCCAGCTTTGTGTAATCCGGCGACAAGTCGGTCCACGAAAAGTGTCGCGGCTTCTGGCCCACGAGCAGTGCATCGACGTGGATCGGAACCAACAGATGAGTCGAATCAGTCAGCGTTGCGCTCACTACGATCCTCACTTTTCACGGACGGGTATTTCGATGAATACCTTGCCCGGGCTTTCAGTCATTTGCACGCCCATCTCCGCCGAAGTGAACGCCGACTTCGGATCCATCGCGGGAACTGTCGTGGGCTGCGGCGAGAGGTTTCCATCCAAATCCATGTCGAAGAGATTCCCGCCCTGGAGTTTGAGCAGTTTTTCCAGCGACTTTGCCAGGGTCGCCATCTCGACGACTCGCATTCCCTTAGCCTCAGCTCGCATCGGTAGGGGGACGTCTTTTCCCTTCTCGTGGCGAATCTGATCGCCGGCCTTGTCCTCAGGGGTTAGCCGTCGCAGCGTGGTCTTGAAATAATTTGGGCCGTCCGGATCAGGAGGAGGAGCGGGCGCGGCGCCAAAGTGCATGCCCTCGGGCGGCTGCTGGATCTCGATGCGCACCACCGGGCCATTGAAGATGCAGAGCATGATGTCGGGAGCCAGCCGGTCGATCCGCACGGGTAATAGTTGTTCTCCGGTCTTTGTCTTCTCATTCCAGGATTGCCACGCGCGCATCTCAACCCCTTGCCATCCCGCCACCAGCGGTGAACGCAGCAGAAATCCGGTCAACGGCCAATTGACCTTCGGCGGCTGAATCACCGGCTGTGGATCGTGCTCAGACTCCGGTCTTTGTCGGACCGACAAAGAGTCTTCAATGGCGAAGTCCAAAAATCGGTTGCGAAGAAATTCGTCCACAAGCTGCTCTTCGGTGCTGTTGCGTCCAACACTACAAGCACCTTCGAGGAGACACTTGATCCAGCCGGGATCCAGGCAAAAAAAGCGCAGGCTGTCGGGCGGCAGCATTCGTTCGTCCGGGACCAGATAGAAAAAGGGGACCCGATAAAGGAGCGTGAGCCGCGCTAGCCACTGACGCACCGCCGGCGGAGGCTCGCGCTGGATGTCTGTCTCCTTCTCCAGACCATCCTTGAACAGCTCGCTCTCATCCTTCGCTGGCGGCGCCGGCGCTTTACCGTTTGGATTTGTCAACGCAGCGCTGAGCCCAAATTCCAGGAGCTGGTTGTCCGGCAACTCACCCTTCGCCCCCGCGTTGAGCTCGCGCATTAGCTCCTGCTTACGATACGAATCTCGAATTTGAGATTGGACTTTGCTTCGGTAGTCACACAACGCTCTGGCAAAGGATCGATCCTGAAGCCCCAGCAGTCTTCCCAGTTGCGCCGCTGCCGCGTAGGTAGCATCCATCAATCCGTTTCGATAGTCGTACCGCAACAGGCCATCGGGCACGGGCTTGAACTTATATTGTTTCTTTTCAATCGAGACCGGCGTCAGCGGACCTCGATACCAGGACACCGTGTCCTCGCCAATCCGCGTATGATGATTCAGCGCGGTATAGCCCCGGTTGAATCCGTCACTAACATATTTTTGTGCCTCAGACGGATTCTCCTTACTCAACAATTCCGTTGGCAGTTTGAAGCCTTCGGCTTTGAGTCGGTCCATCGATGTTTTGAAGCTGTATGTCTTGCGGCAGCGGAAGCTCCAACTGGCCAGCACTGCCATGCGCACGCTCCTGGTGTTCGGATCGTCGCTGCCGCCAGGAAGATAATCTTCAAGTCCCTCAAGCGACACGAGGACAGCCCGGTTCTCGATTGGGAGCGGCACGCCGTCAATCGCCTTTTCGGGCTCGGGAAACCGATTTCCTAATACGACTGAAAACCATCCGTCGGCGAGAAACGAAAGCGTCTCTTTGTCTCCGGTATCAACCTCACGCACGTGCGCTAGATACTGCACGTCCACCAGCCTCGGCGCGATCCGGCGAAAGAGAGATCCTGGGAGGTCGATCGTATTACAAAGGTCTTCCTCCGATTCACCTGCAGCGAGATCGTTGCTTTTGAGCTTTGGTCCCACTGTGTCGCCGCCGGGCTTGATCAACTCTCCAACCTTACGCGCTTTAAGCTCCGGAAACTTTCCATCGTTGAAGTCTGCGGCACTGAACAAAAGAATCGCCATCCAGGGCTTGTCGGCGGCGGGCGCCTTGCCCAGGTGAAGGTTTCGCTCCCATGGAAGGGTCCGACGGGTGAACACGACGTGAGGCAGTGAATTTGCAAAATCTCCAATTTCGTCTTTGGGTGGATAGACGGAGTAGATCTCCGCGGGCTTCAGCGAAAAACGCGGACCGGCTACCGAGAACGAGAATTCGTGTTTGAATGCCTGGTCATTTACCGCTCCCAGTTCTGCAACCGTTTGCGTGACGCCGACCTTGTAGTCTCCGGGCACGAGCGGCGGCGGACACCACTGATGGAATTGAATCTGTCCGGGCTTAAGGCTCATGTTAGTTGCTCGCCCAAAGCGGCGAACTCGGGATCGGCTTGAAAATATTCGCGCTCAGATTTTTGCAGCCGCTCGAGTTTGGGTGTATTCATCGCAAAGGGCGATTGGCGACCTAGCACGTCGAGAATTGCTTTGCGCCGCGCGTTCACTTCGTTGTTGTTCCAAATCGTGTTCCAGAATGTGTTATTCCCCGGAGCGGGGATCGTCTGTGCCTCGCCCAGGTCCTGCCACACTACTCTTTTCGTGGGCAGTTGCTCGAATTTCAATTTCGCCAGCGGGATGGGAAACAACGCATGCTCAGGATCGATCGGAAGAAACGAGAAAACGATCCCCGCCGTGGCCTTTATTGTTTTCGCCTCGGGAGTGCCGGGCAAGGTAACCTGTCCCTCGACCTCGCTTCGGCCCCAGAGTGCGTCGGGCACGCCGTTCTCAACGAATGTCGCACGGAGATTGCTGGGAATGCCGACATCTTTGAACTCACCTTCAAAGCCGCGTAGCAGGTCCACTTTGAATCCTGAAGTCAAAACCTTTTTGGCCATCGGCCGGATGCCAAAGGTGCTTCTTAAGTCGGGACGTCCATTCTCAGATTGCTTGTAGTTGGCGCTTCCCGCGAGGCCGGCAAAACTCGTCGACGGGATCAGCGACTCAGCGGTTAAAGACAGCTCATGGGCGTTGACGACTCGCAGAACTTGATTGTTCTTTTCGCGCTGTGTCAGAAGCCCGTTGTTGATTCTGACGACGATTACTTCGGGAAGATCCAAGTGCGCTCCTGGAGGAGACGATTCCGATTTACGCAGCGCCTTTGGCGCTTTCGGAGGAGGCAGGAACGACTGGACAAACTCGAGCGCTTCCAGGGGTTGCGGCGGTGCTTTATCCGGACCAAAAGGAATTGTAAAGGAGACAATCGAGAGGTCGACGACTGCCTTGCCGGCGAATGGCGGTCCCCAAAGATGCAACTCGACACCTAACTCGACCCGAATCGAGATCGTGATCGTAGCGAAGCCCAAAGGAATGCGCACCGTTGCTTCGACCCCGATCGAAATTCCCATGTCAACCAGGTAGTAGAAAGGCTTCCAACTCAGCAGCAAGTCGGTATAAGCCGTGAACCAGGCCTTGATGCAACTGGTTTGGAACACGGCGCCTATCTTGCCGCCGGCCATTAGGCACGAAGGGGTCAGTGCGAAATACATTTCGGCCTTGACCGTGAGCTGGGGCGTCACCTCCCAATTGACACCCAGTCGCGGCACAAGCGGATAGTGGGCTGGCCGAACGAACCGCGAATGGTATCCACCCAAGGTGAGGACGAAATCGCCTCCCTTTGCGCCCTCCGTTGCACCCGCTGCGGGCGGCTGGTCCTTCAACCAAAGATAGAAAGCGAAGCCGCCGGTGAGGTGGCAGTCCTTTGTGAAGATGTACGACTTGTCAGTGAGTCTTCCTTCGACAGAGATGATCCCCTGGTCGGGGTTGATCACCGCGCGAATTGCCAATTCGGCGTAGGCAACGGCCTTGCCCGGCTCGGCACCCTTGGGGATGCTCAGTTTCGACATTCCCAGGAGCCCTATCTCCACCTGGTGGCCGAATGAAACCGAAAGCAAGGCAAACGATTGGAGCATCTCGAACGAACTGAACCGGATGCCGACCGCGAACCAGTAGTCGCCGCGTGAGGGCGGAATGTATTCGCGCAACTTTGCCATCGCGTTCCGGATCAAGTCCTGCGTGGAGACGCCCGGAGGATTGAGGTATTTCTCTTCCAGCGCTCCGCGCACGAGCGGAAAATTCTGCACCTCTTCGATGGGCGGCAGCTTGAACTTGCGGTGATAGCCGAATCCAACCGCCAGTCCGTTCACGCGAAAGCAAGGTGGCCCGCCCAGTTCCGCATGCAAAACGGCGAACATGAACAGCGACGGCTGGTCACCGACGACGGAATAAGATCCAAGGCCCATGATCGTGAACTTCGCGGCTTTGATCAGGGCCAGGCCGTCGTAGTTATCAACGCCGTCAATTGTCGTTCGAAGTAGTGCAGCGCTGACACTGACTGGAGGGACTTCAAGGACGAAACCGATGCCATCGAGGTTGAAAGTCGGCGCTTGAGGCGGCCACGCCAAAGGTACACCAGCGCCGAGACCTTCAACGAAGAAGGTGAGCCCGGAAATCTGCACACCTCCGCTGATTCGAAGTTGGACGGCGCCTTTGGCGTATCCGATTCCGACCTTGTCGAGCCGCACCGGACCGAGTGATTTATTGACCTCGATCCATTTCATCATCTCGTCTGTCTTTGTTTGCTTGGCGGGCTTGGTTTCACCTTCGGTTGCGCCGGCAGTTTCTGGTGGGGTTTGTAACTGATCGCTCGCCTTGCCACCGCCCAGTGGAATGCTCAGCAGCAACGGTTCTCCCGTCACCTGCAGAGATACGGAGAGCTTCAGGCCTTCGAAAGCCCCACTCTCCGGAGCCGCAACTCGCAACTCGCCGCTGAGAACTGAATTGATGTCAGCGATGTCCGGTGCGAGGAAAGGTCCGGAGGCGTACTGGATGCCGAGGCTCAGCTTGGCCTCACCTTGGGCCTTGATTGCCTCGCCCACGAACGGCAGAGCACCGAAGTCCACGCTCATTGCGAGGCTCACCCCGACCAGCGCCTTCGTGGCCCCGTCCTTCCTGACGATAACCAGGAACGGGTTTTTGACCGTGAGACCGATTTTGTCGGGAATGGAGAAGTCACCGAACAGCGGCCGGAAGAGATCGTCGATGAGATTGACCTCTCCCTCGAGGGCCATCACGAGACTCTTCGCGGTACTGCTCGAGGCGATTTTTAGAGTAAAGACTAGCGGTGGACGCGGCGTGCCGTCCTCCGCCGCGTTGCGCGCGATCATGACTTCGCCGCCGAACGCCCAAACAGTTTTCTCTTTCGCGATCGACAGGCGCACGAGTGCGCGAATGGGACTGTCCATCTCAACTTCGAGGACGAGGCCCTTGAACCGCTTGCTGATCACCACGAATCCCTTGCGAACCTTCAGGTGGCCGAGCACGTCTGAAACGGCCTGTGGCATCACACCTTTTCCCACAACGCGCTCGATCGCTGTCGCGAGCGTTTCACCTCCGCTGAAACCTGACGGAAAGGGATCGATAGGAACCAGATACTGTCCCGCGGAAACTACCTCTCCGGGTGATGGCAGCTTCGTCTCCGAGTCGGAAGGCTCAGGGATGACAGGTACGGC
>CAVSTX010000005.1:0-147500 GCA_963730985.1 Pyrinomonadaceae bacterium
CGGTCGCGGCGGGCGTTGGCTTTGGGAGTGCAGTAGCTACGGGCTCAGCTTCCGGAATGGTTATCGGGACGACGGTGGTCCCGGGAGCTGCAGGAAACTTAACGATCTCGGACTCACTCGGTTTGGCTAATGGAAGCCGCACAGCCTCAGTCGCAGGTTCAGGAATTAGCGCTACTGTAACGATTGCCGGTGCGACTTCCGGCAGGACAACAACCGCCGCCTTCGCGCCAGCCGGTGGCAGCGCCGTAGCGGAAGTCGCACGTTTCGGAATAACCGTCTGCACTTCAACGATACTAGTTGGTGGAATGACTTTAGGATCTGCTGTCCGCTGCGGAAGCACGACATCCGAATGACCGTTGGGCATAGACGGAGCGGGCATGGGCGGCAATGGGGTAACGTCCGACTCAATCGTTGGCAAGGTCACCGCACTCACCCGCGCGTCTGGAAGCGGAACAACAGTCGAATCGTCGAACGACTGCCCGGCGGCCACTATGGCGTACGCCTGTTCGAGCAGGTTATTGCCCTCGACGGATATCTTCAGCGGATTAACTACGCCGGTCCCTGTGTATTTGAAGACGAGTTTGCGATCTTCTTTCTCGATTTCATTGTCGCGCACGACCTCGACAACAGCTTCGAGAGTAACCGAAGTGTCCTCAGCGACACCTTGCACACTTTCGATCTCGGAGCACCAGGTGATCCAGTGATCCTTGAAAGACGGGTCGTGATTCGCGAGCCACTGGCCCAGCGCGAACGACCCGCCGATCAGCTCGGGCGAGTCTGACGTGTTTGCCAAAGTGATTGCCTCCGTTGTTAATCGGCTATTGCTGCAATCGCCTTGATACTAAGATTTTTTGGGCGCAGGATAATTGTTTACTGCGATAACAATTTCTCTCAGGGCCAACGGAAAATCTTTCATGAAAGTTTCCGGAACCTGGAACCCAATCACCAACTCGCCGTAGAGCTTGTTTTTTGTTTTGTCATCGCCAGTCGCGCCCGTATAGAACAGAGCTGCGGAGTAGATAACTAACTCGGTATCCACTAACGCTTCGAGACCGCTCTTGAATGGATCGGGCAGAGTGGCTATCGAGGTTTTGAGACTGAATGTGGAGTTCATCTTCGCGGCCACCCAATCACTGAAATCGTTCGCCGTACCCAGGTGCAAGGGGCTCATCCCTTCGGGAGTTTCCAGGGCGAAGCCTTTTTTTAGGATCGCCTCGGTAAGTCCTTCTATCTCGATGAGTGCTTCCTTGAGCTCCTTTGTGGCATCGTCATATTTTTTCCTGTCAACTAATACGGGTTTTTTGTTGATCTCAACCAGGGCGTACTTGAAACTGACTGCCATGTCTGTTTCTCCTTTTTGGGTGGCTATTCAGCCGGCTAAGTGTGTTGGTTAACGCTGCGGTGTCGGGGTGGAGCTTTGGTGTAAAGACCTTTCCAACCAGTTCCTGTGGAGGAACACTTCAGCAACCTGCGCGGGAGTTCACTCGCGTCATGCTTGAAGCACTTCTTTCCTTTGAGCCGGATGGAACTATTTCTATTACCTTTTCTTCACTACTCTCCATTCCGGGTCGTCCCATGTCTGTCCTCCTTCTGACATGGACATAATTGAGAACTTCGTATTGTCGTCTCCTCGACGTTTCACATTCAGATGGAAGATTTTTCCTGCGAACCCGATCGAGAAATGAGTTGTGGCTTCGTGTGAATCCCTTTTAAGACATAAACGGTGTACTCTTGGTTCACACCATTAGCGATATCGAGGATAAGCTTGTAAAAAGTCGCGCCGTCATTGACTCCAGCCGTGGAAGCATACCCGCTGGCTTTATTCTTCAGCGTATCGAGAATTCCTTCTTCCGTGAGGGCAAATTTATTGGGACCGCCCGGGTCAGCATCAGTAATAGCTGCCTTGGAATTCCAATGGTTTCCGCCGGTGTAAAAACTAAAATACTCTTTCAATGGGTCCTGGTCATAATAAAAGACTACTCCGGGCATACGAGGCTCCTTTCGACATTACAAATTGTCGAGGTGTGTCGTGACAGAAAGAACTTCTGCCGCAGTTGCTTAAGGTTTCAACGGTCGGCCAACACGCAACTGAAACGTCGCGATCGATCGGAAAAGTGGAATTCAGCAAAGCATCATGACCATGCTGCCTGCTGTTTCTAGCGGTCTCGTCGAGTCGCGATCGTCAGTCGCAATTTGGTAAGGTCTTTAGCGTACTACCAAGACGGCGATTAAGATTCACCGCTAGGTGACAATTAAGGGGCTGAGCCAACCTCTTAATCGGCTAAAGGCTCAATGGCAGTAAAGGACGTTGCGGGCGGCTTATATCACCTTAATTAGCTTGTTGCAATGAGAATTAATTCATGTGTTCGTAGCGTTTGCGGTCGTGCCCCACAGCTCATTCGGGTCGCCTCTTCATAACAAACAGTGAGTGTAAGAACTGGCTAACAGAGTTTCTTCAGCTCGATGCTTTGTCGGACTTTCCGGCAAGAGTTGCGCTACGGCTTCAATGACGCGAAGGGTCTCCCGCTCATTTCTTTCCTGCCCCTCTTTGACCGAAAGGCGTCAAAAACGGACTAAATAATCGTGTACTTTATCGTCGAATTGCGAATCGGCGGCGAGGGTTCCGCACGATTATTTGAGGAAAGCTCCAGGTCAATGCTAGCTGACTGAATGAAGCGACTTCTCCCCGGGTCGCGACTTGATTGAGATCCCGATCGACCAGGAATGTATTTTGAACTCTCGACTCGTGTTGTACCCAGATTGTGCCGCTCGAACATTGGACGTGAGATCGCCATCCGCGGGCATTACCGGAGACAAGTGCGTGCTCTTCACGGCCAATGACTCCTAAATGCGCTACTTCATACCCCTGGTGCCGTCTGATTGTTCGGTTTCGCTGGGTCTTGCAAACCATGGGTAGGCGTTGAGGCAAGTGAAGACTGTCTTGAAAGCAGTCCGGGGCCACGTTGAAGTTTGACGGGCTTAAGAAAAAGTTCGGTTCAAGTCAGCCATTCGGCGCGCCGCAGTGAATGCAGGACGCACTATCATGCGACATCAACATTCCGCACCAGCCGCAGTTTCGGATCGGGGTTGGACTTAGAGGTCTTTTTGGGCTTCTAAATGGCTCGCGCTCGATAGCTGAGGCAGATTCAATGCCCGACAATGACGGGCGGGATGACTGGAGGTGCGGTTTGGCCTTCCGTTCTGTGACACGTTTCGAGGGGGAAGCGGGATTGCCAAACTCGTCGCTCGAAAAGTTGTATACAAACAACCGTACGCCATGCTTTACCTCCATTATCCCGATTTCTGAGATGTAATCATCCCAGTCACCTAGCGCCAACAAAATATCAGCCATGGCTCTCGACAACAAGATGTGGTTTGGGTCCCCACCATCCATCACTCGCTGAGCGATATTTATTCCCTCTCCGGTGACATCCGGCTGTTGATTAATGTCCGTATTTCGAAACACCGGACCGCTATGGATGCCGATGCGCAGCCGTATCAACGCTTGCCTTCTAACATTGCGTGTGATCTCAATTGCGCAACGGATAGGCGCTGCGGGATCGGCAAAAAAGACTACGGCCATTCCATCTCCTACGGGCCGACAGATGACCGAATCACTTCGCTCTCTCAAACGATATTCGGCAGTATGACGAACAATGTCCGTTAACTGATTATTAATTCCAAACTGAACCCGCATCTTGAACTTTGTGTACTCAACGACATCCATAAATAGCACCTGCGCTATTTTTGGCTCGGGTTCGTTCGGAGTAGAAACCAGAGGAGGATCCATATTCTGCTCAATTTGCTTTCGTGGGTAAGCCGCGAGAGCGGGGAAACAAATGCGTTCCACAGATTGAAGTAATTGAGGTAGGATTATTTTAGCAAACCGAGGCCGAGCATCCAACCAAGGAAAATATCAGTCGCGTTGTCGAGAAAACAGACCCAAAGCGAGCCGAAGTCATAAGAAAGCTCAAACCAACTTTTTGACTTTCTTAGTTACGGAGTCCAAGGCTGACCTCTTTTTTCGGCGTCGAGCAAGCTTTGCGGGTTTGCTGACGCTGTGTTGACGAGCTCAAACCTCAGCTCATCAATGCTCTTTCCAACACGCTCTCGAAGGAGTGTCGCCAGCTCCTCAAGCCGGTTGAGTAGTTCCACCTCGTATAACTCGGTGTCAACTCTGACGAAGAAATTAGTAATATGAAGCTCGCTTGGGCTTAAACGCTCGCCTCCGAAATAGAAACTCACATCTTGACCGCTCTCACGAGCAACATGGTGCCCAATGCGACGGCCACGGAGGAGGCGCACGCGCTCATGACATTCGCGAAGCTCGGGGGTAAGGTTCTTAACAAAATCGTCTAAGCGTGTACGGGTCTTGCGGTCTACTCCTTGTCCTTGTTCGAAGCATCTTGAATATGAGGTTATCGCGGCCTCCCAACAAGCTCGGCGCACATAGATATATCCTAGTCCGGCAATTACAGGATCCTTCGCTTGACTGGCCGACATTGTACAAATAAGCAAATCGCCAAAAATGGAAGCCAGATTCGCCAGCTCCGGCGAAGATAACAAGTCGACTTCAATTCGGATCGAAGGTTCGGCAGCGCCCGGAATCGTGTGTGTTAGAGTAGGTTTATCTGGAGTCATGCTGGGAACCTAGCTTCTGGAAATTGACCAGTCAAGACACGCGCATCACGCTGCTGTTCCTTTGTTCGCACTCTCGACCAGTTAGAATATTAAGATGGGGCTAAGATGGTGACGGTGTGTGTTGATACGAAGCCAGACGAAGCGATATCTTGACAACCGCTAGGCCGGTAAATACTGGATCGTATCGTTTGGTAAGACTAGGTGATGGCCGATTCAGCGGACTTAAAATCCGTTGACCGTAAAGTTGTGCGGGTTCGACTCCCGCCCTCGGCACCAATCATTTCAATAACTTACGGCTACTCGTGGTTTGAACTGAAAAATGCAACGGAGTTAACTCCGTTGGATACATGATTTCTGGCCCAATTGCTGAGGAGAACCTGCTTACGCGGTGGTGGACAGCGCGTCATCGAAAAACCATTAGAAATGCACCGTCAGAAAATACCGAAATGTGAAGCAGCTTAATTCCAGACACACTTCAAGCGATATGACCTGCTTAGAGCACTGCCGTCGCGATTCTGAACCGCTCGATCATAACGATGATCGATTGAACGTTGCTCGTCCTGATAGTCACGGTGATAAGTCAGGATCAGATCATATATGCATGGAGCCCAAGTGGTACCGGTGGGAAACAGTAAAACTTGCGTGTTGTCAGCGGTCGGCAAGAGTTCGAATGTTAAGGTCCGTTCCGGAGTAAGCCGATTTCTAAGTCGTATTCCAGTTCTGCCAACATAGTCGACAACTGTGTTAACCGTCTCCTCAGTGTCGCCGTAAACCGGCAGCCTTAAGTCGAGACTTTCCGGTGAGCGAATCCAAATACAAACGAGTCGCTTGGGCTTTCGATCCAACACCCCGCACACTTCTAATCTTTCGGTGATCGGTTCAAAATAGAGTCCTGCCATTCCCATCGCCAGGCTTCTAAAGTTTTCGTCATGCACGGCGTTCGCCTCGCGTGCTGCGATTCTCGCTGCTTCCAAACCCGCTTTGCCATCCTTAAGTTCTTTGAGACCGTACTCAATCTGCGCGTGCTCCCAGTTTAGTCGTGCACGAGCGATTAGCTGCGACGAATCAATCACCGCCTGCTTAAGCGATGCAATCGCCTCCTGGTAGTCGCCTTTAGGGACCACTGAGCGCACACTGTGATTCTTAACCATCGCGCCGAAACTTGGGAAAGCAGAAGTGACAAAGGAACTTGAGAAAAGAACCTTCGACTTCTCGACAGGCACGGTGGGGGAAAGAACGTGGGAAGATTGCACCACCTGCAACTGGTAACGAGACAACGGTGATAGTCCGCCGTCATTAGAAGCGAGTGTTGCCACGAGCATGTTATCCGGTGGAAGTGTGCGGTCCGGCCAGTTAAGATCCCGTCGTCGCGTTTCCCACAACCTCTCTTCCGAAAATTGGGTGGCCGTTCCCGCATCGCGCCAGAAAGAATTGACGTTCGGGACAACCTTTCCCTGAGCGTCCTACGACTTGGATTTTAATGTCGTAGTCCGGCGGTGCATACATTGTTTCCAAGTTTGAGCGCAGGAAGCGAATGGTGATGTCGTCGTGGTAGAAAAACCGCTCAGCCTGTTGCGCCGGGTAACACCACTTCACATAAGGGCGGAAATTGGTCGGCGGACCTTCCGTCCTGAAGAAGCATCTTTCTGTAATTTTCTTTCCCGAGTTCCCTCTTCAGGTGTTCTAAGAATAAATTGAAGGCTGTCTGTAAGGCAAGGCCGCCGATAAAGCCCTCTGGCAACAAAAAACTAAAGAATCCACCGCTCCCGTAACCTGGGTTGTAATATCCAAACGGTAGTACGCGTCGGATGCTAATGCCGGAGGACTCGGTGGCACAGTTCGTGTGTTGTCGTCAATATTCCCGCCGTGCTCGCCGGCTGCGCTCGTACTCTTCAAGTGTCGTGTAAACAGTTCTTCCGAATCGAGAATCCACCGAGTTGAGTGAAATGCACGCAGTCGAAACCTGTTTCAGACTGCAGAACCCACTTTTTCCCGACGATACTGAAATCAGACGTAACAATTTTGTTGCAGGCGCGAATCTCATCCAAAGTTGGATCTCGGCGAAGCTCTCTCCTTGCCTCTGCTAAATCCTCGGCCGAACGAACTGCTCGGTAGGCAATTAACTCGGGCAAATCCTCAGTCGAATACTTTTTCTTGGGCTCTCGGCAAAGAAAAATATGCACTTCCCTTACTCGGCGTCCGAAAAGGATGTGTAAGTCGCCACCGACCACCAGGCAATGATGCGTCGTCGAAGGAGGATTCTGGATTAGTTTCATGAGACGCAATTCGAGACGCTGAATTCTGCGAATGATTTGCCCAACCAATCCCCAATTTGGAAACCACTTTCTCAGAGTTCGCGTCAGCAGCCTGTGGAGAAACGCAATAAGTCGAGTTACGAAGGCGATTAACCTGCGGAGTACAGTACCTGTTATTACTTCGACTTCTTTGCGAACCTGCGCCCAGCCGCTGGATTCGAAGCGCAGGTCGTCGTATTCCCAGGTCTCTCCGGGTTCGATGACTACGCCTTCTGACGTTTCAAAATCCACGCAAACCTGGTCCGGTGAGGTATAAACACAGCCCATCAGCAAGGAGTGGCTCTGAAGAATCTCCTCTGCGGATCCTCCAGGGGGTCGCGCGGATGCAGCCAGCGGATTTTCAGTCCAGAGTTGAAGTCGTCTCGGCGGCACGGTTCGTCAGAACTCACGAGATCGAATTCCGCCAACCAAACACCGGGCAGCGGTTTGTCAGCATGGCGAGTTGAAGCTATTGGATCGCCCCAGGTCGTCCCGTCCCACTCTTCGCCTTCTACCTTAATATGCTGGTAAAGCGCGATGCTCGTTAGCGTGGGAGTAAACTCAAAGGCTCCCGCATGATAATGATGACGGATTCCGTTTGGATGACGCGCAAAAGGAGCGCTCAACTCGGAGTTCATCTTTTGTTTGAACCCGATGATCGGTTTCGCATCGAGCGGCACGACCGGCGACTGTTCGGCGAGCGCCTTCTCGTTTTTAGGCGGGTCGTATGCCGGGGGATCGTTGTCAGGCTTATATCGGTGAAACTCAAAAGTAGGTTTGTACGGGTCTTCCGGTCGCATGACACACGCGGGCTCGAAGCGGCTGGTGATATCGATCTCGGCCAGCGGAGTTTCAAGCGTGGGTATTGGGGGTGACTGCCAATCAAACTCGAACGTTGCTTCGATTGGATCAAATGGCGCGGGCGGCTCGGCCCTGATATTCACTTCCGCGCCCACCGTCAGCGGCTCAGGACCTTCGGTCAGGAACTCAGCATCAGCGGAAAGTCGAATGCTCTGTTCGAAGGCCGTCAGCTCGAGGTGCGCGGAAAGATCCAGCCTGCCCGAGAACTGTTCGGGCCGCGCCGTCATCATGCCATCACCTTCGAGCGTGGCCTTAAAATCTACCGACGCCGGGCCAACGTCATCCACTTCGGGTTCGAACGCGATCGACGCACCCATGCGTGAACGCAACGTTCCCCCGCCGACCATGTCGATCATCAGATAAGCGTCCGCGTTAAAGAGAAAGCTCCCTTCCAGTTTTATGAGATCGGCACGGATGCGACGATCGCGAGGCGTGTCCTGACCAAGATAAATATGCCAGTTAGTCAAATGACTGAGAGTGAAAGAACACTTCAGCATCCCGTAAGCCTTGAAGAGACCCTCAATCAAGGTGGCCTCGGCTTCGATATTGAACTGGACGGTGCCGGCGCCGCCGTCGAAAATCGCCAAGGCGCGCAACGGCGGCTCGCCGGTCGGATTCAACCCGCTTAAGAGCAAAGCCCTTCCTTCAATCATCAGAAACGGGCCGGGCAAGGACAGCACGAGCAACCCGCGCGTCCCTTTTACGTATCCGTCCGCCGTTGTGATCGTGACACCTTCGCCCAACGCCAACGCGTTCTGCTGTGGTTTCCATTTGTTGGTGGGGTGCGCGCCGACGATAGGACCGCGCTTGTACCAGTCGTAGTACCAGTTTTGATCCGGCTCTTTATCGGGCGCTACATTCAGGCCAAACATTCCCAGCGCGCCTTTTGAGCGCCAGTCCTGATTGGCCCAAAGGAATTCCGGCCGGCAGTTCGACGCCGAAGTAGACGTACAAAAACGGGTAGACGGGATCAAAACTCAACCCGACCATCAGACCGGCCTCGGCGGCAAAGCCTGCGGCCGGCACGCGCAAGGCAACGTCGCCGGCAAAACCCACGAGAGTTGGTTGCTTGAAGAAGCGAATCAAACCCTCGAACTCGACTGTTTCGGGAATACCGAAAGACAAATTGATGCCGTCAAACTCGACGTTTATTTTTTCGACGGCTTCCTTGATTTCCTGGAAGTCAGGTTCGCTGATGCCGTCCAACAGGTTTTGTGGCCAGGTAAGACGAAAGCCTTCGACATCGAGACCGACCGGAATCTGTTCGATAAGGCGCAGTCCTCCGGACAGATCAATCCAGAGTCGCTCACCATTCGCGTCGGTAGCCGCCTGCGAACCGAGTCCGATGCGTCGCAACTCAAAATGAAATCCAAAGATCCAGCGTCGCCAGATCTAGCAGATCCATCCACGCTTCTTTAATGCTGAACTTTCCGTTTGAGTCGATCGAGAGATCCGTGACTTCCAACTTCGGCCACTGCATGCCATTTGAGGACATGAGTAGCGGTTCGAGCGAGCCGGAGACGGTTACCTTGGCGATGTCGTTTTCATCTTTGCCGACGGTGAGTGAACTTGAGGCTGAGAGCGAGGAGTTCCTCTTTGGTCAAAGTAATACCATCCGCGTCCACTCCAACCAGCGTTACGCTGGCGGCACCGTCCAACGCGATGTTGACGACGATGTCCACCGGCTCCTCAAAATACGGTACGATCAACCCTACGCTGATGTCTGAGGCAATCAGTTGATTCTGCTGGAAGCGAAGCCCGAAACGGCGAATTCCACCAGCGAGTCCTCTCTCAACTTAGCTTCCGCGGTCTGATCGACTCCTTCAGCATCTTTGAACAGGTACTCAAATCGATTATTTTGATACTGCAAATCCCACTCAGCACTTATCTCGCCCGAGAAGCCGGTTAGGTGGATCAGCCCGTCTCGCACGGACAGCTTTGGAAGCGGGAGGGCGGGGTCGAACAAGTCCTCGGGTGGCTCCATACGTGAGCGCGTCGAAGAGGACACGTGGCGAAGCGGCGTTAAAATCCAGACCGACATTCGTTGCGGAAACGATGAAGGGGGAATTCGCCAGGTAGGACCGCGCCAGTGAGACTGAAAAAGGTGTGAACCTGATGTTGAAGTTCGAATCAATCAATAGTCCGGCGTTAAATCGCAGGCGCGCTCGGTCATCTGCTGGGTCGGCAGGCACAACGGCTTTCAGAAGCTCTCGACGAAACACCAGACTCAGGTCAAGCTGATCAAACGCCAACTGCCATTGACCGTTGCGGGCCGACAAAGCGAAGCGAACGGTCGTTAATCCCTGTGTAGGTTCACCCACGGCAAGCGAGATGAGATCGAAGTTAGGAATGCCTATCTCGATCGAATCAGAAATACCTAAACAGCCTGATATTGTCGTTTGATCTTGTTCCAAGAACACCAGCAACTCGCTAATCCACAGCTCACTCATGGAATCGCGTGGAATCGATGTACCATCGCGCCGAGCACCGTCTCCTCGACGCTTGAATTCTGGAGAGTATCCAGGAGTGGGCGAAATGATCGAGTGGTATCGATCACGGTAAGCGTCTCAGTCAGTCAAATGGTTTCCTGCTCAACAAGATTATTCAAAATCCATCCTTCAACCAGTTCGGGACTGTAGGCGGAGCTTTCCCCCACTCAGCAAACTCTTCTCCCTTTACATTGTAGGCTTTGTCGGTTTGGTCATCCTCATCAGTCATCCGATTGAACAGCAGTACCCCGAAGTTGTAGAGAGGATTCATCCATTCAAGACGCAGAGCACAATTGAAAAGAAAGTGATCTTCCCTTCCTGCCATGTCATTGGACTGTGGAAAAAACCCGTTCCATCCGGAACCGCCTTCTCATCTTCGGTGGATTCATCCATGAGGGTCTTTGAATCGATAACGGGTCGAGCCTGGCTTGTCGCAGAATACGCGCCATACTGTATCCAGTGCCGGATATCCCTCTAACCCTTCTCTGAAATCGTCAGTGATTAAAGTCGATAGGCTAAAGCAATCAGGTAGTGGAAAGACGCCGTGGGCGGAACGATTACTTTTATAGAGTTGCCGTGCCTGTCTCCCATTAGTTCAAGGTCGATCGGACGAGTGCTCAGGTGATTTGACACAGCTTCGGCAAGGTATCCCATGGTTCGGGCAAACGTACCGGCCGTGGTGAGAAAACTCATATGCCTGGCGCTTATCGCATCAACGAAGTTCTGCAGGTGGTCCATATCTCTTGAAACGCCAAAGAAGTGATCGTCTCCGCCACTTGTAAACGACGGAGAGCCGATAATTACTCTGCTGATCCTGTCAGGAGAGGGAGCTTCGGGAATGGTCAAAGTCGTTCCCATTAAGGGCTGGCCCTCTCTTGTAAAGAAGAAGAGATGTTGAATCGTTTGGCTCGACTGTTCTTGTACTCGGATCTGGTGGGACGACATTGTCGTTCGATAAAAAGAGCCCAGTTCTCGGCACCGGAAACGCAGGATCTGCGTTGATCAATACTTCGAGTTGCTGAAACCTGTGCCGGTCCTGATTGAATTCAGTGATGCTGGCCCGGATATGGGCAGCGAATGAGAACAGAACCGCGAACCATCTCACCGATGCCAGATCAGGTTCGCCCCAGGGATCCTGCAAGGGCCAGTTAGAAGCAAGGGGATGGTTTAGGTGGTCGGCGGCCAGTTGAGATTGTGGCAGCGTAAAGTAGATGTAGCTCACAGGAATGTGAATAATCCACTTCGCGTCGCGCAAGAGCCGGCCGGTAGAGACACCCAGAGTGAGATCGCCAATGATCTGATTTAACGTACCTTGGTCCACCCCGTAGCCGTCCATCATCAAAAAGCTCACGCTCAGAGTGCCTACGCCATCGACAACCGGAATTTTTGGAAATTCGAACGGGTAACCTTCGAACGCAGCGGGCGGGTCATTTACATCCGGAAACCGGATGGTGACCTCGCCCCGTAGCCAGAGACTCAGCTTCGTGGGAGTGTCCGTAGTTTCGATTTCATCACCCTGCGGGTTTTTCGTTATGACTCTTTCAGCGTTGAGTAGCGGAATGACCGACTGCCGAACTATCGAACGATCAATGATTACGTCGTGATAGATTCCTACAGTGGGAAACAGCCCCATGCCTGTTACATTGCGAACCTCTTTTATGTCTTCGACGAGGCCGAGCGCGATCCAAATACCATGAACAGGGAGCGGGTCAGCGTCAGCGTCATCCAGGTATCGTTGGGCCAACACCGAGGGGTCCAGTCCCGCAGGATCGCTTAAGAACCGAACATTTGCCCGCGGGAAAATATGAGCGATGCGATCAGCTCCGGCAGCCATACCTGCGGCGCTAACGTTGAGTCGGGTAGTATAGAGATCCCTGTTTTCCTCACTCGTCAAGGGAGAGTGGAGCGGATCAGGAAGGTAATCGAAGACAACCGTGAACGGATTAGTCGCCATCTGCGACGGAGGTGCTATTGGATAGCGGAAGTTTGGCGCTGATCGACGACCTCGTTGAATAACTACCCAGCCTCAGCCGAGCGGAAAACGACTGCTTTACACACAGGACTCGGCGCAGAGCAGATCTGGATATCTGGTCCGGTCGCGCCTTGACGAACCTCCTTGACCGCAATAAGCGAATAGAAAAAAGAACCGGGAGATTCGGATTGCAATGGCAGGTCGGCAAACTCGTAGCGATCTTGACGTTCCAATAAGCGTTTCGGAGTTCCCCGATCGTCAATGAAATCCAGCGCGAGCTCTGCACCCTCGGGAAGACGTTGATTCAAATGAACCAGAGTACGAGCGGCGGAATCCACTTCGGTGCGGCGTGGCAGGTGATAGTTGGCAGCCGGTTGATCCTCAACCTCGAACCCGGACTTGTACTCGGCCTTGCGATAGATACCGACGACTCCAGCGGGTTTGGCATCGCTTCCCAGTCGCACGGCTCTCGCTTTAGCTATCAACGGGATGCCTGTGTGGGGTTCATGGTCAAGCGCCATGAGCTCTTCACTGCCGTCCGGCATTCTGCATTTCGCAATGGCTACGATCGGATCGCCCTCGCTCAAGTCGGCGCTCAAATCGGTTATCAGGTTATTCACCGCGTCGTATCGCGATAAAGCGGTGAAGTAATTGCGCGAAGTCTGCGCAGTCAGGGGAACAGCATTTCGGTCGAATTCTCTGTGCAGCAAGACGCCCTGGACTTCGACGATGTCTATTGGAAAACCGAGATCGATTTCACCGCCTGAAACTCGCAGTGGGACGAGCTCCGCCGGTGCGTCGCCCATCACGTATGGTGATTCGCACAGCGCCAGTACGACAATCGCAGTGCCATCCGGCAGCGAACCCAATCCACTAATCGAGCGATCCGATGGGTCAAATGTAGCTGGCGCAACAAAGTGGTTGGCGACGGTCTGGGTCTCAATCGGAATCGCGTTTAAGTTGAATTCGTCGACCCGGTATACGCCCACGACCTGACTAATTCCGTAAGCGTAATCTACGGTCGCCTTACCTGCGATCACTGTAATAGCCAAGCCACTTGCGTGCTGACGGTGCATCGGCCTGACCGTTTCCCGCAGAGCGGCGACGACGACTTCAACACCTTCTTCCAAAGTCGGATTCACGTGCCGAACCAACCCGCCTGAAACCTTCGTAGGTTCGCGAACAAGAAAATTGATTGACGTTAGCGGCTGCCTCTCTGGTCCCAAACGGTAAGCAGCGATGACACCCGGCTGTTTATCTCCCGTGCTAATTGCGGCCGGAATCGATAACCCAACTTTGAGATCAACCGTTCCAAACCGTAGACGAATTGGTTCGAGAGTAAGGGGCAATTCATTCGGTGCAGGACTTCTGCGAAGCTCCGCGACGAGATTGCCGCTTGCTGGCGAGGCCAGCTCGGCAACGCTCCTGATCGAAAGACGCGATAGCCGACGATCTCTGGTGCTGCGGGGACGTTCCATCGAAGTTCGACGCGCTCGCTTTTAACTTCGATGAAAATTTCTCGCGGCGCTTCCGGTGGTGTCGTATCCACCTGATGAAACGGCGCGCTGATGGGGGACCAGTCCGATCTATTTTCGGCGGCGTCGACGGCGCGGATGCGGTAGAAGAAGGCGTTGCGGCCTTTGCCGGCAATTTGATCGCGGAAGCGGTTCACCCTCGTCTGAATGCCGTTTCGATCAGTCTCAATAACCGGAGCGATGGGAACACCGGTGGCCATCGAAAAGGCATCCGGCACTTGCTCGGCCAGGGCGACCAGCGCGTCATAGTTTCCATTCACGGGAGAATAATCCGGCGGAGCAGCCAGCCAAACGTCGCCGAGTTCAGGCAGCGCGGTCGCCAGACCACGCAAGCGCAGCTCGATCTTTGAATCTTTGGTTTGTGCCAAGGTCACCTGATAACACTTGAGCTCAGTTTCATTTGGCTCGCCTGGTCGCGGTACTCGCTTCTCTAATCTGCCGTTGCGGAAAACTTTTGCAGCAACGTTTTTATTTATCGGATCTATCGTCGCTTCAATCAATCCAGTTTCGTCATTGAAAGAGACATTAAGAAGTGTGCCTTGAATTCTTTCTCCCGCCACGACTGGCCCAATCGGCTCCACTCCAGCAGTTCCTTTCTGCCATTCACGCAAGTGCACTGCGAGGATCGAACTGTCCAAAGCGCGCGCGACCTCGTATCGCAAGACTTCAGTGGTATTGAAGTCATCCATGTCCCAGGTGAGACAGGTCGTCGCAAATCCCGAGCGATCGGGTGGCGATGCATAACCAGCCGGGGCGTCTTGTGCCAGACCGCAGGGGTATGGCCGCGGCGGGCTATTTGGCTTGGGACGAATCAGCGTAAACTGCGCCGGCGCGCTTAGTGGACCTTCGTTACTGCGAACATCCACCGCAGTGATGGCAATGTAGCCGTCGCGTTTTCCCTGTCCCCCGCGCAGGGACAGCGAGAAGGACGCTCCAACCTCATCGATTGGTCCGCTCGTCTCGGGCTCGAACGGAATACTCTGGCCCAACACAAAGGGCGGATAATAGCGAAGCCGACGGTCGCGATTGCTTTCCAGAGCCTGGATGTCGTCGTTGCTTTCGGCTTGCACCAACAGATCCAAAACGCCTCGCGCGAACACGGCATCAGAGATAACCCGAACCGTTGTCGCGGCTTTTCGCGCTCCAACTTCACTTTCCAATCCGTTCTCATCCGGCTCGTCTGCGTAAAAGCAGAGTTCCCCTCCCGGCGCGGCGGGTCTTAAGTGTTCCAAATGATCAATGCGTAGCCGGCGGACATGGTTGGCAAAATCGGCCGCCGGCTTAAGGGTGATCAAGCTGTCTGGTTGAATGTTGGCGTCTGCCGGCAAAACCAACGTCGTTTTTCCGCTTGCGCTTGTGACCACAGAGTTGATCTGAACGTCTGGTGAACCATTGCCACCCTGGACGAAGCCGTCGAAGAAAATGCGGGGGTCACAAATGATTCGGTCGATTTCTACTTCGACAGACGTTTCGGGCGCGAGATCAGGGAACTGTCGACCTCTCATTTCCGGGGGAATTTGCAGGAAGGGATTTGGCGCCGGCGAGATTGTCCGCGAGCTAAGGACCCTAACCGTTAGGTTCTCTTCGGCTAGTTGCAACCTGCCTTGCACCGGGGGTCGCCAGTCCATGGTGGGCGAGAGTTTTCGCCAGATCGCGCGATTATGCGGATCGCGCACCAGTTGATACACCCCGGAACTGATGCGCGTCGTTGACGGCTCCAGAATGACATTGCCCGACTCCTCGACTCTCCCGATTCGATAGCGAAGACGTTCGCTGGCCGGCAACGGCGGATCGCTGCCAGGCACCACATTTGTCAGCACATCGCCTACGAACTCTTTCAACCTCTCCACCGGGATCGAGGCTTGATTGCCGCGCCTAATCAAAACCGTCTGGTAAAACTTTCCCATGCGTTTTGGCGACTTCAGGCGCGTGACGTGGACTGTGGTTCTTTCAATAAGACTGTCTGGTCTCCAGTAGAGATTAAAGTACTTCACATCCGGAGCTTGCTGGTGTTGACTTCCGCCAAATTCGAAACCTACCGACACGGCGGAATTATCTGGAGTGAGCGACGCGCGTGTGCGGATAGGTGGTGGCGGGGCTTCAAGATCTTCAATCTTGATCGAGTTTGAACCGATTGGTTCGCCCAGTTGACCAAATAAATCGATAGGCCGTGCCGTGTAAGAATAGGTACCGAGTGGCAGATTGGTGTCAACGAAGTTTGGGGCGTTCGGATTAAGAGGATTGGTGGTGATCAAGATTGGTTCAAGTCTGACGTCTTCGCCGAGGTTTGAGCTTCTGGTTAATTCAACCGAAACCGGCCGCACCGGGTTGAACTCCGGTGGTCCTTCATAGGGAGTCTGCGGCCAGGTCAAACCCAAACGCCCTTGAGGTTCATCGTATAACCAGTGCAGACCCGGGAGTTGTATGCCCGTCAAGCTGTCGCTAAGGCGCGGTAACGGGGAACGCTTGCCGAGGTTAAGAACCAAGCCGCTGCGTGCCATCGACCCCCACAGGCCATCTTGGAATGTTTGCCAAGTGCCCACCACCTTGTAGTCATAAAGTCGATCAGGCTTCGGGTGCTTCTTTTTGGGGTCGAACCGGTCCGTCCAGTACAAGCCCATGAGCCGGGCGACATTTGGATCGATCGCCGCCAGCAGAAACAGTGACTGGAGATTTGCGGCAACCGTCGTATGCTCGTCGGCTGAAGTGGTAAACACCTTGAGCTGATCCGGTGGAGCTGATGGATTTTGAAAGGAGCGCTGGTTTTCAAGGGCCAGCGGAGCACTCATTTTTCTGAGCCATTCGACGATCCTTTTGGCTGTTAGCTCATAGTCGCTAATAAGATTGGGATCGTTTAGATAGTAATTGCTGACACCGTTCAATCGATCGCGCGCACCTACCCATGTATCCAACATTCCAATGGTTTCAATAGCCTCTCCCCAGCCGTCGTCGGAGCATTCTTCAGCGTCGGTTGAGTAGCTGATTGTTAACGGGCGCAAGGAACCCAGATCCAAAACTATGCGATTAATTCCGGCACACATCAGAGTGTCGCCCTCGCTGGGGAGAGTTATGCCGGTTGCGGTTATGCCCACGGCCGCAAGCAAGTTTTTTCCCTTGAATGCTCTGAGCGTACCTGAGCCAGTCTCTCGGAAAGTGAGCCGAAGGCGGGCGATTGTTTGCGGAAAGCGCAATTCAAGTTGCGCTGGGCCGATGTAGGTCGCCTCGATATCCCCGACAGAAATGGTCTCCAGTGAGTCGTCTTCAGGGAGTCCGGTAAGGTTAAGCTGGTGGGCCAGCAGTGCGTCGGGGCCGAGAGCCCACCTCCGGAAGATACGAAACCCCAGGCCCGGAAAGCTCAAGTCTTTCGGCAGCGACCAGCGCAAGTGGTTACCGGCCGGACCAACGTCGCCGCCGTGGGTCGAAATTCCCAGTACTGCAATTCCCTCTTCGCTCACAGCAAACCTCGGCTAATGAATGCTTGTCGGAACTATTTCGCGATCGACTCGATCGCTCTCAACAGGAATCGATCGGAGAATCCTGATACGAAAGCAACTAACAGTAAGAGCTCCAGACTTGGTTTAGGAAAACTCAGTACGCCGGTAAAAAGGAAGATCGAAACAGCAAGGGCTGAGACCATTGAAAGAGCAAGTCGTGCGTATGTAAGCGTAGAAGCGGAAAGTTCGTCCGGAATCCCGGTCTTCTTTTTGATCCGATGACATGGACGACGAGAAGCCACTGAACACCGCGCCTAGTATTCCTGAAAGAACAACGGACAACCAAAGCAAGCGTGGCGAGAGTGAACTGGTTACTGCCGGGTTATCGCTGGTTGTAAGTGCCAAAGATCTCACCTCGGGTGAAAGCGGTAGCAGAACAATCCAAACGACGACGGCGAGTACACCAACGAAGGTTAACAGACGCAATCGCGAGTTACGGATCAGTTGTTTGTGATAAACGTTATCATGATGCTCATCCAGCGTTCTTTTTGCTCGAATTACGTCCTGGGAACTGATGTCTGATTTCAACCTTTCCGGCTGGGCAGCGAGGCTTTGCTTCAGCTTGTCAGAATCCTCGAGCAGACTGACAATCGTATCTTTTCGCCATTGGCTTATTACTTCTGATCTATTATCGACCTCTGCGAGTATCGCTTTTGCCTCGCTCTGAACCTCCTCCTTTTGAACACCATTCAAGCGCAGGCGATCGGCCGCCTTTAGAAGCCGCCAGCCTTTATCACTGTCCCACTCATTGAGGGAGCGTCGCGCGTTATCGAGGAGTTGCTCGACTCTTTGGCGCCAACTTCCCTGCTGATCTCCGTCGGTCACATCCAGTTCGGCTTCGAAGACTTGTAATGTGGTTTCGAGCCTTTGAACAGAGAGAGGACGAAACAAGTTACTCAGGCGTCTCAATGAGAGACGGAACCAGCCGACTAAAAGAATTTTTTGACCCTCAGTCATTAAGAGTTCTCGTGGCGGTGAGTCCCACGCTTCTACTAGCGCTTGTTCAAGCGGATATTGAAGCCGTGCGCGCCCCACGTCCGGGGCCATCCAAAAAACTCTCGCCACCTCTTGATCGAGCTCAAGTCCCAGGTCAGCGACTGCCTTCATGTGCCAGAAACGAACCACCTTAGGTCCGCTCTCTGTTTCGTATGCAACGGCTCCTGCAAAACTGAGTATTTCTGCTGAGTAGCCAGTTTCTTCTCGCACTTCGCGCAGCGCAGCGTCGTGCCACGATTCACCAGGCTCTAGCTTGCCCTTCGGGAGGGTCCAGTCGTCGTACCGCTGTCGATGAATTACAGCGAGCTCGTAGCCGGTCGCCGAAGAACGCCATAACAAGGCGCCGGCCGCCTTGATGATTTCGTTGTTTGACACCTGAGAAAATCCTCGACTAGATGTCGACGTCTGACTCTGTCTTGAGCCTTGGCTACTTATCTCGGATTTCTTGTTACTCTTCGTTTGAAGCTGAAGAACTCGAAGAGTCCCTGGGAAAATCAATATGTGGTTAGCGCGAATCAGGTAAAGTTAATCGCGCAGGAATGAACCCAGCATGGTGATAAATGCTTAGAGCGACGCTTAGACTAGTCTCTATTAGCAATTCCAGTCAAGAATGTTTGGTTTCCATTTTACATGAAGGAACGTTCTTAGGAATCAAAACGATAAGCGTGCAGCAGCTATTGGAGACAGGCGTTTCAATAACCAAAGTCAAGAACAGTCCGGTTTGATAGTGGCGGACTTTAATCGCATAGGTGGTCGGCGTCTTGGCGAGGCAATCGGCATGATCAGTAACTACCCTAACTTATACAGATCCTGCGTTTGATTATGGTTGGACTTCATGGGCCTTTGCGAAAAGCCGACCTCTGATTACTGCGAAAATCCACTTGCGAATAGTGTCCTAAATGGAAATGCCGATTCTCTTCTCTACAGGCGAGTGGGGCGGGGAGCACGACTATGACAGATGGAAATCACTGGCACTAGGACCTTAGACCAAGGCTCAAGAAAGGAAAGGAATTATCAAATGCGATGACGCTAAGATGACGACATTTTGTCGCCAGACGTAACCGGACGAAGCATGACTTTGACGGCTGCCAGTTCCCTAATATTGGTTCGTCTCATCTCGTAATATTAGATAAGACGGCTTCGAACGGACTTAAAATCCGTTGGGAGAAGCGGCGGCATTTAATAGCCCCGAGCGTCAGCTCGGGGTTGCGCGTTAGAAGACAAACTCTTCAGCCCGCTTTAGCGGGCGACAGTCAAACCACGATCTACATCAATTAACACCAAATCGCTTTCTCTCGTTCGTAGAGTTTGCTCGTTGATATGGTTTCGTGGAGGGGTCGCCTTGCGAACCAAATTAATTCCCGTAAAATATGGCTTCCGTGCCCGCTTGGCTCAGTGGTAGAGCACTCGCTTCACACGCGAGGGGTCAGTAGTTCGAATCTACTAGCGGGCACCAATATCTTTAAATAACTTTTACGGGCGACCCTTTTGATATTTGGGTCACCCGTCTTGGTATGCACACACAACCAGTTGCATCTTCGTAGTCAACGTCTGGACCAATAGTTGGGCCTTCGCTTCTGATGGGCTACAGCGACAATCACGATTTCAACCTCGCCAATGCGGTAAAAGACGTTGAAAGGAAATTGTTGCAGGACGAATTTGCGCGTGCCGTGATCCGCGACAGGAAAGTTGTTTGGTGATTCACTGATTCGGGAAATCGCGCGGTCAACGGCGTGCGAGAAGGCCACTGAGCTGAGAGGGCTGCGATCGTAATACCACTTACGCTCCGCTAGAAGCTCGGCGCGCGCCTCGGGGTGAAGCCTAACCTTCATCAGGTTGAGCGAAGAGTTCGGCCCGGACTTCTTCCCATGGGATCAATTCCACAGTGCCCGCGTCGATCTCAGCCAAGCGTCGTTTGATCTCTTCGGACCAGGCTGCTTCAACGTCTGGCTCGGAAACAGGGTCAAGCGTTTCGATCAGCAATCCTGCCAGGGTGGCTCGGTCGCGCTCAGGCAATTGCGCTGCCTCTTGAAAAACTTCTTTTAGGTTTCGACTCATAGAGCGGATTCTAATCTATCCCGCCGATGGAAGTCATCGCGCGGCAACTTAAGCATCATTCCGGTCTTGCTTGGGCCTTGCGGCTTTTTCGCCTTCTGCTTCCCTGCCATGAACCGTTAGGGGTCTGGCTCTTCCATTAACCTTACTCCTTTCAAGTGCACCTTCGAGCAACTGTCTTGGCTCGTCCCAAGGCTTTAGGTCGCCCGACAGGTATATCTCGTACAACTCCCTCGCCAGTTTGTGTTCCTCGGTATAGGGCCAGACCATTTCAATCCCGTCCTGAAGGGTGTTGATAACTTGAAGGCTGCCTTCCGGGCCGCTCGCGATGGCTTTCTGGAGAACGAACAGCAGATGAGCCAAACAGGCAGCCGCGCCGGGGTCGTTACGAAATGCAGGGTCAAGAATGATTTCCCAGGTTTCCTGATCGGCGAGTGAATTTCTGCAGTTGGAGTGAGAATCGTTCTGATCGCTCATAAACGCTACCTGGCCGACTGTATTAATCAGAATCGCAATAGGCACATCACGACTTTCTTGTCTAATGACAAGTTATTATACGTGCATATAATCCCTTGTCAATAGACAAATGGTTGGGAATAATTAGTTTTTGCTGGACAAGGATTTATCCATATAATCCCGCCGTGCCAAAGGCTGACCATGACTTCATCTCTACCCCGGAAGCCGCCGAGATTCTGGGCATCAGCCGCCAGCGAGTTTTGCAATTGATCAACCAAAACAGACTGAAGGCGATAATGGTGGCGAGCGTCTACCTCATTAAGAAGTCAGACCTTGAAAACATTGAAGAGAGAAAGCCTGGCCGTCCACCCAAGAAAAAAGCTCGCGGAAGATAGGTGCGTCACCATCTGAGCACCAACCAGATTTTGGATTTCGAATCGCAGAATTTGGATGGTGCATGCAAGTTCGAAGTGCAACTTCCATGTGCCTCGGATCGCGTTAATCTTGTGGGTCGAAGAATACTAGAACCGGGAGCGATAGCGACCGGGTTCAAAGTGGAATGCGACTCATGATCGGTTCAATAGAGCCAGAAGGAATGAATCAGGCACGCCTTCCCGTCCCGGCGACTTACGGCCCCTGCCTGTTCGTAGACGATTGCTTCTCAATGCGATGCAAGAACCAGGACGACGATCAATGACTCGAGCTGATAGCTATCGCAGCTTGAAACCGGTCGCTATCGCTCCCGGTTCTGTATTCTTCGACCCACGATGGCGCGTATCAGCCGTTGCACTTCCAATTTGAATTCGCGATGTGGAGCAAACCGCGGTATACCGATTTAACCAAAGCGGGGGCATGCCCCCTTCCTTACCTGAGAGGTTGGGAATCTGGAGAGGTTTCAATTTTCAGGTCTGGAATCTTGAGAGGTTAGGACATCTCTAGTTTCAAATCTTGAGAGTTAGGAACCTGAGTGGTTTTGGAAACATCTTCGTTGAATATTCCAGCATTGCATTCCACGTCAGTTCCGTCGCTACCGCTCCGGTTCTGCATTCTTCGACCCACGCATTTGACCGTCCGCATACACTTTGAGGCAAAGCCGATTTTGGAGGCATGCTCATATCTGAGGCATTCGAGCGGGGGCAATGCCGTTGACGCTTCCATAGAAATTCTGAGTAGCGTTTCACTTCGCTCGCTGGAATCGCTTGACCCTGGGCTATAACATCCCGCGTCTACGGCAATTTATCGAGGGTTCGCGCGCAATTTTAGAGGGGTAACTCAATTTTACCGAGAGGTTGGAATCTTGAGAGGTCTCAATTTTCAGGTCTGGAATCTTGAGAGGTTGGGACATCTCTAGTTTCAAATCTTGAGAGTTAGGAACCTGAGTGGTTTTAGGAAACAAGAAAGATTACTTTTCGTTAAGTTTTCCAGCATTGCATTCCACGTCAGTTCCGTCGCTACCGCTCCGGTTCTGCATTCTTCGACCCACTCATTTGACCGTCTGCATGCACATTTGAGTTAAAGCGATCAGAAACAAGAAACCCGCGCGACTTGTGTCGTGCGGGTTTTCTTTTGACTTGAAGAACAAGTCGCGCCAGCAGTTAATTAAACGTGCTCAGCAGGTTACTGAGCAACTGGGTCAGGGTTTTCCCTTTTTGTCGTCCCTACCTCGATTTCCCTGATTGTTGTTGTTCTGCGGCGGTTTTTCCCCTTTTGGCTGGACGACTACCCGGTTCTCATCCTTTGGCGGACGCTTATCCCCTCCGCGGTCTTTTTGAGCAAATGCTGCTCCCGCAGACAGGAAAATCCCCATCGCCACCGCTACAAGTTTTCGTTTCCAATCGAACATCGTATTTCCCATCCTCCTCATGCTTCAGAAGCGCGCATGGGAGGGAGAGTAGAGAACGCGCCAACCTCAGTTCAGCAAGATGGGTGCCAAAAACATTTAACCCATCGAACCTGCGATACCCTCAATAAAAACCCCTAATTACCGGCCTTTCCCGCGTCCTCGTCGCGTCATCTCGCACGGCCTCGCACGGTATGGTGCAGGAGTCTGCCGAGACCGTCAACGACGGAGCGACACGCTGGCCGTCCCCACATTTCCACTACCGTCAAAGACCCTAAGGCTAATAGTGTGCTCTCCGGCGGTCAGCACGGGGACTTCGATGGTGTATCGCTCATTTCCGCTGTCTGCAATTCCGTCATCAGGGAAAACCGGGCTCCAGGGCGCCCCGTCAATGCTGACGTCGGAACGCTTGATCTTTCCCGTGGCATCGACAGCTTCAAATACAACCCGCGACTGCGACGGCGGCTGTGCTCGCAGCACCGGCGGCGTGTTGTCGATATCGACAGGTTCGCTCAACCGCTCGCCCGTCAAAGCCTGCCCGGGTGGATTGTCAGGCGCATCGGAAGCGATAACGCGGACCACGTACCGGCCATCCGCGAGCGTCGCACCGTCGATGGTGTAGAAATTATCGCTCACCTTGTCTTTCAAGAGTCGAAATGTATTCTCGTTCAACGGCCGGTAATAAATGGCGTACTCGAGCGTGTCGCTGTTTCGATCTTCCGCTTGCCATTGAAACGAACGCGCGCCACGCTGAAACACGCGGCGCGGCGGCACTTGTGCCACCGCTCCAAACAACGACGGATCGAGTCCTGAAGATTCGAGATTGGGATCAATCTGAATTTGCGCCACCTGCTGTAAGCCGACACCAATCGGCAGCGAAGTTATTGATAAAACTTCCGGCGCTACGTTTCTTGGCAAATAAGCGATGCTCGCATCCTCCATCCACGACGGTGGTGACGCGCCTGTGGAGCGCAAGGTCGCCCGCCATTGAATGAAGCGCGCGCGCGGACTCGCGATCTGACTCCCTGACGCATCTCGATAAACGGTGCTCCACTCGCTCCAGGTCGAGTCAGGGCGCTCGCCATTTCCGCTCCGGGTTTGCAACTCCACGTTGCCACCGCCGCGCCACCAGATTCTTCCCCAAGCAGCAGTCAGTTTCGCGTCGCGAACCGGCGACTCATACGAACCTTCAGAAACCGTCTCCCTGCCGAAGCGAAACAGTTTCCCCTGATTGCTTGATGCTGCGTAGATCTGACCGCCGCGAGTAACAAACGATGAGATTTGCGCTTCGCTCGACTGCAGCAACAACGTATCGCGTCCATCGTTCGTAACTGAATAAACTCGCCCTTTGTCAGCCGTGCCGATTAAGACACTGCCAGGTTGCAGTGCGGGAGCAATAGCAAACGCCGTTACTGTCGGCGAACTCCAAACAACGTCGTTTCCACCATCGGGCAGTATGCGAAACACCGCGCTGCGCGCCGTAGAAATATCCGCCCGGCTGCGCGTGGGTTGCGCCGCTGTTTGCACCGGCGTGCCGCTCTCATCGATCGCGGTGATCGTGACAGACGTGGCCGGAGTGCCTCCACCCTCGGTGGGCTGCGGTGCAACGACGGCCGTGGATTGCTGCCGGCCGGTGGAAGCAGCGTCGCTCAGCGCGAGCGCGTAGATCGAACCATCAGCGGCAGGCGCAAGCGCGTGAATCTCGCGCAGGTTTGCGTCAAACAACGCAAACGCCTTCCCTTCCGGAGAAATGCGAAGGACGAGACCGCCGGGATCGGTGCCTGCGATCAAGTCGCCTTGTGCTGTGACCGCGAGCGACATGACATGCGTTTGGTTGGTGGCAATCAACAACGATGATTCCGGGTTTGCACCGGCCGCCCTAACTCGATAGAGCTTTCCGCTATCGCCAGTACCAACTGCTAACGAACCGTCAGTAAGGAAAGCGAGTGACCAGATGTATTTGTCAGCCGGATCAAAAAATACCTCCGCTTGCCCGCTGCTGTTGACTCGATAAACTTTTCCGTCCGGCGACGTGCCGGCGTAAAGCGTGCCGTCTCGACCGACGGCGAGAGCTGTCACATCGAGTTCGGCGGCGTCATAGTAAACGGCGCCGCGACCATCGGCTGATACGCGATAGATCTTTCCATCGTGGCCCGTGCCAAGATAAACATTTCCCTGGCCATCGATTGCGCTGGACCATACAAACGCCTGATCGGTATTGAAAACTTCTGTGAAGTTGGGCGCGAGAGTCAGCACGCCCGTATCACTTATCGACACGCCCTTCGCGTCGCCCTTAAGTAATTCCGTGCGCCCGCTGGTTTCCCAGATTATGGGCTGGCCCGCGAGGACGACCGTTGCAGTACAGCTAATCACGGCCAGCAACATCAGCAGCCGCGTGCTCAGATTCCAAGTCTTAGAATGAAGCATATTTTCTGATTCAGTTTCCGATAAATTTTGCGTAAAGCGAACGCGCGGTTTTTACTTCACTCGTGCCCCGAATGATCGAACGCGCATCTTGAAATACCGTCATCTCGTAATCACCAGTGCGAAAGCGCAACAGGTAATCGTTAAACTTAACTTCTCCCGTCGGCCGTAGTCGTTCGGCGAGCTGCTCAAAGTCGACCTTCGTCACGTTTGTCGGTGAGATTTGCACCGCGTTACGTCCACACAGCACAGCAGCAAAGTCGCCGGTTTCAGGTTCGAGTGTTTTAAACAATCCTTTGGCGCAGGTCGGACACTCTTCTGAACGTGGGCCAGGATTGATCTTGCGCCATTCGTTCCGCCAAACATCAAACTGCATCAACGATTTATGTAAATCTTCGGTGTTGCCAACCAAAAGTTTCAGAGCCTCCGCGACCTGGACCGCCGCAACTATGCTGATGATTGGCATGATCACGCCCGCTGTGTCGCAGGTCGGCGCGCTGGCTGCCGGTGGCGCTTCTTCAAAGACGCAGCGCAAACATGGTGTTTGATGCGGCTGAATGGTCATCGTAACGCCGTAAGATCCGACAGCAGCCCCATAAATCCAGTTGATCGAATGCTTCACGCACGCGTCGTTAATCAAATAGCGCGTGGCAAAGTTATCAGTGCCGTCCAACACCACGTCGCATTCGCTGATCAAAGTCTCGACGTTTGAATGGTTCACGTCGGCGATTTCCGCTTCGACCTCAATCTCCTGGTTAATTTCCCGAATGTGGTTGGCAGCTGCAACTGCCTTTGGCATGCGTTCCGCCGCGTCGTGTTCGGTAAACATCGTCTGCCGTTGCAGATTTGAAGACTCAACGAAGTCGCGATCGATAATTCGCAGCCGTCCGACTCCCGCGCGTGCCAGGCTCTCGGCGTGTGCCGAGCCCAACGCGCCGCAGCCAATGATCGCTGCTCGAGACTGGAGCAGTCGTTGCTGCCCCGCTTCCCCGATTCCGCTGAAAAGAATTTGACGGCTGTAACGTTCGATCATTCACTTCTTTCGCGAAGCGCTCTTTCGGCGACTTCGTGCATCAACGCTTTCGGCGCGGTTGTCCCAGTCCAGAGTTTGAACTGCGCGGCTGCCTGCGCGATGAACATTTCAAGTCCGTTAATTGTCTCGCAACCGGCTTCACTTGCTTCACGCAGGAATTGCGTCTCAATCGGATTGTAAACTAGATCGTAGGCCCAATGCGCGCCACGAAGCTGCGCAGCGTTTGCGGGTGATTGATGTTGAAACTCGCCGGCACTGCCGAGACTCGTCGCGTTCACAACCAAATCGAAAGCGCCAAACTGTGCGTTTTCGAGATCGCCAGATGCCGAATCGAATTTCGCCGCCAATCCATCGGCTCGCGCTCGCGTACGGGCAAAGACTGTGACATCTGCGGCCTCTTTTTTTAGTGCCCAAACAGCTGCGCTCGCCGCACCGCCAGAACCGATCACAGCACATCGCTTTCCTTCAATCTCCGTGACCCTTGTCCGTAACCCTTCAAGGAAGCCATCTGCGTCTGTGTTATAGCCGCTCACGAGCTCGTCATCGATTAAAAGCGTATTCACGGCACCTATCTCTTTGGCGATCGGTTCCACCCAATCGAGTTGGTCCATCAGAGCGGTTTTGTGTGGGGCAGTTACGCTAAGGCCGCGTATCTTCCACTCAATTTCGCGGGTGCGCGGGTGGACCATTCGTCTTATGAAGCTGCCCGGATCCCGAACTTCAAAAGGGATATAAACTGCATTCGTTTCAGTCGTCGCAAATGCAGCGTTGTGAATGTTCGGTGAAATGGAATGAGTTACCGGCAAACCGACTACGCCGAAGATTTCAGTATCACGATCAATCTTGTCTATTCGATAAATGTCTCGCAGCTCTCGCACCGTTAACTGACCGGTCGCCGTAGCGCTTTTCTCATCCATCGAAGCATAGGTAAAGAACGCACCGCGGGACGGTCCCAGAATCCGGGTTGCTATCCCTGCGAATCCCATCGCAATCGCAATTATCTTTCTTCCTTCCCTGCCTGCACGCTCCAGCGAACGAAAGATGTCGATGCAATCGATCACATCGTTAGCTTGCACGGCGATTTTTAAAATGTGTGCGGGCGACGAGGCTAACTTTTCGTAGATGCTGTCGAGGTCCGATGGCATGCCGACAACATCGTGGAAGGAACAGATCACTCGACTCCAATCCGGCGCGTTTACATACTCGAACAACTGAGGGTTGCAGGCGAAGTCGTGTTCTATGTCAAAGAATCCGCCGCCTTCCGGCCGGTTGAAAACCCAAAAGCTGAAGCGACTGGCGGTTGTCAATTCCTGTTTGCCACCCTGCTCTGCGGGCCGGTACGTAATGATGGTGGGCTTTGCAGACAGCTTACTCAACCGGTCTAGCTCACCGATGCTTTGCTCAATCTGGAGAGGATCAAGGCAGTCCACCCTGATCTCGATGATGTCCGCCACGGACGCTGCCTGAAGAATCGATGCTTCGAGAGAGCTAACGCCTGGTTCGCAAACTGGAACACAGATAAGTGGATCAGTGGCTTCCATTAGCAAGCGGCGGCGAACAAAATAATAGGTGATGCTTCTTCCCCGGTTTCAAACCGAAAGCATCACCTGATTGGATTCAAAACTTAAATCTATTTCGGCACGTCGCTCGATGCACCGAAATGTCTTGTAGGAGCTTCAGCTCCCAGATGTCGCGTGGTGCCTTCAGTCACGCTGGGCGGCGGCGCAACCAGCTCGCCGGTGTTCCTCGCTGGGAACGCTTGCGGAGGTGGTTGAAACTGTTGACTAGGTAAGCCGCGTCCCTGTAGTGAACGCTTCTCGCGTTCCTTAATGCGAACATACTGTGCGAGGCCGGTGGCCATCATCGAAAATGCGGGTATCAACATCCAAAACCACCAACCCGCGCCCATCCGCGAAGTCGAAAGCGCTATCGCCACTATTAGAAAAGCGACGCCCATAAATGCGTTCCTGAGTGCACTTTCCAAACTTAACTCGCGGCGCCGGCCGCGTCGTCCCCATCGATCCTCATCGTGGTCGTCAGTAGTCGTCTGAGGATGTTGACCGCCAAGCGCCTGGGGCACAAGACTCAGGTTAGCTCCACAGGAACGACAAAAGCTGGCGCCATCGATGTTCTGACTCGCGCATTTTGGGCAAAACATTTGGTCACCTCCGACTAGCTTCGCGGTTTTGCGCTCGCGGTTTTGGTAGTTCTCTGACGCAGTGCTTCGTAAAGGATGACTCCGGCGGCAACCGACACGTTAAGCGACTCGATGTGGCCGTAGACTGGAATACGAACCAGCGTGTCGCAGCTTTCGCGGACCAGGCGATGCAATCCGGTTCCTTCACTACCGAGGAAGAGCGCGCTGGGAACCGTCCAATCCCAATCTGTATAACTGGCAGTGGCTTCCGCTGCTGCACCGATTACCCAGATGTTACGTTGTTTCAGTTCCGCTATCAATTGGACCAGGTTTGTAACTCGCGCGACCGGCACATGCTCAAGAGCGCCGGCAGCCGCCTTCGCCACCGACGCCGTCAATCCCACAGCGCGGCGTTCCGGAATGAATACTCCACCGACGCCCGCACACTCTGCGGTTCGAAGAATCGCTCCCAGGTTGCGCGGGTCTTCCACCGCGTCTAAGCCCAAAGCCAACGGTGGCTGTGCAGTGCCAACTTGGGCCGAGAGCTTGTCGAGCAGATCCGACGCATCGTGGTATTTCGCGGCTGCGGCCTTCGCAAACACGCCCTGATGATTAACCCCGGGAAGTGTTCGATCGATTGCGCTACGCGGAGCCCGTTGGAGAGGCACGCGCGCCTCCCTGGCTAATGCGAGTAATTCGCGAAGGCGTTCGTGTCGCGCGCCTTCGACAATCGTGATCTGTTCGAGTTGCTTGTGACCCGCGCGAAGTAGTTCCAACACCGGAATCAGCCCGTAGACAATCGTTGGATCGTCATGCGTAGCTCGCGCGTCAGATCGTTCACCGGCCGTAGTGCGACCGCGAAAACTATTTGGTCCTCGATTAGCTTTCATTGATGCCACGATCTGTCTGAGGGTGAAGATGGTAACGAAGACGCGAGTATTTCGTGAATTGAGTGTAGTTACTCACGACGGCGGAGCTGCCGACCGTGATCTTGCCGGGCCGGTCTCGACGCCAACCTGCCGATTCGGTTTGCTGCTCCAAAGGCCAAACTAATTCCAGAAGCTTGCGGGCGGTGTTGTAAGAGACATCGACCGTTGCCGACGTCGCCCGCTCCCGAATCAACTTTACCAGGCGGTTCATATTGTCTTCCGCACGAAAACTCTTTTCGCTCGCCAAACAGGAAAAATCGAATGATTTCGCTGTGATTCGATAAGCGATCGAATCGTTCTGCGAGTAAATGTCCAGCAGCGTTTCGTCATCAAAGAATTGACTTGAATCAAGAATTCGATTTTCAGAACGCGATCCGGTTTGTTCACGGATTTCCAAACGCCTGGTTATGGCACGGCCCGTTACGATGAGGGAAACATCACGCCACGCGATGAATACCGGCTCGGCTTCCGGCGACTGGAAGGCGTTCATCCCGGCCTCCTCAAACTGAATCGACCGAATCCTGGTTACGTCGTTTTCTTTTGAGCCGAGCTCGTCGTCCGCAACGATACTATTTGACAGACCAGCATCAGTCAGTCGTCGCTCTACAAGCGTTGCTTCGTCGAATGTTGCGGCTCGCGCGAGAGGCAACGCATCGGGACACGATAAAATTGCGGACAAATCTGCCGGAGATAGTTTCAACGTGCCGGCGAGTTCGACGATGACAGCGTCGCTGAGCTTCGCCTGTGGATTTGCGGCCTCAGGCAGGTGGATGTTGTTATATCCGTGTTCCCATTTTTCGAGGGCCCGCAGCGCCGGTTTCCGCCGACTCAGCGTGTATTCGTTAACGGGTAACGCGGCGCCGCAGTAAAGACAATTCGCCCTGGTTGGCGGATTCGATCGCGCACAACTCTCGCAGGCGACGAGCTCATCAGGAGTGAAGGGCTTTGGCTGCAATGCTTCGCCCTCACCGGGAGCGGAGATCTCAGGCAGCAGCACGTTGTCGTCATTGATTGGCAATAGGCTCTCCAGGGGTTTTTATTATACGCTGCTCGCGGAAACTTTCTCGGGAAAGGTTTATGACTCGACTCAAACTGCGGAAGCTCTTACCGTTAGTGATCATCGCTCTTGCGTTGACGGGATGCGCACCCATGCAACCTGTGAACCCAGGTGGGCCACGAAGCAATGAACCAACTTATCCATTACTAATAAGCGCGGACAATCAAAGACGCGAAGTTGCCACAGCAGCCCTAAGTCGCCTGAACCAACCAGCAAATTCCACTACAACGTCGCGCCTTAACATTGCGACTTCAACCATCGAAAGTTTGTCGGTTGACCCGTCTCGACCACTTTATCTGCCAAAGCTGGGGACGGCGGTGGTAATGAATGAAGAGGAGACGAGGGAATCTTTGCGCAGGTTCATCCGCGAATGGCACGACTTGATTGGCGCCGACCCGGCGAAGCTTTCACTAGTCGAACGAGTGGACCAGCCAGACGGGACAAGAACTGCGACCTACGATCATCGTCCGTTTCGTTATCCTATTCGCGGCAAATACGGAAAACTCGAGATTCGATTTACCACTGACCGCCGGGTGCTTAACCTAAGCAGCACGTGCATACCGGATGCAGAACGGATTCAAACTGCGCTGGCAGCGATCACTGTACGTCTTCAGCCTGTCGACGTGTTAACGCAATTGCGAGGTGCGCCGGTGACGTACCGGAACGAGACCGGGACCGACGTCACTCTTAACATTCCGGCTGCATCCGAAATTAATCCTAAAGAGTTGGTAACTTACATTCTCCCATCAAAAAACAATCCGGAGGCTCTTGAGTTCCACCTCGCGTGGGAAGTGGAGCTTACGTCGTCGCCGGTTAAAGTGCTGTATGTTGACGCTGTAAACGGTGAAGTGATCGCCGCGCAATAGTCCGCCGGCGAATTTTAAGGTCTGCTTGACCAATCAGAAGCAACCAAGCATGCTAGCTACGTTTCAAAAAACTATTGGAGTGTCTTATTTCTCATGCATAGTTTCGATCCAACGAATAATATTTCATGGCAACTCGGTCATCGCGGCCGGGTGGCCGTTTTCATAGACGGCAACAATCTCTTTCACGCCGCGCGATTTCACAACATTGACATCGACTACAACAAACTCCTGCGAGTGTTGTTGGGCGACGGCCGACTGCTGCGCGCTTTCTTCTACACCGGTGTCGATACCGGGGCAGAACGACAACAAGGTTTTCTTCTCTGGATGCGACGCAACGGCTTTCGCGTCATTCAAAAGGAATTGAAAACATTTTATGACGGCAGCCGTAAAGCAAACCTGGATGTGGAGATTGCGGTGGACATGCTCTCGCTCGCAGGTTGCTACGACACCGCTGTGCTTGTTTCAGGAGATGAAGACTTTGTTTATGCCGTCAATGCGGTCGCTTATAAAGGATGTCGTGTCGAAATAGCGGGATTCCGATCGAATACTGCGCCGAAATTGATCGACGTTGCTGATTACTTCATCGATCTTGGTGAGATCGCCGATCGCGTGCGCAAGGAAATTCACGGACCAAGATATGATGAGCGCGGCATTTCGGAGCAACAACCAGCACAGTATCTTTCGGAACAAGTGCATGTGCAGGAAACTGCCGAATATCAGACTGCGATGCGTGTGGTGGTTGAAACTACGATTGAAGACGCGGCACAGTTTGACGACAGTGTCGACTTCATCCGCGTGACTGACGAGCATTAATTGCTCAGTGAGTTTTCCGACGGTCGCGCGACCTTCGTTGCATCATGAAACTGTTTACAGTTGAAGAAGCCAATCAACTCCTGCCGGCTGTGCGAGAGTTGCTAAGAGACATCCAAAGCTCGCGCCGGAGACTCGCGCCCTTTGCCAACTCGGCCAGATTAGCCGCCGACGCAGCCGAGCAGGGCGGCGGGGGAATCGCAAACGGTGTTCGATATGCAGGTATCCTCACAAATTTCACTGCAAAAATGAGTGAGCTCGAAAGCCTCGGTGTTCAATTGAAGGATTTCGACCGCGGGCTCATCGACTTTCCTTCCCTTCGTGACGGCAAGGTTGTCCTCCTGTGCTGGCAGCTTGGCGAAGGTGACAGCCTTGAATGGTGGCACGACGTTGACGCCGGGTTCGCCGGCCGGACGCCGCTTTAAAGAGTTTTCCACAACCTGCCTCACGTAGCCCACGCCCGCAACTCCAACGGTCTGAATATTTCTGATTGACTACTTAAAGTAGTTCCTGATACGATGCGCGCCGTTCACGCAGTCGCGTTGGCACGAGTTGGCCAGTGCCAAACGCCGAAATCCCGGTTCACGGTTCCCTTCGGAGGCAGATCGGCATGCGATGTCCCTCGTGCGGCGCGATCATCAAGAAACGCACAATGAAATGTCCGGAATGTGGCGCTTTTCGAAATAGAACATGGGTAGAGTCAAAACCCGAGGCGCCAGTTAGCGTGCAAAGTGTTGCGATTACACCCGCCATTGAAAGCAAGCCACCAATTTCAGCGCCTAATCCTTCATTAATAACTTTTCCGGGCGTCACCCGAACAACCGTACCGAACTGGCGTCACGAATTGGGTGAGCGTGTGCGTGAAGTTCAGGAACGACGGGCGCGCGAAGCCGCGCTGGAGTCGACGCAAACACAAGAAGAAGCGAAAGCCGCTCCTATGTTGGAGTTGATACCTGCCGTTGAATCAGAGCCAGTGAACCCGATCGTGCTCGCCGCGCTACAGCGCATTCAACGCGCACACGCACAACCCCAGTTTTCAGGCAATGCGGCAATAGCAACGTGTGTTGACTACCAGGAAGAACCTCAGCTCGCTGTTGGTCTGGCGAGTCCTTATACCGAGATTGATACCTTGCCAGTTTCGGAGGCAAACGTGAGAGACGATTCTCCCCCACTTGAGCGCGTTCACAATCTCTCGGTTGTACCTTCGCCGGTGCAACAGGAGGAGGTGCGACAACCAGCACAGCCTAAGCGACTGATTCGAGACGACGCTCATGACCCCGCGCTGAATTATTTGGATTCGGTTCAAACTGCGACGATCGTTGATACCAGTAAACATAGTTCTGCTCCCATTGCGTTTCGCATACTGAGCGGCATCACCGATCTGATCGGGGTGGCATTGCTCTCCACTCCAATTCTCGCCCTCGTGAAGTTGTCTGAACTTTCCTGGGAAGATCCGCGAGTGATTGCATTCGCCGCCGGCACGATTTTGGTCGTAGGATTCATTTATTTCACAGTAATCACTGCGTTCAGTGGCCGGACACTGGGTATGCGCCTGTTTTCATTGCGAGTTGTCGACGCCAGAACCGGTTTGATTCCTACAGGCACTCAATCAGCAGGCCGGTCGTTGGTCTTCATGCTCTCGTTAGCAGCAGCCGGGATTGCGTTGATATACACGCTGATTGATCGCGATCGAAGGGCGGTGCACGATCGCTTCACACGTACGGCGGTCGTTCGCGTATAACTGCTCCGAATTCGATAGAATGGGCTCTGCTCTACTGAGCAGGGCCTTTTGTTTTGGCAAACCTAACTCTGTATGCACGTCGATTTAGTAAAAGGAATTGTCGGAGAGTTGAACCTAACTCTTCCGGGCCGGTTGTTCGGAAAGGTCTTTCAGTTGTCGCCGGTTTCTTTTGTTATCGACTTCGGTTTGAGGGCCGCAGGTTACCTTTTTATCGATGCTGATCCCGCGTCACCCCGCATTTACCTGATCAAACGAACCACACGAGAACTCGAGCGGACTTCAATTCCGCTGGGAGTTTTTGGGCAGGCATTGCGGTCCACGTTGAGTCGAGGACGGGTGGTTTCGCTGGAACAGAGCGCGGATGACAGGATCGTCAGAATCGACTTCTCCGTGGCAGATGACTTAGGTGATCCGCACGACGCCGCTTTGGTGGTGCAGCTAACGGGCCGTTCGGCAAACCTGTTCCTGCTTAACGCGACAGGAGAAATTACTCACTCGTTGCGCGAGCCAAAGGGTGAAGGCCAACGGGCCGGCGAACAGTACCGGCCCCCGCGAACCGGCCAAACTCTCAATAAGGAAAAGCTGGTTGCGGTCGGGGAGTGGCCCACGCTTTCGGTGGCATTGGACCATCATTACAGCTCTGTCCAAGAGCAGGCCGCATTTGAGTCTGCCGGCAAAGCCCTGCTGCAAAGAATCGATCGCGACATCTCGCGGCAGCAACGACTTAAGACAAACCTGGATAAAGATCTTGCGGCACACGGCGAGCCTGAGGTCCATAAGCGCACTGGAGACTTGCTTTTGGCAAATCTGAGCACAGCCGAGCGCGCCGGTGAAAAGGTATTTCTGCGGGATTACTTCACTGACGACGCGCCTCAGATTGAATTACAAATAGCTGAGAATGATTCGTTACAAGAGGCCGCTCAAGAGGCATTTTCCCGCTACGCGAAATCAAAACGGGCCATAACGGAGATTGGCAAGCGGGCTGCGAAGATTGCTGACGACTTGAAGCAACTTGCCGAGAAACGGCGAACGGTCGAAGAAGCGATCAAAACCGGCAATGAGTCTGTTCTGGCAGAACTCGGAGACCAAAAACCTTCACGCCCCGTAACCAAGAAAGGCAACGAGGCGTCGAGCTTGTCCGGGATGCGGCAGTACCGATCTACGGATGGCTACGATGTGATTGTTGGAAAGAGTGGGCGGGAGAACGACCGGCTCACATTTCGTGTGGCAAGACCAAACGACCTGTGGTTGCACGCTGCTGACTACCCCGGTTCACATGTTGTAGTGAGAAACACCAGCCGGAAAGAGATTCCTCAACGAACCGTGATTGAGGCTGCCCAACTGGCCGCCAGGTTCAGCCAGGCGCGCAACGACTCAAAGGTCACTATTCACTACACGCAAAGAAAATTCGTCTCTAAACCCAAAGGCGCTGCCCCGGGTCTGGTTCGACTTTCCAATTTCAAGACCATGACTGTCGAACCAGGCGAAAACATCGAACGCCTCTGAACGACAGCCACTAAGTCTCTACTTAAACCGATACGTGATGCGTCCGCGAGAGAGGTCATATGGCGACATCTCCACGTTGACGCGATCGCCAACAAGAATGCGGATGCGGTTTTTGCGCATCTTGCCTGACACCGCCGCGAGCACTACGTGTTGGCTGTTGTTGAGTTGCACTTTGAAAAATGCATTCGGCTGCTTGTCGATGATCGTTCCTTCAGCCGGGATTAAGTCGTCCTTGGACAATTAGGTCGTCTCCTCAGAAAAAGTTATGCGGTCAGAAACTATCTGCTTGCGCGTCTGGGCCGGAATGACCGCGTGAATACCGGCTTGGGAGCTGAACGAGCAAAGGGAGCTCGTTCGTTCCGATTGCCGCCAAACTCAGGTCGCAAAATACGCGCGACCGGCTGGCCGGTTAACCGCTCAATACCTCGCATTGAAAGCTCATCAACCGGAGTGACAATGGTGATTGCTTTACCGGCGTTACCTGCCCTACCCGTTCTTCCGATGCGATGCACGTAGTCTTCCGGCGCTGAAGGCACGTCGTAATTAATAACGTGCGATACCGAATCAACGTCGAGGCCTCGCGCGGCAATGTCGGTTGCGACCAACACGCGCGTTCGTCCATCTCTGAATCCGCGCAGCGCGGATTCACGCTGTCCCTGCGTTCGATCAGCGTGAATTCGATTTGCCGAATGTTCACGCGCCATCAAAATATGCGCGAGACGCTCGGCGCCACGTCGAGTGCGAGTGAAAACCAATACGCGCTCAAATGTTTCGCGCTCGAGCAAGTCGAGCAGCAACGCTGTTTTAGATTCCTGCGCAACTGGATATGCAACCTGATCTACTGTGGTGGGAGCGTTACCGCGCCTGCTCACTTCGATTAGTTTGGGTTGCTTCAAAGTCGTCCGCGCAAGGTTTTCGATGTCAGAAGACATAGTTGCTGAAAACAGCAAGGTCTGTCGGCGAGGTGGAACGAGCGCGAGAATACGGCGAATTGCGGGGAGGAAACCCATGTCGAGCATCCGGTCCGCTTCGTCCAAAACTAAAAACTCAATCCCGCTTAGATTGATTGCACGTCGCTCGATTAGATCGAGCAAACGTCCGGGTGTAGCAATTACGACACTCGGGGCTTTGCGCAGTTCTGTCAGCTGCGTGCGCATGTTCGCGCCGCCAATTACTGACACTGCGCGGTTCATCCTCGTTGAATTAAGCTCGCCGTAGTTCTTGTGAATCTGCGATGCCAATTCGCGCGTCGGCGCAAGCACAAGGACGCGCACGCCAGGTCGCGCCTTTTCAGTGATTTTCTGAATGATCGGAAGCAGAAATGCTGCCGTCTTTCCTGTCCCGGTTTCGGCGCAGCCGATCAGGTCCTGACCGTTGAGAATGACAGGGATCGCCTGTCTTTGTATAGGTGTTGGTTCTTTGTAACCAAGGGTCTGGCAAGCGCGTACTTGCGCATCAACCAGCCCCAATTGAGAAAAATTCATAGACTCCTTATGCGTCTCAGTCTAGTTCTGAGTACGTCTTTCGTGATCCGTTATAGTGAGCTTCATAACTCACTCCGAAAATGTGTTGATGGCCTCGTGTCTTCGTGGCGACCGTCATGGTTGGACGGCCACCACGAAAACTGAGACCTGGATTAACTTCGGTGCGATTCGCTTACCACCTGGGTTCGCGATTACCGCCACCGCCGCCGCCGCCATAGCCGCCGCCGCTTTTGCCACGATTACCACCGTAACCGCCGCCGCCGCGATTGCCGCCACCGCCCCCGCCGAATCCACGACCACCACCACGATTTTCGCGGGGCTTCGCTTCGTTGACGTTCAGAGCGCGGCCGTTGATTTCCTTGCCGTTGAACTGCGCGATAGCTGCTTCGCCTTCTTCTTTGCTCGACATTTCGACGAAGCCGAAGCCTCGTGAACGGCCGGTGTCGCGGTCTTCCACGACGCTCGCCGATTCAACAGTTCCAGCCTGTGCAAACAGCTCTTGCAATTCCTGGCTGGAGGTCGCAAACGCGAGATTTCCTACGTAAAGTTTCATAGACATACAAATGTACCTTTCCCCTTTTTGGGGATAAAGAAGCTGCGAATCGGATTGGCTTCGGAGTAACGGTAGCCGTCGAAGGACCAGGTTCGGATGCTCAAATGAGCGGCTTCTGAAGTTTGAGTAAGCCCTGCTCTCGAACTATCCAAACGCCAGCGCCTGTGCGCGGGGCGCATCACCGTTGATGCGCGAGAGAAGGATGACGGAGAGCATTATGCACTATTGGGGGGAAATCACCTAACCAGGGGAACGGCGGATCGACCTATGGAACCAGCAACATTTATAGCGAATGTGGACGATCAGTGGTAATTGTGACTAATAACGCACATTACGGCGTGGTTTTGACCAATTTGAAGGGTTGATGATTGTCCTGGCCGGGTGTAATCGAAAACTTAAGAGTCACCGGTTTATATCCGTCAACAGTTGCGGTTACCTCATAGTCGCCTTTCGGCAAAGGCACATAGCCGGAACGCTGCTTCCTAACCACCGTGCCATCAAGTGTGGTGACCGTAATATAGAACGTCAGCCTTTCGATACGTTTGCCATAGTCATCGACGGGGTAGGTTCTTAGCCACCCGATGGCGGATTCTGACCCAGCAGAGAACCAGAGTTCAAAGTGTCCCGGCCTGATATTGGGCGAGTCCTCATAACCGCCGGTATATGTTTCCACCCAGGGACTGTCCGACGACTGATTCAGGAGCGCGACAATATCCTTCGCCGCCGGCATGCCAGGATCCTGTTGCCTAAAATATCGCAGCTCATTTCTCGGGGGTGCCTTGTATGGTCCCGTCACATCAATAGCCGGTACGATATAACCCTGGTTCTTGAGCGCGGCGGTCAATTTTTCCGCCGGCTCGCGTTGAGTCTCAGAGGCAATATGAATATAGAACCGGGCCGGGAGTTGTTGCGCCAGGTTTTGATCCGTCTTCACGGCTTCCGACAGGACCTCAGACGCAGCCAATGCGACTTTCTCGTCCTGAGATCTGCTGGCCGTTACCAGGCTCCCCTTGAGTTTGTCGCGCGAGCTCTCAGCCTCTTCCTTCTGTTTTTTCAGTTCGGCCTCAGCTGTCTCAGCTCGCAGCAAATTGGCATTCGCTCGCTTGTATAACCACGCGGCCGCCACGCCCAGCATGAAGACAATGACAAGCAGCAACATCATTGCTGTTAATAGCCGCTTCAGTTTTCTGGACCGTTGCATTTGTGCCTCAAGGTTTTGCTCTGCCTTGAGTCGCTCCAGCTCGGCCTGGTGACGTTGTTCCGCGGCTTTTAGCTCAACCACCTGGCCCTTGATCCACGGAACGAGATACTCGCTCGTGATCTCATAGAAATAGATATTGCGGCGCGTTTCACGGCGCACAAGTTGGCTGTTTACAAGCAAGCTAAGCGCGGCCTGCGCTTGTTTCGGATCGCTGGTTCGGACCAGATCGTCCTCCGAAACGATATTGCGTGTGTCCGATGCGGTAAGCATGCGTCCCAGCATCGAAACAGCGACTTCACGAAGTTCCCTCGACACGTCTTTGAAAACATCTTCGCCATACGCTTCCAGCAAGCCGCGGAGGCCCGACTCGCCATAAAGACCTTGCGCGTCCGGCGAGGCCCAAAGTCTTTTACAAACAATCTGCAGAGCGGTGAGGTTAACCAATCCTCCTTCGCTGTTGTTGCCGAGGTCGGCAGCAATCTGATACGCCAGCGATTCACTCAACTCTGAGGTTGTCTCTCCGGCCTTTTTTAGAAAGTGGGCCTTCAGCACTTTGTTTTCGAAAGGCGCGCGTATGATCTTCGGCACAACTTCAACTCGGGGAGGTCGTAAGCGTTGCGCCTGGTCTATCAACTCGGGACAGAAGTCGAGAAGCAAACTTAACTTCGCAAGGTAGTCTTCACGGAAGGAAAATATGAGCTTGACTGGCAACGATTCATCCTGAATCAAATCAACGAGAGTAGTTAGAATCGCCTGCTGCGTTGCCGGGGCTTGTTTCTGGGCACGCATCGTGTCTTCAGGGCCAACCCGTTGCGCTTCTTCGAATAAAGTAATGAACTCCTCGAACTGATCGAAGATTAGCAATGGAGTCGCTGTGGTTCGTGGCGCGGAAAAGAGCGCCGGCGAACTCGGCTCTTCCCGCTGCAAACGAAACTCTTCCAGGCGCTCGCGAAATACAGTCAACGAGAGTTCGAATGTTTCCTCATCGCCGATCTTGGCAAAAGCGAAGTTTGATTGCAGGTAGTCAACGGGTTCACCCGGGCCGGACGTTCGAATGCGCTCGACCTTGAACTCCCGCCCTGCGAACGGCTGCACGCGAATCCGATCGACAACAAAGTTTTCCTCAAGCGCGCGCGGCAACAACCCGGCGTTGATTAGCGACGACTTGCCTGTTCCAGATTCGCCATAGAGCAAGATGGCGCGAAAAAGCGTGACGTTAGAAAGAAGGTTCCAAATCTCCTCGTCACGCGCGACGAATATCTGCTGATCGATAAAACGGAACGGCTGGATGCCACGGTAAGGTTGATCGGGGACTGGTGGTGCAAGGACGGTGGCACTCATTGTGGCATCTCCTCCCCCGTGGTCTTTTTGTATAGATCCGGCACGAAGCTCCAAAGGTTCCTTTTAATAAAGCGGATATAGCGTCTCTGGTTTTCCCAAACATCGCGAATCAGCACATCAGGTTGCAGGTCGACAGCATAGGTCGGCGGGATCTGCGCCGCGTCCAACTTCCAGCGCAGCGTCTTGAAGAGCAGGCGGAGGTTGTAATCACTCAACCGGTATCCAATAAACAACGTGGGCCACTTCACCAGGTGCGTCCGCACGTTTTTTCCTACTGGGTGGTAAGGGTGCTTGTCGCCCATGCGGAGTACAAACTGAATGTAGTCTTCGTCGGTAATCACAATTGATTCCGGACTATCTACGTCACCATGAATCTTAAGTATGTAAGGGCGGTCGGTGCTTGGCTCAGCGGCACAGTCGTTGGTGCGCACAGTGCTGCTGGGAGAGTAGATGCTCTTGTCGTATTCAGCCTTGACCTTTGCTACTTTTTCTTCCGGCATGCCTGCGGCCCTGGCTTTTTCCTGGGCCAGCAGATCCAGAGAGCGTTCATAAAGCTGGTCATAGTTGGTAGTAATCACCAGCGGAAAGCCGAGACGCGTAAGGGCTCGCAGCGCGGGCGACGGGTTTCGGTCAGTGTGTACCGCAGACTTAACTTCATCTACGAGTATCGAGCGAAACTTCCGAACGTGCTCGTAATACCAAGCCACGCGCTGAAGATTCCAGCGATCCTGCTCCGGGTAAGCACATTCCTTGGCCAGTAGTTCGCTTAGTTGTCCACCAATTGGAGGACATTGGTCGGCAGGGTACTTGTATTTGGAGTCAGCAGGAGCCGGCGCGTGGATGGCCGAGCCGAGAAACAGGATACACTTCCGTTGTTGTATCCACTCCGCCATGTGCTCCAACTCGCCTTCATACTGCTGGCGATCAGCCTCGTCAGCCGGGTCTTGGGTCTTCAAGGAATCAGATTGCGAAGAGGACATCAGAGATTATTGAGGAAACTTTAGTCAGGTTGAACCGGGCTACGTGCCGTAACAGCCAAATCGAGCGGGTGGCCGCCGACGATGAGAGGCTAAATGTGACTGACAGTCAGCTTGTACGTCAGATCGGCTGATGAGTCAATCATAATGAGGATAGGTGCTGTACGAGCTGAAACTCCATGCGCGCCTGCTTCAGCTCGCGCCGGTATCTGTTACGAACCTTCGCGGATCAATATCACGTCATCCGTTTGTGTGCCTCGAGATAAAGCGATCTGCTTGCCATCCCTGCTTGTCTGGAAGGCGAAGATCAGTCCGGACTCAAATTTGGTCAGCTGCTTCGGCGGCCCGCCATCCAAAGAAACGCTCCAGATATTGTCGGCGTTGTCGCGAGCATCGGCATAGATGATTGAACGGCTATCGTTGGACCAACCCAAACCCACGTCCCGGTAGGTAACTGAGACTTCCAGAGTCTTAATCTGCGCTCCACCTGCAAACGGAATTATCGCGATGCGGTTGATATTTTTCTGCTCGTCGAAATAACGCACAGCGATGAGTTTGCCGTCAGGCGAGATCGACGCCCACGAGGCCGTCTGATCGAAAACCTGTTGCGGCTCACCACCAGCGATTGGCATCTTCCAGAACGTAGACTTTCCTTGTCTCACGGACTTAAACAAGACCCACTGTCCATCAGGAGAACAAGTGGCTTGTGAATCCACTTCCTTACCGTGAGTCATCTGCTGCTGGTCCCCCGCCCCCAGAGTCAATCTCCACAGGTTGAAGTTTCCTGATCGGTTTGAGCTAAACACAGCAAACCGGTTGTCTGTGGAAACACAACCCAGACCTTCGGTGTAGGCATCGCTGGTTACCTGGTTGCTGGAATTCGTCGCGGGATCAATGTTCCAGATGTCTAATTGTTCTCCGGATGGCGCGGTATAAAGGAGTTTTCCGTCACCGGTCCAGGCGAGACTCTCGCCATCATATTTTCCAAAGGTGATCTGCTTTGCATCGCTTCCCGGAGTAGCCACCCAGACCTGCGTGGAGCGGTCTGCCTGGATTGTGACGAGGGTCTTCGAGTCCGCTGTCAGGCCAAGGCTGGTTGTGCCATACGCATTTAGATCATTCGTCACTCGTCGCGCCTGGCCGCCGGGATAAGACACGTGCCACAACTGCGTGCCTGCGGAAACCAGTTCCGGAATAGCCGCCACGATCAGTCCGCTGCCATCGTGCAGCCAAACAACGCGCGACACTGAAATCCACTGCGCAGCGGTGATAGACGTCTCCGTACCACCCGACGCAGGAACAGAAACAACTGTTGCCGACAAATTGCCGCTCAACGTTCCTGCACCACAGGCAATGGTTTTTCCGTCGGGTGACCACGCTGGGCCACCGGCCGGTGGGAAATACTCGGGCAGACGACGCGTCGCAATCTTGCGTTCACCTGTGCCGTCTGCATTTGCAACCATCAGGTCTGAAACCGGCTGCGCGGTCCGAATGAACGCGAGTTGTTTTCCGTCAGGTGAAAACGTTATGGCACTGGTCACTCCGGCCATAACTTTGGCAGGACTGCCGCCCAACACTGTCACTCGATATAGAGTGCCCAACGGATCGTTGGTATCAAACATCGAGTAGTAAATGAACTGGCCATCCGGTGAAAACGTAGTCCCGCCGATTTTGCCGGACAGGTCAGGAACAATTTTGATGAGACTGCCGGTCAAAACTTGTCGTAACCAAAGACTGTCTTTGCCTGATTCCGTTGTGCGGAAAACGACATAATTGCCATCCGGTGAAATCGACGTGTAACCCTTGATCGACGCGTTGCCGATCTTCCCGCCGGTGGTAAGCCTTGTGATCTTCATCGAACTAAACGGCGTCGGAGTAGTGCGATTAATAAACTTCACCGCAAGCGCCACGATGCCGGCCAGTAGCAGCAACAAGCCGACCAGCGTCAATGCCAGACCACGTTTATGCTGCTTTATTTCGCTGATGATTACTTCGCTGGAGGTGGGTCGACCAGACGGTTCTACACTCGTGGCGATCGTGCTACTGATTGTGGGTGTCGGGGTCGCCGGGATGCGCTGCGAATCCATCATGCTTCCCATCGCCGACGGCACGACCGTGATGTCCATCTGCGTATCGCCTTCGAGGTCGCGCCGCAGTTCCTTTAGTTCTAAAGCCACGTCGTGGATCGACTGGAACCGTTCATCAGGATCCTTAGCGAGACAGCGACGCACTATTCGTTGCATGTCGGCCGGCACGTTTGCGTTGAACTCCGTCATTGGAGGCGGCGCTTCATACACAATGCGGTAAAGCGACTGCACTTTGGATTCGCCCTGAAACGGTCGCCGGCCCGTTATGGCTTCATACAACATGCAGCCAAACGAAAAAATATCTGACCGGTGATCGATGTCGGTTACTTTTCCCTGGGCCTGCTCCGGAGACATGTAGCCGATAGTCCCCAACAGTTTTCCAGGAAGGGAATGTTGTTCCCATTCAACGGTGGCTATGTCGCTGGCGGCGGTCTCGGTGGTATTGAGGGCCGGTTCAATTAGTTTTGCTAAACCAAAATCAAGAATCTTCGCGTAGCCATCGCGCGCAATCATGATGTTGTCGGGCTTCAAATCACGATGCACGATACCGGCGGCATGCGCTTTTGCGAGGCCGCTCGCCACCTGTTGTAAATACTTGATTAGTTTCCTGAGTTCAGTTTTCTCGAAGTGGATTTTCTCGCGCAGCGTCTTGCCTTCGACGTACTCCATCGCGATGAAATGCACACCATCGTGCTCGCCTATCTCATAAATGTGAGCAATGTTCGGATGGTTTAGCGCGGCCGCGGCTTTGGCTTCGCGTACGAACCGGACCATACGCTCCTGCTTGAGGGCCAGGTCCGGTGGAAGAATTTTCAAGGCGAGGTTGCGATCAAGTTTCTCGTCTTTGGCGAGATAGACTTCGCCCATCCCACCGATGCCGAGTTGGGAGAGGATCTCGTAACGACCGAGTTTTGTTCCTATTTCGAGTGGCATCTCACTTGAAATCTCTGATCAGTACGATCTCGTTGCTGTATGTGGTTCGAGAGACCACTAGGCGTTTTCCATCCCGGCTTAAATCGAACGATGAAATGAAGTCTGAAGTGAACCTGGTTAACTGTTTAGCCGGACCACCTGCCAAAGCCTGGCCCCAAATGTTTTGTACGTCCTTAATAGTGTCCATGTAGATAAATTCGCTACCGTCGCGTGACCACCGAAATTGACCGGCCGTGGGAGGAGAATCGATCAAGCGAATGACCTGCCCGGTCTCGGCTGACACGATCGCAGGCCGCACACGTGGCGGCGTCGCATTTTCATCGTAGTAGCCGCACAGGATTTGTTTGCCGTCGCTTGAAAAGCTGCCATTGTTCAATCTGAGACTTGAGATTTGGACCTGCTCGCCGCCATTGGCCGGAACCTTCCAAAGATTCGGGCTTCCTGAACGCCATGAGTGAAAAAGGACCCATTGTCCGTCGGCAGAAAATGAAGGAGCATTATCTTCTGTAAAAGTAAGTTGCTTCAGATTGCTGCCATCAATATTCACGCGCCAAATATGTGGCGTATTGTCTGGCCGGGACGACTGGAATACTACATAACTGCCGTCCGGCGAAACCAACGGCTGACTATCCAAATACGGATGCGACGTTAGCGGCTTTACGTTTGAGCCGTCGGAATTCATTATCCATAAATTCTGGTACTCGCCTGCCCGCGTCGCAAATACAATTCTCCCATCAGCAGTCCATGCAGAGCCACCGCGGCCATCGTGTTTTCCGTTTGAAATCCTTCTAGCCTTGCTCTCGTCCTCGCCTGCGCCGGCTATCCAAATCTTCGTAGAACCTTCACCCAGATTCGAAACGATGGTGGCTCCGTCCGCAGTCACTCCGAAAGAGCCATACTCGTTCAAATCATTGGTTATCCGGCGCACCTCGCCGGTCGAGAAGGAAAGATAATAGTACTGCCTCGCATCTCCAACTTTTTCAGCCGCCTGAAGAATAATGCCAGTGTCGTCCCGCAACCAATGAATTCCGCCAACCTCTCCTTTCCACTTGTGCTCACTCATCGGTTTTTCCGCTCCGCCGTCCGCCGGTATTTCGACGAGTGAGTAAGCAAGTCCGCCCGGCACGCTCGCTTGCGCCATGGCAATTCGTTTTCCGTCCGGCGACCAGGCAAAAGTTGTGAACCAACCCGTTGTCTGCCGGGCTGCAAGTTTTCTCGGTTGCTCGCTTCCATCTGTTTTGGTGACCATTAACGATGATTCATCGTTCTTGTCGGTGTAGCGCAAAAAAGCGATTTGTCTACCATCCGGCGAGAGTGTTAAAGCGCCGGTAGCGTGATCGACTATCTTTTTTGGATCGCGAGCGCCAAGGACAGGCACCTGGTATAAGGAACCCTGAGTGTTGGTTTTGTTATTTCCTCCGACAAAATAGATTAGTTCGCCATCCGGCGAAAAGCACGTGCCCGTAAACCACGCGTCTTCTACCGGCGGCACTATTTGCAGCGATGCATCCTGTGAAACTTGTCGGAGCCAGAGACTGGCGGTCTGCTCCGAATAGATAGCATATGCGACATATTTTCCGTCGGGCGATACCGAAACGTTTCCAAGTCGGCCAACCCCGGTTACCAGCCGTGTGATTTTCATCTTCCCTGCGTTCGTCGAAGATGGCGCGTTTCGAAGTTTGTGCCCCGCATACCAACCGGCTCCTGCGAGAATTGCGATTACAACCAACACTAGAACAACCGTTTTCTTATTCTTGGTTAATTCATTAAGAATGATTTTCGAGCTGGACGTAGGAGGCGTACTCTGAGCTTGCGAGGTTAGCGCAGCGGTTTGGGAGAACGTCTGACGCGAATCGGAGTGACTGCTAACTGTGTCTCCGATGCCCGATGCCGTGTGATGAAGCGACTCGTGCAGGTCTGATGCGCCTTTCAATTCCTGACGCAGCTCGTCGATTTCAATAGCGACGTCTTTGATCGATTGGTATCTTTTCTCCGGGTCTTTCGCGAGGCATCGACGCAGAATACGTTGCAGTTCATCCGGAGCAATTGGATTGAGATCTTTGATATGCGGTGTTGGAGCATGAACGATGTTATGCAACGAATCGAGCGCGTCTTTACCTTTGAAGGCTTTGTGGCCCGTCGCCGCCTCATACAGCATGCAGCCAAACGCAAAGATGTCTGACCGGTGATCGACTTCGTTAACTTTTCCCTGGGCTTGCTCGGGCGACATGTAGCCCGCCGTCCCCATAACGGTGCCCGGCAACGAATGCTGAGGCATCACCGCCGTAGCAACCTCACTGAAAGCCTCGTCGCCGTGACGAGTAATTTGAGGTTCGACCAATTTGGCCAGACCGAAATCAAGAATCTTGGCATAACCGTCGCGGGCAATCATGACGTTGTCGGGTTTCAGGTCGCGATGGACGATCCCCGCTGCATGTGCTTTCGAGAGACCTTCGGCGACTTGCTGAAGGTATCGAAGTAATTTCCGTAGGTCGCTATGGTCTTTATGAATCTTGTCACGGAGTGTTTGCCCGTCGACAAATTCCATTGCGATGAAGTGATGGCCGTCGACTTCGTCGATCTCGTAAACATGCGCGATGTTTGGATGGTTAAGCGCGGCCGCTGCTTTCGCCTCACGAATAAAACGCTCCATTCGTTCCTGTTTCGAAGCGACTTCTGCGGGAAGAATTTTGAGAGCGACTTTGCGATCCAGCTTCGTGTCTTCCGCGAGGTACACCTCACCCATTCCGCCTTCGCCGATTTTGGAGCGGACTTCATAGCGACCGAGTTTGGTGCCAGCTTGAATCGTCAGGAAAGAATCTCCCGGGAGCTGAGATTCATAATGAACAACTGCGGCATCTTAGCAGACGCCGCGTCAGCAGAATAGATTGTGATTGGTGCAATTCCCAGCGGCTTATTTTGCGGCTTATTTCATTGCCACTGGCTCAAGGCCAACCTGCGAAAGCAGCGTTGCAAAACAGGGATCTGAACGCAGATTTATCGAAGCGAGCGTCGCAACAAGGTCGTTAAAGAGTATCGAACGTTCGTTCATGTCTTTCGCGATGTGAAGCGAACTTCTGCTTTTCTGTAACGTATAATTCGGGCCATGGACTTTGTGCACACACTCGCGGTCGCGATGGGAGCCTCCTGGGTCTCGGGAATCAATCTCTACGCGACCGTGGCGACGCTCGGATTGCTTGGGCGACTGACGAACCTGGAATTGCCTGGTGAGTTGCAGGTGGTCACGAGTTGGTGGGTTATCGGAGTGGCTGCGGCGTTGTATGTCGTTGAATTCGTGGCCGATAAAATTCCCGTCGTCGACAGCACGTGGGACGTAGTCCATACGTTCATCCGCATTCCCGCGGGAGCTGTGCTGGCCGCCACAGCTTTCGGCGACTTCGACAAGAGCATCCAGGTGATCGCATTTCTGTTGGGCGGAGGACTCGCACTCAGTTCACACGGCACGAAGGCGGCAACCAGGGCGGTGTTGAATGCTAGTCCGGAACCGGTATCGAATATCGTAGCCAGTGTTCTGGAAGACGTATTAGCGATCGTTTCAATTTTGCTGTCAGTGTTTCTGCCGGTGTTGTTGTTTGTAGTAGTTGGCGCCGGGTTGGTAATTTCGTTTTTCGTATTTCGTCGCGTGCTCAGGTTCTTCAAGAAGGTCGCGCAAAGCGTCCGGTCCTTTTTTAGTTTCGCAACTTCATAAAACGTCTTCATGACCAAACCACAACCAGACAAAAACAAGTCGAGTGTGTTGTTCGAACGCGCGCAAAAATTAATGCCCGGTGGGGTGAATTCACCCGTGCGGGCATTTCGCGGGGTTGGCGGAACTCCGCTGTTTATCAAGAGCGCAAAAGGGCCATTCCTGACCGATGTTGACGGACGCCGTTACATTGACTACGTCGGATCGTGGGGTCCAATGATCCTCGGGCACGCTGACGAAGAGATTGTCGCTGCCTTACAGGAAGCGGCATCGAAAGGCACTAGCTTCGGCACACCAAACGAGTTGGAGGTCGAGCTCGCCGAGGAAATCATCGCAGCCGTGCCGTCGATCGAAAGTGTGCGCATGGTCAATAGCGGCACGGAAGCAACAATGTCGGCCATTCGTCTTGCACGCGGCATCACCGGTCGCGACAAGCTAGTCAAGTTTGAAGGTTGCTACCACGGCCATGCCGACAGTTTGCTGGTTAAAGCAGGATCGGGTGTCGCAACCCTGGGATTGCCCGACAGTCCGGGAGTTCCGCCGGCTCTCGCCGAACAAACGATCACGGTTCCCTTTAACGACAAGGCCGCATTAGAAGCTGCATTCCAACAACACGGCGACATCGCCGCTGTCATCATCGAGCCCGTTGCCGGCAACATGGGAGTCGTCGCTCCGGAAGACGGCTTCCTGGAATCGACACGCGAGCTAACGCAGCGTTTTGACGCTTTGCTGATCTTCGATGAGGTTATGACCGGATTTCGAGTGGCGCGCGGTGGCGCGCAGGAGCGTTATAGGATCAAACCCGACATCACTTGTCTCGGCAAGATCATCGGCGGCGGATTACCAGTCGGCGCCTGCGGCGGCAGTTCGGAGTTGATGAAAGAAATTGCGCCCAGCGGGCCGATCTACCAGGCAGGAACACTGTCAGGAAATCCTTTGGCGATGACTGCCGGACTCCTCACGCTGCGGCGCCTAAAGGATGAGACTCTTTATGAAACACTCGAAAGGCAAACTGATCGTCTGTACAAAGGCTTAGCCAAAGCGGCGTCCGCTGCGGGCATAAACACAACTACCAACCGCGTCGCCTCGATGTGGACCACGTTCTTCACTTCCGCATGTGTTACGAATTGGGCAACTGCGAATACGAGCGACCGGAGTTTATACGGCAGATTTTTCCATGCGATGTTAGACCAGGGCGTCTATCTTGCTCCGTCGCAGTTTGAGGCTGCTTTCGTAGGCTTAACGCATACAGATGACGTGATTGATGAAACGATTGAGGCTGCGCAGAAGGCCTTTGCTAGTTGAGCGAAGACAGTGGATCTGTCTTCAGGTTCTATGTTGCGGCTTCGCCGCGTCCGGTGCGGAAAGGCTTAGCCTTTCCGATACGTTGCATTTTTCTTCCCAACGCGAGGCTCAGCCTCGCGCCAAATTATTGCTAACTTTTCGGAAAGGCAAAGCCTTTCCGCACAGGATGCGGCACAGCCGCCTTTTGGCGAGTTCGTCACAACGGAAGATCAATCGTAAACGTCGTTCCCTGTCCCGGCTCGCTCTCAACACCACTCTGACCACCGTGTTGCTCAACAATCTGCTTCACAATTGCCAAGCCAAGGCCTGTCCCCCGTTTTTTAGTGGAGAAGAATGGTTCAAAAATTCGTTCCAAGGTCGCCTTATCAATTCCCTTGCCGCGGTCAGAGATCGTCACTCGCGCATGCCGCGTTGGCGCAAGGTCTTCGCCGGTCGCAACGTTGACGACGCTGGTGCCAATCGTGATTGGAGAATGTTTCGGACTGGCGTCGACCGCGTTTCCGACCACGTTCACCAGGACCTGTCGTAATTGATCGGGGTCCCAATGCCCTACCAGTTTCTCTTCGGCGAATCTCTTTTCAATCTCCGTCTCTTTCTCGGCGATCTTATCAGTCACTAATTCAAGACTGCGGTTGATCAGATCGTGAAGATCCACTTCGGAACGCTCCAATGCCTTCCGGCGCGAAAACTGCGCAACGTCAACGACAAGTTTGTTCAGATGTTTGATACCGCGTTCCACGAGCTCGATCGTGCGAAAGCCTTCGTCGTCTTTAACGTTGTCGCGCAGCATGGCTACACCCAGACGAATGCTGCCGAGCGGATTCCTAATCTCATGGGCCACCTGCGCAGTAGCCTGACCGACCGCCGCCAACGATTCCTGGCGGCGCAGGCCGCGTTCAGCTTCCGCCGCTTCTGTTACGTCGACGAGCGTGACAATTTGTCCACGCGCGCCGTCAATCGCCAGGGGCGACGAATAAAGATCAAACGCTTTTTCGTGGCCGTTATCAGTCGGACACATGAAACGGCCGCGGTAGCTTGCCTTGTCCACTCGCGAAGTTGTCGCAACTTCCAGCATTTTCATCGCCTGCTCGGGAGCAACTCGTTCATGGATAGACCCGCCGATAGTTGCGCCGGGAAAGATTGAGAAGAACGCTGCGTTGGCACTCCGAAGTCGATCGTTCTCGTCAATCGCACAGACAGCGCTAACCATCCCTTCCAGCAGCTGGCTGGTAAACACGCGTTCGCGCCGCGCTTCGTGCATGCTGCTTCTCATTTCGCCGAAACGTCGCTGCACTTCCCAAATAGTGCCCGCCGCAACGAGTGCGCCCACAAACAACGCGAACACGCTCCACGTGCGAATCGAACGCACGGCTTCCTGTTTAATCTCCTCACTGTCCTCCTGGATTTTTGTTTGCTCGTAGGAAGCGGCCGTCAACAACGCGTTTAGCTCATCGTCGACGGTGTCAAACTTCCGAAAACCCTCCAACGAGTAGCTGCGCAGATCCTCCGTCGCATCGGAATAGATCTTCAAATTGTTCTTAAACGATTGCCAGTATGGATCGCTTCCGAGCGGCGGCCGCTCCAGTTGTAGCAGTAGCTGGTTCACTTCGCTCCGCGCCGAGTTTAGACGCACCTGGAAGGGCGGCATTAATTGTCCGCGCGACTCTGCGTCTGCCCGAGCGCGTGCTTCATTGTCGAGTTTGGTGACCGCTAGTCGAAGCTTAAGCAACAACCCCAGTCGCGCGGCGTGCTGTTGTTCAAGTTGGCGAACCGCGTGACTGACTTCGTCCATTCGATTAACGCTGAAATAACCGAGGAATGAGATTAATCCTAGTAGCAGTAGAAAACCGACGATGAGGGGCACGATCGCGGGAGCGAGCTCACGAGTAAGTACGCGGCGAAACGTTGCCGCAGTTGTGGACCCTTGCGCGCGATCGTTCTCGCTTTCCAGTCGGCGATAAACGAGTCGCGGTTGTTCTTCCCCCGATTCAGACACAGCGGTGGCTTCATCTTTCCGATCGTCGCCACTTGGTGTCGGTTTAATCATTTGGTTTTATTAGAACGCGGGACAGACACTTTAGTCTGCGGAGCAACTATCAAGAGTTCACAGACTGAAGTCAGTGCCAAATCAAGGTTTCGCGTCCATCCAGTTGTCCGCTACTCCGACGTCAACAATTAGGGGAACATCAAGAGAGACAGCCGACTCCATTTCCTTTTTCAAAATCCTTGCTGCTTCATCGGCACACTCGGCCGCTGTTTCGACCAACAATTCGTCGTGCACCTGCATCAGCAGCTGCGCGTCGATGCCGGCACTTTTAAATTCCTCATCAACTTTCAGCATCGCGATCTTCACAATGTCGCTGGCCGTGCCCTGGATCGGCATGTTGATAGCTTCCCGCTCGGCTGCCTTGCGGATGTTTGCGTTGCGATCGTTTATCCCCGGCAGGGGACGAATCCGACCGTAGATTGAACGCACGTATCCGTGCTCGCGCGCGCGCAACGGCACTTCTTCCATATACCGGCGCACCCCTTTGTACGTGTTGTAATAATCTTCGATTACTTTCTTCGCTTCCTGACGCGTTATGCCGACGCGCTGCGACAATCCCCACGGCTCGATCGCATAGGCGATCGCAAAGTTAACAATCTTGGCAAAGCGTCGCGCTTCTTTCAGCTCCTCATCGGTCTTCGCTCCGAACACAAGACGCGCCGTCCGCGCATGAATGTCTTCACCTTTTTGAAACGCCTCGAGCATCACCGGGTCCTGGGTGATGTGGGCCAGAAGCCTCAACTCGAGTTGTGAATAATCCGCCGAGATGATCTTCTTGCCGGGTTCCGCGACAAACGCGCGCCGGATACGCCGGCCTAGTTCTGTTCGAATCGGAATGTTTTGCAGGTTCGGTTCACTCGATGACAAACGTCCGGTCGCTGCGACTGTTTGATTGAGCAGGCAATGAATCCTGCCGTCGGCCGCAATCTGGTGAGGGAGCGCGTCAGTGTAAACACTTTTCAGCTTATCGAGTTCGCGATAGTCAATGATTAGTTTCGGCAACTCGAACGTCTGGGCCAGCTCTTCCAACACAGCCTTGCTGGTTGAAATCCGTCCCGTGGAAGTCTTGCGCCCGGAGGTCATATCAAGCTCCGACAGGACTTCCCCAACCTGCTTGGGCGATCCTATGTTGAATTCGCGGCCGGCTAGTTCATAAATGCGCACCGTCAACTTCTTAAGTTCCAACCCCAGGAAATTCGACAAGTCACTAAGTGTCGCCCGGTCGACCTTCAGTCCAACCTGCTCCATGCGAAACAGAAGCGGCGCGAGTGGCAGTTCCATCTCGCTGTAAATCGTTTCTAATTTCTTTTCGAGAATGCGCTGGCGCAAAACCTTAGCAGTACGCGCCGTCAGATCTGCTGCTGCGGCCGTCTCCCATTGCGATGGCGATAAACCATTAGCAGGTTCACCCACATTTTCAATACCTGCCGCCTCCCGTGCCAGATCAGAGAGTTCATACTTGCTTCGGTTCGGATCCAATAGATAAGCAGCCAGAAACGTGTCGTCTTTCACCCCTTCAAGTTTGATATCGAGCCGGCGCAACAGTCCGACTGCGCGCTTGAGATCGTGGACCGACTTCTCCAGCAGACCGTTAGACAAGACCTCGCGAATTGCTGCGACTCCGGAACCGTTGCCGGAGAGTTTCTTCAAATCGACGACTGCCGAAGAACCAGAAGAGGTCGAGAATGCGATCGATTCAGCGGTGTCGTAATCAATTGCGCATTGCTGTTCTCCGCTTACGGGCGCGGTGGAATCGGCGATGGCGATGCCCACACTCTCTGCATCCCAAAGTTTCTTGACGAGCGCGTCGAGCGCAGCCGGTGAATCAATCAATTCGTAGTTCAGTTTTGCTGGTTGAGCGGTGCTTGCTACCGCCGCATCAGCAAACTCGCGCGTTAGGGCAGCAAACTCCAACTCCTTGAACAACTCATACGCGGCGGCGCGATCGGGTGGACGCGACTTAAGCCGTTCCAAATCAAGCTCGATATCGATGTCGTTCTTTATGCGGGCGAGTTCGCGCGACTGGCGGATGATATCGGGATTGTCACGCAGAGATTCGCGATACGTCTTGTGCTTCACTTCCTGCCAGCGGTTGAGCGCCTCTTCGATGGAGCCAAACTGTGTGATGATCTGGACCGCGCCTTTCGATCCGATGCCCGGCGCGCCGGGAATGTTGTCGATTGAGTCGCCCATCAATCCCAGGAGATCTACAACCTTCGTTGCCGGCACGCCAAACTTTTTCTCAACCCATGCTTCATCACACCATTCGATCGGCGGCACATATTCCTTGCGCTTGACGACCTGGGAATTTTGGCGCATCGCGACGATGTCAGGATCGTGCACGAGTTGGCACATGTCTTTATCGTTTGAAACGATCACAGCCTGACGGCCGCTCTCAGCTATCTGTTTGGCGAGGGTGCCGATGACGTCGTCGGCCTCGAACCCGGGAACGTTGATCACCGGAATGTTGAACGCTTCACACAGCCTTTGTATATACGGCAGTTGCGACGCCAGGTCTTCAGGCATAGCCAGCCGGTTGGCTTTGTAATCGGCGAACGTCTCGTGACGAAACGTTCTTTCTTTGGATTCAAATATTGCTGCGATGTAATTCGGCTTCTCATCCTGCAAAAGCTTGCGCAGCATGTTGGTGAATATGTAAACCGCCTGCGTAACTTGGCCGGTAGAGGTTGCGAGAGGCGCAGCACGATTCGCAAGCGGCGCAAAAAACGCGCGGAAAATATGCGACATCGAATCGATTAGGAATACGCGTTCGACTGGCTTGCTATTCGCGGAGACTTCCTTCGTTGGCATTTAGTGCGATGATAGGGAGCGGTATTCTGAGTGTCAATTAAGCGTGTTTTTTGCATATTGATATTGGTAATCATGGCATGGGTCATCGCGCGGGTGTGGCACTCAGAAGGACGACTGCTATTGGGTTAACTGTGATTTTGTGGCTTTCCTTCCGCTTAAATGTCATTAGTTGTCGCAATCACGCCACACGCTCTCTTGACGGTCGCGCTTTATCGAAACGTTCGCGTAGGCATAAGCCTTGCTCGTAGAATATCGTTCGTCGCAGTCAAAATCAGAGGGTCCCCACCAACTTGATCAAACAGACCACTTTAGCTTCACCAGTCGAAACACACGGAGTCGGTTTACACACGGCAGTTCCCGTGCAGATCAGACTTGTGCCGGCAGGGCCGGACACCGGCTACGTATTTCGCCGCACCGATCTCGGCGGCTTTGAAATACCTGCGACAGTTGAGTCAGTCGCGCATTGCGGTTATGCCACCACGCTGATGCGAACGGGAGTGATGCTATCTACCGTAGAGCACTTACTATCAGCCTTGCGCGGCCTCAATGTGGATAACGTTTACATCGAAGTAGACAACCTGGAGATACCGATACTCGACGGTTCGGCGGAAGTGTTCGCTGAAATGATCGATAAGGCGGGATTGGTGGACCAACCACTCGCGCGGCGCGCGTTGCTGGTACGTGAAAAGGTTTCGTTTGAACAAGGCAATCGAAGAATCAGTGTGGAGCCGGGCGACGATTACCAGATCGACTGCCTGATCGATTTCCCTCACCCGTTGATCGGCGTACAGGAGTTTTCCATCACACTGAACGATGGTGCATTTAGCCGCGAGATCGCCGCGGCGCGCACTTTTGGATTCACTGATGAAATAGAAAACTTACGTAAAGCGAATCTCATCCGGGGTGGATCGCTGGATAACGCGATCGTGCTAACGCCGGACGGCATGTTGAACGAAACAGGACTGCGTTTTCGCGACGAGTTTGTCCGTCACAAGATCCTCGACATTATTGGCGATCTGTCTCTCCTGGGTATGCCGATTGTCGGGAAAGTGGTCGCGGAACGCAGTGGTCACATTATGCATGCAGGTCTGATGTCGAAACTGCTGCGAGTTCGCTCAGCCTGGGACATCGTCGATTTGCCTGACAAAATTTCAAGTCCAATGTCCAAAGTCCACAGTCTCCACACGGTGCCTTCAAACGCCGGGTAAGAGAGTCCAAAGTCCAAGGTCCAAAGTCCAAGGTCTTCCGTGACGTGGAATCACTTGAACCTTGGACTTTCGACTTTGGACCTTGGACTTTGGCCGAAGACTTTTGGAGGAGTTGGTACCCGCGGCAGGGGTCGAACCTGCGACCTTTCGCTCCGGAGGCGAACGCTCTAATCCACTGAGCTACGCGGGCATTCCGAAAGGATGAAAAAGATAGCAACCCACCACATTCAAAGTCCAATGTCCAAATCTAAAGAGAGCGGGGGCATGCCCCCTTCCTGACCTTAGAGACATTGGGCCTGGAGTGCTAGAACACCTAGTTGATGCTTGGTTCAAAGACCAAAGTCCAAACACCAAAGTCCAAGGTCCAAGGTCCTAAAGTCAAATCTAAGGTCAGGATCTCTATGTGAAAACCATCTGAAGTGGATAACTTCCGTGTGCGCAGCTAAACATGCTAGGCTTAAATCTCCCCTAAACACTACAACCGTTCTTCTGCCCTATGTCTTCCATCAACCCCAATAATGGACAACGCACGATTCTCATCGTCGACGACTTCGACGACACGCGACTGCTGTTGCGGACGTGGCTTGAGAAAAAGGGCTATCGTGTGTTTGAGGCCGAGAACGGAAACGAAGCAGTGAGCGCTGCCCAAACGCGGAATCCCGACCTGATAATTATGGACGTCGAGATGCCGGAACTGGATGGTCTTTCGGCCACTCGCAAGATTCGCGCGATGCCTGGCTATAAAGACGTGCCCATCGTTGCGGTTTCTGCATATGGCGCTGATCAATTTAAGGCTGGAGCGCTCGAAGCAGGCTGCAACGAATACGTAGCCACGCCTTTCGAACCTGACGAACTGGAAAAACTAATACGATCACTGATTGGTTGATCAAGTGAGACTGTGACGACTTGCAAAACTCGTTTGTCCAATTCTGCATGTACTGGTTCTCCCCTCTCCGCACGCGGAGAGGGGTGGGGGAGAGGTGACACTCGCAGCCAACCCCACCCCTGCCCCCTCCTTGCTCGCAGGGAGGCGGAGATCAGTTGGCTCAGACTGCATTGCTACCATTCGCCCGCAAAGCCACAAAACTATCGCTGTACCTTACGGGAGCGTGCATGCTTATTCTGATGCAGATGCAGACGCAGGCCGCAGCGCAGGAAACCGCCTGCCGCGTCAAACTTGCAGATCTGCCCACGGCGCCTGAAATGTTCGGCTTCAAAATGGGTATGACGACAGATCAGGTGCGGGCGCGTGTTCCACAAGTGGTTTTCGGAGAGGCCGGACGAGTTCACAGTTGTCAAAACCAGTATCAATCCTGATTTCGATCCACGTATCGACAAGGCGTCGTTCACAGGGCTCCGAACTATCTCACTCGACTTCCTTGACGACCATCTAACGTCGCTGTGGTTTGGCTTTGACTCATCTTTCAAGTGGCAAACCGTTGAAGAGTTTACGAAGGGGATTTCCAGTTCACTTCATCTTCCGGATGCCTGGACTGTCTGGCGCTCTCGCGGCCAGCGTATGCGTTGCGCTGATTTCCAATTGACAGTCAACATCGTCTCGGAAGGGCCGAGTTTCCGCATTCTGGACGACACCGCGGAGGAAACGCTGGCAGCGCGCCGTGCTGCGAAAGAAGAGGAGGATGCGGCGGCCGAAGGGGAGGCGTCGGAAGAAATAGTCGGCGACCGGCAAAAGAAAATTTATTACGACAACGGCTGCTCGCCATCCGCCGAGATCCAACAGACAAATCGAATAGCATTTAAATCAACCGAAGAAGCGGAACGAGCCGGCTATAAACCTGCTCCGGTCTGCCGCCGATAAGGAAGTTTCGTTAGCTCTCTGACAAATCCACCACTCCCGAGGAAAGGACATTGCGTCATGTTGAAAGAATTTAGAGACTTCATCGCTCGCGGCAATGTGATCGATCTGGCTGTCGCCGTAATCATTGGTGCAGCATTTGGCCGTCTGGTCACCTCCCTGGTTGAAGGCGTCATTATGCCGCCGATTGGTTTCTTACTTGGCGGTGTTGATTTCTCCAATCTGTTCATCGATCTCTCAGGCGAGAGACCGTTGTCGCTTGCTGACGCAGAATTGAAGGGCTTGCCCGTCATTAAATACGGGGCGTTCCTCAACGACGTGATTACCTTTGTGATCATAGCCCTCGTGGTTTTCCTATTGGTGAAGGCAATCAACCGGCTCAAGCGGCAGGAAGTGGCGGAGCTCACCAAAGAATGCCCCTACTGCTTTTCATCGATTCATGTTGAGGCGAGCAGATGCGCGAGTTGCTGCTCTCAACTTGAAGCTGCGTAGTTGCAAGCCGAGCTTTCCCGACTACATATTTACATTTGGCGTCCTGAATGTTTGAGTGGACGCGCCATTCTGAACACTCCCGTGAAACCCCCGCATGCGCGAATGTCCACGCTGTGAAAGTTGCTATGAAGACAGTGTCGTAGTGTGTCCGCTGGATGAGGCGAACACTAAACACACGCTGCCTGGACCAGCCCTGTTATCGGGACGGTATCTGCTGGAAAAGAGATTGGGTCGCGGCGCGATGGGCCAGGTTTATCTCGCCCGTGATCAGAATCTGGTAACTCGCCAAGTCGCTGTCAAAACCGTTCGGCCGGACATACTTAACGACGAGGACCTCGCTGAAGGCGAAGCTATCGCGCGGTTTGAGCGCGAAGCCCGCGCCGCCGCGTCAATTCGTCATCCAAACGTTGTCGATGTAACCGATTTCGGCAAGAGCGCTGACGGCGTCTTCTTTCTGGTAATGGAATATGTCGACGGTGAAAGCCTTTATCATTTGCTGCGCAGGGAAGGCACCCTCGATATTCGCCGTACGATCACGATGTTGGGCCAGGTAGTTGCCGGCGTTGACGCTGCTCACGACGAAGGCGTCTTACATCGCGATTTGAAGCCCGCAAACATCTTCATCATGCAGAAGCGCAAGAAAACTGCCGGTAGCGTGAGCGATGGCTTTGTAAAAGTAGGCGATTTCGGTCTGGCAAAAATCGTAAATGCTGACCGCAGCGAATCCGGCGCGAGTGGACCAGAGTCACGAGGTATAATCGGCACGCCGGAATACATGGCTCCTGAGCAGATGCAAACAGGAATTGAACTTGATTCGCGCGCTGACATCTATGCGCTTGGCGCTATCGCCTATCACATGTTAGGTGGACGACCGCCTTTCATCGGCGACTTGACTCAACTTGTTGCGCAGAAGTTGATGCAGGTTCCGCCTTCCCTTCTGACTTTGCGCTCTGATATTCCGCCGGATGTCGATCGCGCGATTCTCAAGGCATTGTCGCGCGAGCGGGAGCAACGACCGCAGACGGCAAGCGATTGGTACGACGAACTGAGCGCGGCAGAAAGAAAAGTTTCGGAGACTGAGGGAAAACGAGAGTCGCGGCTGGTCGTTATGGCTCCCAGTGGCGCCGAAGTTTACGTTGATGATGAACGTCAGGGCAGTATCGGACGATCAGGTCGCGTGATACTCAATTCGATTCCACCCGGCCAGCACGTTCTGCGCGTGGCTCGTTTGGGAGAAGTCGATGACGAGCGCGTGATCGAAATCCGGGCTGACGGAATTGAACAGATCATCCAGGCACAGTTTCGCAGCGGCGCGTCCAGCGATCACCTGACGCCATCGCGCGGCGGCAGTCTCGATAGTCGAACAGGTGCGACATCGGCTTCTCCCCGAGTTGTAGCTTGCACGCGATGTCATTCCCGTTTTGCCGAAGGCATAAAGTTTTGCGGTCGTTGCGGCAACGCCAGCTTCCAGGTAGTCAGCGAGCCTCCGCCATCGGCTTCTCATGACGTCGCAGCCGCGATGGTTACTTGTCCGCGTTGCAAACGGCGCTATAAACCGGGGACAAAATTCTGCGGTAGCTGCGGAATTCCCATCGGAACACAGTCACTTGATTGGCGACAGCCGCGCCCGGTTGAGGTGGTTTGCCAGGTGTGTGGAAGTGTTTACGCGAGTGGGACTAAGTTCTGCGGCAAGTGTGGCCGGTCGATTGTCACTTGAGCCATTCAAAGCTTTCCTTATAATGGTCGGCGTTTCCCGGCGTCGCTTATGACGCGAGACCTTCCACATGAAACGCTGTCCCTCCTGTAACAGGACATACACAGATCCCTCGCTCAACTTCTGTCTCGAAGATGGAACGCCGCTGGTTGCCGGGGGCGCCGTCGATCCGAACGCGACCATTCGCTACACCGGGCCACTGGAAACGAATCCCCCTGAAACTGGAGGTTATCGACAGCAAACTCCGCTTCTGAATCAAGTGGACGCCACCGCGCAGCCACGACAATGGTCAGCAACAGCGGCCGCTGCTCCCGCGCAGGAAATCGAACGCTGTTTGGTGGGTCGTGGGCGGCGTGCTGGTGGTCGGAATAATCGGTATCGGCGTCGTAATTATGGCGTTGGCGCTCGCGAGTATGGGCTCCAACGACAATAGAAATACCAACACCAACACGAATTCTCGCAACGCCAATTCACGAGTTGTAAACCGCAACGCCAACGCAAACACTGCCAACGCAAACACCAACACCAGCACCACGCTGCCGTCGCGAAGCGTTGACGACTTTTCAGAACAAAAATGGGGCACCGGCAATTTCACTTTTGGCGATATCTGGTATGAAAACAGCGAGTATCACATGCGATCGAAAGAAAGCACATATCTCGTGATGTATGCGCCAACGAATGACTACGACACCGAGAATGCTACGGTCCGAGTGACGGCGCGGAGCGTCGATGGCACCCCGCCCTCTTCAGGATTCGGATTGATCGCGCATGGTCAGAAGTCGCAGGCGGGAGCTTTGGAGGATTATGGGCTGCTGATCTATACGGGGACGGAACCAAAGTACCAAATCATTAAACATAAGAACGGCCAACAATCGGCTATCGTTCCGTGGGCCGTCTCACGAACAATTCGAACCGGCACCAGTCCTAATCAACTTGAAATTCGAGCCCGCGGCTCCGAACTCACCTTTTATATCAACGGCCAGTACGTCGATCGAATTAGCGATACCGAGAATTTCAAACGCGGCGTTGCCGGAGTCTACACCAGCGATAAGGCCGAAGTTGCGTTCGACGATCTGGACATCCGGCGTTAGTCTCAACCAATGCAAGTAAACTTGAGAGTATTGGCCGGCCCATACACGGGTCAGGTCTTTAGTTTCACTCAGGCCGATACTTTTCTAATCGGACGAACGCCTGATTCTCATCTCTATCTGCCCGACGATCGTTTCTTTTCACGCCATCATTGCTTGCTGGAGATAACGCCGCCGCATTGTTTTCTGCGCGATCTCGGGTCAACCAACGGAACATTTGTAAACGGCCAGCGCGTCAGCGAAGCCTCGCTAAAACCTGGCGACCAGATTCAGGGCGGCAAAACCGTGCTGTTGGTTGACGTTACTGAGGACGATTCTGTCGCTGATATTGGACGGCCGGTAAGCAAGCCCAGCATCGTCACTGTTGAATGTTTGCATTGTGGCCGTCCTGAAGAAACACAAGCGGCCCCCGACGAGCGCCTGACGTTTGTCTGCGAAGACTGCCGCGTTGAGTTAAAGAAAACGGTCCAACCGATACCGGGATACGACATTATCAAGGTGATCGGTCGTGGCGGAATGGGCAACGTAATGTTGGCGCGCAGTCAAACTAACGGAGTTTCAGTTGCTATTAAGACATTGCTGCCGGAGTTTGCTGTCAGCGAAAAAGCTATGCGGCGGTTCATGCGCGAGATCGACGTCGCCGCGGCCTTAAAGCACCAGAACATTGTCGCTTTCGTCGATCGAGGCGTGCACAAAGGAGTGGTTTTCCTGGTTACGGAGTTCATCGAAGGCGCCGATGCGGCGCGGCTGGCAGACAGCCGGGGCGGCCGGCTTCCACCGCCGGAAACAGTAGCCATCATTTCTCAATCGCTCGACGGGTTGGCTTACGCGCACTCGCAAGGCTACATCCACCGAGACATTAAGGATCAAAACATTCTGGTTAGCGGAACATGGCCCAACCTGCGGGCAAAGTTAACTGATTTCGGACTAGCGAAGAGCTTCACACAGTCAGGAATGAGTGGTGTGACTGTCGCGGGTGAAATGGCGGGAACTCTCGCGTACATGCCACCGGAGCAACTTAAGAATTTTCGCGACGTTAAGCCTCAATCTGACATCTACGCCCTGGGTATGACAGCTTACAGTTTGTTAAGTGGACAACTGGCGCTGAACATTACCAGGACGCAGAGTATGGCAGAGACAATTAAGGCGATTTTTGAACAGCCCACCGTTCCGCTTCGCGAGCGCTCGCCCGAATTGCCCGAGGAAGTGTGTCAGATTATCGATCGCGCGTTGGTGAAAGATCCGGCGCAGCGGTGGCAATCAGCGCAAGCAATGCGAACGGCGCTGGCCCACGCGACGAATTGAGCTGCGAAACCAGCGCCGTCTATTGATCTCTCCAACCATCACGCCCTGGTATTGTGCTTACAAAGCCCCGGCTTCACTTGACCGGCCGTGTCCTGACTTCCCGCTGCAATCTGTTTGACGCTATCGCCCGCTCTCAATTCGACCATTCCAGTATCCACTGAAACCAGCGTGTTACCGCATTCCGTGCTGACGACGAAAACAGTCTCCTGGCTACCGTCAGCGGAAATGACGCCGTCTTTTGTCGTTACTCGAGCGCTGGTTCCGGACGTTGACGAGACTCGCACACGTCCAGCATCAAGCATGGCAACCGTTATGCTGGTGTCGTCGAAACTGAGGTCCATGCGCGTACTCGGAAACACCTCAACACGTCCAAGTTTTCCAAGACTGACAACTGCGCTCGAACCTTTAGCCGTCGTCACAGTGCTGTCAGAAAAAACGGTGGCGCCCGAGATAGCATTCGCGTTGTTCACTCTCACGCGGCCAGTCAAAGAAGTGATTTCGCCAACCGGCGCCTGTGGCGCGTTCGCCAACATCAAAGCCGGCGCAACCAATAAAACGAAAAGGCACAGAACAACAGACTTCCCGATCACGATCCTGAGTTTCATTTTCTCCTCCTGACATGGGGTTAAGGCTACTCGAGAAATAAAGATCGACGCCGGGGTGTCGCTGTTCGTAGCCGGATTGTGGACTGGTCGCATCGCGACTGGGTTCAAAGTTTTGTTGGTCGCTTTACCCTCGGCTTACAGCCCGTTCGGGAAGTGCCGGCTGCGGCTTCTGCTCCGGGAGAAACTGTTCGCGGTTCGCCACTCGCGCGCAACTCAACAGATGAGTCGTGAGCCGTGACGAGCGTGTTACCGCACTGTGTGTCCACGGTGAATGAGCCGGCGAGTGGCGTGGTTGCCAAAACCTCGCCATCGTTTGTCGTCACAGTCGCAGTTGCACCTTCCGCTTTCCAGATTCGCGCTCCACCTGATTCGAGAGCAACAGTGATGCTGGTGTTGTCGAAGCTAATTTTCATTTTTGAACTCGGCAGCACTTCAACGCGTCCAAGTTTGCCGAGACTCACCACCGCGCTCGACTTCGCTCCCGCTTCTACGATGCTATCGGATGGAATCGCATAGCCAGGCGGAACGCTTTTCCCGTTGACCTTGATTCGACCACTTACCGCCTGTTGGGCCGCGGGTTGCGATTGCGCCTGGGCCGTATTACCTGCTGGTCCAATCGCGAGCAAGAGAATGGCCGCGGCAGGGCCCAACAAGTGCCGGAAAGCTGATATATACATTGGTTTCCCTCCGCTAAGGTTGTAACGGCGCTGCATTTCTAAGTCAATAATAGTAAGAGCGTCGGGCATTGAAAAACTGGTTGCCGCGTGAATGCGTTAGATCGAAACATCGTGAACGAAGAAGTAAACGCGGTCAGTCATCAACTGGCCCAACGGCGCCGTGGAGCTGGGTGATGCAGCTTAAAGGCCGGCCAGTCTCGAGTTCCCCCAGCAAACTACCGGCCCACCGCTCAAAAATACCTTTACTTAGATGGGCCCTAACCTCATAATACGTCCCCAAACACCGGCCCAGCGCCGGTTTGCGTGTCTAGAGGAGCCAAAAATCGCATATCGAACGAGCACGGGGTCAAGGGTCTGTCGTCAGGAGTTTTTTCCAACTAACACCCGGAGAATTAAGGCATGAGATCCATCTGGAAAGGTCACATCAGATTTCTGCTGGTTGCTATCCCCGTTCGCATCTACAACGCAATCGAGACCTCTGAGAAGATTCAGTTTAATCAACTGCACCGTGACGATTATGGCCCAATCGGCTATGACAAGCGTTGTAAGAAATGCCAGCAGGTAGTCACCAACGACCAGATCACAAAGGGCTACCAGTACGAGCCGGATCGTTATGCGATCGTCGAACCGGAAGACATCGCCAAGGTGAAAATCAAAACGACCAAGGCTGTCGACATCATAGGGTTTGTCGATTCGTCTGAAATTCCCACCACCTTTTACGATTCGCCATACTTCGCTGGACCAGATGGGCCAGTTTCCGAAAAACCTTATGCGCTACTGCGCGAGGTGATGAAGCAGACCGGAAAGATCGGCATCGGCAAAGTGGTGCTGCGCGATCGCGAAGATCTGGTCGCCGTGTTTCCACATGAGAACGGACTGGTGCTTCAAAAGCTTCACTACCCCCACGAGATTAGAAGCATCAAGGACGTTCCCGAGCTCGACTCCGAAGGTGCGAAGAAGCTCGACAAGAACGAAATGAAAATGGCGACCATGTTGGTCGAGCAGATGGTGACTTCCCTCTCCGAAATCGACACGGCAGATCAATATCACGAGGCGCTGAAGAAGCTGATCGACTCGAAGATCAAGGGCAGGAAGATCGCCGAATTTGAGGTTGAAGAACTTCCGAGACTTGATATCATGAGCGCGCTGAAGAAGAGTTTGCAGGCGTCGAGCCGCAAACCAATGGTTAAGGCCGCACCTGCTGCTGCGAAGAAGAAAGCACTGACGCTGGTGAAGTCAGAGGCGAAAGCTAAACCGGCTAAGAAGCGAAAGGCTTCATAGTTGGTTGTTCGTTGTTAGTGGTTCGTTGTTAGTGATTAGTCGCTTATGTGGCAATCACCAACGAAGCTACTGAAATGGTCAATGAGAAATGTGATATGAGAAATGATAAATGGTCTTGGCGTCGGCAAGCGCGCAGGGCATTTACCATTCGCCATTGACTAGAATTATGAAAGAAAACCGCACTAAGGTACTTTCCTTCCCCTCACGTGTTCCTGCAAAGGCCGATTACCAACGCGTCAAAGCAAGTTACTCCATTGGTGAGATCAAGCAACTCTTCGGACTGACCGAACGGACAATTCGTCGTTGGACCGAACAGGGAATTATTCAGGCGGCCACCGCTGCCGGCGAAACTGCGGACTACACGTACGACTTTCAGGCGCTGACGCAGTTTAGACGCGTGCGCGAGCTGCGCGGCCAGGGCCAAAGCATCAAGCAGATTGAGGCTGAGCTACAGGGACAGTTGAATCTGTTTCGAGGTGCTGGGGGCGGTCGACTGTCGCGGCTGTTAACACCGTTTGAAGAGGCGTTGTTATTGCACGAGCAAGGTGATCCGAAAGCATCAGAATCGTATCTGGAAGCGATCCACGACGGGGATAACGTGGCCGAAGCTTATTGCAACCTCGGAATCATCAATCTTGATCTCGGGCAATTGGGTAAGGCCCTCGACAACTTCACGCTTTCGCTGAAACACGAACCCCGGCACGTTGAAGCTCACTATAATTTGGGTAACCTCTACTACGATGCCGGCGAACTTCCGCTCGCGCGACTTCATTACGAAGCCGCAGCGCAAATTGAGCCTGGCTTTTCACTCGTTTACTTCAACCTCGCCCTGGTCCATCACAAGCTTGGCGACCTGCCGAACGCACTCGCAGCACTGGAAAAGTACAAACAACTAGCTCCCGATGACGCAGAGATTGAAGCTGTCGATCAATTGCTGAAGGCAATGGTTGGTAAGGGGAGGTGAATGGTGAATGGTGAATGGTGAATGGTGAATGGTGAATGGTGAATGGCCGGTGCTCATTTTCACTGAGTCCGACATTCACCGCTTCACTTAGTCTGACTATTCACCATTTACCATTCACCATTTACGAATTTTGGTGGTGGGCAGAAAGGGACTGCCCACCTGCTAGTATTGGATCGCAAGAAAGGTGAACGATCCTGTACGTAGGTAACATATTCAAAGCAATAATGGCGGCCTTGTTCCAGAAGCGGTAGAAAAAGCAGCAGGCAGGGCAGGAGCAGGCGGCAGGAAGCAGGGGCAGGAGCAGGAAGCAGGGGCAGGATGCAGGTTTCTTTTGCTCGATGGTGGTAGTTGGTTCATGACGACAAGTGCCTTTGCGTATGTCCTGCCTCCGGCCCTGCTTCCTGCCCCTGCTCCTGCCCTGCCTCCTGCTTCCTGCCCCCTGCCTCCTGCTCACCGCCCACTCCCCTCTCTGCTCTTACATTGCTGATTATTAGTTGCTGATTTAGAATCCCATTCTCTCCCGTGTCCTTACAGATCTGATCCAAGGAGGTTATTCCCCCCATGCGAGCAAAATGTCGAGTGCTTTGTATCGATGACCATGAAGACACGTCAGAGATGTTACAACTCATCCTCTCGAACGAAGACTACGAGGTAAAAACCGCAAGAACGATTAGTGAAGCGGTTGATCGAGCTGCCACTAAAGAGTTTGACCTCTACGTATTGGACCGTCGCCTTCCCGACGGGAGCGGCTTGGAACTTTGCCGCAAACTCTCTGAAATTACACCCGGCGTCCCCTGCATCTTCTACAGCGGCGATGCGTATGCGATTCACAAGTCGGAAGCAATCGCAGCCGGTGCTGACCATTACGTTACTAAACCAGACATCGAAGGATTGATAGAGTGCGTCCGCAACTTGCTGGCTAACAAAGAATGTGCGGCAGCAACGTCGGCCTAAGGACGGCATTCCGCGGATCTTGCTTAAGCTGAATACGGCCATCCGCGTGAGATCATTCGAAGAAACCTGGGGTTAGATCCCGAATATCCCACAGCTGCACGAACGCTGTGCTTAGGCAACGCGCGTTCGACGACGCGCGCCCACAAGGGTGGTTAATCAGTTTCTTCTTCGTGTGTGTTCGTGTGAGTTTGTAGATCGTTCATGAACTTGACACTCAAATTCACGAACGTATAATTTTCTTCCGCTTTGAGACGGGCCGTTAGCTCAGTTGGTAGAGCAGCTGACTCTTAATCAGCGGGTCGGAGGTTCGAGCCCTCCACGGCTCACCATTATTTTTGCATTGCAGCTGTATTACTCGCCTTCACAACCAGAAAGCGGCCGGTTGCATCACCTGCCGCTCTTGTTTTTAATCACTCTTATGAATCGGCGTTAACAATCCTATTGAGCCCGCACCAGGAAAACATCCCAAGCCCAACGGCCCAACTGCGCTCCGTCAGTACCTCGCACCTTCGCTCGATACCTAAATTGATTACCGTGCTCGTCAGCGCGTTTTGAGGTCTTGTACTTCAAATCGATTTCGGCCACGCCTAAGGCAGGCAAACTATTAAGTTCTGCCAGTTCTGAAATGCCGTTATGGTTATCATCTCGCCAGAGTTTAAGGCTTGCGAAAATAGCATCCCCACTACTAATCACATTATCTGAGTTACCACCGCTGCTTGGCTTATCAAATTCAGCTAGCGCGTTAAACCCATTCGCGGCACTGCGGTCCAAAGGCATTGTCTGAGGCGTAACGTTCCCAAATAGCTCCAAGCCGCTGTCAATCGTGCCGTTTCCATTACGGTCTAAGGCCAACCAAGCTTCATCACCTTGAATCCAGGCTACCCGGACGGGTAATCCCACACCGGTGATATCGAAAGTGACTCCGTCACTGAGGCTAGTCAGGTTGAATCCGTCTCCTAACGAATCTATGACAATCGGAGTCGTGCAGATACAACCGGGGTCTTGGGAATCACGCAATCCGTCGCAGTCGTTATCTTGCCAGTCGGTACAGACGGAGCTTTCTATATCGCATTGCCCTACCCAAGGGCTGCTAATTTCTTCACCGGACCAGAGACAAGGGTAATGAAAGCTGGTATCTATCTTATCGTTGTCACACTGAGTGATATAGGTATCGCCTGCTGGATGCATGATTGTGCTTCCGATAGCACATGATAGTGCGTCAGCAAGTCCAAGTCCGTGACCAGCTTCGTGCCGAGCCAGCGTTCGAACGAATTGGAGGTGAAAAGCGAGAGCACCAGTTCTCATTTGCTTGTAGAACGTGACGGTTCCATACGTATTCATGCCGGAAGTCGAAAAGGTCGACCCAGACGGCTCACCTTGAATACTATTCTCGTCGACGTAATAAGCTACGATTGTATTCGGCGTGCCTAGAGGCGGCGGTGTGGCAGTAATAACATGGTAAGAAACGGCTGAATTATTCTGCTGGCCATTCCAATCTTCATATCCCAGTTTAATTGCCTCACGTTCGCCAACAGTAAAGGACGAGTTTGGGTCGATATAAACACTAACTGTGGCTCCCTGTGGCCACCTTGGCACAATCAAAGGCATGAACGGAGGCTCACAACAACCGCTTTGGGCATGAATGTATGTGACCGCGGCTCCTAATGTAATGAGAGCCCACAGCAAAACAGGCTGAAGGGGAAGTTTTTTCATGTGAGGCCGTTTTATCGAGGCTCTGAAATTGAAGAAGGTTTGTCGAGTGCTTTAACTAAGTCATTCAAGAATTCGCTTTCCGACGTATCAAAATATTTCGCGCTTGGGTGAGCGACGCCAAGGGGGTCTAGTGGAAACACCCGACCGTTACGAAACTCATAACCTGTTACGATATAAAACCCCTCGTGGCGGCCGCCGAGTGAATTGTGTGTAAGAAATAGGACGTAATGTCTGCCGACGCGAGGCATGTCCTGACGGCTTGTGCGGGAGACGACAACTTTGCCAGAAGGTAAGCGAATTCGGCCACCAACGCGCTCAACTGCGATAGAACTCGCACCACTTAGATGGACGTCATTGTCGTGCTTTAGAACCTTAGAAATGCGGAAAGAAAACTCTGAATAAATGTTGGTGTGATCCTCAGATAAATGAGCAGTTGCATCTGTGATTTCACCTATTACTATTGCTGAGCTTAACGCAACTGGAAACAAGGGAAGGTACAGTTCGCTATGGCTCACAGCAAAAATTAGATCCGAAGCCTCACTAATGGGTGGCGCATTTCGGAGGTTATATTTTCTTCCTTTGTCTTTATCCTTCCGGTCTTTCTCTGTTTCGAAATCAGCGATAGGAAACTCACTTATGTCAGGTTCCTGTCCAAGTGGGTGCTGAGGCTTGGATTGTTGAGTCTGACCAAATAACAGCACACTGGCACAAAGAGTCACCAAAAGTAGCGTGCCTATTTTCCAATGTTTATTCATGAGACTCCCAAAGAAAGATGAGGGGAGAAGGACAAACCTTACATCTGGGAGGACTCTAGGCCTGCAGCTATCGCCTGTCAAGGCTATTCCAGAGGCCAGCGGCCAAGTGAAACATTTGTTTTTTTTCAAATGAGAAATCGGGTTCCTAACTTATGAGGCGGTTAATGCCTGAAATAAATCATACAAGAACTTGGTCTCGTCCGTGTTTGTATACGTTGTAATCGGATGAGCCGGGCCTAACCTATCCAACGGAAAAACACGACCATTGCGCAACTCATGACCGGTCAGGATGTACAAGCCTTCGTAGTGACCGCCGGGAGAGTTGTGCGTGAGAAAGAGAACATAGCGTCTGGCGACACGTGGCATATCTTGTTTGCTAGTTCGCGACACAACTTCTTGTTTTGGTTGAAGGTGCCGCCCAATATTTGTTGACTTTTGGGTCGTGCTCGAATATGTTTTCGCGCGTTGTTTCACTAAAAACAGGTGAGTAACTCACGGGCCCAATCCCAGGTCACCCCGAATTTCCTGGTCTGACTTGCTATCTGAGATTTTTCATCGAGCTCGCATTTACTGCCTAGCGACCCCCAGCGCGTTGTAACCTGCTATTTCTCACAGACATCCACCCGACAGTTGTCATTGAAATAGCTGGAAAACTAATCAAACGAGGCGTAGCTGTCGAAGGTCTCAGTCGCGCCGGCGCAGAGAAGTTGAGAAACAATCGTGCGAACGAACTTCCTCCTCGTTACAGCCGAAGAAGGACATCCGCTATCTTCCGCAATATGTGATTCCCTCAAAAGCGATTCCACCTTTTCTGTAAGCATCGCCTTCGGGAATGTGCTACCGAGGCTCATCACTGATGGGAGCGGGCCCGACGTTGTAATTCTGATCGCGCCGGAGGACGTAACCAAAGCCCGGGAACTTGCCAGTCAGTTGGGATCGCTGGACGCGAGGTCTTCCGTGCTGATTGTTTGCGGCTCAGAACAGCCGATCGACGCACTCACCGAAGCGATTCCCGTTTCCCACGATTTCTTGTTTACTCCGCTCAATGAGTGCGAATTGCTTTGTCGGGTCAGGCGTTTAATCAAGGGTGGTCTTCGGCACACCGCGGTGCGAAAAGCGGCTGAAGTTTGCGGGCTGACGCAGCTAATCGGCGAAGATCCAAACTTTATTAGTCTGAAGCGTCGCATACCGATCGTCGCACGTTTCGATTCGACCGTGTTGCTAACGGGTGAAACAGGAACCGGGAAGGAGAGGTTTGCGCGAGCGTTGCATTATTCGAGTCCGCGCACGGCCAAGCCGTTCTTGCCGGTGAATTGTGGAGCCATTCCTCTCGAGCTTTTCGAAAGCGAACTCTACGGCCATCGTCGCGGAGCATTTACGGGCGCGGTCAACGGCCAACCCGGCCTGATCGCGGAAGCTGAAGGCGGAACGCTGTTTCTCGACGAAATTGAAACGCTGAGCCTGGCCAGCCAGGTCAAACTTTTGCGCTTCCTTCAGGACCAGGTTTATTACCCGGTGGGTTCTGCAAAACCGAAACAGGCAAACGTCTGGATACTGGCGTCTACCAACATCGAATTGCCTTTGAAGATTCAGGAGGGCACCTTCCGCGAAGATCTTTATTACCGGCTCGCGGTAATAAGCCTTGCGTTGCCGCCGCTGAGACAACGCACCGGAGACATTCCATTACTGGCGGCCCACTTCTGGAAAATCTATGCAGCACGAGCAGGTCGCAAACATGAACCGCTTTCGTCATCCGTCATGGACGCCTTGTGCCGCCATGACTGGCCGGGCAACGTTCGAGAGCTACAGAACGTTATTCAGCAACTCGCCGTGAGCGAATCGGAAACGGTGCAACCTGAAGACTTGATGATTCCCTGCTCGGCCGAGTTAGTTGATTCGCAGAGCGCCTCATTTGCTCAACGAAAAGCGGGAGTAATAGCTGATTTTGAGAAGCGCTACCTCACCGAGTTGCTACGCGTTAATGGTGGTAATGTGACCCACGCAGCACAGCGAGCCGGCAAAGATCGCCGCGCATTGGGCCGTCTCATCAAGAAACACCGAATCGCGAAGCATTGAAGATCCTGAACACGGCCGCCACAACCTTACGTTCAGACACAGCACATCCGAGACAGATCATTCCCTCAAAACCGCCTTTGACTTTTTAGTCCCGGCCTTCAGTTTGATGAACTCATTTCATTCGCGCCACTGTTAACCCATCACCGGGTCAAAACCTACCCGCCAATACATCCCATTAAAATCAGGAGAATTTCTCGACTCGCGCCTTCCATGCGGGTCATAGACATCCCACCGTCAATTCGTCATCACTCGTTGATCACTCAAACATTTGGGTTTTGCTAGTTCTCCACTCTGGCATCGCTTGTGCTTTAGTGCCCTTCACCCTTGCACCATCGATGGAACAAGAAAGATTTATTGAGTGACGAGCCAGCTGGAACAGGAACCAGAGATTGCCCGCGCAATCCTTCACTACCTACAGATCCACCCCAACGCCAGAGACACTCTGGAGGGCATTGCCCAGTGGTGGCTTTTGAAGGAGTGGACGGAACGGAAGTTTCAGCAAATTGAGGCCAGCATCGCGCACCTCGTGTCGCGCGGTCTGGTCGTCGAGCGCCGTCGGCCCGGCTTGCCACCCTACTACTGGCTTAATCGCGCGAAGCAGGAAGAGATTTCTCTCATACTGAAGAGCAATGAGCCCTAAGACGTTGCAGCCGCCAACTCGAAACCTTGGTCGCCGCAATACCAACAGGAGGTAACGACTATGCCGAGTGCACTGACCTATCCAGGCGTGTACGTCGAGGAGATTCCGAGCGGTGTCAGGACCATCACAGGGGTGGCTACCTCTGTGGCTGCATTTATCGGCGCAGCGAAACGTGGTCCAGTTGACGAAGCCGTAACCATCAACAGCTTCGCTGACTACGACCGCATTTTTGGCGGCCTATCCGTTGACAGCACCATGAGCTACGCCGTCCGCGACTTCTATCTGAACGGTGGGAGTCAGGCGATCATCGTGCGGCTATCTAATGGCACGGCTTCAACAATCGCTTCGATCGGAGGGCTGACGCTTGTCGCCAAGGACCCGGGAGTTTGGGGCGACAAGTTGCGCGTGCGGATCACACACAATCCGGCGGACGCTGCCCTATACAACATTGCGATCCGCGACACCGGGACAGGCGTTGAAGAGCGTTATATCAATGTCTCTACCGATCCCACTTCGCCCCGCAGTCCGGACAAAGTCCTGGGCCAAGCCTCAAACCTGGTGGCAGTAACAAATTTGCCTGCCGCTGGCGTCTTACCTCCCGCAAACGTCGACGTGCCAAGCGGCGATCCATTTGCGGACAACGCGCCCGCCAATAGCTACACAAACGCAGATGTATCGGGTGACGACGGTGGTCCATTAACGGATGCCCTTTACGAAGGCGATCCTGGTGATAAAACCGGAATTCACGCGCTGCAAAATACAGACATCTTTAACCTGTTATGCATCCCGCCCATCGACCGTGCTACCGATGTTGGCAGCGGTGCGCAGTCGGCGGCACTCGCGCTTTGTGTGCAACGAAGGGCGATGATGATAGTGGATCCGCCAAGCGGTTGGCTTAGTGTCGCTGATGCAGTTACCGGAATTGCGAGCTTCCCGCTCAGCGGACAAGACGCACGCAACGCCGCGATCTTCTTCCCACGACTATCGCAACCGGATCCGTTGCAGAACGGGTTAATTGACAACTTCGTTCCCTGTGGCGCAGTTGCCGGCGTATTTGCCAGAACCGACACACAGCGCGGTGTCTGGAAAGCACCAGCCGGACTCGACGCGTCATTGAACGGTGTTCCCGCGTTACAGATTTCGCTCACCGATGCTGAAAACGGACAGCTCAATCCACTCGGCGTGAATTGCCTGCGTTCATTCGGCGTCGCCGGACGAGTTGTCTGGGGCTCGCGAACCTTGCGCGGCGCAGATCAACTTGCTGATGAATGGAAATACGTCCCGGTGAGACGCACGGCGTTATTCATCGAGGAGAGTCTCTTCCGCGGTACGAAGTGGGTCGTTTTCGAACCAAACGACGAGCCGCTGTGGGCGCAGATTCGCCTCAACGTCGGCGCGTTTATGCACAACCTTTTCCGGCAAGGCGCGTTTCAAGGCACCACGCCGCGCGAAGCTTACTTCGTGAAATGCGATAAGGAGACGACGACGCAGAACGACATCAACCTCGGCATCGTCAACATCGTGGTTGGCTTTGCGCCGTTGAAACCAGCCGAATTCGTGATCATCAAACTTCAGCAGATAGCCGGCCAGATTGAGGTCTAAGGCAATCGAAAAAAGAGGAGCAACTTATGGCACAATTTACCGTCAACGCTCAGCGTTTCGACCCTTACAAAAACTTCAAATTCCGCGTGAAGTGGGACGCTAAGTATGTCGCCGGCGTCAGCAAAGTCAGTTCGCTGAAGCGCACTACCGAGGTAGTCAAACATCGCGAAGGTGGCGACCCGAGCAGCAGCCGCAAGTCGCCAGGCCGGACTGAATACGAAGCGATCACACTCGAACGCGGCGTCACACACGACAAGGAATTCGAACAGTGGGCCAACAAGGTCTGGAACTTCGGCGCCGGTCTCGGCTCCGAAGTCTCGCTCCAGGACTTTCGCAAGGACATCATCATCGAGGCTTACAACGAAGCCGGCCAGCTGGTAATCGCCTACAAAGTGTTTCGTTGCTGGGTTAGCGAGTTTCAAGCGCTGCCCGATTTAGACGCCAACGCAAACGCGGTCGCGATTCAAACAATCAAGCTGGAAAACGAAGGCTGGGTGCGCGACATTGAAGTCCAGGAGCCCAGCGAACCGACATTCACCGAACCAAGCTAAAGGGAGCGGAAGTTTCACTTGCGTCCGACCGTGAGTGAGTGAGTTCCGACTGTGAACGCATGCTCGCTCTAAATGCAACTACGCTTCTTATGGCATGGGAACACGGGGTCTCGCAGCATCCTCTTCAGCGTGCCGTTACCCTGCTGGCTTTGGCGTGGCCACAAAAATCTGTTGAAGAGTGGGCCACGGTCAGCATCGGCGAGCGCGATCGCCAACTCCTCCAACTTCGAGAGAAGCTGTTTGGCCCAAAGCTGGAAGCGACGGCAGCGTGCCCGCAGTGCGGTAGTGAGATGGAACTCACGTTTACCTCGCGCGAGCTGGAGGTGGACGGCCGTGCGCCTGAATCAGCAACGACCGAGCCGTTGAAATTGGTTTCAGGCGACTATGAAATCGATTACCGCTTGCCAACCACTTTCGATCTTCTCGCGGTGGCAAGCAGTTCCGGGTCAGGGTTGGAAACATTGTTGGAAAGATGCGTCGCTGCTCGACACCAGGGCAGTAGCGTTCAAGCGACGGCCCTGCCGTCAGCACTGGTCGAACTGGTGGGCACAAAGATGGCTGAGGCCGATCCTTACGCGGAAATTCAAATCGCGTTGGATTGCGGTTGTTCGCATCGTTGGTCCATGGTGTTCGACATAGTTTCATACTTGTGGAGTGAAATCGAAGACTGGGCCGAACGGCTCATTCGTGACGTGCATTCCCTCGCTTCTGCTTATGGATGGAGTGAGCGCGAAATCGTTGGAATGAGTGCCCGGCGCAGACGACTGTATCTGGAGTTGGCAAACGCATGAGGCGGCGTCCGAATTTCGGCATTCGTAGCGCCGATTCACGTGTAAAGAACCGATGATCAACCTGCTGGCGAATCTTGTGAATCGCACTTTGGATCGTACTCCTGTTCTTAAGCGGCGGCAGCCGACACTTTTCGAGCCGGTGAAGGATGCTGCCCCGCTCACGGCGCGCCACGACGATGTCAGTGAACGAATGTCTGAGGATGAATTCTTTGCAAAACCGGACGCAGCCATCGACCAAAATCCGCGGACTGACATTACCAATGCCCAGACCCAGGTAGTCTCGCCGGCACAACAGCGCCCGCACACTGCCTCACAAACGCCTGGACCACTTGAAGTCACATCCAGTGAAGGTAAGACTCAACTCGTTCCGCCCAGAATCAATTCAATTTCATCAATAACCGATTTCCAGGAAGATTCAGTTGTCCGTGAGAAGTCGCTGCCGCACGGCGAGACAGATCGTCACCATCTGAATCACGCAGCGGCGCCGGTGTATGAACCCACCATCGAAACGATTGTCGAAAGAAAATTTGAACGCGAAGTCGTCTTCCAAGACGATAGGCACCAACCTCATCTTGAAGAAACAAATCTCGTTGAACAGCTTCCGGACAATTCGCCGCAGTCAAACGCTAATCACGTAAGAGGCCGACGACAAGAGGCGCGCAGAACCAGCTCAATCAAAGTAGACAGCCCGGCATTAAATAAGCCGGCGGCGCAACGTCGAGCGACTGAGCAGGAGATGCGACGAGGTGAGCGTGCTCGATTGCAGTCAGAATCGGCGGAAGGAGGTCACCAACCAACCCCCACGATAAACGTTACCATTGGCCGCGTTGAAGTCAGGGCGACGGCTGCGCCCAAACGAGTTGAATCCGCGCGACCCGCCGGTCCAAAGCTGAGCCTCGAGGATTATCTTCGCGGACGCAAAGGAAACTAGATGAGCAGTCCACTCGCCATTGCGGCAGTGACTGCCGCGCTTAAAGATCTGCTCAACGATGGATTGTTGAACCACGATCTGTCGGCGATCGGAAGTTTTTCTGTCACTGCATCACCGCCAGACCGGATTACGACGGGACAAACTGAACCGAATCAACTGAATCTGTTTCTGTATCAGGTGACGGCGAATCTGGGTTGGCGCAATACAGGTCTGCCCGCGCGCGACGGTACAGGCGTGCGTCTCAGCGCAAACGCTCTGGCGCTCGATCTTCATTACTTGCTGACTGCCTATGGATCGCAGGACTTGAATGCCGAAGTCTTGCTCGGCTACGCCATGCACCTGCTTCACGAAACGCCGGTGTTGACGCGTACTCAACTTCGCACCGTCCTGGGCGCGCCCTCGCCGGTTGATGGTGGGATGCTTCCGTCGCCCTTTGGAACACTTTCGGCGGTCGATCTTGCTGATCAGATTGAGCTCATCAAGATCACGCCTGTCTTCCTAAGCACAGAAGATCTCTCAAAGATGTGGACCGCGATGCAGGCGCGGTATCGACCTACGATGGCCTATCTCGCTTCGGTAGTCTTAATCGAATCGACCAACGGCGGCAGAGCAGCTCCGCCCGTTTTGAGGCGCGGCCCCAACGATACGGGACCGGCTGCGACCGCATCTCCACTTCCAAATCTCATCAGTGTCCGTGTTGAAGCTTCAGAACTACTACCTGCAATGCGGCTCGGCGAAAACCTGCTGGTAAAAGGCACTGCGCTCGATGGCACGGGTTCGCTAACAGCGGAGCTTGAAGAAACGAAATCAGGTTTGGTCAGCCAGTTGACTCCAATACCGCCGCCTTCTTCAACCTCCCTGACAATCCATATTCCTTCTATCGCGGAAGAACCAAACGCGATGAACGAGTGGGCGGTTGGTTTGTATAAGCTGATGCTTCGAGTAACCAAGCCAAATCTTCCCGAATGGACTACGAACAGTCTGGCAATTGCTTTGGCTCCATTGATTACGGTCGCGCCGCTCAACGCCGCGGCTGGTGACAATCTAACCGTGACGTGCACGCCACGATTGTTACCGGAACAAGAGGCGCATGTGACGTTGATTTTTGGCTCACGCCAGCTTTCCCCAACGTCGATTACTAATCCTGGCGACGTTACCCAACCCACGACGCTCGAATTTACCGTTCCCGCAGTTGCGCCGGGCGAGTACATGATTCGTTTGCGCGTCAACGGCATCGACAGTCTTCCAAGCGTCATCAGTGGCACGCCGCCGTCCTTCAATCTGGATCCGCAGCAGAAAGTAACGGTCGCCTAAAATGGATGCCTGGCTCGAAAACAATAATCGTTACCTGGAAGCGTCGCTTCAGTGGCTGCGACTGCGGTTTCAGCGATTGATTCCCGACGAGCAAGCGCAACCAAAAGACCTCGACGGATCCACGTCCGTTCAGGCGGGATCGCTCGATGAGCGAATCAACGAGGCGGCTGAAAAGAGGGTGGCAGCAGCGAATATGGATCCGCCACCAGCGCTGATTATGCTGGCTAATCTCTTTGGCCTCTCACCCTTTGAGCGAGATACGCTGCTCCTGTGCGCAGCCTTGGAATTCGATCCTTCGCTCGCCTCACTTTGTGGCGCTGCGCAGGGAAGTCCATCGCGGAATTATCCAACTTTCAGCCTAGCCCTATCGCTATTCGACGATCCCAGGTGGGATGCGCTATCCACTCAGAGCCCAATTCGTTATGCGCGATTGGTTGAGATTAACCAACCAGGCGCAGTGCCTTTAACCGCCGCGGCACTACGAGCTGACGAGCGAGTGGTTAACTTCCTCAAGGGCTTGAATTTGCTCGACGATCGATTGACTTCCTTCATCAACACACTGGATTCGAACGCACGCATCCCTTTGGCTGAATCGCAAAGAGCGGTGGCCGACGAAATATTGCAGCGATTGCAACTGTTGCCCCACGATTTTATCTTGCCCGTAGTCCAGCTTCGAGGCGTCGATGACGGCAGCAAATTAGGGGTTGCGGCGCTGGTGTGCGAAACGCTCGGCCGCAGGTTGTGTCGCATTGCTATCGAGACACTTCCGGCGCAGTTGGGAGAGATAGAAACCCTGGCGCGACTCTGGCAGCGAGAAAGTTTCTTGCTCCCACTAGGGCTTTACATCGACGTTGACAGTGTAGAAGCAGGTAAGGCTGAGACGCCCGTTTCACTTCAAAGACTTTTATCTCGCGACGTCGGACTGGTCTTTCTGGCAGTACGTGAGAACGCGCTTCAACTGAATCGATCGAGCTTTAGCGTCGACGTAGAGAAACCTACGCCCGCCGAACAGTACGACGTATGGATCACATTGCTGAACGAATATGGGGCCGAACCGGACATTCGAGAGACCGCGCAAAGTTTGGCAGGGCAGTTCGATTTTAATGTCGGCGACATATGGCACGCTGCCTCGCTAGCGTCAAACTCGATTGAAAGAAAACAAAGCTCAAAAAGCATCTGGCAAGCTTGTAGGAATCTAACTCGTCCGCGGCTCGATTCATTGGCTGAAAGACTGGAGCCTAAAGCCAACTGGAACGATCTGGTTTTGCCTGATGAGCAAATGGTGATCATGCGCCAGATCGCGGGCCAGGTTCGGAACCGGCACAAGGTATATGACAGTTGGGGATTTTCGCGTGCGATGAACCGCGGGTTCGGAATCAGCGCTCTGTTTTCAGGCGAGAGCGGTACCGGCAAGACGATGGCCGCTGAAGTGCTCGCAAATGATTTGCAACTGAACCTCTACCGGATTGATCTCTCGGCGGTCGTAAGTAAGTACATCGGTGAAACTGAAAAAAACCTGCGCAAGCTTTTTGACGCCGCCGAGCGAGGAGGAGCAATTCTGTTTTTCGATGAAGCGGATGCGCTGTTCGGCAAACGAAGCGAAGTTAAAGACAGCCACGACCGCTATGCAAATATTGAAGTCAATTACCTCCTCCAACGGATGGAAGCTTTCAAAGGGCTGGCTATTCTCGCAACTAACATGAAAAGCGCGCTGGACCCGGCGTTCATGAGGCGTCTGCGTTTCATCCTCAACCTGCCGTTTCCTGGTCTGAAAGAACGAAAACTTATTTGGCAGAAAGCGCTGCCATCGCAAACGCCGCAGCACGATTTGGATTTTGAGCGGCTCGCTCGTCTGAATCTATCTGGCGGAAACATCCACAGCATCGCGTTGAGCGCGGCTTTCATCGCTGCTCAAAACGGTCAGACAGTGACGATGCCGATATTGCTGGCGGCCGCGCGTGGAGAACTAAAGAAGTTGGAGAAGCCTTTTAGTGAGTCAGAGTTTCGTCTAATTGAAAGTAGGGTAGCGCGATCTTGAACATGAACGTTCACATCGAACGACTGGTACTTGATGTCGTTGACCTTCAGCGCAGTCAAAGCCATTTACTCCAGGCCGCGTTTGAAACCGAGCTTGCCCGTTTGCTGACCGAGGGTGGGTTAGCGCCGTTGTTAAGCAGTGGCGGCGCTGTCGCCCGATTGACCACACCGGACATTCAAATCAACCGTAGCAATGGGCCGACGGATCTCGGCAAGAGCATCGCCGGCGCTGTCTATGGGGGGATCGGCAGATGACTAAGGCGGCGGCACAAGTGGTCCAAACTGCGGTCCAGGCACCGCCTGCTGCAGAGAACATCCTGCAACGCAAATGCGATTGTGGGAACCACACTGTGGCCGGTGGCGAGTGCGCTTCGTGTCAAAACACCCGAAACCATTTGCGCGGTTTCGCGCCCGGTCGGCTTTCGTCCGACCAAAGTGCCTTGGAGCAGGAAGCCGACCGCTTCGCCAACACTGCTGAAATCAACACCGGCGGTTTGCCTGTCCTTTCGTTAGGCGCCGCTGCCCATTTGCCGAGTGATCCGAATCCATTATTGCGAGCGACCATCGACGCCGGCATTTCCACACCCGGAGAAACAGTTCCGGCTGGAACTCTCGCACGTGTTGCTCCTGGACTGGGCCACGCCGGTAATGTCTGGATACACCGAAATGAAGTGGCGAATGCTTCGGCGCGGCTTGCGGGCGCCCATGCTTACACCTACGGCTCTCACATTGTTCTCAGCCAACAAGCAAGCGACATCGATAGTGCCTACGGTCGCCGAATATTCGCGCATGAGTTTGCTCATGTGGGGCAGCAAACCGGATTTCAGGGCGAAAGCTCCAGACCTCATGCTCAGTTTAGTTTGGAAACTTATATCCGTGCGATGCAGCAGAAACCCGAGCCCGACTGGAAGACGGCTGCGGAACATCTGAATGGTGCTGGGGAGCAGAAAATCAAAATTATCCTGGCAAAGCTCTCGCCGCAATACCGTTCCAAGCTTCACGAAGCAGCACGCGTTTGGCCGGGATTGTGCTCAGACGTAGGAAGGTTAACGGAAGCAGATTACCTGGCAGAACATCCAAACACGACAGACCGCTTCGCGAACACGTGCAAACGTCCGACCCCACAAAAAGGCTCGATGGCGCCCGCTCCAGCGCCGGAACCGAAACCGGCGGCCGCGCCTTCCACAACCGGAGAGATGACCGAGCAGGATGCCGTGAGCTGTTCGCCGTTGTATCTCCAAAAGCTTTGCGTCCACATCCTCGGTGGGTTTAATGGCGACCGGTCCGGAGTTGAAACGCCGGAAGAGATGGCCGGCTATAACAAAGGCTGCCGTGAGGAGTCGGGATATGACGGCCCGGACGTCACGCTCAGTGATGAAGAAAAAGTCGCTCTTCGTTCACCCAGATGTCCGCGAGGCGATGCGGCCACCGCGCGCGAACGAGCGCGCGCAGCACGCGTCACCGAGGCCCTGAAGCGTTCGGTTAAATACATGCCGGGCGCTATCGGTGAAGAATTGGTGAGGATGATTTCTGATCCAATCTTTATCGGGAGTTTGGCGTTGGCGATAGGAGTTTACCTGGCTCTTTGGCTGGCGCCCGAACCCGTTTTCACTAAGATCGCTGCCGCGGCTACCACTATTGCAATTCTTGGGACGGGCGCTTTTGGCATAAGTACGCTCTACAACGTTGCCCAGGCGTGGATTACGCTTGAGCAAGACGCCGGCAGCGCACAAGACGACGCTGAGCTGGAGCAAGTGGCCGCGAAGTTTGGGAAACGGATGGGTGCAGTCGAGGCTGACTTGATTGTATTTCTCGCGTCATTACTAGTCGGTGGACGACTGCCTGGTCCAAAAAGAATGCCGCCCCCGGCGAAAGCGTTGGTTGACGCCGAGCGCACTCTGGCAACCGTACCACAACAGGGTGGCGTGCTAATCCAAGGTAATTTTGGACGAGCACGTGTCGTGTCTCCGCCGAACGAGCCGCCGGTAGCGTTTAGTGGAAATAATCCGCTCAAGATCGAGCCGTATGTCGTCCCCGCTCAGCCTGCTAAGGTGTATCCCTTCCCCGCTCCCAAACCGAAGGCCGCGGCAGCGCCGGCGCAAGCCATCGGCCCTGGGGTTTCTTCGCCTCCGGGTCCGGTTACGCCGGTCGTTCCAAACGTTGCTTTGAATCCTTCAACCGCGCCCAAACCCAAGCCTCCTTTCGTGCTGCTACTGCCGCGCCAAAAATCAGTTCACTTGACAACCTATCGTTCGTGGTTGGGCGTGCTGCAATCGGACCCGAATTACGACAGAGGCAATCCAAACCAACTGGAGCGATGGCATCAGGCGTTGCGAGTCGGCGGTTCCCACGCCATTCCACCCGACGTATACGAACGCGGTCATAGCCTCGGGCTTACCGGCGAGGCGGGAGAAAGACTCATTCGCGTGCCGGACTGGTCAAGGTCGCAAAGCGTGGCAATGGAAGTCGATCACATCATCGAACTACAGGTAACGCCGCAGGCATTCCGTGAAGATTTCAACTCGATATCGAATTTTGAACTGTTGGATCGGCCGTCGAACGGAAGCTCCGGTCCGTTGTTGTCCAGCAACATTGCAAAGGAAAGGGCCAAACAAGTCGCATTTGATCCTACCCTCGCCGGCAAGATTTTGAAATTTGATGATGTCCAGCTCGACGGCGGAACCGAGGGTGACCGCTGGACTGTGGACGAGATTCGCGGTGGAGAACAACTGGATGAGTACGAGAACCAACATTAACGGATCTTCAGAGGAAGCCAGATCCGCATGGCAGCGCATTAAGCATTGGATTGAGACGAACATTCCGTCGTGGGCCAATGGACCACGCCCCTTGTTTGAGCCTCCAGCAACTCAGGAATCGCTTAGTGAGCTAGAGACACATTTGAAGATCAAACTGCCAGGCGAGTTGCAGACATTGTTGCTGACTAATAACGGATGCCGCCCACGGGATTATCCATTGCCCATGAAACAGACGATGTCGACGAAATGGAGAACAGTCTCTACCAGGGAAATCGCTGAGCATTGGGATCTGTTGTCGTCCGTCGCCGACGAGAATCCATTTCAGCATACCGTTCGTGCAGTCGGCCCTGTTCGCGCAGTTTGGTGGGACCGCAACTGGATACCAATTGCCGAGGGTGGAATGGGCGACGTGGTTTGCGCAGACATGAATCCAGAGAAAGGTGGTTCGCAAGGTCAGTTGGTTCTTTACGAGCATGATTTCGAAGAAAGAAAAGTGCTGTATCCGTCGCTGGTCGACTGGTTACGTGAGTGCGCCGACGCATTTGAACGTGGCGACTACGTTTACGTTGAAGGAGTGGGTCTGAACTCTGCCAGACCCGCTAACGGCTCATAACTTAAGCGGAGTCGCGTGATGACTTCATTCGTGAGTTGAAAACAAAGCTTGGTTAATAAAAGCGTCTTCGCGGAAGGGGCACATCGAAGAGTGACCGACCGCGATAAAGCATGAACACGAAACCAATCAGTGGCGCGAGAGCTCGGCAGGCGCGTACAGCGTCGCCTAAGGCTACGGGACTGCTTCAACGAAAGTGCGATTGCGGTCAGCACACAATTTCGGAAGCAAAGTGTGATTCGTGCAAGAAAGCCACCGCTGGCGGTCCGGCGCTGCAACGCTCGGCGGCCGCGAATGCCTCGTTGATCGAAGAGGTTCCGCCGATTGTTCATGATGTTTTGGGTTCCGCAGGGCAGCCCCTTGATCCGGCAACTAGAAACTACTTCGAACCACGCTTTGGTCACGACTTCTCACGCGTTCGCGTTCATGCCGACCATCGTGCTACCGAATCCGCTACGGCGATCGGCGCGCAAGCTTACACCGCAGCCGGCAATATTGTTCTCCCGAACAAGAATTATGAACCAGACTCCTTTCAGGGCCGCCATCTTCTCGCACATGAATTGGCCCATGTGGTCCAGCAGGAAACCGCGTTTCCAACGCTCCAAAGTTCCCGCGCGCCAGTGGTCAGTAGTCCCGATGATCCTTCCGAAGCGGCCGCCGATCGCGCCGCAGATGTGGTGATGACCAACGGGAGCGCCGCGAGTTTAACTGCGCCATCTTCACTATCCCGTCCTGCCATCCAGCGTACAGTCGATGATCCAAAACGTTTTCAACAGACTCATGAACCGCTTTTCTCTGTCACGTCGACAACGGGCGGCAAGACCTTGCTTCCGTGGGAAGACCCCGACCCTGCAAAGAAAATAGTGGGAACCGCTGAAACACTCTTCCAGCAGGCAAAGCCGAATATCCAACAGCATTTCATTAACGATCCCGGATCCGGTCAGGGATCAACCGCGAAGACCAAAACCACGGAAGCCGCATTGGACACGGACGCCGTCGACGTTAGCCAACAACTGCGCGCGCGATTCCCGTTCATGTCGATTACCGCGACGGATGCCCAAATCCAGGCGTCGGTAAACGTGATGACTCCAACGCTCACCAGCGACCAGGACTACCTGCGCGAGTGGATGGCGAATAAGTTGCCAGGCTGGTCTGACATTAAGAAGTACAACATCAGTGAAACCGATCCACGACTCATAGCGCTGCTTGATCGTTTGCTGGCTGATCCTGATATCGGCCCGGACTTGAAAGTCTTTGCCACGCGGCCGAGTGGTTTCCAGCGCGGCCAGGGAACAAAGAGAGAGATTTTCGTCCATCGCGGCACCGACCCGCAGATGCGGAAGAAGGTGTTGTTTCACGAGCTCACACATTTCTACGCTCACCCGATCTTTCGCGAATGGGTAGCCACCACAACTAATGAGCGCTGGTACAACGAAGGATTTACGGAATACCTGGCCAGACTGGCGATGCCTACCGCGATACTCAAATTAGCGACTTCGTATCAGGACCGCGTGAACGACATTCAGAAAGAGGTCGCAGCTCACGTTCCTGACGATGATATCGCTCGCGCTTTTTTCCTCGGCGAAGTGTGGCGAATCGAAACGAAATCGACGATTTCACGGCGCGAAGTTGGAACACAACTCGGCCTCAAAGAAGGCGCGACTGAAAAAGAAGAACAGGAAGCATCGCGCACTGGTCCAGGAATCAATCAAACCGTTGTCGAGGGCGAGCGTTATCGGTTCATGAATCTTGGTTTTGATCAGAAGACGCCAAAACCTGAACACATCACGTTTTTCCGCGACATTAAATCCAAGCATCTAGACGCTGCGCAGACATCTGGCGTGGTCTTCGAAGGACACGCCTCAACGGCGGGCTCGCTTCCATACAACCTGAGTCTGTCGCTGGCGCGCGCGCTGGCGTTCTATCAAATGGCTCGCACCGAAGGTATGGCTGCCGATCGACTAATCAAGGCCGCCAGTCCTCCGCATTTTGGTGAAACAAAAGTGACTGCGGAAGAAGAAGACCCGGCAACGCGCGCTTTTAACCGGCGGGTGGAAATGCAGATTCAACCGGTAGCGAAAACTCCGTAAAAGCGAATGTACAGATTCACTCTGTGTTTCCGGTGACGCGCGGACGATAGCAACTACTGAAGCTTGTGAGTACACGAGTTCTATGACTACAAAGACGACCGATCAGGAATCCGGACAAAGAGCAGATTCTCTTGTGGCACCAACGCGCCCTGTCAGCGCCGTGCTTCAGCGGAAGTGTGCTTGCGGCAATCACACGGTTGGCGGTGCGGAGTGTGAGTCGTGCAAAAAGGGTAAAGGATCGAAAGCAGATGATACGTTGCAGCGGTCGGCGAAAAGCTCCGGGCAGGTGGAAGAAGTTCCACCAGTAGTACACGAGGTGTTGAATTCACCCGGTCAGCCACTTGCCCCTCCCACCCGCAAGTTCATGGAGCCTAGATTCGGACAAGACTTCAGTCTGGTTCGTGTTCATAGCGACGCGCAGGCCGCAGAAAGCGCCAGAAGTGTTGACGCTATGGCTTACACCGTCGGAAATCATTTGGTGTTGGATAGCCAGTCACTGCCGGATCAATCTTATGCCCGCGAGAAGGTGTTGGCCCATGAGCTGACCCATGTGGTACAGCAATCACACAACTCCGGCGGCGGGAATCTCACAGTTTCTAATAATTTGCCGCTTGAGGCTCAAGCCGACGACGCGGCAAGCAAAATCATAAGTGGCCACGATGCTCATCTTTCCTCTGCGGATCGAGGCGGGCTTATGAGAATGCCGCGGTCAATGATGGGATCGGTAGATCCAAACAACATGTCTCCTGACGAGATTGAAAACGAGATCCAGGAGATCAATGAATACATCGATTCGGCTCCGTTGTCTCAGGACACTGTCGATCACTTGACTCAGATGCGCAGTGAACTTGTCGCCGCGCAGAAACGTTTACAAGGTCCTTCTTCACCAAGTGCCGCGCCGTCGAAACGGTCTCTTGCTCCCGACGCTCCACCAGCGCAGGCGGCCGCCCCGGCACCAACAGCGTCGTCCACAGGGGTTCCCTTCTTCGGCCTACAGCCGGCGGACGATGCCTTTCACGGCATAAAGCTTTACTACACGGTTACTTCAGTCCCGGCGTCTTCCGGCGCCGTGCACACTTTCAATCGTGGACCGTACCTGATCGCGCTCAATCACCTTACCTTGCCCGATGGCAGCCGGCGCATCAGCTACTACGTTGCGCATCGCCGCGCGGACGCTGTCGCGATGGGCAATGAGGGTTGGAATGAATATGTGGTAGGGCCTGATTCAATTCAAACTTTTCTTGACAACCTGAACCACTTTCAGGCGGCGGCAGCGTTGGGATACATGTTTGGCCCACCATCGCCGTATCAGGCCGCAGCCGGTCGCGTGGGAGAGCGGATGATGGAAGGCGACGTGTCAGGAGCTGCTGGCGCGTTGGGCGAATCGTGGACCGAGGCGGTACAGGATCCGTCGTGGTGGGCAGGAGTAGCAATGTCTACTGCCGGAGCAGTATCCCGAGTTCCAACCACTGCCGCGCGTCCGCCCACTCCCCCCACGTTGCGCGTCCTTCCCGGACGTACTGGTCGAGTTCCAATGCGTGCCGGACCAGGCGGAAAGCCGGTAGTTGCTTCACAGCCACGGACAACATCACCTCAAGCACCAGTCGCGCAAGCTGGGCCCACCGTAGCCGTCGAAGGAAATACACTTCGTCAAGTGACTCCCGCTGCTGCCCCGCAACCAGTTCCTGCGCCTGCACCTGGGCCGGTTCTTGTCCCTGACCCGGTGCCCGGTGTTGGACCAGCGGTTCCGCAGCCAGGATCGATAGGCCCGGCTGTGGGTGGGGTAGGAGCTGCCGCGACGTCCGTAATGGGACCCGAGGAAGCCCCGGGACCGGCCGCACCACAAGCGCCCGCGTTACAGCTAGGAACACAACCGCATCAACGGAAATATGAGACTCAGACTTGCACCAACGAAGTGCTCGACGACCTGCAAGCTCAAAAGGACAGGATTTGCAATACGATTCCGAGCAAGCCTGACTGGAGTCCGTCCCGAAGCGAGAAGATGCTGAACCGAATTAAATGTTCCGAAATTCGGCCGCGCCTCCGTGCTTTTGAGGAGTGTCTGCGAATTCGCCTATTGATCCAGGAACGATGCTTTGGCGGTGTTCCCGATCCCAGACATGTCATCCCTTTGGAGGAAATAGAAAACGGCATTGCCAACGGTAGAGCGCGCGAACTAATCAACTGCGCGCCCGGACACCCGATGGCCAATCTATAAATGAATATGAGTGAAATTAATCCGGAACAACTGATTGACGCGATCGAGCAGCACGATGTGCAGAAGGTTGCATCGTTGTTGGCCCAGGGCGCCGATCCTAATCGGGGCTTAGACCGTCACCCTCAATCGCTGCCATTGCATGTTGCTGTGGAAGAGATGTCTGAAGGTGGGCCGTTGGAGTCGATCGCATTGTTACTGAAAAGCGGAGCACGGCCTGACGGTGATCCAACCGCACGCAATGCGACTCCGCTTTTGTTGGCTTTGATGCACGGTCTAAAACCGGCGGTGTTGATGTTACTCGCGGCGGGCGCGAACCCCGATTTCATGACTGACGAAGGTGTTTCACCGTTGCTGATGGCGGTCGAAGGAAACGATGTCGATACAACCACGATGTTGTTGCGCTTCGGCGCGACGAAGAGCATTAACGATGCAGGTGGACCTAGTGGCATGAATGCACTAGGGCGCGCGGCCAGCAATTTAGATATTCCGATGATGAAGTTGTTGCTCTCGGCCGGAGCGGATGCAGGCGCGCTCGATGCGGATAAGCAGACCGCACGTGACCGTCTGCCGAAACGTGAGACAAATCCGCAGGCGTGGGATGAAGCGATGAAGTTACTGAGTTGACACGTGAAGTAGCGACTAGAAATGAGTTACGAGGCAAAGCCCCAAATAGCTGACGCTCATCCACTTTCACCGCCGGTGGAGGGAGCAGGGCTTCAGCGCAAGTGCTCCTGCGGCAATCACACTATTGGCGGTGCGTCTTGTGACGCGTGTAAGGCAAAAGATCAGCACAACAGCCAAACATTACAACGTCGCGGGATCAACAGAGAAAGCGTTGAGGCGCCTTCAGAAGTCAACGAAGTGTTGAGCGCGCCTGGACTACCGCTGGACGCCGCCGTGCGTTCGGGCGTGGAGCGCCGCATGGGCCATGACTTTAGTCGCGTTCGCCTGCATTCAGATACGCTCGCGGCCGACTCTGCCAGCGCAGTCAACGCGTTGGCGTTCACAGTTGGAAGTGATGTGGTGTTTGGCGCCGGGCAGTATGCGCCCGCCACTGTGGCAGGAAGCCGGCTGTTGGCCCATGAGCTGACACACGTGGTGCAACAGCAGGGCTCGCACGCACCGACTCTGCAACGATTTCCCACTGGTCCAAGTGACGATCCTTCAGACTTCGAAGCAGATCGCAGGTCTCAATCCGCGGTAGGTGAAATTCCGTTTCTCAATGACCAACAAAGTGAAAGTTTACCTTACGCACAAGCAAAAGAGCTGGCTGAATGCATGCGCATCATGAACGACAGCCAAGCCTGCCACGAGATGGTTCTTGGAGAAAAGGCCCCGGCAGCTTCAGCAGAAGCTAAAGACAAGGAACCATCAAGCACCAAACGGGCTCCACTGGTCGTTCCCGTACCCTCCGAAGGTATCTCAATCGCAGACCTGGAAGCGGCTCGAGCTAAAGCTCCAACGCCCGAGGGACCTGAAAAGCCCCCGGGGCCTACGCCCGAAGGACCCGAAAAGCCTCCAGAAAAAACAGAAAAGCCTCGGTTCGAGTACGGTTTGAAGGGTGGCGGTAAGTATGGAGTCGGCAGCACGTTTAAGGATCCCGAGGCCGAGCAGGGTGGTGGCGGGGAAGTTACGTTTGATGTCACCAAAAAGGGAAAGTTCGGTGGCGCCCTGACACTCGGCGCGATGGGGCTGAATAAACCCTCGTTGGTGTTGGAAGGGAAATTCGAAGCAAAGATTCCGCTGTGGGAGCTGATGACGTTAGAAGAGATACGTAAAAAATTAAGAGGCGTCAGCTTCCTCAAAGAAGTAAAGCTTGGCGTTGGTTTTTCAAGTCAGTTCGGCGACATGGATCCGCAAGTCTTCACCAACGCCATCGGCGAATACACGATCAACGTAGTCAGCGTTGTGCTGGAAAACAAGAAGAAGACATTCGAGATGGAGTGGGGGCTATCGCCGTTTGGAAAAATCGAAGGAAGGCCGGGCGAGCCAGTGGGTCATCAACATGGACTGGAGATTTTACCAACACTCAAGGCCAAGCCGCGGATTGGAAAAGGTCAGTGGTATCTGTTTCTCGAGTTACCCGTCAGGGTCTATGGGACCTTTGAAGGACTGCACTTCCAGGGAAGCTCGATCTCGTTCACTCCGTTCCTGGGCACGGGCGCGACGTTCTGAGCAGCTGATGATGACGAAGACTCGGGAGCATGCCAGGGAAACAATTGGGGGCAGTGATGTAAACGCGCTCGATATTGGAGGCTGATTAGATGAGCACATTTCCTGGATCACCAAAACTAATCAAGGGCGGACTGGTGGTGATTGATTCCCTCACCGGCGCTGTCTTGCGTGTGATCCCTTTGCAGTACAACCCGGACACGCTCACAAGAAGTTTTCAAATCAAAGGGGTCGGCGCCGACGGTGGAGATCGAATAGAGGCTTTTCGTCTCAAAGGCCCTGCGGTCGAGACAATCAAAGTTGAGGCCGAGATCGATGCCACCGATCAACTGGAAGCCGCTGACAGTCTTGTTACCCAGGCAGGCCTTCATCCGGTGCTCGCTGCGCTTGAGATTCTGGTCTATCCAACGAGCGCGTCTTTGCAAGCCAATAATTCAGCCGCCGCTGCGGGCACTCTGGAGATCGTGGCTATGGAAGCGCCACTGACAGTTTTCGTTTTTGGACCAAAGAGAATCGCACCAGTTCGCATTACAGAGTTAAGCATCACCGAGGAAGCCTTCGACACTGTTCTCAATCCGATTCGAGCGAAGCTGAGCCTGGGGATGCGAGTACTGACGATTGACGACGTTGGTTTCGATGTGAAAGGCGGCGGCTTCTTCATGGCGTACTTGAAGGCGAAAGAACAACTAGCCGGGCAAAGCAAGGCTGGAACTTTCGGAACGCTCGGAATCACTGGGCTGCCGTAATCAGGAGGCAGCGGCAGGAGCAGGCAGCAGGCGGGGAGCGCAGGTCAGTACCACACGCGGTAGCGGGTGGGTCAGCAGCAGGAAATCCTGAGGATTGAAGAAGAGAACACAAAATGCCTACTTACAACTTTCCACCAACGAGTCGTTATTACGGCATTGAAACTACCACTATCGAAAATGTCGATGGCCAAACCGTTGTTTATCTAAGACGCCGGTTCATTCCCTCGCCTGACCGTTTTTCTTTGCTGCTCGAGCACACAGTCGTGGACGACGAACGGCTGGACAACATCACCGCGAAATATATGGACGATCCGGAAGCATTCTGGCGTGTGGCCGATGCCAACGCGGCGATGCGCCCGGAAGAATTGACGGAAACAATTGGCCGGCGTTTGAGGATTACGTTACCCGAAGGGATTCCCGGAGCGCCCAATGCTTAAAGGTGTTCACCTGACATTGTTGGTTGGACCAATGGCCCCGATGCCTGCGCCGCAGTCTGTGATGGATGCATTGACCAGCGTGCAGGTCACCAGCTCGAAAGATAAGAGTGGTTTTCAATTGACGTTTGCAGTGAGTAAAGAATCGCCGCTGCTGAAAGTAATGCTGCCGGCGGGTTACTTCGATCCGGTAATCACGCGCGTGATCATCATTGCGACAGTAAACGGGATGCCCAACGTGCTTATGGACGGAATGATCACTCGGCAGGAGGTGTCGCCCAGCAACGACCCTGGTCAATCAACATTGACCATCACCGGCGAAGATCTAAGCGTGTTGATGGATATTCTCGAGATGCCGTTTATGCGTTACCCGGCCCAACCCGAGATAGCGCGTCTCTACGTCATTCTTGCGAAATACCTGGTGTTCGGCATCGTGCCGATTGTCATTCCTCCTATTCCGCCAGACATTCCGATACCGACGCGCGAGATACCAACTCATACAGGGACCGACCTCGCTTACGTGAAGTCGCTGGCCAGTGACGCTGGTTACGTGTTCTACGTCGAGCCTGGACCACTTCCGGGACAAAGCATTGCTTACTTTGGTCCGGATATTCGCATCCCTGTTCCACAACCGGCGCTGACGATCAACATGGACGCGCACACAAATGTCGAATCGATGACGTTCACGCTCGATGGACTCGCCAAGAAAGTCGTCGTTTTCACCATCTTCGATCCGCTGACAATGAAAGTCCCGATTCCCATCCCGGTTCCTAATGTCAGCATCCTGCGGCCGCCGATGGGTGCACGACTTACCCCGCCCGCGAAGGTGGAATTTGCGAAAGCCGGCGCAGCGCAAAGTCCAACGAAAGCCGCGCAACAAATCCTGGGAATGTTGTTCAGCTCGTCAGACGCGATCAGTGTTTCGGGATCGCTCGATGTGGTTCGCTACGGTCGGCCGCTGCGGTCGAGAATGATGGTCGGCGTGCGCGGCGCCGGGCTCGCTTACGACGGGCTCTACTACGTAAACAGCGTCACTCACAACATCAAGCACGGTGAATACAAGCAGAACTTTCAGTTGAGTCGTGATGGTTTGATTTCAAATACGCCGGTGGTCCCTGTATGAGCAACGGAACAGAAAAATTCTACGGAAAGTACCGCGGCACGGTGGTCATGAATATGGACCCGGAATTTCGAGGTCGAATTATTTGCCTCGTTCCTGATGTGTTGGGGGTGGTCCCCTCGAGCTGGTGTGAGGCCTGCACGCCCCTGGCTGGTCCAACCGGTCCGCCAATGGGTGTTTACATGGTGCCGCCGCTTGGCGCCGGCGTTTGGGTTGAATTTGAGTATGGCGATCCGGGAAAACCGATTTGGACTGGGTGTCGCTTTGCTCCAAGCAATGTGCCGCCGTTGGCTCTCGCAGGAAATCCTGCTGACCCGAACATCTGCATTCAGTCGCTTTTGCAGCACATGATCATGATTAGCGACATGCCGCCTTCGCCGATCACCGGAGGAATCATCTTAAAAAGTTTGACCGGAGCAATGATCGTGGTCAACGACTCAGGTATTTATCTTTCAAACGGCAAGGGTGCGGTGATCACTATGGTCGGTCCGGCAATCGACTTCAACCTCGGTGCGTTAACAATTCTGAAATAGGAGGACCTTCAATGCCGGGTTTTCTCATGCACGTCAACGCAGTAATGCAATGTACACACGGAGCGCCGGCAACTATCCCGCCGACGCAACCTCGCGTGCTTGTCAGCGGGCAACCGATCGCCACGATCTCTCCCGCTCCCCTCGCGATGGTCGCCGGATGTCCGTTTCAGATTCCGGTGGGCGCGGGCACCAAGCCGCAACCATGCGTGACGGTGAGGTGGACCATGCCCTCAGCGCGCTTTCTGGTTAACGGTCTACCTGCGGCGTTGCTGCCCGCGCCTGGTCCAGGTCCGGGTATCTGTCAAAGCGCGGAACAAATACCACAGGGCCCGCCAATGGTCAGCACTGTGCAACCGCGCGTGATAGGAAGCTGAACCGATGAACATCAACTATCCATGGACCTTCGACGGCCGCGGACAAACGGCTTCCGCGAATGAAGCCGATCACATTCGCCAGATGCTGGAGCAACTGATTTTTACCAGCCCCGGCGAACGTGTTAACCGGCCGACTTTCGGCAGTGGCGTTTTGCAACTGATTTTCGCGCCCAACAGTCCCGAGCTCGCAGCTACTGTGCAATTCACCATGGAAGCCGCGATCCAACAGTGGCTGGCTGACTTGATCGAACTCGAGAGCCTCGAAGTAGTCTCGTCTGACTCAACCCTGAGCGTCGCGCTTAGTTACTCGATTCGCCGCACCAATGAACGGCAGACGCTGAGTTTGTCACGGGCAATTTGATAGGAGAAAAGGTGAGCCTTTGTTGCCAACAGGATGATCGTCGCGATGAAGTGCGACGCGTGAAAGGGTTGAACGGTCTGGACTATGTCGAGGTGCTCGACGACCAGGTAACTCTTCACGCGTTTTTCCTCGGCAAGTTGCCAAAGGAACTGCAGAAAAACAAGCCGGGCCTCGAACACTACTTCAAGATTGAGGGTGGTCAGCGGATCAAAAACATTAAGGTGCTTGACGTCGATCCGTTCGTCGACCCCGATCCGGAGCGTGACGATTTCGTAGTCATCAAGCTTAACAAGTATGGGGATTTTTCAACTTATACGCTGCGACTCAACGGGGTGCCCAATGTCGATCCGCGCTACGACCGTGCAGAGTTTTCATTCAAGGTCAACTGTCCTTCAGATCTGGATTGTGCGCCGGCCTGCGCGTGTGAGCCTCCGCTCTTAGTTGAACCTGAAATTAATTATCTCGCCAAAGACTATCAGAGCTTCCGCCAATTAATTTTCGATCGACTGTCGATCCTGATGCCTGACTGGACCGAACGCCACGTGCCGGACATCGGCGTGATGCTGGTCGAGATCCTGGCTTACACCGGCGACTATCTCAGCTATTACCAGGATGCAGTCGCAACCGAGGCGTATATCGACACGGCGCGGCAGCGCATTTCAGTTAGACGCCATGCCAGGCTGGTCGACTACTTTCTTCATGAAGGATGCAACGCGCGTGCGTGGCTTTCCATTGAAGTTGATGCCGATCTCGAGCTTGATCCGAACGACGCTTCTTTCATCACACGTCTGCCGGGCCCGATCGGTGCAAGCAACGCGCTTTCATGGAACGATTTGCGCGAAGTGGCGTCCGATACGTACGAAGTATTTGAACCGCTCGTACGCGATCGTTCGGCCCGCATTCAGCTTCTCAAAGCACACACCAAAATCTTTTTCTACACCTGGGGCCAAACACGGTGCTGTATTGAAAAAGGAAGTACGTCAGCCACGCTGCTGGATGCGTGGGTCTTAATTCCTGACAAAGAGCCGGACGACGAAGACAAGGACCAGTACCCAGATAAAAATGCCCATGAGTATAAGAAAAAGCAGTCGCCACATCCGCAGAAAAAGAAAAAGGAGCGAACGCTAAAACTCAAACCCGGCGATGTTTTGATATTCGAAGAAGTGATCGGGCCCGTTACCGGTCTTGAAGCAGACGCCGATCCGGCGCGCCGTCACGCGGTCAGGCTGACGAGCGTCAAGCCTGGCGAAGACAAGTTGAGAAAAACAGAAGACGGCTTGCCGACGCCTTACGTTGAAGTTGAATGGTCGGCCGAGGATGCTGTGCCATTCACTTTTTGCGTGTCGGCCATCGGCGCCGCTCCCGACTGTGTTTACCTCGAGAACGTAAGCGTTGCACGAGGAAATGTGATCCTCGTGGATCACGGCAAGACGCAACCTGCAGAACCGTTTGGACCAGTTACGACAAAAGCAACTGAAGGCGAGTGTGAATGCGTCGACGAAGCGGGCGACGTTCAAATCACTCCGCACCGCCTGTCACCCGTCTTAACTCGATCCCCGATCACCTTTAGCGCGGGTTTGCCTCAGGACGATGCGGCCACATCTTTATGGACCGCAGCCGCGTCTTTTTTGAACCAGGATCCGCGGATGGCGATCGCAAACGTCTCTATTTCTTCTGAGCCAACGCACGACTGGGAAAGCCGTTACGACTTAATTGCGAGCGGTGGCGACGACAAACACTTCGTCGTCGAAATCGACAATTTTGGGCAGGCTCACCTTAGGTTCGGCAACGGATCACTTGGTTTTCAACCTGCCGCAGGCATGACCTTCAACGTGATTTACCGTGTCGGCAACGGCGTCGCGGGAAATGTAGGAGCCGAGTCGATTTCACGTCTCGTTCTCGACCAAACGTCGGTGAGCGGCGTCGCGATCAAAGTTCGAAATCCGCTGCCTGCGAAGGGCGGAACAAAGCCTGAACCAATTGAGGAAGCCAAACTCTTCGCGCCACATTCATTCCGCAAGCAACTACAGCGAGCAGTAATCGCAGGCGACTATCAAACGATTGCTGAGCGCAATTCCAAATTACAGCGAGCGGCAGGCGTGCTCGAATGGACGGGCAGTTGGTACGAAGCTGACGTAGCAGTTGACCCGGTGGGAAGTGGCAGTTTCAACGACCCCCTCATGAATGAAATCAGGAAGTCGCTGGAGCGTTATCGCCGGCTGGGCCATGACCTCCACATCGAAGCGGCCGAGTATGTGCCGTTGCTGCTGTCACTGGAAGTTTGCGCGCTGCCAAACTACCAGGCAGCACACGTTAAGGCGGCACTGCTCGACGTGTTTAGCAACCGCGCGCTGGCAGGCGGCAAGCGGGGCTTCTTCCATCCGGACAACTTAACGTTTGGCGACGGAATTTATCTGAGCAAGATCGTCGCCGCAGCGCAGGCCGTCACGGGTGTCGAATGTGTTCGCGTGAAAAAGTTCCAAAGGTTGTTTGAGTCGGCGAATTTTGAGATTGCCAATGGAGTTTTGCCGTTGCGACCGACAGAAATCGCCCAGCTCGATAACGATCCAAACTTTCCTGAGCGCGGCCGCCTGGAAATCCACATGGGCGGAGGTAGATGAAAATGACGTCGAGCAAATGCGGATGTTCCAGTTCAAGCTGCGGTTGCTGTGAAGGCACTCGCAAGATCACTCCTGTCTCGACCGTAAATCGCCCGGGATTGGAGTTGCTCGATTACCGAATTGGGACACACGGCTCATTTCTGGAAACGATGAAGGCGCGGCTTGCCAACCTGATCGTGGAAGCTTCGGGCCCCGACGGGCAAACAATCGAGAAGTTTTACCCGCTGCAAGAACTAACCACTCGCGATGCTTCAGATCCTTCAATCGCTTTACTGGATGGTTGGGCCACCGTCGGTGACGTCTTAACGTTTTATCAGGAGCGAATCGCAAACGAAGGTTATTTGCGCACGGCCACTGAGCGCCGTTCACTGGTTGAGCTGGCGCGGCTCATCGGATACAAGCCGCGGCCGGGCGTCGCATCGACAGTCTTTCTCGCTTATACCCTCGAAGACACGCAAGTCGATCCGGTAGAGATTCCCGCGGGTTCGCGTTCACAAAGTATTCCTGGGCCAGATGAACTGCCACAGTCTTTTGAAACTAGCGAGAGCCTGCTTGCGCGCCGTGAATGGAACAATCTGCAAGTTCGACTGCAACGTCCGCAAAACATCACGCTCGATAACGCGCTCTTCATCGAAAAAATGTTCGTCGCGGGAATCAACACAAACCTCAAAACTGGCGCCATGTTGCTACTGCTTTTTGGAGAGACTGGTGAGCCATCAGTAATTCGAACAGTCGTTAGTGTTGCGACCCACTTTGAACAGGATCGGACCGAGATCACCTTGCAACCTTTAAGTCCGGAGCTGGCGGTCACAGCTCCAATACTGATTGGATTCGTAAAAGCTCTGCAAGCGCTTGCGGACGGTCCAAATGCTGCGTCGATCGTTCTAAGCGAGGCCGACCGGTTGCTGAGAAAGGTCCGCCTCGGCGTGGCGCCGCCACCCGAGAGTTGGATGAGCATTTTTGATCAAATGACGTCGATTGGGGTGATCGAACCGGTATTGGAGCAGGTTCTCACCAGATTCAGTGAGGCTATCGCGGCAGCTCTCGAAACATTAAACGGCGGATCGGACGGTGTTAGCGCCACCGATCCATCGCAATTCGTCGCCAACCTTTTGAAGCCGCGCCTGCCGCAGCCGGCAAGTGGCTTACGACTCGAGCGGAACCTCAAGCTGACGTTTCAAGAGGGCACAGACGCGCCCGCGCAAGTGCTGGTGAACGTCGCGCCCGAATTGAAGGAGTCTTTTTATATTGCCTGGGCCAACGCAAATTTAAGCGAAACGGAACGAGAACTGAAGGCAGTTTATGTCATGCGCTTGCAAGTACCGCTTTTTGGAGCGAACGTGCCGGACCAGCCGACTTTTTATGCCGAGGATGAGACGGACGCCGAGGGTGAAACACATACAAAGGGTGAGTTAAAGCCACCGGAACAGTGGAGATCCTGGAAGGTTGCGGGCGACGAAAAAAACGAAGCCATGTTTCTGGATCAGGCGCACGAGGAAGTCTTACCTTCCAGCTACGTGATCGTTCAGAAGCCGAACATTACTGAAACCGCCCGCGAGGTTTTACAAGTGACCAATGCAGAAACCGTGCAACGGACTGCGTACGGCGTGAGCGGCAAAACGACGCGACTGACACTTGCCGCAACTTGGTGGAACATTGGTGTTAACCAGCTGATCTCGGCAACGTTGCGACAAACCCTGGTTTTTGCGCAGAGTGAGGAACTCATTCTCGTCGACGAGCTCATATCAAGCGACGTACAGGTGACTGAAGCAGACGCGAGCACGGGCATCGTTCTTGACGGTCTTTACAATGAATTTCCGTCGGGTCGATGGATCATTCTGTCAGGCGAGCGCGCTGACATTCCAAATGTCACCGGCGTCAGGGGAACAGAATTGTTGATGGTGTCAGGTCTGAACCAGGTCGACCCAGCGGTAACAGGCGAGACAATTCACACCGCGTTGTTGCTGGCCACGCCGACGGCTTATAGCTACAAACGCGACACTCTGACGATTTACGGCAATGTCGTCAAAGCTACCCACGGCGAAACGACCAATGAAACGCTGGGAAGTGGCGACGGCAGCCAGGCATTGCAAAGCTTTGAGCTGAAGCAACCGCCGTTGACATTCGTCCCGGCGCCTAACGCGTCAGGCATTGAAAGCACGCTCAACGTTTATGTGGACAACGTCGAGTGGCACGAAGCAGATGCGTTGTTCGATCTTGGCCCACGCGATCGCAGGTTCACTACTAAGACAGCCGACGACGACAAGACAACCGTCATCTTCGGCAACGGCAAACAGGGATCGCGTCTGCCGACGGGTGTTCTGAACGTGACCTCGGCTTATCGTCGCGGCATCGGCAAACCGGGCAACGTGAAACCCGAACAAGTCAGTCTGTTGCAGACTAAGCCGCTTGGCGTTAAGAGCGTTATCAATCCCCTGCGCGCTTCCGGTGGCGCGGATAAGGAAGATGCCGATCAAATTCGAGAAAACGCGCCGCTCGCAGTGATGGCTTTGGACCGGCTCGTTTCGCTCCAGGACTATTCCGACTTCACGCGCAACTTTGCCGGCATCGCGAAAGTCAGCGGCCGGCGGCTTTCGGACGGCTCCCGACCGTTTATCCATTTGACGATCGCCGGCGCCGATGACGCGCCAATTGATCCGGTATCCGATCTTTACCGGAACCTGACTGAAGCATTAACGGCGTTGGGCGATGTAAGCGTTGCCGTCCAGATTGAGTCGCGAGAGCTCATCGTACTCGTGTTGAGCGCCAGGATTAGATTGGAACCTGACTATTTGTGGGAGCCGGTGGCGTCAGAGGTGCGGGCCGCGCTGTTCGAGAAATTTGGATTCCGAAAGCGCGCGCTGGGCCAGCCCGCCTTGCTCTGTGAAATTATCGGATGCATCCAGAGTGTTAAAGGAGTCGCTTACGTCGACGTCGATGCCTTTGGCGGCGTTCCGGAAAAAGTGACTGGCACCGATGGAATACGTCGTCTGCTAACTCTCGAAGAAATCTCCACGACTGTGCAACAGATCGTAACTAGTTCGACGCCGTCGCAGTCTGTGCTCGCAGGTATCGCCGGCATTGACAACGGAGCATTGCGCGCAGCGCAGTTGGCAATTTTCACGGCAAGTGTTCCCGATACGGTTGTGCTTAATCAAATCAGTTGAAGGCCGTTTGAGTTATGAACGCAGAAATCACTGACCCTCGAATTGATCGACTCTATGAGTTGATGCCCGACATCTACAAGATGCGGGATGCGGATCAAAGATATCCGCTGCGCGCGTTGCTGCGCGTCATTGCTGAACAAGTAAATCTTGTCGAGGACGACATCGCGCAGCTTTACGATAACTGGTTTATAGAAACTGCCGAAGACTGGGCGGTCCCATACATTGCCGACCTGCTTGGTTACCGTCCCGTGTTGGGCATAAAGGATACGAGTGGAACGAACCTCGAGCTGACGCGTGTCCTGGTCCCCCGGCGCGAGGTGGCGAATACCATCGGCTACCGGAGTAGAAAAGGCACCGCTGCTTTGCTTGAGTTGCTGGCCCAGGACGTCGCCGGCCTCCCCGCACGCGTTGTCGAGTTTTATAGACTGCTCGGTTGGAACCAGAACCTTAATCACCCGCATCTTGAGCGCGCTCGGACGGTGGACATCCGGCTCATGGACGACCTCGATTTGATCGGTGGTCCCTTTGAGCGACTCACACACACGGTCGATGTGCGACGGATCAATTCACGCCACACTATCGGGCGCTTCAATATTCCTTCAATCGGTGTTTTTGTCTGGTGGTTGAAAGCCTACTCAGTGACGCGGACCCGCGCCTATTGCGCGGAGAGTGCTGGTCCACATTGTTTTACTTTCAGTGTGTTGGGCCAGGATGCGCCATTGTTCTGCAAAGTCGAACCGGAAACTGATCCGGCTCAAGTGGCGGAGGAAATGAATGTGCCCGCGCCGATTCGCCGGCTGGCATTCCACCAACGACCGGAACGGTATTACGGCGCTGAACGTAGTTTTGCGATTTGGGCCCGGGATTGGGATGCAACTGAGCCTGACCAGCCAATTCCAGTCGAAGCAGTCATTCCTGCTGATCTGTCCGGTTGGAGCTATGTGCCGCCGAAGAATCACGTAGCTGTCGATCCGGTGCTGGGCAGATTTGCGTTTCCACCAGGTCAACTTCCGCGAAAGGGCGTGAGGGTCAGTTACCGCTATGGATTCAGCGCTGACATGGCCGGCGGCGAATATTCGCGCCCGATTTTTGATCCTTCGCCCGAAGTGAATGTCGTCACTTCCGAAGAACAGCCTGAAGGCGAGCGGCAGTTAGTGGCGCCGAGCTTTTATCGCGTCGGCAAGAGCGAAGGATTGTTTCAAACGGTCGGAGCAGCTTTAACGCAGTGGCAAAAAGATGATCCGTACGACGCTGTGATCGAGATAGTTGAAAGTGGAGTCTACGTTGAACCAATCTCGCTCACACTGAAAACTGATCGCACATTGCAACTGCGCGCGGCCAATCGCACGCGACCAGTGTTGCGATTGATCGACTGGGAAACAGACTCCCCAGATGCTCTGTTGGTCACGATGGAACAGGGCAGCCGTTTCACGCTCGACGGCGTGCTCGTCGCCGGACGGCCGCTGCGGATCACCGGCCCGGTGCATGAAAAGGATGGACCAATCGTTCCTGCCTGCGGCTCAAGTATCGTCATTCGCCACTGCACGTTTGTTCCGGGTTGGGGCATCGATAGTCATTGCCAGCCCAACCGGCCCGCTGAGCCGAGTCTCGAGCTTTACAACATTCGAGCGGTGGTTCGAATCGAACACACCATCATTGGATCAATTCAAGTACACGAAGACGAAGTCAGGATCGATCCGATTCCTCTACACATTTCCGACAGCATCGTCGACGCTACCGCGCCGCGCAAGGAAGCGATCGGCGCGCCCGGTTACGCTCCGGCCCACGTGGTCCTCACGATTCTGCGCTCGACGGTTTTTGGAATTGTTGATGTCCACGCCGTCGAGTTGGCCGAGAACTGCATTTTTATGGACTGCGTCGATGTAGCTCGCCGACAACTCGGTTGTATGAGGTTTTCTTATGTGCCGCCGCGTTGCCGCACGCCGCGACGGTATCGTTGCCAGCCAGACCTCGTCACTCAGGCAATCAAGGACACAGTCAGCGATGTGACCAAACGACCTGGGCTGATCGCCTCAGAAGTTCAACGCGTTCGGCCCCAGTTTACGAGCAATCGCTATGGCAATCCTGGTTATGCGCAATTGGCGAGGACGTGTGCCGAGGAAATTAAGCAAGGCGCCGATGACGAGTCGGAGATGGGCGTTTTCCACGACCTATACCGGCCGCAACGGGAAGCGAATCTGCTGCAGCGCCTCGAAGAATTTGTGCCCGCGGGAATGGACGTTGGACTCTTGTATCCGGATTAACACGAATGGGTTGACTCAGCCCGGTCTTGCTGGATTGACGGCCGAGCTTACGAAAACTCCAGCGAAGGAAAATAGCCATGAAATCTGACATCACACGCGAAACATTTCGCCCTACAAAACACTTCAGCCGCGTAATTAGCCAACAAGGCCGCGTGACACTCGACGCCGACAGTAATGAGCAAACCTCAATTCTGCTGCATTACCTGCGTGCCCTCGCGACTGATCTGATTGGTCCATACGGCGCGCCCATTATGCGACCGGGTTTCAAACTGGTGTCAGACCCTGAGGGTTTGTTTATCGCCCCTGGTCACTATTACGTGAATGGCATTCTGGTCCAAAACGACGGATTTTGCCTTTACACAGATCAGCCTTACTACGTTCCCCCCGATGACGACCCGCTCGCGAAAACAATCACGTCGAAAGCTGACGCGAGCTACTGGGTTTACCTGGACGTTTGGGAACGACATGTGACGTCTCTCGAAGACGACAGCATTCGCGAAGCGGCCCTCGGTGGACCAGATACCTGTTCTCGAGCGCAGGTTGCATGGCAGGTCAAAGCGCTTGACGTGACTTCGAGTGCGCAAACTACGAAAGCCCAAAAACGTCTCGAATGGTTGGAGAAGAAGAAGAAGGCTCTGGAGGACCAGCGTAAAACTGCGTCACCGAAGGTGGAAGTAAAGATAAAGGGGAGAATCTTCCGCGTAGACAAACAGATTGAGTCGATCAAAAAAGCTTTAACGCGATTCCAGAGCGGTGTGGCTTTTAGCAAAAACGATTGTCCCCTGCCGCTCGATCAGTTGCTTCCTCAGAGCGATGCATTAATGGGTGCGCGGTTAAATCCTGGATTGCAGGTTACCGATGCGTGCATAACGTCGCCGGATTCAAAATACCGCGGCGCGGAGAACCAACTGTATCGCGTGGAAATTCATCGCGGCGGTGTTGCCGGTGAAGCGACCCTTAAATGGTCGCGTGACAACGGAAGCATGGCCACAGCCTGGGTCGGTACAACTGAGTATGACCTGCGAGTGGCGAACACACGCGGCTTCTCGGCCGGCAACTGGGTCGAATTGATGGACGACTTGACGGAGTTTCAGGGTCAAACCGGCAGACTCGCACGGTTAACTACGGTGCAGGGCAGCACGCTCACCGTGGATAAAGACAAAGTGCCAAACGCAGACTACCTAAAATGGACCAAGGAAGTTGGACATCCACGGGTCCGACGTTGGGACCACACTGAGACTGAGGATACGGTGCTCGAAACGGACGGCAGCATACTGATTGTCGAAACACCAGTAGGCACGCCCGACGACGACGCCAACTGGATCGATCTGGAAGATGGAATTCAGATTCAGTTTGTGGAAGGTGGTGAGTATCGAACAGGTGACTACTGGTTGATTCCCGCGCGGGTAGCCACCGGCAGCATCGAGTGGCCACCCGTAGATGCCGACGGGTTGACGAGGCAGTTATCACCGCGTGGGGTGCGGCATCATTATGCGCCACTCGCGTTTGCGATCTGGGCGGGTAATAACGTGACCATCACAGGATGCGATTGCACCTTCGCGCCGACGAACAGTTGCTTTCAATTCCCAACAGTGACTACAGGCGACGTAGTGGTAAACAGGTCTGGAGGAACCGGTAACGCAGAACCGTTGCCCACTAAACGCAGAGTGGTTCGAGGCAAAAAAGAGAAATAGTTTCGGGCATCGTAAATCACCACATTTGCACTTTGCCGCCCAGTGGCGCATAGGCTCGGAAGAGAGTTAGTTTGGCAAAGCAAATACTTATTATTTGGAACCGGCTTTCTTCTTTTTTTGGTTTACGAACTAGCACACTTTGCTAAGTTTCTATTAAAGAACTGGACTGGCTAATTCCTCTCACCCATTAAAACGCCTGTTTGAGTTCAGCAAAATGCTCTTCCCTCTATTTAGAATTACGACAAGCGAGACCATCGGTTAGATTTTGAAAAAAAGACAAATGGTGGATTCAAGTCTGAAGTGCAACTTCGCTGCGCGTTAGATACCGTCATCGCTGTGGGCCGAAGAACACAGAACCGGGAGCGAACCGGGGTCCCCGCGCGGGCAGCCCGCGTGGGGTGGTGGTAGCGACCGGGTTCAAGCTAGAATGACTATCGGCTTCGGTCAAAGAGGTCGTCCAGGTTCTTGGAACGCATCGATAGCAATTCACTCTTACGAACACACAGGGGTCATAAGTCGGCGGTGAGAATGGCGGGACCCGCTTCACACTCTACGCTATTGAACTGATCACGAGGCCCATCCAAGCATGAACCCGGTCGCTACCACCACCCCACGCGGGCTGCCCGCGCGGGGACCCCGGTTCGCTCCCGGTTCTGTTTTCATCGACCCACGATGTCGCATATCAATAGTCGTTGCACTTCCAAATTGAATTCACGAATCTGATATGAGAAATAAGAAATGAAAACTGGCTTTCGATCAAATACGCGGAATGCCACTCAACTCAGCCACCAACGTATTCCCAGTGCCAGGGGTCGAAGTAGTAAGGTCGGAAGCCGAAGCGTTCGGCGTTGCGGACCAGCCATTTCACAACAGAAAGCGGCCGGTTGCGTAACCAGCCGCTTTCGCTCATCAATTTCTGTGAGTTTGGCGTTAAGTAATCTATGGACCACGCACCAGGAAAACATCCCAAGCCCAACGGCCCAACTGCGCTCCGTCAGTACCTCGCACCTTCGCTCGATACCTAAATTGATTACCGTGCTCGTCAGCGCGTTTTGAGGTCTTGTACTTCAAATCGATTTCGGCCACGCCTAAGGCAGGCAAACTATTAAGTTCTGCCAGTTCTGAAATGCCGTTATGGTTATCATCTCGCCAGAGTCTAAGGCTTGCGAAAATAGCATCTCCACTACTAATCACATTATCTGAGTTACCACCGCTGCTTGGCTTATCAAATTCAGCTAGCGCGTTAAACCCATTCGCCGCACTGCGGTCCAAAGGCATTGTCTGAGGCGTAACGTTCCCAAATAGCTCCAAGCCGCTGTCAATCGTGCCGTTTCCGTTACGGTCTAAGGCCAACCAAGCTTCATCGCCTTGAATCCATGACACGCGGACGGCTAAACCCATACCGGTGATATCAAACGTCACTCCATCATTGAGACTGGTAAGGTTGAATCCGTCTCCTACCGTATCTATGACAATCGGAGTCGTACAGATACAGCCAGGGTCTTGGGAATCACGCAATCCGTCGCAGTCGTTATCTTGCCAGTCGGTACAGACGGAGCTTTCTATATCGCATTGCCCTACCCAAGGACTGCTAATTTCTTCACCGGACCAGAGACAAGGGTAATGGGAGTTTTGATTTACGGAATGATTATCACATGGAGTGATGTAAGTATTTCCTCCTCCAGGCCACATGATACTACTGCCAATCGGACATGAACGAGCATCATCTAGACCCCGGCCATGACCACCTTCGTGGCGAGCAATCGATGCAACAAATGCCAAGTGATACTCCTGATTTCCAGATCTAAAGTTCTTATAAAAGAAGACTGTTCCGTAGGCTTCTCCTCCTATTGATTGAAACTGTGTACCTGCAGGTACATCGCCTGAGCCTGGTTCGTCGACATATAGCACGACTAATGTATTGACGGTATTTGGAGGCGGTGGAGGAGCACTAACTACATTGTAGGTGACCCCTGAATAATTTGGTTGGACATTCCAGTCTTCATATCCTTGCTTAATTGCGTTTCGTTCTGCGACGGTGAACGGCTCCACAGGAGGAATGTAGACCGTAACTTGCGCTCCCTGCCCAAAGCGGGGAAAACTTGGATGCGTTAAAGAGGGGTAGCACGTACAGCCCTGAGCGTGTGCGCCATATAAAATGAGACTTGCTGACGCAACCGCAAGCACAGTACACAAGGAAAGTGTGAGAAAGGTGAGACAGTCTTTCATTTCCGAGGACGTGAAATTATGAGGCGGTTAATGCCTGAGATAAATCATTCAAAAACGAGGTCTCGTCTGTGTTTGTGTACGCTGTAATCGGATGAGCGGGGCCTAAACTATCCAACGGAAAGACACGACCATCCCGCAGTTCATAGCCCGTGAGAATGTAAAGTTCTTCGCTCCTCCCGTATGGGGTGAGATGAGTGAGAAAGAACACGTAGCGTCGACCAACGCGAGGCATGCTTTGTTTGTTCGTCAAAGACGTGACAATCTTACCGGAATCTAACCTGACGCGTCCTCCGAGACGCTGAACGGTGACAGAAGCGTTTGAGGAAATTGGCACTTGGTTGTCAAATTTCAGAACTTCCCTAACGCGAAGTGAGAATTCGGAATAAATATTCGTCTCATCCTCTGACAGATGGGCTTGAGCATCAATTACATCAGCAATGATTACGGAGGAGCTTGAGGATACCGGCAGTGCTGAAAGGTTCTCTGTACCAATCAACCATAAAAAACATCCCATTAGAAACTTCGCTGATGGGCGCGGCATAGCGGTTATTGTATTTCTTGCCCTTCTTTTCATTTTTAGCCGCTTTTGCCTTCTTTAAATCAACGATAGGAAATCCGCTTAAGTCAGGCTCTTCTTCAACCTGTGGCTTTTTCGGCGATTGGGTTTGACCAGTTAATAGGACGGTAGTACAGAGGGCCACTAGCAGGAAGGTTATAACTTTCCAACGGTGATTCATGAGGCAACTCCTAACGAAAGATGAGGGGAAGACGAAGCCGAGAATCTTTTCGGACTCTAGGCTCCCCATTATCTCTTGTCAACGACATTACTGGCCGCGGTTCAAGTATACACATCCGTTGTTCGACGGCAAAACCTGGACAGAAGTGGACCGATGGGAACCGGCTTTGGTAAGGTGAATGCGCGGAATGCCACTCAACTCAGCTACCAACGTATTCCCAGTGCCAGGGTTCGAAGTAGTAAGGTCGGAAGCCGAAGCGTTCGGCGTTGCGGACCAGCCATTTATAGACCGGCGTGTTGACCTGTATCGCTCGATTCGGATCGTTAGTTTCAACCGGTTCACCGCCCACGTAAAGATCCAACGCTCGTCCCGTGAAGTGTGGACTGTTTACTGCGAGCCCGGCGCTGCCTGCGTTTGGTGACTCTCGACGCAGGCGATCCTGATACTCGCGCGTTCGATACGAAGAAATGATCTTCAAAAACTTTTCCTGCGGAGCGAGTTGCTTGCCATCGCTCGCGAGTCGCAATGAGCGATCCGCAATCGCGGCAGCTACCATGCGTTTGTAAGCAGCAAACGTGTTTCGCTCAACCTGCCTCAATTCATCCACACGTTGCGGATCATAAAAATCGGACGCGGGAGCGATTAATAGCTGATGCGGCTCCGCGGGAGTGCGATCCTTCAATCGTCTTCCCTGCCACGCCGATACGAAAGCGTAAAGTGATTGATCATCAAGCACGCCAGTTGGCTTCAGTCCACTCTTTTGTTGCCATGCAGCGAGCGCAGCCGCGAACTCTGACGTGTCCGAACTGTTTTGTGTTCGCAAAGTTTGACCGATGAGCGCTTGATAGAGATACCAACCTCGTTGAGGCTTGCCTCCAAAAATCCAGGTCAGATCGTTGCGCAATGCGGCGTTGCGTGCAGCTGCTGCCCCGAAGGACGCTGACGTTTGATCTCGTTCACGAACTATTGCGGTCTGCTTAACGCCGGATGACTTTCTCCCCTGGCTCTGGCCGGTTTTCGATACAGCGAACAGGACGCCAAATAGCGCCGGGCAGGCAATAACTAATGCAATGTAAAAGCGAAACTTTTTCATTTGGAAAACCCGAAGGGCACGATCTGAGGCCAATATTTCAGATGCACGGGGGAGCCATTCGGTTCGACGCATCGAGGATTCGAAAGCAAACTACAATACAAATTCTTCGCGATCCTCAGTGACTTTAGCAGGTGCGGCAGCGGGAATTGGAGTCGATGCTTTCTTTGGTTCTGGCTCCGGCGCCGGAGGCCTTGGCGGCTCAATAATTGGCGACGAAGCTGCTACCGGTTTCGGTTCCACGGGCGCTGCCGGAGGACGGCTGGATGCCGCACTTGTGGCGGCCACGCTGGTCGCAGCTGCCGCAACACTTGTTGCCGCGTGTGTGGGAATCTTGGTTCCTGGTGTGTTCAATGCTGCCGCGGGCGTCGCTGCTGCAACTTGCGGTTTGTCGTCTTCCCAAAACCTTCGCATTCCTTCCAACGACATTCGTCCCGGCAACTTGATGGGCGCCGCTTTCTTTTCGGCGATTGGCAGACCCTGATACTCAAGCGTGCCCTGCATCTCGCACGTTCCCGTTTCCATTTCTGTGACTGCGCCGTTTTGAATCTTTAGGACAAACCCCTTCAGCTTGAAGATCAACCTCAAAGTGAACTCGAGCTTTTTCACTGAAACTTTCTGAATTCTTACTTCGATGTGTGGACGATGTTGGCTGTTTATCGTGTGCTCACCCAGTGCGAGGTGCAGTGCCGTTTCAGGCGACTTCTTAGATTCCTCCAACAACTCGCGGAGGACGTTTGTTTTCTTCCATGAGGTCAGCAGTATGTCGGGAATGGGTACGTTCAGCAGTTCCGCGACTTTGGAAGTCAGGTCGGGCACTTTCGCCGTCTTAATGTCCTTCACTTCCCTGCTCATCCATTCGCGCAACGATTGCCAACGCGGCGAAGATTCATCATCCCCACCCTGTGGAAGCTCGAATACGTCTTTAACAGTGACAGGCGGCTCAGCCATTTTCCCTCCTCAAGTTTTTCACCACCGGTTCCGTCATTGCGACGTCGTACTTCGCATTGGAGACGTCCGGTCGCAGCAGAATTTCTGAATCTATTGAGAATCCAGTTGCGCCCGCGCCCACTTCTGCCTTACCCAGGTCCGGATGCACGGCGACGATTGCGCTGGGTCCTACGACCCACTTCCATAACCAGTAACCGATAGGTAGCAACAGCAGCGCTAACACTAACCACCACCAGTTGCTTCGCGCATTCCGTTGACGATCATCGAGAACAAGTGAACCGTCCTCGGCTCGTGACGGCGTCGAACTTGCGCCCCCCGTTAGCGGTGATGAAGCTGGGGACGGCGAACTGCGCGATCCGGTTGAACTTTGGGACGAGCCTGAGTTTGACGAGTCGTCACCACCACTACCTTTTGAATTCGTCTTATTCCCGCCCGGACCCTCAGGTCCGACAGCCGCCTTGGTTATTTGAATTGATGTACGCGCGGATGCAACTGGTGTCGGTGAGCCGTTACTGGCCAAACCGATTTCAACGTAAGGTGCGAAATTGCCGGCGGTCGAATACGCGTGTGTCGTTTGTGATGAACTCTGCCACACACCGGCCGGCGTCCTGTCGCCAAAACCAAATCGGTAACGAACTGAGGGATCGGTCGAAGCAACTCGCGCAGTCAGAGTCACTGGGATACCGGTGGCGACTGATGACGGATTCGCCACCAGCCCGACTGGGCCCAACGGCAACGCAGTAACACTTACTTTCTGTCGAACGCTTCCGCCGAGCGGCTTGATGCTTCCCACGCCACTACCGATGTCGACAAAGGCGGCATAGGTTCCCACCGACTGAAAAGTGTGACGAGCATCCGCGCTTGTCTGCCATTCCGTGCTCGAGCCGTCGCCGAACGAGAATCGATATCGTAAGTTTGGATAGCTGGAACTAAGTTGCGCGCGGAAGTTGACGGATTGACCGGCAGTCGTGCGCGATGGATCTACAATCAGAGTAACGCGCGGAACTCCGATGCCCACTGGATCTTTAGGGTCGGGATCACTGTAGCGTTCGGAGCCGACGACCGAAGCGTACACTTTGTAGTGGCCCGTCGCGGCGTACCTGTACCTAACCTGCGTGCTTCTAACTTGCCGGCGGTTGCCGTCTCCGAAGTCGACCGTGACAGCATACCTGGGGTTCAAGACAACGGCGGCCGGCGTTAGGGTGAAAACAACCAACTCTCCAACGCGCACTCGCGTCCTATCGACACTGACAATCACCGCATTGCCATCATTCGATCGTCCACCGCCGGTTTGAATGTTCACTGCCGGATCTTGCGACGCGGGTTGCTGGGTGAACGAAGACGTCGCGAGTATTTCATGCGCGAACCCCGCAGCCAGAAGAGCCACGGCAAGCATCAACAGTTTTGCCGAAGAGGTACGCATAATCGCTACAGTTAATCCTCTGATTCGGACGCTCCGGAAGGTAATAAATTATCGTGAGTATAAAGCCAGGCGTTGGTATTACCGAACCGCGGGACAGCAACAGCCGCAACATATTCCCGCACCCGGCAAATGTCAATTAAGCAACTGACTTATAGATACGACAGCCACCAGTCGCGGCGCCGCGCTTTCACGCCCGCAAACCACTTGCACAGCGGATACAACAGGATCACACCGGCAATCCATGACAGATATACAACAGGCAGACTAAACCCAACGCCCGGCGGCGGGCCTGACAGCATCGCCTGGCTGCTAAACATCCACGCGACCGGCTTGCCGGCCAGGTAGTGGAGCAGCACCGATATCAAATGGGCCGTGAACCATTGGAGCACATAGAAAAACAAAGGCACGCGGCCAAACGTTACGAACGCATCCCTGATTCTTCGAAGGATTGAGTTTTGCGCAGTCGAAGTTGTTTTCAAGTCGGATGGTCCTTCGAATAATGCAAGACAAATCAATGCCGGGCCCAAGGTCATTAACAGGAACAAAAGCGACGGCGGATACTTTGTGGTGTTGAAGAACGATAGGATCGTAAACGCAATCGTGTCTTGCTTCATCCACGGCCTTGGATCGCCATAGACATTTATCAAGCGCTGCACGAAGAAGAGCGCGGTGGCAACCACGCCCAACGCGAGCAATAACTTTCGGCGCCTTGCGGCGTCGAGTTTGTAAAGCGCACCCAGACCGTAACCCGCAGCCATCACGCCAACCCACGGAATGAGCGGGTAAATCACAAACACAACCGGCCCAGGAAAACCATCAACAGGAAATGCCTCAAACGGTTGGTGCAGGAGGATCCATAGCTTTGCAGAAACTGAAGGCACCGGGCTTTCAGGTCCTTGCCAACTCGGGACCCGGATGCCATCCAGGAGGTTGTGCAGGAATATCATGCCGACGCCGAAAATCGTAATGACACGCGTGGGCAGATGAATTAACGCAGCCAGGCAGATCATCGAAACACCGATGACCCAGATGACCTGAGCAGCTCCCAGAAAGCGATAGTCGAAATGAAATAAGACCGCTAACCTGACAACCGTAAACTCGAGAACAATGAGCCAGAGCCCGCGTGTGATTAGAAAGCGCGAAAGTTCACTTTTTGTTTTGCCGCGCGCCAGCTGGAGGTAAATCGCGGTTCCCGCAAGGAAGACAAAAACCGGCGCGCAAAAGTGAGTTATCCAGCGTGTAAAGAAGATCCACACGCTGGTGTGTGACAAATCAGTTGGATCGAATCCCTGGAGAACGTCGCGGTGGACGAAGTCTCTCGTATGATCGAGCATCATTATGACCATCACGATGCCGCGCAACAGATCGATCGAGTCGATACGCTTCGCAGGTGGTGGCGGAGGTTGCTCGACGGTTGGTACGAAAGCCGGGTTGAACTCAACCGCTCCGGCTTCGGCATTGGGAGAGGGGGTAGAGTCGGCCATAAGTGTCGACGAGCGCTGAAATTCGGAGTGGAGACGCGCGCATGATATCGGAAGGCGTTTGCAGCCGCCAGCGAATTGACGCCCACGATAGGGCCGTTAGTTGTTGAGGCCCGAAGGGCCGTTAGTGAATAGCCACGACCGTCAGGTCGTGGAAAGGAGTTTTAAAATTTGAGAGGCCCGGAGGGCCGACAGTGGTGTGGATGTTACTGACGGCCCTTCGGGCCTCAATTCTTTGATGGTCGTCGTTCCACGACCTGACGGTCGTGGCTATTCACTAACGGCCCTTCGGGCCTGACGCTGAGCACATGATTCGCGGAACTTAGACACCCCGTTTGCTGTGTTATACTCGGGCTCTTCAACTCCCCGGGGTCCGATTTTTTCCGAGGTTCTATCCATGACATCTTCCATTTGGCGCACCTTGCGAGTGTACTGCTCCGTCGCACTGTCTCTCATTGCCGCCGCGATCGTCATCGCGCAACAACCACAGCAACCCGATGAGCCAGAAGTCATCAGAATTCGCACCGATCTGGTCCAGACTGGTGTGGTTGTTCTTGATAAGCAAGGCCGGTTCGTCGAAGGGTTGAAGCCCGAGCAGTTTGTGTTGAAGGTGGATGGCAAACCGGTAAAACCGTCCTTCTTTGAACGCGTGACTGCCGGCAGTGCCCGTGAAAGGAAATTGGAATTAACAGCCAACACGGGTCAACCCGCGCCTGCGTCAGAGCCGGAGGGCGTTTCGTATCGGGGACGCACCGTCACCTTTTTCATCGACGACTTGCACCTCTCGTCCGAGAGTCTACTTCGCACGCGCACCGCCATTTTGAATTTCATCGACAATCAAATGGGACCAGAAGATCGTGTAGCGGTCGCCTCGGCGAGCGGGCAGATCGGATTTCTGCAACAGTTCACCGAGGTTAAACCAGTAGTGCGGGCGGCGATCAATCGGCTCAGTTACAAGCCATACACTGTGCGTGATGCGGAAAACATCCGGATGACGGAGTACCAGGCGATCAAGATCGACCAGGGCGACAAAGATGCGACTGACTATTACGTTGAAGAGTTGTTGAAAGCAACGAACTTTAGAATGCCGAGAGGTGCCGGGCTTGGTCCCCCGAGTGGCGGCCCCGCAAACGCGCGACCCCAAAACCAGGGTTTGCAGGGTGGCATGACGCGCGAGTCGGCGATGCGAATAGTTAAAGAGCGCGCTCTGGTGATGCTTCGCCAGGCTGCGTCAGTCACAACTGGAACACTTTCTTCTCTCGAAAGCCTGATGCGTTCGTCCAGCCAACTGCCAGGTCGAAAGCTTGTGTTCTTCGTTTCTGACGGTTTTTATCTCGACGATCGCAACACAGCGTTTGGCGATAAGTTAAAACGAATAACGGACGCTGCTGTCCGCGCTGGTGTGGTGATCTATTCGTTGGATGCGCGGGGTCTTGTCAGTATCACTGACGCGAGCAGCAATCGTGCCGACGCGATGGGACGTTTGTCGCGCGCAAACCTTGGCGATCTTTCAGCTTCGCAGGATGCGTTGAACGCCCTGGCGGGCGACACCGGTGGACGTGCGCTGTTTAATTCAAGCGCCATCAACACAGCCATCACCGACGCGCTGCGCGAAACCTCAAACTATTACCTGTTGGGATGGAAACCAGTCGCAGACGATCAGAAGGGTCCAACCTTCAAACGACTTGAAGTGACAATCCCCGATCGCCCGGAGCTGAGCGTGCGCTTGCCACGAGGTTTCTTCAACATGCCCGTGCGTGAGGAGGCAGCCCCACCAGCCACGACCGCAGCGGAGACGAAGACACCGGCAAGCAGTGTAGGTGGTGCTCTCATCACAGCGCTGAGCGCCCCATCGGCGCGGGAAGGACTTCCGACGCAACTTTCGGTTGCTTACCTCGACGTTCCCGGCACGGGTCCGGTGCTGACAACTTCAATGCAGATGGCTACAAGTGTTTTGGGTTACGGCGCGGACGGCAAGCAACCTGCGGCAATCGACCTCGCCGGAGTGGTGCTTAATGATCAGGGAAAACAGGCGGGCAGTTTCAAGAACCGCGTAAACGTCAGTCCCTCATCACAGGGTACTGCCGATCGTAATGCCAGCGTGATTTACAGTCACAAACTCCCGCTGAAGCCCGGCTTATATCAGGTTCGCGTTGCCGCGCGTGACGAGAAGAGCGGACGTGTAGGCAGTGCGGCGCAGTGGATTGAGATTCCGGATCTACAGTCGAAGGGTTTGACGCTGAGCAGCTTGATGGTTGGCGGACAATTTATCGGCTCCAGCAGCAAACAGGTGAACGGCGAGCAGGGGGAGCAGTTGCAGTTTAGCGTTGACCGCCGGTTCGCGCGCGGTTCGCATATGAATTTCCTTACACTCGTTTACAACGCAGCTCGCGGCGTTAACAATAGCCCGGATCTCGACGCTCAAATAAAGCTGATTAGAAACGGCCAGGCGGTAATAACGAGTCCGGTTCGTAAGGTTGCGATTGAACCGAATGGCGACGCGAGTCGCATCGTTTATGGCGCTGATATCGCCCTGCAAACCTTGCCTGTGGGCCGGTATTTGCTGGCCGTCACGGTGAACGATCGAATTGCCAAGACATCTGCCACACAACAGGTGCTTTTCGATATCGAGTGAACGCGGGCCAAGCTTGCCGCGGCCCGCAAACAACCTTCCGGCGCCGTGCGCATCAAACGCGTAAATCAACAGTCGTTTGTTATGGCCGCACTGCGTTAATTGAATGAACTCGCACCAGGGACGTTTAGCCCTAGCTATTTGCTGCCTTACTTTTCTTCACGCGACATTCGCCTGTCACGTCGTTGCTCAACAACAAACACCTCGCGACGCCGACGAAGTTCTTCGTATCAACACCGAATTGGTACAAACAACAGTCACGGTTTTAGACCGCGACGGTAAGGTTGTCGACGGCTTACGACCCGAGCAATTCGAGTTGCGCGTGAATGGCCAGGTGCAACCGGTTTCATTGTTTGAAAGCATTGTGACGGGCAGTTCGAGTGAGTCGCGACAGCTATCTCCCGGTCGCGGCGAAGCGAGTTCGGATCTTACCGCCAATCGTGAAGGTGAGCATGGCCGACGTCTCGTGTTCTTTGTCGACGATCGCCATCTCTCATTAGATGGTCTCGATCGCACGAGGCAAACTCTTCTACGTTTTCTCGACAGCGAAGTTGGTCCTTACGACAAAGTCGCGATCGTTTCGACTACGGGACAACTCGGCTACCTCCAGCAATTCATTGAAAACAAGGCCGTCCTTCGGGCGGTGGTCGGCCAGCTGAAACACCATTCCTACCAGGCCGGAGGGTTTGATCCGGGCAGCGCGCCTATGAGCGAGTATGCCGCGCTCGTGATTGAACGAAAGTCGGATGACGGAGTGTTGAGGTTCTACATTCGAGAATGCCTCAAGCGCGGCGGCCTTTCGGTCATTAGTTGCGAGATAGAAGTAATCAATCGCGCCCGCGACATACTCCGAAATGCTGCCCAGGCCACTTCACACACTTACGAGAGCCTTGACAGTCTCGTGCGCACGTTAGAGCGGGAACCGGGTCGAAAGTTGGTGGTCTTCGTCTCGGATGGGTTCCTCCTAGATACTGGTCCACGGACGTTTGATGTCAAAAACAAGTTGAAGTTGATCACCGATAAGGCGCAGCGCGCGGGAGTTGTGATTTACACCATTCACGCCCGAGGTCTGAACACCGGCATGAGTGACGCCACCAACCAGGTTCCAATGGATCCTAATGGAAGAATGGAAAGCACACTTCTGGCGGAGGCGGTCTCTTCTCAAGATCCTTTGAATGCGTTGGCGGGCGACACGGGCGGTCGCGCCTTCAGAAATCGAAACGTTTTCGATGCGGCGGTTAGGACAGCTTTTCAGGAAACGTCGAAGTACTACCTGCTCGCCTGGCGTCCGGCGAACGAAAAGCAAAGGGAACAAAAAAACCGCAATCTCAGTGTGAAGATCATCGGGCGTCCCGACCTGACGGTGCGCGTTACCGACGCTTTGTATGCGCGGTCAGCGCCGGCCGCGAAGCCAGTTGGGAACGGTCGGGTGACGACAGACAGCGCGACAAACGTGAGTCAACCGGCGCGATCTGTTGAACCCCGAGGACTTCACGCCAACTTGCCCACCGCAGTTAGCGTTAGTTTCCTGGATACGCCGAGTAATAGCACCGTCGTAACCGCTTCCGTGCAGGTTAATGTTGACGATGCTTTGTATGGCCCCGAACGAAAGCCGTTAGCAATCGACATCGGCGGAGTTATCTCAGATCGAGGCGGGAAAACGGCGGCGAGTTTCAAGACTATTGCGACGGTTAGTCCTCTATCGTCGAGTGGGGGCGTCTCCAAAGTCATTTATAACTACCGCGCACCGCTCCCACCCGGCATTTACCGAGTTCGCGTTGCAGCCGAGGACCCTCGATCCAAGTCGGCCGGAACCGCCACACAATGGATAGTCGTTCCCGAATTGGCGAAGAAAAAACTTGCGTTGAGTAGCGTGCTCGTGGGTCGTTCAAGGGGTCGGGGCGAGCATCAACGATGAAAACCTGGATCAGGTGCAGTGGAGTGTTGACCGTAAATTTCAGCGCGGATCAAGACTGAGGCTATTAACTTTCATTTATAACGGTGGTGACGTACGGCGCTACGCCTGAACTTTCTGCCGATGTACAAATCTTCAAAGGCCAGAAACGCGTCTCGCTTGCATCTTCGAAGGTGAACACAAACAAGGCAAACGGCGATTTGAAACGAATTCCATATTCCGCTGAATTGGATTTTCGGAAGTTTGGAACCCGGTGACTACGTTATGCGAGTCACTGTTACGGATACTCGTAATCGCGCAACCGCATTCGAGGAGACATCATTCACAATTGAATGACTTCTTAGTCGACTAGTTGTATCAACCGAACGCTGAGCACGCTATCGAGTGACTGTAGCTGTTGCATCGTCTCCGCATTCAGGGGCGAATCCACCTCTACCACCGCCATTGCCTCGCCGCCACGTTCGCGACGGCCCAGATGGAAGCGACCGATGTTCACGCCCGCTTCTCCCAGTATGGTGCCGACCCTGCCGATAACTCCGGGGACATCGCGATTGCGCATCACCACCATGTGGCCTTGTGGTATCGCCTCGATATGAAACCCATCGATTTCAGTAATGCGTCCTTCACGTCGCTGTTCACCGAAACCAAAAACGGTGCCGGCCATTGAGAGTTCTTCATTGCAGATGACTGCACTACTAATCGCCGGGACGAGATCGAGACCGGCGCGGACGTAGCTGGTAGTAACTTTGATTCCCCGCTCTTCAGCAATCAACAGGGCATTAACTGCATTGACGCGCGCGCTCACGTCGCGCAACAGCCCGGCGAGGAATGCCCTTGTCACCGGTGCAGCGTTTAGGGTGGCCAACTCGCCGGAGAACTCGAGTTTCACTTCCCTCACCGCGCTATCCACCAATTGCGCCTGAAATCGTCCGAGTTTCTCGGCGAGCTCCATGTAAGGCGTAAGTGCTGCAAGTTCCTGTGTGCCCATCGACGGCACGTTAACCGCGCCACGCAAAGCGCCAGTCAGCAAATAATCGCGCATCTGCTCGGCAACGGTGAAAGCGACACCTTCCTGCGCCTCGGTAGTCGATGCCCCGAGGTGCGGCGTCACAATTACCTCGTCAAGCATTAACAACGGGTGTTGCTGTGACGGTGGCTCCTGTTGAAAGACGTCCAAAGCTGCACCTGCAACTACTCCTGACTTGATAGCATCGTGTAGCGCTTGCTCATCAATCAGTCCGCCTCGCGCACAGTTAATGATCCGCACGCCGCGCTTCATCTTTGCAAAGGCGTTGGCGTCGATCAGACTTTGCGTGTCAGCCGTCAGTGGCGTGTGCACGGTAAGAAAATCAGCCTGGGCCAACACGTCCTCAAGTGTTGTCAGTTCCACTTCTGCGTCGCGAGCAGGTTCAGGCGCGACGAATGGATCGAAAGCGACTATTCGCATGCCAAAACCGCGCGCGCGGGCAGCGACTGCACGGCCGATTCGTCCCATTCCGACGATACCCAGCGTTTTGTTCTGAAGCTCTACACCTATGAATGATTTCCGATCCCATTGTCCTGACTTCAAACTGGTGTTGGCTTGAGGAACACGCCGGGCGAGCGCGACCAGCAGCGCCATCGTGTGTTCAGCCGTCGTGATCGTATTGCCATCGGGCGCATTCATAACAACAACGCCCCGAGCGGTCGCAGCCTGCACGTCTATGTTGTCGACTCCCACGCCCGCGCGTCCCACCACTTTCAACGCAGGCACTCGATCGAGCAGATCCGCGGTAACTTTGGTTTCGCTACGGACCACCAATCCTGCATAACCCGCAAGCGCGGCAGTTAATTCGTCCGCATTTAGTCCGGTTTTCTTTTCGATGGTGAAGCCTGCGTCGCGCAAGGGCTGCAAGCCGCTCTGGCTGACTTCATCAGCCACGAATATTTTTATTTGGTTCACGGTGCGCGAATTATAGCCGTTTTTATTTTTGAGTGCCGCTGCAGCGACTAGTGCTAAACTTTGGCCCTGTCGCATTCATGCTGGCCCACGAATACCTGATTCTCCGCCCGGGACGTTGAGGACGAGTCGATGATCACTACCGTTTGTTTGGATAAGAACACCGGCAAGTTTCAAGAAAACTGCATCGCGGCCGACATCAGCGAACTGCGGCTCGAAGAACAAAATGTGATCTGGGCTGACGTTTCCGATCCAACGAGCAGAGATTTCGAAGAGCTGGCGGAAGAGTTTGGGTTTCATCATCTCTCAATCGAGGACTGCCGCACCGAACATCAACGGCCAAAGATCGAGGAATACACCGGTTACTATTTCATCGTTCTGTACGAAGCGCAGCTTTCAGGTCCTGACGATCGACTCGAGTTGCGTGAGCTGAATATCTTCTTTGGCAAGAATTACCTCGTCACCGTACATAGCCGTCCTATCCGTGCAATCAGTACCGCCTCGCGACTTTGGCGCGAATGGAGCGATCGGGCTTCCCTCGGCGCGGGCCTGATCACCTACCTGCTGATCGATGCTATCGTCGACGACTATTTGCCATTGCTCGATATCGTCAGCGACCGAATGGACGATCTCGAAGATTCGATCTTTGGCGAGTGGCGCGCGGAAGTGATTGCGGAGATTTTCATTGTCAAAAAGAAGTTACTGTACTTGCGCAGGTCTGTGACCCCACTGCGCGACGTCTTCAACACCATGCTTCGCCGCGAGCAACCAATCTTTCCCCGTGAGATACACGTCTATTTTCAGGACGTGTTTGACCATCTGATTCGGGTTGCCGACACAATCGACACGTTGCGAGATATGTTGAGTTCCACTATGGACGCTTATTTGTCAGTGTCGGGCAATCGCATGAACAAAATCATGAAGCGGCTGACGTCGATCTCGACGATTCTCATGTCAGTAACTCTGGTCGCAGGCATTTATGGCATGAACTTCGGAAAAATGCCGGAGTTAACCTGGCGATACGGTTATGTCTATGCTCTCGTAACCATGGTGGCAGTTGGTGTTGGGCTTTACTGGTATCTGAAGAAAGTTGATTGGCTATGAACAACTTTGCATATTTTCTTAAACACCGGACAAGGCACGGCAAGCGAGACACAGCGCAGCTGGCGGCGCAGCTCGCGCCGGCCGAAGAACAATCGAGAGAGGTTGGCACAGGTGCAATTCAAGAGGCGGGAGCGATCATTGTAAATAACGACCTCGGCAAAGTTTCGAATGAGATAGTTCAAGCCAAACCGGGCCGCCAAATCCTGGGGATGGAGCCGGTAGTTCTCGCAATACTGGTAATGATGCTCGTCTTTATCAGTTTTATTGCCTGGCAGATTTCGCAAATGCCTGATTGAAATGCGAGTGCTGAGTCCTGAGTACTGAGTCCTGAGTGCTGAATACTGAGCTCCAGCGTGATCTGCGCTGAGTGTGCAATGAATTAACGCTAGGCGACTGGACCAATTCGTAACAACGTTAACTAGTACTCAGTACTCAGGACTCAGCACTCAGCACTCAGCACTCAGGACTCAGGACTCAGCACTCAGTACTCAGCACTCAGGACTCAGCACTGATTTTTATGCCCCTAAAGGAATCCAGCGACGAGTTAAATCCGACGGTCGCCGTAAGCGCGGCTTCGGTTCCGCCAGCGCGCCCCGCCCGTTCCTTTAAAGATTACTTCGCCTTGGCAATCGCAACGTGCGGCGTCGGATACCTCCCGCTGGCGCCTGGCACCTGGGGCTCTCTTGTCGGACTTGGATTTTATGTTGGCGTACGCGGCCTGTTGATGGCCTATTTGTTTGAAGTCGGGATTGGCATTCGCGCTTACAACACGTTTCACATTTTTTACATGATTACCGCCGCCGAGGTTGTCATCGCAATCCTGCTTTGTCTGATTGGGGCCTGGGCCGCATCAAGGGTTGAAAGATTATCCGCGATCAAGGATCCGAGCATAGTGGTTATCGACGAAGTCGCGGGTCAATACATCGCACTCTTGCCAGTCGCGTTTATGTTTGAGCCGGGTTGGTGGTCCATGATTCTGGCGTTTGTGCTGTTTCGCTTTTTTGACATCGTAAAGCCATACCCGGCGCGTAACCTGGAAGCATTGCATGGCGGCTTGGGGATTATGGGAGACGATGTAGTGGCCGGCGCTTACGCGGCCGCAGGAGTGATGTTGGCCGTTTCGCTACGCTGGATAGTGTTTGGTTAATCACGGGAGGACACATGGAAGAGTCAAACAATCGCCAGGACAGGGACGACAAACTTGAGGAGCGGAGATCAGACGCAACCAGCGACGAAACAGTGAGCGACCTGCAGGAAAGCGAAAAGGCGCGTTCGACGCCAGGAGATAAGAGCGAGCCCGGCCCATCACCAGATGGACGCCTTGATGAGCCTGATGAATTAAAAGATGCCGGGCCTATGTAAGAAGTGGCCTCAGTTAATACAGCGGCTTCGCCGCTTCCTGTACGGAAAGGCTTTGCCTTACCGCACAGCGAATGGCAGAGCCATTAACACACTACACTATTCCGCCAACCAGATCGTATTCCTGCGCTTCTGTTATCAACACGTTAACCATCTCTCCGGGCACGGGAACAAAACCTTCCGGCACATCATTGATCAGGACACAACCGTCGATGTCGGGGGCCTGACTTTCCATTCTTCCCTGCCAAAGCAAGTCGCTCTCGTTGGATTCGCCTTCGAAAAGCACGCGCACGGTTTTTCCCACGCGCACCTTGTTTCGGCGTTTTGAAATCTTCGACTGTTCCTTCATCAAACGCGCGCGTCGTTGTTTAGCGATCTTGGGATCAACTTTGTCAGGTAGATCATAGGCAGCCGTGCCTTCCTCATCCGAGTAAGTGAACACGCCCACACGATCAAATTCTACATTCTTCACAAACGTGAGCAGCTCTTCGAAATCTTCGTCAGTCTCGCCTGGAAAGCCAGTGATAAAGGTGGTCCTGACTGCAATTCCTGGGACACGAGCCCGGACGCGCGCGATCAGCCGCTCAAGACTTTCGCGATTACCACCGCGTTTCATCAACTTCAAAACATTTTGAGAAGCGTGCTGCAAAGGCATATCGAGATACTTCACTGCCTTGGGTTCTTCAGCCAACACGTCGAGAAATCCGTCGCTAATGTGGGTCGGGTACGTGTACATCACGCGCACCCATTCAATGCCCTCAACGTGCGACAGTTCGCGCAACAAATGGGCCAACGCATCCTGTTTACCCAGGTCTTCGCCATAGCGCGAAGAGTCCTGCGCCACCAGTACCAACTCTTTCACACCTTCCTCAGCGAGTTGATGAGCCTCGGCAACTATGGAACCGAACCGTCGACTGCGAAAATGCCCGCGCATTTGCGGTATGAAACAGAACGCGCACGGCCGGTCGCAACCTTCGGAGATCTTAATGAAAGCGTAGTGTGACGGTGTAGCTAAAACACGCGGCGTCGATTCATCGTAGAGGTACGTCGCACTCTGGTTTCCAAGTGAAATCACCGGAAGCGATCGCGTATTAGTTTGAGGATCACAGACTGACAAGATGTCGTTGATTTGATTCGTCCCGATGAACGCATCCACCTCCGGCATCTCCGCGCGCAACTCGTCGCGATATCGTTCGACTAAGCAACCTGCCACAATCAGGCGCGTCGCTTTGCCGTCGGTTTTCAGACGAGCGGCGTCCAGAATCGCATCGATTGATTCCTTCTTGGCAGAATCGATAAACCCACAGGTATTCACCACCAGAGTTTCGGCTTCAGTGGCGTCCGCCGTAATCTCGTAACCTTTGTGCTTTAGCTGTCCCATCATCACCTCGCTATCAACGAGATTTTTGGGACAACCCAGACTGACAAAACCAACTTTCATATTCAACCAAATCCTATTTTGACCCTTGACCTACGACGCGGCGTCGTCATTCGTTTGTTTTTCCAATTCCTTTAAGACGCGATCAATTTCGCGTGCTTCAGCCGCCGTGAGCTGTTGCCTGCCGAAGCGGACTCGGTTGTAAGCATGCGTTAGCGCGACGGCCGGTTGAGAGTTGACGACTCCCGCAAATTCGAGCGGCGTCAGATGTGCGTCACGACGCAAACCCTGCTTCGATAACACCGCCATCAGCCGTTCATAAAATTCAATTGCCGAAGTTTCATCTGAAACCGTCGCCGGACGAGCTTTGAACAGCCTGCTCCAACCGACCTTTTTCAGACGAATGGCCAGGAAAACCAAAAGGAGTGCAAGAATCGTCGCGACCAAAATCGCAATTGACGATTGCTTGAATCGCGCGACACTGGCAGCCAGAGCAGACACCGCGAGTTCCATGGACCGGCGATATCTTCCAACCTGATTACTTACCGACGATGCCAGCGATCGCTGCTCTTGTTGATCGTAGTCAACGACATATTGAAACCACAGCAGTTCCAGCGCGGCGGCATATTTGCCGAGTTGCGCGCCAAATCCGCTACTCACCGGTTCTCTTCTGCCGGCGATCGGCGTGGGATCAAACGTGACCCATGACCGCGTTTCCGGGAAATAAACCTCCACCCACGAATGCGCGTCACTTTGCCGAACGGTATATGCGCCGGCCGCGTCGTTATATTCACCGGGCAGGAAACCATTCACGACACGCGATGCTACACCCTGTGTTCGCAACATCACGGCCATCGCAGTCGCAAAGTATTCGCAGTGTCCGGCCTTGATGTCAAAAAGAAAATCAGAGAGTGGTTCCGGCCCACTGGCGCGCATGTCCAGGCTGTAGCCGTATTCCTCCTGCAACTGTGATTCGATGGCGCGCGCGATATCGTAACGATTGCGCGCGTGGGCGTTCACCACTATCGCATTTGTGCGCGCAGCTATGCGCGGGTCGAGATCACCTGGAATTTCGAGATATCGTCGATACGCTTCCGAGTAACGGACGCGATCGTTTTGCAAAACAGTTGGATGCGGCGCGGTCAGGTCTGAAAGCGCTTTGTACATTATCCGGTTGAAACCTACCCGCCGACTCTGCACGGACCCTTCCGCATCCACTCGCACCGAGGGAAACTCTCCCTGGATGGCAACAGGTCGCGACGCCGCAAACAAGATCGGCGACTCAATCGGTTCCAAAAAAACCGTCTGCGTTGTCAGCCGGTTGAGCGCCTGTGTCGTTCCAAGTTGAAACAATCCTCTGTCATTGGTAATCAGTTCAGAGCGCCGTGCCGCATCCGATTTTTTCCAACCTTTGCCGGTAAACTCATCTAACGCTACGCCGCGCCACCTGACGTCGTTGCGTTCGGCCTGGGCCCCTTCAAGACGAACGTGCATGACGACCGCGTCGTCACGTTTCAATTCGCCAATTTGTCCAAGGGTGACACTATCTGAAAAACCAATGAGACTCGATAGTCCTCCGCCGCCGCGCATGATTCCAGCTGCGCCAGTACGCGGCGCGATTAAGAACAACGGCAAAGCGAGCACAAAGATCAACAGAAGCAGGCAGACGGCGACTAACGGTAATCGCAATGCCTCGACGCTTCGTTTTGCGCGGCGCCGCGGCAGGTTTATGAACACGCGAGAATCGGGTGGCACCAGGAGTTTTGTTTCAGTTGCTGGTATCGATCGCTTGCGCTTGTGAATTTCAAAGGCCAGGACAGTTGAAATCGCGCAAAGAAGATAAAGCGAGAGACTGCCAAGAAACACAGGGCTAAAACTCAATCCGGCCGCAAGCAGTACCTCGAAAAACGAAATCAGGTAGAGAAATACCCAATCGCGATCTTTCTTGACTTGCAACAGCTTGACGGCGGCGAGAAACACGATCAAATGTGCAAGCGCATCAACGCCAAAACGTCCCGTCGACGCACTGGTAGCCTTTTGATATTGCCAATCCAGAATGAACAGTGGAACGGAAATCAGCACGATGACCAGACCAACACGTTCCGACAACTGCCACTTCGTACCCTCGAGTTTCCAGGCGACAACCAGCAAGAAAACGAACGCGAACGCGAGACCCAGATGGAGACCTCCGGCCAGCGTCAGCGCCAACATCGCGGCGGTGATCGTCCCGTAAGAGGAAGCTCGAAAATAATTCTCGAAGGTCATGCGCTGTTAATGCTAACTCTTTGGAGTGTGGCGACCTGTCGCCACTTTTCATATCATTGACGTTTTTGCCAACCTAACCGGTAAACGGTTACAGAGCCAAAGTGCCGAAAGGTCGGCGCACTCCAAAGGGTTACTGTTCTTTGATGCGTATCTCGAACAGCTTTGGCCATAATTTTCCGGTCACAAACAGCCTTTTGTTCTGCTCATCATAGGCAATCCCATTCAGCACTGCCTCCGGATCAGAAACCTCGTTTGGCGCCAGTAATCCTTTCAGATCGATCCAACCTACCACTTGGCCGTTTTCAGGATTGATGCGCGCGATCCGGTCCTCGTGCCAGACGTTCGACCAAATTTCACCGTTCACATACTCCAGCTCGTTCAGTTGCTGTATCGGGCTACCGTTGTCCAAAACCGAGATCGTTTTCTTCACTTGAAAAGTTTCCGGATCGAGAAAACGGAGCCGGTTGCTGCCGTCACTGATAACCAGTTGCCCGTTCGCATGCGTCAGTCCCCAGCCCTCGCCGTAGTATTTAAACTCGCCTATTTTTTCGAAACTGTTCGCGTCATAAATGAAACCCTTTTGATGTTGCCAGGTGAGCTGATAAATTTTTCCATTCAACAAGGTCAACCCCTCGGCAAAGTACGGCCGCGGGACGGTGATACGTTTGATGACATTACCCGTCGGCAGGTCAACCACGCGCAAACTCGAACGTCCTTCTTCGCCCGTGCTCTCTAGAACCTTGCCGTCATGAAATTCGAGGCCCTGCGTGTAGGCCCCCGGGTCGTGCGGGTAGACATTTACAACCTCGTAACCGGCAACGGTGTTCTTTGGCGGGGTAGTTACGGGCTGGTCTGGGCTCGATTTGCAGCCAAGAGTGACGACGCAAAAGATTAACAACGCCAGCGCGTGGCCGCTGGTGGCAGACCGTCGAACAAGACGGAGAAACTTAAGGCGAAGAGTCATCAAGTCATTTTGCGGGAGGGACCGCCAAAAGACAAAACCAGGCACTAAAAAGGTGGTGTCTATTTTGTGGAAAGTTTTGTGGAACATGCAGGAGAATAAGGGCGATCCACGAATCACACTAAATTTCACGAAGGAGAGTTGGTGTTGTTTCGTGTGAGTTAGTAGTCGTTCCCCTGAGTAAACCACAGTGCGCCCACAGCTGGCTTGCGGCGCTTCCACTGCTTCCATGACGGCGCGCCCGACCTCGCCGAGACTCGCCGCTGAACACTTGTCAGGAGTGTCTGCCGTCGTATGAAACCAGGGGTAGTCGAAGTCAATCAGTAGTGCTACTGGAATTTGTTTTTGCAGAAACGCTATGTGGTCGTCCTGGATTCGACTTCCCGCCGCTTTGACAAAACTTCTCGAGTCAACGCGGGCGGCCGCGTTCCAAATCCTTTCCACGACGTGTGGCGCCAGGGCCGACGAATCTTTCTCCTTCGTGATTCGCAAAGAAGAATCGCCGACCATATCGAGGATGACACCCCACATCGGTTTGTAATCCGGATGGTCCCTCATCCACGCTTTGGAACCGAGGAAGTAATTTTGAAACTGTGTTCCCTGCCCGAAGTCTTCTCCATCAAAAAAAATCAAATCGACACCGACTGGCGGAGGTTCACTCCTCCAGGCCATCGCCATCTCCAACAAGACCGCGACACCTGACGCACCATCATTTGCCCCGACAATAGGTTCGTTGCGCTTTTGCGCATCGGGATCCTTATCAGCAGTTGAACGAGTGTCGTAATGTGTGCCTATCAAGACGCGACCTTCGTCCCGGGGCCGTATTCGTCCGATGATGTTTTTGAACTTCGCGGGATCGGGCGAGCCTTCAACCGTGTGCTCGAATTCATGCACGCTGACCTCCGCGCCTGCTTCCCGCAATACGCGTTGAATCAACTCCTCAGCCGCACGCTTTCCTTCGCTGCCATTGTTACGAGGTCCAAGGTCACACAGTTGGACCAGACGGGAATACGCTTGCTGTTGATGGAATCGAGGTGGTTTGGTAGGGGGCTGCGTGGGAGCGGTACATGCCGGCAGCAATGCTGCCATCAGCAAGACAAGTAAACTAAAACAACATGGTATCGATCGGCGCATGGTCGTCAGTTAACACGTGTACATCGTCGAGACGCGGTGGTGTAGTCAAGACGAAACGCCAGGAATCGACGAACCCGGGCGCGGTCACGACCCGGTTGCGGACCAGCGTCTCGCCGGCCAGGCCGATGGCTTCCTTTGTCCATGGCGAACCACTATCGAAGGCAACAACTATAACGTTGCGACGCAGAGCCGTGGCCATTGTAGTCTCCATTCCAACGGGTAAAGGGAAAATGTATAAGCTATTGAAGACACTGGCGAAGGTTTTACATTCCGAGCGCAGGACTTTGCTGCGTGGTCCATCGAGCGGACTCGTTATATTTGCCAATACAACTCCACCCGGGTTCAAAATGCCCTTCAGCTCGTGCATAAATTCACGGGTTGTTAGGTGAAAAGGAATTTGTCCGCCAATGGTGTAAGCGTCCAGCACGATCAAATCAAACTTCACCTGTGTCTTTCGCACAAATTGACGGCCGTCTTGCACATGCAGATGCAGTCGTTCCCCGGGCTGAAGATAAAAGTATTGTTCACCAACACTCACCACCAACGGGTCGATCTCGACAAGATCTACAATTACGTTCAGGTCCTGGGCAACAAACGCCCGCGCGCCTACGCCTCCACCGCCCCCGATGATCAAGATCCGGTCCAGCCGAGGCCGAAAGATGCGAGCGAGTTGGAAAGCATCTGTGTAACGCAACGCAGTCGCGTAAGGTGGCGTCAGCTCAATCACGCTTTCAGTGTAATTATTGAACCGAAGAGCTCGCGTGTTTGCCACGAGGTTATCAACAACTCCGATGTGGTGATAAGCCGAATCTGCTTCAAAGACGATCGTGTTTGCTGGCGCTGTCCGCAAAAATTGCGCGCCCCAGATGCCGCACAAAAACATCAACAGGCCAATCGCTGTAAGACCGATGGTACTTCGTGACTTCGGCAGAACAACAATCACCAGGAGAATCAAAGTTGTACCGAGTGATTGTAGAAGAGCTCGGACACCAATTAACGGAATTAACCAAAAGGCCGTAACTAAGGTTCCGACTATGCTGCCGACTGTGGACAATGCATAGAGTCGACCCGAGAGATTGCCGATTTGTTCAACCGAGCGAGCAGCCAGGCGGACCGCGAAAGGCGACACCATTCCCAGAAGCACGCTTGGGCCACCAAAAAGAATGATAGTGGCGAGCAGCGGATCTAAGCGCTCGCCGAAATTGATTGCGCGAACGACTGACGACACGCGATTCGCATAGATCGGTATCAGCAATAGCCAACAACCACCAATGAAAAGCAGCAAGTTGAGCAGGTGGAAAGTTGGCTTGCGATCGGCAATGATTCCGCCCGCGTAATATCCGCCGGCTAACGCCGCTAAAAACACGCTGATGATTGCGCCCCAGACATAGATCGACGAGCCGAAGTGAATTGCCAGCACACGACTCCCGGCCATCTCAAGTCCCATCAGTACGGCACCTGAAACAAACACGACAAGTCTCAACCGCCAACCATGAGGTAGCCGTGCGGGAGTCGGAATTTCGTGCGCTAGTGTGTTTGTCGATTCCAAGTAGGCGTGGGCGGATATGTCAGTCCACCTGCGGCAGCGGCTGACTAGTGGAATAGGTGTCGCGCCCGTGCATTACCAGCAGAAGGCACGCACATTCTAGGTGTCGCGGTATAACGCAGCTCCAGCGATCGTTGCAATGATTGACGTGATCAATTGATAACCGGCGACTTTCAACCAGAGAGCCGTTGAATAGAAGCCCAACGGTATAAACTCCGCCGGCCCCGTCACTGAGAACGCAATCCAACCAATTATTGCTGCCAACACTGCGGTCTTGGGCCCGGCGCCGAAGAACGATCGCATCAGCGCGTATAAAAACATCGCTGTAAAGGCACGACCCAACTCAAAGATTGCAAAGTAGAGTAATCCCGATCCTTCATGACGGGGCTCGGCCACGCCGAGGTTCGCATAGACTGCGGACCAATCTGCGGGGATAAGGCGCTCATGCAGAAACCCGTCTGACAAAAACATGATGACGGCGGCGACCAGAATTCCCAGGAAGAGACGAGGCCAATTTAGTCTCGGCATATTTACACTCCTTCTGCGTGCGGTCCACGAGCAAGCGGCGGTTATCTTATCTGCAAATAACGCTGGCGGCATGCAAAATAAGGGTCCAGCGACAAAATTATTCGCCAAAACGTTTTTGCTGGTAGTAGAATCAGCCCGAATTCCCGACCAATTCTCAGCTAATCCACACGCCCTGAACCGCACGCCTAACTCCAGGATGCTGTTGTGAGCCGACGATGGATGGTGAGAAGCAGATTTAACCGGCACCGAACTCAACTAACGAACTGCACTTATTATTAACTGACAAGAAAGTGAGGCAGATCATGACGAGGTCCCCACGACTGCTGCTGCTAATTACCCTTGGCGTAAGTTTGATTCTAGGATCAACCTTCGTTACTTCCAGTCAATCTCAAGACGTCCTACCTCTTGAGAAAAGCCAAACACATTGGCTCGGGTATGCCCAGGACGAAGGTAGGCCGTCATCCGATGTGCTCGGGTACTGGCAAGCGCTGGCGGCCCGCAACAAAGAACCATTAGCCGTTAGTTGGAATAAGCGAACCGGCACGCCGCAGAGCATATTTGGCAAACTCATTGCGCCAGTGCGTGGCGCGTCTGAATCCTCAGCTCGATCATTCCTGGTTGGAAACGCCCCGCTCTTCAAGATGAGCGGGGATACAGACGATCTTCAACTCGTCCGTGCTGATGAGGACCTCGTGGGGCAAAATTTCGTGTTTGAACAGCGCTTCCGCGGTGTCCCTGTGTTCGGAGCGCAGGTAGCGATCCACTTCGACAAAAACGGCGAGATCGTTGCGCTAAACAATACTTACCAACCGGGGATCTCGCTTGATTCTGTCGAGCCGAAGGTGAGCGCGGAGAAAGCTACCGGTGCGTTCGCGAAATCGAAAGGCACTGCTTCTCGATCAACCAGCGAGTTGGTAGTGAAAGGTGTTGGCGATACATTCGCGTTGGCCTGGCGCATCGTCGTTTCCACGGATGGTCCAACATGGGAAGTGTTTGTTGACGCCAACAACGGCAAGTGGCTGGAGGAGCCGCGCGACCTTAATCGTTACGTAAATGGTACGGGCCAGGTCTTTACGATCAATGCGATCGTTGCGACGCACGATAATAGTCTTCGCGACAACAACGATTCAGCAGCCGCTGTACCTGCGACGGCATACAACATCGTTACGTTGCAGGGCTTGCTCGGAAACGGATTTCTGGATGGCACTTACGCATCGAGCAGTAAAACCAAAAAGCCGGTATTTGATGCAGGCAACAACTTTATCTTCGACCGCAGTAGCGATGGGTTTAGCGAAACGATGGGCTATTACTACATCGATTACGCGGAGCGCTACATTCAGTCGCTGGGCTTCAATAATGTCAACAACCGGCAGCAGGTCTTCGCAGTAAATCGCCTGAAGATTGACAACTCTTTCTACTCGCCGCAGTCGCTGGAAATCAGTTTGGGACTCGGCGGAGTTGACGATGCAGAGGACGCGGAGGTAATCCTGCACGAATACGGTCACTCGATTCAGGACAATCAAGTACCGGACTTCGGCCGCAGTCTTGAAGGTGGGTCGATGGGAGAAGGATTCGGCGACTATTGGGCTGCTTCAGTTGGCGCGCAATTTAGTGGTGGTTTCCAGGACGTGTGCGTTGCTGAGTGGGATGCTACTTCCTACAGCCTCTCAAATCCTCCGTGTTTACGGCGCGTGGATGGCACCAAGCATTATCCGGAAGACGTCATGGGGCAAGTTCATGCCGACGGCGAAATTTGGTCGGCCGCACTTTGGCAGATTCGTGGATCGGTCGGCGCGGCGAATGCAGACCGCGCCATTATCGCTTCCCACTTTTTGCTTTCTCCGACGGCGTCGTTTAATCAAGGGGCAAACGCGCTGGTAATGTCAGCCATCTCGTTGGGCTACAAGAGCAACCAGGTCAACAGCATCAGGACCATCTTGAGGAATCGTGGGTTCACGGTGACGGTTTGAAAACTCTGAATCTGCGAGCGTGGTCGGTTTAGGACTGAGACGGGAGACCTTTAAATAATATCGACTCGTTACGCACCCCTACTCGACAGTGCAACCGCCTTCACGCGGCGGTTGTACTCTTCAGCTGGGGTTAGTACCTGTCATCGCGATTCCGGACATGTGATCTCACTTCGCATCGCTCTGGACTGTCAATGCAAGTAATCAAGCATTCCATTCATCAATCCTGCTATCGCCGCAAGCTATTGGATCCTCAAAGAGCTTGCTAGGCTCACCAGTAATCGCCGCCAGTAAGTAGCTGAATCGAATGCCTGGCGATCTATAATGCCAATGACGAGGTTTGAGTGGGATCCAGTTAAAGCGAAGATTAATGTTGGAAAGCACCGAGTTTCATTTGAAGAAGCAGAAACGGCAGTTCTGGATGAGTTTTCAAAAACAACTTCGGATCCTGATCACTCACATGACGAGAATAGATTCATCACGTTCGGCGTCTCGGCACGACAAAGGCTATTAGTAGTGGCTTATACACATCGCGCCGAAACTATCCGGATAATAAGTGCTCGAAGGGCTACAAGACGCGAGCGAGAAATTTATGAAGAACCTTAAGTCAGATTTCGACGATTCTCTCCGGCCTGAATACAAACGGTCAGATTTTGGCACACTAACCAGTGGCGCTCACGCCACTACACAAGTAGATTTTCAACAGCTTGCGAGTGCTTTGATGGCTTGTATAGGTGAAGATGAAGACATCAAGTTTATTCATCACTCGATAGGTAATACAAAGGCAGACCACAAGCGCGGCGATTGGACTTACGAAATTGACAACTCCAACCAGATCATCCTTCGTTACTGGTTGAATGAATTCGGCAGTGTTGAAGAGACGATAGATAACCCAGCGGTAGTTACAGTTCCAACTGATAGAGCAGAATTGCAGAATGAGCTAACAAAAGGCGTAAAGAATCTAAAGATTCGGGTTGAAGCGCAGTTGCAACAGTCTTGAGTTCTCGGATTAAGACAAACGCCCGCGAAAAACCCTTGTCTTTCGCGGGACGTCAGAATATCCGGATGTCTATATGCCCGGAGAAGTTGTCTACCCTTTACGTCGTTACGGCTGCGTAGTCGTGGTTTGACTGGTCTGGCTCATGCCGCGATTCAGCAACATCTTAACTTCGACGCGCCGGTTCTGCGCGCGACCTGCTGAGGTTGTGTTGTCGGCAACTGCCTCCGTCTTGCCAAAACCCATTGGTGTCACAAAACGACGAAGCGGAATCTTGTGGTTGACCGCCAGGTATTGGACCACTGCATCGGCGCGCGCCCGGCTCAGCCGAAAATTCTTCGCCTCGCCGCCAGTTGAATCAGTGTGTCCCGCCACTTCGATGGTGTAGGCCCTGGCAGTCGATACTTTCGATGCAAATTCGTCGAGCTGCTGCTTGGCTTGCGGTGAAAGTACTGCGCTGTTCACGCGGAACGTAACCGCCACAGTATCCTGTACGTCAAATTCATCGAGAGCAGTGATGCGCTCGTGTGCTACAGCGGTTTCTCTGCGAGCCTCCGCGGCAACCGCGTAGAGTTCATCCATCTGTCCGGCCATGCGCTGCTGGTTTTCTTCGACTGGAGTGACGCGCGTATCGGAAGTAATAGCGGCGCGCATGTCAGATTCGTTAAATCGAATCTTCTCGGCGACGAGTTGGCCCTGCGCATCTCCCCGGCCTTCAACTTCCACGATGAGGCCACGCAGAATGTCGGTCACGGGATATTTCTTGCCACTGCGAAGAAAGCCGCCATGCGTCTTGACGCTGGTGCGGTCTGTAATGAGCACTTGATAGTCAGTGCGATTGCGGTCGCGTACCCGGAAGGTTTCTCCTTCTCGATCAATAACGACTCCTTTGAACTTTAGTTTGGCGCCATTCGGAATAGATTGTATGTTTCGATCGGCACGGACCTGGGTGGTTTGCGTTCCAAACTGCGCAAACGCAAGCGGCGTCACCGCCAGCAGTAAGGCGAGGGCGCAAATAAATTTGTGGGGTTGAAATTTCGTACGGCTATCAATCATCTTTACTCCTCCAAAAATTGGTGTTGATTACACGCCTCGGGCTCTATGCAATACATAGCCCGACGCAACAGGAGAGAAACGAACCGGTAATTGTGGCTTATTGCGTCTCGATTTTTGTTGCAACGCGACGATGGTTACATGGTAAATAATAAGCCTCAATGGCCTTTCACAATCCTGGAGCTGCTTTTATTGACTTTGAGAAAACAGCGGTGCCGTTAGTTGCTACTGACGAGCACGGTAAAGAGGCTTATCCTCTTGATTTTGAAACAATTCACAGCCGAGGAATTCTGCATCGCGCTGTCCACATTGAAATCACTAAAGGCGCAGACGAGTACTTGATCCTAACCCGAGCAGATGATCGTTATGAGATTCTGGGGGGACATGTTGATTGGCTGACTGGTGCAAACCGCTCTGAGTCATACGAAGAAGCTGCCATCCGCGAGGTGACTGAAGAGCTGAATCTGCAGGAGAATTGGGGGCGGCCCGAAGCTGAGATAGCCCTACGGTTATTGCCACGACTTACCGAATGCGATCGAATAAACAACCAGCTCCCCAGTTCACATGGACACAACAATGAGTCGGTGGCGATCTTTCGACTGCAATGGCAGCAAGAGTGGGGAAATCCTTGTGACTTTAAACTTAGCTCGGAGTGCCGGCAGGCACAGTGGATCTCTGTTGAGAAAATTCAGAAAGTAGCCGAGACCAATCCAAACGGCATCAACTCTGCGTTGCACCTTTTTCTTCAACGCCGCGAAATCGTAGTTCCACTGCCAAACTACGCTTATCAATAAAATAGAGCCACAATACACGTCTGCTGTTTCGCGCAACTTATAGGAGCAGAACAACAACGTTGACGTCAGTCGAAGTCGCGGAAGGATCATTTATTTAACGGCTGGCTCGGTTCGTCCTGATCAGGTCGATCACGATGGTGCGTTCCTCGCCGGGACGAAGCTGAATTCCTGACCTGTGTGAGGTGTTGTAACCGCTGCGTCGAATTTTCATGTCGATCGCGATGCCGGGTGGAACCAGGATCGCAAGCTCGCCATTGCGGCTGGTTGCGCCGGGAGTAAACCCCGTTCTGGGTTTCCCTTCGTGATTTACCGAAACCGCAGCGTCAGCCAACGCTTGGTGAGTCTGCGCATCACTTATTTTCACCCGAAGGCGTGCTGATTTCGGAGGCAGGCGAACTATGATTCCCCGCACTGTCCCACCTTGTTGGACGCCAACTACCGGAAATCCTTCCATGCCAAGGGCCTCACTGTAGAAACTCCAAACTGGATTTGGATAATTTTCGCTCTCTTTGTAAGCGAAAACACGATGTGTTCCGGCATCAAGGTTGCGCAAAACGAAGTTACCTTTTGCGTCTGTAGCAGCGGCTGGGGCACGACCATGCCGCAGCAGATAAACGGTCGCACCAACTACGGGCGCGCCTGAAGAATCTACTACTGTCCCTTCGATAGAGCCCTGGCGAAATTGAGGAGGTCCCAAAGAAACCGCCGAAACCACCTCAATTGACGCCAGAACCAGATACAACACCAGAGCGATCGAAGGTTTAAGTCCCTCGCTCGAGGCATCATCCGACGCAGTCGTCCACGTAGACAATTTCATGATGCAGGCTTCCCCATGTTCATTTTCACAACGTTCCTCTAAACGATCGCTCGCTGCTATCTGCGGAAAGCTGTACCTTCCGGCCATGGACCTGAACGCCCGTTCAATGAGACGCTGTCCCTGCGAACTTGAGCAGTGAGCGAGGCCAATTTAACTATAGGTAAGTTGACTGTGCCGCACCAATGCCAGCTCCAATCGATATCGTAACCGCAGTTAGTCGGCCCATTCCTGCCAGCGCATGCTGTGGTAATAGTATCGATGAATGTCCCGCTATTGATTGTGCTCTGACAGCCGGAAGCCTGTGGTTGCCCATTCCCGCAAGTGTTGTTTGTAACCGACTCAAAAGTTTCCCTAACGATCACATCGCCAACCGGAGCAGCTCCGTTCTGGTCGCTGGAGACGACTTGAAACCGAACCTGGCGTATGTAGTAGTTTCCCGGGCACGTGCCACCTTCGGGCAATTGAGTCGTGTACCCCTGGATATCACCCACTACAACCAGATGGTCAGGGCCTGCCGCAATCTGGCAAACGGCCTCGGCCAGCACGTCAATTGGCCGCTCGTAACATTCGTTCGGATTTCCTGACTCAAAACTTCCCCATTCATAGGCAAGCCATCGAGCCTGCGCGTTTGCCATTCCTGGACCATCGGCCGTGCCAACTCCTGCTCCACTACAAAAGCCCAGCACATTCCAATTAGTGCTGTCCCACGAACCCCACATCTGATAAGGCGAGTTCGATGAACCATAGCAGTTAACTGTTTGTTCAAGACTGGTGAATTGCATGTTCTCGCCTACAAACCCGTCGAACCCGCCCGGGTCAACCCAGGCGCCGTCAAACGAATCAGGACAACAATTTTGGCACGCGTAGTTGCTGCTTATTCCGCCTGCCAGATCTACTTGTTCGGAGCGCCCGATTAACACCTGGTTCTGCGGACCGCGCATGGACCAGTTTACCTGCCCGCGCGTCGCGTCGAGAGGAAGTGTGTCTCCCGACTCGTCCGGTACTTGCTGGTCGCGGAGTGCCCGGATATCGATAGCCACTGTCTGTCTTGGCTCAATCGTCTTCAGACCAATGGCATACACGCCACCTTCGTGACGTAATTGCAAGGTGTATTGGCGCGGGTCGTCGGTTACGTTCTTAATGAAAACGACTGTGGACGAATCGCCTTCAATGTACCAGGGATAACCGCCGGTGGCGCTACGTTGGGCTAGTATGTCCCACAAGGGAACACGAAATACCTGATTGCCACTCTCGCTTATACTGAACGCTGAAGTGACGACAGCTCCAGGTAAGCCGTTATGATCAAATTCCAATCCGGCAGCGCTTACTTTTCTTCGAATGTTGTGCGCGGCTAGTGCAAGCGCGACATCAATCACCTCCGTTTCGCCGGGCGACAGTTGAGTCTGAGGTAAGTGTACCTGACCGTTGGTTCCATCTGTCATCGTGTAATTCAAACGGCCATCCAGCCTGACTTCTGAATCACCGGCATTATGAGCGACCACCAGGGGCGAGAGTGTCTCGCCGCCAATTTTTCCAAAGCGCACGCCGGCGCCTTGTACTGAGGTCGACTTGCCGCCTTTCGGATCAGAGAACTGGATCGGCAGCGAATAGCCGACCGCAGCGTCGTAAGCCATAGCGCGAGCCAGCACACCGCCCGGCGCGCCATTGTGTTCAACTGAGAGGGCACCAAAGCGAGACATTGCGGATTGTTCTTTGCCTAACAACTCACGTTCAACATTAACGATCCTCGTTTCGTGCGGTTGCAGTTCGAGAGTAATTTTGCCATTCCGTTTGGGATTTTCCCCTGTGATGCTCGCGGTTGCTGACACTGCTGCATCAGTCGCGTTGGACACTGCTAAGTCCAGGGTTCCACGCGGCGATGGAAGCCACCACGTGCCAACCAGGCGGCTTGCCTTGGACGTTGCCGGCTCTGAAAGCTTTTCCTCAAAGCTGAGGCTCCGCGCTTCATCGGCGAGGTAGATTTGAGCGCCGATTACAAGGTCTTTGCCACGGTGAAAGAGTTGTATGCTGCCCTCGCTGAATTGTTCGCCGGCAAGCGCAACCCAGGTCGCTAAATCGATGAACTGATAGTCGTTGCCGGCAACGGAAACGGCGGGAGCATCAAATCGTTGCCCGTTCATGCTAAAAAGCGTGGGGGTGATTTCGATCGGCTGAGGGCCCTTGTTGTTGAGCAACAACTTCGCTGACATGTTGTCCTTCAATGTGTAGTAGGAGCCAGCCAGGAGATGCGGCTTGTTGTCACCGTCCTCTCCACCACAGCAGCCTTCCGACTTTTCAACCCGTGCTTTAACTGGCCCAGGTACGATGGCTTGAGAAAGAAAGAGGACCACTAAGATTGACAGCGCGGTGAAAGCAAGCACTAATTGCTTGCGCAAACGAGTTGTGAATAATTTATCTCGCGAAATCATGAGGAACTCCTTCCTTTCAAGCCAGGCATGGCCGCCATGAATAGGCTTTTGCCCTGTAACAGCAGAAATTCAAGGTTTCGATGCTACGAAGCACGTCCACCGATACCATTATTCGGGACCACATGGTCTATAACTCTTCAGTCCAAGAGTGTTTTGCTCAGCAGGTATTGAGAAGACAGCTTGATAGTTCGTTCAAGTTTGTAGCGAGTGTTTCACGTGTTTCGTCGGGTAAGAGCGCAAGAGTGACGAATCAAACGCCAGGCTTGCCAATGGGGGTGTAATCATTTAGAGGAAGGAACGGGGATTAACCGCGCCGGTAATAGCACTCGATGGAAACGCTGTCAATTTATGATTTGATTGCGAACTGCTTGCAGCTAGTACGCGTTCCTAATCATGATGCGCATTCGATGACGCAGAACAGTCGGGAGCTAAGCTGACGATGACTGCCAACGACCACAAAAAGATTATCGCTCATGGGCTTTGCCGCTTTTGCGGCGATCTTTCTTTTTACCTTCCTGCTGTTGGTTCTTATCGTCGGTCGGCGTATTCGTCGCCTGGGAATCACGTTTTGCAAACGAAACGGGCGATAGCCGGCAAGCTGGTATCGGTATTGCCGGCGCGGTTTTTACGATCGTCTTCTACGGAGTGCTTGGGCTTATCTTCATACTGCCTCCAGCGCTCGCAAGTTGGAAGATATTCAAAGGACGCCCGCGTGCGAGATTCTGGGGCATTATCGCTTCCGTAGTTTTGCTTCCGGTAATTCCACTTGCCACCGCGCTGGGCATTTATGGTCTGTGGTTCTTCTTCAGCGACAAGGGCCGAAGCGTTTAATTAAGCCCAGTCGAGGTCTATACGTTGGAGCGCCTCTTTGGAGTGCGCCGACCTGTCGGCGCTTTGGTTTTTGTTTATATCCTGACTCAACAACGACGTGCATGTCTACCAACATTGCCACACTCAAGATCGAATGTCTCAAGGTCAGGAAGGGGGCATGCCCCCGCTCCTAAAATCGCGCGCGATGTTATAGCCCAGGGTGAAGCGAGGCCCTGTAGCACAACCCGTGCTTTCCGTCCCGTTTCGTGTTATTCGTAAACCCAGATGAAAGCTCCTTCTCGCCATTTTCTTGTTTCTGGTATCTGCGACTTCAATTGCAAACGCGCAGCAGCACCAGTCTCTTTCCCGAACACAAACTAGAGAGGCTGAAAGCAGACTGTCCAACATGGGCTACTGGACAGGCCCGGTCGATGGACTATTTGACCCTGCGACGCAGTCGGCACTAATCGCCTTTCAGAAATATGAAGGCCGGCCGGTTACCGGCAAACTCTCGCCCGCCGAGCTGGAGGCAATTCGCACGAGCGCATCTCCAAAGGCGAGAGAAGCTGGATACGCTCATGTTGAAGTTGATGTTGATCGCCAGGTGCTGATGGTGGTGAACGAAGACGGCGGTGTCAAAGTACTTCCCACCTCGACCGGCAATAACCAGGAGTTTCCAAACGAAGGTCAGAAGAGCATTGCCTACACGCCTCGCGGCAGGTTCCTTGTTTATGACAAGAGTGTTGGTTGGGAAAAGGGTCCGCTGGGCTCAGTTTATTATCCGAACTACATCAGCGGCGGTGTAGCAATTCATGGAGCACGCAACGTCCCCAACGCACCGGCGAGTCATGGTTGTATTCGCATACCGATGTTCGCAGCGCGTCAAGTAAGCAAGCTGATGGAGTTGGGAACGATCGTGCTGGTCTACGACAAGGTCTCGTTCGTCTCTGCACGCGAATGGGTCGCGAACCCCAAACTCAAGGAAGCCGCACTATTGAGCAATGCGTTCAGAGATGAGAGCGGTCAAGCCGAGCAGATTAAAACAAAGTCGAGATCGCATCGAGGCGATTAATCAGGATTGGCCCGCGCCGAAATCTGGCCGACAACTGATGCGTCAAATCCTGATCCTGTCCCCGTACTGCTTGCTACTCAATTCTTCCTGCCGATCAGTCCAACTATGATCATTAGGGTGCCGATGCTTCCGACTACGCCGGCAACCCTTCCAACTGTTTGCATCAACGCCACCGGATCGTTTGACGTCGACGCAATAGACGTCATGAAAAAGGAAAACCCCGCAGCAAGAACGATTAACACCAGTCCGACAATTACGATTCGCCAATTTTTACGTCGCATATAACCACCAGTTTAACTTAGCATACACTTAGTCACCGTGCTGAAATCTGATTTCCGTTCCGTTGGTTTAGTATTCCTCGATGCCAAACATTGAGCCCCTCAAGAAGATAGTCACGAAAGCTCGCGATGTCCGCGAACATCATCGTGAACGGCACCGGCCCAGCGGTTACTCTTTCGCGCTCGCTGACCGCATTGACTATTTCGACAAATCACACTGGGACAAGGTGACCTTTGACGATTCCCTCTTTCTTTCACGCCGTTATTTATCCGTAATCGAGGATGCCCGACCTGAGAATCTGCGACCTTGTTACGCGCTAATCTTTCGCGAGAAAGAACCAGTCGCTGCTATCGCTGCTCAACAAATTTCCGTGCAGCTCGAGCGACTGCACAAAACACCAACTTCGCGCCTGACCCGCGCCAGTGCCGCTCGCATTGCCGCTCACCTCGATCGCCACGAAGAAAAAATGCTCGTCTGCGGTAACGTTCTTTCCTGGGGCATGCACGGCATCTGCTTCGCGCCCGGTGAAAATCAACCTGCGCTTTGGCCGGCAGTTGCCGAAGCGGTCTATCGACTGCGTCGCGTCGACAAGTTGTCCGGTGACACGGCGTTCGTAATGATTAAGGACATTACGGACGAGCATGCCACCGGCGCGCAAGCCCTCTCACATTTTTCCTACCGCGAACTCGAAACCGAACCCAACATGGTGCTCGACATTGCACCCGGGTGGAAGAGTTATGACGATTACCTCGCGAGTCTAAATTCCAAATATCGCAAGCAGTCAAAACAGATTGATAAGGAAGTAGCGGCCGCCGGCTGCACAATCGAGGAAATCAAAAGCGCCGCCATCGCGCGCCATGCCGAAGAGCTGCACGCACTCTACTTGCAGACTCACAAGAACGCGCGCCTAAGATTGGTGACGCTGCCAGTGAGCTTTCCTGCCAACGCTCGCCGAGCGACTAGGCGACGACATGCGCTTCACGATCCTGCGCAAAGGCGAAACCATTCTGGGGTTTGTAACAACAGTTAAGGACCGTGAGACAGCGGTAGGTTATTACATCGGGTTCGACCGGAAAGCGAATTCCGGCATACCTATCTACTTCCGCTTACTTCAATCCGTGATTGGTCACGCGATTGACCTGGGTTGCACGCGACTCTCACTCGGCCGCACAGCGCTCGAACCCAAAGCGCGCCTTGGAGCACAACCCGAGCGAATGAGGATCTGGCTACGCCACCGCATCCAACCACTAAACTTAGTCGTCAAGGGGCTTTTACGAACAGTTTCCGATCACGAAGAACCACCGGAACGAAACCCGTTCAAGTGATGTTATTGTGAGGCAAGTGAGAAAGCCCGCGTGAAACGAATCTCGCGGGTCAAAACAGAACTCACAAGTCGGCGGTCAGAGAGAGTGGTGGAATTCGGAATTCAGTATTCAGTGGTTTGCTTTCAGTGGAGGTGTGACTAATGGTCCACGAAATTATTGACGGAACTTATCGACAGACGAACTTGCCGAATGAGTCGGCGGAATATTTGGCGAAACGTGAGGAGGTCCGGCTCGCCGAGATCGAATTGATGAAGCAGCGCGAAAAGGTCGCAGCGCTGCGCCGGCAACTGCCGCCGGGCGCGTCTGTGGAAGACTATGAGTTTATCGAGGGGCCGGCATCTCTTGACGAAGGCGATGAACCGACAAACAAGGTGCGATTAAGCGAATTGTTCACCGCGCCGGATCGTTCGCTCGTGATTTATCACTTCATGTATGGAAAGAAGCAAACCGAACCGTGCCCCATGTGCACCGCCTGGATCGATAGCTTCAATGGGATCGCGCATCACCTCGCGCAAAATGTCGACCTGGCGATTGTGGCGGCGGCTGGCACGCCCAGGTTACGCGCACACGCGCGGAACAGAGGTTGGGACAAACTACGTTTGCTGAGCGCTGGCGAGAGCACCTTCAAGTACGATCTCGGCAGCGAAGATCGCGAGGGACATCAGGATTCGACGATTTCGGTTTTCACACGTGACAGTGACGGCACGTTGCGCCATTTTTACAGTGGTCATCCACGGCTGGCCGAGGACATCAAAGAGCGTGGCATCGATGAGCTGAATGCGATTTGGAATATTCTGGACCTGACGCCGGAGGGCCGAGGAACGTTTTACGCGTCGCTCGATTACGGTACGAAGGTGCAAGCGGCGCGGAAGTAGATTGTCCCGCAGCTCTCAAACGGATTTTTAGCCGTAGAGCGATGGCGCTTCAACGAAAAGGCCCGCGAGAAATTAATCCTCGCGGGCTTGTTACTCTCTCCGGCGGCGAGAATGGAAACCAAGCGTTACCCGCAATCAAGAACAACAATCATCTGTGTCGGGCACCTCTATTTCAAGTCGCTGATCAAAACCACATCGCTAGTCGACGAGCCGCGGGCAAGGCACAGTTGAACGCCGTCTTGGGTCCAGTCGAAATAGTAAATCTGGTCGGATTTGAAGTCAGTCAACTGTACGGGAGCGCCGCCTTCAATGGGCTGTCTCCAGAGATTAGATACACCGGCACGCGTTACGTTATAGATCAGTGCTTTCCCATCCGGCGTCCAGCGCAGCCTCAGTGGACGCATCACAATGTCAAACGTCTTAATCGGCTGACCACCTTCAAATGGAATGATGGCTACCAATTGACGTGTCGGCTTTGCCTGAAGATCAAGGTAGTTACTAGCGATCTGTTTTCCATCTGGTGAGATAATCGGTGTTGCTGTGGCGAAGTCAGTCAGTCTTACAGGGTTGCCGCCCGTAATCGGTACCTTCCACAAGCTCTGCGTGCCGTTATCATTATTCGTGTAAGCCACCCACTGGCTATCGGGCGACAGACTGGGGGCGGTATCAGCCTGGCCGTGGGTCAATTGGGTCCCATTGGCGCCGTCGATGTCTATCCTCCAGATATTCTGTGATGTGCCCGCCCGATTTGAAACAAACAAAACATAACGGCCGTCCCGTGATACCACTGGCATGGAGTGAGTGTGATCATCGGCGGTCAACTGTCTTTGACCTGTTCCATCAGCATTTGCAATCCAGAGATTCGCCTTGGCGCCGCCGGTCCGTGATGTATAGACCACACGACCATCTGGGGCAAAGGCAACGCCGTCCAACCCATCATATTTGTTAGAGGTGATCTGTACAGCGCGACTCGAATCTCCCTTGGGCGCAAGCCATACAGTCGAAAGACGATCCAGTGGCACCGTAACTAAAGCGGAACCGTCCGCAGTCAGGCTGACGCCGCGGTAGTCATTCAAGTCGTTAGTTACGTTACGCGTCTTGCCTGCGGGATATGAGATGTACCAGATTTGCACAGGCGATCCCGAAGGCTGGTCTGACCCTGTAAAGATGAGGCCGCTGCCGTCACGCAGCCAGGCAAATTGTCCCAGCGCATACCATCTCTGCGAACTTATCTCAGTCGACTTCCCATCTTTGACTCGCACTGCAAGCATCCGACGGTAAAGACCGGAGGTATCAGTAGCTGGAACACCGAGCACAAGGTTCTCGCCATCCGGTGACCACGCTGCATTCATCGGAACGCCCGGCTGGAAAAAATAAACCAGCTCATAGGTGGAGATCTTCTGCTCTCCCGTGCCGTCCGCATTGGCCACGATCAGGTCGACAGATCCTTCGGCAGGATGTCCACGAATGAAGGCGAACCGCTTGCCATCGGGAGAGAACGTTGGCTGCGAGTCAACGTCTTCAATGATCTTTTTCGGGTCACCGCCCAGCACGGGCACCCGGTAGCCCACGCTGGGCAAATTACCTTGGGGTTGGAAGTAATAAACGTAATTGCCATCCGGCGAGAAGGACGGACAGCAGTAGGTTACGCCGCCGAGTGAAGGCGCTATTTCTTTCTCACTTCCGGTAGCAATATGCCTGAGCCAGACGGTCATTCGGCCAGGATCGCCCACGATGTGCACGACGTATTTTCCATCAGGAGAAATTGAGGCCCAGCGGCCTTTCCCCGTGTTGGTAAGTCGAGTGAGCTTAATCCTGCTGAAAGGTTCGGATGCTTTGCGAGTCCAACCGATGTATTTGAGTCCGATCACTGCACCGGCGAGCACCAGGATCAACGCTGCGACGATGAAGACGGCGCCTCGCTTGTGTTTCTTGATTTCGCTTGCCAGATATTCCGCGCTGGACGTAGGGCGCGCCGCTGTTTCAGTTTGCGCGTCTGCGCTCTTCAGCGTACTGATTGGGCCATGCGCGCTCGCTGTTGTCATCGCCGCTTCGCTGTACGACGTGGGGGGCACAGAGCGCTGCTGTTCGGCCGCAAATTCCAGCCGCTGCTTGAGGCTGCGCAGATCTGTTAGCAACTCGCGCGCTGTCTGATACCGTTCCTCCTTGTCCTTGCGGAGTGCCTTGCTCACTATCCACTCGAGCGTATCAGGCACTTCGCGCGCATAGCGCGCCATCGGCGCTGGTTCTGCGCTAATTATGGAATTAACAATGTCAGTCTTGGTTTCGCCCTGGAACGGAGCGCGGCCGGCGACCATTTCATAGAGGACAACGCCCAGACTAAATATGTCCGTCCGCGCATCAACCGCCTGACCGCGTGCCTGCTCCGGCGACATGTATTGAGCCGTGCCGAGGACGGTGCCTGGGTCTGTGAGGATGGCGGCCTTCGTCGGAGCTTCCGTGTCAACCGTGGCTGCTTGATGTTCGATGAGCTTGGCAAGACCAAAATCGAGGACTTTGATGTAACCATCACGGCGGCGCATCATGATGTTTTCGGGCTTGACGTCACGATGCACGATGCCGGCTTCATGTGCGGCCGATAGAGCGTCGCAGATTTGTGCGGCGATGGTAAGGACGTCGCCCAACTTTAGCGTTCCCCGCATGCGATGGCGCAGTGTTTCGCCTTCGATGAATTCAGTGACGATAAAATGCCTGGAGTCTGCTTGTCCGACCTCGAAGATGGTCAGAATGTGGGGATGATTCAAGGCGGAGGCCGCTTTCGCCTCCTGTGTGAAACGACGAACACTTCCGATATCGCCGGCAACCTTGGCGGGCAGTACTTTCAGGGCAACTACACGTTCGAGCTGCGTGTCATGGGCCAGATAGACCTCACCCATTCCACCCTTCCCGAGGAGGGAACGGATCTCATAACGACCCAGGCGTGTACCCGAGCTGAAAGCCATCGTTAATGAGCTTAGCGCCAGTTGGCGGCCAAAACTCGAGCGGCAGCGGCGGCTTATTATTACTCAACGTGAGGCTCATTCGCTACGGCTTGATGCGTAGCACCAGCGGCATCGGAGTATCGGGCGCGGACGTCGCGATCTCGCGGCTGAAGCGCAGTGTGGCCCCGTCGAACTTCCACGCGCCGTCGCTGCAGACCGAGGTCGTGATCGATCGTCTTCCCTTCGCGCACGCGCAACACGTTCGCCGTCGCCTCGCGCTCGGCGCGATAGCGAAACGCGCGGCGCCAAACAGATGAAAGATCTGTTCCCAATTCATTCATGGGCGTGTTCACATCGCACCGCGTCTGGTTGAACAACTGTTCGGCGATCTTGCGATCGTGTTCGATCGACTTTGCGAGCCATTTCGTCGGAAAAATCCACGCGGCGTCCTGCCAGTACGACGCCGCCTGAAAGTGAAACGACTCGAGCAGTGGTTGCACACTGTCGTGCGTCTGCATCTCGCCGAACCACGCCGGCGCGGGCAAGGGCATTTTCCAGGCGACCGCATTGACCATTCGCACCATCGACAATGCGGCCGTTTGAGCCATCATCTGCGGATGTGCATCCAAGGTGCGGGCGAGCTTCCACACGGCGTGCAGATCGTCCCACGCTGTTGGATCATTTGCGCGCGCTTTCGTCAGCGCGCTCGCAACGAGCACCCTGGCCACTTTCAATTGCACCGTGCGTCTCTCGTTCATTTCGTTTCCGCCGCCGATTCCCTCGTCGCGCTCCCACATTATCGGCTCGCGCAGCAGCAAGCTCGCGGATCGCGGAGACGTCTGCAAGCGCCGGCGGGTCACCGACGGCAAGATCGCCCCGCGTGATTTCGCGCGCTACAAAGTCGTCGATGTCGTCATTCTTCGGCAAGGCGTTGGCGAGCGACTTCAGTTTCACGGACGCCTCGTTGGCCTTCAGAGACGGCCATCGATCTTCGGCCGCTTTGAGGTTGCCCAAGTCTCCCGGCCACGGTTGTGCGGCCGACGTGGCGACCGCGCCTGGGTTTCGCAACATCAAGAAGATCGAGCCGACGACGCCCAACAGCCCGAATGCAAGGATGACTATTAATAACGCCTTTTTCATCGTTGAGCGGAATGCGGATTTCGGAATACCCATCCGACTCTACGGAGTTCGACATCGTTTGAATCGAGACCACCAACATCCCTGCATAAGACGGCTTCGACTCCAAAGGGAGCGACATGTGAAATTGAGTTTGCGGGGGCATTGACGCTCGCCGCGGAGCCTTCGGTTATAATTATGCGCGGACTATAAACATTTCGCCCCTCCGGGGCGATGAAAGACCATCAGTTAGACCCGCACGCAGCACAAAACAAAGAAAGCCCGCTTGAAGTGAATCAAGCGGGCTTCGTTTAATAATCCCGGCCACTTCCTACGCTCACACTCAGTACCATGGGCTCCAGCAGTGGTCGCCTTTGGCAATGCGTACGACCCGCAGAGAAGCTCCCGAAAATCCGACTCTTCGAATTCCCAATCGTGAAGTCAACGCTCCCAACGACAGACCTTTTCCGAGGACGACTTGAGCACAAACCAAATAACAGTTTCGTTGCTAAACCTGAGACTGCACGCTAAGCTTCAGTGATGCAACCAGTCTTTGAGTACCTTAAATCCAACGACCTCATACGTCGCAATTACATAAGGCTTTCGTCAATAGATAAACTGAACTCGACTGAGATTATTGACTTAGCCGAAGTCCTTGTGAACATCGCTGAGCCTGAATGGCCAAAGACCTCTGACGCAACATTCACCCATTCCGCCTCTAGATCACTTGGTGGGAGCCGTGGTATTTGCGAAGGCTTAGATCATAGATTGGCTGCAGTAAACGAACTCGCAAGATTCGCAGTACTGTATAGCGATAAAGTCTACGTCGAAAATTTCCTGTCGGATTATGGTCATTCGGTCGAATTCTTCGATGAAGACGAGCTCAGAATCAAGCTTTATGAGGATCTTTCCGTCCTTATTGCCCTTCAGCCTCTACTTGAAAGTGGTCACGTTCAATTCTTCACTCCGCATGAGCATTGGTGTCAAGAATGTTTGGCAACAACTATGGGGAAGGATATGAAGCGGAGAATAGAGACGGCTCGGAGAGAGCTCGATGGCCGTTACGTTGCCAACACTTCAGCGACGCTCACGCACTTAGATTCGGATCTATTTGAGATCGAATGGAGTGCACCGCAGCCTTACTTGGAGCATGAAATGGTTACTAGCAATCATGCTCATTATCGTGAGGTTCATGAGATTCTAACTGCAATGCCAAGCATTTTACGAAAAATGGAGCGGGGCGAAACTGTGCGGTTGTCTCAAAGCCTGCGGAGGAAATTGGGAGTTCACGAAGGCTGTATCAATAAGATAACCAATAGCGTCACATATGCAATAGTATCAGCAGAAATCTTAAGCACGCATTTCCTCACGAACAATCCGCTTGACTTAACATTCTTACAATCGATTAAGAAGAATCCAAAAAGAGAAGACCGGAATTCAATTGCTTTTGAACATCTTACTTCGCTCGTTCCATTCGCTGCTGAGACTAAAATCGGTGACCTGATTAAAATTAGGAGCAGAGAAGAGGAAGCATTCGTCAAATATCGTCAGGCTCTGAATAAGGCAATTGACGAGTTCCGAAGCAGTGGCAAGGCGTTCACTAAGAAAGAGGCCAAGGAACTGTACTCTGACGTCATAGCGCCGCAACTTGCGGACCTGAGATCAGAGTGTTCGCTTAGCAAAAAAGGATCTAGTGAAGACCGCCTACAGATCAGGTATCGCGGTTGTGGGCGCGATTTCATTTGGGATTTACACCGGTTTCATTCCTACAGAAATCGCAGAGATGGCCAAGGTGTTGGGATTCACCAAGGTCGCAATCGATATGCTGGAAAAGGTATTACCGTTAGGTGATGCTCGCGAATCAATTAGAAGTGAGGAGCTTTATTTTCTTTGGAGGGTGAAGAAACTAGGCAAAACAGTTCAAGACTAAATCGTTTCGATGACGAGTTCCGCCAATTCATATGAACCCGACAGCCCGCGGTAGCGTAAAGCTCTCGCGGGCTTTGTTAATAATCCCGACGACTTCCTACTCTCCGATGCAGTTACCCGCGCAGTACCATCGGCTCCAGCAGGCTCAACTTCCGTGTTCGGGATGGGAAACGGGGGTGACCCTGCCGACAAAATCACCGGAAAACCAAAAATCGACACTGGTCTACTAACTTGATTTCTACGTTGGGCATCATGAAAATGACCGCTAAGGAGATTCTGTTGGGTGAGCAATCATGACGGTCCGCACGAAGATCAGGCTGTATGACCTCGCTAAAGAACTTAAACTCGATACGAAGCGTCTTATTCAAGAGGTGCGTCGCCACGGCGTTGATGTCAGCGTGCCATCGAATAGCGTTCGCTGGCAGCTGGCCAACACGCTCCGCGAAAAGTACTTGCCGAAATACAGTGTCAAGGGCAAACTAACGCCCAAGCTTACTCACAGAACATTTATCGGCCCCTTACCCGAAGCGCAGGGCTCGAAGGAAAGCAGCACTGACAAAGGAGGCCCGAAGCTTTTCCATAAACCGTTCGTCGGCCTGCTGAATGAAACCTTGAGCTCTGACAAGGCCCCTCGACCTGATAACACTCACCAAACAATAAAGAGTCCAATCGTAGCCAGACGCACAATCCGAGGGAAAAAGTCAGTCAACCGTTCCAAACAAAAACAAGGCTTACGCGGCCGAAAATTGATGCTTATGTACACACCGCCTCCGGCAATTTCCACTTCTAAATCATCTCACAAGAAGTCACCTCACAAGAAAGAACGTATTTGCGCCATTTGCAGTGAGGGTTTGGCTTCGAAGGCTCTGCTTAGACAACACGTCATTGCACGTCACATGAAGGAGATCGTTGAGGGAAAAGCACGGACGCGCGCCACAGCTTACGAGTTGAGTCAAGCGATTCGCTCGAATACTCAAGAAGTAATGAGAATCGCCAATAGGATGGGCACAAACTTGAAAAATGGGTCAGAGTACATTCCAGCTCCCGTTGTTAAGCACGTTGTGGTTGAAATTCAAAACGCCGCGACCAGAAACATACCCCAGCACTCTAATGAGTCGGTTTCAACCACAGAGGTCCTGCGCTCAACTACGAAACTTAGCTCGGATCTCTTTGAAACACTTGTCAGAGTGGAGTTTGGTGAACTCAGAGAAATCATCGACGACTGTTTGCATGGTCGAGAGGTCCGCCGAGGAAACGAAACGTTTGTGAGCTACGACCCTGCAGTACTCTTGGAGTATGCACGCCTACTTGAATCTAAAGCTCGCGGTTCATCTCCATCTAGTTTTCATAGACGAATTGTAAATCGTGTATTTTGAGGACCTAGCGATTTATACCGAGCGCGGCGGGAACTTTGGCGCGAAGAAATTGCACTGGAAGCTTTTGCCGCCGGGCAATCAGCCCTTCCAAAAACTCATAAAACATTTCGAAGGCTTATCATCACGGGATTCGCGAATTGTTTTTGATGTCAATAGACTGCATAGGGTCTACAGCATGAATCCTAATGAAGTATTCGTGGGAACAGAGGAGTTTGAGGGATACGTCGTTTTTTACTTTGCTCAAGCGAGAACCGCCGTTCTAGATTGCCCTGTAACCGGAAACGCAATTTACCTCTTCGGTGAAAACTGGCGAGCGCTCTCACATCTCACCAAATCTGCCTTGCTTAACAGCAGACGGCATGCGGTAACGAGGATTGTTCATAGTGGCGCGTGGTTCGCGCGGTTGAGATCATTGATCGCAACACGCAGTCTGCAAGCTGGTATTCGCCAATAAAAACCCGTTCACCCACACCCACACTTACGAAAACAGCCCGCTTGAATTTAATCAAGCGGGCCTCTCTAATAATCCCGGCGACTTCCTACTCTCCCACACAGTTACCCGTGCAGTACCATTGGCTCCAGCAGGCTTAACTTCCGTGTTCGGGATGGGAACGGGTGTGACCCTGCCGACAAAATCACCGGAAAACTTCAAAAACTGTCGATTGTTCGTGGTTAGTTGTCAGTTGTTTGCTACCACCAGCAACTAACTACTAACTACTGACTACGAACAACGATCCAAAGATCTTGGAAAATCGAATAGTGACCGAAAGGCAAGCTGTGCAAGGCGCAGCTTGTTTGTTGCTTGAGTAAATTTTATGGTCAAGCCAAGGGACTGATTAGTAGTGGTCAACTGAGCACATTACTGCACTTACATATCCACCCTATCAACCTCGTGGTCTACGAGGAGTCTCACTGGCAGGAATAATCTTGGGTCTGGCTTCACGCTTAGATGCATTCAGCGTTTATCCATGCTCCACTTAGCTACCGAGCGCTACGGCTGGCGCCATAACTCGTACACTAGAGGTGGATCCATCCCGGTCCTCTCGTACTAAGGACAGATTCCCTCAATCCTGCTCCGCCCACACCAGATAGGGACCGAACTGTCTCGCGACGTTCTAAACCCAGCTCACGTACCGCTTTAATTGGCGAACAGCCAAACCCTTGGGACCTTCTTCAGCCCCAGGATGCGATGAGCCGACATCGAGGTGCCAAACCCTGCCGTCGATGTGAACTCTTGGGCAGGATCAGCCTGTTATCCCCGGCGTACCTTTTATCCGTTGAGCGACGGCCCTTCCATACAGAACCGCCGGATCACTAACTCCTACTTTCGTACCTGTTCGACTTGTTTGTCTCACAGTCAAGCTGGCTTATGCGTTTACACTCTACGGCTGATTTCCAAACAGCCTGAGCCAACCTTCGAGCGCCTCCGTTACTCTTTGGGAGGCGACCGCCCCAGTCAAACTACCCGCCTGATAGTGTCCCTGCACCGGATTACGGCGCTAGGTTAGAGTCCAGACAAACGAAGGGTGGTATCTCACCGTTGGCTCCCCCGCCCCCGAAAGGGCGAGTTCAAAGCCTCCCACCTATCCTGCGCATCGTTTGCCCGAACCCACTATCAAGTTGTAGTAAAGGTGCACGGGGTCTTTCCGTCTAGATGCGGGAAACCGGCATCTTCACCGGTACTACAAGTTCGCTGTGTCTCTCGTTAAGACAGCTCCCAGATCGTTACGCCATTCGTGCAGGTCGGAACTTACCCGACAAGGAATTTCGCTACCTTAGGACCGTTATAGTT
>CAVSTX010000005.1:152500-1203956 GCA_963730985.1 Pyrinomonadaceae bacterium
GAACGCGAGCTTTATCGCTCGTCGTTTTGACTCTCAAAGTTCATTGATATGGACACGCTCTATCTAGTTTTCAAAGATCGATTCCAAACTGTCTTTGGATTGCCTTACAGACGACTTAAACTCGCCCCAAGCAAACGGAGACTTTAACTGATGGAATTTACTCTGTCAAGCAAGGCACTGTGTTCGGAAAATGTTATTTTCATCGAACAAAAAGGCCGCCTTCCTCTGGATTTTTCTCTAGAGAAAAGCGGCACCTTTATGTGCCTTATAAATTCCTTACTGTCAACTCCCTCTCCAAAAGGGAAAGGGCATTATAGGGACAAAAACCTACTTGTCAAGAGCCTTTTCAAAACTCGTCTCACTACACTTGTACAGCTTGCGTGAGGCCTTGTAATCAGGCCCACTTAAGATGCAAGCATTCTCAGATCGGTTTGCTGCTCCAACTGCCTGAATAACGAAAACCCTTCGCGAATTTGATCAACCAGCAGGCCCAAAGCAGTATTGGGAAATACCGGAAGATCAGTTCCCGGTAAACCTAGCCGCTCAAGCCTCGACTTCACACTGTCTCCACAATCTGTTTCCGACGAATCGGACACATAGAACGCAGACACTCTATCTAAGGCGCGTCTCGCAGTCGGCTTGATTGGTGAGTCGCCCGCGAATGTGACCATCACAAAAAAGTCTGGTTGCACACTCTCTGAGAAGCTGTTCCCTTCGATGAAAACCCCCGGGGACCTAACCAGTTCGAGCGCTCTCTTCGATCCTTCTGCAATCTGATCGTCGGTAGCAATGAGCCAGTGCACGTTCGCCGCGCCCGCAGACCAATAGCGGCCTGTATCTTTGTCAGGCGATTCGTCCTGGGCACGTCCTGATCTAATCAGCGGCTCGTCGCTTAACAAATGACTTACGCAACATGCGTGAGGATCTTTTCCGCAGGAACGATAGTGGCCACGTGTCGTCTTTATTGCCTCCCAGCCCGGGAAGGCCTCGAGCAGTTGGCACATCAGAGTTGTCTTGCCAACGTTGGAAGAAAACCCACCGACACCAACAACAAATGGTCGACGTGTTGAATGCCGAATTCGATCATTCACTGCAATGGAAGGAGCAGACATTGGATCCACTTACTTCTTTTTCTTCTCACGCGCAGGAGCGTTTGGCGCTGTGACTTTCACATAACCCCGCGCATCCTTGTACACGGTGTATTGAACGTCGCTTATCTGGCCGGCATCGTCCTGAACTCGAATGGTGAAAGTCTTGTTATCAGCTTGTCCTTCGATTCGACATGGCAAGAAGCCCTTGAGATCAGGACTACGGTAGGCGGTGTAGTGCTCCTGATTCCGCTTGTCATAACCAAGCACATAAATCCGATCAAAGTCCGGCTCATCAAGAGTGTGGGCCTGGTTGGAACTGCTCTTCTCGAGAATCACCCAGCTTCCCGGCTTGGATTCCCTGGCTGCGTCTTTTGTTTTTGATCCGTCGGCGTCCGACGACTCTCCGTCGAGTCGCTGCCACGCCACAAACTCACGGCCCGTTCGATAAAAGATGATGTCACTTGGAACAGTCAGTTCTACCTGTTTGCCGTAAATCCAACCAGCCGGCGCCGGCGAAATTGAAGGAGGCAGCCGCACCTTGTACCAGAGTTCATTTGTCTCTTCCTGTTCCGCCTCCTGCTTCTCGCGTGCAGACGTTGCGCTTCCCTGCTGGGCGCTTCCAGCCTTAGGCGCAATATCACTTTCAATTACTTCCGAAGCTTTCGGTTTTGGCACGCGTTTCCACGCGACGATCTCAAAACTGGATCCGCTGTCGAGTCTCATCATGATGTTTTCATTGTCACTTCGATCGGGACCCAATCTAAGGTTTGAGCTCGCTCGAAGTTGACCCGTAGCTTGTGCGGGAATGTTGCTGTCTTCTTCGGCCAGTTTTCGCGACGCCTGGAGTACCTCTTCGGGCATAACGTTACGCGATTCGATCCACCCCTCAGTGCTGTCTTCATCATGCGCGCGCACGCGCAGCCAACGTTCTTTCTTGCTGTTGTCTGAGGGATCCTGAACGTCCTGGAAGTCGAGAATATCAACGCCATCGCCCCTATTGACTTCGAGCAGGTCTGCAGCAACGACGGCCGTAGAACTCCTGATTTGAGCGCGACGCGCAACCACCACTCCCGTATCGCTCTTGCTTGCCAGTGTGCTGCATCCAGAGGTGAGAGCTAGCAAGAGTCCCAGCGACGCCACAGCCAGCCAACCAATTAGTGTGAACAATTTATTCATGGATAACAAAGTAACCATACAACTCCGAACGTCTTGCCCTCCGGCGCTCCAATTATAGTCTCCAACGTCTCTCATGTCCTGTCGGTCTAACACCTGGGATTAGTACCTAATCTACCTTGATTTCTAAAGGGGGTAACCCACAGCTTCCAGCGTTGACCCTACGGGCAGGCATCCCTATATTAAGAGTCACGCTCTAACTGATGACTTATCGATGAAATCGAACGCTACATTTTCCAGAATACTCTCGTTCCTGCTGCTGGGTTTTATTGTATATGGAACGACGGTTGAGGCTGCACACAAACACGGTGCGGTCCTGGCGGATGTCTCGGGTGCAAACTCGATCGCTAACGAGAGTAGTTCTGATAGCGCGTTCGGCGGGCGGGTTGGTTGCAGCGATTGTCTCATCTGCCAGTTACAGCACCACTTCTCTACAACTCTCACAACGCGTTCCACTTCAGAGCCACCAATTGTTATTAGTGTTGCCGGGGACGCCGTAATCAGCTCGCTTTTCGTCCACCGCATTCCTGCGACCACCGCAGGTCGCGCTCCTCCGTTTATCTCGTAACAAAGTCAGCTCGTCTTTCACCTGGTCGATCCCGGAAATTGCTGGGTTCCGTCCCTTGTGAGGACGTTGGATTTAAGTGCTCTCTTTATGAACGAGGTAAACCGTCATGTTTGGATGTTCACAGCATCAATCGTTTCTTAGAACTCTTCGCCAGATCTCCATCATCGTAGTTATCGGCGTCTTATCCGCTTCGGCCTATGCGCAGGGGAACACAACCCTTAGCGGCACTGTAACACTCGGTGAAAATGGAAAGCCGATTCACAACGTCCTGATCACGATTCTTCAATTAAAGCGAACTGTCGGGACCGATGAAGAAGGTCGTTATCAGTTTCAGGGGTTGCCACCGGCGAAATACGACGTGATCGCTCATCTTGATCGCGTGCCGGACATCGTTCGGAGTGTAGATCTAACTCAGGGCGGAAATGTAGTCCTTGATTTTCGTGTCCAGCTCGCTGGGGTAGAGGAACAAGTGACGATCACGGCCACCGGCACCGAACAGGCGGTCTCGAGTTCGATTCAGTCAGTGGAAGTCATCGGGTCGATCGACCTGGCAAAGAAGAGTCCCGTCTCTCTTGGCGAAGCACTCGACGGTGAGCTCGGTGTGGCGAAGCGAAGTTTTGGACCGGGCACTGCTCGTCCGGTCATCAGGGGTTTCGATGGAGATCGCGTGCTGGTGCTCCAGGACGGAAATAGGATTGGGGGACTGGGCTTCGAATCCGGAGACCATGCGGAACCTTTAAATGTCTTGACCGTCGAGCGAATCGAAGTCGTAAAAGGCCCCGCAACCCTTCTGTATGGCAGCAACGCCATCGGTGGCGTCGTAAATGCCGTCAGTGGCCACGACACGGCACACAAAGGCATCAACGGCTACCTCACCGCGCTAGGCGCAACGAACAGCAACCAATTTGCGGGAAGCACGGGCATCGAAGCGGGCAATGAGAAATGGTTGTTCTGGGCCAATGGCGGTGCACATAGATCAGTCGACTATGACACGCCGACCGGCACGGTATTGAATTCGTTTTCACGCGCCGCCAACTTCTCCGCGGGGCTGGGCTTTTACCCAACCAATTGGTTTCTCAGCTTCAACTACAACTTCGACAAACGTCGTTACGGCATCCCGTTCGATCCCAGCGTGGTTGACCCTGAAATTGTTGAACTGAATCCGCGCCGGCATTCAATCGAAGCGCGAGGCGGCTTTCGAGAAGCTTCGTCGTTTGTAAAGGCGGGCACGTTTTCTGTTCAGTACAACGACTACGCACATCAGGAGATCGAATCGGCCACAGGGGAAATTGGAACTGCGTTCAAAAACAAGAGTCTGCTTTTCCAAAGCATCTTCGATCAGGAAAAAAACGGAAAGCTGAGCGGCCGCTTCGGCTCGTGGTCGTCTCATAGAAATTTTTCAGCTACCGGCGAAGAAGCTTTGGCTCCGCCGACGACGCACAACGCATTCGCTCTTTTTGCTCTCGAGAACCTCGACTTCGATCGAGCCTCAATTCAATTTGGCGCGCGCGTTGAACACAACCGTTATCAACCGGAACAAACTCTAGCGAGAGGCCTGTTGCCCAGCCGAAGTTTCACAGGCGTTTCGGCCGCTGCCGGTGTCCGACTCTCAACCTGGACCGGCGGCTCCATCGTCGCAAATTATTCGCACTCGTACCGTGCGCCGTCGTTGGAAGAACTTTACAACGATGGTCCACACCCAGGTAACCTCGCTTTTGAAATTGGCGACGCAAACCTTAAACGCGAATTAGGCAATGGGTTGGACTTCGGCGTCAGGCACTCATCGGATCGATTAAAGCTCGAAGCGAATGGTTTCTTTTATAGAATCAGCGACTTCATCTTTCTCGCACCCACCGGAGCAATTCAGGACGATTTGATCGTCGCTGAACATCGACAGGCGAACGCCCATTATCGCGGGGCTGAAGCAGAACTCGACGTCGCCCTTCATCCGGCTATTTGGCTGAATCTTGGCGCAGATTACGTAAGGGCTGAGCTCGCCGAAACCGGCACGCCGCTCCCACGCATTCCACCGTTGCGTGCCCGGGTTGGTCTTGAGTTTAGGTACAAGGGCTTGCTGATAAATCCGGAGGTCTTGATGGCGAGAGATCAGGACCATCTGTTTCCGACAGAGACCCGCACCGCAGGTTACACGGTATTCGGCCTTTCCGGCTCGTATCTGATCGCCCAGCAACACGCGGCACACATTATTTCATTCAATGCCTTTAATCTGGGCGATCGCCTTTATCGAAACCATCTGTCGTTTATCAAGGAATTTGCTCCCGAGATGGGTCGCGGTCTGAGGGTTACTTACACACTGCGATTTTTCTAATGTGGCACGGGCGTCCCACTTGGCACGGGCAAGATGTCCGTGCCACCAGGACGACTCCATTTCGTTGACAGACCACGCGGCCCGGTCTAAAATTCGTGTACTTTCGTTGCCGCTAGGTGGCCCTTAACCAACCTGAGGTGTTCCGTTATGAGCCTGGTTAAGATCATAGTAATCACGATTATCATCATCCTGAGTCTCCTGCTCTTCGGCCGTTTTTTCGTTTAGCCGATGGCTTGATGCTCCCTTCCTCGATCTTTCGGAACTCTCCGTACTCTTTTGATCGGCGTCGTCTCAGACTGTTTGCGCGAACGTGTGCTTGCCTAACGCTCGTAGCGATGACGCTATCGTTTTGCCTTCCTATCACCGCACTGGCTCAGGAAACCGCATCCGACGAGGAAGTCCTACGGGTCAACACCGACCTTTTAATTTTCCCTATTCGTATTAGAAGCAAGGCGAACGCATCGTTGGAGACTCTCGCCGAACGGGATCTCACTTTGATCGATAAAGATAAAGTGACTTCGGGGCTTTATCTCTATCGTGGTCTCGACCGTGTTGGGCTCGTGTTTGCGCTGGACCAGTCAGGCAGCACTCGCGACATCATTTCCCAGCAACGCGATGCGGCTATTGGTTTGTTCGGCAAGTTCGGTGAGCGATCGCGAGTGGCAGTGGTGCGGTTTGCGCAGACTGCGTCTTTGGTCGCGCCATTTGATCGAGACATAGATATCGCAAGTGCCGCGTTTGAAATCCCGGTCGCGATGAACCAACGGACAGCAATATTCGACGCCGCGACTGCAGCAATTGCGCTATTCACCAAACTTCCGCGTGTACGTTCGGAACGGCGCATCGTCATTCTGCTAAGCGACGGCTTGGACAATGCCAGTCGCTCGACATCAAAAACAGTCGTTGAATCAGCGATTCAAAATGCCGTTTCGTTTTACGTGATTCATATTCCGCTTTTTGAGCCACGTAATGGGCGACTCTCAGTCCGAACACCAGCAAGCGGGTTTCGACAGTTAGCCGAAAAGACCGGGGGAAAATATTTTTTGGTTGGCGACGCGAAGTCTGCGTTAGTGCCGCAGCGCAATGTTGACCTGACGCCGATCTTCGAAGCGATCGAAGACGATCTGAAGAGTCAGTTTCTGCTGGGCTTTTACCTGAATGAAAGCGCTAACGACGGACGGCGGCATGAATTTTCCCTGGCGATGCCGCAGGGTTTTGAATACCAGGTGAGTTCGCGCGGCTTCGAGCGCACCCAGAAGTTCTTCGTCAAGAATCCTCAGTCGCTCAGACAGCGCCAGTAGTTCGTTTAGCTTACCGGGCATTCACGATTTATACTCCCGCATTCAATCAATTCGACAACTGATGGGAAACAGATCCTCCGGATACCGGTTCGCATAACTTCAACCGCATGACAGACGACAAACCAACAGGACTGAAGCGCATCTCGCGCGCGCTGATCAGCGTTTCTGAAAAGACCGGAATCGTTGACTTCGCTCGCAAGCTTAAAGACTTTGGAGTGGAAATCATCAGCACCGGCGGCACCGCAAAGACGTTGCGCGAGGCTGGGATTGAAGTTCGAGATGTCTCGGACGTGACGGGCTTTCCCGAAATGATGGATGGCCGCGTGAAAACGCTTCATCCGAAAATTCACGGCGGACTGCTCAGCCTGCGCGACAATTCTGAACATGAGAAAGCCATGCAAGATCATGGTATTGAACCTATTGATCTGGTGGTAGTTAACTTATATCCGTTCGAACAGACGATTAAGGGCGGAGAGGTGACGCTCGAAGAAGCCATTGAACAAATCGACATCGGTGGGCCGGCGATGATTCGATCTGCGGCGAAGAATTTTCGGGATGTTGCCGTGGTTACTGGTGCGGATGAATATCGCTCGATTGTTGAAGAGCTAGCCGCAAACAACTGTTCCTTGTCACTTCTTACCAGAAGACGATTAGCGGAAAAGGCTTTTCAACGTACCGCGCAATACGACTCAATCGTGTTTGGCTATCTCGCTTTGATAGAAAAAAATAAGAGCGGTCTCTTCCCTCCCCCCGGCGCAAACCGCCCCCCGACGATGGGTGGGTCTATTGGAACGATTGTGGCCCAGGGTGGTTTCGAGAAGTCCGTTCCAACTAACTTCGACGATCCTGGATCCATGATTGAAGGATTTCATGGGAGCCTTCCCGCTTCGGCCACGTGGACGATTAGTAAGACTGCAAATCTCCGCTACGGCGAGAACCCTCATCAGATTGCCGCTTTGTATACGACAACCATTCAGCGCGGTATTGCTAATGCTGAGGTCCTTTCCGGGAAAGAAATGTCGTTCAACAACTACGTCGATGCAGATGCTGCCTGGCAATTGGTCTGCGACTTCGACGAACTGACTTGCGCCATCATTAAGCATACAAATCCCGCGGGAGTGGGCTCGGGAAAAACCGCTGAGGAGGCATACCGAAAAGCACTAGCGACTGATCCGGTGTCTGCATTTGGCGGTATCGTTGCTTTCAATTGCTCAGTTGACGAACCGGCCGCTCGGACAGTAGTTGAGATTTTCACTGAGGTTGTCATCGCTCCGGATTACGACGATCAGGCACTCGAAGTGTTGCGTTCGAAGAAGAACCTCCGCGTGTTACGTGCCTCGCCGATTACGCGCGTCGAAAGCGTTGAATACAGACAGATCAGCGGCGGGATGCTGGTGCAGACTCGCGACACACACAAACTTAAACGTGAGGATCTGAAGGTGGTTAGCAAGCGCGCCCCGACAGAAGAAGAAGTTCGCGCGTTACTGTTCGCCTGGACCGTCAGTAAGCACACAAAATCCAACGCGATCGTTTATGCGCGTGAAGGTCAGACCGTTGGGGTCGGGGCGGGTCAAATGTCGCGGGTTGATTCAGTAAAGTTGGGCGCCATGCGCGCGCAATTGCCGGTCAAAGGGTCAGTGTTGGCGTCCGATGCGTTCTTCCCTTTCCGCGATGGAATTGATGAAGCAGCTCAACACGGAATTACGGCAGTCATTCAGCCTGGAGGATCGATGAGAGATGCCGAGGTCATCGCCGCTGCGGACGAACATAACCTGGCAATGGTGTTTACGGGAATCCGCCACTTCAAACACTAATATGACACGCGCGTAATCAGTCAACACGACTATCAAGACGATAGCGGTTTGGCCGGCGGTGAATACACCAGCACTCATTGCTGTACCCATACGGGATGGTATTATCTGCAACAGCTCTCCCCGGCTTAATCTCTTACCTGGAAAAACTTTAGTGAACCAAAACTACTCTCTCAAGCTTCTTTGTGTCTACGCAGTCTTAGTTCTCCTTCTGATGTGTGGCGTCAACGCGTCAGGTCAGCAACAAAACCAAAATCCGCCTGAGAAGGAACAGCGAGACCAGGACACGGATGATGTCATACGGATCTCAACAGAGCTGGTGCAGACAGCTGTTTCCGTTGTCGACAAGAAAGGAAAGTTCGTTGAAGGACTGAGAATAGAGGACTTCGAACTGAAAGTAGATGGCAAGCCAGTCGAAGTAGGATTCTTAGAACGCGCGTCAGCAGGGTCTTCACGCGAACGAGCTCAACGCGCGCCGACCGGCGATACAGGTGCGACGTTGAAGAACCAGGTGAAAGAGGCTGCCGTGGAGGCAAACCGCAGCCGCGCGATCGTATTCTTCGTTGATGACATTCATCTTGCGATTGACAGCTTGAAGCTGGCGAAGGACACCATCATCAAGTTCATCGACACGGAAATGGGTCCGAACGATTTGGTCGCCATCACCTCATCGAGTGGCCAGGTAGGATTCCTTCAACAGTACACGGACAACAAGGACGTGCTGAAGATGGCGGTGTCGCGCATCAGCTACAGGGGTTTTGGAACGCGCGATGGTGAGGCGCCGGTGATGACTGATGGCGCGGCGGTTCTCATCAATCAGGGCGACGCAGCCGTCACAGCATACTTTGTACGAGAAACGATAAGGATGCAGTACGTTCCTCCTTCGAGAGCGCGAGACATCGTCAGGATGCGAGCCAGAATTCTGGGAGAGCAGGTTGCCGGTGTCAACAAAGCCACGCTTTCGGCGCTCGAGACTCTAGCGCGTCGCGCGAAAGTTATGCCTGGACGCAAGCTGATCTTCTTCTTCTCGGATGGTTTTCCGATAGACCACAGAAACAGTGACACACCGGAGAGGCTGCGGCGGATAGCGGATGCAGCAATGCGGTCCGGCGTTATGGTTTACACACTCGACGCTCGAGGACTTGTCACGGACATGATGGACGCCACAGTTGAAAATCCACCTACTGGTGTCGCGGCAATTGCCTTGCGATCGGCTGGAGAGGATGTTCTCAACGCTCTCGCCGAGGAGACGGGTGGGCGTTTTATTCACAACACAAACTGGCTTTCACCGGAAGTAACCAAAGCGCTTACAGAGACTTCGAATTACTATCTGCTGGCGTGGCGTCCGAATGAGGTGCGAAGCGGGAAGGAATTTCATCGCGTAAAGGTCGCCGTTAAGAATAGACCTGATCTTTCCGTCCGAGCTCAACGAGGTTACTTCGAGAACACGCCCGAGGAAGAACGAAAGGATGCGCAGATCGCCAAGGCGACCGCGCCCGTCGACCCTTTGCGTAAGGCAATCAACTCGCTCGTACCGAAACGCGCAGTTCCGACGCGGCTCGTTTTAACTTATATGGAAACTCCTGGCGCGGGCTCAACGCTGCTGGCTTCCATGAAGGTCGAAACCAGCTGGCTTAAGGTGGAGCAGCACGGAGACAAGACCGCCGCCGTAGTCGAGATAGCCGGGATAGTCTTCGATGCCAACGGTAAAACTATGGACAATTTTAGTCACCGCCTGACTGTTACCCCGCCCTTAACCGGCGATGCCAAGCTCCCGGAAATCGTCTACAACCACCGCGCGAAACTCAAGCCCGGGCTCTACCAGGTACGCGTGGCGGCTCGAGATCGGGCAAGCGGTCAAACCGGCAGTGCCGCCGAGTGGATAAAGATCCCGGACCTGTCTAAGCAGGGCTTTTCGATGAGCAGCCTCATCCTGGGCGAGCGAAAACCCAGCGCTTTGGACGCAACGAAGAAGGCGGACGAGGTTGTTGAAGGGATCACTGTGAGCGTGGACCGAAGGTTCGAGCGCGCTTCCAACCTGCGCTATCTGGTCTACATCTATAACGCCGCACACCGTGAGGCAGCAGCCAACGCCCATGCCGATGTAACGCTTCAAGCACAGATTTTCCGCGAAGACCAACTTGTGGCCACTATGCCCCCACGCCAGCCTTCTACTGAATCCGAAGACCCGTCGCATCTCGTTTACGCAGCGGAAATTCCGCTGGAAGAGCTGAGGGCGGGGCAGTACACCCTGCAAGTTACGGCCACCGACCGAATAACTAAGGCGAGCGCCTCGCAAAGAGTTCGCTTTGAGGTTCAGTAAAACACCTACCAGGGATTGTTGACTCAGCGGCTAATCTTCGTATTGTGGCAAGGGAATACACAGGCTGTGTTCTTGCGTCGGCAGGCAAACGTGTTTGATACTCTCTAACGTTCCAAACAGCCCATAATCGAAACCCCCTTTATGCTCAAAGACAAATTCGGAATTGTTTTTGGCGTCGCCAACAAACGCTCGATCGCCTGGGCCACAGCCCAGGTATTGCACGAGGCAGGCGCGCGCCTGGCGTTTACGTATCAGGGCGAACGCTTGAAGGAAAACGTTGAGTCGCTAACGAACGAAAGCATGCCCGGCGCTCTGTTGTTGCCCTGTGACGTCACGAAGCAAAACGAAGTAGATGAGACGTTTCGTCGGGTCGGCGAGGAGTTTGGGCGGCTTGATTTCTTGATTCATAGCATCGCCTTCGCGCCGCGCGAAGCCCTCGGCGGTGAATATCTCGACACTGCGCGCGATGCTTTTGTGACGGCACTCGAAATCAGCGCTTATTCGCTGGTCCAACTCTCAAGGTCCGCTGTGCCCTTGATGAAAGATGGCGGCAGCATCGTCTGCATGAGCTATTACGGCGCCGAAAAGGTTGTAGCCGGGTACAACGTTATGGGAGTTGCCAAGGCGGCGCTGGAAGCTACCACTCGTTACCTGGCAAACGATCTCGGCCCACGCAACATACGCGTCAACGCGATTAGTGCGGGTCCAATTCAAACACTATCCGCGCGCGGCGTGTCTGACTTCTCAACGATGCTAAAACATCACGCCGAGCGAGCACCTTTGCGTCGTAATGTTGACGCTCGAGAAGTGGGTAATACGGCGCTCTTCCTGTGCAGTTCCCTTTCGTCCGCAATCACAGGAGAGAGAATTTACGTGGATTGCGGATACAACATCATGGGAATTTAGTAAGTGGCCTGGACTTCAGTCTGTGTCCATCGGAAAGACACGACTGAAGTTTTGTGCCACCAGATTTGGAATTTTACATGGCTGATCTAACAACCCACGACGAACGGAAAAAAGGGACGACTCAGGACGAGCAATTACTCGAGAGCCCGCGGGCTGATGAGTTTACCCACACAGACACGTGGCGTGTATTTCGAATCATGGGTGAGTTCGTCGCGGGATTTGATGAGCTGGCGACGTTAAGCCACGGCGTATCAATTTTCGGTTCAGCGCGCACGCGCACCGACGATCCTGACTACGAATCCGCACGCGAAACGGCTGCACTGTTCGCGCAAGCAGGGTTTGCTGTAATTACGGGTGGTGGCCCAGGCATCATGGAGGCTGCTAATCGTGGCGCCTTCGAAGCCGGAGGACTTTCGATCGGGTGCAACATCGAATTGCCGTTCGAGCAGAAATCGAACGACTACCTGACGCTCGGACTCAAGTTCAAATACTTCTTCGTCCGCAAGATGATGTTCGTCAAATACAGTCTTGGATTCATCATTTTTCCAGGCGGGTTCGGAACTCTCGACGAGCTGTTCGAGGCGCTGACTCTGATTCAGACCGCGAAGATTCGAAACTTTCCCGTGGTGCTATATGGATCGGAATACTGGCAGGGACTGCTCGACTGGATCCGCGACTTTGCGCTCAAGTCAGGCAAAGTGACGGAACAGGATCTAAAGCTGTTGCACGTTACTGACTCACCATCTGAAGTTGTGCGGATTATTTCTGAAAGTCAGAACTCGTTGCGTGAGGTTGAGAGTGATTTGATTTCGGCGTCGTTAAGATCGCAATAATCTACGACCCTGCCGCTTACGAAGAATTTTCAGTAAGCCAATCCAGGTAAGCCTGAGAACCCGCCACGACGGGTACCGCTACGATTTCCGGAGTTTCGTAACTATGAAGCTCCTTCACTCGCTTCTGCAGCTCCTCAAATCTCGACGAAGTGGTTTTCGCAATTAGCAGAACCTCTGTTTGACGTTCGATTCTACCTTCCCATTTGTAAATCGACTGCATCTCGGGAAGCACTTGCACACACGCCGCCAGTTGAGCTTCGACGAGTGCATCCGCCAATCGCAAAGCCTCATCGCGATCAGAAGCAGTCATGAATACTACGAGTGCATCAGACATGATGTCTAATTTATAAAGTCGAAAGTCCAAGGTCCAAGGTCCAAAGTCTAAAATACGAAGCTGGACTTTGGACCTTGGACCTTGGACCTTGGACTTTCGACTTTAGAGAACCTAGTCTTCTTCAGCTTCGTCTTCATCCCCGCCGCCCGTAAGAGGCGTCGCATCATCGCCGAAGAAAGATGTGTAAAGCTCCTGCGCGCGGTCGAAATCGCGTTCATCGACTAATACCGCGGCGCCGCCAGCGGTTGAAGACAGAAGCGGTGACAATGCATCGGACCATCCGGAACGCACGACGGACCGTACGCCGTTCTTCCGCAACAACTCATCCACCATTTCAGCTTCGGCGGGTGAACCAAAGGCATGAAGTGAAACAAAGCTCGCTTCGCTGCCGTCATGGAGAGCGTTACGCGAAGTGAGTTTCTCCACCAATTCTGAACTGTCGTCCGGACAACGCGTGATGCCGGGTTGGTATTCTGATTCGCAAACAGGACAGAACATAAAACCTCCTGGGTTCGTGGCGCGACGGCGAACCGTTCGCGCTCAGCCTTACTGTACCGCCTGCACGGTGCGCTCAAACGGTATCTCTTCGAAGCTGGTCATCTGCTTAAACGCGTGAAAGCGTTCGTTGATTTCCTCGTGCGTGAGCCGCTGTACACGCGCGGTGCCAAACTCTTCAACGTTAAATGAAGCCATAACTGAACCAAAAATCATCGCCCGGCGCATGGCAGCCTCGTCCAGCGTTGGCTGGCTTGCCAGATAACCCATGAACCCGCCGGCAAATGTATCGCCCGCGCCCGTCGGATCAAACACCGACTCCAATGGATAGGCAGGAATCGCGAAATAGTTTCGCTCGGTGAACAATGCCGCGCCATATTCGCCGCGCTTAACAATCAGTGCCTTTGGTCCCCACGAAAGAATCGTGCGCGCAGCCTTAATGAGATTTGGGATCTCGGTCAATTGCCGGGCTTCCGCATCGTTAATGATGACCAGATCAACTCCCCGGATTGTGCGCAGCAACGATTCGCGCGTGTTTTCGATCCACAGGTTCATCGTGTCGAGCGCGACGAGCTCCGCGGACGGTACTTGTTCACGCACTTCACGCTGCAAATCCGGTTGAATGTTTCCAAGAAATACGAGCCGCGCGCTCTTGGATCGCTCCGAAAGTTTCGGCTTGAAATCGGCAAATACGTTTAGCTTCGTGTCGAGCGTGTGGGCCACGTTGAGGTCATACTCATATTTGCCATACCAGCGAAAGGTTTCGCCCTCCGGAATGCGTTCCAAGGTCAGTCGTGTCGACGTTGTGATCATCAAAAACTTTCTGATCGTCGGCTCTGAAGTCGCCGCCGACTACGCCCACGACGCGGACGGCTGTAAAGAAACTTGCGGAGATCGAAAAGTGTGACGCAGAACCGCCAAGCATTTGATCTATCTTGCCGAATGGCGTTTCGACCGCGTCGTATGCAACTGAACCTACTACAAGAAGGGACATTTAATTTAAGTATCTGGAGTCAAGATAGTAAGGCAAGAACCATTTATCAAATCTCATTTCACATTTCTCATTTGTCATTGCAGGAAGACGAGGCACCGGTCACGTTGGGGTTAATGAAACCTCTTGGATTGACCGAACGATGAGAAATGAAAAATGTGAAATGAGATATGATAGATGGCTTCGATCATTCCTGCGACAGTTCAATAGGTCCACCAAGCGCTTCCAGTCCGGTCTGGGCTTCTTTGAAGAATGCACTGCTTGGATAACCAGCTACCAGACGTGTCAGATACACTCGCGCATCCTGACGCAGTTGTTCAGGAGTCTTGTTCGACTTCTGCTTTCCCTTGTTTTCCGCCAGTCGCAAACTGCTCTGCGCCGCGATGAACAGCACCTCATCCATTTTGGCGAAGGTGGGGTTGCCGGCGTCGATTTCTTCGCACCGCTTTATCGCCGCCACATATGCCTTCTTCAACTTGTAGTAGTGACGGGCGACTTCAAGATTGTGCAGCGAATCCCTTTCAAGATCGCTGTCGCGAATGAGTGATGGATCAGGTCCGGTTTTCGCCGCACCCTGTGCAAAAACGTTTGCTGAAGCGGGGATCGAAAAAGCTACGACTGCTAGTGCCAAAAAAATCTTCTTCATGACTTACCTCTCTACGTCGTTCAAACTAATTCCCGACCGGCGCGGGTGCATACTTGCTGATAATTGCGTCAAGTTTCCTTCGTGTCTGTTCCGGCCAAAGCTCAGGCGCGGTAAAAATCGCGTTTTTCAAAGCTGAACCGCACTTGCAGCTTCGCGCCTCACCGCTTAACCGCCTGACAGCCTCTTTCATGATCAATTGTGCATTACGCACGTTTTTGTTCAAGTACTCAATCACAGTCTCAACCGTTACCGCGTCATGTCCCGGGTGCCAGCAATCATAATCAGTGACCAGGGCAAGCGTCGCATAACAAATCTCGGCCTCACGCGCGAGCTTGGCTTCCTGAAGATTAGTCATGCCGATAATGTCCATGCCCCAGGATCTGTAAACGTTTGACTCTGCGACGGTGGAGAACGCCGGTCCTTCCATGCAGACATATGTTCCCCGCCGGTGCGTCTTAACGTCTGCTACTTTGCACGACTCCTCGAGTACGTCGCCGAGTGCCTCACAAACCGGGTGAGCAAAAGTTACATGGCCCACAATCCCCTCACCGAAAAACGTGGATTCGCGGGCGCGCGCACGCGTCCGATCGAAAAACTGATCAGGAATGACCATGTCGAGCGGCGCATAACGCTCCTGAAGTGAACCGACCGCCGAAGCCGATAGGATGCGTTCGACACCCAGCAGCTTCATCGCATAAATGTTCGCGCGAAATGGCACTTCTGTGGGTGTGAAGCGGTGGCCACGCGCATGCCGCGGCAAAAACGCCACGCGTTGACCTTCGAGTGTGCCAACAATGAAAGCGTCAGACGGTTTACCAAACGGAGTGTCAACGTTGATTTCTTCAACGTCTGCAAGCTCCGGCATCTGGTAGAGGCCGCTGCCTCCAATGATTCCAATCTTTACGGTCGTCATACTTAATTCAGAGTAAAAGGCACTGCTCGCAACTTGCCGTCTTTTTCAATAAGTTTGCACAAAGGCTCTTCAGGATCGTGATAGAACAAACACGCCCAACCTTCACGCGCCGCTTGTGGCAACAGTTTCTTTTTCTGTTCCAACGTCTCAGCCGGATATAAGTCGTAGCCCATGATCCATGCCGGGGAGACGTGGGCTCGCATGGGAACAAGATCGGCGAAACCAAATAGCGTTTGTCCCCCGGACGTCAGCCTCCAGCACTGCATCGATCGATTGTGACCCGCATACGTTTCGAGTCGCAGTCCCGGAACAACTTCATAGTTCTCGTCAGTCGCTTCGAGTTGTCCGGTAGTGATTAGCGGCAGCCAGTTGTCGGGCAAGTAGCTCGCGCGATCCCTTTCGCTCGGCTGTTCGCCATGCTCCAGCTCAGCCCGAGAAATCAAATAACGGGCGTTAGGAAACGCTGCAACCGCCTGACCACCGGAATCAAGTTTCGTATTGCCGCCCGCATGGTCAAAATGCAAATGCGTGTTAACTACAATCGTGACTTCGTTTGGTTCTACGCCCGCGACGCTTCGCAACGAATCCGCGAATGGCCTTTGCCGATCGATGCCGTACATCTCGACGTGTTTTGGCGACCACTTCTCGCCAATTCCGGTCTCGATAAGTATTCGTTCGCCGGCCCCTTCGATGAACACGCAGTTCATGTTCATGCGAATACGGTTTTGTTCATCCGGAGGACAAACACGCGACCACAACGTCCGGGGAACAACCCCGAACATCGCGCCTCCATCGAGCCGGAATTCGGTGTCAGGCACAATCTCGACGCGATAATCACCAAACTGCATTGCCCGCGGTGCTCCGTCGATTTACTTCTGCTCGTTCTGGGGCTTTGAAGCCTGCGGCTTCGGAGCATTTGATGGTTCGACAGGCTGCGGCGGTGCTCCGTGATTGTCAGGGGAGAAGCCAGGCGGTAAGCCGGGCATCTGCGTCTGTTCAGGCATCTTGACCGTGTAGTTGTCAGCCACCGTCACATGCGATCTCTTGACGATATCGTCGAGCAGCTTTTTCTGTTTCTCCTGTTCCACCGCTGCGCGGGCCTTGTCGCGGCCCGACTGAGGCGGCGCAAAAGGATTGTCAGACTGCGACGTTTCGCCGATCAAAATATGACGCGCGTGGACCTGCTCTTCAGGCTTGCCATCTTTGGTTTCGGTCTTACGCTCTTCCAGTTTGATGATGTGATATCCAAAGTTTGACTCTACAAGGTCACTAATCTCGCCGGGCTTCAACGCAAACGCGGCCTTTTCAAACTCGGGTACCATCTGGCCGGCGCCAAACCAACCGAGGTCGCCGCCTTTGTCCTTACTACCGGGGTCGGTTGAAAACTCTTTGGCGAGCTTCCCGAAGTCTTCGCCAGAACGCGCGCGCTTTAAGACCTCTTCAGCCTTTGATTTGTTTTGCTTGTTGTCCAACTCGGGATGTTGCGCAAGATAAGCATCAATCTCCTGATCGCTCGCCTTCATCTTTTCAGCGAGTTGCTCCTGCGCGTACGTGGTCGCCAGCAGTCGCGCCTGCTCGAGTTTGATTTGCAGGTCAATCGCGCGTTTGCTATGCACTCCCGCGGCCACGCCTTTCTTTTCGCCAATCAAGACCTGACCGAGTTGCCGCTTAACTTGTTTGAGCTGTTCTTCTGGAATCTGACCGCCGGCTAGTTGCGGGTTCTTAGCTTTGGCGTCATTGATAAACTGATCAAACTTAGCTTGATTCTCAGGTTGTTTAAAGAAATCCTCAACTTCCTGTTCGGTCACTGTAGGCGAAGGTGTGCCGCCATTAGAACCCTTGAAATAGTTCTCCGCGATCACAACGGATCGAACGAGGTCCAACTGCCGCTTCATGTCTGGCTTATCAGCCACACCTTTCGTGCGTGCCTCTTCGGCTACCGCCAAAAGCTTTTTCAAATCCTCGGCAAATTCCTTGCGCGCAGTCGCGTCCGCTGCCAGACGACTGCGAAACTGCGGCGCCTGGTCTTCTGCAATCAAGGCCATGTCTTCCGCCGTGATGTTGACGGCTTCGTTGCGTCGCGCTTTGACCTGCCAAACAATTAAACCGAGCGCGAAGGCGATGGCGATCGCGGCTGCGATCCAGGCTTTAGTAGTTGACTTCAAAACAATACTTCCTTTCTATCGAGACTGGCGTTGCACTAATTCGAGTAACACGCCATTGCTGAACGAAGGGTGAATAAACGCAACCAAACAACCGCCCGCGCCAACTCGCGGCGTCTCATCAATCAGTCGCGCCCCCTTCTTTTTTAGATTTGTTAATGCGTCGTGAATGTTCTCTACTTCCAGCGCCACGTGATGAATTCCTGGTCCACGCTTTTGCAGGAATCGTCCGACTGGTGTGTCGCTGGACAAAGGTTCAAGTAACTCTATGTGTGTATCACCGACAGGCAGCATCGCTACGCGGACGCCTTGTTCCTTGACCTCTTCGCGATGATCGACCTTGAGGCCCAACGTCTCACCCCAGAGAGCGAGCGCTTCATCGATCGTAGATGTGGCAATGCCGATATGGTCGACTTTCATGAACGGTTTGTTAGTGGTCAGTTGTTAGTTGTCAGTAGTCAGTTGTCAGTCGGTAGTCATTAGTCAGATCCTGATTACAGGACTGAGACAGTCAATAAAACTGAATTTTTGTTAACGCCGTGTGCCTTAAATGACAAATGAAAAAAAATGGGATATGGAAAATGCTCTTTCTTTCGCCCTTACCCAACAAAACCGGCTACCCCCGAAGAATCTCCTCTACCGCAGAATAAGGGTCTCGTTGTCTGCTGGCAACTTCACCCGCCAAACGGTCAAGCTTGTCGGATGCCGAATTGGACTGCAGGGTTTGCGAAACCAGGCGTTCTCGCAATAACTCCAGAATTCGCCAGCGCGCGATTGCGCGGCGCCGACCGTCGCCCGCCTTCGCCCGCAAGTGAAACTCGCGATATTTCTCGATTGCGGCCGCCAGTTCTTCGATCCCCTTGCTTTCGATGGCTACTGTTCTGACTATCGGAGGGTGCCAGGTGTCTTCCTCTTTGGAGGCCAGAGAAAGCAGCGCCTCCAATTCCTTTTCCGTGGAATTCACCCCGTCCCTGTCGGCTTTATTGATCACAAAGATGTCGCCAATCTCCATGATCCCGGCCTTGATCGCCTGCACATCGTCACCCATTCCGGGAACCAGTACGACAACCGAAATATCGGCAGCCTTAACAACTTCAACTTCATCCTGGCCGACACCAACCGTCTCAATAATTATTTTGTTATAGCCGGCCGCGTCGAGAATAGACACGGCGTCTACAGTCGAACGTGCGAGCCCGCCAAGATTTCCGCGGGTTGCCATGGATCGAATGAACACGCCGCTATCCAGACCCAGCGTTTGCATCCGAATTCGATCGCCGAGGATCGCGCCGCCGGAAAAGGGACTCGACGGGTCGACTGCGACGATGCCAACTCGATCACCTTGCTTCCGGTAGTACAAAGCCAGTTTGTCGACAAGCGACGACTTCCCTGCTCCCGGCGCACCGGTAATCCCGATCACCAGTCCACGGCCAGTCATTGGAAAAATCTGTTTCATCAAGTCTGATGAACCGTCGGACAAATCCTCAACTTTGGAAATCGCGCGCGCCACGGCACGCGGATCACCCGATGCCACCCGTTCGGCGAGCGACGATTTATTGTCGACGGAGGACACTACTAAGCAACCTGTTGGAGGATTTCTCTTGCGATGATGAGGCGTTGGATTTCAGACGTGCCTTCACCAATCGTGCACAGCTTGGAGTCGCGCCAGTATTTCTCCGGTGGATAATCCTTTGTGTAACCATATCCACCGTGAATCTGGATCGACTCTTCGCAAACCTTAACGCTGATTTCTGACGCAAACAGTTTGGCCATGGACGACTCTCGAGTTGTCTTCTTGCCCTCGTCTTTCATCCAGGCAGCGCGATACATCAATAACCTGGCGGCGTCTATCTGTGTCGCCATGTCGGCGAGCTTGAATTGAATCGCCTGAAACTCGGAGATAGGCCGTCCAAACTGTTGTCGCTCTTTCGAATATCTCACGGCCGATTCGTAGGCGCCCTGAGCAATACCAATTGCCAGAGCCGCAATCGAGATGCGCCCGCCATCCAATATTTGCATCGCGTTGACGAATCCCTGTCCCTCTTCACCAAGCCGGTTTTCGTCGGGAAGGTAGCAGTCTTCAAAAACCACGCTGGCAGTTTCCGAAGCACGCAACCCGAGTTTATTTTCCTTTTTCGACGGCGAAAACCCTTTCATCCCCTTTTCAAAGATGAACGCCGAAATTCCCTTGCTTCGTTTGGAGCGGTCGGTGACGGCAACTGCAACGCAGGTGTCGGCGTGAATCGCGTGAGTAATGAAGTTTTTCGAACCATTGACGACCCAGCCACCGTTTTTACGAACGGCAGTAGAGCGCGTGCCTGAAGCGTCGGAACCGGCGCCGGGCTCGGTCAATCCCCATGCGCCCAGGTGTGTGCCACTGGCGAGTGGCGTTAAGTACTTCTGTTTTTGCGCCTCGGTTCCGTACTGAAAGATGTGATTCGAACACAGGGAATTGTGAGCAGCCACCGAGATTCCGACAGAACCGTCTACGCGCGATAGCTCTTCGATGATCGTGGCGTATTCGACGTATCCCATTCCCGCCCCACCATACTCCTCGGGGAAAAGGACGCCTGTGAGCCCAAGGTCGGCGAGCTTGGGCAGTAGCTCGATGGGAAAATGCTGAGTTTCATCCCACTCCATCACATGCGGAGCGATCTCCGCCTCGGCAAACTCGCGCACGCTTGTTTTGATCTGCTTTTGTTCTTCAGTTAAATCGAATTCCATTCACCCTCACCTGTATTTCGGTAAACACAGTCAGACGAGAAACACCTGTTCGACGCATAACAGGTTAGATGACTGTCTCTATCGAATTCCTGAATTGCGGTAGTGCATTCTACCTCATCGGCGAGAGGAACCGTGACCGGCGGCGTGAGCGTTGTGGGCCGTTTTCGCATTGTCTTTAGAGCGCTTGGCGGTTAGCAGTTTCACTTCACGAGCTTCGAGGCGTCGCCATTTTCCTGGTTTTAAATAGTCGTCGCGCAACCGTCCGATGCGCGAACGACGGAGTTTGAGCACCGAATGGCCGATTAGATCAAACATCCGGCGAATCTGCTGGTTCTTCCCTTCGTGAAGCATCACTTCAAACCAGGCATTGTGCTCGGTTTCGGCCAGGCGCTGAATCTTTGTCGGAGCAGTGTGCGTCCCATCTTCCAGCGTCACACCGCGACGCAAGCGCTCAATGCTCTTATCGTCAGGCACGCCTTTTACCTTGACCTCGTAAACTTTTTCTACTTTGTTTCGTGCGGAGGTTATGAAGTTAGTGAAGTCGCCGTCGTTCGTCAGTAGCAATAATCCTTCCGTGTTGAAGTCGAGACGGCCAACGGGATAGATACGGCCCAGCGACGCAGGCAAAAGCTCCAGAACAGTAGGACGGCCCTCCGGATCGCTAACACTGGAGAGATAACCCTTCGGCTTATTGAGCAGGACGTAAACTTTTTCAACCTTTCGCGTCTGCGGATTAATCAACTTTCCACGGACCTTGATGTGGTCCGTCTGAGCATCCGCCTTGGTACCGAGCTCGGTAACGACTTTTCCGTTTACGGTTACTTCCCCGTTGACAATTAACTCTTCAGCATGTCGACGGGAAGATATTCCGGCCGCGGCAATTAACTTTTGCAAACGTTCTTTCATTAAGACTTTGGCCGCGGCTCCGTTAGCGCCTTAAGCATGTCGTGCAACGCCGCACGACTTTGTGCGTCCATTTCATATTCGAGATTGGCGATTTGCACTCTGGCACTTTCGCCGGTTACAAGCTTGCGAAACTCATCGAATGGCAGCGACCCGTCCATAGCTCTGGCCCATTCATTGCCGTCGAGTTCGAAGGTAAGGCCTTTGATTTCTTTTATATAAACGTTCAGTGGTTGTTTATCCGACCACAACATGAAGCTCTTGACCTTTTGAAGCTCCGCCTTGTCGCTGCGAAAGCTTAATCCTACAAATATATCTTTGGGCGTTACTACGCGTTTTCCTTCGAACATTGAAACAAACCATAACGTCACACCTTGCCTGCCAACGCGGTGAGTGCGTAATTCGATTCTAACTTCGGTCGTATCGGGCCCGGCAAAGTAACTAACCTGCGCTTTACCAACCGCATAATACGAAGTCGGAGGCTCATTAATGGTGACCACGGTTCGTTCCTGTGCAATCGCCGTCATTGCTGACGTCAAACCGAATATCAACATCATTACCGCCCGCGTCATCAGTTTCAGTTTCCTTCTCCCAAATCCTGAAAGTCTTCCACGCTGGGCAATTCCGTCAGGTCTTTCAAGCCAAACTGCATCAGGAATTCCTTCGACGTGCCATACATCATCGGCCGGCCCACTGTGTCTTTACGTCCTTTGGCCACAATCAGTTTCTTATCAAGCAGCGTTTTGATCGAAGACGGTGATTGCACACCGCGAATTTCCAGAATTTCTGGCACAGTCACGGGCTGCTTGTACGCGATGACGGCCAGAGTCTCCAGTGAAGCAATCGAAAGCTTCGCACTAGGACGCGACTTCAAAAACGCGCGCACGTGTTCGTGATATTCAGGTCGTGTTGCAAACTGCCAACCGCCGGCAACTTCGCGCAGTTGGAGTCCGCCGTTGCGCCCGTTGAATTCTTCAGCAAGTTCAGCTAACGCCTTCTCAACGACGTCGGGTTGTTCCTTTAAAACAGCGCCAATAGTTTTGCTGCTCAGCGGTTCTTCAGAAACAAAAATCAGCGCCTCAAGCACCGCGCGACGTTCGGCGTCGTTTTGCACTGCATAAGCCAATGGCTCCTGCGAGTCGTCAGCATCAGTCGGCGTCGAATCCGAAGCGACAAGTGCTTCAAGCTCGCGACTCGCCTCTTCGTTAAGCGCGTCTTGATCCAGTTCAGTTGTTGAGTTGTTGTTGTCCTCTGCCATCGAGATTTACCTGTTAGCTAGAAACCTTCGCTATGATGTCGCCAAAGGTTTGCCGCTGAATCAACTTAATTTCGGTGGTCCGCACCAACTCCAGCACCGACAGAAATGCCACAACCAATTCGCGGCGAGACCGCGCACGTTCGAAAAACACTCGTAGATTTAGCTCGCCTGACGACAACACCATATTGCGAAGCCGCTCGAGCATCTCCGCCATGGAGATTTCTTCGCGCTCAATCTCCATCAACACTTCTTCTTTATGTCGATCCAGGATCTCCTGAAACACTTTCAGCAGATCAAACAATCCCACCGCTACTTCAGGATTATTTTTGTCAGTCTCGATTGTCGCGCGTTTGAAAACCGCCCGTTCAACCGTTGCCCGCGACCACAGCATTTGCGCTGCGGCCTTATACTTTTGGTACTCCAGCAACTGATCGACAAGCTCTCTTCTTGGATCTTCCTCTTCCTCGGGCGCCGCGAATGGATCGCGGGGAAGCAGCATCCTTGTCTTCAGCTCAATCAAAGTTGCCGCCATAACTAAAAAATCGCCGGCGACGGCGATGTCCATGTCCTGCATCACTTTTAGATAGCGGAGATATTCGTCCGCAATGCGGGCAACCGGAATATCGTAGATGCTAACCTGTTCCTGCCGAATCAAGTGGAGCAGAAGATCCAGCGGTCCCTCGAATTCGCCCATAACGATCTTGAGATCGTCGTTAGCGTCATTGGAAACGATTGAAGGCGCTGAACCAGTTACATCGATCGGTCCGCTCGAGTCTTCCGCGGCTGGTTGCGCCGCTGTGCCTTCTCCGTGTTCGTCTATACTCATCTCAATCAAGTTGCTGCCAGAAATACTACGTTCCACGCAAGGGGAATTATGAAACCAAGAAGCTTGCCGATAACACCTGTAAATACGGCGATAAACAGTAACAAATAACCGAAGTTATGCAACTGTTCTATTCCCGATTCAAAACTACTCGGCAGGATGCTTGCCAGAATTCCACTCCCATCAAGTGGCGGAATCGGTAGCAGGTTAAATACTCCTAAAACGATATTCAAAGTAAAAAATGTTTGTAGCAGACTGACGGCGCCGACAGCGACAATCGATTGCGTCGTAGCCGGGACCAACCCCTCCATGCCAACCTCGATTACACCCGTGGAGTAGAGAACCCGGATAACGATGCCGGCAATGATGGCCATGATGAAATTGCAAATCACTCCAGCGGCCGACACCCAGAAATTTGCGACTCTTTTGTTGCGCCAGCTCAAAGGGTTCACCGGCGTGGATTTGGCCCAACCAATCAAAGGCACGTGAGTAAAGAAAGCAATCGCCGGAAACAGAAGCGTGCCGATCGGGTCAATGTGGACCAAAGGGTTGAGGCTGATGCGGCCCTGAGATCGCGCGAGGTCGTCGCCGAAGTAGCTTGAAGTCCAGGCGTGCGCAGATTCGTGGACGGAGGCGGAAAAAAGAAATGCCACCATGCCGAGTATAAACTCGCCAATTAACGTAGGAGTGATTTCCAATCAAGTTCCCCCTGCTTGAGCTATTAGGTTCCGGAGGCTCAACCGTTAAGGCTCAAGCGATAAACTGAATCTGTCGAGACGACTGCGAGATCGCCAGTTGGGCCGAAAGCCAACCCCACCAAATTCATGCCCGCAATCAATAGGCTAGCCTGTTTACCGTCCGCGGTAATACGAACTATGCCGCGCCGGCCGCGAAGCGACGCCGCCACTAACAGATTTCCTTCGGCATCAAAGGCGAGCCCTTGCGGCCTGCCCAATCCCCGGTAAAAAACGCTGACCCGACCATCCTCGTCGATCCTGGTTATTGAATCAAAACTCGCCACTGTTGGACCAGTAAGATAAAGTGCGCCGTCTGGACCAACAGCCAGGTGATAAGCCGACACTGAGGGTTCCAGTTGAACCCACGCAGTCTCTTCACCAATCCCGTTTACTTTATAAATCGTACCGGTGCGATCGCCGACGTACATCGTGTCAGACTTATCAAAAGCGATACCGGTCGCTATTCCCAGGTTGCGCGCAAAAGCGACCGCTTCTTTGAATGGCGTCACGCGGTAGATCGTTCCATCCACACGGCTGGTTACAAACATCTGACCCGCACTGTCGAAAGCAATGCCGGTGGGATTCGTGATGTCGCCGGAGAACTCGGTCAGTTCCCCGTTGATGTCGATGCGAAACAGGGTTACCGGCAGCTGTTCCCCTCGCGAGCCAGAGCGGGTTACAAACAGCGAACCGTCGTCAGGGTCAAAGGCAGGATTCGCTACCGGATGCAGATCGTCCGCGAGTCGCTTACCGACAATCAGCCGCGCCGGCTCGCTTCGCGCGTCGCCGACTGCCAATTGCACGTTGAGCGGCCCACTCTTTTTCAACTCAGGAACAACCGCGAGTATGCGCCGGGGCGATAAAGCTACGATCGGGGCACGATCGTCCTCAATAAACACTGCACACTTAGTTGGATCAGACGTGTCGAAGTTTTCGCAGTCAATGGTGATTTCGCCTCCAGGCAGGGCCATGGACGGATCAATCCCAAGAATTCTTATCTCTTTGCTCATTTTTCAGCTTTGGGCAGCCCGGTGCGTTGAAACAAGAGGTCATCATACGACCGCCATGGAATGCTGTCTAACCATCAATACCACGCCGCGCCTGGCGACAAGACCCTGGAAACGGCACGTTCGGCAGAACCGGGCTTGTTGTGACTGGTGTGTTATAATCCTGCCTCGTAAAGCGTTAGGAACTCGCGTTCGTTCGTGTGGCCCGGCTAGGCGAGTTCATAGATAAATCGTAATGCTCAAGCGAATAAGCGAAGCGAAATCGCAGAGCAACATCATCAGTAGTTACCTGGCGTCGGAAACCCACTGCTCGCAGCGCTCCTCCTGTAACTTCTCCAAGCCACAATCAATTAACAGTCAGACGCGGTGGAATTCCTCTCAATCGAGTTGTGAATCCAGGCGCACCGGAGGCATGAATTATTAAGGACGTCCTCGGAAACACTGCTGGTCTAAAGCCCAATCAACTTCGACGCATCGCGAAGCTTTATACGAGGCGTATCGCTCCTCATCAGATTGTGACGCCGGAGTTTGCGAGGCAACTTTCGGAACTGTCTCACGAGACACGACGACAAATTGGCGCCCTCATCGATCGGAGCGGACACGTTGAGTTTGTGATGGTGGGCGATAACCGCCGCATCGAATTGCCAGACTTCAAGCGTATGCGCGCTGCGACCGATCGCTTTCGCGGACTTCGCTGTGTGCATACGCATCTTCGTGGTGAGGGTCTGACTCAGGACGACCTCGCGGACCTCGCGCTGCTGCGACTCGACTTGATGGCGGCCATCGACGTGAATCCCGACAACGGATTGCCGGGATTGGTGAATTCGGCCCACCTGCTTCCAACTACCGTGCTCGAAGTCCACAGCGCTACTGACCGCAAGCCCTACGCGTTTTTACCGGCAAACATACCATCCCAGATGGATGTTGATTTTCTGGCCCTCATAGAGTCGCTGGAAGACGAGATGGCGCGTAACCGCCATGCAGCGCGACGTGATGGCTCCACGGATCGCACGATTCTAGTGGGAGTTACCACCGGCAGCGTGGCCGATGCAGAAGAATCAATGGCCGAGCTGCGTGAACTCGCGGCGTCTGCCGGACTTGTGGTCCAGGACACCGTTATTCAGCGTCGGTCTGCGATCGACCCTCGCACGGTCCTGGGACGCGGCAAACTAGACGAGCTGCTTATCAGATCGTTGCAACTCGGCGCGGATGTCCTTGTTTTTGATCGAGAACTTACGCCCGCGCAGGTAAGGTCGCTTTCGGAATCCACTGACTTAAAGATCATCGACCGGTCGCAACTTATCCTCGACATCTTCGCGCAACGCGCGCAGTCGAGCGAGGGCAAGATCCAGGTCGAGTTGGCCCAACTTAAGTATTTGTTGCCCCGACTAATCGCCGGGCAGGACTCAGCATTTTCACGGCTTGCCGGCGGCATCGGCGGCCGAGGCCCGGGCGAAACTAAACTTGAGATGGATCGCCGGCGAGTGCGCGATCGGATAAACCGCCTGGAAAAAGAGATCGAATCGCAACGTTTGCGCCGTCATGAGCGCCGCAAAGGCAGGACCCGTAATGAGCTGCCGGTTATTTCGATCGTCGGCTATACAAATGCAGGCAAGTCTACGCTGCTAAACATGCTGACGAGCAGCGATGTGCTGGCCGAGCAACGCATGTTTGCCACTCTTGACCCGACGTCACGACGCTTGCGACTGCCGCGGGAACAAGAAGTAATTGTTAATGACACAGTGGGATTTATCCGCGACCTGCCACCCGGATTGCTATCGGCCTTTCGCGCGACGCTGGAAGAAATAGGTGATAGCCGATTACTTATTCATCTGGTTGACGTGTCAAACCCTCGATGGCAACAACAAATAAAGTCGGTCGATAAAATTCTCGATGAGTTGAAGTTTAACCGTATTCCAACGATTGTGGCCCTTAACAAAGTTGACCTTGTCGATGCTGAAACTGTGGAAGCTGCTCGCCGTCAGTTGCAACAAAATGGCAGCCTCGAGGTTGTTTCCCTCTCAGCCAACGACCGGCGAACGCTGAAGACTCTGCTCGAGCGAGTTGGCGAAATGCTTTCGCGCGATCTGGGAATGGCGGACGGCGATACCGAATCCGCCAACCAGCTCTCCGCAATCGCATAACAACTATGGCACTGCGACCCCGATTCACCACGCCACTGAGCCGCGCCCGCGACATGGTCTTGCACCATGCTTTGCGACCGTTAAGTGCCTTCAAACCGCGAACACAGTTTTTCATCGGGTTCGGCTTTCTCGTTGCGATCACGACGGCTTTACTGCTGAACAACTACTCAACGTCCTTCGCCGAGGAATACAAGGAAGGCGACGTTGTGCGCGGCAGCGTCGTTGCGCGCACGGACGCCACCAGCGTTGACATCGCGGAGACTGAACGGCGACGCAACGTCGCGCGCCAGTCCACGCGGCCAATTTTCAATTTCGATTCCACGCGCGGGGCTACCTCAGCACGCAGTTTTCGGGCAGCGTGGGAAGATCTGAGGCAACAATTCGAGGCCAAAACACCAGCCAAGTCGCTTACGTGGCGTGGCGAGGGCGGTGGCGCTGTTTCGCGTGCGATCGTCGCGCGGAATTTCAAACAGGAAGACATCGACCAACTCACACGCCTCATACGCGACGTCGCAGATAAGTACATATACGACGACGTTGATGCCGAGCGTTTGAATCAGGAAGTCGTTCTCGTTGACGTCCGCAATCCTTCAGGACAGATGATCATGCCGGCTCCGCGCACGCGAATGCTGTCGTTAAGTGCAGCGCGGCAGGAGCTCGAACTTCGAATACTGAGTCTGCCTGACTGGTCGCAGGAGCAGAAACTGGCGCTGGTTGAAGCCATACTTCCGCTGATTCGTCCTAATGTAGTGTTGGACCAAACCGCGACTGCCACGGCGAGAGAAACTGAAGCGAATAAGATTGAACCTGTCAAAATTACGGTAAAGCGAAACCAGGTGATTGCGCGCGAGGGCGACACGGTGACGCCCGGGATGCTTGCTCAATTCGCGGCCGTAAAGAACACGGGAGAGTCAGGCCGTCCATGGCACAATTTGTTCGGATTGATTTTCATCGTATTTGGTGTGTACTGGACGGTCTGGAAATTCACCGAGCACCGCAGTACTGCGTCGGTCTTGTCTCTCTCAAAACTTCGCGCATTCGCTCTCGTCGGTTCAGCGATCGTTGTACAAACCACCTTAATGCGCGTTGGCTTCACGCTTGGTGACGCCATCGCCGGCCGCATGACATCGGCGCCATTCAACGAACCGATGATTTGGAATTTCGCCATTCCATTCGCAGCCGCAGCTCTCCTGGTCGTTATGCTGGTCGATACGCAGCTGGCATTTCTCACAGGAATTGTAACTGCACTTTTCGCTGGGATGATGGCGCCGACCGGCGTGCAGAACGCTATGTACGCCATGATCTCGTGCGCGGTGGCCGTCTATGGCATCGGCCGGTATCGCGAACGCCAATCCGTCACCCTGGCCGGATTACTCGTAGGAGCCGTCAATGCGGTCATGGCCGTAGCATTACTGGCTTATGCTGAACAACCGTTAACGTTGAATACGATTTTACTGGCGGTAGCGTGCGGTGTTGGCGGAGGACTGCTCACGGCGATCTTCGCCGCGGGAGGTTTGCCGATTAATGAGTCGCTGTTTGGAATACTCACGGACGTCAAACTTCTCGAGCTGTCGAATGCCGATCTCCCGGTTTTGGGTCAACTCGCGTTGCGCGCACCGGGCACCAATCAGCATTCGCATGCCGTCGGTCAACTGGCGGAAGATGCCTGCCGGGCCATCGGCGCGAATCCGTTACTCGCACGGATTGGAGCTCTCTACCACGACATCGGTAAGGTCGCCGCTCCCGAATATTTTGTCGAAAACCAGCAGGGCGAGAATCCGCACGATCGCATTCGACCGTCGCAAAGCGCGCGTATTATCACGAGCCATGTGACCTACGGCATCAAGCTGGCGCGAGAGATTAGCTTGCCCGAGAAGATTGCTGACTTCATTCCGCAGCATCACGGCACCCGTACCCTTCACTTCTTCCTGCGTAAGGCGCAAAGCCAGGCAAAGCCGGGAGAGGTGGTGGACGAGAAGGAGTTTCGCTACCCGGGGCCAAAGCCACAGTTCAAAGAAGCAGCCATCATGATGATCGCCGATTCATGCGAGGCAGCGGCTCGATCGCTCTCTCGCCCCGATCCGGAAAATATTCGCACCATCGTAGTGAAGATTGTTGATGCGATTGTCAGTGACGGCCAGCTCGATGAATGCGACCTAACGCTGCGCGAACTGACAACGATTCGTGAAGCTGTGATCAGCGCGCTCACTGCTATATATCACGCGCGCATCGACTACCCTGGCTTTAACCCACCGCAGGTCACCGGCCCACTGTCAGCGTTGCCCTCAGCCGAAATCGACAGCGAAGAACGCGGCATCACGTATAGCCGCGCGGCGGACGTACCTATTAATGAATCAGGCGAAGTTGAGGACGAAGCAATCAGCCGTAAGGTTGCTAAGCGCTGAGCTTCTGCGGATCAAAACTTAAGGCGGAGTTTGTTGTAGGTAGTCTCCAGGTCCTCGGGCAAAACACGCGTATTCGCCACCGACGTCATAAAGTTGGTATCACCCACCCAGCGCGGCAGGACGTGAACGTGCACATGGTCAACTACGCCAGCGCCTGCCGAACGTCCAATATTCATTCCAACATTGATGCCGGTAGGCTTATATGCGTCGCGCAGGGCCGTTTGGCAACGCTTGGTGAGATCCATTAGCTCGTCGCTGGTTTTCTTCGGCAACGCGTCGAGATCTCCCACGTGTTCATACGGAACCACGAGCAAGTGCCCACTGATGTAAGGGTATTTGTTGAGAACGATCAGGTTCTCGCTGGCGCGGTGAAGAACGAAGTTACTCTCATCGTCCTGCGGCGTTTCTTTGAGGTTGCAGAAGATGCATCCTTCCGGTTCAACTCCGGAAGAAATGTACTCTGAGCGCCACGGACTCCATAAGCGGTCCAAGTTGAATCCTCGCAGCCGCTGGCCTACATGATTGGAGGTTGCCGTAATTCGTCAGGGCTGACGCTGGCCGAGTTGGAAGTGTTGCTTTGGGGTGAACTGTCGTTGATGAGTTCTTTCAACTCTTTCCCGGGCTTGAAGTAAGGCACGCGCTTAGCTGGAATGCTAACGGGATCGCCGGTCTTCGGATTTCGCCCACGACGGGCTCCGCGCTCACGTACTCGGAAACTACCAAACCCGCGCAATTCGATCTTTTCACCCTGGTTCAGCGTTTCAATGATGCTTTCAAAAACGATCTCTACTAATCGCTCGGCGTCTTTCTTCGTAAGCTCCGCGGCATCTGCGACGTCCTCAACAAGTTCCGCTTTAGTCATGCATCACCTCGTTGCAGAAGGATGTTTCCCTGAGAAAAGAGTTCGAAGAGAGTTGTAATTTCATCTTAATAAAGAGTGGCGAGGGGTGCTCTTGTCGGTACACTATCAGAAACGTTCATGACCGGCAACATTGCCTCCGAGGCGCCATACTTCGTTATGAAGACTCGCTTTGATCTTCTGCGACAGCAGGAGGTTGGTCATCATTGGCGTCTGCTTGGGGCTCTGGTTCGCTCTGTGGCGGCGTCTCAGGCTCAGGTTCGGTCTGTGGCGGCGCCTCAGGCTCAGGCTCGGTCTGTGGCGGCGTCTCAGGCTCGGGCTCAGCAACCGGCGGTGTTTGAGATTCGGGCTCGTCTACGGGAGCTGCCGGCTGTGAAGACTTTTCAGTCTTCGAGTCTGACCTGCCAAGTCCGAAGTCCGCGAGTTCGCCCAGCGATGCCATACCGCTTCCTGCTTGAGAAGAATAGACCTTAGTGTCGACAACAGGCTCGTCGTCCTTCCCTACCGCTCGTGCTGACAAGCCAATCTTTTTGCTTTCAGCGTCAATACGGAGGATTTTGAAATCCATCTCCTGTCCCAACTGGACCACATCCTCAGGCTTTTCAACTCGCTCATCAGACAATTCCGAAATGTGACAAAGTCCTTCGAGATTGTCGGCCAATTCGACAAATGCGCCAAAGTTTGCAAAGCGCGCAATCTTTCCACGCACGACGTCGCCGGGATTATGTTCCGTAACAAACTTGTCCCAGGCGTTTGGTTCGAGATCCTTTATCGAGAGCGACAGGCGACGGTTCTCCGCGTCGATGCTCGTGATCACTGCATCGATGTCCTGCCCTTTCTTCAATACTTCGCTCGGGTGCTTGATGCGCCTGGACCACGAAATATCTGACACGTGAACGAGGCCATCCACGCCGTCCTCAATTTCAATAAACGCGCCAAAGTCTGTCAGATTACGAACGCGGCCATGAACGCGCGTCCCTACCTGATATCTCTCGTGAAGCGTCTGCCACGGGTTGTCCTGAATCTGTTTCATCCCGAGGCTGATGCGGCGGGCTTTTGGATCAACACTCAGCACTTCCACTTCCACCGAGTCGCCGGGATTTACTAACTTGCTGGGATGCTTCACGCGCTTGGACCAGCTCATCTCTGAAACGTGGACCAGCCCTTCAACGCCACTTTCGAGTTCGATGAAGGCGCCGTAATCGGCCACGCTCGCCACTTTTCCAGGGACGCGCGCACCGACAGGAAAACGCTCGTCAACGCTCGACCACGGATCGGGCAACAGTTGCTTGTAGCCAAGTGAAACGCGTTCACGGTCGCGGTCAAACTTCAGAACCTTCACCTGGATGTTGTCGCCCACCTTGAACAGTTCACTTGGATTCTGCAGTCGACCCCAGGACATGTCAGTCACGTGCAGGAGTCCATCTACACCGCCCAGGTCAACGAAGGCGCCGTAATCGGTCAGGTTCTTGATTTGACCCTCGACTACGATGTCCTCCTCGATGTGTTGCAGCGTCTGTCCCTTCCGGCCGGCATTCTCTTCTTCGATAACCGCCTTCCGCGAAAGCACAACGTTGGAACGCTTGCGATTAAGCTTTATGACCTTCGCTTCGATTTCCTGGTTTCGTAACGAATCAAGATTACGGACAGGGCGAACATCAACCTGCGAGCCGGGGAGAAACGCGGCTATCCCATCGATGTCAACGCGCAAGCCGCCCTTGATGCGTTCGATCACACGACCCTTAATGCTGTTGCCATCGCGGTAAGCCTTCTCCAGATCGTCCCAGGCTTTCATCCGGACGGCGTCGGCACGCGACAAGATCGGCAAACCGTCTGACGTCTCCATGTTTTTCACGAGAACATCTACTTCGTCACCGGCTTGTACAGCCAGTACGCCGTTCTCAGTGAATTCCGCGGGATTCACAATGCCTTCCGACTTGTAACCGAAGTCGATCACCACACCGCGCTCGCTGATGCCCACGACAGTTCCGCGGACGACTTCTCCCTCTTGAAGAGAAGCCTGTTCCTGCTCAAATTGATCGAGTAACTGACCGAAATCGACGTCGCCACCTGGTCGTGGCTCATCATCGTCGTCGCTGGTCTGTTGCGCTGCTCGGGTTGAGGTTTGCTGCGGAGGATTGTTGACTGCTGGTTGCGCGGCTTCCTCGGTGGATGTCTGATCGTTGTTGTGTTGGTTGTCTAATTTCGTTTCTTCACTCGCCATGCGTACTCCTGTAACCGTCCCGGAAAATTCACCGCCCTAACTCGAAATGCTTAATTATCGCCCGACAGTTTTACCATCGACGACGGAGGGCAGTGCTGAAGCGGCACTTGCGTCGTTCTTTCAGCGATCTTGTCGGTAATGGAGCTTGCGAGGATGCGAGCCGTTTAGATTGGGAAAAGGAGGTTGTTATGTGTTTCGATTTCCGCCGCGCCCGTAGTCACCCGCTTAGTCCGACAGTCACCAGCCACTTACCGGGTAGGCTCGCAATTTACACGTCAAAAGAAGCACGTGTCAAGGTGCTGACCTACCCATGTGACTGATGATGTTGATGTTCGCAGGCCCGAGGCCGTTTAGTACGACTACTGACTTGCCACTGAAACACCTTCCAGGCCGCGCGGCACAACATAAACTCCTGCTGAGTGGGAACCCACAAACAGAGTGTTTTGATTGTGCGGATCAAGCGCCAACGCCCAAATGCGCTGACTTGGAACGCGCTGTTCCTTCGGATCAATGCGCGCCCACGTTGTTCCGCCATTGACGGAACGGTAGACGCCTCCACCAATCTCGCCTGTTTGGAAAGCGTTGCCGGCAAACACTTCGTCAGGATTGCGCGGGTTGATCAGGATGCTCGTGAAATCACCAAACGGAAGATTGCCACCGCGCCGGCTCCAGTCGTTGCCATTATCGCGCGACATGTAGAACGCTTGCTTGGTTCCTACATAAAGTACGTTTGGTCTCAAAGGACTTCTCGCGATCGTATTGACCGGAGCGTCGGCCGGAATTCCTGAACTTCGCTGCCAGGTTTTTCCGCCGTCCCGCGTCACCAGTAGACCTGAAGCAGCAGTACCGGCCCAGATCGTTTCCGGTGTCATCTCGTCTGCTGAGATACAAGTCGTTCGTGGATCGATTCCGGCTCCATACGAAAACTTCTGCCAACCAATCGTTGGATCGAAACTGCGGAATAACCCCGAATTCGTCGCGGCCAGAAAAACTGGTCGTCGTGTTTCTATATCGATCGTTTGAGCGAGCACGTTAACCGTGTCTGCCAGCACGACAGTGGCTAAAGGATCGCCCGCCGCCTTCGGTACACCAAGAGAAGCTAGTGTCGCGTCGTCGAGTTTGCCTGTGAGCGGAAGATGACGAGCAGCCTGATACTTTCTGACAGCCGCAGTTGTCTTTGTTCCAGCGCGACCATCAGGGACGCCGACGTTAAAACCCGCAGAGTTGAGCGCTTGCTGCGCGCGTCGCACCGTGTCAGAAGCTGCGGGAGCTGTTCGTGGTTTGGCAGCAGGGGCGCCTTTTTTCTTACCAGTCGTCTTGGTAGCGGTCCACACCGGTGCCCAGGAAGCCCCGCGATCAAGTGATCTATAGACACCCAGATTGGTGCCCAGGTAAATCAAGTTTGGGTCGCGACTGTCCTGCAAAATTGAATAGGCGATCAAGCGCGGCGGCATACTCCGCATAGAAGGTCGCCAGCTCTCGCCATTGTCGGTACTCACGAAAAAGAATCCACCGCCAGTTGTCGTATTGATCGTGGCTGCATAAATTCGGTTTGGCATTTCCCGATCGACAACAATCGCGTTAGCGAATCGCCCGCTGTATCCGCTATTAGTAGGCGCGAAATTCTTGCCGCCATCATAGGAAACCATCACGCCGTAGTTGTTCGTGCCGATGTAGATTGTCTGGGGACGCGACGGGTGAACGGTGATCGAATTAATCTCCAGCTGGCGAGACGTTGTCACCATCCATGAATCTGCGTCACCGCCACGCTCTGAACGCCAGAAGCCTTCGGTGGTGCCTGCGAAAACAAGACCTGGAATAGACGGATGCTGCAGGATCGCCCGGGTCCGCCGCGACTGAGACGGAATTCCCTGGACCTTTTTCCAACTATCGCCGCCGTTTCGTGTTTCGTAAATGCCGCTACAAGCGGAAGCAATCACGTGATTGGGATCGCGTGGATCTATATCGATCGCAAAGATGTCTGAGTCGTCGATGATTCCGTTTTTGATACTGCGCCACGTTTTCCCGCCGTCCGTCGTTTTGTAAGGCAGATACCAGGTACCTGCATAGATCGTATTCGGTGTGCGCGGATCAATCGCAAGTGATTCAACGTGAACTAGTCCGGGAGTGTTGTAAGTAGGTAACTGAGTCCACGTATCGCCGGAGTTATCAGAACGGAAGATACCGTTAAAAGTGCCGGTGATTAAGACGTTTGGATCAGCATCAGATTGCGATAAGGAGTGAAGAGCTTCATTTCTCAATTCCGGACTTTCGCGCCAACGCCGGCCGCCGTCAGTCGACTTAAAGAAGCCACCTGGCTCCTTATGCCGGTGCGTAGCAACGTAAAGGGTCTTAGAGTCGCGCGGGTCAACAATGATGTGATCCACGAACAGCTTCGGTCGATTGAAGTTATATAAGAACTGCCAGGTTTTCCCGCCATCCCCTGACGTGTAGATCTGACCATCGAGCGTTCCGAAATAGAAACGGTCTGGATTTTTTGGGTCCACTACGAGGCTGCGAACGTCGCCGCCCGGAGGGCCATTCGAACGCCAATCATTCGAATAATTTCCAGGATCTGCCGCTGCGTTTGCCGCGTCACCTTCAAAAGCAAACACCGCGAACGGTGTAACGGCAAGTGATATCAGAACTCCCAGGAAAACGAGCTTAGGCAAAAATTTTTTCATAACTTCTAATACGAACAATTCAAAGTGTTAGAGCGCTGGGGGGCGCAATCGGTCAAGTTTAATACAATTCCCGCATTTTGTATCCGTTTATCACCAACTGCGTTTCGATGCAGGGGTTTACGTCAGGCGTTGCAAGTTCGCCATCGATCAAAAGGAAAACCAAAGCAAAACGGGCGATGCTTATAAAAGCACCGCCCGTTTGGAAGTTCGCGTCAGTTTAGACGCGAGTTTGGTTGTTTATTCCTCATCCATGCCACGGCCACGACGAGTGCGTCGGCGTGGTGCGCGTCGGCATTCCGGACAAGGCTCAACGCTAGCAGCTCCTGCCGTCGGCGGCGTCGAACCTTGCGGTACGACCCACAGCTCGACACTTAGCGCCTCACGGCAGCCACCATCAACAGTTGTCAAACGACTGGCATCAATGCCGCGAGTGTTGACCAGGTAATCTCTGGCCCGGTCTGCTCTCGCTTGTGCTTCACCAGCGCAGCTACCGTAGGCAATGATAGTTCCGGTAGCGGTTGGGTCGTTCTGCAACTGAATTGCGTAGTTGTCGAGACGGGCCTTCTCGTCGTTAAACGCGATGTTGCCGTACTCGTCAAACTTCACCGGTGGTCTGGCTGGAACAGTGATCTGCGTCGAGCACGATGCTGTTCTGGCGCATGCCGGGTCGAGCCCGCCTAGTTCCAGAGTAGCCGTGACGGTCTGACCACCGAGTCCAGTGGTATCAACCTGAATCGACGAAGTTCCCTGACCGCTGCTGATTGTGCCGGCCGAGACTGACCAGTTGTACGTCACGTTCGAATCCGCGGATAACGAAGCGGTGAACGTAATTGGCTGACCAGGATCAACCTGCGACGGGCAGCTGACCGAAACTGTTGGACACGGCGGACGGCAATCGGTGCATGCAGCAACCGTGACCGTAGCCGTCGCTGGAACTGTGTGGCCGTTACCGTCATTAACTTCGACGCTAGCGGTGTAAGTTCCAGCATTTACTCCTGACAGGTCCCAGGTCACTGTGCGACCTTCACCCGTAAGCGTTCCACCAGTTACTGACCATGTATAGAGCAACGTGTCGTTGTCTGGGTCAGTGGCGCTCGCCGTTAAGTCAACCGAACGGCTTGAGCTTGGCGTACAGGTATCTGAACTAAATCCCGGCGGACAAGGCAACGTAATTGACGCACTTGATGTCGAGACTGTGACTGACGGCGCCGCATTCGGTGGCGGCGGCAAAGTCCGCGGATTGCGATGTCCAATCCAGAACTGAACGATGTAACCGTTTGGATCCTCCGAGAAGCGGAAGCCACGCGGGTGGCCGCTCGGGTCTGTCGCGGGCCTTGTAGTAGCCGGGACAACCGTAAGCGGTGCTGGTCCAAGTGGGTTTACATTGGTTATCTGAACAATGGTCGTATTGAAGTTGACAGGCTCAAAGTGATCAACATCTTGCGGGTTCAGGTGTCGACGATAGGCGAGACCAAATCCCCACCAGCGGCGCGGGTAAAACTTGACACCCGCTACTGCATCGACCGGATTGTTGTTAAAGGAATTCGGCGTACGGTCGCCAACATACTGAACTGATTTCACTTCGCCGATTACTTGCACGTGCTCGTTCATCGGGAAGTCAAATCCCAACCCTGCCAGAAGCTCATTCGGGCGATCGAGAAGTGCGAATCCGTTTGGATCCTTCGGATTGCTGTTCAGGATGTAACCGAGGTTCACTGATGCATTGACGTGCTTGCCAAGTCTGCCGTCGGCAAACATCACCAAGCCGAAATCACCAATATCGCCGCCGCCGCCAGCGCCGCGTTGGAGCTGGTTAAAGCCGGACAGCGAGTCGCCTTTGTCCATATGCCAGCGGTAGAAGGGAATGAACCCGAAACCGAACGCATTGTCTGGACCAGTCAACCGGATCTTCGCGCCAAAAACTAAGTTATTGAAGCTCGACTCGCCGTAAAGACGATTAACAAAAGGAGCATCAGGAAGATAGGTTGGCTTGATTGTGAACGTGGTTGGAACTGTAATCGGGAATGTTAGAAGCGTGGCCGGAAGCGTGTCCGTCGCAAGGACGATACCAGGCAGGATGCTTCCTACTGGCGATCCAATACCCGGATAGCTTGCTGCCGCGCCAAAGTTACCCGTCCCGCCGCTTGCCGGGCCCATAACTGGATTGAAGCCCGGAAATCCTGTACTACCAAGGATGTTAGGTAGACCGACACCCAGGAAGGGAGGCGCTCCACCAACATACGGGTATTGAACGAACGACTGACCAAAAGCCGGACGGAACACCGCCGTCCCTGCCAAAGTCCCAACATTGCCGGTCGGAGCCAGGATTATCGCCGGGCCACTACCGAGAAATGGAAATTTTAGTTGAGAGTTAGGCAGGTAGAAGCTCGAAAGATTCATTGGACTGTTGACTTTGATTCCGCGGTAGCCAGTCGTCTTGAAGAACAACTCCACGTGGTCGTTCAAGCCGACGTTGAAGCTAAGCGGAATATCAACGATGTCCACGTCGCCGGGATCTCGGTCAAAATTGCTGTAAGCAATACTGAACGTGAACTCCCCCCTGCGAATCGTCGAACCGTCATAGATAGTAAACAGTCCGGTCGGCCCACCTTCCGGACCACCCGTGCCTACTGCCGGAGATTGATTCCGTGGATCATCAGGACTTCTCAACCTCTGTCCCGAAGCCACAGCAAATAAAACCAAAGTAGCGAGCGCGGCAATAAGCGCCCTTGTTGCGAGTCTCATCGCATTCCTCCTGCGAATTGAGTATAGAATTGATTATTAATGCCTACGTCGCGCAAGGCTGCAGGTTTTACAATTACCCGCCGATTGGTCCTTGCAATGCGTAGGCGCCAGCTACAAGCCAACGAAGAACATGGCCCCAGCCCACTTTTGTAGCTTCGATCAGTCGCTGATAACGTAATCAGTTTGACCTTTTCCGATGGGGATGAATTCGCTGCCTTGAGAAACCCAAACGTCACTTTATATACGAAAAGTGCAGTTTAGTGTCAACGATTCAGCACTCAAACCTGGCACAGGCCTAGGAAACTCTTCACACTAGTCCGAGGTACAAAATCATGCCAGACCATACTCTACCTTTTCGGTGAAATCAAGACCTTTTCATTACTTTGGGCCAATTTGTTTATGTTTTTTCCGTCACGCATAGATGCCTCTCATGCGTGTATCGTAGGCCACACGATCGATGGCCAGCATGTATGCCGCGGTCCGTGTATCGACGTCATGAGAGTCCGCATAACGGCATAGATCATTGAAGCTGGCGACCATGGTCTCCTGCAGCCTCTGATTGACGACGTTCTCCCTCCAGAAGTACCCCATCCGGTCCTGAACCCATTCAAAATAGGAGACTGTCACCCCGCCGGCGTTGGCCAAAATGTCCGGAATCACAAAAATGCCCTTATCGTGCAAAATCTCATCCGCCCCGGCTGTGGTTGGGCCATTAGCGCCCTCAGCCAGCACCTTGCACTGAATGCGGTCAGCGTTTTGAGACGTTATTTGGTTCTCTGTTGCGGCGGGGACAAGCACGTCGCACGGCAGCTCCAGCAACTCACTATTCGTAACTCTTTGTACACCCTTAAAATCCTCGAATGAACGGGTGGCGTGCAGGTGTTTCAATGCCGAAGGTATATCGATGCCGTCCGCGTTGTAGATTCCGCCATGTATGTCTGAAATAGCGACGACTCTATATCCCGCTTCGTGGAGCAGAAGGGCGCCGATGCCGCCGACGTTACCGGACCCCTGCACAACAACTCGAGTCGCTTGGGGCGTCATCTTGAAGCGCTTGACCGCCTCCTCGATCACGAAAAGAATTCCGCGGCCGGTCGCTTCTCTTCTCCCGGACGATCCGCCCAGGTCGATCGGCTTACCGGTAACTACCGCTGTAACCGTATGCCTGGCATGCATCGAGTAGGTGTCCATGATCCAGGCCATGGTCTGCTCGTTGGTGTTCATGTCCGGAGCAGGGACGTCCTTTTCAGGCCCGATGAAATCAAGCAGCTCCGAAGCATACCGGCGCGTCATTCGCTCAAGCTCACCAATGGACATCTGTTGCGGGTCGCAAATAATTCCTCCCTTGGCACCGCCGAAGGGAACGTTGACAACCGCACACTTCCACGTCATCCATGCGGCCAACGCCCTGACTTCATCCAGGTTGACGTCGGGTGAATAGCGAATGCCACCCTTTGCCGGTCCACGCGCGAAGTTGTGCTGAACTCGATAGCCTTCGAATACCTGGATTCGACCGGAGTCCATCCGCGTCGGTATGTAGACTTTTAGTTCGCGGTTTGGGACACGCATCACCGCATACAAGTCCGGGTCAAGGTTTAGCAACTGCGCTGCCCGATCGAACCGGGACATCATCGACTCAAAAGGGTTCGCTTCTTTTATCTCACGAATATCGTCTACATAAACTGTGCTCATGCTTGCTTCGCCTCTCCCGAATCAAAACTCAAACTCACAATTAGATCGCGACCGATAGGAAACCTGCACTTTGCCGGCCGGTCTCACGTCGCTTTCAATTTTTGTGGCTGGACCAGCACTTCGTTCATCGCTCCACTACGAAATCCGTCCAGGTCAAGCGTGACATACTTAAAGCCAAGCTCACGAAATCGCCGCGACAGATTTACAAACATGTCGGCATTCATAATGCGACTCATCTCGGAGCGCGCAATTTCCAATCGCACCAAATTATCGTGGTGCCGCACGCGGAACTCACGTAAACCCATCTCACGCAGAATCTCCTCGCCGCGCTCGACCGCGGAAAGCCGTTCAACTGTAACGGGAAGGCCATACGCGATGCGCGACGATAAACATGGACTGGCTGGTTGATCCCATGTCGGCAGACCGACCTTGCGGCTCAAGAGTCTGACCTCCGCTTTCGTCATACCAACTTCGATCAATGGACTCTTGACCTCATGCTCGACCGCAGCAACTCGCCCCGGTCGATAGTCGCCCACGTCGTCAACAGTCGAACCGTCAACAATCCAACGGAACCCACGGGAACCTGCCAGCGACTGAAGCTGTTCATAAAGTTCGTCTTTGCAGAAGTAACAGCGAGAGGATTCGTTTGCAGTGTAGTTTGAATTCTTGAGTTCGTTCGTTTCGATAACTTCTCTTCGAAAGCTGAACTTTTGAGCAATGCCGGCGCTTTGTTCGCGCTGATATGCCGACAGACTCGGCGAGTCGCCGGTAACACACAATGCGTCGCCGCGTAACACATCGTTGGCGATGTAGGCGACGTAGCTACTGTCCACGCCACCCGAATAGGCCACGACGACAGAGCCCAAATCGCGAAGTAATTCCCTTAGTCGTTGCTCTTTGGCAGCGGCCAATGAGCCTTCGTCCAAACCGTCAGTTACTTCGCCCGCTTCGACCAAGGAGATACTCAAAACTTGTTCTCTCCGCCCTGAAAAGACACCTGCGCATCGCGCTTCGACGTCTTTCAAATTGATGTTGGGATTGCGCGGCCATGGTATCGCATGCATCAAGAACAGCGCAACACGCATCCCAAAGCAGTCGGGACACAGTGTCGCCAACTTAGGAGCCGTCGTTTTGGAGGCATACTTCAAAGTGTTAAGATTCAGCTCTCCTCGGACATTCACCAGCCTTTGAAGCATTTGTTCATGATCAATCAGCCGCAAATCATTCTTCGCATCAAGAGACTGTTGTGTTATGGCTCGGTGCTTTTGGTCCTGGGTATTGCATCTCCTTCGCATGGCCAGACGGAGGACGCGTTCGGAGACGATCCGATCAAGCTTTTCGAGCGCGCACAGAACGCACACGGTCGCGGAGAATTGGCGCAAGCACTCGAGCTTTACGACGAAGCGATCAAACTTCGACCCGAATTTCCTGAAGCCGAGTTTCAGCGGGCCAACGTACTTGTGTCGCTGAAACGCTTCGTGGAGGCTGAAACGGGCCTTAGACGCGCGATCGAGCTTCGCAAAAATTGGTCTCTACCCTACGCCGTAATGGGATCGCTCCTGCTAAGAATGAAGCGCGAACAGGAGGCGGAGACGTTTTTGCGGCAGTCGTTGAAGATCGACGCAAACAGCAGTATCGCGATGCAAGCGCTTGCGGAAATCAGACTCCGGGCAGGCGACGGAAAAGAGGCATTGGCACTGGCCCAGAAAGCGGCTTCTGATCCAAACGCGCCCGTTACAACTTTGTTTGTGCTCGCTTTGGCCCAGCGCGGAAACGGCGACAATGCGACTGCAGCAGCAACCTTGAATCGAATTGTCGAGTCAGATCCAACAAACGTGGCAGCATTGCTTGAACGAGCCGAAATTCGTATCGCATTGGGCCAAAAGGAAGATGCGATTAAGGATATCCAGGCAGCGGAGTTATTGATTAAGGATGATAAAGCCTCATCAGCCCGCCTCGCGGCAGCATATGAATTGGCAGGTCGACGCGACGATGCGCGGCGGATTGGACTCGCCGCGGGGTTGGTAACTGCCGCGACGCAGTCAACGAACGCACGCGGTGTCGTGGGAACCCCGGAAGAGATCGAAGCGGCTAACAGCGGTGACCCAGAGGTTTCCCGCAAGGCGTTGGAAGCGCTTATTCAAAAAAACCCAAGCAGCGCAATGTTGAAGGCCCGACTTGGTCAGGCATACCGAACAATCGATCCCGCCCGTTCACTCGAATACTACCGTCAGGCGATGGAGCTCGAGCCTCGCAACGCCGAATACGCAACGGGCTACGGTTCAGCGTTGGTCCAGGCGCGACGATTCGGAGACGCGGCCGCTGTTCTTCGTCAAGTTGTTTCGGCCGCTCCCGACAATTATGCCGCCCATGCAAATCTCGCGACCGCGCTTTATGGACTTAAGCGATACGCTGAAGCGTTAACTGAATATCAGTGGCTGTTGAATGCAAAGCCTGACCTGACCATCGCTCATTATTTCATTGCCACCGCACATGATTTTCTCGGAGAATACAAACAAGCCTTGCCCGCTTACGAAGCGTTCATGGCAAAAGCTAACCCAGCGACAAATCAACTAGAGATCGAGAAGGTCAAACTAAGGCTGCCGTTACTACGACGACAGATCCAGTTGGGCGAGGGTGTCAAACAAAAAGCAGAAAAGCGAAAACAGTAGCAGTTCACATCAATGACTGTTCCAGCAGTAATTCGTTATTCAATATTAGGGCTCAAGCTTGCGGCGCTGGTTGCGACGTCATCGTTAATGACATTCGCACAACCCGAAGCTCTAGTGCAGGATGTGGCTCCGCCGCCGCTAAAGATTATTTCCCGTGCTGAACGCGACCAGCTCAATGCCAGCAAAGATGCGAAAGCCCGCGTCAAACTTACAATTGAAATGTCGGAAACCCACCTGCTGGCTGCTGAAACAAAAACGAGTGAACAGAACTATGACGGGGCGGCTGCTGCTGCCGGAAAATATTGGGCACTAATTGAAGACGTTTTCATGTTTATGAAAACGATGAAACAGGAAAGTAACAAAGCTCGCGACTTGTACAAACGAATAGAGTTGACACTCCGCGCACACGCGCCCCGGCTCAGCACAATTCGCCGCAGCACTCCAGCAGAATACTCCGTGTGGATCAAGGCGATTGAAGACTACGCCAGAAGCGGTCGCACCGAAGCTTTGAATTCCTTTTACGGCCACACCGTCGTTCATGATCGTCAACCGAAACAAACTGAAAAGAAGCCGCCTGAGAAACCGGCGCCCTAATTTTGGCCGAGTGAGAGAACATCATGAAACTTCAATTGTCTGTCGCATTACTCATTTCGACGATCATCGTAATCAGTTGTGCCGGCTCCGCAGTAGCTTTTCAATCGCGCGATCACCTGACCCCACAGGAGGTCGATCGTGTGAAAGACACTCAGATACTCGACAAACGCATCGACGTTTTCATTAAAGCAATCGATCGACGGATGATGGTAATAATGGGATCGACTAATACGAATGCGAAGCAGCTTAAGAAAGACGGCGAACTTTGGGGTGAGCTTCCAGCCGGCTCACGGGCGGAGCTGATGGGTGATATCGCAAGAATCCTCGAAGAAGCGATTACGAATATTGACGACGTGAGCGCGCGCGATGAAAAGAACCCACTTATTCCCAAGTCGGTTCGCAAACTTGCCGCTGCTGCCACAGGAATTGTTCAGCAATTGGGTGCGCTGAACAAAACGTCTGGTGAGACGAATAGTTTTGAACAAATCGCGGAAAACGCCGACTCCGTTATTCAAGCTGCAAACAAACTTCCACCTGAGGTCGCAAAGAAAAATAAGGGCAAAGGAGAAAAGCCGAAAGACGCTAATTGAGGCGCTTCCGGTCGGTTCTCCCTCACCCTTTACTTAGTTATCGCAGTTACCGTTGGACTGCTGACTTCACTGCCCGTGCTTCCTGAGAGACTGCAGTACCCGCGCTTGCATCTTCACCTTCTTCTTTCGCAGACGCAGTTGATTGCAAACGTGGGGACTTTTCCCCGACAGCAAACAATTTGAATTCTATTTTTGATTCTGTCTTCGCCGCGGCGCTCACTCCGGTAACTCGTCCAAACATTCCACCGAGCTTGCTGGTCTTCAGAGTTCCGATGTCTGTGTAGAGGATGAAGTCGCATTGTTTGGCCTTCGCCTCCGCTTCTGCTTCCATCGGGCTCATTGCATTTAAGGGAACGGCCTCGACGTTGCCGCTCTGCAACTCGCCGATTAGACGTTGGCGCAGCGACTCGAGCGAAACTTGCTTATCCGTCTTGTTGTTGATCTGAACAACACCAATTCGAATTGTGCCGGGCGCCTTCGCCGTCGAATTGGCAGGAGCACTTGGTCTTGGTCTTTCTTCTGCCGTGGCCGGACTGCTCGGCTGAGTGTAATCGCTCATCGACGGCATGCCGTAGAGTTCCTGCGCGTTCTTCGTTTCGGTGTAACCGGCCGGGATGTCAAACAAAGCTACGTCGAGCGGGTCGCGAGAAATCTCGAGCACTTCCTTTGTTGACGTAAACATCACTGTCCCATCCGGGCTATACATCGTGGTGGTTTCGCTTAAGGGGTAGCCCCTGCGTCCAGTCCCTTCCTGCCTGAAGCGAATGCGATCCTGGCAACCGCCCTGCGCTACAGGCTGTTGACTCATTTGCGCTCGACTGACGTCGCAGGTCAGACCGGCTGAGAAGTCGATATACCACCCATCCGTCTCAATCCGCTGGTTCACTTGACTGCAAGCGTCCGGCGAAGACTCCATCGTCATGGTGGTCTTCACATGGCGCGCCTGAAATCCAAAAATATCTTTGCGCTCACCTGTGTCGATGGATTTGATTACGTAAGTGATGACTCCGCCGCGCGTTACCGGAGCTGAAGCCGTAGCCGGACGATTCACAGTGGTTTCGTTGGCAGTGGCTTCGGCCTCCATCGGCGTGACAACGTATTTCTTTGTCTTCTCGCTAAGCTGAATGGTTCGTTTCAAATCACACTGCGTGATGGAGACGATGTCCATCCCATAACCCATTCGGAGTTCCGAACGCTCGCGCGCGCCACGAATCATCGAAGTGCTTTCAAACGACTGTCCTGCCGTCGTCGACTTGTACCGAATTTTTAGATTGTTTACCGGCGCAGCTTGATTTGCTGGACGGTTTCGCGGCTGTTGGGCCGCAAGTGCAGACACTAATAGACCGGTTGCGATCATTGTCGCGATGGTATTTTTTCCCCAATTCCTTTTTCGCATTACTACTCTCCTCTTGCTAGGTTTCCGTTTTTTGAAAGTATGACTAGTCTCGAGCCGAACGCAAAGTCTCAGTGGCGCGATTGATGGCGCTGACAATTCTAACGAGCGCCTCATTAGCGTTGGCAGGATTACGGTCCTCCAATGCCTGTCGAAAATCCGGTAACGGTTGTGCCGCATATCCTGTGTAAGTACCGGGAGCGTAAATCTGGTGCGTGTACCACGGGCGGCCGCGAAGTCCACGGATGTCGGTCAGCGAGCGCTCCGCCATTATTAAAACGTCGTTGATGCGTCGCAGCCGGGCCTGCGCCCGGGCCTGTCGATCATTTGCTTCCGTGCGCGTTTTTTCGATTTCCTCAATTACGCTGTGTCTCGACTTCTCAATTCGATCAGCTTCCTCGGCGAAATTCTGCAATGCCTGTGACATGCTCTTTTCGTCTAACGACGTCGCCGGATTTCGGCGTTTCGCTACCCGCAAGCTTTCATTAAAGTAGTCGCGAATTTGTTGCGCGTAATCGCGATAATCGAGCGGCAGACTTTCCGCGCCGGCGAGACGCATCGCGAGCGTTCCCCAGATCTGCGCTGCGGCCACGTGGTAGGCGAAAGTTGGATCACCAAAGTGGCTCATCCAGTAAAAGCTGTCGTAGGCCGAGTGATAAACGCCGTAGTCGCCGCCGAAGCCCATGTCCATCGCCGGAATTCCGATGTGTTGCAGAAACGGAGTGAAGTCAGACCCCGACCCTAACGCGCCAATTCTGGCTTCCGCGATCTTCGTGTCTGACGCTGTTTCAGCATCAGTGAGATCCGGCTCTGCCTGTCGTTCGCGCGCACGATCCTGCCATTGTTGATAAATCGTTTTGCCTCCGGCGAGCTGCACGTCACGAGTAGTTGCTCTTATCACCTTCCACATCGAGGGGACTGCCGAGGCGCCGAAGTTTGATCCGGAAACAGCCGAATCCATATTCAGATACGCGACTGCTTTTTGTTTTAGTTCATCAGCGTGTTGTTCCACCCACTCCGTCGAACCGATCAATCCATATTCTTCGCCGTCCCAACTGCAAAGCACGATCGTGCGACGCGGCTTCCATCCTCGCTTGAGCAACTCGCCGAAGCCGCGAGCCGCTTCTAGCATCGCTGTGGTTCCACTGTTTGGATCTACTGCGCCAAATACCCATGCGTCTCTGTGATTACCCATCACGACCCAACGGTCATTCTCCTGATCACCCTCGATGTGCGAGATCACATTCCAGATCTTCCGAACCTGGTAGTCCATCTCAGTCTTAAGATGAACTCGCACGTGTTCAGTGCCGCCGAGGTGATATGGAAACGGAAGCGCGCCCTGAAAGCCGTCAGGCCTCACTGGTCCACGCAGCGGCTCCAACAAGCGGCGCGCGTCGCCATAAGAAATTGGCTGCACCGGAATGCGAGGCAAGCCCGTGATCTCGCTCATCTTCAAACGCGGCACTCCGGGAATTGACGGCTTGCCGGGCGTTAACGGATCTCCTGGTGCCTGAAAGATGAACTGCACCGAACCACGCTGCGCAGAGTTTGCAGGTCGCCAGGGGCCTTTCGGATAAACGTCACCCTGAGCGTAGCCGTCATCGGCTGGATCGGAAAAGATGATGAGGCCGATCGCACCATTGTCTTCAGCTACCTTCGCTTTCACGCCGCGAAACGAATTGCCATAACGCGCTATTACGATTTTTCCGCGAACGTCAACACCAAGTTTTTTCACCGCTTCATAATCGGGTGGCAAACCGTAGTTGACGTAAACCAGTGACGCGGTAACGTCGCCGCTGGGGCTGTAACCGTTGAAGAGTGGAATGATTTTAGGGTTGACTGAAGAAGGGTCCTGCGGAATCGGAGTTTCTCTAACCGACAACCTCTCGCGAGTTTGCCCGGTGATCACCTCTACAGTCGCCGGACGCTTCGGATACGGTAACAACACGTCATACTCGTCGAGTTCCGAGGGTATGCCATAACTTCTGATTTGATCGCGCACGTAGAGTGCGGTTGCGTAATCTTCCTTGCTGCCGGCAACGTGCGGCTCCGCTGTTAATCGCCGGAGATGTTCGCGCGCCGAGTTTGGCTTGGGGACTGCGCGAAAGTCCTGCTCCCAACGTCGTTGCGTAATGGACGAAGCAGCAGAAAATCCATTAAGACTGCCATTTTCCTGCGACGAAACAATCGCCGACCCTGATTGCAGGAAAGCAAAGGCGATGACGACCGCAATAACGAGTGCCCGAGTGTGGTTCAAATAAGCTCTCCCTGACGAAAGTAATCGCGAACCGGATGCATCCTCAGTCTAAATTCCGCGAACCTCGCCACGTTCTAACGCGTAAGATAAAGGGCGAAAGGATCATCATGGACAGCAGATACTATCCGGGCGTCGAAGCCGACATCACCAAACTGTTGCAGGAATTGCGCGGACTCTTTGATGAAGATTTCGAAGTGCAAACTATGCACGTCGCATCGACAACTGTTCTGCAAGCGCGAAAGTCTAGCACGTTGCGCGATCTCACAGGACTCTCAGCAGCGTTGACAATTAAAATCACGCCGGAACCCAGCGGTACTCGCGTTGAGATCGGAATGCAGAAGTGGCTCGACAAGGCCGCTGTCGCAGCAGTCGCGCTAATATTATCAGCAGGACTGCTCATCGCTTTGCCTGCGCTGGGAGCTTACTGGCAGCACAAACTGACTGAAGACGCCTGGAAGAAAATCGAAGAGCACCTCGCGCGGCAATCCGGCGGCTACATTCCGCCTTTGCCTGGTCGATGCGGAAACTGCGGTTCAATCACGACCACTGATTCGCAATACTGCAACTCGTGCGGCTCGCGTCTCGCCTCTGTTGGACAATGCGAATCGTGTGGCGCTCCACAAAAAGAACCGTCCGCTCGTTTCTGCAACCGTTGCGGTAAACCTCTAAGCGCCGGCAATTGAGTTTCTCCCTGAGAGCTTTGCCCAAAGTCCCCGCCACGTAAGAAGTTAACGTAGCTCTAATGCTTGGTTTCGCGTTAGTTCGTGTTAATTCGTGGAATCGCCTTAAGTCCAACGCCAAAATCGATCCACGAAATTACACAAAACCACACGAAGTCACTTTTTATCGAAAGCAGGAGAGATGCTGAGCGCCGAAGGCGCGAATTGTGAAAGCCTGGGCCAGCGGCCCAGGGAAGCCAGCAGTCATGACAACTTAAAAAGCGCTGAAAGCGCGGAATTAGATGGAAACAATCTCGCGCCTTCAGCGCTCCGGTTATTCAAGCGACGTTTTTCCTGGGCCGCTGGCCCAGGCTTTCACAATTCGCGCCTTCGGCGCTTGTGAGCGGGACACGGTCCGAGGATCGGAGCACCTGAACGGGTCGACTCTAATCGTGTCTTAGTGCGCGGACTGGATCGATGCGGGCCGCGCGAGAGGCTGGATAAAGTGCTGCCAGAATTGAAACGAATAGCGCAAACAAAATTGCACTGGCGCTCAACCACGGAGGAAGCGAGAAAAAATCTATGAACGAGGCATTCTGCGGCTTCAGCACAAACCTGTAGGCCATTCGGTTGGCCACACCATCGATTCCCCACGCCAGCAGCACACCGATAACGCCGCCGAGCGCGCCGATCACTGCAGCTTCAACAAAAAAGATCATTTTGATCTCGCGATCTTCAGCGCCAATCGCTTTCATAATCCCGATTTCACGCGTGCGTTCGAGAATAGACATGATCATCGTGTTGGCGATGCCAAACGATGCCACCAGGAGCGATATTCCTCCGAGCAGACCGAGCACAGAATCGATGATGAGAAACACCGTGCGTATCTGGTCCAACTCGTCAACAATTGAAAAACTGCCGAACCCAAGTTCTGTTATCCGTTTTCTAACTTCCTGCAACGCTACCGGATCACTCACGCGGACCACGGCAGTGTCATAGCCATCTTCCTCGCCCGCTCCGAGCAAACCGCTTTGACGAGCCAGGGCCAAAGCCACTTGTGCACCTGGCCCACGATGATTGATCTGCCAATCGCGCGCGGCCGGTAACGGAACGTAAACGGCAGCGCCCGGCATCAGTCCACGTAATCCACCCTGCCCGGGCCCTTCCTTAATTCGTGGGTTTAGCACGCCGACGATACGAAAAGTCTTCGAAACTACGTTGTTTCCACCTGCCTCCGGTTTTTCCTCGGCGTCAAGTGGAATGCCGAAGAAGTTTGGTAATTCCTCGTCGGCAGTTTTGTTTTCACCCTGTGCTGCCGAATTCTCGGTGCTCAGAAACTCAAGTTCGTGACCAAGCGCGTCCTCTGGTTTCTCGAATCCGAAATCTTCGGTGAAACTTTCTGACACCACCGCCTCGTCTGCCTGGTTAGAACTGAACATCCGGCCGGCGACCATGTCCTTGAACCGAGCGGCGCCATTTGGCACCGACGCACCGGACGCAAATTCGTTGCGCACCTTTCCATTCGCGCGGATGTAAAGCCAAAGCGTTACGTTCGGCTGAACGTAGGCCACCCCGGGAATCTTCTCGATCTCGGCAATCGCAGCATCGTCGAGTATCCGCGTCGCAGTTTGTTCGGGACGTAAACGTGGACCACGCCGGTTACCGTTCTCGTCGCGGTTCTGCGCGTTGAGACCAGCCGTGGCAAGATTGGTCAAGCTGCGGCCGAAAACACTGATCTCATTAAACAGGTCAAGCGCGCCAAATCGCGCGAGCATGTTGCGCTGGAGTCCGAGCCCAAACGACACCATCGTCACAATTACGGCCACGCCTACCACCACTCCCATGGTCGTAAGCAACGCCCGCAACTTTGCCTGACGCAGATTTCTGAGTGCCAACCGCAGAATGTCGAAGAAACTCATTTCCGCATGCTACCTCTTTTGGAGTGCGCCGACCTGTCGGCGCTTTCGCGTCGATTATGAAAGCGGCGACGAGTCACCGCACTCTAAAGACTTGAACTCAATCAAAGACGTGCCCGACGGCATCCGCTGTCCAATCAAAAAGACTTGGAGTTACGACATCAGCGCCCGCCGCACGTAGTTGTTCCTCTGAAACTGTGTTGGTAACTCCGAGCGTGCGCATGCCCGCCCCGCGTGCTGCCAGAATTCCCGGTGGGGAGTCTTCGATGGCCAGACATTCATCCGGCAACAATGGAAGCCTGCGCTCAATTTGTCGCAACTCATTTAGTTTGTTGAACGCGTCGACGTAACACTCGGGATCAGGCTTGCAAGCACTCACCTCTTCCGCGGTAACGACCACTGAAAACAATTTGTGCAAGCCGGACCGGTGCAATACGTAACTGGCCTCATCCAACGTCGCCATGCTTACCAATCCGACTGAATACCCGCGCGCGACTGACTTTACAAAGGTGACAACGCCGGGAAACAGAGGCAGATCATCTTCAATTAGTTTTCGGTGTTTCACACCCTTCTCTTCGAGGATTGATTGCAGCGTAGCTTCGGGCAGATCCCGGCTGGCTTTTGCAAACGCAGTACGTACGAACGTCTTGTCGTCCATTCCCAGTGCCGCATAGTAGTCGGCCTCGGTCAGATCAATGCTGTGTTCGAGCAGGATTTCCCGGTACGCCTGTAGTTGCAATTGTTCGTCGTCGATGATGACGCCGTTGAAATCGAAAAAAATGGCTTTGATCATTTGTTGTAGGAACGTGGAATAGGAGTCAGAAGTCAGAAGTCAGAAGTCAGGAGTCAGAAGTCAGGAGTCAGGAGTCAGGAGTCAGGAGACAGAAAACAGAGGTCGGAGATCGGACGACGGAGTCGCGCGTTCCGATGACCGGTCAGTATTACGTCTAACCTGCCGCTTCTGACTTCTGACCCCTGACTTCTGTCTCCTGACTCCTGACTCCTGACTCTGCTCCTGACTCTGACCTCTGACTCCTGACTTCTGACTCCTGACTCCTGACTTCTGTCTTCTGACTTCCGTGCTCCGCCCCCTGGCCCAGCCGCTCATTCTGATCTGCAAACAACTTCGGCAGCCGTTCGCTTTCCAGCACGTCGAGACGTCGCAAGACCTCCGACAGCGAGAGTTCGTTTTTCAAGTTGACCTGATAATCGAGATCCGCGCGCAAACGATCTTTTTCGCCCTGCCGGTTCTGCGACATCATGATGATCGGCGCCTGCATTCCGGCAATTATCGCCAGCGCCAGGTTCAACATTTGATATGGCGCAGGATCGAAACCGCCGAACAGAATGAAAGAGTTGAAAATGATCCACAACACGATGAGCCCGATCGAGACTCCGATAAATTTCCAACTGCCGCCAAACTCTGCGATCAAATCAGCGGCGCGGTCAGCCATCGTGGCGCGGCGTTCCTGCTCTTCGTTCACGTTCCTGGAAACGCGCGACCTTAACAATTCGTCCGTGCGCCGCAAACGATCCGTAAGCGCACCCAACATGCCGAGCGCAACGTCAGGATTAGCGCGCACGAATGCGAGGAAATCAGACCGCGGCAAGATTGCGAAGCGCGCATCTTCAACTACGCTGGCGTCCGCCGAACGTTGTCGTCCATCGATCAACGACATCTCGCCAAAGAAATCGCCACGCGCCAACTCTGCCAGCGTCACCTGTTTCCCTTCTTCATCAGTGATACTGATCTTGACGCGGCCGCGCTCGATCAAATACATCGCGTCGCCGGTTTCGCCTTTGTTGAAGATGCGTGTGTTGTTGGCGACTTCTTTTTCCAGCAACAGATCGCGCAACTCCTCCGTGGCCTTGTCACTGAGCGATGCAAACAGTGGAACTGAACGCAGGCCTTCCAGCGTCATCTGCGTTGGCTTAGTCGGCATATCGCACCTCGCTGGAAATCAAATTGCGTTTCAAACTTCGTCTCTCAGCTTCAACCATCATCCTTAATCACTTTTCCGTCCTTCATCTGTATGATTCGGTTACCGAAACTGTTGGCCAGTTCATGGTCATGCGTGACCATCAAAACCGTAAGCGAGTCGCTGTCTACCATTTTTCGCAACAATCCCAGCAACTCGTGAGCGCGTGTCGAGTCGAGATTTCCCGTAGGTTCGTCCGCCAGCAGGACTTTCGGATTATTCGCAAGCGCGCGTGCAATGGCCACTCGTTGTTGTTCACCACCCGAAAGCTCTGAAGGCCGGTGACTCGTGCGATCAGAAAGTCCAACGCGATCCAACAACTCGTTTGCTCTACGCCGTCGCTGCGTCCCGCGCACACCGCCAAAAGCGAGCGCCAGTCCCACATTCTCTTCAGCGCTCATCGTCGGAATCAGATTAAAGTTCTGAAAAATCATTCCGACAGAAAAACGGCGGTAACGCGCCATCGCTTTCTTGCTCAGCGGCGCCAGCGGTTTCGAATCGAAAAACACTTCACCTTTTGTCGGATGGTCCAGACCACCCATCATGTTGAGCAAAGTGCTTTTGCCGGAACCTGATGTGCCCTGAATAGCAACAAACTCACCCTCGTTAACCGAGAGCGAAACATTATCCAGCGCAGTCACACTCGTGCTGCCCATCTGGTAAACCTTGGAGACTTCGCGAGCTTCGATTAATGGCATTGAACAATAAGATATGCAACAAACTCCCCTCTCCGCGAGTGGAGAGTGGGGCTGGCTGGCGAGTGCGCAACTATCCCGACGCAGAAGCTACTTCATTTGCTCGTCGAACTCGCAACAATTCAAACGATTCCTGATCGAACCCTTTCAACTCAATATGAAACCTGCTTGATTCAAGATCGTCTGAGCTTATCAGGTCGCGTACTTCAGGATCGTCGTAGAGCGCCGCCGACACAATCACGTCGTTTCCGGTCGATAAAGCCTCCAACCGCGCCGCCATGTTAACTGTTGAACCAAAGTAATCCAGACGATCGTTTAAAGTCACGGCGATGCAGGGTCCGACGTGCATGCCCGCCTTCAAAGTCAACGGTTCGATGCCGTCAGGCGGCGACGCTAATAACGACTGCGCCTTCAGCATTGCGCGCAGCGCCGACACCGGGCGGCGAAAGACTGCCATCACTGCATCGCCAATCGTTTTAACAAGCGCACCATCTTCGTCAGAAATCACTTTTTTAAGAACATCAAAATGATTCATCACTCGGCCGAAAGCCGTTGCGTCACCAATTTGTCGATATAGTTGCGTAGAGTTTCGCAAATCAGTGAATAACACCGTCAGCGTGCCAACGGAGATTTGTTCACCAGGACGCAATGCTTCATTGGAAAACAGATCGCGGAAGATTTGCAGCGCGGTTACTTCCGCGGCAGTCGCTGATTGATCGCTCCAGGCAAGCCGTTCAAGTATGACTAACTGTTCGGCCGCGGTGGCGTTGTCGAGTGTTAAGGAAGATTCCGTCGCCAGCTTCAGCTCGTCGGTGGGCCATCCCGTTTCGGCCACTGTCACCTTTGCGTTGGTTGATCCGCCATCGGTCACTACCACGTCCTGACCGCCGCCCAACTCCAACGCGCGTAAACGATAACGTCCCGGCTCAAGCGGCAGCGAAATTGATCGCGCAGTCTGCGCGGGCAACAATTGCTGCGCCACAATGTGCGGCGTTTTCTCCGGACTGCCCATGCAGAAGTCCTGGACCTCCACTTGCCGCAGTAAAGCGTTGGGTCGAAACGTAACTTCAACAAAGCGATCGAAATTGACGGTGAAGTCGATGCGGCACGCATCGCAATGCACTTTTGAACTAATGTCACGCAGTGAATGCTCAGTCTCATTCGCGCCGCGGCACAAAGGACAAAGCAACTCCCATTGAAGATCCAACAGGCCGCACCGCGTCGCTTTCAAACATGTTTCCAGCACCGCGCGTCGAGAGAGTTTCCATTCGTCAGCCAGTGCATACGGACGTATGCGCGCTACGGCGAAGTCGTCTGCACTCTGAATAAACGCCAACAGCCGATCGACAACTTCAACGTCTGCATCTTCGGCGACAAGTTTTTGTCTGATGGCCGCGAACCTCTCCAGTGCAACCGGCGCGAGCTCTACATCAGCCGCCTCGGGTGTCGTCGCGGACATCGCGGCCTCATCGTACTTTCTAAACGCGCGCTCAAAACGTCGCGCACTCAGAAGTTTTATTTGCAGCGACACCACCAGCTTGCCAAAGATAGATCGCGGGATAACGTTGACGCTATAAACCAGTTTCGTACCGCCATCGCCGCTCGGAGTTAATTCAGCAAGGGCCCGCAACTCGCGCATGGGCCCGCGACTGTAAGTCCGGGCGACACCAAACCGCGACGGACGAACCCACTCGAAGGGTTGTTCTTCCCATTCGACCGACATGCCATAGATTGAAAGTCGCAAACGCCGGCGTGCGTTGCGTAAACGCTGATGACCGGTCTTATCGGGTTCAACGGAGGGAACGCCTGTGTCTCGATTGAAGCGGTTGGTGTCGGCGACAAACGGCCAGAGCTTTTGGGGGCTGGCCTTTAGTTGATATTCCCAGCGGTAGTGGAGGTCAGTCGGCATTACTGAGGAAGTGCGGGCGGCAAATCAAGGAATCATTTTCCATATCTCATTTCACATTTCTTATTTGACATTTTTGTTCGCGCTGTCGAGTGACCGATTTAGCCGCTGTTCCAAATGACAAATGGTGGATTCAATTTCGAAGTGCAACAGGTGACGTAAATGCCAAGTACCGTCTTTAGACGGTTGCCCGAAGGCTCGTTAGGCCAGCCGTTTTACGGCTGGTAGTCGCGACCGCCACACTCTGTTAGGCCGCTTATCGGCCTTACTTGCCGCCGCTAAAGCGGCTCTTAAACCTTAGGTCTGCCGCAACCAGCCGTAAAACGGCTGGCCTATGCACCCCGACTTTGTCGGAGCTGCCGCGTGAACGCGGCATTAAAACGCACGCAGCTAGAAAGTTGCTGTTAAAACCTCGCTCCTCACAAGTTGCACTTCAAGTTGAATCTGCAAATGAGAAATATGAAATGGGATATGAAAAATGAGTATTCCCCCGACGACCCGGGGTTACACTTCTTTATACTCAGAATCAACATCTTCCGCTGATGTGGCGACGCGATAATTCCTTGACTGGATTTGTTTCGTGATCAGCAGGTCGTCCTTGGTCTTCAAAAGGTCGGCGCGATTGTAGACCGACAATTCAAAGTTGTAGCCATGCGTAATCGCGTCCTTGGGACACGCCTCGACGCAATAGCCACAAAAGATGCAGCGCCCATAATCGATGTTGTAAACCTCTGCATAACGCTCATCGACGCCGGTGCGCTCCTCGGCCGGGCGCGGATCGTCTTTCGCAACGATGTAAATACATTCTGATGGACACGCCGCCGCGCACAGGAAACAGGCAACGCACTTCTCTCTTCCCAGCTCATCCACATGAAGCAAATGCTGGCCACGGTAGCGCGGCTGCACCGTTACCGGTTCCTCGGGATACTGCACGGTCCACTTCCCTTTCGGGATGTAGGACAAGGTCACACCCATGCCTTGAATGATTGCTTTCGTTGATTGAATTACGTCAGTGATTATCGACATGTAAATCTATTTTACCTGTGTAACTTGAGATCCTGTAGCCTGCCAGCGCGCGTCGCGCCAAACGAATTTATCAGTAAAGCGATAAGCAACCGGTTGATCGTTGACCTCGAGCCTGATTATTCCCGTTAACGTTGCGCGATCACCCGTCAGAGTCACCTTTAGATCTTCAAACTCCCACTTCTGTATTGTGGTGTCGCGCTCGATCGTCCTTAAGTAATCAGCCTTGCCTTGCGTCTCGCCGGCTGCGTCAGTGCCTACGTAGTCGTCCGCCAGAATTCGATCGAGTTTCTTCTTGTCGGCATTAATGTTCGCGACAGTCCATTCATGCTCCAGATCCGACAACACCGTCAGTACTGCTGCCTCGTCCGTCGGTGCCGGCGTGTCATCAGTAACAGAGTTGGTGTTGGAGTCTGAAAGATCCGTATTCGTGTTGTCGTTTAAACTCTCTGGTCGGATAACGCGCGAATTAGTGTTGGTATTGCGGTTCGTGTTTGCCAAACCGCTCACCATACGAGGCACAAAAATCAAGGCAGCGATCCCCAGCCCGACAAACACCAGCACAACTACCGCGAGAATCCCAACAACCCACGGCCAGGTCTTTCTTCTAGTGGGCTCCGGTGTTGGTGAATACGCATGCGGCGGTTGGTAAGGCGGAACGCCTGATTGTCCGGGCCGGTCGCTAAAGCCTCCCAACGGGGACACCACAGTCGTTTCGTCTGCAGGATCATCTACGGTCAGCAGCGGCGTGCCGTCGTCGATGCAAAAGCTAAGGTTGCGATCGGTGAAAGTCTTGTTGCAGGTTGGACAGCGTTTCACTTCAAATTCTCTTTTCTAACTAATACCGCTCACCAGAAAACTTAAACCATACAGGACGATGATCAGCGCCAGTAACACAAAATAGAGCGCGCCGGTTATGATGCCGCCAATGGCCATTCCTCGCCCACCATACTTCGACGGATCCTTCTTAACTTGCGACAACGCGTACACACCTAAACCAATTGCGATCGGACCAGTAACCACGCCGAAGTAGCAACACCATCCCAGCGTCATGCTAACTATTCCCAGCACCAACGAGACAATTGCGAGGTTCTTATCTGTCGATTTGGGATAAGCCGGTGGCGGCGGTGGCGTCCATGGGCCTGGAGACAATGATGGCGGCGAATATACGGCTGGCTTAGAGCCCGGCATGTCCATCGTCGGTTGTTCGAGTGGACTAATACTCGGCGGCATCGGTTCTACCACGAGGGTAACCGGAGGTTCAGCCGGAGATTCGACGGTGATGAGCGCAGTACCATCCTGCGTACAAAAGGTCAGCCACTCATCCGTGAACTCTTGATTGCATGTGGGGCAACGTTTCATAACGATTAGTTTTGGACCTTGGACTTTGGACCTTGGACCAATCACTCAGGCCCAGGACTTCGACCGCCGGTTTTAGATGAGCTCCAGTTGACTAAAAAAGTACGCGATCTCGATCGCGGCATTCTCATCTGAGTCGGAGCCGTGCACAGCATTCTCGCCAAGCGAGCCTCCGAATTGTTTTCGTAACGTGCCTTCATCAGCCTTGGCCGGATCAGTCGCACCCATCAAATCGCGCCAGGCTTTAACCGCGCCGTCCTTTTCCAGAGCCATCACAACACATGGATCGCTCGACATAAACTCAGTCAGTCCACCAAAGAAAGGTCGTTCGCGATGTACCGCGTAAAAACCTTCCGCCTGTTTCAAAGTCATGTGCAACGTCTTCATTGCCCGTATCTTGAAACCAGCATCGGTAATGCGTTGGATAATATTGCCGGTGTGACCCGCGCGCACAGCGTCAGGTTTGATAATACCGAAAGTTAAGTTTCCCCCAGGAGTCATCAAGTTTCCCTTCGAAGTTGATTATTGGTAACCGTGATTTGTTAAGAGCAGTTCTTGTTTACTTTTATGCCGCGGAACTTACGCCCAGCGCTTGCTTCATACCTGAACCAATATCGGCCGGCGAGTTCACCACATGAATGCCTGCATCTTCGAGTGCCTTCATCTTCTCAGCTGCTGTTCCTTTGCCACCGGCGATGATCGCGCCCGCGTGGCCCATGCGACGTCCCGGCGGTGCCGTCTGACCGGCGATGAATGCCACAATCGGTTTGGTAACGTGTTCCTTCGCAAACGCAGCGGCTTCCTCCTCGGCCGTTCCGCCGATCTCTCCGATCATGACGATGCCGTCAGTTTCATCGTCAGCCTGAAACAGTCGGAGTGCGTCCACATGTGACGTGCCAACAATTGGATCGCCGCCGATGCCAATCGCCGTTGATTGGCCCAGGCCGAGTGCTGTTAGTTGGCCCACCGCTTCGTAAGTCAACGTTCCAGATCGCGAGACGACGCCAATTCTTCCTTCGCGATGGATGTGGCCCGGCATGATTCCAATCTTGCACTTGCCGGGACTGATGATTCCCGGACAATTTGGACCAATCAAACGCGTTTGCTTATCCGACAGGTATTCTTTCACTTTCACCATGTCGAGCGTGGGAATTCCCTCCGTGATACAGACGACGACTGGAATTCCTGCGTCCGCCGCTTCCATGATCGCATCGGCGGCGAAGGCTGGCGGAACATAAATAACCGAGGCATTCGCCCCCGCGTCTTTCACAGCATCCGCGACTGTATTGAACACCGGAATGCTTTCGTGAATCGTGCCGCCCTTTCCGGGTGTCACCCCACCGACAACGTTAGTTCCATACTCCACCATTTGCTTTGTATGGAACGTGCCCTCCTTGCCGGTAATTCCCTGCACGACGAGGCGCGTCGTTTTATCAACTAAAACGCTCAAATGCTTGGCTCCTTATTAGTTCTGTAACTTGAAATAAGCGCGCAGTATAGCAGTTCGGACTTCCGGGCGTCTTGCCCTCTGGGCTGGCGCGCATCTCGCTCTGTTGGACCGCGGGCGTCTCGCCCGCAATGAGCGCGAAGCGCGAACAGATCATTGCGCGTGCTTGCGCACGCGTTGCGGGCGAGACGCCCGCGGTCCTTTAACTCAACTCAAACTTCTGTCCGTGTTCCGGCACATCAACCGTCCAATTAAACTCATCGCGAATTCGCTTCGCCATGGCCGTCGCGGAGCCGACTTCTCCATGCGTCACAAACAAACGGCGCGGAGGCCCGGGCAGATCGCGCAGCCATCGAATCACTTCCTGCCAGTCAGCGTGCGCGGAGAACCCGCCGATTTTTGTAACGTTGCAACGCACCGGGACCCACTGGCCCAGAACCTTCACTTCTTTCTCCCCGTCAGCTACACGACGGCCCAAAGTCCCGGCAGCCTGGTAACCGACAAACACGACTGTTGCATTCTCATTAGGCAACACGCGGAGCGCGTGATGAAGCACGCGACCGCCTGTCATCATGCCGGACGCGCTAATGATGACGCGCGCTCCAGTTTCATTATTCAAACGTTTTGATTCTTCTCGTGTGGTCGCGGCTATCATCGAGTGTGTACGCATTGGATTGCGCGAGCCCGCAGCGGCAGTTACGTATTCCTCATCGTGTTCTTCCCGCCGGCTTGCATAAGCTTTAGTTGCCGCCGAAGCCATCGGTGAATCGAGTATCACCGGTAACACGGGCACTCGCTTTTGATCTTCCAGTTCACGAATCAGATAGAGAAGTTCCTGTGCGCGTCCCACCGCAAATGCTGGTATCAACACAACGCCGTCGTGCGCCGCAGCATTTTTGATAATTCGCTCGAGTGCAATTTTAGGTTCTTCCGGATCGTGGGTTCGATCGCCGTAAGTCGATTCAACTACGAGATATTCACACGCGGGTGGCGGTTCAGGATCCTGAATGATCGGCTGCGAATACTTCCCGAGGTCTCCGGAAAACAAAACCCTCCGGTCATCACCGTCGCCATCACCTTCGATTTTTACGAGCACCTGACTCGACCCAAGAATGTGTCCCGCAATGCGAAACTCCGCGCGCACTCCCTTCACAATCTGCGTCTCGGTTCCGTCGTTCGGGACGATTTGCAGCAGCTTCAGAGTGTCTTTGGCATCTTCCTCGGTGTAGAGAGGAAGTGCGGGTTTGTGGCGGGTAATTTTATGCCGGTTGCGATAGTCGGCTTCTTCCTCTTGAAGGCGGGCGGAATCTGGAAGCAGAATGCGCAGAAGATCTGCCGTACCTCTTGAACAAAACACTGGTCCATTGAATCCCTGTCTTACGAGCCGCGGCAGGTAGCCGGTGTGATCAATGTGCGCGTGGGTCAGCAGAACAGCGTCAACTGTAGAAGCAACAAAAGGCGCCTCCGCCCAGTTTCGATCGCGCAGTATTCTGGCTCCCTGAAACAAACCGCAATCGATCAGTACCCGCTTGTGCTGAGTGTCGATTAGATACTTGGAGCCGGTGACAGTACCGGCCGCCCCCCAGAATGAAAGAGTTGCCAAGACGTTGCTCCGTTCAGGGGATCTGTGTTGTCGGGTGGGATTCGGAAGGGGAAACTCGCCGTCGCCAGGCAAAGAACACGATTAGAGCGGGAACTAGGAAAGCGAGATTGCGGAGAGCAGTTGTAACACCAAGCTGGCTCGCAATGATTCCGCCAAAGCAACCACACTCCAAACCTTCCGCGTATCCCAGACCGTAACGGTAATAAAGTGCGAATGCGGAAAAACCGATCAACAGCGCCGCCGCCAGAGCCGCGCCGATTCGAACCGTGCGTGGCCAAATAAGCAACACAGCAGTGATGATTTCTATTCCGATCACCGCAATGGTCGCCGGCCACATTAATAGGTCCGCGCGGAGGCCCGTAGCAGTTAATAGTTCGCCGACGTTGGCCGCGAAGGTTCGAAGTATGGAAAGCTTGGCTCCGGCTGTGAACAGGAAGAGTGCGGCCAAAGCGAAGCGGCAAATATGTACGAGCCACTTCATCAATGAGTAACGACGTGTGCGGACCAGCGAGGGCGAAGACTCGCGGGGGTGAGTGCTCATTACATCTTCAGTTGCCATCTCTTATCTCGCTTCGTGATACGGCGTTCATCATTGCAGCCTTAATTTTGCGTTTAAGCAGCCAGGGATACAACTTTTTCAGCCGCGTCTTTCATTCCGTTCGCCACCGTGAAGTTCATCCCCGATTCACGAATCACTCGCTGCCCTTCTTCCACATTCGTTCCTTCGAGCCGCACCACTACCGGCACCTTAATGCCGAGGTTCTTGGCCGCTTCAACTACGCCGCGAGCTACCATGTCGCAACGCACGATTCCGCCGAAGATATTAATCAAAACTGCTTTGACGTTCTCATCAGCCAGCAGAATCTTAAAAGCCGCTTCAACTCTTTCCTGGGAGGCGCCGCCGCCAACGTCGAGAAAGTTTGCCGGTTCTCCGCCCGCAAGCTTGATGATGTCCATCGTTGCCATCGCTAAACCAGCACCGTTAACCATACACGCGATGTTGCCGTCGAGTTTTATGTAGTTGAGATCAAACTTCGATGCTTCGATCTCGAGCGGTTCCTCTTCATTCAAGTCGCGCAACTCAGGGAAGTCCTTGTGACGAAACAGCGCGTTGTCGTCGAAGTTGACCTTGGCGTCGAGTGCGATGAGTCGATTGTCCTTCGTGAGTAGAAACGGATTGATTTCCATTAACGACGCGTCGAGTTGTTCATAGGCAGTGTAGAGAGACTGCATGAACTTCACCGCCTGGCCAATCAACTCGGCAGGCAGACCTAAACTAAACGCGAGCTTCCGCGCCTGGAATGCACGAAATCCAACGGCAGGATCGACAGTCTCCTTGACGATTCGTTCGGGAGTCTTCGCCGCCACTTCTTCGATGTCCATGCCGCCCGCAGACGACGCCATGAACACTGGCCGGCCGGAGGCCCGATCCAGAACGATTCCAAGATAGAACTCCTTATCGATCGGCAACCCTTCTTCGACCAGAACGAGATGGACTGTCCTGCCTTCCGGGCCTGTCTGATGCGTGACGAGTTTCATGCCGATCATCTCTTGTGCGATCTTGCCGGCTTCTTCCGGACTCTTCGCGATCTTGACGCCGCCACCTTTGCCTCGGCCGCCGGCGTGAATCTGCGCCTTCACAACTACAACGTCGGTCCCCAGTTGCCTGGCGGCTTCGACCGCTTCGTCAGCATTCCGCGCGACAATGCCGCGTGGCACGGCAACACCATACTTCTCTAGCAATTCCTTGCCCTGATACTCATGAATCTTCATAGGTTGTAATGACGCAAACTTCAGTTTGCGGTTAGGCAGTTCGTCTGATCGCAAACTGAAGTTTGCGTTACAGCATGTTTTGATTAGAGCGAGTGGAGTTTAGCGGCACAAAACAGATGACTGCAAGCGTGGCTGCGTAGCAGAATGTGCCAACTCAAGGTGTGGAGGATCGAAATGAGCGAAGTCATAGTCACCTCTCTGTCCAACCTGCAAAACCAGGTTAGTTACGACGACGGCGATAAGACTTTCATTACTGACGAACCGCTGGCGGTTGGCGGAGACGATGCCGGGCCTGACCCGTACACGCTCCTGCTTGCGGCGCTTGGCAGTTGTATTTCGATGACGTCGGTTTTGTACGCTCGCCGAAAGGGCTGGCCACTTGAACGCGTGACAGTGAAGCTGCGACAAAACCGGGTACACGCCAGGGATTGCGAAGAATGCACGCGCGCAACTGAAGGTTATGTTCATCGAATTGAACGTGCGGTAACGTTTGAGGGTCCACTTTCTGAGGAACAACACGCGCGACTGCAGGAGATTGCGCACAAATGTCCCGTGCATAAAACAATTACATCAGAAATCGTGATTACAGAGTTCAAATAACGGGCGGAACTTTAACTCGACGTGGTGATAACGAATAGCCACGACCGGACAGATCTTGAACCGATCCCACAATTGAAAATAATAAGGCCCGGAGGGCCGACAATGATATAGCAGCACGACCGTCAGGTCGTGGAACTCCAAGCTCGCATTAAGAATTGATGACGGTCCGACGAGGACTGGCAGCAATCCCGATACGTATTTGCACGCATTCGATACTGGTTAATCCCAGGCCACTGACTACTGAGCACTGCTTGTGATTTGACAATTGAAAGCTTGCGGAGATACTTAAAGCAAGTGACGGGACGTGGCGCAGCCTGGTAGCGCGCACCCTTGGGGTGGGTGAGGTCCCGAGTTCGAATCTCGGCGTCCCGACCAGTCATCACAAAGCCTTCGATCAAATTGATCGAAGGCTTTTGTTTTCGTAGCACAGACTTCAGTGCCTGAGCATTTACTTTCGAGAGGAGGATCGCTGCAGGTCCTTCGAGTCGCACAATCCTGGTGCTTGGGTTCCACAACCTGATGATTGGGGGCTACTCACCTCCGCGTCGGTCTCACTATTTTAATTATTTTGGATTACCGAGGTTTCTTCGGTGGGGATTCGAGCAACGCGAGCAGCGCCTTTAATTCTGCAGCGACTTCGCGGAGTGCTTTCCGATCGTCTGCGCTCGCGGGTTTCGAGGAGCGTTCGCTGCCGCTGTCCGACGTGCCAGAATCGTGATCGTCAGCGGAGCCGGAAGACACTATTTTAAGTTTTCCTCCGGCGCGTAAGTCGTTGGCAAGTCTCTTCTTGGCTCCCGCGATTGTGTATTGATCGTCGTAGAGCAGTTCCTTGATTCGAAGCGCAATCTCTACGTCGCGCTTGCGATAAACGCGCTGCCCGGCGCGGTTCTTCTGCGGCGCCAGCATGGGAAATTCCGACTCCCAATATCTCAGTACGTGCGCCTGCACGCCCGCAAGCTCACACACCTCGCCAATCTTGAAGAACAGCTTTTCAGGAATGGCTACAGCAGTGCGACCCATGTTTCCGAATGGTAAATTACAGATTGTAGGGTAGAAGCCAAAGGAGACTAATGGCTGGTTTGCCAGCAGCCCGGCGAGCCGCCATGTTACTGCCCAGTCGTTTTAAGTGTCAATAACTTAGGGGCTGTCACTTAAAACAATTTCTTAAAAGTATCGCGTAAGGTACTGAACTATTGGCTGTCACTTGAGAAGACAGGAATCCTCGACTTCGTACGCGCTGACAACGCTCTGTTGGCGGCCATTCGCACGCCAAAGGCCAACACTAAGACTGCATTGGACCAGAGTCCTTTTTCTTCCCCCGCAATCCTGGCCAGGGTTGCGCGGGAAATTTTGGTGGTGGTGTAATAAGGAGATGTACTCCTACGCACCACCACAGTGAACAGAGACAACTCAAAGAATGCAGCCAGAGCGGCAATAGACGTGCCTTCCCCGCCAAGTTATAATCCGCCTTCCATCGCGCACCTTCGGGAGGAATTTTTCCAACAGTGACCACGTCTCCTACGGCTTTTCGCCTCGCCTCACGACTCGACGACATTGGTTTCTCCGACATAGTTAATATTCGCAATCGAATAATGAAGCTGCGCGCGGCTGGCAATACCGTCTATCAGTTCGAAGGCGGCGAGCCGTACATGAACACTCCCGATCACATCAAGGAAGCGATGAAGCGCGCGCTCGACGAAAACAAAACGCGCTACGCGCCTTCGTCCGGGATTCCGGAACTGCGAGCCGCAGTCGCCGACAAGCTTAGAAACTCCAACAACATTCCCGCGCAACAAGCAGACGTGATTGTGCTCAACGGCGGAATGCAGGGATTGTTTGGCGCGTTCCAGTCAGTAGTAAATCCTGACGATGACGTGCTTGTCTTCTCGCCATTCTGGACACCGATTAAAGATTTGATCGCACACTGCGAAGGCCGAACGATTTTAGTTCCCACACACGAGGCACGGAGCGAAGGTTGGGAGAAAACCCTTGCGAAGTACGCGACGAGTAAGACGAAAGCGATCTACTACAACACTCCTCAAAATCCGACCGGAGTTGTGTTCACGCGCGATGAAGCTCGCGCAGTTTCACGTTTTGCCCAGGAACGTGACGTCGTCGTGATTGCCGATGAAGCGTACGAGGATCTTGTTTACGATGGCGAACATTTTTCGATTGCGTCGCTCGACGGAATGTTTGAACGGACCATCACCGTCTTTACGCTTTCGAAATCCTATGCGATGACTGGCTGGCGTTTGGGTTACACCGTCGCTGCTGAACCCTGGATGACCGGATTACGCAAGACCACACTTTATTCATCGAACGGAGTTTCGACTCCAACGCAGTGGGCTGCGCTCGCCGCGTTTACAACTGAATCCGATATGCTAGAGGCTAACCGCGTCGCTTACCTCAAGCGGCGCGATTTGCTTTTAGCGGGACTGAACGAGTTGGGCTTCGTGTGCGAAAAGCCTGCCGGTGCTTTCTATGCATTCCCTGACGTTTCGCGAATCAGCTCCGACAGTCGCGAGGCAGCAGAGATACTTTTGGATCGGGCGCAGGTGGCGACAGTTCCCGGCGTCGTGTTTGGCGAACACGGCGAAGGTCATCTCCGTTTCTCCTTCTCTACTTCCATCGAAACAATCGAAGCCGGAATCGACTCGCTTCGGCGGAATCTCTAGAAAACAAAATCCGCCCGTGAGGGCGTGGACAGCATCCGTGATGAAGTCGGGTGTAGCGCCGAAGGTGCGACAGTGGGTAGATCTTTTCTCCCTTTGGGAGAGGGTTGGGTGAGGGTGCAAACCGATTACATAGTTTACAGAATAAACCGGGCACATGGTTTACATTCCGTCGGCAAGGAGGAGCTTGCCGATGCCGTGGAAGGAAACCAGTGCCATGGACCAAAAAATTCAATTGCTAGCCGATTGGTTGGGTGGAGATTACCGCAAGAGCGAGCTTTGCCGAATTTATGGGATTAGCCGACCGACCGCTGACAAGTGGATAGGACGTTATGATGAGGATGGACTGCCAGGACTAGCGGAACGGAGACGCGCGCCGCACTGTCATCCGAATCAGACCGCGGAAGCTCTGCGCACCCTGATAGTGCAGACCAAGCTTCAGCGCCAGAAATGGGGCCCGAAAAAAGTGCTGGATTGGTTGCGGCAGCACCGTCCGGAACTTAAGTGGCCGGCGGACTCGACGGCAGGCGAAATCTTGAAGCGTGCGGGTTTGGTGCAAGATCGCAAGCGGCGGCGACGGGTAGCTCCGTATTGCGAGCCCTTCCGAGAGTGTAGGGCACCTAATCAGAGTTGGAGTGCGGACTTTAAAGGAGACTTTCGGCTGGGCAACGGTCGCCGCTGTTATCCGCTGACCATTAGCGACAACTTTTCTCGGTATCTGCTTTTGTGCCGCGCGCTTGAGCGACCGAGGCAGGAGGAAGTGCAACATTGGTTTGAGTGGGTCTTTCGGCAAGCCGGGCTGCCAGAGGTGATCCGCACCGACAACGGAGCGCCTTTCGCGTCGCTGGCACTGGGCGGCCTCAGCCAGCTCTCGAAATGGTGGATCAAGCTGGGCATCAAGCCGGAGCGGATCCAACCGGGGAAACCGGCCCAAAACGGCCGCCACGAACGAATGCATCGAACCTTGAAGGAAGCCGTGGCGCCGCAAAGAGATCTTCAGGAGCAGCAACGACGCTATGATCCTTTTCTGGAGGAATATAACTGGGAGCGCTCTCATGAGGCCTTGGAAAGAAAGACGCCGGGAAGCATCCATTGCCTCTCGCCACGCTCCTATCCGGCCAAACTCCCCGAGGTGCAATACGAGTCGGGAATCACGGTCAGGCAAGTGCGTCACAACGGCGAGATCAAGTGGCGTGGCGAACTGATCTACGTCTCGGAAGTCCTGGCTAAAGAGCCAGTAGGACTTACACCTATCGACGACCAGAAGTGGGCACTGCGTTACAGTTTTCATCTACTCGGTGTACTAGATGAAAGAAACAAAAACATTACCCCAGCTAAAAGCTGGCACCCAACTAAACATTCAAAAGTGTAAACGATGTCCCCGGTCTGAAACGTAAACTATGTCCGGCTTGCACATGAGGGCCTGGCGCAAAAAAACAAAAGAGTATTTCTTGTAGGGTTTACTCAATCTTGAGTGGACCCTACAGGTTTATCAAAGAAGATTCGCACTAGACCCTCATTCCCAACCCTTCTCCCAGCGGGACAAGGGAGGAAAAACTTCTTTCCGCGCCCTCACGGGCGTGGCTATTCACTTCCGCCTTCGGGCCTTTACTTGTTTTTATTATCCGCGCAAATCTGCGTTAATCTGTGGCCGTTCAATCCATGAATGAATTCGATTACTTAAAGCAGCTGCGGAAGCGTGTGCAACAGCACGGCTCAACGTCCGATCTGGTCCGCGGAATTGGCGACGACGCCGCTGTGTTCAAATGCCCTGCCGGCGTTGACACTGTGGTAAGTGCTGACCTGCTCGTCGAAGACGTCGATTTCAGGCTTGAAACCACGACGCCGCGCTTGCTCGGTCACAAAGCCCTGGCCGTCTCGCTGTCTGACATCGCCGCTATGGGCGCGCGGCCTAAATGGGCACTTACGTCTGTCGGAGTTCCGAAACACGTTTGGGAATCGCGTTTTGTCGATGAGTTTTATGAAGGCCTCCTGCCGTTGGCCGATCTCTACGGTGTGACATTAGTAGGCGGCGATTTATCACGCACACCGGACAAAGTTGTTATTGATTCCATCGTGGTTGGTGAGTGTGTTTCAGGGCGCGAAACATTCCGTTCAGGCGCGCAGGTTGGCGACCACATTTTTGTCAGCGGTTTTCTTGGAGATGCGGCGGCTGGCTTACGATTACTTGAACGCGGCGCGCGGGTACATGCAACGTCCACCGAAGAGCTCGAAGCCAACTCGGTAGATCACCTGTTACTACGTCAACTTCGGCCGGACCCGCGCATCGGTTGGGGAATTCTCCTCGGAGAAAAGCGTCTCGCAACTTCGATGATCGATATTAGCGATGGTCTCTCGTCGGATTTGAACCACTTGTGTGAGGAAAGCAACGTTGGCGCACTGATCGATGCCGCGCGCTTGCCGATCGACCACGTCGTCAGAGAAATTTGCGGGCGTCGCGCCCTCGATCCGTTGATGCTGGCGCTTCATGGTGGTGAAGATTTTGAACTGCTGTTTACCGTGCGGCCGGAAAATATTGGCCTGTTGCCGAGTCGCGTGGATGGCGTGGGAGTCGTCGACATCGGCGAAATAAAAGAAGCGGCGCACGGAGTACAGATATCGGAAGGTTCGCGAACGTGGAAGCTCGAGCCGGGAGGATTCCAACATTTTAAGGAGGAATGAAGGATCAGAAGCTGGGAAGAAAACCATTTATCATTTCTCATTTCATATTTCTCATTTGGGAAATAAAGCAAACAGCAATCAGCAGACAGCAAACAGCTGAGAGCAAAGAGCAAAGAGCAATAGCTATCCAGCCTCATTACGATTACCGCTGTCTACTGTTTACTGTTTGCTATTTTACTCTTGCTATTTACTGTTTGCTGTTTACTGTTTGCTGTTTGCTATTTACTGTTTGCTGTTTGCTATTTACTGTTTGCTATTTACTGTTTGCTGTTTGCTGTTTGCTGTTTGCTTTATTTCCAATGACCAATGGGAAATATGAAATATGAAATGATAAATGGTTTTCGTTGAAGCAACGTTAGCCTCCGTCTTCTTCCCTTTGCTCTCTTCCCCTCTTAGCCGTTACCCTTTGCCCTGTTTGACCGAAGGCCATGCTTAAATTTAGAAACACTCTTACCGGCAAAGTTGAAGAGTTTCGCCCGCTCAACGAAGGCGAAGTGAAGATGTACTATTGCGGTCCCACCGTCTGGGACTACGGCCACATCGGCAACTTCCGCTCAGCACTCGCCGCTGACATCCTGCGTCGTTACCTGAAGTTCAAAGGCTTCAAAGTAACGCACGTGATGAATATCACCGACGTCGAAGACCGCATCATCGCGAAGTCGCAGGAAGCCGGGCTCAGCATCGATGATTACACGGCGAAGTACATTGACGCGTTGTGGGAAGACTTCGATGCGCTCGGATGCGAACGTCCTGACGTCGTGCCGCGCGCAACCCGTCACATTCCGGAAATGGTTTCGCTTAATAGAAAAACTTCTGGAGACGAACCACGCCTATAAGTCGGATGGATCGATCTATTACCGCATTGCGTCCTTCCCTGAGTATGGAAAGCTTTCGAAGATCAACTTCGCCGGAAACATCGCCGGAGCAAGCGATCGAATCGACACCGATCGTTATGAAAAAGAAGATGCGCGCGACTTCGCGTTATGGAAAGAGCCGGCAACCGAGAGTGAGCCCGCATGGGATGCGTCGATTGGCCGCGGTCGCCCCGGTTGGCACATCGAGTGTTCGGCAATGTCGATGAAGTATCTCGGCGAAACGTTTGACATCCATGCAGGCGGCATCGACCTCGTCTTCCCGCATCACGAAAACGAAATTGCGCAGAGCGAAGGCGCTACCGGCAAGCAGTTTGTACGTTACTGGATTCACTTCGAACATCTGAAGGTGGAAGGCGAAACGATGTCGAAGTCGAAGGGCAACTACTACACGTTTCGTGATGTAGCAGCGAAGGGATATTCGCCGTCGGCAGTTCGTTACTTCCTGTTGAGCGTCCCGTACAACAAGCAGATCAATTTCACCTTCGACGCGCTAGCAGGTGCGGAAAAAACGGTGGCGAGTTTGCGTGACTTTCGCGCGCGACTGACTGAAGCAAAAACCACTGCCGGAATGAATGAGCGGCTGCATGAGGTCACGACTGTTGCCGCTCGCGAATTCGAAGAAGGCATGGACGACGATCTCAACACTTCGGTCGCCCTCGCGGTCATTCACAATCTGACGCGCGACGTTAATACCGCCATTGCGCGAAAACACCTGCAAGAGGAAAACAAAGCGGAGCTCCTGGATCTTCTAAAACGGTTCGATAGTGTTTTGAACATCTTCGGCGAAGAGCAGCGTGAGATGCTGGACACGGAAGTTCAAAACCTCATCGACGAACGGCAAGAGGCGCGACGACGCAGAGACTTTGGTCGCGGTGATGAGATACGAGATGAGTTGGCCCGCCGTGGAATCAGCCTGGAAGATACGAAAGATGGAGTGCGATGGAAAAGGAAGTGAGTGTTGGGTTCGTGGAGTTAACGAAAGCTATTTGTCATATCTCATTTCATATTTGTAATTCGCGGATTCAATTTGGAAGTGCAACAGATGACGCAAACGCGAGTACCGTCTTTAGACGGTTGCCCGAAGGGTCGTTAGGCCAGCCGTTTTACGGCTGGTAGTCGCGACCGCCACACTCTGTTAGGCCGCTTTAGCGGCCTTACTGCCGCCGCTAAAGCGGCTACTAAACCTTAGGTCGCGCCGCAACCAGCCGTAAAACGGCTGGCCTATGCACCCCGACTCCGTCGGGGCTGCCGCGTGAACGCGGCATTAAATCAGCCTGCAGCTGAAATACTCAAACGTTAACGGGTGAACTTCAACCCAAGCCGTTTAGTATGAATCTGCGTAATCTGTGTAATCTGCGGATGGATCAGATTACAAATGACAAATATGGATATGACAAATGGTCTTCGCTAACTCATCGCGCAAACGAAAAAGGACAGGCAAATTTGCCTGTCCTTTCCTTTTGAGACGCTGCGTTCGTAGTTACTGATTCGAGCCTGGCGGCGGGCCAGGACGTCTCTCATGCGGGCCGCCTCGTTTGTGCATCTCCTCCGCCTTAGTCCTCTGCTCCGGCGTAAGAATCGCGAAAATTTTCGACTTCGTTCGCTCGTGCTCCACAATCGTGTCCGCCATTAGCTGTGCCTGCTGGCTGGCGATCGCACGCACCTGCGTTTCATCAAACTGGCCGTTGGCAGTCGCAGCCTCCAGCTGTTTGTGTAGTTCATCACGTTTCGCGTGACGCGGTTCATCGGCTGCGCGGGCAGCGTCAATGATTGCTTTGACTTGCGTCTGTTGCGCTTCGGTAAGGTCCAACGCCTTGGCCAGGTGTTCGACCATGTTTGGCCCAAATGGGCCACCGTGACCGCCCGGTCCGCGTCGTTCTCCCCTGCCGTGGCCTTGCAGTCCATGGCCCAACGCCAAAACGGTGGCGCCGATAACCAGAACAGCGATCCCGGCAATCGCTAAAATTCTATTTCTCATTTTTAACTCTCCTTTGGTTATTGGCCGACACCTGATGCACGGCCATCTTCATTTACCGGATACTTATACGTGACTTTCGTGATCCGGGACGTAAAGAGTCAGTGCGATAACTGTAAAGTTTTGTAAAGGGCGGGAGCAAAGGTAAGGGGCAAGGGCTAAGGGCTAAGAGCACTCAATAGGCGGGTAGGCAGGCCGAGCAGCGGTAGGTCTTTAACTTCCCTTTCCCTTCGCCCTTCGCTCTTCGCTCCTAGCCCTTTGCTCTTAGCTCCTAGCCCTTTGCTCTTAGCTCCTTGACACTTCTTTACGAATGCTAATTGCTCGGTTCAGTTACAATGCGCCGGCAAGCTAACAGTTTGCGTAACAAAAGCGACTCATGGACCAGATTCTGATTATTGATGACGACGTAGCGCTTTGCGAGCTGGTGACGGAGTATCTGGAACCACTTGGTTTCAGTATTAAAACTGTTCACCGCGGGGATGCGGGAGTTCAAAGCGCATTAACCGGCGAACACTCTCTCGTAGTGCTTGACGTGATGCTGCCGGGACTCAACGGGTTCGAAGTGCTGCGAAAGATTCGAGAGACGTCGAAAATTCCTGTGCTGATGCTAACCGCTCGGGGCGACGACGTTGATCGGATCATTGGCCTTGAGATCGGCGCGGATGATTATCTTCCCAAACCCTTCAATCCGCGTGAATTAACTGCTCGCATTCGTGCAATTCTTCGTCGCACCGGCACCGATGCGAAGGACCGGAAGCAGCCGCAGCGAATTGCCGTCGGCGATGTAGAGCTCGACAGCGGTACGCGCGTCGTCCGGAAGAGCGGTGAAGCGGTTGATCTGACGGCAGTCGAATTTGATTTGCTGACGAATCTGCTGAGCTCGGCCGGGCGTGTGATTACACGTGAGGACCTCTCGCAAGCGGTGTTGGGACGTAGTCCTTCTCCATTCGATCGAAGCATCGACATGCACATCAGTAATCTGCGAAAGAAACTGGGTCATAAAGCAGGTGGCGTTGAGCGCATCAAGACTGTCCGAGGCGTCGGTTATATCTACGCCCAACCCGAAGGAAACTAAACATTGCCACGCAGCCTGTTTCTAAAAATTTTCCTCTGGTTCTGCACCGTTGTGATTACGGTGATCGTGGCGACGTTTATCGTCGGTGAATTGTCACGTCCTCAACGGCAGCGACCACCAAGGGGCCCACTCGATCCCCTTGTAACGATGCATGCCAAAACCGCTGCCGAAATTTTCGAACGCGATGGGCCGGCCGGCTTAAACACTTACCTCGAAGGAGTGGAGGAAGAAACAGACCTGAGCGGTTTTGTGTTCAATCGACAGCTTCAGGAAATTTCGGGACGCTCATTCCCGCCCGAGGCCCGAGCAATTGCGCAGCGAGCATTTGAACGCAACCTACCGCATGAATCTCATGGGCCGCATGGACCACCCGAACCGCCGCCGTTGCTGGTTCAACTTGCTACCACTTCGACAGGAAGTGAGTATGCCTTCGTCGCGCAGCTTCCTCTTCGCCGTCATGCGCCGATTCCGGCTCACTTCATACACATGCTGGCAGTCTGTTTAACCGGCGCAGCGTTTTGTTACTGGTTGGCGTGGTACGTGACGTCGCCAGTGAAAAAACTTCGGAAGGCGACGCGCGAGTTGGCGGGCGGCAATCTAAGCGTTCGTGTTACGCCGGCGCTCGGAAGTCGCCGGGACGAACTTACATCTTTGGCGGCTGACTTCGACTTGATGGCCGAACAAATCGAGACGTTGATAACCGGCCAGCGACGCCTGCTTGGTGACATCTCGCACGAGCTGCGATCTCCTCTCGCGCGTTTGAATGTCGCGCTTGAGCTCGCGCGTCAACGCGCAGGCGACAACGCGTCGAGCGCACTCGATCGCATCGAGCGCGAGGCGGAAAACTTAAACGAGATGATCGGACAACTGCTGGCGCTCACCCGCCTGGAAGCAGGTAGTCATGAGTTGGAACAGACCCAGTTTGACCTCGCTGACCTCGTGCGACAGATCGTCGACGACGCTGACTTCGAGGCGCATGCGCGCAGGCGAAGCGTTACCTTGACTGAGACCGAGACTTGCAACGTTACGGGCAATAACGAACTGCTGCGGCGCGCGATCGAAAACGTTGTGCGCAACGGGGTGCAGTACACGTCGCCGGACACTGAAGTTGTCGTCGAAGTTCTGAAGCAATCGGACAAATGTGTGGTGGCGGTTAGCGACCATGGCCCAGGCGTGCCTGATGATGCGCTGGAGAAGATTTTTCGACCGTTCTACCGAGTGGAGGACGCGCGCGACCGTGAAACAGGAGGAACGGGGTTGGGGTTGGCAATCGTAGATCGTGCAGTGCGATTGCACGGCGGCACTGTGGAAGCTGTGAATAAAGCAGGCGGCGGACTGAAAGTGACGATTACGTTGCCAACAAGCAAACAGTGATCGGCAAACAGCAAACAGCCGGACCACGTCAGGCTGTTCGCCTCCTGCGCAGACTGTGAAGATGAGCGTTTAATTGCTACTACTGATCGCTTCGTACCTTAACGAGTAGGGCGGCCAGCATTCGTTTTACTTCTACGACTTGGTCTTGAAGTTTATCGTAGGTTGTCGGACTCAACAGGCACAGATCTTTGGCCAACAACACGTGGTATTCGACCTCGTAGGCTGAGCCCAATCCAATCTGCAGGAAACGTCCCAGTTCAACGTTTCCTCCTCTGCCCAATCCCTCCGCAATATTGGCCGCTATCGAAGCTGACGCACGCCGGAGTTGGCTGGTGAGCCCATACAGTTCCTCGCGGGGAAATTGTTTTGTCGTTTTGTAAATCGTCAGCGTCAGCTTGTGCGCTTTCTCCCAGGCCCGGCTTTGTCTGAAGTCTCGCATAGCAATCCTTTCGCAAGGGCAAATGAAATCAGCAGGCAGCGTAGGGTGTTCTGCCGCCTGCTGATTCCGTTTGCCGGTTACTACCGAGCGGGTGACTTCGGGATGCTGCTTACTGCTTGCTGTCTGCTGTTTACTGTTTACTGTCTGCTGTTTGCTGTCTGCTGTCTGCTTAACTACCAGTTCGGCGTCACACCGAGGTTGTACATCAGAAACGCGTACAAGTCGGTCGTTTGTTCAATCGCTTTGGTAGTACTGCTGGCGCCGTGCCCCGACTTCGTGTCGATGCGAATCAGGATCGGATTGTCACCAGCCTGCGCAGCTTGCAGTGCGGCAGCATACTTAAACGAGTGTCCCGGCACGACGCGATCGTCGTGATCCGCGGTGGTAATTAACGTCGCCGGATATTTCGTCCCGGGCTTGATGTTATGAATCGGCGAATATACATACAGCGCCTTAAACTCGTCAGGCTTGTCGCTCGACCCATAATCTGCAATCCAGTTCCAGCCGATGGTGAACTTGTGGAAGCGCAGCATGTCCATCACGCCCGCCTGCTGGATGACCGCCTTGTACAACTCGGGCCGCTGATTAGCTACCGCGCCAACTAGCAACCCACCATTCGAAACGCCATGAATGGCGAGTTTGTTTGGCGACGTGTACTTGTTACTGATCAGGTATTCGGCCGCCGCGATGAAGTCGTCAAACACATTTTGCTTCTTGAGCTTTGTGCCTGCCTCATGCCATTTCTCGCCATACTCACCACCGCCGCGCATGTTTGCTGAAGCGTAAACAAACCCCTGTTCCAGCAGCGCCAGGCGGAAAGAACTGAAACTGGGTGAAGTCGTCACATTGAAACCACCGTAGCCGTAGAGCAGCGTTGGATTGTTGCCGTCAAGCTTCAGCCCTTTCTTGTGGACCAGGAACATCGGCACGCGCGTGCCGTCTTTGCTGTTGTAGAAAACCTGCTTCGTTTCGTAATCAGTTGATTTGAAGCCGGGAATTTCCGGCTGCCGAAACAGCGTCGATTTCTTCGTCGCGATGTCGTACTTGTAGATCGCTCCCGGAACATTGAACGTAGTGAAGGTATAGAACGTGAACTTGTCGTCGTTTCGGCCGCCGAAGCCGCCCACCGTTCCGAGTCCCGGCAACGTGATCTCGTTTTCGAGTTTGCCGTCGAGACTGTAAACGTAAGCGCGCGCAGCGACGTCCTTCAGATAAGTGACAAACAGTTTGCCGCCAACTGTATTCACGATATCGAGTGGTTCAGGTTTTTCGGGAATGATGTCTTTCCAATTGTCCTCGCTCGGATTTGCCGGATCGAAAAGGAAGACACGGCCATTCGGCGCCTTGTGATCCGTCCACACCAGGAACTTGTCACCAACGTTATCGATTACGTTGAAACTGTCGTCGCCTATGTCGGCGACTATCGGTTTGAATGTGCCGCCGCTCGCCGACAGGTCACGATAGAAGAGTGAGTTTCCCTTCTTGCCTTTGCCGCGATCGGAGACTGTCAGAAACGCAAAACGCTCATCATCACTCGTGCCGACACCATGAAAACGTTGCAGGTTCGTCTTGTCTTCATAAACCAGGACGTCGGCCGACTGCGGAGTTCCGACTTTGTGATAGAAGACCTGATGGTTTTCGTTCTTCGTGGTCATCTCCTGGCCGCTCTTCGGTGCTGGATACCGGCTGTAGTAAAAACCGTCGCCCTGCCACGAAATGCCTGAGACCTTAACCCACTCGAGCAAGTCGGTTTGTAAAGCCTTCGACGTGACGTCCATCACATAAACTTTGGTCCAGTCGGAACCGCCCTGCGATACGCCGTACCCGAGATATTTGCCGTCCTTCGAAATTGAAAACTGTCCAAGTTTCGTCGTGCCGTCTTTCGAAAGTTTGTTTGGATCGAGAAGCACTTCAGCTTCGCCATCGAGTCCTTTCTGCCGGTACCAAACGCTTTGGTTCTGCAATCCATCGTTCTTCGTGTAAAAGAAATATTCGCCACGACGAGAGGGCGCTGAATACTTGGGATAGTTGAAAAGCGTCGTGAGGCGATCTTTGATTTTCATCCGATACGGAATCTTTTCGAGATATGAGAACGTCACCTTGTTCTGCGCCTCGACCCAGGAAGCTACTTCCGGAGTGTTCTCGTTTTCCAGCCAGCGATATGGATCCGGGACCCTCGTTCCGAAGTAATCGTCGACAACTTCGACCTTCTTCGACTCAGGGTAGACGAGCCGTGTAGAGGCAGACGCGCCGTCATGCGACGTTGCTGAAGGGTTGCTATTGCTTTGCGCACCAACAAACGGCGCGAGCGAAGCCGACGTGATAGCAAGCGCGAAAACGAGGAACAGCGCTATCGACGTAAACCGTCGGCGGTGCAGGCGGAAAAGAGACAACTGAACACTGTGTTTCATCTAAGGATCTCCTGAGAATTGTGTGGCAGACTAAATAAGGAATTACTAACGTGGGTAGACGTCGCAGATTTTAATCGAGGTAGTAGTAAATTCCAAACGAACATGGACGATGAAACAGACGATCCGAACGAAGTCGATCCGTGGAACCCATTCCCCGAACCAGTAACAGTTCCCATCACGGATGTGTTTGACCTTCACACGATCCAGCCGCGCGATGTGAAGGTAGTGGTCGAAGAGTATTTAAAGGAAGCGTTAGACGCTGGATTTGAGAGCGTCAGGATCATTCACGGGAAAGGGATTGGAGTTCAGCGGGAGATGGTTCGCGCGATATTGGCCCGAACCCCGTTTGTTGAGACCTGGACAGACGCGCCGCCGGATGCAGGCGGTCGGGGAGCAACAATTGTGTGGTTTAAAGATGATTAGCGGACTAAACCAGCAAGCCTTTAATCAGCTCGCTCAACCACTTCATATCGATTGGCTTGGTAACGTAGGCGTCGAACCCGACTGATTTCGCGCCTTCGCGAAAGTCGGTCTCCTGGTGGGCCGTCACAGCGATAACCGGAACTTTTGATAATCCGTCGGCAGCTCGAATTTTGGCGGCAGCAGTAATGCCATCCAGTACCGGTAAAGTAAGGTCCATGAGAATGATGTCCGGACGATGACTGGTGGCAGCCTCGACCGCCTTTTCGCCATCTTCGGCTTCAATAACGAGGTAACCCAGGTGTTCGAGCTCGAGACGCATGAAGTATCGCGAGTCCTCATCGTCCTCGACTAGTAACACCGTGCAATCCTGCGTATTTTTCTCTGCCATTATTATCTGACCTGACTCGACAAAACGACCCCGCCAGCATGAGTTGCAGCCAAAGCCCACTGGTCGGGGTTACCTTTCGACTGTATGCGTGGGTAAAGCGCGTGTCAAGAAAGCTGTTTTGAAGATGTGTTAACGACTCCGTTAGAGAGGTCGGTACGACTCGCGGTAGCGGGTGGTTTGCGAACAGGAAATGGACCCACCCGCTACCGCGGGTGGTACTGACCTCATTTCGCCGTTTAACCTGTTAACAATCGCGTGTCCCTGGCCGTCTTTTTGATCGCAGAACGTTCAAAAAGCGGGAAGAAAACTGAACTAAATCCCGTCTGGCGTCGTTAGAAGCGTCGAACTGGAAATTTCTGACTCCGGAGAATGTCCCATGAAAAGATTGGTTTTGGTCGTCATCCTGGTTGGTATCGCCGGGGTTGCCGGCATAGTGCGTTCGTATTCGAAGTCTGGCGGCAGCCTGCGAAACTGGCGGCTCCCGATTCATCAGGAGAAACATTCGGCGGCAAACGTCCGCGATGAGATCCGCAAAACGCATGAACTCTCGCCGGGCGCAAAGGTGGAAGTTGAGGGCATCAATGGTTGGGTGAAGATTGAAACGTCCAACACGCGCACGGCTGACATCTACATTGAGCGGCTGGCCGAAAGCCAGGAAGCCCTCAATCGACGCAAGATCACTATCGAAGCGACGGGCGACAAACTGGTAATCAAGGGTGAGAAGGCCGACGGAAACCTTTTGACGCGCATGTTTGGTTCCAATCCAACTGAACGTGTGACGTTGCGTCTGCCGCGCCAGATTTCGCTTAAGTCGGGCGGGATTAACGGAGCGGTGACTGTTGGCGAAATCGACGGCTCAATTGAGGTAAGTGGCGTCAACGGTCGAGTTGAGGTCGCGCAGGCCACGGGCTCTGCGGATTTCAGCGGAATCAACGGGAGCGTTTCCGTTGCACTGACGAATCTCGACAAAGGTGGCGTCGACATCAGTGGTATCAACGGCAACATCGAGCTGCGCTTAGGTGAGGCAGTGAATGCCGACCTGAAAGCTCACGGGATGAACGGCAGTGTGATATCAGACCTGTCGAATGTCGTCATCGACAAGAGCAGCCGCGGTAACTACAGCGCGAAGATCGGGAGCGGTGGAAACTCCATCTCGGCTAGCGGCATTAACGGCAACATTCGTTTGACGCGAATGTGCAGAACCGAAACTCGCCAGCAACTAGTAGATCAGCCCTGGTGGCACAGACTTCAGTCTGTGGTCTTTCAGGATCACAGACTAAAGTCTGTGCCACTTAAGGTCTGCGCCACTTGATGTCGGAGAACTTCACGTTCTGGATCGGATACTCTTTCCAATCTTTGTAGTCGTAGTGCCACCACTCGGGTTCGTACACAGCAAACCCTTCGCTCGTCATCGCCGCTCGCAGAAGTTCTCTTAAACGCTTCCCTTCTGCTGTCCCACATTCATAGTTGATGTGCGCGCGTTCGGTCATCTCGTCGTACTCACTCGGCATTTTCACGATCTGTCCGGTTTTCAAATCAAACAACGAGAGATCGACGGCGCAACCACGATTGTGGCGCGATCCCCGGCTCGGGTCAGCAACAAAGATCTTCTTGTCCTCCGGTGTCGCGTCCCAAAACATCTTCGTTACAAACCACGGACGATATCCGTCGAAGACCACGAGGCCGTATCCCTGAGCGCGCACCTTTAGATTGACGCGAGCGAGAGCTTCGGCCGCGGGACGCTGAAGGAAGGCGCGGGCTTGTTTGTAAACAGCTTTGCCGAAGAAATTGTTTTTCGTCGCGTAGCGCACATCCAGCTTGATCGTCGGATCCAACTTAACAAGTTCGACGAGGTCAGGTTCGCGGAACGGACCGGTTTCAACTGGTGGGCCTTGCGCGAAAACACGTATTGCTGAGACCAGCAACAATATCAGCAACGCGATGTGTCTTCTTGGGATCATCTTTTTAACCATTTACCCCTCCCCGCAAGCGGGGAGGGGACAGGGGTGGGGTTTCGAACCGGACAGCCTCTCCCCCAACCCCTCTCCACTGCGTGGAGAGGGGGGTTCGGCCCTTTCGGGCCTTGGTCTCTTTCAAAAATCGATCGGCTTCCTTGTCGTCAATGTCGGCGCATTCCAGGCCTTCAACTTTTCGTTCCACTGAGGCACGGTCTCACTAATGAAGCGATTTGCTTCCGCCATTCGCTCGCGAAACTCCGGCTGAATCTCAGTGAAGTACTGCCGTTGGTACGTTGTCGGCGCCGCACTCGTCGCATCGATTCCAAAAAACAGTTCGCCAATCTTGTTAGTAATTTGTGCCTTGCCGGGAGAACCGAGACCTTCCGACCGGCGTGCCAGCCGATCCTCGAGGGTATTAACTTGCTTGATGTAATCCTCCAACGCTTTCGTCAGATCCTTATCAGGCTCCTTATTCAGGTTCTTGATCGTGGTCTGCGTGTGTTTGAGCTGATCTTCAATGCTGTCGAGAAATCGCAATGCTGTATTGACAGCTGACTGCATGTCGCGCAGCGTCATTTGCAGCTGAAACTGCGATTCCAAATCAGCCTGTGCGACCCTGATCGTCGGATCGAGACGCACCTCCAACGGTTGCTGGTAAATCTTCTCGCCTACCGTCAGTTTGACGGTGTACATGCCCGGCACAACGTGTGGGCCACGGGGTGGACCACCAAACGCCGTTTCCTCTTCGCTCGGCGGTCTTCGCACTTCAGCGCCACCAAACCGCAGGTTCCACGCAACGCGGTTCAGTCCCTTTTCTTTCGCCGGCTTTTCAATGTCCTGAACGACTTTGCCGCTGCTATCAATAATCTGGACCTTAAACGTCGTCTTCTCGTCGGGTTTGTCTTTCAAGTAATAAGTAATCAAAGCACCGTACGGAGGGTTTGGACCAGCGAACGCTTTATCTCCGATTCCGTAACGCGTAAAACGCGTCGCATGGCGCATTGCGGGGCGAACAGGAAACACGTGAGCGTTGCTGTCAATGATCGCCTGCGTCATTTGTTGAATTGGCGTCGCGTCGTCGTAAATCCAAAGGCTGCGGCCATGTGTCGCCAGAATCAAATCGTTCTCGCGAGGATGGACCACTATGTCGTGTACCGCCACGTTTGGAAGGTTCTTCAAATTTAACGCAATCCATTCGCGGCCACCGTTGTAAGAAGCATAAAGCCCTAGTTCCGTGCCGGCGTATAGCAAGTTTGTATTCTTCGGATCCTCTCGAACGATCTGCACATAAGCATTCCTTGGCAGATTGCTCGCAAGCGCGGTCCAATTTCTTCCGCCGTCGGTTGTCTTGAAGATGTAAGGACGAAAGTCGTCAAACATGTGCCGGTCAAACGAGACGTACGCTGTCCGCCCATTTGTACGTGACGGTTCCACGTGCGACACGGGTGAGTTTGCAGGCATGCGTGGGACGTTGCGTACGACGTTAGTCCAGTTTTTTCCGCCGTCGTTCGTCACCTGGATATTTCCGTCATCTGTTCCCGCCCAGATTTGTCCGGCATCCGCTGGAGATTCGGCCAACGTGATGATCGTGGAATGGTATTCAGCCGTCGTGTTTTCAATAGCGACGGGGCCGCCCGCATCCTTTTGCTTCTCGGCATCGTTGGTGGTGAGATCATTACTGATTTGCTCCCACGATTTGCCGAAGTCAGTTGACTTAAAAACAACGTTGCCGCCGAAATAAACTGTGTTCGAGTTGTGTGGTGAAAGAACAATTGGCGCATTCCAATTGAATCGATATTTTTCGCCGATGGCCGGCCCGTCACCGCTGCCGCGCCCCCATGGATTCACCTCCTGTTGCTCACGCGCGCGAAAGTCAGTGCGAAGAATATTGCCACCCTGCGACTCCGACAGATAAAGATCTGGTTCGTCTGCATGGTTGATGACATAAAACCCGTCCCCAAAACTAACCATGCGCCAGTCGTCATTCATAACTCCCGCGGGTTCTCGCGTGCGGCTCGGACCAGTCCACGAACCGTTGTCCTGAAGTCCCCCCATTACGTGGTAGAAGGGCAAACGGTTGTCGGCGTGCACCTGGTAGAACTGGCCGATGGGAATGTTGTAGACCGGTTCCCACGTTTCCGCGCCGTCATACGTAACTGCGATGCCGCCGTCGTTTCCCTGCCAGATTCGTTTGGGATTTTTCGGGTCCTGCCAGAAAGCGTGATAGTCGATATGCGTTTTGCCCGTGATGGACTTAAACGATTTACCGCCATCAATCGACTCGAAGAGCGTAGAGGCGACGGCGTAGACGTGGTTCTCATTGGTTGGATCGACGCGCACGCGCGTGTAATAAAAACCACGCGACACGATGCGCTCGTTTTTGGAAATCTGTTTGAATGTTTCACCCCGATCGTCCGACCGGTAAAGCGTTCCGTCCTTGGCCTCGAGCAAGGCGTAAACAACATTGGGATTGCTTGGCGCGGAACGCACGCCGACACGTCCAATCAACTTCGGAAGCCCATTCGTAAGTTTGTTCCAGGAGCGGCCACCGTCAATCGACTTAAAGACTCCGCCTTTTTCGCTGCCGCTTCGATGTGTCCAGGGCTTTCGTTCAAAACTCCACATGCCGGCGTAAAGAATATTGGGATTAGTCGCGTCCATATCGAGATCAGACACGCCGTGTTGCCGATCGATGAAGAGCGTCCGCGTCCAGGTCTTGCCACCATCGGTCGTCATGTAGACACCGCGTTCGTCGTTTGGTCCAAACGCGTGGCCGAGGGCTCCAACGTAAACGATGTCAGGATTTTGTGGATGGATGACGATCGCAGAGATCCGTTCTGAATCTCTCAGACCCATGTGTTGCCAACTCTTGCCACCGTCAGTCGACTTGTAAACTCCATCTCCAAATGAAACGCTGTTGCGCGGTTTCGATTCACCCGTTCCCACCCAAACCACGTCCGGGTTGCTCGGCGCAAGCGCCACGTCTCCAATCGAAATCGTGCCTTGCCGCTCAAACATTGGTTTCCAGGTGACGCCGCCGTTCGTGGTCTTCCACAACCCACCTGACGCGGTGCCGACATAAACGACACTCGGATTTCCGGGAATTCCTTCGACGTCCGCAGTCCGGCCACCCATATTGGCTGGTCCAATGCTGCGCCACTCGAGGCGCTCGAATGCGCTTTCAAATGCTGGTTTTGGTTTCCCGTCGGAAGGAGTCGGAGTCTCGGCCGGACTTGGTGAAGGCGTCGCGCTGGGCTCCTGGGCGCGCAACGTAATCGAGGCCGCCAACAACAGAAACAGACCGATAACCGGAAGGGGTTTAACTGAGCGCATGGATTCTCCTGGTTGTTCCGAATTGGATAAGACTGGTTTGAAACTGCGAAAGCGCAGAGAGTTTACCATTGAAGCCGTCAATGGTAGAGATTGCGCAGCGCAAACTAATTCAGGCGGGCGGCCATTGGTTGTTCGTTTGACGACACGTGGGCGCGGCTATACATTGTCAACTCCGCCTACCAATCAAACTACAGGAGAGATCGATTTGCCGCAGAGCAGACATCGTAAAACCGGCAAGGGAAAGAGACGTCAAAAAGGTCTTTACCCCGCCTCAAAATCGAAACCACCAACCGGAAAAAACCGCCAGGCAAGAATCATTGCGATTATCATCGTGGTGGTCCTGGCCGCGTCAGCGATTGCTTACCTCGTGACGAAACGTTCAGGTAGCACTGGAACCGAAGTCACCACTACGTCAGGTTTGAAGTATATCGACGTCGTTGAAGGCACGGGCGTGACTCCGCGCACCGGACAAACCATCAGCGTGCACTACACGGGCACGTTGCAGGACGGCAGAAAGTTTGACAGCTCTCATGACCGGGGCACGCCTTATGTGTTTCGCATCGGGACGGGTAGCGTCATCAAGGGATGGGACGAGGGCCTGATGACGATGAAGGTTGGCGGCAAGCGTAAGTTGATTATTCCTCCTGCTCTCGGCTACGGACCTCGCGGCAATCCACCAAACATTCCCGGCAACGCCACGTTGTTGTTTGATGTGGAATTGGTGGACGCGAAGTAGCCTGTTTAGAGCTCAGGTGCGGCGGGGGCATGCCCCCCTCCCAACCTCTGAGCCATCCCAGCTCGAGTGTTGCCTCGTAAGCATTCAATTCAGCCGTCGGATAATCAAGTTTGGGCGTCTCGTGTCTGGAAGGGATCCTGCCCCCGATTCAAACCCCGTTTGATTAGTTTCTGCCTCGGAGTTAATCTCGTTTCACAGCCCCAAAACTCGTTTGAGGAGAGATGGATCGTATGAGTGGGAATAGTTTGACTGTCACCGATAACCGAACCGGCAAGCAGTATGAGTTACCGATCGAGAACGGCACGATTAAGGCAATGGACCTGCGTCAGATCAAAGCGAATGATAAAGATTTTGGGCTGATGACGTACGATCCCGCGTTTATGAACACGGCCTCCTGCAAGAGCCGCATAACGTTTATCGACGGCGACGCAGGAATACTCGAGTATCGTGGCTATCCAATCGATCAACTCGCTGAGAAGAGCACCTACCTGGAAGTCGCTTTTCTGCTACTGAACGGTGAACTGCCCACTGAACAACAACTCAAGGAGTTCACGCACAACATCACGTATCACACGTTCATTAATGAAAGTATCAAGAAAGTCATCGACGGTTTTCATTACAACGCCCATCCGATGGGAATGTTTGAGGCGACGCTCGGTGCCCTGTCAACCTTTTATCCTGACGCAAAAAATATTTCCGACTTTGAGTGTCGCAGGCGACAGATTCACCGGCTGATTGCGAAGGTCCCAACGATTGCAGCGTTTGCCTATCGTCATCGCATCGGAATGCGATATGCCTATCCCGACAATGACCTGAGTTATGAAGGCAACTTCTTGAACATGATGTTTAAGACGACCGAATTAAAGTATCAGCCAAATCCGGTGTTGGAACGCGCGCTGAGCGTGTTGTTCATTCTGCATGCGGACCACGAACAGAATTGCAGCACGAATGCGATGCGCAGCATTGGCAGCGCGGAAACCGATCCGTTTTCGTCGCTCGCCGGCGCGGCCGCCGCGTTGTATGGCCCACTGCATGGCGGCGCGAACGAGATGGTCCTGCGCATGCTGAAAGAGATCGGGTCGATCGACAAGGTTCCTGATTACATCAAACGCGTGAAGGCGGGAGAGTTTCGCCTGATGGGTTTTGGTCATCGCGTTTACAAAAACTACGACCCGCGGGCGCGGATCATTAAGCAAGTGGCGGACGAAGTGTTTGAAGTTACCGGAAAAGATCCGATGCTGGACATCGCGCTCGAGTTGGAGCGGATTGCCCTGGAGGACGAATACTTCGTTAAGCGCCGGCTTTACCCGAATGTCGACTTCTACTCCGGCATCATTTACAAGGCAATGCGCTTCCCTGTTGACATGTTTCCGGTGCTGTTTGCGATTCCGCGGACGTCAGGATGGCTGGCGCAGTGGGTGGAGATGCTGGGCGATCCGGATCAAAAAATCGCCCGGCCGCGGCAGATTTATCTTGGTAACCCCACGCGACAATACTTGCCAGTGGAACAGCGACAACCGAAGGAGACGACGGCTGCAGGAGCGTAAGGTGTTTTTCTATGCCACCGTGCGCACTCTGTTAATCGGCGGATCGATCTGAAATTTGAGATCTGAAATGTAAAAATGGTGCACCCAGCAGGACTCGAACCTGCGACCTTCTGATCCGAAGTCAGACGCTCTATCCAGCTGAGCTACGGGTGCATTTGGAAGGTAAATAGTAAATGGTGAATGGTGAATGGTAAAGCAAGCAGTTGTTGAGGTCAGTTGTTAGTCTTCGATCTTTCCGGCCGCCGTCGTCCGTCTTGGGTCGTCGGTCTATTGCTGAAATTCCTTCCGAATAAATCTCACCAGATCATTAATCTGTTCAGGCGTTAGTTTCTCTTTGAACGCCGGCATCTCGTCGTCGCCGTTCGTAATCTTATCTGCCAGTTTTTCATCAGATGGTTTGCGAGCATGTTCGCCCGTCAAATTGGGCACCCGCAACTCTTTTCCATCAACATCAACTCGTCCACCGGCGCCCGTTTCGCCGTGACACTTCGCACAGTGCTCTTTGAAAACCGCTCGAGTTGCTGCGAACTCATCGAGGTTAGGTGTGGCGATGCTCGCTGGTGTATTCGACGTCATCGGAGTTCGAGAGACGGTGTCGGTACCTGCCTGATTACAACCTGCAACAATCATGGAGGCAAAAGCCATTACTAAAACGAAAGCAAATGTTTTCATCAAAAAATTCCTATGCGAATTGATTGTGGAGCTGGGTGAGTATAGCTGATCAGTCAAAAGCGCCGAAGGGGCGAGCTGTGAAAGCCTGGGCCAACGGCCCAGGAACGACGGGCGGGTGATTCCCTGAAGCGCTGTAGGTGCGCGAAACCATCACCATTCATTTCGCGCCTTTAGCGCTGCCACATGACATGGCTTGTTTCCCCTGGGCCGCTGGCCCAGGCTTTCACAGTTCGCCCCTTCGGCGCTGCCACAGCCGAGTTACGCGTCGCTTTCTAATTCTCACTAATCTGAACTCCGCATTGACTAGTATCGGTAATGCTGTAACAGACGAGCATTGAGACCGCTGGCCGGTTGCAATCATGCGTTGGACTCGGCAGAATACTTCGGTGTTAAGAAAATCATCTCGACATCCTTCACTTTTCAGAGGCGAACGTTAAATGAGCTCCGACAAGGACCCAACCAGTGCCGCGAGAGGCTCGCTACGGCTGGCGCCCAATTGCGTTGAGCTTGAAGAACAGAAGCAGAAACTGCCGCGTCAATTCGTCAACTTCACCTTCTATCGCGCGACAACTGCCTGGCGATTGCTCGAAGAAGACGAGAAGCAACGTTGTAAGGATGAGTTTGTAGCCGCAGTCGATGAATATCGTCGCCAGCTGCTGGTTCATACGTACTCAACCATCGGCCTGCGCACTAATGTTGACTTCATGATTTGGCGGATTGGATATGAACTCGATCCGATTCAGGCGATGACTTCGCGTCTCAATCATACGCAGATGGCGAAGTATCTCGAGCCCGCGCAATCGTTTTTGTCGATGACTAAGCGCTCGATGTACATCGACAAAGATAATCCTGAACACGTTGAGGATCGTTTGCACATCATTCCGGGCAAATCAGACTACCTGTTCGTTTATCCCTTTGTGAAAACGCGCGAGTGGTATTCGAGAACCGCGGATCAGCGACAGGAAATGATGGACGAGCACATCCGGATCGGCACTAAGTATCGTTCAGTCAAACTGCACACGACTTATTCGTTTGGCCTTGATGATCAGGAATTCGTGGTGGCGTTTGAAACGGACAATCCGGCGGACTTCCTTGATCTGGTTCAGGAGCTGCGGGAGACAAAAGCCAGCTCCTACACCCTGCGCGACACTCCGATGTTTACCTGCCGGCAAAGGACGCTGGCGGAGTGTCTTGACGCACTGGGGTAGAAGAGAAACGGAGACGTTGAGACTTGGCTCCGATAAGGAATTCACAGGCTTAGGACTGCGGAAAACCGATTACACCGATATTTTAGGATCTAATCTATTCTCTTGCTTCGACGATGTTTCCTTAGTTTACTTGCCTCCGCTTCTTTAATCGCTTCATTCCCTTGCGGGACGACGATAGCCCAAGTCTCCCCTTCTCCGAGTCCCCCTTTCTCCGAATCTTCGTCCTCTCCGCGTCCCCTAATCTCCAAGTCTCACTCGTACCTCTGGTACGAAGCGGAAGACATGCGCGGGTTCGCGACTCAACCCAACGGCGAACCCATTCTCAACCCTTCATGGCGGGACCTGCCGCGCAGCAAAGCTCCTGGATGGGGAATGAACGGGACAGGTACGTCGGCGGAGTTTACGCAGGGCGGCGCCAGCGAGTGGGGTTCGGCCGCTGCCAGCGCGGACGAATCGCGCGCGACGATTTATCAGGACGTGGAAATCCCGCGCGACGGCGATTACAGTCTTTGGGTGCGCTACGCTGACTGGGCCAACCGCAATGAAAACTTCGTGGTCCGGATTACACAGGGTTCCCAGGAATTGCTGCGACACGAATTTGGGATACGCGACGTTATCGATTCACACGACGAGACGATGATGTATTGGCAGTGGGCGTTTGCCTGGGACCGCGCTTTAGCAAAGCTGGCAAAGGGTCCGGCTCGCATCTCGATCGATATCGAGAAGACTGCCGGCGCGCGTCGACACGTTGACTGCGTGGTGCTTACCGACAATCCCAGCTACCGGCCTGCCGGCCGGCAAAAGCCTGAGTTCGCAGCCGTTCGTTATCTTCGGAACTGGTCAACGGATCGCGCGCCGCTGACTTCCCTTTTAGCTCCTCAAACAACTCCGACAATCGCTGAGGCCTGGAAACGTCCGCCAGTTGCGGGCCGCGACTTTTTGATGCCGTGGAACATTACACCTGACTTTTGGACGCTCTACGAAAAGCCGCCCGCCGAGCGTCCGCTCTACCCGTTTCACACGGAGCTAGTCGATCAGTTTGTCGAGAAGTACAAAGGAAAGCAGGACGTTCCGATCTTCAGTTCAAAGTTCGTTGTCCCGGTTGTGTACTTGAACGACGTGCCGCAGTTGTTCAAAGAAGGAAGCGGGTTCCTGCGCTACCTGCGCAATACAAAGTCGCCGTTTGCCATCCTGATCAACTATGCGCAGCCAAACATGTCATCTGCGGAAGGTCAGGCAGTGTGGCAGTTACTCAACGGCGAATTTAAAGATCAATTCATTGGTTGGATCTCAGGCGAAAGCATCGGCCATGTCTGGGCAGCCGCCGCGAGCAATCTTCGCGTGTCGTCTGAAATGTCGCGCAAAGAATTGGTGGAAAAGTATCGCGTGTTTTATACAAACGCGGTCACCAGCAAATGGGAGAACATCTTTCAAAGTCCCACCGGCCCAATGTGGGACAAACTTATTCCTGCGCAGTCAACATCGAGCACTTCCTTCGCACATCCGCTCAGCGAATGGGGCGTGCGTCTGTTGGGTATCGAAACCGCGGCAGTGCAACCAATGTTTGCGATGCGCACGGCCTTCACGCGCGGGGCCACACGCCAATACGGTGGAAGTTTCCTTTATTACCACGCGCCTAACTTCGGCGACACCGCCACAACCTTCACGAAGGCGCAGAATTTCGGCGGGCCAGACAACTTCTTCCATTCTCGTTATGGCGCCACGATGGGGCCGTCGCTCTCATGGTATCGGAAGAGTTATTACTTCTATTACATGTCTGGCGCGTCAGCGATTTATCTCGAACAGGGTTACGACCAGTTCTTTAAGCCTGGACCAGGCGAAAATGAGTTTCAGTTGAACCCGCTCGGACGTATCACCGACGAGTTCACCAGGTTTGTCGCCAAACATCCCGACCGCGGTGTGCCCTATACACCGGTCGCTTTCCTTTTGGATCCGGCCCATGGGTGGGACATGACCGACTATCCACATTGGGCCTTCGGTGTTTCCCAGATTGGCCGGCACGATCGAGCACTGCGCGAACTGTTTGGTGTCGCTTACTTCCCTGGCCTGGTGAACGAGGGTGAACCCGCAACGGGCGATCGACAGGCCTATGTCAACGGCATCTTTGGCGACATCTTCGATGTATTGGTCGCTGCGGATCAGACAACCGCAACTCCACGAACCCAAAATACGAAACCCGCCGGAGGTCCGGCTCCGAATGTGCTCGATGCCTATCGTGCGGTTGTTGCGGGTGGCCGCATTGACTGGTCCACACAGTGGATTCAACGACTCACCGATTATGTTCGGTCAGGCGGCACGGTCGTACTCAACGCGGCGCAAGTCAACGGACTGCCAGCTGAGTTTCTCGGAGTTCGCCTGGACAGCGGCACGGCCGAAAGCGATTCGGCAAATTGTCAGTCGCCGGGCGAGTCACAACAGGATCTGCGTGGCCAGGTATTCCGTTATCAAAGAGCTGCGCTTACGAGCGCCCGGGCGTTGATCACTTCCGACTCCGGGGATCCTCTGGTGACTGTCAACAAAGTTGGCAAAGGCTCAGTTGTTTTTGTTGCGTTACCAGACCTGCTCGGAGTGGATGAACGTATCACGCCGTTTGCAGCGCACGCGCTGGCGCATGTGTTCGCCGATGCAGCTCCAGTCAAGGTTCAAGGCGACGTGGAGTATCTGATTAATCGGAACGATCAGGGATGGATTGTCACGCTAATCAACAACAATGGCGTTTACAAACCACAACAAGGCATGGCCCAGGTTGATCGCGCAGCTTACGTTACGGCGAACATCAGCTCACCAACAGCAAACCGCGCTGAGGATTGGATAACGGAGAAGGCTTTGGAAGTTAGGAACGTAAACGGGCGGGCAATGGTGTCGGTCACAATCGCGCCAGGTGGAATATCAATTGTGCAACTAACAATGGCAAAACAATAGGTTCGCGGACAACTGGGGCGTTGATTCAAAAGTCGTGGCGCCATGTCGTTCGGCTTTGCCGCCGGATGTGAGGCGGGGCTCTGCCCCGCCGACAGCCGCCAGATTATGCCGGGCTAATGCCCGGTCTGGAATTAGCCTTGGGTTCATTTTGGGCCAAGGCCGCACCAAGGGCAGAGCCCCGAAAATCTAAAGGGCATCCCCCGGCGGGGCGCAGCCACCGCCGCACATCCGGCGGCAAAGCCGAAGCCATCCAATTGGAGTTATCCCCAATTCAATTAGCAAATGAGAAATACGAGAAATGAGAACTGGTTACTCGTTATTACTCGAGGCACTGCGGTGAGAATCTGATGGTTGCTGCTTGTTTTCCCCGTGCTGGCCCAATGCTCTCTTTACTTCAACCTCTGCAATCCGCAAACGGAAGTCAGGAATCTCGTTGTGTTGTGCAGTCGCCGGCTTCTGCCTGCTGGCGGGCACACCCATGAGCCGCCTTTGCAACGCCGCATCGCCGGCCTCCGAATTACCACTAAGCGTCAGCAGCTTGATCGCAGCGCGGCAAACTTCTTCGTTCTGGTGTTCCTCGACCGCTTGAACCAGCGGAGTGACTTCACCAGCCTTCGCCATTACAAACAAGACTGACAACGCGTTATGAATTTCTTCGCGGCTCTCGCCGACGAGATTCTCGATCGATTCAGCAGCGACACCTGATTCGGCTATGGCGCTGCCAATGGCGTGGCGTCGCTCTTCGTTGCCTTCCTCAATGGCGCGATTAAACAGATCAACGGTTTTGTGTGGCTCAAGTTTGCGGAGGGCCCGCGCTGCCGCGTTGCGAACATGTGGCGAGTGGTCGTCAAACGAACGTGCGATTAGTGCAAACGCGTCAGCTGCATGTGAACGCGCCAATTCTGCGACTGCAGCCGCACGCTTGTAAGGATCTACACTATGCAGGTAAGACGCGATCGCCGGGGGCACTTCATGACGTTCTGCTGCGGGTAAGTCGGCCTCTTCTTGCACCGGCGCGGGCTGAATAGTTTCAATCGGAGAAACGTTGGCGAATGACGCTACAGGAGCGACATCTTCAACTGTATCGAAGCTCGCGGGCTCGGGTTGAAGCCGTCGGGATTCCGCAAGCTTGAGAGCCTGTTCTTCTGCCTGAGAACGCGCTTCTTCTTCCACACGAGCGCGTTCGCGTGCTTCATGAAGGCGCGCCTCCGCAGAAGCTCTTTGCAGCATCAATGCTTCGAGGCGAGGACGTTCTTCGTCCTCGAGCCGGCGAAACATTTCAATCTCTTCCTTAATTCGTTTTTCCTGATTAGCTCGCGCCTGTGCTTCGTTGGCGGCATTGCGGCGGGCGCTTTCCAGTTTGCCGCGAATCTGTTCTTCCTCGACGGCAGCTGCGTGGGCTTCAGTCTCGAGCCTTTGCACCTTGTCGGCGACCAATCGAAACGATTGTTCAGCAGTACTCTTGCGCGCTTCAGCCTCAGTGATCCGTTTCCGAACCTCGGCATCTGCAAACCGCAGCTTATCGATTTGCGTTGCAATCTCCTGCTCTCGGGCAACGCGCTCCTGGTGCTCACGCTCCGCACGCTCGCGAGCACTCTCCATTTCAGCGAGCCGCTTCTCTTCAGCTTCCTTGTGGGTTCGAGCCGCTTCTTCGAGCCGTATCTGTTCCTCTTCCGCGTGACGACGCGCATCCGCGAGACGCCGTTCTTCGGCTTCCACCCGCTGATGGAGCTCCGCTTCAATTTGAGCGCGCTCAACTTCAGCCTTCGCGCGAGCTTCTTCAGCTGCCTGCATTCGTGAACGAGCTTCGACTAACTTCTCAGCTTCGAGTTCGGCACGTGATCGTGCAGCCTCCACTTCAACACGACGCGAAGCCGCCTCCTCGGTAGCTTTGCGTAGTTTCTCCTCTTCACGTTGCAAACGCTCGACATTTGCAGTGTGCCGGTTGTGAGCTTCATCTCTCGCTCGTTGCGCTTCGGCAAGTTCCGCCATAAGCGCAGCTTCATGTCGCGCTGTTTCCAGTTGATTCCGTTTGCGTGCGGCTCCTTGCGCCGCTGCTCTCAAACCTGATGCGTCGATCCAAAGACGCGACTCTTCTTCCGCCAGCCGGCGAGCTTCTGCCTCCGCATGCGCGCGCGCAGCTTCTTCGGCAGCCAACGCTTCGCGTTCCTTCGCACGCCGTTGCTCAGCTTCTTCGTCAGCCTGTTTCCTTAACGCTTCTTCTTCGCGCAGGCGTGTAGCAGCTTCCTCGCGCAACTTCTTTTCGCGCTCAGCGCGCCACTGCGCTTCGTTGTGCGAAGCGGTTAAATCCGCCGCGACTGCCAGCAGTTGCTGTTGCAATTGCTCGATGTTGTTCCACGCCGCTTGTTCCTGTTTCAGCAGTTCTTTCTCTTGTTCAGGTACGGAAGGATCGTCCACAAGCGCCCGGCGTTCTGGTGTGACTTGTGGCTCTATAAATTTTGCTTTGGCAGTTGCCGGTTCTTTTGACTTGGAACGGACGTGTGGCTCGTGACGCGTCTTCGGATGGGATATCGCTTTGGGCGGAGAATCAGGCTCAGCAACTTCTGCTACCACATTTATCGTTTGCTCCGCGGTCGCCATCGGTGTCTCTTCTGTTTGCTTTTCTTCTACTGCGACTGCCTCGGTGATTTCCTCAATTTCTAACTTCCGGGCCGGCGGTACGGCCGATAACGGCGAATCGCCAATCTGTTGAAGTGCCTTTTCCGCAGCGGCCCTGACTTCACTGTCGTCATCGAATACTGCCGCTATCAAATGCGCAGTCGCGCGTTGGCTGCCCGCAATCCCCAGCGCCTGCGCCGCGGCAACGCGTTCGGCCGGCGCCGTTGCGCCACGCAATGTTTCAACAGCTTCATCAAAATAACCGTGTTCGAAATACAAATGGCGTGCTCGTTCCCTTGCCTCGTCTTGTCTGGCGGAGCCGCCTTCGGCGACTGCATCCGTTGAATCCGTTTCAGACGGCTCTCCGGTGGCGCCTTCAACGCTTCGCATCGCGGTCAGTAACTCTTCAGCTACGTGTTCACGCGTTGTCTTGTCCGCCGATTGTGCGGCCCGGGCTTCTCCGGAACGGCCGGAGAGGAAGTCGCGGACGGCTGCTAACCCTGCTTTTACTTGCTGGTTCACAAAACCTGACTTTCGGGTTTCGACTTCGTAACCCTGTTATTCAACCCTTTGAAAAATGACCCTTGTGCCCGATTGTCGCGCACAGAACTACGCTATTTACTTAAAGATAGTCCGAAAAGTCCTTTTCTTCTACAGAAAAGACGGTGTAAATGCGCAATTTGTTGGACTTGAACAGAGACCGTACACCGTTTTCCAGAATCCACGGACACTTGAAGTGTTCGCGACATCGTTAATGTTCGCACCAACGCAGTGCGTTTGACGCCTTCCATACCAGCCTGCGTAAACTCTCCCCATGCCATTCAACTTAGTCGATCTACTGATCTGCGCTGTCATTATTTTTAGCATCATCAATGGCTGGAGACGCGGTTTTATTCTTGGCGTGCTGGATCTATTGGGTTGGGCCGCGTGCCTGCTGGCCGCTCTTCGTTTTTACGAACCGTTGGCCCAGGTGCTTGCGCAACTAAAGCTCTGGTCGGACGTTTGGAATCAACCTGCCGCGTTCGTCTTAATCGCCGGCCTCACTGCTCTGTTAATACAATTTATTGGTCAGGCACTGCTCCAACGAGTACCGAAAGATGTTCACGAACGTTCAGGTAATCGATTGTTTGGACTAATACCCGGACTGGCAAACGGACTGATTACTGCCGCGCTGCTCTCGGCAGTCCTCCTGGCGTTTCCCCTCAATGAAGCACTGCGCGAAAGCTCTCGTTCCAGCACACTAGTTAACAAGCTCGCCGGTCAGACGGAACGGCTTGAGGGTGCGCTACGTCCGGTGTTTAGTGAAGCGATCGCCAAAACACTTTTCCTGCTCACGGTGCAGCCAGATTCCGGCGAACGCGTTACGCTCCCGTACAAAGTTGCAGTGTCGCGGCCGCGCGCGGAGCTCGAAGCTCGCATGTTGGAAATGCTCAATAAGGAACGAACGGCGGTTGGGTTGCGACCACTCGCGCCTGATCCAGAAGCAACTCAAGTCGCACGCCGCCACTCCGCCGACATGTTTGCGCGAGGTTATTTTGCGCATGAAAGTCCGGAAGGTCGCGATCCTTTCGAACGAATGCGCGAGTCGGGGGTCGGTTTTTTGACTGCGGGTGAAAACCTGGCGTTGGCCCCGACGGTGCAGTTGGCGCACACCGGTTTAATGAATTCACCGGGGCACCGGGCCAATATTTTGCACAATCAGTTTGGCCGCGTCGGCATCGGCATTATGGATGGCGGCCCGCGCGGATTGATGGTGACCCAGAACTTTCGAAACTAGCCAAATCGAAAAGAACTCTATTGATTTTCCAACCCACTTGGCATATCGTGCGGCCGCCTCGCAAAGTTACTCCACCAGAGTTCCTCCTACTCGCAATCCGGAACTCTAGATGAAGGTTTAGTCGTTATTAGTCGACCGCAAAAACTTGCATAGCTTGCACGCATCGTGCCCGCTTTGCATTCCTCAGTCCTCTTTTCGCTTACGCAAGGAGGTGCGTAATGACTCCACTCCAAACGGCCTTGCGAATCCTGGCGCTAATCACAGCGCTGTTCCTGGTTTTTCTGATTATCTGGCTCTTTTACTGTCGCTGTCGGCGCGGCGCGATTGAGCCTAACACCCTGGGTACGCAAAAGGTCTATTACGCCGTGGTACGACCGCTTTAGATTGACGGCAAGGCTTCACGCCTAACTTCGTAGGCGTCTAACAAGGTTGCTGACTATTCTGTTTTCGGCGGCTTCCCGTCGATTAAGAGGGCTGTGCTGACTGCACTTGCCAGGGCCAGCGCAGCCGTCACAGCAACAACCCACCTAAAACCGTAAATAAACGATTCGTTCACTGCTTGCTTCAGCGACTTTCTCACTTCTGGCAGAACGCCGGGAGGAGGTTCCGCTGCTGCCAGTTTCCCGCGCTGCTGGTCGAGGCTCGACTTCACCTCAGCCGGTAGTTGAAGATTTCGTAACCTCTCATCAAGCGCGGCGTTGAATGAATGCAGCATCACTATCCCAAGCACAGCGACCGCCATCAATCCAGCGACACGCGACACTGCGTTGTTAATTCCCGACGCGACACCCGCTTTGTTCTGCTTCACCGCATTCATCACCGTAGTGGTTAATGGCGCGACGCTCACCGCCATACCGAAACCGAGGACCAGTACTGCCGGAAAGTAAGTAGTCCAATAACTTCCTCCCACACCCGGAAACATGAACAAACCGCAGCCGACCGCCGCAATGAGTGGCCCAACGATCAGTGGCAAGCGCGAACCGTATCTTTTCACCAGACCGCCCGACCACCGCGAGAGCAAAAACATCGTGATGATAAACGGCAAAAGCGCGGCCCCGGCCGCAGTCGCCGAGTATCCCTGTACTTGAATCAAGTTCAATGGTAGGAAAAACAAAGCACCGCTCAACGCCGTGTAAAGGAATAGTGTCAGCAGGTTGGCGCCCGTGAAGTTGCGCGAACGAAACAACTGAAGGGGCAACATCGCATTCTTCTTTCGCATTTCTACAAATACAAATGCGATTGCCGCCAACAGCCCACCGGCAAGCGTCGCTACGATTAATGGATTCGTAAAACCAAAACGCCCTGATTCGATGAGACCGTAAACGATTGCGCCCAGCGATATCGTCGCGAGCGCAGCGCCCGTCCAGTCCAACCCCTGCGACTCTTCATCCCGGCTTTCGGGAACGTAGAGAAAAACAAGAACGAGGACGATTAAGCCTAACGGTACGTTGATAAAGAAAACTGCACGCCACGAAACATGCTCAATCAGCCACCCGCCGATTAACGGGCCAACGGCGGTTGTGATCGCTGTAAAGCCTGACCATGTTCCGATCGCCTGTCCTCGTCGATCCTCAGAGAATGAAGCGCTGATGATCGCCAGGCTGCCCGGCACGAGCAGCGCTCCACCTATTCCCTGGGCCGCGCGCGCGAAAATTAATTGCGTGATATTCGGAGCGAGTCCGCACCAGACAGAAGCAAGCGTGAAAAGTGTTACGCCGAGCGCGTATATTTTCTTGCGCCCATATTCATCGCCCAGGGAACCGCCGACGAGTAGGAGCGCGGCAAGAAAAAGCGCGTAGGCTTCGACAACCCACTGAAGATCTACGACAGAGGCATTGAGACTTGTTTGTAGTGAGGGGAGGGCGACATTAACGACGGTGCCATCAATGAAGACCATACTTGATCCAAGTATGGTAGCGGCGAGAATGCAGGACGGCTTTGGACGTTGCATTCGGATGGGCTATCGCATTGTTGGCAAGATGCACGACAGGCGCCTGGTTAACCGAGGTGCTGCCGTGCGAAATAAGGTCCACACCGTCACATTTTCAAAACCTCATCGATCGATGTGACCGCAATCGGATGGTAAGAAGGACGTGCGCGGCGGTAAATGGCAATCGCGCGTTCCCTTCCTTCAGGTGTCTTCGCCAGTTCCTCATAAAGCGGTTTGATGAACTTGCGGCGCCCAATCGTCAGCAGGAATTCCTCCAGGCGCGGATTGGCTGCCGCATAGCGGTTACGAATCGACATCATTAACCACTGAAACGCGATCTCGGAATTGCCAGATTGCGTTAGATGAAAAGCGCTATCCAGTTCCGCCATTTTGGCCGCGTCAAGCTGTTCAGGCAACGATTTCAAAAAATGGAGCCATTCCTGTGTCGTCCACTTTGCAACGGGAATTGTTGACGCCGGTATTTCGCCGCGCAGCCAGCGTTGTGCCTGCGCTTCAAGACTCGCAAATGCTGACGAGGACGGTTGCGGCGCATTCGCCGGCAAGCCGGGCTTGCTAATCCAAGCTTCAACAGGGACGCGCGCTGCAAGTTTCGGATATCGATCAAGCAGGTTACGTTTCAGGTATTGTTGAAACTGTTCGGTCGTGATGCTTTGAAACGCGAAGTGGTTGAAATAACCGCGGAGGAACTGATCAAAACGCGCTCGGCCGAAAGTCTCTTCGAGATGGCGTAAGAACAGCGCGCCTTTTTCGTAAGGTATATCCGTGAACCCTTCATCCGGGTCGCGGCCTTTCAGATCGACGTGGAGGATTTCGTCTTTCGGTTCGACACGTTCCAACTCCTCCCGTAGATCCCGCAGGCCCAGCGCTGCTTCCATCTGCTCGCGCGACCGCCCATACACGGCCTCGAGAATCCGTCTCTCCAGGTAAACCGTGAAGCCTTCATTCAGCCAGAAGTCGCGCCACGTCGCATTCGTGACGAGATTTCCCGACCACGAGTGGGCCAATTCGTGCGCAATCAACGCCACGAGGCTCTTGTCGCCCGCAAGGATCGTTGGGGTAGCAAACGTAAGGCGCGGGTTCTCCATCCCGCCGAAGGGAAAACTCGGCGGCAAAATCAAAATGTCATAACGTCCCCAACGATATGGACCATAGAGTCGCTCCGTGGCGGTCACCATCTTTTCCGTGTCGCTTAATTCCGTTGCCGCCTTTTCAACAACTTGTGGCTCCGCGAAAACACCTGTTCGCGGGCCAAGTGATCTAAAACTCAAATCACCTACAGCCAAAGCAATGAGGTACGAGGGGATCGGCTGCCGCATGGTGAAACGATAATCACCATCGCGCGGAGTGCGCGGATCGTTTTCGGCGCTCATAACAGCCAGGAGATGAGGCGGCGTCTTCACCCTCGCCGAGTAAGTAACCCGGACCTGTGGCGTGTCCTGTAATGGAATCCAACTGCGAGCGTGAATGGCTTGTGATTGTGTAAAGACAAACGGGTCCTTCTTTCCCGCTGTCTGCGCTGCATCCAGCCACTGCACTCCGGAGGCGGTGGGGTCGGTCGTATAACGAATACGGACGCGCGTGGCGCCGCGCGGAAGCGTGATCGTTAACGGCGCGCCCAGAAACTTGTCGACGGCGCCTACGGTAAAAGTGGACGGAGCGTAGCTGACGCCGTTGCGAGACGTCTCCGCCTGTTCGATCTTGAGATTTCGCGTGTCGAGAATCAACGGTGCCTGAGCGTCCTTCCGTTGGAGCGTCAACACCGCAACACCTTGCAGAATTTTCCTGTCGAACAGTACATCGAGAGCCAGATCCACGTGCGTCACCCGCACCTGGTGGGGGTTTGAATACGAGTGGTCGTCGATAACCGGTTGGCCCATTACAATTGTTGGAATCATCAACAGCAAAACTAACGCAAACTTTTTCATGTTTTTCCCCCGCTGGTCATCTCACCTGGACGCCAACACTCTAATGTCCCGTTCCGAAAAGATGCGCCATTCTGGCCCGGTACGCTGCCATCTTAGCTCCTGAATTACTTCCCCGCGACGGCTGCGTTTGCCATTTTCGATGTTGTACTTTTTCCGGTAACGCATAATCGCAGTGCGCCCGCCGTCCACAAAAATTATTTCCGGTTCGTCAGCTTGAATGTCAATCACACTTGCCGCTGCAAACACGCGCGCCTTTTCGTCGCGCACAAAATCGCTCGGAGTGTTTCTCGTCAGGTAATAAGCCTTAAGACGTGGAGCGTAGAACGACATTTGTTTCGATATGTCGCGGTTGTTGGTAGCGGCAATCCACTCACTCAAAGCCGCGCGCAAAGTATCCGAGGCCGGAATGTTGAAATCGTCACGCGTCGCAACCGCAGAAGTGGTTGCGGCCACACGCTCCCGCGCAAGTTGTGATTCACCATACAACTCCCAACGCGCCACTTCGGAGATCTTATTGTAGACGCTGCGAATTACGAGTGGCTGATCGAGGCCAATCGCCGTGATGCGTCGCACTACCTCGAGACGTTGGCCTCCGTCGATCGATTTGAAAGTAACGGTGAAATTGTCTTCGCTCTTCCCTTCTGACGTGAAAGTCAGCCGATCATTATCAACAGAAAATCGCACGCGGACGGGATGTCCGTCCGGCGCGCGCGTGGAGCGCGTAACGCCGTCCGCTACAAACACCATGCGCGGGGCGCGGGAAGAACCCAGCGAAATCTGTCGGCCGTTTTGTTCGATGGCGAGTAGATCGGGGGGTGTGAACCGGACAGCCAAATCAATGAAGAACCGCTGCTGTTCACTAAAAGGCACGCTACTCGAGGCCCCGGCGACTACCGAATAAAGCTTGTCACTGGACGGAATGTCGATCCGATAGACGCCCGTCAAAGGTGAACGCGCTACACGATTATTCTGGAAATGTGGTTGCGGTTGTAGCTCTGGGGGAGTTGCGATGAAGACGGCAAAGAAGACAACCAAACTAAGTAACATCGACACTGAACACCCCCTTGTGATGCACGCCAGTAGTTTTCTTAAAGAATACTGCAAAACGAGCTGCGGCACACTTCAGGAAGTACTGGAACTAGCCGGCGCACCTAAGGAATAGGAACCATTTATCATTTCTCATTCATATTTTTCATTTGTCATTTGAAAGAGCTCGGTAAACAGCAAACAGTAAACAGTAAACAGTAGACAGCAGTAATCGTAATGAGGCTGGATAGCTATTGCTCTCTGCTGTTTGCTGTTTGCTGATTGCTGTTTACTTTATTTCAAATGACAAATGGTTCTCGTTCAGACGACAAACGTTCTCCTCAGGCGGCGTCTGGGTCTGATGCGTCGGATCCGTCGCTGAGGGTTCCTCGCCTTCAAACTCTTCATGAGCGGTTTTGTCCGGACTCAAGCCAAGAGTCCATGACGGCGGATCACTCGCGGGAAAACTTTCCATGAGGTTGTAGTCGATCTCTGTTTCCGACATGAGGGACTCGCTCATTTGTTCGTCATCGTCCCTGGCTTCTTTTGGCTTCATTTCGTTCTCCAAAACAACTAACAATTTCCCCGGCGCGCTACTCAGTGTGCACGAAGAAATACTGAACTGCTAACCCGGGCGTCATCACCTGCCCTCAAGCTCCTCCGCCGTGCGCGGCCAATCCGAACGCAAAAGTCGCGACAAAGCGCGATCAGCCAGCAACTTTCCGCTGGTCTGGCAGTTTGGGCAGTAATTCGTTTCGTTCGATGCGTAACGAATCCGCTGAATCTTGCCCCCACAGCGTATGCAAGGCTGCAAGTAGCGACCGTGTACCGCCATCTCTTCCCTGAACGCCGTGACCTTCTCGGGAAACGCGAGTCTTACGCGCGAAGACGCCTCCGTATCCGCTCTTTTCTTACGGGATTCTTTACGCAAAGCGTCCGTCCATTTGGTTAGGGTTGAACGTACCGACGTGAAGAGCCGATTAGTCGCTTCGGAAGAAAGTTTTTGAGTCAAAGCTACCGGCGACAACTGCGCTTCGAACAGAATTTCATCCGAGTAAGCATTGCCGATACCACTGAACAATCGCGGGTCTGTTAGTGCTCGCTTTAAGGTGTGGTTTTCTGATTTGAGAATCGCGGCAAAGGCTTCTGCGTCTATTTCAAAAACCTCGGCGCCCCCGCGGTCGAATTGTTGAAGGTCAGTCTCACCCTGGATTAGGTGAAGGGATGCACGTCGTTGCGTGCCCGCTTCCGTCAGCGAAAGGTTGCCGTTACTGAATTCAAATATCGCAAGGGTGCCGGGCCGCAATTTCTTTTGCGTTTGTTTCACACTGCCCCTGGTTACGCTGCGACCTGACTTACTGCCGGCCGCAAGAGCGTCCTTCCAGTGAAGACGTCCCGCGATCATTAAATGCAGAACTAACCACAAATCGCCTTCGAAACCGATGGCGATTCGTTTTCCGATTCTGCGCAGTTGAGTAACTGATTTTCCGGTGAAACTTGAAGCGGACGGCGATGCGGTGCGCAACAGAAACGGCGACGAAATCGTTAGCCGTTCCAGCTGCTCGCCCAGGATGCGCTCCTCGAGCGCTTCGATGTAAACGACGACGTCCGGTAACTCAGGCACGCCGGTTATCGTAAGTCTGACACTGGCTCATACGCCAGAACAGGTCAGGCCAACTCGAGCACCGGCGCGCTGATGACCAACTCTGGACCATGCAGAGTTCGCGCCTGGAGCGTCGTCTTAATCTTCGCAACCAAATCTTCAGTGTCGAAAGGTTTCGAGAAGATCTCGACGCATCCTGCTTCGCGCACGTCCTCTTTGACTTCGGGTGTCAAATACGCACTCACGACGAAGATTGGTATATGGGCCAACTTCGGTTGCTCGTGAATACGACGGGACGCTTCGACCCCGTCCATCTCGGGCAGGGACAGATCCATGATGATCAAGTCAGGGTACATGCCTGTCGCTTTCAGCAGGCCTTCGAGACCATCTTCCGCTTCAATCACGGAGTAGCCTATGCCGCGGAGCAATGCTGAAAGCAACTCGCGCGTGTCGGAGTAGTCTTCAATTATCAGAATGGTGGCGGGGGCTAATGCAGTCGCTGTGGCTGTCGCAGGAGTCATAGTTACCTCACGAGGATCGTTCGAGTGTCGTTAACTCAAACAGAGATCCTGGATCTCGGTTCTGAAGTTCTATATCCGGTGAGATAACGGGGCAGGTACGAGGCTAGAATAGCAGGTTGACGGGGCCGCGCGTACAGTTTTTGTTGGGATTTGACAGAATAGACACAATCTTAAGACTCCTGCGCGGAACCTGGGACCCGGCAAGCACTCGAAAAGTAGTGCTTGAATACAGCTTCTAATCGCATGTAACCTAGCTACGTGAGTTCCCTGCTTCGATTCTTGTTCCAGCTTCAAATCCTCTCAGGTTTCCCAAGGCTCCTCGAGAACGTTTGCAAGGAGCCAATGCGGTAGGTAGCGCCGTCTCCAGAATGTCTGTCGGTAACTTCCCATCACATAGTGTTGTTCGCCTGCGCAAACATCCAATTTTGATAGCCCTGACTGAATGCCTGCGGGCGTAAATATGGCACTTCAAGGTTCCATTTCAACAATGAGTGTCGCCGACCTTCTTCAGGTCCTGGCGGTCGGGAAGAAGAGTGGCTTCCTGAAACTCAGTCATGGAAAGGTCATCAAGGGCGTCTACTTCGAAAACGGCGTCATTGTAGGTTCCAGCACAAACGACCCCCGCGAATATTTGGGCCAGGTGCTACTGCACTACGGCAAGATTGACGAAGCTCAGTTGAAAGCTGCGATGGAAACGCAGCGGTCTGACGGAAATACGAAGGCGCGACGCCGGCTCGGACGCATTCTGGTTGATGAAGGTTTGCTCACCGACGAAGACGTCCGGGGAATACTTCAGCTGCGAACGCTCGAGATCATCTACGAGCTCTTTCTATGGAAAGACGGCCACTTCGAATTTTGCGTGGTCGATCCTTTGCCCGCCGACTTCACTCGCGTCCACGTTGATCCAACCAAAGTGATCATGGAAGGCGTTTATCGAGCAGATGAACTGGCGCGGTTTCGCACGGTGATTCCTTCCGATCGAGCGGTGATGGAACTGGGGGCCGGTTGGACTTCGTCGCTGGGTGTTGGCCGAACGACCAGACAGCTTCTTTACTTCCTCGAAAAGCGCATGTCTGTTGCTGAAATTTGTTACAGCATGCACGCTTCCCCGTTCGAAGTTTATGGAGAACTTTACGAGCTGGTCCAAAAAGGACTAGCGCGCGTTGCCGGCGAGCTACCGCAAACCACCGATACAGATCTTCAGGCGGACGCTACCGACCTACTGACGAATGCGCGGGCAGAGCTGAATAAACAGAATGCTGAACAGGCGCTGTCTCTCATTCACGCGGCTCTGCGTTTGGAACCGAACAACACCGCGGCGCAGAGTCTTCTGTTCGACGCTGAACAGCTATACGTAAAACAGGTGTACGCCGACATGTCGCCAACAAGTGTCCCCATGACTGTCATTGGGCAGGAAGAATTGGCAAACCAGAAAATCGAGCCGCAGGAAGGTTTTGTCTTGTCGCGGATCAATGGTCAGTGGGACATTCAATCGATACTTTCAATTTGTCCGTTTCGTGAAGCCGACAGTCTGCGCATGCTCAAAAAGCTGCGCGACAATGGAATCATCGGCTTCTAACGTTTGATTTTCGACGTCAATCCTCTGCCAGTAGTTTGATGTGGGTTGGCGACTGCCCGCCAAGTGAAATGTAGTAGGCGTAGAGCGCGAGCGCCAGCAGGACAATCACGTCAAGATTGAAAGCCATTGCATACCATGCCGTCACCTGCGTCGTGATCGGAAAAAACACCCACAAGTGAAAGACTAGCAAAGTGGACATCATGGCAAGCGGACCCAGCCGGGTCGCTGAAAAGATGAACAAGCCGACATTAATTACAACGATCGCAATCGAGATGGGATGTTCCTGACCAACGACCGAAGCGACAAACAGCGACTCTATAATGAGAGCGCCGGCGATAATTCCCAGCCAGTCTTTGCGCAATAGTAAACTCAGAAAGAGTATGAGAAAGACGAACATAAACGACTGGACCAGGGCTGCTGTTATCTGGTTAAGAAACAACTTCGCAAAGGTGGCAACACCGGTAAGTTGAGTCGACAGCGCATCATTCACATCGGGCATTCCCGGGTCAACCCCGGCCCACCTCGGCACCAAAGACCGAAGGTACATCAACATCACGCACAACGCCCCTAACGCAGCGCCTGCCAATATGTCGCGACCGACCATAGGATCGCGAAAGTCTCCGGCCAGCAACCTGTTCCACGAAATTATTCGTTGCGGCCAACGTTTCCTCAGATAGGGCTCGAGCGCGATATACAGTAACCCCACGAAACATGACCAGAACAAAGCAGATTGAAGTCCGGTAATCAGCAACATCAACTCACTTGAGTCGGCCACGTGGTGCGTTGAAACGGCCCAATAAGCCATTCGGACAACAAAGAGAAACAACGCAACGCGGAAGGCGCCCCGCCGGTCCCCGCGTCCCAGGCGCAGATTCTTCAGTGCTAAGAACAAACTGCCTGCGAGGATGGCGAAAAAGATTCCGAGCAACAACCAGGTAAAAATCCTGTCGGCTGAGTCGTCCGCACGCGGTGCCGCCACAGGAACAGACCACGGACTGACAATCTGAAAATAAACGGGACGTCCGGCGTAGGAGGCAGCCTCCACGCGAATCGGCATGTCAGGCAAGCTCGGATAGACGCCGGCCCAGGCCTGACGCGAGTCGTAAGGCAGAGGAGGTGTCCACTCAGAATTCGCCGGCGTAAATTGTTGGATATCTAAACCAGCAGTCTCGAACACCTGGGGCCAGTTTGGTGCTTGTCCTCCAGTGTTGGCTGCTGACAACGCAGCCGGGACAGCTTCGAAATACGACAACTTACCGTCAGTATCCAGTCGCATCCGTATCATGCCGGAGGTCGTTAATGGCGGATCAGACATACTTACGGTTTGCGTGTTGTATGGGACCAGCAAGGTCGGACCCTGGCGATACCAAAAATGCACTAAACCCGGTTGTGTGTGCTTCAAGAGGCTCCAGGGTTGGAGCGTGGCGCGGTTTTGGATTTGATAGCGGTAGTAGTTGATATCTGCACCAAAACTGTAAGCGACGTCAGCGGGCCGCTCGTTGTAGCCAAACTTCTTAGCTATATCGCTCGCCTGCTGCTTCAGGACCTCGGGTGGTTTTTCTAACGGAATCCAGCGATGCGTGGCGACGTATGTTGAAAGCAACGTGGCAAGAACTAAAAAGACTATCGTTGCGGCCAGCAAGCCTAACGCAACCACTGGTCGTAGAGTCCCCTTCTTCGGCGCCGCCGCGATCATCTCGGGCGACGGTGTCTCGCCGGCGGCAAGAGCCGCTGCTATTGGATCGCCTCCGGGCAGCGCTGCCGCGACTTGTAGTGCAGATGAGGGGCGGTCCTGCGGCTGTTTTTGAATGCACCGCTCGATCACACTCTCGACAACCGGATCAAGATCTTTAACCAGCGACGTCGGACTGGTCGGTGTCGTGTCGCTACGACGTAACCTGATGAGTTCGTGAAGTGATCCCGCTTCAAATGCCCGGCGGCCCGTGAAGAGCTCGTAAAATACCAGCCCGAGAGAATAGATGTCGCTGCGGACAGTGACGTCCCTTCCCTCCAGTTGCTCGGGCGCCATGTAAGCAGGCGTGCCCGACGAGATCTCGTCGTCGCGAAATTCTTCCGCTAATCCTGCCAGACCGAAATCCAGCACCCGCGCGTTTCCGTCACCGTCGATCATGATGTTCGACGGCTTCAGATCACGGTGCAGCACTCCGGTGTCATGCGCTGCCGCCAGCCCTGCGCAAATTTGCCGCGCTATTTGCAGTGCTTTGTCTGACGGCAGGCGTCCAATCCGTCGCAACAGCGACGACAGCTCTTCACCCTTGATGTATTCCATCGAAAGGAAGTGATGGCCATTCGTCTCGCCGATGTCGTAAACCCGGCAAACGTTTTTATGACTAACCTGACGCGCCACTCTCACTTCGCGATGGAAACGCGCCAGTGATGCGCCGTCGCGCAATAACCTCTCAGGCAAAAACTTCAGAGCTACCGGCTGGCTAAGTTTCAGATCATCGGCGCGATAGACTTCACCCATGCCACCTTTGCCGAGCAGACCGAAGATTCGGTAGCGTTCCGCCAGAATCGTGCCCGGCACAAAGCGCGCGTCATCGATTGAGTCGTAGGACCGTGGCCCTGGATCGCTGCGCAACGGCCTCGGGGTGTCCAGTCTTTGAGTCGCAGCCTCGTCGAGCGGTGCGCCGCACGATGGGCATATTCCCGTTGTCGTACGGACTTCGTTCGAACAGGTTGGACAATAGATGCGCAGCGTCATTTCTAGTTTTCCAGACTGTCAAGAAGTCGACCGCTGGATAGCGATTGCCCGCCGAGCGAAATTCGAAACGCGTAGAAGATAATCACGAGCATAATGATGACGTCGACTAAGAACCCGGTGGCGTACCAGGCCGTTACGTGTCTGGTGAGGGGGAAATTAATGTACATTTGCAGGAAAAATGTCGAGCACAGCATCGCGAGTAAACCGTAGCGCGCCAGGGTCAATGTCAGAAACGCAGAAGTTACACCCGCCCCGATCCAGTTGAAAATCGATCCGCCGCCAAGAAATGCCAGAGCCATCGTAAACAGGAACCAACCCAGGATAAACGCCGGTTTGTCGCGCTTTAGCACTAATGCGATGAGCAGTATGAGAAAAAGAAACTGAAATCCGTTGAGCAGCGGAGTTGTTAGTTGGTAGGAAAAACCTTCAACAAAATATGCTAACCCGAGATGTTCCGTTGCGGGTTCAAACACTGGACGCGTGGGTGTGCCGCGAACCCAGCCAGTAATATAGAAGAAGGTGATTTGCCAGAGTGCTATCCCAAAGCCAACCAGCCCTCCAATCAAAACATCACGTCCCACCAAAGGATCGCGGAAGTCGCCAGCCAGCAAACGCGTCCACGAAATAATCCGATCCGGCCATCGGCGGCGGACAAAAGGTTCCAACGCCAGGTAAAGAATCAAGAAAAACATTCCCGCAAAAACGGAATCCTGCAATCCATTGAGCACGACTCCGAACTCACTAACCTCCGGCACGTGGTGCGCCGAAAAGAGCCGGATGAGCAAAGTGAAACTGAAGACGAAGATTCCTAATCGCAGCGCACCCTTGCGATCGCCGCGGCCCAAACGCAGATTTCGAATTGCGAGCAAAACGCTACCGACAAGCACCAGCACAAACACACTAATCAGCAGCGTAAACAAAACTCTGAACTGACCGGGAAGTCGGGCTGGATCCTGTCGCTCAGGTTTAGTCCATGGATTGACTACTTCAAAGTGAACTGGTTTGCCGCGATAGCTCGCCATTTCGACGCGAATTGGAATCTCTGGCTGTTGCGGATAGACACCCTGCCATGCTGCGCGCGAGTCGCTGAGGTAAAGCGGCGCCCACTGCGATGGCGCCGGTTGAAATTGTGAGATGTCGAGACCAGCTTCAGTGAATAACGGCGCGGCGAGGGCGGCGGGATCATTCTGACTGGGCATTGTCGATCCTTGAGGATCGATCTGCGGCGGCACTGCGTAAAAACTCAACAGTCGCCCTCGCGTATCGAGTTTCACGCCGGTCATGCCCGACATCGTCGGCGGCGGATTGACGAGGGCATCCCGAAAGAAATCAAAGCCACCCAGATATCCGGCGCTCTGTCGATACCAGTAAGTGATCGCAGCCGGTTGTCCGTCTTTCAAATGCTGCCAGCGGTCCGGGCGCGTGTCTGTTCGTTGGATATACTCCAAAGCTGCGGTGTCAGAACGAAAGCCGTCCATGTGATCGACTGCCGGAGCTTCATGGTTAGCTTTGCGAATAACTTCGCGCGCGCGTTCGCGCAAAAGTTCGGGCGACTTTTCAAGCGGAACGTAACCGTAGAGTTGAACCTTCTCGGACAGAGACACAATCAAACTAAGAGCGATGAGCATTGAGGCGAACAAGGCCAACGCAACTGCCGGACGTAACGCGCCTTCTTTCGACGCAGCAGCAACCATTTCGGGCGAAGGCGTTTCACCCGCAGCGAGCGCCGCCGCAATCGGGTCGCCTCCGGGCAGTGCTGCTGCAACCTGCAAAGCCGACGACGGACGCCGTGAGGGATCCTTTTGCAGACAGCGTTCGATTGTGCGTTCGATCAGTGGGTCGAGGTCTTTAATGAGTTCGCTGGGACTCGTCGGAGTCGTGTCCTTCAAACGGAGCTTCATTAACTCGCCCAGCGTAGCAGCCTCGTAAACACGCTTTCCGGTAAATAGCTCGTAAAGCACGAGGCCAAGCGAGTAAATGTCGCTGCGGACCGTTACCTGTTTCCCCGTGAGTTGCTCGGGCGCCATGTAAGCAGGCGTGCCCGACGATCGCTCGTCGTCCCGAAACTCTTCCGCCAAACCTGACAGCCCAAAATCCAACACCCGCGCATTCCCGTCGCCGTCGATCATGATGTTCGAGGGCTTCAGATCACGGTGCAGCACTCCGCTGTCGTGCGCTGCCGCCAGACCCGCGCAAATTTGCCGTGCTATTTGCAGTGCCTTATCTGACGGCAATCGTCCAATCCGCCGCAGTAACGACGACAGCTCTTCTCCCTTGATGTATTCCATCGAGAGGAAGTGATGGCCATTCGTTTCGCCGATGTCGTAAACCCGGCAAACGTTTTTATGACTGACTTGCCGAGCCACTCTCACTTCGCGATGGAAACGCGCCAGCGACGCGCCGTCGCGCAATAACCTCTCAGGCAAAAACTTCAGCGCTACCGGCTGGCTAAGTTTCAGATCGTCGGCGCGATAAACTTCACCCATGCCCCCTTTACCCAGCAGCCCAACAATGCGGTAGCGTTCCGCCAGAATCGTGCCTGGCACAAAGCGCGCGTCATCGATCGAGTCGTACGAGCGGGAATGACTTTGTTTGGTTTTGTCTGAAGCGCTCGGCAGCGGGGTTGCGAGTCGCTGTGTGGGCGAGAAGGAATCGACAGCCGAAGCGCCGCATGAAGGGCAATACGGCTCGTCGGGAGGGATGTCCTTGAGGCACTGGGGGCAGCGGGTCATCGGCAGCGGATTCTAGCAGAATGCGGCGTGAGCATCCCGCTCGTTTTAGAGGAAAACGTCAGTACCGTTTTTTTAATGGTCTCGCGTGCGAACGTCACTGTTTGGGCATTTCCGTAACCGATCGTTACAATGCTTACGTTCGAAAAAAAACTTGTTACCCAGATTTATGTCTGTGCCAATCCGATTTGAAGTCATCATCATTGCGATCATTGTGTTGCTGAGTCCGGCAATGGTGTTTGCGCAAAAGCAACGGCGAGTGTCGTCGGGTGTTTGGGGCGGCGAGCACATTCAACTGAAGGTTGGAAAGCGGTCCGCGACGATTGCCTACGATTGCGCGAACGGTAAGGTTGATGGGCCATTGACCATCGGACCAGGCGGGAAGTTTGCCTGGTCTGGCAGTTACACTCGTGAACGTGTTGGTCCGGAGCATAATGATGCTACCGCAAACACGCATCGTGTCTCGTTCACCGGGCGCGCTCGACGGCGATACGATGACACTGACTGTGACACGCATCGACACAAAAGAGGAGATTGGGACATATAGTTTGAAGCGGGGCGAATTGGGAAACGTCGTGAAGTGTATGTGAGTAAGGATGAAGATTGCGCGAAAGTTTGTAATTCGAGGAGATGTTCAGGGTGTAGGCTACCGGTTTTTCGCGCAACGCGCGGCCGCGCGGCACCAGGTCATTGGGTATGTCCGTAATTGTCCTGATGGCACGGTCGAAGCGCTCGCTGAAGGCTCCGCGAACGACGTTGAAGAGTTTAAGAAAGACCTGGCTGCCGGGCCACGCTTCGCGGCCGTCCAACAAGTTGAGGAAATCAGTCTGGATCCGAGCGGACAATATTCGTCGTTTAGAATTGAAAGGTAAATCTGGATAACGTGGCACAGGCGTCTCGCCCGTGCTGCATTTGGAAGATACTCGACCAAATTGATTATGGATGATCTCAAACAACTGATTCGCGAAGTGCCAGACTTTCCGAAGCCTGGCATTAACTTTTACGACATCACAACTCTGCTGAAGCACGCCGACGGCCTGCGAAAAACGGTAGACGCGCTAGCCGCTCAATACAGCGGCGAGAAGGTTGATACGGTTATCGGCGTCGAAGCGCGCGGTTTCATCTTCGCGCCCGCGCTCGCGTATCACCTCGGAGCTGGTTTCGTGCCGGTACGCAAGCCGAAGAAGTTGCCGGCAGAATGCGTTTCGATCTCGTATGACCTCGAGTATGGCCAGGACACGCTCGAGATGCATCGCGATGCAGTGGGCAACGGCCATCGCGTTCTGATCGCCGACGACTTGCTCGCAACTGGTGGCACTGCGAAAGCGGTTTGCAACCTGGTGGAACAGTTAGGGGGAACAGTTGCCGGTTTGGTTTTCGTCGTGGAACTTGAGTTTTTGCCGGGCCGGCAGAAACTGGAAGGTTACGACGTGAAGTCTTTGATAAAGTATCAGTCGTGAATTGTGGTCAGTGGTCAGTTGTTAGGGTCAGTTGTTAGTGGTCAGTTGTTAGTGGTCAGTTGTTAGTTGTTAGTGGTCAGTGGTCAGTTGTTAGTGGTCAGTTGTTAGTGGTCAGTTGTTAGTGGTCAGTTGTTAGTGGTCAGTTGTGACCGGTGTTGTGAGTGGGCAATGAGCCCTAAGCAGTACGCTTAATACTCAGACTCAGGACTCAGGACTCAGCGCTCAGGACTCAGGACTCAGGACTATTTAACTATTCACTATTTACCATTTCCATTCACCCGTCTTTGTGCTCCCGTAGCTCAGCTGCATAGAGCGTCCGCCTCCTAAGCGGAAGGTCGCGCGTTGGAATCGCGCCGGGGGCACCAGTTCTTATACCTCACCGCTACATTTCCTGATCAACACTCAGTTAACTTGCTGGCATTATTACTCTTCCAGCTACTGCTAGATTTCGATTGACTTTAAACACTGTTGGGCGCAAGCTAACGGCGTTCCAACAAGCGATCTCAGTTCACCCAAAGAGTACTTATTCAGCTTCTCACACAGAAACTGATTCACCCCGACCGTGGTGGCCGTCGTTCCCCCTTTAGACTGACGCGCAATCACGGTTCTCACACCGGAGAGAGAGATAAATCATGAAAAGTCTAAAGACTGTACAGCTTCTTTTATCGCTAGCATTGATTGCGTTTGCATACCCGAGCGCTGCACTCGCACAAGACAAAGACATCGCGAGCGTGTCTGGCTCAGGCTCAGCCGTCCGTTTTGAGCTACGCACAACCGCCGTAAGCACGACCCTCACGATCGTCTCACCAGACGGCCGCAGTTACACGACAGAGTTTAAAGGAGGCACGAACCCTGAGTTTTCGTTGGGTGAGGTGCAGGGCGAAAAATTACCCGACGGACAGTACAGCTACGAACTCCGTGTAAATACAGGAACAAAGGCCACTCGTGGTCGAGATGACGAACCCGAGAAAATCCGCGCCGCTCGCAAATCCGCACCGATTGGTGTGGCTCAGTCGGGAGGTTTTGCAGTGGTCAACGGATCAGTAGTGATGGGCGGCGTGGAAGAAGGCTCGCGCGCTGCCGCACCTGCCACTCCACAACCGGTGCGTTTAGCAGGCGCCGGCGCCGCGGCATTGGCAAAGATACGTCAACGACACCACGTTGCGCCTCCTCCGGATCAAGTGATTCCCGATGACTTGATCGTGCAGGGCAGCGCTTGCGTAGGATTGGATTGCGTCAACGGCGAGGTCTTCGGCTTCGACAGCTTGCGCCTTAAAGAGAACAACACCCGTCTTCAGTTCGACGATACAAGCACCTCAGCCGGTTTTCCGACAAATAACTGGCAAATCCGCGCGAACGATTCCGGCGGCGGCACAAGCTTTTTGGGTTTCGTCGACCAGGGAGCAACTGGAAATTCGGAGACAGGCACGATCGTCTTCCGCACCGACGCCGGAGCTCCTGCCAATTCACTTCGCGTGGCCAGCAACGGAAAGGTCGGATTGCGTACCGCCACCCCGGTTCTTGATGTTCACGCAAACACGTCAGACACGCCGGCAATCCGTCTCGAACAAAACAATACTGGAGGTTTCTCTGCTCAAACTTGGGACATCGCCGGTAACGAAGCCAACTTCTTCGTCCGCGATGTTACCAGTGGCTCGCGCCTTCCTTTCCGCATTCGGCCCGGCGCGCCTACCAGCTCGATCGACATCTCGGCGAGTGGCAACGTCGGCATCGGCACGGCGAGTCCGAGCGGGCTCTTACACGCTTCGTCAAACGCAATTGCGGGTACGTCCTTCTTTTTTCAGAACACGGACACGGGCGGAAAAAACTGGCGCATGCTGAGTACCGGCAGTTTGAACACAGGAGGCGCCGGAATATTTGGGATCGTTAACGCAACAGACGATTCGAACAACTACAAACTCATGATTACGCCCGCCGGCAATGTCGGTATCGCAACCAATGCACCGACAGATACTCTTTCGGTCAACGGCACGGCAAGCAAACCTGGCGGGGGATCATGGGCAGTCTTTTCAGACGAGCGCCTGAAAAACATCAAAGGTCAATTTGGCAGCGGCCTGCGAGCCGTCATGCAGTTGCAGCCGCTCCGCTATGCGTACAAACCAGACAATGCGCTGAACCTAACGTCAGATGAAGAGTACATCGGGTTCGGAGCGCAAGCCCTGCAAAAGGTCATTCCGGAAGCAGTGACTACCAACGGAAACGGCTATCTGCAAGTCAACAATGACCCGATCATCTGGACCATGCTCAACGCCATTAAAGAACAACAGCAACAGATTGAAGAGTTGAAAACTGAAGTTCGGCGATTGCGTAAGACTTCGCGACAGAAGTAATTGATTTGAGGCTGGAAACCGCGGCTACGTGTCTCGGTTCTTAAATCAATCCTGGGCGGCCAGCTATCACAAGCTGGCCGCTCAGATTTTGTGTGTCAGATCTCCAGAAACTTTGCCCGATGTTGAGGCTCAGGAAGCATGCATGATTCGGTTTTTCCGAATACTCGATAGCGATTACGCGCGACGAGGTTGTAGAGCACATTGCGCAGTGGCCTGGGAATAATCCGCGCAGCAGACGCCGCCTTCCAAATCCCACCTAACTGAGACAGCAGATGCAGGATCGCATCCGAACGCGAAAGCAAACGCTCCTCTGGTTTACCGTGATCGATAATCGCATAAACAGTGTCGAGGTCATGCGAGCGTGCACCGTGCCGAAGCAGAACTGCTTCAGCAAAGCTGCTTTGCAGAGAAGCGAACCGAAGTCGATCAGACTTGTCGCGCTTGAGAAGAAACTGATTGAGCCGGTTACAGAGACCGCACACGCCGTCGTAGAGCACAATTGGATTCGAGTCGGTTTGGGCCACGCCTTAGGTTAACCAATTACGGTTCAGGAGTCGAAAGCAAATAAACCGCAAACGAAGCTAACCAGTGTTCTCCGGCGTAGTCGCCGCTGGCCACATTCGCCAGCGCGTCGCTGGCATGTTGTGCGGCCGAATGGACCAGGACACGTCTGGCGGGATCGTTTTCAGGTAAGACTGCCGCGATGCTGCGCATGCCCCAGGCGCGGCTCAGGTTGAGTCCATCAAGGTGCACCAGTTTTGGATCACTCCGGTCAGTAACAACTGCCGGCTGCAACAACGACCTTGGCCCACCCGTTCTTAGCTGCGGCAAAAAGCGACGAAACCATCGCATAAACTCGGGTCGCGACAATACGCGTCGCATTAAGTCAGCTTCCATCAAAGCCGGGGAAAAGAAGTCTTCTCCGCCGGGTTCCCATGCAGCCGGATAATTCCTGTCGTTTGCAAAATAGGTGCGGCTGCGCTCGCGAATCAGAGTCGCGAGCCGGCTGTTATTGACGGTTTCGGCATAATCGAGCGCGAAGGCTAAACCGAAGGCCGTATTGGGATGAACGCCGGTGCGAATTGGATAGTTCTGCTTTGGAAGAAAGTTGAGATAACGCTCCACGAAAGCAGCCGCAAGTGGTTCAAGATTTTTGGACCACTTTTTAGCATCCGCATCGTTCGATAAGAACAACTCCTCGGCGAGTTTTAAGAGCCACGCCCAACCGTAAGTGCGTTCAAACGACTGGCGATTGGGTTGGCGCAGGTAAGCTAACTCGACCTCAAGTTTGTCCTTCGTCAGGTTTTCGTCGAGCGCCCGCCGAATCTGTGGAGCTTCCGGCAGGTTGGGATAGACGTGAAGCAGGCGCACGAGCATCCAGTGGCCGTGAACCGACGAGTGCCAGTCATAACATCCATAGAACGCTGGATGCAGGTCGTTGGGGCTCTGCACATCCCGGCTGTTGTTCATCACGTGTTCAGGCTTGTTGGGATATTCCTTTGTCACACACTTCAGCGCCAGACGCGCAAAATGCGAAGCCTGAGCAGGTGTCAGTTGCAGACGCCTGCCAGTGGATTGAGCACTCGCCTCAATCGCCAAAGCTGGAGATAAATACAAGGCTAGTAGCAAGAATAGTGTTCGAGTAATCATGGGGATGGTGGTCAGTTGTCAGTTGTCAGTTGTTCGTAGTTGGTTGTTCGAAGTTAGTTGTTCGTAGTTGGTTGTTCGTAGTTGGTTGTTCGTAGTTAGTTGTTCGTAGTTGGTTGTTAGTTGGTTGTTCGTAGTTGGTTGTTTGTAGTTGGTTGTTCGTAGTTAGTTGTTCGTAGTTGGTTGTTCGTAGTTAGTTGTTCGTAGTTGGTTGTTCGTAGTTAGTGTTCATCTAACGCCCGCTGCCGCCTGCTTCCTGCTGCCTGCACCTGCTTCCTGCCGCCTGCTGCCTGCTGCCTGCCGCCTGCTTCCTGCGACTGCTTCCTGCCGCCTGCTTCCTGCCGCCTGCTTCCTGCTTCCTGCCACCTGCCGTTCGCTGTTTGCTGTTTGCTGTCTGCTGACTACTATTCATCAATATCTATGCGACGGCCTACCAACATGAATGTGCGCGCCGGTGGCAGTGCCCGGAATCGCCGCGCGAAACGCCAGAAACGGAATTCCATTTGCCCGGAGGAAATTAAGCAGCGCTTGCCCTTCCGGACCATCCGGATGCAGTGAAACATCCATGGAGTTTCTATGATCCAGACGCCACCGATCGTGGATTGAGCCCTGTCCGAAGACCGTCACCGGCAACGGTTTCTTAAACGCGTCAAAGAAGAATCTCTGCACCTTCCACGCATCACCCAGCGCCCACGATGCACCGCCGTTATATCGAATCAACGCAGCCGAGCGCACCATGCCACCGCGCGGAATCCTGGTCCTGGCAAGCTTCATCTCTTCTGCTTCGAGTAAGGTTTGCGCTATCTGAGTGTCGGCCGTTGCCATTTTCTGCGTAACGTCGGTCACCTTGTCGTTGGCTTCAGCGACGGCGCGTTCGCCCGCCTCAACGTCCTTCTTCGAAACAAGGCCCTGCTCAAACAAGCTACGTGTTTGCTCCAGCCGTTTCTGCGCCTGTTCAACGTTGCGACTGTAACTTGCTCGTAGTTTCTCGAGGTTTGCCTTGTATTCGTTCGTAGCTTTGACGAATTCGTCTCGCAGCTTTGACAGCTCGTCGACAGGTTTAGCTGGTGTTCGCGCAGGTTTGGTCGCGGTTCTCTTCTGCGCATGGATGGTAACTGATGAAAAGCCGAGCGCGAGCACGCACAACACCGCCACGAGCAGAAAGTGGTATTGCCTGCGCGTCATCGTCATCGTCATCTTCATGAAGTTGCCGGTTGCTCCAATTCTGAGTTGATCTCCCCGCCCATCAGGATTGCCAAGCCCGTGAAGTAAAACCACAGCATCAAGATAATCAATGCGCCAAGCGAACCATAAGTGACGCTGTATGAGTTGAAAAAGTGCAGGTAGGCGCGGAAACCGAACGAAAAAAGCAGCCACAACGCAACGCCGACGAGCGTGCCGGGCGTCCACCACTTGTACTTCTTATCAGTATAGTCAGGCGCAAAGAAGTAGATCAGGTTAAAGGCCAACAGCAGGAAGAGCACGGCGATGGGCCACTGCAAAATTTTCCACACCGTCGTAAATAAGACGCTGTAACCAAAATGGGCAGCCACGCGATCGCCGATTTGACCACCATAGAGAACAATTGCGAGTGCGACGATGATTAGTATCGAGAGAGCGATCGTCAACAGGACTGAAACCAATCGCACTTTCCACCACGGCCGAGTCTCTTCCACACCGTACGCCGCGTTGAGCGCACTGCTGATGGCGCCCATTCCATTTGAAGCGGCCCAAAGCGCAGCAAGTATACCGAGCGAAAGCTTTCCCCCACCGGCCGATTGCGTGATTTCATCAAGCGTGGTGTGAACCAGACCGATCGCCGATGAAGGCATCACGGTAGCCAGGTAAACAATTAGTTTGTCTCGTAGTCCTGTTCCGGCGCTTGCGAAATAGCCGAGCAGCGTCATGAGGACAAGCAATAACGGAAAGAGTGCGAGGAGGAAATAATAGGAGAGTTGGGCGGCGCCCGCAAAGATGTCGTGTTTGTTAACGCGCGCCCAGAGCCGGCGAAGAAAATGTTTCCAGTTCAAACCATGCCCCTTGAAATCCAGACGAATTTTTTCGTGTTTCAGGGGAACGGGAACTTCGCAACATCAATAAACGCGAAGCGGAATTACGGTCAAGATTTTGCGAACAGTCACCACTTACTTGACCATCGTGCCCGTACGACTCCATCGAGTGTTTCTGAAGAAATCGAGCAGGAAGTTGCTGCTCGATGGCGCGCTCTCGTCATACGACCAATACACAAACAGCGCGCGGCCGATCACCAAATCGCGCGGCACAAAGCCCCAATAGCGACTGTCCTCGCTGTTGTTGCGATTGTCGCCCATCACGAAGTATTTGCCCTCGGGAACTACCAACTCTTCTCCGTCGCCTTCAAGCCGGAAAATCGGATAATCACCTTCCACGAAATCCGGATTGTAGTAGACATCGTACGGTTGATTGGGTTTGCGTTCCGAGTCCTGCGCGATCTCCAGCGGCGCTTTCGGATTATTTTCCACCGCATCAATCTGGTGTTCGGGTAGTGGCTGATCGTTCACCAGCACCGTACGACCCTCCATCCGCAGCCGATCTCCAGGCACACCGATTACGCGCTTCACGTAATTAGTCACAATGGGTTTGTTATCGGGACGTTCATCGGGCCGCGGATCATAACGGTTGCCGGGGTACTTAAACACGATAATGTCGCCGCGCCGAATTTCTCGTTGCGGAAGAAATGGCAACGACCTGCCGGGTGCAAATATGAACTTATTGACGAGCAGGTGATCACCGATTGTGATCGTATTTTGCATCGACCCGGTGGGCACTTTTACGGCCTGCACGATGAAGGTCATGCCAAACAGCGCCATGATCACCGTGACGACTGCCGATTCGAAATACTCGCGCCAAATCGTTTTACGCGGGCCGCGGGGTTTCACTTCAACTTCAGGCACGCGACCGTGTCCGTTCCGGCTGAACAGCCCCTTAAATGAAAATGGCCGCTCCGCCGTCGTCGTGTCCGTAGTTTTAGCTGTAACTTCTTTCATAATTACCGAAAATCATCCTAGATACGTTAAATGCCACGGTCAAGTTTATCTTTCTAGCGATTGGCTACAACTTCGGCAACGGCGATTGCTTTTGTCCGTTGCGAATCAACACCAACGCTTCCTTAGCCGCTGCTGCCTCAGCCGCTTTCTTCGAACGGCCTTCTGCGCGCACACTCCCCGTATCCCAACTTACTTCCACATGAAACGTTCGCCGGTGTGGCGGACCCAGGGCTTCGACTACTTCGTAACGAGGCGCTGTCCGACGTTCGGCCTGGAGCATTTCCTGCAACATCGTTTTGTAGTCGGCTTCGGCAGCAGCGACTGGCGTAACCTTCTTCAAGTCGTCGCCAATTGCGTGCTGGACAAAATCGGTGGCTGCAGCCAAACCGCCATCGATGAAAATTGCTCCGGCTATCGCTTCCAGTACATCGGACAGAAGTGTGTTCTTTCGCCGTCCACCGCTCTTTTCTTCGCCGCGACCAAAGCGCAAAAAATCGCCGAGCTGTAATCTCAGCGAGGCTCCGGCGAGGGTTGGCGCGCTAACGAGCCGGTGCTTCATGCGCGACAGCTCGCCCTCAGTTCCGCCCGGATATGCTGTGCAAAGATAGTCGGCTACTACCAATCCCAGCACCGAGTCGCCCAGAAACTCCAAAGCCTCGTTGTGCAGACGGCGCGCTTCATCCTCAGCGCCTGGCGCAACTTGTTCATGCGCCCAGGAGCGATGGGTTATGGCGCGCTCCAACAATGCACGGTTCTTAAACTTGTAAGCAATGACCTCTTCCAGGGAGTCGAGGTCTGGCGGGTGGATCGGCTGTTTCTTCAAAGTGTTGTTGAAACAAAACCGGAAGCGTTGTCGAAACTCACGACAAGCTTCCGGCTATGCATGAAGGAGGTTGATAACCAGCTCAGTTAGATCGTCGATGATTGTTACGCGGTGTCGGTTTCGGTTTCGCGGCAGTGCTGGCTCCGGAACCGGTAGTCGACGGCGCCGCACCAGTCGTTGCCGGTGGCGCTGCACCTGTCGTTGCCGGTGGCGCTGCACCTGTTGTGGCCCGTGGCGCCGCACCTGTTGTTGCCGCTGGTGTCGCACCGGTTGTCGCCGGCACTACACCGGTGGTTGTCGTAGTCGACGAAGCCGGCAACACCGTCAGCGGCGTCGGCTCCGGCGGCAACGGCTTGGACATTACGCTGGCAATCATTTCGTTCAACCCGGCGTCGGAATCGTTGTGACGATACTTGTACCAGGTGGCCAGACTGTCCATCCATTCCTTTTTACTGGTAGCGAACTTAGCGTCGGCGCCGGCGAACGCGACTGCGCGTGCATAGGCATCGACCATGCGATCAACCACCTGATTGATGTTTTCCAACGCAAGCTTGCACTCCGGTGTCAGGTCTTTGCCTTCGCAGTTGGTCTTATAAGTGGCAGACAACTTAGCGTATGGACCAGACTCATAAGCAGCAGCAATGAAGAAGTAGATCCATGGATCTTTCTTAACTTCAGATTCAAACTGCGCAGCTTTGATCAATGACGTTAACGTCTCGGGCGCATTGTTTTTCAACGTCAGACGGCCGATAGCGTTATACAGATACGCCAACGCGTCGTCCTTCGACTTAAACGGCGCCCAATTCGTAACGGTCTTGCCTGATTCGATTAGCTGAATGGCGCGTCGGGCAAAGCCAAGCGACTCATTGTTGAACTGTTCGTTCTTGGCAGTGATCGTGGCCAGATAACCAAGGTAACCGAGATCGATAATGACGTTCAGGTTCTCGGGTTCGTCGGCCAGTATCTCCTTGCCGAGCGTAAACGCTTCTGCAAACTTCTTGTCGTTGTAGAGCAACGGTTGCAGTTTTAGCTTTCGAGCCTCTTTCTCGTACGCCGCTGACCACTTCCGCAAGTAGTTTGGAATATCGCCCTGTTCATTCGGGCACGCTGTCAAATACTTCTTTGCAGCTTCGTAAGCTTTAGTAGGTTGAGAAGTTCGAGTTGCAGTGAACTCTGTGTACCACGCTGTCTTCGCCTCATCGGTGCAGGGACCCTGCGCCGCGGCCGGTGCGGGCGTCGTCTGCGCAGACGCGGATGCGGCAAGGATCGCCAGGCTGGCGCACATTGCTAATATGGCAATAATCTTTTTCATTAGTTGTTAAGAACCTCCAGATTGTCGTCCAGCTTCATCTACGCGCCCGCTTCAGCTTGCCAGTCGCGTCAATTCACGCGGCATTAAGATGCGTCGTTGCAAAAAGCCGTTGCCGTCTGCAACGCGCAGGGGAACTACTGGAAAGGGGATCTAAATAAGGCGTAAATAGAACGTCGCAATATTCCTGCAACTCTCGCAGACCTGTCAAGGCGCAAATACATGCGCTTTGGCAGCTGCGGACACAAAAATTTGCGCCGGATTCTCGTCTAGTTTACGAGCATCCGGCGCAGATTGGTGTTTCCGCCGTTACAACTGCCTTGCAATTACCGCTCTATCGAAGGAGTTCGGCGTGGACGATCGTCCGGTTGGGCAGCCGGCGTCGTCTTACTGGTAGGGGCCGGCTTCGGCTGTTCAACGCTCGGACGCTTTGAGTCAATCGTCTTCAAAACAGGTTTAACCGCCGGGTTTATCGGTTGATTAACAAGAGGATGGGTCGTAGGCGTAGCAGGAGTTGCCACCGCGGCGTTGTTTTCCTCCGCCGCTATTGCCGCTTCGACTTCAGCAGCTTCGGCCTCCTCTGCGTCTTTCTCCTCTTCATTCAACTCTGACGCTTTGGCGTCATTGCCGGTCGCGACCTGGAGATGAATTGGGGTCCCAAAGCGGGCGCCAAGTTCACGATAAATACGACCGGCGACTGCGGCTGGGAAATGCTTGCGAGCGTCGGAGCCACGGGTAATGACTACAACCGCCAACCGCGGATTCGCGAGCGGAGCATAAGAAGCAAACAAACCGACCCAGGCTCCCTGGCCGATACAGGTTCCAGTTTTCCCTGCTACGGTTTGCAACGGATCGTAGGCCTTCTTGCCAGAGCCGTAGTTCACAGCGCCAACCATGCCGGGGACCATTCGCCGGAGGTTGTCCTGGCTGACGTTGAGTTGGCGGCGAACCTTAGCGCGCGCCTCTTCTCCGGTCCGGGGAATGTAAGGAACGAAAACCTTGCCGCCGTTTGCCATTGAAGAAACCAACGTGCCCAACTGCAAGGCGGTGACTTCAAAGTCGTCGCCGTGAGACGACATGCGATTGAGAGCGAAGCCAGTCTTTTCGGCCGGCAGGCGTCCTGAATATTCGTAAGGCACGTTCACGCCAGTCTTCTCTCCCAAACCCAGCTCGCGCGCGTAACCCATCATCTTGTCAAAGCCGACGCGACCGCCGATGTGTTGGAAATACGTGTTGTTTGAATAGGCAAGAGCGTCCGTAAGGTCCAATTTGTATCGATCGGAGATGTTGGTGGTTTCAAACGGGCTAATCATTTTCTCTTCAAGGCCCGCAACGCCCGTCACCAACTTGATCGTAGAACACGGTTTGAACCCGCGACGAAGCGCCCATTCCTGGTTCACTATTGAATAGACCTTCCCGCTTTGAGGATCCATCACCACGACAGTGCCTGCGTGGTTGCCGAGCGCATTGACGGCCGCGCGCCTGACTTCCATATCTTCACCGCGCACGTCGTCTCTGCTAATGAACGTTTGCACTTCGTCGCGCATTGCTTTTTCAAATGCGAGTTGACGAGCAATCGCTGCGCGACGAGCGGCTTCTGCGCGACGACGCGCTTCTAAGATTTCACGGCGGCGAGAGCTTGAAATGCGACGCAATTCAGCGGCTCGCTCACGCCTGGTCAAAGGCCGGCGCAGCCGGCGTTGCAATGCTGCCAGCGCGTTCGACTGTTCGCGCGCAATCTGGTGTCGGTCGCGGCGTGCCTCACGGCGGGCTTCCCTGCGAGATAATCTGGTCTTACCGCCACGGCGCGAGCTTCTGGCGGAAAGTCGTTCGCGGCGCGACGACCGCCGGTCACGGGCTGTGGACTTTTTTGATTTCTCAGCGCGAGTTGCGCGCGCTGACTTGGTGCGTTTTTTGCCGAATACGTCTGCCTGGAATGGAAGTACGAGAAGAAGGAATAGTATGAGTGCGAAAGGAAGAGTTCGAGGGAACCGATTCGTCAAAGTCATCAGGGGTTCTTTACCTTTCCTGGGATTACAAGCTCACATGGAGCTGCGCCGATTTATTTGCACACAACGCAATTGCAAGATCTAGCCGGGTTAGTTCTTCGCAAATGCAACTTCTGAGAGGTCAAAACACCTCTCCAAAAACCCTGGGTATCTTCGGACCCGGTGGTCCGTTACGTTGAGGCGGGAGATATCCCTAATTGGCGGTCCCTGGGGACATTGATTCGAGACCGGCGCAACTATAACATCTGACCCTATAAGCGGCAACAGAAAAGTAATCTTTTGTACATAACTCGTGACAATGATGACGAGCGTAGTTTCGGTTTAATGTGAGCAAAGGTCGAAACCGACAACGATTCCAGCATCTGTAGAGTCAAATTGATATGAGGGTGTCCCAGTTCTTCACTAGTTTTCGCGTCCGGCTGCTGCTGCTGCTGGCGTTGTTGCTGGGATTAACACTCGGCGTCCAGTACTACGTGAACCAGCGCGCGGTCAAAAGTAATGCCCATCTTATTGTCGAGCAGGAACAGGCGATCATGGCAGGCGTGGCGTTGGGTGTTAACAGCATCAACAGCAAAAAATACCTCCCTGAGATGCGAAACGACCTCGCTCAACCGGTTTTCGACGAACGAACCGGGCGGGTCAAGAACGTTCTCGTCATCGACAACAACGGTTACGTTCAGGACAGTTTGGTGAATGCCTACGCGCCTCAACAGCACGAAGACAAGACCATTCACCACGTTCACATCAAGGACGTTCCGTTGCCGCCGTTGAGCAAAGCCGTCGAGATGACGGGCGTGACCGAGAATCTCCCTTCATGGCTAAACGCATCAGCGGAATCTAAACCCGGCGAACCCGGTGCTTTTTATTTTCCGATCGAGACGACTAAAGGCCAGTGGTACATCATCGTCGTGCTCGATTCGGCAAATACACTCACTAACATTCTGCAGCGGCAGGCGTCGCGTTCAGCGCTTTACACATTATTGCTCCTACTGGTGACAACGCTTATCACCGGTTTGTTCGTCTGGCGTTTTACGCGGCCGATTAAACAACTCTCAGTCGCCGCGCGCAGAGTAGCAACAGGCGATTTCGATGTCAGGGTACCCACGGCTCGGCACGATGAAATGGGTGCGCTCTCGTCTGCGTTTAATGATATGACAGCGCGTCTGGGGCGCGCGCGGGAGCTCGAGTCGCAACTGCATCAGGTGGAAAAAGCTGCGGTCGTTGGCCGCCTGGCCGCAGCAATCGCGCACGAAATTCGCAACCCCCTGAACTACATCAACCTGACGCTGGACCATCTGCGCTCTTCTTTTGCGCCCGAGGAAAAGTCGAAACGCGAAACGTTCGAGCGCTTAGCGGACCAGCTGAAGTCGGAGGTTGCGCGGATCAATCGTCACATCACCGACTTTCTGAAGTACTCCCGTCCATCGGCGCTTGAGTTGCAACCGCTGAATCTGGCGGTGGAAGCTGAGGATGCTTTGCGAGTCGTCTCCGGCCGGGCGTCAGAGAATGGAATCGAGACGAGTGTGCGGCAGGAAGGTAAGCTCCCACTCGTGGTTGCCGATAAAGATTCGCTTCGTTCGATGTTTACAAATCTTCTGATTAACAGCGTCGAAGCAATCGATGGCGCGGGCGGCTGGGTTGAAATCAGGTTATCTGCTGAGTCGGACAAATACGTCAGGGTTGACATAAGCGACACGGGTGGCGGCATCGCTGCTGAAGACATTGCCAAAATATTTGAGCCATACTACTCAACGAAAGACACAGGAACAGGTTTGGGCCTTGCGATTGTTAAGAAGGCAATCGAGGATCACGACGGTTCAATCACCGTAAATTCAAAAGAAGGCAGCGGAACGACGTTCACGATAATTCTGCCGACAGAGCCAAAGGAGGAAACGGGAACAGGAAAGAAGGAAGGATAAACTCGCGTTATCGAGAGACGGCTTAATGCCCGTTGATGATGAGCGGGCCCACAGCAGTCGTACTTCCCTTTCCGGTTTCACAGCCAAACTACATGCCGCGTAAAAGCATCCTCGTCGTAGACGACGAAAAATCACAACGCGAAATTCTGGAAATGATTCTGTCTGAAGAAGGCTACGACGTAACCACTGCGTCTTCGGGCGAAGCGGCGATCAAGTTTGCCAAGGAGCGCCGGTTTGATCTGGCCTTGACCGATCTGAAAATGACGGGCATGGACGGGATCGAGCTCTTGCAGCATCTATTGGGGTTCGATTCGTCGATCATCGTAATTCTGCTGACTGCGCATGGCTCCATCGAGTCAGCGAAAGAAGCATTGCGACGCGGCGCGTTCGATTATTTAGAAAAGCCTTACGACAAAACCGCGTTGCTGGAAACCATCACACGCGCACTACAGAAACTCGACGCGCTCGATACCGAAATTATCTCGGCCTCACCCAAGATGGAATCCGTCAAGCGAATGATCCTGAAAGTTGCACGGTCCAACTCGACAGTTTTGATTCGTGGTGAATCCGGGACCGGCAAAGAACTCATTGCACGCGCAATTCATAATCAGTCGCCGCGCGCGCAGGACATGTTTCAGGCAGTTAACTGCGCTGCCATTAACGAAAACCTGCTCGAATCCGAGTTATTTGGTCACGAAAAAGGCTCATTCACCGGTGCCCATGCTGAAAAGAAAGGCCTGTTTGAGATTGCCGATCGGGGAACACTGTTTCTCGACGAAATCGCCGAACTCGACGTAGCGATGCAGGCAAAGCTCCTGCGCGCGCTGCAGGAAAGAAAGATACGACGCGTGGGCGGCACTCACGAAATCAACGTCGATGTGCGCGTGATTGCTGCGACCAATCGTGATTTGCGCGCGATGGTTTCTGACGGCAGGTTCCGAGACGATCTGTACTATCGCATCAATGTTCTCTCAGTTGACGTGCCACCCCTGCGTGAAAGACGTGAAGACATCCCGGTTCTCATCGATTACTTCGTCAAGAAACACACCCGCAATACGTCGCGGCTCGTCCGCGGCTTAACCCCAGAAACGCGCAAATTGATGGTTGATTACAGTTGGCCCGGTAACGTGAGACAACTCGAGTCGGCGATTGAGCGCGCGATACTTCTTTGCGAAGGCGATCAGATTACGGTTGAGGATCTGCCGCTGGAGGTCAGGCAGGAATCGCGGCCGGTCTCCGAAGGCGCATTCAAACTTCCGCCGGAGGGCATAGCCTTCGAAGACGTTGAACGCGACCTGATCATGCAGGCAATGGAACAGACTGATTACAACATCACGAAGTCGGCCAAACTCCTGGGTCTGACGTTCCGCACTCTGCAATATCGTTTGGAAAAGTTTGGTATTAAGAAACCGGAAACCGGCAAAGAAGCCGCGGGATAAGGGAACCTTAAACTCGCAACGGTCGACTTCCTCAACCGCCAGCGCGGTAAACCGACCATATTTCATGAACACCCCGCCGGTTGGCTGACTGCCAAACGGCTTACTGCTCCCTGCTTCCTGCTTCCTGCTTCCTGCCTCCTGCTTTCCGTCCCCTCTTCTCCTTGCAAGTTGGGAACAAAACCAACGTTCTATTGTCAATTAGGTAATTGACCGAAAAGGAGACCTCTTCCCATGACTACATTTAAGGTGCTCATAATCGCCTGTGCTCTTCTATTTGCTGGTTGCGATCGCGCGTCGTCCGAAAGACCAGTCGCGCAGTCACAAACCGATACCAAATATGCGGATAGTGAAGCCGCTATCCCCAAGACCGAAGCGGAGTCAACAAAGACTACGGCAGCAGGAATCGCGCGAAGCGAGAACCAGATGGCACAGGCGCGGAGCCGCAACCCTATGCAGGAGGTTTCGCTGAGCCAGGCCGATAACGCCCACGCAGCGGCTCAGTCGTTTGACCGCAAGATCATTCGCAACGCGGAACTAAGCCTGGAGGTGTCAGAACCAACTGCGGCTCAACATCGGATAGCTTCGATCGCAGAATCGCTCGGAGGCTTTGTGATTACTTCGGAAACGAAGCAGAACGATGCGACTAGTCATCGGGCGCCAAACGTTGAAACGTCGCTCGTAGTGCGTATTCCCAGTTCACAATTCGGTGCTGCTCTTGACCAGATCCGGGCACTGGGCTCGCGCGTTATTCAGGAAAAAGTCTCCGGCAATGATGTAACTGAGGAATTCATTGACCTGGAGGCGCGGATCAAAACACAGAAGGCGTTGGAAACGCAGTTTCTCGAAATCATGAAACGAGCATCCAAAGTTTCTGATGCTTTGGAAGTGCAAACGGAAATCGCGAGTGTTCGCGGAGAGATCGAACGACTCGAAGGGCGCAAGAGATTTCTGGAGAGCCGGACAACGCTTTCAACCATTAACGCTACGCTGCGAATTCCGACACCAATTGTCGCCAGCACGTCCGGCTTCGGACGGGAAGTAAAAGATGCTGTCCGCGACGGTGTCAGCATTGCCGGCGCCATTGTGCTTTTTTTCATCAGGTTCGTTATCCTGATAGTGCCGGTGCTGATTCTGCTCGTTCTACCGTCGGCGTTGATCGCTCGGGTTGTGGTTCGACGATCCAAGCGCCTGCGCGAATCTGCTGATTCGGCCGCCGCCTAGAGGAAATGACCCAAATACGGTTTGTAGCCATTCTATTGACGGTCGTCCTATTGACCGTCGTCGCGCTCAGCGCCTGTAAGACGGCCGCGCCGGAATCAGTGGCGAAGAAAACCGTTTCGTCAGTAACCGTAGTTCGCGCGGAGGCGCGTCCGGTGGAAATCAGCGCGGGCGGGACGAGCGAAGCAGTTGTCACGCTGACGATTGACGACGGCTTTCACGTCAATGCAAATCCGCCTACCTTTCCATACCTGAAGGCCACGGAGCTGGTAATCGCGCCTTCAAACGGCATCTCGGGCGGTAAGGTCACCTATCCGAGTCCGCTTCAGAAGAAGTTTGAGTTTGCCGAAGAGGCGTTGGCAGTTTATGAAGGACGAGTCGAACTGAAAACGCCGCTCAAAGCTGAAGCGTCCGCATCTAAAGGTCAACATTCGGTTCCCGCAAAGGTGAACATTCAAGCTTGCGACCAAACGGTTTGCTACCCGCCAGGCACGATTGACCTCTCCATTCCGGTAGTCATTAAATAGCCTCGTGAAAATTTTCTGGTTGATTATTTCAATAGCCTGCTTTGTTGCAGCCGCAGTTCTCTTCGTGCGGCAGAACCTTGACGCTGCTTTCGTCGTTGTTACCTTAGCGGTGGTTGCGTGGTTCCTGAACTATCGAATGCGGCTGAAGGAAATCATCAGAGTGGCCGATGAAGAAAGACAGAGCGAGGGGGAAGAAGCGGATGAGATTTAGATTGCACACGGTGGCGGCGCTTGGGTTAGGAAGCGCGCTGTTATTTACGACTGCGTTAACCGCGCGAGCGTCTGACGAATCAAATGTGCGCGGTGTGGTCCAACAAGTTTTCGAGCAACTGCAATCGCGCAACTACGGTAAAGTTTATGATTCATTACCGTCATCGACGCGCGCGCGCATGCCACGTGCGAGATTTGTAACGGCGCTGAAGCGAGCGCAGGACCGTTACGTTTTGGATCGAATTCAAATCGGCGCCGTCCGCGTGTCAGGCGACATCGCGGTAGCCGATACTGAACTCTTTGGACGCGTCACCCAGCCGTTTAACGCCGAGGGCAAGATTGTTGTGCAGCAGTATCTGATACGGGAGGGCGGCAAGTGGCGAGTGGCCACTGGCGACAGCGGAACGATTCAACGCTTTCTGAACGCCAATCCGAATTTTGCGCGGCAGTTTCCGATTCGTCGTCCGCGCGTTTACGTAAAGCAAAACAATAATTGGATTGAGCTCAACGCGAAGTAAGTCTGGATCAGGGTCACCTGAGTTCTTCCCACTAACTCAGCATCAAATCTTCGAAGCTCAGTTGCGCGTCATCCACCTGTTCGGTGTATTCACCATGTCGAATGCGGTGACGCGGAACCTCTAACGCTTCGCGCACGGCATCGAGGTGGAAGCGGATGATGTGTGGCGTGACGCGGACCGAAGGTATTCGCCGTTTGCGAGCTAGCCGCCGCACCGTTGATTCGCTTACCTGCAAAACCTTCGCAAGCTGGCGGGCAGTCAGAAACTCTTCCCGGTCTTCAATATGTTCTTTTTGTGGTTTGGGCGCGCTCATGGCTAATCGCAAACTGTGCGTGCGGCGAATCGTATAGCAAAGAGAAATCGACCTCCAAACGTAAAACACTCGAAACAGTATTGAGTGCCTGAGTCCTGAGTGCTGAGTCCTGAGTGCTGAGTACTGAGTCCTGAGTCCTGAGTGCTGAGGGGTGACTATGGCCTTTCGCCTTGCCGCGTTCACGCGGCAGCCCGTAGGGCGAGTAGGCCAGCCGTTCTACGGCTGGTTCGACGAAGCAAACCCGATTCGTTCAGGCCGCTTTAGCGGCCCACTATTTAGTTCGAACGCTTTACCGTTAGTGCAACTCGATAGACAGCAGCGCCGTCGATTTCAATGTCTTTTGTAACTGCGTCGGCGTTGTTTGCCTTTGCGGTAACTCTGTATTTACCAACATCAGGCGTCAGGCGAAACGCAAACTGACCGATGCTGTTGGTTACGCGCCCATCGATCTTCTTTGCCTTGCCGTCTTGTTCGATTCTCGCCAGCTCGATGCGGACGTTTGGAAGGCTACGTCCCTCTTCGGTAAAAACACTGCCGCGTATAAAAGCTATCGAGCCCTCGTCGATTGCCAGCACCAGATTCTCAAGCGACCGCGTCTTCCCGGCTCTCACCTCGACATTTTCAATCGCGCCGACGCTGAGTCCCGTTTTCCGGAACGTGAAGGAATACCGGCCGGGCATGAGACGCGAAACCACAAACTCACCTTTTCGATCCGTCAGTTGCCGCGTTACTTCCTGGCCTGCCTGGCTAACAACGACAGCCACACCTTCGGGCGAACCTGTTTCAACGCGCACCTTTCCTTTAACGCCTCCGAAAGATTTTTCCTGGGACATGGCACTGGGCCCCAGCAGCAAAACGATCAGGAAGAAAAAGATGTGCTTGTGTTTCATGTGCGGCATCATATCACCGTCTTTCCCGCAAATTGGACCCAGCGGCATTGATGCGAGGAGACACCGGGCTGTTGCCAAGCGTCAACTGAAATGCGCCGTAAACTTTGCTCCCGACGCGGCGGCTCGTATAATTTGGGCGATTCGAAGTTCCCTGGCAGACGCGGGTTTTAATGAAAAAGTCTCGCCGTTCGATCATTCCCCTTCTCCAACTGCTTTCGCTCATCATGGTTGTGGGTGCAGCCACCATCCTGCCTGCCCAAACGAAACAAGACGATCAGAATGTGCAAAAGGCGCAACGCCCGCGGCAAGTTTTCCCAAAGGAAGACGAGCCGGATGAGATTCTCAAGATAGATACCGATTTGGTGTCGATGGATGTGGTCGCGACCGATATTGAAGGCCGGCCCGTCAGGACCTTGAAGCAGAACGACTTCAAAATATTTGTCGACGGCGTAGAACAGCCTCTCGCGTTTTTTCAATTGGAACGCCGAACAGGAGAACCGCGCCCGTTGGCGGTCGTTTTCGCGATCGACATCTCCGGAAGTATGACCGCTGAGGAGATGGAAAGACTGCGCAGCGCTTTGAATGCGTTTTCCGCAAAACTATCCGGGCATACAGCGTTCTACGCGGTGATGGCGTTTGGGATGAACGTTAAGGTGATACAGAAGTTTACTTCCGACACCACGAAGTTGGACCGGGCCTTCGAAAAGATCGCACGCGAACCGAATGGCCTGTCAACGCATACCTACGATGCAGTTGACGATGCGGTGCGACTGCTCGTCAGGCAAGCGCCTCGCACCCGTGAGCGCCGGTTGTTAAAGCGCGCGGTGCTGGTGATAACTGACGGGTTTCCTGTCGGCGATACCGTGTCATCGCGCACTGTGATCGAGCGCGCCAACGAGGCGGATGCAAGTATCTATGTTGTGACCCTGCCGTCTTATTCACGCGTGATGGCGATGGCTTCAAAAAACCCGTTGCCGACACCATTGGAAGTAAGTGGACTTGCTGAGTTGACGGGCGGCCGCAGCGTGTATGCAGAGGAAAGCAATTACGAAGCGCTGTTTCGAGCGCTGGCCGAGGAAGTTACATCAGCTTATGTGCTTGCCTTTTATCCGCCTGAAGCCAAGCGACGCGATGGCCAGTTTCACACGGTTAGAATTGAGGGACCGAAAGGTTTGATGTTGAGACAAAGCCGGCAGGGGTTTCAGTCAGAGCGCGATAAATAACTCATCCAAATCGCCGCGCTCTGTGGCCGGGTGAGAATTTAGAATTCGTCTTCATCCTCGTCGTCATCGAAATCTTCTTCTTCCAGAATGTCCAGTTCTACCGGATCAAGTCCGACAACTTCCAGATCAGTGCCGCATTCCTCACAAGAAACGGTTTCACCTTTATCGACGTCTGTATCTACATGTACATCCGCATCACACTCGGGACAAGTTCCAATCGGCACTTGAATACCTCCAGCAAAATTAGTCAGGGCAGCATAAACCGCAACGCGGGTGAACGATGCCTAAATGTTTATTAGCGCGGTCAAATCTACCCGCGCCTGTTGGTTTTTGCAACACCCTTTTTGTAACTCTTCCACGTTTCATTCTTTGCTGTCATACCTCCAGCAAATGTCTCGTGTGAGCCGTTTTACTGTGGCTTTCCACAGAAACGTAATCCGTAGCTTGCGGTGCCCGAGGACGTGTTAACATGGCCGCCGACTGGTCAACGCCGCCTCGAACCTTTAACTAAGGAATTCGATACTTCCCCCATGTTCGCTTTCGTGAAACGGCGACACTTTGCGGTTGCAGCGCTCTTCTTCAGCCTGGTCCTTCCGGTTTCCTACTTCTCTATAAGTCGACAACGCAATTCTTCAGCGGACGTTAATCGCGGTGTGACTAAGCGCAACAACACCGCGATTAGTTCGACTTCATCGGCAAGCCTCGATTACGACAACGACGGCATACCTGACGCAGCAGAACTCTCCGGCTACACAGACCGTGAAAACTTCCGGCAGTGGTTCACGTTGATTGCGGAGGCGCAGTTTTACGAACTGAGCAAGGAATGGAACACAGAACAACGAGACTGCGCCGGACTTGTTCGCTTTGCCTGGCGAGAAGCCTTGCGACGTCATGATCGCCCGTGGTTCCAGAAGATGGGCCCGCTTTACAAAGCGATTGCCCCGGATGTCGCTCGTTACTCGCTTGGGCAGAATCCGCTTGGAGGAAGACTCTTTCGGACAAACTTCGGTGCTTACAAAGACGGCGATGTTACTAACGGAAACTTTGCGGAGTTTGCCGACGCGCGAAGTCTGAAAAACTTCAATGCCAAATTCATTAGCCGCGACCGCAATCAGGCACAGCCCGGCGATCTCCTTTTCTTCCACCAACCCTGGGTGCAGAAGTTTCCCTTCCACGTAATGATTTATCTCGGCAATTCGAAATTGAGCGCCGAACCCGCGGAAGACTGGGTCGTCTATCACACGGGAGCATCACCAACCGATGAAGGAACAGTAAAGAAAGTCGCACTAACGGTCCTGGACCAGCACCCCAACAGGCGATGGCGCCCGGTCGAAAGCAATTCGCATTTTCTGGGTTTCTATAGATTGAAGATTCTCGACTAGCCCAAGGAGGGCTAAGCCCGTGTTTGAAACGAACACACGATCCTATCGCGTTCTAACTGCGTCAGTAATTTATCTGGTGGCGATTGCTGCCGCCTTGACGATTGCCACTTTCCGCTCGCGCGCGAAAGCCGAGACCGACAGCGTCGCTACGCTCCAGGAAGTGCTCGCAGCCGATCAACCCGAACGGCCGGCGACAAGCAAGCCCTTCTTTTCCCTGTCAACCCAGCGAACGTACGGCAGCAACGACACGGCTCGTCTGTGGGTGGATTACAACGGCGTAACGCAGATGGATTTCCGGGTCTATCAGATCAAAGACCCGCGCACATTTTTCACTCAACTAAAAAACCCGCACCAAATGGGTGAAGAGGAGCAGCAGGAAATTTCGGATTCGCTGCCACGTCGTAAGTCGTTTTTGGAAAAAGTGCGCGCGTTCAAAGGATGGGCCTTTAGCGGCGTCAAAGCCTTCGTGCGAGGCCAGCTCAAGCGTGACTCTCGCTCGACGTTCAATAACAAGTTTCGCAAGGAAGCCGATCCGGTCAGAACGCCGCTGAACGTTGCTGATTACGCTCGCGTTCCTCTGCTAAATCCGGATTTGTTAGTTACGAGTTGGCGTGAACCGCTACCTCCTCTCGAAGATGAATACGACAAACGAATGATTCCACTCGGTAAGCGCAGTCCTGGTGTCTACCTGGTTGAAGCAGTTGCCAACGATCTGCGCGCGTACACGGTCGTAGTCGTCACTGATCTAACAATGATCGACAAAACAACTGACAACGAGCTTTTCATTTACACGGTAGACAGAAAAACCGGTGCGCCTCGTCCTGGCGCACAAGTGGAAGTCGTCAGGCAACGGAAGACGATCGCTTCAGGCGTAACTGACGGCCAGGGAATCTTGCGTACAAAACTTGAGAAGACGAAGCCCGCTGCGGGGAATGAAGAAGAAGGAGAAGAAGAACAAGAAGAAGGGGATCAGATCGAGGACGCTGAATCGACTGAAGAACCGGAATTCGACGGTATGTTGATCCTCGCGCGTGATAGCAACAACTTCGCCATCTCTGATCTGGGATCGTTTTATTTCAATGATTTCGAGGGCGAAGAAAGCGAAGAGCTTAAGGCATACATCTACACGGACCGCCCGATATACCGCCCGGCTCACACTGTCAATTTCAAGGGAATCGTTCGTGGCATGAACGAGGATGGTTCTTACAAGCCCATCAGTGGCAACACGGTGGCCGTTACGATCGAAGATCCAAACAATGCCACGATCTTCAACAAAGAAATTCCAGTTTCTCCGCGGGGGACGTTCAGCGGCGAGATCAACATCTCCGAAGAAGCGCCGCTAGGTCATTACAGCATCGTCGCCGAAGTCGAAGGCGGCCGCGCGACCGGAAATTTTGAAGTCGCCGAATACAAGAAGCCCGAATACAAAGTGACGGTATCGGCGCCCGGTAAGTTTATTCCCGCCGGCCAGAAAACCAATTTCGTAATTAACGCGCGTTATTTCTTCGGAGCGCCTGTCGCGAATGCCGAAGTGAAGTACTACATCTATCGCTCGCGTTATTACGCCTGGGGCTACGGTGAAGACGACTCCGAACTAACCGGCGAAGAAGACGAACCAGAAGACGAATACTCCCAGTATTACGGGGGCGGCGACGACCTGGTGAAAGAGGAAGAAGGAAAACTCGATTCGCGCGGTCAGCTCTCGGTTGAGTTTGATGTTCCGGCAGGCACTGAAAACGACACGACGGATTACACCTACAGGTTGGAGGCGCAGATAACTGACGCGGCGAGACGAACGATCGACGGCGGTGGAAGTTTTGTTGCCACGCGGGGGTCAATCGTGGCGAACGCCGATCCGGATCGCTACGTGTATCGCAAGGGCGACGTGGCGAAGATCAGGGTCACGACCAACGACTATGAAGGGCGGCCCGTGCAAGCGAAGGTCCAGCTTCAATTTGTCGAGCGAACATGGACCAAAAAGGAAAAGAAAGAAGATGAGGAGGACGACTATTCGTATCCCGAGTATGAAATGCACGAACGAGTTGTCGCGTCCGGCTTTGTAGACACCGATTCACAAGGTCTCGGAGTATTCGATTACACGACAACCGAAGACGGCTCACTCGCGATAAAAACGATTATCAATGAAGGTGGGAAACAAGTAGCCTCGGTCGGCGGTTATTTATGGGTAACTGATCAGCTGTCACAGTGGACTGAAAGCTCGTATTACAGTGAAGACTACGACGCGATCAAACTAGTTCCTGACAAGAAATCGTACCGGGCGGGGGAAACGGCACACGTCCTCGCGATCCTGCCGACTGACAATGCACACCTCCTCGTGACGACAGAATTGACGACTGTCATGTCGCTTCAGCACGTCAACTCGCCGGCCCGATCAATTGTGCTGGATATCCCGATCACCAAAAACTACGCGCCAAATGTTTTTCTGAATGTGTCGTACGTCAGGAATGGTGAGCTATACACGACTGATCAGCGGCTTGTCGTTCCGGCCCGTGACAAGATGCTCGACCTCGAGATCATCTCCAACAAAAAGGAATACAAGCCACGAGAGACGGCGTCGTATACGGTGCTGGCGCGTAACGCTGACGGTGCTCCCGTGCCTGGCGCCGAAGTGAGTCTCGGCATCGTTGACGAGTCGATCTACAGCCTGGCGGCGGATTACGCGGGCAACATCAAGTCGCAGTTTTACGGCATGCGTTATAAGACGGTCGAGACGCATCTTTCGATCAACTATTCGTTCACCGGCTTCGCGGGCGAGAAGGCGATGGACATCGCGAAGAACAAGCCGTCGTATCAACTTGCCGATTTCAAGAACGAGTCGACGATGGCCCAACCGATGATCCGGAAAAATTTCAAAGACACCGCATTTTGGCAACCGGACGTGGTGACCGGGGCAGACGGCCGCGCAACTGTCACCGTAAACCTCCCTGACAACTTGACGACGTGGCGCGCCACCGCGCGCGGCGTGACTGCCGATACCAAAGTCGGGGCGACGAAATACAAGGTCGTAGCACGCAAAGACGTGATCATGCGGCTCGAAACACCGCGGTTCGTTACTCAGGGCGACACTGTTACGCTTTCCGGCATCGTCCATAACTACCTCGATTCCGACAAGTCAACGCAGATATCGCTGGAAGTTAGCGGAGCTCAGCTCCAGAACGCACCGAAACAAACTGTTACGGTCAAGAAGCAGGGCGAGCACCGCATCGACTGGCAAATAACAGCCCCCGCGGTCGGCGAAATCAAACTGCTGGCGAAGGCCCTGACCGATACCGAATCAGACGCCGTTGAACTACCGCTGATGGTCGTTCCGCGCGGGCTGCACCAGGTGAGAAACGAGTCATGGACATTTGCCGAAGAGAATGCTGACAAGACGTTTTCGTTGGCAATGCCTGGCGACGCCGACGCAAACGCGCGCTCGCTGCGTATTGAAGTCAGCCCGTCGGTCGCCGGCACGTTGTTCGGCGCTCTCGACTACCTGACGACCTATCCATACGGCTGCACTGAACAGACGATGTCCAGCTTCCTTCCCAACGTCATCGTGTCGCAGGCTTTGAAAGATGTGAAGACGACGTCTGTTCGGAATGCAACAGACCTTGAGAAGAAAGTCCAGAAGGGGCGCGATCGGCTCTACGCGTTTCAACACGACGACGGCGGGTGGGGTTGGTGGAAAGACGATCAAAGCGATCCGTTCATGACTGCTTACGTCGTGAGTGGGCTGACGTGGGCCCAGGATGCGGGACACGACGTTGACGACAATCGAATTTCAAAAGGTCGCGAGAAACTCAAGCAAATGCTCGATTCCGGCGCGACCGAAGCAGGGACCGTTATCGATCTTGAAACGCGTTCGTTCATGGTTTACGCCATGGAAGAAAGTGGAGATCTCGATCGCAGCTACGTCGAGAAGATCTATAACGAACGAAACAATTTGCAGCCTTACGGGCGTGCTCTGCTCGCACTCACTCTCAAACAACGAAAGGACGATAAGCGAGCGCGCGAGGTCGCAGCGGAGATTGAACGGACGGCCAGCTCCGACAACTTCTACACGAGTTGGGAATCCCGTCGCAAAGCAATGTTGGATTTCGCCGAGCAGAACGACACCGAAGCTACGGCGCTTTCGCTGAAAGCGTTAGCCAAGATCAATCCGAACAGTGAACTCCTGCCGCGTGTCGCGCGCTGGCTGGCATCGAACCGGCGTAATAGCTACTACTGGAGCTCCACCAAGGACACTGCTTTCGCGATTTTCGGTCTCATCGATTATTTGAAGGTGAGCCGGGAGCTTTCGCCAGACTACGACGTCGAAGTGTATCTCAATGGCGAGAATGTTCTGACGCAGCACATCTCGTCTGTTGGTGCCGCACAAACTTTTACTGTCACTAGAAAAGCTAACCAGGTTTCCACAAACAACGACGTGCGCGTGGTTAAGCGTGGTAAGGGCTTGATCTATTTCAGCACGTCGCTCAACTACTATTCAGGCGAAGAAGATGTGGCAGCACGAGGTTCTTCGGACCTGAATATCACGCGGGAGTATTTCCGCCTGCGGGTCGTCGAAGACGGATACAAACTGAAGTGGGTTACTGATCCACTCAGCGGCGACATTCGCTCCGGAGACGTGATCGTCGTCAGGTTGAAACTGAACGGCGCGAAGGCCAGACACCTGATGATCGAGGATCCGATTCCGGCGGGCGCTGAACAGGTTGAGAGCGTCGGAAATCTCAATCTCGATTACACGTCGGGTACTGATTGGTCCGATTGGTACAGCTCGAGAGAATTCAGGGACAACCGGACCGTGTTTTTCCTCGATTACTTTGACGGGGACGCCACGCTGCAATACGCGATGCGCATCCAGGTGCCGGGACAGTTTCGAGTCGCACCGGCGCTCGCCGAACTGATGTACCGTCCAACAACGCACGCGAATACGGCATCGGGACGCATGTCGTTCCTCGAGAGAAAGTAATACGAACTGTTGGGGCACGGCCCGACCGTGCCCCTTACGAATCTCGTCTACTCCAGGCGTAAAAATTATGCTGACTGAAACATTTAGATCGATTGGGGCGGCGGCACGAAACGTGTTTGCCAATTGGCGTTCCACGTTGGTGATTGCTGTGGTTTACGCTTTCCTGCTTGCGGCGCTGTATCTGTTTATCGTGATCAGGGAGGCGAGTCTGCTGCAAGTGGGTCTCACCTTCGCTCTCGCGATTGCCGCGCCGATTATCTTCTTTCTTCTTCAAGCCATGATCGCCGCCGACACTGATCAGTTGCCGTTGAGCCGGCTCTTGAAGAATTCGTTGTCGAGTTTTTGGAAGCTGCTGCTGGTGACGCTTCCCTTGCTCGCGCTCGCCATCCTTATCGGTTATCTACTGCAAAGGGCCCAGTCGCGTTTCGGCACGCCAGTTCCGGAAGCGGTGAATGATGTTCCTCGTCGTGCCGCCGCTGCCCGCGGGAAAGCGGCGCCGATCGCGTGGAAAACTGCGTTGCTTTCGACACTGCGTTACCTGTTGCTGGGGCTGGTGCTTCCTATCACAGCAATTCACATTTGGCTGGCGACTGCTAGACAGGGACTTTTTCCGGCAATCCGAAAGGTGTTGACACTTTTTTCACGCGCCTTTTCTCCACAATCGGTCCTGATCTATGTAGTTGGATTCCTCGTGTTTGGAGTCCTTCCCTACTTCCTGCTGTTCAAAACGACTCAGATCAAATACGCATGGCTGGAAGTTTTTCTGTTTACGGCGCGAATGGTCGTGGTATTTGCGATGACGCTCTTGGGATGGATGATAACGGTGAAAGCGCTGGGCATTTCCTCGGGTATTAGATCAGATTCCCCGGCAAATGAGGCGTCCTGATGTTGCCTCGCGATTCCATTAACGCATTCGCCGACCAACGTGCATGGATGAATTCCAAGCGTTGGTTGTTGGTAAGTCTTGCGGCTCTCGGCGCGCTGTTTGTCTTAGGACTGACGCGCGAACGCTTGCCCGGCGCCACTCGCGCAAATTCACTCGTTGAAGACAATCTGGATCGGCGCTTACAGCAGGCGGCGGTGACAGCGCTCGGCGATCGGCGTGGCACGATCATCGTTATGGATCCACAGACGGGACGCATTCGAGCCGTAGTAAATCCTGACATCGCTTTCAACCAAAACTTCAGCCCGGGCTCAACCATTAAACCGTTTACGGCGCTGACGGCTTTTCGCGCCGGCTTGATCGACGATGAAACGCGCACGCTTTGCCGTGAAGAGTACGCGCACGACGACTTTCACACAGTTTGTTCACATCCACGCGACCTTTCACCGCTGAACCCAACCGAAGCGATTGCATATTCCTGCAATTACTATTTCGGCCGGGTTGGCGAGCGCTTGAAACAGGACAGCTTCATGGCAACGCTCGCAGAGTTTGGATTTGGCAGAAAGACTGGCATCACGAAAGAAGAGGCCCAGGGCAAACTTCTGCGTGGGAAATGGCGTTCGGAACACGCAATCGGTGAAGACGAGAACGTACGAGTAACACCAATTCAATTGCTCAACGCCTACGTTGCTTTAGTTAACGGCGGGCGTTTGTTCACGCCACGCGTTGCGCCCGCGCGCGACTTTAAGTCAGACGTTCAGTCGAACGTACAAATTAATGACGGACAGCGCGCATTGATAATCGCCGGAATGCGGGGAGCTGTTAGATACGGGACTGCTGAACCTGCTCACCTCTATTCCCTTCCCAGTTACATCTTTGGCAAGACAGGCACAGCAGACCAGTTAAGTGGGTTTCGCACGCAAGGCTGGTTCGTGAGTTTTGCCGGCGAAGCCGATCCTTCTACCGCCGCCGTATCGCCGACTGCCATCAAGTTGGCCGTCCTGGTCTTTCTTGATAAGGCCCATGGCTCTGACGCCGCCGAGATCGCGCGGCCCATCTATCAGGAATTCGCGCGCTCTGGCGACGATCACGCAACGGCTAGTGAGACTGTTGCGGCGATTCAAACTCAGCCCCGTACTGCGGAGTCGTCAAAGGTGCGTGTGCATGTTGTTAGTCAGAACTCGACGGAGCTGTTATCGATCGAAGACTACGTGCGCGGCGTGGTTGCTACCGAAGGCAGCACCGAAGACGAGATTGAAGCGCTGAAGGCTCTGGCGATTGCGAGCCGCACTTACACCATTAAAAACCTGCGACGTCATGACCACGAAGGTTACGACCTTTGTTCAACCACGCATTGTCAGCGCTACGCGCCAATCGAACGCGAAGCCCTAAGCGACCTGATTGTTGAGGCCGTGCGTTCTACCGAAGGCGAGATCCTTAAAGACGATGCAAATCAACCCGTCAATGCTTTCTTCAGCGCGTCGTGTGGGGGAGCTACCGCCGATCTCGGTGAACTGTGGGGTGGCGCCAGCCCACGCTACCTGCGAGAAACACGAGATGAATATTGCGTCTCGCAGAACCATAGCTGGACTGACGTCATACGCCAGGCTGATTTGCTGAAGGCCATGCAGTCGGATGACCGTACGAATGTCGGCGAACATCTCCATGATGTTCGCGTTGTTCGACACGACCAAAGCAACCGGGCGGCATTGATTTCAATTTCAGGCGATCGCCAAAAACAAATACGAGGCTGGGACTTTAAGATCATCGTTGGCCGGGCATTGGGTTGGAACGTTCTTAAGAGCTCGCGATTCGAAGTTTCGCGATCCGGAAAGGATTTTGTGTTCCGCGGTTCCGGTTTCGGACACGGTTTGGGATTGTGCCAGGCGGGCGCACACGTGATGGCGGAACGGGGAGCGGGTTACCGCCAAATCCTGGAAAAATATTTTCCTGGGACGCGTGTCGATTCAGTCAAAGGCTACGCTTCGAATGCCGATTTGTTTTGGTCCACGTCGTTTAGCCCACTCGAACCCGCCCCTGGTACTCCCATCGCCGCTGCTAAGCGTCAGACTTTGGCGAGCGAAGATTTACGCATCAACTACCCCGCCACTATCAGTGCGGTCGAAATAGAAAACCTGCTGAAGTCTCTTCAACTGTTTCGAAGAAATTTGGAGTCTCGCATTTCGCGTGCGGGACTCAACGTGCGAATCCCGCGTGTCGAGGTGTTCATCAATGAAACCACCGGCGATTTCGTCGGGCGTACAGGTCAGCCACCCTGGGCAGCCGGCGCGACTAAGAACTTTCGCATCGAGACACAACCGCTGCTCACTCTTAAACGTCGTGGAATCTTAAAAACGACTCTGCACCACGAGTTGGTACACACGTTTGTGGATGCACTCGGTCGCAGCGCAACTCCGCGTTGGCTTGCTGAAGGGCTCGCTATTCACTTAGCGGGTGAAGGGCGGATGGTTGCACGCTATGCGCAGCGACACCATCTATCCGCTGAACAAATCGACGTTCAATTATCGACGAGCAAGTCTGCCGACGAGATGCGCTCGGCTTACGCCGCCGCGTATGCCGAGGTCAAGCGCTTGATTTCAAACGAAGGCGAGGCAGCTGTGTGGAAGCGAGTGGCACGATAGACCGCGACTTCGTCGTCTAAATTCTCGGGAGCGCCAAAAACTTAGAGCGTCTCATTCTGGTCGTATGTTAGTGTGGTTTTGGCTTCCCTTTTTCTGAGGTAAACATCGAACTCACATGCTCAGAATTCATAAGTCTCAAATAGCTTTTTTCCTTGCGCTTGTCTTGTTTGCTTCGCCGATTGTGGCGCAACAAAAACGCGCACCCGCGCCGAAGAAACCGGCACCAGCTCCTGTAGCAGAACCCGCGCCCACGTTCGACAGTTTACTCAGCGATGACAGCTACAGAATTTATTTTGAGATCAGGAACGTCGGAAACGTCGTGCGGCTGCCGGCAGTTACGGAGATGGCCGATCCGCTAATCAAACTTGCGGGACCTCCAAACGAATTCAAGACAATCTTAAACTGGGTTACTGAACAAGCTGACGCTCTCGCCGACTCCCGTTTATTCGTTGCTACCGCCCCTGGCAAGCCTAACCTTCCCAGCGCACTCGTCGCGGTGGAATTTTCGTCTTCGGAGGAAGCAAGGAAATTTCAATCTGCGTTGCGCAAGTTTCTACCGGTGCTGATGCCAACGCCGACGCCAAGCCCGTCACCTTCATCAAATACTTCGCTTACGACGGCTCCACAGATTGCTCCGGCGAACACAGTAGTAATCACTCCGCCCGCGCCTAATTACGAAGTGAAGCAATTTGGTTCTCTCGTGTTGTTAACAGCCAGTCCCGTTTCGCTTCGCGATCTCAAGCCCCGCGGCTCGAAGCTGCTGGCAGAAAACGCTAATTTCAGCGCAATCCACAATCGTTTCGCCGCCGAGCCACTCTTTCTTTACGTCAACGTGGAATCCTTCATAAAGGAACAACTGGACAAGGAGAAAAAGTGGCACGAGGAAGAGAAACGACAGGCTGAGGTAATAGAAGCGGCTGCGGCGGCATCACCCGAAGTAGCGAGCGCGAACCGGCCCGAAGATCCGATGCCGATGCAGCCACACCATGACGGACCAGAGGGCGAGGATCCGGAAGATGGGCCTCCTCCCCCGATGCTAACTCCTGAAGTCGCACCTGCTCTTGATGCCCCGGCAACTTCCGGTACACCCGATTCGCCGCCCGTCGATCTGACGGGACCTCTGATGATGGCCTTGTGGGGTGGATTTGAGCCGAAGTGGCCCGACGCAGTCGGGGCCGCACTCGTCCTGGATGACGCCACCTACACTCTTCGCGTTCTGACAATTAGAAATGAGGATAGCAAAGCGGTCGTCCTACCGTTCTTACCCCACATCAATCCAGGTCCGGCCATTACTCCGGCAGCTGCCAACATCTTTCCCGCCGACACGCAACTCTTCGTAACGCTGTCGCTCGATTACCGGGAGACGTACGCCAGTTTGACGAAGTCATTGGAAAGGTCAGACCAATTTATACGCGTTACAAAAGATAAAATTGAAGGTACAACGACGCCAGCTAGTCCAACGTCTCCAATGGAAGCCTATGAAAAACAACTTGGGATAAAAATTAAAGATGACTTGCTACCGCTACTCGGCAATGAAATTGCTTTAGCACTTCCCAAGCCACCCGCCAAAGTGGAGGACGCTCCTGAGGAAAATCGTGCTCCTGAATCCGGACCAAAGCTGACCAAACAAAATCCAGCCCAGGTGATGCCTGTCGTCGCCATCGCGATCAAAGATCGTGAAGGCGTCAAACGCCTGATCGGCCGCATGATGGAATCGTTAGGCTTCAAAGGCGCAAATCTTTTGGCCCAGTCGGAAAAGCGCGAAGACACGGAAATTACTTCCTTCGCTAATACTGTTGCGTACGCTTTTATCGGAGACTTCCTGGTCGTCTCTGGTGATGTCACCGTAGCGCGACGTATTGTCGACGATTATCTGAATCGAAGGACACTTGCGTCTGACCCGCATTTTCGAAATGCCACCGACTGGCAACCTCGACAAATCCAGGGTCAGGTTTATATGGCGCCGTCACTCATCGATATGTATTACCCGCTGGGAACGAACACGGCTGTCAACGATCAGTTTCGAGAAACTCTCTCGCGAATGAATCCGGTAATCGATCCCCTGACCTACGTTTTGACCAACGACGGTATCGGACCATTGCATGAATTACATGTTCCGAGAAACTTGCTGACCTTCGCTATCGCCGGGATGGCGAATGCGGACGGCGAGCGTTCACTGTTAACCAACGAATCGATAGCCAAGAGCATGATGCGGACAGTCGCCGCTGCCCAAGCAACTTTCCAGGCATCGAAAGGTGCAGGTCGCTTTGGAACGCTCGATGAACTTATCTCGGAAGGGCTGGTGGAGAAGGATTTGATGGAGCGATACGGTTATCGCATTGAGTTGTCTGCTCTCGCCAATAAGTTTGAGGCCACGGCGACGCCGTTGGAGTATGGCAAGACCGGCCGGATGTCGTTTTTCATCGATGAAAGCGGCGTAATTCGCGGCGGCGACCACGCCGGCGGCGCTGCTACCCTTGCCGATAAACCAATTGAGCAGATGGTGCCGTGAACAGAACAAACGTGCGGAGTTAATTGACTGCTTTTTCTGTGGAGCTCAGGTTATCTATGGTGACGGGCTCCACTTCTTCTGCCAGCGAGAATCCAAATACACGCGAATAGAAAAACAACTCGCCATCAAGTGCGCGCTTGATGTTTTTCGCCTGGCGGAAGCCGTGCTGCTCGCCCTCGAACGGCAGGTAAGCTACCGGAATCCCCTTCGCGCGTAACGCGTTGACCATCGTCTCAGCTTGATTTGGCGGCACGACCTTGTCTTCAAGGCCCTGGAAGAAAATCACCGGACAGGAAAGGTCATCGACAAAACTGATCGGCGAGCGCTGACGATAGAGTTCCTGTTCCCCCGGGTACGTCCCGATCAATCCATCAAGGTAGCGAGCTTCAAACTTGTGTGTTTCCCTGGCCAGCGCCTCGACGTCGCTGACACCATAGTGACTTGCACCTGCGTTAAACGTATCCGTAAACGTCAACGCACATAACGTCGTATAGCCACCCGCGCTTCCGCCGGTGATCATGAGCCGCTTTCCGTCGACAAGATTTTTATCAACCAGATAACGCGCGCCGTTACTGCAATCGTCAACGTCAACCACGCCCCAGTTCCGTTTCAAACGCTCTCGATAATCTCTGCCAAAACCTGTACTACCGCCGTAATTCACATCGAGTACGGCGATGCCGCGGCTGGTCCAATACTGAATTCCCAGGCTGGCAGCGGTCGTAGCGGCTGCCGTTGGCCCACCGTGACTCTGCACAAGCAGAGGAGGCAGCTCATCCGGGGACGCTTCGAAATCCCGGTTTACCGGTGCGTAAAAGAAGCCATGCGCCGATAAGCCACCGGTTGTTGGAAACTCCACCGCACGAGGAATTGAAAAAAAACCTTCCGCGATTTCCACGTTATGCGAACGGCGCAAGACTTCAAACCGTCCTGTGTTCAGATCGAAACTAACAATCGCTGCGGCCGCAACCGGTGAGGCAGCGCGCATAACCGCCTTTCCGCGTGCGGCGCGAATGTAACGTAAGTCTGTGTAAGGCGACTTGATGGGTTCCAGCGTCTTAGCCTGGGTGTCAATCAAACCCAATCCTGACATTCCCTTCCTCAAGTAGGTGCAGATGATTCGCCGTTCAGAGTCGAAGGCGTAACTCGACATGCCGAAGCCCCATTGCGGCATCCCAAACTCTGCTTCCAATTGCACAATGGGCTCCGCGACTCCGTCCGCGCCAAGACCGTATAAGTTCCACCAGCCGCTTCGATCGGAAACGAAGTAAAGTGTTCCATCAGGCGACCATTCCGGTTGGAAAATCGATTCGTCAATCGCACCAGCCACCTTGTGTTGTCCATCGAGTGAACCGTCTTCGCGGACGCGTGCCGTCCAAAGTTCGCATCCATCCCATGGCATGTTTGGGTGGTTCCACGTTAACCACGCCAGGTGCGAACCGTCGCGACTTAACCTCGGTGAAGAATAAAAATCATTACCCGACACGAGGACCTCGCCAGTGTTGTCGTTACCGTCCATCGGTAAGCTGACCAAAGTGTTCACAGGTTCGCGTGAACCAGTCGAGTGATCTTCTCGAACACAGATGAGCCGTTGCCGCGATTCGTCAACGACCGGATCGGCATAACGCGCATCAGCCGCCGGCGTAATGGGAGTTGGTGAAGATGTGTCGGGTCGCACCACATACATGCGCTGATCCGAGAAATTTGAGAAGTAAACCGCCCCATCATGGACCACGTAATCGCCGCCACCGTATTCATGCACGCGCGTGCGAGCGTTGAAGCCCTGTGGAATTACGTCCTGAGTCGAACCCGTAACATCCCGGCGAACTATTACGTTTCGGCCTCCTTCAGTCGGCCTCATTTCAATCCAGTAGATATAGTCCGGGGCTATTAGCGGCTGAGTCAGTCCGACGGAACCCCCGACAATGAGATCGGAAGTGATTGGCGATTTCCACGAGCCGTAAGGCGCAACCGTGCGTTGGGCGAGGTCAGTCATCAAAAATCTCCGGTGTTCTGCTTTTTAGCGAGGCTAAAGGGCCATCTAAAGATGCTTCACACTACATTATTCAGAGGCGGCGGCAAAGCTTTGCGAAATATTTGTTACGGCATCGTGAAGTCTTTGCAAGATTACCGCAACCTACGGTTTCTTAGTTGGCTTTAGTATCCCTGCATCGTTAATTCTCCATGGGAGAACTGAGATAAAGGCAAGGGCGCCGGTCTTGGGGGAGGTCGGCGCCCATAGTCTTTTTTGCCGACACTTCCTGTCATCAGGGCTCACTCCCCATCCTTCCAAAAACATAACAACCGATAAATTCGAGCCAGAAACCTGTTTCCAGAAGTTTACCTACTGATTAACTTCCGCCGTGTTTATTGACTGCCGCGGCAAACAGTCACACAATTCGCTCGCTATCCATTCCTGACCGAGAGGTGCTTTTCCGATGCGCCGACCACTCGTTATCGCCCACGTCCTGATCCTTTTGTTCGCCTCCATCCCTTTCACGACGTCTTACGGGCAAACTTTTCGCCCCGTCGTTCGCGGCAGGCGCGGTGTGGTCGCCGGTGGACATCCGCTGGCTGTCGAAGCCGGATTACGAATACTGCAACAGGGCGGCAACGCAGTGGACGCCGGAGTAGCGACGATTCTGGCCGGCTCCGTCATCGAGTTTTCCCACTTCTCTTTCGGTGGTGAAGTCCCAATCCTGATCAAGCTCAAGGGTCGGGATGTCGCCGTGATCGAAGGTATGGGTCCGGCGCCGATGAAAGCAACGCAGGAGTTCTTTGCGAACCGCCAAAAGAACGAAAGCGCGGCGATGGCCACGATGCCAAGCGCCAAACCTGGAATCATCCCGTCAACTGGTCCACTGGCCGCCACAGTTCCCGCGGTCCTGGACGCATGTGTCACCGCACTCGATCAATTTGGAACGATGACGCTGGCCGAAGTAATGCAGCCCGCCATCGAGCTGGCTGATGGTTTTCCTATCGACGAGTTGCGCGTGCAATACATCAAGAACCGCAGCTCAGTCTTCTCGCAATGGGCCGACGCCAAGCGCGTATTTTTACCTCGCGGGGAAGTGCCTGCCGTTGGTGACATCTTTGTCCAGGCCGATCTGGCGCGAACGTTACGCGCAATCGTGGCTGCGGAAAAACGCGCCGGTAAGAATAGACACGCCGGACTCCTCGCCGCTCGCGATCATTTCTATCGGGGACCCATCGGGGAACGCATAGGCGACTATATGCAGAAAAACGGCGGTTTACTCGCGGCCGCCGACTTCGCAAAGTTTCGGGCAAAAGTTGGACAATCCGTTAAGACAAACTACCGAGGTTACGAAGTGCACAAGGCCGGCTTTTGGACCGCGGGGCCGGCCATGGTCCAGGCATTGAACCTGCTCGAAGGCTACGATGTGAAGAGTTTGCAACACAACTCTTCCGATTACATTCATACCGTCGTAGAAGCACTCAAGCTTGCATTCGCGGATCGCGATCGCTATTACGGTGATCCTGATTTTGTGAAGGTTCCAATGGCGGAGTTGTTATCGAAGGATTATGCGAATCTTCGTCGTTCCTTAATTCAAAAGGAACAAGCGTCATTAGCACAACAGCCAGGCGACCCATCAAGAATGAAAGCTGTCCTCGCCGGCGCATTTGAAACCGGCCGCATCTCGAGCGTGCCTGACGCAGAACGCGCAAACGACACGACTTGTGTAAACGTCATCGACAAAGATGGGAATCTGTTTAGTGCGACGCCGAGCGGAGCCTGGTTGCCCGCGGTCGTGGCGGGAGACACGGGCGTTTTAATGGGCCAGCGACTGCAATCAGCGCTGACTGACCCGAACAGCCCAAACGTTGTCGCACCCGGAAAGCGACCGCGTATTACACTGACACCGACGTTAGTACTCAAAGACGGACAACCGTTTATGGTCCTTAGTACGCCGGGAGGCGACAATCAGGATCAGGCGCTGCTGCAAGTGTTGCTTAATCTGATCGAGTTTGGAATGAACCCGCAGGAAGCCGTTGAGTCCCCGCGTTTTGATACGCAACACTATGTCAGCTCATTTGACGATCACGAGTTTCTCCCGGGTTCCCTGAATGTCGAATCGCGTATCGATGAGAAAACTATCGAAAACCTGAAAACGCGCGGGCACAAAGTGAAGGTGCAGACCGCGTGGGGCACGCTCTCAGCACCAACCGTGATTGTTTACGACCAGCGAACTGGAGTTTCTTCGGCGGGCGCGGATCCAAGACGGGGACGCTATGCAATCGCGTGGTAATACGCAGTTCTTAATTTTTTGAGATTTTAGAGAGGTAACCAAAGTGGCAGAAACTCCCGTGTTATTCCGAATCATCCTCCAGGTATCTAATCTCGATGAAGCCGAAAAGTTTTACGGTACCTTGCTCGGCGATTCCGGCAGGCGAATTCCGTATGCGTCACGCCATTACATTGACAGCGGACCAGTGATCCTGGCCCTGGTAGATCCGTCGATCGACAAGCAAGAAGCCACGCCCCTCCCCGACTTCATTTATTTTGCTGTTACTGACCTCGAAGCGGTGCACGAGCGGGCCAGCAAGCTCGAGTGCCTTTCGGAAGAGGGTGTCCACGGAGAAAGTTCCGGGGAGATAGTTGTGCGCCCCTGGGGCGAACGCTCGTTCTACGCCCGAGACCCCTGGGGGAACGGTCTGTGCTTCGTCGACAAGACGACGCTCTTCACTGGCCGGTAATCAGTTCTTATCGTTGGGTTATTGACTTTAGTTTTCCTTTCGACTAAGAACACTATCGATCCACAGCACTAATTCATCCAGGGTTACATAACAATCCACTGCGCTCTCAAATCACGAACTTCAGGAGTCAGGATGCAAAAAGTTTTTTCCGGTTCTTTGTGTGTTGTACTCGCCGTCCGCACTGCCGGTGAATGAGCTCTTCATAACAGAAAGGAAAACTCAATGACCCCCTTTGCAAAACTCGCGTCAGTTCTCGCAACTCTGGTGATAATTGCAGCCTCGTCTTACGTGGCCGCGGCTCAAACCCCGCTGCCGAGACCGCTTCCGAACCCGGTTCTTTATCTGACGGGTGTCGAGCCCTATACGGCCAATGGCAAACAGTGGATCCGATACAAATACAACGTTGACAACAGCAGCGTGTATCCAGCGGCGATGTTTGCCGCTGCCCCGAGCTTGCCACCCTGCGGCACTAACACCAATTCTTCGCGCACATGGGTGGACATTTTTGATTCTCGTGGTAAGCGCTTGTATGGTTTTTGCGCCCTGAGTAAACCGGAAAGTTTGAACGGGATTTGGTTTAGCGTGGAGGAAGGCACCGTCCCTCCGAGTTATGTCTACATCGAAATGAACGATCGAGAGACAAATCAAAAGTACAAATCGAACCTGGCGGACACGGTGGAGTGACGCCGTGTCCATTTTTCAATGGACTGGATCGACGCAATACAATGGCCGGCGATGGTCGTGACGGTGGTTGCGGCCTGGCTGATCGCTTCGCAAAGGAAGTTTAAAAGAAACTGGGCGTTCTGGCTGTTTCTTTTGAGCAACGCGCTGTGGATCGTTTGGGGATGGCACGACAGCGCATACGCGCTCATCTTCCTGCAACTGTGTCTGGCGTTTCTCAACCTGCGGGGCGCCATGAAGAATCAAACGCAGTAGGGCGTGCTCACTCACAAGTATGTCACTGACTGAACTTGTGATACTCGTCGCAGCCGCCTTCGCTGCGGGATTGATAAATTCAATCGCCGGCGGCGGTACTCTAATTACGTTCCCCGTTCTGATCTGGCTGGGACTCGATCCAAAGGTTGCCAACGCCACCAGCACCGTCGCCCTTTGGCCGGGACTATTCGGCGGGCTCTTCGGCTATCGCCGCGAGCTGGAAAACAGCTCTCGCATACTACTCAGACTCGGACTGACCAGCGTCGTCGGAGGCGCAGTTGGTGCCTGGTTGCTCATCTGGACGCCTTCTCCCATCTTCGCGCGTCTCGTTCCCTTTCTAATTCTGTTTGCGACGGTGCTGTTCATGGCGCAGGGTCCTATCAATCGCCGGCTGCGTGTGCAGCCAATCGTCGCTGAGCCGCAAACTTCCTGGTGGTTGGGCGCGATGGTGTTTCAGTTTTTCTCTTCGATGTATGGGGGATACTTCGGTGCGGGCAATGGCATATTGATGCTCGCCGCGCTCGGGCTCCTTGGATTGCACGACATCAACCGCGCGAATGGAATCAAGAATTTTCTCGGCATCTGCATCAACAGCATTGCCGTCTTGAGTTTCGCGCTGTCTCGACTGGTCATCTGGCCCGATGCCCTGGTTATGGCTGGAGCAGCCCTGATCGGCGGTTACGCGGGCGCCCACATCGCTGTGCGTATTCCACAGGTGATTGTGAGACGGGCAATCGTCACGATTGGTTTTGTCATAACTTTTGTGATGCTGTGGCAGGTCTGGCGCTGATGCCTTCAGAACCTGGGAACAAGTTACCTCGCGAGTTTTACACTCGCGCAAACGTTGTCACAGTTGCTCGAGACTTGTTGGGCAAACTATTGGTTGTTCCCGCTGAGGATGGCGCCAGGGTTTCAGGAATGATCGTGGAGGTTGAGGCTTACCGCGGTCCACACGATCGGGCGGCGCATTCGTATGGCGGACGGCGTACGAAGCGCACCGAAACGATGTATGGAATCGGCGGCACCGTCTACGTATTCTTCGTGTATGGGATGTACAACCAGTTCAATGTGGTTACGAACAAAGCGGAATCGCCGCATGCCGTCCTGATTCGCGCTCTCGAACCGGTGGAAGGACTCGAGCTCATGCGCACGCGTCGTCACGGCCAACCGGATCACAATCTCACCAATGGCCCGGGGAAACTGTGTATTGCCCTCGGCATCGATCGCGGTCTGGATAAAGCCGATCTATTGGGCGATAAAGTTTGGATCGAAGAAGGGGAGAAGATTCCGCGTTCGCGGGTTGGCGTGGGTCCGCGTGTCGGAATTGATTATGCTGAGGAGTGGGTCGACAAACCCTGGCGGTTTTGGGTGAGGAATAATCCCTTTGTGAGCAGGCAATAAGGAGGTGGATAGACAGACTGGGATTTAAACCAGCTAAGATTAGCGTTTAATCTTTGACCGTCTGTGGAGAAGGAGCACCTCTCAGCAACCCTTCCGTACTCAAATCTTCATCGATTTCTTCCCAATGGAGTCCATAGCCCGCACCGACAATCTTCCAGGCATTGCGCTGCTTAGTAGTGGCGTGTAATAGACGAGGATACCAGGTCAAAGGCACAGAGATTGTTCTGCCGTCTCTTAGTCGAACGGTCAACTGATTCTCGGTCATCTCGACACTTGCGACGCGCTCATCTGCTGCCAACTCCGAAGTACCCATTCCAACTCTCCATTAACTTTACCTTGTTTTCCGCGACGATTCGCCAAACTCGAAGCAACTCCTTCGAGCTGTATCCAAGATTACGCGCAACGTGAACTGGGTTCAACCAAAACTTGGCTGAAAGGTTATCTCGATCCACATGAACGTGTGGCGGTTCGTTGGGTTCGTGACTGTAAAAATAGATTCGATAAGGTCCAGCTCGCAAAACCGTCGGCATTTGTAAGGCATTCTATCGAGAGCCGGCGTTGTTCTGAGGCTGAACGGCGGGCACAGGCGTTTGAGGTCATTACCAGGGTTTTTGCATCAGTCAGCAGCAGCACGTAACGGAAGTTTTCCTACTCGCCGCCGTAATTGATTTCCATCCTGCTGATCCGGCGGCTTGCAATAAACAGCACCAGCGCGGTCACCAAAACCAAACTTGGCACAGCGATCCATGCGGGAGTCGGCTCCGCTATGACTGCGAACGGTCCTTCCGAAACAGGAACGGGCGTAAGTGATTGCAGGTAGTGGATGACGCTAATCTTCTTCAGCAGTGGCGGCAACAAAAAGTTTAACCATTCCCAACCGTAGAGCACGATTGCGGGGATGATCGGATTCCGGAAAAATAATCCGACGACCAGAAAGAAAGCCCCATAACCGATGCACGCAAGGATCGTAATTGATGTGTAGGTGAGCAACTGGCCCATTCCTGGTCCCTCCAGGAAGAACCGGCCGCTCTCGGACGGAAAGTGCGGAAGATAAAGCAGCAGCATGCAAATGATCGTCATGCCGCCAAAGAGGACGATCGATGTAACTAACCCGGCAAGATATTTACCAACTACCAAAATTTCACGACGCACTGGACTGAGAAAGTAGAAGTGCAGGCTGCGATCAATGATGTCTCCGCGAAACAGGTTCATAAAGATCCAGGCACAACCGAAGAACACAACCGTCCGCAATATCAACCCGCCATAGAAAACTGCAAAGATCATGTTGTAACGCGCGAAGTCGCGCCACTCGTCGCCCGGCGGAGTAAACGGGGCCAACAGCGCAAGTGGAATGATGGGCAGCAGGGCCAGCAAATAAAGCAAGATCGAACGTTTCCCCAGGAAATTCTTTTCGACTTCCAGCCGAAAGATTGCCCGAATCTGCCGCCACCAAAGCCCCCACGGCAACGCGCCCTTCCGGGTCATAGGTTCAGCGATGTTTGAAGTAGAGGTACTCATGATTGGTGTTCCACTCGTCGTGCGCCGGTTCCGGCCTTAGCTGCCCTCCGAACCGATCAAATATTGGTAAACGGCGCTCAGGTCGTCATCCACAGGCGCAACCGACTCGATATTGATTTCGCCCTCAGCCACAACTTTGTTCAGCAACAAATAGAACCGGTCAGCGTCGCGCGTTTTTACAAACAATCCCAACCGGTCTTCATGCAGCCGCGCCTCGACCACGTGGTTCTGATCGAATACTTGCGACGCGAGCTTCGACGGTTTATCGCAACGAATCAGGATTTGCATCGGGTGCTCTTCCATTTCGTCGCGAACGCCGTGAATGTTGCCTTCTGCTACCACGTAACCGTTGTTAAGCAGAATCACACGGTCTGACATCATGTCGACTTCGTGCAGGATATGGCTGGAGATGATCAGATGAAGACCCTCCGACGCCAACTGTCGAAACAATGCAATCGTTTCCGCGCGCACCATCGGATCCAGCCCATTCAACGGCTCGTCGAGAATCAAAACCGCTGGTTGATGTGCGATTGCTTGCGCCAGGCGAATCCGCTGACGCATGCCTTTACTGTAAGCGCCAATCTTTCTGTCGGCAGCGTCGAGCAAGCTGACGCGTTCCAACGCGGTCGCTGCCAGGGCGTCGGCCTGCTTTCGGCCCGTACCATGAACGAGCAGAAAAGACCTGATGAACTCGCGCCCGGTCAGGCCGCGCGGAAAGGAATCAAACTGCGTGCAGTATCCGAGCTTTCGAAAGAGTTGTTCAGGTTGGTTGGTTGGAATTCCCAGAATTGTGATCTGGCCGCGACTCGGGCGCAGTAACCCGGTCATCAGATTCATCAACGTCGACTTGCCGGCCCCGTTTGGTCCAACCAAACTCGTAATACCTGGCGCGATCTGAAGATTAACGCGATTGACGCCGAGTATCTCTCCATAAAACTTGGAGACGTCGTCGAATACAATCATGTGCGATGAATCATTCATGTCTGAACATGCCGGGCAGAGGCCGCACCTCAGCTAATCACTTCGTAGGCCTTAACTTTCCTCGACAGTAGCGCCAAACAAATGGCACACACGAAGAACAATACAAACCATGACACCCAAAGCGGCGGCTCCGACAAAACCACTCCCCTGACGAGCTCACCATCGATGTCCATCACAGCAGTGTTCGCTCGTTGGAACGTGCCGAATAATCCTGCCGTCACGTTGGTCATGTTGGCGTTAAGACTGATGATGCTGCCCCAACGCGTGCGGAAGATTTGGTTGACGATTTCGCCAAACACAGAAGGAATGAAGAACAGCCCCAACAACGCTGCACTGGCGATTACTCTCCATTTGACCCACGCCGAAATCGCCTGCGACAGCAATGCCAGCAAAAGTATCCAGACAAGGCTGCCGATCAGAATTGCTCCCGCCATCCAGAGGTTGTCGATAAGCCATCGCCCGCCTTCCAGATACGCTTGAAATGCGAACAACAGCATTTGTGGAACCCAGGTGATCGCTGATAACAGAATAATCAGCACTGACATCTTGCCGAGCACATACTCCGCTCGTGAAAACGGACGGCACAGGTAAAGCGGCAACGCATTGTTTCTTAGATCGCGCGCAACCAGCGGTGGCCCGACAAGAAGCGTAACGAAAAACGCGAATCCCCCCTGGAGGTTCACAAACGTTTGAAAAAAGGACGCGTCAATCGGAAGCAGCTCGCGTACGTTTACTTGCAGGATGGCAAGCGCGTTTACGTTATGGTGGAGGTAAATCATGATTGCTTCCACCAGCAACGGGACAAAACACAGGACGAAAAACGCGGTGAACAGTTTCGACTGAAAAACATCGCGCAACGCATGGCGCGGCAAGACCAGGAAACGACTTCCTTCCGGAGTCAGTTTTCCCAGGTACGGCTTGTACGTCAGTTCATAAACCGCCATTACCGTTCTCCATCGCTTTCAGGAAGATGTCTTCCAACGAATCCCGTTTGTACGTTAGCCGGCGGATTTGCACGTCGTGCAGTGACGCGATCCGGTATAGATCCTTTACTTCAGTTCCCTCCTGCAAAACCACTTTCACGCGATGATCGCCGGTAATCGCATACTCACAACCAAGCTCGCGTATGGACTCCGCGAACTTCGCTTGATCACCACGGGTTTCGAGTAGCAGGAACTTGCGGTTCGATTTCCGCTCTTCTTCGAGATTGCAATAAACAGCTATCTGACCATCCTTCAGGATCAGGATCTCCTCACAACACTCTTCGACGTCACGTAACAGGTGAGACGACAAAACAATGTTCGCCTTCCCGCTGTCTCGAATCTCGCGCACGAGTTTGATCATGCGCTGGCGCGCCGGTGGATCCAGACCGTTAGTTGGCTCATCAAGAAAAATCAGGCGCGGACCGTGAACGATGGCCTGGGCCAGTTTGGCCAGTTGTTTCATGCCCAGCGAATAAGTGTCGAGACTGCGGTAGCGCGCCTCTCCGAGGCCCACGTAAAACAAAGCTTCGTGCGCGCGCTCGAGCGCAGCTTCGGGAGGCAAACCGGACAGTTCGCCCATCAAACGCACAAAACGAACGGCGCTCATCTTCGCAATGAACGAATCGCGCTCGGGCATATAGCCGATGAGCGATCGAATTTGTTTTGCGTCGGTGGTGATGTCGCGCCCAAAGATATGGGCCGTGCCGGAGGATGGGGCATGAAAGCCCAGCAACGTGTGAATGAGCGTAGTTTTGCCGGCGCCATTTGGACCCAGTAGTCCGATGGCCCGTCCACGAAGTTCGCCTTGTAAGCTCTTAAGGATCGGGCGGCGGCCAAACGTAACGCTGAGCTCGTTGAGATCGATGACCGGAGCAAACTTCAACGGGTCTCGAAGAGTTTCTTCAGCCGCAATTTTTTCAGCTATCGCCATCGTGCAGACTTTATATCCGTGTGCTGATAATTCCAAACAAAGCCCAGACCAAATGCCGTGCCCATCAGGATAAATGCACCGATGAAAGCAAACGCTTCGGCCGTCGCTAAAGTTCTGCCGATTGCAAGAATTCCGATCAAAAAAACCGGCAGGTTCAGAATTAAAGCAGAGGCGAGTGGAAACAGCACGACAGGTCTGCAACCGCCGAGCCGTTTGCGCAACCAGAATAACGATGGCGCGTAGGCCAACGAGAACAACAGCGCGGCAATGATCAGTGAGGTGGCTGTCGCTCCCTTAACGTCGGCCGCACTAAGGGCTGCCCCTTCGAGGACTACAAACGTCAGCAAGATGGCGAACAGTCCTAGCAGCCACGAACCAAAGGAAATGGAGATGAGTTTCATGGAATGTTTACTTTGGTAACCAGCTCAATGCTGATTACCTTGCAGTCAGGAAGAGGCGCTTGCGCCGCTTCCCGACGCCGAGACTTCCAAACTTGAACCACTTTCTGTCTGGCCAACAGTTATCGATTCGATGCGTTAATTTGTACTGCTCGGACTCTTTGTCGAGTTATTGGCCTGAAGGTATTTGGCCGATTCACCATAGTCGAGAGAATTCACAAGCACGCCATCATCGCCGATGAAAACTGTATCGCCGGGCCGCAACATGCCGTCTTTCCCATTCACCTTTACCTTGTCGCCCGTGATCGAAACCTTCATTCCTTCGCCCGTTGTGCTGACGCCGGAGTATTCAAACGTCGGCACGGCGCCACTGGTGTCCACGCGGAGCTGCTTCTCGAAGCCATGCCGCGAAACAGTAACCTTGTGCGTTCCTACCTGATGAACTTTCTGATGACTGCATGCGGCGGAAAAAACTGTCAGCGAGATTAAAGCGAGTGCGATCATTTTTGAGTTGGCTCTCATAGTGCTTCCTTTCTCTAATGCAGACTTTCGAAGCAGTGCCTGTTCAGGTCTGTTAGACGAAAGTAGGGACACGGCAATGCCGTGCCCCTACTGACCTCGTTACTTCTTCATGCCACGTTGCAGCACACTCTGAATCTCAAGCGCGTTGGGCATTCCCAGTATCGTCGCCGGACTCAGGCCGAATGGACCACCTTCGGTATTCGCGGCAAACGTAATGCTGCCGCCCCGCGCGTAAGCGTATGCAAGTGTCGGCGGCATGTCGGCTGCCATCGCCTTGATCGCATCTTGCTGCTCCTGCGGTAAGTTCGTCGCCGAGTTGGCAATGCGTTCGGCGAACGGTTGAACCAATGGAGCCAGATTGTGATAGAAGACGGCCGAGAAGTTCGCATTTCCATCTGCCGGCAAACCCGCGGTGAATCGAGACGATTTCACTAACGAGTAGCCCGCTTCCTGCGAACGCACCGATCGCTCTACCATCGCCCGACTCGGGCCCATAACCACATAACCGTTCACGTATGTGAAGTTCACTTCGACACCAAAGTCTGCTGACTTCAACGTGTAATACGGACGGCCTGAAATCTCCGACCGGTCCCAGGTGAGACCCGTCTTTCCAAGCCGCGCCGCTTCCTTATTGACTTCGCCGACCACGCGTTCGAGCGTCTGCTGCAAATGCTGCGGATCGTTTACCTCGAAGACCATCTTCCACGACGGCGTCGGGAGGATTGGACCATCGATAGCGAATGCAAACTCACCGCCGAGTGGCGCTGCGATGTCTTTGCGAATATCAAGTCCGCGCTCCGCCTGTTGCTTGTCCAGGGTCTTTCGCAGATCCGGCGAGACTGTTTCGAGGACGCCCAGCAAGTCGTCAACCAATCTCACTGGGTCTTTCACGACAAACCCGGCCACGATGTTGGCATCGGGCGAGATGTAGTCGAGCGAGCCCATCGGCGCGGGATCAGCCAGCCACGATGGAATGCCTCGCTGCGACTCGTTGAATGAAACGTTCGCTTGCGTTTGAGTTTTTCCACCGTTGTTCTTTTGATCCAGAACGAAGTACTTGAGATTGAAGATACCGAGCTGCTGTAACGCGCTTTCGCGTTGGGCTCCGTCCTTGCCCTTCGTGAGTTCGTCCTTGTTCTTCTCGATAAGTCGCTCGAGATTGGCCGCCACGACCAAACCCGCGCCCTCCTGGTACAACTGCGCAACGCGATTGTGGAAAGCAGTTGAGGTAAAGCTGCTTGACCCACCCGACTCGACCAGCTTGGCCACGTTTTGCAGTTGGCCCAAAGTCGGGCTCGCCGCAAACAAGTCGTTATGAATCCAAACGTACAGCTCATTCACCTTCTTGCCGGATTCAGTAGTGGCCGGCGTGGCCGCTGACGGATCAGCAACGAAGCGTATGGCGGGTCGGCCCTGTGTGTTGCCCGCGTACTTAGCGATCTGCTGTTCCAGAAACTGCTGGAAGCCTGCCGAGTTCTTAAGTTCAGCCAGCACCAACGGTGGTACCGGTTGGCCCTTGTCGTCGATGGACACCGAGACGGCAATCTCGTCGCCGAGATATTCGCCAAATTCGCGAATCGTACCGATAACCTGGTCCACGTTATGCGCCTTGTCACCCTGCTCTTTTTCCCACCACGCGCGCAACGCCGGGTTCTGAGTGATTCGCTCCTGCATAATCCGGTGAGACTCGACGAGCGTCGAAGTCAAATTCGGAAGAGCCGCATAAACAATCGTGTTCTCCGGCATCAGGTCGAGCAGGTGCGTCGAATGACGGATGCCAGGCTGCGCAACGCGGCCCAATTCCTTGTTGAGCGCGCTAAGTGCGGCTAACGACTGCGCGTATTGCGCTGACTTCCGACTCCATGACACTTCGTCCTTAACTGGAATCTTTTCAATGATGCTGGTAGTGGTGGCTTGTTCGCCGCTTCGCAGCACGCGCTCGTTGCCACCATGATCGAAATGTACCTCTCCCTCAACCACGGAGACTCGCGAGCCCTTCGTTCCACTGTTGACGGAGAAGATTGTTCCACTGACTGAAACTCGTGAGTCGCCGGTGTCAACAAACAAATGCTGCTTCGCCTGTTTCGAGGCCTCGACAACTACGGCGCCGCGGTTTAGGTGAATCGTGGTTCCCTGACTGTTCTTCGTTAAGTAAAACTCAGAACGATCCTTAACTTCGATTACGGAGCCGTCGCCCAGACGAACAAACGCGTGTGCGTTCTGCGCCGTGCGGATGCGGTCACCTTTCGCCATCTTGTCGCCCGAATTGACCGGCGCGCTTTGCGTGTCGTTGATTTGAAACACCTGACCTTCAGCGGCCTGAACGGTGGCGTCCAAGTCGCCGCCGAGCGGTGAATAACGCTGCATGAGTGGAAGTGCGACAAGGCCGACGCCAATGATCAAAGCTGCAGCGATTCCCCATCGCATAACGACTGGAGAAATGCTGTAGCGATGGGCGATCGCTGCTTTTCGTGCCGGGGCAAGCCTTCGCGTTCGCACCGCCTTCAAGGCCTTGCGACACGGAATACATTCATGCGTGTGATCAACCAGCAATAGTGAACGGGCCTCCGAAAGGTTTCCGCTCAAATAAGCCGGTATCAACGACTGGAAGTCGGGGCAGCCTTCAATGCGATCGGCTGCTGCTTCACTCGTCACTTCGCCGGCTTCGGCGGCCACGCGCGCCCAAACGCGCTCAGCCGCTTCATTAACCACCGAGGCATCGATTTGCTCGCTGCGCATTTCGGCAGTTGCTTTATCGAGGATTGCGTCAAAATCGTTAGTGCGTTTCATGATGTTTCTCCAATTAGCTGAAGCACATGCCGGGGGCGCGTGCCTCAAGGGTGCGTCACAGGCTGGCGCCGGCGTCGCTATGTTTCTCCAGATAGTGTCCAATTTCTTTTTTCAGTTTGGTGCGTGCGCGATGCAGCACTACCCCGACGACCATATGCGACGTATCCAGCATCCGCGCGATCTCCTGGTTGTCGTAACCTTCGTAGTACCTCAACACGAACATCTCGCCGGCAGTCTTGCCGAGCGTCGCAACCGCCTGCCGAATTAACCGATGAAGCTCGCGATCAACCTGTTCAGCTTCAGGGGTTCTGAAACGGCCCGGTATCGCGTCCGCTTCGGAGTCGGAAATGTCAACTAACTTGCTTCGAGTGCGACTGCGCAATAGATCCAATGAAGCGTTGATAGCAGCGCGCGACAGGTACGCCTCAGCGTTGTCGGAAAGGTCGTAGCCCTCTTCGCTTTTGACGAGGCGTAGAAAAACTGTCTGGAGCACATCTTCGGCGTCTTCGGCGCTGCCGGTAATGCGGTGGGCAGTGCGAAAAACGCGGTCAGAATGGGCTCGAAAGAGCTTTTCGACCTCGTTGGGGGGTTCGGTTACTAATCTCAAGGTTTTTACGGCTGCCTGCACAGTGGCCTCCTGACTAATCGTTTCCACCAATGAAAACGGCTGGCAGGAGGATTTATTAACAGCAACTGGCGTTTTTCTTGACTATTTTAGAACAGGTGAGTGTCAGACCGCGATTCGGACGAAAGTAATGTGTTGGTGCCGCGTTCACGCGGCAGCCCGCAGGGAGAGCAGGCCAGCCGTTTTACGGCTGGTAACTCAGCCCCTTACCAATTTGTAAGGCCGCTTCAGCGGCCTTACAGTTTTTCAAAGGCCGTTGAAACGGCCTGGGATTTACATAGATCGCGTCGTAACCAGCCGTAAAACGGCTGGCCTATTCGCCCTGCGGGGCATCCGCCTGAAGGCGGAAAGGTTTAACGCCCGCCGCCCCGCTTCCAATCTCTTCTGCGAATTAGCCTGAGGGCGGAAAGGATGTCTCACTTACGCAACGCCGCCGCTTCCAATCTCTTCCGCGCTTCGGCAGCTTGCGGGCTCTCGGGGTAGCGATGCACGAGTTCCTGCCAGGCTTCACCGTCATATCGAAAACGACGCTGGCCGCCGTCAAACACAAACGTCATTCCCTGTCGATTGTATCGATCAAGCCCGTTGTAGTTTAGAAAGTAACTGAACACTGGCGCTCCCCCGGCATTCATTTCCCTGTCGTCCAAACGCCGCGAAGCATCGTGCGATAGCCGCGCAGCCACTTCCTCAGCAGCTAACGCGTAGATCATCAAGACTTCCGGCCTTAACGTTGACGTTCGGAAGTTATCGAGAAAGATGCGCGCTCTCGACACTCGATCGAAATCCTCGGACCCTTTGATCAAGCGCAGCAATCTGCCGTCGTCGCCGCTACGCGTAGGCACGACGACCGCGTCTCTCTGTAACCATCCACTCGTGCGCTTTGTGAGATTCACGCGGTAGAAAACGACGCCATCCCGACTCGTCTTCGCCCCGGTGATAGCAACCAGGCGACCTCGGCTGATGCGCTGCAATAGCACACCGGTAAACTCCGGCGCAGCACGTAATGCTGACAATCGCTCATCTACGACGACCGCGACACGACCGCCCGCAGGTGGACGCCGCTTCGCAGCGGGCGTTAAAGGAACAATTAGTAAGAGAGTTACGACGAGCGGCAGAACCCGTCTGGCGCACGTGGTCCAACTATGCACGGCCATCCTCCTTAGTGCAGTTTGTAGAGGGTGAACCGTGCCGCAAAACCGGCCGGCGGTGTGTCCGCGCGGTAAATGCTCAGCGGGAAGCGCGACGACGAGTTAGGTCTGAGACGGTGAGTTTTGCACCTGCGGTAGTAGCAAGTACTCGTTGTGCAAAACCCGCATGATGAAAGTGACAAATTGCGACGGCTAACGCGTCCGCAATATCGTGAGGTTCGGGAACCGCAGTAAGCGACAACAAGGTCTTCACCATTTGTTGAACTTGAAATTTTTCGGCGTTGCCGTGCCCGACGACTGTTTGTTTTACAAGTCGTGGCGAGTATTCATGAATCTCGATTGCTGCGCGCTCTGCGACCAGCATAGCTACTCCTCGCACCTGGCCAAGTTTGAGCGTGACTTTTACGTTAGTGGCGAGAAAACCATCCTCGATTGCACAAGCTTCCGGCTGGTGTCGTTCGATGATCTCTTCAAGCGCATTCGAGATCGCCAACAAGCGCGCTGGAAACTTCTGCGAACTCGCTGAGCGAATCGCTCCACACTCAACCAGACGATAGCGGGGGCCATCGCCGTCGATGACTCCCCAACCAGTCGTCTCGCTGCCAGGATCGATTCCAAGGATGCGCATGTTCAATGAGGTGCGGCCGCGTTGCTTAAAACTATCTGGGCAATCGCAGTATACACCACGCGAAACTAGCGTCACTCACTTTTATTGGACACGCGAAGTCACGGTCCTTACAAAGATTCTTGCATCGTATACTTCGGTCGGCGAATTAATTTGAGTGCTTAGCTGGAAACAGTTCGGCGAGCGCTTCAGATGCTAACGACTGCCAATCCTGACTTCCCATCGTTGAGCAAAACTTTTCGTAGTAAAGAGCGCCCGGTTGAGGCGGTGCGGTGAAATCATACTTGCGCGACTTGCGGAACCTTTCTGGTCCACCGGGCGACGCTTTCAAACATTCTCGCTGCGTTACCAGACAGTCGATCATTCGGTGCTTTAATTCGCTGGCAGCGTCGTCCAGAACAAGGGTAGCGGTTTCCCAGTCGTAGGCGGGAAGGAAGTCCGGCACTTTCGTAGTTCCGTCAGCACTGGGATGCAGTGCTATTTCGAACGCCACCGGAGGCCGGAATCCGTTGTGTGTCATCAGACGAAGGGCGGCATGAGTTGCAAATGCCGTAGCGTCGTGATCAGGATGCCCACCTTCATAAGGATGAGTCATCACGATGTCGGCGCCTGAAGATTGTAAGAACGCAGCGATTGTCCGCGTCAGATCAGGAAGGTGCTGAGCAGCTTTATGCACAGGCAATCCGAGATCGATTACGCGATGTGCCGGGACATTTGCCAAAGCAAGCGCAGACTTACATTCGCGCTTCCGCGTCTCCGCATACTCAGTGCGCTCGGCGATGGATTTTGTGGTTTGTTCATCGGCGCCGTCGGTGACATAGAGAATGTGGACATCATCCAACTTTGAAATCAGATACCCAGCTCCGACGATCTCGTCACCAGGATGAGCAACGACGATCGCACAGCGAGTGGAACGATCGAGATCCCCGCTGCCGAATAACTTGGCGTAGGCCGAAACCTTCACACGCCGCCGCGCCGGCTGAATTGCTTCTACCATAACCTGCCCCCTGATCACCGGCGACAATTTCAGCGTTTTTTCGCATCGAATCGAGACAAGTGTACGGCCCGCCCCAATACAATTCCCGTCGCCGTTGCGAAGCCCAGAAGGACGATAGGAGTCACAGGTCGGAGCAATCTTGCGCGGAACTGAACGCAACCCTCGTAACCCCAGTCTTATCCGGCTTTGCAACCAGATGTGCACTCAACCCTCATACCACGCGATTTGGAGTGCGGCGACTTGTCGTCGCTTTGGTTCATGAAGGACACCGACCAGGCACCTAAATCCAAAGCGCCGACAGGTCAGCGCACTCCAAAGGCTGTACTAACGGTCAGCGACTTGTTGTAACGTGCACTGCTTTGGTTTTTTGTCGGGCCGCCAGCGAAGAAATTTCGTTCCATGACGGAACCGCCCGCCGCTGAAGTGATCGTATTGGACCTCAACTACCAACTTCGTCGATAGAGGTTCCCATTCAGCGCTTCGCTTGGTGCTCCACCGGCTTGGTCCACCCGGTTTGTTTCCGGTAAAGCCAGGCGGTTTGATCAAAGGTTCGAGCTTTGCGGTTAATTCCTTTCGCTGCGCTTCGTTGAAACTCGAGGTGTAGCCGATGTGATGCAACAAGCCATCGTCATCGTATAAACCGAGCAGGAGAGACCCGACTACACGACCCTTCGAAGCGTATCTGAACCCGCCGACCACACAATCGGCGGTTCTCATTCGCTTCACTTTTTGCATGCCGTCTCGCTCGCCGGAGCGGTACGGCAGGTCGACACGCTTGGCAATCACGCCATCCAGTTTGATCCCGGTGGTGGACAACCAGCCGCGAGCTATCCCCACGTCGTCAGTTGTCGGCGAAAGTTCGATGCTCTTGTTCTTGCCGAAAAACTTTTTGGAAAACTTCTCGAGCTTCTGGCGACGCTTGCTAAGCGGAAGGTCGTAGACGACTTCCCCGGCATCGTCGACCAGCAAATCAAACACGATGTAGTTTGAGGGCGTCTCCTCTGAAAGTTTGGCGATGCGACTGGCCGCTGGATGAATTCTCTGCAACAGTTCGTCAAACGAAAAACCATCACCCGAGGGAATAACAAGCTCGCCATCGATGACGAATCGTGTCGCCTTTAACTTCAACAACTGTGTGACGACTTCCGGAAAGTAACGGGCCAGAGGTTGCCCCGACTTCGACTGCAGCTCGATCTTGTCCCCGTCACGAAACGCCAGGCAGCGGAAACCATCCCACTTCGGTTCATACTCCCATTCATCGCCTTCCGGAATCGAACCGACGAGTAATGCTTCCATCGGCGGAAAAGGCGGTTTAATTGGCAGCGACATGTCGTGATGATAACACTGAGACTGCATGCGCGATGGCGCGAGAAGCGGAAGGCATCGCTTTTGCTCAAAGGATCGTCGACACGGCGAAATCATTGAAACGCCTGTAATTCGTGTACATAAACAGACATCTTCAACTGATCCTTGTACCGTATAGCTACGCCCGCGTTTGCGGCCATGATCTCCAAAAGGGTGGAAAATGAATAAAGAACTTAGTCAGGAAAAACATGCTCACGAACACAGCGGCCAGAGCCGTTCTGTGTGGATGGACACAGCCGAAGTACCTCTCGAGTCTCCCTTAACAGAGCGAACGACCGCTGATGTTTGCATTGTCGGCGCCGGTATTGCCGGCATGACGACGGCCTACCTGCTCGGTCGCGAAGGCAAATCCGTGGTCGTGCTCGACGATGGGCCAATTGGCGGCGGCATGACGGGCAGGACCACTGCGCATCTCGTGAATGCGCTCGACGATCGATACTTCGAACTGGAACGCCTTCATGGCGAAGAAGGCGCTCGCTATGCCGCGGAGAGTCATACAGCCGCAATCGATCGAATAGAAGAAATTGTAAAAACCGAAAACATCAAGTGTGAGTTTGAACGACTCGATGGCTACCTGTTTGTTCCGCCGCGTGAATCTCAAAAAATTCTCGATGACGAACTGGAGGCAGTTCACCGCGCCGGGTTAACCGACATTGAAAAAGTGGATCGAGTGCCCTGGGACAGTTACGACACCGGACCAGCACTGCGCTTTCCGCGCCAGGCCCAGTTTCATCCTTTGAAGTATCTGACCGGGCTCGCAGCGGCAATAAAACAACACCGCGGACGGATCTACACTCAGACACATGCGAAGGAGATCGAAGGCGGCAAGAAAGCACGTGTGGAGGCGGCAGGCGGAGGAGTGGTTACTGCGGATGCGGTCGTAGTCGCCACAAACACGCCAGTGAACGATCTGATTGCGATTCACACGAAGCAGGCCCCCTATCAGACTTATGTTATCGGCGCGCGTATTCCGCGAGGAGCAGTGACGCGAGGTCTCTACTGGGACACGCCGGATCCTTATCACTACATACGGATTGAAACCGTGGGCCGCGGCGCTAACGCTCACGATGTCCTGATTGTAGGCGGCGAAGATCACAAGACTGGACAGCAAGACGATCCGCGAAAACGTTTTGCCGCGCTCGAACGCTGGACACGGCATCGCTTTCCGATGGTCGAGAGCATTGATTATCGATGGTCCGGCGAGGTGATGGAACCGGTTGACGGTATGGCTTTCATCGGCCGCAATCCAATGGACAGCAAGAACGTTTATATCGCTACAGGCGATTCAGGAAACGGAATGACGCACGGAACCATCGCGGGAATACTGCTTACTGACATGATCCTCGGACGCAGGAATCCGTGGGAGTCGCTCTACGATCCTTCGCGAATCTCACTGCGGTCGTTGACGGAGTTTGCGAAAGAGAATCTAAACGTGGCGGCGCAGTACACGGATGTGGTTCTCGCGGGCGACGTCGATTCGGTTGAGGAGATTAAGCCGAACACGGGGGCCGTATTATCGAAGGGTCTTTCGAAGATTGCTGTTTACCGAGGTCCCGATGGTGAGTTGCACGAAATGTCAGCGGTCTGCCGGCATCTCGGCTGCATCGTAAATTGGAATTCGTTGGAAAAGAGTTGGGATTGCCCCTGTCATGGTTCGCGTTATGACGCATTGGGCCATGTCATCCAGGGACCAGCCAACAGTGATCTGGCTGAGGTTGCAGAGTCGGACGAAGCACACAGTAGACGGCAAACAGCAAACAGCCAGAACCAGAGGTGAGCGGGCGTAGTTGGTCGTCAATTGCTCGAAGTTTTGGTGACGAGGATAAACGAGAGGAGTTCCAACCGTTTGCTGTTTGCTGTTTACTGTTTGCTGTTGGCGAAAACCTTAGGAAGGGGATATTGCTCTTATGTCTGACAAGGATCGACAAAAGAAAGACGGCGGCAGGAAGGACAAGAAAAACGAACGGATGCGCGAGGCTGTTTCAGCACGCCAGGGCGAAGCAACACCGCGTGAGCGACAAAAGCACGAGGCCAAGCTCACGAATTCAATTCCCGAAGGCGAAGCACGGATGAAGAAGAAAAGTTGACGTTCTTGTCGCTGCAGGGGATCTTGAGTTTGAAGTCGCCGCGGCGACAGCACTTGCAGAACCGCGAGCGGTAGCGAGCGGATGCTACCACTCAAGCGCGCACCTTGTAGAACCGCGAGCGGTAGCGAGCGGATGCCACACTCAAGCGTGCACCTTGCAGAACCGCGAGCGGTAGCGAGCGGATGCTACAAGCAACTTAGCCAATCGCGGAGCGGCGAGCGAATGCCTGAGTCCACCTCACTCTGGCAGCGGTAGGCCTTGATCGTACAGCACATACGCCACCGCATTGCGGAGATCCTCTTCAGTCCATAAGTACTTCTTGCTGCCGCGCCGAGCCCAGGGAGTTCGCTGACTTGGCCAACAACCCGCGTCCTTCATTTTCCGGGTTGCATTTGCTTTCAGTGCATTTAGCACTCGCTTTGGTTTGCAATTAGCAGAAACGACCGAATGAACGTGGTTAGAACGGATATTCGACGCCCAAAGATCCCATTTCCGTATCTTACAAGTCTCATTGATAGCCGAAAGGACCGCCCGACGGCGAGGCGCATTGAGGGTAACCGGAGGTTGTTTGAGTAAGCGCTGGTTATATTCAAGTCTCTTTTGGTTTAAACGTAATCGAGGAGTGCCATAAATGTTATGAAAACGATCCACTGAACCGCGCCTGCCGTGAAGCCACGTGCCAAAACTTCGAAACGTAATTAGATAAGCGAGTGGAATACGTTCATCCGAGAACTCATGGTTTTCCCGCATGCCTAATTAATATTGGACGTCCACAGTTGAATGCCAGCCTCCGCTCGCTACCGCTCGCGGTTCTGCAATGCCAGGATTCTTTTATCGCACGCAAAAGGGTAACTGGCTTGAACTGAGCATCCGCCTCGCTTGAGTGCTAGCATCCGCTAGCGGTTCTGCCTGTCAGCGCAAAAGGGTAACTGCTTGATACTTAGCATGCGGCCTCGCTGAGTGCCAGCATCCGCTCGCTACCGCTCGCGGTTCTGCAATGCCAGGATTCTTTTATCGCACGCAAAAGGGTAACTGGCTTGAACTGAGCATCCGCCTCGCTTGAGTGCCAGCATCCGCTCGCTACCGCTCGCGGTTCTGCAACGCGTTAGCAAGCATGTCTAGTGATGACGTACGCGCTTCTGTCTAGTCTGCTACGGCTGTTAAGCGAATGATTTGACGGTTCGGGTTTTGCGCGAGTCGTTTTGCCCACGACGTTCGAAACTTTGCAGCGTCGCCGGTCGGCATCTTTTCAACTTCAATCAACCTAAATCCCGCCCGAGTGTAGTAAGAACCCAATGCGGGCGTTGCCTCAACGGCTTCGGGAAGCTCCAGTCGCTCAATCTCAGTTCGGTCTTTGACCGCGTCTAACCCAATAACGACAGTCAGGCGGGCATTTGTTTTACAGACACGTCTTATGTTCGCGAGCGCCGCCTCGCTCGCACCAGCAACGGCCGCGAGCAGACTTCCCCACGGAAACATAACAGTCACCTCATCAGCAATGCTGTCGAGTTCGCCTGGAAGTGATTCAACTGCCGCTTGCGCAAACACGACGTTTGGCAAGCCGCCCCGGGCAGACTTTCGACTTATTTTCTGGGAAATCTTTTCGAGCGGTTTGCGGTTGGCATCAACGCCGATGAAAAACCTGTCAACGGCCGCGATCGCAGAATGATAGACGAAGAGTCCATCACCGGTACCGAGATCGATTACAACGCCGGCGGTGTAAGGTGCGATCAGGTTCTCAAGAGCTGGTCGGTCGAGTTATCAGTTGGTTTTGCCTCGAATTAAAGTCAACATAGTGATCCTCGGCGATGATTTTAGTTTGAACTTTCTCTGTGCTTCTTAAGAACGCAAACTAAAGTTTGCTTTACAACTACCCTGCGGCCGCCATGTCGGCTTCGCTGATATCGAAGTTGGCTGACACCTTTTGCACGTCGTCATGGTCTTCGAGTGCTTCCATCAACTTCAACATCTGCTTTGCTTCGGCGCCTTCAAGCTTCTTGTATTCCTTCGGGACCATTTCAACTTCAGCTACCTGCGGTTCGATGCCCGCCTTCTTTACAGCTTCTAACACCTGATCAAAATCTGTGGGCGCGGTAATGATCTCAAAGTTTTCTTCGTCATCGCGCAAGTCTTCGGCGCCGGCGTCAGTAACAATCTCAAACAACTCGTCTTCAGATTTCGATTCCTTCGGCACTGCAATGTAGCCCTTCTTCTCAAACATCCAGTTGACGGCGCCTGCCGCCGCGAGGTTGCCGCCGTTCTTCGAGAAGATGTGGCGAATCTCCGCGACCGTGCGGTTGCGATTGTCGGTCATCGACTCGATTAGCAACGCCGCGCCGCCTGGCCCATAGCCTTCGTAAGTTATCTCTTCGTAATTGACGCCTTCTTCTTCGCCCGTACCGCGCCGGATCGCGCGATCGATTGTTTCGTTGGGCATGTTGCCCGCCTTGGCATCGAGTATGGCCTTACGCAAACGCGCGTTCCCATCGGGATCACCTCCGCCCGAGCGCGCAGCCACAGTTATTTCCTTGATGAACTTTGTAAACAGCTTGCCGCGCTTGGCATCAAGCGCGCCTTTTTTGTGCTTAATACTATGCCACTTCGAATGTCCCGACATGTCGACAGGTCCTTCTGGAAGATTATTAAGGGTAACTTGAAGCGCAATATATTACAGGAAAACTGGCGCGGGAGTCCCGCCCTTACGTCGCGCGCGGTCAAGTTCACTGTTAACGAAAAACTGCCGTCCCGAATACCGCGTCTAAAGGCCTCTGGTGTCAGACCGTTAACCGAAACCTTTTTCACTGTAGAACTATGCCCGCGCCGAATCTCAACGTCTCGCACACGCACGTTGAACATACCGGCCAGCGTGCGTATCAGTTCAGCGTTAGCGGCGCCATCGACCGGACGAGCGGCAACGCGAACGCGTAACGCTCCGCCGTGTTCTCCCGCTACTTCGCTTCGCGAAGCTCCGGGCACAACCTTGACGTTGAAAACCAATGCCCCATCCTCTTGGGAGAAATTGACCATGCAGTCGTTAACCGAAGAAGTGCAGTTTCATGTTACGCAACAGCGTGCCGGCAATCGCTCCCTGAAACAGCCACAAAATCAGGAACGCAAAGATGGGTGAGATATCAAATGCGCCGAGCGTCGGAACAATCCGGCGAAGCGGCGCCAGCATTGGTTCCGTCGCATTCACCAGAAAGCGCATCACGCGACTCTTGTAACGCACATTGCCCCACGAGAAGACGATGCGGATGAAAATTAATAGGATGTAGAGGCTCACCATCCCATAAAGAACGTAGCCTATGATCGCCACCGGTGCGTGGTTTTCCAGGCTAATCATGATTCCCGCGACGGTATCGAAAATACTCGTCAACAGTTGAATGGCAAACCAGCCCATTAGAACCGCCAAAAGAATCGCGACCAGCGGCGCATACTTAGGATCGACGCCAAGCCGGACGAGTCCACCTCGTACCGGAAAAAGAATTGGATCGGTGATTCGCCGGATGGAACGAGAGCTCCAGCTGAATGGATTCAAATCCATCTGATTCGCAATCAGTCGCAGCACCAGCAAGACGATGACCGCAATGATGGCAGTAATGATTGCCCAACTCAGGAACCAGTAAAGGCGCTCAAGGATGATCATCATGTTCCAGGTGTTACTCCGTCTGAGACTCACGGCGCTCGCCAAAGAGAGCGGTACCAACTCGAATCATGGTCGCGCCTTCTTCAATCGCGATCTCAAAGTCGTGGGTCATGCCCATGGATAATTCCCCGGGAAGATCGCCGAAGGCGCCGCGTGCACGCAGGTCGTCGCGCAACTCCCGCAGCGTCTTAAAGAAGGGCCGCGCACAAGCCGGGTCATCAAAATATGGAGGTAGCGTCATCAAGCCATGCAGTTGCAGGTGCGAACAGGTTTGAAGCGTTTCCAGTAGTTCGTCGACGTTGCGCGGGTCGATACCCGTTTTGTTCTCTTCGCCCGCGAGGTCGATCTGAATCAGCACCGGCAGTTCGCTTTTATTTTCTTCTGCACAATGCCGGTCGAGTTTGCGAGCGATATCCACGGAATCAACGGAATGTATGACTTTGAACAATGCCACGGCGCGGCGTGCCTTATTGGATTGGAGATGGCCAACGAGATGCCACTTCACTTCCGGATCGCCGAGTTGTGTGATTTTACCTTCGGCCTCCTGGACGCGATTTTCACCGAAATGGCGAATTCCCAAAGCATGGGCCGCCCGCACGGTTTCAATCGGATGGGTCTTCGTGATTGCGATCAGAGTGATGTCTGAAGGTGAACGGCCGGACCTTTCCGCAGCGTTCACTATCCGTTTACGAACGTCCTCTAACCGTTCGCGCAAATGCTGCTGTTGGGTTGTGCTTTCTGCCGTTTGCATTGGCAACAAAATAGAAAGAAAACTGCAAGTTTTAGTATGGGCCCAATTGTTTATACATTATCAGATTGATTGCGATGTTGTATCGGCTATCGCCACGTACCACTGTGTTTCCCTACGACGATGGCATAATGCTTGTTAGATGGATAAACGACTCTCTCCCTACCAAACCTATTCAGGAGGATCTATGAGTCGACTAAGCGGTGGAAGAAATTTCCTGGTTCTATTTGCGATCGCGCTCATGCTGGGGTTGCTGGCGCCGGCAACTTCTCTTGGTAAAGATAAGGGGCGTCGACACGGACGAGGCCGGCACTTTGATAACTGGAAGTGCAGCAAATTTGTAAATTGCCACGACGCACGCGACGGTCGCTGGGACGGGCGTGGACCGCGGCGCAATTCCTCCCGCTTTGACTGGCGGGACAATGATTGGCGCCGAGACGGCTGGCGCAGGTCGAGCAATATCCGTTGGTGGGACACAGACTCGCGCAACGATCGCCGGCGAAACCGCTGGCGCAGCAACGATCGTTGGCGCGAAACTCGATGGCGAGATGACGATCGGTGGCGTACGAGACGTACTAACCGCTGGCGCGGGTAGTGATCGAAGCGGAGTCCCACCCGCAAATGGCGGGTGGGGCCCACTCCAGTAGCGAAGGTTCGAAGTAATCGCAGTTAGTTGAACAATCCACCCGCATCTTGCGGCGTGGTATGACGCGATCGGGGCGGATCGTCGTCACTAGCCACAAATGCGTCATTACCCTTTCTTGACACCCTCTAACCGCATTCGCATAATGAAAATCAATCGCGGATGTGGCGGAACTGGCAGACGCGCAGGTCTCAGAAGCCTGTGATGGCGACATCGTGGAGGTTCAAGTCCTCTCATCCGCACCAACCTTATGTTGAGCGAGCCTTTCGGCTCGCTTCTTTAATTTCAGACATTATTTTGGAACTACGCGTCTAATGATGCGTATTTGAAGTCAGCCACGCTCATACCTGAACGTGTTTCAGTCTCACATTGACCGAATTTTTGAACTGCAAGACTTGGGGGTTTTGAATGACCGCGGAAAGAGCCGAAGCAATCGAATCAACGATTCATCGTCAGGAAAGCCCCTACTCCCCAGGGCCGGCGCTTCCTTTACGCATAGCCGAACACGGCGAAAGAGACCGCCTTCAGCGGCTGATTGATCTCGCAAATTCAATGCTTAGAGAGGCTGAAGTCCTCGCAGGCGAAAAGCTTTTTGTTGACGAGTCGCACAGGTTGCGCGACTTGAACATCGCCGAGGGCATCGACTTCTTTGATGAGTTGAAGCGTTTTGAGATTAGCCTGATCAGGCTGGCGCTGTCGCAAACGGCCGGACATCAAGCCCGGGCGGCAAAGCTTCTTAATATCAAACCGACTACGCTCAATACCAAGATTAAGCTTTACGGGATCGAGTACTAGTCTGGGTTCAATTGACCGCGAGAGAAGCTTCCTCTGCGAGAGCGGCGGTGCCATCCGACACTGTCAATTGCTGCTCGTCAAACAGATTCGAGTCGATCAGCGTTTGCACCCAGTATTGACCCGCTGTTGGAAAAGTCACGTTAACGAAGAAACTGATGTTGTCGGCAAACCCGCCGGGAGCGATCTCGAAGCTGGTCGGCTGAGAAACTACGATCGGGTGCTGCCGATCAGGACTGAGTATTCTCACTTCAGATAGATGAGTTCCCTCACCCCGCCAGTGATTCACTATTGCAAACTTGATAAGTGAAACCGGCACCTGCCCAACCATGATGTTCTGGAAAACACCCATGAACGAAAGTTTGTTACCAGCTTCCAACCGAACGTCGTCACAAAACAGCGTGTAAATAAGATCTAGGTTTTTTTGTTCCTGGGCCAATGTTGTCTCCGATCTAAAAGTACTGCCCTCATTCTACGCCGAAGTGGCGCGGGCTACTACGGTTGAGATATTCACAGTTCGCGCCTTCGGCGCTTTAGTCCTTTAGAGATCAATTCTTCGGTTCCACTCATGCGGGGCCTGCCAATACCTCTGGCACCACTCAACCCAGCATTTTCAAAAAAGCTGCCTCATCAAGAACGGTTACGCCTAATTCGGTTGCCTTGTCGAGTTTTGATCCGGCCTCAGTACCGGCAACTACGAAATCGGTCTTCTTGCTGACGGAGGAATTGACGCGGCCTCCTCGCGCTTCGATCGCAGCACGCGCTTCATCACGCGTGAATTTTTCCAGCGTCCCGGTCAACACAAACTGCTTTCCACTGAATCGCTCATCTAACGTCTCTTTGCTCCTGGTAATCTTCGTGCGCACGCCGGCAGCTTCCAATCGTTCGCACAAACGGCGATTGCCTTCGTCGTCAAACCAATCACGCACACTTTGCGCAACCGTTAAACCAATCTCGGGAACGTCGTCGAGCTCTTCCACCGAGGCCTTGCTCAATTTCTCCAGCGATCCGAAATGACGCGCCAGTGTGCCGGCGGTGCGGTCGCCAACGTGGCGAATGCCGAGCGCGTAAACCAGGTTCGAGAGCTCTTTCTGCTTGCTGGCGTTAATTTGCGCTAATAAGTTTGAACCAGACTTGGCAGCCATTCTTTCGAGGCTCGCCAGATCGTCCAGAGTCAAACTGTAGAGATCGCCTGCATCTTTTACTTTTCCGGTTCCCACTAACTGATCGACAAGCGACTCGCCGAGTCCCTCAATCCGCATCGCACGTCGAGATGCAAAGTGAAGTAACCGTCCCTTCAACTGCGCCGGGCAGTCTGCCGCAATACAACGAGAAACCACTTCGCCTTCCGGGCGCGAAATCTCACCGCCGCAAACCGGACATTTGCGCGGCATCCTAAAGATCTGCTCATCACCGGTTCGCTTCGACTCGATGACTTTTAGAACTTTCGGAATGACGTCGCCGCCTTTTTCAATCAGCACCCAATCGCCGATGCGAATTCCCAAACGTTTCACTTCATCGGGATTGTGCAACGTGGCACGTGACACGGTCGTGCCCGCTAGACTGACCGGTTCAAGGTTGGCGACCGGAGTCAGCGCTCCCGTACGACCTACTTGAACAGTAATTTTTAGTACGCGAGTCGTCGCCTGACGCGGCGGGTATTTGTAGGCCACGGCCCAACGCGGCGCTTTGTTCGTAGATCCGAAGTCATCCTGTAGCGCCGTAGAGTTTACTTTTACGACGAGGCCGTCGATTTCGTAATCGAGATCATCGCGCTGTCCTTCCATGCGACCCGCAAAGTCGATCACCTCTTCGATCGATTTACACAACCGGCGATGAGGATTCACACGGAAGCCTGCGCTATTCATCCATTCGAGCGCCTGCCAATGCGTTGGAAAAGCTTTGCGCTCCCCGGCGAAGAGATCGTAAGCAAACATTTCGAGCTTACGAGCAGCAGTGATCTTCGGATCGAGTTGTCTGATGGTGCCGGCCGCCGCATTTCGCGGGTTGGCAAATCTCGGTTCGTCCTGCTCCTCGCGCTCGGCGTTAATTCGTTCAAACATCTTGCGCGGAATGTACACTTCGCCGCGGATCTCCAACTCAGTGCCGGGCGAACCATTCGATCGGAGCTTGAGCGGAATGCTGCGAATGGTGCGCACGTTTGGCGTTACGTCTTCGCCGATGCGGCCATCGCCGCGCGTCACGCCGCGCAGCAGAATTTGATCGTCATAGTGAACAGAAATCGAAAGCCCGTCGATCTTCAGCTCAGCCACGTACTCGATTGGACGACCCTCGCCAAGCTTTTGACACCGCAAATCAAAGGCGCGCAGCTCGTCGATGTTGTAACTGTTATCGAGCGAAAGCATAGGCCGGCGATGGACCACTTCGGAAAATCCTTCGGAAGGCCGGCCGCCAACGCGTTGGGTCGGACTGTCAGGCGTTACAAGTTCCGGGTGCTTTTGCTCGATCTGCCCAAGTTTTTCCAATAGGGCGTCGTATTCGGCGTCAGAAATCTCAGGACTATCGTTTACGTAGTAGAGTTCCTCGTGACGACGGATCTCCGCGCGCAGTTTCTCAATTTCTTTAGCGGACTGGTCCTGACGCTTCTTCATGCTGGCGTTTATCGGTGGGTCTTATGGTTAGTTAACGATGAGAAATGATGGTTAAAGACTCTAACTTGTCACGGTCGCGATGGCTGCCAACTTTCGTAGCACCGGAAACCTTGCTTCGCGTTTCACCAAGACTATGAATCACGCGCCCGATGAACTTTATGCTCTGCAGAAAGTCGTCAAGGCGAATGTTCTCGTCGGGTCCGTGTGGATTTGACCCCGCATAGCTGATACCGAAGGAAGCCAGCGGTGTCGCTGGCGACGAAGCTCCACAAACCGCTCCGACGGGTCCACTAGACGGATCCATCGGATAAACGAGCGGCGACACGCCATAAACTTCGGCGGCTGAACTGATGACTGCCGTCGCGACTTTTGAACTCGCCGGCGACTTGGCAAGGGGCGCGCTTCCAAGTTCCAGAATCTCAATATCCTTGAATCCGCGAACGTCGAGGTGGCTCCGCAATAGCTCGAGTACCAGAGTGGGCGTCAGGTCAGGAACCAAGCGAAAGTCGAGCCTTGCGATCGCCACACTCGGCAATACCGTTTTGACGCCCGCTTCTGTGTGTCCGGTTTGAATCCCGCAGATGGTGCACGTTGGACCAAAGATGTGTTCTTTTACAAGAGCGCCCCCTTTGAGTTGGCGCACCCAACCACCAATTCGAAATTCCTTTTTCAAACCGGCTTCATCAATCTCAATCGATTTCAGTGCTTCGGTATCTTCATCGCTGATGGGTGCGACGTTCGACGAAAATCCGTCAATCGTAATCACGCCCTTGGGAGACGTGATGGTGGCGAGCGCCTGCACCAGGCGCCACGCAGGATTTGGAACGATCGCGCCCCACTTCGAATGCAAATCACTTCGAGCTCCGTGCGCGCGCAACTCGACAAACTGAATTCCCTTGAAACCAAGACTGATAACCGGCCGCTCTTTAGTGTCTTTGTATCCCTCGTCCCACAGACAGCCGTCTGCTGTCAGCATTTCTTTGTTTTCGGCGGCAAATCGGTAAAGGCTTGGACTGCCTAATCCATCCTCGCCCTCGACGAGGAAACGGAGCGACACCGGCAGCTTGCCGAAACTTTTTTGGTAGGCCTCAACGGCCGCCAGTCGCGCAGCCAGGTCGCCTTTGCTGTTCGCGGCCCCGCGTGCATACAGTTTCCCGTCAATTATCGTTGCCGCAAACGGGCCCGTGGACCACTCGCTCAAATGACCAACCGGCTGCACGTCATAGTGGCCGTAGATCATGAAATTCTGCGGTCCGTCGCCACATTCACCGTAGATGATGGGATAGCCGTTGCCCATACGGAATGCGCGTGTCCCGATCCCGACGCGCTGCATCGCTTGTTCGACCGTTTCGGCCATCGCGCGCATGCCGGTCCCTCGTGCGGCAACAGACGGCATGCGACAAAGTGCCTGCAGTCGCTCAGCAAAACTGCGCGCGTGTCGATCTACGTAACGATCAAAACGTGAAAAACTCATGGTGCGTGATCACGAACTGTGTGCTCGCGGTATAGCAAGTAACGCGGCTGATCTTCCGAGCGTTCAAATCCTGCGCAAATCAAACCGTTGGCAAAAGCTTCATGAAATTCAGCGCGCACGCGCAATTGCTGTTGTTTCGCAGTCGACGGATCTTCCTTCAACAAACGTGTCCAATCAGGTGGGATGACAATAGCCGTCTCCGCATTCGGCGGCGACTCTGCCGCACCACTAACAGCGAGACTTACGACACGTGACGAGTTAAGCTCCCATCCAGCAAACAACCGGTCACTATCGATTCCCGGAAGCGACGCGCCTTGCAAAACGGGACTGGTTACGTAATCGGTCCCGTAAAAATTTGTTGCGTAACTGTTGACGGTCACGCCCAGCCGGTTCAAGTTGAAATGTGCATTCCGCGCCTGCATCGGGTCCCAGGTCCACTTGATGAAGTTGCGGCCCTCCGCAATGGCGCGCGCGCGCTGGCTCCATTTCAGCCGTGCACCGACACCCTTGTTCTGATACTCCGCCGTCACGGCCATCATGTGTGAATAGCCGAAAATCTCCTGGCCGCGAACGGCAGTTAAGTGATGAACAAACCCGACGAGCCGATCTTCAACGAAGGCGCCTAGCGTCCAGCCGCCGGCAGCTCGGGAAACGATCAGGTGACGTCGCGGCGAAATTTCCAAATCCGGCAGTCCAAACACTTCACGCTGCAACTTAATGCAACTGTCAAATTCGTCGATGGAGACGCACTCCCGGATCAACAAATTGTCTGGGGAACTCGGGGGATGGTTATGCGACACAGTTCCTCACGATGCGTGTAGTAGTTAGGCGCGCGTCTGGCCGACCGGAATTTGCAACACCGTCCGCATTCCGCCTGATGCTCGATTTTCAAGCGTGACGCCACCGTTCATCACTTCGAGTAGCCGGCGACCGACAATGATGCCCATCTCGTTTAAATCCATGCCGGTTTGTTCAGTCTCTTCGGGATCAAAGACGCGTGCAATGTCTTTTACCGGCCGCCCTTCGTCGGCTATCTCCACCATAAGCTCCGACCCGTTCAACGTCGCGGAAACGTATACCGATTGCCCCTCAACACTGCGACTTACGGACCAGGCCAGAAACGTGTAGAGAACCTGCCGCAAACGGCCTTCGTCGGAAACTACGGTCGCGGTCTTCGGCGATACGTCACACTCAATACTAACTTCGACTTTTTGTGCTAGCCGGTCAACAGCGGCGCAAGCATCGTGAACAGTTTCGTTCAAGGGAAACTCATGAAGGAACAATTCAGACGGACCCACCTCGAGACGCGACAAGTCTACTAATTGGTTCAGGCTTGTAAGAAGTTGCAGGCCCGAGTTTCTGATCTTCTGGCAGAAGCGAATTTGCGGTTCGGTCAGTCGTTCCTGATCCAGAAGAATTTCGGTAAAGCCCAAAATCGAAGTTAACGGCGTGCGCAATTCATGCGACATACGCGCCAGAAACAGCGAACGATAATGCGAAAGATGTCGCAGTTCTCGATTAGCCGCTTCCAACTCGACTTTGCGTTGCTTCAGTTGCTCGATCAGTTGCGCGACACGTTGGTCGTCACTATTGTGATTTCCATCGTGCTGCGAATCCGTTCGCGCGTTTTCCGGCACCGGTTTGTCAGACATGAGCCCGAAAGATCAATAGATGTTGAAGCCCTGGAGCTTCAGTTATGCGCCTGGATTGTCTCGGTAAGTTCAATATAAGACTGCGCCAGACGAGTGTCAAAGCGTTGCTTCTTTTTTAACTAAATCGTGCGTTATGATGCTGTTCGAGACGTGAGCGACGTAGCGACGCCTCGGTTATCGATTCACATGAGAGGACAACTCACCGAACATCCCCTTGCGGAACTTATCCGCGAACTCTCTTTAAAAAACCTGTCCGGCACATTGCGGCTGGAACACGAACAAGCGAAGACGGCAGTCTATTTCGAAAATGGTGAAGTCATTTTCGCGGCTTCAAATCTTCGGACACTCCGTCTGCGCGAATACCTGATCAGGGGTCAACTGGTCACCGAGAAGGAACTCGCTGCCTTTGGAGATGGAGGTTCGGATCTCGCGCTCGCCGAAAAGCTGGTGGCGAATCGCCGTTTGACGCCGGAACAACTTGATGGACTGCTAATGGCACTCGTGACTGACGTGCTGCGCGTTGCGTTGTTATGGACAGATGGCGTCTGGGAGTTTGACGAACGAGCACGACTCGCTGAGTCTGTTCGCGTAACGCCGCCGGTTCCAACCTTGTTGCGTGAAGCCGGACAACGTCTGCCGCTGAAATTCGTATCGCAGCGCTTCAGGAATCCGAGCGAGATGATGTCTCGTTCCGCTGAAGTCTCTCTTTCCAATACCTTCGTTGCAGCCGAGAGTTTCCTTCTGTCGCGGCTTGATACGCCTGCTACGCTCGACCAGTTAGTTGCCGTCAGCGGCATGCGTGACCTGGACGCCTACCGAGTTATTTATGGTCTCGCGCTTAGCGGCGCAGTGGAGCGGGAGTATTGGCAAAACGCTTTTCGGGCGGACGCGGCTAAACCAAAAGCGCCGCCGCCTGTGGTTGAGAAACCACAAGCGGAAGAAACGTCGAGCAGTTGGGGCGCGCTCAGTAGTGAATCTGAGCTCGAGTTGTTTCTCGAACGGTTGGATCGCGCGGAAACCTTCTATGAAATACTCGACGTCTCGCCAGATGCGGAGACCGAGGCGATCAAAGACTCTTACTACGCCCTGGCGCGACGGTATCATCCTGACAGGTTTCACAAGTCAGTCACGCCGCTTCATGCGAGATTGAGTACGAGCTTCGCCCGCATAACACAGGCTTACGAAACGTTGACAAAGCCGCAGTCGCGCGCCACCTACGACGCGACCCTGGAAAGAACGAGGCAATTTACCGAGTCGGCTCCAGCCAAATCGTCAGCACCAAAAGCAACTGACTTTGATGAAGACACGGATACGAACGCACTCGACGCCGAGTACAATTTCAAGGAAGGGTTCGGCGCTTTGCAGCAAGGAAGAATCAACGCCGCGATTAATCACCTCGCAGCGTGCGCGCGCGCAGTCCCGAACGAGCCGCGTTATCGCGCATACTACGGTCGCGCTTTGGCCGCGAACGAAAGAACGCGTCGCCTGGCAGAAAACGAAATCCAGGCGGCTGTCAAACTCGAACCCTCGAGCGCGACGTATCGAGCTATGCTTGGCGAATTGTTTTTTGACTTAAAATTTCACCGGCGCGCGCAAACAGAACTCGATAGGGCACTCGCGCTGGATCCGAATGACAGAAACGCGTTATTGCTTCAACGCAAGATGCAGCGTACACAAAAATTAGGTTAACTATTTCACCACGATGGCAACACGCACAGTTGATAGTGAAAAAGAACGCGACGCGCGCGAAGCGTACCTCCAGCTAGCGGCAGCCGCAGACCGTTTCGAGCGTTACCCCAATCCACACGCTGCACGCATTGCGGTGATTTGCGATCGTATTGCGGAGGCGTTTCACCTCGGCGCCGCAGGACCGGCGGTCGTTGCGAAGAGCAGCGTATATGCATGACCTGGGCGAAGTGGCAATGGAGCGGGATTACATTCAACGCGCTGGCACGCTGACGGAAGAAGAGCGCCTGGATCTCGAGCGCCATCCGGTGATCGGCGAGCAGGAGGCGGCGCGAGCGAGCGCAGATCGGAGTGTTCAACTGCTGGTCCGCTGGCATCATGAATGGTGGAACGGTTCCGGATATCCCGATGCTCTGGGGCAGGACGAAATCCCCCTCGCCGCGCGAATCCTGCGAGTAGCCGATACTTACGCGGCTTTGACTGACGAGCGTCCGTATCGCGCTGCCCTAACGCAGGAAGCTGCAAGACGCGAACTGATTAAGGGAGCAGGCATCGAGTTTGATCCAACAGTCGTCTCCGCCTTTCTTTCATTGAGCGACGCCGATGAGATGCGCTCCTTTGCAAAGGTTGAAACAGCGGAGGAGTCCCCGCCGGAGACGGTGCCGGCAGAGACAGCCCCGGCGGCGGAGCCGGAGGAAGATTTCAGCTTGTTTTCATCATTCATGCGGTAGTGGTTTTCGCAATATTCGGTTGAGGCGTTTACATAGTGGCTTATCTTGCGGGGCAGCGTTTTCCAAATGGTTGGTTAAATTTCGAGCTAAGCGTTTTGCGACGCTTGAAGTTCGCATCTATTGCCATTCCCTTCACCGGCGAACCGAATCTTTCACGCCGCTTGAAGCAATGGGACGTTCGTGTGGCGGCTAATGACCCGCTGGCGTGGTCCTCGACGAAAGCTGCCGCGTTCATTGAGAACAATTCTGAGCGTCTCACCGAAGACGACATAAACACGCTCGTCGAGGATGCATACGTTCCTCGGGATCGGCTTGATAATCCATCGATTCTAAGGTGGTTCAACGAGACGGATGCCTGGTGGTTTGATACGGTCCGATTCAACGCCGAACGTCTTGAAACATCTTATAAGCGCGCACTGGCGCTAACGCTCGGGATGATGGTGGGCGACTACGTCTTGTCGTTCGAGCCCGGCAACCGGCAACTGCGCGAGCCTTTATCTTTGTCACGCCTGCTACGAGAGTGGGCGGAAGCCTTGCCACACCCTCACGACAACTCTCAACGCAATAAGGCTACAAATCAGGACGTTCGTTCGTTTATCGCAGAACGCCGTCACACTGATTTGCTGTTCCTTCGTTTGCCGCATCCACACGGTGTTCACGCTGCCCGGCTCGGGCGCTTCGCCTGGCGGGAGGAGTGGATTCAGGGTGGCAACGATTTTTGGGATGAGATCGAGAGTGCTCAGGCAGGCAGGCTTGGCACGCGCGTGGAGAGCAAGAAACAATATCTCCGGCTGATCGAAGATGTGCTGTTGACTGCCGCGCACATGCCTGCGTGGGCCATCGTTCACAATGAAAACGGATTTATCAGCACTGAAGAGCTGGCCGAAACAGTGGGACGCGTGCGAAGAGTGAGCACGATCTACACCAAGGACTTTTCAGATTTGTTCGGTGGGAAGACCGCGATTGTTACTGCGGTCGATTAGTCTTTCCGCTATCGCCGGCTTCAAAACGATACCCGACACCTCTCACCGTCAATAGATGCGTTGGCTTCGAAGGATCGTCTTCGAGGTATTTCCTGAGCCGAACAACGAAGTTATCAATCGCACGCGTGTCGGTGTCTTCATTCAAACCCCAAACATCTTCAAGTATCGCTTTTCGGGAAACCACTTTGCCTTGATGCGCGGCGAGGTAACGCAGTAAGTGCGCTTCCATCACCGTCAGCCGAATTGTCTCGCCCTTTGTGCGCAGCTCAAGGTTGGGAAAGTCGATTACTCGACCGTTGCAGCGAATCTCATCGGGCGCATCTAACGTCTCCGGCTGCCGTGCTTCACTCTGTCCCTTGTTTGACCGATCAATACGAAACCACTCACGACGCCGCAACAACGCATTAAGGCGGGCCAGGAAAACTGACAACTCGAAAGGTTTGGGTAGGTAATCATCGGCACCGGCCTCAAAACCACGCAGCACGTCCTGCGGCCTGCTTCGGGCAGTGAGCATTAGAATTGGGAGGAATTGTTGTTCCTCACGTAGCTGTGCCGCCACCTCGAAACCGTCTTTGCCGGGCAACATCACGTCAAGCACAAGTACGTCGAAACTGTGAGGTTTGCCGATCAGCAGCGACAACGCGGATTCGCCATCGCCGACGGTCTCAACCTCATATCCTTCCGCTTCAAGATTGAAGCGAAGGCCATCGGCCAGGTGTTGTTCGTCTTCCACTACTAGTACAGAGGTCATTGGTTCTTAAGCTCGCGGTAGCTGAATTGTGAAAGTGCTGCCCTGTCCGGGGCCGGCGCTCTCGGCGAACACGCGGCCGCCGTGTTTCTCAATTGTCGAACGCACGATAAAAAGTCCCAATCCCGTTCCCTTCACGCGGGCCATTACACGACCTGGAACGCGATAGAAGCGCTTGAATATTCGTTTCAACTGCGCGGCGGGAATCCCAATACCTTGATCGGCAATGCGTATCTTCACGCGATTTTCATCCATGCTCGAGACTTCTACGCTGAGCCGGACCTCCTTGTCGGAGTATTTCACCGCGTTATCAATAAGGTTTGAGACGGCGCCGCGAAGTTCCTCTGCGTCAGCAGCGACGCGGGCTGTGGCTCCGTCAAGCGATTCGGTATAGGTAAGCGATTCCGGCTGGAGGTTGTAGCGTGTGCGCGCGATCTCAAGGCATTCCGTAACGATGTCGCGCAGGTCGATGAGCGCAATGTTCATCGGGCGCTTGCGAAGACCCACGCGCCCAGCTGCCAAAACCTGCTCGACTGTCTGCAGTAGACGATCGCTGTCAGCCAGCATGATGTCGTAGAAATTTTGCCTTTGATCCTGGCTCAGTTCACGAGTCTTCAGTGTTTCCAGATAAAGCCGAATCGAGGCCAGCGGCGTCTTCAATTCATGTGTGACCGCGTTAATGAACGCGTCGTGTTGCTCATTGCGGCGAATCTCGCGAATCAGGAAAGTAGTGTTGAGTATTAAACCGGAAATGATTACCAGGAAGAAAACTATGCCGAGCACCAGCAGCGCCACCTCGCGCCAGTTGAGCAGGATCCAACCGACGTTGAGCCCGATTGCGACTGCAACGAGTGAAGCTCCCAGCGTTATGAAGAATGCAATTGATTTTCGGCGGGCACTAACTACCATGCGCGGATTCTAAAGGAAATGGCCGCAAAAGCACGAGAGACGAGCCTCAGAATGAGACTGCGTGAGGATCTGCTCGTAAAAAGCGGTTCAAACGATTGGGGCAGCCTGCGGTTCAGGCTGCCCTTTCCAGAGGCTCTCTGGCCGCATTGGGAAGCAGCTGATTCTTACTGATTAAGTTGATACTGGTCGCTAAACCGAGGAGCTGTAAGAAGCGGATGCCATACCAATTGATATCAATCTCATACCAGGTAAGTCCGTGCCTTGCCGCTCTCGGAAACGCGTGATGGTTGTTATGCCAGCCCTCGCCGAATGTTAGCAACGCGACCCACCAGCTGTTTGTCGAATCGTCGGTTGTCTCGAATCTGCGCCAGCCCCACAAATGAGTTGCCGAGTTAACCAGCCACGTCGTCTGTAAGCCTATCGTCACTCGCAGGAACACACCCGCGGACATCAGCGGCCAGCCACCAAAGATGAACAGCAGAATTCCGCAAACTATCAGCGGCACAAAATAAAGTCTGTTCATCCACACGTGCACAGGATCTTTCATAAGGTCGGGTGCGTAGCGGTGCATCACGGCATCATCGTGTTGTTGTGCGGTGCCGCGAAGGATCCAGCCCATATGCGCCCACCATCCACCGTCTCGCGGTGTATGCGGATCGCCTGGCGCGTCAGTGTTTGCGTGATGAATACGATGGGTCACAACCCAGTTGATGGCCCCGCCTTCAAGCGCTAGCAACCCGCAGAAAGTCAGAAAATATTCAACCAGCTTTGGTGTTTTGTATCCGCGGTGCGTTAACAGGCGGTGAAAACCCATCCCGACGCCGAGACTGCCTGAAATCCAAAACAGCAACAGCATTACTGGAATCATCTTCCAGCTAAATGTAAACAACGAGATCAACGCACCCGCGTGAAAGATGATCATGAATACGGTAGTGTTCCATTGAATCGGACCACGTTTGTGATGATTGCTTATATGTTCCATTGGTGTCTTTACGTTTGTCTCCAAAATCTCCGAACTCATCCTAACAAGCGCGAGTGTTAAGCGTTGTAATACTTGTGTAAGGGCGGGATTCAGTGAGGCTTTCTGGTCCAACTGCGAGGTGGGCGAACTTGCCAGAGGCGCATCGGATAAGGCATTATGGAACTTGAAAACCTTCTCACCTACGTTAAGAACCGCGGCGGAAGTAGTTTGGGTTAGTACTTCCCGTTGAGCGTTATCACAATTACCAGAAAGGCGTTTATGGAAAAGCAGACTATTCAAAAGCCAACTTATGCGATTGGCGACAGGGTAGAAAAACTCTGTGAGGTGTGTCAGGAAGAACGCGGACACGTCGTTGCTTCAATCACTAAGAGAGGATTGATTTCACGCGTGACTTGTCCGAAGTGTGGAACGCGCGGCTCATTTTCCAGCGGCACTAAGGTCATGGGCGGGCGCGCCAAGTCAGTAAATAGCGAGCCTTACGATATGAGACGTACCTATCGAACCGGTCAGACGATGAGTCATCCGATTTGGGGAGCAGGCGAAGTCACCGCGTTGGTTGAACCGCGGAAAATCGACGTGTTGTTCGCAGATCGTATTCGCAGATTAATTCATTCACGATCCGACGCATAAAGGCGTCGCTAAGTTTAATTCCAACGGCAAGCGTATTCGGCCAGTTTTGGCCCATGCGCTTGCCGAATTCTTTTGTAATCGCCCTCTTCAGTCTCCCACCGAAACAGCCGAAGCTGCTTCTTCTTTTCTCGATTGCAACCGTTCCGGCAATCGGACCTTCCCGGTTGCAAACAGAATCAACCACACTGCGCCGGAAGTCGCCGACAGTAATCCACAAACGATAGTGAGTGTTCGCGGCGTGATCGCGCGCAGCGACCAACCCGCCGCCGCGGTCGACAAACTCCAGATCAAGAGTTCACTTGCTCGATCGGTCGTACTTACGCGGCCACGCAGGTTGTCAGGCACGAGGCGCATCAGAAGCGTCTCCTGAACCGCAAACTCAGCGCCGAGCAAGATTCGCCCGAGGAATAATAGGAAGCACGCCAGCCAGAGATTTGGCGCGACACCGATCAGCGCAAACAGGATTCCCTGCGCGATCAGTGCCCAGCCAATGAAGGCCGGCACCTTGCCCACCAACTCGAAGTGCAAGCCGACGCGGCGCGCTATCATCATGCCAATAAAAAGTCCTATGCCGGCGGCAAAGAAAAGTGACGCCACAGCAGAGTCGCCAGTCAATCCGTATTCACCGGCGAACACGATCCCGCCCAGGCGATCCGCAATCAAGTTACTGGCGCCGCCACCTGTCGCCCAAAGGATATTGATCGTCAGAATCGCAGCGACCGGTGCATGCGTAACTATGTAAGCCCAGCCTTCGCGAATGTCTGACCAGTAACTCTTCTTTGCAGATTTCTCGGGTTGTTCCGCAATCGACTGTCTAGTTTCCGCCTCAGGTATCATCCAAACTGACAGCGCGGAACCCAGGAACGAAAACGCGTTGACGATAAACGCCGCTCGATATCCGACCGTCGCTGCCGTCCAACCACCGAGTGCGGCGCCAAACGACATCAGCAGGAAACGCGACGAAAACATCAACGCCGTTCCTGCCAGCAGATCGCGATCGCCCGTGATATTTGGCACTGCTGCGTTTTTCGCTGCTTCAAAGAAAGCGCCGAAAACCGACAATAGCGCCGTGCAAAGGTAGGCAATCCACAAGTCGTCGGGGGTCTTTACGAGCAGGAAACCAAACGCCACTGCCACGCGCGCGATATCACTGACAATCATCACGCCGCGTCTCGACCACCTATCAACAAACGCGCCGGCCAACGGCGCAAACAAAGTGAACGGGACGAGCCGCGCAAGCAGAATGATTGTCGTTACTTCCGGATCCCCGTTTGAAACGACGCGCACCAATCCCAACCCGGCGATAAAGTTAAACCAATTGCCAAGTTCGGAAATGACCTGCCCGATCCACAACCGCCGAAAAGATCGGTTGGTCCGCAGGAGTTGAATGTTGGTTAATGAATCCATAGGTGCCACGGGGCATCTTGTTCGTGATGCACGGGCGGGACGCCCGTGTAACTTTCTAAACGCAAACTAAAAAAGCCGCCATTTCAACGGCGGCTGCGAGAGTCAGAAACCTGTCCTTTTCTCAACCGCCTGTAAATTTCGCTGCACGCTTCTCTATGAACGCCGTTACCCCTTCCTTGAAATCGTTTGTACGCCCTGCCTCAATCTGTGCTTCTCTTTCGCAATCGAGTTGTGCTCCATAATCATTCTGCGCGCTTGCTTCCAACAGTTTCTTGATTTGACCAATCGCTGCGGTCGGGGCCTGGGCCAGTCGTTCAGCCATCGCCATCGCCTGCGCCATCAATTCGTTGTCCGCGACGACGGCGTTGATCATGCCCATCTCGAGCGCCTGCGCAGCAGTGATTATTTCTCCAGTCATCAACAACTCAGTCGCCCGTCTTAATCCGATCAGTCTGGGCAAAATGAAAGTGCCGCCGCAATCGGGTATCAGACCAATCTTGATGAACGCCTGGTTAAACTTCGCTCCTTCGCCAGCGATCACCACGTCACACGCAAGCGCAAAATTACAACCACCACCCGAGGCAAAGCCGTTGACGGCTGCAACTATTGGCAAGGGCATTCGCCTGATTAGCAATATGCATTCATTCAGCAGCCTCAGCGGCTCATCAAAGAACGCTTCTACCTTCCCTTCTCGCTCCGCCATCTTCTGCATTTCGCGAATGTCACCGCCGGCGCAAAACGCGCGGCCCGCGCCCGTGATTACGATCGCGCGAGCACCGCGTGCCTGAAGATCTGTCATCGCCGACTTAAACTCATGGCCCACTTGACTGGTCAATGCATTCAATGACTCAGGACGGTTGAGAGTAAGCACTCCCACCGCGTTCTTCATCTCAACTTGAATCGTTTCGTAGTTCATGTATGCAGGCGCAAAGTTAATCATAGAAGCGCCCGAAGGGACTTCGTCATTAATATTTCTGCGGGACGAACGGCGTTAATCAGCCCAAATGTACCAGCTCAGGTTCTGGGTTGAGCTGCACGATTCGCGCTGAAACAATCGCCGCATAGGACAGGTCTTCCGGATGAAGGCTTGAAAGGCACCGTGTCGTTCTTGCCACACTGATCGCAGGTGATCTCGAATCTCTGGCGCTCACCACCGCCGCCTCGTTGTCCACCGAAGTTTGACCGCCGGGCGTCGCGGCATGGTTTGCAGCGCTTTGGATGAGTCAGATTCCGTTCCTGGTAATACTCCTGTTCGCGTTCAGTGAAAGGAAATGCGTTCCCGCATTCCGCGCACGTGATCTCCATGTCTGGCATCGCTAATTCTCCCAAGAGGGGTCTGAGGTCCCCACTCTCCTGTCTTCGAGCGCGAGCGGGTTGGTTCCGTGTCGACTGGCTGGTTATCCGAAAGGAGTGAAAAGAACGCTGACTTTCAAACCCTCGCCTCACGGCCTCGCGCCGAAATGGTTAAGTTGGGCTGAGTTTACTCCACACCGAAGGAAGCTTCAAATATTTAATACCGGCCAATAGGGATAGTTGAGGTAAGGAAAACCATTTGCGATACGCAGATTCAAGTTCGAAGTGCAACGGCTTTTGACGTCGACATCGTGGGTCGAAGAATACAGAACCGGGAGCGATAGCGACCGGGTTCAAACTGGGGTGGCTATCAGCCTTGATTATTGAGGTCGTCCAGGTTCTTGTATCGATCGAGAAGCAATCGGGTCTTACGAACACGCAGGGGTCATAAGTCGGCGTGAGAGACAATGGCGGGACCTGATTCACCAGCTTCTGGCTCTATTGAACCAAACACGAGTCGTTTCCCAGCATGAACCCGGTCGCTATCGCTCCCGGTTCTGTATTCTTCCATCCCCACCGTTGACGCAATCCAACGCGCATCGAAGTGCAACTTCGAACTTGAATCCACCATATCTCATTTCTCATTTATGAGTTCACATCGGAAATTATGCGCGCAAACTGGTTGGTTTAATCCGGAAAAGACAATGCCGTTCAGAACGAACGGTCTCGGTTTCCCAATGTAAATTGAAAAATGAGAAATGAGATATGGAAAATGGTTTCTCTTTAACTCACAATGGAACTCCCTCACCCGTGTTGAAGTTCCTGCACATGCGCGCGAACTGTTTCACCAAGAGTACCGAGATTGTAGCCACCCTCAAGACAGGAAACGATTCGTCCGTTACAACTCTCCCGCGCCCATTGTTTCAACGTGCGCGTCATTGACACGAAGTCTTCGTCCTCCAATAACAACTGTCCCAGCGGATCTCCATTGCGAGAATCAAATCCGGCGGAAACGATTATCAAGTCCGGCTTGAATTTAGTTGAGATGTCCGCGATCGCAGCTTCAAACATTCGCTTGTGTTCGTGTGCGGGCGTGAGCGCCCGCAAGGGAACGTTCAGCGTGTACCCCAGTCCGCGGCTGACACCGTTTTCGCCGCGCGCGCCCGTTCCCGGATACCAGGGATACTGATGGCTTGAAAAGAAAAACACTGAGGGATCGTCGTAAAAGATACCTTGAGTGCCGTTGCCGTGATGAACGTCCCAATCGACAATCGCCACGCGGTCAATCTCAGCGTAACGATTCTGAGCGTAACGGGCCGCGACAGCGACATTATTGAACAAACAAAAGCCCATCGAGCGTTCACGGGTTGCATGATGGCCGGGAGGTCTGACTGGTACAAACGCGTTGCTGGCTTTACCGCTCATAACTAAGTCAATCGCCTGGCAAGCCGCACCGGCGCCATGTAACGCCGCGTTCATCGATTGCATCGAGACAATTGTGTCAGCGTCGAGATAACCGGTCCCCTCACTCACCACGCGCTCCACCTGCTTGTAGAGTTGCGGCGTGTGACACGCCTGCACATCGCCGCGCGGTGCCTCGCGTGCTTCTACTTCTAAAAGTTTGGACCACAGCGCGTCATCATTTCTAAGCGCATCCATTACTACACTGTATCGCGAGGGAGATTCGGGATGACCTGGGCCAGTATCGTGTTTTTCGAAGACTGGATGGTGAACAATTGCAGTCGTCATGGCGAGCACAGTAAACAGCCGATAGCGAAGTAGTCAAACTACTGTCCTGCTCCGGCGCTGGTCTGAATAAGAGAGCGCAAGCGCCACTTTCAACCTTGAAATTTTGAAGTTTGGACTTATTACTGGCCGTGTCTCAAAGTCAACAACTCGGCGATAGCTAAGACTGAAAAGCATACGGTCATTATTGACCTGGTAGTGCCCCTCCTCTCAAAACGCACCGAAATTCCAAACAATAAACTGTGGCGGCCTGACTTATGGCCGGAACCCAATCTGGGAATAGCTCTTGCTCCGTAGGCGGTGGAGCTCGCGCCAATCCGTGCGACCGCTCTTACTCGGCTAATACTTTAGGAGGAAATCCATGGCTTACGATGATGAACATGCCCGGAGAAGTAGAGTGGTGGTAGAAACGCCAACCTCTCGACGCGAAGTTACACACACCGAGGCGGTTCGGAACGATGGAGGAATTTCCGGCGCTACGGTGGGCGTGATCGTGGTAGTAGCGATCGCCTTAATCACAATTGTGGTTTTGTTTTTGATGAACGGGCAAACGACTGACACCGTGAATGCGAACCTGACGGAACAACCAGCGACCGCGCAGCAGCCTGTTATCGTGCAACAACCGGCACAGCAACAGCCACCGGTAATCATTCAACAACAACCGGCGCCTGTGCAGCAGCCACCGGTAATCATTACGCAAACAGCGCCTAGCAGCGGCACGGCTTCAAGCGGATCTCAAGACGCGACTATTCAGGTAGCGATCGACAAACGGATCGCAGATGATCCGACGCTATCTTCCCTGGGCGTGATCACAACGGTGCTTGACGGCAAGGTGACGGTAACCGGCACTGTTAAGAACGAAGCTTTGAAGGTACAGATCGAGCGGGCGCTGAGAGCAATCCCAGGCGTCAAACAAGTGGATAACCAGATCGTGGCAATGGGATAAGGCGAAAGTAGGTAAATAAGGTCCAAGGTCCAAGGTCCAAGGTCCAAGGTCGATACGCTTAGTCAGCAGCTTAGGGTTTTTGGGGTTTCTATTCTCAGGTCCCAGGGTTTCTATTCTCAGGTCCCAGGGTTTCTATTCTCAGGTCCCAGGGTTTCAAATCTCAGGTCTCAAGTCTCAAGTAGTCACTTGGGACTTGGGACTTTTGTTTTTGTTCTGGACGGAGCTCAGCTAGTGCGGATGTAGTTGTTTCCACGGGATCAGAGACTTTGAGACCTTGGACGTTGGACTGGCCTTACCTTGGACCTTGGACCTTGGACTTTGGACCTTGGACTTTGGACTTTGGACTTTGGACCTTGGACCTTGGACTACTTGGACCTTGAACTTTGGACCTTGGACTTTGGACTGGGCTTCTGGGTCAGTAGCCCTCTGTGTGCTGCCTGAGCCATTCATCCAACTCTTCTTCCGTGGGTTCCCTTCCCAACTCCTGCCGCAAACGTTCGTGAAGATACTCGTGCTCGTTTTTGGCAACTTCGTTTAGCTCAGCACTCTTATCGTCGTCTTCAGCACTCATAGACTTTTATTGCCGCCGTTGTAAGTGAAGTTTCAATCGCCAAGTTAGTCCCATCGCAAATCAGAAGCAAGCGCCGTTCATCAGCTCGTTCAAACAAATGCACGTCGCTGATTTCGAAATTTGTTTTGTCCGCGGCCTTAATCCGCTTCAATTCTCCTCCCGAAACTGTCCCGAGCAGAACGTCTATGTCTGACTGTATTTCGCTGCGGGTCTGGTCATCGAGTTCCAGTTCACCGATGGCGACAGGATGTGGCAGCAAAGTCATTTGCGCATCGAGGAAAATCGTCCACACGAACCCGATATCAAGTAATACGTAAATCGCGTCGTCAAAAACGAAATGACCGAGAACGGTGGCGCCGACGACATGTGCAATGACGTGGTCCTGATGTGTAGTGGTGTTGGCTGGTTGCCAGTCGTCGGTCACAACGATGAGTGTAATAGGCGCGATGTGGGATCTTGATAAAGTCGGCGTGGTCGATTGTCCTGAGTTGCGCATAAGATCGCATTCAGGAGCTTTGTTCTTAATCCATGTAATGTTGGCTGAGGCGGGTTTGCAGAGCGATCGGGACTGATTTCCAGGGGGCGACTGAGAGCGACTGAGGGCTGAAATCCGGCGTAATCACGCGAGAGACACGCCATTGGCCCACTACGTCTTCATAGTGCCACAGATAATATGGCCCATTGCCACGACGACTATAAAAAACACCGGGCACATCGATCGGGGGACTATCGAAACTGGTGTACATCCTTAAGCCATTCATCATCCACACCCTGATTAACAATTGCTGGAACGTTTGAAGCGCCGGTGCGCTAGACTACTTCCCCAACGGTCAGTTCGCTTACGGGTTTCGGAACATTTCCAGTCGTAAAACCGACCAGCCCTCGCTTTACTTCTTCCAGTGCGATGCTCGTGTTTCTACGTCTTGTCTTGCTGGCCTCGATTCGCGGTGTTGACCCTTTGAGCAACTGTTTTGCCCTTAAACCGGCGACGATGATGAGCCGAAATTGAGAGTCGATGCCGGGCCACTGGTTTTCATACGCCGAACCGGTGAATCCGTTTCCGTTTGTCTTCGTTTGTTGGGACATAGTGACTTTTCCTGGATGCGATTCCGTTACCGAGAATGTGTTAGCAGTCACGTAAACTTCGTGACTGCTTCAAAGAACGTTTGCCAAAACAAAAACCGCCGGCACAGCAATAACGACGATCACGAAAAGATGCAACCAACTCATTGCCAGGTTAGCGCAGTTCGGACATTTCATTTTCCAGAGTCGCATTACAGTTCCGCAGTGGTGGCAATACCAAATCATCTTTTGACTTTAGCCTTTGGTTAGCGAGTGGCCATTCCGTATCAGTCCAGTGAGTTGAGTGTGATCAAGCAACTGGCCGCGGTTTAGTTTGCGTAATGGATCCGTGACAAGCAAAAAACCCGGATCTCCACTGCTGGTGAAATCCAGAAGAGCCTCTTCACCGATTTCCACGGCCCTGAAGCACTCCATGCGTGGGTCCTGCGAGCGCGCGGTCATGGCCGCCTTACTGCTCTGGAAAACGGGAACACGATCGCTGCCCCGATCATCAAGCGCGTACCAATCTCCGTTGGCCCTGCGCATGGCGAAAAGGTTGTTCACTTACTTAACTTCCCGGTGAGTCGACGTGTAGGGTGAGGACGTAATATGTAGGTCGTCGTCAGTGTCGTGTTGGAGGAAAACGCTAAACACCAGGACTGCCGCAATGCACGAGAAAACCGCCATAGCTATTGCCCACCAAAGGTGGACATTGCCGTTCACACCCGCCACACCACCGTCTTCAAAACTGGCGAACAGGTAAAATTGCCAGGCGGCAATGGCGGCAAGCACAATGACCGCCAGGATCGAACCCGACACCTTTGCTCTGTTTTTTGTAGCGTAGCTCATTTATCCTCTTTGTGTTGCGTCGTTCACTTTGTGACTAATAATGCACCACCAACCTACGCGCTTTGGGCGTATATGTCAAATGTGGGATATACCCCGAATAGACAATACTGTGCGGATATGGTAAATACCGCATGTAGGACTCACGAAAACATAGAGCTATGATTAAGATACGAATTGAAGAATTGTTAAAGGCGCAGGAGCGAACCTTCTACTGGCTGGCAAAGGAAACCGGTATCAGCCACACGACCCTCTGGCGTCTCAAGAAAGGAAAAGCGCTCGGTGTGAATTTCGAGACGCTGGAAAAAATCTGTGAAGCGTTGGACTGTGATATTGGCGACGTATTAACGAGGAGCGTCTCGAAGAGCATTTCTCAACGGGCCCGCAGCGCGAAACTCGCCAACAGGAGATGAAAATGAAAACTTTTGATCACGCGTTCATAGACGCCGAGCCTGACGTCCAGCTACAACTAACAAATGGTACCGACGCGACGCTCCGGACGGTCGAGATTCTGACTATTTTCCTGAGAGATGAAGCCGCGCCTGGAAGCCCGTCGCAGGCGCACATCAGGTTTGCTCCCCTGGCGGTCGTCAGGCCCAACGAACAGGTGGTAGTGCCTCATAAGACGTGGATCAACGGTAAAGCGGTCGATAGCCGCGACGACCAAATGGCGCGACTCAAGCCGACGGCGGGAGCGATTCACCCGTACGTGCTCGATATTTCCTGGCAGGATCGCGAAGGCAAGACATGCTTTCAGCGGATACCTGTGGGACACTGACCTCCGGCGGGCTCAACACTGTGAATGTTTGTGATTTTTGTACTGAGTTTCAAAAGGACGGTAGTTGCCGGCTGGGCCTCAACATACCCAAACGCCCCGCGTGCCGGGAATTTCATCCCACCATGGAACAGTTCTGCGCAAAGCCCTCCGACTTTGTGAATGGGCGACAGATCGTCGACATGGCTGTCCATTTTGGCCTCAAGGGGCCGGAACTGAAAAAGGTGAGATTGATGGCGGATCAGGAAGAACTTAGTCGCTTGTCCACCTTCGCTTCGAGTGCCGGCGCGTCCCCGCCAGAGCTCTAATCGGTGTAAGCTTCATTCAACTTTCGAAAATGGTAGCCCATCGCTGCGAGACGCATTGACTTCGCAAACTGATGACGATGCCGCGCTGCCGTCCGCGCAAAGAATCGCCAAAATTCCCACCTCTCACGATCAACCACGCCCAATCGGAAAGTCAGCCTGAGAAACGCAGTCACGTTACGAAAAGAACTTATGCTTTCGGCACCCGCAGTTTCGCGCGCCGTCCGTTTCAGCGATTCGAGCACCCGTTGGTAATACTCGCGCGGCGCGTAAATCGTTCGCATGATCGACTTGTAACCTTCAACTAGTCGTGTAGGATCCATCTTGGGGACGAAATTCAAGTAAGTGTTGGTATTGTTCCCGGTACTCTCACCAATCAGGCGCCCTTCTTTACCGAGGCGTCGCCAAAGCTGCGTGTCGGGAAGTGCCGTTAACAAACCCACCATCGCCAGGGGAATAGCGCTGTCGCGGATAAATCTGATTTGCCGTTCAAAAATATCTTCCGGATCATTATCAAAGCCGACAATAAACCCGGCCATCACTTCCATTCCATGGCTTTGGATCTTCTTGACCGCCTCCAGCAAATTGCCTCGGTTTTGCGGCTTTTGCGCTTCTTTCAGACTATCTTCTTCCGGCGTTTCAATTCCCAGAAACACTTTGTCAAAACCTGAGCGATGCATATCGCGTAATAGCGCGTCGTCTTCCGCCAGGTTTACGCTCGCTTCGGTGAACAAGGCAAACGGAAATCCGTTTCTCTCTTGCCATTCAGCAAGTGGCGGCATCAACTGCCTCACGTTTTTCTTATTCCCAATAAAATTGTCATCGACGATGAAAAGACTTCCCCGCCAGCCCAGCGACTTCAATGTGTCGAGTTCTTTCAGCATTTGTTCGCTGCTCTTGGTGCGAGGTACGCGGCCGTAGATCTCAATAATGTCGCAGAACTCGCAATTGAACGGGCATCCGCGCGAATATTGAATGCACATCGAGCTGTAACGTTTTAAATCCGCGAGATAAAAATCCGGGACGGGCGTGGTCGAAAGCGGTGGGCGTTCAGGCGACTGGTATTTTCTCAGCGTTGTGCCATTGCGCAGGTCCTCTACGAATTGCGGTAACGTCGTTTCCGCTTCTCCGACAAAAATGTGATCCGCTTCCGGCAACTCCTCAATCGTTGTGGTGATGTAAGGACCACCTATCACAACTCTCTTGCCGGCCGCCTTGCAACGACGCACGACTTCCCGCAGGGAGTCTTTCTGCACAAGCATTCCTGTGACAAAAACCATGTCTGCCCACTCAATATCCGAAGCTTTGAGTGAACGCACGTTGAGGTCAACAAGGCGGCGCTCCCATTCCCGCGGCAACATCGCCGAGACGGTTAACAGTCCCAGCGGCGGAAACGCACAACGCTTGCGCTCGAATGGCAACGCGTGGCGAAAGCTCCAATACGTGTCGGGAAACTCCGGATTGACCAGCAATACTTTCATGGGGTTGCTCCTCGGCGTGGTCGCTGTACAGGTCGGTTGACTTCATACTAGTCGCATTGGTGTAAGGGTCGCGTAATATTTAAGTAAAAGTTCCGAGGTTCCCCTGAGGCCCAACGATTGAGTTCTTTTACGGAGATGTGTCGAGAACACAGAAATTCAATAGCTTCCGCACTCGACGCTGGCGTTCTAAGACTTTAGCGGATACTTGCAGTGTTAGAATGCACCCGCGCTGAGGCGCGCCATTGCAAGGGCTGATGGTCATGGAAATCGAAGTTGGAACATCAGTAAAGGGGCGCTCAAGCGCGGAGGATCAAGGTGATTACGGTTAATAGCAGCACAGGCTCGATAGACGATGCAGCGGAAGTTCACCTGGATGAGGTGAGCGGGTGGAACGTCGCGCCAAGAACAGATTGGACGACGATGAGCGAAACAGACCACTTCGTTCAGTTTTATGAGGCAGATGGATTCCTGCTGAACTCGCTAAGTGGATTTGTGGGTAATGCGATCAAGGCGGGCGACGCGGCAGTCGTGGTTGCGACGAAAGCGCATCGAGACGGTCTCGATGAACTTCTAATTGCAAACGGCGTCGACGTTATAGAAGCTCGGGCCTCCGGACGGTTTGTCTCACTTGACGCTGCGGAGACGCTTGCCACATTCATGGTGGACGGTTGGCCCGACCCGGTACGCTTCAGTGAATCAATTGGCTCCGTAATCGCAAGCGTGACCGACGGACGATTGCGTCTCCGCGCTTTTGGCGAGATGGTGGCGCTGCTTTGGGATGAAGGTAACTATAGCGCTGCGGTCCGTCTTGAAGAGCTGTGGAACGACCTGCAAAAGTCCCATACGTTTTCTCTTTTCTGCGCTTATCCGATGCATAGCCTGGGCCGCAACGGTTTGGGCCACGCACACGAGGCGGTTTGCCTGACGCATTCGCGCGTAATTCCTTCGGAAACATATTCAGACCTGCAAAGTCCAGACGCGCGTTTGCGTGCAATTGCTCAACTGCAACGGCAAGCCAAGGTTTTGGAAACCGAGATCATCGAGCGCAAGCGAGCCGAGGCAAGTTTGCGACACGTAACTGATGAGCTGGCGAGCCAGGTCGAGGACCTGCGACGACTCCATGAAATGAGCGTTAGCCTAACGAGCACACTCGACATGGAAAAGGTGCTGCATGAGGTGCTGCGCGCAGCGATGGCTGTCCAGGAAACGGACCTCGGCCTACTTTCGTTGTGTGATCCGGCCAATGACGGGTTGAACGTATCTGTCAGCAGCGGATTTAACAGCGATTTTCTGAAGGCAATCGAGTTTGTTCCGTCCGGAGGGGGCGCATGCGGGTCAGCCTACAAACTTCGCAAGCGCGTGATTGTAGAAGACACCGAAACTGATCCGGCGTTTGCTCAGTATCGCGACGCGGCCCGCGTGGGCGGCTTTCGTTCGGTCCATAGCACGCCGCTAATTGCTCGCACCGGCAACATCATCGGAGTGCTTTCGGTCCACTTCCGCCAACCCCATCATCCGACTGACCGTGAGGTGCGGCTTCTGGATCTCTACGCGCGCATGGCCGCTGACATTATCGAAAACGCGCGCCTTCACCAGCAGGTCGAACAAAAGCTGGCAGAACGCGAGCAATTGTTGTCTCGAGCAGAAATGGCTCGAGCAGAAGCCGAGACAGCAAACCGCATGAAAGACGAGTTTTTGGCGACCGTTTCTCATGAATTACGGACGCCGTTGAATGCAATCCTGGGTTGGTCTCACTTGATCAAAACCGGAACATTAGATCAGGGTACCGTTAAGCGCGCAGTTGAAACGATTGATCGTAACGCGAAGTCGCAGGCACAGTTGATCGAAGACATTCTCGACGTGTCGCGCATGATTACCGGCAAACTACGACTCAACAAAGAACCGGTCGACATCGTTTCGGTTATTAACGCTGCGATCGATTCAGTTCAGCTTGCTATCGATTCCAAAGACATTCATTTGCAGCTGACGCTCGATCCGTCAACGCGACATACTGTTGGCGACGCGAACCGCTTGCAACAAGTTGTTTGGAACCTGCTTTCAAATGCGATCAAATTCACGCCGTCAGGCGGCCGGATTGAACTAACAGTGAAGCGTTCCGGCAATCAGCTTCAAATTCGCGTTAGTGACACTGGCCAGGGGATCAGTCCGGAGTTCCTGCCATTCATCTTTGAGCGTTTTCGACAGGCTGATGGAACCACCACGCGCCAGCACGGCGGACTGGGGTTAGGTCTGGCGATTGTGCGTCACCTCGTTGAACTGCATGGCGGCACAATCAAAGCCGAAAGTGACGGCGAATTCAAAGGCGCTACGTTCACGGTGCGTTTGCCACTCGCTCCTTCGCCGAAGCGCGCTAAACAAAGAGCGGAGGCAATTCAACGCCCCGAGCGTTTTACGACCGCCAGCAGGAACGTCGCGTCGTTACCTTCGGTTGAAGACGTTCGGGTGCTGGTGGTTGATGACGATGAAGATACCGTCCATATCCTGAGTGTGATGCTGGAAGATTCGAAGGCGAAGGTAGAGACAGCGAGGTCAGTTTCAGCAGCGCTCGAAGTGCTGGAGTGGTACCGGCCGGATGTCGTCGTGTCAGATCTCGCGATGCCTGGCGAGGACGGCTACTCGTTCATTCGTAAACTGCGCGCGCTTGATAACGCTAACGGAGTGAACACTCCCGCAGTCGCTTTGACTTCTTACGTGCGAGTTGAGGACCGCACTCGCGCACTCGCGGCCGGCTTCAATATGTTCGTGCCTAAACCAGTTCAACCAGACGAACTGATTAGCGCGATTGCTAATCTTGCCGAGCCCGAAAGCTAAAAACCATAAGACTCTAAAACTATAGGGGCACGGCATTCCGTGCCCCTATCACTATTTGCGCCTTCACCTACGCTGATGTTGCTGAAAATCACGAGCAGCAGCGAACCGCTCGCCGAATAAATCAGGCAGCCATCAATTCCAATTTACATTGATATTCGAACGCGAGTCGTGTTGTTTTGTCGCGGAATGGAAGCCCGTACCGCCGACAGGACCTTCGAACCGTCTTGTCAAAGAAAGGTTACCAGGCCCCGTTCCGAACGTGCTGCTGTTCATATCCGTGTATGTGCCATTATCGGGTAGGAACACATTTCGGTCGAGGTTGCCTGAAGGCCCGCTGCCGCTCGCGTTGACGCCAGTGCCACCTCCCGGAACGTAGGTGATAGTCATGTTGCTGCTGCGCGCGACCGTGGCGCCATTGGTTGGAGACGTAAATACAACTCGAGCCGGGACGGTAAGATCCAGCGCGGTAGGAACTCCGGCACGGGTATAGACGAAATGATATGTGCCGCCGACAGGTACGATCGGAACACGCTCAGCATAGCCAAACATCAACTCATTCAAAGGCAGGTTTACGCCGTTACACGTGACGGTCTCGCCACCCCCAAACTTCACGGCCTTTCCCCCGGACTTGAATTGCAAAACAACAATGTTCTTCCCATCAGAAGATGTGGGGTGATCGAGCACGATTGCTTTGACATCAAGGGTGTTAGCCGACGTGTCCGCAGGTGTCACCCATTGGCTGTCGCAGTTACCGAAATTCAGGACGAGTAAAAGAAGTGTGGTGAGTACGAGAGTTCGCATGTTCTACCTCCGAGGAAACAGCTGCAATTCGCCGGGAGGAACTGTCAGCTTGGCATTAGGTGACGAGTTTTACTGAAGAGAATAATGTCGTCTTAGCAGAGCTCTTTTTGGCTCGCCAAGGCGTGCGCACGATATGGCGATTTCATTTGAAAGTCAAACTTCTGACTTGAGGTTTTTCAGGACTATCTGGCACAGGGTGAGGTTTAAATTCCGCAGATCTGAGAAAGTGCGGACTACTCACCCGCCACAAACTTTAACGCCACTCCATTCATGCAGTAGCGCAGCCCGGTGGGTTTCGGTCCATCATCAAAAACATGGCCGAGGTGTGAATCACAGCGCGCACACAACACTTCTGTGCGCGTCATCCACAAACTGCTGTCACTCTCCTCGCGAATATTCTCTTTCTGAATCGGCTCATAGAAACTAGGCCAACCCGTGCCGGAGTCAAACTTTGCCTTCGAACTGAACAAAGGCAGTCCGCACGCCACGCATTCGAAGGTTCCCTGCTCGTGAAGATCGTTAAGCGGACTCGAAAACGGGCGTTCAGTACCCTTTTCTCTCGTCACCGCATACTGCTCCGGCGTCATTTGTTGTTTCCACTCCGCATCACTCTTAATCACTTTTTCGATTCCCTTCCTTGTGGCGGTCGATTTCTTCATTCGGTCTTGCGTGGACAACGTCTGGCCTAGCGGCGACCTTGATAGTGCTGCCACAGCACCGACTGCACCTGCACACAAAAGAAAATGTCTTCGGTTCATTTTCGTCTTCCGTCTACCAGCAAGTTTACCCGACTTTGCAGTTGATGAGCAGCGTGGCTGAACGAATTAAACAACAAAAAGCCCTCGACGAATTAACGCCGAGGGCTTTGAAGAGCACTAAAGGTTCGCGATTAGTAGCGCGAACCGTTATTGCCGCCGCCGCCGCGATTTTCGCGGGGTTTGGCTTCGTTAACTTTCAACGTGCGCCCGCCCAGGTCTTTACCATTGAACTGCGCCACGGCTGCATTGCCCTCTTCCTCGGTGGACATTTCGACGAAGCCGAAGCCGCGTGAGCGACCCGTTTCGCGGTCCTCGATCAAGGAGACGCTTTGCACTGTGCCCGCTTGCGCGAACATTGTTTCAAGATCTTTACTCGACGTTTCAAACGCGAGATTACCAACATAAAGTTTCATAGACATGTGTTTCTTACCTTTTCCCCTGTGGGATCAACAGAAGCTTCAGAAGCCTCCCAATTTGCCAAGGATAACGGAACCAGAAAGAGAGGCCTTGGCTGTCTAAACTGGGGTAGCTTTGAAATTCAGATGATCTGGGAAATGCCAGAGAAGCTGGAAGGGAGTTAGCTGAAACTCAATTCGGGATTAACCATACGCGACTCGAGCGTATATGTCAAATGCAGGATATATTTTGGATGGGAAACATTCAACTCCCTGGAGTGCGGCGACCTGTCGCCGCTTTCTCGTGTGGCGAACTGACGCGCTCTCGCTTAACAAAGTCGACTTTACGACTCGCACAGACCAAAGCGCTGACAGGTCAGCGCACTCCAAAATAGTTGCGTGTAACATTGGCTCGAGGTTCTGTACTATGATCTCCTCTTAAAATGGATCAGGACATTATCAAATTCGGGCTGGCCGCTTTTGTCACTCTGCTGGTCGTCGTTGACCCACCGGGCGTGGTGCCGCTGTATGTGGCACTAACAAAAGGCGAGACCGCCTCGCAGAGACGACGCATTCTCACTCGCGCCGTACTCATCGCTTTCGGCGCCGCAATCTTCTTTCTAATTGCCGGACGTGCGGTGCTTTCCTATCTTGGCGTCACCGTCCACGCTTTCTCCATCAGCGGCGGCATACTTCTGTTCGTCGCTGCAATGCCAATGCTGTTTGGACAACGTGGCGGCCTGCAGTCGCCCGAGCCAAAGGAAAGGTCCGAAGGCCATGACATCGCTGTCTTCCCGCTGGCGATGCCGCTGTTATCAGGTCCGGGAACCATTGCCACAATTCTGCTTTTGACTTCACAAGCCGGCGGCGACGTGCAAAAGTTGGCGGCCATCGGCGTTGCAATCGCCGCAGTCTTCCTGGTTGCTTTCATCACGCTGTATCTCGGCGGGCGGTTGATTCGATTGGTGGGTGAAGGTGGCGTCGACATCGCAACGCGCGTAATGGGAATCGTCCTCGCCGCCCTTGCCGTTCAATACGTCCTCAACGGCATCACCGGCTATTACCACCTGCTACTCGGGAGGTGACGTTCATCCAGCGACTCGTTCATAGCGAGTTTGAGACGCCAGCCGACGGAGTCGGCGCCAGTCAGTAGCCCCGGGCGTAAGCCCGGGGATCCGGCACCTCCTGAAATCAAAAAGCCCGCGAAGCGGGCGACAGTTATTAGGGACTATGCGTTCTTGCAGTACCACGAACGGTAGCGAGGGATGTTGCCACTCAACCGGCGGCGAACAATTCCAACTTTCTGATTAACCTTGCCTGTAGCATCCGCTCGCTACCGCTCGCGGTTCTGCAAACTCGCTATGAACGAATCGCCCTCACGAATGTTAGTCGCGGATTCATCCAGCCGACGCAGTCGGCGGCAGAGAAGTAGCCCCAGGCGTAAGCCTGGGGATCAGACACCTCCTCAAATCAAAGAGCCCGCGAAGCGGGCGACAGAACAAGATAGTCCACGTTACGCAGAACCACGAGCGGTAGCGAGCGGATGGAGGTGACCTCTTTGGAGTGGCGCCGGCAAGTGCCGACTTGTCGGGACGGGACGGCGCTTTGGTTTTTTAGCGAACAATCCAAAGCGGTGTCGCGCTTCGCTTGCCACCGCACTCCAAAATATGAAGACCAAACGAAAACGCAGACTCAGAATATCTGAATCTGCGTTCTTTCCAACTGAATTGTTATCCAGCCCGTTCGTCTACTCCTAAACGGTACTCCTAATACCCTTAATGCTTACTTACACTTGCTATAACCACAATCCCGGCAGAAATCACAACCTGCTCGCATGCTCCAGTTGCCCGTGGCATTCGGGGCAGATGCCAATCATGTTGGACATGATCGCCCCCGTGATGTTTGCAGCGCCCGGCTGTGTGCTAAGCGGCGAGTGCTGAGTCTGTTTCAAAGCACGAGCTGAGTCTGGATTTCCCGTGAGGCGCCGGTTGGTAATCATGACGCATTCCGCGACCGCTTGTTCAGGGGAAGTCAGCAGGCGTTCATTGAACCAAACGGCGTGAGTGCCCGTCACCTTGTTCAAACTGTACGCCACTTCCGCTGCGTCAAAACCACCCCGCAACATCTTCGAGGCCAACAAACCTACGCCACCACTGATTGGACCGGTTGCAAACACTTCCTGGATCATGTCACCGTCGTGATTGACGGTGACGTACAGGTTCTGGCCGTCGAACGGTATCTGCCAGGTTGCGCCTTTCAGTTCGCGCGGACGCTCGATGCGGATTGCTTCAATTTGCGTCTGAGTCTGAGCCCTCGCTGACGGTTGGGCTTCGGCCGACGCGGCTGTGTCAGCCTGAATTTGCTGGCGCGCGAGCACTTCGTGATCAGTTGAAACAGGCGCAACGTGTGCTGCGTCAGCATGACTTGCCGGCGGCTCGTCAAGCACTTCCGCAGTCGCCTCCGGGTTGCAAGCAGTCTCGCCTTTGTCCTCAGCTTTCATCGACGTCAACACCTGGTTATCTCTCGAGCCGTCGCGATAATAGCTGACTGCCTTGCAACCCAGCTGACGCGCCAGGCGATAGAGACTATCCACTGATTCAACGCTATCGTTTAGTGCTCCATTGCACGTCTTCGAAACGCTGTTGTCCACGTTACGCTGCGCCGCCGCTAACACATGCACGTGCTGCTCGGCGCTGATATTCATCGCGGAGATGAAATAACCGGGCAACTCGTTTTCGTGTTCGACAACGTAGTCCGCAGCCTGATCAATAGACTCCTGCTCCGTTTGCTCCACATCAATTCCCAACGCCTGGGCCGCGAGGGTATGCACGTAGGTCCGTGTGCCCAACGTATCTTTGCGCACATAAGCCCAGGAGAAGTTTGGCTCGATGCCGGAAGACGTTTCGGCCACGAGCGAGATCGTTCCAGTCGGCGCAATCGTGGTTACTTCGTAATTGCGAGGCGTCAAAGGCACATCACGCGACACGCCGATCTGGTTGTAAAGAAAGTCTTCGTAAGCTTCGCGGTTTGGCTCAAACTCGGGAAATACACCTTTCTCGGCTCCCAGCTTGATGCTGGCGTTCCACGATTCACGTCGAATGAATCCCATCATTTCGTCCATCAGGTCGATGGACGCTGGCGAACCGTACGTGACCTTCAGATTCAAACAAAGATCTGCAAACCCCATGATGCCCAGGCCCACCGGACGCGTGCGATTAACGACATCATTAATCTCCGGCAACGGCCAGGCACAGGTGTCGATAACGTTATCGAGAAAACGCGTGCACAGGTGGGTCACTTCGCGCAGGCGGTCCCAATCAACGCGCTTCTCTGAATCGTAAAACTTGGCGAGGTCGATCGAACCGAGGTTGCACGAGTTTGAGAAGTGGAGAAACTGTTCGCCGCACGGATTACATGAATAGATCGGGCCCATCGACTTCATCATATGATTGTGCCGGTTCACTTCATCGATGAAAGCGATTCCAGGCTCGGCATATTTGTGCGCGCTGGCGACGATGCGATTCCAGATGTCCGGCGCATACACCATGCCCGGTCGCGGCGGTTCCTCAATCACACAACTCGACAGATCGGCCGTCGCATAAGCGTCTTTATCGCAGAAAGTGACGGTCGAGCCATCAGCACGTCGATACACAACGTAATCGGCATCGCGCAACGGATCGTAGATTGGGTCAGTCCACGATTCGCCATCAAATTCGGTTTGGAACCAGTCGTTGTCGTCAACGGCCTTCAAAAACTTCTCCGTCACGTTTACCGAAATATTGAAGTTGGTAAGCGAGTGCTGATCGTTTTTCGCATGAATAAAACGAAGCACGTCCGGATGGGTAACGCGCATCATGCCCATGTTCGCGCCGCGTCTCACACCGCCCTGCTTCACAACGTCAGTTACCTGGTTGACGATGTTCATGAACGACACTGGACCTGAGGCCACGCCACGCGTCGAACCTACGAGCGCGCCGTGAGGCCGCAGAAATTCGTAAGTCATACCGGTACCGCCACCGGTCTGGTGAATAGTTGCCGCCGCCTTGGCGTGGTCCATTATTCCGGTGATCGAGTCAGGCACATCGAGCACGAAACAGGCGGCCAACTGTCCGTTAGTTTTGCCGGCGTTTACCAGGCAGGGTGTGTTTGGCACAAACTCACGCGCCAACATCACTTCACTCATCGCGTCGAAAAACTCGTCGCGTTTCTGGGGGTCCTTTTCAGCTTTGGAAACGTGACCCACCACGCGCTTCACGATGTCCGGCCATTCTTCGAGCGCTCGGCCCTTCGCATCCTTCAGCGAATAGCGCTTACTGATCACGCGCTTTGCATTCAAGCCCAACGGCTGCGACTTGCGGCGCACCTGGGTTGTGCTGTTTGCGGTACCCGTTGAAGATACGTCTGCCGATGCGGGGGTTTGTTTACCAATTGCTGCGCTCATCGTTTGACCTTTCTCGTCGCCCTGGGGCGGCACGAGCTATATCGGGAGTTTCAAAGACAGTGGTACGACTGCCGCATGGCAGGCGCGTCCGATCTTTTGATGTGTAGCGGATACTTCGGTTGGCTTTTTTCGAAGCGAAAAAGCTATGTGGGAGCAACTCAGGGGGGCCTGCCGCTGCTCCATTCAACCCGCCTCGTCTCAAGCGGAGCGGACTATACTCCTTTGAAACCTCGATGTCAATATGTTGTGGTTATCTTTTTTTTCAACGCGTTATAGTGTAGCAATTGAGGCTCTACTTGAACAAGCCAAAAGGCTGGAAACAGGCAAAATCGTCGCCAGATTACCCAGATTTCCACAGCCTGCGCCGCGCCAGAAGGTGAGCTCTTGGTCCCGGCGTGTTACGCCGGGCTAAGTTATTGGAACGCCTTTGGCGTTCGGTGGAATCTGCGGATAAGTTATTTCGAGCCGGAGCTGTTGAGGAGTAGTTCGTAGTTGCCGATGCCGCGGTTGTGGCTGTCGAGGGCGGCAAACGTATCTGAGGTTTCTTCCAGCATCTGCTTGGTCATCGCAATTGAGTCGCTCAACTGTTCGAAATCCAGCGAAGACACGCGCTCCGGCGTCGGCAGAGTCACCACTTGATCGTTTACCAAACCAAAAAAGTTCTCAATCGATTGAAGCTGCCCCTCGACAAGTTTTACCGAACGCTCAATGTCGTTGAAAGCAGCCACTCGCCGCTTCAAAATCTCGACATTTGCCTGTTGAATTCGCCGCTCGCGATCATCGCGCGAATTCTCAACCGATCGCTCAGCTTGCACTAACTGATTGCGCACCGCCTGGCGATTGATCGAGCGCAAGTGATGTTTGCGGCGTCGATAAACGTCCAGCAGATCGACGAAGTCTTCCCAGCGCTGATCCAGGCTTTGGATGTTCGTCGGTACTTGTTTGGTTCCGGTGAATTTCTTGTAGTTTGAGTAAATCTGGTTTTTCATCCAACGCAGATACTCGACCGCTTCGCGCTCGCGCGGGTCAAACATCTTGATGGCGGCCTCGCGTTGCTGCTCACGTTGCTTCAGGAGCCGCTGTTTCTCGCGACGGTCAACCAGACGACGATAAATAGAACTGGCAGGCACGGTTACCAGGTAAACTGTTTCAGCGGCCAATGCAGCGGCAAGCGGCGTTATATCCTGTACGTAAGCTGCGACGACGGCAAAGCTGGCCAATCCCCAAAAATTTAAGGGTTCTTTGAATGCCTCTTTTAGGTATTTCGCGTCAATCTTTGGAAACTCTGCCATAAACCTCGTAGCGCAAACTGTCGGTTTGCGATCACGCTCTTACAAACGCAAAAACTAACAGTTTGCGTTACCTGGTCTAGTTACTGCGATTTCCGTTTATCACAACGTCGCTGGTTTTTTCGGTTGTTTCACCGCGAGCCGGCAACGCCTGCGTTGAGCTTGAGCCGGCCGGCAACAACCCCATATCGCGTTTGTAAGACAGCAGCTTGTCTTGTAATTGCATGTCCATCGCTTCCCGCTCAATGTCCTGCATCTGATTATCAACAGATGCCGCACCGAGCTGCATCTTTGCCTCGGCAGCCGCTGCGCGCCGATCAATTTTGTCGCGCATCTCGTTAAACGTAGACGCGTCGTCGCCAATCTGGAACGATTCCATCGTCTGCGCCAGTTGCTCCTGCAAGCGCGCGTGCTTCGACTGATTGATTAACTGCATTGCTTCCGCAGTCCGGCGCTGCATCTGCAACACATAATTGTCGCGTGCCTTCAAAGCCTGTTTAGAAGCAAGTGTCGCGTGTTCAAGCTGCTGGCCTGTTTTCAGCAAATCCATCTGTGCCTGCTGAAGTTGACCGATGTAGGCAGTAGCGATGTCGTCCCGACCCATCTTCACAGACGCGCGAATCTTGGAGTCGAGGTCAACCACCTGCGATTCCAGTCGCTCCTTACTCTTCGCCAGGAGCTTTTCAGTCGCCATCACCTGCGCAACGGAATTGTTCAATTCCGGCACGCGGTCGCGCATATCGCGTATGGTTTGTTGGAGAATGAGTTCGGGATTCTCAGTCGATTCGATAATCCCGCCAAATGCTGCGCGCATAGAGCGTTTTATTCGTGTCCAAAGTCCCATCTTTGACTCATCCTCCGGCGAATTGTTGGTAGAGCGTTTTGCCAGCCATTAGTGCTTTTAAGACTTACGCCCGCCCGCATGTGTTTGTACGATGAACAACTTCAACGGGTTCAAATTTACGCATTCTTAAACGGAAAAACTGAGTATAACAGCAGCAGACGCCGCCTTCCAGAATTGGCGGTAAGACCAACGCGGTAGACGCGTCACTCCGGCCCACCCCAACCGGCCCACCCGACCGGTCACGATCACGCGTTAGAGGCGACCGAATCGTGAAAAGAGCCAATGTCGCGGCGGTATTGCATCCCTTCCCAACTTATTCTCGATACCGCTTCGTAACACTTCGCCAGCGCCGCATTCAATGTGTTGTCTGCAGCGGTCACACCAAGTACGCGTCCGCCTGCCGTCAACAATTGGTTTTCCGTCGAACGCTCCGTCCCGGCGTGAAATACCTGTACGCCATCTTCAATCGACTCTAAACCATCGATCGGAATTCCAGTTTTGTATTTTCCCGGGTAACCAGCGCTCGCCAACACCACACACGCTGAAGACTGATCGCTCCATTGCACATTCAAGTTTGCGAGGTTCCCATCGACGACGCCTTCGAAGATATCCAAAAGGTCGGTCTGCAATCTCACGAGAATTGCCTGCGTCTCCGGGTCACCAAACCTCACGTTGTATTCCAGGACCTTTGGCCCATTGGGAGTCAGCATCAAGCCGATAAATAAGATTCCCTGAAACGAAAACCCTTCATCGGCGGCACCGTTGAGCGTCGGCTCAACTACGTCCTTTGCAATGCGGCTGAGTGTGGCGGAATCGAGTATTGACCTGCCCGTTACAGCGCCCATCCCGCCGGTGTTAGGCCCCGAGTCGCCTTCCCCGATCCGTTTGTGGTCACGCGCAGCCGGCATCAACGCATAGTCGCGGCCCGCTGCAAACGCCAACACCGACACTTCTCTTCCGCTCAGTGCTTCTTCAATCACGATTTGTTGTGCTGCCGCGACATCGACAAGCGATCCATCTGTCAACTCACTTACAGCTCGCTCGCCTTCTGCTCGCGACTGGGCAACGATCACGCCTTTGCCGGCGGCAAGTCCGTCCGCCTTTAACACTACAGGATGGTCGGGTGGGCCAAACCTGCCACTGCGCAACACCTCCAACGCTTCCGCGGTTGATTGGGAAAGCTGGTAGCCGGCGGTCGGAATTGCATGTCGTTGCATGAAGTCCTTAGCAAACGCCTTGCTTGCCTCGAGGCGTGCAGCGGCCTGCGTTGGACCAACAATTCTCAAACCAGCGTCTCGAAACTCATCAACAATGCCGGCGGCCAGCGGTCCTTCGGGCCCGACAATCGTCAGGTCAATTTTCGCGTCCTGTGCGAAGCGTCGCAGTCCAGTAATGTCGGTTACGGCGACTGGGACACACGTCGCGACATCAGCGATGCCGCCGTTTCCCGGCGCGCAGAACAATTTCAGCCCCCGCCTGGAGGTCCTTTGCAACGCCCACAGAATGGCGTGTTCACGCCCACCCGATCCAACGATCAGCACGTTCATCGTTATTTCTCGTCCGTTTTTGAGTATTCCTCAGAATACTCTGGAATTTACCTTGACACAATTTCGCCATAGTTATACTTTTTCTTTATCCGCTCCGCCTGTTCGAGGGCAGCCTAAGCTCACCCCGATACTCGCCAGGATCCCAGCGGCTCCTCTTTGAACGAACGGCAAAACCGCTTCCGAGTGGCCCGCCAAAAGAAAAGCATTTCGTCGACCCTGGGAGATGTAACATGTCACAAAGGGAAGAGCTCCTTGAGCTGGAAGCGAGCACAGCAACCGAACATCCAGACCGTACTATCAAATGCGTCGATTGCAACGAGAACTTCGTTTGGACTTCAGGCGAGCAGGCATTTTTTCACGACAAAGGCCTCAAGAACGAACCTAAGCGTTGCAAACCATGTAAACAAGCGAAGAACGAGCGACTAGCCGCCATCACGGCCGCTCAAACGTCCGGCGTCCGCCAGCGTATAGAGGTTTCCGTCCAGTGCGCGCAATGCGGACAACAAACCACCGTACCCTTCTATCCTTCACAAGGCCGGCCAGTTTATTGCCGTTCCTGCTTCCTGGCTGGTAAGACGACAGAACCTAGTAAGCTCTCCGTAAACTAACCACGAATCGCTTACAAACATTCCCGGCTTTTATTTTTCCAGGTGGTAAGGAACGCTGGTCACGATGACTCCGCGTTGGAAAAGTAATGCGCCCTTGAGCATAAGTGAACTCTGATTGTGCAGCAGGTGTTGCCACCATTTCGCAGGCACAAATTCCGGCAGCAATACAGTCACAACATCATTTTCATTCTTTTTCTCCAGGCGAGTGATGTATCGCAGCAGTGGTCGGGTAAGTTCACGGTAGGGTGAAGGAAGCACGACCAGTTTCACGCCAGCTCCCCACCGCTCCCACTTTTCACGTAGCTTCACCGTCGCTTCTTCATCGAAATCCACGTACACAGCTTGTACGTGATCTGGAGCAATCGACTTGGCATATTGCAGCGCGCCAACGACGCCGCGGTGGATGCCGGAGATTGGAACAATCACTGTGTGTTTAATCGGTCGAAGCTCCCCCAGTCCTTCTGTCGAGAGTTGCTTTGCCACACCTAGATAGTGTTTGTGAATGGCACGAAACATGAACACGAGCAGCGGTATTACCACCACCACTATCCAGGCGCCGTGAAGAAATTTAGTAGCGATAAAGACGCACAAAACGATAAAGGTGGCAACTGCGCCAATCGCATTGATAGCAATCGATTTCTTCCAGTGCGTGCTGTCTGTAACCTCGTCAGTGATGAAGGTCGACCCACGTTCCTCAGACGCAGCTAATTCAGCATCGGGTAAGGATTCGCTATCCACCGTGCTTTCGGTGAAGTGAATATCCTCGTCGCCTTTTCGCGGCGCTTTTCGGACTTTTTTTATCTGCCCTCGTTCTTTGAGCCAGTGTCGCACCATACCGGATTGTGAGAGTGTGAAAGATAAGAAGACACCCACCGCGTAGAGCGGGATGAGCCGGCTGGTATCCCCGCCAAAGGCAATGACGAGGATGCTGGCAAAGATCGCCAGAATTACGATTCCATTTGAAAAGACAAGTTTATCTCCACGCGTGGCAAACTGCCGCGGAAGGAAACGATCACGTGCCAATAAACTGCCGAGCCGAGGAAAGTCGGCGAAAGAGGTATTAGCAGCGAGCACCAGGATCAACGCTGTCGCGATTTGCACGACGTAATAAAGCCAACCCATTGGGCCGCTAAACATGATCCGGGCAAACTGGGAAATTACGGTCTCGCTTTCGTGTGGATGCACGCCATAAAGATAGGCAAGCACACTGGTGCCCAGAAACATTGTCGTCAAGAGCGCCGCCATGATTACGAGTGTCGTAGCTGCGTTCCGCGCTTCCGGTTTTTTAAACGCAGGTACACCATTAGAAATAGCCTCGATTCCCGTCAATGCTGCGCATCCATTTGAGAAAGCCCCCAATAACAAAAAGAGCGTTAAAGGTTGAAGCTTATATCCTTCGGCCGTCTTGATTTCCTCAGGGCCAGGGATCGGTGCGGTTCCGCCGTACGTGTAATAACTAAAGAGCCCGTAACCAATCATAAATAGGAAACTGACAAGAAAAGCGTAGGTCGGTGCTGCGAACACGGCGCCGGATTCTCGAACTCCACGCAGGTTCGCCAATGCGATGAAAGCAATGAAGATCAGACAGAGAAAGACCTTGTGATTATCCAGCCAGGCGTATCGTGTCCCCTGGACCATTGATGTGATGGCAGCAACACCGGCCGCAATCGAAACCGCAACGGTGAGCACATAGTCGACTAACAGGGACGCTCCCGCTACCAGGCCGGCGTTAACACCCAGATTCTCTTTGGCAACAATGTAGGCACCACCGCCTGATGGGTAAGCATGAATTGTTTGCCTATAGCTGATGGCGACGATGACGAGGAGCACGCCGATGCCGATAGAGATTGGCACGACGTACTTGAATGCGTTGGTCTGCCCGTAAACGGCGGCGACTGCCAGTACGAGCAGAATTTCTTCGGTTGCGTAGGCTGTGGATGAAAGGGCGTCGGAAGAAAAAACCGCCAAAGCGGTTTTCTTAGTGAGACGTTCATGGGCGGCCTGCTCTGTTCTAAGCGCTCTTCCGACTAACAAACGCTTTAAGGCAGTTGCCATCTTCACCTTTCCTGATTGCCACGCCTCTCTTTTCCCTCTCCATCAAATCCAGGCAGTGGCCGCCGAGAATCAGAATCGGGATTCCGATGATCAGAAGAGTGAGGCCTATCCCATGAAGCATTGGATGGAGGTCCGCGTTCAATATCCAACTGGTGGTGAAAATGAAGCCGAAGCCGAGTGATAGTAGGGAGCTAGCAAAACATGATAATTGCTGCGAACGACTGCCAACCGAGGGCTTGGTATTTGATTTCTACCTTCACAACCACAAATTACGCTGGGGCGCGTAAAAATGCCGTAAAGGCTCCATAAAAAGTTTGTAAAGACGAAAGGAGTTGAAGGATCGATTGAAATGACGAAAGAACCGTCTAGATTGCCGGGCTAAGACTGGCCGGGATCGAAGCGATAACCCACCCATGGTTCGGTGAGGATGTAACGGGGCGTCGCAGAGTTTGGCTCAATTTTCTTCCTCAAATTGCCAACAAACACGCGCAGATATTCGTTCTGTTCTACGGAATTCCCGCCCCAAAGCGATGCAAGTAACGTCCGGTGTGTAAGAACTTTTCCCGGGTGCTTCACGAAGTAGGTGAGGAGGTCAAATTCCTTGGGAGTCAAGCGGACTTCGTTCCCTCGAACTGTCACAGTGCGCGATTCGAGGTCTACACGAAAGTCGCCCAATTCAAACAGCGTTTGATTCTCGTTTGCAGGCTTGGCGCTTGCCCGGCGCAGGGATGCGCGAATGCGCGCCAGTAACTCATCGATACCAAAGGGCTTGGTGACAAAATCGTCTGCTCCCAAGTCTAAAGCCTCCACCTTAATCCTCTCTTCACCTTTTGCTGAGAGGACGATGATGGGAACCGGTGACACCGCGCGCAGACGCCGGCAGAGTTCCAAACCGTCCACGTTAGGCATGGCCAAATCTGTTATCACTAAATCCGGATGCCAATCATTAAAGATTTCGAAGCCAGCTGCACCATCGATAGCAGCGCGCACTTCATAGCCACGAGAACTTAATCCAGTGCGTAGTACGCGAATCAGTTGCGGTTCATCGTCTACGACCAAAATGCGGGCCTGATCGTTCATCGTGCGACGTAATTTACGTGGTTGGTTCGGCTACTTCCTCAGCACTATTGGGCAACGTAAAAACGACCCGCGTGCCGTCTTGTCCACGCCCACTCTCTATCCATATTTCTCCACCGTGTGCTTCCACAATTCCCTTGGCGATCGCCAAGCCCATACCAGTTCCAGCCGGAGGTTGGCCAACGTCTCCGTTGCGGATAGCCCTGAAAAACTTATCGAAGACGCGCTCGCGCATCTCCAGGGGAATACCGGCTCCTTCGTCCTCAATCGCCATCCGCATCTCACGATCAGTGCTTTCGGCGGATACACGAATAACAGAACCCTCAGGTGAAAACTTCGCAGCGTTATCGATTAGTGTGTAGAAGACCTCACTTAGCGCGCGTTCATCAACCCGAACAACAGGTAACTCTTCGGCAATTTTGACCTCGACTCTATGATTTTTCGTTACGGGCTTCGCTCTTAGCGTTGCAGCCGAGATTATTTCGTCCATGGAGCTCCAGCGACGACTGAGCTGCATCTCGCCCGCCTCAATTCTTGCGAGCTCGATTAGGTCGCCGATGAACCGGTTTAATCTATCGCTTTCCTCATCAATTACCTCCATCATCTCCAGCCTTGATTCTGGTTCAAGCTTGACCGCGGGTTCCACATTCAACGATTTTTTGGCTTCATTGAGGAGCGTAGTAATAGAAGCTTTGATTGACGTGAGGGGCGTGCGCAAATCATGCGTAACGGCATCGAGTAAAGCGGACTTTAATCTCTCGCTTTGGCGCAGAGCCTTGGTCTGACTTGCCTCTTCGAACGTTTCCTGGAGTTCCTGATAGAGCCTTTCGATCTCCATGCGGGCAGCATCAGCGTCGGCAGCTTGTTGCTTAACTCTGGCCGATAGCTGTCCCACCAGGACTGCCGTAATAAGGAAGGCAAAGACCGCAACCCAGTTGTGCGGGTCAGCAATCGTGAATGTGCCCACGGGCGGCAGAAAGAAATAGTTGAGGCTTGCCGCTGCTAATAAGGAGGCAGCTACGGCTGGCTTAGGACCCCAGGCCGTGGCAAGAAACAAGACAATTAACAAGAACGTGAGGGAAACGGTTGTGGAATTGATGTGATCCCCAAAGCTACTAAGAATCACCGTTGCCGCACTGATTACGAGTAGAGCTACCAGATACCCCAAAAGTTGTTTCTGACTTTTCAGCACAAGATCCGTTCTGAGTTTTGGGTGAGATGACAGCATTAACCACCAACGTGCACAATTGGGCGTCGCGCCGGATCCTTTTCCGCTTGCCGTAAAACTTCATGCGTCACAGGCGCGGTATCGCCCTCACCAAAAGCCATGTACTTCAAAAGGTAGGTTAGCGGGTTACCTTCACTCCAACCAAAGTAAACATGGGGTAACTTTCCTGTTTCATTCCGGAGAAATAGCAAAAACGCAGCGATCGCATTCGGAACCGCGGGATACTCAGAACGCAATACGCGGAACCCTCCAACATTCTCCCCGCAAACCCTGAGAACTCCAGAAAATTCCGAGGCGTCACTTGGTGTTACTTCAAAAAACAACACTGGCTCAGCAGCAGGGATATGATTGTCCAGGCGCTTTTCATTCTCTTTCTGCTGGTACTCGCTGGCATCGCCTACGTCGCGGCGATTTGCAATTATTCGGACCGTACCAGTAGCAGCGCGCCTGAGAAATTCTCTAGCCAGGTCATCCACTTCAACTCGCTCAACACGCAACTCAGTTGTTCGCCAAACTCTCGAAACCAACGACGACAAAATTATCGCCAGAATGAAGAATGAAGCGATTTTAATTCCCTCGGGACGCTCGTGAATGTTTTGAATGGTTGTATACACGAAGATGACTGCGATGATTAGGTAAGGGATCCAGTTCTGTCCGCGTCGCCGAACGGCGAGCGTTACCGCAATCGCCGCCGAGGTCATCAGCACCAAAACACCGGTTGCATATGCGCCTCCCTGTGCATCAACATCGGCCCGAAAAATAATTGTGACTGCGAAGGCAATCAATGTGTAGACAAGCACCAGTGGCCGCGCAGCCTTGGCCCATTGGGGCGCCATCCCATACTTGGGTAAATAGCGCGGCACGATGTTGAGCAAACCAGCCATCGCTGATGCGCCTGCAAACCATAGAATCGCGATCGTGCTCAGGTCGTAGGCCGTTCCAAAGAAATCCCCGAAGAAGTGATGCGCGAGATAGGCGATCGCGCGTCCATTGGCTTCCCCGCCCTCTTCAAACTCATGTGCCGGAATTAACGTGGCTGTGACGACGCTGCTGAGAATGAGCATCACACTCATAATTATCGCGGCCGTGCGCAATAATTTTCCCGTATTCCTGATGCGACCCTCGAGCAATAACTTAGTGCGCGGCTCTGGAGCACGCCCGGTCCGCGTTGAATGAATTTGGTCCCAATCTTCATTAGTGAGATCGGAGTCACCTTTTACCAAAGGCATCACAGCCACGCCGGTTTCAAAACCTGAAAGTCCCAAAGCCAGCTTTGGAAACAGCATCAACGCCAGGGCGACAATCATCCACGTTCGCCCGTTAACGCTGGGGTGGTGAAGCATGGCACGTCGCCAGTCGCCAAAATGCGATGGATGAGTAACCAACTCAAACAAGCCGAATCCGATGACGATTACATTGAAAAACAGGTAAATGGCGACGAGTATCACCGCAATTCCGATGGCCTCTTTAAAACCACGCAAGAACACCGCGCCAAGCAGAGCCACTAGCACAAGTGTCACGCCAACCTGATGCCGTAACAGGTCTGGAGTAAACGGGTTTTCTATGATGTGTGCGGTGGCATCAGCGGCGGACAAGGTAATGGTGATGATGAAGTCCGTCGCGACGAATCCCAGCAGCACCAGCACGAAGAGTTTGCCCTTCCACCGCGATAGCAAACGCTCCAGCATGGAGATGGAACCTTCGCCATGAGGACTCTCTTCCGCCACGCGTCGGTAAACAGGCAGCGCACCAAACAGCGTCAGCAGTACAAGAACCAGAGTTGCGATGGGTGATAGGGCGCCGGCGGCAAGGAAAGCGATTCCCGGTTGGTAGCCAAGAGTGGAGAAGTAATCGACACCCGTGAGGCACATCACTTTCCACCAAGGGTGTTGTTTGTGAGCTACTGGCTGATCAGGAGAAGGGTTTTTCTCCCGGTCCCCTCGGTATAACCAACGGACAATACTTCTGCGAAGCGTCATCTGATGACTTTGAAGCAGCGCAAAAAATAAAGGCACCGAGCTAGCAGCTCAGCGCCTTTTTGAGATCGCGGCTTCGCCCTTCCGAATTGCCTACGAGGTTAGCTGCCGGGCTTGAACTGGAAGTGTTCTACGCACGCGCCATTGGCGCTGCGATTCGCCCCGTGTTCCGCAATGCGGAACTGGTGGTTCCCCCGCGTTGAAAGCGCATTTAGCGCCTAATTCAACTTCGGCTGACAATAGATTTTCAACGATTTGATACTACTCCTGCGTACCACTCGAAGCAACTACAATCTGGCCGCCCAAAGTCCGCACGGTGAACTGTTGATCAACCGCCTACATGGACCACCGGTCGCCGCTCCGGGTTTTTTTCAGCCTGGCGCAAAACCTCGTGAGTCACCGGTGCCGTATCGCCCTCTCCGAACGCGATGTACTTCATCAGGTAAGAAACGGGGTTACCTTCGCTCCAGCCAAAATAAACGTGCGGCAGTTTGCCGGTTTCGTTACGCAGATATAGTAGAAATGCAGCAATCGCATTGGGAACGGCTGGCGACTCCGTGCGTAACACTTTGTATGGACCAACTTGCTCGCCTCTAATCCGCAACGTGCCCGAGAATTCTGAAGCGTCACCAGGCGTTACCTCGAAAAACAGGATCGGCTCATCTGATGGAATGTGATTATCGCCGCGCTTCTCCTTCTCCTTGAGTTCATATTCCGCGGCCGTGCCGCTGTCGCAACGGTTAGTAATGATCCGCACGGTTCCGCGAGCCGCGCGCTTTACAAACTCGCGCGCCCTGTCATCAAGCTCCACCTTGTCGACGCGTAACTCAGTGGAACGCCATACTCTCGAAAACAAGGAACTAATTACGATGGCGATAATGAATATTGTCGCGATCTTCAGTCCCTCGGGCTGTTCAATGATATTGGTGACGGTGGTATAGGCAAAGACGAGTGAAATCAACATGAACGCCCATTGAATCCTCTCGCCCTTCCGGCGCGCTGAAAGCGTCACAGCGATGGCCGCTGATGTCATCAAGGCGAGCACACCCGTCGCGTACGCACCTCCCTGGGCGTCAACGTCAGCCTTGAACAGGATCGTTACCAGGAAACAGATGACAATAAAAACGGCGACAAGGGGACGGGTGGCGCGCGCCCACTCGGGCGCCATCCCGTAACGTGGCAAGTAACGCGGAACAATATTCAACAACCCGGCCAGCGCCGATGAACCAGCGAACCACAAGATGGAAATTGTGCTGAGGTCGTACGCTGTTCCAAACACGTCACCCAAATAGAAGTGCGCGAGGTAAGCCAGCGCGCGTCCATTGGCTTTACCTGCTTCGATGCCTTCAGTTTCGGGACGAAACTCTTCAGCCGGGATGAGTAGCGTGGTGATGATGCTGCTGGCGATTAGAAGAAAACTCATTATCAACGCAGCAGTAGTCAAAAGTTTTCGCGCGTTTTGAATGCGACCCTCGAGGAGATTCTTTGCGCTGGGGTCGATTGCCGCGCGTGAGCTTCGTGTCGTATGAATCGCTTCTACTTCATCTTTGCTCAAATCGCGATCGCCGCGAACAAGTGGCATTACCACCACACCGGTTTCAAAACCCGATAATCCAAGCGCGAGTTTCGGAAACACCAGAAGTGATAGACCTATCATCATAAAAGGACTGTGATAAGTCTGAAAGAGCGCGGTCTTCCAATTAGCGAGGACTTCGCGGTGAGTAATAATCTCGTAGAAGCCCACAGAAATCACGGCCATGTTCAAAACCAGGTAAATGGCAACCAGCACCACCGCAATTCCGACAGCTTCCTTAAATCCCTTCATGAATATGGCGCCGAGTCCCGCTATCAAGACAATGGTAATGATGACGTTACGATGACTGAGAAATTGAAGATGATCGATGACGAACGGATTCTCGATAATATGCGCAGTCGCATCCGCTGCTGAGAGTGTGATGGTGATGATGAAACTGGTAGCAGCAAAGCCCAGCAACGCGAGAACAAAGAGTTTACCTTTCCAGCGCGACAGCAGGTTCTCCAGCATTGAGATCGAGCCATCACCGTGAGGGCTTTCGGCGGCCACCCGATGGTACATCGGCAACGCGCCAAACAGCGTCAGCAGAACAAGAACCAGCGTGGCAAAGGGCGAGAGACCGCCGGCGGCGAGAAAAGCAATTCCAGGCTGGTAACCGAGCGTCGAAAAGTAGTCGACGCCCGTCAAACACATCACCTGCCACCAGGGATATTGTTTGTGAGGCCCGGCATCAGATTGATGTGATCCGGTTTCTTTATGTCCCCTAAATAACCAAAGCTTGAACTTTCGCCTGGTGCTGCCCGAGAAAACCATGCGCGTAATTAGGGGAACGTGTGGCTTGTGAAGCCGGCCCTTCTACTGTTGTTTGTAAGTCGAGAAATTCTACGCTGAATTGAGCGAACGTCAATAGGGTTGCTCAAGTTTGCATCCCGTCGCTGCGTCTGAGCGGAGCGCAAAGGAGATTTGCGTTGAAGTCAAAAACAAAAACGCAGGCCAGCAGCCCGCGATTCATTGTCTTGTCATTGCCTTAAAAAATAAGCGGGCGGGGACCTCCCACAGCCCCCACCCTAAGGCCACGTGTCCTCACCCCACGCGACCACTTCGTTCACCGGGGAGGTGAACGCAGCCGGATTATGCAACAGGTTCAAAGAAACTTTCAACCACTTGATAGTTACAAAACAACGCAGGTTTTAAACGAAAAAAATGAGTGCGATTGATCACAATTGGCGAGGAATTTTCGACTGGAAAACTTCGATTAGGCTAAGTCAACAGACTAAGTCTGTGTCACTTAAAAGCGCTATTTCGATGCAACTGATGAGGAAATACCGCTGCCGATTGCTGCCGAATCGTTTATCGACATGTCGCCTTTAAGTTTCTCGTCTTTCCCCAGATCGGAAAGAGCAACTACAACGAGAAGCGCAGTCACGCCGAGTGTCGCGAGGATATACAGCACAGCCGTAAGTTCGTAGTAGATCAGAAAAATAGTCAGGATGGCGAGGGCCGCCATCCAGATGAGCGTAAACATTCGCCTGCGACGGCGATTTGAAGCCAAGGTAGGCTTTGCCATTAATTACTCTCCGCTGAATTAATGAATCGGATCTTAATACAAAACCTTCGTCGGCAGAATGCTGGTAGTTGAAGAGAGTGCGGTCCCAACACTTCCAGTGATTGCACTCAGTAGCGTTTGACCGAGCCGACCACCAGAAAGCAACCCGGCCTCCGGTACGTCAATAATGTCATAAGCCTGCAACATAAAGTCGGGTTTCGCACCTTTCTTGATCGCTGCGTAATCTATGTGCAGGGTTTCCTGCTCACCCGTGGGCTTTTGGCGATAAACGCGAATGTCGGACGTCTTCGCTGCTTTTGTTGGTCCACCAACCATAGCCAGCGCGCGGCTCAACGTTAGATGTTCCTTCATGAAGACACCTTGCGGTGATATCACGCTGCCGGTGATATAAACCGGTTCAGCCTCTGTGACGAGAATGTAGTCACCAGGACGCACGATAGGATTGGCCTGGGGTTTGTTCATTCTCAGGTCGGAGACACTGATGATTTTCAGTTGCGGGTTCATCCAATCGATTGCCGCAGCTTCAGCTTCTTCGCCGGGTCCGGGACACATCAGCGGCTCGGTGTGAAGTATCTGGATCGTTCCCGCCGCTCGTTCCGTAAATCCGCCGGACACCGCCATTAACTCATTGAGGCGCACTCGCCTCTGCATCTGCACTCTCGTCGGTTGTCGCACTGCGCCAAAAACGGTGGCGGGCGGACGACTGTTTCGTCCAGTTATTCGCACACTCACTTGCGCCTTTTTCAGATACTTCTCATATGCTTCGGCGATACTTTTCTGAATTTCTTTCTCGCTTCGGCACCTGGCTGGGATCGGAGCCTCGAGGAATGGCAGTGAGCTTATGTTGCCGTCGCTATCGACCTCGGCAATGCTGTTCAAATCCGGTTGACCAAACACGCGCACGTCGATGACGTCGCCCGGACCAAGCAGATAGTTACGGATGCCCTGGGTGTCGACTGAAGACGTTTGCGAGCCGCCTTGCCCCGCCGGCGGGCCCTGTGGAAGCTCCTGGGCGGTCACGACTGCGGGCACAATCAGCACTGTCAACGTAGCAACAAATAGCAAAATTCTTTTCATAAAAACCTCGAGTGGTTTGAGTAACCTCACAGGGATGTCGGATGAGAGGAGATCGATGCCTCAAAGTCGGGGGAAAATCAGATGTCCTTGGCTCCGTACAATTCGGTGATTCCCTGCTTTTCCTGGTGACGGACGTTATTTCCGCCAGATCGGCGCGACTTTCCGACTGTTCCGGGCACCGCGAAACCGGTGAAAAGCAGATTGCAATGATTGCACAAAAGGTGGTAGATGCCAACCAGCCGAAAGATCAGTGGCGTCGGCTTATAACCCTTTCGAATTTTTGAGCTACGGCACTTGGGGCAACGCTGGGAGATCATTCTTGATTATTATCCTGGGTGGTTATTTTTGGGTTTCTCCGGCCATTGGGTTGACCGTTCCTTTGATCGCGCACCTGGGCTCGAAGCAACTCAATTTCGCGCGTTATTCGTTCCACGCCGGGGATTCTAATCTCATCCTTAACGGTCTCACGATTTAAGTAAAAGAGCGCGTCCTTGTAACGCTCGATGGCGCGCCGGTAATGACCTTTGAATGCGGATCGTTCCGCCAACTCGACCCAGTGGGCCACCTTCACAGACGCAATAAACTCGTGAATCGCACCTGCCGATTCCTTCAGCTCAGTTTCCTCAGGATAAAACTTCTGGGCCGACTCAAGGCAATGCAGGGCACGATTAGCTGTTTCGACTTTGTCGGAAATGCGTGCACGCTGTTGGGCTTCGTAAGTTAACGCGCGTGAAGAGTCCCTGGCCCAGGTGAGTAGATGATGCTTTTGCAGACCTCTGACTCGCTCCTGTCCCGCCTTAATCGCAATTCTCTTCTCCGCAGGTAAACTATTCGAACGCAGCGCATCCTCCGTCGAGCCCAGATAATCCTGGCAGAGGTTGAAGACTTCGAAATGAGTCTCAGCATTGGTCGCTGCGTCAGCTTGTTCCGATTGTCTTTGAATTTGTCGCCAGGCTGCTGAAAGTAGAGAGCTGGAGTGAGACTTTCCGGATGTCGATTTCTTGTCGCGTATGCCGCGACTTGAGGGTTCGCCCTGTTCGAGAAGGTATTTGGTCCACGCGCGCCTCATGACAACTTCTCGCGCCGAAAGGGCTACCAGCAAAACCACGCTGGCCGCAAGACCTGCCGGAATCCACGGAGCTTCGTCGCCGCCGCTAACCAGCATCCACCATAAAGCCAGAAACAGCGCGATCGCCGCCACAAAAGCACCGACCAAATATCCCGCGCTCGACGGCATCCGGGCACGCGAAACGCGCCGGTGTTCGCCCGAACTATGTCCGTGACGCACAGTCCTCGGAAAGAAATCGTTCGCTGAAGAGTTTCCCAAAGCGCTTCTCTCGGGAGATCGTTTGCGCTCGCACTTGGAGGCGAGCAGGTGGTTATGGGACGCGGTGCCGTCCGACCATAATGACCAATAGTCAGCTTTTTACTATTCTGCTGTCAATATATGATTCCGTGCAAAGCTGCACCGACCCATTAGAGAGAAGGAAACACGATGGACAAAGAACACGGGATGAAGACTGTCGTTGTGACCGGCGCCACTTCCGGTATCGGGAAAGCAACAGCGTTTCGCTTCGCGGCGAGTGGCGCGAATGTCGTCGCCGTCGGACGAGACGAGACGGCGCTGATTGACGTTAAGAGCCACATTGAAGCCACCGGCGCGCGATGTGCTCCGGTTCTTGCTGACCTTTCCCGAGACGACGGCGCTGAGGCTGTTGTCGCGCAGGCGGTTGAGACATTCGGGGGAATCGACGTGCTGGTAAACGCTGCGGGACACATCTCGACGGGCACGGTCGAAAACACTTCGCTCGAGGCGTGGGACGCAATGCTGAACATCAATCTGCGCGCGCCCTTCGTGTTAACGCAAAAAGCGCTGCCGTCTTTGATCGAACGACGTGGCAATGTCGTCAACGTATCAAGTGTCACCGGATTGCGAGCATTTCCGGGTGTGCTGGCCTATTGCGTGTCCAAGGCTGCGCTGGATCAACTCACACGATGCTCCGCACTTGAGTTGGGGGCGAAAGGGGTTCGCGTGAATGCCGTCAACCCGGGCGTTGTCATCACCGACATTCACAAACGCGGCGGGATGAACGCGGAGCAGTACGAAGCATTCCTCGAACATTCTAAAACCACGCATCCGCTCGGCCGGGTTGGTAAGGCGGATGAAGTTGCGGAGTTGATCTTCTTTCTGGCGTCGGACAACGCCTCGTGGATTACTGGGGCGACTTATTCAATCGACGGGGGCCGCGCTCAAACATGCGCACGATAGATGAATCTTCGTTAGAGCACCATGCGACAAGCAAGCGTTAATTTCCAAGAAACTCGCTCAGTTATCAACCTCTGCTATATACTCTGCGCCGCTAGAACTTTCCGAACGTCCCAACTAATTTGAAGGAAGAACCATGAATCCCCAGTTTGGCACTCCCGCGCCTCTCAACTTCAGACCAGTTGCCGGCCGTCGAAAAAGCAGAAACGCAATCAAGATCGTACTTGCGATCATCGCTGCCCTCGGCGCGCTGTTGTTGGGTCTCATCGTATTGTTTTTGATAGGTATTGAGACCGGGCCGGTCGCGTTCCTGATAGGTTTGATAGCCGCCGCGCTTCCAGTCCCCATCTATCTCTTGCTGGTCCTGTGGATCGACCGTTACGAGTCGGAGCCGTATTGGATGCTCGCGACGTGTTTCTTTTGGGGCGCTCTCGTAGCCGTCTTTTTCTCGTTCGTCATTAACACTGCGAGCGGTCTCGCAGTCGCAATCATGACTGACGACTTGCAAGCGGGCGAGGCTTTTGGCGCCGTCATCTCTGCGCCGATTGTCGAAGAGACGTCGAAAGCTCTGATCCTGTTTATGTTCTTCTTTTGGAAGAAGGATGAGTTTGACGGTGTAATCGACGGTATCGTCTATGCGGCTATGGCGGGCCTTGGCTTCGCGATGACGGAGAACATTCAGTACTACGGTAAGGCTGTGATGCACAGCGGCGAAACCCTGACCTTGGTTTTCATTCTTCGGGGCGCGTTAGCACCATTCTCGCATCCACTGTTTACCAGTCTAACGGGAATTGGTTTAGGACTTGCTCGGCAATCAACCAGCACCATCGTCAAATTCATTACACCCATTCTGGGTTTATGCGCAGCCATCGCGATGCACAGTATCTGGAATGGCTCGGCAGTCATCTTCGGTGGCGCCGGCTTCATACTGATGTACATCCTCATCATGGTGCCGTCGTTTTTCATCCTGTTTGTAGTGATTGCGCTGGCGTTGCGGCGAGAAGGTCAGATTATCCGCGAGCACCTTGGTCCGGATTTCCAGGGAGGGTTGCTAACGCCGCAGGAGTTTAATCAACTGGTGAGCATCAGAGGCCGAATGGGAGCGTCGTTCAATGCTTTATCGCGTGGGGGATTTAGCAGCTGGAAGGCGTCGCGGCAACTCAACCAGCTCGCCAGTGAGCTGGCATTTCATCGCAACCGTGTCGCCCGCGGCATCACCAGCGAAGATGCGCATGAACGAGAAGCGGCCTACCGCCAGGCGTTGGGCGAGCTGCTGCTGCGCCTGAGAGCGAACAGATGACGCACAAAACGTTCGCGGATTCCCGCCTGATTGGAATATACTGAGGACCTACACCAGCGTGGTTTTGTCCCCCAACTAACCTGTGAGAATTCAACTTCTTCCCAGCACCTTCGATCAGCAAGGGCATGCAACTCCGGAACAACGACTGACTTGTTTTCTGATCGACGAGTCGGTGGCCGTTGATGCGGGCAGCATTGCGCTGGCTCTCTCGGCAGAGCAGCGCGAAAAGGTGCGGGACATTATCGTGACCCATCCTCATATGGACCACGTCGCCAGCTTGCCAATCTTCATTGACGATCTTTACCCGACGCTCAAGACACCGATCCGCGTCTATGCAACCCAGGAGGTCATCGACCTGCTGGAACGAGACATTTTCAACTGGAACGTTTACCCGAGATTTTCGGAATTGAAGAATGACTACGGCGCGGTGATGGAGTATGTGCCAATCCCACCGGGCGAGGAATTTCAAGTTGCGCATCTGACAGTGACTGCCGTTGCGGTCAATCACATTGTGCCGACTGTCGGTTTGGTCGTAAGTGACAACAAAACAACTGTGGCTTTTAGTTCCGACACGTACGAGACGGAAGAGTTTTGGAAGGTCATCAATCGAGCGAAGCACGTCGACGCACTCCTGATCGAAGCGTCCTTTCCTGATTCGATGGCAAAGCTCGCGGAAGTTTCACGTCACTTCACTCCCGCTTCACTTGGGCGAGAGCTGCAAAAGCTTAGTCACAACGGATTGGACATTCTCGCGGTCCACATCAAGCCTGCCTATCGCGAGATCATTATCAACGAGCTCGCCGCACTAAATATTCCTAAGTTGGGAGTGATGGAACCCGGTCGAGTTTATACGTGGTGAGTGCGGTAGGTGGAAAATCGAAGAACATTTTCCATATCACATTTTTCATTTCTCATTTGCCATCGCTGACTTTCTGACCTTTGATCTCCGACTTCTGACTCCTGACTCCTGACTCCTGACTCCTGCTCCTGCGTCCTGCTCTACGCTACTTCAAATTCGTTCTGCGCATGCTCACCGTCAATCTCCTGTAGAGTCACGCGGCCGCTCGGAAGCAGATCTTTCACGTGTGCGGTCCGCTCTTCACGATCGCGGCCCGGCATTAGCTCAGCCCGAAAGGTAACTGTCATACCGGGTCGCGCCCAGACGCTCGCCGGGTTCACCTTCGCTCTCTGTTGACTAGTGCCCATTCGTTTATACCTCTTCACGAACGCGCCGGCCGCGCCCACCAGTCCGGCCGCGACGGCGATACCGCCGAGCACGCGTTTCGTCCCTTTTTTCATTTCAAACTAATGAGACACCACTTCACACAGTGGGTCCATTCGGGCTGTAATCGTGGGAAGTCCGCTCAGCGATCTGTCCGCATTTATCTTGGTAAACTGGGCCCACTCAGCAGGCACATTCGCTTCCGCAAACACCGCTTCAACCGGACACTCCGGCACACACGCGTCACAATCGATGCACGTCTCGGGGTTGATCACGAGCATGTCGTCGTCCAGGTGAAAAGCTTCGACGGGACAAACGAGCGCACAGTCGGTGTAGCGGCAGTTAACGCACGGCTCAGCAACGACGTAAGTCATTCGGTTCGCCTCCAGGATGCACAGGCGCATCGCCTGCTTCCTTTGAATTTATTGCCAAAACGATAACTTTCGATACGCAATGAAAGCGACTGCTATGTAACCACGAACTGTGCCGATTTGAAAAGATGAGATGTGGCACGAGCGTGTGGCACGGGCATCTTGCCCGTGCATAATTTTTCCCATTAGACGCCCAGGTTAATTTTTATCATCACTCTGCCACGTGTGAACCGGCTTGCCCGATGAAAAGTCGTAGAAGGTCAGATCAGTGTTGGCCAGAAGTTTAGTCAGCAGGATTATCTGGCCGGTGTGCATTGAGAAGTGTTCGGTCACATGGAAGATCGCGGTGAGCGCTGTCACTTCCGTTCCTTGTATGTGGTGCTGTTGTATCAGCCGAGATGAATCAAATGTTGACAGCGTCGTGTCCACTTCCATCACCAATTGCCTGAGATGAGATAAAAGCTGATCCTTAGGCAGCGGACCGCGCTCGTCAAATTCACTCTGCCGCTGTCTCTCATCTGTCTGCTCGCCCAGACCACAGACGATCCACTGTCGCGCGTTACCGCAAATATGCAGCAGCAAATTTCCAATGCTGTTCGACTCAGGGTTGGCGCGCCACCAGATCTGCTCCTCGTTCAGTTTCTCGAGACAACGCTCAATCTTCGGCAGGTATTCATCACGAATCAGTTCGCGCGCCTGTTGCACAAACGCGTGGGCTACGTTCTCGGCTCCTGAGGTATCAGCTGGTGTCATGCGGAAAGATGGGAAAACTGAAGTGTCACTCGGCGTCGGTTTCAGTGGGGTCAGGTTTACGCTTGTGTTTCGCTTTGCGCAACGAAGGTCGCGCCTTCTCTTCGGGCTTTGCGTGCGTCATCGGGTGTCCGGGTGGCGGCAAAGGTTTACGAATACTGTCAAAAAGAGGTCTCGGTTCCTTTAGTTTCTTCTTGCTTGAGGGTTTTCTCGCCATGTCGCCTCTACGTTAGGGAAAGCCAGTGAAGTTGGTTCCAATGTTGAAGTTGGCCGCATGCTATAGCCGCCGGAGACCAGTGTCAATGCGAACCCGTGGGACAGACTTCGGCCCGCGCGCCTTCGAGTGAACGCAGTCAGGTCACAAAGCACAGACCATAGCCTGTGCTTCGTTAACTACACAGACCGAAGTCCGTGCCGCGGAGATAGACGATTAGATTTCGCTCGGACGAGGATTCTTCGGAAGCAGGGATTTGATAGCCTGGGCAGTTTCCGTGCGACGCTTCTGCTGGAGTTCATTAACCCAATTCGTAACGGTTTGAACCATTTCGCGCGCCGCCTGCGCCTTTGTGTTGCCTTGACGCACCGGTTTCTCGACGCGCTTTCGCTCGTTTTTCTTGATTATTCTGATGGTTTTCTTTTCTGACATTTCAGCAACCCTTGTGTTCCAGCCAATTATGGCGCTGCTCGATCTAAACGATATTGCTGGAGCTTAGTTCCCTGTTTGTTAACGCGTATTCCAGAAGGATTTTGGATCAGGGACGTCTTTCGACTTGCAAAGGCCGGGCCAGAAGCAGGCTGTATCGGGAAAAGCCCAACAGTTCGGCTACTTATCCCAGACGCGATACTGCCAACCCTATCGAGTCAGAGTTTAATACATACAGTCCTCGGCCGGGACGTATGATTTCTCAAATGGGGCCGCCGGTACGGGCGAGAGCTTCACCTGGGGGGCGGTTCGGGCATCGCAGCCTGCCCCACGTTTCGTTTCCATATCCAGGCGCCAAATCTTTTTGTGACTGCTGTAGATCAGAAACACGAGCCCCACAACGGCGCCGGCGTTGACCCACTTCAAACCGTTAACCATGTGCTTCGTCCCGTAGAAGATCAGCAGCGCGTTAATGACGATGAGCGCCAGCCGGAACTCCGTCGGACCAAATTTCAGATAACTAATCTTGAGCTTGTCAGTCGCCGCAAACGCAAGAAAAGTACTGAAGTCGTAGGCGGCGAAAAGAGCCAGCATCAGGAGCAACTGAATATGAGACTTCTCCGGCAGGATGAAGGCGTAACCAAGGATGATCGAACACAGAAAGAAGTAGTCGAGCAGGTGATCCATGTAGTAGCCCCAGCGGACCAGGCCGGTGTTTCGATACTTTCCAATTTTCCCGTCGTAGTGATCGGTTATGTACTGAAAGACGATCATTACTGACACCATCCACAACCAGCGGATATCGCGCGCGGCCAGGTAACTAAACAGCACGATCAGCAGCGACCAGACGAGCGTCAGCATCGTCAGATGGTAAGTCTCCAGCCAACGCGGAATCCGTGGCAGGACAAGCGGAGCGAGCCGCCGTTCCAGTGGAGACAGAAAAGAAGTATTGGTTTTGTGCGCACCTGCGAAGTTATCGATTTCAGTCATAGTTCCCCTTCAATTGCCGGAAGGTTCATAAGCAAGGCGGAGGCCAGCGAAATAATTCGTGCCTGACATGAAGTACTTCATTTTGTTAGGGAATATCGGCCTGTAACGCGGCCGACTGAAGATACCGGGAGGCAGCGTCGCGCCGGAAACCAGACCCATCTTTCAGAAGGAGGATTTTTGCGACAGGCTAGATGAAAACAACTGACTGCGAGGTGGGGATTTCAAACCTGCGCCGACAACTCTTGCACGCCAGCATGTCATCGACGCGCACCATGTAATCGCGTGACTTTTGAAACTGCGCGCGATCCTGCTCGTTGGCTCCGCGCGGCAGCGACTGCTTCTTGGTGCGGGTAAGCCAGCGAACTTCATACTCCATCCGTTCGCGGCAATGAGGACAACTGTAAGTGGCCTTCTTCAGTTCCTGCTTTTCGTTAAAGAAATCCTGTTCTCTCATGGTTATCGGGTTATCTGTCTCCCAGTTCGCGCAAAAAGCGGAAACTGTAAATGCCGGTCTCATGACCGTCGCTCCAACGAAAATTGAGCGCATACCGGCCAACAATACTTACGTCGGCAATCGTCAGCTCATCTGAAATCGCTTCAGGTTTCAAAACCCATTGTCCCGTCCATTCGTTGACGCATTGTGCGCAGGGGCACGCGCGCCGAAGTTCTGATGCCGAATATCGAATGACACAGTCGTCTGCCCAGGTAATCTGCAAACCGGAATCGCCGTCTTGCTTGATCTCGCGCGGTTCAATCTCCGCACCTCGTCTCTCGGTCGCTTCCAGCATCTGGGTCTACTCTACACTCCCGGTGGATTGCTCGTTTGATCCGGCCTTCGCGTTACGCACGGCTTCTGCCACCGCAGCTGTCCTGATCTTAAAGTGGGATGCGTTCCAAACCACTTCACCGTTCCGTAACACGATTACTTGGGGCGACTCATGTGGCACGCCGAGCTTGCTCTCAATCTCGTTTGATAGCTCCCGGGCCCGCTGAACTTCAAGCAACGCCACGTCACCGTCATATTCGCTCATCTGATCGTAAGCAGATGCACTGATAGGACACGTCAAACTGTGCTTAAAAATGACTACGGGCGCCTGCCTGGAACGCTCGAGCAGACCGTGTAAAGAATTGGAGTCAGTGATTCGTGCAAAATGATTTCCCATTGTTTGTCACCCGGGTACGGACGTATTGCGATAGTAGCATGACGGAGGATGAGTCGGCAGCGTGGGAGCGGCTGGCACTCTTTGGAGCAAACAAGACATTTTTCATGTCACATTTCTCATTTTTCATTCGCGGATTCAATTTGGAAGTGCAACGGCTTTTGATGTGCGCTGTCGTGGGTCGAAGAATACAGAACCGGGAGCGAACCGGGGTCCCCGCGCGGGCAGCCCGCGTGGGGTGGTGGTAGCGACCGGGTTCATGTTGGGATGTGACTCATTATCAATTCAAAAGGGAGCCAGCAGGTGATGAAGTAGGCCACGCTATTGTCCTTTTCCCCTTGCCAACCCACAGCCCCTGCGTGGTCGTAAGAGCCAATTGCTGCGATGCGATGCAAGAACCTGGACGACCTTCAACGAATACTTGATAGCCCTTCCACCTTGAACCCGGTCGCTACCACCACCCCACGCGGGCTGCCCGCGGGGGACCCCGGTTCGCTCCCGGTTCTGTGTTCTTCGACCCAAAGAGCTGCGCGCTTCAACGGTGTGAAGTTGAACTTCAGAGTTGAATCCACCATTTTCTATTTAACAGAAAGAAAACGACGGTGCGCAAGACCAGGAGACAGGAGCAGGGGGCAGAAGTCAGAACGCAGACGTCAGCGGTCAGCGGTCAGCGGTCAGCGGTCAGCGATGGTAAATGAGATATGGAAATGTCTTGGTTTATCCCTGTGAATACAAAAACGGGAGCGAAGAATTTCTTCTCCGCTCCCGTCTCATGTGTTTACCGTTTAACTGATTTTAGTAACCGGCGTAACCGTCCCGGTAACCATTCTCAAACGCCTGACGGTAATAGGTCATGTAAAGTCCACGATCGCCTAAGCGTGAGCTGTAGTCGCGAGTAGCTTTCTGGAAACCACTCTCATCCTGGAAATTAAAGCCTTCACCGCGGCTGCGGTCTCTGCGGCCTTCTTTCGCGCCGTCGGCAAAACCGGCATTCAGCGCGGTCTGACGAAGGTCAAAAGAGCCACCGTAGTTGCCGTAGCCATCATCAGCACGGCCATTGCGGTTGTTCCGATAACGCCAATCGTCGTTGTTAGTACGATCGCGCGAGTCGATACGGCCGTCACCGTTTATATCTCGGTCCCGCCAGTCGACGCGGCCGTCACCGTTGATATCCTGATCGCGCCAGTCAATGCGACCATCGCCATTCCGGTCCCCTCTGCGGCGCTGGTCATCTCTGTCCAAACGACCGTCACGAGCGTCATGCCCGTTAACAAAAACTTCAGTTGGCTTGCCTCGGCCTCTGCCTCTGCCTTGCGCTGACGCTATTGTTGGCACCGCGAACATCGCGATCACCGCTACCATTATGACGCGTGCAAAAAATCCTCGCTTCAAATTACTCATTATAGTTCCTCCCATTTCATCGCCTAAATCTGTTGGCACCCCAGCCACCTACCGGAATACTCATCAACCAGCATGCCAAGGGTGTTCGGTCAGAAATGGGCGTAAAACAGGCTTTTTTCGTAGGCAATTTGACCGGATTGCACTGTTTGCGTCGAATGTCACCGCATCGAGTGCGTACGTTTGCGAAGTCGTTTTACACACCAATGCTCTCAGATTTGAGATTCTCACGCTCTCAAGTTTCAGATCTCAAATTTCAGTCGAATTCGAAAAAATTGATCAAATGAATAAGTAAGCTGTTCTTAGTTGTCGCTAGCCAGCGTCACGCTGGCGTCAGCAACCGAACGAGCAGAGAAACAAATTCATCGCCAGTCGCCAATCAGAACAAACGGCGCCCAGTAAAAAGGTGCGCTATATTTCTTGCCAGCGATCATTGCGAGTTGGGCGTCGCGCATTGCGCTCGACGGGGAAACGGGTGTGGCGCCAGTCTTCAACAGACGCTGATAAAAATCTGTCATCAATTCGGCAGTAGATTTGTCTGCGACGGACCAGAGACTCACTCCGACGGTTGGCGCGCCGGCGTACATGAAGGCGCGCGTCAAACCCATCACGCCTTCACCACGTTTCTCTTTGCCGAGACCGGTTTCGCAAGCCGACAACACGACGAGTGGGTTGCTCAAGCGCAGGTTGAAAACTTCGTCTGTGCGCAGAAATCCATCTTCATTTTTGTTGCCAATGAGCGATAGCACTAGTCCCGTAAACTGCGGCCGCTCGGCATTCAACAAACCGTGAGTCGCAATGTGCAAGACGCCATACTTACTCAACTCACGTGTATCGATGTTGTCTTCGCTGGCTTCCAGATCCAACCAAACGTCAGCCTGGCCGCCCGAAGCCTTCGTGATTTTGACAATCTGTTCTGCCTCCGACCTCGTGCCTGCCAGACGTGCTAACGGCAGCCCCTTCATCATCGGGTTCCCTCCCGCCGCTGTAGGTTGACCCGCCACATCGCTGAGCGCGCTCTCGATGCCAAGTCCGCGCGTTTCTCCGCCAGAGGGAGCGGCGGCCATCCGCACGCGCATGTCGACAGAGTTAAAAACCGGATCCGCGACTACCAGGATTGATTTGCCGGTTCGGGTGGCCTGCTGTTGTCGAATGGCCCCGATGACTGAAGCCGAGGGCGTATAGATGATCTCATTCGATTTGATCAAATAAGGAACTGATGTGTAGTCGCCGCTGTCAGGCGATTTCACCAGTGCTTCAAACGGTACGTAGTTGAGCGCGCCATCGGGAGCAATCAGCAAACGTTTGTCACCCAACAATGGGGCGACGGGTTCCAGCACCGACTTGTAAAGCGCATTTGAGGCAGCGACGAACGCCGCGGCGTCTTCGGCAAAAGGTGTGGCGCTGATCCCAAGACCCCGCTGGACGCCGTCCATCACATCGATGCCAACGATGCGCCGCTGAAGCTTTGTTGGGATCAACTGCGCGCGCAGGTCGGTCGCGAGTTTGTCGACTTGATTTCTGTGCGGCAGTCTCCGCAGCACAACCTCGCCCCGATTAATGGCCCACAGGTACGACGCTTCAGGACCGAGGCTGTACTCCACCAGCAAAGTTTTGTCGTCCAGGACTTTCTGCTGTACTTCTGTCAGTGACAACGGTTGTCCCGCTGTCAAACTTGCGTAACGCGGACTGGCAGTCCTGATTTGGTTTTCGATGTTGTCAAACTCAGTCTGTAGCTTTTCGAGCTCGTCTTCCAACTCCGAAGGTTTCTTCTTCTGCTGATCGTCCGAGAGCCCGGAGCCCATTAGAAGTTCGGCGATCTCCTGTTGCCGATCAAGATTCTCCTGTTTTCGTTTGAGCAACTCGGGTGGGATGCCCTCGGTGATCGAGGCGCCCGTCTCGTTCAGCAGATCGAGCAGCGAACGTGCACGTGATTGCTCCGTTATCTTGAATGCTTCCGCCGCATACTCCAGTGGTTTCCCGGTTAAGGGTCCGTCTGTAGTCGTTGACAGCAACGCCATTTCGGCGAAGGCACTCGCCGTTTCGTCGTAGACGTCTTTCGTTGTGGCGAGAAACGTCGTTCGCGCTTCGTCCGCTCGCAAGCTTCCCGCTCGCAGTGATTCGATGGTCTCGATCGACGCGCGATAGTTCGTTAACGCACTGTCTCTCGCAGTCAACCCTTTCTTCGGATCTTTCTCCTGGGCAGCTTGTAGCCAGAGACTTCGGCCCAATCCACGCTGTGCGGGCCAAATCAGATCCAACCGTTTGTCTTCTTTGGCTCCCTTGACGGCTTGTTCATAAAGCTTGATGGCGTCCTTGTAGCGTCCCTGCTTCACCAGCACGTCGCCCAGACTCGTCATTGCCGCCGCGCGAAACCGTCGCGTCTGTCCCAGATTGGCGATGATTGGCAAAGCACCCTTGCCGGCGTCGACTGCTTCCTGAAAATGCTTTTGTGCCGACGTGAGATCGTTGCCGGCGAAAGCGATGCGGCCCATCCCAACGTGATACGTCATGTAAAGAATCGCAGAGCGGTACTGGTCCAACTCCTTTTTGGCAACGAGCGCGGTTCCGACTGCGCCTGCGGCTGAGCCAAGCGCAACACTGTCAGTCACATTACCGATCGCGATCGATGGCGCTATCCTGCCAAAAATTCCGCCCGCCTTCTTCGCAGCACTCTCCGGTTTCTTGACCGTCATTCGGGAATACGCGGCGGCTGCCGGCCCAATCTGGCCCAATCGATAGTTCGTATCGCCAATCTTCGCGAGAATTAATTGCGCGTTGAAACCTGTGTCGCTGGCGCCGGCAGCGGCTTCGGTGACCGTTCCGGCTTGTGAGTCAGCCATTCGCGCAGCGGTAGTTGCAGCGGCCGCACTCTTTTGTTCATCTCCCAAAGCTCCGGTCAGGGATGTGTAGGCGGTTTCGTAATGATTTAAAGCAGTCTTAACTTGTCCTTGCCGCAAGTAGACCTCACCGAGTTCATTGTGTGCGGCGGCGATGCCTTTTCTGTTCTTCGAGGCTGTATAGAGATCGAGTGCTTTTTGCAGATGGTTGATCGCCTGATCAGTTTTGCCACGCTTGAAAAGACGCCTGCCTTCCTTCAACTCCGCTGACGCTTGATCGGTTTGCTGAACGGCCGCAATTTCTGCCACGGTTCGCGATGGTGCTACGGCTAAAAGGCCCGACCATAGGGCGACTGTCAATGCAACGCTGATAAATTCTCTACCGCTTCTCATGTACAACTCCTTTACTACGAGACCGCATAATCAATTAGGCAGCACACTCACGGCCTTATGATTCAGATCCAACGTCACAACCAAAACTTTCTTGTCAGTCGAACCCGTCAGCATGATGAGCGACGGCTCAGGGTCGTCGCGATTGAGTCCGATGCCGCGGGTCGCTCCTTGTCGCTCCGCCGTAGTCTCGCCTTTACCGTAAGTCGCAGACTTTGTAACTCGCGGCGCCGCTTTTAGCTCCGCTTGTAGTTGTGCCCATACCTCGGTCGATGGCTGCCAGGGACAATCAACTTTTTTCTCGCGACAGAAGGTGATGAGGTCATCTTCCGTAGGAACTCCGCTTAGTGGCTCGCGCGTGAAAACAAAATAAAGGCGTTCGGCGCCTGCATTTTGATCAAACGAGAACCAGCGAAGGCGTTCTTCCGGCGCCATGCTCGACGGAATTTCAAATGGCACGTGTGCCTGGAGGTAATTGCCCGCTTCATCCAACTCCGGGTCGGGATAGATCATTACCGGTGGTCCATCGTTAGTCGTATTGAAAATGTAAAGATAGCCATCCGCATTTGTCTCAAGCAGCACGCGCACCCGATCCCCGTACTTGAAGTCACGCGACGGGTCAGTGCGGACAGCCATGCCGTTTGAATCGCGCATAAACAAAGTCAGTCCCACACCGATTCGTTGCGCAGCGGGCCTTGGCGTATTTCCAGTCCCGGCTTCGGGAGAGGGTGTGGCTGGGCCTGGCTTTGGCGTGACGGGCTTTGGCCGTCGCCGGGAAGGCCTCTGTTGCGTTGTGCCGGCCTTTGGCTTCGCGGTCCCCGCTTTCGGGCGAGTCGTTAGAAAAGCGCCCCGCACGTCCTCATCCTGTGCCCAAATGCTGTTGTTCGGCGTTAAGCCAAAGGCAACCAGCCCGAGACTCAAAACTATCGCTTTCATAATCATGTCTGACCTCTTAAATGTGATTCGGGAAACCATTATTGATGGCGTATCTGCACATCAAATACTACCGGCTTGTTATTGTTCGACTGCGGCACCTTGATAGCGACGTAGGGTGAAGCCGCATCTTTGTCATTTAGTTCTGTCACTGGATTAGTGTTTTTGTATTGCGAGACAAAGTTAGCAAACTCAGCCCGTTCAGTGTCACTGAGCGGCTCGCCGGTCGCCTCGGCTGATAGAAACTGCGGCGCCGACAACGGCGCCGGCGAAAAGATGATTGTGTAGTTTTCGGTACCAGGTTTCTTATCCAGCTCCAGCCAGTGTTCAAGACCGCTGGGAAAACTAAAGTCGTCGTTGCTGATCACCCGGTTATTCTCCAACCCTGAAATCGCTGCGGGCTTCGCCGTCAAAAAGGCAGTAGATTTGTTCGACTGTCCTGGCCCAACAATGTAGAGATAACCATCCTGCGCGAGCTGAAAATGGAACTTAAAAGCCTGCCCGGATTTCAACGGAACTGAGCCGGCCACGCGGGTTGGTTCCGCCACCAGGCCGGGCGGCAAAACTTCGAGCCAGTAACGGCCAAACTCGGTCGAGGCAGCGGTAGTGGTTGGTCCATCCTCCTTGAGTGTCGCAGTCGCAGCAGGTTTCCACCTGAACCAGTTGAAAGCGAATATTCCGCCGACGCCCGCAAGTAACAACCCCACTACGACCACTCCGGCTACAACTAACAGCCATGTTTTGCCGCGCGACTTCGCTTGCGGAATTTCAACAACCAGTGGGCGTTGCTGCGGCACCGTCATGCTTGACGCCATCTGATCCACGTAACGGTCGCTCTGACGCGCTTGAGGAGGCGGCGCGACTGGCGGTGGCTTTGGCGGTGCACCCGCTGCCGGCGGCGTAGTTGGCACCGCGTCCATAGTTACGATGGTCGGAGCATTTACGTCAGACTTAGTGTCGACAACCTCCCGCGCACCGTGCGTGTCGGCGCTTCGCTCTGGATGAAGTAAGTCGGCAAGTGAGCGGTTGTCGCTGCCCGTCTCACTGGCAGTCCCAACGGCCGTTCGCAATTCTTCTGCAAGTTGTCCCGCTGTTTGCTGCCGGTCCGCACGATCCTTCGAGATAGAGCGAGTGATCGCTTCACTAAAAGCTGTGGGAACGCCGGGCGCTACCTGGTCAAGAGGTGGTGGAACAACTTGCAGATGCTCACGCCGTAATTCATGCAACGTGTTGCTTGAGTAAGGACGGCGTCCACTGATCATCTGATACGCGACAAGCCCAAGACTGTAGATGTCGGCGCGGCCATCAATCTCAAAATTCCCATCGCGCGATATTTCGCCCCATTGTTCTGGTGACATGTAATAAGGCGTACCGAGAACTTGCCCTGCCATCGTCAACTCAGTCGTTCCAACACTTTCCGCACCCGCTATCTCGCGCATCTTGGCGATGCCGAGATCGAGTAACTTCACAGTCGACTCGCCGCCGGAAGTCGCTTTGCCAATCATTATGTTTTCAGGTTTCAAATCACGATGGACCACACCCATCTCGTGCGCCGTGTTAAGCACACTCATGATTGGCTCGAGTACTTCCAGAGCCTCAGCGGGAGAGAACCGCACGCGCTTCTTCAGCTCAGCGTCCAGCGTTTGCCCTTCCACATATTCCATCACCATGTAGATGGTGCCGTCGGCTGCCGTTCTCAAATCGTAAACGGTGACGGCGTTGGCGTGACGAAAACGGCGCGCGGCCTGTCCTTCGCGACGAAAACGGCGCAGCCACTCAGCGTTGGTTCGGACTTCAGGAGGCAGGATTTTTATCGCAACGCGGTCGCCCAGGAGAATGTGGCGGGCGAGATACACAGCACCCATTCCACCCTTGCCCAGCAAAGATTCGATTTTGTACTGCCCGTCTAAAACGGTGCCGACAATCGAAGACGGATCCTCTTCCAGAACCTCGCCATCAACCGGGCAGAAGCTGACACCATCGTCATACTTTGCTTTGCAAACCGTGCAATATTTCATGCTGAACTATTTCCGAGGCGACGCATCAGGATCGGTGGTTATCACGAGGTCAAAAGCATTGCAGATCGTAGCAAGTGTTTAGTCTAACACACGAGGCTGTGAGGAGATTATGCAAGCGCCGGGAGCGTATGACCCTGAATAGTTCGGACCGCGGGCGCCTCGCCCGAACCAGTAAGCTAAGTGTAGATCCTCCGGGCATATTCCTCGACCATTCGATCGCTATTAAACTCCGGGGCCAGCGTTGCAATGGAATGTTTCATCATTGCAATCCAGCGTCGCGGCAGCCCGGAGGCGTCGCGTTCGTAATACAGAGGCACAACCTGCTGTTCCAGGAGTCTATAAAGTGACTCGGCGTCGGAGACGTCCATCGCCGCGTTCTCGCGAACTTCCAGGTCGCCAATGGCGAACCCGTTGCCCCCGTCGTAACCTTCCATCCACCAGCCGTCAAGGATCGACAAATTCAGGCCACCGTTCATCGCGACCTTCTCACCACTCGTGCCTGAAGCTTCAAGCGGCCGGCGCGGCACGTTTAACCACACATCAACTGATTGCACCAGTTGACGTGCAATCTCATGATCGTAGTTTTCGAGAAACACTGCGCGGTCGCCAACTGTCGGATCGGTGTTCCACAAAGCCACCTGTTGCAGAATTAACTTCGCTTCTGAGTCCTGCGGATGCGCCTTGCCTGCAAAAACAAACTGTACGGGCCGTTGCTGATCCGTAATCAACCTCAGCAAGCGAGCCGGCTCCGCCAGCAGTAAGTTCCAACGCTTGTAACCCGCCACTCGTCTGGCAAAACCAATAGTCAACGCACCTGGCTCAAAAAGGTTATGTGCAGATTCGGTGTACTCGGGCTTCTCCGCGCGATTCGCTCGCGCGATGTATGCGCGATTGCGAATGAACGCGATCAGCCGTTGCTTCAAAAGCAGGTGGGCCGCCCATAACTCTTCATCCGGAATGCGGTTAACTCCCTGCTGCCACGCGTTGCGGTCTCTAATCAGATCGTTCCATTTTCCACCAACGTATCTTTCGAAAAGCGATTGAATCAGAGGCGCCGCCCACGTGGGAGCATGTACGCCATTGGTCACGTGGGTGATAGGAACCTGTTCAATCTTCGTCTCCGGCCAAAGCTTCTGCCAAAGTTCGCGTGACACTTCGCCGTGCTTCCTGCTCACGCCGTTAGTCGAGCGGCACATGCGAATTGCGAGAGGAGTGAGACCAAACGCCTCGCGAGAATTCTTCGGATCCGAACGACCGAGCGCTATGAATTCATCGTGCGTAAGCCCCAGTTGCTGCTCGTAAGTTGGACCAAACGAACGCGACAATAGTTCGACATCAAACTCATCGTTGCCGGCCGCAACTGGCGTATGTGTTGTGAACACACAACGCTCGCGAACTTGTTTTGCTGCGTCAGCAAACGGAACCTGCTGCGCCTCGATCACTTCGCGCGCAAGCTCGAGCGTCAAAAACGCTGAATGACCCTCGTTCAGGTGAAACACGCTGGGTTCGATTCCCAGTTTCCGCAACAACCGCACGCCGCCTATACCGAGCAGCATCTCCTGGACAATTCGGGTTTCGCGGTCACCGCCATACAAATGACCCGTGACCCAACGATCAGTCTCTTCGTTTTCGGCAATATTTGTATCGAGCAGGTAAAGAGAAACGCGTCCGACGTCGGCGCGCCAAACCTGGGCCCGCACTGTGCGCTCGCGGATCAACACATCGATGAGCAAACGCGAGCCGTCGCCGGCGTAGACCTGTTGAAGCGGGAGCTGAGTGGGATCGCTTTCGCCGTACGATTCCTCCTGCCATCCTTCGCGGCTGAGACTTTGGCGAAAGTACCCGTAACGATATAACAGCCCGACAGCAACGAGTGGCAGTCCTAAGTCACTGGCCGACTTCAAATGATCGCCGGCGAGCACCCCAAGTCCGCCGGAATACAGCGGTAGTGAATTGTGAATGCCATACTCGGCGCAGAAGTAAGCGACCGGTCGTTCCTGAGTGATCAGAGGAGAAGTCCACGCTGGTTTTTCGTTCATGTACTGATCAAAAGCGGCTACCTGCTTCTGAATCAGCTCCAGATAAACGGGTTCCGTCGCCATCTGCGCCAAACGAAAATCCGACGTGTTCTTTAAGAGCAGTCGCGGATTGTGTTCGTATCTTTCCCAATCTTCCGGATCGAGATCGCGAAACAAGCTCGCGCCGTCGCGCGACCAGCTCCACCAATAGTTCCACGAAAGCCGCTCGAGTGGTTGAAGCGGAAACGGCAGTGGCTGCCGCTCCCGCTGGATCTTGTTTATCGATTCAACAGTTTCAATCATCGCAGACACAGTCTCGCCAGTGTTCATAAAACAAAGCGGTTCTTATAACACGACCATGGCGTTTTAGCTGAATTGGTGGTGGGCGAGGAATAACCCGGCGTCATCATCTTTGAAGAAAACCAGCCGGACCTGCTCCACAACATGATCCGTTGACGCAAAGCGCGCGATGGCATCAGAGGAAATCGCTGCCGCCTCATCTTTTGGGTAACCAAAAACTCCCGTGGAGATGGCAGGAAAGGCAATCGACTTCAGTTGATTGGAAGACGCGAGATTCAACGAGCGCTGATAACACGAGGTGAGCAACGCCGCTTCCTGCCCAGCATGTTCGCCGTAAACTGGTCCAACCGTGTGAATGACATGCTTCGCCGGTAGATTTCCCGCGGTGGTAATCACTGCTTCACCGGTGGGAAGACCTTCCGGATACTTGTCGCGCCTAATCTGGCGGCACTCCTCTAATATCGCCGGGCCACCCGCGCGATGGATGGCACCATCGACGCCCCCGCCTCCCAACAACGAAGCGTTCGCAGCGTTAACAATCGCGTCGACTTGCTCTTGCGTGATATCGCCGACGGTGACGATCACTCGCCCCTCAAGAAATGTGCGTCCTGATTTTTCCAACACTCAACTCGCTTCGATTTGATGAACAGGTGCGTCCTGGTCCGAATGTAAAGGTACCAGTAGATGCCATCAAATACACACCAACGAACGAGGAAACCAGGAAGAGCGCAAGGAGATAACGTCAGGGTGGGAGGAGCAGCTTTCAGGACTTGTCATTGTGGGGCGGGCGAGACCAAATCGTCTTCGTCGCGAGGCTTCACGTCGATTTCATCAAACATGTCCTGCCGGCGCAGCGCTTCCGCAACGCCTTTGGCTTTTAGTTCTGTTAGAGGATGTTCCGCATCAGTACTCGCAATCTCAAACACCCGATCGTCCAACATAACGACGCCCAGCGAGCCCAGAGTCACACCGGACGTGATTTGTATTTCATCCATGTTGTGAATCTTGAAGTGGCCCGTTTGTTCAACCCAATCCTCGATGAAAGGGTCTCGCAACGCGTGTTCGGCTTCGGACTCCGAAAGGTAGGCGCCTTCGACGATTAGACAGTATTCGCGCACGTTCCGTAGTTGTTAGATGTGAGTCATTAATGGGCCGTTAGCGAGTTGGACAGGCCGCATATAGACCAACTGGCGATTCCGACGCAGTTAACTCTATCACCACGTTTTTGCCAGATAAAGGAAATTCTGGCGCTTGCATCGCGTGAGCATTCTTTGAATGCGCGAACTCCTCTTCCTTTGCGGGGGTCGGGGAGAAAAGCATGAGGTCAATACCGCCTGCGGAAGAGTGTGGGTGTTCAGATAGGTTTTAACTTTCTCGCTTCTCCTTTGGGAGAAGGGTTGGGGAAGAGGGTGTGGCACCTCACGCTTTAACATCTCCCGTCAACTTCCACTAAGTTCTGGGCAGCAATAAAAAAGCCGCCGCGAAAGTAAGCTCCGCGGCGGCTGTGATTGTTTATTGATTCAGCTCTTACGCTGGACGCGCTGACTGCTCATTCAGCGCGCGCTTGAGACGCTGAAAGTAGGAGTCGAAGGTTACGAACCCACTTGAGCCCTGAAAGAACGCTTTTCCGCCAGTGTCGTTCGCGAGCCGGTTCAGCGAGCTTTGGCCATAGCTCGCAGCGAGCCGGTTCCGGCCGCTCAAACCTACTGATGGAGCGTAGAACGTGTAGACAGCAATGTCGCGCTCGTTCGCGTGTCTGATTGCTCTTTCGAGATCCAGCGTTTGACCAGCACTCGATACATCAAACCCACGCGAAGTGTCGAGTCCGTCTGAGATTAGCAACACGGCATTCGTGCCTTTGCTATTCGCCTCAAACTTTCGCAGCGCCTGAATCAATTCGACGTACGGATTGTACGGCGAAGCAGCGGTGCTCGAGAGCGGCATTCGCAGCGATCGCGCCGCACGCTCCAAATCAGTGGTAAACGCCTGACGCACTTGCAGCGAGCCTGAAGTAATGTACCCGACCATCACACGCGAGCCTGCGGGCAACGTGCGGATGAAGTCGCGAGTAACACCGAGTTCGTTACTGACTTGTGAAGTCAGATCATCCTGAATCAGGATGGCCAAATTAACCGGCGTCGAAACCCGGCTGGTTCTCTGATCTTTTGAGTCTGCCGCGACTCCCGCCGACGCCATGCTCAGCGCGATTACGATAGTGGCAGCAAACGAAAATAACCTGCGGTAAAACATGATTTTTCTCCAATAATCTCCCAAAACTCTTAACTTTTTTCCCAAAGCTTCGATGCGGAGACCGGCAGAAAAGATGGCTTCGTGTTGCCCAACGGCAACTTGCCATCGGGTGTTTGCTCAGATAAATTAATCGCAATCCGAAACCTCGGTATCGCGGGCATTCTTGCCGGTCTTCTATTCAAATTCGATAGGCGAAATGTCTGTCCTACTTCGCAGCTGTGAAAGGACTCATTTATGAAACCCTATGCCACTGAATCGATTCGCAACCTTGCGGTCATCGGACACGGCGACGCAGGGAAGACGCAGTTGATCAGTTCCCTTCTCTACGTCGCCGGCGCCACACCACGTTGGGGGAAAGTCCAGGAAGGAACCACGGTTACAGATCACGAAGAAGATTCCATTGCCCGCAAGATTACTCTCAATACCGCACTCGCCCATTTAGATCATCGTGATACGAAAATAAATTTCATAGATTCGCCCGGTTACGCCGCTTTTGTCGCGCATGCGCGTCCGGCGCTGCGCGTGGCCGATTGCGCAATGGTCGTAGTTGATGGTGTTAAAGGTGTCGAAGTCCAAACAGAGAAGACGTGGGCCTACGCGAACGAATTCATGGTGCCGCGTATCATGGTGGTTACCAAGTTAGATAAGGAACACTCCGACTTTGGCGCCGCCGTTGAAAGCGCGCAGAAAACGTTTAGTCGAGCCATCATTCCTTTCACATTACCGATCGGGAAAGAAAAGAATTTTCGCGGCGTAGTGGACGTCGTACACATGAAGGCTTATGAACTTGGTGCTGACGGCCAGGCGAAAGAGATTGAGATCCCAACTGAAGGCCGGGAGTTTGTTGAGAAGACACGCGAGCGCCTCGTCGAACTAGTGGCTGAATCAGACGACGCCCTGATGGAGAAATACTTCGAACAAGGAACACTCGACGAAGCCGACATTTTACCGAACATCAATAAAGCCATCGCGCAAAGCAAACTGTGTCCGGTCTTTGCTGCATCCGGCGAGACGCTGGTGGGATTGCGCGCCCTGTTGAATGGAATCGTTGACTACGCACCCGATCCAGCGCATCACGAGGCTGAATACGGCCGCCCACTCGATGCCGGCCCGGATGCTGAACGAATCGCTCGCAAGTACAGCGACTCTGAGCCATTTTCCGCTTACTGCTTCCGCACCGTTGCTGATCCCTTTGCGGGTCGCATCAACGTGATGAAGGTGATTAGCGGCAAACTGCAAACGGATGCGAGCGTTTACAATTCAACCCGCGGCAGCATGGAACGTCTGGGCGTTCTTCATTCGGTCCAGGGAAAACAACTCGACAAGGTCCAGGAAGCACACTCCGGGGACATCGTGGCGTGCGTTAAGCTGAAAGAAACGCAGACGGGCGATACGCTGTGCGACAAGCAGGCTCCGATCGTGTACGAACCTGTCGCGTATCCGGAAGCAGCCATCGCGTTCGCCATCGAGCCGAAGTCGCGGCAGGACGAGGAAAAGATCAGCGTTGCAATTCACAAGATTCTCGAAGAGGATCCGGCGCTACATTTCACGCGAGACGCACAAACGAAGGAGTTTCTGCTTTCCGGATCGGGCCAGCTTCACGTTGAGACGGTTGTCGAGAAGCTAAAGAAACGTTTCAGCGTTGAAGTGACACTTCATCCGCCGAAGGTCCCCTACAAGGAAACAATCACTCAACGTGCCGAAGTGCAGGGCAGACACAAGAAACAAACCGGCGGGCGCGGCCAGTTTGGAGATTGCAAGGTCGTGTTTGAACCGTTGCCGCGCGGCGGTGGATTTGTCTTTGAAGACAAGATCTTTGGCGGTTCTGTGCCGCAACAGTTTCGGCCGGCTATCGAAAAAGGAATCCTCGAAGCGGCTCAAGCGGGTGCGGTCGCCGGTTATCCGCTCGTCGACTTCAAGGTCCAGCTAATCGACGGCTCCTATCACAACGTCGATTCCGATGAGCATTCGTTTCGCGCGGCGGGGCGCAAGGCATTTCGCGCCGCCATGGAGAAGGTTAAGCCCTCCATTCTGGAACCGATCATGGACGTGGAGATTTTCGCGCCGCAGGAAAACAGCGGCGACATCATGGGCGACCTAAACTCGCGTCGCGGTCGGGTCCAGGGCATGGACACGAACGGGAAGCTGCAAGTGATCAAGGCGCAAGTGCCAATGTCGGAGATGCTGAATTATCAATCGACGCTGAATTCGATCACGGCAGCGCGTGGGTCGTTTCATATGCAGTTTTCGCATTACGATCCCGTGCCGGGAAATCTGGCCCAGAAGGTCATAGAACAGTCGAGGGCCGAAGGGCGCATCCGCGGAGGCGAAGAGGAAGACTAATTGGCGATTGAGAATTCGTAGATTACTACGAATCGAAGGGGCACGGAATTCCGTGCCCCTTTGTTTGTCACGAATTTTGGCCGGCAGTGTTTCGCTATTCGTGTGAGTTCGTGGATCGTTCGGCAGCGATGCAGAACCGCGAGCGGTAGCGAGCGGATACGAACATTCAAGATTCAAAAGTTGACTCTTGCATCCGCTCGCTACCGCTCGCGGTTCAGCAAGTCACTGGCGTTTACCGCTCCGGTTCTGAATCACTGAGTCCCATCAGTCCTCTAAATTCTTTCGAGCGCCGCCGCAGACTTAGCCAGTCTTCAAACATTTCTGGTTCCTGAAGCCATACCGTGAGCCATTGTGCGATTTCAGCAGCCTCACGCTTTCTTATTTCCTCAGTTGTCCGACTGCGCGCCACCAGTAGCGCATCCCGCTTCAAAGCCAAAGCAAACGCGCGTACCGAACGTATTCCTCCCCCATTTTCTCCTCGTTCAAAGTCGCGTCTGACGAGCTCGAGCTTGTTAATGGTTCCGGCTGCCGCTTCAAGACTCGAAACGTCAATCTCGTTCACCGGGAGAACGCGTGTAAGTTCACGCTCGCGCCACGCGCGGTCGCATTCGAACACCTCAGGGTGTCGCAGCACTGCCCCTTCATCCGCCACCGCGCGCGCAATCGCCGCCGGGCTCTCCCGCGCCCCGTCTCCAAATCTTTCTTCAAGCGCGTGCTGGATAAATTCAAGTTCGCGCGCGCCCACGGACTCACAGTCCAACGCTTCCCACACTTCAATGATCAGATCGGTTTTGTTGCGTGCGTGCCAATTATTCAAAGCCGGTCCCTGGTGTTTCGTCACAATACCTCGTTGACACTGCGCTCAACTGCTGGAGTAAACTCTGGCTCGATGAACATGCTCAAGATTTCCCAGGGGGTTCGTACCGGCTCCGCCACGCTCGTCATTCTTTGCCTGGCGATTATTATCGCTGCGAATGTCGCAGCTGCCCAACAATCCGCCAGAAAGATCGCACGAATCGAAGTTGAAGGCTTGCAGAGACTATCATCTGCGGACGTCATCGCCACGAGTGGGCTAAAGACGGGCGTGCCGTTCTCCATTCAAGACGTCGACGAAGCGGGAGAGAAGCTCGTTGAGAGTGGGCTGTTCGCCAAGGTCGGCTATCGTACCGTCACTAACAGCAACGAGGTCACGGTCGTATTCCAGGTTGAAGAGGCGAAGAACAGCCAGTCGCCGGTGGCTTTCGACAACCTTGTCTGGTTTACAAATGAAGAGTTGACCGCCGCCATCAAGCGGCAACTGCCGTCTTTCACTGGCAGCGCTCCCGACTCCGGCAACGCCACAGAGCGTCATCAAAACCGCCTTACAAGAGTTGCTGAATGAAAAGCAGATCAAGGGTACCGTCGAGTACGCTCCCTGGTTTGTCAGCAACGTCAGTCAGGAACATTTGTTCAGCGTGAGCGGTGTGCCTCTTCCGATCTGCAAACTTACTTTTCCCGGCGCGCGAAATATTTCTGAGGAGAAGCTGGTCAAAGCTTCGAAACAACTGACTGAGACAGACTATTCCTTCAAATCGACCATTGGGTTTGCCAGGTTCGTCTTGTTTCCGCTTTATCGTGAAGTCGGTCAGTTGCGCGCGGCATTTGGAGAACCCGTCGCAAGATTCGACAACAGCGATAACTGCGGGAGCGGTGTTTATGTGTCGATGCCCGTTATTGAAGGGCCCATTTATCATTGGAATAAAGCGGAATGGGTTGGAAACCGGGTTCGATCCGCGGCCGAGCTTGACGCTGCGTTGGGAATGAAAAGCGGTGAGGTGGCAAACGGCGTCAAGTTAGATAAAGCACTGCAGGAAGTTAGCAGCCTCTACGGGCGTACGGGCCATCTAAATGCCGAGACAAAGGTTGTTCCCTCGTTTGACGATGCCGCGAGCACTGTCAGTTATCGTATAGAAGTTTCCGAAGGCCCCCAATACAAGATGGGAAACGTAATCGTCGTTGGCTTGTCGGAGGCCGATTCGCGGGCACTCGTCGAGAAATGGAAACTAAAGCCGGGCGAAATCTTCAATACCACTTACCGTGACCAGTTTCTTCGCACAGACGCGCGCGAAGTTCTGCAACGAATCTTTATGGCCCGGCAAGCCGCCGGCAAATCAGCACAGGGTTTTTCCAGCTCGCTTAAGTTGGATCGCCAAAGGCTGGTTGCTGATGTAGTCTTGGAGTTTAAAGACTGATGGTTAACACTCGCAATGCAATCTGACCTTACGGCAGATCAGAACTCTTCTCGCCTGCTGGACATTAGCGCGCTGTTCTCAAAGGCCCTGAACGCTTTCTCACGACGCCCCTTTCAACCACATCGTCTGTTTCGCGGCGGTCACGCGCAAACGCTCGCAGCCTTTGCCTGGCCCAGGCAACATCGCTTCAAATCTGTTCAGGACGAGGAAAGGCTTTTTGAAGTCACGGCTGATGTGAAGGTGATGGGCCATTGCCGCTGGCAGGCCGATCGCGTCAGACCATCCAACGTTGGTTATCTGGCATGGGATTGAAGGTTCCAGCGCTTCGACTTACATGCTCGGTACCGCCGAAAAAGCATTCCGAGTTGGCTTCAACGTAATCCGAATGAATCTGCGCACTTGCGGCGGTACGGAACACCTGACGACATCGATCTATCACGGCGGGCTGACTGACGATCTTCACGAAGTCGTAAGGCAGTTGATTGAGAAGGACAAACTGAAAAGGCTTTTCCTCGCGGGTTTCTCGTTGGGAGGCAACCTCGTGCTCAAGCTCGCAGGCGAATATGGAACGAGTCCTCCGCCTGAGGTCATTGCCACCGTGGCCATTTCACCGTCGATTGATTTACAGGCAAGTGCTGATTTGATTTTGAAGCGCTCAAACTGGCTTTACCATCGCGACTTCGTTTACCGGTTAAAGAAACGAATTCGAACGAAACATCGACTCTTTCCCGATCAATACGACATCAACGGGCTTTGGAAAATACGAACGCTGCGTGCGTTTGATAACCGCTTCACGTCGCGCGCGCACGGGTTCGCCGACGCTGAAGACTATTACTTCAAAAGCAGTTCGATACGCGTAATCGACCGGATTCACATTCCCTCATTAATAGTCCACGCTCAGGACGATCCCTTCATTCCGTTCGCGCCTTTACGCGATCCGGCAGTAACGAACAACCCTTACATCTTACTGGTGGGGCCGGAACGCGGCGGTCACGTCGCCTTCGTTTCTAACTCAGCACTCAGCACTCAGGACTCAGCACTGATTGATTCCGATCGCTTTTGGGCAGAGAACCGACTCGTGGAATTCTGTACGCTCGCAAACGACCTGGTTTGAGTCGTAACTTATTTGTCGATTTTCTTGAGCAAGCGTGCGGCGTGATTGCGCGCAATCAAGGGAAGGTGTTCGTCAACGCTGATCTCTTTGAGCAATGGCACGAGCTGTTTTGGATCTGACAAACCGTTCCGACTCAGCAGTCGTTCAAACTGCTCCATGAGTTTCGGCGCGTTTAGTGGTTGGCTCTCCCGCGCAACCGCCAAGTCAAAAACAAGGATCGCCTGATCCACTGCACGCCTATATTCCGCCACGAGCAGCGAAGCTTGCGAATGGTTCGTCCAATTGAATTCGGCGGTACGACGTCGCGTGCCATTCTCCATCTTCAAACGCATTGTTCCGAGGTGAGGGTAATTCCGATCAGATTGATAGCTCTCAGTCGAGTCGAGAAAACGGAGCGCATGCCAAAGGGCCTGGATGCGGTTGTTCGCAGCCGACGATAGTTCGAGCGGCTCAATTACCGGGTCTTCGTTCTTGCGCGAAAAAGTGATTTTTCCGCGGCCGGCATCGTCATGCTGTAAAACGATGTGACTTATAAAAAACTCCGGGTGGGTGAACTCGTAGATATATTGGGCGGGGTCGATTGTGCCGGGTTCCGCAGCGGGCTCCGACGAGTGGGGACGGACGTTTTGCTTATTCGATCCCTGCTGCTGGGCAACACCAAAAACCGCCGCGGTCAAAAGCAGCAACGCGGCGGGGAGAAGAAAACGTTTCTTAATTGGGCGAATCATTTAGTAGCGGGTTCGCCAACTTCTTTGGCTATATCTATGCAACGTAGGCATTTTAGCGGAAGGTTGTAGATTTCCAAAAAGCAGTAGGCACGCGAGGTGTCTTAATTTGTAGAATGCAGTCGTAAGATAAAAACGATCCACGAAACCACACTAAAATTCACGAAGCAGAATTAGTGTTGTTTCGTGTGATTTAGTGGATCGTTCGCTGTTTAGGAAGATTAGGACACTACCAGACAAACATTGTGGTGGAAGTCCCGATTACAGTCCGAAGAGCTTATCGAGGGTTTTTCAAATAAACCCACGCATTCGTGCCCGACTTCAATTGCACCAGCACGCGTTCATAGCCAGCACCAACTTCATACGCATCAGCCTGTTCTAACTCTTTCTTGCTGACGGTGAGTACCGTGCCTTCCACCAGATCCGACGGATTACCGGTAAATTGAATGTTGCGGTGATGCGCGGAACCACTCAGTGCTACAAAGTCAGGATTATCAATGGGAATCGTCGTAACGACATATTCGACGAGTACATCCGGCTTACCTTCCAATGTTCGACCAAAGGCTGTCAATTGAGTTGCCTCTGTCTGCAAAGTCCCGTAGGAAAACAGATTTTCGGTATCTTTCTCTTCGGCGCTCATTTTTGTCGTTTCATTACCAAAGCGCCGACAGGTCGGCGCACTCCATAAAAACTTAAGGCCGCTATTGGCGGCCTGGTTAAGTAACTGCTCTTATTCGTAACGAACGGTTTGTGAAACTGAAATTTCTACTCAAATTTCACTGAAACCAACTTGGAAACTCCGACTTCTTCCATGGTAACGCCATATAGTGCGCGCGCCATTTCCATTGTCCGTTTGTTATGGGTAATAACGATGAACTGCGTGTTCGCCGACATCTGAGCAACTTTATCGGTAAACCGGCCAACATTAGCCTCGTCGAGCGGCGCATCCACTTCATCAAGCAGGCAGAACGGTGACGGCCGGTAATGGAAGATGCCCAGCACGAGTGCCAGTGCCGCCATCGCTTTCTCACCGCCAGATAGCAACAGCACGTTTTGCAAACGCTTTCCGGGGGGTTGTGCGATCACGTCGATTCCCGATTCGAGTACATCATCGGCCTCGATCAAACTCATCTCGCCGCGTCCGCCGCCAAACAATTCCTGGAACAGCTCACTGAAGTTCTTGTTGATCTGTTCGAATGCGTGACGGAAGCGTTCGCGCGAGCGGCGCTTAATTTCGCGCAAGGCTTCTTCTGTTGAAGAAATGCTTTGCACGATGTCCTGGCGCTGAGTTGAGAGGAAGAGCAAACGCTCTTCAGCTTCCGCAAGTTCTTCGAGCGCCATCATGTTTACGGCGCCAAAGCTTTCAAGGCGGGCCCGCAGATCGTCAACTCGGGCTTGCGCCAAATCGAGTTCAAATTCCGGCTCAATCACTTGTTCCTGGGCCAGATCTTCAAGTGACTGGTTCAGTTCAGACGCGCAATTCTCGCGGACAAACGTCAGTCGCGCCTGAGCTTCAGCACGCTGTACTTCAATGGTCGAACGTTGATCTCGTATCTCGCCGGCGCGCTTGTTTAGTTCCGAAAGTTTGGCCGCCAACTCGTCGGCAGTTTGCCGCGCCGCTTCAAGTTCACCCGTTAACGCCGCAATTTGTTGTTCTTCGCGCGCCCGCTCATCTGCAACGTTACTCGCTTTGAGCTCGAGGTCGGCAATTGACTCCTGGAGTTCCGCGATGCGTTGAGACGTTTCAACCATCTCCAGGCGATGTCGTTCAATACGGCCGGCGACATCTGCGAATTCCGCTTCCATGCGCCGCAACTCCGCGGCTGTGCTGCGCCTGCGTTCCGCGGCGGCTGCAGCGGTGGCCCGTTGTCCCGCCAGTCCTTCACTTTCAGCCTCGGCAGAACGACGCGCCTCAGTTAGAACCAAGGTGGAAACTGCTACGGTCTCAGTTGTAGCCACACGCGCTGCTTCCGCCTGTTCGGCGTCCGCCATCGCGGCCCCGCGACGTCTTTCGACTTCAACTCGTTCTTGTTCGACACGCGCGGCATCATCGGCCACCACGCGCATGTGACGCTCGGCGCGTTCAATTTCATGCGCCAGACCCGCAGCGGTCACTTCGCGGGCCATTGCCTCACGCTCTTCGCGACCGATTGCCTCGTTGAGAATTACGACTGCGTCTTCCAGCCCAACCAGTTTTGTCCGCGCCAGCGCCGCAGCTTCTTCCGCGACTTTTGCTTCAGACTGCAACGCAGCCGCGCGCGCTTCCAGTTCGCGCAATTCGCGTTTGAACGTCAACAAGCCTGCGCCTTCTTCCACGGCGCGCGCGTCTCCGGCGCTGACAAATTGACCGCTCGCAACCCAATCGCCGTTCAAGGTTACGAAGACTTCGCCGGTCGCCAGCGAGCGAGTCATTGCATCGTCGAGGTTTGGCGCCAGCTTCGCATTCATCTTCTCGGGAAGCGTGCGGTGCAAAACAGACAGCAATTCGCGCGGAGCGCCCAGCAAATCTCCAATTTTCAGATTGTCGGCAATCGGCTCATGCGCAAACGAGATTGAAAGGGCAGGACGCTCTTCAACGCTGCACGCGAGCGCATTGCTGCTCTCTTCGCTGCCGCCGTGCAGTCCGGCAACCAGAAAACTCGCGCGACCGCCGTTGTTTTCCCGCAACCACTGTGCGGCCCGCGCTGCATCGTCCGGAGTTGGAACCACAATCGACTGCAACGACGAACCAAACACGCCTTCAACCGCGCGCTCCCACTTCGCATCAACGTTGAGCGCGTCAGCCAGCGTTCCAATGAAATGGAAATCGCGGGGAGCGCTATCTTCCGAAAACAACATCTGCACCGCGGAGGAATAGTAAGCACGGCGATCGTCCAACTCTTTCAAGCTATCCAGACGATGCTGTGCACGAGAGTACTCGTCGCGAACACGCGTCAGGTCCGCCTCAGTGTCGCTGACTGCCTCGTGCCCCTGAACGACGGAATCAACCGCACGCTCACGTTCTGCGTTGAGTTGGGCGATATGTTCCTTTGCCGAAGCAATCTCACGATTGAACAACTCGGCTTCGGCTTGGCGTTCAGCGTGCTGTGTCGCCGCGCGTTCGCCTTCCCTTGCCAGACCTTCAGCCTGGACACTCAATCGTTCGAGCGTGCCTTCGAGCTGGCGAGCAATCTCGCGCAAACGTTCCGCTACCGCGGTGTGTTTGAGCAGCTCGGCGCGAGCGTTCTCGATGTCGTCTTCGGCTTTCAGCGCGAGAGCAAGCTTCTCGGCATAAGAGGATTCCGCCAGACTCAACGCCGCCGCGCTTTGATCAGCTTCGCCGCGCAGCCGGATGTCGTCTTCCTGAAGTCGCTTACATTCCGTTTCGATCAGCACCAACCGTTGCGAAAGTGCGTCAATCTCGGCCGAGACATCCTGACGTCGCTTTTCAAGAGCGACTACCTGCTCCTGCTGGTAAGCGCACTCGCGCGCTTGCCGATCCCTTTGCAGCACGGCCTCAGCCGCGGCTGCACGCGCTGCCGCCAGGTCGTCTTCAGTTTGGCGGGCTTGCTGTGTTGCGCCACGCGCATCCTCTTCCTGCTGGGCGAGCTCCTCTGCGACGGCGCGTTCCATAGCAGTCGCTTCGTGAAGCTTCACCTCGGTTTCGTCCAGCAGCGCGGTCAGTCGTCGATCTTCAGCCACGAACACTCGACGTAACAACTCGCGCAGTTCTTCACGAAACACGCTGTAGCGGCGCGCCTTAGCAGCCTGCCGGCGCAGACTATTCACCTGTCGATCAATTTCAGAAATGATGTCGGAAATGCGAGAGAGGTTTGAGCGCGCAGATTCGAGACGCGCTTCAGCAGCGCGCTGGCGGACGCGAAACTTTGTAATACCGGCCGCCTCTTCAATGATCGTGCGGCGGTCCATCGGCTTCGCAGACAGAATCTGGCCGATGCGTCCCTGTTCAATGATGGCGTAATGGCCACCCGCGAGTCCGGTCCCCGAAAAAAGATCCTGAATGTCGCGCAGGCGGCAGATTTTGTCGTTTAGTAGATATTCACTTTCACCTGAACGGAACAGGCGCCGCGTTACCGACACCGCTTCACCGGGCGCAAACTCAAGCGCCAGGTTTCGCCTTCTCCAATGTCGTTTGTGCGCATGATGCCGGGCGACAGCGGGCGTCTGACCCGCTTCCTCAGGGGCACCTTCGGGAACCGCTTCAACAGTCGTCTCGATTGTGACGGGTTCGGCAACAACCTCGTCAGGATTCGCTCCGATTGCGTCAAATTCGACGATTTGATCGTCAATTTGTTCGAGCGTGGAGTCGATGTCTTCGATATCGGGTTCGGACTCAAGAACTTCGTCGCGCACCATGTGCATGACGACTTCGGCCATGCCGCTGGGTTGGCGGTTTCGCGAGCCCTGAAAGATGACGTCCTTCATCTCGCCGCCCCTCAGGTGTTTCACGCGCTGCTCGCCAAGTACCCAGGCGATCGCGTCGGCGACGTTACTTTTGCCGCAGCCGTTGGGGCCGACGATGGCAGTAATGCCGTCTCCGGTGAAGAGAATTTCGGTGTAATCGGCGAAGGATTTGAATCCGGTGATCTCGAGGCGTTTGAGTTTAAACATGCGCGAGTCAGTTCATTGTCCCACGCCTCGGCCCGAATACCGAACAGTCGGAAGGGGTCCCGCGAGGGTGTGTCAATATAATTGCGACCTGCTTAGAATGTCAACCAAAACTTGAGGTAAGGTAACTTTAATGAAGCAGTTAGCAAAGTTAGGGCGGTGCTTAAGCGCGGTGGTCGTTCAGTCGAATCGGGGCTGAGTCGGGCTAGACGAGGCTGCCGGACAGGCCGAGGCAGGGTTTTGAATCAGGGAAGCTCCCCATCTTCACGTTCCAGCATCAGCTCGATACCCTGCCGAATACCCTGCGGAGTGGTGGCTTCGTCGCGTAATCGCCGCCCGTTGATAAACACGGTGGGTGTGCCGTTAACTCCACGACGAGCAGCTTCGTCAGTGTCGGCCTGGATTCGAAACTGTACCTGCGGATCATCGAGGTCGGTCGCGAAACGTCCTGTATCCAAAGCCAGATCATTGGCAAATTTCACGAACTGCTGCTTTGGGTCACCCAAATCTTTCCACTCGTTCTGCTTTTCGTAGAGCAGATCGTGCATTTCCCAGAATTTGTTCTGCATTCTGGCTGCTTCCGCTGCCTTAGCCGCGATCAGAGCATTCTTGTGCAACTCCGCCAGCGGCAGGTTTCGGAAAACGAAATTAAGACTGGCGCCGTATTGTTGTTTGAGCTGCTTCAACGTCGGATGAAGCTCAGCACACGGCGGACACTGGTAGTCGCCAAACTCTTCCAGGGTGACCACGAGATCGGGCGCACCGTGTATATCTGTTGGCGACGCAATCTCGTCTTCGGCCAATTCATCGTTATTCAGTCGTGTCTGAAGAAATAGCGCGCCTCCCGCAATTATCAGGACTGCGGCAATACCTGCAATCAAAATCACTTCATGTTTCTTCATCAGTGAATGGGCGAGCCGCTCTACCTGATCAGTTCCCTTCGCGTGTACAGAAGTAAATCTACTCCGGGGCGCAACGGGAAACTGCCGGACGCGTTAAAGCCGGAGTGGACCAATTGGTATCGATCGCCAAAAATTGTGTTTACCTCTTCAGCCTGTCCCTGCGACGCGATGATCACCGGTTCAGTGGAAGGCGACATGCGGCCGTAATAACCGACGCGTGTGTAATCGCGAAAATACCAGGGCAACGGCCAATAGTCGGGCGACACGATCGTGATGCCTGTTTGTTTACCCTGATGTGTTCGCTCGGCAATGCGATTGATTTCGTCGACGAGTTTCAATGTCTCGCGGCGCGTATGCGCATAAACATAAACGTAATAGCGATTGTCGTTGTCGTAATTTCGGAAGTTAAGATCGAGCGTTTGGTAACCGGGAACCATCGTCGGCAAGTGAAACTCATCCTGCGCCACTGTCCTGATCACTGCGGGCAAGGGACCGGTCAACATTATGAAAACAACCGCTACGGCAGCAAGACGCTTTCGCATGTCGAATTGCAGTTGTCCCAATTCGACAAAAAACCATTGAATGGCAGAACCGCCGGTGAGCGCCAAAGGAATGATGAAGCTTAGACACAACCATGGTGTCTTGTAAGCAATCAGCGAGTAGGCCACGATCAGGCCGAATGCCCATTGTGCTGCAAACAGTGAAAACCGGTTCGTTAATCGGAGTACCGCTAACGCCGCGCCAATCGCGCCCAATACGAGCACCGGCGACTCCTGAAGCATCAACCACCAGAAATAAGTTAGGAATGGATGAACGTGTGCTTCTTTGCCCGTCTTCGTCCAAAACTGAAAAGTCGCCAACGCGTCGGAAACGCCTTTTGGGTAGTTGGTAAAGAAGGACGAATATAAGAGAACGTTTACGGCGATGAATACTGCCAGCGCCACGATTGACCAGATCGCCAGTTTCCCGGATCCACCCACACGATCAACAAACCCCATCGTTGCCGGCTGTCGCGACTGCTTCTTTTTCCCCGGCGCTGGTCGATCGATTGGTCTCAAAAGCGCGGAGTAAATGGCAGTCGTGGCCCACGCTATTCCGAGCACAGCGATGGATATGATCGCCGTTTCCTTGGTGGCGAAAAGGAGTGCAGCCGAAGCGGCCGCCAGGATTAAGTACGTCGCATGACCCTGTTCGTAGAATTTGAGCGCAGCCACAACTATAGCGAGGGTGAAGAAAACAAATAGCGATTCGTGAATGAAATAACGCGACAGGTAAACGGCGCCGGGCGAGATCGCCACGAACGCGGCAGCGCTTAAACTTCCGACGCGCCCGAGATACCGGCGAAGTGGAAAGATTAGCGCGACTGTTCCAAGTCCAAACAATGAAGTAACCGCTCGAATTGAAATCGTAGTGAGCCCGTAATTATTTTGCGCATTCGGGCCGAACACAAACCGCAGGATGCGCGGGAAAAACGCGGCAAAATAGTAGAGCGTTGGCCCGTGGTAATTCTGCGGGTCGTACTTATAAACACCATCTCGCACAAGTCGGACCAGAAAGTTTCCATTAACACCTTCATCGTGGTGAAGCGGCACGAGGTCGAGATCGTAAAAGCGGAGAAACGCCGCGATCACGAGGACAACCAGGCTTCCGATCACCCATGCGCGTTGGGAGATGTCTGCCGGCGCATCCGTCGCAGCCGGAGAATTTTTTTCGACCTTAGGGCGCGACTTTGTAGAGGCGGTACTCACCTGTTTCTCCCACCATCTGAAACCGATTAAAGAACATGTCGTTGACGTTCATCAGCCGCCGTTCATGTGGACCAACCACTAAATAACTGACACCGTACCTGCGAAGGATAGGAACGGCATCTGGCGAGCCGGCGTAAACCCGCCGCACCTCGTTTTCACGTTGCGAGTGGTCAAGGCCATGCGTCCAGATGTGGCCCGGATAACCCATTAGCGAGCGCCGGCCGGTTAAAAACACGGGATGTGTATGAACCGGTGCATGCATGATCAACGAGCGTGGTGGCGTTTGCGACTTTATCCTTTCTGAAAAAGCGATCCCGGTAGCATCAAAAATATTGTGCCTTGTTGGGCGGAACAGAATTGAAGCCACATCAAGCGCGCCCGCCGCGATCAAGCAAATGAAAAGTACCACCGCCACCACCTTCGTGGACGCGTTTCGTCGCCATAGTCGAGCAAGTAAAAGTGCGACGAGCGGTGAAAAACCAACCCACCAGTAGTAAAGCACTTTTATGTTATCCCAAATCCATGGCGCCATTTTCAAAATGTTCGGCACGATGAAACAGAGTGCAAACGGCAAGCAGAAGATCAGAAGAGGGCGGGAAACCAGCGGTTTTGTTTCACGCCACAATAGCGCAACGATCGTCAATGGGATAAAGAGGCCGGTGTTTTTCAACCAGAACCATACGGGATTATCCGTTCCATGGTCCCAGCCGACTTCCCATTCAAAAAACTTCGAAGCGTTTACGGCACTACCGTGCGTGGACCAAAACATTTGCGGTAACGCGATGATGGAAGCAACCACAAAAAACGCGAACCACTCGCGCCAGCGTCTTTGCAGAAGAGCGATGATGACTCCGACGCCCATGATGGCCACAAAGCTGTGCGCATGAACGAGTGGCAACAAACCGGCTATAACCCCGGCAGCAATCATTCGTTGCGTCGCCGTTATGTGTAGAGCGCGAGCTGTTCCCTCGCCCGCTTTCTGAGTTCTCCGTTTCTTTTCTTTGCGCTTAACCGCCGGCTCAGGCGCGTTTGTTTCCTGCCTCGACGTAGCCAGCCACCAAAGCGTGAAAACAATCACGGCGAGAGGAAGTCCAAGGAGAAAGCCGCGCTGCGGAATAAGCAAGGTTGAGACGGAGTTGCCCCATCGCCACGTAGAATCGGGAATGACGGTGAATGAAGCTGGCAAACTCTTCAGAAAGGCAGTGAATGTGTCATGATTTTCTCGTGCAGCCGCGAACAGCAACACAAAGCCGAACCCTCCATTCAAAATAACAATCAGGGGCGTCAGGATCGCAGCCAGCCGGTCGCGCAGCATGACCCAGGCCCAGCGATGAAGCAGTCCGACGAATGCGAGGGCCACGACGAAGTTCTCGATAAACATCGACTGGCGGAGCGTGGCGCCGCATCGCACAAAGATGGCAGAAACGAAGTCGGTCAGAAAGGGGTACGTAAACTTCACACCAGCGTACGTTGGATCTTCGGGCGGGAAGTTGTTTCCGTATGCGAAGCCAGTGATCACGCTGATGTGAAACGGAAGATCTCCAAAGTTGTTTAGGACCGCCGTATAGATGCCGTCTGGGAGTTCGAGCATCGCGCGGTCAAAACAGCGCCACAACACCACGGCGGTAAACGCGTAGAAAATGGGATAGCCAAGCTGAGTCAGACGAGGGTGCGCAAGCGTTTGACGCAGCGAATCATAGGTGCCGGCAATTTGTTTTTGAATAAATTGGCGACGGTTGGCGTCGTGCAACGTGAGAAGCGACAACAGCAGTACCACGGCTGTTAAGAGAATGCTTACGAGAGTTAGGCCGAGAAAAGACGAAAAAATGAAACAGACGAGGCCGAGCGCTGCGATGCCAACACAGGCGCCACTGCACAAGCGTGCGGGAAGAGACGCCTCTTCGTCATACAGATAGCTGACTAGGGTGCCGCTGCCGATTGCCAGCAACAACAACGCAAGCGAAATGATCACGCGGTGAGTGACGGCAAGCTAATAACCATTCCGTCTGTTCCCTTCCTCGATAGAAGTTAACTTCAGAACGACGCGCGATTATACGCGAACGGATGAGTGGTTATGGGATTTACCGGTCATCGATAGATTTTGTTGATACAACTTCTGTTTCCAAGCTTGTAACACCTTGAGACGGGAAACACAGATTACACCGCTTAGAATGCAGAACCCGGAGCGGTAGCGACGGGATGCTAGCTTTCAAGTTGAGTTCATGATCCGCTCGCTGACCGCTCGCGGTTCTGCAACTGGGCTGATTACATTCGCCTCAGCCTGAAACAGCCCATTCGAGCCTCAGTTTGCACCTCGTGAATGTGATCGGTTAGTTTCAACTCAGAGGACAAAAGACATAAATGTTACGAGCAGGAATCGTCGGTTTGCCGAATATTGGCAAGACCACACTTTTCAACGCGGTGACGGCGCAGTCGTCGGCCGTAACCGCCAACTATGCCTTCTCAACCAGTAAGCCGAACGTCGGTGTCGTGACTGTACCCGACGAACGCCTCGCGCCGCTGGCAGAGATCGTAAAGACGAAAGTCATCGTTCCCGCCAGCGTTGAATTCGTCGACATTGCCGGACTCGTGCGAGGTTCATCGAAAGGTGAAGGTCTTGGCAACCAGTTTCTCGCGAGCATCCGGGAAACTGACACGATGATTCATGTTGTCCGCTGCTTCGAAGACGAGAACATCGTCCACGTTGATGACACCCTCGATGCCCGGCGAGACATTGAAACGATCCAGATTGAACTGGCGTTAGCCGACCTCGCGACTGTGGAGCGGCGCCGCGAACGCGTACAAAAAGGCGCGAAGGGCGGCGAGAAGATGGCCAAGGCTGAGCTCGACGTGCTCGACAAATTGCAGCCGGTGCTGGAAGAGTTTCAGCCGGCCAAGAGCGTTACGCTGACTGACGATGAACTTATCATTGCCCGAAACTATTTCCTGTTGACGATGAAGCCCACTATCTACGCTGCGAATGTGAACGAAGCCACGCTCGGCGCGCCTGACGACGATGAGCAACTGCGTGCGATTCGTGAGGTCGCTGCCAGCGAAGGCTCAGAGTGTATTGTTATCTGCGCGCAGCTGGAGGCAGATCTGGTGGGGCTGGCGCCTGAAGAGCGGCGCGAGTATCTGGAATCTTTGGGAGTTAACAGTAGCGGCGTAGACCAACTGATCCAGAGCGCCTACCGCACCCTTGGCCTGATGTCGTTTCTAACTGCCGGCGAGAAAGAGGTGCGCGCCTGGACCATCCCACAGGGCTCACGTGCGCAAGACGCCGCCGGTGCGATTCATTCCGACATCGCACGTGGCTTCATCCGCGCCGAGATAGTTGGGTATTCAGATTTGATTAGTGTTGGTACCTACGCGGCGGCGAAAGAAAAGGGTCTGATGCGTTTGGAAGGCAAAGACTACATCATGCAGGAAGGCGACATAGTCAATTTCCGCTTCAATGTGTGAAGTTCTAATTGTTTCTGCGCCGTTTTCCGTTTTTATCTGTCCGCACGATTTCCATCAATTCTAACAGCTTGCGATCCGACAGTTTTTGTTGCTCAGCCAATTCAGCGAATTTGCGATCCGTGTTTTCTGATTGCTTTAGCAACCGCTGCTCTTCACGCGCAAATCTCTCCTCATTACGAGCGAATCGCTTCTCATTCTCGGCAAATCTTTCTTCGTTCCGAAGGAATAATTCCATGTGCTCCATCTGAATGTCGACGAGCATCTTGAACTTCTCGTCCAATTCCCGCAGGTCTGTTCGCATCTTTAATCCGGCCTTAACAAACAGGCCCGCGATACGCTCAAGTCGATCCACTCTCGGTGCAAGGGCCATGCTCGATTTCCTCCATGATTTTGAGACGCAAGGTTCTCCGTAGGAAACAAAGGCTCGCGACTAATCAATTGATTTGTAGCTGACTGCGGCCAGAAGGGTCAAGACTGGTGAGGAGAGTCAAAAAAGCGGAAAAATGCAAAGGATCGAGTAAGGCATTCTGCTTCAACGAAGCACGGCGCGGATTCCTACGAGGATTAAATAGGCGACTGCTATAACGACAGCAAGTTTGATAAGCAGGACAGCTATGCCGAAAAGTATTTTGATAATTCCGAGGGTGATGCCCGCAGCGGTCAGAACAATAGGAATGCCTACCGCCAGCACAAATATTCCCAACAGAATCATTCCCAAAATTCTTAAAAAGTTAGACGCTTCAGTCATCTTCTAAACTCCCAGTCTGAATTACTCTTCTAAAGTCAATCTTTATTGACCTCGGTTGACTATACGAACACAAACGCGGCGTCGTTCCCTCAGTTTTCGGTTGTTTCGTTCGGAATTCCGTATTGATCCAGAGTCGCGTACAGGCCTCATTTAGGTGATAATTGTCACCAGCTTCTCCAAAATCATGGCGTATTCAACCACAGGAAACCTGTTTAGCAAATCCCCTGAGCCGGTCGCCGAAACGTCGGCCCCGCTGGCGGAACGGATGCGACCCCGCTCGCTCGGGGAGTTTGTCGGCCAGGACCATCTGGTCGGTGAAGGTCGCATACTTCGGCGATTGCTCGAAGGGCCGGGCAACTTGCCTTCGCTGGTTCTCTGGGGCGCGCCAGGCACAGGCAAGACGACGCTCGCGCGATTGCTGGCCCAGAAAGCTGATGCGCGATTCATCGCATTGTCGGCCGTGTTTTCCGGAGTAAAAGATCTTCGTGCCGCTATCGCCGAGGCCAGTAACGAACGGAAGTTTGGCAATCGCACAATCCTCTTTATCGATGAAATACACCGGTTCAATAAAGGACAGCAGGACGCGCTGCTTCATGCCGTCGAGAACGGCACTATCATTTTGATCGGGGCGACGACTGAGAACCCTTCGTTTGAAGTTACCGGCGCTTTGCTGTCTCGTAGTCGCGTACTCGTATTGAATCCGCTGACTGAAGAGGAAGTGAAAAGTATTCTCCAGCGCGCGATCGATGACGCTGACCGTGGTTTGGCCGCTCTCAAACCGGAAGTGCCGGACGTTGTTCTCGACCGGCTATCCAACTTTGCCGCCGGCGACGCACGCGTTGCACTCGCAGCAATGGAAGCTGCAGTTGAATCGACTGCGCCCGATGCTAACGGCATCCGCCAGGTGACACTGGAAACTGCGATTGAGGCGATGGGTCGCGCACATTACGCGTATGACAAAGGTGGTGAACACCATTACAACCTTGCGTCAGCACTGATCAAATCCTTGCGCAATTCTGATGTAGACGCTTCGCTGTATTGGCTGGCGCGAATGATCGAAGGCGGTGCTGATCCCATATTCATTGCCCGCCGCCTGTGCATACTTGCTTCCGAAGATATCGGCCTGGCGGATCCGCAGGCGATGGTCCAGGCAGCGGCAGCGGCCGACATCGTGCAACTGATCGGATTACCCGAAGGGTTGTTTCCGCTTTCGCAGGCCACGATTTATCTGGCGCGCGCCCCGAAATCCAACGCGGTAAAACGAGCATATCATGCAGCAGTCGCCGACGCGGCCGACACTTCGCGCGAACCGGTGCCACTGCATTTGCGCAACGCGGTGACGCCGCTAATGAAACACGTCGGATACGGTGAAGGCTACAGGTACGTGCACAGTGATCCGAATGCGAAAGATGAAATGGCGTGCTTGCCTGAACAGTTAAAGGACCGAAAATATTTTGATGAAGAGTGAGGCTTAGTGCGGTAGTAATGTCTACGAGCAGAATGGTATCGAAAACAAACAAGGAACTCGCATTCCTCCACGAACTTTTCATTGCGACGGATTGGGGCGAGCGATTTGCCGAATTGATTGACGCGCACGTCACGCTTCCAAAAGAGGGTCGCGTACTTTATCTCGCTGCGGGAACCGGGGGTCATGCCATAGCGCTACAGGAGCGATCGAGCGCGCAACTCGAGTTTCTTTGCATGGATGAGAACGAGGAATGTCTCGAGCTCGCGCGGGCAAAAGCGACTGCGCTGAAGGATGCCACCCAGTTTAGTCCCACTCGTGTTGATCGGATCGAGCTTTCCGACGATCAGTTTGACGTCGTCATCGGTGACGGTTCTTTGGTTTCAACTGATCGGATCCGCGGCATGGTGGCTGAAATGGTAAGAGTGGCAAAGCCGGGCGCGACGGTAGCACTGACTCTTCCCACCTACTCCAGCTTTGGGGAATTCTTTTCAATTTACTGGGAAGCGCTCCATAACTCCGGCTTCAACGACCACGAATCGGATGTGGAAACGCTGATCACAGTGTTGCCCCGTGTCTCGGCAATCGAGGAGATGGCCGAACATGCGGGCCTGGACCAAATTGAGAGTTGGACCAGGATCGAAGAGTTTGATTACGGTTCGGGCGAAAACTTTCTGAATGCACCATTGATATCGGATTTCCTCATGGAAGGCTGGCTGAAGCGACTCCCGGAAGATTCCCGTTCACGAGTGGCCGACGAAATTGTCCGGCTCATCAATGAAGACCGTCACGATGGCGACTTCGCCCTCTCGGTTAAGGCGAGCGTGGTGGTTGGCAAGAAAGCGTTAAGCCAGTGAGGCAGCTCTGCGACGTTACGAGTTGTCTTTGATTTCTTTGTGGGGTTCCTTCTCGGCCTCGTCCAGGCCTTCTTTAAACGCACGCTTGCTTTGGCCCAACGATTTCGCGAGCTGCGGTAATCGCGTGGCGCCGAACAGCAAAAATATAACTACTGCAATTACGAGAAGCTCCGGCGTACCCAGGCCTCCGATTGCGAAAAGTTTATTCTCCATAACTTCCTCTTTTCTGGACTATTCAAGAGACGGCCTATTCGCCGTTGTTTGATTCGTAGAAGAGATACTTTCTCCACGTCTCATCCGCGCGCCCGAGATAGCGCATGATTTGACGGTTCACATGTAACGAAAAACCGCGTGGCCTCCGCAGCAAGTGCATGTTCGATTCCTCAGGAGTGCGGTTCCCTTTGCGGTGATTACACTTCTTGCAACATGCAACCAGATTGTCCCACGACGACTCGCCCCCACGCGAACGCGGCAACACATGGTCCAGGGTCAATTCTGAGGGCGGATGTTGGCGCCCGCAATACTGGCAGGTGGAGTGGTCGCGCAACAGGATGTTCTTCCGTGAAAGTGAACGACGCTCAAATGGAATGTGGATGTACTCGGTCAACCGAATGACGGACGGTGCGTGAATCGTCAATTTGGCAGAGTGCAACATATGACCATTGTGCTCTTCGACGCGCGCGACGCCTTTGAAGATCATGACTACCGCGCGCCGCTCGTTGCACACGTTGATCGGTTCAAACGAAGCATTCAGCACTAAAACTCGCCCAGTCATATCGGGCTCGATATTACGCGAGCGTGTCGGAAGGTGTCAAAATCGACACATTTCTGGGCTGGGTGAGTGGGCCTAACCTGCACCAGCGTCGATGAAGACCAGGGCCGCCTTGCTAGTGAAAATAAAGGCTAATACGTCAGGACTGCGGCCGGAAACGATCAGTCGCATCCACGAGCGCGTCGATTATGCCGGGCTCGCTTATTGAATGACCTGCATCCGGAATTACCTTGAACTCAGCTTCGGGCCAGGCGCGATGAAGGTCCCAGGCGCTGGTCATCGGGCAGACCACGTCATAGCGACCCTGAACGATCACGCCGGGAATGTGACGAATCTTATCGACGTTTTCGACGAGATAGTCGTCGGTGGGAAAGAAGCAATTATTCATGAAGTAGTGACACTCGATGCGCGCAAATGCCAACGCAAACTCCGGGTCAGCAAATCGTTCGACAGACTTATAGTCGAACAACAGTTTTGAAGTGCTGCCTTCCCAGATACTCCACGCGCGTGCCGCTTCAATCTTTTCCTGTTCGTTGTCGCCGGTTAGTCTTCGGTGATAGGCGCTCATCATGTCGTGACGTTCGTCCTCGGGAATCACTTTCAAGAACTCTTCCCAGACGTCGGGAAAGAGCCAGCTGGCGCCGTCCTGATAAAACCACCGAGTTTCTTTCGGCCTCACCAGAAAAATTCCCCGCAGCACTAATTCAGTGACGCGATCAGGATGCGTCTCGGCATATGCGAGCGCTAGCGTGCTGCCCCACGACCCGCCAAAAACTTGCCAGCGATCAATGCCAACATGTTCGCGCAGCTTCTCGATATCGGCGACCAGGTGCCAGGTGGTGTTCTCTTCAATGCTCGCATGCGGTGTGCTCTTCCCCGAACCACGCTGATCAAAAAGGACCACTCGATAGGCTGCAGGATCGAAGTAGCGATGGTAGTCCTCCGTCAGTCCGCCACCTGGCCCACCGTGCAAGAACACCGCGGGTTTCCCGTTTGGATTGCCGACCTGTTCGTAGTAAAGCTCGTGGACGTCTGACACCTTTAGACGGCCGGTGTCGAATGGTTGCGTGGGTGGGTATAAAGTTTTCATTTGTTAATGGGCTGCGTGGTTTGAATTGTTAGATATTAGAAACGGACTGGCCGCGCGATTGTAAGAACAAAAACACTCGCAGCTCCCGCAACTAAAAGCGCGCGCGCGCACGATGATGCAGTCGCGCCGGTCGTAAACACATCATCAATCAATAGGAAACTTTCGCCGGCAACCAGCCGCGGATAAGTCACAGCAAAAGCATCATCCACGGTTTTCCTTCGGTCTTTCAAGTCCATACCTGCACGATGTCGTTCAACGTGACGAGTGCGAAGCAGACTGGCATCGTCAAACGGAATCGAAGACGCTTGAGACAGCCGTTGAGCGATTACTGAAGCTTGATTGAATCCGCGTTTTTTCTCGCGTTCAGGATGCAACGGTACTGGCGAGATGCGGGTCGCCTGGTTCAGCGGAGGTCGGGCCATCGTCGCGAGCAGCAGCTCCTGTAACTTCCGGCAAAGATGCGGTTCCCGTTTGAGCGAAAGAATCGAAGCACGCAACGCCCCCTCATACGCGCCACACGCTCGCGCCGCCGTAAACTGGTCGTCATCGCAACGATGACATCTCACTTGCTCAGGCTGAGCTACATTGACTGTCCTGCCTAGCGGACGGCCACACTTCCAACAGATCGTATCCACTTCGCCAAAGAGTTGAGTTCGCTGCCAACAGGTCGCGCAAGCGACGCCAAGCGCTCGTCTTTCAACACTACCACCACACACCGCACAAGACTGCGGATAAACGACAGCCAGCAGCGAATCGTATCCTGTGCTTACAGCACGAGTGAATACGTGCGACATTTCATAAGACATTTATCATTTCTCATTTCATATTTCTCATTTGTCACTGGCAATAAAGTAAACAGCAATCAGCAAACGGCAAACAGCAAAACCATCCAGCTTTCTGATTGGCGATTACTGTCTGCTCCTTACTGTTTGCTGTCTACTGTTTGCTGTTTACCGATCACTGCTCTTTCCAATGACAAATGAGAAATATGAAATGAGAAATGATAAATGGACTTTTCTTTCTCCCTAAAAAACCGGCCCCACTGCTGTTACCAGTGGGGCCGTAATTATGTCATCAATTTTGTTGAAAGTTCTATTCTTCGTCCTCATTCAACAAGCCGCGTTCATGCAGCTCCTGGCAGCGAACACAGTGTCGCGCCCAAGGTACTGCATCGAGGCGCTTCTCCGGCACGGACTCGCCGCACCGCACACACTTGCCGTAACCGCTGTCTTCCATTCGCTCGAGCGCTTCGTCGATCAGATTCAACAACTGGCGGTCGTTGTCTGACATCGATACCAGCAGCTCTTTAGTGTAGGCGTTGGCGGCCATGTCGGCCGGATCCTGCGTGGCCTCCGCATCGCGCTCGCGGCTGTAAAGCTCCGCTTGCTGCACCTGTCCTACTAAACTCTCGCGACGATCCAAAAGTTTGTCGCGAAAAACTCGTACGCGTCTCTTATCCATTATGCGTGAATTCCCTCCGCCCTACTTGTTTACAACTTCTCTTTAAATTACTTCTGATAAGGGAGCCCATGAATGATCGTGTAGGCTCGATACAATTGCTCCATTAACAGAACCCGAGCCAGCTCGTGCGTCAACGTCAATCGCGAAAGACTCCAATGCTTGTCGGCTCGACTCGATAACTCTTCTGATACGCCGCTTGGGCCTCCCACAATGAACGTTACTTCCTTCGTGCCGCCGTCCTGCCAACGCCTAACCTGCTCGGCCAGTTCCTTCGACGTCCACTCCGTCCCTTCAGGGCTCAGCAAAACATTAATAGCGGCGTCATGCAGTCCGTCTGAGATGCGCTTCGAATCCTTATCGATGCCCAACCGGTCACTTCCGGAACTCTCTCGCAGTTCAACGACCTCACACTTAACGAAATGGGAAAGACGCTTTTGATAGTTATCAATGAGCGCCTTTGTGTGAGCATCTCTGGTCTTTCCGGTCCAAATAACCCTCAGCCGCATATCTCAAACGATGAAACGCTCAAACCTATTATTGCGTCGTTCATATTTAGTCTTCATCGTTCTGTTCCATCCGCGCCAGCTTTTCGTAAAGATTCTTTCGGCTGATGCCGAGAATCCTGGCTGCCTCGGTTTTATTCCCATCGGTAGCCGCCATGATCTCTGCTACATACTCTTTTTCGACATCAGCCAATGATGGTCGCTGCTGATTCCTACTTTGAGAGCGCGCCGCCAGCCGAATCGCTTCCGGAAAGTCAGCTTCTTCCAATCGCTTTCCCTGAGAAACAATCACGGCTCGTTCGATCGTATTCGCCAGCTCACGCACGTTACCTGGAAACTCGTACGATGAAAGCAGCGCCAGGGCTTTCCGCGATAATTCGCCGCCGCTTCTTCCGTGTTTCGTCGCATAAAAACCGACGAACGCCTGGGCCAACTCCGGCAAATCTTCCGGCCGCTCGCGAAGTGCCGGAACTCTTATTTGCACTACGTTCAAACGGTAGTACAAATCTTCGCGAAACTGTCGCCGCGTAACCGCTTCCCCAAGTTCCACATTCGTCAACGCGATTAGACGAGCGTCAACCTGGATCGTGCGCCTGCCGCCCAGTCGCTCAAACTGCCTGGTCTCAATGACCCGCAACAGCTTGGCCTGAGAATCTGAGGTGAGATGCGCAATTTCATCCAGCACCAAAGTGCCTTTATGCGCGGCTTCCAAACGGCCCGGCTTATCTTCATTGGCACTCGTGAAAGCGCCGCGCTCGTAACCAAACAGTTCTGCTTCAAGTAGATCAGACGGCAACGTTGCGCAATCGATCTTGACGAACGGCTGTCTGGCGCGCGGTGATTTTGAGTGAATGAAAAAAGCGAGTGCGTCTTTGCCGGCACCCGACTCTCCAGTCACTAAAACGTTGGCATCAGTGGCGGAAACTCTTTCGGCGAGATTTATCGCCGCACGCATCGCCTCTGAATGCGCAACTAGTTGAATCACGATTCGTTTCTCAAAGAACTAGTGTCACCCGCAATCTCCGCGGGCAACTCCACTCGCTTCGACTCCCGCCACAGGCGCTCGAGGTCATAAAACTTTCGCGCCTTCTCATCAAACACATGGACGACGAAATCACCGTAGTCGAGCAGTATCCATTCGGCGGTCTTGTAGCCTTCTACTCGCGCGGCGTTGCTGCCGACGGCTTTTAAGTTCTCCAACACTGCGTCAGAAATCGCCTGAACCTGCCTCTCGTTCGAGCCGCTGGCGATCAGGAAGTGGTCAGTAAAACTTGCAATTTCGCGCAGATCCAACACGACGATGTCAATGGCCTTCTTGTCAGCGATTGCGTTGAGCGCTGCCAGAATTCTTTCATCTAATTCCGCCGGTATTTCTTCCTGAAGAACCTGCTTGTGGGTTGCGTGAGCGGTCGCCGGGTGCAGCGACTTTTCTTTAACAGTTGAATTAGGCTTCATTCGTATTTCTATATAGACCGTACTTTCTTATGTAATTCCCTACTTCGATGGGTACCAGTTTCGCTAGAGACTGGTAATCGCCGCTCGCTGCGGCCTTTCTAACGTTCGTCGCCGAAATATCCAACATCACTGCATCGGTAATAAATACGTGTCTGGTTTCAAACGATGTTTGCGTCATCTCCAGATCCGCAGACGTCCCTCGCAAGTCGACGATGTTCGCGCTTGCAGTCGCGGGCAAGGTCTGGCCAAACTCCACTCCGGGCCGGGTGACGACGATCAGGTTGGCCAAAGTCATCAACCGCTGCCATTCGCGCCAGGTAGTTATTTCGGACCAGGAGTCTGCGCCCATCACAAAGAACAATTCGACAGCCTCACCAAAGCGTTTGCGAAAATGGTTCAGCGTATCAACCGTGTACTGCCGCTCTGGTCCATCAAGTTCGAAACGCGATACGCGAAGCAGTTCATCCTGCTGAGTTGCCAACGCCAGCATCGCGTAACGATGAAAACCGGACGACACCTGCCGATCAAACTTATGCGGCGCAACGCGGGCCGGCAAAAACAGAAACTGCGGTATGTGAAAGATCTGCGAAACGCGCCTGGCGATTGCCAGATGACCTAGGTGCACAGGATCAAAGGTGCCGCCGTAAATCGCTATGCGCCCTGGCTGTTCCATCTGATATGGAGTCCGCTTCCTCGCACGAAGATTACGATGCTAATTCGATCGTATCTTTCCGGCCGTGACTCTGGTTCAAGCTGTCCAGCTTCGCGCCTACCTGTGAAACCAACTCTTTCGTTCCCCGATTCGTCACCGAAGAGATTGCATAAAACTCCCGGCCGTCCTTTGTTACTTCCGCGCGCAACGCTTCGAGTCTGTCAGGTTCATCGAGCGCATCAATCTTGGTAGCCACAACTATTTGCGGGCGATTCGCCAACTCCGGATTGTAGGCGCGTAATTCGTGATTAACAGTCATGTAATCAGTCACCGGATCGCGACCTGACGCCGAAGAAACATCAACCAGGTGTAACAGCAACTTTGTCCGTTCCACATGACGCAGAAAACGATCGCCCAAACCAGCGCCCTCATGCGCGCCTTCAATCAAGCCGGGAATATCCGCGACAACGAAGGTGCGAAAGTCGCCCAAATCAACCACGCCAAGATGAGGTTCAAGTGTGGTGAAAGGGTAATCCGCTATCTTTGGCTTCGCTGCCGAGATCGTCGAAATCAGAGTTGACTTACCGGCGTTGGGAAAACCAACAAGACCGACGTCAGCCAACAGCTTCAACTCCAACTGGAGATCCAGTTCCTCTCCCTCACTGCCACTCTGGTGATAGCGGGGCGCGCGATTAGTCGAAGTAGCAAAGTGTGAATTGCCAAAGCCGCCTCTGCCGCCGCGCGCTGCGAGCCAACGTCCGCCGTCTTCTGCAAGATCGTGCAGCAACTCTCCGGAACTACTGTCAAAGATCTGAGTGCCTACCGGAACTCTAACTGTCAGGTCTTCGCCTTCTCGACCAGAACGATTCGAACCCTCACCGTGCCTCCCGCGCTCACCGATGTGCTCCGGGTTGTAACGCAAATGCAGGAGCGTATTCAGTGAGCTGTCCGCTACCAGCCAAACGTCGCCGCCCCGTCCACCATCTCCACCTGAAGGTCCACCTCGAGGCACAAATTTTTCGCGGCGAAAGGCAGTAACGCCATTGCCACCTCTGCCGCCTTGTACTCGAATTCTGACACGATCGATAAACATTGAAATGGAAAGCGACGCCCTGCGCTAAGTTGGTTTACTTGGCTCAGGCGTCGCGCGAGGGCGTTTTGGTCTGGTTCGCGTTTTATGCTGACGACGCCTGCTCCAGTGGGTAAACACTAATAAATTTTCCGGTTCGCCCTTTGTCTTCAAACTTCACGACGCCCTCAATGAGCGCAAACAACGTGTCGTCCTTGCCGCGACCGACATTCTTCCCGGGCTTCCACTTGGTACCGCGCTGCCGGGCGATGATGTTTCCGCCCAACACCTTCTCGCCGCCAAACTTTTTCAGGCCGAGGCGTTGCGACTGCGAGTCGCGTCCGTTCCGAGATGATCCAACTCCCTTTTTATGTGCCATAACTTACTCCAAGATGCTGGATGCTAGAGATTAGATGTTAGTGACGACTAGTCCCCAGCATCTGGTATCTAGCATCTGTGCCCTATCCTATCGAATCGATCGTGACCGTGGTGTAGCCCTGCCGGTGTCCCTGTTTACGCTTGTAGTGCTTACGCCGTTTTTTCTTAAAGACCACGATTTTCGCACCGCGCCCATGATCAACGACCGTCGCCGAGACTTTAGCTGTGCCCACCGTCGGCGACTTTCCGGAATCGCCCGTCAACATCGCGTCAAGTTCAATTGATTTCCCGGTCTCAGCGTCTACTGATGGAATCCGGACCGTGCTGCCCTTTTCCACTACAAACTGCTTACCGCCGGCCTTTATCACTGCATATGACATGTCTTCACCCTCTCAGACGACCCAACTCGCCACAGAAAAGTCGATTATTATAGGCATCCCTTATGTAAACGGCAACCGCGCGCGGTTAATCCGCCGACGATCCCCCGCTAGTGGAATTTTTGGCCGCTTTCGCTCCGTTTTGCTTCAAAAAGTGCTCCATGAAGCTGGTTGAAATATCCCCTGCCCGAAACTTCGGATCGTCCATGATTTTGAGGTGCAGCGGTATCGTCGTTTTGATTCCCTCAACAACCATTGCCTCGAGTGCGCGCTTCATGCGAGCGATCGCGAGGTCACGCGTCCGGGCGTGTGTGATTACTTTTGCGATCATCGAATCGTAAAATGGCGGCACTTTGTAACCGGCGTAAACGTAGGTATCGACGCGAACGCCGGGACCTCCCGGAAGATTGAAGGCAGTAATCAAACCGGGCGACGGTGCGAAGGTTTCAGGATTCTCAGCATTGATCCGGCACTCGAGTGCATGCCCGACGATCATCAGATCTTCTTGCGTGTAACCCAGCCTCTCCCCTTCCGCGATTCTGATCTGATTGCGCACAATGTCAGCCAGCGTCACCATTTCTGTGACCGGATGCTCGACTTGTATGCGCGTGTTCATCTCCATGAAGTAGTACTTGTTATCCTGGTCCAACAAGAATTCAACTGTGCCGGCGCTGGCGTATCCCAGCTTCTTGCAAGCCGCAACGGCAGCATCGCCCATCTCTTTTCGCAGCTCTGGCGACAACACAGGTGACGGTGCTTCTTCCAGCAACTTTTGATGGCGCCGCTGAATTGAACACTCACGCTCGCCGAGGTGAATGCAGTCGCCATATTCGTCTGCCAGGACTTGAATCTCGATGTGACGCGGATTCTGAACGTAACGTTCGATGTAAACACTGCCATCCTTGAATGCGGCGGCAGCTTCATTGGAAGCGGCTTCCAATGCCTTACTAAGCTCATCAGCACTGTTGACGATCCGCATACCTCGTCCACCGCCGCCAGCCGACGCCTTGACGATCACTGGAAACCCGATCTCTCGCGCGAGTCTCAAGCCCTCATCGTCGGATGTGATTGGGTCGGGACTACCTGGCAATACCGGCAGACCTGCTTCGGTCATAGCGCGCCGGGCTTCAACCTTGTCGCCCATCAAACTAATTATTTGGGCAGGTGGGCCAATGAACTTGATATTACAGGCAGCACAAATCTCAGCGAAGTAAGAAGACTCCGCCAAAAAGCCGTAACCGGGGTGAATCGCATCGACGTTAAAGATTTCCGCGGCGCTGATGATAGCCGGGATATTGAGGTAACTCTGAGCTGAAGGCGCTGGACCAATGCACGCTGCCTCATCGGCAAACCTAACATGCAGAGAATCGCGATCAACGTCGCTGTGAACCGCGACGGTGCGAATCCCCATCTCTTTGCACGTCCAGATAATGCGACACGCGATCTCGCCGCGGTTCGCAATTAGGATCTTTTTAAACTTCCTGATTTCGGGCATTTATTTCTGGTCCAAAATTCAAGGCCCAAAGCCCAGGGTCCGAAAGTCTTACATCCACCTGACTTTGGACTTGAGCTTTGGACCTTTAACTAACGCTTTATTCCGAACAGCGGTTGTCCGTACTCAACGGGCTGACCGTTTTCAACGTAGATCTTTACGACTTCACCGCTCGTTTCCGCTTGAATCTCATTCATCAGTTTCATTGCTTCGATAATGCAGACCACCGTTTCTTGTTCAACGGTGCTACCGATTTTTACGAACGAGTCTGCGTTGGGCGAAGGTGAGCGATAGAAAGTTCCCACGATCGGCGAAGGAATAATGTGGAGGTCTTGATCTTCGGAAGCCGCTGTTTGTGCTTTGGCTCCGGGATGCACTGGAACTGTTGAGGGCTGTGCTTCAGAAGAAGAAACAGCCGGTTGATGTTGGGTCGGCTGCCCAGCTGCACCAGAAACCTCGGCGCCTGCTGGATCGAATCCCTTTCGGAAGCGAACTCTGAAGTCCTCGCGCTCGAGTTCAAATTCCGTGAACTCATGTTCGCGCACGAGTTGAATAAGCTCGCGCAGCTCATCCATGTTCACTGGGATTTCCGTTCTAACAGCCTGGCTGCGACGCCGGCGAGAACGTACGCTTCCTTCGTCGACTACAGTTTCTTCCGACGCGTGCTCTGTTCGGTTCGCTTCCTGGTCTTCCATCTTTTTTGCGGGCTCCATCGCGTCCAACCCCCAGACCCTCAAAGTGTTGAGCCCCAAAAGACTCGGGAGGTAGTGCCGATCGTCGTTTGGGGCGTTGCTGCCAGGCGGCTAACGTGCCGCCCGGCTTAGATTTAGCGTGGAATTATTTCTCTTCCGCGGTGTCAGCGTCAGAGTCGCCTTCGGCCGCGCTCACTTCACTGCTATCTGCTTCCGTTTGATCCGAGGCTTTAACCTCTTCGGTTTCGCGCTGAGTCGCGGAGCGACCAGCGGTCGACTTGGTGTCGCCACCCTTCTTCCGTTTCGAAGTGGCAGCCTTTCTCTTCTTCGCAGACTCGCGCGCATCAAGCTCCGCCTGATTATCAACCAACTCGATGATCGCTAATTCCGCATTGTCGCCTGGGCGATGGCCCAGCTTGAAAATCCTCGTGTAACCGCCCGGCCGATCCTTGTAACGTTCGCCGAGTTCATCAAACAAACGCTTCAACGCTGCCATGCCCGCGGTACGTTCCGGGCGAACCTGGCCGCGCCTACCGGACATCGCCGCATGTTGCATGTTGCCGGCGTGGAAAAATCCAGCTGCCTGTCGTCGCAGGTGTAACGCGCGTGGCGCCGTATCATCGCCCTCAAGACTAACTGCCTTGCGCGAAAGAGTGATCGCGCGCTCGACGAATGGTCTTAACTCCTTTGCCTTTGGCAAAGTGGTGACGATGCGCTCGCTTCGCGAATTGATCAGCGAAACAGCAAGATTGCGAAGCATCGACATGCGATGTTCGCTGGTTCGGCCTAATTTACGATGTGCTTTCTGATGCCGCATGGCTTTAAGTTTTGGCTCTCTGAGTAAATCGCGTTAATCTTCCTCGCCCTCGAAATCGCTAAGGTCGGCGCCGTCGCGACCACCGGTGCCCGGAATCGGATTACCTTGCTCGTCAAACTCCATACCGAAATCAAGACCCATTCCATTCAAAATTTCCTTGATCTCATTCAACGATTTCTTGCCAAAGTTTTTGGTGGCCAGCATCTCACGCTCGCTCCGTTGGACCAGGTCGCGAATCGTTCTGATATCGGCGTTCTTCAAACAATTGTAGGAACGAACTGACAGCTCGAGCTCGTCAACCGACCGATCCAACTGATCGTTGCGTGGCAATGGCGGACGTTCGATCTTGGAATACGCGAAGTCGTCTGTGTCCTCTTCGAAGTTAATGAAGATGGACATGTGATCTTTAATCAACTTCGCCGCCAACCCAATTGAATCTTCCGGCTTGACCGAACCGTCGGTCCAAACCTCGATGGTCAGCTTGTCGAATTCGGTGTTTTGACCGAGACGAGCCGCTTCAACGGTGTAGTTAACTTTCTTAACGGGAGTGTGAACTGAGTCGACCGGAATGTATCCCAGCGACAAGTCTTCGTCGAAATTACGATCGGCGGACACGTAACCACGGCCGCGCTTGAGTCGCATTTCAACCCGGAGAGAGCCGCCTTCGCTAACCGTCGCGATGTGGACGGAATCATCCAGCACTTCGACGTCAGCATCCGTCTCAATGTCGGCCGCCGTTACTTCGCCGGCAGTGTCCTTTGAAATCCGGAGCGTCTTGGCTTCGTTACCGTGAAGTTTAAATGGAACCTGTTTCAGGTTCAGAATGACGTCGGTCGCGTCTTCAACGACGCCCTTGATCGAAGAGAACTCGTGCTCGACTCCTTCGATCTTGACCGCCGTTACCGCCGCTCCTTCAATCGAAGATAGCAGCGCGCGACGAAGTGAATTTCCGACAGTGGTGCCGAAGCCGCGTTCAAACGGCTGGGCCGAAAAACGGCCGTAACGTTCGGTGAGTGTTTCAGAGTCTGCGGCCAGACGCCTGGGCATCTGAAAGCCGGTCCAAAGATTATTTTGATCCATAGCCATGACGTTTGTAGTCCCGATTCTTGAAAGCGGTTATCGGCAGGCCACGACCAACGCAGCCTGCGACTCGCGATTTACTTGCTATAAAGTTCGACGATCAATTGCTCGTTAATCGAGCGGTCGATGTCGTCCCGCGTCGGCAGACCGCTAATGCGTGCCGACATTTCGCCGCCGTCCTGGGAGATCCATGACGGACGTCCGCGTCCGGACGCAGTTTGCCATGCGCTTTCGACGTGCGGATTCTTGCGGCTTGCTTCTTTGATACTTACCAGATCACCGGCTTTAACCTGATACGAAGGAATGTCGACCTTTCGACCGTTCACAACTACGTGACCGTGATTCACCAACTGCCGAGCCTGACGGCGGGAAGTGGAAAAACCAGCGCGGTAAACTGCGTTATCCAGACGCCGCTCAAGCAGGAACAACAGGTTCTCACCTGTAATTCCCTTCTGGCGCGCCGCGCGCTCGAAATAGTTACGGAACTGTCCTTCGAGAATGAAGTAGATGCGTTTGACCTTCTGCTTTTCACGTAACTGCTGGCCGTAGCCGACAAGCGCCTTGCCGCGACGCATGGAGTTTCCGTGTTGTCCCGGCGGTTGCGTTCCGCGTTTCTCGATGGGACAAGCAGGCTTGTAACACCTATCACCCTTTAGAAATAACTTTGCACCTTCGCGGCGGCACAAACGGCACACCGCGTCTCTATACCTAGCCAACTGTTTTCTGCCTCCAGTCTAATTGCGACGGAAAAGTTTACAGGCTGCGTTGCTTGAGATTTGATCTGAATCTGAGATCTCAAATTTGAAATTTGAGATCTGAAATCTGAGATCCGATGCTCGAACGCTGGCCCTTCGTCCTTTAGGTCAGGTTAACCAATCCAATTGTCAATCACTCTTTGCCGAGTTAAAACCAAGCCGTCCATTACCGATCCAAACCGGCAAATGGACGTCGGCAACGCCTAAACTCTTCGCCGTTTTGGCGGCCTACAACCATTGTGTGGAATCGGCGTCGTGTCACGAATCGTCGTCACTCGAATACCTGCATTCGCAATCGCGCGAATTGCCGACTCGCGACCACCACCCGGTCCTTTCACACGCACCTCACACTGTTGCATGCCGGCTTCGTGCGCCTTCTTGGCGGCTTCATACGCGGCCTGCTGCGCAGCAAATGGCGTCCCCTTGCGAGACCCGCGAAATCCACGAGCGCCCGCCGACGACTGCGCGATCAGATTGCCTTCCAGGTCAGTGATCGAAATCATCGTGTTATTAAACGACGCGGCGACGTGAACGATACCAACGGGCACGTTCTTCTTTTCCTTCTTGCGGAAAACCTTTTTCTTGCCAGTAGCTTTTGCCATTGTCTTTTGTCAGTGGTCCATTGTCAGTTATCGCTCACATCCATTACGGGAGGAGGCTACTGACGCCCTAACTATTTCTTGCCCGGTGCCTTCTTCTTGGCGATTGTCGCGCGGCGTGGTCCTTTACGCGTGCGAGCGTTGGTGTGCGTGCGCTGACCGCGCACGGGCAGGCCGCGGCGGTGTCGCAGCCCGCGGTAGCAACCAATGTCCATCAACCGTTTGATGTCCATTTGTATACGCTTCCGAAGGTCGCCCTCAATTTCTCCCTGCGCTTCCAGGATCGAACGGATGCGGCCCAACTCGTCTTCACTGAGATCCGCAACCCGAGTGTTCAGGTTGATGCCGGCTTCATTCAGTATGGAGGTCGAGCGCGAACGGCCGATGCCATAGATGTAGGTGAGTCCTACTTCAGCTCTCTTGTTCGGTGGAAGATCGACGCCTGCTACACGTGCCATTCTTACTTACTCTCCGCTTTGCGTTCGGAAATTATCCCTGCCGCTGTTTATGTTTAGGGTTAACGCAGATCACGCGCACCACACCCTTGCGGTGGATAATCTTGCATTTGTCACACATCTTTTTGACTGAAGCACGGACTTTCATTTGTTAACTCTCAGTACCTGATCTGAATGTGCTTACTTGTACCGGTACGTGATGCGACCACGATTTAGGTCGTATGGTGATAACTCAACCAGCACCCGATCGCCCGGCAAAATCCTGATAAAGTGCTTTCGCATCTTGCCCGAGATGTGGGCCAGCACCTGGTGTTGGTTATCTTCCAACTCCACACGGAACATGGCGTTAGGCAAGGTCTCCAGGACCTTGGCCATAACTTCAATAGCTTCTTCCTTCGCCATATCCTCTCAGCGTAAATTTTGTCTGTACCGACAAACTGCAAATAGTAGCATGGTGAATTTCGTTTGCCAAGCCGAGGTGGCTGTAGGGGTTACGAGATTAGCTCACCGTTGCTGCGACCTCCTCCGGCAGCTGCCTGGACGTCACTTTTGTTAGGACTTCCGGTCCTTCTTCGGTGATGGCGATGGTGTGTTCCGAGTGGGCACTCGGCTTCCCGTCGAGCGTCACCACCGTCCATCCGTCCCCCAGAACCTTCGTATGTTGCGCGCCGAGGTTAATCATAGGTTCGACCGCAAAAACGTAGCCCGTCTTTATTTTCGGACCATGCCCGCGCTTTCCGTAATTGGGTATCTGCGGGTCTTCATGCATCCGCCGCCCGATTCCGTGGCCGACATAATCACGAACCACTGAGTAACCGTGTGCCTCCGCATGCTGTTGAACCACGGCCCCGATGTCGCCTACGTGTTTGCCCGGACGGCATTCTTCAATGGCCAACTCCAGGCATTCCTCCGTCACGCGGACGAGTCGCAGCCATTCGTCACTGACGGGACCGACAGGGACGGTGGTGGCCGTGTCGCCAACGAAACCTTCCAGCGTCACGCCGCAGTCAATGGAAAAAATGTCGCCGTCCTTCAACTGGTAATCCGACGGAAAACCGTGGACGACCTGTTCATTAACAGACGCGCAAATCGAATAGGGAAATCCGTGATATCCCTTGAACGTCGGCAGCGCGCCCGCATCTCGAATCATCTTCTCAGCAGCCCGGTCTACCTCAATTGTAGACAGACCTGGCTGGACCATCTTCCTCAACTCCTGAAGCACGAGCCCTACCAGCTGGCCGGCGGCTCGCATCTTCTCCAACTCTTTTTTCGACTTCCCGATAATCATAACTGCGTTGGGACTTGATGAGTTGTATTCGACTTCGCCAGTTCTAGTTCGCCGTCAGGATCTTTTCGATGTCCCGATAGATAGCTTCCGGAGATCGCGTTCCATCCACTACGTGCAACAAGTTGGCCGCGCGATAATAGTCTAGCAAAGGCCGTGTCTGTTCTTCATAGGTTGCGAGGCGCGCTTTCACGGTCTCGGCGTTATCATCCGCGCGCTGATGCAACTGCGTTTCGGGATGAAGGTCGCAAACATTATCGACCTTCGGCGGCTTGAAATACACGTTGTAAATCTCACCACAAACCGGACAACTTCGCCGTCCGATCGTTCGTTTCTCAAGTAACTCGCGCGGCACTTCAATATCTATCGCCTGGATCCGTTTTGCCTGTTCAACCGCAAGCTTGTCCAGCATTGCCGCCTGCGCCGGCGTTCTCGGAAAACCGTCAAGAATATAGCCGTCGCGGCAGTCGTCTCGCGCGGTCCGTTCGCGAACGACGCGAATCGTCAGATCGTCGGGTACAAGCTTCCCCGCTTCCATGATCGCTCTGACTTCTTCAGCGAGTGGGGTCTTCTCCTGTTTCAAAGCACGAAACATGTCGCCCGTAGAAATCTGCGGCAAATGCAAGCGCTCTTGAAGCAAGCGCGCCTGCGTGCCTTTGCCGGCACCAGGCGCACCCATCAGCACGATTATTTTGGACATACAAAAGATGCTAGATGCTGGACTCTCGATGCTGGCGCGAAACTACTGGCATTAGCATCTAACATCTCGCATCTGCGTTATGCCCGGCGGCCTCGCAGTCGTCCACCGCTTCCCAGAAACCCTTCGTAGTTTCGCATTACAAGTTGGGCTTCAATCTGGGCGACGGTGTCCATCGCTACGCCGACGAGAATCAATAAGGAAGTGCCACCGAAGTAAAACTGATACCCCATGCCGGTTGGAATCCACGACATACCGGGCGTACTACTCACAAAAGCATCCAGCCAGGTGCCGATGAACGGCAACCGCGCGACCTTGAAACCGCTCAGCATAAACTGCGGGATAAAGGCTACGAGCGCGAGGTAAATCGCCCCAACCACAGTCAAACGAGTCAGGATCGTATTGAGATATTCAGCCGTCGCGCGACCCGGACGAATTCCCGGCATGAAGCCACCGTGCTTCCGCAGATTGTCGGCCACCTCTTCTACGTTGAAGACAATCGAAACGTAAAAGAACGTGAAGAAAACAATCAGCGACAGAAAGATCAGTTCGTAGTAAGGGTCGCTCGCATGAAACATCTGAAAGAACGTCCACACCTTGGCCCACGTCGTGCCCGGTTGATTTGGATCCGGCGGAAACGCAGCAAATAAGCTCTGGGGCATCGACAACACTGACGATGCGAAGATTACAGGGATAACGCCGCCCATGTTGATCTTCAGCGGCATCGTGGTTTGCTGACCGCCAACGACCTGTCGCCCGACGTGGCGTTTAGCATAACTGACGGGCACTTTGCGCCGGGCCGCCTCCACAAAAACAATGAATGCGATGATCAAGACCATCGCCACCACTAACGCGAGCACTCCGACGATTTCCAGCGTGTCGCCACCGCGGACGCGGTCAAGCACTTGTGTCACACCGTTAGGGAGTCCGATGACGATACCTGCGAAGATCAACAACGAGATTCCGTTACCAACGCCGCGGTCAGTGATTTGTTCACCGAGCCACATGACGAAGATGGTGCCCGTCGTCAAAGTCAGCACGGTCGTCAACAGGAAACTCCACGTTGGCGCGCCGACACCGTTCACTTGCAACCAGTGGGCGACAAACGAAGTTTGGATTCCAGCGAGGCCTACGGTGAGATACCTGGTCCACTGGTTAATCTTCTTGCGGCCCATCTCACCTTCCTCCTGCAGTTTTTTCAACTGCGGCGAAACCACAGTCATTAGCTGAAGGATGATGGAGGCCGTGATGTAGGGCGTGACGCCTAGCGCGAAGATGGAGATAGTCCGAAAGTTGCCGCCGGAGAAGAGATCGAGGACGCCAAGGAGCGTGCCTGCCACGTCGTTCCAAACCTGATCGAGGCGATCGCGGTCGATGCCGGGCGCGGAAATGTGAGCGCCGAGGCGGTAAATGGCGAGCATGCCCAGCGTAAATAAAATGCGCCGGCGCAGGTCCGGCACACTAAACATATTGCGAACAGCCGCGAAAAACTTATCCATAGTTTTCTCTGTGGCACAGACTTCAGTCTGTGACTTTGCGTAACAGCAGAAACTATTACGACGCCACGATCGTTGCTACTCCGCCCGCCTTTTCGATTTTCTCCCGCGCGCTCTTAGTGAAACGGTGCGCTGAAATGCGAAGCGGCTTTGACAATTCACCGTTACCCAAAACCACTACGTCGTGCTTCGCCTTCTTGATGATTCCTCGATTGTGGAGGAGCTCCGGAGTAACTTCTTCGTCTGCCTTGAACCCGCGTTCGAGCGCAGCCAGGCTGACTTCCAGCCAGCGCTTCTTGAAGATGTTAGTGAAACCACGCTTCGGCAAGCGACGATGCAGAGGCATCTGACCACCTTCGAAACCAATCTTTGCCGAATAACCCGAGCGCGACTTTTGTCCCTTCTCACCGCGCGCGGACGTTTTGCCCTTGCCGGATCCAGGACCTCTGCCGACGCGTTTTTTCTTGTGAATAGAACCTTTTGTCGGTTTCAGATTATTTAAACTTAAAGCCATGATTAGGATAAAACGCAATCTTTAAAAATTTGCGTTACCTTTCTTATTCAACAATCCGTAGCAGATGTGGAATCTTTGCGACTGCGCCTCGCATAGAGTCGTTATCAGGACGTTCGACAATCTGGTTGAGCTTCGTCAAGCCGAGGCTGCGAACCATTTGCTTGTGCGTTTTCGGTGCAGCAATAAAGCTGCGGTAATACTGAATGCGAATCTGACCGGCGCCACTGCCCGCCTTTGCGGCTGACGCGTTTCGCTTTTCCTTACCCGTCGCACTCTCTGCTTTTCTCGCCATGACAACCTCTTCAAATGACAAATGAGATATGGAAAATGCTTTAGATTTCCTCGACCTGCTTACCACGCAACCTGGCCAGCTCCATAGGATCTTTCATCCGGAGCAACGCATCGAAAGTTGCTCGCACTACATTGTGCGGATTCGTTGAACCCAGCACTTTCGTGCGCACGTCGTGGACGCCGACTGCCTGCATAACCGCGCGAACTGCGCCACCGGCGATTACTCCCGTTCCTTCGGATGCCGGCTTAACCAAAACTCTGCCTGCACCAAACTTTCCAATCAACTGGTGCGGAAGTGTGTTGTTGATCAGCGGAACGCGAATCAAATTCTTCTTCGCTGACTCCACGGCCTTCTTGATTGCAAGAGGAACTTCGCGCGCCTTGCCGGTCCCAAAACCCACGTGGCCGCCTTCGTCGCCAACAACGACCAGCGCAGCAAACGACATGTTCTTGCCGCCCTTAACCACCTTCGTGACGCGATTGATCGAGATGACCTGATCCTTCAGATCCAGTCCCTGCGATGTAATTCTTTGCTTCGGTTGTCTCATTTCTTCTCTTTACTTTTCTTCCGCGGCTTTTCTTCGACTTGTTCAGCCGGTGCGGCTTCTTCTTCGGCCGGCGCCGCCGTCAGTTCATTCTTGTTCAACCCCGCTTCGCGCGCTGCGTCTGTCAAGGCCTTGATCCGGCCATGGTAAAGGTAACCGCCGCGGTCGAAAACTACGCTGGAGATTCCCTTCTCCAATGCCCGTTCCGCGATAGCCTTGCCAATCCGGCGGGCCGCATCGACGTTGCCTCCGGTGGAGCCGCGCAAATCTTTTTCCGTCGTCGAAGCCGACACTATGGTTTGTCCCAACGCATCGTCGACAACCTGCGCGTAAATGTGATTAAGGCTGCGATACACGGCCAGCCTCGGACGGTCACCGCTTCCTCTAACTTTTCGGCGAATGCGTCGATGAATCGCCTGTCTGATTTCAGCTCTGCTCGTGTTTGCCATTGCTTTACTCGTGAATGGTAAATGGTGAATGGTGAATAGAAGAACCACCACTTACCATTTACGATTTACCATTTACTATTTACCGGTCTTGCCCGGCTTCAACTTGATCGGCACATCCGCGTAGCGAATGCCCTTGCCCTTGTACGCGTCAGGCTTGCGCAGCTTGTGCATCTCCGCCGCCACCTGGCCCAGCTTCTGTTTGTCGATACTGGTCAACGTCAGCGTTGTTTGATACTGCTGGATGCTGCCTTTAGTAGTGAGACGTTCGGCCTTGGCTTCCACGCCTTCCGGCAGGGGAAACTCGATCGGATGGGAATAGCCAAGCGAGAAAACAATTTTCTTTCCCTGAACGTCTGCTTTGTAACCCACACCCACGACATCCATTTGCCTGCTGAAACCTTCCGTCACGCCAACGACAGCATTGTTCGCGAGCGCGCGTGCCAAACCGTGCAACGGCGCGAGATCGTCCGACGCGCGTTCAGCGCGCAGCTCATCGCCTTCGACACTGAAGTTGATGCCTGCGGGAATCGGGGTCGTCAAGTTCCCTTTCGGGCCCTTTACTTCCAGCGTTTGCCCCTCAACGTTAACTGAAACGCCTTTCGGTAACGTGATTACTTTCTTTCCAATGCGCGACATAATTTATTTCCAATTTCCGATTGTCGATTGCCGGTTTAACTTCCTTCGAAGCGCACGATTCGTAAGAGCCAATTGGCAATCGGCAACTGGCAATCGCCAATGTGCTAATAAATCTGTGCCAACAGTTCGCCGCCCATGTTTTCGCGACGGGCGGCTTTGCCGCTCATCAAACCTTTTGAAGTTGAAACGATGTTGACGCCGTAACCGCCGAGCACCTTCGGAATCTCGCCGGAGCCTACGTAAACACGCCGTCCGGGACGCGACACTCGTTCGAGATGCGTGATCGACGACGTGCCTCGCGCGTCGTAACGCAGAAAAATGCGAATGGTACGTTTCAGCCCTTCGCCCTTGATGACGAAGTTATTGATATAGCCTTCTTCTTTCAGAATGCGCGCTATCTCCAGCTTTAACTTGGAGGCGGGGATGTCCGCGCGCGAGTGCTTGGCCGCAATCGCATTGCGGATTCGCGTCAACATATCGGCGATGGGATCAGTCATCTACTACTCCATTTTCAATTGCCAGTTGCCGATTGCCGATTGTTCCGGAACCTGGAAATCGGCAATTGAAATTTGGCAATGTTACTTACCAACTAGACTTAACGACGCCGGGGATTTGTCCCTCGAGCGCCAACTGCCTGAAACAGATGCGGCACAAATTAAACTTGCGGAGATAACCACGGGCACGTCCGCAACGTTTGCAACGCGTGTAAGCGCGCACCGCGAATTTCGGTCGTCGCTCTGATTTTGCAATCAATGATTTCTTTGCCATAACAATCCCGAGGTCAGAGGTCAGAGATCAGAGGTCGGACCAGAAATCAAAAGGTCAAAACTGACCTCTGACTCTGTTCTCTGACCTCTATGCCCTGAACGGCATTCCCAGTCCCTTCAAAAGTGCGCGCGCCTGTTCGTCATTGCGAGCGCTGGTAATTATCGTGATGTTCATTCCGCGCAGTTTGTCGACCTTGTTGAAGTCGATCTCCGGGAAGATAAGCTGTTCGCGCACGCCAATTGTGTAGTTGCCGCGACCGTCAAACGCTTTTGGCGAAACTCCGCGAAAGTCTCTGACGCGAGGCAGTGCAACCGACACGAAACGATCGAGGAACTCGTACATCCGGTCGCCTCGCAGGGTAACCATCACGCCAATCGGCATACCCTGACGTAACTTAAAGGACGCAATCGACTTTTTTGCTTTCGTGATCACGGGTTTTTGACCCGTAATCGTGCGCAGCTCCTCAGCGGCGGTGTCGAGAATCTTGGCATTGGCAATCGCCTCGCCCATACCCATGTTGAGCACAACCTTTTGCACGCGCGGAATCGCCATCGGGTTGGTGATGCCAAACTCCTTCGCAATCGCCGGAGCAATTTCCTTCTGATACCGCTCTTTTAACCTTGCTGCCATTTCGTTCCTCGGTAAAGGGTGAATGGTAAATAGTAATTACGCGTCGTTTCTATTCACTATTCACCATTTACTATTCACCCGTTCATTTCTCCAGCGAATGTCCGCTGCCCGCTGCCAGGCGCGTCTTCGAACCGTCGTTTTCCATCAGATACTTCACGCGAGTCGGTTTCCCTGATTGAGGATCAATCAACTGCACGTTTGAAATATTGATAAATGCTTCCTTCTCAATGATGCCGCCCGCTCGATTGTTTTGCGGGTTCGCGCGCTGATGGCGTTTTATGACACCGACGCCTTCGACTTTAATCTTGCCATTAGACGGTGCGACTTCAAGCACTCGACCACGCTTGCCCTTGTCACGCCCGGCAATCACCACCACTTGATCGTTTTTCTTAATCTTTGACCGCTTTGTTCCCGCCATAATCGTTAAATCACCTCCGGCGCGAGCGAAACGATTTTCATAAAGTTTTTGTCGCGCAGCTCGCGCGCCACCGGTCCAAATACGCGCGTTCCAATTGGAGTGCCGTCTTCTTTAATCAGTACCGCCGCATTCTGATCGAAACGGATGTACGTTCCATCCTTGCGACGCACTTCCTTCCGGGTTCGTACAATCACGGCGTCCTGGACAGTTCCCTTCTTGATGGTTCCGTCCGGAGAAGCCTCCTTGACGGTCACCTTAATCCGGTCACCCAGGCTCGCAATCTTGCCCGTCGATCCGCCAATCGGCATGATCATTTCCACGCGTCGTGCGCCTGAATTGTCGGCGACCTCCAGAGAGGTCTGCATCTGTATCATCGTTACACCTACTTGGCTGCCTTTTGCACAATCTCAATTACGCGCCAACGCTTACGTGCCGACATCGGCCGCGTCTCCACAATTCGCACCTTGTCGCCAATCGTCGCGCCCAGTTCGTCATGGGCCATAAACTGCGAAGTGCGTCGCACATAACGGCGATATTTCGTGTGGCGGACCAGCCGGTCCACACGGACCACCACCGTCTTCTGCATCTTGTCGGAAGTGATCACTCCGACTTTCTGCGAACGGTGCGGGCGCTTCTTGCCGTTAGTTGCCGCCGTTTCACCGGCCGTCGCCTCAGCGGCGCTTTCGTTGACGTTTTCCTGATTCTCTTCTGCCATTATTCTTACTCGTTCGTAGTGACACAGACTTCAATCTGTGTGGGCCTTTCACAGACTTAAGCCTGTGTAACTCGCTGTCTCGACAAAGTCTGCAGACGTGCCAGCGATTTCTTCTCTTCGCGAATTCGCTTCACCGCGTCAACTTCACCAAGCGCCAGCTTAAACTTCAGACGAAACAGCGATTCTTTTATCCGCGCAGTTTCCGCGCGCAGCTCGTCCTCTGATAAATCCTGATACTTGCTTAACTCGTCACGTCGTTTCATTTACTAAATCGCGCCTCCCTCTTGATCCGCGCGGGTAACGAACTTGGTTTTAATCGGCAACTTCTGTGACGCCAGTCTCATTGCGTCGCGCGCCGTTTTCTCATCGACACCCTCAATCTCGTAAAGAATGCGGCCGGGCTTAACCACTGCTACCCAATACTCCGGCGCGCCCTTACCTTTTCCCATACGCGTTTCTGCCGGCTTCTTGGTAACGGGCTTGTCGGGAAACATTCGAATCCAAATTTTTCCGCCGCGCTTGATGTGGCGCGTCATCGCAATACGCGCGGCCTCAATCTGCCGGTCAGTAATCCAGGCAGGTTCGAGGCACTTGAGACCATACTCACCGAAGCTAATCTCGCTGCCGCGCGTGGCTTTGCCAGTCATGCGACCCCGCATTTGCTTCCGGTGCTTAACTTTCTTTGGCATCAACATGATTAATGCGTCCTTGTCCGTTGTTCGTTGTCAGTTGTCAGTTGCACGCTCGGCGGCTCGGACTAGAACTGACAACAGACGACTGACTACTGACTTCCTTCTCCCCTTGGCCTTCTACCGTCCGATCCGCCTCCGCCTTCACGCTCACGTCGCGTGCGCGGGCGACGTTCACGGTCTCCCATGCGCGGATCGTTGATTGGGTCTGAACCTGTTCCGCGAGCCATCGCAGCTTTCGCATCGAGAATTTCACCACGATAAATCCAAACCTTCACGCCGATTTGGCCGAACGTGGTGCGAGCTTCTGCCAGGCCGTAGTCAATGTCAGCGCGCAAAGTGTGCAACGGAAGCTGTCCCTGAAGATGCCATTCACTGCGGGCGATCTCTGCGCCGTTCAATCGGCCACTGACTTTCACCTTAATGCCCTGTGCGCCGAATCGCAGCGACTCTTCAACGGCTTTCCGCATTGCTCGCCGGAAAGCGATACGCTTTTCCAATTGAGCGGCAATTTTTTCCGCCTGCAACTGCGCGTTCAATTCCGGTTTGTGAATCTCCTGAATCGACACCAGCACTTCACGACCAGTTTTCGCCGACAGGTCGCTCTTGAGCTTGTCGATTTCCGCGCCCTTGCGTCCGATGATGATTCCCGGTCGCGATGTGTAGATCACGATCTTTAATCGATTGGCCGCTCGCTCTACGTCAACGTGGGAAACGCCCGCGCCCGCGAAGCGTCCTTTGAGCACGCGCTTCAGCCGCAGGTCTTCAAGCAAAAACTCGCCGTACTGCTTCTTCGCGAACCAGTGCGAATGCCAGTCCTTGTTGTAGCCGAGGCGAAATCCGTATGGATGAACTTTCTGACCCACAATCTTCTCCAGTCTTGTTAACTCTCAGATCTCAAATCTCAGATTTCAGATCCGCAATTGGCAGTCTCGAGCTAAACCGCTAGCTGAAAATCCGCCAGCCAAACGCGACCTCACTAACCTAACCGCGCTATGAATCGGTCTTGGTCGCTTTCTTCGAGCCGCGCTTGCTCGCTTTCTTTGCTCCCGTCGTCTTCGTCGCAGACGCCGTCTGTTCTGAACCACTGGCGTCAGCCTTCGGTGCTGCGCGTTTCGCGCGTGGCGCAGCTACGGCTCCACCGCGTCTCCGGCCCTTGCTCTCGGCCAACTTTGCAGGTTTCGCAGCGCCACCTTTGGTTTTAGCTCCGGCCACGGGCCGGTCGTCGTTTGAAAGCAGAATCGTTACATGACAAAAATGTCTCTGTTCGCGATAGGCACGGCCCTGCGGGGCTGGACGCACGCGCCGGCGATTCTTGGTCGGGCCACGATCCACATACGCTGTCTTCACCCAAAGATCGTCCGGGTCGATTGCCACGTTGGCCTTCTCGGCCGCTTCGTTAGCGTTGGCAATTGCCGAGCGGACACACTTCTCAACCAGATTTGACGCGCGCTTATCTGAAAACCGCAAAATTGCCAACGCCTGGTTGACGTCTTTACCGCGAATCATGTCTACAACGAGCCGGGCTTTCTGGGCCGACCCTCGCAGATATCTCGCACTCGCTATCGCTTCCATCGTTACCTCGTCAATTGGTAAATGGTGAGTCGTTCGACCATTTACGCTTTAACATTCACTACTTCGCTGGTGCCGCCGCCGCTACCTTTGAAGTCTTCTCAACCTTCGTTCCGGAGTGGCCCTTGAACGTCCGCGTTGGGGCAAACTCTCCCAACTTATGGCCCACCATATTTTCGGTTACGTAAATCGGAAGGTGGCGCTTGCCGTTGTGCACTCCGAAGGTCAGGCCCACCATGTCCGGCGTAATCGTCGAACGACGCGACCAGGTCTTGATCACCGGAGGACGCTGTCCACCAGCACGCGCGCGCTCAACCGCCTTAACAATGCTGCCGTCGATGTAAGGTCCCTTTTTAACTGAACGTGCCATAAGTCTCCATTGCCAATCGGCAACTACTTGGTTCTTCGGTCTTTCAAGATCATCCGTTGAGTTCGCTTGTTACTTCTCGTCTTGTAACCGCGTGTGGGTTGCCCCCACGGCGTTACTGGATTTCGACCGCCTGACGTTTTTCCTTCACCACCACCATGCGGGTGATCGACCGGGTTCATCGCGACGCCGCGGACTTTCGGCCGCAAACCTTTCCAACGCGACCTGCCGGCCTTACCGTAGGAAACATTCTCGTGCTCGATATTGCCAACCTGGCCCACAGTCGCCCGGCACACAAGCGGCACGCGCCTGACTTCGCCAGACGGCATTCTCAATTGCGCATAGTCGCCTTCCTTCGCAACCAACTGCGCAAACGCTCCGGCAGAGCGCGCCATCTGCCCGCCTTTTCCGGGACGCAACTCGATGTTGTGAATCTGCGTGCCCAGCGGAATATTGATCAGCGGCAATGAATTGCCGGGAAGAATGTCAGCTTCAGCACCGGCCATGATCGTCTTGCCGACTTCAATGCCGGTTGGAGCAATGATGTAACGCTTCTCGCCGTCGAGATAGGTGACCAGTGCGATGTGTGCGGAGCGATTCGGATCGTATTCGATTTGAGTGATACGACCCGGCACACCTTCCTTATCGCGTTTGAAATCGATGACACGATAGAAACGCTTGTGGCCGCCTCCGCGACGTCTAACCGTGATTCGTCCATCGTTGTTGCGGCCGGAAATACGCGTCTTCGGCTCCAGCAACGACTTCTCGGGCACCGCGCCGACAGTCAGCTCATCGCGGGTCAGATACGTTTGATAACGTCTCGCCGGTGATGTTGGGGTTAGTTTTTTAATACCCATAATAAAAATTTCGAATTCCGAAATTCGAATTTCGAATTTCTAGATTGCCTCGCCGTAATCGACCGGCTTCTCGCCTTGCTTCAAAGTCACATACGCTTTCTTCCAGGACGGCTTACGTCCTTCGAAGCGTCCGCGCCGGGCCGTCTTTCCCATGAAGTTGATCGTGCGTACGTGATCAACTTTCACCTGGAAAATTGATTCCACTGCTGATTTGATTTCCGGTTTCGTCGCCCGGCGGTCAACCCGAAACGTCAACAGCTGACCTGTATCCTGTGTCTCTTCCTTCGCCACGAGCGCCTTTTCAGTGATCACCGGCGACTTAATAATGTCCCAAATAGTTCTCATTATTCGGCCGCCTCCTTCTTTTTGCGCGGCGCGGCTTTCTCAGCTTTCGCTGCGGGCTTGCGTGCACGCTTCGGCTTTTCAACTTCAGTGGCAGGTGCAGCTTCAACCGCTACCTCTTCTTCGCCCTTCGCGTCGCCATTCGCCTTTGGACCGAGCAGATCCTCCAGCTCCTTGATTGCTGTTTGCGAAATGATCAACTGCTCGTGATAAAGCAGGTCGTAAATGTTCAGCCCGAAACTGTTTACTACCTTCGCGTTCTGCACGTTGCGAGTCGAGAGCATCAAGTTGTCGTTATCGAGCGAATCGACAATCAGCGTCTTGCCGGCATGGCCCAATTGCTTTAGCGCGCCTACAAAGTCTTTGGTTTTCGGCTTGTCGAGCGACCACGTATCAATCAACGTTACCTTGCCTTCGCGAAACCGCTCCGAAAGTGCTGACCGCAGCGCTCCCTGCCGCATCTTCCTGGGCATGTTGTAGGACCAGTCGCGTGGCTGCGGACCGTGTACATTGCCGCCGCCCTTCCAAAGCGGGGAACGCAGCGACGCGATTCGCGCGCGGCCGGTGCCCTTCTGCTTCCAAAGCTTGCGCCCTGCGCCCGAAACATCGCCGCGCGTTTTCGTCGCCGACGTACCCTGGCGAGCGTTCGCCATGAAGTTTCTGACGGCCGCGTGAATTAGTCCTTCATTCAAAGGCGCGCCAAACACCGCGTCAGACAACTCGACTTCGCCGATCTCTTCGTTCTTTAAATTGCGCACCTTAACGGTAGGCATCTTTTAACTCCAGGGTGACCACAGACCGATGACAGCGACCGACTACGCGGTCAGCCGTCGACGGCCGGCCGTCATTTCTTATCTGCTTTCTTCACAATAACGACGCTGCCATTAGCTCCCGGAACGGCGCCGCGGATCATCAAAATATTGTTTTCGGCATCAACTCGAGCGATCGTCAGTCCCTTAATCGTCACCCGGACGTCGCCCATGTGTCCCGACGAGCGCATCCCTTTGACAACGCGCGAAGGATAGGCTGACGCGCCGATTGAACCGGGGGCGCGCACGTTCATCGAGCCGTGCGACTCGGGGCCGCGATTAAAATTGTGACGCTTCACCGTTCCTGCAAAGCCACGACCTTTCGATTTGCCAACGACGTCAACGAGGTCGCCATCTGCAAACTGATCAACCAGAATTTTGTCGCCGACATTCATCTCACCGGAACCGTCGACCCGAAATTCCTTGAGAATGCGTGTAGGCGGAACGCCGCCTCCGGTCTTCTCGAAGTGGCCACGCATCGGCTTGGTCACATTTTTGAGTTTGGGTGGCTTCTCATCGACCAGTCCAACCTGCACCGCGTCATAGCCGTCTGCACCGGCGGCAGTTTTCTTTTGAACAACGACGCATGGGCCGGCCTTAATCACCGTGACGGGTGTAACCACGCCGTCCGCCGCGAATATCTGCGTCATTCCAATTTTTCGTCCGATGATTCCGTTAATCATTTGTCTATTTCCGATTGCCAATTGCCGATTTCAAAGTCGCAATCCGACAACAACTCAGGACCGTAACGCTCCTTTCCAAAAGCCAATTGCAGATTGGCAATTGGAAATCGGCAATGTCGTTACTGACGGCCAAACGCCTTAATTTCAACGTCGACGCCCGCGGGCAAATCCAGCTTCATCAGCGCATCAACTGTCTGCGGAGTCGGGTCGAGAATGTCCATCAGCCGCTTGTGCGTCCTGATCTCAAACTGCTCACGCGATTTCTTGTCCACGTGAGGCGAACGCAACACAGTCCACTTGTTCTTCACCGTCGGCAAAGGGATGGGACCAGCCACGCGCGCTCCCGTGCGTTTCGCGGTTTCAACGATCTCGGTGGTGGACTGGTCCAACACGCGATGGTCGTAAGCTTTCAGTCTGATTCGGATCTTTTCGTTCAACATTTTTCTTGTCCGTTGTCCGTCGTTCGTGACTGCAAATTACTTATTCAACAACTTCCGAAACCGTACCAGCGCCCACCGTGCGGCCGCCTTCGCGAATCGCGAACCGCAGCCCCTTCTCCATGGCAATCGGCGCGATCAACTCGATCTCCATCGCCACGTTGTCGCCCGGCATCACCATCTCCACTCCCGCCGGCAGATGCGCCACTCCCGTCACGTCCGTTGTCCGGAAGTAAAACTGCGGCCGGTAACCCGTGAAGAACGGCGTATGTCGGCCGCCTTCTTCCTTCGTCAGCACATACGCTTCCGCTTTGAACTTCGTGTGCGGCGTGATCGAGCCGGGCTTGGCAATAACCTGCCCGCGCTCAATGTCCTTACGCTCAACTCCACGCAGCAACAACCCGACGTTGTCTCCTGCCACGCCTTCGTCCAAAAGCTTCTTGAACATCTCGACGCCCGTGCACACCGTCGTCCGCGTGGCCTTGATGCCGACAATCTCTACCGTCTCGTTTACCTTCACCTTGCCACGCTCCACGCGGCCGGTCGCCACCGTCCCGCGGCCCTGAATCGTGAAGATGTCTTCCACCGGCATCAGAAACGGCTTCTCAATGTCGCGCTCCGGCGTCGGGATATAACTATCGACCGCCTCCATCAGCTCTTCCACCGTCTTCTCCCATTCTGGATCGCCTTCCAGCGCTTTCAACGCTGAACCCTTGATCACCGGAATGTCGTCGCCGGGAAACTCATAGGCGCTCAACAGCTCTCTGACTTCCAGTTCCACCAACTCCAGCAGCTCGGCATCGTCAACCGCGTCGGCCTTGTTCATGAACACTACCATCGCCGGCACGCCCACCTGCCTCGCCAGCAGAATGTGCTCACGCGTCTGCGGCATCGGACCGTCAGTCGCTGCCACTACCAGAATCGCCCCGTCCATCTGCGCCGCGCCCGTGATCATGTTCTTCACGTAGTCGGCGTGACCGGGACAGTCAACGTGCGCGTAGTGTCGGTTCTTGGTCTCATACTCCACGTGCGCCGTCGCGATCGTGATACCTCGTGCTTTTTCCTCCGGCGCCTTGTCAATCTGATCGAAAGCGATGAACTGCACCTTCGGATTGTTCTTCCCCAACACCTTCGTGATGGCCGCCGTCAACGTCGTCTTGCCGTGATCCACGTGTCCAATCGTCCCGATGTTGACGTGCGGTTTACTGCGATCAAATTTTTCCTTTGACATCTCTGTCTCCTAAAAAGTGACACAGACTTCCTGCCCGTGCTCTCTTCTTTTACTGCATTCAGCACAGACTCAAGTCTGCGCCACTTCTGCTACTTCGCTACTCCCTGAACTTTAGCGATCACTTCTTCAGCGACGTTTTTTGGCGCCTGATCATAGCGCTCAAAGTGCATGGTCGAGGTAGCGCGGCCCTGAGTTGCTGAACGCAAGTCCGTCGTATAACCAAACATTTCAGACAGCGGCACAAACGAAGTAATCACTTGCGCGCCGCCGGGTCGAGGTTCGGTTTTTTCAATCTGTCCGCGTCTCCGCATCAAGTCGCCATTTACCGCACCCATGTACTCGTCGGGTGTTACCACTTCAATTCGCATGATCGGTTCGAGCAAAACGGGCTTCGCTTTGCGAACGGCGTCTTGAAATGCCAGCGAACCTGCAATGTGGAAAGAGCGCTCGTCAGAATCAACCTCGTGATAACTGCCAAACACCAGCCGGACTTTTATGTCCACCAATTCATAGCCGGCGAGGAAACCACGTTCCATCGCATCCTTGATCCCATGTTCGACTGGCTTGATGTATTCCTTGGGAATCGCGCCGCCGGTAATCTTGTTTTCGAACACGAAACCTTCGCCCGGCGCCGGCTCCACTTCGATCTCGACGTGACCAAACTGCCCACGGCCACCAGTCTGTTTCTTGTAAACTTCTTTGCCAGGGGCCGGCTGCGTAATCGTTTCGCGGTAGGCCACCTGCGGCTTGCCGACATTCGCTTCAACGCCAAACTCGCGCTTCATTCGATCGACGATGATCTCCAAATGAAGCTCGCCCATTCCGGCGATGATCGTTTGTCCGGTTTCCTGGTCCGTGGAAACGTTGAAAGAGGGATCTTCCTGCGCGAGTCGATTGAGCGCTACGCCCAGTTTGTCTTGATCCTGACGAGTCTTCGGCTCAACTGCGACGCGAATAACGGGAGCAGGAAACTCCATCTTCTCAAGAATGATAGGTTTGGTTTCGTCGCAAACCGTGTCGCCGGTGGTGACCTGCTTCATACCGCCGATGGCAATAATTTCCCCGGCGCTCGCATCTTCAATGTCTTCACGCTTGTTCGCGTGCATTCGCATCAAGCGGCCAACACGTTCCTTGTTGTCCTTGATTGGGTTGTAGGCGTACGAACCTGCCTTGATCGTGCCGCTATAAATGCGCACGAACGACAACTGACCGAGATGCTTGTCGGCCATGATTTTGAAAACCAAACCGGAAAACGGCGCGCTGGCGTCGGCGGGTCTGGTTTCGATTTCACTCGTCTTTGGATTGATACCTTCGACCGGGGGCACATCGAGCGGCGACGGAAGATAATCCACAACTGCATCCAGCAGCGTTTGCACGCCTTTGTTCTTGAAGGCAGATCCGGTTACCACCGGCACGAGTTTCAGGTCGATCGTTCCCTTGCGCAACGCCTTGCGAATTTCGTCCTCGGAAATCGTCTCGCCTTCGATGTACTTGTGCATCAGGCCGTCATCTACACTCGCCACTGCCTCGATCAGTTTCTCTCGCGCTTCGGCTGCAGCTTCCTGAAGGTCAGCTGGGATGTCGACCGTCTCGTATTCCGCGCCCTTGCTCTCGTCGTTCCAGATCAATCCCTTCATCGATACCAGATCGACGACGCCTTTTAGTTGATCTTCAAGACCGATGGGAATTTGGACTGCGACGGGATTAGCGCCAAGACGGGTAATAATTGACTCGAAAGATCGATCGAAAGACGCGCCGGCTCGATCAAGTTTGTTAATGAAACAAATTCGAGGAACGCCATACTTGTCGGCTTGCCGCCAGACAGTTTCGGATTGCGGCTCGACACCGGCCACGCCGTCAAACACTGCGACCGCGCCATCGAGAACGCGAAGTGAGCGTTCAACTTCCATAGTGAAGTCAACGTGGCCGGGTGTATCAATGATGTTGATGCGGTGATCGACATTATTGCGTTCCCAGAAACACGTGGTCGCGGCGCTGGTAATAGTGATACCGCGCTCCTGCTCCTGCTCCATCCAGTCCATGGTCGCCGTGCCCTCGTGCACCTCGCCGATCTTGTGCGTGATGCCCGTGTAATAAAGAACACGTTCCGTGGTGGTGGTCTTACCGGCATCAATGTGGGCCATGATGCCGATATTCCTGGTTTTGTTTAGATCGTGCTTAGCCATGACTCGTTAATGGTGAATAGTAAATGGTAAATAGAAGTCGATCGTTTTTCAGTTTCTATTCACCATTTACCATTCACCATTTACCGTTTTTAGAACTTGTAATGCGCAAACGCCTTGTTTGCATCTGCCATGCGGTGCGTATCTTCCTTCTTCTTCACCGCGTTTCCACGATTGCCCGCCGCGTCGAGAATTTCTGCTGCCAGGCGATCGGTCATTGTTTTTTCGCCGCGGCCGCGCGCGTACGAAACAATCCAACGAATCGCCAGCGCGCCTCGTCTCTCCGCGTGCACTTCGATAGGAACCTGATAAGTTGAACCGCCTACACGCCGCGACTTAACTTCGACTGTGGGCTTCACGTTATCGATCGCGCGCTTGAAAACCTTGAGTGGCTCTTCACCAGTCTTGTCGCCGATCTGGTGCATCGCGTTGTAGAAGATGCCCTCCGCCAACGACTTTTTCCCGCCCCACATGATGCCGCTGATAAATTTCGTCACCAGCGGACTGTTGTAGATCGGGTCCGGCAACACTTCACGTCTCTCTGCAACTCTTCGTCTTGGCATATTTCCTCGAAATTAGGATTTACTTGCCTGCGGCTTTCGGGCGTTTTGCGCCGTACTTCGATCGGCCCTGTTTACGATCAGCAACACCGACGGAATCCAGCGTGCCGCGAATCACGTGATAACGGACGCCCGGCAAATCCTTAACGCGACCTCCGCGAATCAACACGATCGAGTGTTCCTGCAAGTTGTGACCAACACCTGGAATGTAAGTTGTCACTTCGATTCCGTTGGTCAAACGAACGCGGGCCACTTTACGCAGCGCCGAATTCGGTTTCTTAGGAGTCTGTGTGTAAACGCGCGTGCAAACGCCACGCTTCTGGGGCGAACTCTGGAGCGCAGGGCTGGCAGTCTTGTACTTCACTGCCTGGCGACCTTTACGAACAAGCTGATTGATTGTCGGCACGTCTTCTTCCTCACCCGCCCGCTACCGCAGGCGGTACTGACTTGATTCCCGGCAAAGCCGCATTAAGCGCGCAAAAGGGCGTTACCTGCCTCTTTCCGGAACTAGTCCGGCAGTCAGCGCAGGCGAGCTGCCCTGGTAAATATGGTGTAGGGATGTTCTGACTTCGCAGCTAGCGGGTGTGGATGATGGCTCCCTTAAGCCGACTTTTCTGTGGCGTCGCATGGGGCGAGAAGGCTTTTGGCCTTTCGACGCGTACCGGCGCTGGAACGAGAAAACCTCGCGGCACTGGCAACTTACGCCACAATAATTGTCAACCGACTGAAATTATTCGAGCCGGGGCAACGCCTCCACACCGCAGAACCAAATGGACGTTGCATTGTTGACTTCAGACTGTATGTCCGAAACGGGAGATATTAAGGGGCGAGCTCGAAACTGTCAAGCGGCGGCAGATTCGCGCAGCCGGGGTGTAGGGGCGCACTTTGCATGCTATGACATCCGCATGTTGTTGACATCGAGGTCAGTAAAATTTTGCTAGGAGATTGAAAAAGCAGACGGGTTTGATTGTGAAGCTAGTGGTGTTTAAGGGTCTTCTTTGTACAACCCCAGCGTGTAATACTCTTCTGCCCAGCTGGGACAACGCTTCAGTTTGGATTTACGTTCGAGCGTACTCACTATCATTCCAGCCATTGACGCGGTTATTCTGGAAATGTCAACTTTTACTTCATTTGGAACATCTTCGGCGTGCCACCACCCGCCGACAAGTTTGTCTTTGGATTCAGCTTTTAATAGCACATATCCGGAAATATAGTCCGTCGCAAACCATTTAAAACGCCCAAACAAAGTGTCGCCAATGAGCTTCAGGTTATAGTAGTGCCCTGTCAACTGACCATCATTTTCGTAAGAATAAGGCATGAACAACTTTCCATCGATAACACGAGCACAATATATACTTTCCGTTTCCTTATTCTTCCAGACGCCTTCAAAAAAATCTAAGTCTACATTCGTTTGTCCCACCACAATCTGATCTTTTCCAACAGATGTTATGAGTCTCATAATATTTCTTACCTCAGTCACGTGATCATTAACCTCCTTCTTCAAGGATGCCATTTCAGAGATAACGTTCTTGAAGACGTCATATCCTGGAGGTATAGGCTGTTTGATTAACCTGTCCACTTCCCGGTTATATAAGAATCTGCGAACTGGGTTGTCGATTCTTTCTGGCTCTTTTAGGATTTCACGGATGGCCTGATCGAGTGAGGTCTTTAACTTGAGCATATGTTCAGGTTCATACCTATAAACAATTGTTCGGAGCCCTCTTAAATCAAACGGAATATCATCCAAATCCTCGGCAATTAAAATCGTATTATTGTTAACTGCATGGCGGACACCTAATTCATAAAAGACATTAGGATTTCTTCCTGAAAGGTCGGCGATTACAAGCTCGGAGGTTACTAAATTTTCAATAATATGAGTTATGATTTCTTCCGGCCTCAGTTCTTTGTCTGCCCTATGGCAGACAATTGTCACGCCATTCAAACCTTTAATTGATTCCACAGTTGGTTTTATCCACTGAGAATAGATTAACTCCAGTTTTCTAGCTTGTTCTGGGTTTGTCCTTGGGTTTCCAAAGGGCATAATCACAAAGCATTTCATAACCTCTCCGATCTATGGTGGATTTACATCAGCCTAATCTAAAGGCATCCTCACCTTTCAGGAGTCCGAGAGCCAAAGTCGTCGAATGAGATACGCTAGGTTCCGATCCTTTGAAGAAATCCAATTCTACTTATTGTGGGCTTGGCGAGATTTAGGCAGCAGTTCTTAAGAACTGCCAGATTCCATAACCGAGGGCAGCGATAAACAAAACCAATAATATGAACGCAGCGAAAACCAGAAGCTTGAATTTTCTGTAGCGACTCTTATCAGGCGGGGCAAGTGAACCTTGTGGAAAATATGGTGGCGGTGTGTATGTTGCCATTGTTACTCCTTAGCTTTTCTCTCCCTCCCCGCCTGCGGGGAGGGTTGGGGTGGGGTTACGACGCTTGCTACCTCTCCCCTAACCCCCTCTCCGCTTGCGGAGAGGGGAAAACGATTCCCTCACGGTCGGCGGTTTTGATTCGAGTTGGAGTTTGACGAGGACGATGAGTTTACATTGCCACCTTCTTCCGACTTCTTCAACTCCTCTGCTCTCTTCTTCTTCAAGAGATCTTCCTGGTGTTTCCGGCCGGCACGGATCCGCTTGACACCTTCCTGGGCCTCTGCCAACAGATCTTCGGCCCGGTAGTTTTCCGGATCGATTTCCAAAGACTTTGAAAATGCAGAAGCAGCTTCGTCATATTGTGCGAGCTTCATCAATGCGACGCCGAGGTCGTAGTACATGTCCGCGTCGTCTTCCTTCAGACGCGTAGCCTGACGATACTCTTTCACTGCCTCGGTGTATAAACTCAGTCCTGCATACGTTTGGCCCAGGTTGTAATGAGCTTCGGCATCGTCGTCATGTTTATCGAGGTGTTTCTTATACTTCTCAATCGCTTTCTTGTACGACTCTTCAGCTTCCTGTTCTTGTCCGAGCGCGTCAAAAGTCAGGCCCAAACGGAAGTGGGCTTCGGCGAGCTCGGGGTCAAGTTTGATTGCTTCTTTAAAGGCGTCGAGCGCGCGCTCATCCTGATCGTCGCGGTAAAACTGTTTCCCTTGATCAACCAGTAGCTGCGCCTGCGATCGCCCACCCTCGACTAAGCTGTTGCCTCCAGCCGACGCATTCGTGTTGGCATCGCTGGTTTTCTTCCGGCAACCAGCTTGACCAAACAGCAGGCAAATGATGACGATCAGCAGCGCTGGCTTCAAAGGTTCTCTCATATTGTTGCCGGGGAGATGATTGGTTGGATTCCTATCTACTGCAATTCGTTTGGGCAGTCAAACGAAGCCCGGTCGTTACATCGTCCAGGGCCGGCCTGAAAATCGAAAACGTGCGGTTTTGCCTTAAATCTTGTGGAAACGAACCAGTATTCCGCCTATTTCCCTATCAACTGCTGCTTCTCAAGAGCCGTCGCCGACGTGCAGTTTTGACGACTGCCGGCAATTATTGCCTGCAAAAGGAGTGGAAATGTTTAGACACGAGCCCCGTCTCCGTTTATTGCTACCGGTTGCGTTAATAGCGATTTTTGCGTGCGCTTCGTCGGCGTTCGCACAAAAGGTGCGCGTGGAAGCGCGGGCCTTTACGCCACCGAATGTCAGCGTCGCCGCCGATCCTCAAGTCATCACCGTTTGTGAAGGCTCCGGGCCGGCCCTGGTCAATCTCGCCGCACGCGTGACGTCGAATGACCCGGTCAGCTATCGCTGGTCTTCCAGCGCCGGGCGCATCCAGGGCGACGGGCAAACTGTGACGTGGGATCTCTCGGGTTTGCAGCCGGGCTATTACAAAGCTTACGTCGACATTGAAACTGGCAGCGGCGATGACGCTTGCCAGGCCTTTTCGTCTACGGCCGTGCTTGTGAATCGTTGTCCGCCACGTCAACCCGTATGTCCGAACGTAGGCATCATATGTCCGGAGCGAGCTGAAGCCGGCCAAGTGCTGACCTTCAGTTCGAATTTAACTGGCGGCACGGTGGGCGTCACACCAATCTACAACTGGACCGTCTCAGCCGGCACCATACTTGAGGGCCAGGGCACGCCGACGATTAAAGTCGATACCACCGGTCTTGAAGGACAATCAGTAACAGCATCGCTCTCAATGGGTGGTTACACACTCGACTGTTCGGCCACGTGCACAGTGCAATTCCCTGTGCCGTTGCAGTGCAGGAAGTTTGATGATTTTCCTGCAATTCCTCGAAACGACGAAAAAGCTCGTCTGGATAACTACGGGATTGAGCTACAAAATGATCCGACTTCCACCGCTTACGTGATTGTCTATCCGGGTCAATATGGAAGATCCGGCGACGTTCAGCGTCATCAGACGCGGATCGTTGATTACCTGGTTAACTCGCGAGGCATCAATACGCAGCGCATCATTACGATCACTGGACCGCCACGTGGCGCTCTGCTAGTCGAGCTCTGGTTGTGCCCGCAAGGCGCGAAGCCTCCCGCTTACTAATTCAACTGACTGACTAAAAATAGAGACCGGCTGAAGCCCCCGCTTCTGCCGGTCTTTTGCTATACTCACGCTTCCCCCAAAAAGCCGATCCACGAAACTACACGAACATGCACGAAGTGTCGGTTCATGTGAGTTTGTGGATCGATTTTCATTTAATACGATCCGACTAAGACGCTGAGACAAGGCTGCCGTTCTTTAGATTTAAGTCATGACTACATCAAAATTCGACGTGATCATTGTTGGTGGAGGACCTGCCGGTTTGAGCGGGGCATTGATCCTGGGACGCAGCCGGAGAAAAGTCCTCGTCTGCGATTCCGGGCAACCTCGCAATGCCGCGTCACATGGCCTGCACGGTTACCTCACGCGAGATGGAATTGAACCTCCCGAGTTCCTTCGTATTGCTCGAGAGCAGTTGCAGCAGTACGAGACTGTAACACTGCTGAATATTCAGGTTACGAAAGCCCGCCGAACTGACGAGTTTTTCGAAGTTACGCTCAACGATGGCCAACAAATTCAGTCGCGAAAATTGCTAATCGCCACTGGAGTCGTTGACGAACTTCCCGAAATAGAAGGGCTAAAGGAACTTTATGGCCGCAGCGTGTTTCACTGCCCGTATTGCGATGGATGGGAGATGCGCGACCAGCCGCTTGCAATATACGGACGTGGAAAAAACGGCGCCGGCCTGGCAAAAGAGTTGCTGCTTTGGAGCCGCGACCTCTTGCTTTGCACGGATGGTCCATCGCAACTTGACGACGGCGACGCTGAAGAACTGAAGCAGTACGGCGTCGGGGTACGCGAAGACAAGATCGCGCGACTCGATGGACACGATGGAGTGCTGGAACAGATTGTATTTGACAATGGAGATGTACTGCCGCGTCGAGGGGTTTTCTTCAGCACCGGCCAACACCAGCATTCCGATCTGGCGAAACAACTTGGCTGCCAGTTCACCGAGGACGACTGCGTGGAAACCGGGGAATATGAAGCGACGAACGTGCGTGGCCTCTATGTCGCCGGCGACGCATCGCGGTTCGCGCAGATGGTGATCGTGGCAGCGGCGGAAGGCGCGCAGGCAGCCGTGGCAATCAATAAGGAATTAATGAAGGAAGAGCTGGCCTAAGGTCCGGTGCACGTCATATCACACCTTACGTTATCCGCAGATTACACAGATTCCGCAGATTTTAAACGGCAGTAAAGCGAAGACGGTCCACGAAAAGCACCAAACATCTCTAAGGTTAGTTCGTGGTGTCTCGTGGGGTTTCGTGGATCATCTTGAATCTGTGAAATCTGCGTAATCTAGCGGATTATTCCCGCACTACATCCGACGCCTTCTTGTCCTCGCGCAAACCCTGAAACGATGGGTGCCGGATCGAACCATCCGCTGTCCATTCCGCGAATTCAACTTCGGCAACCAGTTTTGGCTTGGCCCAATGCGCGTGACGCACTCCCGGGTCTTTTGGTTTGGTCGCAAACGGCATAGTGTCTTGTCCAATAGCGTCGAGCATCTTTTGCAGTTGCACACGCTGCTTAATACTGAAACCCGTACCAACGCGGCCTGCATAGATCAACTTCCCTTTTTCGTACACGCCCAGCACAAGCGAACCAAACCCAGGAAACCCTTTCTTCGAATCGGTATAACCCGCGACCACGAACTCCTGACGCCTATTGCATTTCACCTTTAACCAACTCTTCGTGCGCGTTGATTCGTAAGGTGAGTCAGCGAGTTTTGAAACGATTCCCTCTATTCCGTAATTGCATGCCTGTTCGAAAAACTGTTTACCGTTTCCTTCCACGTGATCGCTGTAACGCAGTGCCCCCTTTGCATCGACATTGTTCAATACCTGCGCGAGAGCATTTTTCCTTTCGATCAATGGAGTCTTAGTCAGGCTGTAGCCATCGACATAAATCAAATCAAACAATTGAAAGATGAACGTGGACGCGCCTTTTCCCCACGACTGCTGCAGTTGCTGAAAACTGCTGCGGCCCTTCTTGTCGACCACCACAACTTCGCCATCGAGAATGGCGTTAGTGACCGACAAATCTTTGACAGCCTGGACCAGATTCGGAAACTTTTCGGTCCAGTCTTTTCCATTTCGGCTCCAGAAATGCGCCTTCCCACGATTGAGATGGCATATCATTCGGTAGCCGTCAAACTTTAGCTCGTGCAGCCACTCGTCGCCCGTTGGCGCTTCGCGTTCCAGCGTCGCGAGCTGCGGCGGAACGAAATCCGGCATCCGCACCTTGCGGGCACCAGGGATTTTTTTAGCATCGAAAGTCATGTCTTATTCAATCCTCATAAAAGCATTTTGTGGGACCCACTCAATCGAGCGGAACCTACACCGCAAATCAGGTGAGTTCCCGCTAGGGCCCTCACCAACCCTCTCCCAAAGAGAGAGGGCTTTACAAGGTAACTGCCCGCTCGCTGACGCTCGCGGTTCTGCAATAAGACATGATACAAATCCCAAACAGTTTACGCGTCAAACACCGGAGGGAATTTTCAATGTTGCATACCAAAAGAACTCTTCTAGCACTTCTTCTTCTAATTTTGGCGGCCAGCACAGCTGCCGTCCCGGCTCAGGACAAGGCCAAAGACAAGCCGGAAAAGGAAAAGATTGTTTACAACGGGCCGGCTGTCATGTGGCGCGAGCCGGTAGACATCGCATCGCGCAATCTGCTGATAGGCGCAGGTGGTGAATCAATGAAGCCGGATCTTTCTCGCGTCACCTTCGTCGAGGAGAAGACCGGCGGCTGGTCCACCAAATATCGTGTGAAAGATGGTCAGGGCAAGGAATGGGTTGCAAAGCTTAGCAAAGAGGCGCAACCCGAGACCGCCGCAAATCGTTTGCTTTGGGCCATCGGCTACGAAACCGAAATCGCCCATCTGGTCCCGGAGTTGGAAATTCAAGGCAAAGGAAGCTTCAAGAACGTAAAACTCGAAGCGCGACCTGATGAAGTAAAGAGAGCGGGTTATTGGCTCTGGGCCGAAAATCCATTTGTTGGTAAGCCTGAGTTCCAGGGCTTGAAGATCATGATGCTGCTTTTCAATAACTGGGACATGAAAGACGACAACAACGCCATACTTGCTGTCAAAGGTGACACAAATTCTGAACGACGCTTCATCATCAGTGACCTTGGCGCTACCTTCGGAAAAACCGGAGGTATTATTTCCCGGAGCCGTAATAAGCCTTCCGATTACGTCAAAGCCGAGTTTGTGAAGGGCGTGCGCGGAAACCACGTTGACTTCAACTACGGAGGCAAGAACGGAAAACTGTTCGATGGAATTACAGTTCAGGACGCCAGATGGTTGGCCGGGTGGTTGGGCCGTTTGAGCGAGCAGCAGGTTAAGGATGCTTTTCGCGCGGCTAACTATTCACCTGAAGAAGTTGATCTATTGGCGGGAGCGGTTCGCGCTCGCATCAATGCTCTGGCCAAACTTGGATCCGGAGTGGCGGTGAAGTAGTACGACAAAAGACCAGGCGTTCCTGCCTTCATTCTACTTAGGCACACTCAACTCCTTGGAGTGCGGCGACTTGTCGCCGCTTTCTCCTTCCAGCGTTAGTTATTTTTTGCGTAACTAAATCCAAAGCGCCGACAGGTCGGCGCACTCCAAAAAAGTAGGGGGCACGGCATGCCGTGCCCCTCTTCCTTGATACGTTTACGATCCACTAAATCACACCAACGAATACTTAGGGTTGGTGTGATTTCGTGTTTCTTCGTGGATCATTTCACTCGGCCGTCTCCTCTGGTTCGCCATCCGCGGCTGCGGCTGTGACCAATGGCTCCCGCGCCGGTGGCACTGGAATGTCGTGACCACCGACGATATCCGGAAACTCTTCGAGCTCACGCTCGCGCGCTTGTTCGATTGTCTCATCGCGATCAATGTCCACGTTGCGGTAATACTCCATCCCGGTTCCGGCAGGAATCAAACGTCCCATGATCACGTTTTCCTTCAAGCCTCGCAGGTAATCGATGCGACCTGAAATCGCAGCTTCAGTCAACACTCGTGTCGTCTCCTGGAACGACGCCGCCGAAATGAATGAATCTGTCGAGAGCGAAGCTTTCGTGATTCCAAGTAACAACGGTTCAGCCTGAGCGACTTCACCGCCATCGCCTACCACGCGTTCGTTTTCGTCAGTGAAACGGAAACGGTCAACCTGTTCCTCGAGCAGGAAGTCCGTATCGCCAACTTCCTTGATCTTCACCCAACGCAGCATCTGGCGCACGATAACTTCAATGTGCTTGTCGTTAATGTTTACACCCTGGAGGCGGTAAACCTCCTGGATTTCATTAACGAGATACTCCTGAAGTCGCTGCATTCCGAGGACGCGCAGAATGTCGTGTGGATTGAGCGGGCCGTCCATAAGCGCTTCACCGGCACGAACACGGTCGCCTTCCTGCACGTTCACGTGCGTTCCGCGCGGGATGTCGTACTCGCGCTCTTCGCCGTCGTCGCCGGTTATGATCAGCTTGCGCTTGCCCTTTGCGATCGGACCAAGTGCGACTGTGCCGTCAATTTCCGACATGACCGCGGTTTCCGCAGGACGCCGGGCCTCAAACAACTCAACGACGCGCGGCAAACCTCCGGTGATGTCTTTGGTCTTCGTGGTCTCACGTGGAATCTTGGCGATGATGTCGCCCGGCTCCACGTCTTCACCGTCACCCACCATTAAGTTGGCGCGCACCGGCATCTGGTAAGTCTTCAGCACCTTGTTGCTCGGGCTGCGAACTTCCAATCGCGGTTGCTTCTTCTCGTCAGGCGAGTCTTTCACAACCATGCGCGACTGACCGGTGACTTCGTCCACCTCTTCGTCAAACGTCACGCCTTCTTTCAAGTCCTGATACTTAATGTGACCAGCAACCTCCGTCAGAATCGCGAAGGTGAACGGGTCCCACGTCGCCAGCAGTTGGTCCTGGCTGACGCGCGCGCCGTCCTCGACCAGGATATGCGCGCCGTAAACGATCTGATAACGAGCGGCTTCACGTCCGCGGTCATCGATGATCGTCAATGAACCATTGCGGTTCATTGCGATGCGCTCGCCCTTGCGGCTCTTGACGGTCTGGAGTTCCAGATACTTGATGGTCCCGTCCTGCCGCGCTTCGTGCTTGGACGATTCTTCCAATCGCGCCGTACCACCGATGTGGAACGTACGCATCGTAAGCTGCGTTCCGGGTTCGCCGATCGACTGCGCAGCGATCACGCCCACAGCCTCGCCAATCTCCACCGGCCGTCCCGTTGCGAGGTTGCGTCCATAACACTTGATGCAGCATCCGCGACGCGATTCGCAGGTCAACACCGAACGAATACGCACGCGCTGCACGCCTGAACGTTGAATCTCAGAAGACAGGTCTTCATCAATTTCCGAGTTGGAAGCAACGATGACGCGGCCTTCGACCGGGTCAATCACGTCTTCCAGCGCGATGCGTCCGACGATGCGGTCGCGCAGCGATTCGATTTCCTCGCCACCTTCCACGATCGCGCTGGCGGAAATACCACGCAGCGTGCCGCAGTCAGGTTCACTGATGATTACGTCCTGGGCCACGTCAACCAGCCGACGCGTCAGGTAACCTGAGTCGGCCGTTTTCAGTGCCGTGTCAGCCAAACCTTTACGCGCACCGTGTGTTGAAATGAAGTACTGCAACACGTCGAGGCCTTCGCGGAAGTTTGCCTTGATCGGCGTTTCGATAATTTCACCAGACGGCTTGGCCATCAGTCCGCGCATACCCGCCAACTGCCGGATCTGCTGCGCACTACCGCGGGCGCCGGAGTCGCTCATAACCAATATTGGATTAAGCTCTCCAGATGATTTCTCGCGGTCGTCCATCGCCTTGAACATTTCCTTGGCGACTTTGTCCGTGACTTCAGACCAGACGGCGATAACCTTGTTATATCGCTCACCGCTGGTGATTACACCGTCAAGATACTGTTGTTCGACTGCGATAACGTCCTTCTCAGCTTTGTCGACTAAAGGCTTCTTCGTGTCGGGCGTTACCAGATCGTCGATACCGATCGAGATGCCGGCCTTGGTTGCATACAGGAACCCGAGGTTCTTCAAATCGTCGAGCATCTTCACAGTCATCTCGTGACCGAGACGAATGTGAGAATAATTCACCAACGACTGAAGACCCTTCTTCTTGAGTGTGCCGTTGAAGAAGGGCAAGCCTGCAGGAATTGAATCGTTGAAGATGACGCGACCGACAGTTGTGTCGATGACGCGCCGGACGTCTTCCTGCACGGCAGCGCGCAGAATGTCCTGCGGATCGTGCTCCTGCGTCAGGTCGATCAAATCGCCCTGGATACGCAGCTTGATTGGCGTTTGAGTTGTAACTTCCTTGGCGTCGAGCGCGAGCAACACTTCTTCGAGCGAAGCGAAAACTCGTCCCTCACCTTTGGCGCCCGGCTTATCGCGCGTCAGGTAATAAATGCCAAGCACGATGTCCTGAGAAGGAACGGCAATTGGCTGCCCACTCGCCGGGCTCAAAATGTTGTTGCTGGAAAGCATCAACACCGCCGCTTCGATCTGCGCCTCAGGCGACAACGGAATGTGGACGGCCATCTGGTCGCCGTCGAAGTCTGCGTTGAATGCGGTGCAGACCAACGGGTGAATCTTGATAGCTTTGCCTTCAACCAGCACGGGTTCAAACGCTTGAATACCGAGCCGGTGCAGTGTGGGTGCGCGATTCAAAAGAACCGGATGCTCGCGAATAACTTCTTCGAGAATGTCCCAAACCACAGGCTCCTGTCGCTCAACCATCTCACGCGCCTGCTTGATTGTTGCGGCATGGCCCTGCTTCTCAAGCTGGTTGTAAATGAATGGTTTAAACAGCTCGAGCGCCATCTTCTTCGGCAAACCGCACTGATGTAGTTTCAGTTCCGGGCCAACAACGATGACGGAACGTCCTGAGTAGTCAACACGTTTGCCCAGCAGGTTTTGACGGAAACGGCCCTGCTTACCTTTTAATGTTCCGCTCAGGGATTTCAGCGGGCGATTGTTTACGCCGCGTAAAACTCGTCCGCGACGGCCGTTGTCAAACAGCGCGTCAACCGCTTCCTGAAGCATGCGTTTTTCGTTGCGCACAATAACTTCAGGCGCGCGGAGTTCCATCAGCTTCTTCAAACGGTTATTGCGGTTGATGACACGCCGATAAAGATCGTTCAGGTCGGATGTCGCAAACCTTCCGCCATCGAGAGGCACGAGGGGCCGCAACTCAGGTGGAATGACCGGGATGACATCGAGAATCATCCACTCTGGACGATTGCCTGATTTTAAAAAGCTGGTGGCAACCTTGAGGCGTTTTGAAAACTTAAGTTTCTTCTGTTGCGACGTCTCTTCGCGCATGCGTTTGCGCAGCTCAGTCGCCAGCTCTTCGACTTTTACCATCGAGAGCAATTCCTTGATGGCTTCGGCGCCCATCTTGGCGACAAACTGTGCCGGGTAATCGCGCACCAACTCACGATAACGTTCATCGGAAAGCAGTTCGCGCTCTTTAATTCCTGTCACGTCGCCGGGATCGATGACGATGTACGACTCGAAGTAGAGAACCTTCTCCAACTCGCGCAGCGGGATGTCGAGCAGGTGTCCGATGCGCGACGGCAGTCCTTTAAAAAACCAAACGTGCGAGCACGGGCTGGCAAGATCGATATGGCCCAAACGCTCACGCCTTACCTTTGCCTGGGTAACCTCTACACCGCACTTGTCGCAGATTACGCCGCGATGCTTCATGCGTTTGTATTTTCCGCACAGGCATTCCCAGTCAGCTACCGGGCCGAAAATGCGAGCACAAAACAATCCGTCGCGCTCAGGCTTGAACGTTCGGTAGTTGATAGTCTCCGGCTTCGTAACTTCGCCGTGCGACCATTGCCGGATTTTGTCCGGCGACGCCAGCGAAATTCTGATTGCTTCAAAGTCAGGAGCTAACTGTGTCTTCTCTTGTTGAAATCGAAACATTTTTTCTCCGAAATAAGTCCAAGGTCACTAGTCCAAGGTCCAAAGTCCGTCAACCGATGTTTGACGTTGGACTTTGGACGTTGGACTTTTGACAACGCTTAACCTTCCACCGCGGTCGTTAGGAGTGCTTCGCCGACTCCATCGCCGTTCGCGGAGCCGTTTCCTGCAACCTTCTTGTTAATCAACTCAACGTCGAGGCACAGCGACTGAAGTTCGCGCACCAGAACGTTGAACGATTCAGGAAGACCGGGATCGAAATCCGCCTCGCCTTTAACGATCGCTTCGTAGATCTTAGAGCGGCCCGCGACGTCGTCTGACTTCGCAGTCAACAACTCCTGAAGAATGTGCGCCGCGCCGTATGCTTCCAGCGCCCAAACTTCCATCTCACCGAACCTCTGACCACCAAACTGCGCCTTGCCGCCCAGTGGCTGCTGCGTGATCAGACTGTATGGTCCAATCGAGCGCGCGTGAATCTTGTCGTCAACCAGGTGTGACAGTTTGAGCATGTAGATGTAACCAACCGTTACCTTCTGCTCAAACGGATCGCCTGAAAGCCCGTCATAAAGGATCGCTTTGCCGGATTCGTTGACAATCTCGGGCAGTCCCAGTTCCGTGGCGCGCTGGCCGGCAACAAACAATCGTTCCTTGATCTCCTTTTCGGTTGCGCCGTCAAAAACCGGCGTCGCGAAATAGAGACCCAAAACTCGGGCTGCCCATCCAAGGTGAGTCTCCAGAATCTGACCGACGTTCATGCGCGACGGCACGCCCAGCGGATTCAAAACGATCTCCACTGGGGTTCCGTCTGGCAGATACGGCATGTCTTCTTCCGGAAGAATCCTGGCGATGACACCCTTGTTTCCGTGGCGTCCGGCCATCTTGTCGCCTACTGAAAGCTTGCGCTTCATGGCGATGAAGACCTTCACCATCTTGATTACACCGGGCGCGAGTTCGTCGCCTTGTCGCAGCTTCGCGATCTTTTCTTCGTAGATGTCAGAAAGGATCTTGATTTGACGTTCGGTGCGATCTTCGTATTCCTTGATCTCGCCGCCAACATCAACACGCGACGACGCCATCTGGACCTTCCGCAAAACCTTCGGCTCGATGCCGTCAAGCATCTCGCGAGTAATCGGAGTGTTCTTTGGAATTACGGTCTCGCGGTTCGACGTCAGGTCGGTTGCCAGCTTACGACCCTCGAGCAGCTCGTGAATTCGCTGATCGCGCTGCTCACGAAGAATTCTCATTTCGTCTTCGAGGTCGCGGCGCAGGCGGTCTTCCTCTTCCTGCTCGATAGCCAGCGAGCGCGCGTCTTTCTCCTGTCCTTTGCGAGTGAACACCTGGACGTCAACGACTGTGCCGTCGATGCCCGGCGGAGATACGAGCGAAGCGTCCTTAACGTCGCCGGCCTTCTCTCCGAAGATTGCGCGGAGCAGCTTCTCTTCGGCGGTCAATTGCGTTTCACCTTTTGGCGTCACTTTGCCGACGAGGATGGAACCGGGCTTAACCTGCGCGCCGATGCGAATGATGCCGCTCTCGTCGAGATCGCGAAGCATGTTTTCGCCGACGTTCGGGATGTCGCGCGTGATTTCCTCGGGACCTAACTTCGTGTCGCGAGCTTCAATTTCAAGCTCTTCGATGTGAATCGAAGTGTAATAGTCCTCTTTGACAAGTCGTTCGGAGACGAGAATGGCGTCTTCAAAGTTGTAACCGCGCCATGGCATGAATGCGACCAATACGTTTCTGCCGAGTGCGAGCTCGCCTCTATCGGTGCACGGGCCGTCAGCAATGACTTGTCCTTTAGCGACGCGTTCACCGACGTGCACGATGGGACGCTGGTTAATACACGTGTTCTGGTTCGATCGTTTGAACTTGATCAACGTGTAGATATCGGCCGTCACTTCGCGCGAAATCGTGCCGTCTACGTTGTGATCGGCCTTGATAATCAGGCGTTCTGAGTCAACGTAGTCGACAACACCATCGCGCTTCGCCACCACCACCGCACCCGAATCGCGCGCGGTTGTTTGTTCCATCCCCGTGCCGATGTAAGGCGCTTCTGCGCGCAACAGCGGTACGGATTGACGTTGCATGTTCGAACCCATCAACGCGCGATTCGCGTCGTCGTTTTCGAGGAACGGAATCAGCGACGCCGCAACTGAAACGAGTTGCTTCGGCGACACGTCGACGTATTCGATGTCTTTGCGCAAGGCAAGCACAAACTCACCGGCTTTGCGGGCCGCATTGCGCTCGTTGACGATGTAACCAGCTTCATCAAGCCCGATGTTTGCCTGGCCTACGACGTGTTTGTCTTCTTCCCAGGCCGTCAAATAGAACGGCCACGGCTCAAACTCCGCCTTGCGGCCATCACCGCCGACTTTCTTGTTAATCTTTTCAACTTCTTCAAGTGGCAGATGTTCACCGTGCTTCAATTTCGTATCGCCGCCGTTGAGTACGCGCACGTATTCAACAACGCTTCCGTCCGTGACTTTGCGATACGGCGCTTCGATGAATCCAAACTCGTTGATGCGCGCAAAACAAGAGAGACTTGAAATCAAACCGATATTTGGACCTTCAGGCGTCTCAATCGGACAAATGCGGCCGTAGTGAGTCGGGTGAACGTCGCGCACTTCGAATCCGGCGCGCTCGCGAGACAAGCCGCCCGGTCCAAGTGCCGACAAACGCCGCTTGTGCGTAATCTCCGACAGCGGATTTGTCTGGTCCATGAACTGGGAAAGCTGGCTCGAACCGAAGAATTCGCGGACCGCAGCAGTCACCGGTTTCGCGTTAATAAGATCACGCGGCATCGTCGTCTGCATTTCCTGATGGATCGACATCTTCTCTTTAATGGCGCGTTCCATCCGCTCGAGACCGATGCGAAACTGGTTTTCCAAAAGTTCGCCCACGGCTCGCACGCGGCGGTTGCCGAGATGGTCGATATCGTCCGCCTGGTATTCAGATGGGTTCTTACGCATCTTCAACACGTAAGAGACGACCTCGTAGAAGTCCCTCGCCGAAAGAAGCGGATCGTCAATACGGTCGCGTTCCGGCTTGCCCATCTTGATGTTGAACTTCAGACGCCCGACGCGCGAGAAATCAAACTTGCGCGGATCGAAGAACATCGCTTCGAGCAATTTGTAGGCGGTCTGCACTGTCGGCGGATCGCCGGGGCGCATCTTGCGGTAAATCTCGAGCAACGCATCAACCGGCTTGGTGATTACGTCCTTTTTCAGCGTCTGCGAAAGGATTGGGCCAATGTCGTCGCGTTCCGGGAAGAACACTGAAAAGCTGTCAATGCCGCCTTCGACAATCTCCTGGAGTTTCGCGGGCGTTATTTCGTTGTTGGCTTCGAGGATGACCTCGCCGCTTTCACGGTTCACGATATCGGCAACTGCGTAGGCGCCTTCAAACTGGGACGTTTCAATTTCAACTTCACCAATGTTTGATTTGCGCAGACCCTCCAGCGCGGTGTGCGTTACCTTTTTGCCCGAACGAACGATTGGCTCCGGACCGCGACCTTTGATGTCGAAATCGACCTTCATTCCGACAAGGCTCGTCGCGCCGCCCTCGGGAACCTGAAGCATCAGGCGACCATCTTCAACGCGGATCTCGTCCGTGACATACAGCGCCTTCAGAATGTCTTCATCGCCAAATGAGGCATTCTTGACTCGATCTTCGAGCGCGGCATCGCTCTTGACGAGCTTGCCGTCAATTTCCTTGTCGAACCAGAGACCGAGCGCGCGCAGGAAGATCGACGACAGGAATTTGCGTTTGCCCACGCGGACGTAAAGCAGGTTTTTCTGATCGTATTCGAACTCAACCCACGAACCGCGATACGGAATGATCTTCGCGATGTAAACTGCGCCGCGTTTGAAGAACACACCGGGTGAACGGTGCAACTGAGACACGATCACGCGTTCAGTTCCGTTGATGATGAATGTGCCGTTGTCGGTCATCAACGGGATCTCGCCGAAGAACACTTCTTCTTCCTTGATGTCCCGAATCGATAACGCTTCCGTTTCCGGATCCTTGTCGTAAACCGTCAGACGAATTTTCACTTTGAGCGGCACGCTGTAGCTCATGCCGCGTTCCTGACATTCCTGTTGATCGTGCTTGTGCTTAAGTCCTACAGGCTCGCCGCAGTTCTCACAGAGTTGCGGTCGCACAGAGTTGAACGTGCCACACTTGTGGCAAAGGGTTTCACCGGCAGCCAGCGGGTTGACCTTGATGGTCGAGCCGCAATGCTTACAGTTCGCTCTCAGGTAGTTCAGACCTTCGAGACGTCCGCATTTACACTGCCAGTTACCGATCTGATATTCGACGAAGTCGAGTGTTGCCGTTCCGCGAAAATCGGAGATGGGAAACACCGACTGAAACACGGCCTGGAGTCCGGTGTTCTCGCGTTCTTCCGGGAGAAAGTCCATCTGAAGAAACCGGTTATACGACTCCCGCTGAATCTCAATAAGATTCGGGATGCGTACGGCCGTTGAGATCTTGGAGAAATCAACTCGATCCGGCGCCTGACTCGTGCGTCGTCCCAACCCTGTATTTACTTGTTGAAGCAGATTTGCAGACATGAGAGGTTCCTTACGATAGCTGTCAGCACGCAGCCATCAGGTCGAAGAAAACAATTGCCAAACGAGCGAAGCTCAGTATCATCTTGCTGACAGCTGAAGGCTGAGCACAAAAACCTATAAAGACGCGAAGGCGCGGTCAGGGCGCACAAGGCCCCGACCGCTTATTCACCAAAAGCGGTGGTGGTAATCAATTTGTTTCGGAGTAACGCCAGCGCCTCAATACTCTCTTAACTTACCGACCCAAACTTAACGTGTCAAGGCGACCACCAAACGAGTCAAAGTTTCAAGTCCAATGTCCAAAGTCGCCGCTCAAGCGGTTTGACCTTTGACGTTGGACTTTGGAATTTGGACTACTTAACTTCGACGGTAGCGCCCGCGTCAGTCAGTTTCTGCTTGATCGTCTCAGCTTCTTCCTTCGTCACGCCTTCTTTCACCGGTTTCGGTGCGGCTTCGACGAGGTCTTTAGCTTCTTTCAAACCAAGCGCTGTCACTTCGCGAACAACCTTGATGACGTTGATCTTGTTGCCGCCAATTGCCTGGAGAATGACGTCAAATTCAGTCTTCTCTTCTGCCGGCGCCGCTGCTTCACCAGCTCCCGCACCGCCACCTGCCGCCGGCGCCGCTACAGCCGCCGCTGCGGCTGAAACGCCAAACGTCTCTTCCATGGCTTTCACGAGTTGTGACGCCTCGAGCAGTGTCAGCTCTTTAACTTGATCGACAATCGATTGAATCTTATCTGTGGACATGACCGTTATTTGCTCCTGAAATATTGGCTGACGAACCCGCCGCCTGTTCGTGGCTTACCTGCCCGGTTGCATCGCCGGACCTGTTCGCCGCTTGGCCGCTTCACTGACATTCGCGATGCGGCCGTAAAAATGAAATCTGTTGCGCTACTGCGCGCCCTGAGCTTCTTTCTGAGCTCGAACTTGTTCAAACACGACCGCAAGGTTGCGGGCCACCGCGTTGGTAACCGTTGCCAGCCGCTGTGCCTGCGCGTTGAAAAGGAACATGATCTTGGAAATCAACTCTTCCTTCGACGGCAAACTCGCTATCGCTTCAACGTCCGCGAGAGCAACAACTTTGCCCTCAACCACGCCAACCTTGAATTTGAAGACATCCGGATTGGCTTTGGTAAACTTTGAAATGGCTTTCGAAAGATTCACCGGGTCCGTCTGGCTGAGGGCCACCGCTGTCACACCTTTAAACTGGTCGGCGGCGTTCTCCAGAGCCGTGCCTTCGGCCGCTTTGCGAGCGAGCGTGTTTTTCACAACTTCGTAGCTGATGCCCGCCTCGCGCAGTTGGTTTCGCAGCTCCTGGTCCTTGGGAACTGTCAGTCCCTGGAAACCCACAATCATTGCGGCCTTCGCGTTTTTGAACTGCTCAGTGAGAGCTTCCAAATCTTTTTGCTTTTGTGCTCGTGTTTTCATGCTGGTAGCTCCTCACTCCTATTTCACATACGCCGCTTCATCAAGCAGCACGCCCGGACCCATTGTCGGCGCCAGGTTTACCTTCTTGACGTACTTACCCTTGGCGGTGGACGGCTTCGCTTTCACTACCGCTTCGAGCAAAACTCGCGCGTTCTCGCGAAGGTGATCCGGTTCGAATGAAACTTTGCCGACCGGCACGTGAATCACACCCGTTTTATCTACGCGGTATTCAACCTTGCCTGCCTTCGTTTCTTTGACTGCGGTTTTCACGTCGAAGGTGACGGTGCCGGTTTTCGGATTGGGCATCAAACCGCGCGGTCCGAGCACTTTTCCGAGAGCGCCGACCAATCGCATCATGTCCGGAGTGGAGACGACCGCGTCGAAATCCAGCCAACCTTCTTTGATCTTGTTGACCATGTCTTCGCCGCCAACAAAATCAGCGCCGGCCTCTTCAGCCTCCCTGATCTTGTCGCCTTGCGCGATCACCAGAACTGTTTTGGATTTGCCGAGACCGTGAGGAAGAACAATGGTACCGCGCACTAGCTGATCTGCTTTGCGCGGGTCAACACCGAGCCAAACTGTCAATTCAACTGTTTCGTCGAACTTGGCAAAAGCAATTTCCTTAACTTTCGCGACAGCTTCTTCCAGGTTGTACTTGCGGCCTGCCTCGATCTTCTCGGCCGCAGCGTTGTATTTCTTTCCGTGCTTCTTCATTAACTACTCCTGAGGTTCCAGCGAAGAATTGCGGATTTCGGAATGCGAATATCGAATTGATCGATTGCGCAACCGGCCTCTACAAACTCTTCTCCCTCTCAAAGCGACTTCGGAACGGACAAATCCGCAATCCGAAATTCGCAATCCGCATTCACTCGATAGTCAAACCCATTTGCCGGGCGGTGCCTGCAATGGTTTTGATCGCTGACTCTAAACTAGTCGTATTCAAATCCTGCAACTTCGTCTTCGCGATCTCTTCAACTTTCGACATCGAAATGGTGCCCACTTTTTCGCGGTTAGGCTTGCCCGAGCCCTTACCGATTCCTGCCGCTTTCTTCAGCAAGTCGGCAGCCGGCGGTGTCTTGGTTTCAAATGTGAATGAGCGATCGGCGAAAACAGTAATTACTACCGGTATCTTCAGATCAGGATCCATCTGCGCAGTTTTCGCATTGAAAGCTTTGCAGAATTCCATGATGTTGACGCCGTGCTGACCAAGAGCCGGACCGATGGGGGGCGCAGGATTGGCCTTGCCCGCCGGGACCTGCAACTTGATGTAGCCTGTGATTTTCTTAGCCATAATTGGTAAATGGTAAATAGTGAATCGTAAATAGAAGGACTGGCGTCCATTTGCTATTTACCATTCACCATTTACCCGCCCTTTCATTCTTCTTCCGCGAAAGTCACCTTCTCTACATCGAGAAAGTTCAATTCGACCGGGGTAGATCTGCCAAAGATAGTGACAGTAACTTTAAGCGTCGACTTGTCTTCGTTAACTTCTTCAACCTTGCCAGTAAAGCTTTGGAAAGGTCCTGACTTGATTCGTACCGTTTCTCCCGCCGCGTAGGAAAACTTCGGTTTCGGTTTCTCGGCGGCTTCCGCCTGCTGGTTTACGATCTGATCGACTTCCTGAGGCGTCAGCGGCGTCGGATTGTGGCCACCGACGAAACCGGTCACCTTCGGTGTCGACTTAATCAGATGAAACACATGGTCAGGAATATGCCCGCGCTCATCACACTCAATTTGAACAAGCACATAACCCGGGTAAAACATCCGCGACGACTCGATGCGCTTGTTGCCACGCATCTCCACTACCGTCTCTGTCGGAACCAGCACTTTCGTGATCTGGTCCTGAAGCTCCATGTCTCGAATGCGCGCTTCCAGGCTGTCGCGCACCTTCTTTTCGTGGCCGGAGTAGGTATGGAGGATGAACCAATGCTGCATGAAAATGATCCTTGCTGTTACGCTCCGGTCAACCAACTCAATAAACGATTAAGACCAATCAGTAAGTAAGACCAAATACGATCCACCAGAAACAAGTAGACGCCGAAGAACACAACCGCGACCAACGTTATGATCGTGGTGTTTTTCACCGTGGCGGCGTCGGGCCATGACACGCGCTTCATTTCCGCGCGTACGTCGCGCAGAAATTGTCCCAACCGCGAAATCGGGCCAGTTCGTGGTCCGCTGAGCCCGCGCTCGCGGCGAGCAGCTCTGCCCTCGGGGCCTTCCCCGAAAGCGGCCGCGCGCGGCGCTGGAATGGGCGCGTCTGGATTTTCTATGTCAGCCATTATCTTTGCGATTGCTCTTACCTAACTCTTTCAAACTCCCCCGCGACCGAAGGGTGTCTAGTTGGCAGGGGTACCAGGATTCGAACCCGGACTTTCGGTTTTGGAGACCGACGTGCTAACCGTTGACACTATACCCCTCTAGTCATTGTCGAGTGCCATTTGCGATTGCCGATTGATCTCAGGTCAACTCGAAAGCCGGCAATTGGCAATCGAAATGCTATTTCGTTTCCTTGTGGCCAGTGTGTTTGCGGCAACGGCGACAGAACTTGCTGAACTCAAGCCGATCAGGCGTGGTCTTCTTATTCTTGGTCGTTACGTAGTTGCGGCTCTTGCATTCATTACACTGAAGAACAATGTTGTCGCGTGGCATCTGCTATTTCCGATTTCCGATTGCCAATTTCCAATTTGTTAATGTCACTTCCGAGTATCTTGCTGAAGACTTCCAACCGGCAATCGGCAATTGGAAAATCGGCAATCCTGCTGACAAACTATTCAACAACTTCCGAAACCGTACCAGCGCCCACCGTGCGGCCGCCTTCGCGAATCGCGAACCGCAGCCCCTTCTCCATGGCAATCGGCGCGATCAACTCGATCTCCATCGCCACGTTGTCGCCCGGCATTACCATCTCCACTCCTGCCGGCAGATGCGCCACTCCCGTCACGTCCGTTGTCCGGAAGTAAAACTGCGGCCGGTAACCCGTAAAGAACGGCGTATGTCGGCCGCCTTCTTCCTTCGTCAGCACATACGCTTCCGCTTTGAACTTCGTGTGCGGTGTGATCGAGCCGGGCTTGGCAATAACCTGCCCGCGCTCAATGTCCTTCCGCTCAACTCCACGCAGCAACAACCCGACGTTGTCTCCTGCCACGCCTTCGTCCAAAAGCTTCTTGAACATCTCGACGCCCGTGCACACCGTCGTCCGCGTGGCCTTGATGCCGACAATCTCTACCGTCTCGTTTACCTTCACCTTGCCACGCTCCACGCGGCCGGTCGCCACCGTCCCGCGGCCTTGAATCGTGAAGATGTCTTCCACCGGCATCAGAAACGGCTTCTCAATGTCGCGCTCCGGCGTCGGGATATAACTATCGACCGCCTCCATCAGCTCTTCCACCGTCTTCTCCCATTCTGGATCGCCTTCCAGCGCTTTCAACGCTGAACCCTTGATCACCGGAATGTCGTCGCCGGGAAACTCATAGGCGCTCAACAGCTCTCTGACTTCCAGTTCCACCAACTCCAGCAGCTCGGCATCGTCAACCGCGTCGGCCTTGTTCATGAACACTACCATCGCCGGCACGCCCACCTGCCTCGCCAGCAGAATGTGCTCACGCGTCTGCGGCATCGGACCGTCAGTCGCTGCCACTACCAGAATCGCCCCGTCCATCTGCGCCGCGCCCGTGATCATGTTCTTCACGTAGTCGGCGTGACCGGGACAGTCAACGTGCGCGTAGTGTCGGTTCTTCGTCTCATACTCCACGTGCGCCGTCGCGATCGTGATACCTCGTGCTTTTTCCTCAGGCGCCTTGTCAATCTGATCGAAAGCGATGAACTGCACCTTCGGATTGTTCTTCCCCAACACCTTCGTGATGGCCGCCGTCAACGTCGTCTTCCCGTGATCCACGTGCCCGATCGTCCCGATGTTGACGTGCGGTTTACTGCGATCAAATTTTTCCTTTGACATCTAAATTAGCCTCTTCGTGGCACAGACTTCAGTCTGTGTGATCTATAACGGGCACAAACCAGGTTTGTGCTAATAAATTCGCGAGCGAAAACAAAATGGAGCCCGCGATGAGATTTGAACTCATGACCTCCTCCTTACCAAGGAGGCGCTCTACCCCTGAGCTACGCGGGCGCTTTGTAGCGCAAGCTGTTAGCTTGCGGGTATTAAAAAACAGGACAAACTATTGTTTGTCCTACTCTGCTTTGGAGCGGGCGACGAGATTCGAACTCGCGACCCTCAGCTTGGAAGGCTGATGCTCTACCAACTGAGCTACACCCGCCCACGAACGATTGCCGATTGCCAATTGTCCATTGCCAATTGAAAAGATCGATTCAAGACTTCCAATTGGCAATCGGCAATTGAAAATGGGCAATGCCACATGGTGCAGGGGGTAGGATTCGAACCTACGTAAGGCGTTAGCCTGCCGGGTTTACAGCCCGGTGCCATTAACCACTCGACCACCCCTGCACAACCTGTCAAGTGTCTAGTGGAGCCGGCGAAGGGACTTGAACCCCCGACCCTCTGATTACAAATCAGATGCTCTACCAACTGAGCTACGCCGGCCCGCTACAGTGTGCAAATAGCGCATTCCGACAAAATGCGGATACTAACAATCCACATACGAAAACGCAAGTCGCACTCAGGATTGCAGATATCTTAACACTCAGCGTGAGAATTAATTGTGCTGTGACACGCAAAACGCGTCGATATCAACCCGAAATCAACGCAAATTTTGCCGGAAATAGCACTCCAGTGAGGGTTAATCTCGGACGACAGGAACGTGCCCGCGATCGGAACTCGGTGAAACGTAGGGTGGAGTGTTGGTGGATAACACAGATCTATAAAAGGAGCGGAAATACTCATACATCGAGACGCACGCGGATATCACAACCAACCACAATAGCGCCCGCCCAGCGGTATATAAGAGGACCTGCCAGTCACTTCCTGTGAGATCGCCCGCGCCAAACAGATGCTGCCAGGCAGTGCGCAATTCGGGAACAGACCAGAATTCAATAGCCGGAAACGGTTGACCAAAATTGCCGACAGGTGGTTTACCGGCAACACTCGAGACGATCAACAGCGCCACGGTTAAAACCTGAAGGCCCATTTTGAATTTGCCCATTCGCGACGCGGAAATTACCAAACCATCAACGGCAGCCAGTGATCTCAGTCCGGTTACTGCGAACTCGCGTCCGATGATAATCACGACGGCCCACGCAGGCGCGAGTTGATTCTCGACCAGAGAAATCAACGCCGCAGAAATTAATAATTTGTCAGCGATTGGATCGAGTAGTTGGCCCAGGCGCGTAACCTGTCCGCGTCGCCGCGCGAAATGTCCATCCAGAAAGTCTGTTAGCGCTGCACCCAGAAACAATGCAACGCCCACGATGTGTCGTGGCGCTCCAAACCAGTTTTCTGAAAACGGTGTAAGCAGAACTACGACTAACAACGGGACGATGAAAATACGCAGGAGGGTTAAAGCGTTGGGAAGATTCACATTGCGCCTTACAGTTCGACTCTTTGGTAACGTTTCGAGTGTAGAGTCGACGTTAAAACACTGTCAAGAAGGTCTTCAAATGCTAAGCGTGTGATTAGAAAGGCACAAGCGATCCGCTTGATTCACATTAAACTGACACCATTGTTCTAGTAGATCGGTTTTCCACTGATGCGCTCTGTTGTCGGTGCTAAACCCGCAGCACCGGTGTCTAATGTTTGAGGAGCGTGCTTCGATGGGGCAACTACTAATTAGTCTGGTTACGAGGGGGATCGTATTGCCGCTCGTCGTCGTGGTTTCTCTAGCAGGAACATTACACCAATGCCGCTCGTCCAGTAACTCCGGTACTCCCGTTAACACCAACAATCGGTCTAATGCAGACAGATCAATTTCGAAACCTCTTGAATTGAAGGTGACAGTTGATAAAGCAGAAGTGGGGGCCGGTCAGTGTTCCGACTTGCGGTTGACGGTGGTGAATTCCGGCACACGCCCCGTTCGATGGAAGAAGGATTGGGTGTGGCAGCAGCAAGGGCCTACGATCCTGCCTGAGTCGTTTCCGCGCAGTGACATTGAGCTCTCTCCTGGCGCCACCACCGATCTGGTTTTAATCAGACTTTGCCACTCGAACTTAACGCCGGGAACCTATCGTTACCGAATCAGAACCTCGGACAATTCAGCCCGATCAAATCAGGTAACGATTGAAGTCGTTGAGATCGACTTAGTCGCCTATCTTCATCTGCGACTCAAACTTCGCATTGCGCTGTCTGATCTGCTTTGTCTTTACGAGCGCGCTGTAGTTCTCGACCAATTTCCGTTGGCGCTCAGGCGTGAGGTATGGGGCAATAACTAATTGGTTGTTATCGATTAGTTGCAGCAGAACTCTGATCGCTTCGGCCGCGCGGTTTTGATTGTCACCGCTGCCGATGACGACCAGATTTTCTGTTAATTCACGCCGGGTAGCGTCCGAAACAGGACGCATGTCGCTCGACATCAATCGCGTCAGCGACAAACGGACGAGCCGGGACGGCAGATCATTCAGGCTGCTGGTCTCGAGTAGACGGCCCAACGCCAGCGCCTCGACGTCGCGGTTGCCGAATGTGCCGCCGCGCCAGAGAAACGTAACGAGATAACCAAGGAACACTGACTCGTTGCTGGAGTTAACCAAGCCGGCAACACTAAGAAACTCGTCCGGATTTTGAAGGTAACGTTTGTGCCAGCTTAGAGCTTGTCGCACCGCGGGGAACAAACTCAAGTCGGACACGACGAATGATGCATCAATGGATTTACCGCGATACGCGCGATTCGCAGACTTCTCGTTGTAGAACCCGATCAGCAATTTGTTTCCGGCAGGCTACGTCAACGTTGTTCCAGATGGTCCACGGACCCTGGTTGAATTTTTGTGCCGGCGGAGGCGTTATCTGCTCCAACTCGACTTCAGCGACCTGGTCTTTTTCCTTCTCTCCACGCAAAAGCCATTCGTCGATCCTCAGACGCACTTTTCTAAACGAAGCTGTGTGCTGGTCAGCGGCGTCTTTTTCTTTGACCGGCGGCCCAACGTTAACAATGGTAGCGAGTGCGATGGAACTGTTGTCACTCAGCGCCGCTGCTAGTTTCTGGCCCACTCCGAACTCCAGTTGCTGCCGAAGTTTTCCGGCGCCCGCTTCAGTTTGAGCTGGCGCTGCGGTCTTCTCCTGTTGAAAACGCCTGTGACCGAACGCCAAAACAGCCATAACGCCAATCATTAAAGTTGAAGCAATGAATCGTCGCGTACTCATGATTGATCAGCTACTTCTCCGGGGGCCACAGATGGGCGCGCGGCTTAGCAAACTACGGCGCCGGTTAAAAATTACTCAATCGTTATCGTCACTTTATTCGAAACGATATGACCGCTCTTCTCACCCACGACTGGCCCGCGGCGCTTCGCGACGATCTCGTACGTGCCGGGTGTGCTCAGGTCGTATAGTTCACTAACGGAGATTTCGTCAGCGCGTTCCTCGTTCGGCGCGAGGCCGATGCGCCCGGTTGAGATGGAGAAGCGCTCATCCTTAGTTAGATCGTGGCCGGCTTTCGTTAGCGGAGCGACCTTGCCGTGCTCAACTTTCACTTCGATCTTGTAATCCTTCGTCGCTCCGCGCGAAACCAGTCGCCGCTCCTCAAGGCCGTTGTTCTTAAGGACTAGCTTCAGGAGCACAGGTTCATTGATTGCGAATCGTTCCCTCGCAACGGATGCAATCAACTCAACGTCGTTGTCTGATTGCCCACTGCTTTTGTCCTTCATGTCCTGGCCTTCGACATGTCTCGCTATGCCGGTGATGGTCACTGTGAGGCAGCCGATTATCGTCAAAAACAATGCCAGCTTCTTAAGCGTCATTTCCTAACTCCTTAATGGATCGATGCGTTCCGGGCGAAAGATTCGCATGACAAAGTCAGATCGTGATGAACATGCTTACTGCGCGGTTGGTGCACTATTTGGAATGCGCCATAGATTTGAGCGAGGCAGTTCCCAAAATGAAACGGCCCATTGGAACAGACTCCAATGGGCCAGTGAGTGAGACAGCTGTTCAAGCGCGATAACTTACTGACTGCTCTCAACCAGTCCGAATAGTTGACGCATTAAGTCTTCACTTCTTCGGTATTTCCTGAGCAAGACTTTTCGCTATATCTTCCGCTTGGGCGAGCGAGGGCGCGCTCACATCGATATAAACGTTGGCTTTCCTGAAGCGGATACCGGCAAAGTTGGAGTTTTCGGACTTCCAGAAATAGGCTTCGTCACCAATATCGAACCGCTGTTTACCTGGCCCGACGGAAAGGAATTTGAACGCGGCTTTCATCTCGTCTATGGCTTCCTGCTCTGTCGCACCATGTAAAGACCGCAAGAACAACATCTGCCTTGTCCGGTCCGATGAGTAAGCTGACCCGCTTTCCTCTCTCTTGTTTTCGGACGAGCTTCCAGTGTGGGTTCTTACTCTTGACGATATTCTCGGCTTTTTCGGGAAGGGATGGGACGTGCTGAGCCATCACTACCATTGAAGCACATAGCGAAAACAAGAGAAAGACAAGAGTCGATAATATTCTTTTCACGATTTACCTCCGAATTAGTGCGGACAAGTAAAGCCCGAATGCGGTTCCGAACTCCAGGGAGAAGAGCGCACCTGTTGCGGTACGCCTGGGGCCGTCTCATCAAAGGCCAGGCTCGTATATATCAATCCATACGACGGATCATACCACTTGCTGTTGGTCGAGACTACAGCATGAAACTTGAAGTGTGGATTGGCACCCGCTGTGTCGTGTGCGCCACGGATTATTCTAAACGATGGATTTGCACTTCCAGTGCTTCCGACCGTGAACCTCGACAGTGTACTGGCGTTAGGTCCGGCCCATATGAAGAGCACGGTTCCGTCTATTCCAATACTGCGGAGCAGACCACGGAGCAGGTTTGCCTCGTCAGAGCATTGAATTCCAGAGGCAGTCGAGTAAGCGCTCAGCGGGTGAAGAGTCCTGATGCTAACACCAGGGTTGTACGTGGTTTCGTTGTCGACACCAGTGTTAATGTTGCCGATTACGGCTCCCAAATCAACAGCACCGGCTGCATTAACAGCCCCAGCCGCGTACCCGCACGCCTTTTCCAGCGCCAGATCATAAAGAGCTGAGTATGTAAAGCCGCTGTCGTCCGTAAACGGCTCGATTAGCGGTGCCGCATTGGTCCAATGCAAGGTATGGGGACCGCTGGTGCCCATAGACCCCCAACTATTGCCGCCGTCAAAAGAAATCTCCCAGGCAAAAGTAGGAGCTGTGGTTTTGATCGTGGTCTCAATGGCTGAGCCTGCCGTGATTCCGGTAACTGAAATAGTGCTGCCGGATAGGGTTACGTCTTTGGTCGCAAGTACAGTCGTGCCATTTTTGACTCTAATCTTTGCGGCCGTGTTCGTAGCCGCGGGACTTATTGTAAGTTTCGCGAACATGTTAATCCTTGCCTCCTTCGCATAAGCGGCCGGCAGGTTGGGATTACTTGTCGCTTTCCACGTTGGAACGGTGCCGTCGGGATCGTCAATACGAGTACCGTCTGCCCATTTGGTTATCACATAGTCGCCCGTAAAGCCCACTTCGCTCACTGTGACGGTGGGAATGCAATTGTTTGGTGGCGGCGGCGGTGGATCTTCGCCCCCTCCTCCGCCGTCGTCGATGGGCCTTAACATAGCCACATCGTCGCCGGGCAAAGCCATATTGTCTCCAGGCAGATATCCAATCGGTGCATCATCGGGCCTTAGTGGCTTACCGGCGTCTCGTTTCTCTTTGATCGCTTTCGCGATCGCGCGGTGTAATCCGCTCTTAACGTATGTATTCCAGGGCGCACGGGCGCGTGGCGAGTCATCGCGATAGACTTCATTCATCTCGACGGTAGTGTTGTCGAGAATCTCTACCTGGGTTGGCCGTTGTGTCGCACCCGAATTGCTCTTATCCAGGCGATAGACTGCGAGTGCGCGGTAGACGCGTTGTTTCCCGTCGAGCTGAACTTTGACTTCGTATGACGTGTAACGATTGAAATTTGCGAATCGAGAGGACGGTGGAGCGGTCTTATCTGGCGAATTGCTCAGCGGCACGACCACCCATGTAGCTTCGTAGTAAGCGTGAGGCGGTCCCCCAACCGTGCTCAAACGCACCGGTTTGAGCTCAACTACGTCGCCCGCTCGGTCGGTTACAATCTCTGATAACGGCAACTGTTCAATTTCAGAGATTGGTCCGGAGTGAAATTTCCTTAATTGGTAAGTGAGGAAATCTATGGGCTCTGCCGGTTCTCCCGTAGTTGCCACCTTTTCATCAATCGCCGCTGATTGATACCGCATCAATCGCGCGTAGACGTCGCGCACCATCTTCTCTTCGGCATTCATGGCCTGAGGCGTCGCCACAAGGTTCTTCTGCGCTGAGGCTGTCGTCGTTGCTCGCGCCGACGCCGCCCGTCCTTGACCGCGCCGATCATTCGACGGGCTGGACGGGTCGTTTGACCGGCTGGCCGCGGACCACGAGCCCATTAGCACCAGAGCCACTATCAGACTGGCCGAGACTCTTCGCACGTTGTTCATGATTGCCTTCCTCCGCAAGATTTCTGACAAACTCTAAGGGTCTACTCCGGCGCCTTACTCTTTTTTGCTTTTGCGCGGGACGGCCTTATGAATCTCACGGAGAAACGAGGCCGGGTGCATCTTTCGATACTTCACGCTAATAGGATCGTCCGCTGTAAGATCCGCGGGCTCGACGATGCCGTTCGTTAGTGCAAACAGGCCTTGATCTTCAGAGACCAAGCGCTGGCCTTTGAAAGCAGAACCTTTTTCTTTGGTCTTTAGGAATAAGACATAAAGGCCGCCGTCTTCCGGCTGCTTGAAACCAACCGGCGCCATCACGGCAAACACTTTGTCTGGGAACCTGTGCGCGCCTCCGGGGATGCTAAGCAGAACCGAGGCGCCGCTGGTTAACTCTCCTTTGATCACCTCGTGCACTTTCACGAGAAAGTCCTGCGTGATAAATCGCTCGTCCGCGCTCAGACTCGACTTATGACTGAGTATTCGCCCGACGACGATCATATCGCTTCGTTTAGCAAGCTCCTCCACGTTCGGATAAACCGTTCCGCGATTGGGCTTGTATTTCAGCACTAACTTGCCGCCTGCCTTTTTCGCCCGCTCATGCAGGGTGGGCTTTGGCTTCACTTGATCTTGCGGAGTGACTTTGGGTTTGCCTCGGTTGCTCCTGGCGTTTCTCGCGAAAACACCAGCTCCGCCTAAAGCGACGATCACAGTTAGTGTTATCAGCAGGACTTTAAGTCCAATCTTGTTCGGCATCGCGTACCCTCCTGACATCGACATCTCGCTGACTTAAGTTCTCGGGCGCATGGGGACGTCTGCTACCAGTTGTAGAATTCCATCTCGTAGCAATAGTCGTATTCGCAGCAGATCCCCCACCAGTCGTCGCACCAGCAGTCGCCGGTGTACCAACAATCACCACCACCCGGGTCCCCACCGCCGCCGCAGTAATCGCCGTAGCTGTAGCAACTGGTGACTTCCTCGGTCCAAGACCTTGGACTACAGCTCCCCTCACAATATTGGTAGTAGTCGCGATACGTTACGGTGCAATACTGATAGTAGTAACCGTCGCAGTATTCGTAGTCGTACTGGTCGTAGCCGACTTGTTCTGGTTCGAAACAAATACACACGTTTGTATCGCTACAGATGCAATTAACCGGGTCCCAATCCCTGCCTTGGCTTTCACAAGCCTGTCGCTGAGACCCGGTGGGATCGCAACCGTAAAAACTGCAAGTGCAGGAATTCGGATCCCAGGAACCTCCCTGATTCATGCAGGCTTGTTGTTGCGAGCCGGTCGGGTCACAACCGTATTGGCAGTAGCAGGTGTTGGGATCCCACGATCCGCCGTTGTTAATGCAGTTCCATTCCTCAGTGGAACTACAACCGCAGGTGGCGCAGTTAACGTTTTGTCCGCAACCCGAAACCTGCAAGCAAGCGCCCTCGAAGCACTCCCAATGTGGATCGGTGTCGCCCGGATTGAGGCAACATGCGCCCTGAGGTAGCGCCATTGCTGGCTCCGCAGTGTTCGAGACTGACGCCGTTAACTGTTTGCCGGCTTCGAACCCCGCTTCAGCCGGGGTGGCCTGGGCCAACCAGATCACAAGCGCCATCAGCACTAACAGTAATCCTGCTCTCTTCATGGTTGCGTTCTCCTCGACAGGCTTGGTTTTCGACCGTTACGCCTTTATGCGGCTAAGCACTTCTGTCTCACGTTCAGCTTTTAAAAGGCCGACCCACGACTGTTTGACGGTGCCCGACTTATCAACAAGTACGAGCGTGGGCGTGCCTCTAACTCCCATTGAATCCAGCGTCGCCTGCTTCACTTCGCCAACCGGTACACCCAGGTCGTCCAAATATTTCTTGCCGGCGCTGGCGTCCTGCGGGAAAACAGCTACGACCTTGACGCCTTGCCGTTTCGCAGTTTCCTCGGCCAACCGTTTGTAAAAGGGTGCGCTTTCTGTGCAGTACTTACACTTGTCAGACAGCGCCAGGACGACGGTTTCTTCACTGTCAGACCAACTGATTCCTGGTACCGAGAATTGAGTTCCTTGTGCCGGGCCACTCGGCAGCTCGCGCTTTCCCCCCGAGTCCCGACCTGGTGCTGCTGCCGGCGGTCGACTTGACGTGATGGTCGCCGGCGATCTGAGTAGATAGTTTTTTACCAATACGGTTGCGCCGATCAGCGCGACCAAAATGATGGAAATATTTGTTGCTAGTTCGACGCTTTTGGTGAATTTGTTTTGGGTGTTACTCATAGTGCGGTGAAGTTAGAACCACACTAAAAAAACCGCAACACTATTCACTTGCTGAAACTGGCTATCAATTGCTCGATGTGGCTATCGTGGCGAGAAATCGTCTTGCAGGTGCGCAAAGCTGTCCTGAGCAATGCAAACATCTTCGAGTAGTCGCTTGAAATGCGATGGCGGAGTTCCGAATGTTCGTTTGAATTGATGGGTAAAATAACTGTCGCTGCTGATGCCAACTGCGGCGCGCACTTCTTTAACCGTGAGGTTGTTCGCTGACAGCAGCTCCTTTGCTTTTCGCAGTCTGAGGTTTTGGAGATAAACGGTCGGGGTAACGCCAACTTCTGATTTGAATTTATGCCGAAGGCGAGAAGACGACAGGCCGGCGACGCGAGCCATCAACGCGAGCGACAGCGCGCGGTGCGGGTTTAACTCCATATAGGAGACGAGGCGTTGAATTCGTATGTCCACTTCGTAAGGCGGCGTCCTTGAACGGATCGGATTCGAGGATTTGCGCAGGGTAAGGCGGAAGTAAGAAGGCGTCTGTCGCGCACGCGACAAGTTGCGAAAAAATAATAATCGGCGCTACGCAGCCAGAAAACATCCGATCTCTTCAATTACAACTCGGTAACACTCGCAACTTAGTTGTTCCAGGGCGGGTCGATCAAGAATTTGTATTCTGCCGTGCCGGTATTGAATGACACCTTTTTGCTTGAGAATGGCGGCCACTTTAGTGACATTGGTTCTCTTGGCTCCGAGCATCTGGGCCAACATCTCCTGCGTCAGCACCAAATCCCTCGGCTGCACCTTGTCATGCGCAGTCAACAGCCAACGCCCGAGTCTCTGTTCGAGCGTGTGAAAACGATTACAGGCCGCGGATTGTGAGATTTGAGAAATGAGGCAATGAAGATAACGCAGAAGTACGTCCTGAAAGGGGCCACTGCGACGAAACTCTTCAACCATGATGCTGATCCTCACGCGCATTGCGTGTCCGGGAATTTGCACCATTACCTGGTACGGCGCCTTGTCGACCATGAGCAGCGCCGGCAGTCCTAATACTCCCTCTTCACCCACCATTGCGACCTGCGTGGTCGAACCATCTTCGGTCGTAGCGAGTAAAGACACCATCCCACTGGCTATGAAAAACGCGGACCGGATCGTTCCGGCGAAGTCGTAGAGTATTTGTCCGCGCTCGAGCCGCACAGGCTGAAGATTCGAAAACAGAAGTGGATAGTTCTGTCGCGGTAACGATCTCAGGATCTGATTACGCAAAACGAGAGGAGCTTCCAATGACGCCGTCATGACGCGTGCACTTTCCCTGGGCAAGGGTTAATTCAAGTGAGAAGTTGGCACGGATTCTATGAGACAGACTGGGGGCGGTCAACGATTTCGCCGACATCAGTCGCCTCACTCGCGTCGCGCGACAAACCATGGTGTTTGGAGGTGTTCGTGTTACTAGCGCTGATTTTTGGGTACTGATGGACAAACTGCATTAGTGCTCGTTTTTGGGGTAGTACCTGATTTCAAATTGTTCTCAGCGGCGTTCTTTGCGTCTGGGGTAAATACATGTGAAAAGGCTCAGCGCAGAGACGCGGAGCGCGCCGAGTAAACGCAGAGTTGAAAATAGGGCACAACTCGTTTTGGTGCGCACTTGCTGATGATCCTCCTCTGAACTAAAATCGTCGGTTCGTCACGTAGCAAAATTCGCGTCTGTGGCGTCCTGTTAGCTTTTCGTCCCATGGCAATTGATCGCATTACAGTAAGAGGCGCCCGCCAGCACAACCTCAAAAACATCAACGTAGATATTCCGCGCGATCGATTCACGGTAATCACCGGCCTGTCCGGCTCAGGCAAATCGTCCCTGGCCTTCGACACAATTTATGCTGAGGGCCAGCGACGGTATGTTGAGTCGCTTTCAGCCTACGCTCGCCAATTTCTCGACCAACTGGAAAAACCAGACGTGGATTCGGTGGACGGTCTGTCTCCCGCGATTTCCATTGAACAGAAAACAGTGTCGCGGAGCCCGCGTTCCACAGTCGGGACCGTTACAGAGATCTACGACTACATGCGACTGCTGTTTTCTTCGATCGGCCAGCCGCATTGCCATGTCTGTGGCGCTGCTATCACTCGGCAGAGCGTTGAACAGATAGTTCAAAACGTCCTGAGCTTGCCCGAAGGCGAGCGAGTGATGATTCTGGCGCCCATCGTTCGAGGGCGAAAAGGTGAGTTCAAGAAGGAACTGGAAAAACTTGCCAAGGAAGGCTTCCTGCGGGCGCGCGTTGACGGCGAATTGCTGTCGCTCGATGAAGAGATCCGCCTCGATAAGCGACGGAACCACACGATCGAGGCAGTCGTCGACCGTCTGTTAATTAAGACAGGGATCAAGGAACGACTGACTGAATCAGTGCGCACAGCGTTGAAGCTAACCGGCGGCGCGGTCCTGGTTTCTGTCGTCGACGGTGAAGAGAAACTATATTCCGAGAAAATGGCATGCGTGATCTGCGGCATCAACGTACCGCCGCTCGAGCCGCGATCGTTTTCGTTCAACTCGGCCTATGGTGCATGCAAGCGCTGTCATGGTCTTGGAACTGTGCAGGAAGTAGACGCTGCGAAACTGATCCCCGATGCAAACGTCGCTGCCGACAAGTTGACGTTCATGAGTCCGATCGACCGGCAGGGTTCGGCGTATTTGCGGAGCGCCATTGTTGCCGTGGGAAAACATTTCAAAGCCGACCTGAAGCTTCCATTCTCACAACTTCCCAAAGAGGTTTGCGACGGCTTCTTCCATGGCGTAACCGGCGAGTTGGGTTTTAAACAGGGACTCTATTCCTATCAGAGCCCCTGGAAAGGTGCGCTGCGCTGGTTGCGCGAGCGGCTCAACGACGCGCCGTCCGATAAGATCAGAGAAGCTTTGGAAGAGCTCGTCTCTCCAACGCGTTGTCCCGAGTGCAAAGGCCGGAGGCTACGTTCCGATTCACTCTCTGTCCGGCTTGGAGGTCGCGGGATCGCGGAGTACACGTCAATGCCGATTGAGGAGTCGGTACACGCCTTCGAAGCTATCAAGCTCAATGCGCGCGAAGAACAGATCGCGGGCCAAGTCCTGCGTGAGATCAAGAACCGGTTGCGCTTCCTGGAAAGCGTGGGCCTGGGTTACCTGACACTTGATCGTTCCTCAGCAACGTTGTCGGGCGGTGAAGGCCAGCGCATTCGACTCGCCACGCAAATTGGTTCTCAACTGCGCGGAGTGCTTTATGTGCTTGACGAACCTTCGATCGGTTTGCATCCGCGTGATAATCAGCGACTTCTGGAAACGCTTTCGGCGCTACGCGATCTGGGAAACACCGTGTTGGTGGTTGAGCATGACGAAGAAACAATTCGACGCGCTGATTATGTCGTTGACCTTGGACCAGGAGCAGGTGCGCACGGCGGTCATTTAGTTGCGAGCGGATCGCCGGAAGATGTGGCCAACAATCCGGAGTCGATCACGGGTCTGTATGTTCGCGGACTAAAGAGGATCGAAGTACCGGCCGAACGTCGCGCGGCCAACGGCAAGTATCTAACTGTTCACGGCGCGCGGGCGAATAACTTAAAAGACATCGAAGTTTCGATACCACTCGGGCTATTGACAGTGATTACCGGCGTTTCCGGTTCGGGCAAATCAACCCTCATCGGCGACATCCTCTATCCGGCGCTTGCACGTCACCTCTACGGCTCGCTGGTCGAACCGGGGGCGTGCGTCGGTATCGAAGGACTCGAACACGTCGATAAGGTAATAGAAATCGACCAGTCGCCCATCGGCCGCACTCCTCGTTCTAATCCCGCAACTTACACCGGACTGTTCACTCCGTTGCGCGAGCTTTACGCCATGCTGCCGGAGTCGCGAGAACGAGGGTACAAACCTGGCCGGTTTTCTTTCAACGTTAAAGGCGGTCGCTGTGAAGGTTGTGAAGGCGATGGCATGAAGCGTATTGAAATGAACTTTCTTCCGGACGTTTATGTCCTGTGCGACGTTTGTCGCGGCGCTCGATACAACCGCGAAACGATGGCAGTGAAATACAAAGGCAAATCGATCGCAGAACTTCTCGACACGACAGTTGAGGAAGCCTTGGCCTTGCTGGAAAACGTCCCGCAGATTCAGCAGAAACTTCAAACGTTACAGGACGTTGGTCTCGGTTACCTGAAACTCGGGCAATCTTCTACGACTCTCTCCGGAGGCGAAGCTCAACGTATTAAGTTAGCGAAGGAACTTTCGAAACGCGCCACCGGCCGCACCGTGTACATGCTGGACGAACCGACTACCGGATTGCACTTCGCAGACGTTGATAAACTGCTGGACGTCCTTCAGCGACTTGTCTCGATGGGCAACACGGTACTCGTGATCGAACATAACCTCGATGTAATCAAGTCGGCTGATCACATCGTCGATCTTGGGCCGGAGGGCGGAGACCATGGCGGACGCGTGGTGGCTGCGGGCACTCCCGAAGAGATCGCGCGCTCAAGGCGTTCACACACCGGCCATGCATTACGACCCCTGTTAAATGGGCGACTCGTGCGCAATGGCAACGGCAATGCGGTCCGCGATGAGAAGAAGCTCGCCTAAGACCAATTAGTTTTCTCCGAAAACTCCAATTCGGATCTGTCTATCAACTTGTTACAATGTAATGCATGCTCAAAGTCAAGAGAGTATTCAAATCCTTTGCGGAAGCGGACAAAGCGACCAGGGAGTTCTACCGCTCACTCTCCTCCTCTCAGCGCCTGGACATACTGCTTACACTGATCAGCCAGAACAGACCAGAAAAACCTGATGAAACTAGAAAGGGACTTAAGAGAGTTTATCGAGTTATTAAACGCTAGCGACGTGCGCTATTTGATCGTTGGCGCTTACGCGGTCGCGCATCACGGTCATCCTCGTTACACCGGAGATATCGATTTTTTCGTAGAGGCATCGCCTCAGAATGCTCAACGACTTGGCCACGTACTCGAGCAGTTTGGATTTTCAAACGTTGGGATTGCAACCGAAGATTTCACAGCTCCTGACCAGGTAGTCCAACTCGGTGTTGACCCGAACCGAATGGACTTAATGACCTCGATATCAGCAGTCGCGTTCGACGAAGCTTGGAATACCCGCGAATACGGAGAACTTGACGGCCTGCGAGTTCCGTTCATCTCGAAGGAACTTTTGAAGCGAAATAAGGCGGCTGTCGGCCGTAAGCAAGACCTTGCAGACATCGACTACTTGTAAATTGCAAAGGAGCCCGGCTTGCAATCAGCTTACGGCGACGACTTAAAGCCGCTTGAATTAGACAAAGTCTCTACGTATCCGCTCGCCTCGCGTACCAGTAAGGTCTCCCTCAAGGACTTTGCCCGACCGATTAACGAAGACACAACACTCCAGGAGTTTCTCCGAGGCTTGCCAAACATTCTGGCCGTCCAACATCTGCGAGAACTTGCTGGTCGCATTCGACGCGCGCGCGAGTTGCAGAAGCCGATCATCTGGGGCATCGGCGGTCATGTAATAAAAACCGGGCTCGCTCCTGTCATCATTGACCTGATGCAACGAGGTTTTGTAACGGCAGTTGCCGGAAACGGTTCCGTGTTGGTCCATGATTCGGAAATTGCGTTAGTCGGCTCAACCTCTGAAGACGTAGACGCAACGCTCGGAGAAGGAATCTTTGGGGGGGCTGATGAAACAGGAAAACTGTTGAACCGCGCTGCGGAAAATGGCGCGCGAGACAAAATCGGGCTGGGAGAAGCAACAGCACGCGAGTTGGTAGCTCTGAAACCCGATCACTCCGACAACTCTTTGCTTTGCGCCGCATATCAATCTCGCGTCCCGTTTACAGCTCACATCACCATCGGCGGCGACATCGGACACTTTCATCCGCAGGCCGACGGCGCAGCGCTGGGCGCCACTACACACACAGATTTTCGATTACTCGCCGAACTCGTCAGGCGTATGAACGGCGGCGGCGTTTATTTGAACGTCGGATCTGCTGTGGCGCTTCCCGAGGTTTTTCTGAAAGCGGTAACTCTCGTTCGCAATCTCGGCCACGAACTCGTTGATATCACGACTGCAAACCTGGACTTCATTCAGTCTTACCGCCCGCTGACTAACGTTGTTCGTCGTCCCACTGCCAACGGTGCCGGCCAGGGTTTTGCCATCACCGGGCACCACGAACTCACCATTCCACTGCTAGCAGCTGAATTGATTTGCGGTTGATCTCCCTGCGCCGCTTGACACATCGATGCATGCCCTTTTATGCTGATTTTGAAAACGGTTTTCAATTTCATCTCACGTTAAGGTTATAAATGTTAAGTCGGACGGTTTTTAGTCGCCTCTTTAGTCTGTGTGCCTGGTCACTACTGCTGGGCATTTTTGCTGCCTCTCACGCGAGTGAAGCCAATCTGCAGGGGCAGCTGCGCGGCCGGGTTTTGGATCCGGATCGCGCGGTAATCGTCGGGGCGCGCGTTACTGCCACTCGCGACGGTCTACGGGAAGTCTCTTCGGTCACTAATCAGAACGGGGAATTCTCGCTGGTGCTGGAGCCGGGTGAATACACAGTCAGCGTGAAGGTCGACGGATTCGCCGATGCCCTGCAGACGGTTGGCGTCACGCGGGGAAGTAATTCCTTTCTCGAAGTCGTACTTCAACTGGCCGGCGCTACCAGCAGCGTGACTGTCGTCGATATCGGCGGCTATCAAACTCAGGCGATCGGGAGTGCAACCAAAACTTCCACTCCGCTACGTGATATTCCGCAATCGATTACGGTCGTAACAAACGATCAAATCAAAGACCAGATGTTGATGAGTATTAGCGACGTGGTTCGCTACATGCCGGGCATCACGGCTCATCAGGGTGAAAACAATCGCGACGACGTGGTGATACGCGGTAATCGAAGCAGCGCTGATTTTTTTGTTAACGGCGTGCGCGACGATGTGCAGTATTACCGCGATCTTTACAACCTTGATCGCGTCGAGACGATGAAGGGACCGAATGCGATGATCTTCGGACGCGGCGGTGGCGGCGGCGTCATCAACAGGGTAACCAAAGAGGCGAATTTCGCGTCGTTCGGCGAAGTGACGATGCAAGGCGGATCGTTTTCGAATAAGCGCGTCTCCGGAGACTTTAATCGCTCACTCAACAGTAAGATCGCGTTTCGTGGAAATGCTTTGTATGAAAATTCCGGTAGCTTCAGAAAATTTGTCGATCTCGAACGTTATGGCGTAAACCCAACGTTCACCTTTCTGCCGGGCGCTCAAACACGACTTACGTTCGGCTACGAGTATTTTCATGACGGGCGTGTTGCTGATCGCGGTATTACTTCATTTCAGGGAAGGCCAGCGGACGTTCCCATTGACACCTTTTATGGCGATCCGTCGAACAGCCGTGTCAAAGTTGACGTGAATGTGTTGACAGGTTTGGTCGATCATCAAATCGGAAAACTAAACATTCGAAACCGAACGCTGTTTGGTGATTACGACCGCTTTTATCAAAACTACGTTCCGGGTGCGACCAACGCGGCCGGGACACTGGTTACGCTAACCGCCTACAACAACGCTACGCGCCGGCGCAACCTTTTCAATCAAACAGATCTCAGCTTCGCCACTTCGACCGGTCGCATCCGGCATACGCTCGTAGGCGGGATGGAACTTGGCCTGCAGCGAACAAATAACCTTCGCAACTCCGGCTTTTTCAACAATGTCGCGACGTCAATTCTGGTCCCGTATGACGATCCCACGACTTCCCTTCCCGTTACGTTTCGTCCCAACGCGACTGACGCGAACAATCGACTGCAATTAAATCTTGCCGCAGGCTACTTGCAGGATCAGATTGAGCTCTCCAGATTCGTGCAAGTGATAGCAGGCGTGCGCTACGACTACTTTGATTTGAAGTATCACAACAATCGCAACGGCGATAATTTTCGTCGCATAGATAATCTTGTCTCGCCGCGTTTAGGGCTGGTGGTCAAGCCGGTTGCGGAACTGTCTTTGTATGGAAGTTACAGCATCTCGTATCTGCCGAGCGCCGGCGATCAGTTCTCTTCCCTCACAACCGTGACGCAGCAGTTAAAGCCGGAAAAATTTACCAATTACGAAGTGGGGATGAAGTGGGACATCCGCCGCTTTCTCTCGTTGACGTCGGCGGTTTACCAGTTGAATCGGACGAATACGAGGTCTACTGATCCCAACGACCCGAGCCGTATCATCCAGACCGGAAGCCAACGAACCAATGGCCTAGAGATTGGGATCAACGGGAGCGTGACGCGCGATTGGAGCATTGCGGGCGGCTACGCTTATCAGGATGCATTCATCACGAGCGCGACAACCGCGGCGATTGCTGGAAAGAGGGTGGGCCAGGTCCCACACCACACTTTGTCGCTGTGGAACAAATACCAAATCATCCCTAAACTCAGTGCAGGCCTCGGCATCATTCATCGTGCTGACATGTTTGCGACTATCGACAACACCGTAACGTTGCCTGGTTATACGCGCGTTGATGCCGCCGTCTTCTATTCCCTCAACGAAAATTGGCGCCTACAAGCCAACTTTGAGAATCTTTTCGATCGAAAGTATTACGTCAACGCTGACAGCAACACCAATATCTCGCCGGGCAGTCCCCGCGCCGCGCGCGTCGCATTAAACTGGAAGTTCTAAACTCCGCTAACGAAAACGGCAGTGCACGTTTCACCCAACTGCACTGCCGCAGGGTCAATTTTCCTTCACGTGATCAGTTCGCTCTCTGAGTGCGTTTAGGGGATCGATCTACTTAACGTTATAATCAGCGAACTTCAAAATCATTTAATATTCGTCAAGGGGAATACATGCAGCCTGACAAACTTGCACACTTCGAACAAATCCTGCGCGCGCAATTACGCGAACACAACAACCACATTCGCGACGACCAGGCTGCTGCTCTCGAATTTTCCGACGATGGGGTGAAGGATCCTGCCGACTTGTCCCTCATGGACGTCAACAAGGAACTCGCATTGCGTTTGGGTGAACGCGAATCACAAATGGTAGCCGACATCGATCAGGCCCTCTTTCGGATTCGCGAGGGTTCCTATGGAGTGTGCGCGCGCTGCGGAAAAGTGATAGACGAGCGTCGCCTCGAAGCTGTGCCCACAGCGCGTTACGATGCAGAGTGCCAGGCGGTCATTGAAGCTAATAACGGCGAGGATGAGCACGCCACGCTTTAGTATTTGTCAGTTGTTAGTTGTTAGTTGTTGATGTCAGGACAATAGCAACCAATTGCGAACAACTGACAACGGACCACAAACAACCAACTACCAACTACGAGCAACGAACCACGAACAACGACGCACCATTCACCAATCTCACGCCTTTGGATGGGCCTTGTCGTAAACCTCAATCAATTTCTCCATCGAAACGTGCGTATAAATCTGGGTGCTCGAGAGGCGTGCATGCCCCAGTAGCTCCTGGATGTCACGCAAATCAGCTCCGCTGTCCAAAAGATGCGTGGCGAAAGAATGTCGAAGAGCGTGAGGGCTGATCTCATAGCGGCCCGCGCATAAGCGAATGTATTTCTCCACCACTCGACCGACCGAACGAGTTGTTATCCTCGTTCCCTGATAATTCAAAAACAACGCTTCCGGCTCGCGCTCGGAGATTGGGGCCGCGTCGAGAAACCGGTCTCTAACGTCGAGATAATTCTTCAGCGCCAGTAGCGCAGGTTCGCCAAAGGGCACTATCCGCTCTTTACGCCGCTTTCCAGTAACCCGAATCAGCCGGTTCTTAAAGTCGATCTGGCCCAGGCTTAGTTTCGTCAACTCCGCGACGCGCACGCCGGTCGCATACATCAACTCAAGCATGGCGCGATCGCGTTTACCAAGATCGGTTTCAATGTCTGGCGTTTCAATAAACTTTATTGCTTCTTCGATCGAAAGATGCTTCGGCAGTTTCTTTTCCTGGCGCGGCGTCGCCACAAGCTTCGCCGGGTTCAACTCCAACATCCCTTCCCGCACGAGGAATTGAAAAAACGTGCGTAGCGCAGCCAGTTTGCGGGCAATCGAACTCTTCTTTTTCTGAGCAGAATGAAGCGTCGCCAACCATTCACGAATGGTGACGTGATCGATATCGGTTACCCGTGGTGTGGTTCTTTTTCCGCTTCGCGGGTGTGGAGGCGCGAGGTGATCGAGAAACTGAAGCAGGTCGCTTTCGTAGTTGCGGATCGTGTGTTCGCTAACGTTGCGCTCGTAACGCAGGTGTTCGAGAAACTGTTTGAGCAGTTGCTCCATGAGTTACGAAAGGAACTAACGTTGATAATACGAACTCGTCGTCATTCTTTGGAACTCGCAGCAACGGCCGCAGACTTCGGCGAATAATAACCCTTTCGTGCCCTCACGCGTACGTCTTTCTTTGCTTTTACTCGTAAGTCGATTGCATGGAACGTGCCGTCGCGACGTTCGTCGCCCGGGTAATAACTAAGCACGTACTGCTGCGCGAGATCGGCAGCTATCTGTTGAAAGGCATGATCGAGCTCGGTGGTGGTCTTTGGGGCATAGACCGCGCCCCCAGTTTGTCCGGAGAGTTGTTCCATGCGCCGCTCGGCGGTCAGCGCGCGCAGGTTAGCGTTGTCATACAGTCCGGTTTGTACGATGAAAATCTGGCAGTCGTTGGCCAACGCTTTCTGGATCGTCGTCGCAAAATCATGACGGCTGGTCGTTTCGATCCCATCCGAAACGATAACCAGCACGCGCCGGCCGCCGTACGGTCGTAGGTAGGAACCCGCATCCACGATCCCATCAAACAAGGAGGTGGCACCCGAAGGAGGTCCAAAGCTCTCGATGGTTCGCTCCAATAGCTGGAGATCGCTAGTCAAAGGCTGCGCTAGATAAACATCCGAACCAATCGAATAGATCGCGGCCTGATCCGTGGGCCTCAGTACTTTACGGAAGAACCGCATCGCCGCGCCCTTTTCAAAGTCGCGAAATGGATGTGTGCTGCCGCTGTTGTCAAAAAGCATAACGAGCCGGACGGCCGTTTCCGACCTGGTCATATCGCTGATTGGCTTAAGTTGCCCGTCAACCCGCAGCTCAAAGTCCTCGAGCTTCAATCCAGTAATTGCCAGACCTTTTGCATCCACAACTGATGCAGGGATGGGTACAAGGTTGGAGCTGACGCGAACGATGTCTGACTCTTCAACTTCATTCGATGGGTCCGGGTTGGATTCGTTGGTCTTTGGCGGAGCGACTGGCGGTGAACTTCCAGGCCTCGAAGATGGACTCGAGGAAGTTGTCTTCTTAGTTCTCGAAGCGGCGTCTTTCGACGGTTTTTCTTTTACGCGGCCCGATTGGGCCGAGCTCGAAATCGCAAAGGCGACCGAGACCAACACCGCAATAAAAGAAGTGAGCAGTCGTTGGGTCATGCAAAAGCTTGCAGCGCCGGTCGTTCGTTTGTGATTTCGTGAAGCCACTTGTCCCATTGTTCGAGCGCTAGTTTCACCTGAAGCTGGTGCCGATCGCGTTTCCTTCGAACACGTTTACGTTGCTCCTCGGTTAAGGGTTCAAGTAATGCGAACGTAATGTTCACCGGTTGAAAGTTTTTAGTCTCTGCACTCGAGACGTAACGTGCCAGCGATCCGGTTGCGCTGGAGGGCGGCGCTGAAATCATCTCCCGTCCACCTCGCCAATCGCGCCGCGTTGATGCCGGCGAGCCATCCAATGGCAACCGACTCAACATAACCTTCCACACCCGTAATTTGACCTGCAAAGAAAACTTTCGGTCGCTCGCGCATTTGCATAGTCGGTGCGAGCACGCGCGGCGAGCAGATGTACGTGTTCCGGTGAATTTGACCAAACTGCAAAAACTCGGCGTTCTCCATTCCCGGGATCAACCGCAACACTCTGGCTTGCTCGCCGTAACGTAGATGATTCTGAAAGCCAACGAGGCTGTACGCGTCAGCCATTAAATTTTCCTGCCGCAATTGGACGGCGGCATATGGCTCCCGACCGGTGCGCGGATCCACCAAACCGACGGGCTTCATTGGACCGAACCGCAGCGTATCAACTCCGCGACGCGCGAGTTCTTCAATCGGCAGGCACGCCTCAAACCAGCGGGTTTCTTCAAATCGTTGCAGCGGCACACTCCTGGCCTCGATTAACGCTTCGTAAAATACGGCGTACTGCTCCGGAGTGAACGGGCAGTTTAGATAGTCGTCGCCTCCTTTGTTGTACCGAGCTGCGGGAAATGCGATCGAACGATCAATTGAATCTGCAGCAACGATTGGGGCGATCGCGTCATAAAAGTAAAGCTGACTGCTGCCCGTTACTTTCATGATCTCGGCTGTCAGTGCATCTGATGAGAGTGGTCCTGTTGCGATAATCGTTATGTCGTCCTCAGGAATTTGTTGGACCTCTTCGCGTACAAGCTCGATGCGCGGATGCGCTTCAATCTTTTCCGTAATCAATTCTGCAAACTTTTGTCGATCCACTGCGAGCGCGGCGCCGGCAGGTACCTTCGTTTCATTCGCCGCTTCCATGACGAGTGAATTACCGCGTCGCAACTCTTCCTTTAACAGATATGACGCTGTCCCAGGTTCATCCGATTTCAAAGAGTTCGAACAAACGATCTCGGCCAGCTTGTCAGTGCGGTGCGCTGGTGTGTTTGTTACGGGGCGCATTTCAAACAACCGCACGTGCGCGCCCTCGCGCGCAGCCTGCCACGCGGCTTCAACGCCGGCGAGGCCACCTCCAATAACGTTCACTTTGTTCATCGTAGCTTGGTTTTTAGCTCGCTCATGGTTTGGTCGGCTGTTCAACTGCTGATTTCGGTGTTTCCAGTTTGTAGTCGCCAACATCGCCGGAGAAATGCTTGTAATCGCTCCATTCGATCGTCTTGTTATAGTCGCCGCCGCCAAACAGTAGAAACTTCATTGTCAGGTTGATTTGCGCCTGGCGCGGCAGCCAGATTCCTTCAACCATGCGCGTCTGCTCCATTACAAATGCAGCACCCGGACGCAGTGAAAACAACAGACCGCCTGCCATTTTGAAACCTTCGGCAAGTCGCGCCTCGAGCCGGATGATTTGCTTATCAGCCGGATCGATCCATACAACCCCAACTAACTTCGAAATCAGGTCCTCTTCGCGATTGCTCGGCTTGAATCCGGGTCGCGGGCGGAAATCAAAGACCACTGCGTCACGATCGCGGAAACGCTCGCGACGCGGCGACACGAAATCATGGATCTTCAGAAACTGCGATACATCCAAATCATCGTCTTCTTCATTGCCCTTGGCAGCCTGCTTTCGCCGGCGCTCCGCGCGTTGTTTTTGCACGCGCTGCTCGTCTTTGTCTTTGTCGCGTTCAGCTTTAATCAGCTCCTGTTCGACGCGTCTCTGTTCCTTCGCTGCGCGTTCGCCGGAAAGAGGCACGCCGTTTTCGCTGATCAACTTCAAGACGGCTTCGCGGTTGGGAAGAGGAAAGACCTCGTAGACTTTGATCGTCTCTTTCTTGATTTCGCCTTTGCTGTTTATTTCGCGATCAGTCTCCTTCTGTTGAAAGGAGTACTCGTGAAAACGTTTCTCCAGTTCGTCCTGGTTTTTTGAAACTTCGCGGAGAAGCGCCACCACGTCCAGCGCTTCACTGCGTGGCGGATCGAAAACGTTGTCGGCGACACCCTGGTTGTAATTTACCTTTTGCAGCGCAAACCGGAGCTCGCCCGTTGCGCTTTGAACTCGCACGAGGTGGGGCTCCAAAATCGATCCAGTTGTGCGGTACTCTTCAAACTTCGTGACAGTGGCGCGGGCGTCGTCCTCGATGCGCAACAATCGTTTGGTATTTACTCCGAACCAATACTTGAGTCGAGCCCCATTGCGTAACGAAAACTCAACTACATAAGCTGGTTCACCGCCATCATTTCGAAGCGACAGAACGCGGGCCAATACATTTCTCTTCTTGTAATCAAGCAGATGCATCGCATCAAGCGAGGCTTGAAGTTTGGCGGTAGCGGCTTCCGCATCCGTAAGTGTCTTAAGTTCGCCCTGCGATGCTCGAATCCAGGCGGACCGTGGGGTGGCGGTCGTGATGAGGTTCTCGGCACCGAAAACGATTTCAGTGCGAACTGAAGCCGGCCCTCTCAGTTGCGTCGTGGCAACTCCGCTCGCTCCATCTGCCCTTTGTACTGTCCATTCATAATTCGCATCGCGAATCGTCGCGACACGTTTCTTGCCGCCGATCGTCTTGATATAGCTGTCGACTACTTTCTCTGCAGACGGTAGTTTTTGGGCGAAAACCTCAGGAAAAGCCACAAAAAGCAGGGCCACAGCAACCAGCGGCAGACACCGAAAGCGTCGGCGAGCTGGACGGATGAATCTATGCAGGGCGGTCGTCATACAAGGAGTTTTACTACCAACAAAGATTAGTCTGATGCGGTTTGATGGTTTTCCGTCACAGTTAGCACCGCGATTTCAGCACGTTGAGAATATGTCTAAAGCACCGCGCCAATGAGAGAGATTCCCAAGGTTCAAACTCCATCATTCACAAAGATAGGTAGTGCCCTAATTTGTAACGCAAACTGTTAGTTTGCGATGGCTGAACGGCATTCAACGGATCGCAAAGACGTTTGACAAGAACCAAATTAGGGCATTCACAAAGATGCCGTTGCTTGACAGTGCAAAGTGGCCGTTCGTATAGTGCAATTCTTCGACGATTAGTGTTCGCGTTGACAAGCCGGCTTAGCTCAGTTGGTAGAGCGTCTGATTCGTAATTAGAAGGTCGCCGGTTCAATTCCGGCAGCCGGCTCCAGCAATCCAACCGACCCCAAACAGTATAGGTAGCAATTTCGGGCGCGCAAGTCGCTCTTCCCTGCTACCTTCGTATCCAATCGTTTCCGGAATGCCGCTAACGCAAACTCAACTAGACGATTATCAACGAAATGGCTACTTAGTCATCAGCGACTTTGTAGACGAAGCGGCTTGTGATCGGTTGAGAAAGCGCGCCGAAGAGTTAGCTCGCGACTTCGACCCTCGGGGACTTCACGCCATCTTTTCCACCTGCGAACAGAGCCGCCTGGCCGATGACTACTTTCTCGGCTCTGCAAATGAGATTCGCTTCTTCTTTGAAGAAGACGCGTTCACGGACGACGGCTTACTCAAACAACCCAAAGAACAGTCGATAAACAAGATCGGTCATGCGTTACACGACCTCGATCCGGCGTTCAGTGAATTCTCACGCACACCGGAAATTCGTGCGCTGGTAGGTAACCTCGGCATCACTCAACCACTGCTGCTGCAATCGATGTATATCTTCAAGCAGCCGAAGATTGGCGGTGAGGTTTCGTGCCATCAGGACAGCACGTTCATTTACACGGAACCGCAGAACGTTGCCGGCCTGTGGTTTGCGCTTGAAGACGCGACTTTGGAAAACGGCTGCTTGTGGGCCATACCGGGTGGTCACAAACTCGGCTTGAAATCACGTTGGATACGAGACGGCAAAGGCGGAATGAAGTTTCAGGTGTTCGATGAGAACGATTGGCAAGAAGAGACGCTCACTCCGCTGGAAGTTACAAAGGGAACTTTAATTCTTCTGCACGGACTGCTTCCGCATAAGAGTTTGGCCAATCGCTCAGCGAAGTCTCGTCACGCCTACACCTTACACGTCATCGACGGACAGTCGAAATATCCCGATGACAACTGGCTACAGCGGTCGGCGGAGACGCCTTTGCGCGGCTTTGACGGCTTCTAACTCATTGAAAACACGTAACTACGAGGTTTGGCGGGATTAATTACTGGGGCGGAGCAAGCCACAGAAGATGCCCTGCACTGCCAGATCCTTTGCAGGGACGGTCAGAGGTTGAAGCTGGGAATTGGCCGGGTGAAGTTCGACATCACTCCCACGACGGAAAAGGCGCTTGAGAGTCGCCTGGTTCTCTTCGACGAGCAACGCAACCACGATCTCACCATCGCGTGCCTCGGTGCGATTCTCGATCAAGGCAATGTCACCATCGCAGATGTGTTCGTCGATCATCGAATCGCCTTTTACTCGCAAGGCATAAACTTTCTCAGGTCGAACCCGTCCAAGAAGAAATCGCGGCACTGAGATCGTTTCATCACACTCAACCACATCGAGTGGCGCACCAGCAGCAATTCGTCCAAGCAACTTCACCTGACACAATGCGTCGGCATCGTCAACGTTCACAGTCAACGCGAATGAACCATCCTGGTGTTTGCGTGTAAGCAATCCGCGACGTTCAAGCGCAGCGATGTGCTTGGCAATCGTGGCGCGTGACTTCACGCCAAAGTGCCGGGCTATCTGTGCGTACGAAGGTTCGTATCTGTTGCGCTCGGAGAAGCGCGTGATGTAATCGAGGATATCTTTCTGTCGTTGAGTACGAGGGAGCATAAAAACCGTCTGAGCAGAATGGGCAACGAGAAGAACGGGGCAACCTTGAAATGCCGACGCATTTTATGGCGCACCACTGAGGGCGTCAAGCTGTTTATGTGAGATGTGCTTGCCGATTAACCCAAGTTGCGCATGGACCAAAATCGCGTCGACAGATTCAGGTTATGAAAAGCGAGCTCGCAGACCAAAGTCTGACGACAGATCAACGAACCGAATAGCGCGCTAAGGTGCGAGGGAAGATTCTTACACCGGCGGGCATTTGGGCAACCGGTATCGGTCGCGCCATCAAGACCTCATTCGCTTTCATGCCATACACGGCTCGATTCAAATCGTTGTCAGGCCTGATAGATACGCCCTTTAACGCCGCTCCGATGAAAGCACCTTTGCTACGAGAGTATGAAAGAATTCCAGCATCGAGCGTCGGGTTCGTTGAAGCCGCAGCTTCACGGCCAACTGGGCCAGCCACCACGCCTGCCTCTCCACCCATCTCAAACTTGTCTTCAAGCAATCCCTTCACGCCGTCCTCGTTCATGATGAGAAAGACGTAATCGTTTTTTTGTGCGCCAATCTGCGCGCCAAAACTCCCGCCGGCAAGATTGAAGAACGCGGGTGCTGTCCAACCGCCTTTCACCCGTTTACTGATGACTCCCTGTCCACCGCGGCCGCCAAAGATAAACGCAGCCTTAACAACTCCGGGAAATACTGCGATTGCTTCGGCTTTGTCGAGTAGTTCCTGTGGAATCGCTTTGTCGCGAATGTTCATGATTTCCGTAAACGTCTCTGCAGCTTCGCGCGCGTGTCGGGTGGCATCCTCCAAACGCTTTTTCTGCGCGTTTACGGGAACAACGAGCGTCGCCAGCACCATACAAAGCAGAGCACAGCTACAAACTATTCGAGAAACCGGAACCTTCATCTTTGCCTCCAGGAAATGTGAATCAGCGACCCAGTATCACTAAACTTTGGCGGAACTCAAAACGACAACCGTCCTTTGCAACTATCTGATGACGGCAACGCGGTAAGCGCGCGGTCTACGGTTAGACGGCCGGATACGAGATCGGACGGGGCGCCTGATTGTGGGCGTCATGGTCGTTAGCCCTTGTGCAGCCACATTTGCCCCCATCCACTGCTCGTCTTCGGTGGCGAACAAAGATACTTCTTCGTTTGCCGGAACGCTGTCTTTTTGAGTTTGCACTAGTGCCATCCCGGCAAGTGTGCCAGTGGCTAATCCCAGCACCACGATGAATGCCAGCGATCTCGATCCGGTCATGAATATTTTTCGAATGTACTCGCCGGCGATCGCGAAGCGGCTACGCGGTATCGGCGTTACTGGTTGAGCTTGCGCGCTTGCTCGGTCGTCAAATAGCGGCGGGGAAAGGGACGGGTCGCTAACGGTCTCTGCGGCACGGTCATCAATCATCTTTCTACTCCAAACTCCTGATAAGGATTAGTACAGATCTTCGCCATGTCCAATAAGTACGCAATTCAACCGCCGCAACTCCCGATGCAAGGAATTCTTCATAAACCGACAACGTGCAAGGTATTTTGGAGTCCAGCGCTTACCAGGCGTACGCCGAGTGGTCTGAACAATAACGAAGAATTAATTGAGTGGTGCGTTCCGAAGGCGCAATGCATTCGCGATGACTGAAACTGAACTGAAACTCATCGCTGCCGCGGCAATCATGGGATTGAGGAGCAGACCGGTGACTGGGTAGAGCACTCCCGCTGCGATCGGCACTCCCAGTACGTTGTAGAGAAACGCAAAGAAGAGATTCTGTTTGATATTGCGGATCGTAGCGCGGCTGAGTCGTATGGCCCGCAAGATTCCGCGCAAGTCGCCTTTGACTAAGGTGACATCGGCGCTTTGCATCGCGATGTCGGTGCCAGTTCCCATGGCAATTCCCACGTTAGCCTGGGCCAACGCCGGTGCATCATTAATGCCGTCGCCCGCCATTGCGACCTTTCCTGTTTTCTGCAACCGCTTCACGATTTCAGCTTTCTGATGCGGCAACACTTCCGCAAATACTTCATCGATCCCGAACGAATCAGCGACTGCGTGAGCGGTGGCCTTGCTATCGCCGGTAAGCATAACTATCCGCATGCCCTCACGACGAAGTTGATCGATGGCCTCAACTGCGGACGGTTTGACTGGATCGGCTACGGCGATGATGCCAGCGGTCTCCTTGTCAATCACGACATACATCACAGTTTGGCCCGCCGAGCGCAGCTCATCTGCTTTCCTATCGAAAGCGGCAGCGTCAACGCCCAGCTCCGCCAACAGTCCTTTGTTTCCCAGAGCAATCTGTCTCTCATCGACCGCGCCCTGTACACCTTTCCCTGTCAGTGATTCAAAACTCGTCGCCTTTGTTAGCTCAATGCCTCGACTCTGCGCTGCTGAGACAATGGCTTCAGCCAGTGGGTGCTCACTACCCCGCTCGAGCGAAGCTGCGAACCTTAGTAGCTGGCGCTCATCAAGGTTCTCTGCGGTTGAAATGAAAGCTACCGCCGGTTTTCCTTCGGTGAGCGTGCCCGTTTTATCGACGACGAGGGTATCCACTTGTCGCAACACCTCGATGGCTTCGGCATTTTTGAACAAGATGCCAAGCTGTGCCGCTTTGCCGGTTGCCACCATCACCGACATCGGCGTTGCCAAACCAAGCGCGCAGGGGCAAGCGATTATTAAGACGGCTACGGAATTGATTAGCGCGTACGCCATTGACGGTTCAGGTCCAAAAATGGACCACACGACGAAGGTAATGACTGCTACGACAATAACGGCCGGAACAAAATATGCAGCAACTCGATCGGCGAGTTTTTGAATCGGCGCGCGGCTGCGTTGGGCTTCCACAACCATCTGGACAATTTGTGCGAGCAATGTGGCCGCGCCAACACGCTCCGCTTTCATGACAAAGGAACCGGTGCCGTTCACCGTTCCGCCGATTACCCGATTACCAGTCGCCTTGGCCACAGGGATTGGTTCACCACTGATCATGGATTCATCGACGGAGCTCGAACCTTCGATGACGATGCCATCCACCGGAACCTTTTCTCCTGGACGCACGCGCAATTCGTCGCCTTCCATCACCTCTTGTAACGGAACATCTTCTTCTGAGCCGTCGCTGCGGATTCGCCGCGCAGTTTTCGGAGCCAGGCCTAACAGTGATTTGATCGCGTTGCTGGTTTGCCCGCGGGCTTTCAGTTCAAGCAACTGCCCTAACAAAACCAAAGTAACGATCACGGCAGCAGCCTCGAAATAAACGGGGACGGCGTCGCTATGTCCGCGGAACGAGTGCGGAAATACTTCTGGAAAGAGTGTTGCGACAACGCTGTAAAGGTAGGCGACGGTCACGCCGAGACCGATCAGCGTAAACATGTTGAGGCTTCGATTGATGATGGAGTTGACGGCGCGCACGAAGAAGGGCCAGCCGCCCCACAGCACAACCGGAGTAGCTAATGCCAGCTGAACCCAACTGAGTGACCGGCTTGAAAACAACTGTTGAAGCGGCTGCCCGGGAATCAAATCACTCATGCCGAGGAAGAATACGGGGATAGTCAGTGCTGCACTGATCCAGAATCGGCGCCGCATATCGGCAAGTTCCGGATTCTCAGCGTCGCTGACGGTTACCGTACGTGGCTCGAGCGCCATTCCGCAGATCGGACAACTGCCGGGTGAGTCTCGGATGATCTCCGGATGCATTGGGCAGGTGTATTCGATGCGTGACTGCGGCGCAGCCAGCGCGACAGGCTCCAAAGCCATCCCACATTTCGGGCAAGCCCCGGCGGCTGGTTGACGCACTTCCGGGTGCATCGGACACGTAAAACCCCCAGCGGGATTCATATTTTTCGCAGGTGCCGGCGATTGGCCAATCTGTGTGAGCGCAGGAGCAGGTGGGCTCAGAAAACTGTCAGGGTTTTCCCTGATTCTCTTGAGACAGTTGGTGCTGCAAAAATAGTAGAGGTGACCGTTATGCTCAAAGGATCCGGCCGACGACGCCGGATTGACGGTCATCCCACAGACAGGATCAATGGCGCTGTCTGTCTGAGAGCCCTCGGGCGATGGTCCTGGTTCCTGCATTTCAGTTTGTAGGGTTGTGATTCTATCTCATCTCGTGGCTACCACGATTGCGCTGCGCAGTCACCAATCGACGGCCAAAATTTTGACCCATCCGCTCACTGTAGCTTTGCAGACAATACATCAACACGATTTTTGCTATCGACAAAGAATTCCGAGAAAGAACTCCGAAATCGTCGCGCACATGATAAGATTTACCAAGTCTGATAGGGACAAAGCTGCACTTGCTCATGCGTGCGACGCGCGAAGCGGTGGGAATGGCGAAGAAACTCTCAGATCCAACCAAAAATGCTTGCCCTTGAATGGCGCCGAAAGTTTATCACCCCTTTCCGATGAAGTTCGGCAACCGATTAGTTATCCACAACTATCTGCCGCTCGCGATGCGTCGATCGACACAGTGATCGGCTTAGCGGTGGTCCACTTTTCTCTTGATACGGCATAAATAACTCGACTCGCCACGCTTGCTGTTCGTCAAATGTTTCGGAGGAAATATTAATTATGGTTCCCCCTCTAACCGCCGCCAAACTTAGCCTCATTGCTTTAGTCTTAATTACCTGTCTTGGCGGCCGCGAGGCACTCGCGCAGTCGAGTCGGACCTACACATTGAGCGTAACGGAGCTCGGTGCGATTCCTGACGATGACACCGATGACAGCCCGGCATTTCAACAGGCCCTTTCAGACCTTGGGTCAACCGGGGCGGGCGGGACGATCCTTGTTCCTCCCGGCCGCTTCATCATTTCAGACGAGATCGCTAGCACGACGCTAACCGGCAAATCGGTGCGCTTTCTCGGAACAGGCAACGACAGCGTTATCGTCGTCAACACGCCAAACCAGAGGACTTTCTACCTCGCGAATGCCGAAACCGTTACATTTGAAAAGCTAACCTTCGTCCCGGCAGACCCCGCCTCCGTGAACGATGCGGCACACGTTATCCGCATCGACGGCGCCAAGCTGGCTGCGGTGCGTGATTGCAACTTCTACGGCATCGCGACTCAGGATGGCTCGGGGCGTTCGTCCGTTATTTGGTTTTTTAGTAGCTTCGGAGTAATAGAACGCACCGGCTTTTACGGTACGACTTCTGAAACAGCGGTTGTGTTATTCAGTAATTTTCGCGGCGCGGTTGCGCGCACCCTCACATTCCTCGACTACGGCACCCATAACGAGGTGGGCTACTCGAAGATACCGCTAATGGGCACAGCGGCGTGGGTCGAGATTAGAGATCCAATCGCTTCGCCTCAGAACGCAGCCACCAACGGGTCGGCAGCTGTCATTGAAAATGTGGTAGCGGATGAAGGCGCCGCCGTCCATATCGTGATCAATCCCGCTGCGGGAGGGGCTGGCCGGCGTCTCCATTCCGCTAAGCTTTCGAACATCAACGGAAACGTCTCCGGCACAATCGGATTAGGCGTCATTGCCAATGACGTTGATCTCCTGGACATTCAGCATTCGTGGTTTGGATACACCGGAAATAGCACGCAGGGTCTGCGTCTGCGCGGCATTCGGAAGGCTACGCTTTACGGGGTGCTGTTTGGGCAGGGTGTCGATCGATACGACATAGATTCAACCAACACCAACGTCGAAATCATCGCGTCATCGGCTTCCACGCTTGCCTGCGCCGCGCAGCTTTGTCGAGTGTCCGACTCTTACGCGGGCGAAGGCGGATCGGGAAACGCGGGTGTAGACGGAGGTGGCACGACCGGTCGGTTAGCTAAATTCATAGCACCGACCACTCTTGGCAATTCATCTATCGTTGATGACGCAAGCGGCACAAGGTTAACTGCGCCAACCACGTTTGATTCAGCAGCCACCTTCCAGGGACCCGTAAACTTCAACGGCAACGTCAACCTCGGAGGCGGAGCAACCCTGCCAGTCATCTTCGTTAACTACGACGTCATCCTGACAGCGCAACACGGAGTGGTCCTGGCCGACGCTACGAACGCCGTCCCACGACGCGAGATCTACCTGCCGAACCCTCTGACAAACGTCGGCAAGATCTTCACGGTAAAAAAAATTGATGCCAGCACCAGGACTGTCCGCCTTGAGTCGCGCACTTTCTCGAAGAACCTCGCGAACATTGACAATGGTGCGAACCATGAGATCACCAACCAGTTTGGCTCCCGCACCGTCATCGCATGGGGAGGTCACTGGTGGATAATCGGTAAAGACTGACGAACGCGGTACCGTGTTGCTTCTGGCGAAGCCCAAGGATGCATTTTGGTTTTGCGGCGTGCTTGTGTTTCTATCTCACGTCAGTTTTTAGAAACGGTCCTTCGGAGGCAACAAGAATGGCAAGAAAAGTCCTGGGCGTCATAGCCGGTTACATCGTTATGGCCTTACTCGTGTTCGTCTTTCTCACCGGCGCTTATCTAGGTCTGGGTGTTGACTCGGCATTTAAGCCAGGCACGTATGAAGTGTCGATGCTGTGGGTAATTATTAGCTGCGTAGTGGGATTAGTGGCAGCGATTATCGGCGGCCTGGTCTGCGCGGCAATCACGAGAAGCAAACGCGCAGTACAGGTATTGGCAGGGATTGTCTTCGTGTTAGGAATCCTTGTCGCAATACCGGCGTTTACTACTGCCGACCGCAGGCCACTCAACCGTCCAGCTTCAGTTCCAAACCTTCAGGCGATGCGCAACGCTCGTACGCCCAATTGGGTTGCCCTGCTCAACCCATTCATCGGCGCCGCCGGCGTCTTAATCGGTTCTCGACTTAAGAAAACAACTAGCTAGTTTGAGACGCTGCTTCTTAACCCTCGGTGGGTCAACGAAAAAGAACCGGAGCGGTAGCGGATTGATCTTCGCCGCGAGGTGCTTTAGCCGAGTTTCACGTCGTGAGGCAAGTCATCCAATCAGGAGTCCGCGCGCACAGCCCGAATCAGTTTCACCCTTTAGAAACTGATGCTGTAACTCATTCCTGGCTCTCGGCCCTTAACCATGATCAACGACAGTGAGTGACGTTCATGCGAAAAGATCAGCAACGGATGGACGTTGACGCCGTTGTAGGTAGCAAGCAGTGACAGTTTCTTCGTCAACGAGATATTCAACCCCCCAATTGGGCGAAGACGGTCGTCATATGTTCCGAAAGTAGCGCCGATGTAAGGCGCGACCGGGAGACCCGTTGCGCGGCGCAAACTTTTGCTGAGCGTAACGTAGAACGATTGGCCGGATGGTGTGCCGATACGATCCGTGCTGGTGCCAATCATTAGTGCGGGTCGTTTTTCTGTTTCCGTGAGAAGCAGAATGTTAGCCAACGGCGCAACCTCACCAGCGCGTGGATTGTATTCAATGCCGGCTTGAACGCGCGGGTGAAACTTATACGTGAGCGTTGTGCGAACAGCCGCTCGAGGTATTTGATTCGTGAGCAGTCTGACTCCAAGCGTCCATCGATACTTTATGTCGTGTCCTGCCCCGCTCACGGCGCGGCCCTCGCCAGGTCAAAGCGGTCAGCTCGGGACTAGTGAGGAGTCTTCGTGATCACGACTCGACGCCGCGATCTCGCGTGGAACCGATCGAGCGTCAATAGCTAACAAACCTTCGATCGTTTTTCGCAGTTCCGCTAAGGTGATCACTGACGGTGTCGACGAGAGTATTTTACCGTCGCGGCCGATCACTACAGTTCCAGGTAAGCCCGGGCCCAGGCCGAACGGTTTCATGTCTTCGGTTGTCGCACCTAACAACACCGGAAAGTTGATCCGGTTCTCGCGGATAAATGCCAGGACCTTCTGACGATCGTTGAGCGGATCCGCTGCGGCGCCCACTACTTGCACTCCGAGCGCGGCGTATTCGGATTGAACGGCGGAAAGATCAGGCATTTCTTTGCGACAAGGAATGCACCAGGTTGCCCAAAAATTGAGCACAACAATCTTGCCGCGGTAGCTACTCAGTTTCTGATCCACTCCGAACAAATCCTTCAATATGAGCTCGGGATCAGTGCCGACCGCGTTGATGGAGCTTAGTGGACCGTCGCTTACAACAGTCAAGTTATCCAGCAGGATGTGTTGATTGTCTTTTTGTGAGCCGAGCCGGCCTTCAATCTTCACGACCTTGCCGATGTAAGTAAGCCAATTCTCCCCCGGCCTCTTAAACTTCCCTTCTTCGATAACAAACAGCTTGTAGTCTTCGCCCTCTTTCACGGCGAGAGCCGGGGGGACCTGGCGCTCGGCACACTCTTCAGCACATTTCATGTCGGCCGCGGTTCCATACGGAGTCGTTGCGCGATCAGCCTCCGACCAACATTGGGAACATACAAACTGTCCTTCCAGGGTGATCTTTTTCGGTGCCGAGTTTTGCGCGACACTTGAGTTGCCGGTTATTAACAGCAACGCCACCAGCAGACTGACTACGAAACCGCCACGAATAGGTTTGCCCATAAGAAATCCTGGTTCTTAATTTACCGAATACTTGTCGATGATTATTTCCCGAACTTGTTTCGGCGTCAGCTTCTTTTCTTTTTGAAGTTTGTACGCCAGCAATGCTTCGTCTACGCAAACGGCACAATGTGCAGCGTGATCGTCAACGAAGCAAGTGTGCAGGCTTTTGTGACCAAACGACTCGTCGCAATGGCAATAACACGGAAGCTGCGCCAGCGTTTCCGGGATTTCGCGGGCAGCGATATATGCCTCTCGCGCTTTACCGATGAATTGATTTGGCGGCAGCGTCGGACTGAGCGCGCCAAGTTCACCCGCATCCTGAAACGCCGGTACGCGATTCGCAGTCGCGTGATCGTGGCTCGCTTCCGTGTAGGCGCCGTCGGTCGAGTGCTGGGAGTTCATGTCATTCTGTTGCTTCTCACGCGGACGCGACGATGAGCAACAAGGCGGCGGCGACACAAAGCACGCCGATCGCAACTAATAGAATTCTTGTCTTCATGATTTCTATCCTATCGAATAAATTCTCAATGTTTCATCCCGCCGTGGGGACCATCGTGGCCGGCCATCGTCATTTTGCCGGGACGTAATCGAATAAAGAAATGATAAGAAACTGGATGAGCGCCATAGACTGAATCCAGAATCGCCGGTTTCGAATAGAACGTCAGATCGCCGCCCAACGCTACGCGAATCTTTTCCCCCGTCCAGAGGTCGCGCGCGCCGCCGAAAGTATAAGCACCAATGCGAAACGACGGGTGATGGTCTGCGATGTTTAGCCTGAGCCGGTCGTCGTCACGAAGTAGTTGGTTCTTATCGGCCAGCTCGAGCCGGGTGTAAAGATAGTTACGATCAATAAAGTTAACTGTCGACTCGGCCACGTAGCCATTCAAGTTAAAGATTTCGCCGCCGTGTGCTTCGTGATTGCGTCCCCAAATCAGGCTCGTCGCCCAGTTGCCCTGCTGCAATGGCTTGTTGTAGGTGATGGAAGCCGTCGTGCGACGCACGTCGCCCGGTTCAAGCGGTTCAGGGTCACGCAAGAAGCCGTGGCTAACCTGCATGGACCAATTGTCGCTCGGCGCAAAAGAAATCCGTGCGGAGCGCGAATTCCAACGATGCGCTTCAAAATTATATCGATTCTCGTCCGGCTCGCGACCGTTGAAGACAGAAGCTTCAAACTTGAACTTACCGACCGCGACGCCAGTTGTCAGTACACCAAAAGCAATGTGGGTCGAGTCTTGCAGATGGTGAGACAGAGCGGCGGTTGGATTCTCCGAAGCCGAAATACGATGCATGAAAGCCGTCGGGCCGAGTGCAGGCTCGCCCGGGTAACCGAAATAGACAAACCAATTGGCCCGTTCGCTCAACGGGACGGTGTAAGACGCTGACAGTTCCATGAATAAATCGTGTGGATGCTGCGCGTCGATTATGGGTCGGCCTTTGTAGGTTTCGCCTGTCTGAAACAATAAAGGCGAGCCACCCGGCGGAAACGTGAACGGCTCAAAGCTAAACATGCTCCGCAGTTCGAGCGTTCCACGCCCAACTTTTCTGAATGCCATTGGCATAAACCAATTCGCCGACTCAAATTTTGTTACCCCGCGTGGTCCACCCTGAGCGTTAACGCCAATGAACGCGTTGTAATGAAACATGAAAAGCCAATCGCCTGACTGCTTGTGAAGCATGTTCATCGGTGCTGACGCCGGCTGCCATGAAGTTCCGGAACCCAATTGGCCCATCGGCAACACCTGGTCGCTTGAACCCAGGCGGATTCCCATTCCATTTTCAGACATCACCATCAGATCGGCGTTGGACGGAAGCGTTTTGGACTCATCGTGCAAAGCGGGAGTTGTCGCGGGCTGGGCGACCTTATGTCCCTCGTGTCCCGATTGTTGTTGCTGGGCCGGAGTCGGCGATGACTGCGCTTGGGGAGTCGCAGTTGGTTTCGCAGGCATCGTATGCCCTTCGTGCTGTTGCGCCGGAGTCGGCGATGACTGCGCTTGGGGAGTCGCAGTTGGTTTCGCAGGCATCGTATGCCCTTCGTGCTGTTGCGCCGGAGTCGGCGATGGCTGCGCTTGGGGAGTCGCAGATGGCTTCGGCGGCATCGTATGCCCTTCGTGCTGTGCGAATGCCAGCTGCGCGCTCGCCATCAGCATCGACATAATGGCGACGAGCCGGGCGTTTCTCGAACTCACAATTCTCATTTGCTTTTCTTTTGGGGGCGCGAGCGTCAACTCGCGCCCCCGACTCCTTGTTATCCCTGTTCCTTTTTCTCAGCCTTCATTTTCATTTCGCAGGAGTCGCCGCCACAGCAGCAACAACCCTGGTGTTTTGAGTGATCCGATCCCTGTTTGTTCGCGTGTTCAGCGCCATGCTTCATTGAACATGAATCACCTGAACAACAGCAGGATTCCATCGATTCACTCTTCTGCTTCTGATCCGTCTGTGTCGTGCTTTGGGCAAACCCGACACCGGAGAGAGCAAGACCAAGTCCGAGCACGATGCCCAGGACAAATCCTTTGACGTTTTTCATTTTTGTCTCCTGATTAAAAATACGGACGCGATACCAGTGAACACACCGGTATCCGGAAGAACAGTTAACCTGTCCACGTATTCCGACAGACACGCGTCTGCGGATCAGTTTCTTAAATCAGGAAAACGCAACAGCGAAGGTAGGTGTGGCCGCGATTTGGCGGCGGCAGTAAGGAAGATTGAGAAATCTTTTGTTCGAAAACCGGGGCAACCGGAAGTCTTACATTAGCGTCGAGCGAAGCGCTGGTGGCGTCGGAGACGCTGCTCTTAGCGACAACAATGCTGCGACTCACTGCAAGCGGGCAGCGACCTGGATGGGACGAAGAGGGTTCCGTCTGGATTAATGTTTGATCGCTTGATGCCTCTGACCGCGGCGTCGATTTCGCAGATTGTTTCTTCGCGCAGCAATCGTGCGAATTACTGGAGGCACAAGCTTCACCCGAAGCGACCAAAGTTGATTCACGAGTCGAATCGCCGGCAGCGGCAGTCACCATTCGCTCACAACCGAACAAACAACCCGCGCCCGCAACCCAAAGGCTCAGCATCGTCGCCAGCAGGAATCGTAATGTTCGAAGTGAGAAATTGGACGGCTTCACATTATTTAGTTTACGCCCCGGCAAGCAGTAGTGTCGAGCATGCCTTCTGTTTCCTGCCTCCTGCTCCCCCTGAGTGGCCTCCCCTGTCCGGATTCGTTAGACTGACATCACACGATTTTTCGACAAAAAACTACAGAGGTTTACATGGAATTTAATCGCGACGATATTACAACTCAGGATGAAACAGGCGAGCCCGCACCTATCGATCAGGTAGAAGAACGTGTGGAAGCCGAGATGAAGAAAATCGAAGGTGAAGCGAAGAAGGCCGTTGCCGATGGCTTGCAGGATGAAAAGCTAGCCGAGGAGGCCGAGCGACTGAAACAAGAAGGCGAACAGGAACTGGAAAACGCGAAGAAACAAAATGATTAGTTCGCGTGGGCGCGATCAATCAGTCACGGTTTTTCCGTTAAGTGCATCCTGAATGGCTTCCTTCATCAGTAAAGGTGTGGAACTGCTGTTGAACCCAACGAAGCGTTTCACCACCCGTCCGTCGCGCCCAAATACATAACTTTGGGGAATCGCGTCGTGACCTTGCATTAACGTCAGCGCTACTTCGCGCGTCGCCCAACCGACGCGGTAGTTCACATCGTAGTCCTGAACAAACTGCTTGACCTTTTCCGCTGACGATTCCGGCGGCAGTTCTGTCGTCAAACCCACCACCTCAAGACCCTGGGAACGATATTCCTTGTACAGTTTCACCAGCTCAGGAATTTCGGAGCGACATGGGCCGCACCACGTTGCCCAAAGGTTTACCACCAAAACTTTCCCCGCGTAGTTTGAGAGCTTGATCGGCGAACCGGTCACAGCGGTCAATTCAGTATCCGTAATCGCGGGAGGAAGAGTGGTAAGTACGCTCGGCGCAGCAGGGGCAGGCGCGCGGCGTACTGGTTGAGTCGAGGTGCGTGCCGGCGGTTTCTCGTCTGTTGAGTTACAACTTGAGATTCCAAATACAGCGAATAGCGACAAGACAAGCACCGTGAAACCCAGGCGTGCAGGTGTCCATAATCGTTGGGCCGAACTATTACGATTTTTCTTTTCCATACTTCTATTTCACTACGCAGGCCGCGGCCACGGGAGCATGTTAACGGTTACGGCCGAAGCGGAACGACTCGAGGATTACCGGCATCTGTCCTTTTTCACCTACGTCACCCACTCCGGAAAGTTCAGGCGCCAATGACGTGGCCAACATGATTATGGTTGCGCCTGTCTGGTCACCTTCTACTCCCGTCGGGAGAAATACTACACGTCCCCATAGATTGATGTCGCCCTTCTCTGTTCCCTTCGACACACTGGTAAACCGAAACTCGTAACCATCGAGCGAATTGATCTTGGTCGGACCTTCTGAAACCTTACGGTATTCGGGAAAACCCCTGGCCAGGTTGTTGCCCAGAATTTCGACCAACTGCGGGAAAGTCGCCTCGTCTGCCGCGAACGTTCCCTTGCTCGTATACCAACCGACTGCAAAATTCTCCTGCGTAAAATCAGGCGGTAAGCGCCGTTCGACCTTGGCGAAGTTGCTGGCTCCCGGCACACCTGCTTCGGGATCGGTCTTCCAGCTTTTCGGATAGTAGAACGAGAAATCGAGATAGTGCTCGGCAAGTTTGCCGTCAAGATTCGCTTTCGAGTTCGCAAATTGGGCCGCGTCAGGAGGCGGAACAAACTCTTCGGCGTTATTAGAATCAGCTACCGGCGGGTTCGTCGTTTCGCTTGCGGTGTTTTCGTTTTCGTTGTTAGTCGTAACAACTGCCGCCTCGCGATCTGGTTGCTCGAGCCGCGGTTTGAGCACGAGGAAATAAGCTGCAACAACTGCACCGACGCCGAGGATCAACAGCAAAGCCAGAACTCCGAGAATCAATGGAAGCTTTGATCTCTTTTTCGGCGGAGCAGACTGTACAGGGGGCACGGCCGCAGCCGGTGGAAGGGGTGCACTCGGTGCTTGTGCGCGAGCGAGATGCGATTGATCGATGATCGTCGTAGCACCCGTCGGACCCGTGGGATGACTGTCCAGGACTTCAGTTGGCGCCGAACCGGAGGAAACTACTGTTCTATTGAGATCTGCCGAGGGTTGCGGCGTGGAGGGCGAAGGTTCGGAATGCATCGTTGCATTCGGATCAAACGCTTGGTCAACCGTACCCAATAAGCCGCCATCGACCGTGCAGAACTTCTGGTTATCATCAGGGTAAAGGCGATTACACTTCGGACAACTCTTCATACGGACGATAGGCTCCTTCGGGTTTGAGATCGTTTTAACTTACCTGACTTGGACCGTCTAGTCCAAAGTCCAAGGTCTAAAGTCCAAGGTCCAAAGTCCAAGGTCCAACGTCCAAGGTCAATGTTGAGACCAGCGGGCTTTCTAAATTCTTCCGGCACCATCCTTTTGACCTTGGACCTTGGACCTTGGACTTTGGACCTTGGACCTTGAACTCTAGACCAGGTTGTTTATTGAGCACTGGCAACTTTTCTTTGTAGTTCCCTGTTGCCCGGATCCAGTTCCAAAGCGCGTCTGTATGCGCGCAACGCGCTCGGCTTTTTCTTTGCCTTCATGAAGCCGTCGCCCACTCCCTCAAAACCAAATGCTCCCGCCAGAAGTTTGCGGTCGCCCGGCGATGCTAATCCGGCGGCGCGTTCATATGTAATCTCGGCCTCTTCATAACGCTCGAGAGCGAGATAGGTCCGGCCCAGCAAGTTGAACGGTTGAAACGCGCGCTGGCTGACTTCTGTTGCCAACTTCAATTGTGGCTCTGCTTCCTGATAACGCTTTAGCACGACCAGCATTCGTCCCATCATGTAAAGCGCATTCGGATTGCGCGCCTCCAGTTCAAGAGACCGCCGTAGTATCGGCGCAGAGTTTTCCCATTGCTGCTCGGCCTGCAACGACTCGGCAACCAAATTTAGCGTTGCTGGATCTTTCGCAAGTTCCGCAGCCTTATCGTAAAGTGGCATGGCCTCGGTGTTTCGACCCATGCGATTGAGCGCGCGCGCCAGGTGCGCGTAGGCAGCTGCAAACTGTGGGTCGAGTTCGACTGCGCGGCGATAGGAGTGTTCAGTTTCATTATTGAACAAACCGCGCGACTGCAAGGCGACTCCCAGGCGGTCCCACGCAACTGCGTTCTTTGGCTGAATTTGCACTGCACGCCGCGCGAATGCTTCCGCGTCCGCGAGCCGCTTGGCGTTTGCTCCGCCTGTTCGCGGTTGGACCAGTACTACACTCAACGCGACGAGTGCGTCGGCATCAGATGGACTCCAGGTAACCGCGTTGCGGTAGGCCGTTTCCGCTTCTTCCCAGCGTTGCTGGTCCGAAAAAACATTACCGAGGCCGTATGCCGCGCGCCCGTCATTTGGTTTGATTTTCAAAACTTCCTGATACGCACCCTCTGCCTCCGCAAACCGCCGAGTGTCGCGAAACTCGTTGCCCTTGTCGAGTAGATCTTCAACGCGTTCGTTCGTGGCTGCACTTGTCGCCGTCGTGGTGCGCGATCCGGTCGGCCGGCGCGGCCCGGTTGCGGGGCGACTGGTTCGCTTTATCTCCGGATTCTTCGGTCGGAAGATTCCGGCGCCGCTGCCGACATCGGCACCGATGTCCTGCGCATGCGTGTCGACTACGCAAAAACCAATAACGGTTGCGACTGCTATAAACACACTGAAGCGAAAAATCGAAGAAATCATCGATCCTCCTGACGAATTTTTATGGAGCGGCAATCAGACATGCCTTCGACTGAACGTATCCACGCCGGGCTTGCGCGGATTGTAGCCCAGTTTGGCCGGCATGAGCTAATAAGCTTTATATTGGGCGGAACGAACAAGTCGGAAACCGAAGTTCGGGTGGCGCAAGGTAGGTTCGTACCAATCGCGATACGTGGCGGACACAGGAATCTGCAAATCGTTCGGGTCGCTGGCATAGGAACCGCCGCGAGCGACGATCCACTCGCGATAGTTCGCAGGAATTTGCGCGTTGCCCCCATAGGCTGATGCTTTGGACGACGTCCACTCCCAGACGTTCCCGATCAGATCAACCGCGCCCCAGCGATTCTTACCGTCAGGATATGAACCAACCTCACGGGGACTCGCCTGCTTAACTACCGCGCGCTGTTCCTCCCATTTGTCGCCCCAGGGATATGTCTTGTATTGACCGCCATTGCGCGCAGCAAACTCCCACTCCTCCTCGGTCGGCAAACGGTAGGTAACGTTGTCGCGTTTGGATCGCCACGCCGCGAAGGCGTCGGCATCGCGGGGTGACACATTTACCACCGGCCATTTCTCCTGACCCGGCAAAGGCTTGCCGCGCACCCAGTGTGTAGGCGCGGCGTAACCTGTCTGTTGTACAAAGTCGGCGTATTCGCCATTGGTAACTTCTGTACGGTCCATTAAAAATCCGCCGACCGTTGTTGAGTGCGCAGGTTGTTCCTGTATTGGACCATCGTTGCGGCCCATCAGGAACGTTCCACCTTGAATCTCCACCATGTCAGCCTTCGTACTCTCGGTCGTGCCAATAGCACCCTGATTGGTATTGGTTGGGTTAACCGGGGGCGGGGCGGGTTTGGACCGAAATAGAAAATAACTGCCAATACCTGCAATCACGACAAACGCGAGTACGGCGCCGCCAATTATGAAAAACATCGACGAGCTTTTCTGTTTCTCGGGAAACGAAACTTCAAACTGCGAACGATCAACGGCAGCAGCGCCGCCGGGGAAACTATTATTTCCCACAACTTCGGGCTTGATTGATGATCTACTGACCTGCGTTGCTTCAGGATCTACAACGCCCACGGATGGAGGCATGCTGGTGGCGAGTCGCGCAAGTCGATCCTCGAGTTCTTTTGCCTGTCGCTCCACTCGTTCGATTTGCTCGCGGTGCTGTCGTTCGCGTTCTTCGCGCTCTTCTTTCTCTTTGTGCAGCCGCTCTTCATCGGCTTTACGCTTTCGTTCCTTCTCTTCCGCAACTTGCCTGCGGGCATCGGCTTCACGCTCGAGCTCTTCGCGAGCCGCGCGATCTCTGCCAGCCTGCTCGCGTTCATAATCCGCCTGCGATTGCGCCAGTTTTTCTCGTTCCGACGGGCTCAGTGCGGACGAACTGATTGTCCCCGCCATCGATTCGGCAGTCTCCTTTGCCGTGTCCTGGCGGCCGCCCGCAGTAGACAATTTTGACAGCGTCGATGGCGAGAGCAACGTTTGATTGGCGTCAATGGAAACGGTTTCGCGTGACGATCTCGCCGAACTCAAATCAACTGCGGCACGCACATCTCGCAAAAACTCTTCGACTGACGCAGTGCGGTTGGCAACTTCTTTCTCCAACGCTTTGCGCACTACAGCTTCGAGGCGAGGGGGAACATCCACTCCAATCGATTTGAAACTCGGAAGAGGCAGCGTCAGATGCTTCTTCATGATCGACGGAATTGATGAACCCTTGAAGGGAACATCCCCCGACAACATCTGGTAAAGAATGATTCCGAGGCTATAAATGTCTGCGCGCGCGTCGGGCTCTTCGTCAGACCATTGCTCCGGCGCCATATAGAAAGGCGAGCCCATTAAGCCACTCGTCTTTGCCTGAACAAACGAACCGAGCAATTCTCCCGACTTAATTTTGGCCAAACCGAAATCGAGAATCTTCAAGCCTTCCGAAACCGGCATGTTGCTCTGGGCCATCACGTTCAATGGTTTGAGATCGCGATGCACAATGTTCTGCCGGTGTGCGGCTGCGACACCTGCGCCGAGTGCGCAAATAAATTCGAGCGCGCGATCTGGGGCCATTACCTTTTCGTCGGCAAGTATGTCTTGCAACGACTTGCCGTTGACAAACTCCATCACCAGAAAAGGCATCGTGCCACGCACTACCCCGAAATCAGTGACTGCAATTATGTTTTGGTGACGAATTGCAGCTGCGGCGAGTGCTTCCTGACGAAAACGCGTGACCAGCATTGGATCGTTTCCAACCAGGTCAGGAAGAATGACTTTGATTGCGTGGGAAGTCTTGAGAAAGATGTGCCGTGCTTGAAAGACGACTCCCATTCCGCCCTGGCCCAATCGTCGTTCCAACTGGTACCGAGCATCGAGAATGGGCTCGCCCAACAGCGACGGGATGGTGGCGTCTCCGTCCTGTGGACAGTGATTTATGTCGTCGGGGAAACAGCGCCTACAGGCTGGGCATTCTTTCATTGAGCGGCTCGTCGATGTGCGGCGGCAAATAATGGCAGTCGCGTGGTGATTTTAGCGGCTACGGCAGGGACAGGCAACCACTGATGCCGCGTAAGTGGTTCAAAAATGGATTATTAGCGGGTGCACCGCAAGATCGTTAACGCCTAATCGGCATCGAGCTGATCACGCGAGTTGAATCAGCTCTGGGTAAGGAAGAGGGCCTTGGCCCCGCATATCTGGATGAGCGGGCGCAAGCGCCTCTTCCCGACCACGAGACTACGAATTGGATGACTTTGATGTTCACCGCACCACGATGTTGACGAGTCGTTGCGGCACCACGATCACTTTTACAACCTGGCGGCCGTCGATCAAACTTTGGATCTTATCGTCAGCGAGTGCGGCGGTCCGCAACTCATCCTCACTGACTTCCGGCGCCACAACCAAACGTGAACGAAGTTTTCCGTTCACCTGCACCGGAATTTCGAGTTCTTCACTACGCGCTAAATCAGCGTCCGCCTGCGGCCAGGAAGCCGACTTCAGCAAACCGCCTTCATGCCCCAAACCTTCCCACATTTCCTCAGCAATGTGCGGCGTAAACGGCGCGAGCATAACAACCAGAGACTCCAAAGCCTCTCGCACTGTGAACACGTCAGCATCCGACGCAGTCGCCGGCGCAGCGTCGAAGTCGCTTAACGCATTAAACAACTCCATCAACGCTGCCACGTTCGTATTCAAGTGAAGACCGTCGAAGTCGGCAGTTAACTTCGCAATGGTCTGATGGGTCTTGCGTCGCAACGCGCGCGCTTCCAAACTGAATTCGTACTGACCTTCTTCGGATGATGGCGCATTCGAAAGTCGCTCATGCCAGCGCCACACCATCGTGTAAACGCGACGCAGAAACCTCACCGCGCCTTCGATTCCCGTTTCCAGCCAGCGCAGTTCGTTCTCAACGGGGGCGGCGAACAAGATAAACAGCCGCGCTGCGTCTGCGCCGAAGGCCGCGATCATTTCGTCGGGATCGACGCCGTTGCCGAGACTCTTTGACATAGCTTTCCATTCGTCAGTCCCTTCAACTCGATTGGTGACCATGCCCTGCGTCAACAAGCGCTTCACCGGCTCATCAAACGAAACCATGCCGATGTCGCGCATAAACTTCGTCCAGAAGCGCGTGTAAATCAGGTGCATCACGGCGTGGGAATCGCCGCCGATGTACTGGTCCACCGGCGTCCACTCCGCCGCGATTGCCGGATCGAAAGGCATCGAATCGTTACGCGGATCCAGGTAGCGGAAGAAATACCAGGATGAGTCGACAAACGTGTCCATCGTGTCCGTCTCGCGGCGCGCGGGCCCACCACACTTCGGACACGTCGTATTCACAAACTCCGCAACTCCAGCCAGCGGCGACTCGCCCGAGCCGGTAAACTCCGCATGAGCAGGCAACTCCACGGGCAAGTCTTTTTCCGGGACGGCCACCATTCCACACTTATCGCAGTAGACGATTGGCACGGGCGCGCCCCAGAATCGCTGTCGCGAGATGCCCCAATCGCGAATGCGGTAAGTTATGGCTGGTTCACCGAAGCCCTTCTCTTTTGCGTCCTCCGTCATTTTCTTCACGGCGTCGGTTGAAAGCATTCCGCTCCAATCGCCCGAGTTAACGAGAATGCCGTAGTCAGTGAAGGCATGTTGCATAGCCAGCGACTGATCTGGATGCGTCGGATCGTGGGGAATCGATTCCTGGTCGTGTGAGATACGTTCGATCACACGCCGAATCGTCAGTGAATACTTCTGCGCAAATTCGTAATCGCGTTCGTCGTGAGCGGGCACGCTCATCACCGCTCCAGTGCCGTAATCCATTAACACGTAGTTCCCTACCCAAATCGGAATCATCTCGTCATTGAATGGGTTGATCGCCAGCGCTCCTGTGTTTATGCCTTCCTTCTCAGCTTCTTCCGTTGTGTTCGCGCGCGCCGCACGTTCGGCCTTCGTCTTTTCAGCAAACGCGACCACGTCCTGCTTCAAGGTTGAACCTTCGAGCAATTCATCGAGTAACGGATGTTCAGGTGACAACACTACTGATGTGGCGCCAAAGATGGTGTCGATGCGCGTGGTAAAAACACGAATTTTCTTTCGGCTGCCTTTGACCGAGAAATCGACATAAGCACCCTCACTGCGTCCGACCCAATCGCTTTGTCGCTTTAAAACTTTATCGGGCCAGGTTGCTTCAATTTGCTTGATGTGATCGACGAGTTGTTCCGCGTAGTCAGTAATGCGCAGAAACCACTGTTCGAGATTTCGCTTTTCAACAGACGCACCACAACGCCAACAGACGCCACCTGAAGACTGCTCGTTCGATAAAACAGTGCCTTCTCGCGGACACCAGTTCACCGGCGACAACTTTTTGTAGGCGAGTCCGCGTTCGTACATCTTCAGAAAGAACCACTGGTCCCATTTGTAAAAGTCGGGCCGGTGCGCAGCTATTTCGCGCGACCAGTCGTAACTAATGCCGAGTCGCTGAAGTTGACCGCGCATGTGCGTGATGTTTTGTTCGGTCCAATCGCGCGGGTTCACACCGCGCTTAATGGCCGCCTGCTCTGCCGGCTGTCCAAAACTGTCCCAACCGATCGGATGCAGCACGTTGAAACCCTGCAACCGCTTGTACCAGGCAAGCGCGTCGCCGATTGAGTAGTTGCGGACGTGGCCCATGTGCAGGAAGCCCGACGGGTACGGCAGCATTTCCAGCGCATAAAACTTAGGTCCTTGATCGTCCGGCGCTACCTCGAATGCCTTAGATTCCTGCCAGCGCTGCTGCCACTTCTTCTCAATCGCTTCGGGAAAGTATTTTTCGTCCATCTTCATATGCCTTTGTTTACATAACATGATTTATTCGCAACGCAAACCATCGGGTGTAATACAGACTTCAGTTTGCGATCTTGCCGGGTGGTCCTGGCCGCGGTGACGCGTTTAAAAACGCAAACTAACAGTTTGCGTTACCGGGCCCGCAAATTATCTAAATTGTGTTGGAGATACGCCGCTCCGCGGAATCGCGCAATTAAGCGCGATGCAGTAGCGGCACCGTTAGGAGGAGTTTCGTATGGGATAGCTGTCGAAATCTCATTTCAGTTAGTAGTGTAAGAAAACCACTCCAAGATTGTCCAGGCACTTCATCGTCGCGATTGCCTTCGAGGGTTCGCCTGCTCTTCCATGTAAGCGCGTAATAGTGAGTTGATCCTGGTCTGGTAACCGGCGCCTTGTTTCTTATACCAATCAACCACATCACTGTCGATTCGAAGCGTCAGTTGTTTTTTTCGCAGCACTGGTTTTAATCCGCGACGAACAATTCCTCGTGCAAACATCTCCGGGGTCACCTCCGGAATATCCGAGAAATCAATGTCCTCATCAGTCATTCGTCTCAGGCGATCATAGTCAGTTAAGTCAATCTGAGATCTGCGTGAAGTAGATTTCTTGCTCATTTTTGTTTGCTTTCCTGATCGATATTACGCGAAATACGTCGTCAGTCTCGATATGTGCGATCGCAACAACGACGCGCTCCAATAACCCAAATGTAAGCGCTCGCGGTTCATGATATGCATATCGCTCGTCCATTACTGTGACGGTTGGCCCGCTAAGCACTTTTTCGACTGCAGCGAAGTCGATCCGATGTTTAATAAGGTTCCTGCGACGTTTGTTTTCGTCCCATTCACACCGCATTAGCAGTGTAGTTACAGGCTGTAGTTACGTCAACCAAGCGGCGCGGGTGGTGTTGAACTATTGTGAGGACTCGTGAGGGTTGAAATTGTAGTGAGAATTCGTGCGAGCAACAAGCTGTTAAAGGGTCACGAATGATCGCACGGCATTAAGATTCGGCAGATTGTCAGGCGGAGTGTCATAAGGTGTTTCAAGAATAAATGCCGCGTGCGCAAGTTTGGGATGTCGCGCTACGCGGCGCAATGCTTCCGTGCCGATGTGACCCTGGCCGATATGCCAGTGACGGTCGACTCGGGAGTTGTACGCCGCGCGCGAATCATTGAAATGGATCGCGCGAACGTTTCGCGTGCCGACTGTCTTCTGCATTTTTTGAATCAGTGCATTGAGCCCGTCTTCTTCGCGAATATCGTAGCCGGCGGTGAACGCATGCGCAGTGTCAAAACAGACGCCGATGGGTAAGCCGGAACAGCCATCCATGATCTCGCGCAGATGCTCGAATCGATGACCGATGCATTCACCCTGTCCGGCGGTATTCTCCAGAAGAATCTTCAGCCGGCCCAATTCCAATTTGTGACAGACGAACTTCACGCTGTCGATGCATGTGCGAATGCCGTCAGCTTCGCACGCGCCGCGAGCACTCCCCGGATGCACAACAAGGTAATCGGCGCCCAGCAACGACGCACGTTCCAGCTCTTCGCGAAAGGACGCCCGCGATTTCTCCAACATCAGTGGATCCGCAGCCGCCAGATTAACGAGGTAATTGCAGTGGATTGCGACGGGCGAAAGCCTTGTGGCGCGGCGCACTTTCCGAAACAACTCTACGTCGGCTGTCGTGAGCGGCTTCGCCATCCAACCGCGCGGGTTGCGTGAGAATATCTGGACCGTATCGCAACCGAGTTCGCGAGAGATTAACAGCGCGTTGTGCAGCCCGCCTTTGATTGGAGCGTGGAAACCGATCCTGGGGCCTCGCTGTTTCTTAACCTTGTCACCCATCTGTTGCGTGCGTGCTGCTTCCTTCTTGGCCTGACGGCTTTGCCGCGTCCTGTGCGGAAAGGGGCTCTGCCTTTCCGCAGAGTACCCTAAAATTTAGGAGGCTACGCCTCCGCTTGAGGCATAGCCTCATTAACAATCAGCGTCGGGCCGGAAAGGCAAAGCCGCCCTTGCTTCCCGCTTCTCCCTGCGCCCGCCCCTGCTTCCTGCCTCCTGCTCCTGCTTACTGTTCTTCCATCGCTCGCAGCATATTTCCGCCGAGTATCTTCTCGATGTCCTGTTCCGAATACCCGCGTCTAAGTAATTCGTTCGTGAGGTTCGGCAATTGCGAAACATCCAGCAGATCACTCAACGTCGCTTGCACACCATCAAAGTCTGAACCGATTCCTACATGGTCCACGCCAACAAGTTTAACGATGTGGTCGATATGATCGACCAAACGCGAGACGCCCACAGGCGGAAGTCGCTTCGCATATTCGTCGCATCTCACCGCATCACGTGCCATTTTCTTCATTACTGAAGAGCCTTTTTCTTCCTCAGAAGCGCGTTGGACGAGAGGTGCGATTTCAGCGTCGACCTTCTTCTTCTTCGCCTGCCAACCTGGCTCGATGTGTTCCGGATAAAAAATAACGTTGATCACACCGCCCGTTTTCGCGAGGGCCCTAATCATGTCGTCAGTTAAGTTTCGGGGCGCATCCGCGATCGCGCGGCAAGCGGAATGTGTGGCGATTACTGGTTTGGTGGAAGTGTTGACGATGTCCCAAAACGTCTTGTCGGAAACGTGTGAAACGTCAACCATCATTCCCAGCCGGTTCATCTCGCGAACCACCGCCTTACCGAAGTCGTTCAACCCGCGAGTCTCGCCAATCGCATCTCCTGACGAGCCCGCCCAACTAGTGCTGACGCTCCAGGCCGGAGACATATAGCGAACGCCCATCTGGTAGTAACGTTCGACGTTATCAAGCTTTTCGTCGATTGCGTAACCGCCCTCGAGTCCGGCCAGGGCCGCCATTTTCCCCTGTGCATTGATTCGCCTGACGTCGGCCGCGGATCTCGCAAACTCCCAAAGATCAGGATGCGTTTCAGTCAAGCGATGAACCGCTGCAATCTGGTCGTCGGCGCGTTTCACCGCGCGTGGTCCACCACCGCCAAATAAGTCTGGCTCCACCCAAATGGAAAAGAACTGCGCATCGAGTCCGCCTTCGCGAGCGCGAATCGAATCGAAATGGCCGTCAGCCAGGCGGTCCATCAGGTTCACGTCCTCGTCGACGAGCCGCTGCGTGGTGTCGGCATGCATATCAACGACTATGGCGCGCTGATGAATACTCGAAATGCTGGTTGGGCCGTTATCCGGCCGAGGCGGTGTGGTTGTATTTTCGTTTTGCGAAGTCATGCGACACTGAATTGAAGCCAGAGAAAGGAGAATCAGGCCGGTAAATATGACACGGCGTTGTGGACAAATCCTGTTGTTCACCGGAAAGCAATTGGAATTAACTATCTTTGCTATTTGAGAAGCATTTCGATGGTACTTTTCCAACCTAATCGAATCAAGCGCGCCTTGCAAAGGCGAGTAAATTTACGGTATCGTGCGCTGTACCGGTAAACATAGACGCGCTCTTCCGAAAGTTACTAGACCTCCTGTAGAAACGGTTCACGAACTGCGTCTGTAATCTTAAAATTTAGTATTCCTCGCTAACCGTTTCGAAATAATTTCCCGAAGGGAGTAAGGACCGTATGTTTTCAAAAGAAGGTAAAGCGAAAGATGTGGCAACTCCGCGCATTTGCGATGTGGTTTGGCACGATGGCCAATTCATCGCCTGGAACGACGCGCGTGTCCACGTCATGTCGCACGTTCTTCACTACGGATCGAGCATCTTTGAGGGCATTCGTTGCTACGCGACTACAGACGGTCCGGCAGTTTTCCGGCTGCGAGAACACATGCAGCGCTTTTTGAATTCGGCAAAGATTTACCGGATGGACCATGAATGGACCCTGGACCAGTTGTGCGACGCATCAGTCGAACTGGTGGAACGCAGCGGACTCGAGCAATGTTATATCCGTCCCATTCTTTTCCGGAGTCTCGACGAAGCGAAACCGGCTTTTGGTGTTAATCCATTTCCGAATCCACTCGCTTGCTACATTGGCGCGTGGGATTGGGGCAAGTATTTAGGCGACGAGGCGATCGAGAAGGGTGTGGACGTTTGTGTCTCCACCTGGAACCGGCTGACGCCAAACTCGATGCCGGCGATGGCCAAGAGCGGCGCGAACTACATGAATTCGCAGCTCATCAAAATGGAAGCGTTGCTGAATGGTTTTGCAGAAGGAATCGCGTTGGATGATCGCGGTTACGTCTCCGAAGGTTCAGGGGAAAACATTTTCGTGGTGAGCGGCGATGTGGTGCTCACTCCACCACTCTCTTCGTCAATTCTCGCCGGCATCACGCGCGACAGCGTCATTCAGATTTGCCACGAGCTCGGTATCACGGTGAAAGAGCGGAGTATTCAGCGTGCCGCGCTATACATTGCTGACGAACTATTCTTCTCAGGGACCGCGGCGGAGATTACCCCGATACGTTCGGTCGATCGAATAACGGTTGGAACCGGAGGACGCGGGAGCGTTACCGAGAAAATTCAGAAGGCGTTTTTCGAAGTAACCAAAGGCGAGCGGCCAGCGCCCGGTGATTGGTTGACGTACGTACGCCGCGCAGCAAAATCCGAAGCTCGAAACAATGGCGACCAGCCGGCAAAAGAAACCGTCAGCGGGGCGGCTCCTTCATCGCGACCCGAACCAGCGGTGAAATATCAAGCGGTGGCTTCGTCGGTCGAATAGACTAGCCGCGACGTGGATAGAAAAGCGGACAAGGAGACTTGTCCGCTTTTTTTTGGGCCAGCTTTTGACCTTAAGCTTCTTCACCTCATGTGAATCGCCGACTACCCTTGAGCGAGCAACTAAATCAAACGCAGTAAGGAAGAGGGCCTTGGCCCCGCTTTAAGGAAGGAGCGGGCGCAAGCGCCTCTTCCCGACTGCGAGACCTTAAACGTTGTACTAATGCTCAAATAAGCTGGTTCCTCAGCCTTCACATCTCGCGCCTTCGGCGCGAAAACAGCACCTTCCTGATGAGAGGCCCCCCGCAGTCCGACATAGTTATTGACGGTCAAACGGCTGCAAGCTATATTCAATTCAGCGTTACTCACGCTCCAATCGAGCTAAAACGCCCGCAAAACAGCTGTTGCGCATCCCGCCCCGGCGCCAAATCCACAGACGAGTCCTCGGCCAATCGGTTTGAAAGGTACGTTCCCGCATGTCCGTAAAAATTGATGATTTGCTGAAGGTCGCCTGTAGTCATGGCGCTTCCGACCTTCACCTGAAAGTCGGTGCGTTTCCCGTGATGCGCATCGGCGGCGAGCTGCGACCAGTAGGTGACGCGCCGCGCTTGAAGGCCGAAGACACACTCGATATGGCCTTTGCCGTCATGTCCAACCGGCAGAAACAACGATTCAAGGAAGTCTCGGAAGTCGACATCGGGTATGGCGTCGCAGGCCTTGGCCGGTTTAGAGCAAACATCTTTCAGCAGCGCGGCACCGTAAGTCTCGTGCTGCGCGTGATTCCGGACCAGACCAGAAACAGCTCGCAACTTGGTCTGCCGCCAGTAATTGATCGCATCACCGAAGAGCGTCGTGGGCTCATACTTGTGACCGGCGCAACCGGATCAGGCAAATCGACGACCCTCGCCGCCATGATCGATCGCATCAACGCGCGCCGCAGTGGCCACATCGTCACTATCGAAGATCCAATCGAGTTTCTTCATCGCGATAAGTTGTCGTTCGTTACGCAACGCGAAGTAGATGTTGACACCCGTTCGTTTTCCGAAGCGTTGCGTGGAGCGCTACGACAAGACCCTGACGTGATCCTCGTTGGCGAAATGCGCGACTACGAGACGATTGAAACTGCACTGACTGCCGCGGAGACTGGCCATCTGGTGCTCTCGACATTGCACACTCTCGACGCGACTGAGACAGTCATGCGCATTGTTTCCAGTTTCCCTTCCCACCAGCAGAAATCCGTGCGTATACAACTTGCAGGAATTCTCAAGGCTGTGGTGTCGATGCGTTTGGTGCGGGCCGCCAAGGGCGCGGGCCGCGTGCCGGCTGTGGAGGTGATGGTGTCAACTGCTTTGATTCGCGATTACATCATCAATGAAGAAAAGACTTACTTGATCCGCGAAGCGATCGCGGCGGGCGCATCGCAATACGGTATGCAGACGTTCGACCAGTCGCTGTTCCACCTGTTCCAGTCAGGATTGATTTCGCTCGAAGAAGCACTGCACAACGCGAGCAACGCCGATGAGTTTAAGATGCGTGTCTCAGGAATTCTTTCGGCCGAACAGGCGATGAACACCATGCGTTCCAAGCCTGCGGCCACACCGGCGCCGGAGAAACCGGAATCAGAAACAGTTTTCGTAAAACATTAAGCCCCATGCCCCAAGAACTATGACGCTCCCCGTAACTTATTGCTTGCCCTTCGTCAAAGTACGGACTATAGTGCCCCCGTTTCATCAAGCAGGCGCCTTACGAGCTTGCGAACTCACGCATCTCGAAACGCCTTTTCCACCTCAGGACCTAGACACGGTGACTGTTCCCACTAATCCGTTTCTTGAAAGTCGCCGTTCTGGACATCCCTTTTGAGCAACGAGGTTGCTAACAAAGTGGCTAACGCCCTTACACCGCTGGAGCGCTCCAGTGGCCCACTTAGCCGTCACGTAGATGCTTCACTTACGATGACTTACTCACCACTTTCTTACTCCCCAAGGAGGGACTATGAAGAAACTGAGAACTGCTCTCGTTCCCTTCGTAATAGGTCTGGTCATTTCAATTCCGACAATAGTAGTTCTAGCGCAATGCGCTGAAACCATCGTGCACAACGGAAAGGTGTGTACATTGGTCGGTCAGAATTGCAGCGGCAATGTCTGCGTTTGTGCATACAATTGCGGCCCAAAGCCGGTAAACGAGTCGGAGTGATCTCCAGAATCACGGGTGTGCAAGCCAGTGGCTGTACACCCGTGACGATTTAGAAATGCGATTCAAACCAGGAAATAGAAAATTTATTATTCCGATGATCGTCGGAATTCTTTTACCCTGCACTGCCTTTGTAGTGGTGCACCTTTCTCGTCGCGAACCGCCGTTGAAGCTGGTATTAAGCGACGCAGTAATCATCTCGGATGAACCACTTCCTCATCATCAACTGCGCAACCTTGACGGCTCACTGTTGTCTGGCGAACCACTAAGGCACGGAAAAGTTCTTTTGATGTTCTTCACCACCGATTGCAAACCCTGCCGCCAGGAATTGGCATTGCTTTCCCAACTCCAGCCTCAGCTTGCCACCAAGCTGGACGTTTATGGTGTGGGCATTCAAAGCGGCCCGCGCACCAGGAGTTTCATTACCGAGCAGGGGTTCAATATTAGGATTGTTCTTGATGGCAATGGGGAGCTGATGAATGCGCTGGGAGTAAAATACTTTCCGACGAAGTTCCTCCTTCAAGACGGTGTTATCAAGAAGACGTGGTTCGGAAACTCTCCAAACGAAGCCGACCTTCTGAAGGAGCTTGACCTATGACGAACCGCTCCACAAAGGCTTTCATTTCATACCTTCTATCATTCGTGGCAATCACTCTTGTCATCCAACTGAGCGCTGCGAATACGCACTCGACAACAATTTCGTTCGGAAGCAGTGAAGCGACCGAGGCTGCTGCTTCTTCTCAAACTAAGTCTCCTCCGTTACCAACGGAGATTGTGTTGCTATTGGAGGTAGAGGATCTCCCAGGAATGGCCGACGCTGGAAGTTTCTGGGAAGGTGTTTTTGAAATCCGCGTCGCGGAATGGAACGAGGTTGAGGACGCAACTAGGGCCGGGAGTACTGAAGATCTGGGTGAAACTCTAATCAAGGCACCGGCCCCGCGACGCAACTTCATTTCTGAACGAGATCGTAGCTTTCGCATCTCAATTCCTGTGACCGGAGCCCTGAAAGAGCGCCTTCAAAAGCGACCAGCCGTGCAAACATTCTTGCTACGTTCCACCGTTCGCCTTTTCGACTCAAAGCTTGACCAAAACTTTGCATTCAAGCTCAATCGCGTTTGGCAATCAAAACTTTTCCCGGATGGAGTGGCGAAAATCACGCTCAAGATACTTCCGGACGGCAGCTATAGCGCTTGGGGACCTCTGCCCAAAAACCAGCCGGCCGGCCACACGATCCTGGAAGTTCCTGCGGCTAAAACATCCGTCCCTACCAAGCCATAAACGCCTGGTATAGACGAACAGGAGTCTTTCATATGAGACACGTTTCTTCCGTCGTATTGCTCGCGCTCCTCTCACCAGTCTTTAGTATCGCGCAATCACTCACACCTCAAGAGAAGTCCAGCCATGCTGGCCGCGCGCTGGCAAAGAGGGCAATGGCCGTCGGCATCATCCAGCAAACAGCGTCCGAGGCTGCGCGTTGGGAAGATCGCGAGGCCGGAATCTTAGTTCTGACCGATGCTGCCCAACTTCTTTGGGAGGAGAACCCAGAGGCTCGCGCCTGGTTGATAAAGGCATGGGATCTGACTGACACAATTGAAGAGCGAGAGAACACGGATGCTCTACGCGAAATTTGGAGGGGATCACAACGATCAACGTTGCGGACGAAAATTCTAAACGTGGCCACCTCTTTCGATCCTGAGCTCGCCGACCGACTCCTCAAAAAACTCGAGCAGACCGAAGGCGACGGTCATGGCAAGCGGGGCGTGTTTGATGACCGCACGAGGAGAAGCGAACAACTGCTGCGATTAGCGCTGGAATCGATCGATGCCAATCCCGCCTTAGCGATGAGCCTGGCACAGCGCAGCCTTCAGGATGGAATTTCTTTTAATCTGCAAACCGTCTTGCTGCGCCTCCACCAAAAAGACCCGAGCGCGGGAAATCGTTTGTTTGATCTCGCGTTAATGCGACTGCGAAACAGCACCGAGGCGTTTTCAGAAGCGCAGGTATTAGGTTCATATTTGTTCACACCCGGCCAGGTCGCAGGTCGCCTTGGTAATGGCGCGATGACTGTTGCCGTCGTCCAGGTACCGACACCAAAGCAAACACCGGCCCAGGCCGATCCAATCCGGGCTCGAAACTTCTTAACAGTCGCACATCGGCTAATGCTTTCGGTTCCTATGTCGGCGGAAGATACCGACAAAATTGCCGGCGAATTTCTTTTACTGGCGAATTCACTGGCGCAGCCATTCCAAACCTATGCGCCTGACCTGTGGTCCTCGATTCAGGCACGCAGCTCCCAACTCGGAGCTGAAATAAAGTCTTCGAGAGTTCCACAATCTTCGCAGATGCATAAAAGACTAAACGAGGAAATTAAGAAGGGCGTTTCTGCTGAGGAAATCCGACGGCTCCGAGTTCAGATATTGGAGGAAGAAGCAGAGAAGGAAGTCGACCCGCTTACGCGAAGGCTTAAGCTCGCTGAAGCCGCACTCGCAACTTCGCCGGAGTACTCCGAAGAAGGAAAACGCATCGCAGACAAGATTGACGGCGATGAAGAATTAATGCGTAACGTCATCTCATTTCTCTATTATCGCGCCGCACTTACCTATCTCGACGGCAATCAGCTTAAAAAGGCTGAAGAGATTGCACTCAAAGTCCCCTCCTCGCTGGAGCGCGCAATCGCTTTAATCGCACTTGCGCAAAAACTTTCCAGCTTCAAGGCGGAATCGGAAGAGGATGCCTGGAGTGAAGACATCAACCGACAGCGCGCGCAGGATTTGTTGTTCGAAGCTGAGAAGTCGCTTTCACGAGAGGGCGCATCAGCTAACATCGCCAAGGTCCGATTGGGAAAGGTCGCGATTTCTGGTTCATTCGCCGACTTTGCACAAGCGGTTGCAGTAATCAACCGTCTCGAGAGGTTTGACTGCGGCGATTCGAACGCCCCTCGGTTGGGCATCGAGGGCTTTAATACAACCAGGTTTACAGTGCCACGCGTGAACATTGGCTTTGGATTGGGCAATGCATTAATGCCACTGATCAACCACGATTTCGAACTTACCGCCGCCACGATTGACAGTCTTGTGTCGCCCTCCGTCCGAGGGGCATGCAGAATGGAAATTGCCCGGCAGGTCCTGCGGTCGGTTCCGCGTCCATCCCGCCCCAAAGAAACTGCGCAATTTAAAAAACTGTAATAAGCCCGCTTAAGGGCGTTGCGAGTTTGCTAAGCTCGACAGCGGTGGAATCGACAAGCCAAAACGTTGCGGGTTCTCGCCGATGATGGCGACGGCGAAGAAGCCAGGAACGTAGGCGGCAGTTTCGTTGCGGAAGCTGTCATCAAGTTTGTCGCGGTGTGCAAAGAAAGTCCAGAAGTTGCGTTGATAGTTTTCAGTCCCTCTTAGTTCACGCAAAGTACTTCTCACCCACTGCGAACCACGGTTATAACTAACCAACACCAGCGTCATGCTTTCCGCGTCTTCACCTAGCTCTGCCATGTGGTCGGCGATGTAGTCTGCTGCCGCCGGAGCCATCTTTTCGACGTCGCACATTTCGTCAGGTGCTACGCCGTAAATTCGCGCCGTCTGCGGTAAGAACTGGAACATGCCCTTCGCTCCGAATGGGCTCTCTGTGCACAACCGGTATTCCGACTCAAGCATGGGAAGGTAGATCCCGATCATCACCGGGACCTTTCGCTCTGAGAACTCACGCTTAATCAGCGGCACGTAGCTTTGAGCGCGTGAATAAATCACTTCCAAACTGTCTTTGCCGGCCTCGCTGGACTTGCTACCAGTTCTCGCCGCATAAAAATCGACATAACGTTTAATGGCTTGCACGGCGTCAGGAGGAAGTTGTTGTGGATCGTCTCCCATCAATTCTGAAATGCGCTGCTCCTGTTCACGAACAAAGGCTAGTCGCTGCTCATCGCTCATGTTCGCGTAAGCGATCGCTGGCGGGACAGTTGCGACTGAAGGTGTTTGACGTCGCAGATTCGAGGCGCGATAAACAACGAACCCGATCGCAACTGCAAACACCAGCACAAGAGCCAATGCAACCCATCCGGTTTTGCGACGTGAAGTTTGTATTACGTGGTTTGTGGTTGCTGATGGTGGTGACTCGGCCAACCTTTGCCTTACATTGCTGAGTTCCGCCGACAACTCACCTGCGGTCTGGTATCGATGTTCCGGTTTCTTCCGCAGCGCCTTAGTTATGACGCGTTGTACCCCGGCAGCGTCTGGAGTCGCTGTTACGGACTCGACCGCTAAGGGTTCTCGTTCGAGAATTGCAACCATCGCATCCATTCGCGTTGGACCACTAAACGGCAAGCGTCCGGTCACTACTTCATAAAGAACTACGCCAAGACTCCAAATGTCCGTTCGTTGATCCACAACCAGACCACGCGCTTGTTCCGGGGACATGTATTCGACTGTCCCCATTACCACGCCGATCTCAGTTTGTACGGGCGAAGAAGAACTATTCGTCACTGACCGGCCAGCCGGCTCCACTAACTTGGCGATGCCGAAGTCGAGAATCTTCACTAAACCATCTGCGCGTCGCATGATGTTTTCCGGCTTCACATCCCGGTGGACGATGCCGGCGCGATGGGCGGCGTCCAGCGCAGAGGCCACCTGCTCAACAATTTCCAGCGTTTCCGTTAACGTCAGCTCTTCTGACTTGATGAGTTCGCGAAGTGTCAGGCCGTCGATAAACTCGGTCGCGATGTAATGGACCTGGTCGTGCTCGCCAACCTCATGAATCGTCAGAATGTTGGGATGGTTGAGCGCCGACGCGGCGCGCGCTTCGCGTTGAAAACGATTCAAGCGCGCAGTATCAGCTGCGAAATACTCCGGCAGAATTTTCAAGGCCACGGCCCGACCCAGACGCTGATCGTCTGCCAGGTAAACTTCGCCCATTCCTCCGCCGCCAAGCCGGCGCACAATCGTGTATGGTCCAATCGTACGGCCCGCCTGTAAATCGAAGCCGTCGTCAATGAGTACCTGCGCGTCGCGCGCAATGGCTGGTTGTTCGAAAAAGTCTGTGGCGGCTTCGTAGGCATCGAGCAATGAGATCGTCTCGCGTTTCAACAGATCGTCATCAGCGCAGAGATCCTCTACATACCGGGCTCGCTCCTGCTCAGGCTGATCGAGGGCCTGCTGAAATACTTCTTCTACTTGTCGCCAATTTTCTGGAAAGCGAATCATCTTATTGTTCGCGGTACATAGTTTTAAAAAGCCATGCCTTCGCCGCGCGCCAATCGCGGCGAACAGTCATCACTGAAATCTCTACGACCTCCGCTGTTTCCTCCAAACTCAGTCCACCAAAGTAACGCAACTCAACTACCCTGGCTTTGCGCGGATCGACTTCCGCGAGTTCATCCAGTGCTTCGTCCAGCGCCACCAATTCGCTCGCGCGCTCCTGCGTCATCGCGTGGGCCTCGGAGAGCGAAACCTGCTGTGGGTCGCCGCCGCGTTTTGCGTAACGCCGGCGACGCGCATGGTCGATCAGAATGTGGCGCATCACTTGCGCCGTCACCGCAAAAAAGTGTGCACGGTCCTGCCATTCGATTTGCTGATCGCCGGCGAGTCGCAAATAAGCCTCATGAACGAGAGCGGTTGTTTGCAATGTGTGCCCGTTACGTTCGCGTTGCACATAACGATGCGCGATGCGTCTCAATTCGTCGTAGACCAGCGGCGTCAGTCTAGCGAGCGCAGACTCGTCGCCGTGCTTCCAATCCAGTAACAGCTCCGTCAGATTGTCAGATTGGGCCGCGGTCATTGTTTCGGATTCTAGCAAACAAAGTTGAGTCGGATGACGCGAATTAGCCTTAATTTCTCGGTAAAAAAATAAAACTGCTTTGCGAAGGGTTGTATGAACACTTTGGCCCGCGGTTCTCGCTTATGTACATTGAGGGTGTGAACCTTAAAGACGCTCTCATCTCAAAGAAAATAAGTGAGGTACAGAGAATGAAACTTCATCAACTGCTTTTTTTACTCATAGCCGTAACGGTTTGTTTGACCGGCACCGCATCCGCGCAAACCTCGAAACTTTACCAGCAGATGAGCACGGAAGAACGATCTGCGTTTATCTCCGCTCAAGCTCGACGCGTTGCCCAGGAGATCTCAGGCAGACCGTATGAGTTCACGCCCGCGTTCGAAGGCAACATCCGCGACGCGGTCGATCGTTATATCAGACGACTCAACAGCGATGGACGCAAAACCGATCTGCGTGTCGTGTTGCAACGTGGCCAGTCACACGCTCCGGTACTCGGTGGCAGCTTTCGCGCGCGAAATCTGTCGCCGCTCATTGGGTTGTACATTCCTTTCATTGAGTCGGAGTACGTGAACATTCAGTCGCCAAACTCGATGGGTGCAATCGGCATGTTTCAGTTTCTTCCGAAAACAGGAGAACGTTACGGCCTGTCGCGCGAGGAGTTGTTAGACATAAACAAATCTGCGGACGCGGCGGCTCGCTATATCACCGACGGCATGAAACGGTTTGAAGGCGATCCGATGAAGGAGGCGTTGGCGTTGCTTTCTTACAACCGCGGTGGCAATCAAGTCGTTAACGACTTGTCATTGATCGGAGATGGTGACAAGACGTGCAGCATCTGTGCGCTGACGGCAGGACGCGACAAACTCGACGCTACCTTCCGCGATGAAAGCGTCTATTACGTACCGCTTTTTTTCGCGGCGGCAATCATCGGCGAGAACCCGCAGGCCTTTGGACTCGGCAACCAGCCGCTGTCTTCTTACTGAGCTCGGTGAAAAATGGCGACCTTGAGGCGGGGATTTGGGTGTGCCGACCTGTGCCCGCCTCATGTCTTGCAGGTTTTTTTGCCGTCGTTAACTCCTGCAAATCCTTATAGTTGCGGCCATAGAGGGCCCAAAAAGTTGTTGACAGCCGTGCTTGAGGTCTGTACTCTTGTTCAGCCTCGACTACTAGGGGCGACGGTGACGGCAACTTGTCATCGCTAATTATCATCTCTCAAGTAGTTTCCTGTGGGTTCGCCCGCCCCCCAGTACAATCTCCCTTCAAATTGAATAGATCTCCCATAAAGTTGGATTCGTATAGTAAGATGCGCCGGTTGCGCGCCATGGCTTTTACCCAAATTCTACGATTTGGAGAAATTGCATGATACGAGGTTTGTTAGGTCGAGAACGTTACGTCCCTATAGGGGAGGAGGGATTGAATCGCGTCATCTCAGTGAACACTGACGGTGGCGAGGTTAAGGTTCGAGACTTGATCGCGTTCAAGGACAAGGGCGGTGACAGCCACACAAAATCTCGTAGAACCAAAGCGAAGCCTAAGCCCGTCGGTGAACTTAACGAACATGATAAAGAACAAGTGGTAACTGCGTACCTGAACTCCATACCTCGAGGCCGGGCGATTGCGATTTCGGGTTATGGAAGCTTTACTGCCGACACGCTAAAAGATGAGTTGCGTAAGCATTCGCGCGTCGCTGAGGAGATAACCGACGCCGTTCTTCGTCATAGTAGATTTATCGAACAAGCCATAAACGACGGTCGCGTTCGCCTGATCCGCAGTAAGACGGGAGACCATGAACCAAACGTCCAACGAGCAAAGGTCCGTCAGGCAAAAGTAGAAAATTAGATTCCTCGCACTTACCTCCAAACGAATAGCTTCGAGGAGAGCCTCACATGGCGCAAGTCTTGTGCTTAGACGCTGACACGGACCTATACTCGCAATACGCAACTGCCTTCCGCCAGAAACTACTCTTCAGCAGGTTTTCAACGACCTGGCCACAACATTCCGTAATCTATCTTCGCGGCACTCAAGTCGTCCAACCGGATGTTGATAACAATATTGCAGCGAATCCACCGCAATACATCACGGGCTGTGGGCACGGGCTTCCGGATACTTTTACCGGCTTCGGCAGGAATCAAATCTGGAACGCAGAGCAGGATATGACACTCCTGCAAGGAATGATTGTGCACTTAGGTTCCTGCGATACTGGTGTGGCCTTAGGTCCAGCGATGATTCGAGATGGCGTGCGAGCGTTTTGGGGTTATACGAGAGGATTCCATTTTGGTCATGAAAATCCACCTCCGAAGGATCGCAGCAGCGACACCTATGCCGAGGTTTGTTTAAAAATGGATTGTCTGATCGACGAAGGTGTCCTTCATGGGGACAACGGCTATACGATCTATGAAACAGTGACCGAATACTTTGACAATGCGTATGCTGAGCTGGATGGCGACTTCAGGCAACCATGGCTGCTGCACAATTACGAGTGTTTGGTCGGGCCACTCGGCTCCTACGGAGACCAAACTGCAACCATCTAGCGGAGAATGGCTTCAGTCCTCGAAAAGAATCTCGCGCAACACGGTCAAACAACCTCACTGATTGCTTTCTTACGTAACTCTGCGCGACCTAACAAAAGAACGACGTGATTGTTGTCGCATGGCCCCATAGCACAGTCGCAGTTGCTTTGCCGGGACCTTCCGGCGCTTGTACGCCCATTACCTTAGCCAGCGCTGGCCATGTACTTGGCCAAAGGATTCCCTGACTTAAATACTGAAGCACGTCAACCGGTGTAAAACTCATCCTTGCGTCAGCATTCGAATACTTGGCTCCATAACTGAGGCCAAGCATCACAACTGAAATAACGACCGCGAAACCCCATTTTCTTGTTCCCGTGATCGTGTTTCCAAACAACAGGAAACTGCCAAACACGCCGAGGAGGCTGAACACAAAGCAAGCTAAGAACACAATCCAGATTTTAGCCGTCTCCCATCTGGCTACCGATGCGGATTTCTGATCGGGGTCTTCACTCCGTTGTAAATTGCCGACTGCTTTCTCCTTAAACCTGCGGGCCAACGGCTCTGACAAGTCCTTCGTGAAAAGACCCATGACTACACCTCCCATTCAGTTTTCACATTTTTTCTCAAGCGACCGGCAAGCCGATCACCCAACTGCGACAACAAGAGTCCCTCAATCAGACCTCAAGTCACGAGCTTCGTTCTTAGTTACGGTTTTCGTTGTTGTCGTCATTGGAACGGCTGCACGATTGGAATGAGGTTGCCCCAGACTCGTTGAGGTAGTAACAGCGCTTGACGGGCGCTTATATATACTTTCAATGAACGCGATGTCAACAAAGATCTACAAATCGCACCTGCGCTTTAATTTACCCGCACACGTCGCGAGACCCGCACGCCGCGTCGCCAATCGTCATTAATATCGAACCGGTAGATTTCGATGTCCGAAGCAATGCAACGGGCGAGGGCATTGAATGCGGGATGCACTCGCAAAGTAGGCGCGACGAGATAGATGAGCGGCGGCTCGTTGATGATCTTTCGATCGCCGAAAAGCCGCGCTCGCGTAATGTGCCCGCGACGGCGATGAGCTTCCACTCGCTGCCAGTAGTCCGCACCCTGTAACACATGCTCCCGGGCTTCTGACACTTTTAGTTCAATTACTGCCAATCGCCCGTCAGTCCTTAGCGCCAACAGATCAATCGGTCGCACTCCAGTCGCGCCGCCGCGCGCAATCCTGAACTGCGCATACAACGGCGCGATAATCAGACCCGGATCCAATCGGGTTATGTCGCGTCGCAACAACGATTCGAGCCACGCTTCGCCTGCGTTCCGATACAAGGCGTGTTGATGGTCCAACGCATTTGCGGCGCGATGCTCAATAAGTTCGTCTATCAACGTTGAAAATTCGGTCGTCGTTCCTTCATCGAGCAAACGACGGCGCGAGCTTTCAATTCCAAACCAAACACGTTCAGCAACCATCACCCGCCGCACGCGCGCGAACGGCAAACCAAAATACCTAAGGGTTTCTCCGTAACGCGTATGGACCATATCAATAGCCTCGGGTGCAATACACATAAGGCGACGTGCCGTTTCACTAGTTTCCAGCGCAGAAGTCGGCGGAAACCTCGAGAGCCGCCGTTTCCACAGGTCATGCCGTGCCGGAACTTCCGCACAAGACATTTCAGTTAGCTGCTGGTCCACTTCATAGACCGTGATGGTCTCTTGTAGCGCCGCTCGTAACAGCGCTACTCGCTGAGTGATCGATTTTAAGAGTGGGCCTTCCACCATCAACCAAAGATTTTGAATGTATGGCGCTCGCGCTCTTTCGCTGATTCGTTTGAACCACAACAGCGCCGCCGCAAGAAACGCGTCTGCGTCAGCAGCTTTGGCGGCTGCGATAGATCCGGTCACAGCAGTGCGCTGATGCTTTTGCCACAAGACAATCCGCGCGTAGCGACCTGGTTGCCCTCGACGGGCGCCGGGGCTCAGCGCCACTCGTTCGACTCGCGAACCTTCCTGGGCCAAACACGCGAGCCGAGCCAAAACTTCACACCGGGCCTGACGCGCAGCCTTAACTGTCAAAGCAATCGAACTTGCTGAAGCTCTGGGAATCAATTGGATCAGCGGGCGCTCTGCGCCCATTCGTCGAGCGGCATGCAAGAGTAGTTTGTCGGCTGTTCGCTCCCACGAAATGATTTTCCACGCGCGGGTTCCCTTCTCAGTCCAGGTAGTAAGGACGAGCCGCCCATGTGCGATGGAAATCTCAAGTTCATCCTGACGCAAAGGTTGCGTATCTCCATCGGCGATGGTGCAAAACCATTCGACGTGTGATTCAAGCAACTCGCAGATGACTGTTTTGGCCGCCTCGATGCGAATCGGCGTATTGAGTCGTTCAGGCATAAAGGCTACTGGCTCGATTGGGTCCGCGGGCGTCTCGCCTGCAATGAGCGCAAAGCGCGAACCTGTGCCTTGTTAGGGCAACGCTAAAGACTTCGCGCCTGCGGCGAATTGCGGGAGTATCGCCCGCTCTCGGGAAAAGTTGGCGGCGGCTAACGGAGGGTCAAGCAAAACAGGTGAGGAAGTGATGTCACAAAACTCGAATTCTCGTATCTGAATCTTGGAGCTCGTCTACGTTCGGTCGCACTTCTATCGTGTGCTACCATTTTTAGTCAAGAACAACAGGAAATCGTTAACAAACTACTGATGAAAAACGTCTATCTAACGGCATCCGTGCGCACACCTATTGGCCGCTTTGGCGGGAGTCTCGCCTCATGGACAGCGGCGGATTTGGGTGTGGCGGCTGCCAGGGAAAGCATCAAGCGTGCGGGTTTGCGACCCGAACAGATTCAAAATTCCATTTGGGGTTGCGCGCGGCAAGCTGGTGGTGGACCAAATGTTGCGCGTCAAATTACGTATCGCGCAGGTGTTCCCGAGACAGTGCCGGCGTTCACGGTCAATCAGGCCTGCGGCTCAGGTTTGCAGGCGATCATTCTGGCGGCGCAGCAAATTGTTTTAGGCAAGGCCGACAGGGTTCTTGCGGGTGGAACTGAAAGCATGTCTCGCGTTCCTTATTTCGCTGAGGGTGCACGCTGGGGAATGCGCATGGGTAACGTTGATCTTGTCGATGGAATGTATCGCGACGGCTTCAACGATCCACTGTCAGGGTTGGTGATGGGCGAGACAGCGGAGAACCTTGCGCGACAATACGAAATTGCGCGCGATGAGCAGGACGAATACGCCTTGCGTTCGCAACAGCGCGCCCAGGCGGCAATCGAAGCGGGCCGGTTTGATGCGGAGATAATTCCACTCGAACTAAATGGCCGGAAGGGCGAGGTCAAAATGTTCGCGCGCGACGAACACGCTCGCGCAGGTACTACCATTTCGGATCTGGCAAAGCTGCCGCCGGTCTTTTCGAAAGAAGGCACCGTAACGGCGGGAAACTCGTCGGGAATTACTGACGGAGCTGCGGCGTTGATCGTTATGAGCGAAGAAGCGTTAAAGGAATCAGGCGCTGAGCCTCAAGCGCGAATCGTCGATTACGAAGTGACGGGCGTTGCGCCCGAAGTGATGGGCATTGGTCCAGTGCCGGCTATTCGATCGCTTTTAACGAGGCAAAATCTTTCACTTGAGGATGTCGAGCTGATCGAATTGAACGAAGCTTTTGCCGCGCAAGTGTTAGCCTGTGATCGCGAACTTCAGTTTGACAGTGAACGATTGAATGTCAACGGAGGCGCTATTGCTTTAGGTCATCCAATCGGCTGCACGGGTGTCCGTATTACGACCACGCTCGTTCACGAAATGTCGAAGCGAAACGCTCGATACGGTCTGTCAACACTTTGCGTGAGCGGTGGTATGGGTTTGGCTTTACTGTTGGAACGTTAAAGGCCAACCTTCGGACCGAAAAGAGGCATCCGAGGGACAGTTGTCGTTTTCCTCCAAAACTCCCCCGTAACAAATGATGTTGGTTTCACACATACAAATGAAGGATGGGTTTATCGTGAAGAACAAGATTGTCGTCATAGCGTTATTGGTTTGCGTTTGCAGTGCGATTTCGGTCTTTGCCCAGGCGACTCGTCGTCGCGCAGCAGCGGCCGCTCCAGCTCCAAGTCTCTTATCGTCGCTTCCGGCGTCGGATGCAGTTGCGATCATCAAGGTCAACCGCGTGCTCGACGAAGCCCTGCCGAAGCTTCTCGCAGAGAATCCGGCGAAGGTCGCCGAAGTAAATGAGGAGCTGGCCCGATTCAAGACGCAGACCGGATTAGACCCCAGATCTTTTGAGCAGATCGCATTGGGCATGCAGTTTTCATATCCATCCGAAGGCATCACAAAGGTGCGCACAGTCGCGCTGGCCCGCGGGACTTTCAACGCAGAGGCGATGGTCGCAGCCGGTCGACTCGCAGCCGGCGGCAAATACGCGGAACAGAAATACCAGGGTAAGACCGTCTACGTGTTTACTCTCGATCGTCAGATCAAATTACTCGGACTGTGGAACGTTCACGTGCGCGATCTCGCCGTCAGTGCTCTCGACGGAAACACACTTGCAATCGGCGACGTTCAGGCGGTGCACGGTGCTATCGATGCGGGCCGGAATCGCGCGTTTGCAAACCCGGAATTAATTGCGCTGGCGAGTCGTGATCCGAATGCCATCGTCGGGTTTGGTGGAAACGTTAGCCCAGGACTGATGGCAAATCTTCGCATCGGCAACGACAGTTTCGCGCGTGAGTTAACCGCTGTTCGGAAGGTTTACGGAACGCTCGGAATGACCACATCAGATTTGGAACTTATGCTGGCGGCCCGCACAGTCGACAGTTATGCCGCGCGAAACCTCAGCAACACAGTTGAAGGACTGAAACAGTTAGGCGGGTTTTTCGTCGGTCGTCTGTCACCAGCGAAAAGCACGTTGGCGCGAACGGCATTGGACAACCTCACGATTACGACCCAGGGAAGTGAACTTCACATCAAGACGGCGGTTGCGCAGTCGCAGGTTGCGCCTTTGATGAGAGGAAACTAAGCAAAACGAGACAGGACTTTCGCGTTCACAGACGGCACAAATTAATAGGGGCACGGCATGCCGTGCCCCTATCTCTTTTAGCAACCCAGACGTTGCTAATCCTTTCGTCGTTTCTCCTCGTTAGTTAGACTGCGGTAGCTGCGGCAATTGTGGCCGCGGCGCGATCTCAGGCTCAGCTTCTTCAATCGATGCCAGCACGTCCTGATAGACCTTGATCTTTCCTTCCTGCTTCATCTTGTTCTGAACAGCCGTAAGGTAATCTTCAAACACCTGGTTCTGTTTAGATGAAAGCAGGGTTTCCGTTAACTCCGCCCGCTGGCTACCAAATGCTGCGAGATCGGCGTTCTTACGGTTAGTTAGACCAACCACAATGAATTTGTCGGCGACTTTTATGGGAGTTTTGGTGACCCCGCCAGACTGTAAAGCGTAAATGGCTTCATCCAACGCGGGACTCGTTCCCGCATCTTTCAACGTGCCGCCCAGCTTGTAGCCTTCTTCCTCCACAACTTCGAACCCGGCCCTGGCAGCAGCGGCCTTGAGATCAGCCGCACTTCCAATCGAGGATGCAAAATCTTTTGCCTTCTGTTCGACTTGCTCGCGGGCGCGCTGTTGTTTCAGCGCATCAGCGACCTTGGTTTTTACTTCGTCAAAGTCCGGAATTCGCGGTTCCTTCTTGTCAACCAGCATTGGAATAGCGAACCCGTTTTTGATTCCTGTCCGCTCACCGACGTCCCCGGCGTTATTCAACGGTTCGAGCGTAGCTTCGAATTGTTGGCTGCTGCCAATCTCGGGCACATCGTCGCCGGGTTTAACGTAGGGCGTTTCCTTCACCATCTCTGCCGGCGACATGTTTGCTTCGGCGGCAAACTCCTGCGCCACCTTTTGCACGTCCTTCGTTTCCTTCAGCCGCGCCTGCGCGCGATCGGCAATTCCCCTAGCAGCTTCATAACCCTTCCGGTTCCTCAGCGAGACCAACAATTCAGGTTTTGCTTCTTCGAAGGTCTTCGGAACGGCTTCACCGCGTCTCAGGATGTACCAATTGCCGCTATAGCGAATCGGAATGTCAGAAACCTGACCTAAAACCATATCCACCGCGCGATCATAAAGCCCGTGAATTTTATTCGGATCCTTCTTGACAGGTCGCGGCAAATAACCACCACTCTTCGCGGTGGCCGGATCTTCAGAATTGCCTCGCGCAAGATCTGCGAACACCTGCTCGGCTTTGTCCGCCGGCGCAGCCATTGCTTTCGCGATCAAATCTTTCGCTTTCTGTTCAACTTCAGCATCGAGCACCGGGCGCGCGACCTTCAAAAGTATCTGTTGTACTTTCACACCAGCCTGTTTGGCTTGAGGCTTGAGCTGATCAAACTCGGCTTGTAAATCTTTGTCGGTAATCGGTTGCTTCTGTCCCGACTTTTCCTGGTTGATAAATAAATAGCGGACTTTTTTCTGCGCTTCGAAAAAGCGATATTGGGTTTTGTTTTGTTCGAAGTAAGCCTTCAGCTCGTCGTCGCTCGGCTGGATTTTTTCGGCGAGTTTGGCGGGGGCGATGGTCACAAGGTTAATGTCAAAAGCGGTGTTGTTGCGTTCGTATGCCCGCTGCACTTCTTCTTCCGATACCGTTATGGACGACGTGATAAAGGCCCGCAGTTTCTGCCGCGCGATGTCGTCTCTGACGCTGCGCTCAAACGTTTCCACGTCACCGTATCTTGCACCAACTGTTTCTTTGTATCTTTCAATACCAACGAACTGACCCGACGCGTCTTTAAAATCACGGCGAATTTGATCGGCAACTTCGGAGTCGCTCGCCGACAAACCCAGCCGCTCGGCCTCCTGAGCGATGATGCGTTCCCGAATTAGTCCGTCGAGGAACCGTTTATTGCCGCCGAGTTGGGCCATACTTATGCGGCCGCCGAACATCGCCATATAATTGTCGCGCGAGCGAGAGAGCTCACCGATAGTGATTTCGTCTCCGCCTACCTTCGCGACCACTTCAGTGCTCTTGCTCGCCGGCACACCGCTTGTTCTTCCGGGCGCATAGAAAACGATAAGACTGACTGCCATCAGGACAGCGAAGCCAACGATGATGATGCTGCGAGTTCGTTCCAGCCTGCCAAGTTGTTTAAGCATTTTTGTTACCTCTCCGACAAAGGGCGGATTGTAAGGGACGCGCTGTGAGGGGTGCAACCGCACTCCAGGTTGGACGCACCATGCGGTGGCTGCTGAATTTCGTGCGACGAGCGTTGGAATTCTAAGTTTGACTGGTGGGTTTTGACGCGGCGTTTGCGCTGCGCCTGAAGGGCGCTTAATTGCCGCTTTTCGATGCCGATGATATTTTAATGGGTACGAATGAACTCGATTGGCAGCTCCACGGGGTTATGGATAGGATTTTCGCTCTTTATCCTTCTAATGCTGAGTCTCGACCTGGGACTCTTCAACCGCAAAGCCCATAGAATCACGTATCGCGAAGCGACGATCTGGAGCATAGTCTGGATCTCTCTCGCGGCGATCTTCGCCTGCCTGGTCTTTTGGTATCAGGGAACGGTTCGCGGGCTGGAATTTGTCACCGGATATCTGATCGAACTGTCGCTGTCGGTTGACAACCTGTTCGTCTTCCTGCTGATTTTCTCCTACTTCAAAGTTCCGGCGCGTTTTCAACATCGCGTCCTTTTTTGGGGCGTGATGGGCGCACTCGTCATGCGTCTCACGATGATTTTCATCGGCGCTGCCCTGATTAATCGCTTCCACTGGATCATCTACATCTTCGGCGCGTTTCTCGTCTTCACGGGCATCCGGATGTTTCGCCAGGAAGACACTGACATTCAACCCGAAGAGAATTTTATTGTGCGCCTCGTGACGCGCTACATACCGCTGACGCATGAGTATGACGGGGAAAAGTTTTTCACGAAGATCAACGGCCGAACCACCGGAACGTTGCTGTTACTGGTGCTCATCATCGTAGAAGTTACGGATTTGGTTTTTGCCGTCGATTCGATTCCGGCGATCTTTGCTATCACCACCAACACGTTCATTGTTTACACCTCAAACGTGTTTGCGATTCTCGGATTGCGGTCGATGTACTTCCTGCTGGCAGGCGTAGTTGAAAAATTCCACTATCTCAAAATGGGGTTGGCCATCGTCCTCACATTCATCGGCGCGAAGATGCTGGTGCTGGCGATTGGCATTCACGTGCCAATTTACGCGTCGCTGATTTTCGTCGCGGTAGTTTTGCTGAGCTCGGTAGCTGCTTCGCTCCTTTGGCCCAAAGAAGCCGAACTTCCCATCGATGTTGAGCTTCCCGAGGGCTTCGATTCTCCTTTTGACAATAACGAGGATTCGGCAATCGAACAGGCAGGCGAACTACCAACGCGCCAGTTAAACGAACAGGCCGCCCGGCAGGACGACGAATCGGACTACGCCGGGGAAGAACCTGAAAAGCTCACTCGCAGATGAGTCGCCCATAGACTCCCGTCTGTGACGATTTCAATTGAGACTTAGCCGATCACAGACTATTCCGCGCCACTGATGCGAAGTCGTTGAAACATAAGGCCTTGAAGCGGCGTTCCCGCCTGTGCTAGATTCGATGTGGCAGAGGTTGCCGCATTAGCCGCAAATAAAGCATTCCTGCCACGTAGCTGCCCGACTCACAGCCTGGAGAACGAGTTAGTAACGGTCCTCCATGTGTTGCCCCTCTAGTTCTAAATAGCTTCAAAACTGATGACAACAAAGACCAGTCGATTTGTGTTTGATTGGTGGGTGGTACAAAAGCGTATCGTGTACCTCACCATCGCCCTCCTATTGCTGTGCGGCATCGCCGGCGCCGCGGCGATTTACGTCTGGAAGTATGGCAATCCTCTCCGAAACGTCGGAACCGGGATGAAAATGCAGTCTGGCGCGCGCTTTATTGCCTTTGAAGGCGACGTTCGAGTCATCCGCGCAGCCACTCGCGAAACCATCATCCCCAGCAGCGACACCGAACTTTATCCGGGCGACACCGTCCAGACCCAGGCCAGTGGCCGCGCGCGCGTCAGCATGGCCGACGGATCAACCTTAGTTGTCCGGCCAAACAGCACGATCATCGTGCGCGACAACGCCAGCGGTGACGACGGCAAGAAAACAAATGTTCACGTCGTGGTCGACAGCGGCCAAATGTACGTCCGCACCGAGCAACAACCCGAAGGCACCAACAACGTCGTCGAAACGCCGAAAACTACAAACAAGTTAGGACAGCAAACTGGGGCAAGCTTTGGAGTGAACCCGGAAGGCACTGAAGAAATTCGCGTCAACTCCGGTGCGGTTGAAACTACGAATCGCGGTGGTGAGAAAACCATCCTCCAGGGCGGACAGTACGTTTCGGTCAATCCGTCCGGAACAATCTCGCGTCCGCAACGGTTGCTCGAGATGCCGCTCCCTTCCGAGCCCCGCGATTTAGAAAGAGTCCTCGTCGGTAACAACGGCTCCGCGACTGTCGCTTTGAAGTGGTTGCGTCCTCAAACCGGAGCTGCATCGTTTTATCGTGTCGAAGTAGCAACGTCTCCGTTCTTCGTTGCAGATGGAAAAGTAATTGAACGCGATCAATTAGCTTCAACTGAGTTCACCGCCAGCGACCTGCGGCCAGGTGTTTACTTCTGGCGTGTTCGGGCCACTGCGGCCAGCGGACAAACAAGCGATTGGAGCGATCCAAAGAAATTCATCATCGCTACCAAAGGAACTGGATCGCGCGTTGCCGTTTCGAATCTGACGGCGGAGCTGTTAGGCGGAAACATTTATTTGATCCGCGGGCGCGCAGAGCCTGGCACCACAATTCGAATCACTGGACGCGAAGCGATTGTTCCAACCGAAGGGTCGTTCCAACTTCAGATCACGTCGCCCCCCGGCACGAAAGACATCAACGTGGATGCTGAAGATCCGCGCGGCAACAGTAGTCAGTATCGGCTATCACTCCCGGGTGGCCGAGGCTGATCAGATACGCAATCGGTTTACCCATGTCCAGGCACGTCATACTTCTAACTGATGCGCACGAAGCGCCTGCCTACGAGCTGATCGAGGCGCTCCGACTCGCCGGCGTTAAGACGCTAATTGAAGGGCTCCGTGGCGCGACCCTTGACGGTGTTGCACCGCGACGTGGCCGCCTGGAACCGAATCATGAACTCGAACAGCCAATCGCCATCCTCTACGAAGTGGTGGCGGGCGCCGACATGGTTGAGCTTCACTCGGCCGTAGAACAGGCAAAAACATCGTGGCCCGAGACGCCGCTGGTGGCCTGTCGCCGGCATGCGTTTCATGGCCTGAGCGTCCGCACAATCGACGGTGCGACCCTGAAAAGACTGGGTTTTCGGGCTATTGCGGATAAAGCGGCGCAGCTCCCCGCCATTCTTCATGAAATCGAAGGTCACGGCGCGACCGGCGAATTAAAGCTGCCTGATGTAGTTCGCGCACCTGCCAAACCAAGCTCCCTATCGCTGCCGCCACGAATGAATTCGACTGCCTTGCGTGCAGCGTATGACGTGGTTTCGTCTCTTCACTTCACAGGCGATCAGCAAAGTGCCGCGATGGCTGCGTTGGCCCAGTTAAATCCTTTGGTGCATGCGGATCGTTGGACCATCTATCTGGTCGGCGAACCAAAGGGACCAGACGCTTACGTTTTGGAACCACTCGCAATGCGAACACTCGCCGACGAAACGCATAGCGAAGCCGAAGACTGGCGCAGGCTGTGGATGGGCACTGATGATTTGCCGTCTGGTTCTGAATCGCGCGCAGCTCGCCTGGCGTGCGCAGGATTTGGCACATTGAAGAAGAAGGAACACGGCGACCACGTTGTGGCAGTGCCGTTGATTTGTGGTGAAAGAATCCTGGGCGTGTTGGAAGGCATTCGCGCACGACCCGCGTTCAAGAAGACAGAGATGGCGATTCTCAATGCCATGTCGCAGCCCGTTGCCGCTGCGCTCGCCAACGCAGTTCGTATCAGTGAGGCTGAACGCTTGTCTCAAACGGACGATCTCACGAAGCTGCACAACGCGCGTTACCTCCGTCAGTTTCTTTTGAACGAGATCAGAAGAGCTCGTCGCTACGGTTCGAGCGTTACTGCTCTCTTCCTCGATCTCGATAACTTCAAACAGGTAAATGACGCGCATGGTCACCTTGCGGGCTCGCATGTCCTCATGGAAATGGCTGCGGTAATCCTTTCTTCGATTCGCGACACAGACGCTGTGGCGCGCTACGGAGGAGACGAGTTTGTCATCGTGTTACCCGACACTGGCATCGAGCTCGGCGGCGCGGTTGCAGAACGCATCCGCACCAAGATCGCGACGCATTTGTTTACTGCAGGGCGCAACCTGAAACTGTCGCTAACGGCGAGTTTTGGAGTAGCCGCATTTCCCGAACACGCGTCGTCGCCGCAGCAACTAATTGCCTGCGCCGACACTGCGATGTACGAAGCCAAGGCCGCCAACAAAAACTGTATCCGGTTCTCAACGTCTGTCGGTCGAGACGTGAAGGCAACGAGCGACCTCGCCTTACAGCATGGAGTAGTGGAAACAGACGACGAGAATGCATTTTCGTGATGGCATAAAGATTCGAAATCAGTGTATCTTGTTTGCGACGGTAGGCTTGGCTCGGTTAGACGTGAAGTTGGATGCGCTGGTAGTGGTTTGGTGACTCGGCTGTTTTGACCCTCGAAGTAGTTCCACCTTCGATTCTTATCGTTACCAGTAACGCTCAGTTAGTGGTCCACCCCGCCGACGCTCTCATTTACATTCAGGGAAGAGACTTCTTAGATGGCTTTTAAATCGATTTTCAGCCTGTTCTCCAGTGATTTGGCTATTGATCTGGGCACGGCGAATACACTCGTGTACGCCAAAGGGCGTGGCATTGTAGTTTCGGAACCGTCAATCGTGGCGATCAACAAGATCACGAACCAGGTCGAGGCCGTCGGTCGTGATGCCAAGGAAATGTTGGGTCGCACGCCTGGCAACATCGTCGCCATTCGTCCGATGAAGGACGGCGTGATTGCGAACTTCGAAGTGACAGAGAAGATGCTCCAGCACTTCATTCGCAAAGCTCACAACGGCAAGACGTGGGTCAGTCCGCGCGTGGTTATCGGAATACCGTCCGAGATCACCCAGGTCGAACGCCGCGCGGTGGAAGACTCGGCCTATCGCGCCAAGGCATCGGAAGTGTATCTGGTGGAAGAGGCGATGGCCGCGGCGATCGGCGCGGGACTTCCGATTACTGAACCTCACGGCAACATGGTTGTCGACATCGGTGGTGGTACCACTGATATCGCCGTGATCAGTTTGAGCGGAATCGTTTACTCGCGAGCGGTACGCGTTGCGGGAAATGAGATGGACGAAGCGATCATCTCGTACATCAAACGTAAATATAATCTTCTGATCGGTGAACGCACTGCCGAAGCAATCAAGATTGAGTTGGGTTCGGCGTATCCGCTGGACGAGCCACTCTCATATGAAGTGCGTGGCCGAAATCTCATCGAAGGAATTCCCAAGACAATCACGATGACAGACGAGGAAGTTCGCGAGGCCCTCGCGGATTCAATCTCCACCATCGTGAATGCGGTTCGTGTGGCGTTGGAAAGAACGCCACCCGAGTTGTCCGCCGACATCGTTGAGCGCGGAATTGTGCTGACCGGTGGCGGCGCGTTGCTGAAGAACCTCGACAAGAGGCTCTCGATTGAAACCGGCTTGCCCGTTTCGTTGGCTGACGATCCGCTGGCATCGGTGGTGCTTGGCACCGGCAAGATGCTTTCGGATTTCGATCTGCTGAAACGAGTGAAGTGGGAAAATACAATGACGAGCGGAATGTAGAGCATGGCTACTGCGCGTACGCAAAGGGAGATTCGCCAACGAGCTCCAATCTGGCTCGTTGCTCTGCTGATCGCGAATTTTGGCGTCATGGCGTTTTACGCGCGCGACAACTCGAGTAATCAACGCCTGTTCAGAGTGTGGATGCAAGCCGCTGCTTCTCCGGTCCAAAGCGTTTCATCAAAAGCCGGCGGCGCAGGTTCAAATCTAATCAGCCAAATCATCCATTTCCGCAGTACCGCCGTTGAAAACGAAAACCTGAAAGTTCGGCTCGCGCAAACAGAACTCGAACTGCGCAATGCTCGCCAGGCCGAGTTAGAAAACGATCGCCTCAGACGATTGTTGAACCTGAAGGAGCAAACAGGTTACGACCACGTAATTGCCAGGGTCATCGCTCGCGATTCATCCGTTTGGTTCAATACGGTCACCATTAACCGCGGCAGTAGTTCAAACATTGCTCTCAACATGCCGGTGGCGACGGCTGACGGAATAGTTGGTCGAGTGATCGCGGTTAGTCCGGTGACGGCCCAGGTAATGCTCATTACCGACGAGAAAGCCGCAGCGGGCGCTATCGTCGGACAGTTGAGTGGCTCGGGAGCACTCGGTTCCGTAAGCGGTCTTGGCAAAACCGACCTGATCGAGATGCGATATGTTTCGAATCTGCAAAAGGTGCAAGTCGGCGATTACATTCTGACAACGGGACAAGACGGAATTTATCCACCCGGATTGAACGTGGGAGAAGTTGTTCAAATTAGCCCGGGCAGCGGAACGCAAGCTCACCAGATTTTCATTCGGCCAGGCGCCCGACTTGATCAACTCGAAGAAGTAGCCGTGTTGCTTTACCGTGCGCCCCAAAGACCGACACCTGATCAAACTCTCCCCAATGTCGATAAAGCGAAACCGGAGAAGTGAACTTGGCCTGAGGGCAGTTTATGCCGTGCCCTGTTCAAGTGAGAACGACGCTTAATTTGAAAGATGCCTCAGCTTAAGATTGCGGCCGTTCTCGCCGTTGCCATAATCCTTCAGTTGTCTCTCAGGGCTGTTTGGTCTCCCCTCTCGTTTATTGACTTTCCGCTGGTGGTGGTTGTTTATATCGCCTTGCAACGCCATGCGTGGCAGGCGTTGATTGTCGGCACAGTCGCGGGACTGGCTGTGGATGCTGCCGGCGGCGGGTTAATCGGAGCCGGCGGTTTCTCCAAGACATTAACCGCCTACTTGATTTACGTGGCTGCCACGCGAATCAATCTTGAAAACACGTTACTAAGAATCCCGGTGTTGGCGGCCGCCACGCTGGTAGATTCAGCGGTTTATGTTTTTTGGCACCGATCGCTGGGCTATTCGCTATCAGTTCCTTTCGTGCAAACGATGTCGTACCGGCTAATCGGCACCACTATCCTGGGCACTTTTGTTTTTTACCTTCTCGATACAGTTTTTTCGGAGCGCGCGACGCAGCGGCGCAGTTTCGCTTCACGGCGGCGAGGAGCACGACGCAGCAAGCATTCAATCAGAAGATGACCCTAACGCAAGCTTTAGTTTGGCTGTTTATTGAGAACGAGATTTGGTTGTAAAACACGCAAACTAACGTTTGCGTTACGATAAGTAGCAATGAAATTCGAAGACTCTTCACAAAATCTCCGAGGCCGGCTATGGGTGGTGCAAATCGTTGTGGTCCTGCTGCTCGGTTTGCTCGGCGTCAGGCTGTATTACCTGCAACTCGTGCGCGGTCAACATTACGCCGAGATCGCGCAGAACCAACGCATTCGCCTCCTGCCGATTTCAGCGCCGCGCGGAGTAATTTTCGATCGCGACGGCAATCCGCTGGTTGAGTCGCGTCCCATCTACAACGTCATTCTTTCTCGCGAAGATTTGAAGGGACGCAAACTCTCCTCACTGGTAAGCCCGCTATCCGAAGCGCTTGTCGTCGATAGCGAAATACTCCGCGATCGTTTTGATCAAATAAGCTCTCAGCCCGCGTTCGAGTCAATCCTCGTCAAGCAGGATGCTACACCCGGCGACATCGCCTGGGTCGAGGCACATGAGCTGGAGTTTCCCGAGCTGCGCGTTGAACAGCAACCGCAACGGCGTTATCCCGCCGATGGGTTGTTGGCCCACGTGCTTGGATACGTTGGTGAAATTGGACCCGAGCAACTCAAGCAGCCCTTCTACAAAGACAAGGGACTGAAACCCGGCGACATCATCGGCCAGAGTGGTCTCGAACAAACGTATGACGACTATCTGCGAGGCAAAGACGGTTATCGCAAGGTGGTAGTGGACAGCCGTGGCCGCATTCAGGATGAAATAGAAACTGTTCCACCTCAACCCGGTCAGGATCTGATTACGACAATTGATTTGGACCTGCAGCTTGCGGCGGAGGAACAACTCAAGGCGTCGGCAACCAAACGCGGCGTCATCGTCGTGATGGATCCAAACAACGGCGAAGTCCTGGCGCTGGCATCCGCGCCATCGTTCGATCCCAACCTCTTCTCCAGTCGCATCGGCACAAAGGAAGGTCGCGCCGAGTACGCCGCTTTGCTAAACGATCCTGAAACGCCGTTGTTGAATCGCGCAGTCCAAAGCCGTTATCCGCCTGGTTCCACCTGGAAGATCCCGATGGCGATCGCCGGCCTCCAGCAAGGCGCCATTACGCTGGATCATTCAAACCTTCTTTGTGGCGGCGGCATCACGATCGGCAATAAGTTCACGCGTTGTATGAGCCAACATGGAACGCCCGACGTTAAGGCCGCAATTACTCACTCCTGTGACGGTTATTTTTATCGTCTTGGTTTGAAAATGGGTCTCGATGGAATCGTCGCGATGGTTGACGAATTTGATCTCAACAAGCGGAGTGGCATTGATATTCCCAATGAGGTCGTGAGCTGGACGCCTTCGCGCGAGTTCAAGCGGCGAATGCAGCCGAAGAGTCCCGAATGGACTGATATCGACACCGTTTATTCGTCGTTTGGCCAGGTTTACGATGTGATCACGCCAATAGCACTGTTACGGACGATCGCGGGCATTAGTGTGGGCGGCAAGCTCTTCGTTCCTCACTTTTTGAAGGAGTTCAAGCCTGCCGGCGTAGCCGGCACGCCGGAGTTTCGCGCGGGCCGTGGATTCCAGCCTGAAGGTTCACGCGCGCACCCGAAAGTTGTACCGATACCCGGAGATATTCATCACGCTGTAGTTGAGGGAATGTGGAGCGTGGTCAATGGCGGCGGAACGGCCGGCAGCATTCGCATGGCCGGCTTCGACATTGCCGGCAAGACGGGGACGGCGCAGGTTGTCGGGCTCGGCAAAGACGTCGGCAAAAACAAGGACCACTCCTGGTTCGTCTCTTACGCTCCAGCTTACAAACCTGAAATTGCGCTGGTCGCCATCATCGAGAATTCCGGCTTTGGTGGCCATCACGCGGCGCCTGCTGTTCGCCGGATCTACGACGTGTTTTATAGGAAGACGCGGCACGCTGAACCTCCAGGCGCTTTACCGGTGGCCCAAAAGCCTAAACCGCAAGTTTCACCAGAGCAGAAACCGGAGACTATTGCAGCGGCGCAGTAAAGAAGTAACAGGAGGCAGGAAGCAGGAGCAGGAAGCAGTACGACAGTTAAGGCGCAGTACTTAATACTCAGTACTCAGTCGGACTCAGGACTTTTAATCCATGGTTGCAATGATTCAGAAAAAGGGGCTCCGGGATTTTGACTGGCTTTTGGCCATTCTCGCTATCGGCATCGTTGTCTTCGGCACGATGCAGATTCGTGCAGCACAACCAACGGAACCCTATTGGATCAAGCAGCTGATTGGTCTCGGCATCGCAGTTGTAGCGATGCTTGCCGTTGCGTTCAACGACTACCGCAAACTTCTCAACATTGCTCCAGCGTTCTACATCTTCGGATTATTTCTGCTGGTGATTGTTTTGATTCCCGGCATCGGCCTGAAAATCAACGGGCAGCGGGCGTGGATCAAAGTTCCAGGCATCGGGCAGTTTCAACCGTCTGAGTTCGTTAAGGTCACCACCGCGATGATGCTCGCTCGTTATTTCGGGCGGCACCGGGTCGGCGCCTTGACCCTGAAGGAGATAGCAGTTGGCGGTTTGATACTCGCTCTGCCGATTGCGCTGATTCTGCTTGAACACGACGTTGGTTCCGTATTGACTTACCTGCCTATTCTGATCGTCGTACTTTTCTTGTCCGCTATTCGCATTCGTTACGTAATTACCGCAATTGTTTTAGGTGTGGTTTTACTGCCGTTTGCCTACTGGGTTGGTGTGAAGACACAACTCGTGAAGAACTATCAACAGGAACGGATCAACGTCATCCTCGATCCGGAAAAAGCAGACCGTCGCGGATTCGGCTACAACACCTGGCAATCGATCCTGACGATCGGTGAAGGCGGACTCCTCGGCGCCGACACATCGTCAGCCCACTCGCAAAGTAGTCTGAAGTTTCTACCCGAGCCGCACACGGACTTTATTTTCGCCGTAACCGCTGGAAACGCCGGATTCATTGGTTGCATTCTTGTCTTGATTGCTTATGCGGTTTTGCTTTTCCGCCTAATCGCAGGAGCTAAACGCGCGCCAGATCGAATGGGAATGCTGGTGATCATGGCGGTTGTTGGCGGATTAACTTTTCAGATTTTCATAAACGTCGGCATGGAGCTCGGGATCTTGCCCGTAATCGGTGTTCCCTTGCCCCTGATGAGCGCAGGTCTAGCGTCGCTGATCGCCACATTCATCGCTATCGGTTTTGCGATCAGTGTTCAACTCCGACGCTTTGTGAATTGATATCTAGTGGCATGCCCTTCTCGTCCGTGCACCGTGCCGGGGTGAAAAGTGATGAAAGAACCGCAAGAAGCTATCTCAAACCGAAATGACAATCTTGCTGAGGCTCAGTTAGAAAAGCTTAGGCTGGAGATCGATGACTTGAAGAATAAGAGTAAGTGGGATGAGCGTGTCTCGCGTTATATTCCCTTAATCTCCGTGCTTGTCACCGTAGCTGGCTTTACCTTCGGTGTGTATCAATTCCGGGTTCAGCATAAGGCGAATTTAGATGCACAAAAGGAGAACGCGCGGCTTAACGACGAACTTTCAAAAAGAGAATTTGCTAAGCCATTATTTGAAAAACAATTTGCTTTGTATCTCGAGGCTACTGAAGCAACGGCGACAATAGGTAACAGTACAGATTTAGTAGAGAGAAAGGTCGCAGAGAAAAAGTTTTGGCGATTGTATCATGGTCCTTTGGCGGTCGTAGAAAGTAAAGACGTATCAGGCGCAATGTCAGCTTTTGGCGACTGTCTGGATGGGACTGTTAAAGGCTGTAATGATGTACGATTGCAAGAGTTGTCCTTAGTACTCGCCACCAAAGCTCAAAAATCGATCACACGTGATTGGGGAAGTGTACTATTCGATTTCTCAAAAGATAAGTTCCACTATGATGAGCCGGAATTACCACAACGCTAGCCCATCCCGCCAATTGGCAACACAACTTTAGGGCATTCCACAGAAGTTCGCATTTCCACCCCGTTCGGTTATACTCCGTACAGCTCGCCCTGCTCAGACGTTTACGTCAAAGCGGACAAGACATTGAATGATTGCAATTGAGGAGTGGCGCCGAACACAACGGTGTCATCCAAGCGAGCCAAATTTTGCGTCGTCCATGCGTGACGACACCGCATTAACTTTTTGAATAGTCGCCTCTGGTATTGTTCCAGGCACGCGCGCCGCGGGTTTTCCCGCTGATCATTGAAGACCACCAGGTCGCGAGCACATCTTTACAAGATGTCCTAAGCCTTCATCATGTATGAAGGCGCTCCCTGTTTGGGCTTTTGCGCAAGGCAGGCTAGTTAGGTTTCCTTTTTGAACAGTTTAAGTGACCGGTGCGCCGCGGAACCAAACTCGTCCGAGTTTGCTTTCGCATTCCACCGGCAATTCCGCAAACACCGGCCAGAAGGCATTACGCCTCTGCCTCAGCAAGCGCCGGCGTTTCCCAACACAACAGAATTACAGCGCGACCCAATACGTCGCGCTCCGCGGGAATTCGCGCGCTCAGTTTTTGAGCTGGCAGCGCAGCGGACCCAATCGACCGATTCACACGTCATGAGGCAGAGCGTTAGCGCGTTTTCCAAACGGAATCGCGCTGCGATTGCTTTGCTGTAAATGACGCCAGGAGAGTTCCAACCACACATGTCAAAAGAATTGATAGTTAGTGTTAACGGTCGCGAAAAGAAAATCGCGATCATCGAAAACGAAAAAGTTACCGAGTTTTACATCGAACGCGGCGAAGGAAATCAGGGCATCGTCGGCAACATCTACAAAGGACGCGTTATGCGCGTCCTGCCCGGCATGCAGTCAGCTTTCGTCGATATTGGACTGGAGCGCGACGCGTTCCTCTACGTATCCGACTTCTTCGATGAGGAAGAAGAGTTCGAAAGAATTGTCATCGACAAATCGAAGAAGGGTGACGTTGCCGATGCGCAGCGCCTGGCTGCCGAGCAAATCGAGCTCGGACGGGTCGAACGCGAGCATCACATCGAAGCGACGCAGGAGCGCGCGGAACCGTTGCGTGCCGCAGAAGAACTCCCCGAAACCGAAGCTGAGCCGTTCATAGAACAGGCTGAGGCCACCAAGCGACGGGGACGTCGCGGGCGGCGCCGTGGGCGCGGCAGCGACAGCGATGACGAAAGCACATTGTCAACCGATATGCGGGTACGCGCGGAAGACATTGATACGCCTTTTGTTGCCGCTGATCCCTCGATTCATCGAATCGTCGACGAAGACGAACCGATTATCAACGGCGAGATGTTCAAAGATGCGCGACTTCAGGAGCGTCTCCTGGATCAGATTCATGCGGGCGAATTCAACCTGGAGGATGATTTCCGCACTGCGGAAGTCGGGTCTGTCCTTTCCACCGTGGAATATCACGACGATTTTCAGCGAATCGACGACGGCGAAAATTCAGCGGAACTCGACCTTTCGAGTCAGCGAGTTCGAGAGCCAGTCGCTGCGCACATTGACCACTTCATTGATGACGTATCCGAAAACACTCTTAAGGGCAGCAGTTTCGAACGAGTCAGCGATGACGAGGAGAATGAACGGCTCGAACGGGCTGAGGCGACTTCAGCGGAACCCACGGAAGAAGCTGCACCCGCACGCCGGGGCAGCAAGAAATCGCGCCTGGGCAAGTTACTCAACACGGTGAGCGGCAAAAAGAAAACGGCCTCCAAGCGACCGACGAAACGCAGGACGAAAGATGCCGCCGCTGACGAAATACCAAGCGAAGCCTCATCTGAACTGGCTGCTGATGAGGACGGGTACGCAAATGCTGACGCTAGCGTCGATGACACTCGTTCACGCGCGGAATTCGCAACGCGAAGAGGTGGGCGGCGACGACGCCGGCCGACCAAGCAAAGCGCAGCGGATCAGCCGGCCGATGCGCCGGCGAACGGAAACGGCGAGGAGCTTCCGGTTGAGGTGGTAGAGGCAGAACCAGTTCCAGCGGAAAAACCGGCTGCCGCTTCTGCTCCAGCAACTAGTTCACGCGCCCGAGGCGGCCGGCAAGGTCGTGGCTTTTCGCGACGCGATCGCCATCAGCCGACGATCACAGACCTGCTGCGCGAAGGTCAGGAAATACTTGTTCAGATCGCCAAGGAACCAATCGCCAAGAAAGGCGCGCGCATCACGTCGCACATCGCGCTTCCAGGACGGTTTTTGGTTTACATGCCAACCGTCGAACATGTCGGCGTGTCACGTAAGATTGAGTCAGATAGCGAAAGGCAGCGGCTGCGAAAACTTATCCAGCAACTCCGCGCCGAGGAAGACATTCCCTCCGGCGGCTTCATTGTAAGAACGGCTGGTGTGGGCATCAGCGAAAAAGATTTACGTGAAGACGTTCGTTATCTGGTCCGCACTTGGCTCGACATTCGTGCAGCCGCGGAAAAATCCAAACCGGCAGCCCTGGTGCACAAGGATCTGGATCTCGTGCAGCGCATACTCCGTGATCAGTTGTCTGATGAGTTCAGCGCAATTCGCGTGGATTCAGAAGAGGAGTATCAAAACATCCTTGAGTTCGTGAATCGCATTCAGCCGCGGATGGTCAAACGCGTCAAACTCTACACCCGCGAGCAGCCTATTCTCGAAAACTACGGCGTGCAGGCGGAAATTGATAAGGCGATCAAGCCACGTGTGTGGCTGAAGTCGGGCGGTTATCTGGTTATCAATCAAACCGAAGCACTGGTTGCGATCGACGTTAACACCGGCAAATTCGTTGGCCGGGGCAGCGGTCGTTTGGAAGACACGATCACGCGGACCAACCTCGAAGCTGTTGACGAAATCGTTCGTCAGATTCGGCTGCGAGATCTGGGCGGAATCATCGTGCTCGACCTGATTGACATGGAAGAACGACGCAACCGCCAAAAAGTAATGCAGGCGTTACAGGACGCACTGCGCAACGACAAATCGCCGACCAAGGTGCTGTCGTTCAACGATTTTGGCCTCGTGATTATGACGCGCAAACGCGTCAAGCAATCTCTCGAACGCACCTTGTGCGCGCCGTGTCAGTATTGTCAGGGCGCGGGTTTGATCAAGTCGCCCCAGACGATTTGTTACGAATTGCTCGAGGATGCGCGCTCGCTCGCGAAAGCGATGAACGGCGACAAGCAGAACAAACAGGCAACGTTGCGCATCAATCCTGAAGTCGCGCGCGCGCTACGCGGGACTGAGCGGGACGTGTTGAATGAAATCGAAGAGTATCTCGGTCCTATCGACATCAACAGTGACCCGACGGTGCACCAGGAGCAATTTGATTTCGCGTTCATTTAGAACCACATGAGCAAACTGGGAAATCTATTTAAGACTGCAATAGCGGGCGGTGCAGGTATGGCCGCCCTCGCGGCGCTCAATGCGGCCATTCAACGCAACGCAAGTGAACCCGACGACAGTGCACTGGGCGGGAAGGCTCACTTCTTTCCGTGGAAGCACGGGCGCGTGTTTTACAAAACCGCCGGCGCTGACAACGCAGCACCTCCAGTTGTTTTCATTCACGGTATCGGAGCTGGCGTGTCGAGCTTCATGTGGCGAAAGAACTTTGACGAACTTGCCGCTGACTTTCGCGTTTACGCTCTGGACCTGCTCGGTTTCGGATTTTCAGACAAACCTGCCACCGCATCGTATTCGGCCGATTTGTATGTTGAACTGATCACCGATTTCATTCGCGAAGTCGCCGGCTACCCCGCCAACATAGTTGCCAGTTCTCTGGGCGCCGCTTACGCCATACGCGTCGCGGATGAACATCCCGAACTCGTCAACATGATGATACTTAATGGTCCAACCGGATCAGATACATTGAACCGGCGTCCAGGGATGGCAGGCGCTGCCTTCTATGGGTTGCTGCAATCTCCGGTGCTGGGCACTTCGTTCTACAACGTCATGGCGAGTGAGCGCAGTATTAGAGACTACGCGCGCGACAATCTTTTCTACGATCATCGTCGCGTCACGAATCGCCTGGTCGCAAATCTTTATGCCACGAGTCACCTTCCGGGAGCGCAACATGCTATCGCGGCATTTCTGTCGGGTTATCTGAATACAGACACGCGCGCGCCGTTTTCTCGACTGACACAGCCCACTGTTCTTGTTTGGGGGAAACAGGATTCAACCACGCCCGTTGATAAAGGTGCTTCCCTTCTGGAGTTGAATCCGCGGGCGGCCACCCTGGAGGTTTTTGACTATTGCCGCATGATGCCCGAACAGGAGCATCCCGAACATTTCAACGCGCTTGTCCGTGAGACTTTTTCAGTTCGGACGGCCGCAGCCACCTCGTAATACCCGCCTCAATTAGCTTTTACCCTCAGCTTTTCTTTCAAAAGCGCAAAAACCCCAGGAAAATGTGTTCTTCTGTTTTAGCTTTCGTGTTAAAAAATGTTGGCGATGTATTGACACTTGCCCGTAAATGGACGAAAATCCAGATAGTTCGGGACATCCCCTGGTCCCGAGGCCAGTACTAACAGCCACTCAAAGTCCCTCTCAGTCGTTCTCAATTTGATCTAATCGACCAGCTGTCTAAGCTCATCGCCGCGAGCCCGCCGCTCTGGTCAACTCTTCCGCCAAACGTTCACGCCCTGAACTCAAGGAATAAACCATGGATCCCACGCCGCGCTTCCCTTCTTCCTACACGCCAGACGATTCATTGCTCATGGAAAACGATTTTGAATCTTCACGCTCCGCCAGCAGCGATACGTTTATGGCTGACTTCGCGCAAGCCACTCACGATCTGTTGATGGACGAGTCTGCCGCACGTCGCGCAGCAGCAGCGCGCACCCTGGCCCAACTTGGTCAGCGCTCCGGTACACCTTACTTAATCGCGGCACTTTCTGATCGATCAGTTGACGTTCGACAAGCAGCTGCGCACTCACTGGGCCAACTCGGCGATGCGGCAGCCTTGCCACCTCTTCAGGAACTTCTCACCCGCAGCGATCACGGAATCCCGTCTCAGATTATCTCAGGCGCAATTCAAGCAATTGCCGGTACTGCAGGTGTCGCTGTCGCACCACCTCCACCGGTAATCGTTGAAGCGGCGCCGCGAAACAATGATTACGAACAAGAAAGGCTTGCGGCAATCGAAGCGAATCGCCAACGGGCAGAACAGGAAGCGCGAGAACGAGCTCAAAAGGAACAAAAATTAGCGGCGGAAATAGAAACACTTCGAAGAGTCAAAGCAGAACAGCACCAGCGGATCGAACAAGCGAAAGTCGAAGCGCAGGAGCGTGTTGCAGCAGAAGCCCGTGCGCTTATCGAAGCTGAAGCTCGCGAGCGCGCCGCTCAGGAACAACGCAAACGTGAGCAGACGGAAAAAGCGTTGCTGCAACAGCAACAGATCGCCCGCCAACGCGCGGCAGAGCAACAGAGCAAACTCGCAGAGTTAGAAACAGTATTGAAGCAGCAGGAAGAGCAGGCACGCGAACGCCTGGTCAAGGAGCAACAGTTGAACGCGCGCATCGATGTGCTGCGGGCAGCAGAGGCTGAACAAATCAAACGTCTCAAGGAAGCCGAGTCAGTGTTGCGTGCCCAGGAAGAAGCACAACAACAACACGAGACGAAGCTGCGCACACAGAATGAGCAGCACAAACTGCGTGTGGCGGAATTGCAATCAGCTTGCGCTGCCGCCCAGGCCGAAGCTGAGCGTTACCAACAAGTCGAGCGGCAACTCAACGCTGACATTCAGAGCTTGCGGAAATCAGAAGCGGACTTGCTCGAGCGCGTCAAACTTGCGACCGCGGCTCGTCATGAACGTGAAGAAGCGCGCAAACGTGCCGAGGCTGAAGTGCGTCGTCGTGCTGACGAAGAAAAGGCGCAACTGAATCAAATGGAGGCAGCTCGCAAGGCGGCCGAAGCTGAGTCGTTGTCGCGTATGGCGGAGAAAGAGCGGCTGAGTGCTGAGATCAAGAAACTCAGTAAGCTCGCGACTGAAGAAATTGATCGCTTGGAAGATGCCAGAAACCGTCTCAACATCCTGGAGGAAACACGTCTGCGCGCCGAAACGAAATCTCGTCAGCGCGCCGAACGCGAAACGAAACTCACCGCGGAAGTTGAAGGTCTGCAGCAGCGTGAAGTTGAAGAATCTGAACGGCTCGAGAAACTCGAGCTAGAAAGCCGGCAACTGGCCGAAGAGGCTGAGCGCCGTGCGGCTGCCATCGAAGCGAAAATGGCAGCGGAAGCCACCGCTCGCCGGGAAGCTGCGGAAAAGGAACGTCGCCAGGCCGAAGAGCAAGCAAAGTCGGTCGCCGCTGACGAGGAAGAACGACTTGAGAAACTGCAGTCGATCCGTAGCAAGGCTGAAACAGCCGCCCGCCAGCGTGCCGAAAAAGAGCAATTGCTGACCGGAGAGCTTGAAGCGCTGGGTACAGTCGCAGCCGAACAAGTGAAACGGATCGCCAAGGCTGAAACTGAACTCAATGAAGCTCGAGAAGCCGTGGATCAGCAGGCGATGGAAATCGCGAGGATTGAAGCCGAACGTAAACAACGTAACGACGCGGAAGCTACCGCGCGATTAAAAGCTGCCGAACAAGAACGGGCTGACGTTGCCGCCCACGCGAAGTTGTTGGCCCAACAGCAGGAAAAACACCTTGCTGAGCTCGAAGCGATGCGCAATGAAGCGGAGAGCGAGGCGCAGAAACGTGCAGAGCTTGAACAGCAACTGAGTGCGGGCATCGAGGTGCTGCAAAGAGTTGCCGAGCAGCAGATAAAACGAATTGCAGAAGCGCAAGCGGACTCTCAACGGCTCGCCGAAGAGGAACAACGACGGAACGATGAAGAAGCCGAACGTTTGAAAGCCGAAGACGAAGCGCGTGAAGCGGCCGCTCAGCAGTCGTTGAGAAACGCCGAGCAGCGTGCCCGGCAACTCGTCGAGGAGGAAAACCAGAGAGTTGCCGAGCTGCAAGCTGTTAGAGATCGCGCTATCCAGGAAGTGCAGGAGCGAACTGCGGCAGCAGAGAAACTGCGTGCTGAAATCGCTTCGCTTAAGAAATCAACTGTCGAATGTGCTAAGCGCGTTGCGATAGCAGAGGCCGAGCTTCATGAAACCCAGTCGGCATTTAGTCTTGAGTCGGAAAACGAAAAACAGAAACTCGAAGCGTTGGAGGCCCTGCGAAGTCAGTGTCAGCTCGAATCCGAACAGCGACATGCTACCGAAGAGCAACTGAAGGCTGACCTCGACGCGTTGAGCAAGTTGGAACAGGAACAAATCGATCGCGTCCGCCAGGCGGAAGCAGCGATTTCTGCCCGCGAAGAGGGGCGCCGAAACGCCGAGGCCGAAACGTTGCGGCTTATGGAAGCGGAGCAACAACTTTTGGCTGAAACTGAACAGGCGCGAGAAACTGCCGAAGCGGAGTTGGCGTTGCGTACCCTAGCAACGGCCGAACTAAAAGCCGAAGTCGATAGCTTGCGCAAATCCGAAACCCGGAAACGCAAAGAGGTCGAGAAACTGGAAGCTGCTCGTTCACAGGTGTCCGCCGAGATTGATTCGTACATTGAACGTGAATCAGCGCTGCAGGCGGAATTTGCGGAATTACAGGAAAAAGCCGAGAGACAAGCGGCCGTCTGGGCGGAGCGAGAGCGGAGAATCACTGCCGAGATTGAAGCCGCCCGCAAAGCTGAGGTACTTCAGCGTAAGCGAATGGAGAAGGTTGAAGCTCGCTTAAGTTCACCGCCTAAGAGCGTCAAAGGTTCGACTGCCAGGGGCACAAAGACTTCGACCAAGGCTGGACGAGGTAAAGGAAACAGTGTGGCTGTCGTGCTTGAAGCGTTTAAAGGCGAAACCGAACTCGAGTTACAAAAGCTAACTAAGAAGGAGCAACAGCTTCAAAAGAAGATACAAGCATTATGTGAAGCGGAAGTGGAGCAGTTGACGCGAATCGAGGAAGCGAAAGCTCGGTTGCGGGCGCAGGAGGAGAGCATTAGGGCGCGGTTGATGGAAGAAGGACCTTTGCCGGCGCTCGATTCAATGACCGCGAGTGAAAGCGAACCTGCTCTAGCGGTCGCAGAGGAAACGAACGCGGTCAACGATCAACCGTCGGAAGATCCAACGATTTCGCTTACTACCTCCGACTTTTCTCTCTTCAACCAGGAACCAACGATCTCAGTTTTAACTGAAGAACTCACGAGCCCGGCAGAAGAGGTTCGCGAAGAACCACAATCGGAATTACCACCGGTCACTGACTTCTCAATCGCGGAAATCACCATTGAACTATCGGAAGCGCCGGAGAGCTTGAACATTGATGAACCCGTCGAATCATTGCACGAGGAGATGGCCCCCGAGAGGCTAATCGAGTTGTATGAGGCACCTTCTTCGCTCGATGACAAATCAATTGACCTACTTCAGGGCGAAAAAGCCCTGGTACCAGCAAGTGGAAATGCTGCGCCTTCGGAATTGTTGAATAGTCTCAAGGCCAGCCAGGCAGAACGTGCTGCTGCGCTGCAACAGCTCCGCGAGTGGAATGAGAACGAAGCGTTTGCCTTGATTACCAGTTTATTTGACGATGAATCGGTCGAAGTTAGAAACTCAGCGGCTCGCGCCCTCTACGAATTCAAACCCGATCGCGCCTCTTCGTTCACACGCGCACTGCGCGAAGGATCGCCAGAACGGCGCAAGCGCATCGCCGCCGCACTCGACTCATCCGGTCTCGCCGGCGAAGCCATCAACAATCTGGCCGGCGAAAGCCGGGAAAAAACCTACGACGCCTTTTCAATTTTGTTCCTGATGGCAAAGGCGGGTGAAGTTCAAAGTCTTCTTAAGACTATCGAGAAACATCAGAACGTGGCCGTCCAGTTGTCGGTAATCAAACTGCTGACGTTTTGCAATCAACCAGACATCGTCACGGCATTTAGAAGCCTCGCGGTGAGAGGCTCGCTGCCCACCGAGGTGCGTTCGGCCGTGATGGAATCCATCTATCAGATCACCAGTAACGCGCGTGAGAACGCGTTGTCAGTTGCGTAAGGTTCACCAAAGCGTCCAACCTCGAAGCGAGATCATAAACTCGGCGCATTAAACGTATCGCCCTGTCGTAAGTCGCCGGTCTCGAAGCCTTTTTTAAACCAACGCGCGCGCTGTTCGGAAGTTCCATGCGTGAACGAATCGGGAACTACGTAGCCTTGTGCCTGGCGCTGGAGCCGATCGTCACCAACTGCACTCGCTGCCCCCAACGCCTCTTCAAAATCGCCAGGCTCGACGATGCCCTTTTCGTGAGCGTAACGCGCCCACATTCCCGCCAGGAAATCTGCCTGCAGTTCGAGTCGAACAGACATTTGGTTGTTTTGTTCCTCGCTCAGCCGCCCGCGCATCGCATCGACACGGTTCATCGTGCCCATTAATCGTTGCACGTGATGGCCTACTTCATGCGCGATGACATAAGCTTCCGCGAAATCTCCCGGAGCTCGAAACCGCGTTTCAAGTTCTCTGAAAAATGAAAGATCCAGGTAAACCTTCTGGTCGCCCGGACAATAGAATGGGCCAACTGCGGCACCGGCGATTCCACACGCCGACTCAACACGTTGCTCAAACAGCACCAGGGTTGGTTTCCGATATTGTTTGCCATTCTGCCGAAAGATGTCGGTCCAATAGTCTTCGGTGCCGGCAAGAACAACGGCGACAAATTGCTTGGTTTCTTCCTCTGCGGGATTTACCGGACGTGAACTCTGTCCACCCGTTTGCCCTTCCTGCGGCATTTGTTCGAGAAACTGCCGGGGGTCAGCGCCGAACAACAACGCCAGCACAATAATTACGATTCCGCCAAGTCCGCCGCCCACAGCCATGCCACCGCGTGACATACCGCGACGATCTTCGATGTTTTCGCTCTGCCGCTCACCTCTCCAGCGCATTTCAGTTCCCTCCCCGTGCTGTTTGTTTGCGTGATTATGGCACGCGCGGATCGACAGACAAAATAACTAGAGTCGCGCGCGACATGTAGCGCGCTTTCGCGGTGCGTAATCCCGCACGGAGAAGAATGTCAGGGTTAGAATTTAATCTGGTGTATTCAAGTTCGAGGGCAACGTGTGAGGAGCGAGAGTTTCAACAGCGACTTTCAGGTGCGTGCGGTTTAATGTCGCGTTCACGCGGCAGCCCCGACGGAGTCGGGGTGCATAGGCCAGCCGTTCTACGGCTGGTTGCGACAGGCCTAATGGTTTAGTAGCCGCTTCAGCGGCGGCAGTAAAGGCCGCTAAAGCGGCCTTAACGGAGTGTGGTGGTCGCAACTACCAGCCGTAAAACGGCTGGCCTAACGACCCTTCGGGCAACCGTCTAAAGACGGTACTCGTCATTTTCATCACCTGTTGCACTTCCAATTTGAGTTCGCGAATGACAAGTTACGAATCCTTTTATCAGCGTCACGAAACATCTGAATCAAACTTGTCGCCTCCAAAATCGGTGGCCCAGAGCGTGAGAAATCGTTGACACTCTCACTGCTTGAAACTAAGATTGCGCTACCTCGTATTCGGTACCACGCCCGACAAAGTAAAGAGCAGTTACTGAGCAAGTAACGGTCGCAATCGTTTCGCCGAACATCCAGATCGCATAACTTTCAACCAAACGCCCCCAAGGAGAAAACCATGCGCAACGCGTTGAGTCGCTCCTTTAGCAAGTGGTCTAAAGGACTTGGTATTTGTCTGTTTGTTATTGCCATTTTTGCAACAGCAGTCGTCGCTCAAACCCAAATCACTACTGGCACGATTGAAGGAACGGTCACGGATGAAAAGGGTGCGTACGTCCCTGGAGCGACCGTCGAGGTCAAAAACAACGACACCGGCTTTACACGTACCGTTGTCACCAATGAAGACGGCCGGTTTGTAGCGCTGACTTTGCCACCTGGCCCTTACACGCTGACTATTCAGAAACAAGGCTTCGCGATTCTGGTTGTGGAAAAGGCAAACCTGACGGTGGGCCAGGCGATGGCACTCACACTGTCGATGACAGTTTCAGGCGTAGAAGAGCGGGTCACGATCACCGCAGTCCCAACCATCGATACGACACGAACAGAGTCGGCGACGACGCTCGACGAAAACGCGGTCAACAACACCCCGATTCTGGGTCGTAAATTTGAAGACTTACTGACGCTGACACCCGGCGTGAGTATTGTGCAAGGCCCGGACGGAGACGAGATCAACTTCGCCGGCCAGCGTGGAATCTTCAACAACGTCAGTCTTGACGGCGGCGACTACAACAACGGTTTCTTTGGTGAACAGGCCGGCGGTCAGCGGGCCGCGATCGACATCACGCTGGAGGCTGTGAAGGAGTTTCAAGTCGTGGCGACCGGGGCCACTGCTGAGTTTGGGCGCACTGCCGGCGGAATCATCAACGTCATCACCAAGTCAGGCACAAATGAGTTTCACGGCAGTCTTTTCCATTTCCAACGTCTCGAGGCACTAACAGCCAATGCTTCTGATGGCACACCGCTAACCGATTTCCGCCGGGAACAATTTGGCGGAACAATCGGCGGCCCGATCAAACGCAACAAGGCATTTTTCTTTATCGCGGCCGAGAACATTTTTGAACGACTTACGCGCGCGAATTTGAGCATTCCGATTGGTTCGACTCCATGTCCGACCGCGGCGCCGGTTATTCCTGCCAACGAAGCAGCAATCAACGGCAATCCCGATTGCCAGCGTCTGGCCTTGATCAATTTCTTCAGGGTGAACCGCAATCAGGAAGAGGGCTTGCCGGTAAGTCACCGGATCAGAAACAACGCATTGCTTGGGAAGATTGACGTCGACTTCACAACCAATCATCGGCTCACGCTGTCTCATAACTTCGACTACTCGCGAAATGAAAACCAAACTTTCGACGTTTCGACATACGGCAACTCGGCCAACGGAATTGAAGGCCCGTCAAAAATCAACGTCTTCAACGCGAACTTCTTCTCAACGCTCGGACCGACACAGGTAAATGAGTTGCACTTCACTTATTCCCGCGAAGAGCGCCCACGCGCGGCAGTCACTTCGAACGTTCCGCCCGATACCGCGATGGGGTTTGGACCGACATTTCGTTTCGGCCATCCATTCTTCCTCCAACCAAACGTCGACGAGACGTTTTGGCGCACGCAAATCAAAAACAATTTTTCTATTATTTCCGGCCGCCACAACATCAAGGTTGGTAGCGAGTGGATGCACAGTGTGAACTCGCAGATCTTCCGCGGGTTCTTCGAAGGACGCTACATTTTCGACAGCGTCGCCGGCTTCCTCCGTTACGCGGCGCCGGCAGCAGCCGGGGGCTTCGGACCAAACACTGTCGGCTGTTCGAATGGAACTTTTGTGACCGCGCCGGCAACCTGCCCGCTGGGAACGACAGCCACCGGCGGCCCGTTGCTGCTTTATTTGCAGGGCGCCGGGCGTACTGGACCAGCGACTGACGCAACCGGTTTCTCGGATATTAAGAACGAAGATCTGGCCGCGTTCGCCCAGGACAAATGGCAGGTTCGACCAAACTTTACGCTCAACTACGGGCTGCGTTGGGAAGCACAGATTTTTCCCGACCCGGTCGTACCGCCTTCGCAAACAGCGTACGGCATTTTCCTAAACGACCCTCGCTTCCCGTCAGATGGTACGTTGCACGACCAAAAGAAGATGTTTCAACCGCGATTTGGATTCGCCTGGGACATCGGCAGCAAGGCCAAATCAGTGTTGCGCGGTAGCTTCGGGATTTACAACGCCCGGCAAAACATGTTGACGCAAGTCGGCTCGATTACCACGAACGGTGTGCAACAACAAACAATTTTTCTTAACACACCTATCATCTCGAGTGGTGTTCCAGGTCCAGTGTGGCCAGGACTGGTTACGCCGGCGGCGGGTTCATGCAACACCATTAATGGTTTCTCAGCGCTCGGCCCCTTCAACAATCCTTTCCCGTGTTTCTCAGGAGTGCGCGTCTTCAGTCGTGACTACGCCAATCCGCGCGTTTACTCCGGAAGTCTGGGCTTTGAACAACAACTCGCTACCAATCTCACGCTTTACCTTGATTACATGCACGCAAAAGCAGTCCATCTGACGAGGTTCCTCGACTACGCCCGGACAGGATTCTTCGATGACTACCTTGGTGAAACGATGGTAGCCAGCTCCGTGGGTCGCTCGTTGTATCGCGGTTTTACGGTGGGAATGCGCCGGCGCTTTAGTAGGGGATTCCAATTTGAATGGAACTACACAATCGCCAAAGACGAGGACGACGACTCAAATGAGCGCGATCCGTTCACAGACCGTGCTTTCGACTTCAACAATCTGAATCTGGATTACGCGGCATCAGACAGAGACATCCGGCATCGTTTCAACTTCTTCGCCGTAGTGGAACTGCCGGCCGATTTTGAGTTCAGCCCGCGCGTGCAGGCACGTACCGCGCAGCCGATAACTCCGGCGTGTCCTACCGCTCCGCGTTGTCCAAACCGCAACACACTGCGCAAGGACAACGAATACTTTTCATTTGATTGGCGACTGGAGCGACCGTTCCGGTTTGGTGAACGTTACGCACTGATCCCAATCGTGGAAATGTTCAATACGTTCAATACAGCGAACAACGTTAATCCGCTCGTCACTCCTGGCCTGTTCAACTTTGACGGGTTCCTACGGCAGGGTGTGGGCGACCCAAGACAGATGCAGTTGGCTTTGAGATTTACCTTCTGAGTTGAGTAGCGGCTGTGCCGCTTCCCAGCGCCGAAGGCGCGAACTGTAAAAGCCTGGCCACCGTCCAGGGGAGACGGCATGTAGACAATTAGAAGCGCTGAAAGCGCGAAATGGATATAGCCTTCTCCAATTCCGCGCCTTCAGCGCTTCGATCAATTTCTAGTCAACCTTTCCTGGGCCGCTGGCCCAGGCTTTCCCGGTTCGCGCCTTCGGCGCTTAAGCAAGCGGCACACCCGCAAGCGTCTACACGGGGAATCATCAACTAAGCCAGTCCCAACTCGCGCGCTATCTGGCGCGCGGCGTCCTCGGGTTTCAATGACGTAACATCCAGCACTAATCGATTCTCGGTAACTCCGGGATCCGCGAAAGTCCCTGTGTCGTTCAGTTCCCGAAACAGCTTGAGGTCTGAGATCTTTCCCAACGACTGCCGCGACTCAGCGACTACGCGCCGTTCCAACTCCTCTGCGGAACAAACCAACTTTACGAACAAAACCTCGCCACCTTCCGTTTCAATGATGGACCGCACTCGATCGACGAAGCCGGCTGCTACCGTTGGCTCAAACGCGAATGTGAAGATAAGACCGTTTACTTTTGCTTTCGCAGCTTCGCGAAATACATCCAGCCAGATACGCTCCCGTAGTTTCACAAATGGCTCAGTTCCAAAGTCGAAAACCGACGAAACGAGATCGACGGTCAGGTGATTATGGAAAACACCGAAGCCCGTGACCTCCGCCAGCGCGCGCGCCACCGTCAACTTACCAACGCCCGGCATTCCGTGAAGAAAGATTAGCTTCATCAATTAATCGTGGTGGACAGGCGCAATTGCCTCGAAAAAATTCTGCAACTTTGTTGCGTCGAGCCGTCCATTAGTCCTGACTCCGCTGCAAACATCAACGGCAAATGGGCCAACATGGCTGATTGCGCCGGCGACATTTTGGGAATTCAGTCCGCCGGCCAGAAATATCGGTATGTCTAGCTGTTCGCGTATCTGCTTACTGATTTCCCAATCGTGAATCCGTCCCGTTCCACCCAATTCTTTCACCGCTTTCGACTGATCGCCCGAGTCGAGAAGAATCGCATCTACGTACGGAGCTACAGACCGAGCTTCCTCAATCGACTCCGGTCCTCGAACATGAATTACCTGAACAAGAGAAACGCCAGGCAGTGCGCTTCGAAGCAGTTGGTGAGTCCCGTTCTCCAGTCGATCGCAAATTTGAATTGCGTTTGGTCGCAGACGGTTCTGCTGGTCGATGATATCGGCCGCCGTCTGCTTGCAGGTAAGCAAGAACGTCGCGATGCCCGGGGGCACGCGCGCGGCAATTTCGCGAATTGAATCTTCCGAAATTACGCCCGGCCCGCTCGGCATTTCAGAAACAAGACCAATCGCAGACGCGCCGAGCTCAATAGCCATCCACGCCTCGTCAAGACTGGCAATGCAACAGATTTTTACGCGCGGCCGCGGCGACGCTCTCATTACGGGACTTAGAAGTGAGACGAAAGTTCGGCGAGCGATTCGATGTAAATATCAGGATTTTGCTGCTTGAGTTTCCAACTCGTTGGGTAGGTGCTGCGCACGCCGACCGTCAAAGTGCCGGCGCGCCGGCCCATTTCTATGTCTTCAGGACTGTCGCCTACGTAGCATGTTTCAGAATGCGAACGTTCAAGTGAACGCATAGCCGTCTCCAGGCCCTCCGGATGTGGCTTCTTGTTCTGCATCTGCTCATTACAAACAACGACATCGAATAGCGTTTCGAGCCCAAGCTCTTTCACTTCCCGCGTAATCCGGCAGTCGCTGCCGCTGCTAACTATTCCCATGCGGTAGCCTTTCGCGTGCAGTAGTTCAACCGTCTCTCTTACTCCGGGTAACAGTTGGGCGGTCTGTTCACCGTAATGTTTGATCCAAAGTTGGTCGGCGGCGTGCCATTTGTCCTTAGGCAACCCCATCGCTTCGTAAACTGAATACCAGTTTGGTGAATAAACCGCATGATAGACGTCGTGATCAAACTTCATCCCGAGCGAAGAAAACGAACGTTCAAATGCGTCCAGTCCTAATTGAGCGGAATCGACGATTGTCCCGTCCCAATCAAACAACAGGGTGGTGATCGATTCTGTTTGCGAGTTCATTGGGACCGCACCTTAATCAGCGATGGCCACGGTCAATTCGCGCAAAGGCGTGGACGGATGCGCGTCGAGGTCCGAGTGTGCGTCACGATTGACGTGACGATAAAGGATGTCACGCTGCTGTGGGGTAAATCCGGCCTCGCGAATCAGGTAGCGCAGCATTTTTTCATCTGCGCGGTTGTGCGCTCCCGCTGCCGACACGACGTTTTCTTCGATCATGATCGAACCCATGTCATTGGCGCCGAATCGCAACGCTACCTGGCCGAGCTTCAGGCCCTGGGTCAGCCACGACGACTGGAAATTCTCGATGTTGTCCAGAAAGAGCCGCGAAACAGAAAGCATTTTCAAGTAATCAACGCCCGTCGGCTCGTCTTTAATGCGACGGCCGAGTGCCGTGTTCTCGCGTTGAAAAGTCCAGGGAATGAATGCGGTAAATCCACCTGTTTCATCCTGGAGATCGCGTACGCGCTGCAGGTGCCTTACGCGATGTTCGATCGTGTCACCAATACCGAACATCATGGTTGCGGTCGAGCGCAGCCCGACTCGATGGACCGCCCGCATGACATCAAGCCATTCGTCCGTCGTGCACTTTGTCGAAACGCGATTTCGCACTTCGTCATCGAGAATCTCACCTCCGCCACCTGGCAAACTGTAAAGCCCGGCCGCTTTCAAACGCGACATGATCGTCTCGTAATCGAGTTTAGAAATCAGATGGATGTTATGAATCTCGGGCGGCGAGAAGCAATGCAGCTGAAAATCGGGATACTTCGCATGCAAAGTGCGTAGAAGATCTTCGTACCACTCGATGCCGAAATCAGGATGAAGGCCTCCCTGCATCAGAACGCCGGTGCCACCCAGTGCGATTGTCTCGTCAATCTTCGCGCAAATCTCATCGATAGTGCGGACGTAGGTGTCGGGCGCGCCGGGACGTCGATAGAAGGCGCAGAAAGTGCAGACTACGTTACAAACATTCGTGTAATTAACGTTGCGGTCGATGATGTAAGTGACCACGTTGTCAGGATGACGGCGTTTACGAATCTCATCTGCGGCGGCGCCAATCGGCGCGATATCGTGCGACTCCAGGAGCCTCGTGCAGTCTTCTGCCGTGAGCCGGTCGCCCGTCAATGCTCGGTCAAGAATTGATTGGATGTTCGTCATCTGCTGAAGTCCGTACTGAAAATACTATAGCTTGCATTTACAAAGTCAAAGGCTTCAATGCGTTTATTAGGTTGTGCTTCTGTGCAAGTTCATAAAATAACTGCAAGCCCTGGGTTAAATCACGATCAAGCGAGAAGCTGATGTTTTTTTCCAGGTAGGCTTGCAATTCCGGTCGAGGCAAACCAAGTACCGGCTGATACAGATCGATAATCTCATCCAAATGTTCCAACCCCTCATCGCGGGCAGCAGCAAAATCCGGCAGAGATTGCCGGCCGGCGAGGTTCGAATGGTAGGCCCACAAAGCAAACACAAAACCGAGTTGTGTGTGTTTGCGCCAAAGCTGCGCTACGTCGAAAGTGTTTAAGCCGTCGCGCCGCAACGTCATTCCCGGATCTCCGATAATCAAAGCTGCGTCGTTATGTCGTAGCATCTCGCCGAGTTCAGGCCGGGCACTGGCATCCATTCGGGTTCGAATCCGAGGAACTCGCGAAAAATTATCTTTACCAGCGCGATTGAAGTTCGCGACGACTGATCCAGTGCGACAGAGTGAACGTCTTTCAAATCATGCGCCGTCGTGACGATGTTCACACTGCGTACCTCTTCACGGGAAGCCACGCAGACGCCCGGTACGATCTCGATATTGTCGATTCGTTGATACTCAATTGCCGGAATAAGCGCGGCTTCCACGCTGCCGGCGGCCAGCAGGTCAGCACACTCGGAAGGAGGAGGCTCGAATAATTCAACGCGATCCTTCAACGAATTTTTGAAAGACCAGGTCAAAGGCGCAGAGTTGAGATAACTCGACGCGGCAATGCGTGGTCTCTGTCTTGTGTTGGCGATTGTGATGGGAACCTCGTGTGGCGAATTCGAATTTGCTGATGCATTTATCGTAAGCGATCTTGCAGATCGTTGACACTGTTTGAGTGCCACAATTACTATTCGTGCGTCAAACTTCCAACTAACTCCGTGCTTCGTATCGCGAACTACACTCTGTGCAAATCTACGACGTAAGCGTTCCGCTTTCAGCGTCAACTCCGACGTATCCCGGCGACCCGGGGATTGAGATCAAGCAATGGTTGTCTCTCGCCGGCGGTGATTCAGCGAACGTCACCGTGCTGCATTTTGGCGCCCATTCCGGCACCCACGTTGACGCGCCATCCCACTTTATCGAAGGAGGCAGCGGCGTTGATTCCCTGCCGTTGTCGAGTTTGATCGGGCGAGCGGAAGTGATTGAAGTGCCTTCGGACGTGAAAGTCATTGACGAGGGTTTTGTCGCTGATAGCTGCTCCGCAAGCTGTGAGCGAGTGCTTTTTAAGACCCGTAATTCGGAGTTTTGGAATGACGTAACACGGGCGTTTCATCCCGATTACACCTACGTCAATCCGGCAGCGGCCCGTCGTCTGGCGGACAACGGAATCAAACTCGTTGGTATCGACTATCTTTCTATCGAACAGTTTCAGTCAGATAAGTTTGAAGCGCACCATGCCTTACTATCGAAAGGTGTAGTGGTCCTGGAAGGATTGGATCTACGCAAAATTAATGCAGGCACTTATGAGTTGATTTGCCTGCCGATTCGGATTGCTGAAGGCACAGGTGACGGCGCACCCGCGCGAGTTATTCTTCGCACGCTCGATTGAGGTTGGCAAATGTCGCCGGATCAAAACTACAGAAAACGTGTTTATGACATTGTGCGTTCAATCCCGCCCGGACGCGTCATGACCTACGGACAGTTAGCCGAGCTGTTGGGCGAAGGTTACACGGCCCGAACCGTTGGGTTCGTTATGCACGGGAGCGACGATGGGACTCCCTGGCACCGGGTCATCAACGCGCAGGGAGCATGTTCTACGGCGCGCCTGGTTTTGCCTCACGATAAACAACAACGAATGTTGGAAGCAGAAGGAGTAAGCTTCGACACGCGCGGGCGATGCGATCTGCAAACGTATCTTTGGATCCCGGAAGAGCCACGAAAAAGCCGGAAACATTCGACGAAGAAGAGTCTATTCAAGCGGTAACTCGGTCATCGAAAGGACACCTATGAATCGCGATCCGTTGGAACGCAGAGCGCCATACGACATAAGTCCCCCTCGCTATTCCGTGTCGCATCAGATGGTGACGACTGCTTTTGAACTGCCCAACTTTAGAATAACTCAGAATCTTGGGATCGTCCGTGGAATCGTCGTCAGATCAAGAAACATCTTCGTTACCATCGGTGCATCGCTTCAGACGATTGTCGGTGGAAACATCACTGCGTGGACCACACTCTGTGAACAAACTCGAGCCGACGCTTTTGAGATCATGATCCAGCATGCAACGGAGATCGGGGCCAACGCTATCGTCGGAGCACGTTATGACACGACAGAGCTTTCGACAGGTGTGACTGAAGTGCTCGCTTACGGCACCGCCGTTATCGTAGAACCGGCAAGCGGTGAGAGTAACTATCGAACATGACAGACGGAACCTTAACTGCCGCGCAAATCAAACGAGTTCAGAAGGCACTCACCTCAGTACCCTATGCGAAACTGATGGGCCTCGAGCTCGCCGACATCGGGCCTGGTAAAGCTGCATTGAATATGCCCGTCAGGAAAGAATTAACGCAGAACCATGGCGTGGTTCACGGTGGCGCGATCGCCTCCTTAATCGATACGGCGACTGCCTTTGCAATTATTACCCTTCTGGCACCCAAAGAGCGGGTCACCACAGTTGACCTGACAATCAGCTATCTCCGCCCCGTAACCGGGGGGCAGATGAGAGGAGTGGCGACGGTCGTCCGGGCTGGCCGCCGCCTATTTGTGGTTTCCGCGGAAGTCTTCGATGGTCGCGGAAGGCTAATAGCTACAGCACTTACGACTTATATCAAGATTTAGAGCACCGCCGGAAATAGACGTGGACAGGCAGTGTTTATCCATGTAAAATGGGTTTGGCCTTCCTTGCACGCCCCGCGCGGCGTCTCACTCAAGCAAGAAGAAGACAATTTAGCCCTTTAGGTTCTGTCCCCGCATGTACTCCCTGTATCACTCCCTCCTGGCCCAACATCCCAGACAGCTAATGCCTGTGCCTTGTGCCGCGTCTACGATTGCTCAACTGCATCGTTATTTTGAAGACGTCGTACTCGAAAACAACCTGGCCGCGCTGGTCGTCGAAAGTTTGCCTCCGGTCGCGGAGCGAGCTTCTCGCGACGTTGCGCGCATGCAGGAATTAGAACGGTCTGCCAAAAACTTTTTCCTGTGGGTGAGTCCACATGATGCGTTATCAAGCCGCGTCCTAAGCCGGGGTAAAGAAACGACTAAGTCAGTCGTGTTTGAGCGAACTGACGACGGCAATAACACCGAGCGCTTCGTGGTAATCGCGGATGCGCGCTTCTCTGCGTTACTCGCTTCAGTCCATAACGCCGACGAAGAAGAATCATCGCGCGACATGGTGATCTGGACATTCGAGCCGGACGTCGTTTATTCAGCGCTTGAATATTTGATGGCGCGGGTGACTGCCGAACACTCGTTCTATTCCAACGCCTTCTCGAAAGCCGTGCGGACCTCGATGCCCAAAGCGGCGTCGCTTCAGTTAACGCTCGGCGTGACCACAAAGCTCGCCCGGTTGCTGCAGGAACAAGCGGAACGCGAAATCGCTGTTAACCGTTTGGCGACTGCTATCCGCAACTCCCTCGAGTTGGACAGTGTTCTGCAAACTGCCGCAAACGAAGTCGGCAGAGCACTCAATGTTCATTCGTGTGCCGTGCGAGTCGAAGGCGCATTGGTCGGCAAGCAGATGACCAAGCTGTATCTCCGGCCTGACGCAGGCGCGGATGAGCAGGCGACCGCAGCGTTGCTGAACGAACTTGACGCCATCAGCGTTCGTCTTTCGAATAACCCTGAGGCCTTCGTAGTGGACTGTGACAACTCCTCGAAAGCAATCGCAGCGGATGCAGTGGTGCCGCTGATCTATCAGGGAAGCTTCGTCGGCATGTTGTTAGTTCGGTCGGACGACGTCACGCGGGCGTGGGCCGACAATGAGATGTTGTTATTGCATACGGTGTCGGATCAGCTCGCTGTGGCCGTTAACCAGGCGCACTTGTTTGCGCAGATGCAGCAACAAGCGCTAACCGACGGCCTAACTGGTTGCTATAACCGCCGCTCGTTTGAGCTGCAACTAGAACGCGACCTGCACCTGGCTACGCGCATGCGCCAGCCGTTATCGTTAATCATGCTCGATTTCGATCATTTCAAAGATATTAATGACCAGGCCGGCCATGATGGCGGCGACGTTGCACTCTGTATGCTCGCGGAAAACTTACGCGCAGAATTGCGGGCAGTGGATACCGCCGCGCGTTTCGGCGGCGACGAATTTGTGATCATCCTGCCGCAAGCGGGCGCCGAAGGAGCGATGCTGGTCGCCGAGCGTCTGCGCATCCGCATCAGTCAGATGGAAGTGCCGTCGTTTGGCCGGGTGAGCGCTTCGTTTGGGGTGGCGACGTTTCCCACGCACGCTTCATCTCGTGACACGCTCGTTGTGGCAGCCGATCGGGCCTTGTACAACTCCAAGCACGCGGGTAGAAACTGCGTCAGCTTGCCGAGCGAAGAACTAAACGCCCCTGTGGTTCCGGTCGAACAAACCACTTCTAATGAGTTTGACTTGATGGACGCCATGCAGCGGTTGTGATCGCGCTTCACACCTCAGGTTAATAGTTTATCGATCTACACTACGGGCGAAGTGCCTGCCGCTAACCAACCCTTCTCTTTGCTATAGATCCTTTGTGGCTTCTGGCGTCCGGCCAGAAAATCGCGCATCATAACGTTTCGCTTTTTACTTGACGTTATAGATTCGCAATTTTCTGCGCATGAACGATCTTCGCAAATTCTGGCGCTACTTCCTTCCCTACAAGGTTTCGCTGATAGTCGGCATCCTTTGTATCTTCGCCAGCGTAGTTTTCAATCTCTACATTCCGCTAATCGTCGGCCAGGCAATTGATGCGAACTGGGCGGAGGTTTCCTGGGGCCGCCTGACCCGCTCGGCTCTAACTGTGCTCGGAGCCAGTATCCTGAGCGGCATTTTTCTCTTCCTTCAGCGGCGCATACTCATCGGCATGTCGCGGAAGATCGAATACGACCTGCGGCAGGATTTCTACGAGCACCTCGTCAATCAGCCGCAATCGTTCTTCCAGGACTACCGCATCGGCGACCTGATGGCGCGGGCGACAAATGATCTGGCTGCCGTCAGGCAATTGGCCGGGCCGATGGTCATGTATTCGCTGCAAACACTGTTCGTAGTAATGATGGTGCTTCCAATGATGTTTCTGATCAGTTGGAAGCTAACCGCGCTGTTGTTTGTAACGATGCCGCTCGTATCGATTACCGTTAAGTACTTTGGACAACAAGTTCACACGCGCTTCGAAAAGATTCAGGAATTCTTTGCGCACATCACGGCGCGGGCACAGGAAAACTTCACCGGCGTTCGGGTCGTGCGCGCGTATGCGCAGGAAGGCGCCGAAATCGCGGCGTTCAACGAACTGAACCGGCAATACGCGGAGCGCAATCTTGCTCTCGTGAAGATTGATGCATTGATGCGTCCGCTGATGCAGTTTCTGATCGGTATGGGCTTCGTGCTGATTCTTTGGATTGGTGTTCCGTTGGCGGTAAACGGCGAGATGACGGTCGGCCAGTTTACGGTTTTTAACATGTACCTTTTCAGGCTCATCTGGCCGCTGATCGCACTCGGCTATGTTGTAAATCTTTACCAGCGCGGCACGGCCAGCCTGAAACGAATGAATGCGATTTTTGCGACCAAACCAGCGATTGCGGACGCTCCAGATGTGAAGCAAATCGACCCTGTAAATGGACAAATCGAATTTCGTAATTTGTCGCTCGTCTACCGCAACGACGCGGGGCCGGTTCTGCAAAACATCAACTTAAATATTGCCGCTGGGCGAACGGTGGCATTTGTCGGACGGACCGGCAGCGGCAAATCGTCGCTTGTAAACTTGATACCACGCGTGATCGAGTCGCCGGCGAACACTGTTTTCATTGACGGCGTTTCGGTCAGGGATTATCCGCTGGCCCGGTTGCGATCGAGCATTGGTTATGTTCCCCAGGAGACGTTTTTATTCAGTGACACTCTTGCCGAAAACATAGCGTTTGGTGTTGACGATGCAAAGCGCGAAGAGGTGGAGTGGGCTGCCAACGTCGCAGGACTTTCCGACGATATCGCCGGCTTTCCGGATGGTCTGGATACGCTTGTGGGTGAGCGAGGACTTACGCTTTCGGGTGGACAAAAACAACGCACCGCAATCGCTCGCGCGATTCTGCGCCAGCCGAGGATTCTAATACTCGATGACGCGCTCTCGTCCGTCGATACATACACCGAGGAAAAGATCCTCGCGCAACTTCGCGGCGTCATGCGCGGGCGAACCAGTTTGATCGTCTCGCATCGCATCTCGACAGTCCGCGATGCAGATTTGATTTGCGTGCTCGATGAAGGGCAGATTATCGAGCAAGGAACACACAACGAATTGCTGGCCCTCGGTGGCGAATATGCTGCGCTGTATGAACGACAACTACTGGAAGAAGAGCTGGCGGCAACTTAATGGAGCAGAGTATGGAAAACCTCGACAAGCAATACCAGTCGATGCTCATTCTTTGGGCAGCCCTGCTAATGAACATAGGAGTGTTTTTTGTATTTGCGTTCGTGTCAGCGCCCTCTGCAGCTGAACCCGCGCCGTTCAGCTCGTTGTTTTCTTTCGGCGCTGCGGCCGTGGGAACATTTTTCGTCGTGATGTCTTTCATCGTGAAGGGCAAAATTTTACAACGCTCGGTGGACCAACAGGACGTGGCGCTGGTGCGAACCGCGTTAATTGTAGCCTGCGGAATGTGCGAAATCGCCGCGCTGCTGGGAATCGCGGAAGCTTTCGTCCTCGGAAATCGCGACTATTTCTTATTGCTCTTCATTGCCGCCGCGGGCATAGCTCTTCATTTTCCGCGACGCATACACTTGGAAGCCGCCAGTTATAAGACCGGCGCAAAGCAGACTCTTTAATGTCAACTGCGGTTAAGCAATTTCACGAAGAAGAAGCGATTGGCAAGACCTACGACTTCAAGGTCGCGCGGCGGTTGCTGCGTTACCTGTTGCCGTACATGCGTCTGCTGATACCTGCCCTGGTCCTCACGTTGATGCTCAATTTGCTCGGCATTCTCCAACCTAAGTTCACGCAGTACGCCATTGACTGGTACATAATTCCGGGCCAGTTTGCCGGAATCGAATTGTTGCTGCTGCTTTACGCCGGCGTGCAGGTGTTTCGTCTGGTTTTTTCATACTTCCAGGCCTTGTTGCTTAACTCGGTCGGCCAGTACGTGATGTTTGACATGCGCCGCGAGCTGTATGACAAGCTCCAACATCAGGAAATTGCTTACTACGATCGCAATCCCGTCGGTCGCATCATGACGAGACTCACCAGCGACGTCGATGCGCTCAACGAATTATTCACGGCCGGCATCACTGACCTACTCGGCGACCTCGTCATGATCTTTGCGATTGTGGGGATGATGCTGTGGATGGACGTGCGTCTTACGCTGGTGACGCTGCTGACTGTTCCGATGTTGTTTGCGGCCACGTCGTGGTTCCGCAAAGGCGCGCGCAAAGGTTACGACATGGTGCGCACTCGCATCGCGCGCATTAACGCGTTTCTCCAGGAACACTTCGCGGGCGCACAAACAGTCCAGATTTTTAATGCGGAAACAAAATCGGTTGAAAAGTTTCGCCAGATTAACACCGAATATCGCAAGGCAAACATCGACACTATTTTCTACTATGCGGTTTTCTTTCCACTCGTCGATTTCATCGGGGCCGTCGGGATTGCCCTGATTATTTGGTACGGCGGCTACCGCGTAATGCAGAACACCCCCGAACACACCGTCCTGACTCTCGGGGCGTTGGTGGCTTTCATTCAGTATTCGGGTTTTTTGTTTCAACCCATTCGTGACATCTCTGATAAGTACAACGTTCTGCAGGCGGCGGTTGTCGCTTCACATCGGATTTTCAAGACACTGGATCTTCCTGTTGCTATCACGAGTCCACCGCAGCCTAAAAAATCGGGACGGGCGCGCGGGCACATTGAATTCGAAAATGTGTGGTTTGCTTACAAGGAAGATGAATGGGTTTTGAAGGATGTTTCGTTTGCCGTTCAGCCTGGTCAATCAATTGCGCTCGTCGGACACACGGGTTCAGGCAAGTCGACGATTACAAACCTGTTGATGCGTTTCTACGACGTCCAGCGAGGTCGCATTCTTCTGGATGGAGTTGATTTACGTGACTGGGACCTGCAATCGCTGCGTGAGAACTTCGCCGTGGTTCTCCAGGAGATTTTCCTGTTCAGCGGCACGGTCGAAGGAAACATCCGCCTTGGCCGGTCAGAGATTTCCGAAGAGCGCGTGCAATGGGCTGCCCGGGAAGTACGCGCCGAGCAGTTCATCAACAGACTGACCGGAGGTTACCAGGCAGAGGTCAAGGAACGCGGAGCTGGCTTGTCTGTTGGTCAGAAACAACTTATTTCATTCGCGCGGGCGTTGGCGTTTGACCCGGCAATGCTAATTCTCGACGAAGCCACAAGTTCCATCGACACCGAAACCGAGCAGTTAATCCAACAGGCAATTGAGCGCGTCATGCGTAACCGCACCTCAATCGTGGTTGCACACCGCCTCTCAACTATCCAGCGTGCCGATCAAATCCTCGTTTTGCATCACGGCGAGATTCGTGAGCGCGGCACGCATCAGGAACTACTTGCGCAGCATGGTCTGTATTGGAAACTTTACAAACTTCAATACGCAGATGGTGGTAGTTATAAATCCCCGGAACTCGGAGCCGGCGAGGAAGACGTTGCTCAACCCGCAGGACAATTCAGCGAGTAATCGAATGCCTCACAGGCAGGCATTCAGGGAAAACTAAACAGGAGACGAAACATGAAGCGCCGAACCCTGATGCGGTTGTTTGTGGTTTTGTTATTTACCGGTTCGCTGTCTGTAACTGCTCAAGCCCAGTTATGGGCCAACAAGGGCACCAACCTCAAAGTAGAGGTCTCGTTTCCCAGGTCGGCTAGTGAAACGCCCTTGGACGGGCGTGTGCTGTTCCTCGTTTCAAAAAACAACACCGCTGAGCCTCGTTTGCAGATCAATGAAGATCTAAACACGCAACAAGTATTCGGAATTGACGTTGAAGGACTGGCACCCGAACAGGGCGCGATTATTGACGATAAAGCCTTTGGATACCCGTTGAGATCTTTGTCGGAGCTAAAGCCCGGAAACTATTGGGTGCAAGCTCTTTTCCATCGCTATGAAACATTCAAACGTTCCGACGGCCACACCGTCAAACTGCCGATGGATCGCGGTGAAGGACAGCAATGGAATCGCGCTCCCGGCAATCTCTACAGCACCGCTCGCCTGATCACTATAGGTGAAAATCATAGAGGCGAAATTAGCATCCTGCTCGATAAAGTGATTCCGCCGATTAAGCCGCCCGCAGACACGAAGTACATCAAGCACGTGAAGATGCAAAGCGAAAGGTTAACGAAATTCTGGGGCCGGCCGATGTTTCTGGGCGCGAACGTCCTCCTGCCACACGGCTTCGATACGCATCCCGAAGCGCGTTATCCCCTGGTAATTTTTCACGGTCATTTTCCGGCGACCTTCGGAGGATTTCGTGAGACGCCTCCGGATCCGAATCTAAAACCGGATTACAGCGAGCGTTTCAAAGTACAGGGGTACAACCGGATCGTTCAGGAACACGCCTACCAGTTTTATCAGGATTGGACTGGCCCGAATTTTCCTCGAATGATCATCATCGAGATACAGCACGCGAACCCGTATTACGACGACTCATATGCCGTCAACTCCGCTAACCTCGGGCCTTACGGCGACGCAATCACCTACGAGTTGATTCCGTTCATCGAAAAACAGTTTCGCGGTATTGGTAAAGGTTGGGCGCGTTTTATGTATGGCGGCTCGACAGGCGGATGGGAAGCGCTGGCAGCGCAGATATTTTATCCGGATGAATATAACGGCGCCTGGGGCGCCTGCCCCGATCCAATCGATTTTCACGCCTACACGACAGTCAACATTTACGAGCACGACAACGCTTACTATGCAGACGCGCCATGGAAGGAAATTCGCCGGCCGGGCAAGCGAAACTATCTCGGCGAGCTATCGGCGACGGTCGAAGATCTGAACCATATGGAACTTGCGCTCGGCACGCACAGTCGCTCAGGCGGACAGTTTGATATCTGGGAGGCAGTTTACTCACCAGTCGGAGAAGACGGTTACCCGCAGCCCATTTGGAACAAGTTGACTGGAAAAATCGATCGGCGAGTAGCTGCTCACTGGCGTGAGAATTACGATTTGGGTCACATATTGAAGCGCGATTGGACCAAGCTGGGGCCAAAGCTGGCAGGCAAACTTCACATTTACGTCGGCGAGGCTGACAACTATTTCCTCAACAACGCGGTTTACCTGGTTGAAGATTTTTTGAAGACTACGAAAGATCCTTTTTACGCAGGCGAAGTGGATTATGAGCCGCGCGCGGAACACTGTTGGAACGGCGATCACACTCGCCCGAACGCGACATCACGTCTGCGTTATCACCAGTTTTTCGCTCCGAAAATTGTCGACCGCATCATGAAGAGCGCGCCGCCCGGAGCTGATCTGAAGAGCTGGCGTTATTAAAAGCTTTGCCCTAAAAATCACGGACCAAGCAGAACGAGTGGAAAGGAAAACGTTAATGAAAGTCGAACTTACGAAACTCTTTGTAAAGCGATCGCTGCTCTTATCTACTGTGCTTGCGCTCTGCGGCGCGGTTGTTTGGTTAACAGTCGGTGCCAGCGAAAGCGTCACAGCTCAGGCCCCGCCCACCCGAATCGCCGTTATCGATGTGCAGAAAGTTCTGACGCAATCGACCGCCGGAAAGGCTTCAGTCGCCAGGTTGAAGCAGCTCCAGGACGACCGGCTCGCTAAAGCCAGAGTAATGGATACCGAATTACGAAATCTGACCGGCTCGCTCGCGGCAGGCCGCGCAACGATGACGCCGGCGAAGATTAGTGACCTTGAACGTCAAATCGCCGAGAAACAGACCGCGATGAAACGATTTGGAGAAGATGCGCAGAAGGAGATCAATAGTTTGCGTGACCGCGAACTGCAGGCGCTCGAGGCCCGAATTAATCCGATCGTCAACGGTGCCGGCAAGGAGATGGGTCTGGCGGCAATCTTCAACAAGTTTGAGTCGGGACTGATTTTCGCTAACGACGCAATCGATATCACTGACACGATCATCGCGCGCTTCAACGCAGCAGGCCCTGCGGCACCACCCGCTCGTTAGCTCACTTTCTTCGGTAAGCTACGCAATTCTCGATGGCCTACCCGCTATCTGCGGGTCCGTACTTACTTCACTCGACTGGATACAGAATGAAGCCCGCCTTCTTTAAAAGACCTGCTGACTTTCGTCGTTGGCTTGAAGCAAATCATGCGACGGAAAATGAGCTGCTGGTTGGTTTCCACAAGAAAGACTCCGGGAAGCCCAGCATCACCTGGCCGGAGTCTGTGGACCAGGCATTATGTTTTGGTTGGATCGACGGAATCCGAAGAAGCCTGGACGCGGACAGTTATACAATTCGCTTCACACCTCGCAGGGCGCGCAGTATCTGGAGCGCCGTTAACATTCGGCGCGCGCAAGAACTCATTGATCAGCGACAAATGAAACCTGCCGGTCTAAAGGCGTTTGCCGCGCGGCAGGAATATCGATCCGGAATTTATTCTTATGAACAACGGAGTGCGGATCTACCGGATCAATATCGCAAGATAATGCAGAAAAACAAGACCGCACTTTCATACTACGAAGCGCAACCACCTTCGTATCGAAAGACGGTGAACTGGTGGATACTGTGCGCCAAGAAGGAAGAGACGAGGCTGAAACGTCTCAATGAGTTGATTGACCACTGTGCGCATGAGCGTCGACTACCTCAGCTCGAACGCCTGAAGAAATCATCTTAGGACGAACATTGAAGTGGTATCTCACCTTGCCGGTGTTGGTCACTTATCTCACTCAGCATCATGCCAGTTTGATCCGCCCGGGGTTGGGAAGAGGGGCTTGCCCCCGCTTCATGAATCAACTTGAATGGTGTGAGCGGGCGCAAGCGCCTCTTCCTTACTGTGAGACTTTCAAAGGTCCACCACCCCGTTAGCTCGTTCGGGTTTTTTGAGGTAGTTTATTGGGTACAAAAACATTGTGCGGGAGGAAACATGAAACGAAGTGCATCGGCAGTTTGGAATGGTGGTCTAAAGGACGGCAAAGGAACGATCAGCACTGACAGCGGCGTGCTATCGCAAACTCAGTATTCATTCAGCACTCGATTTGAAGACGGCGTTGGGACCAATCCGGAAGAGTTGATCGCGGCCGCTCATGCGGGTTGTTTCTCGATGGCTTTGTCCGGACAACTAGGGCAGGCAGGGCTAACAGCGGATAGCATCAACACTACCGCCAGCGTCCAACTGGAGAAAACTGACAGCGGTTTCGCAATTACGAAGGTTCATCTCGAGGTCCGCGCGCGAGTGCCGGGAGCGGATGCCGCCGCGTTTGAAACGGCCGCAAACAATGCCAAGTCAGGTTGTCCCGTTTCCAAAGTCCTGAACGCGGAAATAACGATGAAGGCAACTCTCGAATCGTGATCATGGCTGAGATTGCTACAGAGCTTGGACCAGCGTACCCGGCCGCGCGCGCAGTTGCCGCCACGGTCGAATCGTATTTCGCAAGCAAGCTCGCGACAGCCCTGGAAAAGGGCGTAACTGACATCGCAACCAAACCCGATGCCGCCGTTATTGAAGCAATCATCGAAGCTTGTTTCTGGGCGAGTTTGAGACGTGAAGAAGGATATTCGCCGAAAATTTCTTTGGCATTCATGTCACCCGATCAGGCGCAGCAGCCGCTGCGGTTTGAAAATCAACTGCCATTGACGCCACCGGTCTTGTCACGGCTTGCTCCCGCTGTGGAGCGGCCGGGAATCCATCTCGGTGTTTGGCGAGAAGCGGGTGCTTTACGCGTCTGGGGAACGACCCGAACGATCCCGCGATTTTGTTTTGTGCTGGAAGTGATCGAGCCTGGCTTGCTGGTGGTGAAATACAGGCGCGGACGCGAAACCGGCAAATACGTAAACGTTGCTGTACTCAAAGGCGACCAAATCAAAGTCGTCGATGAAAAGGGCACCAGCCTTCCTGATTGTCCCGATCTTGTTACCGCACTGCTCGGCTTCGGCGCGCCGGGTTTCACTGTGGATTCGGTAAATGTGCTCGTGCAGCTTTCGGCGTCGATGCGGGCGCACGGGCGTGGCGGCTCGTTGCTGGTTGTTCCCCAAAACTCTCACGGGTGGCGCGAATCGATTCTTCAGCACGTTCCTTACGCCGTCCGGCCGCCGTTTCCGGAACTGGCGGAGCTGATGCGAAAACCGGCGTCCGAAAAAAGCCAAACACTCTGGCAGGAGGCGTTTATCGACGCGGTAGATGCGATCGCGGGCCTGACCGCAGTAGACGGCGCTGCGCTGATGACGGACCAATATGAGTTACTGGCATTCGGCGCGAAGATAGGTCAGCGCGACGGCGGCGGACGCGTTGAGCAGGTTGTTGTTACCGAACCAATCGTCGGAAATGTCGCGGCCATCGTACAACCGCTGGAACTCGGCGGCACTCGTCACCTTTCAGCGGCCCAGTTTGTTCAGGACCAACGCGATGCAATTGCCCTGGTGGCTTCGCAGGATGGACGATTCACCGTGTTTGCCTGGTCACCCTGTGAACAAATGGTCCACGCCCATCGCGTTGAGACGTTATTGATGTAACGCTAACTCAATACCATCGCGATGGACGTTTCCAAATATCTCAATCGAATCGGTTACGAAGGCCCACTCGATCCTACTGCCGGTACGCTGCGCGGATTACAGCTGGCCCACTTAACGTCAGTTCCCTTCGAGAACCTGAGCATCCACTCCAACCAGCCTATTGTCTTGAACGATGCGGCTTTGTTCGAAAAGATCGTCAACCGGCGCAGGGGTGGGTTTTGTTATGAGCTGAACGGATTGTTTTCCGCGTTGTTGCGGGAACTTGGTTTTGACGTCGCCAGGCTTTCGGCACGCGTGGCAAATTCTGAAGGCGAGCTGGGGCCTGAGTTTGATCACATGACGTTACTGGTGACGTTGGGAGAGCGCTGGATTGCAGATGTCGGCTTTGGTGATTCGTTTCTGACGCCGGTAAAGCTTGACGACCGTGATGAACAGTCAGACGGTCAACGGCGCTACAAGATCGAATCGTCTAACGATCATTATTCACTGTTTCAGCTTGAAGCGAATGGCGAATGGAAGAAGCAATATGTGTTTTCGCTAAAGGATTTTGAATATGACGACTATGCGAGTATGTGCGAATACCATCAAACGTCGCCGCAGTCTCACTTCACTGAGGGTCGCATCTGTACGCGTGCAACTCCGCATGGTCGAATAACGTTGAGCGGCATGCGCTTTATCACCACTGAAAACGGCCAACGCCAGGAGCGCGTTTTGAACAGCGAAGATGAATACGCCAGTCTGCTTCGCGACCAATTCGGAATCGTCATGTCCACGCCGAACGAGTGAATGCCGGCTGACGCGTCAAAACAAATTCAGATGAGATCACATTTCCCCCGAGGCCCCGTCTCGCCGTGTCGATTAACGACGCTCCTTCTGTTTTTGCTCGTGCACTTGGTGCTGGTCCCGGTTATCGCTGCGCCAAAGCTTGTTCCGACTCGTATTAACTTGTCGCGGGAGAGAACGTTTGACTTGTACTTGCCGGAAGGATTCGCGATCAAGGTCGCTGCCCAGGGACTGAAACGCGTACGATTCATGGCGAAGAGTCCGGACGACCGAATATTCGTAACCGACATGTACAACCTTACGGATAATTCGCGCGGAGTCGTTTACATCCTGGACCAGTTTGACGCGAACACTGGAACCTTCAACAAAATCACGCCCTATCTAACCGGGTTACGCAATCCAAACAGCATCGCCTTCTACACCGACGGCGACGGCGTTCATTGGTTGTACCTCGCGCTGACTGAACGACTTGTGCGCTACAAGTTCACGCCGGGCGAAGAAAAGCCAAGCAGCGAACCGCAGGTCCTGAGCACCTTTCCGGATTACGGGTTGAGCTACAAATATGGCGGCTGGCACCTGACGCGAACCGTCGTGATTGGAAGCAACGGCAAGGTTTACGTTTCGGTCGGCAGCAGTTGCAACTCATGTGAAGAGAAGGAAGAAGTACGCGCAAGCGTGCTGGAAATGGATCCGGACGGGAGAAACCAGCGCCATTTCGCGCGCGGCTTGCGCAACGCGGTCGGCCTTCGTGAAGTTAAGGGAAAACTCTTCGCGACAAATATGGGTTCCGACCATCTTGGCAATCATATTCCAGCGGACACAATGCTCTCGCTAGCAGACGGAGCGAATTATGGTTGGCCCTACTGCTATCAATCAGGTCCGCTGAGACTGCCAGACAAGACACTGAACCTGCGTAGTCGAAAAATGAATTGTCGCGAAGTGCCACAGGCGTTCGCAGCGTTTGACGCACACAGTTCTCCGCTTGGACTCGAGTATTTCGACAACACAAACACCAGCGATCTGGCGGATTCGTTTCTCGTTGCTTTGCATGGCTCGACCAGGAAAAACCTGGGACGTGGATACCGCGTAGTGCGCGTGCGGAAAAGTGGCAATGGACCGGCGCAACCTGAGGATTTCATCAAAGGCTTTCTTGTCGGTTTGAAAGTCCACGGCCGTCCGGTAGATATTCTGAGCGTCGGACCGAATGCGTTTCTCCTGACTGACGACGGAGCGGGCGTCGTTTACTACGTTCACAAGAAGTAGTTCACCTGGGTTGGTTGCGATAGAGGAAAATTATTTGCGGGTGCTTGAAACAGAACGGTTAGTGCTTCGTCATCTGACTTCAGAGGATGCGGAGTTTATTTTACGGCTGCTGAATGAGCCGTCGTTCCTGATCAACATCGGAGACAAGGGAGTGCGCACGACGGAAGATGCCGCACGATATATTGAGAATGGACCACGGGCCAGCTACGAGCGTTTCGGATTTGGCTTGTTTCTCGTGGAACTGAAGTCTTCCGGAGCGTCAGCCGGCATTTGTGGTTTGCTGAAGCGAGATACGCTGGACGACGTCGATGTCGGCTTTGCTTTTCTACCTGAATTCTGGTCCAAAGGATATGCAGTTGAGTCGGCTTCGGCGATTTGCGCACACGCTCGCGACGTTTTCGGAATCAATCAACTGGCGGCTATAACTTCGCCGGATAACGATAAATCGATCCGGGTGTTGGAGAAACTTGGTTTTAAGTTTGATCGCATGATTTCACTTATGGAGGGGGAGCCCGAGGTCAGGCTATTCCTGCGACGCGCTTCGTAAACATGAATCAAGTCATCGCTATCGCAAAGGACGACGATGAGATATTGAACTGTTACCCGGTAATGGCCGAGTTGCGGCCGCACGTACCACTCGATCAATTCCTCTCCAGAATCAGGCGACAGCAAGCCATTGCTGATTACAAACTTGCTTATGTTACAGATGGCGAGGTGAAGGCGGTTGCCGGGTTTCGAGTGTCTGAATGCCTGGCATGGGGAAAGTTTCTCTACGTAGATGACCTGGTTGCAAAAAGTGACGACAGATCGAAAGGCTACGGCGGCGCGTTGCTGGATTGGCTGATCGCTTATGCCAAAGATCAGGAATGTGAGCAATTTCATTTGGATTCCGGCGTGCAGAGGTTCGATGCGCACCGGTTTTATTTACGCAAGCGCATGATCATCGAAGGGCATCATTTCGGTTTGAAACTTAAAGGCTAAGGGGCGATGGTTTCGCTGACCTCGATCGGCGAGTATTGAAAAAGTTGATTGCGGAGTCAGTTAGGAAGATGTCGAAGCAGCGGGTTAAGTAGAAGCGGTCCAGCAGAAACAAGAAGGGGCTGCCTTTCGGGGCAGCCCCTTCGTTACGCCAGAGGGTGAACTAAAATTCTAAAGTCCGCGATATTGGAGGGATAGCGACTCCATCCGGGATGATTGTCCACTAGTAAAGCGAAACATGCAAGGGTCGTCCGTGTAATCCATGAAATTTTCTATCGGGTCGACGCCCGGCTTGGGGCACGTGTCCCGGCCGACCGGGCAACCAAAAGCTGGGGAGCGTTCCGACGGTGTGTCGTCCACGAAATCGTTGTAATTTGCGGCACAACCGCCCTGAAATGTATGGAAAAGTCCCAACCAATGGCCCACTTCGTGAGTTCCGGTGTCGCCTTCGTTGTAGGGAACTTCTATGCCCCCGGGCAATGAAGAAAACCGGCAAACAACTCCGTCCATAGCAGGATCGGAGGCAAACCAGAACGGGAACGTCGCCCAACCCAATAAGAAGCCACCCGCGTTGTTGGTGTAAAAATTCAGCACATCCGGTCCGCCGATATGTAGAGCAGTTTTCATTTCGCGTTCAGCCGCCGTACCTGGACCAGCTTCAAACCAGCTTGCGTTGGTCGTTCGATCCACACCACTCAGCACAAATCTAAAGGGCGTGTTGCTCGCGCCGGAGCCGGTGACGCCTGCGAATGATGCGTTCAAAACATCCACTTGATCGCGTAGCATTTTCATCGTGGTCAATCGAGGAGATTGTTGCTTTGTTGGACCAGCCCAAGTCATAATCAACCCCGCGATCCTTAGAACCCATCACCAATAAGAGTCTAATGAACATGGACGAGATTTCAGTTGACTTCATACATCCCACGGATGGCCGTCTCATGACTGCAACGCTTGATCGCGCGATAACGGCACAAGAGGTAATCGGTGAGCTATTAGCCAGCAATTTCATTGATCAGCATGATGGGGGTTACTTCTTGGTCGCCAAGGGCACTGGTGCCGTTATCCGTTCTGCTGAAACTTTCGCGGAGGCCCAAGTCGTAAATGGAGACATATTACGAATAGTGCGGAGCACTAACGGAGGTGGGCACTATGTTAAAGACTATGATGGCGGACAGCACAAGGTGGAAACCGGAATACCGGGTCTCGACAAAAGAACGGTAAAGCAGTTCTCCATTGAAGACATTCGTAATTCCCCGGAGGCGCTAATAATGATCGTCAATCTATACGACGATCTCCAGCTAAGACATGAAAAGCTCTCAACCGACTTAGAACGGGAACGATCTCGCTCAAGAGACAGATTCGTAGCGGCATTACTCCTCCTGATTTCGCAGATAGTCTTAGCCATTGGGGCGAACCTTCTAACAGCAAATAAAGGAATCGCCATTCCGGTTCTTGTCGCCGGTGGATTACAAGCGTCGCTGGCCCTCTATCTCACGTTTCGCAAGCCCTCAACTTTACGGTGAATTGTTCAACAATGAAAATGACCCACTACGCCTGATGCTTGAACCTTGACATACGCTGCGGCCTTCGTAGATGTTACGTCCAAGCATTACTACAATCCGTACAGTTTTTTCGAGGAGACCCTGATGAGAAAGTTGCTTGTTGTGCTGTGCTGCGTCCTGGTATGCGCAGTGGCGCAGGACATGTCTGCACAGAGCGCCACTCAGGCATTTGTCGGCGCACAAATCATTCCGATCAACGGCCCGCCGATTCAAGATGGCGTATTGATTGTTTCCGGCGGCAAGATCGTTACAGTCGGGACGCGCGCCGGCACAAAGATTCCGGCAGGAGCACAGGTCATAGACGTGACCGGCAAAGTAATCATGCCGGGATTGATCGACACGCATAGTCACGTAGGCGGCGGTTCGGGCGGCGACAACTCAGGTCCGATTCAACCTGAGACGCGTATCCTCGATTCCATCAATGTTCGTGACAACAGCATGATGCGCGCGCGCGCAGGCGGAATTACGACGGTCAATGTCATGCCGGGTTCGGGTCACCTTTCCAGCGGCCAAACCCTTTATCTCAAACTCCGAAGCGGAAGAATTGTTGACGACTTACTGATCAAAGACTCGCAGGGAACAATTGCCGGCGGATTGAAAATGGCCAACGGGACCAACTCGTTGCGACCTGGCTCCTCCGGACCGTTTCCAGGCACGCGCGCAAAATCTGCATCGCTTGTACGTGAACAGTTTGTGAAGGCCCAGGAGTATCGCGAGAAAATACGCCGGGCGAAAGGTGACGCCTCGAAGCTACCGGCGAGAGATCTGGCGCTGGAGGCTCTCGTTGAAGCGATGGAAGGAAAGCGCGTGGTCCATTTCCACACGCATCGTCATGACGACATTTCAACTGCGCTGCGATTGTCGAAGGAGTTTGGATTTCGCATCGTGCTGCAACACGTTTCCGAAGGTTGGAAAATTGCTGATGAGATAGCGGCCGCGAAAGCGCCCGCGTCGATCATTATGATCGACAGTCCCGGGGGCAAACTCGAGACGGTTGATGTTTCATACAAAACTGGCGCTGCCCTCGAACGCGCGGGCGTGTTAGTCGGCTTTCATACTGACGATTACATAACGGATTCACGTTTGTTTTTGCGGTCCGCCGGATTGGCGGTACGCGCAGGAATGTCGCGCGACAAGGCGTTGTATGCAATGACCCTCGCGGGCGCTCGGATGCTGGATCTCCAGCAACGGACCGGTTCGCTTGAGGCAGGCAAGGACGCCGATTTCATCATTCTGTCAGGCGACCCACTGAGTCTGTACACCAAGGTTTTGGAAACGTGGGTGGAGGGAGCGAAGGTTTTCGACCGCAGCCGGGCTGAAGACCGCCTCTACGCCGTCGGAGGTTACGGCGCCGGTCGCGACCAGTTATTGGAGTTTGATTGTTTCGATCACGCAGCGGAGAAAAGCCAATGACCAGAACACAACCCAGGCAGATTTTCACGCTGCTGTTATTTACCTTCAGCTTCGTTAGCTTTGCAAATGTGACAACCGTGCACGCGCAGGTAGCGGTGCAGGGTGAGACTGTTTACACAATGGCCGGTCAGGTTATTCGCGATGGCGTTGTGCTGACACGTAACGGCAAGATCGAAAAGATTGGGCCGGCATCCGCAGTAACTATTCCTGCAGAATACAAAGTGCTGCGCGCGAAAGTGGTTACGCCTGGCCTGATCGATGCGCGGACCGTCGTCGGCCTTTCGGGTTATCTGAATCAACCTCACGACCAAATGCAGCTCGAATTATCAGCATCAATACAGCCGGAACTGCGCGCGCTTGATGCATACGATGCTCGCGAAAAGTTGGTCGAATGGGTGCGGCGGTTTGGCGTTACGACCATGCATACGGGCCATGCTCCTGGAGCGTTAATTTCAGGACAGACGATGATCGTCAAAACTGTGGGCGATGAGGTCGAAGATGCTGTCATGGTTCCGTCAGCTGCTGTCGCTGCGACGCTTGGGAACGCCGGGATGGGCCAGAGCGGACGTTCGCCCGGAACGCGCGCTAAGCAAATGTCGATGTTGCGTGCGGAATTGCTGAAGGCCAGGGAGTATGAAACAAAACAAGCCGCGGCAAAAGAAGACCAAAAGCCTGCGCGGGATTTGCGCATGGAGATTCTCGCGCGAGTGTTGAAGCGAGAGCTGCCCCTCCTCGTCAGCGCCCAACGCGTCCAGGATATTGTCAGCGCTCTGCGTCTGGCGCGCGAGTTTAATCTGCGCATCATTCTCGATGGCGCGGCGGAAAGTTATCTGGTAGTTGATGAAATTAAATCGGCTGGTGTGCCGGTCATAGTTCATCCGACGATGTATCGCGCGGCTGGTGAGATGGAGAACCTCAGTATGGAAACCGCTGCGACGCTCCGCAAAGCGGGAATTCCGGTCGCTCTGCAAAGTGGTTACGAAACTTACGTTCCCAAAACGCGTGTGGTGCTTTTCGAGGCGGCCGAAGCTGCTGCTAATGGTCTCACGATGGATCAGGCCCTGGCGACAGTCACAATTGACGCTGCAAAGATTCTGGGTATAGACAAACGCGTCGGATCGTTAGAGGTTGGAAAGGACGCCGACCTCGCACTCTTTGACGGCGACCCATTCGAGTACACGTCTCACGTGATCGCGGTCGTCATTGATGGGAAGGTCGTAAGCGAAGAAGTAAGATAAGAATGTTCCGCCTTTAGGCGGATGCCCGCATGGCGAATAGGCCAGCCGTTTTACGGCTGGTTAAATCGCCGAGACAAATACGGCCGCTTTAGCGGCCTTACATTTCAAAGCCACCCAACTCGGAGGCAGCTTGCCGGATTCGGAACAACGAAAGCGAAGAGGTTATTTGGATCCGCACCTCGTGAGGAGTGTCTCTTTCTGGATTACGAGCGCGTGCATACTCATTGCGGTGCTCGCTTCCCTGCTCGCAATTTGGAAGTTTGCCGGAACCGACATTCTCTGGCGCACCGTTGCCACGTGTCTCGTCATCGGCAGCGGCACCGTCGCTTTCTATTGGATCAATGTGTTATTCGGAAAGACTTCTGAATAAATCCTTGGCAGAGATATGTAGTGATCTGATTAGCCACTAAGCTCAAGACTATAGGTTGCGAATGAAGCTTTCTCCCCTCCCCGCAAGCGGGGAGGGGCTGGGGGTGGGGTTTGGTCGCGCTCACCACCTCTCCCCAGCCCCTCTCCGCTTGCGGAGAGGGGGCGGCGATTGAGAGCCTTTTTTTGTGAGAGGTGTTTACGGACTTGGCTTAGGCGCCGGCTTATTAAATTTCGTTTCGTCGACGGGAACGTTGATTTTGATTTCAGTGAGCTGTCGCGTAGAAGTAAAGTTGGGATCGACGCTCGATACGCGCATTGAGAACGGCATCTTCATACCTTCGACGTCACGATAATCGGAATAATCAACTTGCTCCGGAATAACTCCGACGGGCGTGGGCGTGAAGATAATCCGGCGGACCAGCAGGCCCGTTTGCGCGTCGAAATAAAGTCGCTCGCGCTTGCCCGCAGTATTTGTCCCCCGCAGCACATACACTTCCCGATCGTCGATCTTCTCGCGACCTGCAAACGTCAGGCTGGAAAACTGTTCTTTTAACTTCACGTCGCCCACCAGACTCGGATACCTGCGTAGAAAGAGCAGTTCATCGCCGGTTAGGTCGCGCAAGCCACGTGTGCTTTGCTCCCAACCGGCCGTTCCGTTAAAACCTCGTTCAAATGTTCCCTGCCGTGGCGTGTTCAAAATCATGAACAGCCGGTTAGGTGTCGACTCCATCAGTTCGTAACCAAGCGACATCCCGTTTGATGTTAACCAGGTCCCCTTCATCGACCGCGACTTCACCTTATCCATCGCCGCTTGCCCACCTAACGCTTCGTGATACTTCGCGAGCACCTGTTCCACAGTAGGCGCCGTGGGCGTAGGCGCAGGCGAAACTCCGGGCGATGCACTCGGAGCCGGGGCAGGAGTACTAGTTTCCAAGGGCAACGGCGGCACGTTCATCGGATGCGACCGGCCGCGATGACACGTCCAACAGCTGACTTCGTTGTTGCCGCGAAACGTCGTCTTGTTCACGTTCTGCACCATCTTGATCATCTCGCGGGCGGTGTTCTTCTCCGGTTTCTCATCAGACGCAAAGTCCCATTTCCCTTCCTTGTTGATGTGACAAAACATGCATCTCACGCCAAGTGAACTGCTGATGAAGTTCATCACCGGAATTAACTGGGCCTGGGGCAAGCCCTGCAACACCTGGATGTTCTTCTGCACCTGTTCGACCGTTTTCTCTTGCGTTGCCGCTTGGAAAAGTTTTCTGTGCGGCGATGAGAAACGGATTGGCTCACTCGCTGTTACCGCCGCCTGTTTATTCAAACCCGCAGAATCAACTCTTCGTGCTTGATAAACATGGCCCAATATGACGAGCGCGCCAAGAGCGACGACTATGCAGAAACGCTTCCAAACAGGAGTTAGCATCAGCTAAGCCTTTCGAAGTTGGAGTGTGACAATTTGCTGGGAGTTACCAGAGTTGCATGGCTTCTCCCTTCTCCTTGGGGAGAAGGGCCGGGGAGGAGGGCCTGGCAACAGCAACTCAAAACCCGTTTGAGAGTGCTTGCTTTCGACTGTCCAGAGTCGAAAGCAAGCACATATCTTTCCAGGGTTACGAGCTTCTACGCCCTCTCCCTACCCTCTCCCAGGGGGAGAGGGAATAGCAGAACCAGGGACAGCCACTCGGGTCTTTAACGGAACCAGTCCTTCAAAGTTTTTATAGATCTGCAAGTACATTTGCGTCTCACGTGGAATCAAGACGCGCCATGAAGCGCCGCCGCGCCTGATGTACAGCGGCAGACGAGCAGCATTTGAATTGTAACCCGCCGCCAGCAACTCGGTTTGAGTCGCGAGCTTGGCGCGCAACGCATACTGCACGTCTTCGTTGGCGGCCAGATCATTCCAGGTGTCCTGCATGTACAAGAGCATAGCCTGTAAAGCGTTTCCGTGATTGCGCATGCCGGTGACGAAATCAGGAATGAGTCCAACACCAGGATGTCGCTGCTTCACCAGGTTGTAAGCCCATGGAATCATTTGGACCATACCGCCTGCTCCGGCCGAGCTTACGGAATATCGATATGTGTCGAGATCGTTGAGTGCGAAAAGCGAATAAATTTCCTGGAACAGCGCGAGCCGGTTCTCCATCCTGAACCGATCGTGGTCCACGTGCTCAACTAAACTCAGGCGCTCCGCAACGTCCACGATCTGTGGCGAAATGAAAACTCCCTTTTCGCGCAGGCGTCGCACGGCGAGATCGAGCATCGTCCGCACATAGACCTGTCCGGTGCGAGCAAGCTCCGGCGAAAACAGTGCGGGATGGACCGATGTGTAGTAGGCCATCTCGCGAAACACGCCACCCCGCTCAATCGGATACTGGACGACGAGTGGCACGAGCGACTGGCCCTGCGGGTCAAACATCGCTACGGCAGTGTTCACACCATTCGCGCGAAGAATTCGAATATTGATCGGAGTTCCGAACGAACTTGTCATGGTGACCTCGGCGCCTTTGGTTAGAAAGGTCTCTTTGAACAGAGTCACCAAATGAATGCGAGAAGTAGTGCGATCCAGCGCCGCTAACGTCACCAGATCGATCGCCGGCAAGGTCATCGCCGTCGGGACAGGACGTGAACGCAACAGACGCTCGGCCTCGGAAATCCGGCTTTGAATTACCTGCGGAGACAACCAGTGGACATTCGATCCTGGGGGCGCGTGACGCTCCGTAGCTGTCGGACCTGCAACTGGCGGCCGCGTTTCAGGCGTCGCGCCTACCACAGCCGCTGGCGGCTGATTGGAATTGGCGTCTGGAACCGTAACGTTAGGTTGTGGAGTTGGTGCAGGAGTCTGGCTTCGCGGTACTGCGGGGGTGGCAGTTCGCTGGCGATTATCCGGATCTTGCGGGGTTTGGGCTTCGGCGATAACGCCTGAAGAAGCCACGATTACTAACAACAAAAACTGCGCGACAGCACTTGGTTTCATAGCAAAATCTCAACCGCAATTTTCAAGCGCCGGGCGTGCGCAAGTTGCGGTTAGATTCGCCGAACCCAGTCTCGGTTGTCAATAACTAGTGAGTACCACTAAAACAGTATCGCTCCCGAAGCCGAGTAGGCCCCGGGAGCGAATTCGGAATTTAACACCAAATCTGTTTTAGTTGCTGGCCTGAGAGTCTCGCACGACTAGGCTGGTGTCTGACCCGCCGAACGTCACACTCACCAACGCTCTCTCTTCACCACTGCCGGTTGATTTGATTTCCGTGCGCGGCGCCTTGTTGGTGCGTTTCTCGGTTGCGACGTTGGCGCGAGCTACGACTTTGCCGTTCTTGAGAATTGAGAGTTCGCCTGTCTCTTCTTGCAGCTGAACGTCGTAGTTGCCTTTCTTCAAGACAGTGCCGTTCACCTTCAGGCTTGAATCGAGCATCAGTGATTCCTTGCGACCTTTGGCGGCGAAGGCAGTGACGCCCATCAACGAGGCGATTACTAAAGCGACAGCGATTCGACTGATTAAAGATTTCATATGGAGACTCCTTGGTCTGGTCGTTAAATTCCCCTTGGGGAGGATGTGTGACTTAATACGACCGACCAAACCAGTAGTTCCAAAAAACTATTTGCCGGAAGAAGGAAGAAGTGCGGTGAGGAGCGCCGATAATATTTTTTGTTTCGGCGTGCGCGGAAATCCGAAATGACGGAGATTTATCCGTCGAGCCAATCGCGCGTCATGTCACACCACAACGCGAGTCCGCGCCATTCGTTGAAGCGCGAGTAATAGCGTTCGATCTTTTTGTCCGTCGCTTTGCGTCCATTGTTTCTGACCGTGAAAAACTTTGCGCGGGTCCATGAATCCAGCGCGAGCCCATCGTATCGTCCAATCAACTTCAACAGATTTTCCGCGGCGTACGGCCCTACACCCTTGACGCCGCGCATCTCTTTGATCAGTTCAGCGGTCGAGAGTGAACTACTGAGCCACGACTCGACATTCAATTCCCCGGATGCAACTCGGTCTGCAAGTTCCTTCAGATAAGCTGCCCGATACCCGGCCCTTACTTCGTTCACATAAAACTTAAGCGGCATCAACGCCATGGCCTCAGGCGTGGGAAACGTTCGCCGGCCGTCGTTTGCGGCCCGCCCGAGATTTTCAACCAAACCCGCTACCATCTTTTCGGTCAAAGCCCACGAACAGTTAGTAGTGCAGATCATTTTTACGAGATCCTCAAACACGGTCGGCGAGCGAAGCATCCGTCCCGCGCCTTGAGTGGGAATCCATTCAAAGCCCTCGTGGTCAGTGACCAGTCGGTAAAAATCGCCCATGTCATCGTCGAGCCTCATCATGTGGCGGACGTCTTTCACTACCTGCTTGACTGCGGTCTGGCTGATCCGGCGTGACGGCGTAATTTTTAGAGCTCGTTTGTTGGAATTGATAGTCAGGGTTACCGGGGCAGTGTTCTTTAGATCGAGAACGCGAGACAGGGCCCAGTTCTCTCGATCAATTTGAAACGGCGGCAACTCACACCAGCCGTGGCTGATCACTGTTCGCTTAAAGTTGAATTCTCGAGGGGTTGTCAGAATGATTTCCATGAAAGTTGAACTGGGACCGCAAAAAGAATTTTGGATTACAAGATTATGTTCGGCCGGCAACAGATCCGCAATGTGACCTCGCCACCAAGTGGCAATTGTGGACAGACTCTAGTCTGTAATTTGGTGTTAACGTGGCAGAGATTCCGAGCCGCGTACGCTTAGGTTACGGTCAAGCTGAACCTTGACACTGGGCCTTCTGAAGCCTAGACTAAACCCACTTGAAAACAGAATAAGGAAGGCTGTACTCGCACCTCCCTAACACTCGGGAGCAAGGCGAGAGTAGAGTCCAACTACTGTGACTCTCTACAGTATTAGGGTGAACGTAAGCACCGCTTCCGACGATAATTAGAATCCGGAGCTTTCCGGGTTTCCGCCCCATCAGGCCCTATAAACATCCCGATGGGGCGTTGTCGTGTCTGGAGGCGGATCACGGGCACTACGTAAACGCCGCTTCACCTCACATAAATAGGATTGGAAATTATCCAGGGCTTGTCCGCGACCGGCTCCGGTAACTGCGCCAGGTATATTTCGACGCGGTAAACGCCCTTCTCTGTCACGCCATACTCCTTACCCGTGATCCCATAATCATCATGAATCACGCTGCCGTCTCTCAGCACTTTGACGCGGCCAGCAACGGGCGTGGTTACCAGGAGTTTCAGATCAGGCGATAGAGTTATTTCGTCCCCCTGAATGCGTTTGTCGTTTCCACTTGCCGCCGAGAAACTGAAGCCGGTTGAGTCAGCAAAGATGTCAAAGCCGACAAAGCAATGCCCGTTTCGAAGAGCGCTTAGCACGGTGTCCCGCGTGAGCGGTTCACCATGAGGAACAAGCACATGGAGCCGCACAAGCCTGAAGCTGCGTTCATAAGGATCAAGTTGTATGCCTGCCAGAGTCTTGCCCGCCGCATCGTTGAGACTGACGCCGATGTTTGCATGAGCATCGTTACCCGCGACTGCAGTTAATCTCCTTCCCGTAACGGTTAACTGGTCCCACCGTTCCAGATTACTGGTCGGCCGATCATAGAAGCGCGCGAACAACAAATCCGGATAACTTCGATAGGACCACAGTCCATCGAAAAACATAACGACAGGATTTATCTCGAGGGCATTCGAATAGACATTATAGATCTCGATGCCATCAAATGGTTCGTTCCATGACTTGAAGTCGGCTGGATAAGCGACGAACGCGAGCGCGTTGTTGGTCCTGGTTTTATTGATGAGACTGGCAGTGTCAACAGCGGCGGTACTGTTGGACTGTTCATCACCGGGCACCACGAGCAAGCGATCCGAGTTCGTTGCGGCTACTTCGTTTCCGTTGATGAACAAAACTCCGCCATGCATTCCCTTCAACGTCATTGCGGCGGTGTTGAAATTTGCCGAAACATGTTCCGTCATTACGACGAAGTTCAAGTGATTGGCATGCGCAGCCGCGAGGATGTCTTCGAAGTTTCCTCGACTGTGTCCGCCCAGAAACGAATGCACGTGCATCACGCCCTTGTACTCAGCGTAGCCGCTCGTGTTCGGCGCGAGGTTTCGTTGCGAGTTGACTTGTTGGATTGCCGAGTGGAGACGCCCGAGCCGGTAACGACGGTAGGCGAAGGGCAATTGCGAAAGCAGCAACAGGATCAGAAGAGCTAAGCCAAGTTTCTTCCGACGCGTCATTGGCATCGCAGATGGAAAGAAGGACAGACATTCCCGTCTGTCCTTGATCTAAGCATTCGAAAATAAATTGCCAGCACTTACTTGGGACTGGCCGTCGGCGTAGGCGACGGACTTGGTTTCGGGGTTGCCGGCTTTGGCGCTTCGACGACGATGCTCGAACGCACCATATCCCACGCCGGCGCCGCCTTCTTCAAAGCCTTGTCTGGTCCAAACATTGTCAACACAACCAGGCGCTGTCCGATAACTCCCCAATGAATCTCCGCGGCGCCCGGTTCGCCGTCGAGTGTCGCGCTTATCTTTACTCCCTCCGACTTCAGCGCACCAATGTCGATAGTTGCCGGCGCTCTCTGCGGCTTAGCGCCCATCTGTTCAAACTGTCGAAATGTCGATGCGACGTACGGGTCAACGAGAACTTTGCGCGCTTCCGTCAAACGTTCAGGCGAACTCACCTGCGTCCGAAACACAAATAAACGAATCTGAGCTTCGCTGTCAGCGCGACCCATGTTGAATTGCTGCGCGTCTGCGTTGCTGACGTCTTCCAGGATCCATCCGCTTGGATAGCTAAACGTCAAGCCGTCTTTCGTGAATTGCTTTGTATCGGCGGCAGGCGTTTGCGCAATAGCAACCAGGCTGCAAAAAACCAACAGCAGTACTGAGTTAATTAACTTTCGTGTTGACGTCATGTGTCCTCCCCAAAACTAAGAAACTCCGAAGCGACTAGACCAGCGCGGAGCAACTTTAACTGGTCGTTTAGTAATTCCCAAACCTGCCGCACGTGTTTTTCCGTCGTGCGAATGTTGCCGATGGACAGTCGCAGCGTCAGCTTGTCGTTTAACTTAGTATGGGACAGCAAGGCCTTTCCGCTACCACTGACCCCATGCATGATGGCTTCGTTTAGAACGTCAAGCCGCTTCGCGCGTTGGCTATCACCAACGCCTTCCATTTTCGGACAGGCGCGGAAGCAAACGAGCGCGAGTGGCGTCGGCGCCATCAGTTCCCAATCCGGAGACGCCTCCACCCATGAAGCAAACAACTGGGCGAGACGACAGTGCTCTCGTATGCGCGCCGCCAATCCGTCGTGACCGAAGTAACGAATTACCATCCACAGCTTTAACGCTCGAAAGCGTCGGCCCAGTTGCACACCGTAATCCGAGCCACTGCGCACCTTTTCCTGTTCCGGCGTGCGCAAGTATTCCGGCACAAGCGAAAACGCGCGCCGCAACAAATCCATGTGGCGGCAGTACAAAACTGAAAGATCAAATGGCGTGAATAACCACTTGTGCGGGTTGACCGCTATTGAATCCGCACGCTCGCAACCGTTCAGGACGTGTCGAAGCTCCGGCACGATTGCAGCGGAACCCGCATAAGCCGCATCAACGTGAAGCCACATTGCATACTGCTCGCCGATTTTCACGATGTCTGCCACGGGATCAATGCTTGACGTCGACGTCGTTCCAACAGTTGCCACCACACAGAACGGAAGGAAACCATTTTTAACATCTTCTTCTATCGCGGCCGCGAGCGCATTGGCGTCCATTCGAAACTGGGAGTCGGTAGGAATCTTTCGTAGTCCGCGCTGGCCCAGCCCGAGTGTGATCACACCTTTTTCTATCGATGAGTGGGCCTGTTCGGAAACATAAACGCGCAGCAGCGGCAAGTCGGTCCGGCCACTCATGCCTTCCTCGCGAATGCGTTTTTCAACTCCTTCACGCGCCGCGGCAATGGCGTGCATGCTCGACACAGACGCAGTGTCATAAATGATTCCACTCAAGCCGCTGTCGAGTCCCATCATCTGTCGCAGCCAATCAAGTGTTACTTCCTCCAACTCGGTCGAGGCAGGCGAGGTTCTCCACAGCATCGCCTTGTTATCGAATGCTGCCGTTAACAGTTCACCGAGAATCCCAGGCCCTGAAGTGGAAGTCGCAAAGTATGCAAAGAAGGAAGGGTGGTTCCAGTGTGTAAGCGCGGGAACGATCAACTCATCAAGATCCGAGACAATCGCTTCCATCGATTCGCCGGTCTGCGGCGGTGCTTTGGGAAGCTGTGCCTTCAAATCGCCGGGCTCGATCTGTGACATCACCGGAAACTCTTCGATGTTTTCCAGGTAATCCGCGATCCAGTCGATTAGTTCGTGACCATGCTTGCGAAACTCATCAGCAGGCATGTCACCGAGCTTTTGAGTACTTGTAGGGACCGGGTCAGCCATGGCGGGAGAGTCTAATTTAGGCTGGCGGCAAATGCCACAGTGGCAACGTCTCTCCTCGGTCCATAAACGGCACATGCCGGGTGTCCACGAACGGTCTGCGGCCTTACTCTACTTAATAGTTTGCGTCATAACGCGCCCAAAGCTATTATTCAGCCTCGATTTTCGGCTTACCCCAACAATTTGCCTGACGTTGCGGCTGGGCAGTCTTAACTGACGTACCGGCCTCGTTGGTTAAAACTCTTCGCCTGTGAGGATCTTATGAAAAGAACTCTGCTTTCGCTCGGACTGATCGCCTCTTTCGTTTTTTCGTTTGCTTGCCAGCCCGGTTCGGTCGGCGGTGACAAAGTAAGAATTGGCGTCTTTATGTCCCTGACCGGATCGACCGCCAACTTTGGTATCTCCTCTGTCAACGGCATCAAGATGGCTGCGGAGGAAGTAAATGCGGCGGGTGGCATTAACGGAAAACCGATTGAGCTTCTGGTCCAGGACGATCGCTCTGACGCGTCGGAAGCGGCGACCATCGTCACCAAATTCGTTACGCAGGATCAGGTACACGCGATCTTAGGCGAAGTGGCCAGCTCGCGATCGATTGCCGCAGCGCCTATCGCACAAAATGCGCGCATTCCCATGTTGACGCCTTCTTCAACCAATCCTGAAGTAACGCGAAAGGGAGATTACATTTTCCGCAGTTGTTTTATTGATCCGGTCCAGGGCGCAGCTATTGCGCAGTTTGCCGCTCGTACGCTTAACGCGAAGCGCGCCGCGATCATGGTTGACCGCAAAAACGACTACTCGACAGGCCTGGAGAAAAATATCAACGAAACCTTCACTCGCCTGGGCGGGCAAATGGTCGCGACGCAGTCGTACCAGGAAGGCGACCAGGACTTCAACGCGCAGTTGACCTCGATCAAAGGATCGAATCCGGAAGTTATCTTTGTTCCCGGTTACTACAACGACGTCGGTTTGATCGCCAAGCAGGCTCGTGACCGCGGCATCACTGTTCCACTGATCGGCGGCGACGGCTGGGATTCAGCGCAACTCTACGCTATCGGTGGTTCAGCGTTGAACGGTTCGTTTTTCACAAACCACTATTCGCCTTTTGATACCGATCCAAAGGTCGTAAAGTTTGTGAACGACTATAAGGCCAAGTACAACAGCACTCCTGACGCGCTCGCCGCGACTGCTTACGACGCAGCCCACATCATGTTCGACGCGATCAAACGCGCAAATTCACTGGACGGTCCGGCGATCCGCAATGCACTGGCCGCGACGAACGCGTTTCCTGGAGTTACCGGAAACGTCACGTTTAACGAAAATCGCGACGCTGTGAAACCAATCATCGTCATCGAGATTAAACCGGGCGGCGACTACGCAGTCCGCGAGCGCGTCAACGTCGAAGGCGCGGCCACGGCCTCGCCGGATGCGACAGCATCACCCAGTGCTTCGGGTACTCCGGCAACCGCCGCGTCACCCGCAGCGACGAGCACCAGTTCACCTGCTGCCGGCACGAGTTCGCCGGCTCCGAGCGTTCGTTCGTCGGCGTCTCCAGCGACAACGCCGTAACGACCATTCTCTTCTGACCAACTCAACAATTTCACGACTCAACATATGAGTACGTTCCTGCAACAGCTAATCAATGGCGTCTCTCTAGGCGCCATTTATTCTCTTATCGCGCTCGGGTACACGATGGTTTATGGCGTGTTGAAGTTGATCAACTTCGCGCACGGCGACGTTTACATGGTGGGCGCGTTCATGGGCTATTACCTGGCAAACGGGCTGGGCGCTCGCGGCGCGCAGGCCCTGGGTCAAAGTGCAGACGGATTCATCGCTCGCGGACTACTCGGTAGCGGCGCGATGGAACCGTCACTGATTACCGCACTCGTCGTTATGCTGCTGGCGATGGTCATTTGCGCCGGTCTCGGCGTGCTAATTGAGCGCCTGGCGTACCGGCCCGTAAGAAAATATTCACGCCTAACGGCACTGATCACCGCAATCGGCGTCTCGTTATTGTTGGAGAACGGCGGTCAGGTAGTTTTTGGCGCCGAGCCAAAGTTCTTCCCCGAGTTGTTCAAAAAACAAAACATCGATTTGTTTGGCGGAGCCAGTATCAATAGCGCTGACATCATTGTGTTGATTATCGCGTTTGTTTTGATGGTGGGTCTTCAGCTGGTCGTCTATCGCACCAAGACCGGGCGAGCGATGCGAGCTGTTTCCTTTAACCTGCAATCGGCGAAGTTGATGGGGATTAACACTGACCGCATCATCATGTTTACCTTTGCACTCGGCTCGGCACTCGCAGCTGCCGCGGGAGTACTGGTCGCTATCCGCATTCCGCGAATCGACCCGCTGATGGGAATCCTTGTCGGGTTGAAAGCGTTTGTGGCTGCCGTGCTGGGGGGAATCGGAAATATCCCGGGGGCGATGCTGGGCGGTTTGTTGATAGGCATCACTGAAACAATGGTGGTCGGCTATTTAGATCCGACGTACAAAGACGCCGTAGCGTTTGCGATTTTGATTTTGATTCTTCTCTTTCGCCCATCGGGTCTTCTGGGCTCAGTTTCCCAGGAGAAAGTGTAACGATTGCAGGTGTGCTGATTTCGGAATGTTGATGGGAAGCTGATAAGTCGTTTCGGACTATCGACTCCGCATTCCGCAGTCAGCATTTATCATTCGCCTTATGCCTCGTTATCTCCGCAATCTAATTATCGCGCTCATCGTGTTGGCGGTGCTCTTTGCGCTGGACTTTGTTTTTCAGGGCCGGCTCATCAATCCGTATTTCAGCCGCATACTCATGCTATCCGGGATTGCGATCACGCTCGCAGTCTCGCTTAACCTTATCAACGGCTTCACCGGACAGTTTTCGATCGGGCACGCCGGGTTCATGGCCGTCGGTGCTTATTCGTCTGCCTATTTCTCGGTCAACTACGGTGTAAATCTCGCCAACGCACTCGGTGGCGGAAAACTCGGTTGGGTAGTTGCCCTGACGCTCGCCACTATCATCGGCGCCGCGCTCGCAGCACTCGCGGGACTGATCGTGGGCGTACCATCGCTGCGCTTGAAAGGCGACTACCTGGCGATCGTCACGTTAGGCTTCGGACAGATCATTGTCGTTTTCCTGAACAACATCGAAGCAATCGGCGGGGCCCGCGGTTACTCCGGAATTCCAATCGTCAAAAGCTTCTTCTGGATATTTCTGGTTGCGTTGCTGACGATCGCTATCGTTTACAACCTGGTGAACTCCGCTTTCGGCCGTGCCCTGATTTCGATTCGCGAAGATGAGCTGGCGGCGGAAGCCATGGGCGTTAACACGACGCGTTACAAAGTGATGGCGTTTGTGATCTCATCTGCTATGGCCGGGGCCGGCGGCGTGCTGCTCGCGCACTTTGACGGTTATTTAAATCCGAAGTCATTCGAGTTCATCAAGTCTTTTGAAATTCTGATCATGATCATCCTGGGCGGGCTGGGATCAATCGTTGGTTCAATCCTGGGTGCAATCCTGCTGACAGTTTTGCCCGAGGCGCTGCGCGGTTTTGCCGAGTACCGCATGGTGATCTACTCGCTCTTGTTGATTATCTTGATGATCACGCGCCCGCAAGGTTTACTCGGTAAGACTGCAGCATTCAAAGGTTGGCGTGGGCGCAAACGAGCGAAAGCCAGAACTGAAGTGGAAGAAATTACTGCCGAGGACACGCGTGACGATCAGCACGTTGAGAAGGCGACGCTCGGCGAGCGGCAAAGGGATACTTCGCTCGGAAAGGGAGACAAGGATTGAACGTGAGCAATACCACGACTGAACGTGACGCGCCCGCGAATGGCGACGCTGTGCTCAAGACCGAAAAGGCAACAATCCGGTTTGGCGGCCTCGTGGCCGTAAATGAATTGGACATGGCCGTGCGTCGCGGCGAAATCTACGGCCTGATCGGTCCCAACGGCGCCGGCAAGACGACTATTTTCAACCTGCTAACCGGAGTTTATGAACCAACTTCAGGCGAGATTTATTTCGAAGGTAAGCGGATCGACGGTAAGAGACCTTACGAGATTGCGTCGCACGGCGTGTCGCGCACTTTTCAGAACATTCGGCTCTTTCCCAGTATGACCGTGCTCGATAATGTGTTGACCGCTTGTCATATACACACAGATCAGAATTTGCTCGATGCAGTCTTGCGTACACCACGTTTCCAACGCTGTGAAGATAAATCTTACGACTACTGCATGGAGCTGCTAGCCATATTTGATCTCGATGGTTTCAAAGATGAGGGCGGCACAAGTTTGCCTTATGGAAAACAGCGGCGGCTGGAGATCGTGCGCGCGTTAGCCACGCGGCCCAAGCTTCTTTTGCTGGATGAACCTGCGGCGGGAATGAATCCTTCCGAACAGGAAGACCTGATGAAGTTGATTAAGCAAATCCGCGACAAGTTTGGCCTGACGATTTTGCTTGTCGAACACAACATGAAGGTAGTCATGGGTGTGTGTGAACGAATTCAGGTAGTTGACTACGGCAAGTCGATTGCGCTCGGACTGCCGGAGCAAATTAGAAACGATCCGAAGGTGATCGAAGCTTATCTCGGAGATTAAAAAACTTTAACTATTGAAATGCTGACCTTAGACAACGTTTCAGTTAACTATGGCGCGATCGAAGCGCTTACCGGCATCTCAATGCAGGTGGGTAAGGGCGAAGTCGTGACGCTTATTGGCGCTAACGGCGCCGGTAAAACTACGACCTTAAAAACTATTACCGGTTTGCTCGAGCCGCGCCAGGGCCGCGTCATGTTTGAAGGCGAAGACATTAGCGGCCGCCCAACACACAAACTTGTGGCGCGCGGCATTTCGATGGCGCCTGAAGGGCGGGGCGTGTTCGCGAACCTGTCTGTACGTGAAAACCTCCAGATGGGCGCTTATCTTATTCGCAACAAAAAATCAGTCGCCGCTGACATGGAACGGGCGTTCAGAATGTTTCCCCGCTTGAAAGAACGTGAAGCACAAAAAGCCGGAACGCTCTCCGGCGGCGAGCAACAGATGTTGGCCATCGGACGCGCGCTGATGTCGCGCCCCAGACTTCTCCTTCTGGACGAGCCGTCTTTAGGACTGGCTCCCCTCGTCGTCCATACGATTTTCGAAGCGATTGACGAGATCAGCAACGAAGGCACTACCATACTTCTGGTCGAACAGAACGCGCATGCGGCCCTGGGCCACTCCGACCGTGCTTACGTGCTTGAAACTGGAAGGATTGTTATGGAAGGTCCCTCAACTGAGCTGGCCGCTGATCCTCGAATCAAGGAAGCGTATCTTGGCGAGTAGGCCCAGGTGGCACAAGCGTCCCGCTCGTGCAGCACGGGCAAGAGGCCTGTGCCGCAAGTTCTCAATCTCGCAGCGACTGATCGCGTCGCTCCTCCTGGTCCTCTCGTTGTGCTTCGTTCCCTCTTGCAATCGACAACCAGGCAACCCCGACCGGCAAACCATCCGCATCGGATTCTTTGGCGATTTGTCCGGACCGACTTTTAACTACGGACAGTCGGCCCTGAACGGCGTATTGATGGCCGCGGATGAGATCAATCAGGGCGGTGGCATCAATGGTCAACGGATCGACATCGTCACGGAAGACGACAAAGGCAGCCCGGAAGCGTCTGCTCAAATAACCAGCAAACTGATCAATCAATACCAGGTGCTGGCGATTATCGGCGCCGGAGCTTCGGGAAACAGTCTGGCCGCCGCTCCGACCGCACAATCCGCTAAGGTCCCGTTCATCGCGCCATCATCGACGAATCCAGCAGTCACACAAACCGGCGATTATGTTTTCCGCGCGTGCTTCATCGACGCATTCCAGGGCGAAGTGATGGCGCGATTCGCCGCCAACACCTTGAAAGCTAAGAAGGCCGCGATCATGCTCGACTTTAATTCGCCTTACAGTAGCGGCTTGACCAAATACTTTGAGTTGAGTTTTGTAAAGCTGAACGGGCAGATTGCCGTCAAGCAATCGTATTCGCAGGGCGATGCGGATTTCAGAGGACAGTTGAGTGCCATCAAAGCCGCTGACCCCGACGTCATTTACATTCCGGGTTACTACGGCGATGTCGCCTTGATTGCAAAACAAGCGCGACAACTCGGCATCACTAAACCGTTGCTGGGCGCAGATGGTTGGGACGCGCCTGAGCTTTGGGACCTCGGCGGGGACGCTTTGAACGGTTGTTACATCTCAAATCACTATTCGGTCGATGATCCCGCTGACACAATCCAGAACTTCGTCCGCAATTATCGCATGCGCTATGGGAACCTCGCTCCCGATGCGCACGCTGCGCTCGGCTACGACGCGATGACATTCCTCGCCGATGCAATTCAGCGTGCGGGCGCGAGCGATCGCACGAAAGTTCGTAATGCTTTAGCTGAAACTAAAAACTTTCAGGGAATTACCGGAGTGATAAGTATGGACAGCGGACGTAACGCGGTGAAACCTGCAGTTATCCTCAAACTAAATGACGGCAGTTACATCTACCAGGAAACAATCCAACCAACGAGTTCCAGCAGCCCGACTCCGACCGCAGCACGCTAACGAGCGGCTTTGCCGCTTCCTGTGCGGAAAGGCTTTGCCTTTCCGTGTGGTGACACCAAATCGAGGCTATGCCTCGGTAGAAACATTGGGAATCCTTCGGACCTCTGCAATTTGACCGGACCGCTACACGACCTGTCCGGCGAAGACGCATGCGCCAAAGAGCGCGTTACGATGCAGAACCGCGAGCGGTAGCGAGCGGATGCCGGCAATCAACCATCAAAAAGTCGTAACGCGTTGAGTCGTGCCGGTCACGTCGTCCGATAACAGGGAGCGTTGGCAATACTACATCAAAGCTGAATGGCCGCATCCGCTCGCTACCGCTCGCGGTTCTGCAGGATCTCCAGCAAGCGCCGCGTGGTATCAAAGCTACTACACGGCTTCCGACTGCGACGTAAACTTAAACTCCTTAACCTTCAGCGCCGGCAACAACGCAGAGCTGCCTCCCTGCCCTTCCGAACTACCTACTCGCTCCGGCGCGCCAATCATGTCCACATTCCCCGGCGCCAATAACTGCATCAGGCTCTGATTGAAACGGAAGTTGTTTACCGGATACTTGATCTGACCTTTCTCGACATACCACACGCCGTCGCGAGTTAGTCCGGTTTGCAATGCAGTTCGCGGGTCCACACCCCGTATATACCAAAACCGGCCAATCAATAGACCGCGATCCATTGACCGGATCATGTCTGCCAAACTAACCGGTGCTTGCGAACTTTCCATGATGTTATTCACGGGACCCGGCGTGGGCTCTTTGTCCTTCTGCTTCGCCCAGAAGCGGGAATAAATCAGGTTTTCCAATACGCCATTGCGAACCAGGTAGATCTTCTGCGCGGGGATTCCCGCTTGGGTTGATGCGGCGCCCGGTAACTCCGCGTTCCATGGATCGCTGTAGATGTTTATTCGCTCGTCAAAAATCTGCTGGCCCACCTTCGTTTTCCCGCCCGGCGCCGATAATGGGCTCCGGCCTTCGTCGGCGCTTCGCGCGTCGAATCCAAAAACGAAACCTGATAACAAATCAGCAACCGCCTGAGGCTCTAAAATTACCGGATACACGCCGGGTTCAATCGTGCGCGGCTGCCGCGACTCCAACGCCTTTCGTATCGCTTCACGCGCAACGCGCTTCGAATCCAATTTCGCAACATCGAAGTGATTACGGAGAAAGTATCCAGAACTGCTGCCGTCAGCAGTTCGCGCCGTCGTTGAAAGACTTACCAAACTGGAGCGTGAGTAATTGAAGTTGCCGTTCTTTGTCGCTGCACCGCTCGCAACTCCCCGCGCCTGGTGAAATCCTGCGCCCACGACGCGGGCCTTCTCGCAACTTGCGATTACGTCGTTGATCGTGCGCGCGCGTTCGTGAAGGGAAATATTTGATGTCTGTTCCGTGTAGCCGCTAACGGGTTTGTAAACCTGCGGTCCGAGTGTCGGAAGATATTCCCGATCGACCGGAGAGATGCGCGCCAGCGTCTCCGCCTCGGCAACCGCTGCTTTCAACGACTCATCGTCGAGGCTGTTCGTGTTGGAGGTTCCGCGCTTCTTGTCAATCCATACCGTCACTCCGACAGTGGTGTTTTCGCGAGCGCCGCTCGTCGTAAAGGAGTTTGCGGCAAAACGCAGGTGCGAATATTTTTCGCCGGCAACATTCACAGTCGCGTCGTCAGCAGTAACGTAACCAAGCAACTTCTGCGTTATCTGTTTTGCTTCCGCTTCACTTAGCATCTGTTTCTCCAGAAGTAGGTTTCCATCTGCAGATTGCACCGAACAGGCTGATGAAAGTAAATCTGTTTAACCTGCGGATTCATGCCGCCGTGTTGAGTACGTTGACCTGGCGAAAACGCGCAACGGGACATCCATGACTCACGGCATTCGATTGTCCGGGTTCGCCTTTGCCGTCGTTGAAACTTCCGCCTAACTCATATGTCACAGCTCCGCCCAGCGCGTCGCACGAATTCCAGAAGTCGGTCGTCCGAGACTGATAGGCAACGTCGCGCACCATGTCACCAATCTTGCCATTCTTGATCTCCCAGAACGTCTGCCCGCCAAATTGGAAATTGTAGCGCTGCTGATCGATTGAATAACTTCCGTTGCCGTAAATCAGAATCCCTTTGTCTACTCCCGCTACTAAATCGTTGAGGCTTGTATTGCCGTCGGCGGGTTGCAACGACACGTTTGGCATGCGCGGAAACGAAATGCTTCCCCAACTGTCCGCATGCAGACATCCATTCGATTTTCGCTTCGGAGACATGAGCGCAAGGTCGCGCGTAGTTTGCCAGTCGACAAAAAGCCCATTTCTTACCAGGTGCCACTGCTGCGCGGGAACGCCTTCATCGTCGTAACCAACCGTTGCAAGTGCACCGCGCTGCGTTCGGTCCGCAACGAAGTTCACAATCCTCGAACCAAACTGGAGCTTGCCGATCTTGTCGCGCGTCAAAAAACTGGTGCCGGCATAATTCGCTTCCCACCAAAGCGAACGATCGAGCTCGGTTGGATGTCCGACTGATTCATGAATCGTCAACCAGAGATGTGACGGGTGAAGCACCAAATCGTATTGGCCAGGTGCAATCGGTTTGGCCTTCAGCTTCGCAACAGCCTCTTCGCCTGCCGCTTCTGCTTCTTTCATCCACGGATACTTCTCCATGTACTCGTACCCGAGTCCTTGTGGGCCACCCAGAGAACTTCGTGTCTGAAAGTCACCAGTTGCACGGTTTACCGCTGTCACATTGAAGCCGGGATTGCCGCGAATGATGTACTGCTCAATCCGCGAACCGTCAGTCGAAGCGTAGAACTTTTGTTCGTTGACCCATCCCATGTTGGAGTTAACGAAGCTGACTCCGTTTGTCTTCAGCGCGCGCTCGTTGAGCTTCAACAGAAACTCAATCTTGTCGTCGATTTTGATCTCAAACGGGTCCTTCTCAAACGCACTCTTCCAGTTAGCAACTACGGCCGCCGCCGGCACCATCGTCACCCGCTTTCGTTGATAGACTGAATTTGCCCGGGCGATCTCGACTGCCTGCCGCGTAATCTTTCGGACTTCTTCAGGTGTCACCTCGCGACTCGACGCGAATCCCCACGTGCCTTTGAAGAGAACACGTACGCCGAACCCGAAACTCTGGCTGCGCGAAACATTCTGGATCTGTTTTTCGCGCGTTGATACCGCTTCGGTCCGATATCGATTGATTCGTATGTCGGCGTAGGTGACGCCAAGTTTTTTCGCAAGACTGAGCGCGATGTCAGCGAGCGCGTTTTTGTCGACAGCGGCCGCCGCCGCACTTTCTGCTGCATCGACATTGCAGATCCAGGACGGCAGCGTTGACGAAATAGCGACGGCCCCCGCAGCTACACCTACGGTCTTAACGAACTCGCGACGCGACGTTTTCATGAACAAACCTCTTTTGATGATGGAATTAAACTGGGCGGGACGATCTAACGCAGGGTGCGAAGATTTGTCAATGATCTTCGCCGCAAACCTGATAACGTCGAAGATGCGTTAAGGCGTCATGTCTGATTCTGCAAACGAAAAAACCGCTTCCCTCGATTCTCCTACAGTTATTTGCAAATCGACCTTCTTCTCGCCGAGAAACTCGTGCCATGTCATTAGTTGATATTTGCCGGGAGGCAACGAGTCTATTCGGAAGTTTCCGTCGGCGTCGGTCACAGCGAAGAACGGGTGTTTAAAAACGGACACGTAAGCTTGCTCCCAGGGATGCTGGTTGCACCGAATGCGGATACCAACTTCAGCCCGGTCAAACGCCTTGACAATCGGATCCCCGCCTATGGCCTGGGATTGATTCCATTGCTTATTGTGTCGGGGAGACGGGTGAGTATTGTGTTGAGTGTCATCGCTGTTAACAACGGCGAATGGCTGCCCAACCTGAAGTGCGAACATGTGTGGCTGAAACTGACATCTCCGGTGCTCAAGCGTTACGGGCATCTGCGGCGTTTCAAACGAATAGTCATCTAACGAGTCTGAGCTTTCCACATAGACCAGGACGTTTGCCACTTTCTGATTTTTGACGGATAGCTTTTTGAACGCAGGCCGGCGATTTACCTGAACACATGCCTCATCCGCCGACATATCGATTAGTTTGGACGGCGGCGGCGTGCCGGAGAAGCTCACCGTGCCGTAGATGACACCTGAGTGATTTGCAGGGGAATAGACTTTTTCTTTGGTTGCCGGCGTTTGCGCCGCAATCAGGACAAGGCTTAGAAGGGCTGGTACGAAGCCGAAAATCGATAGGTTGAACCGTAAAGACATTGGCGTCTCCTTCGGGATCCACGGCGTGAAGTGGGCTCAGCCTATCAAATTCGAGCGCGCATAGGCCAGTGCTTCGCGGACACGTTTGGGCGATGTGCCGCCGCTGACAGCCTTTGAATTAAGCGTCTCGCGGAGCGACAAAGCTTCAACCACATCTTCATGTATCAGCTTAGATGCCGCCCGCAATTCTTCAATGGTGAGCTCTTGCAACTCCACCCCACGCTCGAGCGCCTGGACAACTAGTTTTCCAACTACTTCATGCGCTTCTCGAAAGGGCATGCCCTTGCGCGTGAGATAATCGGCCAGCTCGGTCGCATTCATCATCCCGATCGACGCCGCAGCCCGCATGCGATCTTGTCTCAACGTGAGGTTCTGCAAAACGAGCGTGACCATTTGCAGACAGGCACTCGTCGTATCGAAGACGTCGAAAACTGCTTCCTTGTCCTCCTGCATGTCTTTGTTGTAGGCGAGCGGTAATCCCTTCATCGTTGTCAGCAAAGCCGTCAAATCACCGAAGACCCGCCCGGCCTTTCCACGGACCAACTCCATCGAATCAGGATTCTTCTTTTGTGGCATCAAACTAGAACCCGTAGCCACAGCATCACTCAACTCAAAGAAGCCAAACTCCGTCGCTGAATAAAGAATGATTTCCTCAGCGAGCCGCGAAAGATGGACCATGATCAGGGAACACGTTGCCACAAACTCGACGCAGAAGTCTCGGTCGCTCACAGCGTCGATACTGTTGCGGGAGACTGATTCAAAGCCGAGCTCACGTGCGACCGCCTCGCGATCAATCGGAAACGATGTACCAGCTAATGCCGCCGACCCAAGCGGTAAGACATTTACGCGCTTTCTTACTTCAATGAGCCGCTCGCGATCGCGCGCCAACATCTCGAAGTAGGCCAAACACCAATGAGCGAAGAGAATTGGTTGGGCGCGTTGCAGGTGTGTGTAGCCGGGCAACACGGCGTCGTTGTTCGCGTCCGCCAGGTCGATGAACGCCTTTTGTGTCGCCCTGACCGTTGCCAGTAGTTCGTCGAGTGCTTCTCGTAACCAGAGCCTGATATCGGTCGCAACTTGATCGTTCCGACTGCGGCCGGTGTGCAATTTCCTGCCAGTGTCACCGATTAGTTCAACCAGACGCGCCTCTACGAAAGAGTGAACATCCTCCGAATTTAATTGGTCGAGATAATTCTCATCGTCCTGGGAGGCAGCGAGTATTGATTCCAGGGCCCGCTTGATGTTGTCGGCCTCGTCCCCACTCAGAATGGCTGCTGCACCGAGTGCGTTGGCGTGAGCGATGCTACCGCGCACATCCACAGCTAACAGCCGCCGATCAAATGCGAATGAGCTATTGAAACTGGCAAACGCAGGATCGGTGCCTCCACTGAAACGTCCACCCCAAAGATTTTTGCCCTTCGACATCTATTGACTCCTGTTAACGAGACCTGCCCGGTGCGACGCAGCCTTGACGGCAGCACAACTCGGTTGGTATTTTATGCATCTATGCAGTAGTTATGCAAGATAGCTGCATAGCATTGAGAGATGCAAAAGAATTTGCGCCAACGAAAACTGCTCGGGCTCATCCAGGCGAAACCGTTTGCCACGCAAGCAGAGCTGCGTGATTCGCTCGAACGTGCCGGCGTCCCGGCCACTCAATCGAGCTTATCGCGCGACCTGGAAGAACTCGGGATTGTAAAGCACCGCGGTCATTACGTGCTGCCCAAAATGAACGGGACAACGGCGAGGGGTCTTCTCAGTTTGGATTTGGCCGGCGAAAACCTCGTAGTCGCGAGAACGGAACCGGGATTGGCTTCGGCTGTCGCGGTCGAAATTGATGGAGCTGTTTTGGAAGACATCGTCGGCACGCTTGCCGGGGAAGACACTGTTTTCATCGCCGTACGAGATGCGAAAGCTCAGCGAGTGGCCATGAAACGAATTTGGGAGCTGTTTGGATAGTTGATAGTTGTCCGTTGTTGGTTGTTAGTTGTTAGTTGTTGGTTGTTGGGGGACCGACACTTGACTACCAACTACCAACTACCAACTGCCAACTAACCAACAACCAACAACCAACAACGAACAACGGACTACGGACTGCGGACAATTGACGAGAAACATTTAAATACAAGAATGTCGAATAAGAAGATCAACAAAATCGTTCTCGCCTACTCCGGCGGCCTCGACACATCAGTAATGCTGAAATGGCTGAAGGAGCAGTACAAGTGTGAAGTGGTCTGCTACTGCGCCGACGTCGGACAAGGTGAAGAGTTAGAAGGTCTCGAAGAGAAAGCAATCCGGACAGGCGCTTCGAAGCTTTACGTCGAGGATCTACGCGAAGAGTTTGTGCGCGATTACGTCTGGACCGCCGTCAAGGCCAATGCAGTCTACGAAGGCGTCTACTTGTTGGGAACTTCCCTGGCGCGGCCGGTCATCGCGAAGAAACAGATAGACATTGCGCGACAGGAAGGCGCCGATGCAGTTGCTCATGGCGCTACCGGTAAAGGAAACGATCAGGTTCGATTTGAGCTTACTTGTTATGCGTTGCAACCTGACATTCATGTGATCGCTCCCTGGCGCGAGTGGGAATTCAAGGGACGAAGCGATTTGATCGCTTACGCGAAAGAGCACGGGATTCCGGTGACTGCGACACAGGAGAAGCCTTATTCGACTGACCGCAATCTGATGCACGTTTCATATGAGGGAGGGATTCTGGAAGATCCCTGGGCCGCTCCGCCCGAAGATATTTTTCAACTTACACGTTCGCCGGAAAACGCAAAAGCGGAAGCGGAACACATCGAAGTCTCATTTGAGAAAGGCGAACCGGTTGCAGTTAACGGCCAGCACTTCGGTCCTGTCGAACTGCTGGAAGCGTTGAACACGGCCGGCGGCGAACACGGGATTGGCCGCGTTGACATCGTTGAGAATCGCTTCGTGGGTATGAAGTCACGCGGCGTTTATGAAACGCCCGGAGTCACCATTCTGCAAGCTGCGCATCGCGCGCTCGAATCGATCACGCTCGATCGCGAGGTGATGCATTTGCGTGATTCCCTGGGAGTGAAATTTGCCGAATGTATTTATTACGGTTTCTGGTTTGCGCCCGAGTTTGAGTTATTGCGGAAGATGGTTGAAGAAACACAGGTGAACGTCACCGGCGACGTGCGTCTGAAACTGTTCAGAGGAAACGCAATTGTAGTCGGGCGGCGATCGCCGCATTCGCTTTACGACGAGAGCGTTGCGACGTTTGAAGCTGATACGGTCTACAACCAGCGTGACGCGGAAGGCTTCATTAAGCTCAACGCTTTGCGGCTGAGAATGGGTCGAAGGAGTTAGCAGCAATGAAAGACACCCAAATGATTCTAAAATTGGTGGATGCCGACAAAATAGGATCAGCCACTTCGCCACTCCCGCTCGGCAAGACGGTTTCCGTGAGCACGGACCGGCGCGCCGCGCATGCCGGCGACGTTGTGGCGGTTAAGGCGCTGACCGATAGCGCCACCTACAACATGCTCGAACTGCCAACGGGGCGTCTGGCCAAAATTAATCCCGGCGACATTCTTCTCGGCGTGCTGGGACGCCGCCGCGCCTTGAAGGGATTTGTGGGTGATGTTCCGGAAACAGTCAAAGCTGGCGACCAACTTCATCTGCTGAATATGGGCGGCGTTATTGGTCTTTGCACGGGCCATCACTCCAGCTTGAGTGATGCCATCGAAGTAGAAATAATCGGTGTCGCATGCGACGAAGCGGCGCGGACGCTGAACATTTCCGACGCGGCGTTACCACTCAGATCAACTCTTGGTGAAACAGCTCCCATCGTCATGATTGCCGGCACGAGTATGAACAGCGGCAAAACATACGCGGCGACCGAGCTGATCAAACAGGCGACTCGAGCGGGGTTTAAGGTTGCGGCCGCAAAACTTTCAGGCGTCGCCTGTCTGCGAGACACTTTGAACATGGCTGATCATGGTGCGATTGCGACGGCGAGTTTTCTCGATTGCGGGATGCCTTCGACCGTAGGCGCCGATGACCTTGCGCCAGTCGCGAAGGCGATCATCGCGCGTCTCAATGAAGCTGCTCCCGACCTTATCGTTGTCGAACTCGGTGATGGAATACTTGGTGGTTACTCTGTCGAATCGATTTTTGATGACGAAGACCTGCGAGCAGCAACGGCGGCATTGATCTTCTGCGCTTCGGATTACGTCGGCGCATGGGGCGGCATTGAACTGTTTAAACGACGGGGATTGACGGTTGACCTGGTAGCGGGTTCGGTTACGGATTCACAAATGGGCCAGGACTTTGTTGAGCGAGAATTTGGAGTACCTGCAGCGAATGCGCGTCGTGACGGCGCGCGCCTATTCCAAAAACTCAAATCGCGGTTACAAACCGCGGGAGCACGAGCGGCGGCTTAGCGGCGGCGAGGCAGGAGGCGAAGTAGTCCTACGACCATGAATGCGAGGCCGATGAAAAGGAATGCTCGCTGGCCGCTGATTCCCAGCGCGATGAAAGCAATGGCGAGAACAAAGAATACGTAAGCGACGTTGCGCATGTCTGGCGCCTCCTCGAAAGTGTCGAGTGCATTACAAAGGCTAACAGATTAACCGCAAACTTCTCGACGTGGAATAACAAGTGGCAGATTCAATTCGCATTGGAATATTAGGTGGCTCGGGTTACGGCGGTTCAGAACTGCTCCGCATCCTGCTGTTTCATCCGCGCGTGGAAATCGTTTTTGTGACCGCGAATGAGCAGGCGGGCAAGGCCGTTAGCGAAGTACACCGCAATCTCAACGGCCTCACTGACCTGGTGTTTCGCGCTGCGCCCGCGAACATGAGCGAGCTGCCTGAAGTCGATTGCATTTTCCTGGCGCTGCCACACGGACAGGCGATGGAAATAATTCCGAATCTTCCGTCACACGTTAAGGCGATCGATCTATCAGGCGACTTCAGACTGCGTGATGAAAACAGTTTTCAAAAACATTACGGTCGAAGTCACACCGCGATGAGGTCGCAATCAGAGTTCGTTTATGGGTTAACGGAAACAAACCGCGACGAGGTGCGCACCGCCCGTTTAATTGCAAACCCGGGCTGCTTTGCGACTGGGACGTTGCTTGGCCTCGCGCCCCTCGTGGCAAATGGTTTGATTAACGGCCGCGTGATTGTTGATGCGAAAACCGGATCGTCGGGCTCAGGCGCGAAGGCTGCGGCGAATACGCATCATCCGCAACGGATGAATTCATTCTACGCTTACAAGCCATTTACGCATCAACACGTTCCGGAGATTGAACAGGAACTGGCCCATGTGGGCGACTGGCAAAGCGAACTAGTGTTTATGACCCACTCGCTGCCCGTAGCACGTGGAATCTTCGCTTCGATCTACACGGAAACAAAAGAAGAGATCTCCGAAGAGCGCCTCCACTCTTTATTTGCTGATTACTACAAGGATTCATTTTTCGTACGACTGGTTAAGGGCTCCCCAGACATCAACTCGGTAAAAACAACCAACTTCTGCGACATAGGATTTGCAGTTCGTGGTCATCAGGTGGTGGTGTTTTCGGCAATCGACAACCTCGTAAAAGGGGCGGCAGGGCAGGCAGTTCAGAACATGAACCTTATGTTCGGTCTGGATGAAAAGACCGGCTTAATGCTCGTGGGAACAAATCCGTAGTCCAGCGCACTCGTCCTAAGTGGCACGGGCATCTTGCCCGTGCTGCACGGGAGGGCGCCCGTGCCACTTTCAGTACCGATGATTAATACTCTCGACGAAGTCACGGCACTTGAAGATCGCTACCAGCTGGCGACTTACAAGAAGATGCCGATCGTCGCTGCTCGCGGCGAAGGCGTGTGGATCTTTGCCAGCGACGGCGAGAAGTACCTGGATTTGTATGGCGGCCATGCGGTGGCCGCCACCGGCCATTCCCATCCTCACGTCGTCGCTGCTATTCGCGAACAGGCAGGCAAACTGCTGTTCTATTCAAACCTCGTTTACTCCGAAGCACGAGCGCGCGCCGCAGAAACACTTGTATCGATTGCGCCGCACACTTTGACGAAGGCCTTCTTTTGCAACTCGGGAACGGAAGCCAACGAAAACGCAATGCGCATGGCGCGCATGGCCACTGGTCGCGAGAATGTGATCACCTTCTCTGGTGGTTTTCACGGGCGCACCGCGGATGCAATCAGTGCCACGTTTCTCGGCAAATATCGTGAGATCGGCCGGCCCAATGTGCCGGGACACATCGAAGCCGAGTTTGCCAACATCGACTCCGTCAAGGCATGCGCCGATAAAAACGTGGCGGCGATTATGCTCGAACCCATTCAGTCGATGGCTGGTGTTCGCACCGCTGCACCCGATTTCTTCGTTGCCCTTCGAGAGCTTTGTGACGAACGCGGAATTGTTCTCATCTTTGACGAAGTTCAAACTGGCGTGGGTCGCACGGGCGAGTGGTTCTTTGCGGGCAGTGAGTCAGCCGGCGGGGTGGTTGCCGACATCATTACTCTAGCGAAAGCACTCGGTAGTGGAATACCTGTTGGCGCATGTTTGGTTAATGAGCGCATCGCCTCGCGCATCAAGGAAAACGATTTAGGAACAACATTTGGCGGAGGGATGGTCGCAATGGCCGCTGTGACAGCGACGCTCGAAGCAATCGAGCGAGATGACATGCTCGCCAACGTTCGCACTGTAGAGGAGTATTTACGGAAGCGATTAACGGGAGTGAAGGAAGTTGTTGCCGTTCGGGGACGTGGAATGTTGCTGGGTCTGGAGTTTGAAACAAAGGCCGCGCCAATACACGCTGGGTTGCTCAAGCGAAGGATAATCACCGGCACGTCGAGCGACCCAAATGTGTTACGACTGCTGCCGCCATTGTGTCTGAAAACGTCGGAGGTGGACCTATTCATTAATGAGTTAAAAAGCGCATTGCAAGATTTGGCGGAGGAGAAGTTGTGACTTTCAGCTGGTATGACGCCGCCGGATTCCTTGGCGTGATCTTGATAGTGATTGCGTACTTGATGCTCCAGTTGAACAAGTTGTCGAGCGCCGCGCCGGCTTATTCGGCTTTGAATGCGGCCGGCGCCCTCCTCGTCATGGTTTCGCTTCTGTTCGACTTCAACCTTGCGGCGTTTTTGATGGAAGCGTTCTGGTTTTTGATCAGCTTGATGGGACTCTTGCGGCCGCTGGTTTCAAAACGAGCCTGACAGCTGCACAGGCTTTAGTCTGTGATTGATGAGACAGCACAGACTGACGTCTGTGCCACGCGAATGAAACACTTTCTATCTACAGCCAGTTGGTCGCGCGAAGAGCTAAATGCTTTGCTGGACGTGGCAGATGTGTTCAAAGCACAGCGCACTGCAGAGAAAGCCTTGAAAGACCATTCGATCGCGCTGGTGTTCTTCAATCCCAGCTTACGTACGCGCGCATCGATGCAGGTCGGCATCTATGAACTTGGCGGGAATGCGGTAATGCTCGAGCCCGGCGGTTCGAGCTGGACACTCGAACACCGTGACGGCGTGGTGATGGATGGAGACAAGACAGAGCACGTCGCGGAGTTTGTTCGCGTGCTTGGCCGCTATTGCAGCGCGATTGGAGTACGTACTTTCGCGGCGTTGAAAAACTGGAGAGAAGAACGAACGGATCCGGTGCTCGCGGCGTTTGCGAAGTATTCGACAGTGCCGCTGATCAATCTGGAATCTGCTATGCACCACCCGTGTCAGTCGATGGCTGACATGATGACCATTCGCGAAAAGTTCGGCGCGGGTCGAAAGAAGGTTGTGTTGACTTGGGCGTGGCATCCGAAGCCTTTGCCCATGGCCGTGCCAAATAGTTTCGCTTTGGCCGCGGCACAAATGGGTCACGATTTGGTTATTGCCCACCCGCCTGGTTATGAGCTGGACGAAGAGCTAATGGAAACTGTGTCGCACACGACTCGGGACGCCGGCGGAAGTCTGAACGTAACCAACGACATTGATGCGGCGTTTGATGGCGCCGAGGTGATTTACGCCAAGAGCTGGGGCAGCAAGAAGTTTTATGGTGCGGCTGACGAAGACGTGGCTGAGCGTGCACAGTATCGGGAGCGTTGGATCGTTGACGAAGCTAAGATGTCGCGTACGAACAGCGCGATCTTCATGCACTGTTTGCCGGTACGTCGGAATGTGATTGTTACCGATGGCGTTATCGATTCGCCTTCGTCAGTGGTAATTGATGAGGCCGAGAATCGATTGCATGTGCAGAAGGCGATTTTGACAAGTTTGGTCCAAAGTCCCAATTTGGTCCAAGAGTCTAACGTCCAAGGTCCCGTAAGAAATTGATTGGACCCTCGGACGGTTTCTAGTTCTGAGGCGGGGGCATGCCCCCTTCCTGACCTTAGAGACATTCCAAGTTGACCTTAGATCTCCAAACTCGGACGCTGACTTCGGACTTTCGACTTTGGACTTTCGACTTTGGACTTGGACTTCGATTGAATGACTAACACTAATCACATCGGCGATCAGTTGCGGTTGGATCTATTGCGCGAGGCGCTTCCCTACATACAGCGCTTTGCCGGACAGACGTTTGTCGTGAAGATTTCCGGCAAGGCGACGGAAGATCACGACAATCTCGGCTCGCTCGCTGAGGAGCTCGCGCTTCTGCATCAGGTTGGAATTCGTATCTGCGTGGTTCACGGCGGCGGGAAGCAGTTGAGCGAGCTGGCCTCCCGGATGGGCATAGAGCAAACGATCATTGAAGGCCGTCGAGTGACGGATGACGCCACGCTCGAAATGGCGAAAATGATCTTTGCCGGCAAAATAAATACGGACATTTTGGCGGCGTTGCGCAATCGTGGTATCGAAGCCGTGGGACTTTCTGGCGTTGATGGAAACATCGTGCACGCGGAGCGTCGTCCACCGAAAGAAGTTTTGAACCGTGAAACCGGCGAGCGTTCACACGTTGATTTTGGTCACGTAGGCGACGTCGTTCAAATCAACTCCCGGCTACTGACCGTCCTCCTTAGCGAAGGTTATTTGCCTGTCATCTCGTCGCTGGGCGCGGACTCGGAAGGTACTGTATTCAATATCAATGCCGACACGATCGCCGCTGAAATCGCAGCGCAGTTGAAAGCCGAAAAGCTCATACTGCTATCTGACGTTGACGGGATCTATCGGAACCCGTCCGAACCCGCCTCGAAACTTTCGAGACTAACGATGGCAGAGGCGGAGCAAATGATTGCCGACGGCACGGCAACGGGCGGCATGGTTCCTAAACTCCAAAGCATCATTGCGCTTCTGCGTGGTGGCGTGCACAGCGCACACATTCTGAGCGGAACCATGCGCAATGCTTTGCTCACGGAGATCTTTACCGATAGCGGCACCGGGACGATGATTGTCGCGTAGTGGAAAGTATCCACTGATTACGCAGATTAAGCAGATTAGGTTTAGAGAAGAGGCGATGGCGGCTGAACGAGTTGGATTTGTTTATGACTGACTCTGTGTAATCTGCGTAATCTGCGGATGGTTTCGCTTTAATCTCATCCAATACGATGGACAACGAAGCTATTGCTCGACGTTTTTACCGCCTCTCCTCGCTCATGGAGATTCGCGGTGACGATCCTTTTCGTCTCCGGTCTTACCGCAACGCCGCGGAAGCAATCGAAACATGGCCCACGCCGTTGAGCGATGTTGCTAAAGAAGAAGGTCTTGCGGGACTGCAATCGATTCCGGGTGTCGGCAAAGCAATCGCCGGCAAGATAATTGATCTGCTCGAACGCGGGACGTTTGATGCGTGGGAACGCTTGATTGCCGAAACGCCTGAAGGGGTCCTCGATCTACTGGAGGTTCCCGGGATTGGACCCAGGACAGCGGCGCTGCTTCATCAAAAGTTCAAGGTATCATCACTCAAGGATTTGAAGCAGTTTGTGAAAGGCGGCGGCCTGGAAATGGTCGACGGAATTGGACCAAAAACTGCTGAGCGAATTCGGGATAGTCTCGAATTACTATAAAGGTTGATTACCCGGGATTGGCTTTCCCCGCCCGCGATAGACTGTCTTCGGCAAATATTTTCCAGCGCCCGCTCTGATCCTTCTGCTGCATCACAAACTGCCACGTGTCGTTTTCCGCGTTCCAGGTAAACGTGTTTACAAACGGCCCATCCGGATAAGCGAATAAGAACTTGAGCGCGTTGCCGCTGCGCGATCCATACCCAATCGTTTGCGACGGACCACCCCCAAACACGTCAAGCCAATGCACCACATAACGTTTGTCGATGTCGTCGTAACCGATGAGGACCGTAGCTTCATACGCGGGAGGTTTGGCCACGTCACGCATATAGATTCTTAGGAATTGATGATTCAGCACCCAATCCGCGTTAACAGTGTTCTCGACAACTCGGCCCCGGATCTTTCGCGTCAGTTTCCATTCACCCACAAGCCTGTCCAATAGGTCATCGTGAAAAATGGGCGCGCGGCGAACAGGTGGTTGGCCGAAGACTGTGGCTGCCGAAACGAACACGAAGAAAATTACCAGCAAACCGAATCTAAGGTGCTGCTTCATTCCTGACCTCCCGCGCCGCGATCTCGAAAACTACCAATCGCATGAAAGATCGTTCCGAGCGCGACGGCAAAGATGCCTAACGGCGCAATCATAGTGTGTTCCGGACCACGAGTGGGTTCGTAGAAGAAACCGGCGAGCAGGAAGGCGGGTGCAATGAAGAGGAGCACGGAACCAATTGTTTGCAGCGTCCGCCGCCAACCACGCGGACGATAACTGAAATAGAGTCCAATGCCGAGATTCAACAAGCCGGCCAGCAAAATGTATATGTGGCGACTGCGATAGAGCACGCGCTCGCCGTCAGGCAAGGTTGGGTTACGCACATACTCCATGTATTGTCCGGTGAGGAGAAAGACGACGACTACAATGAAACCGAGAATTAAGTGGAGTCGCTTCATGCTCTCCATTGAGCGCCGAAGGCGCAGGAAGATCAGTCAGTTGGCTTTCCCTGCAGCAGTCCTTCACTCTTCAACGTCTGTGGGCCATTGTCATTGCATAACGCGTACGACGCTCCTTCGTACATCGTCACACCGGCATATCTTCCGCGCGCGTCGAGAATGTAGAAGTTGATGCCGAAGTTGGGATTTCCCTTACTGTTTAGCAACCGTTTCTCGACAGTGTTTGCACGAATGCGGCGCAGGGCTTCCATTCCCGCATCTTTCGGATGCCTACCTCGCCGCATTTCCTCAACGATCAGAAATGAGCACAGGTTATAAAGATTGGCCTCACCACGTCCGGTTGAGCCGGCGGCTCCGACGGCGCCGTCCACATAAAGGCCCGCGCCGAGAATAGGCGAATCGCCTACGCGACCCGGGATCTTCCACGCAAGTCCACTGGTGGTCGTGACACCACAAATCTCGGCTTTCGAATTGATGCCGTTGCAATTGATCGTGCCATAGTAATGCTCGCGATCAACCAGTCCTTCCTCAACCATCTTAAGGCCTTCACGATGCCAAACTTCAGCGCGCGTCTTCGGGTCGAGATAGTGAGATGGATCGGTGCGGCGTTTCCACTCCAGCCAAAGCTGCCGCGAATGCTCCGTGTTCAAGTCGTCTTCGATTTTGAATCCCATGTTGCGCGCAAACATCTGCGCGCCTTTGCCAACAATCAAGTGGTGGTCCGTAGTCTCCAGCACCGCCTTGGCTACCAACGAAGGCATGCGGACGCCTTCGAGCGAAGCCACAGCTCCAGCCCGTTTTTTCGGGCCATGCATACACGAAGCATCAAGCTGGACCACGCCATCAGCATTTGGCAAACCGCCGTAACCGACGCTGTCATCGAGCGGGTCGAGCTCGCAGATGTTGACGCCGGCAATCACTGCGTCGAGTACATCGGCGCCCTGCGTGATCATCGAGAACGCTTTGTGTACCGAAGTCATTTCGCCGCCGTTTTTGAAACGGTTTCCGTTGGCCGACGCAATCACCAACGGTTTGACACCACTCTGCACGAGCACAGTAGGAACGTGGGCGACTGCTGACTTCGCAGATGCGATAGTCAGTCCGGCGACTGCGCTATCGCGTATGAACTCGCGGCGTTTAATTTTCCTGGTCATAGGAGGTATGGAAACTGTTAAAAAGCGATTTCAGTAATTTTAGGGCAGATGCAGTCTGTGGCGGTTGTCTCATTGGCACCGCGCTTTAGCGCGGTGGGGCATGGGCTGCTCGTGCAAGAACTTCAGGCGCTCTTGTTCTTTTCATCCCACTTCATAGGCTCCCACAACTCCACCTTGTTGCCCTCAGGGTCCATCACCCACGCGAACTTCCCGTTTTCATGAGACTCGGGGCCCTGGATGATTTCGACACCGCCCGCGCGGAGCTGCGCGATCATCTCCCCGAGATCGTCAACTCGGTAGTTGATCATAAAAGATGAGTCGCTAGGGCTGAACCACTGGCTTTCTTTTTCGGCGAGGTGCCACACGGTGAGCCCCTCATCCTCGGCCTTGTCGTCCGGCCATCTCAGGACGGCGCCGCCAAAGCTCTCTAGTGGTATGCCCAAGTGCTTCTGATACCAAGCCGCAAGCGCGGCACGGTCATTTCTGCTCTTGAAAAAGACCCCACCGATCCCGGTAATTCTCGCCATCGTTCCTCCGTTTAGTAGAAAAGCTAATGCCTTTAGCTGCCAACGTCTGAGTTGACCGGGCAGCGCAAGTTCATCACCGGCTAAAGCCCGGTTGCTAATGACATGAGTTCCATTTAGCGCGCGCCGCTGACGGACAGCCGCTTACTCTCGGCCTGTCGTTTGACGATAACGAGAGTGATATCGTCGGCCGCTTGCGTTCCCTGTGAAAACTTAGTTAACGCCGACTCGATACGATCTCTAATTCCAGCGGCGGAAGCCTCAACGTTGCGTGAAACCACTTCATAAAGACGCGTCGCTCCAAACTCTTCACCCGAAGGACTTGCCGCTTCGGTAACACCGTCGGAATAGATAACAAGAACGTCGCCGGCCTGGAGGTGCGTTCGCCCTTCGCGGTAATCGGCGTCAACGCGAATTCCTAAAGGCAAACCACCCGAGGCCAACTGCTCGACGGTGCCGGCTGCATGCACGATCAACGGCGGATTATGCCCGGCGTTGAGAAACGAAACAGCACCAGACTCAGGATCCAGTTCCGCAAAAAAGAGCGTTACAAAACGGTTCGGTGGAATATTGTCAGCCAGATAATTATTAACAGCCGAGATCGTTTCGACGAGAGTCTCGTGCGACCCGGTCTGGGCATGTATCGCCGCGTGAAGCGACGACATCAGCAACGCTGCAGCGGTTCCCTTGCCTGACACGTCGCCGAGCGCAATTATGAGTTTACCGTCTTCGCGTTGAATGAAATCGTAATAGTCGCCGCCGATTTCGTAACACGGGAAGCTTATGCCCTGAAGCTCATAACCCGGCACTACCGGTGGCGCAGTTGGTTGGAAGCGCTGTTGAATCTCACTGGCCAGTTGCAGTTCACGCTCGAGCCGTTCCTGCTGCAACCTCGCTTCAACCAGGCGCGCGTTTTCGACACGAATTGCAGCCACCGAAGCCAGTGTTGTTAAAACCTTAAGATGGTCCTCGGTAAACCTGCCTTCGGCCATTGGTGAGTCTGCGTAGATGATGCCGAAAACTTTATCTGCAACTCCGAGCGGGACTGCCAAAACTGAGCGAATGCCCTGGAGCACCATTGTGCCGCTGGCAAAACGCGGGTCGTGCTGCGCGTCTGAGGTCAGGACTGAGTTTCCGCGCATCACAACTTCGTCCATCACGTTGCGGCTTACGCGAATCTCTCCAACTTCGCCAACACGATCGCGCAACCGAGCTACGGCGACTCTCATTTCCAAATTCTGATCGTCACGCAACATCAACAAGCAACGATCAGCAGGAACAGCTTCAAATACCAGCGAAACAATCTGTTCGAGTGTTTCATCCAGCGTTGAAGAAGCCAGCAAAGTGATGCCCACTTTACTGATCAGCGCCAGCAGATCGCCTTCCCTCGTCATGCGGGCTGCGCTGATCTCCGGCTTGCTGCGCGCGCCTTCAATCGCTTCCAGCAACCCGGACGTCGTGCGGTCGCCTGATGCCAATGCGATTGTCGCTTCGGGCAGCGAAGTCGATGAGTTGTCAGTGATCATCGTCGCGCCCATGCTCGAATGATAAGAGCCGTCGTCGAACACGATCTCGGTCTCGCCGATCTGAATTCGTCCGCCGGCAGTGAGCGGCACGGCGCCTTCGACTGTTCCGCCGTTGTAAAGCGTGCCGTTGGCTGAGCCAAGATCCTGTAGGAAATACTCTTCACCCTCGCGACGCACCTCCGCATGCACGCGCGATGCGAACGGGTCCGGGATACACAAGTCGTTGCGGGCGGAGCGGCCGAGGGTTATGCGAAGCCTGCCGAGTGGAAAGCGGTCGGGGGCACGGTCGGGATATTTAACGATGAGCTCAGGCATGGAAGTGTTTAGTCGTGCTCGTGTTTGATGGCTTCAGTCGATGGTAATGGTGACCAGCACTTCGTTCAACTAACGACGAACCTGCGGGCGAACAGCGGTGCGAACTCCGTCTCGCACGACGATAGTGTCGGCGATCACGTCATGTAAGCTTCTGCCGCGCGAGTTTAATGCTGCAACCAGAAATCCAATACCAAATGTTAAAAGAGAAACCGGATAACCGACAAAGTGGCGCAGGAACGCTCGGCCCATCCCCACGTCGCTGCCATCTGAGCGAGTGATTCGCAAACCGGTTGCCCACTTGCCAATCGTCAACCCGGTAAGCCCAGGCAGCACGCCCAGGTTCAATACCGCTGCGGCAATCGCCAACAGGATACCTATCGTTTCAGAAGAGGTTCCGGCAGTGCGCGCGCCGCCCCCGAGCAGCCGGCTGATGAGCGTGCTCAACGCCACAATCGCGATCAGAATTATGTAATCGATCAGGATTGCGCCACAGCGTAACGAAAATGGCGCACGCAGCCGCATCGATGTCGGAACCGGCGAGCGCGACTTCACGTGTCGTTGTTGTAGTGGCGTTTCCGTTGCTCTCGCCGTCATTAAGCCAGAAGACAGATGTCAGAATACAGAAGTCAGAAGTCAGGAGTCAGGAGTCAGAAGTCGGACGTTAGAAATCGGTAACGGAAGTCAGTGGTCTTCGATCTTTGATCTCCGAGATCGATTCTGATCTTCGATTTCTGACCTCCGATCTCTGAGCTCGATCTCTGACCTCTGATCTCCGACCTTCCCGCTCTCACCCCAGCAAAAAATGCAGCGTCGTCTCGCCGAGTCGGAGTTTATCGCCGCTGTCCAAAACTCTCGGTTGCTTCGGAGCAAGGCGAACGGAGTCGTTAATAACCGTACCATTCACCGAGCCAAGATCTTCGACGAGAAACGTCTCACCTTCGCGCCATATTCTCGCATGTCGCCGGGATACTTTTGTCTCAGGATCAAATCGCGACAAATCCACTTCCGGAAAAACGTTTGAATGCGGGTCGGTCCTACCCAGCAGGTTGTTGTCCTTTTGCAGAACGAAAGACGCGTCCAACTCCGTAGTTCCAGCGACTACGAGCTTTGCCGTAGGCCGTGCGGCCCGCAATGTTGCGCTTGAACCAACGCCTGCCATCGGCTGTCGGGCTCCGCAATGCGCGCAGAAGATATCGTCGGCGGCGATACGTCCACCGCAGAAGCCACAGAATACCGTCTGCACCTGGACTGTCTCTCCACCAACCTGCCCCGACGGAACACCATAACTAACCTGGCCGGCCATCAACTTTTCCAGGTGAATTGCCAACGCGTCGCGCATCGCTCCCGCTGTAGCGAAACGATCCTCAGGTTTGTATTCCACCGCACGCATCAGTATCTGTTCAATCTCGCTTGAAAGAGATGGCGCAATCTGACGTGGACGTGGGTTCTTCGCAAAATCGAAAATCAGCAGCGGGTTGTCCTGAGGATCTGAACCAGTCAACAAGTGAAACATCGTCGCGCCGAGACTATACACATCTGAACGCGGCTCGACTCGCCCGCCAAACAACTCGGGGGGCGCGTAGCCCATTGTTCCAACTGCCGTAACACCCTTTTCTTCCTGCTGCACCCAACGCGCGATACCAAAATCGATCACCATGATGCGACCGGTGTTACCGTCGATCATCAAATTCGCAGGTTTCAAATCGCGATAGATGATCGGTTTGGGACGGCTGTGCAGGTATTGCAACACGTCGGCTGTCTGCATACCCCAGTCAGCAACAGTTTTCTCATCTATGCGTCCGCCGGGTGCATTGCGCAGTCGCGAAGCCAGGTCGCCGCCGGAGATAAACTTCATCACCAGATAAAAGCGGCCGAGCACGTCATCGTAGAAGTAATCGTAGATGGTCGGAATTGACGGATGCTCGAGCGAGGTCAGCAGCAACGATTCTCGTTTGAAATCCCCGATCGCTTTTTCATGCAAGGTGGGATCGAGATGCGCCTCCACCATCTCTTTGACAGCGCGCGGGGCATCGCCCAGGTTGCGGTCCTTCGCCAGATAAACCGCGCCCATTCCTCCGCCCCCAATCCGACGCACAATCTCGTAGCGAGACGTTAGGATGCTGCCAGGATCAAGTTGCTTTACTGTCGGTTGATGGCCGCCCGTCGTTCCCTTTTGAGTGTGTTTAGGGGCCGGCGCCGGCTCGACATCGCCTGTTGAGCTTCCGCCTAATGCGTCGGATTGAGCGACGCTTTCAGAGGACAACGAATCACTAGCCGGTTCTTCCCGCGCAGGGGCGGGAGCAGCGGCGCCCACAGGCTCCGACTGCTCAGGATTCTTCGTTCCGCAGTTACTGCAGAACGCTTCGCCAGGCACGGTAGGCGTACCACATTCGAGACACTTACCCATTATCCTTACAATTCAATCACTCAGTTTATCGATGGTTAAGGTGCGGGATTACTTAACCAGTTGGAAACGCAGAAATGTCTTGCCCACAATGATCTCGTCCCCATCGTTCAGCGGCTGGTGCGTCCCCGGCGCCAACCTTTTTCCACGGTTAACGAATGTACCGTTAGTTGAACCCAGGTCCTCTAAAAAATACTGGCCTTCACGATAGGTAATGCGCGCATGCCGGCGCGAAACTTTTGCCTCAGGGTCATCGGAATCAAGATCCACATCAGGGAAAATACCGCCGTCGGCGTCCCAACGGCCAATCTGAGACTCGGACGCACTAAGGAGAAACTGCTTGCCAACGGATTTTCCGCGTTCGATCACCAGCTTTGCGTGGGCTTGTTGACCAGCCCCAACTTGAGAGGAGAGATTTACACCGGCTGATGCCTTACCTGCCGCGAGTTCTGGTTGTGGTATTGAGGAACGAGAATGAGAGCCGTTCTGTCCATCTCCTTCCACTTTGAAGCGGTTTGCGCCATTCGCCCTGGAGTTTGGCCTTAGGGGTGCGCCACATTCGTCACAGTATTGCGCGCCATCCAGGTTTTCAGTTTTGCAACGATCACACGTAATCATCGTTTTGTTGGAGATTTGCGACGTGCACCCAATCCGCGCTAAATTCTCGTGTTTGAACGCAGATGTGTGAAAGAACGGCGGGTCATTCTAACGCGAAAGCATTGCGCTAGCCAACGGCCTAAACTTTTGCGGCGGGGCGTTGCTATCAATTGAACAGCATCGTCCGCAGGCGAAGTGACCGTTGGATTGCGGCGAAAACGAGTAGCGAATAGCCTTCTTTCATTGGGCGACGTCCCCGTCACCACTACCTGCCAAAACACAGGTTAATTGAAACTGTTTGCCCGTTTTTGGCGTAAGAGTTAGGCGAACTAAAAGGCTGGGAAATCAGGCGTTTTAGGCAAATCAAGCAATTGCAAAGGTATTACTACTCAACCCCCGACTGAAGGATTAAGACATGGCTTTGACCCGCAAGAAGAAGATTATTATTGGCGTTTCGGCTGTTGCCGTATTGGGATTGATCATAATTATTAGCGTCTTCGCCAGCCGCAAGGAAGAACCCGAAGTGACGACGGTGAAACTTACGGTGAAACCGGAGTTGCGTCAGACCGTTACGGCCTCCGGCGAAGTAAGACCCATCCGTTACATCAAGCTGACAAGTGAAGTGCCCGGACGAATCGAGGAGATTTACGTGAACGCGGGCGACCAGGTCATACAAGGCAAGCCGCTCGTGCGGATCGATCCGACGCAATTACAGTCGAGCCAGGAAGCACAATGGGCCGCTGCCCAGGCGTCAATGAACGACGTCCAGGCGGCGCGGAATGCTGTGTCGTCGGCAGAACAAGGATTGGTAGTTGCTGAATCGTCAGTCGCATCAGCGCGGCAGCAACTGGTAACAGTACAAACGTCAGTTGATCGAGCGCAGGTTGATTTGAACACTGCCCAGCGCGAGCTGAAACGCAATGCCGATCTAATTGAAGCGGGCGTGGCATCGCGCTCGGAATACGACGCCGCGCGCGACAGATTCGACCAGGCCAAGATCGCGTTGCAGACCGCGCGCGCGAATCTCGAGTCGCAACGAATTGCTGTCAAAGAAGCGATGGAAAGAGTTAACCAGCAAAAGATCTCCGTCCGAGAGGCGAAGACCGGCATCAGGTCATCTGAAATGCGCGCCAGCCAGCAAGCGGCACTGCTGCGCGGCCAATCCAGCCAACGTTCGAAAGCGACTCAGCTGTCGCCACTCAACGGAGTAGTTGCAGACATTCCGACGCGAGTCGGTGAATATGCTGTCGCTGGTCTATCGACGACGCCATTGATGACAATTGCCGACATGTCCACCATCAACGTGGAAGTTAACGTCGACGAAACAGAAATTTCCAATGTCGAAGTTGGTCAACAAGCAAAAGTAAAAGTCGATGCACTCGGCGACAAAGAGATCGTTGCAGTTGTGACGCAGAAAAATCCGTTGGCTGTTTCTAAGTCAGACGTGCAGGGTGGACTCTCAAATCGCGTCAACGTCCAGGAAGCCAAGGAGTTTAAAGTAACCGTTGAGCTACGCGACATGCCTGATGAGATTCGCAACGGACTGCGGCCGGGAATGAGTGCGACTGCGACGATTACGACCAAGACGAAAAACAACGTAGTTGCCGTTCCACTCGAAGCCATCGTCGAAAAAGCTGCTCCGAGTCCTTCGCCGGCGGTAGCAGGCAGCGCACCGCCGCCAGAAACCACGGAAAAACCTAAGAGCATTAAGGGCGTTTACCTGTTGGAAGGAAACAAAGTGAGATTCATCGAAGTCACCACGGGCATTACGGGTGAGGCTGACATCGAAGTAACGAGCGGAGTCAAAGACGGCATGGAAGTCGTCCGCGGACCAAGCCGTGTTCTCAAGACGCTGAAAGATGGTACGAGCGTGAAACGTCAAACCCGTGCGGCTGGAAATGCAAACGCAAACGAGGGCAGTTGATGAGTGAAGCGACATTAGTTTCCGAACCGGCCGGCGCTGTAGTTGCGCCGTCCCGCGGACATGAACCAACCTCGCTCATCTCGATGCGCGAGATTTGGAAGACGTACCAGATGGGTGCGGAAGAGGTGCATGCGCTTCACGGTGTTTCGTTTGACGTGAAAAAGGGTGAATACATCGCCATCATTGGACCATCAGGATCAGGCAAGTCCACTCTGATGAACCTGATTGGTTGCCTTGATACTCCGACGAAGGGCGAATACTGGCTCAACAATAAAAACGTTTCCGAGATGGACGACGACGAGTTGGCGCGCATCCGCAACCAGGAAGTCGGCTTCGTGTTTCAAACGTTCAACCTCCTGGCGCGCGCTACGGCCCTTCACAACGTCGAGTTACCGCTGATTTACGGCGGCATTGGTTCAGCGCAGCGTCACGAAATGGCCAAGCAGGCATTGAGTGCAGTTGATCTCGCCGACCGCGTCACGCACCGTCCCAATGAGCTCTCCGGCGGGCAGCGCCAGCGTGTTGCCATCGCGCGTGCCCTCGTAAACCATCCTTCTATTCTCCTGGCTGACGAACCAACCGGCGCGCTCGATACGCACACCAGCAGGGAAATTATGGACCTCTTCGAGCGGCTGCACGGCGAAGGAAACACCATCATCGTGGTCACACACGAACACGATATCGCCGCCCGCGCACACCGCATCATCTCCATTCGTGACGGATTGATCGAAAAAGACGAAAAGATCAAATAGGAAACTGCGACTGTTAACGCCTTTGGTGAGTTCTTGCTTTTGACCCCTCTCCGCAAGCGGAGAGGGGTTTGGGGAAAGGCAGGGGTTAGCGGCGAACCCCACCCCTACCCCTCCCCGCTCACGGGGAGGGGCTAAGTTCAATCCGCCTGAGCGGAAGACTTGCGATGATCAGCATAAGTCCCCCTGACGATACCGCGCTTAAGGCTCCCGGTCTCAAACAGTCGTCATCGCGATTCCGCATTGCTGCGCTTTGGGAAGCTTTTCTAGTCGCGATCTCCAGCCTGCGGGCAAACAAGCTACGCACGGCGCTAACCCTCATCGGCATCGTGGTCGGGGTCGCCGCAGTGATCGCAGTGGTCACAATCATTCAGGGACTCGATAACAAAGTAGCAACCACCTTCTCCTCACAAGGTTCCACCGTATTCACCATTTCAAAGCGCCCGCAGATCATCAGGTCGCGCGAAGAGTTTGTGAAGTTTAATAAGCGCAAAGACGTCACACATGAAGACGCCGATGCAATCGCTCGTCTATGCACCTCCTGTTGGCGCGTTGGCGTCGCGGCAAACTCACGCGAGACAGCGAAGCGCGGCGACCAAAAATTCGAGAACCTCAACATTCGCGGCGTAACACCAACGACGATGTTCGATATCGACGGGCGCTCGATCGACGTCGGTCGTGTTTGGACCGACGCGGAAGGAAGTTCGGCACGAGAAATTTGCGTGGTTGGCTCCGACGTAGTGACAAATCTCTTCGGCGGCGTTCAGCCCGATCGCGTAATCGGTCAGGAGATTAGAATTGCCGGTAGACCATTCCAGATAATCGGTGTGATGGAGCCGCTCGGCTCAATCTTTGGCGCATCGCGCGATAGCGTCGCCTACATTCCCTATTCGACTTACCAAAAACTTTACGGGGCACGTGACTCGATAGTCGCATTCATCCAGGTTACCAGCGCCGAACAACTCGAGGTGGCGGAGGATCAGGTGCGCACAATCATGCGCAGCCGGCGCGGGCGAACTTTCAGCTCGGATGAAGAAGACGAGGGCTTCTCACTGGAAACGCAGGATGTGTTTCTCGACCTTTACGGCAAGGCAACTTCCAATATCTATCTCGTTACGGTTGGTGTGGCGGCGATATCACTCGTTGTTGGCGGCATAGTTGTGATGAACATCATGCTCGTGTCGGTTACCGAACGCACGAAAGAGATTGGGATACGGAAAGCAATCGGAGCACGGCAAAAAGACATACTCACTCAGTTTCTGATCGAGGCCGTAACCGTGACGGCGATCGGCGGCGCCATTGGCGTCTTTACCGGATTTGGCCTGGCGTATTTGATTGCTGCGCTCATTGGTTTTCCGTTGCTGATTAGCATTGCCTCAGCAGTGCTCGGCGTCGGCGTTTCATCGATAGTGGGAATCATTAGTGGCTTGTGGCCGGCATGGCGCGCTGCGCGCTTGGATCCGATTGAAGCGCTGCGGAAGGAGTAAATAGTGAATAGTAAATAGTGAATAGTGAATAGTGCGTGACTACGTACGGAGGCGCCTCGAATGAGAACCCATGAAAACCTGGAAGTCTGGAAGAAAGCAATAGAAGCGACTCTCGACGTTTATAAGGTCACTGAAAGATTCCCCAAAGATGAAAAGTTCGGGCTTACGTCGCAACTGCGGCGGGCTGCGGTCTCAATTCCTGCCAACATTGCAGAAGGCGCCGCCCGAAAATCAAAAAGAGAGTTCTGTCATTTCTTATCTAATGCTCAAGGATCAGCCAGCGAAGTCGAAACCGAGTTACTCATTGCTCATCGCCTAAAGTACATTGCTGGTAGTGAATATGACCAACTAATGAAGTCCTTCGATGAAATTGGAAGAATGCTAACCGGACTCTCGCAGCAAATAGGGCGCACACTTAATTGACTCAATAGAACACTACGCCTCTATTCACTATTTACTATTCACATGCATCTCGATATACGCGAATCCGCTCTGATGGCGATTGACACGTTGCGCGCAAACAAACTGCGCTCGTCGTTGACCATTCTGGGCGTCAGCGTCGGCGTAATTACGGTCATCTTCATGGTGTCGATCATTCAGGGGCTGAATAAGGCGTTTGCGGAACAAGTTGAGAGTCTTGGCTCCAACACAATCTTTGTTTCCAAATTTGATCCGGCGTTCGGAAGACCGCCTGGTCCTGAAGAGATACACCGCAAGGACCTGACCATGGACGACGCGGAGGCGCTGCGACGAGAAGCACCCTCCGTCGCAGGCGTCTCTCCAATTCATCGAATGATCGCGGCGACCGCACGCTACCACGACAAGCAAACTGACACACCGATCCTCCTGGGAGTTACTCCCTACTATGAGTTTGTGCATTCGCAATATGTCGCGCGTGGACGATTCATAAAAGACCTCGACATGGACAACCGCGAAAACGTCGTAGTGATCGGGGTTGATGTTTCCCGTGCGCTGTTTCCTTTTGAAGATCCGGTCGACAAGGAAATCCGGATCGCCGGTAATCCATATCGCGTCATCGGTGTGATGGAGCCGCTCGGCAACTTCTTCGGGCAATCCCGCGACAATTCGTTGTTCATTCCGATAGCGACCTTCGATAAGTACTATCCTGACCGTCCGTTCCCGGAAGTAGTTTTCTTCGTTATCGTGCGACCAAAGTCACGCGCCTTTGTGAAGTCGGCGATTGACGAAATCACCGACATCCTGCGCCGGCGCCGGCGCGTTCCCCTGGGTGAACCAAATAACTTCGGCATTTCTTCGCAGGATTCACTGCTCGATATCTACAACCAACTGACTGGCGCGACGGCCCTAGTGCTGACTGCGATTTCGTTTGTGGCGTTGATGATTGGTGGCATTGGTGTGATGAACATCATGCTAGTGTCCGTGACCGAACGCACAAAAGAGATCGGGGTACGAAAGGCTGTTGGTGCGACGAAGTTCAACATTCTCTCCCAGTTTCTTATTGAGGCTGTGGTGTTGACGGCGATTGGAGGTTTGGCAGGGCTGGCTGTCGGCGAACTAATGGCATTCGTGATTAACAAATACTCTCCGCTGCCGGCCTATGTGCCGATGTGGGCCATCGCGGTCGGTGTCGGAATCTCCGCCGCTGTGGGCATTGTGTTTGGGCTTTGGCCGGCATGGAAAGCCGCTCGACTGGATCCTATCGAAGCGCTTCGCTGGGAATAATGTGTCGGCAGATTACGCTGACGCGATTTCAAATGAGAGTACAACATGAGGGCTATCGTTTGGCTTTGTTCGTGCAGACTCTTTTTCGCCGAAGGCGATTCATAACTTAGCCCGGCGTCACACGCCGGGAACGTGATTAACCAATTCATATACCCTGAACGGGTTGATGGCGGTTGCGTTTATTGAACACTTTCAGGGTGAGGTCTTTCACGGACTATGATTCCCGGGGTGTCGCGTTTTCGCGCTCTACCCCGGGCTAATTATTCGAACGCCTTCGGCGTATTCACATGCTCAGCCGACATTGCGCTTAGAACTCGGCGAGATGCATGTAACTGTTTACCGTGCCGGTTCACCCCTACATATAATCGGCGTAATCTGTGGATAGCAGTCGATTCCGCAACCTAATTCGTAACTGGCCCGTAATTACTCATTGTGAAGTTACTCGAGACTTTAAAGCTTGCCGTGGCCGCCATCTGGGCGCACAAGCTGCGTTCGGCGCTGACGCTGCTCGGAATGATCATCGGCGTTACCGCGTTCGTCGTAGTCGTGTCATTGATTCAAGGTTTCAACAAATACATCGACGAGAAGATTGCTGGTATTGGTTCAAAGTCGTTCACGGTCCAGCGGTTTAACTTTGAAGACTTCAAAGACCTCGACTCGATTGCAGCAGCGCAGCGGCGCAACAAAGAACTGACAATCGAAGACTACGAATACCTGCGTGAGCGGGGCGCGTTGATTAATCAGATTGGCGCGAAGGCGCGGCCGACTCGCTCGCTGGTGAAACGCGGTGCGAAGTTCGCTGAGGATGTGCCGGTTCATGGTGCGATGCCCGTGGTGGCCGAAATCGATAATGTGAACGCCGCGGAAGGGCGGTTTTTTACCGACTCTGAAAACGACGGCGCGATGCGCGTAGCGTTCATCGGCATGGACGTGGCAAATGCTCTTTTTCCTGCAGGTGCGGCCGCTGCCATCGGCGAGGAACTAAGTATTGCGGGCTTGCCTTACCGGGTTGTCGGCGTCGCTGAGGCGGAAGGCACCGTCTTTGGTATTCCGCAAGACAACTTCATCACGTTGCCTCTCAAGACATACGGCAACAACTTCGGTGGCTTCACTGCCAATCGTGGACTTTATTTTGTGGCGACAGCAAAATCGGACGATGTGTTTTCGGATGCCGTGGACGAAGCGCGGTTCCTGCTGCGCACTCGCCGCCGGCTCAAGCAGGACGACAAAGACAACTTTGGAATTGTCACTCCCGACGCGATTACCGGATTTCGCGATCGGCTGCTTGGTCCAACATTTCTCGTCGCTATCGCCGTTCCAGGCATCGCTCTGGTTGTCGGCGGTATCGTAATCATGAACATCATGCTTGTTTCCGTGACCGAACGAACCAAAGAAATTGGCATTCGCAAGTCGATCGGTGCGCGGCAACTGGATATCCTGAAGCAGTTCCTCGTCGAAGCTGTAACGCTCTCGGCGATAGGAGGCACTATCGGAGTAATACTCGCATGGATTATCGGCACAATAATGACGGCAATTTTCTTTCCGACTTATCTTTCGATAGTGGCTATCTTGATAACCATCGTGGTGTCAGGCGGGATTGGGATTGTTGCCGGAGTGTTTCCGGCGTGGAAGGCCGCGCGCCTCGATCCGATTGAGGCCCTGCGGTCAGATTAGTGGCACAGACTTGAGTCTGTGATAGTTGGCAATCTGGCTGTATAGCTGACAACGCGCTCACAGACTAAAGTCTGTGACACTTTAAGAATGAAAATCCTTCGCAGCGATATTCTCGAAAACCTGAAGATGGCGCTGGCCACGCTTCGCGCTAATAAACTGCGTTCGTTCCTCACAGTGTTTGGCGTAATGATCGGCGTAATCACAGTTATGCTGATTTCTTCGATCATCAGCGGCGTCGACACCGCGGTGAAGCAGGAGTTGGAGTCGTACGGCACCAACTCGATCTACATAATCAAATTCAATTCAGGAATTCACATCGGACGGCTGTCGCGGGAAGAGCGCATGCGCAAGGACCTCACCTACGACGATGCCGTCGCACTGACACAGTTGCCGGCGGTCGAGCTTTCAGTTCCCTTTCTCGACATCACCAATAATTTCTTCGGACAGAAGCTCATGGTCAGCAGCCCCGGCAAGACCTCGGCCAATGTGGCGTTGCAAGGCACTCTGCCGGATTTCGAACGTGCCGGAACTCAGGTAGTAAAAGAGGGGCGCTTCTTTACTCAATACGAAAACGACAACAACGAAGAGGTGTGTGTTGTCGGGTCTGCTGTAGCACAGGACTTCTTCCCTTACGGTTCTGCCGTCGGACAACAACTCGCGATCGGCGGCAACCAGTTTCGCGTCGTCGGAGTGTTAGAGAAGCGTGAACAGTTTTTGCTGGGTGGCGGTGGAGACGATCAGAACGCCGTGATTTACATGCCTTTCAACGTGGCTAGAAAACTAAAGCCCACCTCAAACGATGTTTACATCCTTGCGGTGGCGCGCAAAGGCATGATGGATGAGGCGCAGGACCAGATCACTGACACGCTTCGTGTCCGGCGGCAGGTGCCGTTCGGAAAACCCGACAACTTCGGCCTGCAAACAGCGGAACTGTTTCTGAGTAACTTCCGATCAATTCTTAGCGGCGTTGCGATCGCGATGGTGGTTGTGTCGTCAGTTGGCCTGATGGTCGGCGGCATCGGCGTGATGAACATCATGCTGGTGTCAGTAACCGAACGAACGCGTGAGATCGGAGTGCGAAAAGCGATTGGCGCGCGCCGGAGCGACATCCTGTGGCAGTTTTTGATTGAGGCGGGAACGCTTACCGGTTTCGGCGGGCTTGTGGGACTGACTGTCGGGTGGTTGTTAACCTTCCTGTTGCGTCTTGTGATGCCATCGTATGTTCCGCTTTGGGCGCCGATTGGTGGTTTCGTCGCCAGCGTCGGCATCGGATTGATCTTCGGAATTTGGCCTGCGTGGAAAGCCGCCCGCCTCGATCCAATCGAATCTCTCAGATACGAATAAAACTTCCCCGAATAAATCCGCAGATTCGCAGATTACACAGATTTCAGTTGGTTCCCGCGAATCGTCCTGCGACGAAATCCTTCACACTAACGTTTCTGCGTAATTCGCGTAATCTGCGGATTGTCGTTCCCCGCTAGTAAGCCTGCCCGAATGCGAGTGACAACGCGATTCGCACGATAGCTCCTACCAGCCAGATCGCCAGGACGATGGCCCAGGCCGCACCCGAAGTGAGCTTCGCCATTTTCCGTAAGCCGAGGGCCGCCAGAAACAACCCGTAAAAAGTAATGAGATCAAACGAACCAAGGATCGTTGCCAAAACGGGCTGTGCTTTGGGGTCGACCAAAATACTCGGATTCGCGCGCGCGAGTCCGCTGTTGATACTTGCCGGATCGACGTCGTCAGCCGACTTCAAAAACAGCAGGATGATGTTAACAATTGCGTAAACCACCGTGGGTGGATACGACGAGTAAACCCAAACTGACAACGCCTGCTTAAAGGAGATTGACTTACCCATGAGCGTGGTACCAAGGAGGTACAACCCCGCACCCGCAGCAAACATAACCGCAAACACAACTGGGAAAGACGCATAGGTAACGGCCTTGATGATCGGATTGTTCTGCATCCGCATCCCCGCCTCCAGCTGTTCAGGCGTAGCGTCAGGGGAACGGGCCTGAATTTGTGCTCGCGCAATATTCTCAGCACCGACGCGGCTTACGAATGTCGCGTAATAGGCCATGAACGCGAGGACCGTAATAATCCCTGCTATCAGAAAACGCGGCCTTGCTTTGAGGGCCTCGAAAGTCGAGCCCGGCTCAAAATAAATACTCGTCAGCGTTTGCGGTGTCGACATTGTGGGGCCGCCGGCAATGTCAGTCTGCGGCGGCATAGGCGGCTGGAAGTCGTCAGTGTTCGGATCGCTCATTACTATCCTCCTGCAAGTAAGAGGACGGGGGAAAGCTTCCGTCCGATCATCGTAAAGATTTGAAACTCAAATGTAGCTACGCAGCGCTTGCGTTGCGGGTTTCAGAAGGCGGCTGCCCGGCGGCAGTACGTGTGACCAGCGTCTCTACTGGCGGTGCACTTTCCCAACCCGGTACGCGAATGCATGCGACGGTGTGTCCGGGTGAAATTTCGCGCAGTTCCGGATCAACCCGCGCACAGTCTTCGATGGCGATAGGACAACGCGTGCGGAAACGGCATCCCGACGGAGGATTGATAGGCGTTGGAACATCGCCCTCCAAAACTATCCGCTCGCGTTTCTTTTTGGGATCGGGAATGGGAATAGCTGACAGCAGCGCTTGCGTATATGGGTGCAGCGGGCTCGCATAAAGATCTGCCGCCGTTGCCACTTCTACGATTCGTCCGAGGTACATGACTGCCACGCGATTCGAAATGTGCTCGACTACCGCGAGGCCATGCGAAATAAAGAGATACGCAAGTCCAAATTCCTGTTGCAGATCTTGTAGCAAGTTAACCACCTGCGCCTGGACCGATACATCGAGAGCCGAAACCGGTTCGTCCGCAACAATCATCTTTGGATTCAGCGCGAGCGTGCGCGCGACGCCGATACGCTGGCGTTGTCCGCCCGAAAACTCGTGTGGATATCGGTTCCGATAATCAGGATCGAGTCCTACTTTTTTCAAAAGTTCGGCGACGCGATCGCGTCGTTCACGTTTGTTTCCGACGTTATGTATCAACAGCGGTTCGCCGACGATACTGCCCACTTTCATGCGGGGGTTGAGCGAGGCATAAGGATCTTGAAAAACTATTTGCATCTCGCGCCGGATCTCGCGCAGCTCTGTCCGGCCCATTGAGAGTACGTCGCGACCCTCAAATATAACTTCGCCTGAAGTTGGTTCAATCAAGCGCAGCAAACATCGACCGACAGTTGATTTGCCGCAACCCGACTCACCAACAAGGCCGAGCGTTTCTCCTCGAAAAATCTCAAAAGAAACACCGTCAACGGCGCGTACGACGTCATCACTTCCTTCAACAGGAAAGTGCTTGACGAGGTTTCGCACACTGGCAAGTTGTTCCTTTGTATTCATCGTGAACGAGCAACCTTGAATTCCTCACAGTAAGAGCAATCTCTTGGTCGGGAAGTGGCGCTTGCGCCCGCTTTCACCGTGCAAGGTGGACTTAAGCGGGGGCAAGCCCCTCTTCCCGACTCTGAGATTGTGAAACTTGACCCGCAGGGTTCAAAGAGTGACTGTCTCCCCTCCTGCCTCCTGCTTCTGCTTCCTGCCTCCTGCGCTCACTCTGCGTAATCTCTGGATGCCTTTTCCGCTTGATGATCTGCGGCGACAGCGGAGGCCAGATCAAACAATACGCAACGCACCTTGACGTCCCCTTCCAACTGATACAACGGAATGTCTTCCTCGGTGCAGCGCGGCATTCGATGCGGACATCGCGGCGCGAAATGGCAGCCGGGGGGCAAATCAGTCGGACTCGGCACAACGCCTTCAATCGTTTCGAGCCGGGTGGGCCGGGCAACATCCGCCACAGTCAACTTTGGAACTGAGCGTAAAAGTCCTTCCGTGTAAGGATGTTTGGGACGCGCAAACAACTCCTCAACCGGCGACTCTTCCACGATGCGGCCGGTGTACATCACAGCCACGCGGTCAGCAACTTCGGCGACCACACCAAGGTCATGCGTAATCAGCAGCACCGCCAGCTCGCGATTGCGTCGCAATCCGTCGAGCAGTTCCAGTATCTGCGCCTGGATTGTTACATCAAGGGCAGTGGTTGGTTCATCTGCTATCAACAATTTTGGATCGCATGCCAGCGCCATCGCGATCATCACTCTTTGCCGCATGCCGCCTGACAGCTGGTGCGGGTAGTCGTCAACACGTCGCGCCGGATCGGGAATCGAAACTTCACGCATCGCCTCGATCGCAGCCTCGCGGGCTGCTCTGCGCGAAAGCCTTCGATGCAAACGCAACGCTTCGGCTATCTGTTCGCCTACGGTGAACACTGGATTGAGCGACGTCATCGGATCCTGAAAGATCATCGCAATGTCGTCACCGCGAATGGCGCGCATCTCCGCTTCCGACAACTTCAAAAGGTTCTTTTCGTCAAAAGTAATCTCGCCGCCCACAATTTTTCCCGGCGGAGAGATCAATCGCATCACTGAAAGCGCCGTAATCGATTTCCCACAACCTGACTCACCCACCAAACCAAGCAACTCGCCTTTGTCCAAATGAAAACTGACCCCATCAACCGCGCGCACAAGTCCTGCACGGGTCTGAAAATGGGTCCGGAGGTTTGTTACTTCGAGCAGATGTGTCGTCATGCGACTCGCTTACGCTTCTTTTGTTTGATGGCTACCCTGGAACGTGAGCTCTTTCGCGTCCTGGCTGGCCGGTACGCGCTTTGTGGGTCCTTCGCGAAATCTTCAAACGATTGTTTTGTGTCGATAACATTTCGTCCGAAGAAACGCAGGTACCTCTGCCTCTCATAATCAGCTTCGTCCTTCGATTTCCGGGAATGATGATTTACCAAAACCAACTGGACTTTCTGCGGGTTGGTCCTATTCGTCTGCATTCTCTTGAGCAGGTACTTTACGTGCATGTCCGCATCGGGCAACGAGTATCCGCAAAAAATCACGCGGTCCACTTCCCGAAGTTCATTTTCAGCTCTGTTCCAAATACTGCTCAGAAACACCCGAGACATATCTTTGTAGAAAGTCGGGGGCACAATTACATGCGACATTACAGCTTTACAAAACTGGCACCTCGTTACCGGTTTATTGTCGTGCATCAAACTCAAGACTACTTTCGTTTCGTAGCTGTTCAGATTGTTGCACACCGGACAATAGAGCCAATTAAGGGAACCGTGTAACTTGAGCAATTTGGCTTTCGCCATGGGCTTTTCTTGACTCCCGAAACTGTGCGCGCCTATGAAGCGCACGCCATAATCAACTTCCCAGCCCAATGCATCGTCGATCAAGAGATCATAGTTAGTGCTTACAAAAATTGTCTCGCCATATAGGCCCTGACTTTTGAGACTTTTCACAAGCTGCATGTGGTGGGTTTGGCCGCCTCTTTTTAAGCCATCGGCAATGGCCTGGGCCATGACGAGTATCAGATACAACCGCAGCAGTTGAACCTTATTGCGGCCTGGCGCAGCGCCGGCGAAATCAAAATTTCTGAATGATTCTCTCCTCATCTCGGAAAGATCGAGAATACCAAGTGCTTCTTCGAATGTAGGAAATGCGATCTTCTTCAGGGGCTTCTTGAGATCGATGTCAAACATCGCCTTGAAGAGTTTGGATAGTTCGTCAAAAATTACCGGCTGGCGCTTGATGTTCTTCGAGCTAAAGTACGTTTTGAATAGCGCGCTTTGGACTGGCGCTCCGTCAGCAGCGGACGCTCCAGCGCCTAAGAAAATGGCTGTTTTCCTATTCGTTACCATTCCGCAGCCCACCTTTAATTAGAGTTTAAGTTGGTCCATACGGGGTTTTTCGTATTCCGCGTCCTCTGCTGGATAACGCAAGAGCTTCTCGAATTTGCCGGTCTCTTTCGCCAGCGCCCAAATCAGGCTTTCGCCGGCAGGTACGATGTTTGGCGACGCGGAAAATACCGGATCTTGAAATGCCTCGGACGCATCGATCAACTCCCAGCCTTTGCGGGTAAACATGTCAAGCAGGTCTTTCAGGAAGAGCGCATTCAGCAGGTTGTAGTGAATTAAGACTGTGTGTTTGACGCTGCGATGCAAGACCTTGTGCGCGAGATCATTGTAGTAGGTTGCGCGCTGCCACATGTGCTCGAGGTAGAAGTCTCGATAGGGCGTAATATCAGCGGCCGGATCTTTCGTCAAACGCGCGGTTAACCGGACGTCTACCGCCCAGTCAGAAGCGTCGATCGTGACGTGCCCATTGCGATAGCCGTGTTGCTTGAGAAAGGTACGCACAGTGTCTCGCTCTTCTTTCGTATCCCCTTCCTTCAAAAACGGAAAGCGAAAAGTCTTTTGAAATTTGGGAAAGCCCCGGATGACGGTTTCGCCCTTGAGAATGTCGGCGTTGAAGGCCTGCGCAGTTACCTTGTCCCAATCGAGTCCGCTATGAGAGTAGGAATGATTTCCAATGATATGCCCGGCGTTGTTCCATGCACGCAGCAGTGCTTTTCCTTTCTCGTTGTCAGCGAATTTTCCGGCAACAAAGAGCGCGGCTTTCAACTTTCGACTCGCAAGAGCACCCAAAATCGCCTCGTTGCGCTGATCCGGATTTAAGCGCAGCGACTTGTTCCAGTTGAAGTCGTCCATGGTAATGGCGACCTGAGGCCGTTTGGCGGAAGCGACTGGTCCGCGCGCTCCAAGACCGAGGTACGCAGCGCTTAAAGCCAGGCTCGTTGTGAATTGTCGTCGGTTCATTACTTTGCCTCCATGTGGCACGGGCCACAAATCACTTGGCGCCGGCTTCTTTCAAAATGGATACGGCCTTCTCGTGTCCTTTCATTTGCGCTAACGATAACGCAGTGGCGCCAAGGGTGGTCTTAGCATTCACATCTGCGCCTCTTGCGATCAGGAACTTCACGACTTCGATATGATTCTGATACGCGGCAATCATCAGCGAACTCACACCAGCCTTGTTTTGTAGATTAACCGACGCCTTTGCCTTAAGCAGAATTTCCGCGACGGGAAGTTGGCCGGCGGCCGACGACAGAATCAGCGCAGTGTCGCCATCCACGTCACCGCCGTTCACATTCACACCTTCGTCAATCAGTTTTTGGACCTCCTCGGTGCGACCGTTAACGGCTGCCCTAATCAGTTTGTCTAACTTGTCGTCCTGTGGCTCCTGCGCCGTCGCAGAAACAGCAGCCCCACATAAGCACAACGCGAGTGTTAAGAAAGCAATTGCCCGCGTGAAGTTTCTTTTCATTTTAAAATTACCTCTCAATGGTATTCATAACGTTCGTGCTTCTTTGTATTCACCCCAAACCGTTCTTAAGCGATTACTAATCTCTCCAACCGTCACTTGGGCCTCAACACAATCGAGCAGGCGGGGCACCAGATTCTCAGTACCCTTTGCCGCATCTTCAAGCTTGTTCAGCGAAGCTTCAGCCGCCGATGCGTCTCGACGATCCCTCACAGCGCGTACCCGTTCGATTTGCTGCTGTTCAATTGCCGGATCGATCCGCAAAGTTTGCACGTTTGACGCGTCTTCCGAACGAAACTTATTCACACCAACGACGATTGCCTCTTCAGTCTCAATCGCCCGTTGATAACGATAGGCCGACTCCTGAATCTCGCGTTGGACGTAACCCGTTTCGATCGCGCGCAGCATGCCACCCATCGCATCAATTTTCTCCAGATACTTTTTGGCCCGATCCTCTATCTCATTCGTCAGATGTTCGATCGCATAAGAACCAGCTAGCGGATCGGCAGTGTCTGCAACACCTGATTCGTGTGCAATCACCTGCTGCGTCCTTAACGCCACCCGCGCGGCATTTTCTGTCGGCAAAGCCAGGGCCTCGTCCATCGCGTTTGTGTGCAGCGATTGTGTGCCGCCCAGCACGGCGGCTAACGCCTGAATCGTTGTGCGAACCACGTTCACTTCCGGCTGTTGTGCTGTCAATGAAGATCCTGCTGTCTGCGTATGAAAACGCAGCATGAGCGATCGTTGGTCGCGCGCCTTGAAACGGTCCCACATGATCCTCGCCCACAGTCGCCGGGCGGCCCGAAACTTCGCAATTTCCTCCAGCAGATTGTTGTGCGCGTTAAAGAAAAACGAGATACGCGGCGCAAAGTCGTCTATGTCCAAACCGGCGGCGAGCGCAGCTTTAACGTACGTGATGCCGTCGGCAAGAGTGAACGCAACCTCCTGGACCGCCGTTGAACCGGCCTCGCGGATGTGGTAACCGCTGATCGAAATGGTGTTCCAGTTGGGAACTTCGCACGCGCAATAGGCGAACGTGTCGGTCACGAGGCGAAGCGAAGGTGTTGGTGGATAGATATAAGTGCCGCGCGCAATGTATTCCTTAAGAATGTCGTTTTGCAGCGTGCCTTTTAGTTTGTCGAACGTCACGTTTTGGAGGCGGGCCACTGCCAGATAGAGCGCGAGCAGCGTCGCCGCTGTCGCATTGATGGTCATCGACGTGGAGACGTCTCCCAACGGAATTCCATCAAACAGTCGCGCCATGTCGTCAATCGTGTCGATCGCGACGCCAACCTTGCCTACCTCGCCAACGGCTAATGGATCGTCTGAATCAAGACCGATTTGCGTAGGCAAATCAAAGGCGACAGACAATCCGGTTGTGCCCTGGGCCAGCAAATACTTGTAACGCGCGTTTGACTCCTCCGCCGTGGCGTAGCCTGCATATTGACGCATGGTCCATAAGCGACCGCGATACATGTTTGAATAAATGCCACGGGTGAAAGGAAAATCCCCTGGCGCGTTCAGGTCGTCGTCGTAGGATATTGGTTCAGTGTTTGAGGGATTGAAATCAGCCGGCAGATCGATACCGGATGGCGTTTCGAAGCGATGTTCGGTTTTGGATTTGGTCGGCATGCGATAACAGCGAAATGGGCAGCGGACTAACGAAGCCTAACATAGTTGGCGTTAACGCTTGAAAGCAACCGTTGGGGTTCGTTACGCCCACCCGGGTTGATTTTGGCGTCCGCTCGTTTACCGCTCGCGGTTCCGCATTATCTCTGTGGTAGATTGAACAAAATTCATTCATTCATGAACACTATCACTGTACACAAGCGCGGCGCTGACCGGATCCGCAACGGACATCTGTGGATCTATCGCAGCGATCTTCTGGAAAGCGGCGACTCAACTGGCGGAAGCGTCGTCCAGGTTCACGACCAAAAGCATAACTTTATCGGTCAGGCGTTCTACAGCGACTCTTCGCAGATCGCTCTGCGCTTTCTGAGTCAACACAGCGAATCAATAGACAAAGAATGGTGGCGCAAGCGAATCCGCGAGTCTGCGGCGCGAAGGTCATCGATTCCCGACGACACGAATGCTTACCGGCTGATCTATTCAGAAGGCGATCTGCTGCCGTCAATTATTCTTGACCGCTACGCCGACGTGCTGGTCTTACAAACGTTGTCGCAGGGGGCTGATGCGATCAAGGGGTTGCTGGTTGAGGTGTTGGTTGAGGAATTCGCTCCGCGTGCAATCGTCGAGCGAAACGACGTACGCGTCCGGCAGTTTGAAGGCTTGCCTTTGACTGTTTCGACGTTGCACGGCGAAGCGCCTGACGAATTCGAGATAATTCAATCCGGAATCCGTTTCGTCGTCGCACCATTGTCAGGTCAAAAAACCGGCTCATTCCTGGACCAGCGTGAAAATCGTATCGCTGCCAGGGCAGTGGCTCGCGGGCGTGCGTTGGATTGCTTCACATTTAACGGCGCGTTCGCGCTGCACCTTGCGCCTGCGTGTGACAATGTAATTGGTCTTGATATCTCTTCCGAGGCAGTTGCGGCCGCTCAAAAGAATGCTGAACGGAATGGCGTGATGAACGTCGAGTTTCGCGAGGCAAACGTTTTCGATGCGCTTCGCGAGTTTGAAGCGGCCGGCGAAAGGTTCGACACCATCATTCTGGATCCGCCAGCGTTTGCGAAAAACCGCTCGAGCGTTGATGCCGCTACGCGTGGTTATAAAGAAATAAACCTGCGCGCCATTAAATTGCTAAACCCCGGCGGCGTGCTGGTGACCTGCACGTGCTCATATCACATGTCAGAGCAGAATTTTGTGCAGCTTATTGCCGAAGCAGCGGTCGACGCGCGAAGGCGTGTTCAAGTCGTAGAAAAGCGAATGCAGGCGAGCGATCACCCGGTGCTTTTGACGGTGCCGGAAACGTATTACTTGAAGTGCGTGATTGCAAGGGTGTTGGATTAACTTTGTGCCGATCCGGTGCGCACCATTTCCGCGAGTCGTTTCGCATCTGGCAACGCCTCCAAAGCACGTAACACTTGCGGATCGCTGTCGAGCAGCACGCGCGCGCCGGCGTCGTTTGAAAATGCGGCAGTCACAATCTCCTCGCGCAGCCGGAGCTTCACAAAATCCAGATCGTCGTTAGCCTGTGCCGTTGTTAGTTGCGACTCGACATCTACGCGCAGGAAGTTGCGAAACGCCTCAACCACTCGATCATTGATTGGATAATCCACAGCCTTTGGATTTTTTCCATACTGAACCTGTTCGACCTTGTACGACTCCAAACCAGGAACCAGCCCGGCCGCCAGGCGACGCGTAAACTGAAATGCAGCTTCGGCAATCCGGTTGCGGGTGGGCGAGAAGGCCAACGGTTTCACATCGACGTCAGGGGTAATACCGCCGCCGCCATAGAACACACGACCCGCGGCCGTAGTCACGGCTGGTCCAACCGGCACAATCGCAGGCGATGGTTGAACAGCCGGAGACTGGCTGGTTTTTGCATTTGGAGACGCCGCAGGTTCAGGGTCCTCATGACGCGTGTAATAGTCGTAAAGTGATCCGCTGGAATAGTCGCGTTGCAGCGAACGTCCGTATGGTGTGTAGTAACGCGCGGTAGTCAACGTCAGGCCGGTATTGAATGGTAACTGGAAGACGTGTTGCACCAAACCTTTACCAAAACTTGTTTCGCCGACGATCAAGCCACGCCCATGATCCTGAATGGCCCCCGCAACTATCTCTGAAGCCGACGCAGAACCGCGGTTGATCAAAACGACAAGCGGAACGTCTTCGGGATCAGCCCCGCTCGATTTGTAAACAATGGGATCGCTGTAGTCAGTGCGGCCCTTCACTGAAACGACCACGCGGCCGCGCGGCAGAAACTCACTGGCAACATCGATTGCCTGATTAAGCAAACCACCAGGATTGCCGCGCATGTCAAGAATGAGCTGGCGCATCCCTTCTTTTTTCAGTTTTGTGATCGACTCGCGCAACTCTTCGTCGCTGGTGCTTTGAAAGCCGCCGGTGAGTCCGATGTAACCAGTGCCGGGACGAAGAATGTAGGCATTGCGAATTGACGGCAGCGGAACTGAATCGCGCACGAGGGTGAAATCCAGTGGCGCTTCCGCACCTGCACGATCTACTTTCAGGGTTACCGGTTCACCGCGACCACCACGTACCTTTTTCGAAACCTGTTCGCTGGTCCATGAGCGCGCGTCTTCGCCGTCGACTTCCAGTATCCGATCGCCGTAACGAAGTCCCAGCCGGCCCGCCGGCGTGTTTTCCACCGCCGACTGCACGTACACACCATCTCGATGCTGAACGATGGTTACCCCGATTCCATAAAACCGCGACCCCTGATCTTCCTTTAGCTTCTTAAACTCGTTGTAGGGGAAATACATAGAGTGGGGATCGAGCGTCGAGAGCATTCCCTGAATTGCCGCCTGGGTGGCCTTCTCGTAGTCGATGTCGCCTGCATACTGGACTGAAATCGCCTGGATCGCTTCGTTGTAATCCTTTTCAATATCAACCGACTGGGCCAGGGCAGTTGCGCTGTTGGCCGGAGTCGAATAACGCACGCGTCGCGAGCGGCCAATAGTGCCACCAACAACGGCGGCGATCATGATGATCGCGAGTGCAGTAATAATGAATCGTCTCGACATCTTGCTGTTCAAACTCACTTCTCAGCGCGGGCTGAGGCGATCGAATTTTAACACATGCGGCCCATTTCGCCGGTAACAGGCGGCCACGCAACGCTGTGGTATATTCGCCGCGAGACCCTTAGATGACGCAACCGCTCTCAATTGTTGTTCCGGCTTACAACGAAGGCTCGCGCCTGGGCAAGTCTTTGCTGTCGATTGTCGAATATTTGACCGGATACGCGCCTGGTTCTGAATTGATCGTGGTTGACGACGGGTCAACCGACAACACGGCTAACGCCGCGCGGGAGGCGCTGTCTGGCGCAGATTCTCTACGCACTTCGGTAATCAGTTATCAATCGAATCTCGGTAAGGGCCGCGCTGTAAGGTTAGGGTTGCTGGCTTCGCGCGGCGAGATTTCGTTGTTTATGGACGCCGACCTTTCCACGCCAATCACTGAAACACCGAAGTTAATCGACGCCATCGAAAGTGGAGATTGCGACCTTGCTTTCGGTTCGCGGGCACTTGATCGCACGTTAATTGGAGTCCATCAGCCGTGGCGGCGTGAACAAGGAGGCCGCATCTTCAATCTGGCAGTGCGTCTGGCGACGGGATTGCCGTTCTGGGACACGCAATGTGGATTCAAGGCTTTTCGAATGAGCAGTTGCCGGCCGATCATCGCGGGCGCGACCATCGATCGGTTCGGATTCGATGTGGAGTTGCTGTATGTTGCGTATCGGGCTGGTCTGAAACTGAAGGAGATTCCGGTCCGCTGGAACCACGCTGAAGGCAGCAAGGTTAATGTGCTGAGCGACAGCTTCAAGATGCTGGGCGAGGTGGAACGAATTCGACAGCAGGCACGCCGCGGCGTTTACGACCGCGCAATCAAGTCAGTACATGACACACAGGCTTTGTAAGGCAAACTGTTAGTTTGCGTATTAGCTATTGATCAACGAAGAACGACGCAAACTGACAGTTTGCGTTACAAAAATATGACTGCCAGACTCAACGTAAACATCGATCATGTGGCGACTGTGCGACAAGCGCGCCGCGCACCTGAACCGAGTTTGTTTGCCGCCGCGATGATCTGCGAACAAGCAGGCGCAGACGGCATCACGATCCACCTGCGCGGCGATCGGCGTCACATACAAGACGCGGATGTAAAAGTGTTGCGCTCGGCTGTGACCACGTATCTAAATCTCGAGATGGCGGCAACGGAAGAGATGCTGGGAATAGCTTTGGACGCCCGGCCTGATGCGGTTTCCCTGGTGCCGGAGAACCCAAACGAAGTTACAACCGAAGGCGGGCTCGATGTGGTTGGCAACATAGCGATTGTACGGGCCACCATCAGTCGCCTTCGCCAGGCAGGGATCCTGGCGAGCCTGTTCATTGATCCTGACCCGCAACAAATCGAAGCCGCGCATGAAGTGAACGCGCAACAAATTGAGTTGTGCACTGCTGCATACGCTGAGGCCACTTTAGGCGCACACGGTATTCACGGCGAGGGCGCGCTGCGTGTCGGCCAGGAGCTGAGAAAACTCCGCGAAGCCGCTGCGCTTGGTACACAGTATGGTTTGTTGATCGCCGCAGGGCATGGCCTCACGTATCGCAACGTCGGAGCAGTCGCCGAGATACCTGAAATCGCCGAGTTCAACATCGGTCACAACATCATTTCCCGATCCATCTTCACTGGACTGGAGCGAGCTGTTCTGGAGATGCGCGACGCGATTGCGGCAGGCTGCCGCACTTGAAAGCGGCGGGAAGCAGGAGCAGGAGGCAGGAGCTGAGAAGAGGTTTAGAATCAGAACGTCAATGAAAACCAATCTGATGTGCCGCGTTCACGCGGCTGCCCGCAGGGAGGGTAGGCCAGCCGTTTTACGGCTGGTGAGACGACAGCGTTAAAAGCAATGCGGGCCGTTTCAACGGCCTTCAAAAATTTGAGGCCGCTAAAGCGGCTCGTTGATTCTAATGCTAGTTGTGTTACCAGCCGTAAAAGGGCTGGCCTACTCTCCCTGCGGGCATCCGCCTAAAGGCGGAAGTCATACTCGAATCAAGAATGCGTTTACCTTCAAAAATCTAATTTCATTTGACTCAAAAAAAGAAAAAGGGGCACGGTATGCCGTGCCCCTACAGTTTTTGTAACGCTTCGTGGTTAACGCGCACCGCCGGCCAGTTGCAGGCGCACAACTGAGCGCTCAAGTTTCGCGCGCGCCTTTTCGAAATCTTCTTCTGTTCCGGTCCACGCGTTTAACTCTTTCTCAATATGTTCCCGCGCCAGGCGAGCACGCGCTGCATCGATTTCTTCCGGCCTCTCCGCAACCTCCGCCAACACCGAAACGTGATCGTCATTCACTTCAATGAATCCGCCAGACACGTGTAGCTGCGAAGTTCGACCGCCGACACTGTAAGTAAGAACGCCAGTCTGCAGTTGTGAAATAAGCGGTGTGTGTCCTGGCAGAATGCCAAGCTCTCCGCCCAGCCCGGGAACGGTAACCATGTCTACCGCCTCCGACAACACGCGTCGCTCAGGTGTGACTACTTCTAATTGGAGTTGAGCCATGACAAGTGAACGAAATTTTAGTCCGTGTTTTTCTCACAGGCTAAAAGCCTGTGCTACTGCGCGATTTGTTTTCCTTTTTCGACAGCTTCCTCGATCGTGCCGACCATGTAGAAGGCCTGCTCAGGAAGATCATCATGCTTGCCATCCACAATCTCGCGGAAGCCTTTGATCGTGTCTTCCAGCTTCACATACTTCCCTTCCAATCCTGTGAACTGGGCGGCAACGAAGAACGGCTGTGAAAAGAAACGCTGCACCTTGCGCGCGCGCGACACAGTCAGTTTCTGCTCCTCCGACAACTCGTCGAGGCCGAGGATCGCGATGATGTCCTGCAAATCTTTGTACGTTTGCAGCACGCGCTTCACATCCTGGGCTGTGTTGTAGTGTTCTTCGCCGATTACGCGCGGATCAAGAATGCGCGACGACGAGGACAACGGGTCCACCGCCGGGTAGATTCCCAACTCCACGATTTGTCGAGACAGCGCAGTAACAGCGTCAAGGTGCGCGAACGTTGTTGCCGGCGCAGGATCTGTGTAGTCGTCTGCCGGAACGTATACGGCCTGGATCGAAGTGATCGATCCGGTCTTGGTTGACGTGATGCGCTCCTGCATTTCACCCATTTCCGACGCCAGGTTTGGCTGATAACCCACCGCCGAAGGCATGCGGCCCAGCAAGGCCGAAACTTCGGAACCCGCCTGAGTGAAGCGGAAGATGTTGTCAATAAACAACAACACATCGAGTCCCTTATCGCGGAAATACTCGGCAACGGTCAGTCCGGAAAGGGCTACGCGCAAACGCGCGCCCGGTGGTTCTGTCATCTGGCCGTAAATGAGCGCTACCTTCGATTGCTCGAGCGCCTTATGGTCGACCTTGGTCATGTCAAACTCGCCGGTGTCGTGGAAATGTTTATTAAACGCTTCACCAAACTGAATGACCTGAGACTCAACCATCTCACGTAGCAAGTCGTTGCCTTCACGAGTGCGCTCGCCGACGCCCGCGAAAACTGAAAAGCCCGAACGCGCCTTCGCGATGTTGTTGATGAGTTCCATGACGATGACGGTTTTGCCAACGCCGGCGCCGCCGAACAAACCAATTTTTCCACCGCGCACAAACGGCTGAATCAAGTCGATGACCTTGATGCCGGTTTCAAACATCTGCAACTCAGTGGATTGCTCTTCGAATGATGGCGCATGGCGATGAATCGGATAGCGTTCGGTGTGTTTAACGTCGCCAAGATTGTCGACTGGCTGGCCGATAACGTTCAGCACGCGTCCAAGCGTGCCTTCACCCACAGGCATGGTGATTGGACCACCCGTATCGATCGCCTTCATGCCGCGGACCATTCCGTCAGTCGGCAGCATCGATACTGTGCGGACGCGACCTTCACCGAGGTGCTGCTGCACTTCTGCAACCACATCGATGGGCGTGGGCACGTCAAAACCTTCGGAAACAATTCTTAACGCCTGGTAGATCGGCGGGAGATGTTTCTCATCAAATTCGACGTCAACCACAGGACCGATGATCTGTACGACGCGGCCGTTCGGTTGGCCATCCCGGTTGCCATTGCTTGCGCTGGACGTAGCCATACTGTCTTCTCAACTCCTCTTCGATATGCCTTAGTGAAGGCGAAAAACTGGAAGGATTAAAGCGGGCAAAGATAACACACGGGAAAATGAGGCGCAAAACGCGCGCTGACTCGTGAGTTGTACTTTACTGACGGTAGCGGACGGGATTTTCCATATCTCATTTCTCATTTTGCATTTGCAGATTCAAGCTCGAAGGGTAACGAGTTAAATGGGCGACATCGTGGGTCGAAGAATACAGAACCGGGAGCGAACCGGGGTCCCCGCGCGGGCAGCCCGCGTGGGGTGGTGGTAGCGACCGGGTTCAAACTGGGAATGGCTATCAGGTTTGGTCATAGAGGTCGTCCAGGTGGTTCTTGTATCGCATCGAGAAGCAATTCACTCTTACGAACACGCAGTGGCCATAAGTCGACGGTGACAATGGCGGGATCTGCTTCATCACCTTCTGGCGCTATTGGACGGTCACGAGTCATATCCCAGCTTGAACCCGGTCGCTACCACCACCCCACGCGGGCTGCCCGCGCGGGGACCCCGGTTCGCTCCCGGTTCTGTTTTCTTCGACCCACAGCGTGACGCTATCCAAACGCGCATCGAAGTTGCACTTCCAAAATTGAATCCGCGAATGAGAAGTGTGAAATGAGATATGGAAAATGATCAGTCTTTTTCTTCCGGATCGATGCGAATCTTCATTCGCTGAAGAACCTGTACGTCTTCGGCAGTCAAATCGAGGGTGGCGTCGCCGCCGGCGCCGTCTTCTTCGCCGGTGTGAGGACGAAGTCCGATTTCAAGTCTGAGCGTCAACTCCATTTCGTAGCCAGCGTCGCGCAGCCGTTCAATTGCCTCGGCGACCTTTGACGAGTTTTCAACCGACTCGTTGATCGCAGTGCCGATTTCCCGAACGATTTCTTTAGCGTCGTCGTCGATTTCCAAAACCAGGACCTCTAATCGCGAACGGTTGGCTTCACAACTCTGGAGCGTCGCTCACCAAAAACCAATATGTTGTTGGGGGCTGTCTTTTGTTGGTTCGACATGCTACGCGAGCCATTTGTACGGGTCAACAACTATGCGTTTACCCAACAACGGCGGGGAGTTTCTTTGGCGCACACGTTGGCTTCTTTTTTGGCTTGGCCCCGGGGTTCTTCATTAGGATGCTATCTTCGGCTTTGCCGCCGGATGTGCGGCGGTGGCTTTGCCCCGCCGCAGAGGGTTTTTTTACATCCCTGGGGCTACGCCCTGGGTGCGACCTTGGCCAAACTCCGAATGGGCCAAAGCCCAAGGGCATAGCCCGTGAGTAATCTACCTTCTGTCGGCGGGGCACAGCCACCGCCGCACATCCGGCGGCAAAGCCGTATCAAACAGGGGCCTACGACTTTGACGCAAGTCTGTTATTACGTAAGTATACGGAAGGGCGTGCAAGATCCGCCAAGTTGGGAACTCATTAGTACAGTTTGACTCCCACTCGCTTGAATTCACTGACACCGTCTATTACCCTTGAGTTGTAAGCTCAACAAATCAGTTACGGAACCAAGGGAGGAACTCTCTATGCCTGAAGTTGGAGACGTTGCCCCGGATTTCGAACTGCCGAGCCATCTTGAAAAAGGCAAGAAGGTAAAGCTGTCGGATTTCCGAGGCAAGAACAATGTCGTGCTGGCGTTTTACCCGCTGGCCTGGACGCCGGTCTGAACCGCGCAAATGCCTGCGTACGAAGCCGATCTCGAACGCTTCGCAGGCTACGATGCCCAGGTCCTGGGCATATCAGTTGACAGCGTGCCCTGCAATACCGCATGGGCCAAGAGTTTGGGAGGGTTGTCTTACGATCTGTTAAGCGACTTTCATCCGAAGGGCGAAGTTGCCAAACAGTACGGAGCGTATCGCGAGAGCGATGGGATCAGCGAACGAGCGCTCTTCGTCGTGGACAAGGAAGGCAAACTCGCCTTCGTCGATATCCACAACATCGCCGACCAGCCCGATAACGAGGATTTATTTGAAGTATTAAGGAAACTGTGACGCCGAAGATGCTGGAGGTTAGATGTTCGATGCTGGACCAGCGAATGAGTATCTAGCCTCCAGCATCTGGCATCTCGATCATGTCGCTCTCGCGAAAATGTGTTCCGTTCACGCCCTTTGAAGGAGATCTCGCCAAGTCGACTGTGGCGATAGTGACCGCGGCCGGCGTTCACTTGCAAGATCAGGAGCCCTTCAATATTGCCGACGAACTAGGTGATCTGGGTTATCGGGTCATGCCCGAAGATGTCGACTCCGGCCAACTTATGGTCACGCACCATCACTACGATCACACGGATGCCGACAACGACATCAATGTAGTTTTTCCTATCGACGCGCTTCGCGACCTTCAAGCTGAGGGGTTCATCAAAGGAATCGCCAGGAAACACATCGGCTATATGGGCTACACCATGCAGCTCAAAGCGATGTATGAAGGGACGGCGCGCGAAATTGCAAACGAGATCGATAAAGGCTCGCGGGCCGACCTGGTGATACTGACCGGGGGTTGACCAAGCGTTTGTCACCGCACGGTCGTCGCGGTTCAACGTGAAATCGAAATGAAAGGTGTGCCGACTGTTTTGATAACGGTAAGTCCGGAAGTTTCCGCACAAATGCGGCCGCCGCGCGCGTTGTATCCAAACGGCTTCAAGATTGGCAACAGCCTCGGTAAACCAGGAGATCGCGAGTTGCAGAAACAGATTCTGCGCGACGCCTTGACCATGTTTACCGAGAACTTGCGGCCCGGACAGTTCGTTACGCGTGAATATCCTGAATATGGCGAGTATCACGAACCCCCGCGGGTAAAAGTTTTGTGAAAGTGGCACAGACTTGAGTCTGTGTTTCGAGTTCGAAAGGCATCACAGACTGAAGTCTGTGCCACAGTTATGTATCAGACGATTGGAATATTAACGGGCGGAGGCGATGCGCCCGGACTCAATGCCGTAATTCGGGCGGTCGTAACGACCGCTACCGGACAATACGGAATGAAAGTCATCGGGATCGAAGATGGCTTCGAGGGGCTGCTGGGCGAAACTCGAACACGTACGCTCGGACTAGCTGATGTGCGCGGATTACTTCCGCGAGGTGGCACGATTCTGGGCACGCGTAACCGAGGCAGGTTTGTCGAACGATCAGCCGCAGGCGAAACAAGCAAGCCCGAATCTGTTTACCAGGAAGCGGTCCACAATCTCGAACGCCTGGGAATCGAGGCGCTAATCGTTCTTGGCGGCGAAGGGACGCTCGGCATTGGGATGGAGTTTGACAAGCGCGGCGTTCCGGTGGTCGGTGTTCCCAAGACGATTGATAACGACCTCGCATGTACGGAGCTAACGTTCGGCTTTATTACTGCTCTGGACATCGCGACGGACGCCCTCGATCGGTTACATACGACGGCGGAATCACACGATCGCGTTATGATTCTCGAGGTGATGGGCCGTCACACTGGATGGATTGCGTTGCATGCGGGCATCGCGGGCGGCGCTGACGTAATTCTGATACCAGAAATTCCTTTTACAATGCAGTCGGTGGCCGACAGAATAAGGGCGCGCGATGATGCCGGCTATAACTTTAGTATCGTTGTCGTCGCGGAAGGCGCGCTTGAAGCCGGGCATGATTTGATTTATCAGGACAAGGGCGATCAGCAACACGCACCGCGTTTGGGTGGCATTGGATCGTATTGCCAAAGGTGCCTGGAAGAATTAACGGGGAAAGAAGCGCGTTGCGTTGTCCTCGGCCATCTGCAACGAGGTGGACGGCCCAACGCGTTCGATCGAATGCTCGCGACGAACTACGGTTCGTGTGCAGTGCGGACTATCGTCGAGAAAAAACACGGAGTGATGGTTGCGCTTCAGGCCGGCGACGTAATCACGGTCCCGATTTGTCAGGCCATCGCCAACACGAAAACTGTTCCCTCTGAAGGTCAACTTGTGCGAACGGCACGCGACACGGGCATATCATTCGGCGCGCCGGACGAAGCGAAATACCACCGCCTGCATTGATCAGAAGGAAGCAGGTGCGGGAGGCAGAAGGCAGGCTTTGGACCTTGGACTTTGGACTCGGATAAAACCAGTGTCAACTAACATCAAGGCAAAACTTCAATCCGAACTCGACGAGCTTGAGTCAGAACTACGCGTGCACCTTCCGAAGGAAATTAAACGCGCACTAGAGTTTGGCGACTTGCGCGAAAACTCTGAATACCGCGCGGCGCTTGATCGGCAGAACGTAGTGAAGGCGCGCATCGTTGAGCTGCGCCAAAGAATCAGCGAAATCGCCTCAATTGATCTTTCCAAGATTTCCCGTGACAAAGCCGGCTATGGTTCGACTCTCGTTTTGTACGACGGCGAAAAGGATGAAGAGGTCACCTATCGCCTGGTCACACCTGAAGAAAGTGATCCACAGCAGGGTTTAATTTCTACAACCTCGCCAGTAGGTCGCAGCTTGATGGGAAAAGAGGAAGGCGACGAAGTTGTTGTGCGCACTCCCTCCGGCGCCCGCAACTTTGAGATTAAGCGGCTCACTACCATCCACGAGGCAACCGAATAAACCTCCCTTTCACTCCCCTTTCACCGGGGCAATCCACGAAAATCACCACGAATAACAGGGACGCACTTGATTGGTAGGCTCGCATTGTTAATAGCACCATTTCTCCAACATTCGTTGACGGTATAACTTCGTGGGTGTAACTTAGCCGCATCCGGGTAATTCACTCTTAATCATCCGTTACCCATTTAAGAAGTTTCGTCTATCGAATCGATAGGCGATTGATAGTCACCAGCCCGCCGCGATGCGACAGGAGACGCCAAACCTCAAATGAGGCGAATTCTCAAGGTAGCAGAATGTTGAATATTCCTCATCGACTACGAAGTTGCCGACGAATGCAGTTTCTCGCCGCCTCTTTTCTCGTGCTTTTGGCGACCCTATCAGCAGGATTCAAATCGTCAACCCTTCCAACTGTTCAATTTCCCGTCAATATTGCCAATAAAACTTCGGCACTTGAGGTGGTAACTGTTCATCCTGGCCCGCTCGGTTTTGTAACAATTGTGATTAAGAACGTCTCTTCTAAGAAAATAAACGGGTATGAAGTACTCGTAGCAAACAAAGCTCAGATTCGAACCGACACATCAGTGGGCGACTGGGCTCTGTCGCCCGGTGCCACACATCATATTGACGTACCGGTCGATCCTGCGGGGTCAAATGTAACGATCCTTGCTGCTATGTTTACGGACGGAAACATTGAGGGCGAGCCGGCAACGGTAAAGGAGTTGAAGCAATGGAGAGCAAGTTTAAAGACCCAGCTTCGGGGCGGTCTTGAATTACTTGAAGCTGCCTTGAAATCATCCGACGTATTCACGCTTGATGTTTTAGACAGACTTGAGTCTGAGCTGACTTTGATGGGGCGCAGGTCAAATGTTAATCAACCTTCAGCGCCTAATGGAGCGCGAACTGCCACGGATGATCTCCTAACTGAAATCCGCATGCTTCGCGAACGAAGGCACCGTCAAGGCGCAGCTATGCAAATGCAACGCCTCTTGGACTTCAAAAAACGGTTGGAACGAAGAATTGCCAGTTTGTAGACCCATTGACGTACAGATGATGGCGAAGATAATTCTCATATTTCTCACTGCAGTCGCCTTCCAAAGCCGGCTATGAAATCCCACGGCCTAAATAATACACATTAAGTGTTCGCCAAATTCCTGCCAACGGCAAGGGGAAAAAACTATGAACCATCAACTACCCCACGCATCAATTCTGGTACTAATGTTTACCGTAAGCATTACTGTTTGGGCACAACAAGAAGAACGAAGTATCAACAAACTCTCATGGCGAACTGAACCCGTCAAAATCGTCAAGATTAAAAGTAAAAACAAGACACTTGAATTGGGGCTGACATTTGTCTCTGACGATGATTGGCTTAACGGACTAACCATCACAGCGGAAAATATTGCGAACCAAGCAATAGCCCGGATTGAACTGGAGTTAGCCTTTCCTCCAACGGGCCGATCGTCTCCCGAAAAACCGACAGTCGTTGTGCCGATGATTTTTGGGCGTGATCCCCTGTTCGACTCCTCGGAGACGACCTTGGATCTGGTTGTTCCCGGCGAGCGCGTGGACATTAAATTACTAGACTCAAGTTTGGTTGGCCTTAAGGAGGACCTGGAAAAACTAGGTGATGGAAGAAAGATCAAAAACGTCCAAATAAGAGTTCGTTCTGTCATTTTCGCGGATGAAAGCGAATGGATCGGAGACGAGATTCTGTATCCAGACCCAGCCAATCCCAAGAGGCGGATTAATCCGAGCAAGCATTTGCAGGGGGCGCGACCTTCCCGCGACTTATCCGCTGTTTCCGAACGCGTCAATGTGTTTCCCTTTCTAAACGTCGGTATGAAACGTGCTCATGCATCCAACATGTCGTCCGCCATAAGCGGCCGATCTGCAATGCTCCAACTTCCTGAAACGCTTCCCTGTGATTCAATTCACATCGAAAGTTATACTAATGCTTGTGGGCCTGTTGGTGAGAACTGCACCTACAGTGGTGACACTTTTGTTGAGAATGTTACGCCGGAACAGGTATGGCAGGTTAACGCGCGCTCGGAATTCATTCAAACGAGATGTCGCAAGAGTAACGGTACAGATTGTTCGCCCAACTCAATCCCTATCAAACGTCGGCTTCCGTGCAAGATGAAAGTTGCGGGAACGTGTTTTGCAATAGCAGACTGGGTTGCATATCCCTCCACTGGCTGCATTACCGGACTCCTCTTTGGCGGTCCATGCATGCGCAGTTATGAATTCCGAAGTCGATGTGCGGATCCCACTGGCTATGAACAGGAGACTTGCAGTTGTCCTGATGGAACGACGATGTCACCCATCGTTATCGACGTCGATCACAGCGGTTTTCAGATGACGGATGCCATTAGTGGTGTTGTTTTCAATATGCTTAACGACGGAGTTCCGCTGCCTATCTCATGGACCGCCAGAAATTCAACAAACGCATTTCTTGCACTCGATCGAAATGGAAACGAGGCGATTGACAGCGGAGCTGAATTGTTTGGAGATGTCACGCCACAACCGGCGTCTACCGAACCCAATGGATTCCTGGCGCTTGGTGAATTTGATAAAGCGGCGAGCGGCGGAAACGGCAACGGCAAAATCGAACGCACCGATGCGATCTTCGGCCAACTAAGACTCTGGCAAGACAGGAATCACAACGGCGTTTCTGAAACAAGTGAGCTGAAATCTCTTCCACAACTTGGCATCAGCACAATTGATCTCGATTATAAAGAATCAAAATCGACCGATGAATTTGGCAACAGGTTTAAATATCGCGCCAAGGTTTATGCCTCCGACGGCACACACGCCGGGCGCTGGGCTTGGGATGTGTTCATCACCGTAGCGCAGTAACCATCCTTGGAGTTGTCGACTTGTCGAGGGTTCTCGAACCGCACATCACACCAAAGCTGCGTAAAGCCGACAGACTCTATCCGGCCACCTTGCAGAGTCCTCAATAGTACTGACAAATACCTGTCTTTTTCGGCATAATGACGCGACTGGTGATTGTGAACTTTGAAGGGTGGCGTGGGCGTCCAGCCCATGCACTTACGGGCAATATGCCCGAGGCACATTTATAGATGTTTGTGAATGGCATCGGCCGCGGCGGGCAGCGAATCATCGACGCGATGGTGCGTTGGCTGGCCTATGGTCACATCAACCCGAATGTCCTGACGGTCATCGGCGTTGCCATCAACGTCGGGTCCGGACTTCTCTTCGGTTTCGGCTACTTCTTCTGGGCCGGAATCGTCCTGATTGTCGCTAATCTCTTCGACATGCTCGACGGCCAGGTGGCCCGTCTGTCCGGGCGCGTGACCCGGTTTGGCGGGTTTCTGGATTCTTCACTTGACCGTCTTTCGGACATGGTGGTTTTTGTCGGTTTGATGGTTTTTTATGCCCGGGATACACCGTTTCATTCAACGCTTAACGTTTTTCTCGCGGGCGCAGGACTAATGGGATCAGTTATGGTAAGCTACGCGAGCGCCCGGGCCGAAAGCCTGATTCCCAAGTGCGATGTAGGTTTTCTTCGCCGGCCCGAGCGGGTAGTTCTTTTCATTATTGGCGCCTTAAGCACTCATCCGGGTTCGACTAATTTCTTCGCTAACCGAATGCCGGCGGTCCTGTGGGTACTGGCGGTGGGTTCATATTGGACTTTCGCCCATCGCATGTATCACACGTGGTATGAGTTGAATAAGAAACAAAAAGAATCGAGCGAAGAAGCGCAATCCGCTCTTGCCGCATCTAACCCCGGGCCTGAACGACGAGCTGAACAGCAATTGGTACACAAAGCTGGTTAGGCAGAACCCGACAACTTAATTGATATCAGCTATTCAGTAACGAGGTACTAGACGACCGTGAAGATCTGTCCCTGCTGCGGTGCCAAAAATTTGAGTGCCTGGACCGACGGGTGCGCTGCGTGTGGCGCAACGCCCGTGGGCGAGCCGCTTCCCCGTCCCGAACACGAGCTTCCCTCTTATGGCAGGTCGTTGGTGCTTGTGGTCATCGGCGCACTCGCCGTGATCGTATTTCTGCTACAAACTGCCAGCTCGTTCGCGCAAAAGATTCCTACCGGCAAAACTTACCGTGAAACCTTTGCCGCAGCCGGTGTGGCTTCGATTGAATTCTGGGCGTGGCTCGCAGCCGCTGAGACTGCCGCATGGCGTTTGAAGTGGGCGGCTATTCCATTTGCACTCCTGCTGGTTTTTGGCGCTCGCAAACTTTACCGCTCTGTCAAACAATCGCCTGAACAATTCTGTGGACGTCGCTACGCGCGTCGCGGCTACATTGCTGCAGCCGCAGTGCCCGTGATGATCGCAATTCTGATCGGCGTTACAGTTCCGGAGCGCCTGCGAAGACATCAGTGGGGCATCGAAGCAGGATTCAACGCTCAGGCTTACCGGATCGACCGCGCTCTACAACAGTATCGCGAGGAGTTTGGAACGCTTCCCAGTGATTTGAAAGACTTGAACCGGCTCGCGGACACCGATGGTTCACTCTCGGCGGCTTTGAAGGATCTCGACACCTCTGCATACAAACCGAGCGCGGAGTTGGCTGCCGTCCCGACCAAGAAGCCGAGAACTCTGCGCGGCGCCGTGATCAGCAACGCTTCGCTGGAGTCCAACGTTGATGAGACTTTGAACGACAGTCTGTCTTTCACCAACTACGAACTGGTCATGCCTGGTTACGACAAGAAGATCGGAACTGAAGACGATCTGATCATCCGCGACGGGCTCGTCGATAGCGTAGCGAATGCGCCGCGTAAGGGCGTCACGTCAAATACTGCGCCCGTTCGAAAACCTTAACCAGCCAAACCGTTCTTGCGTTATAGAAGGCCCTGTATACTGTGCAGGGCCTTTCTAATTGGCTGACCGTCTGCCGTTGCATGTTTAAACGAATCTTAATTGCCAATCGCGGCGAAATTGCAGTGCGCATCATCCGCGCGTGTCGCGACCTCGGCATTTCTCCCGTCGCAGTCTATTCAGAAGCAGACGCAACTGCCGTCCATGTGGCATTGTCCGATCACGCAGTTTGTATTGGCCCGCCACCATCCGTTCAAAGTTACCTGAACATTCCTGCAATCATCGCGGCGGCGAAGGAAACCAAAGCGGAAGCAATCCATCCGGGTTACGGCTTTCTTGCGGAGAACGCCGAATTTGCAGAGGCAGTCGCCGCTGCCGGTTTGGTGTTTATCGGTCCACCGGCGGACGCGATGCGCGTGATGGGTTCGAAAACTACAGCACGCAAAGCCGCTGTCGATGCAAATGTGCCGATTGTGCCCGGCACAGTCGAGGCGTTGAGATCCCTGGGACAGGCCGAGCAGGTCGCCAGTGAGTTTGGGTATCCGGTGATGTTGAAGGCGGCTGCGGGTGGCGGCGGCAAAGGAATGCGGCTTGTGGAATCGGCCGGGGCGCTACGGTCGGCTTTTGACAACGCGAAGTCGGAAGCGGCGTCAGCGTTTGGCGATGATTCTCTATATCTTGAGAAAGCGGTCGACCGTCCGAGGCACATCGAGATACAGGTCTTTGCCGACACGCACGGTAACGTGGTCCACCTGGGCGAACGGGAATGTTCCATTCAGCGGCGCCATCAAAAGGTCATCGAAGAATGTCCGTCGCCAATTAACGACGCACGACTGCGCGACCGAATGGGTGAGGCAGCAACCAAGCTCGCTCGCGCCGTGGATTACGTCGGAGCGGGCACTGTGGAGTTTTTGGTCGCGGACGCAACGCGGGAGTTTTACTTCCTGGAGATGAACACGCGTTTGCAAGTCGAGCATCCGGTAACTGAGCTCACGACGGGAACGGATTTGGTGCGAGAACAGATCACGGTTGCCGCCGGCGCGCCGCTGTCATTCGGTCAGGAAGACGTCGCGTGGCGCGGGCATGCGATTGAATGTCGTGTGTATGCCGAAGACCCGGAGAACAATTTTTTCCCTTCGCCGGGCACCATCACTCATCTACACGTGCCACATGGGCCAGGAATTCGCGACGATAGCGGCGTCGAACAGGGCTCTGAAGTCTCTATTTACTACGACCCGCTGATTTCAAAACTCGCTGCCTGGGGACGAACACGTTCTGAAGCTATCGAGCGGCTGGCGCGTGCGCTGAACGAGTACGAAGTCGGTGGGATCAAAACCACGCTTCCGTTTTTCAGGGCGATCGTGCGCGATGAGGAGTTTATTTCCGCACGACTCGATACCGGCTTTATCGAACGCTTCAACACCCGGCGAAACGCGACTCAAAAGATCAACGAACGTGAAAGAGACCTCGCGATCATTGCGGCCTCGGTTCATTACTTGAAAAGTCAGATGCAGGCGTCCGCGAAAAACGCGCCGGCCGCGACGCAAAGCCGATGGAAAATGTCAGGTCGAATGTCGCTGCTGGAGTCTCGCGACGTTGCCAGGGTTCGCGCCAAGAAGACGCCCTCATGAAACTTCAAACAATAGTCGGTGGTCAGGAGCACAGCGTTTCGTTGTCCCTCAATGAAGGGCTTACTGCTGTTGAGATCGATGACCGCAGCTACCAGGTTGAAGTTCGTGAAACATCGGCCGGCGTTTATCTGTTAATTGATGGCACGGAAGTTTACCGATCTCGCGTGGAGCCGTCGCCTGGCCCACCCAATAGTTTCTCTGTGGCTTTGCGTGGGGAAGACTACGACGTTCAAATAATTGATCCGAAGCGGCTCCGCGGCAGTCAAATTTCAGGTGCGCACGATCACGGCTCTGCGGAAATCATGTCGCCGATGCCGGGAAAAGTTGTGCGCGTCCTGGTCGCAGTCGGTGCAAACGTAGAGGCCGGCGCCGGTATTTTGGTGGTGGAAGCGATGAAGATGCAGAACGAACTTAAGTCGCCAAAGGCGGGCGTAGTCGTCTCCATAAATGCGCAAACAGGTGCAACAGTCAGTGCGGGAGAAGTGCTGGCGGTCGTCGAATAAAAAACGAATTTCTCATATCTCATTTTTCATTTCTCATTTTCCATTTTGATGGAACGAAGTGGTTCCAATACTGATCGAACAAGGTGGTTCCAATAGTCGGTGATCAGAAACATGTTCGATGACAAATGAGATATGAGATATGAAAAATGTTTTAAAACCTCAATCAAACATGAATAGTTTATTAGGGCAGACCGGTGGTTGAGCGAGATCATCCATGAGTGTAAGATTCGAGTGGGATGCGGGAAAGGCCACCGTTAATCTCAGAAAGCACAAAGTCAGCTTTGACGAAGCAACGACGGTATTCAACGATCCACTAGCAGTAATCTTCGATGACACTGATCACTCGGCTTTAGAACGAAGAGAGATAATCATTGGCCATTCAATTCGCCGGCAATTGCTTCTTGTCTGCTTTAGCGAGGGCGAGCGAAACGTAGTCAGAATCTTTAGTGCGCGAGCGCTAACAAAGGCAGAGCGAAAAGACTATGAAGAAAACCAATAAATCGCGCTCGAGCGAGTCCGCGTTCGGAATACCGTTTGGACTATTCTAAAGCGCGTCCTAATAGATTTGCCGGAAGAATCGGTGACGACCAGTTAATAGTTGTGCTTGATGAGGACGTGTCAAAGGTATTCTCGACCCCTAAGTCCGTCAATACAGCGCTTCGGAATCTAATTGGCAAGAACTCAAAACGCACGAATCTTCGAAAGACTGGCTGAGTTAGCATTAACGAAACAGATAATGTTTGATAACGACCTCGCTCCGCTTGCGACGGATGCCTCCTCCCTTCGCATTCTTCTTTGGGACATCGACGGCACGTTGATGCGTTCCACCAAGGTGGGTTCATTCAAGGACTACACTATCCCGATGCTCGAGGAAGTGTTCGGGACTGCCGGAATTCTTCCGCAGATGAGAGTTTCGGGCATGACTGATTTACAAATCGTTGGCGAGGCGCTGAAACATGAGGGTTTCACTCACGACCACATTCGCGAGCGCGTGCATGAACTGCGCGAAAGTTACATGAATGCAATGCGCAAATTCACCAGCAACGGTGAAGAAGTCTTCGAATTGTTGCCGGGCGTGCGTGAAGTGTTGGAGGCTGTGCACGATCATTCCCGATATAAGTCTGCATTGCTCACGGGAAACATCGAACCGGCAGCCTGGTTGAAGATGGAGATTGTAGGCCTGGAGAAGTACTTCACACTGCCGGGCGCATTCGGTGACGAGTCGCATGATCGTCGCGATCTTCCAGGACTCGCAGCGGACCGAATCCGCAAACATCTCGGCGTCGCTCTCGCGCCGCACCAGTTCATCATCATCGGCGACACGCCCAACGACATCGACTGCGCCAAACATTTCGGCGCTCGATCGCTTGCGGTGGGAACCGGACGGTTTTATTCCGACGAAGAAGTTATTGGCCACCAGCCCGATGCCTTTCTGCGGGATCTTTCGGAGGTAACTGAAGTTCTCTCAACGCTTGCCCGGCTTTGAATGAAGTCGCTGATCAAAAAACTTGCGCTGAAAACCTTGCCCGAGTGGGTCCTCTCGCCCCTGCGTAAGCGTCACTACCTCAACGTCCTGAGAAATCTGAGCGACGACTACGATCCCGACTTCGCAGTAATCAGACAACTCGTGAAGCCCGGTGATTACGTTGTCGATCTGGGCGCGCATGTCGGGGCTGTTACAAAATTTCTTTCTGATCTCGTTGGGCCAGATGGACGGGTCTACAGCGTCGAACCGTTCCCACTCAATTTCGACATCCTCAAGCTGAATAAAGAGAAGCTGCGTCTTACAAACGTCGAACTAATCAATTGCGCCGTATCAGATAAAGCCGGCAGATTGACAATGGAGATTCCAACGTTCAGCGAGTTTGGTGAAAGCTTCTACGATGCGCGTCTAATTGCCGCCGGGGTAGCTACATCATTGAGACACGCAGAAGTAGATGTGCAGACTGTCGACGAGTTATTTAATAACCTGCCGCAGCGTGTTTCATTCGTAAAGTGCGATGTCGAGGGTCAGGAGCTGCAAACGCTGAAAGGCGCAACGGCGTTAATTAGAAAAGACTACCCGTCGTGGCTGCTTGAGATATCGCTGATGCCCCCGGAAATTCACGAACAGGTGAGGAATGAGATGGCCAACTACAGCTATCAGGAATTCTGGCTTGAGGCCGGCAAATTAAAGCTATGGAATCCCGGGGATAAACCCGTCGATGTTTTCTTTTTACGAGCTGACCATGTCGAGAAACTGGAACGAGCAGGGTTCGTCTGAGAAGCATTTCATCACTAATCCGCGTTCCGGACTCATCCGATAACGCTTCCTGTCGGAAACTCTCGCGCCGTAGCTTTTGTGCTTCAGCAACGAGCGATCCGCCGTCAGGTGGTGGTGGTGGCGAGAATCCTGACCCGAGTGACCCGCCGTCAGGCGGAGGCGGCGGGTGATCAACGGAGCGGCGCGTTGAAAGCGGCTATACGCACCACAATTTCATTAGCTACATAGTTCAGCAACCTGCGTACGGTGGTGGGCCTGACGGGCCAAGCGAACGGTTCTGTAAACGCAAACGGTAAAAGGCGAGCCGGTCATTGGTTAACGCGTAAGTTGGATCAGTTGTTGATGGGCGCATGAACAGCGTCCATGAGGAATCGGTCAAAGTTGCGCTCGGATCACCCTGCACGCCTTTCCAGGTCGCCTTCGACACGGGTTCGGTGAACAGCGATGGATCGATTACCTGTTCACTCCGGCCAAACCATCCCTTTCTGACGCACAAGGTCGGCGCTACATGCCATCCCCAGTTCACGAAGCAATTCGGATGATTTTTTGTGGGCGTGTGCAGCCAACCATCGATCCAAACTTTTTTCGGGTGTGCGCCTGCATTGATCATCAGGCGGCACATCTCGTGCGCGCGTGCCCAGCAACCATCGTCGGGATACATGAAAGGGATACAAGGCGGAGGAATGGTTAAGGGATTGCAAGTTTGCGCCGCGCATAGATCAAACAACTCCTTCGCTCGTTTTTTTGAAACGCAACGAAAGAAATAACAAAGCCACCAAAGACAGCCCCGTCGCAAGACCTTAACGTCTGGAGAAACATCACCGCCGCCCAACCTTGGCGGTTCACCGACGTGGGGCCGCACGTCGATAATCTCCTGCGCATCGTTTGCCGTAACAACCAGTAGCTGGTCCCGGCCCTCCGCTTTACGAAAAGTTTCCTTAAAAGCCTCGAAATCAGGACTGTCAGGTCTGAGTTCGTAACGCGCGTGCGAATTCTTAAGCACCACGCTTACTCGACCCTCGCGTTCGTAAACCTTGTCTACTGCGCTCACATCAGGTATCAGCAGGAGATTTATTGCTCTCGTGTCGGGGTCGAGTTCGAGATACACGGGTGTGCGGAGTTTTCGCAGACCCTCGAGAACCTCCAGCAGTCCAGCCGCGCGATCAGATGGATAGAGGCGAGTTGATGGCTGGCCCTCAATCTCAACCGTAAAACCATTTGGAGCTTCTCGCATCATCTCCGCCGCGGACTTCGAGACTGGCGGATCTATCCGTGAAACGACGCCAATAACAGCATTCGGATTTGGCATGACAGTGACCTCCTAACGTGAGTGGTGCAAATGAAACGGGTTGCGAACGTTTGGATTATGAGTGCTCATGAGGTATGCGGACTAACGGGAGAACGATTGCGATAAGCTGATTAAAACGGTACGACGGCCAGGTAGGCGCACGATAATACAAGGGTACATCGCAGTCAATGAATAGATTCTTGTCTTTGCTATCCAGATGAAAGTAATGCCTAAACAAAGAGCAGTGCGATGCTCAACAATTGGAGCGCCAAAGCCGGTATCCATAGAAGAGTCGCGATCAGAATTTCACGTCTGGCCCTTTTGTAATCCGGATCGGCGGTTTCTAAACTTCCATACTTAATGATCCACACGATGGCGGATATAGGTACGAGGAACAAACAGCCGAGGAAGGCTAACCTGACAACGCCCACAATTAAGCCGACCAGCCAGAAAACCCACATAGCGCCGGCTATGTTTCTGATCCACTTCGCCTGGTTGCAAGCGTCATTGGTCCTTCGCTGAAGCTCCGCGCCGGCCAGTGCGGCTTGCTGGTCAAGCGGCTCGGAACAGAAGCGGCACTTCGCCGAGTCGCTGTAGATCATCTCGCCACATTTGGGGCAAGGAAGAATGCTAGGTTGAAGGGAAGATGAGGAATTCATAAGACCTTTGTTGAGCGGGGGTCCGCTTTCTTATTTAACTTTGGTTAACCTTAAATTCGGTGAAAGCCTTTGAGAATGTCTCTTGTGGCGAGACGCAGGATGACGGGGCGGCCGTGCGGACAGGTCGTTGGGGAAGATGTTTGCAGGAGTCGATCGATTAGCCAGCGCATCTTCTCCGGTGTTAACAACATGTTCACTTTGATTGCCGCATGACATGCAAGCGAGGCCGCGATGTCGTCGCGCAAACTCTCACGCGCGCTTCCCTTTTTCTCACCATCAACCGTGTCCAGCAATTCCGCCAGCATGTTACGAGCTTCGCCCGCGGGTAAATCGGCGGGCGTGGCTTTAATGGCTACTGTCCGGCCAGACAATCTCATTAAATCAAAGCCGTAATGTTCCAACTCGCCTGAGATGTCGTCAAATACAGACACCTGCGCCGGCGTCAGATCAAATGTTTCCGGAATCAGGAGTTGTTGAGACTCAGGTTGCCGGTTCGTCTCAAGTGCGCGGTACTTATCGAAGAGCACGCGTTCGTGAGCGACGTGCTGATCGATGAGCAATAAGCCTTCAGTCGTCGGTCGCGATGATAAAACTTTCGTTGAGTTGGCCGAGCGGGCGAATGTCGGCTGACAACGAATCAACAGTCACTTCGCGTGTAAATCTTTCGGCAGAATTGAGGGGTGGGAACGGAGATGCGGGCGGAAGGTCCGCGGTCCCAGCGGCTGTGCCGCCCTGCTGTGCGGAAAGGCTTTGCCTTTCCGGCCTGTCGCTTAAGTCCTTCTCGTCGAGGCTGTGCCTCGCCGTTGTGGGCGGGACGCCTGCGGTCCCAACCGCAGTCTCAATTGGTGGTTCAGATGCGACAGTTTGTGTCGCAACTGACTCGCGAAGGATGGCGTCGAGGTCGCGCAGCGTCTGACCTTTCTCACTCGCGGCGGCCGAGTCCGGTTCGAAGACCTCATCAGCCAAATCAGCATTCGCAAACTCAATTCGCGATTGACTGGCGGTATTACTCGAATCATCCATAACGGGCGCAGGCGTACTACCATACGAGTCTCCGCCTGCAAATGCGGCAGCCGCCTGGTCCATCGCCGCTTCATCGTAGGAGACCGCATCTCTCTTCTCCGGACGAACATATCCTGCACTTGCGAGTGCGGAGCGCACGGCCTCGCGAACCGAGTCTGCCACAGCGGCGGCGCGGCGAAATCGCACCTCAGTCTTCGCCGGGTGAACATTCACATCCACTTCCTCAAGCGGCGTTTCAATGAATAACAACGCCGCCGGGTAAACTCCGTGCGGCAGAATCGAACGGTAACCCTCCGACAACGCACGGCCAACCAAACGGTCTCGCACGAAACGCCCGTTAACAAACAGATACTGCGCGTCACGCGACGTGCGCCGGTCGCGAGGCGCCGAAACGAAACCGCTGACGGCCGCAACTTTCGGATCACCACCACCGACTACAAGCAGGTTGTCGAGAAACTCCTCGCCGAAGATTTGATAAGCGCGCTCGCGTAGATCATTTGCCGGCGCGGCTCGCAAAACTTCGCGGCCGTTGTTGGTAAGTGCGAACGCAATCTCGGGGTGCGCGAGCGCGTAATGTGTGACCAGGTTGGTTAGATGGAAACTCTCGGTCGCTTCGGAGCGCAGAAACTTGCGACGTGCCGGAACATTGAAGAACAAATCGCGAACGGTGATCGTGGTGCCGCGCGGGTGAGCAGCGTCTTTGACGTCGCGCATCCTGCCACCTTCAATCACGACGCGCGTCCCGGCAGTAGCGTCTTCCGTTCGGGTAATGAGTTCGACGCGCGCAACTGAAGCGATTGAAGCCAGTGCTTCACCGCGAAAGCCGAGCGTACTGATGGTATTCAAGTCTTCCGATTTGGAGATTTTTGAAGTGGCGTGGCGTTCGAAAGCGAGTATCGCGTCATCACGAACCATGCCATCGCCATCATCGGAAACCTTCAACAGTCTTCGGCCGCCCGCTTCTACGTCGATAGAGATGCGTTTTGCGTTGGCGTCAATTGCGTTTTCAACCAGTTCCTTAGCAACGGAAGCCGGCCGCTCAACAACCTCCCCGGCGGCGATCTGATTGGCGACGTGATCTGGAAGGAGACGGATCTTTGACATGGTGGCCTAGATTCTGGATGCTGGATGCTGGTTAGTTTCGGACGAAGCTTTGATTGACCGCATTAGTCCGTTGAGCATGCGCCCGACTTCATCCATCTGATTTTGCAGCTTAGCATGTTGATCCGCATCTAGAAATCCAACGCGCGTTGCGACTTCCAAATGTGTATCGAGTTCCCAAAGCGAGCCTCTGGCATTACTTAAAAAATATAGATACTCCTTCGACAGTCTTCGTCCCTGCCCTTCTGCGATATTGGCCGGAATTGAGGTGACCGCTCGCCTAACCTGACTGGTCAGCGCGTAGACTTCGGCCTTCGGAAAACGTTCGGTGGCTCCGTAAACGTTGACCACAAGCTCGATGGCCTTCTGCCACACTACTAAATCCCGATGACTTTTGATCTTTGATGACGTGCCAACTGGAGCTTCCATCGTCTGAGCCTCCTACGGCTGACATCCAGCATCTAGCATCCAGCATCCAGCATCAGCGACTGATACCTACAGATAAACGACTTCGTGCTCGACTGAACCAATGTTGATCGCGTTGTAGATCCAGTCGATTACGTATCGGCCGTGGCGGGCGAGAAGTGATGTGATGTTGATGTGGCGTTCCTGTAGCTGTTTGTGCGGGTACAGCTGCTCAAACGCGCGATGAAGTTGGCGGTGAGCGGCTTCGTCGCGTGCCATTTGCGCGCGATGGAAGCGCGTGCGCAGGCCTTCGAGTTGATAGTTGATTTTGCGGCGCCCGGTTTCCAACGCGTCTGCCAGTGTCGGGTCGATTGCCCGTAACTGTTCGCGTAATTCGTCGAGATCCGTGTTGACCTTCTCTTCAGTTTTGGAGAACGTCTTCGCAGTGTCGGCGCCAAGATGTTCTTCAACTACGCGAGCGAGCACCGCATCCGGTCCCGCGAACAGGTCCAGCAATCCGAGGTCATATTTTTCGAGGACGCGTCCCGTGTGTCGCTCAATCATCGTGAGACTGGCGCGAGGAAGAATCGGAGTTGCCGGACGATCCAGCAGACGATACACCTCGGCTGTTTGCGCGAAGTACGCAATTTCAGCGGCGCCGCCGTAGTAAGCAATCGTCGGCAGCAGGTAGTCCTGGACCACGGCGCGCAACGTTACGTTTGGACTAAACCGATCCGGCTCCGACTCCGCGCGCCGTGCGATCTCTTCTGCCGAATACTCTTCGCGCGCATTTTTCGCAGCATATTTTCCATTGTCGGTGCGCACTACGGCATGACGGGCGCCAGTGTCGTCGTGCATAAATAATGGAAAGGAGTTCTCGGACGGTGTCACCTGGGCGTGATAGCCGGCAGCTTCAAGTTTGCGACTCCGTGCTTCGATCGCGGTTGCGATGTCTTGCGCACGCAGGGCGGCCTTCGCATATAGCGGGGCGGCTAGTTTCTTCATTCGCGCATCGAGAGGATCAAGCAGGATCAATCCATGCGATCCCAACAACGACGTAACCGTGCGCGCAAACGCCTCGCCGTAGCCGCGACCCGGACGCCATGCATCACGCAGCAACGCCTCGAGGTCGGCAGTGAATTCAGAACTCGGCAGCCTCTCTATCAACTGGTCCAATACGTTGTTGATCGAGTCGGCTAATACGACGCGGCCAACTGGCTGCCCTTCCTGATGAATGTGGCCATCCGCTTCGACAGCCGCAAGCCGGCAGTCGCGGCCAATGAATTCGGCTTTCGCGACTTCCGGAAAATCATGATCTTCCGTTGCGACCCAAAACACCGGCACTGCCTTTGTCTTTCGTTGAGTCAAACAGCCGGCAAGTTTCACCGCGGATAATGCTTTGTAAATTGTGTACAGAGGACCGGAGAACAACCCCGCTTGCTGGCCGGAAACAACCGCGAGGCAATCCGGCTCGCGCAGCTGTTCAATATTTTTCAAAGTCTCCGCGCCCGCGCCCCACGCTGCGTTCATGTCTCGCAGCGCATCACACAACACGTTTCTGTCCGTTTCGTACGCCGCGAGAACTTCGGGCGCGCGCGCGGGCAGTTCATGATGAAAGCGTACCGCCGAAGGATAATACTCACTCAACGCAACAGGATCGCGGATATAGTCGAGAAACAAACGCGACTGGCCCGGAATTTTTTCGAAGGGAAGTCCTTCTACACGTAGGCCTGATTCTTCAGGGTTGCTGTAACACGCGGTTTCGACAGTGCTCAATTTCGATAGCTCCTGAGAAGTCATTCTACGCGGGAGGGGGTCTGGCTGCTAGTGAGCAACTTGAGCTGCGTGTGCAGCCTCTTTCAGACAATCCGCAATCTTCTGACTGGCGGTCTCATCGGGCATTCGTAGCGGCGGCTGCACGAATCCACCCTTCCAGCCAATCATGTCCAAAGCCGCTTTAAGACCGCCAATTCCAAACTCCGTCGTCACGGCTGTGGCTAACGGCGTCACCCTGGCTTGCAGTGAATCAGCGCCGTCGCTGTCACCGTCAAACACGGAACGCATAATCTCGAGGCACAACTCGGGTGCGACGCATCCCACAGCTAAAATCGCTCCATGGGCGCCTGCCGCCAAACCCTTGTTGAGAACGGTGCCGTTACCCAGTAATACCGCAAAATCTTCCTGGACCATGCTCACAGTCCTTCCCAGGTTCTCGACGTCTGAGGAGCTGTCTTTTATCCCAATGATGTTCGGGTGTGCACTGAGTGTCGCTGCCGTTTGCGGTTCGATGACGATCCCGGTGAATGGCGGCATGCTGTAGAGAATTACCGGAACCGGCGCAGCGTCAGCAATTCGCTGGTAATGGTCCAGGAGCGCCGGCTGGGTGATAGCGGGACGATAGAAATGCGGCGTAATGACCAGCACCGCGTCGAGTTGGACATATGAGCAAGCGCGTTCGATTTCACGAATCGTCGCAAACGTACTTTGCTGGCCTGCACCAGCGATGAAGATGTGATCGGGAGAAATACTTTCCCGCGCCGCCTTCAACACTTCGATGTATTCAGTTTCATCAAGGTGGACGCGTTCGCCCGTGGATCCGGCCACGACATACCCGGCGATGCCGGTCTCGTTCCACTTAGTGATGTTGAAGCGAAGCGCATCAAGATCCAGCGAACCGTCCGCACCAAACGGCGTTGTGATTGGCAGCAGAAGCCCGCGAAGCTCACGCGCGGTCAGTAGTGGTTTTTTTGTTTTGGAAGAATGGAGGGTTTGCACGCACCGAATTATAGCAAGAGGCCGCGTGCAAGCAGATTGAGGGGAACCAGAAAAGGCGCAATATTCAGTTTCTAACCCAGCGCTCAGTAAGGAAGACGGGCTTGTCCCCCATTGTTGTGATTAGGTGAGTGCGGGTGAAAAGCGCCTCTTCCCAAACCTGAGATTCTCTTACAGCCTCGATCTCTGAATCACCGTTTATCTCTTCGAATACTTCGCGTGTGCGGCAGCAAGTTTCTTATCGTACTGATTTTTCGAATACTGCGCGCCGTTGTAACCCTTCGCGAAAGTCGCCCAGTCGTGCTTCCGCAAGGCCCTGTCAAGCTTATTGCTAATAACGAATTTGCTGAACGCCTTCAGCTGTTCGCCTTCGCTGACCTGCATCGCCGCATAGAAACTTTCCAGATCATCGAACCCACACACCTTGTGATTGAACCCCATGATTTGAAACTTGCCGTAACTTGCGGACATCAATGCTGCGCGCCGGTCGAGCGCCATCGCTTGTTGCAGGCGGGCCAGTTCGCCAGCGCCACGGGCGTCAGCGTTTGGACCTTTTGTGTAATACGCCTTCGTCCAGTTTTTGTAACAAATCGTGGGATATCCTTGAGCGTAAGCTCCTTTCGCGTACTTATAAAACTGGTGGCCCTCAAACAGAATCTTAACGCGGCCGTCTGAGAGGAATCCGTTTCCGCTGCTTTCAACTTCCGCGACTGCTTTGATAGCGGCGATGTCACAGTTGAGTAGTTCGGCCGCCTCTTTGAAGTCCGATTCCGTTAAAAGTCGATTCGCTAATGGACCCGAAGTGTCTTTGACCGGCTCAACGGCCGGCGGCTTATCGATATCGACCGGTGGCTTGCCGGCATCGAGTTTCAGCGCGCCGAGGGTTTTCGGGCCGGCAATGCCGTCAGTAGCTAAGCCCTCGCTCTTTTGAAACGCAATTAAAGCTGCCTTAGTTGCTGGACCAAACCTTCCATCGGCCTTCCCTGCTTTGAATCCTAACTCGTTCAAACGCTTTTGAAGTCGGGTCACTTCCGGACCCTTTGAGCCTTGTTTTAATACCGCCATAAATTGTCCTCTATGGAAAGTCTGCTGAACACGGCCGACAGCGCGCCGCGTTTACAGCCCAACTATACCATTCGGGCACAAGATTGCGTTGACGTGGAAAGACGCGAACGGACCGTCTCATCAACAATGGTCTAGGTCACGCCCGTCGATGGTTTAAACGTCGTCATTTTTTAAGCTTTCGATGCCGCCACCAGCGAGGTACGTATAACCGTTAACTAGAGTAACGGTTTGGCCATCTGGATTCATAACCTCAACATTCGCAGCGGTCGGTCCGGACGCGCTTGCAGGAGCAATCACTTCAATCGTTGTACCGGAAACCGAAACAATCTCAGCAGGCAAGCCGCCAATTTTCACAACGGCGCCTTCGGCGAATCCTGTTCCGGTAATCGCAACTCTTGTGGCCCCCAGGGCCGAGCCCGAGGTGGGTGCAATCTGGGTTACGGTGGGTTTTTCAGTTTCCTTTCCTGAGTCCTCTGATTCCTGTGGCTTGGTGTCTGCACCAGCGCCCGGCTTGGTAAAGATAGTCTCTGCTACCTCTTTCAATTTAAGAGTCGCCGGTGAACTGAAAAGCCCTACCAGTGCCGATAGCGCCGCAAACCCAAATGGGCTTGTATCACCAAACGATGCTTGAGGGGAGAAAAAGCCTCCGCGCACCACGAAGTAAAAAATTACGGATAAGATCGCACCGCTAAATGGGAGTAACAGATAAAAACCCACCCAACTCCACATCATCATGCGATTTCCCGTGTACCAGTAGAGCGAGCGAAGCGCGTGCATTAGGCTACCAAGAGCTCCCGACAAAATCACCAGAAGCAACAGACGCCTCTCTGCGTAAACGTTGACTCTGAGGCGGCCGCCAAAAAAGGAAATGACTTCCGGCTCAGGAAGAGGAGTTTTTCCGTTTACCGGTACCGGGGTCGGACTGGGCGCCGTGGAACGTTCAACTCGGCCAACCGTCTCGTGTCGTTGTCGTCGTTGGCGCCGGAGTAACAGTTGGTGTGACTGGCGAGGCTTGGGGGGTTATTTGTGGTGTAGGCGAAGTTGTTGGCGCGGGACCAGCGGTACTTTGTTCTTCGGTTTTGGGTTCTCCGCTGGGCGTCGGATGTGGCCATATTTTCACTAAGCCATACAGATCCAAAAGGCTGAAAAGAACGAGATACAGCGCAACCGCTACAATCGATGTAGCACTCATCGGACTAGCGCCAGGACTGTTTCGTGGTGTTATGACACCTGCCATGGGTTTGTCTCCTTCAGTTAAGTTTGCACACGCGCACTCCCGGAGTGCCCGACAGTGCAATTGCATGTGCTCACGGTCGCGCGCAAGTTCGCCTTTCGCATGACTTATGTAGGATTAGTTCTTCGAAAATGGGTTGAACTTGGCAAAGATGGAATCAAGATCGAAAGTGATTCCAAAACTACCCTTCACGTGCTTCTCCTTTATCAACTCAGTTCGATTCGCGAAACTAAAAGAGAGAGGGACTTTAAGCGCTGTACCCCTGACCGGAATCGTCAGTTTAATCTGCCCCGCAGCGATGTCGCCTTTTTGGGCCATGACCGTACCCGTAGACAAAGTCTCGTCATCAATTATTCGTTCATAGAGCCCGGCAAAGCTCAGGAAGAACTTGCCGGTGGTGGCAACGTTCCCAAGCGGAACATCCAACTGACCGGCAAAACGAAAATCACGCAACCTGCCGCTGGTCGAGCCGGGAATTCTGGAATTGAGAAAAGTCAGAGAGGCATTGGCGGTTAGATCGAGCGAGCCGTTATACGCTCCCTTCTCAGCAATGAATCTGATATTTGAGAGACTCGGTAAAGCCAAGCGACGCTCATTGTTATACTCAATCGTGGAAATCCAGCCGGCGTTAACCTGATTCAGAATGTCGTCTCTGCTCTTCAGAAAATCGTCAAACTGATTACTGAAGGTTGATACCACGCTGGTAATTTCAACACCCAAATCCAGTTTTCTGAGCTTCTCCAATTGTTGGACTAGAACTGTTTCAACATCTCCAGGAGCGGCCGCTGCAATCACGGCTTCTGTTTCAGTTCGCCAAGCGGCGAATACGGGAGTCGGCCTCGTATGCAGTATGGTGAAGAATCTCGCCAACGTGGCGGTGACAGGCACGGCTTGATCTTCCACCAGACGCGACCACTGCGAGGTGTACTTCTTATCTCGAGGATCCCGTTCATCAATGAGCTTGTAGCGGAGCGAATAACCCGTGAGTTGTTGCCCGCTGCCAGTAAACGTGCCCGGATTAGGGCCTCGGTTAGGATCGAAGGAAATCTTGAATGAAAGGTTCCTGAGTGCTCGATCAAAGCTATCGTCCTTCTGATAGCTTTCGATGAAGCCCTTTTTCGCCAGGGCTTCAAAAATGCCCACTGGCGTTCCGCTGAAGGTTATGCCCGTCTTGCTATCAGTCCTGGTAAGCGCGCCATTCTCGACGGCAAACCCAAAGGCGGCCGGGATTCCTGCCTTAGCCACAAGCGATGTGCTGGCTCCGGTTCCAAGGCTGGATCCGGTTTGCTTGTCCGGCTTCATCTCTTCGGCCTTCGCTGTAAACTCGGCGATGACATCTTTACGGGTTTCTTCGGTTAACGAGACCGCCAGGAGCATGAAGGTGTTTCTTAGATCGATTGTGGCTTGGGGATTTCTACTTTTCTCGTTCTGAATACGCTGTACAGCTGAACCTAACAGCGCCCTAAGCTGGCGTCCCTGAGTAGCTGGAACCAGCGGTGCGTCCGGCGAAGCAGGATTCTGCGTTCCTGTATTGCTCGGAGCAATAACGTTGGAACCGCTAGCCGTAAGGCCGCGAGTGGTGTCGCGCATGTCACTCGCAGGCGGCGACTCGATCTCCTCGTGATTTCCTCGACCTTCTGTTTCAGACTTTGCCGGTGTGTTGTCCATGCTGTTCGAGCCGGATGATCTTGAACTCAATGCTGAATCAGAAGATTGCTGCGCAGGCAAGACAGATCGCAGTTGCCTAATAGCCTCGTCCAAATCGCTAATATCCTGCTGGACCTTAAGTATTTGAGCACTGGAAAGAGCGGATGTCGCCATGGTGAGATATTCGCGGCGGCTCTCTCTCTTCTGGACCAGCCGTGCCAAAAGCTCAGTTCTTTTCTCGGTCAAAAAGCTTCGATTAATCTCCCTGATTTCGGGAGAGACACTTTGGTTTTGATCGATACTCTCGAGCTTTTGAATAGATCGCTTTAACTCGTCAATCGTTTCCGATGGAGTTTGAGCAAAGCAGAATGAAATACAACACGTGAGGAGTATCATGCCTGGGATGAGCCTTCGGCCTAGTTTGGTCCACATTGCCAATACCTCCTAGATTTCAAACCTTCACACGATGTCGAACGTGTATGCGATTGCGTTTGCAGCTTCATCCGAGAACTGGGCCACCGTGTAAAGGGATGTATCGCCGCCCGCTTTTCCGGTGACTTTAATCTTGTACGAGCCACCACCATTGTTTGAAAAAACGAAAAACAGCACGAGGATTGTTGGAGTGTTCGCGATCTTTAACTTAAAAAGGAAAGGCTCAGGCAACTGTTTTGTCTCTCCATTTAAATCGTACGTAACCAAACGAACTGTGCCGCTTGCCTGAACCGAGACCTTAATCTCTTCCTTATCGGTACCCTGAAGATCTAGTGGGTTATTGTTTCGGATTTTCATATCATTTCTCCTCAACTGCGTAGTATGTTCATCAACCCTTCCCTGGTCTATGGATCGTCGATCGGGTGATTCATAGTCGAGATTCCGGAATTTACTCTTTTGATCCTTCTTCGGGGTCTACTCATGCGGTATTGATGGCTGGGCGGACCAAGATGAATAGACGTGTAATTTCTTCAATGTTGAGCCAAGCAAAGAGTGTTACCCGTTATATCCGGGGAGGCGAGACTATCCTTGGTGGTGAGCAAGGTTCCCGCACAAAATTCGCCTTGGACCTGCGTGGCTGCGTTAATTACCAAGGAAGCGAGGGGTTCGAACTCGCAGATTGAGATACCGCGGTCACGCGCCTTATACGCCGATGCAAAAAGTCTGTCAAGAACAATTTAGTCTTCAGGCTCACACTGACTTAATCCAATCGTGGGCCCGCGGAGATCGCATTTCCAAGGAAACTATTCACCGAAACTGCAAGCTCAACATTAATGTCTTTTGACGCAGAAACATTTCAGTGCACAGGGAAAAATCGGCCTTTGATCCTGAATCGACTCGAGCCTTGACCGGACGATCCCTTCTGAACTAATTGTCATAGGCGATCTCGGAAACAAGGACTCAGAAAAATGAAAAAGTATCGCTTTATTCAGCTTGGACGTATTTACTCGCGAGCCTTTCACCGGGAATCCCCTGGCTGTGTTTCCGGAAGCCGAAGGATTGACTGACGAACAGATGATGAAGATCGCGCGCGAGATGAACCTCTCGGAAACGGTGTTTGTGCTCAATCCCGAAAAAAGCAAACAGCAAACAGTAAACAGCGAACAGCCGGTAGCAAACGGCGAACACCAAGCAACGGAAGGCAAAGGACAAGCAGCGGACGGTCAACGGCAAGTAGAGCGCGGACAGCAAACGGACGCGAACAACGATTCAGCTTCAACGACAAAAACGCAATCGCCGACGGACGCAAATCCGCAATCCGAAATTCCAGATCCGAATTTCCCTTTACGTCGCTTGCGCATCTTTACCCCGATGCGCGAGATTCCATTCGCAGGGCATCCGGTTGTCGGTACATGGAACGCGCTTGCTCGTGAAGGTGTCGTCGCACCCCCGGAAGGTGGAAACGGCTGGACGCGGATTCATCATGAAGTCGGTATCGGTATACTTCCCGTTGATATTGAATTCAAAGACGGCGAGCCTTCGCAGGTTTTTATGACACAGGGCAAATTCGAGATACTGGCTGAGGTGGAAGACGCGCATGAGCAGGAAGAACTTGCTCGCGCACTTGGCCGCGCGCGCGAAGATCTTGACGAGACCCTGCCGTTGCAAGTGATCTCAACTGGCCTGACGGCTTTAGCCATACCAATTCGTTCACTTGCTGATTTATCACGATGCCGCATCAATACCAGTTTGTTGTCTGAGATTTACACTCGGCTGGGAGCAACTGGATGTCATGTTTTTACGCGCGAGACTATCGAAATAGGCGACGCTCGGGCGCATGCTCGGTTTTTTGCACCCGCTGACAACATTCCGGAAGATCCGGCGACGGGAAGCGCCTGCGGCGCGCTCGCCGGCTACCTGGTCCATCACGGTGCATCTGAACGCGGAGTTGCGTCGAGGGCAAGTATAAGTTCGTGATTGAACAAGGAGACTTCATGAAGCGCCCGAGCCGTATCAGCGTTGAGGTTACGGGCGAGACTGGAGCGGTAGAGCAAGTTCGCGTGGGCGGAGCATCGGTGGTGGTCGCGAAGGGTGAAGTATTCGTCTGAGGAAGAAAGAGATTTTCCATATCTCATTTCATATTTCTCATTTGTCATTGCCAGCGCGAAAGGCGGCGAGGTTTTCTTAAACAATAACAAAAGGTGGATTCAAGTTCGAAGTGCAACATCGACGCGCGTTGGATCGCGTCAACGCTGTGAGTGGAAAAATACAGAACCGGGAGCGGTAGCGACCGGAGTTCATGATGGAATGTGATTCATGATCAGTTCAATAGCGCCAGAGGGGCTGGTGAAGCAGCCAGCCATTTGTCCTTCACTGCCGACTTTATGGTTCCTGCGTGTTCGTAAGAGTGAATTGCTTCTCAATGCGATACAAGAGCCGGGACGACCTCAATGACCAAAGCTGATAGCCATCCCAGCTTCCACCCGGTCGCTATCGCTCCCGGTTCTGTTTTCGTCGACCCACGACGTCGCTCATCAAAAGCCGTTGCACTTCGAAGTTGAATCTGCGATTGCAAAATATGAAATGAGATATGGAAAATGGGTTTCCTGACTCTTCGCTTTCAAACATTCTTGAATGCCTGATCTACTTGATCTACTAATAATTGGCGCCGGCCCAGCCGGACTTTCAGCCGCGCAATCAGCCGCAGCGGAGGGGTTGAGCTACGTCGTGATTGAGAAGGGCACGATCGCTGACACGATTCGCCAATATCCCGTGGGACGCGCGCTGTTCTCTACACCAAATGAATTGGAAATGAAGGAAGGGACTCTCAAGCCGTGTCGCGATAAGCCCACGCGTGAAGAGTTGCTATCCCATTACATCCAATTCGTTTTGGCACACGATTTAAGAATCAACGCGGGCGAGATCGTTACCGGAGTCACGACGCAACCGCACGACACGTTTACGATTCAAACTGACAAAGCGACATACCGTGCCGCGCGCATTCTGTTTGCGATCGGTGCAATGGCTCATCCGCGACGCTTGAACATCCCGGGTGAAAAGTTGCCGAAGGTGCATCATTTGTTTGTCGAGCCTTACGCGTACGTCCGCAAGGACGCCCTCGTCGTAGGTGGCGGGAATAGTGCGGCGGAAGCGGCGTTATTTCTTTCGGAGGAAGGCGCCCGAACCACGCTTGCGATTTGGCGTGATGATTGGGAAAACCGCGATCCAAAAGCCGGCGCCATGAAACACTGGGTCCGCACTCCGCTGGAACACGAAATCGAGGCGGGCCGATTGAGAGTTGTTCTCTACAAGAACGTCATTGAAATCACTGAACGTGACGTGACACTAACAACAGAAGACGGCGAGACCCTGACAATTCCCAATGACGTTCTCTTCGTCTTAATTGGAAGCGACGCCGATCTTACGTTGCTAAAAAGCCTCGGCGTGAAAACCGAACAGGGCAAACTCACTGAAGTTCCGGTTTACAATCCGGAAACGTTTGAAACAAATGTGGCTGGCGTTTATGTTGCCGGCCACTTTACGCACGCGCGGCACATAAAGGCCGCGATCGATGTTCCGCGCCAAATTGTGCCGCTAATCGCGCGAAGTCTACGGGCAGAAGTGCCATCCAGTTAGCGAATCGATATCAGCCTGCATTCCGAAGCTCTCCAATAATCAGACTACCTTGGTACTCAATTACCGCAGGTCTATTGACAAGGAACACGACTGCACAATATCGTCGCGCGCGACACTTAGCCCGCTTTCCAGAATCAAACTTCGTTCTCCGCACCCATATAGATCATCATCTCTTCACGGAGGATAGTGAATGCCCGAAACTGATCCAGAGAAAAAGGTTACGAACGTGGCCCACAACGCTCCCCAGGGTGACATAAGTGGTCCGCCTACCAAACCCGCCCCAGTCACTGGAACGGCCGCGCCAAATGGCCAGCGCCGATTTAGTCATGACGTGATCCTGGCGATAATCGAACACGGCAATCGCTCGATCATAATTCTGGTAATCGCCTTCCTCGCATTGATTACGATTTATTGCGCCAGGGATCCGCTGGGCGCGTGGTTGTCAAAAACAGGATCTCTCAGAGTAGCGTCCTTCGAATGGAAAGTGCGTGAAGAGGCCGCGAGGGCACAGGTTTCCAGTGAGTTAAGCAAACTCAGATCATTGGACAATGGGCAGCTTCAACTGTTTTTGATAATCGGGAGCTTTCGCGAGAAAAAGGCGGCGGGAGACTTCAACATAAACTACACGGGCGAAGAATTAACGAAACCAAATCTGGATAAGCTTCAGGAGCTTGGTTTAGTTAGTGACGTTGGCGTCGCGCCTAACGGAAACTTCATTTGGACGGTCACGCCTACCGGCTACAAACTTCACCGTGTTCTGTTCGAAAATACTATTGAAGCGATAAAGGCCGCGGCCACGAACTGCAATTGCCAGTGACAACCGCGGTTATCCGTTACTTAATTCCGACGACCATTGAATCTGGACCAACCAGATGTTCCACGCGCGTCGAACTGAAACCTGCCTCCCGCATCCACTGCGAACATTCGCGGCCGGTGTAGTCGAAGCCTCCCGGCGTTTCGATCAGCATGTTCAGGCTCATCAATAAGCCGAAGGCATTCTGCTTTCGCTCGTCATCAATCAGCGCTTCAAAAACGATTAACGCTCCGCCCGCAGGCAAGGCTGCATAGGCCTTTTCGAGCAACATGTGTTTCTGCTCGAGGTTCCAGTCATGCAGAATGTGGCCCATCGTGATGACGTCAGCGCGCGGCAGCGGATCGTCAAAGAAGGTGCCTGGAATAAAACTCAACCGATCGGCTAAGCCATTTGTGGCGACGTATTCCTCAAAGATTGGACCCACCAAGGGCAAATCGAAATTGCTGCCGCGTAAATGGGAATGCGCCAGCGCTACCTGGACGAGCAAACCTCCCTGCGCGCCGCCCACGTCGACAACGGTCTGGTAGTCTTTCCACGGAAAGTTTTCAGCAATGGCCCTGGCCGCACCCATACTCAAGCCGGTCATCGCGCCAAGAAACAAACGCAGCCGTTCGGGATCGGAGTACAGAGCTTCAAACAGACCAGCGCCGCCGGTTTTTACTTCGTTTTGCGGTAAGCCGGTACGCAAACCTTCCGTCAGCGACCCCCAAAATGGATAGAGGCGTTCATTCGCCATCTCCAGCAGTCCGCCGACATACGACAATCTGCCGCGCACGAGAAACTGGTCCGTTTCTCCGGTGTTTCGATAGCGGTCGTCTTCGCGCTCCAGCATTCCCAAAGCAACCAGGGCGTCGAAGAAGTCGCGAGCTGATCGCGGATGCAGGTTCAGTTGTGTCGTTAACTCGTCTGCGTTCAGCGATTGTTCTGCCAACCTGGTAAAGACGCCCAGCTCAATTGCACTCAGCAGTGTCTTTGAAGCCATGAAGCCGAGACCGAGCTGCATTAAACGGTCAGGTGTCACGGCTACTTGTGTGGACATAAGAAATCAATTCTCCCGATGAAATGTTAATCGAACTATGGAGGGAGTTTGCCAAAGCTGCGGCAATGCAAGCAACTGTGGTTAGGGAATGAGTAACAACTTCCCGGTCGTCTTCCGACCTTCCAGATCACGATGAGCTGTTTCAGCGTCGGCGAGCGGATACGCCTTGTGGATGTGCAGTAGTAACTTTCCTTGAACGATCATCTGCAAGACTGCGTTCGACCTTTCCTCCAATTCGTGACGGGTCGCGATGTAATGGTGCAGGCTTGGCCGCGTGACGTATAAAGAGCCTTTCTTGTTTAGTATCATCAGGTCAAACGGAGGCACTGCCCCACTGGCGCCACCATACAAAACCAAAAACCCGCGAGGCCGCAGGACGTTGAGATCCTTTTCAAACGTCGTCTTGCCTACGCCGTCATACACAACGTGAACGCCCTTCCCTGCCGTCAAGCGTAGCGTCTCAGCCTCGAAGTCCTGTTCGGAATAAACAATCGTTTCATCCGCTCCGGCCTCTCGCGCTAATCGGGCCTTTTCCACCGAACCCGCCGTAGCAATCACAAAGCCGCCAAGATTCTTCGCCATCTGGACCGCCAGCCGACCGACACCGCCGGCGGCCGCGTGAATCAGCACGCGATCGCCTTCCTTAATTGGATAAGTACTGTGCGTGAGGTAATGGGCAGTCATGCCCTGCAACATCGCAGCCGCCGCCTGGTTGAAGTCCAGCGCATCTGGAATTCTGACAAGACGATCAGCAGGAACGGCCGCATACTCCGCGTAACTTCCCTGAACGCCGGTGTAGGCGACACGATCACCGGCGGTCAAATTTGAAACCTCAGAACCAACCGCGACAACGATGCCAGCCGCTTCCTGTCCAGCAATAAACGGGAGCGACGAGGGGTATCGTCCTTCGCGATAATAAACATCGATGAAGTTGACGCCCGACGCACGGATCTCCACGAGCGCCTCATTGGGCTTCAGCTCGGGTCGCGGACATTCAACAAACTCAAGAACCTCCGGACCACCCACGCGTGAAACTTGAACTGCTTTCATTTGCCGAAACCAAACCGCAGGCTGGAGTTTTCCTTAATCGCAATGGAGTCAGTTCCGTTCGTCGACAAATACAGAACCGGAGCGAACCGGGGTCCCCGCGCGGGCAGCCCGCGTGGGGTGGTGGTAGCGACGGAATTCAGCATAGGCACAAAATGCGCGGACACGACTACAACTAAGCAATAACGCAAGGTATAACCAAACGAAGTTTTCAGAATCACTATCCTTGAATCTTTTCTTCCAATGACAAATCGCGGATTCAATTTGGAAGTGCAACGGCTTTTGATGAGCGACATCGTGGGTCGACGAAAACAGAACCGGGAGCGAACCGGTCCGCGCGGGCAGCCCGCGTGGGGTGGTGGTAGCGACCGGGTTCATCCCGGGATGCGCCTCGTGATCAGTTCAATAGCGCCAGAAGGTGGTGAATCAGGTCCCACCCTTGTAACCGCCGACTTATAGGCCCTACATGTTCGTACTGAATTGCTTCTCGATGCGATACAAGAACCTGGACGACCTCAATGACCAAAGCGGATAGCCATTCCATCATGAACCCGGTCGCTACCGCTCCCGGTTCTGTATTTTTCCACCCACAGCGTTGACGCGATCCAACGCGCATCGAGGTCGCACTTCCAACTTGAATTCGCGAATGAGAAATATGAAATGAGAAATGACAAATGGTTTTTTTTAAGCGGTAAGCGCCAGCTTCTTAATCACGCCGCCTTCGGCGTCGGCCAACGGATGCACCACGATGAAGGCGCCGCGATCGATTTCATGAGCCGCGCTCTTGATGCGGCCTATCTCCAGACGCGTCACCACGCAAAACAAAATGTCCTGCTCCGTGTTGCTCATCCCGCCCCGTCCCTTGTAAATCGTCACACCGCGTCGTAAATGACGCACGATCGAATGCCGGATTTCTTCGCTGTGCTCCGACATGATGATCACCGCCGTGTACTCCTCAACTCCATGAATCAGGAAGTCGATCGTTTTGGAAGCGGCGAAATACGTCAACATTGAATAGAGCGCGACTTCGATCCCGAGGAAGAACGCGGCCGCCGAGAAGATAAAAATGTTCAGCAGCAGTATCACGTCGCCGACGCGCAGCAGGTTGCTGCTTTTGCTGATCAACAGCGCAGCGATTTCAGTTCCGTCAAGGACCGCGCCACCGCGAATGGCGAGGCCGATGCCGGCGCCAATAAAGAACCCGCCAAACACAGCCGTCAAAAGTTTGTCCGAAGTGACGTCGGGAAATTTTACGAGGGCCAGACAGAGAGCGAGACCTGCGATCGCAAGGGCGCTCTTAATGGCGAACCTGCGACCAATCTGACGATAACCAAGTGCGATAAACGGGAGGTTGATTACCAGGATCAGGATTGCGAGTGGCCAACTGAGTATGTTCGACAGCAGCATCGACACGCCGGTGACGCCGCCATCAATGAACCGGCTCGACAATAAGAAGCCTTTCAGCCCGAAGCCGGCAGAGAAGACTCCCAAAACGATTAGGGTAAAGTTTAAAGCGGAACGAATGACTCGATTCATGGGTTAGAAGTTACAGGCCCGAAGGGCCGACAGTAAATAGCCGCGACCGTCAGGTCGTGGATAATCCACGAGAACCATCCAGAGGTCCGAAGGACCGGCCTTCGTCGGTCCTGTTAACTGTCGGCCCTTTTGGGCCTCAATAATGAGACGTGTCTTGATTCCACGACCCCACGCTCGTGGCTATTAACTTTCGGCCCTTCGGGCCTTTTTTGAACGTCGGTTCTTGTCCTACAAAACCTAATGCCGGTGCGTTGTCGTGTTTTCTGAAAGCACCCACCGTAACGGATCCAATTCAACTTTGCTGGGGCGCGCGGGCAGTTTGATGTTGAATTGCGCTTTTGGCCCATCAGCAATAACGGTCGTGTAAGCAGTCTGTTTGCCGCCAAACGTCATCGCCACCGGCAGCACCATGAACCACGTCTCGGGCGCATGCTCCTGTGTGATCGTGCCCGTCATCAAGACCTTGCCGTCCGGTTGGTCTTCGAATCGATAATCCATTTGATACGAGGGCAAGTCTGACTGCTGAACCCACTGGCTGAAAAACCAATCAAGGCTGGTAATGCCGTAGGTGCGAGCAATGGGCGACTTCACGAAATGCTCATTGGCAACCATACGAAAGTCGTCTGTAGAAGCCACGCCGTTGCGATGACGGTTGACGAAGTCAGTCATCATCGCAAAAAACGGTTCACCGTTCCCCGTTGCCGGATCGGTAAAGAGGAAATGAAGCATGCGCAATACGAGCGCACCTTTGTCGTAGATCAACGTTTGGTACGCGCCGAAAGTCTTTTTTGTGTTCAGCCGGTGGCCCAACACGAGTGGGCCAACGTCCACCAGTCGCCCGCTTCCGATTCCGGAACGAGTTCGAGGTGGCAGCTTGAGAGAAGATCGCGCTTCGTTGATCAGGTCGTCCCGCGAACCCGATCCGGCTCGGATTCCTGTGTACATCATCCCCGAATATTCGGCGAAACCTTCGCTCAACCACTGATCGCGGTAGGAGCGCCAGGCCACGATGTTTCCCCACCACTGGTGTGCGGTTTCGTGTGCAATGAAGGCGTAAGTACGTTTGTTCGCGCGGTCGGCGCGCGGAATCATCAACAGACTTGGAAAGCCCTGCCCGAAGGGATACGGATGAAATGTCGCGCCAAAGCCGGCATACGGATACTTGCCGAAGGTGGTAGTGAAATAACGCAGTGAGTTATCCAACTCGGCAAGAATAAAATCCTCCTTGATTGCTGCAACTGATCCCGGCAGAGAGTTGAATTCAATTTCGATCGGATCGCCCGTGCCACCTTTGTCCCATCGAACCATTTGTTTGTGGCGTTCGAAGGGGCCGAGGGCAAAAGTTGCCAAAGCCACCGGCGCGGCCATTCGGTACTTCGTGACAGCCGCGTCTTTATCTTCAACATCCTGTTCTTCACTCAAACGCTCACCGATGCTCGCGATGTGTAACTTCTTCGGATGACGAAAGGTCATATTGAAAGTCGCGCGATCGAGATATCCATGCCGGGGAAACCAACTGTGGGTGGACCGCGGGTAGTACGAATCGACTATCCCGGGTTCGCCAGCCCAACGGAAGTAGTACCGATCGATAAACGTCTGGGCGTCCTGCATGAAGTCGCCCTCAGTCAACAGGGTTAGTTCAAACTTCTTACCATCACCTGGTCGCTCGGGCAGGAACACAGTGAAGCCGGCTTCCCAGTCCTCCTGAGCAAACGAAAGTTCTGTGTCACCCATCCGCGCCTGCTTCAAGCGCATCTGCTTTTTCAAACGCTGGCTTTCGTATTCGCCGAGCGACTCGCCAACCCGAAAGTAAACAGCGCGAAGGTTCGGAAATCGAGCTTCATTCTGAAGTTTAGAAAGGAGGCGCGTGTTCTTTTTATGTTCGCGTAGATCGATGTCCATGTCGTAGTGGGTGACGTTAATTTGATCGCTCACATCTGCGTAGAACACACTACCGCGCTGATAATCCTGCTCGGAATAGAAAGCCAACCACACTTCGGTGTAGTAGAGGTCTGAGTCGTAGTTGTAGATCAGACCTTTCTCGCCGGCATTAATTGAAAAGCTATTGACCGGGATACGGCCCTGGTGATCGAGGACGTAGTTAAACTTGCCGCGCTTCCCGCCAGAGAACGCCGCAAAGAAGAAGCCCGGCTCTTCCCGGTTGAGAATTGATATTGCAACGCGAGCCGGGAGGTTTGCGCCTGTTTCTTTCAGCGTGCGCGCATCAGTTTCATTCGCCAGCTTCTGCAAGTCGGCGGGTGCCTGGGCGGAGTTGGGCTTCTGGCCCAAACGTTCCATTGTGTCGTCACTAAAACGAAACACCGCTGATTTAAAATCCGACTCGATCACAGTTGCCCCGAGCAGTCGTTTCACGTTTTCTTTCTCGAAGTCGTTTGGTGGAACTTCGCACTTCAACGTGCCATCACCGACAAACACCGCTCCTGTGTAGCGGCCATCGACAGGGCGTTGAAAAATAGATTGTTCCGGTGAGCGTCATCTGCACGCGGTCGCGGTTAAACGCGAGGCCCGACACGGCGATTGAGCCACCGCCCAGTGAAAAACCTTTGACGTGATCGTAGAGTTGTTTGCTTTTCGCGGACGCGTCCTGCGCGGAGGCGGGTGAAACGAACGCGAGTGTCAGCAGTAGGACCTGGCAGAAAAAAGCATAAGCGAGTTTGGGGGCAAACGACTTCATGGAAAAACTCCAAACAATTGAGATAGAGGTCTATTTTACGCGGGGAGTGGCACGAGCATCTTGCTCGTGCTGCACAGGCGGAACGCCCGTGCGATTTTTAATGCACCGGCCAGCCGGAACGCAACAAGATACAGGAAAATGGGGGAGTTGAGCCAGTTCTGAGGAGGGCGGAAATCCATTTATCTGAGAAGGCAGAAATCCATTTATCATTTCTCATTTCATATTTCTCATTTGTCATTGCGTCAGCGCGACGACGCAAGGTAGGAACAGAAGTACTTATTTCGAGGTCTTGTCGGCAAAGTTCAATCTCCGACCTCCGATTTCTGACTTCTGACCTCTGACTTCGACTCGACTTCGGACCTTGGACTTTGGACTTTGGACTTTGGACCTTGGACCTTGGACCTTGGACTTTGGACCTTCAAGATGATTGACGTTCTAATTATTGGCGCCGGCGCGGCCGGCTTATCGGCTGCTCATGAACTTGCGCGAGCAGATCTGAGCGTCGTCGTTCTCGAAGCCCGTGATCGAATCGGCGGCCGCGTCTACACGATTCATGATCAACTTCCAATCGAGTTAGGAGCCGAGTTCATCCATGGCCGGCACCCGGCGTTGATGAAGTTGCTGGACGAGTTTAGTCTGACCTTCACCGATGTCACCGAACGCCACTGGTATGTCGACGACGGCAAAATCGGTACCTCACATGACTTCTGGAACAAGCTAACCGCGCTGATGGATCTACTGAATATCAAGATGCCTGACATCTCATTTCAGGAATTCCTGGATTCGATACCAGACACAGAAGAGACGAAACGAGCGAAAGAAGCCGCGAGTTTATATGTTGAGGGATTTCATGCGGCGCGCGTCGAGCGCATCGGTGTGCATGGGCTCATAAAAGCCAGGGAGGCTGAAGAAGAAGTTGACGGTGATCATTCGTTTCGTCTGGCCGGCGGCTACGACGAGTTGATGCAGAAATTGCATGACGACGCTGTGACCGCGGGCGCTTTGTTTCGACTGAACACTATCGTCGAAGAAATTCGCTGGAGCGCGAATGGCGTCGAAGCAGTTTGCAGGTCTAAGGACGAAACAACAGATGGAGCAATAACCTTCGCCGCGCGCCGCGCAATCGTGACGTTGCCGTTGGGGGTGCTGCAGGCTTCTTGTCGGACCGCGGGTTTTGGACCGGGGCGTCTCGCCCGCAACAGCGAGGCGCAGCCTCGCCGAAACAAATTTGACTGACGTGCCGGAAAGGCAAAGCCTTTCCGCACATCAAGGCGGCAAAGCTGAGGCGCAAGATGAGCAAGAGGTCACTATCCGGGGCGGTAGTGACCAGGTCGCAGGTTCGGAGACTGCGACTGTCGGGACAGACGAATACGGAACCGGGAGCGGTAGCGACCGGATCCAGGTTCAACCTCGAAACGTGCACTTCATGCCATGAACTACCTCGCAGGATCAAAATACCAACCGCCATCAATTCCCTCGCCATGGGCCACGTAATCCGCATCGCCCTGCGCTTCAAAGATCGTTTCTGGGAATCACTCAAGCTCGACAAATCACATGACCTTTCCCAACTCGGATTCATACATAATCCTGAAGCACCACTCCCAACCTGGTGGACACAACTACCTGCTCACGAACCGTTACTGATTGGTTGGACTGGCGGCTCAAACGCAGAACATATCATCGACCGCATCCCAGCTGATGGCGGTGCCTACGACGAGGCGTTATTGAAGATCGCTCTTGAATCACTTCACCAAATCTTCCACATCTCCGACTCGCAACTCCGCGACCAACTCGTCGCACACCACACACATGAATGGCACTCCGATCCATTCTCGCGCGGCGCCTACGCCTACGTTCCCGTAAACGCACTTGCAGCACAAGAAGTGTTATCTCAGCCTGTTGATGATGTTTTATTTTTCGCAGGCGAGGCTGTGAGCGTGGGCCACATCGGCACCGTCCACGGCGCCCTCGAATCCGGCGAGCGCGCAGCAAAAGACATATTGAAAAACCGCGAAGCGGTTCAGTGAACTTAGCCCAGGGTAAGGAGCGGAGCGACGCCACCCTGGGACTAGACATCCAAATAGAATGTTTACGCGCGGCCTCGATGGCCGCGCGTACATCGTCCAAGGTAATTAGGGCGCCAAGATGATTTGAAAAGCGGTGTCAAGCGACCGCACTCAAAAGAAACGCCGACCCATCGAGGGTCGGCGAATTGTTGTTCTTTCCTCTGTGAACCCAGGGTGGCGTCGCTTCGCTCCTTACCCTGGGCTAAGTTCATCGAACCGCTACGCGGTTCAGTCCAAATAATTCAAAACTACGTTAACTCGTTCGACTACATTCCTTCTTGCGCGGTGCGATCGCGTCTTGCCACGCGGGTGGCTTGAGCGGCTTCCTCGACAGCGCGCGCGACGGCTTCGGCGACGCGTTTATCAAAAACTGACGGGACAATGTATTCGGGATGGAGTTCAGCGGGCGTGATGATGTTGGCAATTGCGTTGGCGGCCGCGAGTTTCATTTCCTCATTGATGCGTGAAGCACGGCAGTTGAGTGCGCCGCGAAAGATTCCGGGGAAGCAAAGCACGTTGTTGATTTGATTTGGATAGTCGGAACGGCCGGTAGCCATCACAGCAACGTATGGCGCGGCGTCTTCCGGCATGATCTCGGGTGTCGGGTTGGCCATCGCAAACACGATCGGCTTCTCCGCCATCACCTTCACATCTTCAGCGTCAATCACACCCGGCACAGACAATCCCATAAACACATCGGCGCCTTTGATTACGTCGTGAACAGTTCCGCGTTCATCGTTGGGATTCGTACTCTGCGCATACCACTCCTTCACCCAGTTCATCCGCACCGTGCGGCCGCGATAGATTGCGCCTTCCTGATCGCAGCCAATGACGTTTGTGACCCCGGCGGCCAAAATGATCTTCGTGCACGCCACACCTGCCGCGCCCACACCGTTTACGATGACCTTTATCTTCGTGATGTCTTTGCCAACGATCTTGAGCGCGTTGATTAATGCGGCAAGCACAACCACGGCGGTGCCATGCTGATCGTCATGAAAGACGGGGATATCGAGTTCTTCCTTGAGTCGATCTTCAATCTCAAAACAACGCGGCGCGGAAATGTCTTCGAGGTTGATTCCACCGAAAGCGGTCGCGATTGCTTTCACCGTGCGCACAATCTCGTTTGGATCCTTTGTGCTGAGGCAAATCGGAAAGGCATCAACTCCCGCAAACTCCTTGAAGAGCATTGCCTTCCCTTCCATGACCGGCATCGCGGCGGCTGGTCCAATGTCGCCAAGGCCAAGCACAGCCGTGCCGTCAGTAACCACGGCGACGGTGTTCTTCTTGATTGTTAGCGTGAAAGCTTTTTCCGGATCGTCGCGGATGGCTTCGCACACGCGCGCGACGCCGGGCGTGTAAGCCATCGAAAGATCGGCGCGCGTCTTGAGCGGCATCTTCGAGACTACTTCAATCTTGCCGCCAAGATGCATCAGGAACGTGAGGTCGGAGACATTCAGGACCTCGATGCCGTCGATGTTCTTAACAGCCTCAATTATTTTCTCGCCGTGTTCGCTGGAAATCGTGTTGACGGTGATGTCGCGGACAATGTGACCAGAACTGACACTAACGATGTCGATCGCCCCGATGTCGCCGCCCGCGCGCCCGATGGCGGTAGCAACTTCGCCGAGTGTGCCGGCGCGAGTAGATAGCTTGACGCGGAGTGTCAGGCTGTAACTGGCGCTGGGCGATCGTTCCAAGTGTTTGAGGTCCTCTCGATTTTTGGGGTCAGGGAACGATAACGCGGGAGCGAAATGCAGGCAAACCTGCGTTAGCGGTTTGAATGAGTGTAGCCCAGCGGTAACGAAGCGAAGCGATGCCACCCTGCGTAAACCTGCAGCACGGTCTACGTACGCGTGGCCTCGAGGGCGGCGCGATAGCTTCAGTTACGCACCGGACTGACTGCAGATTCGCTCTACCCATCGCAGAGTCCGTGAATTCGATTCTCTGATCTTGTAAAAGCGGTGGCAGTGCCCCCTTCCTGACCTGTGAGGCATTCAAAGTTGAAGTCAGAAACCGGAAACTCGGATTGACAGTCTTTACTCGGCGTTGAGCAGAGCGCGAATCTTCTTAATTAGCAGAGGATCCAAATTGTTTCGTCGTGCGAGTTCTAACGAATGAAGCCCAAGAAGCCGGTAAACCTCACGCGCATTTCTATGTTGTCGTGGAGCAAGTGCCTTTACGTGTTCCATTACGGTAGCAACGTCGCCGCGGGCGAAAGTTCCGGTTAGAGCTTTGCCGGTGTCTAACGTCTTCAGGTTATCTACTGTGCTTTGCACGAGTGGAAGTAAAACTTGCCGCGCGGTGCGCCGATCAAGTCCACAAGCGACGAGCATCTGAATAGACAGGTCCAACAACGCGGTGAGGTGCGGCGACGCCATAACTGCGGCTGCGTGATATAGCGGCTTGTCAGCGGCGCGGATCGAAAAGCTACGGCCTTTCAAGTCAGAAACGATTCGTTTGGCGAGCGACTGTGCTTTCCGATGTCCCTCAATGCAGTAGAACGCTCCCCGGAGGGCTTCGGCGCCTGCGCGCGGTTCACTGACTGAAACAAGTGGATGCAGTGAGCCGGTGTAGTAGCCTGCGTCTGCCAGCGACTGTATTGCAGACGACGATAAGGCGCCGCTCGTGTGCAACGCGATGCGGCCTGTTGAACGCCCCAGGGCTGACACGGCCCGGGCAGTTGCGGCGATGGCATCATCGGGAGTGGCAATAATAAAAAGTCCGCTTGAAGGCAGGCGGTCGAGCTGTTTGATAGTTAAAGCCAGCGTCGTTTTTCCAAGCAGCTTTGCAGCTTGTTGGGCCTTCCGGGTGGTGCGCGCTACCAAAGCTTCTACCTGATAACCTGCCTGGTTGAGAGCGAGCGCGAGTGCCTGGCCGAGCCGGCCGGCGCCAATGACAGAGACTGATGGTTTGGGTTGTTGTTTGGTTGGCAAAAGATAATTAGAAGAAGCGGGGGCATGCCCCCTTCCCAACCTGAGAGACTTTCAAACTTTAGCCATTCAGCTCGGCTTGAAAGAATAGATTAGCTACGGGCGAGACGCCCGCCGTCCCAAGTCCTCCGGTCAAGCCGACCGCCGTCTTAAGGTAGTAACTAGTCAAAGGCGTGCATTATAATGGCGGCCATCCAGTTGTTGACAAACTGAGCGTTAAAGCACGGCGAAAGGCGCTGTGTCCGGGCAACGTCTATCCGGAATCGCCTTTGGGCATTGTCGGCTTTTTTCCAAGCCGAACGGCGCAACCAAGCTGCCGCCAGCGGGCATCATAGACAGCGCGTCGAACAGCGGAATTCGCCTTTGGCCTGACCGGGCTCTGACCCTTTCGACCGCGAAGCACCCTCAATTCCAAAGAACTGGACGGGTTTCCCCAGAAATCTTTTCAGCAAAGATGTTTTCGAAAGATCTGGAGGTTCTGAAAAATGACTAGCTTCTCCCGCATTGTCACCGCTCTGCTGGTGGTTTCATCCTTGCTGGCAGGCTCGGTAGCGGGCATAGCGCAAACTACGGAGACGGCGCAGACGAGTCAAACGACTCAGAAGACCGATGCGTCTGCAAATTCCAAAGCGCCGGAAACGACCGCCAAGAACGACAACAAAACGGCCAAGACAACCACGTCCGCCAAAAAGCCTCTCTCGGTGAACGAGGACCCTGCCCTGATCGGGAAACGCAACATCAATAAAGGCATCATTGCCAAGATGAGCGGCGGCACCGAAAAGGAAGTCAGGCTGGGACGTGAGCTCGCCGCTGAAGTCGATCGTCAGGCGAAGTTTATTGAGGACCCGATTATCACCGAATATGTGAACCGCGTTGGCCAAAACATCGTGCTTCACTCGGATGCGAAGATTCCGTTTACCATCAAGGTGATCGACTCCGATGAGGTTAACGCGTTTGCGCTGCCAGGCGGCTTTTTCTATGTGAACAAAGGTCTGTTGCTGGCTGCCGACAACGAGGCAGAAATCGCGGGTGTGATGGCGCACGAGATCGCTCACGTTGCTGCGCGTCACGCGGTTGAGAACCAAACGAAGGCCGGACTGCTCGAGTATCTGGCATTGGGAACATCGATATTCCTTGGTGGAATTCCGGGAATGATTTTCCAAAACACTGCTGGTCTCGGACTTCTCGGCGCCTTCATGAAGTTTAGCCGTAGCGCGGAAGAGGAAGCGGACAAACTCGGAGTGCAGTACATGTGGGCTGCGGGTTACGATCCGGGCGCAATGGCCACGATGTTTGAGAAGCTGGAAGCGAAGAACAAGAAGAAGCCTGGTTTCATTTCCAGAGCTTTTGCTTCGCACCCGGCGCCGCCGGATCGCCGTGCATCTTCGCTGGCTCTGGCCGCGAGGTTCCCAGAGCATGAAGAATACGTGATCAGCACTTCGGAATTTCAGCGTGTGAAGTCGCGGCTTCTGAGACTTTCAAACGCGCGTGCAACAACCACTGGCGCGCTGCCGGGTTCAGAAGAAGGAGCTCCGGGAAGACCGACTCTGAAGCGCCGTCAACCGACGCCAGACGAGCCGGGGACGAATCCTGACGGAACTCCTATTGAAAAGCAGGAGAAACAGGACGCTCCGAAGTTGAAGAAGCCTGAAGGAGCGAAGCCCCCACAGCCGTAAGCTGGGGTTCAGCTAAAAGTGGAAGAGGCTCCTCGATTCCCTCGAGGAGCCTTTCTTTTGGTTTCGAAACGATCCACGAAATCACACTAATTGCACGAATAAGAGTTAGTGTTGTTTCGTGTGAGTTAGTGGAGCGTTCCCTCTTCTGAGCAGATTAGGACACTACCGTTCAGGTGGCTCAGCTTGACACTAAATTTGCCCTTCGGTATTCTAACCGTTCGCGCTTTACTCGCTGAAAACAGAGATAGTTAACCATGTCAACTTACTTCCCCAGCGGCAAGGATCTCGCTGGCAAACGCAAATGGTACGTAGTAGATGCTGCCGGTCAAACGGTTGGTCATCTGGCATCCGAAGTTGCCTCCATTCTTACCGGTAAACGCAGCCCGGCATGGACGCCGTTTATGGATATGGGCGATCACGTGATTGTGATTAACGCCCGTAAGGCAGTTTTGAAAGGCTCGAAGATCGATCAGAAGGTGTATCGCCGCCACACGCTCTATCCCGGAGGACTCCGCGAAGTGTCAGCGGCTGAGATGTTTGCAAAGCGACCGGATCGCGTGATCTCGCTCGCCGTTCAAGGCATGCTGCCCAAAAACAAATTGGGCAAGGCCATGGCGAAGAAACTTAAGGTTTACGCCGATGGAGAACATCCACACACCGCCCAGCGCCCGCAAGCCTACGAACTCACCGCCAGATCGAAATCAGCATAACAAATTGAAAGTTTTATAAGAGGAACGATATAGCTGTGGCTGAAATTCAACATTACGGAACGGGCAGACGAAAGACTTCGACCGCGAGAGTTTATCTGCGCGCAGGCGCCGGCGATTTTCTGATCAATCGCAAACCCTTTGAACAGTATTTTCCGAATGAGACTCTGCGGATGATCATTCGCCAGCCGTTGCAATTGACGGAGATGTCCGGAAAGTATGATGTGCTGATCAATGTGCGCGGTGGTGGACCGGCCGGACAGGCGGGCGCGATTCGACATGGCATTACCCGCGCGCTGCTCGATTTGAACCCCGATTTGAGGCCCGCACTCAAGAAGGCAGGCCTGATTACCCGCGACCCCCGGATCAAAGAGCGCAAGAAGTATGGTCAGAAGGGCGCTCGCAAACGCTTCCAGTTCTCCAAACGATAAGAATGTCGGATTGCGAATTTCGAATATGCGAATTTCGAATATCGAATTCGATCGAATTAGGGCCGACGACTCAGTAAATTTTTACAGCGAGTAGAATTCCGAAATTCGCATTCCGAAATTCGAAATTCCAAAACCATTGTCTTAACTCGGATTGGTTGCTCTCTAATGGGCCGTGGAGTTAAGGCGAGTACATTAAACCAATTCACTGCAAAGGAGACTTAGTTTGGTTTCGGTTACCATGAAAGAACTGCTGGAGGCCGGCGTACACTTCGGTCACCAGGTCCGTCGTTGGAACCCGAAAATGAAGGAATACATTTTCGGAGAGCGCAACGGCATTTACATCATCGATCTACAAAAAACGCAGCGGATGTTTCGCGATGCGATCGGTTTTGTCACCGGTCAGATCGCTGAAGACCGCGGCAAGACTGTGCTGTTCGTCGGCACCAAGCGACAGGCCCAGGACGCCGTTCGCGAAGAAGCAGAACGTTGCGGACAATATCACGTCAATCAGAGATGGCTAGGCGGTCTGTTGACCAACTTCCAGACGGTCCAGAAATCGATCAAGCGCTTGAAAGACCTTGAGGCGATGCAAACTGACGGTCGGTACGAAAAGCTGACCAAGAAAGAACGCATCAAGCTGGATCGCGAACGCGAAGGACTGAATCGGAACCTGGCGGGCATCAAGTCGATGTCGCGTCTTCCTGACATCGTTTTCATCATCGACGTCCGGAAAGAGGAAATCGCAGTCGCGGAAGCAAATCGTCTGGGAATTCCCATAGTAGCTGTCGTCGATACCAATTGTTCGCCTGAAGGCATCGATTACGTGATTCCGGGCAACGACGACGCGCTGCGTGCCGTCAGGTTGTTTGCATCGCGCATTGCCGACTCAATTATCGAAGGCCAACAAATAGCAACTGAGGGCGGAGTCGCTTCGCAAACCGAAGAGGGCGAGGCTGGAACTGGTGAAGCAGCCGCCGGTGGCGAGGGTGCTGCAGTAGAAACTGCGACAGTTGAGACTGCCGAGGAACCCAGCCAGGCTGCTGAACCTACTGAGACTGGAAAGACGGAGATGGCTGTCGAGCCGTCAACAGCTCCGGAACCAGCCCCGGCTGAGTCAGACGAAAACGCTGAATCGGTTGTGGTAGCCAGTTAATGGTTCCAGGTTTCTAGAGTTTTACTAATCGGCGAGCGCAGCCTTTACAGCGGGACTTCCGCCGAGGCTGCGCTTTTTTTACGAATCCGCAGATTGCGCAGATTACACAGATTCGACGTGCACGCGAAAGAGTGCGCCGTGTCTGGGGTTCTTGAAATCTGCGTAATCCACGTAATCTGCGGATGTATTTGATCGGAGACATTGTAATCATGGCAGAAATAACAGCAGGTGCAGTTAAACAGCTGCGCGAGAAAACCGGCGCGGGAATGATGGAGTGTAAGAACGCACTCGTCGAGGCCGAAGGCAACGAAGACCGCGCAATCGAGATCCTGCGCAAGCGCGGGCTGGCGTCTGCGAAGAAACGTGAAGGCCGAATTGCGGCTGAAGGCATTGTCGGGTCATACATTCATATGGGCGGTAAGGTTGGCGTGTTGTTGGAAGTTAACTGTGAGACGGATTTCGTCGCGCGCGGCGATGAGTTTCAGCAACTCGTTAAAGACATCGCCATGCATGTCGCTGCCGCCGAACCCAGATATGTCTCTCGCGAGAACGTAGCAGCCAACGATCTCGACAAGGAAAAGGAAATTGCGCGCGCCCAGGCGAAGAACGATCCTAAAAACGCCAACAAACCGGACCAGGTAATCGACAAGATCGTTGAAGGGCGAATGAACAAGTTCTACGAAGAAACTGTTTTGCTTGACCAGCCGTTCGTAAAAGACCCGGCGAAAACAGTTGGTGAACTGGTAACCGAAAAAGTCGCCAAGACTGGTGAGAAAATTACGATCCGGCGTTTCACGCGCTATAAGATGGGCGAAGGCCTTGAGCGACGTGACGAAGACTTCGGCGGCGAAGTGGCTGCACTGGCGGGATAGGACGAACTGCAACCGTGAACCCTGAATCAAATGGTCTGGCTTACCGGCGCGTGCTGCTGAAGATTTCCGGCGAAGCGCTGATGGGCGAGCAAAACTACGGCATCGACGTCGACGTCGCGCGTCAGGTTGGTGAAGAGCTCAAAGCCGTTCATGAGCTCGGCGCCGAAGTTGCTGTGGTTGTCGGCGGCGGAAACATCTTTCGCGGCGTCTCAAAAAGCGCCGGCAACATGGACCGGTCAGCGGCTGATTACATCGGTATGCTGGCGACCGTGATGAATGCGGTTGTGCTTCAGGACGCTTTAGAAAAACTGGACGTACACACGCGCGTGATGTCCGCGATCGACATCCCACAGCTCGCCGAGCCGTTTATCAGGCGGCGGGCCGTGCGACATCTCGAAAAAGGCCGGGTGGTAATCTTCGCCGCCGGTACCGGCAATCCCTATTTCACGACTGATTCTGCCGCTGCCCTGCGGGCCCTCGAAATCAAAGCCGACATTATTCTCAAAGGGACCAAAGTCGAAGGAGTTTACTCCGCCGATCCAATGTTGGATCCAAAGGCGACCCGCTTCGACTGCATTACCTACCAGGAAGTCCTCGAGAAACAGTTGAAAGTAATGGACGCTTCGGCGATTTCACTGTGCATGGACAATAATCTTCCCATCGTCGTTTTCAACATGCGCCAGGCCGGCAACATCATGCGAGTGGTAAAGGGCGAAGAGGGCGTCGGCACAACGGTCTGCGTGGAGCGGCAAAAGTCCTGAGTGCTGAGTCCTGAGTGCTGAGCGGTGTCAGTAGGCAGTGGACCTGGTTCTTACTCAGGACTCAGCACTCAGGACTCAGGACTCAGGACTTCAATCAGGACTCAGCACTTTCTAATCGGAGACCCAGATGAGCGAAAAAGATGTCATTAAAGAAACGCGGCCGCGCATGGAGACTGTGATTGAAGACTACCGGCGCAAGCTGGCGACCGTCCGCACCGGCCGTGCTGCAGTGAGTCTGCTGGATTCGGTGATGGTCGATTACTACGGCACGATGACGCCGCTTAGCCAGATGGCATCGGTGCATGCCCCTGAGCCACAAATGTTGACGGTGCAGCCATGGGACCAGACGCAGGTCGCAGCGGTGGAGAAAGCCATACGCAGCGCCGACCTCGGACTTAATCCTTCGAACGACGGTAAGCTTGTGCGCATCCCGATTCCTCCGTTAACTGAGGAACGCCGGAAGCAACTTGCCAAACAGGTTCACGACATAGCCGAAGACCACCGCACTGCTGCGCGTAACATTCGCCGCGACGCCAACGAGAAATTGAAAAAGATGTTGAAGGAAAAGCAGATCTCGGAAGACGCCGAACGCGACGGTCTCGAAGAAGTTCAAAAACTCACCAACACCTACATCGGCAAGATCGACGACCTCTCAAAATCCAAAGAACACGAAATCATGAGTGTGTAGCGTTAGGTATTGACTCAATCTGTCAAGCAGATTATTCTTCGCCCGCTTCGCACACACGTATTGAATCCGGTTCCCGCCACCCTCTCGAAACAAGTTTGCAAGCGGGAACTGCCAGCGCGTCCTGCGTGTTCAGTCTTCACAACGACTAGTACTCGCCGGGCGCAAACTCCAACTGACCTGAAGCGAGGTTCAGGTGAGGACACGATCATGCGAATAAGCCTCACTATGCTGGTAGCGGTATTAGCACTGGTACCAATTCCGCAAAACCCTCCGTATGAAGGACGCGTGCAAAAGCCCACCGCGCAGGTTGATTTTAGCCATCACTCAAGAATCGAAAAGACAAGCGATAACAAGTTTGTTTTAACCAACTACGTTCAAAACCACAGTTCTACTCCGCTTTCGGTCAAGTGGGAGAAAGGTGGGATCCTCTGCGTCGGCACGCACGCCTTAACGAAAGGAGATACAGACACAGGAAAGGAGACGGGCCGGCTCATTGGGGACCCTGCCGCCGTTCCGTCGAACATCAAATTTGGCGCAAAGCTTAACTACAGCGCGCCCGCCCAGGTCTACATAGATCTGTCGCGGCAGTCGCAAAGCGCTAGTCGGCGAACAGATGCCGGCGACATTCGCGAGACTTTGTTCGAGAGAAGAAACGAAGATGGCGGGTTAGTTTATTCGGTCAAAATCACATCCACACCTGGAGAACAAGGAGAGTCCCTCATCCAGATGGAAGTGCTTGGAGGACTCTCGGTAGCGCTTGGTTTGGCCACAAAAGATTATGAGCCGGCCGAGTCAGACTTCGGTCCTTCGCTTTCGTTTAGTGAGTTGAACTTGAGAACCGCTGACACGACAAGTGCCGTGATGGAATGGATGAGGGCAAGTAATGAAAAAAACGCGCCTCGGTTCTATGTCGTGAAAAATCCAGGAATGATTCCACTTGACGTCGGCGGCAAACTCCAGGGAAGTAATAAAGAAATGGTGGTAAAGAGAGTGAAAGTTCTTGCTTTCTTTCCCGACAAAGCCGGCGTCGTCGGATTTGACGCAGGCGTTTATCTGCCGAAAGACGCAAAGATCTGGTAACCAACCTGATGCCTTCGCTAACTAAAGAATTGGTTATAGGCCTAATCAATGCGGGCTTGTCCGCGATCGCGTCAGTGATTGTCTCCATTACGGATTTGCCTCTCGGAGTTGTAGCCGGCATGGAAGCTGAGTTCATAGGCGCTTTGATAAGCGGCGCCGTGATCGGGACGATGTTCGCCCTTCGGAAATACCCTCGGCTTCTTGTCCTTATAGTCATCGTCGGCATAGCGTTGGGGGCACTCGTCTGCTATTCGTACCTGCTGGGCTTGGGCGGTCTGACTATTCCTCAAATAATTCTGTCTTTGTTGCTGTATTGCTATATCTTCTCCGCATGCTTCTTTGTTTTGACGTATGTGGAGAGGCTGTTATGGCAAATCATAAGGAGCACCCCAGCTGACGAACCCTCCAAGTAGACGAGCTCACGCCTGGTGAACTTAAGATTCATCGCGCATCGAAAAAAGGCCGCTCGAATGAGCGGCCTTTTGGCTTACCGTGGCACAGACTTCAGTCTGTGTCTATTTTCCAACGTGATCAGCACACAGACTAAACTCTGTGCCACTAGTTCGGAATCTCGAATGTATCAGCCGGCAAGTCCTGATTCAGCTTCACGTCTTTGACGTTGTACTCCGCAAAGTATGCGCCCTGGGGCGTCTCCAAACGCATGGTGAATTTGAAAGGTATCAACACGCCTTCGACGTCCTTCATCTTGTCGTTCTCGGTTCCAAAGGTGCGGCCGTTGAACGGAATCAGAAACGTCTTCACGCGGGCAGTTGCCGTTTCCAGATAAAAATCAGTGGAGTTGCCTTCGGCGTCGGCAATGCGGAAGCCTCGCAGTTTGTCTTTGTCGGGAATCGCTGTGACCGTGTAACCGGGCTGATCGTATTTCGTGAGCACGCTGATGCCAAACTTACTCAACGGCGGTAACTGCATGTTGGGAATTGAACTGTAGAAATTTTGGCCGTCGAAGATCTGTTTGAATGCAAACACCGGCGCGGCCGCCACTTCAATTCTTAACTTGTCGCCAGCCGTCGCAATCACAAACTGGCCCGGCAAAGAATTCGCCGAGTTTGGTGCGTAAAGGTTGACTGTACCGCGCATGACTGTACTCTTCAGCGCTTTGAATTTGTCGCCACCCATAGCGGCTACTGCCGCTCGCGCGAGCTCGGTGGGAGAAGTGTTCGCGTTGATCGCTGCTGCTGCGCCATTGCCCTTTGCTTTGTCGCCCTGAGCGAAGGCAACTGGAATAACCAAGAGCGCAAGCGCGAACGACAACAACGCGCGGCTGATTACTTTCTTCATAACTACATCCTTTCAACTCACAGACTTTAGTCTGTGGTAAGAACACCGATCAGAGGCACTGGAGTGCCCACACTAGAAACTAAACCGCAGTTGCGCTGTGACCTTGCGATTGCCGACACCGCTGCCACCAAAACCACCACCTCCGGGCCCTCCAAAGCCGCCGGCAGGCGAAACACTCTCGCCGAAGAATGGAGAAGACAGGCTTCCTACGGGCGGATTCAGGTTTACCCGATTCAACAGGTTCTGAAAATTCACCGAGAACTGCATCGTATAGCGTTTGGCTTCCGCAGCACCGGCGCCACCCAGACCCTGGAAACCACCGCCGCCTGCGCGACCACCGCCGCCTCCTCCGCCTGGGCCACCGCCACCACCTGGAATTCGAGGAACACCTCCACCCGGTGCGCCCGCTCCGCCCGCACCGCGACCGGGAGCCGCCGCAGCGCCTTGTCTGGCCTGGTTACCCTGACCCTGCTGGCCGCTTGCGGCCGCAGAATTCGAGTGAATAGTGCCAAAGTTCCAGGTCTTACTCACCCGCACGTTGACAGAGAAGAACCCCGGGGCCGATCCAAAGTTGCGCGGGATAAGTTCTTCCCCTGCGGCTGGTCGCAGATTGAAGTTTCCGAACCGCGTGCAAACGATATTGGCCGGCGGGTTAACGCAATCAACACCGGCGGGAGCGAATGACGGGCGCTCAGTGAAGAGACGGTCACCATTCGTGTCGCTTCCGGTAGTGATGTTGAAAGGCCTTCCCGTAGTCGCAACGATAAAAGGATTCAAACTTACCTGCCAGGGAAGATTTACTGTTCCTGCAAACGTAAATCGATGTCTTATATCGAACCCTGCACGACCGAATTCATTCGACACGTCGTAAGAGTCGGCTGGAAATAAATTGCCGCCCTGGCCGTCAGCGTCGTTAGTCGTCTTACTAAGCACGTAGCTGGAAAAGAACGTCAACGTACGACTAAACCGGTTGTTGAATCCGATGAACAACTGTTTCATGTTGAATCGCGCGCTTGATTCATACTGATAAATCTCGCCAACGTTTCCGAATGGCCTCGTGCCGTTGGTTCCCGGAATTGGCGCATTGATGTCGCGCGCGCGAATGACGTGCTGGATGCGCATCATGAAGAGGCCGGCAAACATCGTGAATCTATACGGCAGTTGTCGCTCAACCTGAGTGCCGCCCATATAAACAGTCGGCGCTTGAAGAGTGTCTGCTACTCGCCAGGTTATCTGCTGGTTCAGTCCAGTCAACGTGTTAGTGGCCGGCACGTTTGGAAACGTATCGAGTGGCGACGCAGACGGCGCCACAAACTGCCCGCTCGCGTTGTAAAGCGGCTGCTCACTCACGAAAAACTGCTGCTGGTTCAGGCCGTTGAAACGGTTCGCCTGAAGAGTGCTGCTTTCGCTGAAGCGGTTATAGAAGACGCCACCGCCCGCCCGAATTACCATCGTGGGAGGCTTTGCGCTGTTTGCTGCACCCGGCGACCAGGCGAAAGCCAAACGAGGTGCGAAATTGAACTTACTGTCGATGTTTGACTGTCGTTCGTAACGCAAACCAAAGCTGAGCGTGAAATTTGGCCTCAAGCGCCAGTCGTCCTGGGCATAGAAGCCGACGTCGGTTTGTGACACGCTCGCTTCCGGATTACCGGCAGAAATATTGAACTGCGATGCGCCACCGCCACGTTGCCGGATCTCAAGGGCCGTCAGGTTACGAGGGTCCTGCATCAACAATAGCGTGCGGCGATATCTTTCAAGACTATCGACGAAGATTGGTTGATTCGTAATCGCATCGTTGTTCGCATCAAGCGTTGGCACGAGGCCGCCCGTAAACGTAAACGTGCCGCCAAAATTGTTTGGATTGATGTCGGTAATGCTTACGTGACGCAGGCGACCACCGAATTTGAATGAATGCGTTCCCCGCTGCCAGGCGAGAAAATTCTGCAGGTCGAATCGCTGGTTAACGTTGGAAGTGATACCTACCTGCGAGCCGCCCGAGGTAAACGCGCTGCTGACGTTAAGCGTTGGATCGGTGATATCTCCCACATTCTCATTTCGGCTTCGTGAAAACTGAAACCGCGTCTCATTGATCATCGATGCATTCAGCACGGCAGTTTCAGTGAACTGCAACTCATGTTGCCGGGACGCTGTAGTGAAAGCGCGCTCGGGTAAGGAGAAGCCGCCAACGCCGTTATTGTCAGTGCTCGAATCACTAAAACTGTAGCGGGCGATCAGCGTGTTGTTTGGATTCAACTGAAAATCAAAACGCGGACTAAATGTGATGGTGCGGCGAGGCACCACGACGCCAAACCCGAGGTCGACGCGGTTGAAGAAAGGGTCGAGAACAGTTGCTCGAACCAGTTCGCTGTCGTCGATCTCGCGACGCTCAAAGTCCACGAAGAATGATGCGCGTTTCTTGATGAGCGAACCGCCGAGGTTTCCGCCGTACTGGCGGACCTGGAAAGGTGAACGCTTCGAAGAACTCGTCGCAAAAGGGTTCCGTGAATTGAAGCTCTCGTCCTGAAAATTGAAGAACATGCTGGCACGAAGCTTGTCGGTGCCAGGTCGAGTCAGGATGTCGATACGGCCTGACGGCTGATCGTTTTCAGCTGCGAACGGATTTTGATTGATGCGGATTTCGCGAATCGATTCCTTCGGAGGCATGCGGCCACCGGAAAAACCATCAACGAAAATCTGGCCCCCATTTGGCCCGACCGATGGCCCGGCCAGCGCTTGCAGCGCGGCCGCCAATTCATCGGGATCGTCCGGCAACGCGTCGAGGTCTTTACCTGTGATGAGCGTTTGGTTTGCGTTGCTGGTGGAATCAGTACTGAGCGGGGTCTCCGCGGCGACCGTAACCTTCTGCTCTTCAATCGTGACGCGAAGCGTGATGTCCTGCGTTGCGCGTCCACCTGCCGTTATCTCAACTTCGGCGTCTTCCGATAATGCGAAGCCTGTTGCAGTCGCGCGCAGAGTATATTTACCGGGAGCGATACCATTGAAGACGTAAACGCCTTCATTATTTGTGGTAGCTGTCTTTTCAACGCCCGTCTGATCAACAAGCGTAACTGTGGCGCCGATAATCGTGGCGCCAAACTCGTCCGAGATAACGCCGCGCAGCGTGCCCCTTCCCTGCTGTGCAAACGCAAAAAACGTGGACAGCGCAATCACTAAGGCCGCGCCTAATACTTTCTGAAACACTTTTGTGGAGACGTTCATAAGTTCAAACCCTGATTAGAAACTTGAATTATTAAGGCAGACCGATTCCAAATTGGATGCCGCTGCCCAAACCCGCCGCCGGATTAGGCGCGCTTTGTCCAGCCGCTTGCGGCTGACGCGCGGCGACAATGTTGAGGAGCGTATCTGCGCCTGAAATCAAAGTGATTGCAGTCAGGCGAGTGGGGTCGGCGCCCTTCGTGCTGGAAACCATGATTGTGTCGCCTACCTTCACATCTGCTAACGCGATCGTCGGCAGTCGTTCGAGCATATCCTGAATGTTCATCCCGCCGCCGGGACGACCGGCGCCCGCTGGCCCACCTGCACCGGCGGGAGGCGCGCTGCCTTGCGGACCACCGCCACCTTGCCGCATGGCAATTTCAGCCGCCGCGGGAAACTTTCGCAGCACAGCATCCTGCTTAACCACGATCGTGAGCGGCTGCTTGGTCAACATGTCGTTGATCTTCACTTCGCCGGTTTGAGCATCCAATGCGGTCACTACGCCGGCCACAGTCTTGAAAGATCCGGTAACGATCTTCTCCGCTGAAAACGCTGCGCCGTCCGGAGTCTTATCTCCGAGGGCGCGGACCTGATCGCCAACTTGCAATTCTTCAAACTTCGCCGGCTTTGCATCGGCAAACTTGATCGAGTCAGGAGCGTAGCGACGCATCTCGACCTTGTCATTAACGGGAATGATCATCGTCTGTTGTCCCGCCAGTGATCGCGTCGACATGCTAATTTCGCGGGTGTCAGGCTTAACAGCGGTGATGATGCCGACTATTCCGCGCTTCTTCCATTCTGCGCGTTCCGCTTCCTGCTTCTTGGCTAAATCAACTTTGCTCATCACCACCACGGCGCGAGCAGTAACAGTTTTTTTATCAGTTGAAGTTTGGCCGCGGCCAAAGACGCGATCGCCTTCCGAGACGTCGGCTGCCGTGATCTTCGTTGCGTTTGTCAGAGTTTTTTCGCCCGGCGCTACGCGCAGAAATTGCGCTGCGTCGCTGAACACGATTGTTACAAGCGAACCCGCGTCCGTTTTGAGGATGAATTGTTTGCCTGCCAGGTCAACGACTTTTACTTCGCCGATCGCACCGTTCTGGGTGATGCTGGGGTCTGTGTCTGCCGACGGTGTCTGCGCGCCCGCTGCGCCAAACCACAGTGTGATGGCGCAGAGAGCCGCCACGAACGAAAAAAGCTTTTTCATTACTCCTCCTGGAAGAATTGCAAGAAACTGGCGAGCGGATACTCTCGCACTTGAATCAACGACCACTGCGACCAAGGGTTCTTACGTACAAAGCAGGTTGAATGTTCAGGTTAAGGTCCGAAACTCGGCTAAATCTGAGCGTGCGCGAACGTGAATTCCACGCGCAGTGTTCGGAAAAGTTGCACAAATTTGCCCGCCGGATTCACCGGAAAACTTTTGATGCGCGACCATGTCAGATCGTTGAAGTTTTTTAGCTGTTTTTTCCGAGGGCGTTCGCCGGTGTTTGGCGACGACCCCAGTTGACGCGATATCTCGCGGTCAGGGCCAAACCGAGACTGGTGATGAGGACCACGGCCACTACAAAAGGCCAGATGAAAGGCACGGACGACAATAAAATCCAGAAAGTGGTACCCAGCAACAAGGCCACAGATTCTGAGTTGTTATTGGTCTTCAGAAGTTTTCGTTGCAGCCAACGGCCGGTGGCGGCATAGATAATCACACGGCCAAAGACTGAAGCGATCAGGATTAGCAGCAGCGCCAACAGGCCAACCAGGACGCCGACGGCCGATGGCAGGTAATGCAGACAAAAGGGCACGCCCACGCCAATCACGACTCCGCCCACAAAACCAATTACTGCGACTCGCAAACTGCTCATCTGAAGCCGCTCGACTCCTCGGCTGATTGTGTTGGGCATCGCGGCGGTTAACGCGAGTGAAACGATGAACCAGAACAGAATGGCCAGCAGACGCAATCCAAGGTAGGCCGCGGACCAACGCGGCGCCAGGATGTCCGTTGGTTTGCGCATGATGTTGCGCAATTCCTGCTCATAGCCTGCATACATGATGGTATGCGCCGTCGGATCTCGATTAGGTGAGTGCTCAAGATGGCGATACGCACCGCCGACGACGATGACGTCGCCGCCAATGCGCGAGCCTGGAAGTTGAATAACGGAACCACCGATCGCGGCCACGTCGCCCTCCACGGTTCCCTGAACAATAACGTCTCCACCGAGTGCGATGGCCCCGTTCCTCACAGTTCCGTCAATCTTTAACGAGCGACCTACGGCGTAAGCCATCGTGTCGCTCACGCCCTCAACGACGTAAGGAGTGTCAGCTGGATCTTGGGGAACCAGCGTCTGTGCGTGAATCACGCCGAGCGCGAACGTTGCGCACAACATCATCAGGATCGCCCGCAGCAAGAGGCCGATGCGGGGCAGACTTTGTTCGCGCTGAAAAACTAAAACGTTCACCATTGTGATGTGAATCTGCTCATCTCGCCGGAAACCGCGCCTATTCGGTAATGCGCGTCCGGTGGTACCGTGCAATTAGGAGGGAAAGCAAGCCAAGGGCGAGAACGACAAAAGCAAGTATGGTCAAACCGGCAAAGCGCGAATCAGCGACCAGCCCGCCACCAAGAACTCGCAAGATAACCGTAAAACCGGCTGCGGCATCGTAAGCAGTCTTTCCAAGCAACTCCAGAATTCCTAACGTCTTAATAAATGCCGATTGCGCGTTTCGCAGCATGTCCTCGCTGGTGCTTAGTCCGAGCAACACAAAGGCAGAGAGCGCCAGGAGCACGGAGAAAAGCAGAGCCCGTTTGTGCTCCGACCGATCTCTGACGCCGCGCATGTCGCTTTCGGCGCGGACTGCAATTACTTCGGCGAAGTTAGGCGGGACATCCATTTCGACTGGGCTGGTAAACATCGACTCGAGTTCACACATGAACAGCTGTTGTTGCCGCAGCTCGTCGGCACAGGCAGCACAAACACTCAAGTGAGTTTCGAAAGCGCTGCGCTCAGCGGCGTCAAACTCGCCATCGAGAAACGCGGCGACTCTCTTTGAGTTGCAGTTTGTACCGTCGGACATTTCCAAATCAGACTCCACCGATACCCCTCGTGATGAACTGTTGCCGCATCATTTCGCGGGCGCGAAACAGCCGGTTCTTAACTGTCCCCAGAGGCAGTCCTGTAACTTCCACGATTTCTTCGTACGTAAGATCCTGGGAGTGCCGCAACACGATCAATTCGCGGTACGCAGCCGGCAGCGACCGCACAACAGTTTCTATCTCCACTCGTCGCTCTTCGCGCTCACTTTGCTGCTCGGGACTAAGGCTGTCGCTTTCGATGGGCAACTCATAGTTGTCGTTCTCAGATCCACTGATAAGTGAACGCTCCCGGCCGGAATTGCGTCGCAAATGATCGATTGCCGCGTTGTGTGCGATCTTGTAAATCCAGGTCGAAAACTTGTACTCGGGACGATAGCGAGACAGCGAAGCGTAAATCTTGATAAAGATTTCCTGAGTAAGATCGAGTGCGGCCTCGTAGTCGCCGATCATCCGGTAAACGTAGGCCGAGATGGGACGTTGATAGCGGCGAACGAGCTCCTCGAATCCGCCGTCGCTTCCGCTAACGGCACGCGCGACCAGATCGCGATCCGGAGCTGAACTAAGACTTAGTGCATGTGGTGCGGCAGAAATACTCATCATGCGCAGGTATTACGCTAAGGAAATGAAAGATGTTTCAGCGGCAAAGCGTTAGTTGTTCGTTGTTCGTGGTTGGTTGTTGGTCAGTTGTCCGTTGTCAGTTGTTCGTGGTCAGTAGTCTGTTGTTTTGTTGGCTGTTGGTTGTTTTCGGACAATTGACAACGAACTACTGACCACGAACAACTGACAACGAACAACTAACAACGAACAACTAACACGAACAACTAACCACGAACAAAACCTATTTCAGCGCCAAGGTGGCTAGTCCGGCTGGCGCGGCGATGGCGTCGAAGCTCAAATCCGGCGCCAGGAGGTGCAAGCCAACATCATCCGCATCGAGCGGCCGCACGTCCGTGTCCAGAGTTTCATTTAGGATCTCGCAGACGCGTTGCTTGCTGAACAGTTCGCCGAGCACCAGCACACGATTCAACGGCGCGGTACCTGTCGAAATGCCGCGTCGATCGCGGTAATACAACAGCAACCGGTACAGTTCGTCTTCACATTCCTGCTGCTCACACTTGATCGTGCGAATGATTAACGGTTGCCGGCCCCGAAACACGAGTGCGGTGAAGCCAGTTTCAGACGAGCTGATCAACAGCGAATCGTCCTGCGCGCCGTTCATCGTCAGCCACTGCGCTTCACCCAGGTGACGCGGCAGTATTAATCCTGCGCGCCAACCCAGAGCAGCGAGCACCGTTTCAAACTCATGGACCACAGCGGCGCGTGTCGCAACTGCAAGGTAGCGCTCTTTGCCGTCGGGATCCTGGGGCAACCGTTCTCTGGAAATGGAAAGCTCATCGACGGATTCCCCAAAGCCGCGCTCCATCTTCCAGCGAAGCACCTCTTCGAGCTCTGCGTTTGAGGACGGTCGCGATTCGAGGGTAATGATGACGCTGCGGCTCGCCGCATCGGGCAAAGTCATGGACCAACGCTTCTGACGCAACAGCCCGGAACTCGTCGCCAGCGAACTTAGCGCTGCGATCAGTTCAGAAGGATCCGAAATATTTGGCTGGTCGAAACTGGGACGGATTAACGACTCCGGCAACGCCACGGTAGCAGCTCGTTTGAGATGAGCGCCGCCCTTGCCGCGATCGAGTTGGACCATCGTGGCCAGTCCTTTTTCAAAGCCTAGCGCGGTCGACGGATACCATGGTTTTACGAGTTTGGAAAAAACGCTGGGCAAGCTAATTCACCATTCGTTGTAAGGAGTACCCTCTGTTGAACTGTCAGTTGATGAACTGCGAACATCGATTAGGCCCTGCTCGCCGTCTTTTGAATTTGGGTCCGCGCCGGTTACCGGTGTCCAGTCAGCCTGACCCGTCATCGGATCCTTTGGCAGCTCACGCATGTAACCCTCGGTGACCAAATCCTCGAGCGATTGCGGCAACTTCTGTTTGTCTGCCGCAAACTGATCAATAAGCTGTCTCATCTTGTACAAGTCGTCGCGCAGTACTGCTTCGCGCGTAACCAGAATTGTCCTTTGATACTGCGGTAACACGATCGCCGCGAGAATGATGATAATCGTGATGACGATCATCAACTCCAGCAGCGTGAACCCAGTGGGCAGCCGGCAGGATGCAGTACGCACTTGAGCGAGCATGTTGCGTCGCCCCGGTGCCGTCTGACTGCTGCTTCGTGCTTCCTGTTGATTACCAGTCACTGTATTTCTCGCCGTTCAACGCAATACCTTTCGATTTTGAGCGAACATCAAAAACATTTTCACCGCCCCACGATGACGACTCGGGCGAATCGTAACAAGACCGCAAATCCCATTCAGCTTCATCCGTCATCGGATCAATTGGGATGCTCCTCAAGTAGACCTTTTTCTTGGTAGACAACTGGCCGCCCAGGTCCGTCGCGTTGACGTCTGGATTCCCTCGATCACCCATTGTGCCCGCTCGCGGGATGACATTTACGCCGTTGACGAGTGTTTCCAGGTCAGGCGGATATCGATCAGGATTGTCTACACCGAAGATGGTGCAATCGGAGATAACCACTTTGCTGCGCGGATCAATGTACGGTTGGGCAGGTCGATTGGCATCGGAAGGCGGGCCTGCCGCCAATCCGGTGCACTGCATTCCGACGGTGTCACGTCGAAAGTCATCGATGGCCATTCGCATCTGGCGGAGGGAAGCGCGGAGCTGTTGTTCCTTTTGACGTTTTACCGAAAGCTTCATCAAGGGAACAACTCCGAGCGTAAGAATCGTCAACACCGTGATGGTAATTACGAGCTCGATAAGCGTAAATCCACGCGCGGCGCGAACCGCTGCCACGTCCCCGGCAGGTCGCGACAGAGTTACGCGGCGACCGTGAAGCCTGACCGCTTTCATCTGATCGCCGCGTATTGATTTACGGATTGCTTCCAGCAGAAAACTCACCCTCTTACTGCTTAATGGCCGGCATATCTGCAATTTCGATCGTCACGTCACGAGCGTCGGTGGCAACGAAGTGCATTGCGTCCTTATTAAATGCCAGTCCTGCATCTCCGTCGGCAATTCCTTCGACGTCTATGAACAACAACGTTCCACCGCCGTTCGCAGACGCAGAGCCGTTTGGATTTGAGATTGAGATCATGCAGACGCCGCTGGGATCGACTGACTGCGTAACACTTGGCGCGGCTTTCAAATACAGCAGACTCCCTGCGGAAATCGACTTGACCTTCACTACTTTTGGATCGAAACGTAGCGCAACGATCGCAAGCGACAACGAAACGTCTGTCTTCAATTCAACTGCAATCCTGCGCGTTTCACCGGCTTTCAATTTTTGATCGCCTGTAAATCCGAGCACAGCAGCACGCGAACGAGTAGTGACCGGTGCGATCGCGCTTTCGATGGGCTTTGGCACACTTGTTAACGTGGCCTGACTGCCAGTGTTTAGAGCGGTATTAACAGCGGCCACCTCGGTTGCAGCGCTGTTGCTCACCAGCGACTTCGGAGCCGGTACATACGCAGGTAACTCATCAGTTTGGCCCGCGTCCTTCGCTGGTGCAGTCGTTGCGGAAACTGTTGGTTGAACCTGCGCGGTGGTGGTGTTTTGTGCCACTGTCTCAACAGGAGCGGCTTCAGCGGCTGTTGGATTTGTTACCGGAATGATAGGAGTTACCTTGGCCGTGGTGTTTTGTTGTCGAGCACGTGCCGCCTCGGCAAGTTGATCTTCACGATCTGCTTCCCTGAGCATCGCTTCGAGCGAGCCAGTGGTTGGCGATTGCAAGGTTCCACTCGGTCTCAACTCTTCGTCGCGTGGTGTGACAGCGGGTGCACGGATCACGCGCGGAGTAACTGCGATTACGATGTCGATCTGACGATTGTCTTTCGTGGGCGCCGTGAATAATCGGCCCAGAACGGGAATAAGTCCAAGGAGGGGCAACCCTCTGCGGCCGTTGGCTTGAACGTCTTGAGAAACGCTAGCCAGCATCATGGTTCGATTATTCTGAACACGCGCTGTGCCGGTAATCGTTCGCTCAGTAAAAGTAGGCGTCAGCGTGCCGGCGCCCAACACGTCCTTGGATTCAATTTGCATTTTCACCTGCACGTCCTGATTCGGAAAGACCTGCGGAGTGAACTTCAAAGTCAAACCAGTCGGCTCGTAGTTGATTACGGGGAAACCGCCGCTGGGAAAACCCGTGTTGGTATTAGTAGACGTGCCAGTTTGAATTCCAAACGGGTAAGCCTGGGCCGTCTGCACTGGCACGCGCTGACCGATGCGTGCGGTTGATTCCTCGCCGTTGAATGCATGCACCTGCGTAGACGCAACGAGCCTGGTCCGGTTCCGTGTTTGAAGCGCCGCGAGTTGGGAGGACGGGAAAATCAAAGCCGTACCGAGTGAAACCGGTAACCCAACTGTCGCGGTGCTGCCGCCCAGGACCGAAAATCCTCTTTGAATACCACCGAGGTTAAGAAGGCTGGTATCCGATCCCAGCTGATTTCCAAACTGCATCAGATCGGTTTTCGACACCTCATAGATGTTTACATCCATGACAACTTCAGCGCGATCCTTATCGATGCTTTGAATAAGCTCGCCAATCAGGCGCACGTTTTCCGCTGTGTCGCGGACCGTCAGGCTGTTTGTATCCTTGTCCGGCACGACGATCGTTTGTGGGCGCCCAACCGAAGGAGGAATCGCCTGTCCGACAAGGCTCTTCACCTTTTCAGGATCGCTGTTCGCCAGGTAGAACGTACGGAGCACGAGCTGTTGATACTGCGGCCTTCTTGACTGGTCGGCCACCAGGATTGTCCGGCGACTAAGTTTCTGGAAGAACAAACCTTCCTGTAAGAAGATGTAATCCAGCGCTTGCGATGTGGTGACTTCTTTAAGGTTAATGTCGATGTTACGAGGTTGAACAAACGACTGCCTATCAAACACGACGTTCAGGTTGAGCTGTTCGGCGAGACTTCGAATGAAGGCCTTTAGATCTCCACTGTAGCTGATGATGCGAAGTTGTTCGGTGCGCGCCGACGGCAACGCGGATTCCTGAGCCGAGGTCGGACTCAACGTGCCATCGTGAACTTCCCCGTTTTTCGGTCTGCCGTAGGTTCCGTTTCTTCCCTCTTTCACGTTCTGAAGATGTAACATTCGCTCCATCTCCGAGACGGCTAACTCATTGACTTGATCGTACCCGTACGCCTGCCGAAAAGCGTTGTACGCTCCAACAAAATCCTGCTTCTCCGCGAGACTCCGTCCCTGCTGCATAAACGACTGCGATGCGTTGAAACATGCGCGCCGGAAATGGAGCTGATACTCCAGATTAGAGGGGTCAGCGGCCACGGCAAGCGTGAATTCCTGCGCAGCTCTTTCCCATTGCAGGGCGGCTTCATATTTCATCCCGGCTTTGAAATTCTTTTCACCTTTTTTGGCAAACACCGAAACCGGTAAAGCCAACAAACAAAAGGTGAGTAACAACGAAACCAGGACTCGACTCTGGGACTGTATTCTCATGGCGATTTCTCTCAGTGGAGGTGGACTTCTACGTGGGCCTAATAATGCCGTTCAGCAGACTAAGATGCAACTCCTGCCGAATCGTTTTCTTACACGCCGGGGAAATTTTTCAGTTCCGTAAAAGGGTCGGGATATGTTGCGGAACGGCGACAATTTCAGTTGACTTGTGGCAAGCGACGCCTTGTGACGTCGTGCCAGACATTACATGTTTACGCTGATTTCCTGAACGAACGTGACGCGGTTGATTTCATGCAGCGTTGAGACGCCGGCAAAAACTTTATTAAGTGCGGATTCTCTGAGACTCCTTAGTCCCTCAGCTTCTGCCGCGCGCCTGACTTCAGAACCCGGGCGTCGTTCGACGATCATTTCACGAATGTTGTCGGAAAGGTCCAGAAGCTCGTGGATGGCTGTGCGGCCTCGATAACCAGTGTGGTTGCAGGCATCGCAGCCGACGTTTATGAAAAACGGAGTTTCGCGATGTTCCTCGGGACGCAAGCCTGACTCGTGAAGCTCCTCCTCCTTCGCGTGATATTGACGCTTACAATAAGGACAGAGCATTCGAATCAATCTCTGCGCCAGCACGCAATTGAGTGACGAGACGAAGTTGTAGGGCTCGACGCCCATGTTCAGAAATCGCCCGATCACGTCGATCACGTTGTTGGCGTGCACGGTCGTGAACACAAGGTGACCGGTCAAGGCTGACTGAATAGCGATCTGCGCCGTTTCGGTGTCACGAATCTCTCCGACCATTATCTTGTCAGGATCGTGCCGCAGAATCGAGCGCAACCCGCGATCAAAGGTGAGCCCCTTCTTCTCATTTACCGGAATCTGGGTGATGCCGTGTAGTTGATACTCAACCGGGTCCTCGATCGTTACGATCTTGTCTTCCTCGTTTCGTATCTCATTTAGCGCGGCATACAGAGTCGTCGTTTTACCTGAACCTGTCGGTCCAGTTACCAACACCATGCCGTACGGTTCGGCGATGTAGTGACGAAACTTCCTCAGGTCCTCCTCTGCGAACCCAACTACGTCGAGGTTCAGGTTTTTGAACGACTCGTTAATCTGCTCTTTATCGAGAATACGGATCACGGCATCTTCGCCGTGAATCGTCGGCATGATGGACACGCGGAAATCGACATTGCGTCCCTTGTAACGGACGCGGAAGCGACCGTCCTGCGGGACACGTCGCTCAGCAATGTCAAGCTCAGACATGACCTTGATACGAGAGATCAACGTCTGGTGGTAAGCCAAATCTATCGGGTCCACCTTTGCGTAGAGCGCGCCGTCGATCCGGTACTTCACCTGCACTTCAGTGTCGCGAGTTTCGATATGGATGTCTGAGGCGCGAGACTCCATCGCGTTGTAAATGATCGTGTCGACCAGCTTGATGATCGGCGACATCTCCGAGTCGGTCGCCAGTCGATCGAGATCAAGTACTTCCTCGCCGTGTTCAGTTTCGCGCACGAGCGAGATGCGAAATCCAGACGCGGCCTCTTGCAGAACGCGTTGCGTGGCGTCGCCGCGACGAAGCACAACTTCAATCGATCCGGCGGTAGCAACATACGGGACAATCCGAGAACGCAAAGCGCTGGCAAGTTCATCGAGTTGCTCGAGGTCCGTCGGGTCGGCCATCGCAATGTGCAGACCCTTTTCGTCGCGGTTCAACGGTAGAAACTGGTGACGCACCATCATCTCGACGGGAATCTCCTGAAAGATTTCGTAGTTGATGGGCGATTCCCCTTCAGCCGGTAACAAGTCAACAAATGTGAGCCGGTAACGCCGGGCCAGGTCTTTTGCGGACCGGACCTCGGGTGGTTCGTGATTGTCAGCGTCTTGAACGCCAACCGCGGGAGAACCCAAGGGTTCCGTTATTCGAGTGGGGCTGTCTTCAGTGTATTGCTTCATGAGATTTCGTTATTGCTTTATTTACCGGTGGCCAGTTACGCCGGCTCCGCTGGAAATCGACGAAATGATGGGAAGGTAGATTGCCAGCAGGATGATCACAACAATCCCACCCATTACCACAAGAATCGCAGGCTCTAGAGTGGTCGTCAACTGCTCAAGTCGCACCTCTGATTCCGCGTCATAAAAGACGGCAACCTCGTCCAACATTTCTCTCAAACTTCCCGAGCGCTCACCGATTCCAACCATGTCGACCGCGAGCAGTGGGACCCAGTTGGCTGCCTCCAAACTCTCTGTGAATGAACGTCCCTCGCGAATCATTGGCAGAATAGCGGAACTGCGGCGTCGCAACTCGCGATTTGTAATCGACTCGGCTGCAATTTCCCACGACTCAACGAGCGTAATTCCGCCTGCCAACAAAGTGGCTAATGAACGCGTCGCCTGTGCCACCGAAAGTTGGATAACCAAACTTCCCGCGAGCGGTAACTTGAGCAGGAGTGCGTCGATCTGCATTCGTCCCGGCCCGGTTCGGGACCACAGAAACAAAGCAACCGCACCACCAAGAATAAGTGGTCCAAACCAAATCACATTTCCAGATAACCAGTGTGATAGGCCAACCACGATTTGAGTGACTATCGGCAGGTCAGTGCCGAATCCTGAAAACAGGTCCGACATTCTCGGCACCACATACACAGTCAGAAACGTAACCATGCCCAACGAGGCAATCAAAAGAAATACCGGGTAAGCGAGCGCTCCACGAATCTTTCGACGCAAGGCAACATTTCGCCGCATGTACGTGACGTAGCGGTTTAGAACTTCATCGAGCGCGCCGGAACGTTCGCCGGCAAGAATGGACGCGGTATAGATTCTAGGAAAGATACTTCCCTGCGCGGCAAATGCCTGCGATAGCGCGGCCCCACCGCGAATCTGTTCTTCTACGTCACCGAGCACAGCGCGCAATCGCGCCGATGCCGCGCGCTTACGAAGCATGGAAATCGCTTGCAGGATGGGAATGCCGGCGCGAACGAGTGCAGCGAGTTGCTGGTTGAACAGGAGGAAGTCGTTTGCCTTAACTCTTGGCTGGCCACCGCGACCACCAAGTCGCGTCAGCGTAGTTACACCCGTCGCCTTCGGCGGCGTGACGTTGAAGACTTTGAACCCTTCGCGCTCAAGCCGCGCCCTCGCTTCGTGGACGCCTTGCGCTTCTACTGTTCGAGTTACAACCTCGCCGGCAGGCGTTCCTAATCTACAAATAAACTCAGCCATAGTTACGTTTTTCCCAGTCAAATAAGCGCGAAAGTATAGCACGCGGTCAGTTTGGGACGTCTGATGCCCGGGAGCCGTTTCAGTACACGATGGGGTGGTGGGAAAGTTCCGCGTGCGCTGAATACGCGGTGGGAAACTTGTGCTCGATTAGATACCGCGATTGCTTGTCGCGATTGCTTGTGTAGAGGGTCAGTTGTTCTACAAGCGCCCTAAATAAAGGAAGGCAAAGGTCCATTGGACGTCGGTCATGTTCCAAAAACAACAACGCGTTCACCGAACGTGACCAGATTGTTAAACCCGCCGAGCGTCTATTCCCCGAAGAATCTTCGCATCGTTTTGATATTCGTGATAGCTTCGTCTCACAATCCCGCTTGACCTGAGCCTGATCACAACATCGTGATCGCAAGTCTCACGGACTAAGTTACTCAACGACTCGAACCACAAGGATCCTCATGTCCAAACAAAACACTGTTCGAGTACGCGGTGAAGATAGAGAAAATCATCGAAGGCAGTCCTCTCACTGACAGCACAATAAAAGGAGCTTAACTGTCATGGCATGCTTAGATATTAAACCCGGTTCATTTTCACCTGGTCCAGCGTTCCAGGGACTGACTACCGTAACCACGCCGAACGGGACGACGATTACGAATAGCAATGCGGGCTTTTCCGTTCAAAAAGGCGGGGACAGCAATTTCTTTGCAAAACCGGCTAGCGCCACTTTCAAGTTTATGACTTTCGGCACGCCCGCGAACTTCATACTTCTTTTAGTAATCCAGCCTGACAGCAAAAGCGTTATTTTATACGACACGACCAAGCCTACTATTACGACGGTACAGCTTGCTGTGAACTATCTCACTGACAGCGGCACTCCGCAGCCGCATATCGAAACAAGCGCCGTAAACGGAAATGTTTTCCTGCTGGTTACGCCGCGAGCAAACGACATCGCGGCGTTTATCTTTCGAAGCGATAATGGAGCGCACTTTTGTTCCGTTACCCCGTTTGTGGCAACAGCGATAATTACGGGCGCAACGACGGCGACGCAGTTGGTTATTAAACACGGCGCAACTGTTATCGCCAGCGCAACGCTTCCGAAAGGACTTTGCTCGGTTACTCCTGAGCCTAACGATTTCGGTTCTCTGCCCATCGGCGTATCGCCGCCCGCGTCGGTTACAAAACAATTCACAGTTAAAAACACGGGAAACGATTGTCTTACCGTAAATCCAATAGGCAACGTCGCGCCTTATACCATCTTCGGCACTTCCGTCGGAGGTAATGCCGTTGCGCTGCCTGTTTCGCTCGACCCGACGAAGGAACTTAAAGTTGATGTGAAATTCGAGCCGACCGCGATCGGGACGTTTGATGTTGATATTCCGTTAGTCACTTCTCCCGTAAACGGAGATAAAATTCTGAGGTGCAAGGGCAAGGGCAGAGCTCCCCTCAAAACAGTTTCCATCACAGGCAGTTTTTCTTACGGGAGTGCTCCACTCGGAGCGCCTGTAACGCGCAATCTCAAGGTCAAAAATACGGGCGAGGTAGATATCACACTGAATATTGCCGCTTCCCCCTCAGGAAGCGAGTTTCAATGGTCGTCCTTTAGCGGCACGATTACGCCCGGCAGCGAAACACCTAATATTCCGATTACATTTGCTCCCGTCTCAGAGGGACCGAAAAATGCGACATTGATTTTTACAAGCAATGCGACCACAAGCCCGCACAGCATCGCGCTTTCGGGGAGCGGTTGTGTCGCCAACGCCGAGTTCATATTGAACCCGCCACAGGTTCCTGGTTTTGGAAACGTTCAACGCGGCTTCCGCACAGTTCGCATAATCAGAATCAGCAATACGGGCGATGGGCAGCTTACGTTTACCGCCCGATTCGCCGGGACCGACGCCGCCTTATTTGGAATTCAGTTGCCGGGCGGTTCGATTACTTCGCCTGTTTCTTCTAATTCCTACGCGATTAACCCGTTGCATGGCTGCGGAGTGGCAACTGGACCGGCGATAGAAGTTATCGGGATTACCTTTCATGCCAACGACGCGCCGCGCGCCGTTCAGGCTCAACTGATAATCGAAGCGCTTAACGCGACTAATGTCCCTGCAACACTTACCTTCAATCTGGATGCTGTGATCACGGCGCCGGTTCCGGTCGATGTAGAGCTGGTTATCGACCGTTCGGGCAGTATGAGCGCATTGGCGGGAGAAAGAACAAAATCCGAAACTTCGATAAGCGCGGGAAAATTATTTGTTCAGCTTGCGCGACCGGATGTCGAAGACAGGATCGGTATCGTGAGATTTAATGATGTGCCGGAAGTAGTGCCTTCGGCTTCGATTCAGAATATTACTTCCGCCAACCAAACAACTATCTCCAATACTATCAACGGCAGCAATTTTAATCCTACGGGTCTGACTTGTATCGCCGGCGGCGCACTTGTCGCTCAAAATGATATGAGTGCAAATCCGCGACCCACGTTACCGCCTCAATTAAACAAAGCTGTCCTCGTGCTGACGGACGGGATTGACAACACTCCGTTTAAGAATCCGGCTGATGGGATAACGTATTCACTGGCAGGCGGTGGCGGCACAACCCCGCTTCCTACTCCGGCAGATATAAAAATCTACGCCGTCGGCATTGGTCAAAGTGAAAATATCGATGTGGGACAACTCAGCTTGTTGGCCCAGGCAACCGGTGGACAGTTTTTGCGCGCCGGAAACTTTACCGGCATAAGCTTTTTTCAGCTCGAGAAGTTTTTCACGCAGATATATATGGACACGGTTGACCTGTCTACCGTTTTCGATCCTGTTTTTATTATTCAGCCTGGGGATACACAGGTTAATGAATTTGACGTGCTCAGAGGAGATATCAGCGTAATGGTTGTTGTCTATGACAGAGACGACATCCGGCTTCCGTTTTTTCTGGAAACTCCGAGCGGCGAGACAATTGACGTGACTTCCGTTCCTGTCGGTTACCAGATCCGTTCAGGGGTAACTACAACCGCCCGCTTTGTCGAACTGCAAATGCCGACCGACGAACCGGAGAGATATGCCGGACGATGGAAGATGATCATAAAACACGACGGCAGAGCTTGCAGCTTTGGCGAGAGACCGATTCCGCAATTCGAGGCAACAAACCGCGGCGATTTCGGTTTCGGGTTTCAGCCGAAAAACTGCAGAGAATATGGTAAAGAGATAATGTACGGTCTAGCCATTGGTGTCGGTTCAAATCTCCGGATGAGACCAAATGTTCAGCCCGGAATAATTAAAATAGGCGAATCCATCCGGCTTACCGCCGATGTGACGGAGTCTAGCTTGCCGGTAACTGATTGTCTGGTTTCAGTTGAAGCAGTTGCGCCCGATGGGACAGTTTCGAACCTGATTTTGTTTGACGACGGCAATCATCAGGACGATGAAGCGAATGACGGCTGTTACGGCAATGTATTTACTAAAACTTTCGTCGGGGGCAGTTACCAATTCACATTTCGGGCCGAAGGAAAAAGTAGAGACGGAGAAACGGTATCTAGAGAAGCCGTTAGTGCCAAGTATGTCGAGGGTCGGCTGCCCATTGATCCCAAAGACTATCCAGACCCACAGACGGGAAAAGATTGTTGCCGGTATATTTATATTCTGACAATAATAATCATAGTCTTACTAGTGATTATCATCTTGGTTTTGGTTCTACAGTAGGAGTTCCACCATGTTTCAAAATAAATGCCGGATAAGGTTGTTGCTTTTGTCATGCCTGTTCACCTCTGTAGTAATAGCTGCTCTGGGTACAGTGCGCGAACAGCGGTTGATTCAAGATAAAACCCGCAACGGTAAGGCTCATCAAGCTGAGCAAATAGACACGACTACATTTCCCATCGCGGACTTTGCCGCCGCAGAGATAGCTAATCCGTCAGAACGTGCGAAACGAGAAGCCAAAGGGAAAAAGTACAACAGTCGAGTTCGCAACATGCCTCCGATCACCGAGGCCTCAGACAGTATTCAGGCCACGATCGATTGGGACGTCGGCCTTTCGGCTTTCCCCGTAGAACAAAGCACAGCTGTCATTCTCGGGAAAGTTACGAAGGCAGATGCCCATCTCTCCCAGGATAAAACGAATGTTTACTCAGAATTTGAAGTTGAATTAGAAGAGGTATTAAAGCCCGATCCGCTGATTAGCCTCACACCGGGTAGTTTGGTCACGGTAGAACGGGTTGGAGGTCGCGTTCGGTTTCCTTCCGGAAAGATGATGATTTCCGTTGTTAGTCACCAAGAGATGCCGAAGATCGGGTATCGATATCTGCTCTTTCTTACTCACCAGGGTCTAACTGGTCCTTTGGTTCCTGAAGACTTTTTTATCTTAACCGGTTACGAACTTCTTGAAGATCGGGTTTGTCCCCTCGACAAAACACTGCCTGGGCATCCGATTACGGCTTACAGAGGAGTCGACTTGGTTACATTCTTAAACGATTTCAACTCCGCCTTGCGCGCATCACCGATGCAAACAAAACCACGCCCTGTCTAAATTCGTGGAGTCCCAGTCAAATGAGAACGAAAGTCCCATGCGGTTCCACTCGGCCGCCGCAGCGCGTGATGGGTACACGAGGCGCGATCCGTTAAGTTCCTGAACCAGCTGCCCATCGCCTTTTCACGGTCCCTATGCAACCATTTTGGTTGAACCATCGTCTGACCCAGCGAAGAATTTTTGATAGGTACCCATAACTCACGGAGCTTTCGTACCTTCCAAAAGTCCGGAAATCAAATTCAATCCTGAAATACTTTTTTGAGATTCGCTGGTGATTCCCGGGTTTTTATTCTATTCGCTCACAAAATTAACTAATTGAATTAGCTTGGCATCGATTTCTGCGCGCATTACGAAGACTGAGTCGATGTGCCAGTCATAAACCAACATTAAAGCAAGTATGAAACACAAGAAGACCTTAATAGTTGCTGTTGCTGCCGTCTTGGTCCTGGGCGGAGCAAGTAGCCTCGCGAGTTTACAGCACCCAAATCAAAAGGGAGTCGAGGATCGGAGAAACGAGCCTGCGACGCTGGTGCAGCAAGGGAAAATCACGGAGCGACAGCGCCAGCACAGTAAGCTTTTCAAGCACTCAGGCCGGAAGCTATTGGATATCGCGGCCACCCAAGCTGGCGTGTTGGGGTTGAAGAGGAGACCGGGGATCCTATCCGCCTCACCGGGCAAACGAGAACCGTTCCTGTTTTCCAATCTGCATTGTGCAATGCCGATGCCGTGGTTATCGGGCTGCTCAACAATAAGTCTGCACACTTAACAGAAGAGGAAAATTTTGTATTCACCGACTACGACGTGACGGTTGAGGAAATTATTAAGAATAACTCCGCTTCGCCAATGCAATTGAATAACGCGATCACCACAACTCGCGATGGCGGTACCATCCAGATTAACAATCGAATCCTGCGCGCGAACCGCCAAGACTTCACGCCTCCGCTGGTCGGCCAGCGCTATCTCATGTTTCTTCGTTTCATCCCGTCAACGGGTTCATATCTAATGTATGGAAATGGCACCTTCGAATTATCTGCCGATAAGGTGCTGCCCCTCGGACAGGGATCACGCGATCAACTCCTCAAGCAAGGTTCAAGCGACCCTTTTACATTTCTAAATAGTATTCGCGGCTTTGCGCGATAGACAGGATTCGGGCAGGTTTGAAAGGTTGGTCCTCCTTTGGATTCACTAGTCGCACGCATGTAAAAGTCGTTTCGTTTCTCCGCTGCACCTAACTCGATAGGTTATCGCCAATTCACTGTGGTAGTCAGCATTACTTGACGGATTTTACGACGCGTAATATGAAAGATCCGCATTTCCTCTCACTAGCCTGCTTTTAACGATTTATGAGATGCAGAAACATCTTAATAGTCGTGTTTACAGCTGCTTTTTGGTTTATCGGCGCAAGCACTGTCGCGAGATTGCAGCCGCAAAATAAGCAAAGCGTTCAGAACGAAAACGGTGCCGATCATGAGCGAGTAAGGGAGGCTATTAGGAGAGGCGGTTATCGCGAGGCTGCGAAGTTGAAGGGGCGGTACATTGAAACGATCGATCCAAATTGGGATTGGGCGAACTTCAACCTCGAGACACTTACTAAAAATAGTGTCGGCGTAATTATCGGCATACCTCAGAGTGAAAAAGGAAAGCTATCTGCAACCGGTGAGTCCATCAACACCGAGTACGAGGTGAAGATAGAGAAGATCATCAAAGGTAATTTTCTTACTGACAGCATGATAAAAGTGAGTTTACCGGGCGGCAAGGTCGAGTTCGAGGATGGAACCAGCGCTGAACTTCAAACCATTGGAGTTGAGCGGATAGGAAAAAATAAAAGATACGTTTTGTTTCTTTACCAGAACGCCAATGGCAGCAATGAGCTTTTGTTAACGGGCGGCCCCCAGGGTTTATTCGAACTTACTGAAGGTCGACAAGTGAAAGCTTACGCCCGGGAGACGGATGCTGTAACGGAAGAGGTGAAGGGTCTTGCCGCGCCACAGTTTCTCCAACTGCTTCTGAATTATTCCCAAAGGTGGCCCGAAACTCGAAGCTGCTGTTTGTAGCGCAGACATATTTCGGCAAAATTTCTGCGTGCCTTCTTGGAGTTTCTTCTAACTCAAAATTACGATGCCTCTCCTCGGTCAAAGAACTATTAGAAAGTCGATATTCAAACTCGCATGTTTCGTCACGTCGGCGTTGATTGCGGGCGTGTTTCTCACTCAATAAGTATCTCAAGGAATACGTATAGGAATCTGCTCACCTGACTCTGTCTTCCTAGTCGTGGGGCCATTCAGATTCACCCGGGACGCTTTTGACCTTCTTTTCGCTTTACGTCCGTTAAACTCTGTCCTACAATTCAGCTACGTTGACACAGACTGGAATTGGAACTAGCGACGCCAGGTCTCCCACGTCAGCATTCCTGAAACAGCATTCAGCCGCACTCTCGAGCAGCAGTCTTGCCAGCTTCAGCATCTGTGTTGGCAGCCCCCGTCTTTAGCAATACAATCGAGTGTGAAACGTTTGGGAGAACGCGAGGGTCTCATGCGAGTAAAGCCTGGACGCGCTGTTGAGTTTTTCCCCATTACCTGTCTAACGATTTTCTTCATTGCCACTGCCCTGAGTGCTGCGGCCCAGCCCGGAGATCAAAAAACCACTGATTCGATTGCGACCAAAACCGATCCCGTGTCCACTCAGGACAAAAAGGGCTCGGAACTTGATGGGCCAGTCATCGTCAATACTGACCTAATCACGTTTACCGTTACCGTTACCGATACGTATGGCCGCTTTGTTTCGGGTTTGGGTAAGGGCGCGTTCACAGTGCTCGACGAGAAGAAACCTCAGGAGATTACGTATTTTAGCGACGACGACTCACCAGTCTCGGTCGGCGTTATCTTCGATGTTTCCGGATCGATGAGCGGCGACAAGGTGAAGCGTGCTCGCGATGCTCTGGCGAAGTTTATTCAAACCAGTCATAACAGCGATGAGTATTTCCTGATCGCGTTCAACTCTCGTGCTCAACTGCTGCTCGATAAAACCCGTGACGGAAACTCGGTGCTCGACAAGCTCACGTTTGTGCAGACGCGAAACAACACCGCGCTGTACGATGCCTGCTACCTGGGCGTGGAGAAAGTGCAACGCGGCGCCCATCCGAAACGGGCCCTCTTGTTGATTAGCGACGGTCAGGACAACAACTCCCGTTACACGTTTAATGAGCTGCGTCGTTTACTGAAAGAATCTGACGTGGTGCTTTACGGGATCGGGATTCTCAGCGGCGGTGATGCGGGCAGCGCCCTGGGAATGGAAGGCCAGGGGATTCTCGACGAGCTGGCCGGAGTCTCGGGCGGCAAGGCTTTCTTTCCGCGAAGCGCTGCTGAGATGGACGACATCTTCGAGCAGATTGCCCTGGAACTGCGCCATCAGTATTCCATCGGTTACAAGCCGAGCAACTTCAGTAACGACGGCCGGTGGCGCAAGGTTAAGGTTAAGGTCACGCCACCACGTGGATTACCGCGCCTGTTCGTCAGGGCGAAAGAAGGCTATTACGCAATCCCGCCCACGCGGTGAAATCGCGCGAATTACCGTCACTCGGCAACTCAATCACTCTCCCAAACATCTTTTTAATGGCTCGCGGCGCTGGAACTCAGCGCCGCTTTTGCCGCCGCAATACGCGAAGCCAATTTTGATTACGGGCTTCGCATGACGAGTGTGACGCGTTACACTGGAACAGGTTTGAGAGTTTTACCAGCCGTGGAACGAAAAATGAAGAACCTTCGTGGCGAGAGCGCAAAGCGCACGCAAAAAAGACGGGCCTTAGTGCTCATACTCGCGCTCGCCGCAGCGGCAATCGCCAGCTCCGGATTTGTTTCGTCTGCACGGAATCAGGAGTCGCGCCCACGACGAAATAACGCTGTGGGTCAACGGCCAACCCCTACTCCGACACCGGTGCCGGCGCGCGTGACGACTCCAGTTCGTACCACTACGCAACAACCTGTTAACCGGCCGGCGACGCCGACGCCCACACCGACGCCTGTCCCGCGCCAAACCCCTGTAGATCGAATCGCGCCGACACTCGGCGAGCCACCACCGGTTCCAGTCTTAAAACCGAAGCCGACACCGACGCCTCCTGAAGAAGACATCGACGAGGGCAGCATTGTTCGGGTGAACACCGAGCTCGTAACGCTGAACGTGCGTGTAATCGATCGCAATAACCGGCCCATCAACAACGTTCGGGAAAATGAGTTTAAGGTTTACGAAGATGGTGTCGTCCAGCCCATTGAGTCGTTTACCCGCGAAGAAGTTCCCATCAGTTACGGAGTGTCGGTAGACACTTCGCAGTCTCTGCGATCACAGATCCAAGCGGTAATTGACGCAGGAAAGACAATTATTAATAGCAACCGCAGTGGTGACGAAACATTCCTGATTCGGTTCATCAGCAGCGACAAGATTGAGATTCTTCAGGACTTCACAAATAACAACGATCTATTAATCGACGCGCTCGACAATCTTTATGTAGAAGGCGGCCAAACGGCCGTTATCGACGCTGTTTATCTCAGCGCCGAGCATGTCGCCGAATATAAGAAAGGCGACGACAGCGACCGCCGCCGCCGCGCGCTGATCGTTATTACCGACGGTGAAGACCGCGCGAGCATTTATTCGCAGGAGAAACTGTTCTCGCGCCTGCGTGAGGCAGACGTCCAGATTTACGTTATTGGGTTCGTTAACGAGTTGGATCGCGAGGGCGGACTGATTAAGAAGAGTCCGCGCGACAAAGCGGTGAATTTGATTAACAAGCTCGCGACTGAAACCGGCGGCCGCGCTTTTTTCCCGCAATCACTATCTGAACTACCGCAGATCGCGAATGAGATTGTCCGCGATTTACGGACGCAATACGTGCTTTCATACAATCCAACCAACAAAGCGCGCGACGGTTCTTTCCGTACGATCAGAGTAGCGGTGGATGAAGGCTCGAGCCGCGACAAGCGGATCGCATTGACGCGCAACGGCCGAATCGCACCAAAGGGGGAACCTGCTCCCGCCAGAATTACCCCTACTCGCAGCACAACGAACAAACCCGTCGCCGGCAGCAATCGCACTCCGTAACCAGGGTTCCGGATCTCAAGGCCCAGGTCTCAAGTCCCAATACTCGGATCTCAAGTCTCAAGTCCAAAGACTCAAGTCGACCCGAGCTTGAGACCTGCGACTTGGGTCTTGAGACTTGGGTCTTGAGACTTGGGTCTTGAGACTTGGGTCTTGAGACCTGCGACTTGAGACCTCAGGCTCTAGACCTGAGACTTGACACCCGGGACTCTGACCTGGGACTTGTGACTATAATGTCCCCGCTCTGAGACGATCTATCAACGAGGGTATCCCCGATGCCGTGTGCACCTGACTTTCTTACTCACATCCACATGTTCGATCATCTCAACGCTGATGATCGACAGGCCCTGGCCGGCGTTATTGATGAACTGAAAGTGTCGAGCGGCGAGACGCTCTTTCATGCCGGCGATCCGGGCGACTCTTTGTTCATCGTTCGTCAGGGATCGATTGAACTTTTCATAAAGGACACGGTCGGACAAAAGATCGTCCTGGCCACAGCGCAACCGGGCGACATGTTTGGCGAGGTGGCAATGCTTGACAGCGGGCCACGAACAGCCACGGCGCTGGCACTCACCGACTGCGAAATACTGGTGCTTGACCGCAGCGATTTGCTCCTGCTGTTTCAACGAAAACCAGAAGCAGCGTTGCACATGTTGGCGGCTCTCAGCGGCTTAACTCGTAAAGCTGATGAACTTCTGCGGACGCGCGTATCGCGCAACGTCAACGAAGAGATCGAAGTCCATTCCACACCGCTGCAGAAAATCGCCGACTGGATCGCCTGGTTCAGCGGCAGCATGGCGTTTTTGATGATCAATGGCGCGTGGTTCATTCTTTGGATATCGCTAAACACACTTCCGCTCGGTATCCCTGCATTTGATCCGTTTCCTTTTGGCCTGCTGACGATGATCGTCTCACTCGAGGCGATATTTCTTTCATGCTTCGTACTGGTGAGTCAAAACCGGCAGGCAGAAAAAGATCGGGTACGCGCGGACATTGAGTATGAAGTAAATATCAAAGCGGAAATGGAGATCGGACATCTCCATGAGAAAACCGATCGAATTTACGAAAACATGATGGCGCGTTTTGAGAGACTGGAAAAACGGCTCGCCGCCGCACCATCGAACCAGTAATGCGCCCGCGAGTTCCAAGTTTAGCGGAACGGACGTTAATCGTAGTCATCACAAAAGCGCGTTCGCGGTAACAGTCGCGCAGCGCCCTGCATGCGTAACTCACTCGCGTCCTTCGTTGTAATCCCAACAGTCGAGAAGTCGAATGCCTCGAGACGCTGATTCTTCGAGTACTTGCGTCGAGTGTGCACGCTCGGATGTAGTCACGAAGTTGAAGCCGTGAATTGGCGGCGCGAGGAGTGCGCAAGCAGAAGGTCTGCGATGGCTTCGGACACGGGGAGGCCGGGACTGCGTTCGAGCCAGAAGAATTCGCCGGAGGGGTTGAGTTCGAGGAAGACGTGCCGCCCGTCGGGTGTGAGGATGATGTCGATGGCGCCGTAGTTCAACGAGAAGTAGTCCATGAGCCGCAGGATTTTTTCTTCGACCTCACCGGGGAGTTGGTAGAGCCGCCAACTCTGGACCATGCGGAGGCCGTCGCGGCGCCAATCGTGAGCGGCGCGGGCAGAGACTCCTGAGTCGAGGGAAGCGGACATCACCCGTTGGCCGACGACCGTGACGCGAAGCTCAAGCGACTTGGCGAGCAGCTCCTGAAAAGTTACCGGGCAGAGGCTCAGGCCGGAGAGATCTGCGAGTTCTTCGGGCTTCACTGGATTCGTGAAGACGACGAGTTCTCTTCCCTCGTCGTAGACCGCAAAGGAAGAGAGCATCTTCGTCACCATCCCGCTCTCACAGGTCTTTGCGAACGCGCGGGCGGCTGCCGGGTCGTTCGTCGTCAAGGTGCGTGGTGTGTCCAGTCCGAGTTCGCGAGCCGCCTGTAGTTGTAACTGCTTGTTCTCGGCGTGACGGATGTGGCGCACCTCGTCCACGCGGAAAGCTTTGAGGCTGGCGAGCATGCCGTGAGCGGCGGCACTCGCCTCGCTGAGAGAAGCGTGGCGCAGCTGCCTGTCGAGCGTTGAAGGGATACGCGCGCCGAAGTTGAGGCGGCGATGCCAGACGGCTGTGACTTCGCGCAGATCAAATTCTCCCTCTTCGTTCGTCAGCGTCAGACGCTCATCGCCCTCTGAGTTTGATGCGCCATAGTAAGCCGTGAGGCGCACGTCAGTCGGGTAGCGGTCAGTGTCGAAGCGGATCGCGTGGCCGCCCCTGCGCGCGATGGCCTTAGCTACCAACGCGACGCTCTCGTTGTCGTCGCTGCGTGTGATGATGAGAATGGACATAGGACAAGGAGTCAGAAGTCAGAAGTCAGGAGTCAGGAGTCGGGAGTCAGGAGTCAGGAGTCAGGAGTCAGAAGAGAAACCTCGTATCGTTCGTGTATCAGTATCAATATCATTGACGCGGAGCGACACTGAAGACTTCTGACCTTTCACTTCCGATCTCTGACCTCGGACCTCTGACCTCCTGACCTCCTGACTCCTGACTCCTGACTCCTGACTCCTGACTTCTGACTCCTGACTCCTGACTCCTGACTCCTGTCTTCGAGTAGCGCTTCGGCGATTGCCTCCGAGATCGGAAGGCCGAGGTCGCGTTCGAGCATGCCCCATTCGCCGCCAGGGTTGACTTCAAGGAACACGTGTTCGCCCGCAGGCGTGCAAATTAAATCGACCGCCGCGAAGACGAGGCCGAGTTCCGACATAAGTGCCTGCAGGCCGCTTGAAACTTCCTCGGGAAGCTGGGCCTTTTGCCATCGACATTCGCCGGGCGCGGCGCGCCTCCAGTCTGTCTGCCCGCGTGACGTGCCGCTCGCGTCGAGCGCGCCTGCGAAGACTCCGCCCGCAACCCAGGCGACGCGCAGTTCGCGCGCTTTCGGAATCAACTCCTGAAAGACCATCGGGCTATGGCGAAGTGCATCGGCGCAGGCCAGGTCCTCTTCGCAGACGCGGCTCGTGTAGACGAACGGCTGCTCCGCTTCGTTCATGCTGACGGTGAGCGGCCGGAGGAGCTTCGCCACTGTTTGGCCTTCAGTCTCTGCGAAAAACTGTCGAGCCTCGGCAGGGTCGTTGGTGACTAGGGTGCGCGGGACGCGCAGGCCGGCGCGCGTGGCCAGCCGGAGTTGTCGCTGCTTGTTTTCGGCGGCTCGTTCGCGCTGAAGGTCGTTGACCCACCGCGCGCCGTGTAGCGCGTCGAGAAAGCCTTCGAGCGCGGCAGCAGACTCCCTCATGCACATTAAACGATAACGCTCGTCAAGATCGCCGGCCATGCGCGGCGACCAGAGCTTGCGCGCCCAGACGGCGCGCACCTCCGCGGCGGAAATCTGCTCGCCTGCGTCCGTGTACAGTTGTGCGTCGCGTTCATCACCCGCGCGGGCCGAGAGCTTGACGGATGACGGGAAGAGATCTGTGTTGATGCGAATCGGCCGGGCGCCCCTGCGCGCGAGAGCCTGTGAGACGAGATCGACGGTGTAGAAATCGCCGCCGTGCGTCAGCAGTAGAACCGCGTCTCGCGGTGCAGTTGTAGTCATACGTCGGAGGCGAGTAGTTTGAGGATGCGGCCTACGTCTGCGAGCACTGCGCGACGGAGAAATAAATCTCGCCGCGAAAGACTTTCAACGAAGGCCGCTACCTTGTGCGTTCGGAGGGCCGGGCGGACGCGAGACGAAAGCGAAAGGCGCTCGACGCTCGACCGGTTTTTCGGATGAACCGTCCCAAACGGTCTTCTTATTTATGCGGTCTCGTTGTTGCTCGACGTGTACTCAAGTCGTTGGTCGATCTCGTCCCTGTCGGACGGGTACTTGAGCGTCATGCGGTTACCCTCCGCGCTGTCCTGGCCTTCGAGGAAACGCGCGAAGAACGGCAGGCTTCGTTCGGAGTCTTCGGGGGTGCGTGCTTCTGTTTTGTCTCGCATTGAGTAATCTCCTTAAAAGGTTGAACTGAGCTATTGCGAGGTGAAAAATCTTAGGCGACACCTACGATGCCGCGAAAGCGCTTTGGGATTACTCGGCGTTTTGTTAATTCTCGAAGACCGGAGCAACGTTTGTATATCCGATTTAACGGACGAAATGGAGCGGCCGCTCGAAGATTATCTCTGGCACAGAGCGGCGTTAAGCGACTTAGTGTTTGTGCGTTTTGTGCTTGCGCATGTGCCGCGTCTCGGCTTCTTCCACGGAATGGCTTTGAGTCAGCTTCATGTCTTTGGCCGCCATTCGCGAAAGCGTTTGATAGTGTTTGTGCAGTGTTACAATCTCTTCTTCGGTTAAATCTTCCACGTCGATTAAGCGATTACTGGCCCCTTCAATCGCCGCAACTATTTCATTCAGCTTCAGGTGTATTGCCAGCGCATCTTTGTTTTGGGTTCGCTGAATCAGAAACACCATCAGAAAAGTAACGATGGTGGTACCGGTGTTAATAACCAACTGCCAGGTGTCGGAAAATTTGAAAAGCGGCCCCGTGATGCCCCACACCACAATGACGCTAATTGCGATGAGGAAGGCCGTTGATGTACCCGTCGCTTTAGTAGCTTTTAGAGAAAATTGCTGAAGAAAACCGCCTTGAGTTTTCCTTTTTTTGATCGTCATTGAATCAGTCCTCCTCGAATGAAAGGCTATGCGTTTGGATGTGGCGAACTGCGACGCACTATACAGGAGACGCGGTCACTTTTTGGTATGTAGCAGGCAAGAAATGCGGGTCAAACAACCCATCTTTTCAGGCGTTTTCAGGGACTTTCGCTGGCACGGTTGTTGTAATGTAATCTGCGATTCGCAAAACCTGGTGCGACGACTGAATACAAGGCTGGGTGGGAGAATAATGATGACCTTACGACGAAAATTGGTTTTGACGACGATGCTTTTGGTGGTTTCGACCTTTGCGTCTGCAACGCAGGCAAACGCGCAGTTCCGGCTGCCTGACCTTGGCCGGATCGGCGAGGCCGTCAACGTCCAGCTCAAGGTGAGCGAGATCACGCTGGAGTCGATAAACTTCCGCGATCAGACTGCAGACCTAAGCATTGGTTTGGATGTCGCGAACGGCTTGATTCCCGTTAGCCTGAAAGACTTTGATTACAGTCTCCGGCTGGCCAATCAAGACTTGATCGAAGGTCACCACGACGGCACGCTCAAAGTTGGCGGCCGCCGCGCTTCAAGGGTGAACCTCCCAGTAACGGTTCATCTGCGTTCGATTCCTAACGTCGTCTGGTCTGCATTTACGAATCGCGGACAATTACGTTACGACCTCGACTCGGCGTTTACACTTCCACTATTCGTCACTGAGAAGCGTTTTGACCAACGCTTCTCCGGCGAGGTGCCGCTGCGGTCTCTGGTTGATGCTGCATCAATCCTTCGCGCACGAAACGGCGGTGGTGGTGGAGCTTCGACGGCGGGTCGCATCTGGGACGCGCTTCCCTGGTAACTAAATAATTAAGACATAGATCAAGGCCGCCCCATATTGAGGCGGCCTTTAGTTTTTGGTTGGTTGACTGTTCGTGTTGACGAAAGTTGCGCTGTTAAGCAGACACCGCCATCTGTTCCATCTGTTGACCGGCAATCACATCTGCCTTCAATTCCGAGTGTTAGCTTTTCGCTCGTACTGACCCGCTAATTTTCTTGCGCGTGGTTTCGCCGGTTTCCAATACTGGTATACCGATGTCGACGTCTTCGTGCGGCTGAGGAATGACGTGCGTAGCAACTACTTCTCCAACTTTTCTCCCGGCAGCGGCGCCGGCATCAACCGCACTTTTCACCGCCGCCACATCGCCGCGTACAATCGCCGTCACTAAGCCGGCATCAATCTTCTCCCAGCCCACGAGTGTTACGTTTGCAGCCTTAACCATCGCGTCGGCAGCTTCGATCATCGCTACCAAACCTCTGCATTCAACCAATCCTAGTGCTCTCATAATAAGCCCTTCCTGGGTTGACGTTGGATTGAAGCCTTCACGGAGTCGTGCGGCGATAAACTCTCTTAGATTTTACCTGAGGCTGTCTGACACTGATAGATTGACCTCGTGTCGATGGCACTTGAACGTCGACAGCGTCCAACTGCAACGTCGTAGTCTGCGTCAAAGTGCGGCCGTCTGAACTTAATTTCCATTCATCTTCCTGACGTACCTCACGAAACTGACCGGCGAGCGCCTGCCGGTAACTTCCTCTGACAATCAGCTTGTCCTTCTTCCACCCGGACTTCGAAGTTATCTGCACCTTTTCAACGGCAGGCGGTTTGGTAGTCAGTCCGAAACCCTGGTTCTTCTCACCACGGCCATCACTGTAATAGGTGAACTCTTCAACCTCGCGCAAAGCTCCGGTGGTTTTTATCCGCGTAATCTTAATTTCGGGATCGTGATGCGAAATACTTAGTTGAACCTGAACTTCTGGCGGTTGCGATACGCGTCGCGAATTACTGTCGCTCTGCGAAACCAGCAACCATTCACCGCTAAGATTTGGTTTCGCTCCTTGCGCCTCTACTTTTCCTGAACCCTTAACGGACTGCGGCACGGCGACGGTCAAGACCAGCAACAGGTAAATGCGTAGTGCCTTCATTACATCAATTGCGGAGGGAATGAATCGGCGCGGGAATTCGTCCGCCTCTCCTAATAAAGTCGGCTGATGAAAACTTGTGCACCGCCATGATCGGCGCGCTTCCCAACAAGCCACCATATTCAACCATCTCGCCGACGTCCTTGCCCGGTACGGGAATAATTCTGACAGCCGTCGTCTTGTTATTCATTACTCCGATGGCCATCTCATCGGCAATTATAGCCGAGATAGTTTCGGCCGTAGTTGAACCAGGAACGGCAACCATATCGATGCCGACAGAACAAACACTGGTCCATGCTTCAAGTTTGTCCAGGGACAAAGCGCCTACGCGCGCGGCCTCGATCATCCCGGCGTCTTCCGAAACGGGAATAAAGGCGCCGCTCATGCCACCCACTGAGCCGCTGGCCATGGCGCCACCTTTTTTCACAGCGTCGGTGAGCAGGGCGAGCGCCGCAGTGGTGCCATGCGTGCCTGCGCGTTCAAATCCCATCGCTTCGATTATGTTAGCCACAGAGTCGCCCACAACAGGCGTCGGCGCCAACGAAAGATCTATGATCCCAAACGGAATGCCCAGACGCCGCGCAGCCTCCCGTCCCACCAACTCGCCGGCGCGGGAAAGTTTGAACGACAGCTTCTTAATGATTTCGGCAAGTTCCTGAAGTGGCATATCGGCCGCCGCGTGCCGGACGGCGTAATTCACAACGCCCGGCCCTGAAACACCTACATTAATCACGGCTTCCGGCTCGCCTATCCCATGGAACGCACCAGCCATGAACGGATTGTCTTCGACCGAGTTTGCGAAGCAAACAAACTTTGCGCAGGCAATGCCGCCTTTGTCGCTCGTGCGTTCTGCCGCTTCCTTGATGATGATCCCTACTTTGCGAACTGCATCCATGTTGATGCCGGCGCGCGTCGTGGCCACGTTGACCGAAGAACAAAGCCGCTGCGTTGACGCGAGCGCTTCAGGAATGGAGTCGAGAAACTCAAGCTCTGAATCGGTTGCGCCTTTATGGACCAACGCGGAATAGCCGCCAATGAAGTCAACGCCAACCTCTCCCGCAGCTTGATCGATAGTGCGTGCCAAATGTATTGGATCGCCGCTCGCTCCCTCGGTGATTATCGATGCTGGCGTAATCGCAATACGTTTGTTGGCGACCTTGATCCCAAACTCATCGCCGATCTGGTCCACTGTCGGCACCAGCCTGTCGGCGAAGCGATGAAGCTTTTCCGCGACGCGTTCCGCTGTCCGTTCCATGGTTTCGCTCACGCAGTCGCGCAAGCTCAACCCAAGCGTGACGGTGCGGACGTCGAGATGTTCCATCTCGGTCATCGCGACGGTTTGCAGTATTTCGGCTTGGGAGTATTCCACTTTGTTTCAAGTGAAGGCGAAACGAATTACCCGATTAGTTTGTTTAGCAACATGATCAACAGGAACAGAACGAACAGCGTTCCAGCAACGAGCACAAATCGCAAACTCGGATCGTAGCTCGCTTCTTCCAGCATGACGGTTGAAATCTCGCGCACTTTTTGAACTCGATGAAGCGCGTTGTCCTGAACGTCGCGCGCGCGTCGAGTAGCTTTTTGCATTTTCGTACCCACGTAAGGTACGCGATGAGTTGCTGCCTTGTGAGTTTCAGCAGGTTCCTTCGCGGGAGACGCCACTTCGTCTGCCTCTGACACCGTCGCCTCTTCGTTTAATGGAGTCGACTGTTTTGTCTCCGAGGCCGGATGAGGGTTTTATCTCATCAGCAGTTGGCGGCTTTGCTTCCGGCGCAACCGGCGGCTTTGCCTGGGCCGTCTTTTCTACTCTCGCTTTTTTATCGGGTGGTTTGCCCTTTGCAGTGCGTTGGAAGTCGGCCTCAGTTAACGTGATGTCTTTTACGACAATATCTTCAGTGTCGTGAATCGGCGAAGTCGTTGACAGATCAGGCGCGCCGGCAAGTGCCCGGCCACACTGCGCGCAAAACGCTGAGCGCTCGCGAATGGAGGCACCGCAGTAGTAACAACGCCGGTCTATTTCGGGTTCAGACATGTTGGTTGGTGAATGGTGAATCGTAATTAGCAGTCGATGTGAGTTGTCAGTTGTCAGTTGTCAGTTGTCAGTTGTTAGTTGTTAGTTGTCAGTTGTTAGTTGTCAGTTGTCAGTTGTCAGTTGTCAGTATGTTAGTTGTCAGATACCATTCACCATCTACCATTCACCATCTACCATCCACCCTTCACCATTCACCATTCACTAAATCCGATGCATGGCGTTAAACAAATCTTCCCGCTGAGCGTAGATACGCACGCCCAGCTTTTCGCCTTCGGTTCGTAATCTCTCTTTCAGCTCAGCCGCGCTTTCGCGTGCGCGCGCGACGTTTGCAATGATCACCATCGCAAACTTCGCCTGCACGACGGTCTGATTGATATCGACTATGCTGCAATTTGCTTCAGCCAAAATCTGAGCCACCGCCGCCACGATACCGGGGTGGTCCACTCCAAATACGGAAATAATCATCCGTTCGGCTGAACCTTCCGCCGGCCGAGTCGTCCCTGCGCTGCTGGGTGTAAAAGATTGTGAAGAATAGGAACTGCCGTTGGCGTTGATGTAAGGCTGGATTTCCCGGTACAACTCCGTAACCAACTGTTCCACCGTCTGTTCATCCGCCGCTGCTCCGAGACGGCTGTAGACTGCTTTGGTTATCCGGTAAATAAGATCTTCGTTAGCCACAGAATCATTTGTCCGATTACTGACTGCCGATTACTGACTACTTGCGCCCATTGTCGCGAGACAGCTGCACGGAGGCTTCACGCAACTCTTCAGAAATCACTTCCGAGATATCAACTTTATCGACGATCGCAACCACCGCCGCTTCAATCGACATGTCCTGGTTGCCTATCGCAGTACGCGCGGCCTTTCCAAAGGCGCACATCACCATCTCGCCTGTCCCCGCGCCAAGCCGGTCCGCTACGACAACGATGTTGCGCGTTGGCTCTTTCTCAAGGTCGTATGGATGGACAACCAAAAATCTGACACCCTCAAGATCGGGTGTCTTCTTGGTTGACCAAACTGTGCCGACGACTTTTCCGAGGAACATGTTAGTTGTCAGTAGTCAGTGGTTAATTGTCAGTTGTTGGTAGTTAGTTGTTAGTAGTTGGTTGTTGGTTGTTGGTTGTTGGTTGTTGGTAGTTAGTGGTTAGTTGTTAGTGGTTGGTGGTCAACCGTTGTGCGAAAACGCACTACTGACACCTGCTACTAACTACTAACCACTGACAACTAACCACTGACAACTGACCACTAACCACTGACAACCAACCACTAACCACTTACGCCTTAGCAAACACTTCTGCAGGATCACCGATGTCGTGCGCTGATGGCGTAATGATCGTCTTCGCAGTGACGTAAATCTTTTCGCCTTTCTGAATCGCGCGGCGCACATCGTCTTCACTTACAAAATCGACCGCTTGATGTCCATTTGCCGATGAAGCACTGACCGGCGACGTCTTGTCTCCGTTGCCTGGTCGTGGTGTTGGTGGCGGTTCGCTGCGCCCGGGTCCGGCGTACATGCTGCCGGCTTCAACTTCGGCCGATTGCGATTGCGCTGGCTGGCGCGGACTCGCGAGCGTAGGCATGTCTTCAGGCCGTCGATTGGCCAGGAACTTGTCCACGATCGCGGCGATATCTGCGCGATTAATCTTCGCGACCGGTGCGGAGACTGCTTGAGGTTGCATCGCAGGTCTTGATGGAGGCGGCGCACTCACGGTTGAAACCGAAACCGCGGGGCGCGTGCTCTTGACTGGCCTCGTCTCAAACGCCACTCGTTTGATATCCAGCAGGTGCAGCGGTGAGACGTTGTCTGAAGTAACGTTGCCACCCCACGAGCCGCAACCCAGAGTCATCGATGGCGGCAACGCAGTGGAGAAACCGATCGCACCGTGCGTCGTTGGCGTGTTTACAGTAATACGCGACGCAGGCATTTCAGCGCCGAACTGCACAGCCGCCTCACGTGAACGTGTATGCACACCTGCAGTGTGGCCCATGCCGCCGTATCGAAGAATTTCGTAGCTGCGCTCAGCTCCCTTCTTCAATCCATCAACAACGTAGAATGCGAGGATGGGAGACAGCTTTTCCATCGACAGCGGATAGTCGCGACCCACTCCTGCAACGTCAGCGATTATGCAGCGCGTTCCAGGTGGCACGTTGATTCCCGCCATCTTCGCTATCACCTCAACGGATCGACCCACGATTCCTGGATTTAACGAACGTTGAGGAGTAGCAACAACCTTACCGAGCTGGTCGGCTTCAGCCTGCGAGACGAAATACGCGCCCTGCGCCTTAAACTGTTCTCGCACCGCATTCTCAATTGGCGCGTCGCAAACTACCGCTTGCTCCGAAGCGCAAATAGTTCCGTTGTCGAAACACTTGCCGGTCAAGATGTCCTGAACAGCTTTGGGGACATCCGCTGTGCGTTCAATAAACACCGGCACATTTCCTGGTCCAACACCGAACGCAGGTTTTCCCGACGAATAGGCTGCACGCACTAAACCGATACCGCCCGTCGCCAGAATGCAGGCGGTTTGTTTGTGCTTCATTAATGCTTCAGTGCCTTCAATTGTCGCTGTGGTCATGCAAGCGACTGCGTCGGCGGGTAAGCCTTCCCGGATTCCGGCCTCGCGCATCACGCGAACTGTTTCATTGATACAACCCGCGGCGGACGGATGTGGAGAAAGTACAATCGCGTTTCGCGACTTGATTGCTATCAGAACTTTGAAGATTGCCGTTGAGGTTGGATTTGTCGACGGAATGATACCCGCGACTACACCGCGCGGGCTGGCGATTTCAACTACGTCTTTCGACTCTGAAACAATTCCGACGGTGCGAAGGCCGCGAAAGTAATTCCACACGTCCTCGGCAGCAAACCGGTTCTTTTCTCTCTTGTCATCGGGAACACCGTAACCGGTTTCTTCGACGGCCATCGCTCCTAATCTCGCGGCTTCGCGAAGTGCCGCCTTCGCCATCGCTTCACAAATGCGATCAATCTTCGCTTGATCGAAGCGGACCACCTCTGCCTGCGCTTTATGAGCGCTTTCCACCAGATCGCGGGCCTGCTGCACCGATATCAGGTCTTTATCCGTGGACATAACCACCTCCGAACCATTGCCGATTGTCGATTTCCAATTTCCAACTGTGATGCCGGCTCAACGGTGAACCGGCAAATGGCAATTGGAAACCGGCAATGTTAACGGGCTCTTTCCTTGCTACCTTCACGTGCGCCGGCTTGTAACGATCGGCCTTCGCCCTGGCCCAACTGTCCACGAGCGCCGCCGCCCTGTAGTGATCGTTCGTCCGGACTCAATCCGGTTCGGCCGTCGACAGGTAACACGCGTTCGACTTCCGAGTGGGGACGAGGAATAACGTGCACGCTGATTAGTTCGCCGACTCGTCTCGCAGCCGCCGCGCCGGCATCGGTTGCAGCTTTCACGGCACCGACATCACCGCGCACAAAGATCGTCACATAACCAGCGCCGATGTACTCCTTTCCGAGCAGTTGCACATTCGCTGCTTTGACCATGGCGTCAGCCGCCTCAACGGCGCCAACAAAGCCTTTGGTCTCGACCATTCCGAGGGCTTCTAAGGGCATTTCTAGTATCCTCTCTTTTCTAATTGTAGAAATTAAAGCTGGTGATGTTTACTGCCGCAAACCTATCACCGCAAGGCAGAAGAATCAAGAGAAGTGCCAATTATGGAACACTCAAAATACGTTTTGTTCAAAGACGTCTGACCCACATATTCGCTCTGCGGACGGGAGCATAAAGCCTGGGGCGTGAGCCCCAGGTTGATGGATTGCTCAATCGATAGAGCCGGCAGAGCAGGTCTTCCTAAGAAAGTCCGCGGAGCGGACGAAAGCATAAAGCCTTCTATGAAGCCGGGGCGTGTCAAGAGATACGTTCGGGGTCGATTGGTTCACCCTTCTATTCGAGTTTCCACTCAAGGTAGCGAGCCAGTGGTCTCATTCAACGGTGCGACGAGGCTCATTCTAGGGCACGAGTTTGTCACTCAGGCTTTACTCGAGCTCTTCGTCATTTCAATCTGTTTCCGAACCTTCTCTTCTCCCACTCGGTAACTGCGGTTAAGCAATGGTTGGTTGCCAATGCCAGGGCGAGTTGTCTCTTAGCATCGCCCAGCAACGAACCAACAGTTGTCTGCCCACAGCTACAATTGCGATCTTCTTACGTGCTTTCTTGCCACCACTGATGCGCTGATAGGTCTCGCGAACCCAGGGGTTGTGGCGGAGGCCTGCCCAAGCTACTTCTACCAATAACGATCGCACCAGCCGGCTACCATGCCGCGTGATCCGCCCGTGTCGCTCAGTCTCTCCCGAGTCGAGTTCCTTTGGCACCATGCCAATGTAGGCACTGACTTCGCACGATTTGCGAAAGCGCTCGGGTCGATCCAACAAGGCCACTATCGCTTCTGACAATCGTGGACCCACTCCAGGGATGGTGCGCAACAACCCAATCCGGGGATCTGCGGCGGCAATGGCGTCTAACTTTTCCTCCGCCACGGCGATTTCCTCCTGTACTTCGCGCAACTGCCGCAACTCCACATGCAACTGCCCACGCCACAATTCATCCATCCCTAATTCCTTCATTGGTCTCGCCATCGCTTCTAACTGGGCCACGCCCAGCTGCGTCCAACACTTGGCGCCACGCGGCAGCAACTGTCCTTCCGTAACTAACAAGTCCCGAATATGATTCTTTACCTGACCGCGCCGCTTCACCAGTTGTTGCCGAAACGCGATCAGCGCCCGCCATTGCCGCACCTCTATCGTAGGAATGTATACCTCGCGCAACTGGTTCACCGCTGAAAGCCGTGCTGCTTTCAAAGCATCACAACGATCGTTCTTCCTCTTTACCTTGCGCCAGCGCCAGGCGTCGTCGCTAGGGTTCGCTACCTGCACCTCCACTCCCATCCCGCGCAACAGATCACAGACCCAGCCCGCGATATTGCAAACTTCAATCACCACCCGATCTGGTTTCACTTCCTTCACCAACTGCTGCAACGCTGCCGGCGTAGTGAAGCTACCTTTAAACCGATGTCTGCCACTCTCTCGTTCGTAATCACAACCTACTGTCTTGAATTTTCCTAAATCCAATGCCAATATCTTCATCACCGGGTACTCCCTTCTAAGTCAGATTTTGAGTCAACCTGCAAAGGCCAAACTCGTATCGATCGTTGGACATTGTCCAACTTCCAAATCGACTTTGGGAGACCCGGCTTCATAATTTCTGGGGCGTAAGCCCCAGGTCACCGAAGCATGATGAAATATGCAGCCCGCGAAGTGGGCGGCAGTCTTAAATGCTTACCTACAAGACTCACGCCCGGAACCACAGTGATATCGCAGTTCAAAGGTTCATTCGCGATCGCTCCATTCGCGAACCGGTTCCTCAACATTTTCGAAACTATGCCTATCACCTTGGGATGCAAAAGTTTGACAGCGTTTGCCTCGCACTATATATTCCCGAAACAGTTAGATCTGTTTGTACGAGCAGGTAACAACGTCTCCGATTCCGTAAATTAGTCGCCTGTTTTCCACGGTTTCGCGAGGCTTACATCCACCAAGTAAAGCGAGAAGCTCACGGATTTGGTGATGGCAGCGACTATCGGCGAACAGTTGCGACTCGCGCGCGAAGAACGAGGCATTCCGTTGCGCGAGATTTCAGACCAGACGCGCATTTCGGTTCATTATTTAGAAGCAATCGAAACGAACGATTACAAGCGCCTTCCGGGTGGAATCTTCAATCGCAGTTTTGTTAAGGCCTATGCCCGCTACGTCGGCTACGACGAGAAAGAGGCTGTCGACGGTTACACGCGTTTCATGCGTGATCAGGGCGATACTGGTGACGACGTCTCCAGCACGCCACTGCATTCGAAGGTTTACACTGATACTTCCGAGGCAGCTCGTTCACCGATAAAAACGGCGTTGCTGGCCATAGTTATTTTGGCAATTCTGACCGCGCTTGCGCTCGGTGTCCTAAATTGGGTTCAGAAACGATCTGCTGAACTGCTGAACCGTCCGCCCGGCAATGAGTTCTCTCTCGATAACGAGAGCTTGTGCGGCGGAGTTAGTTTGGAAACGTGGAACGCTGATTACGAAAGAGCCTTGCAACAGTAACTGCCGCTTGCCGAAGGTGCCTGCCGCAAGGCTCAGCACACAAGGCGAGTGTGCGAATGGAAATCAAGACTGCCCGCTTAACGGCGGGCAGTTCCGTTCTTACGGACCCGCTGTTATTAATAATGAGGAGTTGAAACTGTTCTTATGATCTCATCGGACATCAAAGAGGGTCTTACATTCGACGACGTACTATTGCTGCCCGCGCGTTCCGACGTGCTACCTTCCGAAACTGATACGTCAACTCAATTCACCCGCAACATACGTTTGCAAATCCCGCTGTGCTCCGCGGCCATGGACACGGTGACTGAAGCGGCGCTGGCCATTGCTTTGGCGCAACAAGGCGGCATCGGAGTCATTCACAAAAACCTGAGTATCGATCGCCAGGCCGAAGAAGTTGACAAGGTAAAGCGATCCGAATCAGGGATGATTGTTGATCCGGTGACCATTCTGCCCACCAAGCCTGTGCGCGAGGCGCTGCAGGTGATGGAGCGTTTTCACATCAGCGGCGTTCCCGTTGTTGATGAAGATGGACATCTCGTAGGCATCATCACGAATCGAGACCTGCGATTTGAAACACGATTTGATATTCCTGTTTCGGAAGTCATGACTCCTCAGCCGCTCGTCACCGTGCCGGTAGGCACGACACTCGAACAGGCCAAGTCAGTTTTGCAAAAACATCGCATCGAGAAACTTTTGGTGGTTGACGGTGACAAACGAATCAAAGGTTTGATTACGGTCAAAGATATTCAGAAGGCCATCAAGTATCCGACTGCAGCCAAGGACGATCTCGGCCGGCTGCGCGTCGCAGCTGCGATTGGTGCCACGGGCGACTTCCGTGAACGAGCCGATGAACTCGTGAAGGCACGCGTCGATTGTCTGGTAGTCGATACCGCGCATGGCCACTCATCGCGCGTCATCGAGGCAGTACGTGAAATCAAACAACGGCACCCGCAGGTAGATCTTATCGCCGGCAATGTCGGCACGACTGAAGGCGCGCAGGAGTTGGTAGACGCGGGAGTGGATGCCGTGAAAGTTGGTATTGGACCGGGATCGATTTGTACAACTCGGGTGGTGACCGGCGCAGGCGTGCCACAGATAACGGCCATCCAGTCTTGTGTCAAAGCTGCACAGAGCGGCGGAGTTCCTGTGATTTCTGACGGAGGCGTAAAGTTTTCAGGTGATGTCGCGAAGGCGATCGCCGCGGGCGCCGACGTCGTCATGATCGGTTCGCTGTTCGCGGGCACCGAAGAGGCGCCGGGCGAAGTTATTCTGTTCCAGGGACGTTCGTTTAAGACGTACCGCGGAATGGGATCAATCGGAGCCATGCGCGAAGGCTCGCGCGATCGATATGCGCAAGAGTTGACTGAGAACGAATCGAAGCTGGTACCGGAAGGAATCGAAGGACGCGTCGCTTACAAAGGCACGATCGCAGAGATGACAACTCAACTAGTCGGCGGATTGCGTTCCGGTATGGGTTACACCGGTTGTCATTCAATCAAAGAGTTTCAGGAAAAGAGTCAATTCATTCGCATTACTTCCGCCGGACTGCGCGAGTCGCACGTACATGACGTCATCATCACTAAGGAAGCGCCAAACTACCGGCTGGAATAGATTCTCGCCATTTCATACCTCAGGGCTTCACGGCCCATAGAATTCGCGGTTCTCTGAAGAGTTGTTTAGAGTTGCGTGAATGACGCCACCGCATGAAATGGACAGCCGGAAACTGACATAGTAGTTAGGAAGCGATTTTGACGGCAGTAGTCAGGTGCTGAATATTAAGGAACAAGCAACGACTCGTCGGTTTTCGCCTTGATGCGCCACAGGTCCGACTGTTGATTCCTGTTGACCCGTAGATGATGTGTTCATCGTCGACCGCCAACCCCATCTAAACCCTCAGTCGCCCCGAAGTAATCCGTCACTGCACTTCCAGCGTTTACGGAACTTCATAGGTTCGCGGTGCGACTCCCTCGCATCGCCTTACCTTGTCTGCACAAACTCAACCCACAAAGGAGAGACGAGATGCCCAATTTAGTTAAAGTACCCGGGATCGAAAATACCAGTGAGGAATTCAGGACGAAGGTCATCGCCATCGCCGCGAGTCTGGAAACCGATCCCAACTTCTTGATGGCGATTATGAGCTTTGAGTCCGGTCAGTCGTTTAGTCCTAAGGTGAAGAGTCCAGCGAGCGGCGCCACCGGGCTAATTCAATTCATGCCCAAAACGGCAATAGGACTGGGCACGACTATAGCCAAACTCGAGAAGATGACGGCGGTGGAACAACTCGACGTAGTGGCGCAGCACTTCAAGCCGTTCAAAGGTCGAATGAAGACGCTGGAGGATGCCTATATGGCAGTGCTCTTCCCGAAAGCAGTCGGCAAAGGAGCAAACTTTGCACTCTTCAGCAAACCCAGCGTTCAGTTCAAACAAAACAGTGGATTGGACATCAATGGCAATGGTGTGATTACGGTAGCCGAAGCTGCTTCGAAAGTTCGGGCTGGCCTCGGCACGGCTGTATTGGAACCGGCGACCACCGTGCTGCAGCGCGGAATGAAAGGCCCGGAAGTGGGTGCTTTGCAGGACGAAATGATTGATCTTGGATACATGACTCTGGAAGAGAAGAAAGGCGGGCCTGGGACCTTTGGTGGAATTACAGAAGGAGCGGTGAAGAGATTCCAGAGTGATAACGGACTTGCCAATAACGGCACCTTTGATCTGGCTACCCAGGCGGCGATTCGTCAGTTGAATGAAGGCATCAAGTTTGGCAGCAAGGGAGGCCTCGTTCTACCCATGCAGAACCGGCTGGTGAAAGCGGGAAAGCTAACGCAGGCAGACCTGAACACCGGACAGGGTACCTTCGGACAAAAAACTCAAAATGCACTCATCACTTTTCAAATGGACAACAGCCTGGAGCCAAGCGGGATCTTAACGGACGAAACGTACCGGCTGCTTTACAAGATCGCGCTGGAAACCAAGCCTGCTCCTACAGGTGACAACGTCGCGGTCAACGTTCTCTTGCCTGAGCGGGGCGACGGTTTTAGAACTTTCCTGCGGGAGCCCGGCGGCGCCACTCAGTTTGGCACTCAACTCGCCATCAACGCGCTTATCGATCTTGCCGCAACTTGGTTTCTGATCCATCCGGAAGTTCCACTCCAATACGGTCATATTAGTCGCAAGGGTGGTGGCCCATTTTTCAGTACCGTTAAGCCGGGAAAGCTGGCCCACAAATCTCACAAAGACGGGCGCACAGTTGACGTTAGACCTATAAGGAAAGACAACATTATGGCAGCGACCGACATTCACAACGCAGAGTATGACCCTGTAAAAACCCGGGAGCTGGTGGAGTTAATTCGGAAGAAGCATCCGAAGGCAGACATCATCTTCAACGATCCTAAGTGCATTAAGGCAAAGCTGACCAGACCCTTGAAAGACCACGATAATCATCTGCATGTTCAGTTGCGCTGAGGACAGCCGAAAGCGAGTCAGAACTGGTCCCCGAGGGTATCGAGCGTCGGCCAAGTAGAGAGTCAGACGAACGCAGACAACGGGATTTTCCATTTCTCATTTCTCATTTGCCATTGCCGATAGTTTCAACGCTTGGTCACATTGGAGAGCGAAGGCTCACTACCGCTAATGTGTAGATGAGAAATGAAAAATGAGAAATGAAAAATCCCGTTCTTGCCCTGCGCCCAAAGACACGCCGTAAATCACACAGCTCGCAGCGCACTCACTTCAATATCCGAAAGCGTCGCCGTATTAGCCGGCTCGTAATAGAAGGGCCCGCGCATGTTCCATGTCTTCGCGTCGAACCTTCGTTGCGCTCCGCAATCAATGCAGACACGGTACGTTTGACCCCGTCTTGAAAAAGGACGACTCAACTCTTTGTGTGTGCAGCCAAAAATTGTCACCAACCAACTGAGAATACCACCGCCCAAGTTCCCTCTGTCGGTAGCCGGAGCATGTGAATAGTTGTCGAGTGTTGCTAATACTGCCGCCATAATCCCTCCATTAACATCCTGGTGTTTTTGCTTTAACTGACGAGGAGAGAGGGACGGTGTTGATGTTCTCGTTACCGAGAACCACCTCTCCAGTTATCGAGGGAAACTGTGGTGGACTAGTAGCAAATGGAATGCCTGATGAGGACGCGTCGATCAGTCAAGCTGACAGATACGAAATGTGATATGAGAAATGTGAAATGGTGCACCGAGTTCGAAGTGCACGTGTGAAGGAGCCAGAGTTTCAAGAGCGACTTTCAGATGCGTGCGGTTTAATGCCGCGTTCACGCGGCAGCCCCGACGGAGTCGGGGTGCATAGGCCAGCCGTTTTACGGCTGGTTGCGGCGAGCCTAAGGTTTTTAGTAGCTGCTTTAGCAGCGGCAGAAGAAGGCCGCTAAAGCAGCCTATCGGAGGGTGGCGGTCGCAACTACCAGCCGTAAAACGGCTGGCCTAACGACCCTTCGGGCAACCGTCTAAAGACGGTACTGTACATGACGTCACCTGTTGCACTTCCAATTTGAATTCGCGATTGATAATTGTTCGTTCCTCTTCTTCATCTGGCACTCAACCAAGCTTCTCGCAGAATCTTCTGTTCAGCCGTCGCATCGGTTCGTTCCTCGATTCGATAATCAAACCGCTCCGGAGCGCCGAGGGTTAAGGTTGTTCGAATCGTCCGCCGGTCGCGTTTCACAGTAATCGGGACGCGCTCGCCCTGTTTGTAACGCGCCAGGGACATCAACCAATTTTCTTTTTTTACATTCTTGCTGCCGAGCGAAAGTATTTCGTCCCCTTCTTCGAGGCCGGCGTCTTCTGCGGGTGAGTAGTTGCGAACACTACCGATCGTGAGGGACTCCATATCCGCCCAATCAAGCGAAATCCCGGCGTTATAAGGCTCCCTCGCGACCGTTCTAACGAGGCGCAGACCGACATAACCAAAAGCCTCGTCGTAAGGAAGTGTTTCTGTTTCGCGAACATGACGAGCAAAGAAATCGGCGAGGTCATAGCCGGCAACTTCCGTCGCGACCTGTTGAAAGTCTTCCGGCGTGTAGCCCCTGCCGCGCAGGTAGTACGTTGCGTTGGGACTGCTTAGATAAAACCTTTCATACATTCGCTTTAACACGTCAGCCAACGATGCTTTTCCGTTAGTCTTGCCGCGAATGATCAAGTCCAGCACCAAGCCAACCAACTCGCCCTTCGGGTAATAACTAATCGCCGTGTTGGGCAGATTTGTTTTCTGGGCGTGCGGCGCATCATCGAGGAATGGCGCGGCTTGCGAGGCTGCCTCGGCGCTCATCAACGCAGTGCCCGGTGCATTCTCAATTCCCGAAATAGTTTGGCTCTCCCGCGAGAGAAACCTCGGGGTGTCCCAGATTCCAGCGCGTCGCATCATCAGGTGGCCGAAATAGTTTGTTAATCCCTCTGCGATCCATAAACTGCGCGTGTGTAACGGACGGGTAAAATCCCATGGACCAAGTTCGACTGGTCGCAGCCGTTTCACATTCCACACATGAAAGAATTCGTGGGCCACAGTGCCAAGTGTGCTCATGTAAATCCCGGACTCACCTAACGCGCCAGGTTCGATGATTTGCGTTGAGGTCAAATGTTCCATGCCATCGCCTGAATGATCGTCGGCGGCGAAATGTAATAGGAAGGTGTAAGACTCGAAGTCAGGCTGACCCCACATCGCCACTTCAGCGCGCACAATTTTCTCGATGTCTTTCACTAACGCGGGACGCTTGCCACCTTCGTCACCAAGCGAATGGACCACCACCTGATAACGTTTGCCTTCAACCTGAAATTCGTCGATGGTCCAATCAGGTCCGATCTCAGTCGGCGTGTCAGCCATGATGTCCCAGTTGGCGAAGTTCCACTGTCGCTGGTTTGTGGTTTCCGTTCTACCGTTAACGATGCGCCAGCCAGCGGGCGGTTCAATCTCCAGCTTGACTGGATCAGGTTTGTGATTGACGACGTACATGAATATCGAATGGCCGTTGTAATTCGCGTGCTGTGCGTTCAACTGAGAGAAGGTGCCGGACAGGTCGTTGCCAAAAACCTTGTAACGAATGGTGAGACTATGCGTGTTCATGGTTGAAACACGCCAAGTCTGATCATCAACCTTTGCCACCGGGAACGCGGGCATTTTGCACTGCGCACTTCGCGGGCAAATGCCTCCGAGCGCCTGGACCTCCTGCACGTTCTTCGCGAAATCAAACACGGCGTACCGCCCCGGCGACCATTTCGGCATCTGGAAATCCACCGTCTTCGGCAAATCTCCCGGCGGCAATTCGACTTCGATAGCGACTTCAAACAAATGCGAAACCGGGCGCGACATTGCAAGTCGATAAGTAATCGATCGCAGGGGTTGATACTGTTGACCGGCAGCCGCACCCTGTAATGCGAGGCACAAAAACAGAAGTGCAAGCGTTCGAATCGCCGTGTGTCGGAAGGAGAAGCGCATAAGTTTTCTTTCTATGGATGCTAAAGAAGATAATTATTGATGCAGAAAACCGTGCTGATTATACCATCCGATATTCAGCACTCTCAGGAAAGGAGATTGCTGAGTGACGAGTGGTCGCTGCATACAATGGCAAAATGAGAAATAAGAAATAGAAATATCAAAAAAATACCGCACCCCAGTAGCGCGGTCGTGCGGATGGGAGTAGCGACGGCGAAAGCGCAGATTGCTTTTGGTGCGAATGACAAAGAACGCGAGCTCCGTTTGCAATCGGTAAAGCCGCTGGAAGTCGAGGAAGCCGCGATCCATGATGATGAACGAGCCGGGTTCTAGTATGAGTTCGTCGAGGAGGTTGACCTCGTGGACATTCCCCGCGGTAATAGCGATAAATACGGGAATAGCGCTGTGAATCTCCAGCAATGTGTGTAACTTGATCGCGCCCTTGTGTTTTCTGAATTTGGCCCAGGGGAAGAGCGAGAGACACAAGTCTATGGTAGTGGCGTCGAAGGCGTAGGCGGTGGCGTCTAGTTCCAGTCCCAACTCTGAATGAGCATAGAGTGGCCGTGCTATCTGGATCAGACTTTGGGCGAAGTCGCGATAGATACGCCAGTCGCGAGTCTCGTTGGCATCGGCCAGCGTAGCCCGTTTGACTGGTCCACTGAAGCCGGCGTGATAATAAGAAATGACAAATGAGAAATGGTTTTTTCTTTAGTTATCAGTAGACGCCCCCTGGCCCTTTCCCGTTTCCCCTCTTACAACTTGCACGACACCCAGGCTTGCACTATTAAACTTCCATGCCTGCCGACCGAACGTCTCTATTACAGCGACTCGCATCTTATCGAGTTTGAAGCGCGCGTCATCGACAAGACCGAACGCGTCAGCGGATGGACAGCCATTACTCTGGACCGTACGGCTTTTTATCCGACGGGCGGCGGGCAGCCCAGCGATACGGGAACTCTTGATGGCGCTAAGGTAGTCGAATGCATTGACGACGAACAAAACGGCGTTCTTCACGTTATCCAGGGGCCGGCGCCTCAAGTCGGTGCAGTCGTCAAAGGAAGAATTAATTGGGCACGGCGGCTCGATCACATGCAACAGCACACGGGTCAACACATTCTTTCGCAGGCTTTCATAACGCTCTTCAATGCGCCGACCCGCAGCTTTCGCGTGCTCGAGGAGGCTTGCGAGATTGATGTTGACCTTCCGGACCCGACTTCCGAGGTAATCGAACGCGCTGTTGAACTCGCAAACAACGTAATCTGGGAAGACCGGTCAATTGCGATTAGGAATGTTACGAGTGAAGAAGCGGCCGCGTTGCCGCTGCGCAAAGACCCGGCGCGTGAAGGCGAGCTAAGAGTGATTGAGATTGAAGGTTTTGATCTGACTCCCTGCGGCGGCACGCACGCGTATCGCACGGGCGAAGTGGGAATGATTGCGGTGCGACATTGGGAGCGCGCGAAAGGTCTCACTCGAATCGAGTTTGTTGCGGGCATGAGAGCGCTAGCCGACTACCGGCGGGCGAATCGTACGGCTCGCGCAGTCGCGGAACTTTACAGCTCAGCGCGGGACGATGCTGCTAAGTTAACTGCACGCGTGCTTGACGAAAATAAGGAATTGCACCGACGTGTGCGCTCGCTTGAAGAAATCGCTGCGCGCGTAGAAGCAGAAGAGTTGTTGAGGGAGATCGTTGGCGGTGAGGTCAGTACCACCCGCGGTAGCGGGGTATCTTCCGGTTTGCAAGTTGTTGCCAGGGTCTTCTCCGATCGCGACGCAGAGTCACTCAAACAACTCGCGCTTGCACTGATCGTCCATCCGCACACAATTGCGTTGTTGGGTTCACACGACAGCAACACCGCGCGCCTGGTGTTCGCCCGCTCCGCTGACGCTCCTGGCGACATGAACGCACTGATGAAACAGGCCTGCGAACTACTCGATGGTCGCGGTGGCGGCAAACCAGATATGGCACAAGGCGGCGGAAAGAATGTGGCCAGGTTGGAAGAAGCGATTGATTTGGTCGTGAAGAGTCTTAGCCAGGTTTAAAAGAAGAACCATATATCATTTCCGATTTCATATTTCTCATTTGTCATTGTAAGAAGCAAACAGCAAACAGCAATCAGCAATCAGCAATCAGCAATCAGCAGATTAGTCTTTTTGATCCGATATTGGCTTAGTATTAGGCCAGTGAGCTCAGACCTCTGCCATTTGGAGAGCTTTCCGCGATAAACGAGCAGATGACTACTAGCGGATTGCGGTTCGCTGTTTAAGCGCTGACGAGTTCTTACAATGACAAATGAGAAATATGAAATATGAAATGAGAAATGATATATGGTTTTTGTTCTACTACTGCCCGCTTCACTCAGCCCCTAATTTGACACCTCCCGCCGCCACTACCTAAACTTGCAGGCACGTGGGGCAGTAGCTCAGTTTGGCAGAGCGCCGCGTTCGCAATGCGGAGGTCAGGGGTTCGATCCCCCTCTGCTCCACCAACACCCTCTCGCTCAATCCCCTACAGCACAAATTCTGAAGACCCAAGTTTCCCAAGTGGTCATTACGTGGGCAGAAAAAACAGCGCAAGTACTAAAGCGTATAAAATGGGAACCAATTGTAAACACTTGAAACACAGTTGGCGCATAACTTAGTAAGTCGTAAAACCTTAAATGTTTTGGGTGCAATGACGCACGTCGTAATACCGTCAATGAACCCTAAGGCGCTTAATACAAAGGTAGACATTATGAGTGAAGACGTACAAACCAAACCGGTCAAGTCAACTAATGGAAACCAGCGCTTCATCATTTATGCTGGCGTGTTACTCGTCGTCTTCCTGCTGGGTTTCATCCCAATGTGGCTCAAGGCTCGGGCAGCCAATAGTAGTCTGATCGAGACACAGCACCAGTTAATCCTTGTCAGGATGCAGAGTAATCTTGCCTCGGCAGTAATTGATGCGCGGCGAGGTGATTATGAGCCCGCGCGCCAGGCTACCAGCCAGTTCTTTACAACCTTACGTGCGGAAATTGATAAGGGGGATACTTCGAACTTTACGCAAGCGCAAAGACAGGGCATGCAGCCGTTGTTCGCCGGACGCGATGAGATTATCACTTTGCTCGCTCGTAGTGATCCTGCTTCCGCTGACCGGCTGTCTGATTTGTATGTGGCATATCGTAAGATCATGAATGGTTGAGGTGGCGTATCGATAAGGGATTTTTTGCTGCGGCGGATCGCGGATTGTTCTCACTGAGTGTTCACGCGCCACACTAAACGGTTCTTCTATAGTGCAGCGCTCCCGAACTGCTCGACACCGATGCCGACAAATATCGAAGGTTGCAGTGTTGTTTGCGGGAGGCCACAGCAGCGGTTATCCTTCAGTTCAATTTCTCCTAAAATTTTTTGAGCTGGACGCGCGGTGCGTTTTGGCGGAGCACGTCACGTTTCTGTTTATGTCGCGTCGGACGTCCACAAAAACCAAAGAGCGCTCGATCACGGAATCGCTGCAGGAATACGGACGCGGCGTAGCAGGGGGCCTGATGTTCAGCCTTCCTCTGCTGTACACCATGGAAGTGTGGTGGGCGGGATTTAGCACCCATCCTTACCGGCTGCTAGCCTATGTATTGACAACGTTTCTTTTGTTACTTGGCTACAATCGATATGCGGGCTTAAGGCGCGATAGGACTATGACGGAAGTCGCAATTGACTCCGTCGAAGAAATGGGCATCGGTCTTTTTCTCGCAGCGCTGGTTCTGTTTCTTTTTGGGCGCATTACCTTCGAGATGCCAATCAATGAAATTGCCGGAGTCATCGTGTTGGAAGCCATGACTGTAGCAATCGGTGTTTCTGTCGGCTCGGCGCAGCTTGGCGCAGGTGGGAAAGACGAGGGAATGGGAGGGAGTTCGGACAAGGACGGAATTCACTTCGGTGCCCAGATTGTTTTTGCCTTCTGCGGCGCCGTGCTCTTTGCGGCGAACCTAGCGCCGACTGAAGAAGTCGTCATCATCGGAATTCAGACGTCGTGGTTGAAACTAATAGGAGTGGCAGTGTTTTCGCTTTTGATTGCCTTCCTGATTCTGCACTACAGCGATTTCAAGGGCGCGGGGGAATTTGTTCGCGCAGACCATCCAACACTTATGCTGCTAGGCACTGTGGTTACTTACGCGATTGCGTTAAGCTCTTCGGCATTGATTCTCTGGTTCTTCGGTCGGTTTGACGGCGTGACAATGTTCACCGCCCTGGCTCAAACCGTGGCGCTCGGATTAGCCGCGACCCTCGGTGCATCCGCTGGAAGGCTATTGCTGCAATGACTAAGGTACAAAAGAATTGGTTCGAGTGGATTGTCTTTGCCCTTGGCCTTATCCTGGTCTCCTCAACGCTCGGTTATCTCATATACGCCGGCGCTTCAATGGGCCACGAACCACCGAGCCTCGAGGTTCGCCTGGGAACTCCGGAACAACGTCAATTCAATTTCATTGTGCCCGTCACTGTAGTTAACCACGGCGATGAAACAGCCGAGGGCGTGCTAATTGAAGTGGTGATGGCGAACGGTGGTGAAGAGATAGCGCGAGGGGAACTCGACGTCGCTTTCCTGCCGCGCCGTGCAACTCGCCAAGGGTGGGTAACGTTTGAACAAGACCCCCGCACAGCTCAACTTAAAGCGCGGGTACTCGGCTATCAAAAACCTTGAAGCTGGGTTCTCTACCATGCGGAACAGAATGAGCGTGACAAACATCTGCCGACATTAGAGGGAGGCTCCTACATTGAAGTTTATTCGGAAAGTATTTGTTTTAGGTTATTCCGGTATTATCTTCCTGTTCATTTGCTGCGCTCTCTCTTTAATCTTCTTTGCCGTGATGGAGTTGTGGCACGGGATCAATCCCACTGTGGGTTTAGTCCTCACAGAGCGCTTCAACGCCATCCTTGAAAGCATCGGCTTGCTGACTATTGCCGTGGTTGCGCTTGAACTAGGACAGACGATCCTTGAAGAGGAAGTGCAACGAGAGGTGCAAGTGAGTGCGCCGACTCGGGTCCGAAGGTTCTTATCGCGGTTCATGGTTGTCGTTATCGTAGCTCTATCAATCGAGACTCTGGTTGCTGTCTTCCAGTTTGCTCATGGTGACACGTCGCGACTTATTCAGGCGGCTGCTGTCGGGGTCGCAACGGGCGTGCTGCTCGCCGCGTGGGGCCTATTCATCAAATTGAATAAGAGCGCTGAAGAGTTAGAGCCGGAGGCAATGGCAGAGGCCAAGAAGGAGGATCGAAAAGTCCAATAGTTAAGTCAGAGAGCGACCAGAAGTGATGGGCGATAAAGAGATCGAAGATACTTACGCTCCACCGAATTACTTGATACCGTTGGCGACAAATACCCGCTCGACAAAAACACTATGTCTTCTGTTTGAGATGACAATTCGGCATCTCAAAACGCGCTTCATCGTCATAATTCCAAGTGGCCAATACGTGGACAAAAATAACTGCACGCTACCGGTACGCGATGGTAAGGAATGGGAAGGAACCGGAAAACCCCTAAAAACTCTTGGTGGCTGCAACTTTAGAAAAGGCAATTACTTACGTTTTTGCCGAGAGTCCGTTTCGCAATGCGGAGGTCAGGGGTTCGATCCCCCTCCTCCACCAATAACCTTCAATTCTTCATACTTACAACCAAGCTGCGAGAGACACGTGCGTAATGCGGAGCTTTGGTGTCACGAACGCAGACAAATGAAAACTGCTGATGCTCTCTTCCGGGGGTAAAGAATAGAATCCGCATCAGCGGCGCGCACTCGACTTTAATTGCCTATAACCGGGAACGGATGGTAAGAGTCTGAGCTGTGTGACGATCCTAAAGTACTAACAATAAAAACCCTTAACCTATTATTGCGTAATGCGGAGGTCAGGTGTTTCTTTAATGAAGTTAAGTTGACAATACCGTCGGTGCCTGAGGTAAGTTGCGCGTGGGCTAAATAAGGTCAGTTAGACACGATTACAGATTTTGCACGATATCCTGAAAATCATGTAAATCCTGTAATCCTGTTTAAAAAGCCGCCCGCTTCGCAGGCTTATCACAGAGTTCTTGGAGCTCAGGATTCAACATGCCTGCCTCATCCGTCACAAATACCGGCTCGAAATATTTCCGAAACCTCGACGACACCGAACACAACGGCTCATAAACCGGATCCAGGCACTCACTCGTACTGACAAACGTTCGCTTCCTGTTGCGATACCTCGGCAATAACTGCATCGCACTATTCCCAACATTTACGGAACACGCGCGCCAGTCGAGCGAGTGCCGGTACCGCCTCGAAAAACGAATTGTGCGCCCGGCGATCTTTCGCTTGCATCCTTCCCAACGTAGTAATCTCGACCAGAAATCACTAACCGCTGCGAGATCGTCGAGCGGTCGCAATGACAGCGTCGTGCCATCCAGATCCCGCACACGGGTTCGCGGCAATATCGCGCGCTCGTTTAGATACTCAAAGAACAACGGCGTCCCTAACAACGGTATCGGCAACGTAAAGTAACTCGGCAACGTGATCTCATCATTGTTGAGAATGAACTCAAACTCCGCTTGCAGCGACTCAAGCGAACGGCGCGTAGGATCGATAATGATCCCATAGAGAAACAGAATCCCTGCCTCGAGACAACGGCGAATCAAATCGACCTGATTCGTCATGTTCTGTCGTTTCTCGAACGACGCCAGGCTGTCACTATCAAACGATTCCACTCCGCAAAACAACGCGAGGCAACCAGACTCTCGAGCCAGCTCCAGATTGCGCGGCTTCATGAAAAAGTCAGCTGTGATCTCCGCTCCCCACGAGCGCAAATCACCGCGACGCTTCATCTCCTTCAGCAATTCCAACTTACTTTCAAACTGATGAACGTTGTTGCCGTAAAAATTATTGTCGAGAAAGAAAATGTGTTTCCGTTTCGTGTTTAGTATCTGCTGGCGGACTTCCTGCAAGTCGAAATTGGTATAGCTGTTGTTTCCGATCGACATCGTGCAGAAGTTACAGTGGAAGTTGCAGTAACGGCTCGACTCGACGAGCCCCACACCCTTGCTCCAATACGCAAGGTCGTGACGCGGCATGAACGTTTCACAAACATAGTCCGGGCCGAATGCGTCTCTGACGACGTCCTGAATCTCTTCAACCGGCCCGCGACAGCAATAGTCAAAGAATTGACGGGAAAAAACAGGCAGCACTTCAACCAGCGACCCACCTGCAACAACAATGAGTTTCGGATTAAGAGTTCGTGCGTACGCTGTGAGGTGCAGAAAACGATCGAAATCTACTTGCAGTCCCGACAAAACCAGCATGTCGGGCCAGCGAAGCAAATCGAGATCTACAACCGGACCACTGTACAGCTCACTGTAAAGACGTATCTCGCACAGCTTCGGATTGAAACCGCCGGCAAGATACGCAGCCGCCATCGCCTGCGGCACTCGCCACGGTCGCGACCCGCCCATACGGTCTTCATCGAAGCGACAGGTTACGATCAGGATCTTCTTCATCCCAGTTCCCTTTTGATTCCGGCAAGCGATTGGAACGAAAGATCGCTGGCTTTATACCAACGTCTGATCGCATTACTGATCGGAAACGGCGCGCCAAAGATCCTCTCTTCGTTGATCATCAACGTGCCGCTGCCGTGACTCTCGAACCGGTACGTGTGTACCGCGCTAAAGCCATACTTTGCTCCAGTCCACGTGATTACATGTGGCGACCTTATGCTGATGACGCTGGCCAGCACTACGGTGGTGATACGCGCGACGCGGAAACGGATCCTCATCACGGAACCTGCTTCAAGTCGTGTGCCTTCAACGAGGCGACATTCAAGGCAAATCGGACTCCAACGGCTCCATTGTGTAAGATCAGAAAAGTAGGACCAGACAGTCGCCGGGCTCTGTTCGACGTACAGCTTGGCGAAAAAGCGCATCGAGTCGATCTTCCCGTTTTTCACGGATAACGGACCATCACCTTCTTGCCGAGATCGAGATTACGCCGCGCCTTTTGTTCAAACCTGCGCGCCGGGTTCGTCATGTACAGGCCACAACACCGGTTGCAGATAGGCAGGCGGTTCGTGAGGATGTACTTGCGGAACCTGACCGCCATCTCGGAATTGAACGACTCCATAAATCCATCGTGAAAGACATTTCCGGCAATGACGTCAGGATGGCCCGGACAAAAGATCAGATCGCCGTTGGCATGGATCCTGGCCCAGTAAAACGGCATGAAGCAGCTCTCGTTTCCAAACGTATCGAGATAGTCGGAGAACCAGCGGTCGAAGTCTTTGCCGCGCAAGTGGCTCGGACCAGTCACGACATATGGCGGCAACACCCGCAAACGGGTGCGCGTCAGTAAACGGCGCAAACGACTGACTGCCTCACTGTAGTCGTGATGCTCGTGTGCGGGTGATATCCAGCCGCGCCACGCGCCCGATGAAGTAACGCCAAGCTCTTCCTGTAAGTGCTTCTCGTAAGCAAGACCGGCACTCTCGGGCATGAAATAACGCAGGTTGTAGTTGAGCATAAACACGCCCAACTCTTTCGCAGTTTTGTAGGCGCGCTCGATCACGTCCGTGGTCCACTCGCACACGACGGTGCTCATGATCACAAGCGGAAGAGGCAAGCCGAGCTCGCGACGTAAATCGAACAGGCACTCGAGGTTTTCCGTGATTCGTGCGTAAGTACCCCGTCCACGCACGCTGTCGTGAGTGGACTCGTCGCCGTCGATCGAAAGGATGAACGCGAGGTTTCGAATCCTCGCAACCGCAGCGAGATGGCTCTTCATGAGGGTTCCGTTGGTGGTGATCAGTACATCGAAGTCGCGTTCAGCGAGAGCTGTAAGTAAAGTGTCAATCCGTTTGTAGGCGAATGGTTCACCACCATGGACGTTAATCAAGGAACAGCGTGGTGAAAGTTTCCGGATCAGCGTAGTGATGGCAGTCTCGTCAATGCTTTCGACCTTCCGTGAGCCCGCGAGAAAGTAACCAGCGTCACCCCACTGGTTACAGAATGGACAACGAAGGTTACAGGCTTCAGTGGGTATGAGTTGGACCACAGCAGCGTGTGGAAGCTTGAAGGTACCGCTGCGAACGGACGTTTCAAAATCTTTACTCCACCGTTCCTGCCTGCGACGCCCACGCCCGTAAAAGCGCGCGAAGTGCAGGTAATCGCGGGGCGTGTAACGATGCTTCACAAGAATCCTGTTTTATCCGTGTCATCCGCGGTTAACGATCGCGTAAATTGCAGCACTGAGAATCGCTGCGATCGGCAGTGTCAACACCCATGACATCAAAATCCCGGACACCACACGCCGGTTCGCTTCTCTCGTGATCAACCCGATCCCAAAGAGCGATCCCACCGACACGTGCGTCGTCGACACCGGTAACCCAAGCCGGCTCGCTAGAATCACGAGCGTCGATGTCACGAGATTCGCCGTGAAACCCTGCCCCGGATTCAGCGGCGTGATTCTCTTGCTCATCGTGATCGCGACTCTCCGCGCATTCAACAAACCACCGATCGCTATCGCGACCGCCACCAACAACATTCCAAACTTCACGTCGAACGTCTTAATCACAAGCAGGAGGGCAACGATCTTCGGCGTGTCGTTCAACCCGCGCGCGAAGCCCACGCTTCCGGCGCTGAGAAAGTGAACCAAATCAAGCCCGCGCTGGACTTCACCGCCAAAGAGCTTTCCCTTGTACTGCTGCCGGCACTGTTCGACTGTCCCAACAGTTATCTCGGGCACAGTAACAGGCGCGAGCGCGAGCAGTCCCGCAGGCTGTGGAATCGGAACGATATGCACAACTTGATCAACGCAGACACACCATTCTTTCCGCACACCAAGTTTGACTCTGACCCCGCGCGCAACAACGTAGCTCACCACTCCCACCCCCACTGCAAGCAACGGACTCACGAGCAATGGCAGAAAGAACAACGTGCCAAGCGTGCCGAAGTTGACGCTCGTACCCACCGCCGTCAGGCCAGCTCCGAGGAGGGCACCGACCAGCCCGTGCGTAGTCGAAATAGGAAAACCAGTCAACGTCGCAAGCATCACGGTCAGCCCCGCACCCAGACCGACTGCTAAAACAAACTGCGGGGAAGCTGCGAGCTCGTTAGGCACCAAACCACGGCCGGAAAAATTCTTGATCAGCGTCTCGGCAAGAAAGAGTGACGTGATCGATCCCGCAAACGTCGAAATTGTGGCCAACGTGATGGCGGACTTGTAACTCGTGGTGCCGCTGCCGAAGAGCGTGGCAACGCCTTTGAAGTTGTCGTTCGCGCCGTTTGAGTAGGCGAGAAAAAGAGTAGCAAGGAACAGGACTGTCAAAGTGATCACGGGAGCACCTCGGGCCAGTGGGTTTTTACCTGTTTTGGCAGGGCGAGCCGCTTTCTCGCCTTCTGCTCGAATGAACGCGCGGGATTGGTCATGTAAAGTCCGCAGCAGCGATTGCAGATCGGCAGGCGGTTCGTAAGCATGTGTTTGCGAAACTTGATTGCCGTAGCCGAGTTGAACGACTCGATGAAGCCATCCTGGAAGACGTTACCGGCGATGATGTCAGGATGGCCGGGACAAAAGATCAACTCGCCGTTGGCGTGTACGCGCGCCCAGTAGTACGGCATGAAGCAGCTCTCGTTGCCAAAGGTGTTGAGGTAATCGGTGAAGTATGTTTGATAGTCTGAACCGCGCAGCTGGCTGGGTGTCGTCACGACAAACGGCGGTGAGAAGCGTCGCTTCTTTTTCAGTACACGACTGAGTGCGGCAGCGACATTGCTGTAATCATGGTTCTCATGATTCTGCGAGACCCAGCCGCGCCATGCGCCGCTCGACTTCACTCCGAATTCGTGTTGCAAATGACGCTCGTAGGCCTGGCCAATCTCTTCCGTAAGAAACCAGCGAAAGTTGTAGTTGATCGCAAGCGCGTGGAAGTCATGTGCAACGTCGTAAACGCGCTCAAGCACGTCGGTGGTCCATTCACACACGACCGTGCTCATGATCACGGCGGGCGAAGGCACGCCACGCTGGCGACGCAACTCAAAAAGCGCTTGCATGGAATCTCGCGCCGCCTGGAAAGTTCCCTTTCCGCGAACTTTATCGTGCGTCTGCTCGTCTCCGTCGATCGATAATAGGAAGATCAGGTTTCGTATCTCTGCGAGCTGGTCCAGGTGAGATTTCAGGAGGGTTCCATTGGTGGAGAAGATGACGTCGAATTGTTGTTCTCGCAACAGTTCGAGGAGTGTGTCTATATGCTTATAAACAAACGGTTCGCCACCGTGAATACTAATCAGCGAGTCGCGTGGTGAGAGCCCGCGCATCAGTCTGGTCAAGCCGTCAACGTCCATGTGCTGAACACGGCGTACACCGTCGAAGAAATAACCATTTTCTCCCCACTGATTGCAGAACGGGCAACGCAGGTTACAGGCTTCGGTCGGAATTAGCTGGACCACAGTCGCGACCGGCAGCTTGAACGACTGCGAGCGCACGGACTCCTCATACAGTTTCCCCCATAGGCGCTGTCGCCGCTGATTGCGCCAGTACATCCGTGCAAAGTGACCATAGTCTGTGAGGGTATAAAACATGGTAAAAGACTCCGCGTCTTTCAATTCGCGTTAATTCGCGGTTAAAACGATCTTCCCGTAACTCTTCCTACTCGAGATCAACTCGTGGGCTTCACGAATCTGCGCCAGCGGCAGCACATGGCCCACCTGCATCTTCAACTTCCCTTGCCCGATCCACTCAAACAAACGCTTCACTGATTCACCGAGCAAACTCGGCCGCTCGAAAATCGCGTTCAGATGCAGGCCAAATACGCCCTGCGATCGGAACATCAATTTCAACGTGTCGATCGGCTGTACGTCTTTGCTTGCGGCACCGAAAACAACGAGCCGTCCGAGAGACGGCAGAATTGCGAGACTGCGACGAAACACGTCGCCGCCGACTGCTTCGAGTATCAACGTGGGCGCAGTCTTACCGTTCAGCTTTTGATCGAACTCTTCGTACGTGAGTGCTTCGTCTGCGCCAAGTTCGAGCACGCGGGCGCGTTTCTCTTCCGACGACGCAGTGCCGATCACACGTAACCCAAGTAACTTCGCGATCTGCACCGCGGCTGTCCCGACGCCTCCCGCGGCTGCATGAATCAAGACCGTCTCACCACCCACAGCCCTGCCCACCGTCGTGAGTGCGTGATATGCGGTTAGATATTGGACCGGAAAAGCAGCAGCCTCGACGAAAGACATCGAATCCGGAACAGGCATGCACGCGGCGGCGCTGACGCACAAGCGTTCCGCGTGACAGCCACCAGCTGAGACCGCCATCACACGCGCGCCGGCGCGCAAGCCCTCGCCCGTCTCAACCACACCCGCCGCTTCAAGACCGGAAATGAATGGCGGCTTTGGTCCACCAGGATAAAGGCCCGCGCGCTGCATAACGTCGGCGTAGTTCAAACCAGAGGCTTCGACGCGAATTCGCACCTGACCCAGTTGCGGATCCGGATCCGGCAACTCAACCAACTCAAGTTGGTCCACATCACCAAAAGCTTTAACTTTGACTGCTCTCATCTCCTATCTTGTAATCCTGTAAAAAACTCACCGGTAACCAACGCTCTCTTGCTTATCTATCCGTCCAGCAACGTATTCTGCATCACGCGCAATCCCTCGCAGGTAAGGCGACGCGAACGTCCTCCCAAAACGATAACCAAGCAGAAACACGCCCGGCGTGCGTGTACTCTCACAATTCTTGACCAGCGGCCTGCCATCCGGATCGAGATCTACAACTTCCTTCAGATGTTCGAGCGCATAACTGAACCCAGTCGCAAACACGATCAAGTCCGGCTCAATTCGCTCGCCAGTTTCAAATTCGACTTCCCAGCCTTTGTACTCACGCACAGGAGGCGCGCGCTTGATCAATCCTTTGCGTATCGCACGAACCACAGCACGTCCGGTCATCGGCTCAGTCAGCCTGCCCGCGCGCCATCCGAACAAGCTCGTCGGAATGTGCTCTGGCAGCCACGAGAAGTAATGAACGTCGACGCCAAAGATCCAATGTGGAATCGCGATGAGTCTCGAACGCAGCGACAGCCACGCCCGATCACGTTTCTGCCTCACTCGCAACCAGTTCTCAAGCACCTCTGCTGCCGATGCGCCACCACCTACCACGAGAAGCTTGCGGGCCTCGGCGAGATCTTCCGCTCGCGTGTCAATGCTGTGCCGCCAACGCCGCGGTTCAAGGTGAAAGTTATCCGGAAGGCGCGGCTGACTGATAATGCCGGTGGCGTTGATTACGTGACTGCTACGCAGTTCATGCGTTTCACCATCGCCTGCTCGATAACTAACGGCGAACCCGCGCTCGTCCTTTCGAATACCGAGAACAGTGCAATCGAGTTTGACCTTCAAGTTGTGCCGCTGCTGGTATCGCTCCAACTCGTGCACGAGAACGCTGAACGGTAAATAGGTCGGCGTATTAGGTTCGGGATGCATATCGGGCATCAGCGACAACCCTTTTGGCGAAAGCAATCTCATTTCGGGATCGACCCGCCGCAACGCGCTCGCGACTGCTGAGTCCTTTTCAAGGATCACGTATTCGATGTTTCGCTTTGCCAGCGTTTGTGCTGCCGCGAGACCCGCGGGCCCTGAACCGATAATGGTGACTGGATCGCCGTCGCCTGTCATACAGCGATCTGCTGCCGGGTCAGGTGTTGAGCGTTCAACTCATGGACCATCAGGTCCAACAGGACATTCGCGTCGTTTGTCGACAGTGCATTCAAACGATGAGTCAAAAAAACTTGCGTGCGGTCGGGCCACGCGAGAATCGAAACTGCCGCGCCCATGTGCAAACAGACCGGCGTATAGATCTGCTGATCGACAATTTGCAGCGCGCCATTTGACGCGCGGAAGACCTCGTCGTGAATAGTTTGCGCTTGCTCGAACCAGGCGAAGTGACTGGTGGCGAAGCCCGTCAGTTCGGGACTCGCCGCGATTCGTCGAAATACTTCCCACGGAAGAAACTTCGCCGGACCGGAAAGCGACGACAGAGCGAGGTGAGTTCGCTGTCGTATCGCTTTGCTCATCTGCTGCTTCAGTTGCTGCGCCAGATCGTCGAGCGGTTGAAGGGCATCACCATAAAGCACTATCGGAGAGAGCTGATTGCCGATGCACATGCCCGTATCGCGACTGCGCCGCAAACTGACCGGCACTTCGAGTGAGATGAGCGACTTAGTTGCCGCACCGCGCGAACAATTCCACGCGTGGATCGCCTTCATCCACGCAGCCGCGCACCTCCAACCGGGTGCGACACCTAACTGCCTTCTATCCAAATTTCTCTCGACGATCGCGATCGGCCCTGGAGCAGTGCTCCGCATAACGATACGCGCACTCTGATCGGATCGTGCTTGTTCTCGAAACCTCTGGAGGTTCTCCAGTGCTTCTTTCACTTTCACATTCCCTGATAATCCGCCTCCATCCGTTTTATCCGTGGTTACTGTTTTACCCGCCAACGCCCGAGCAGCTTCAACACAAACTCCAAAAAACGCTTCCCCATCAACAACCGCATGATGTGCGCGAAACGCCAAAAGACTCAGAGCACCATCCGCGATCCAAAGAACTTGAAACGGTGGCTCGCGAAACGGATTCAACGGCTCTGTTACGCCACTCCGCCAACTTGTCGCGATTCTCCGCCACACTCAGCATCTCCCTCGTCTGCGGCTTACCTTCCCACGACAACCCCAACCAATCCCGGCGCAGTCGCTGCCCGAGCGGCGGCCACCTCTTCACAATGTGCGACAACATTCGTTCGACATCGTCGCGCGTGATAGGTCCCTTCAACTCCACCTCGACGCCTAACTGCATGAGAACGCCAGACGACTCTTGATACGCCACGAAGAAAGCATCGATCGCGGAGAGCATCGTCATGACGCCTCCTTCCAGCGCGCCAGACGTTCGTTTCGCGCTTCGATCGCAGGCGCCAATTCGTTGGACGACTCGAGCATCATCATGACCAGCTCAGCCTGCATCACACGCTCGCCATTCACGGTAACAGCGACGGTCGTGCTGACGTTTGAAGATTGCGAACGAGAGAGCACGGCAGTTATTTCCAGCGACGCCGGCAGAAACACTGGCTGCAAGAAACGTGCGTCGCGAACCATTCCCAGGATGGCCCATCTTTCGAGCCCCAACTGATTTTTCGCGAACTCTTCCGCGAGTGGTCCAGCGACTTGTGCCGCGAGTTCGAGAATGAGCGAGCCCGGCAGCAGAGATTTGCCTGGAAAGTGATCTGCAAACAGCGGATGGCCTACAGCAATCGACGCCGCGCCTGAAGCGCGACCGTTCTCGGCGTCAATTCGTATCGATCGCATCAACTCGAACATGGCTATTAGTCCGGCTTGGCATCCGCCAGTTTGTGGTCTACGAGCCGCGTGATTGCACCCACCGTGCAAAAGCGGGGCAGCACCGTCGTGTGTATTCGCGCCGGGAAAAGCTCCGGCGGTGTGTCGTAAAGCAAAGCCATCAGCCGCTGCCGGCCCGCTTCGGTCAGCACTGCATCCTCGGCAAACTTCCCCTCCGCGAGATCGCCACGCGCCAGGTGATAAATCGTGCCTTCCGGGATCTCGATCTGAAAGTGTTGCTCGATACGAAACAGCAGATCGAGCAGGTCCATCGAAGTGAAACCGAGATCGTAAAAGAACAGTTGCTGCGGCTGGATCGGTTCGCTCGCCGGAAGCGCAAGCGTCTGGCGCACGAGAGTGGCAACTTCCGCGGCAGTGTTGCGCGCACTCATGCGGTGAAACCCCCATCGACACACCAAACCTGGCCCGTTACGTACGAGCTCATCGGCGACGCGAGAAACAGCACCACCGGCACGACTTCCTCTGCCTCGCCCGGCCTCCTCATCGGAATCGACGCGCGTGCCTGGTCCATGTGATCGTCGAGAATGCGCGCGCTCAAGCCGCCGGCGAGCAGTCCCGGCGCTACGGCGTTGATTCTGATCCCGCGCGTAGCAGTCTCGCGTGCGGTGGTCCGCACAAAAGTCTCGAGTGCTGCTTTTGACGAGGCATACGCCGATTGTCCGGCGCCGGGACGTTGAGCAGCCGTCGAAGAAACGACGACGATGTTGCCACTATGATTCAGGATCATCGGTTTCAATGCCGCACGTAGCAGGCGAAACGCGGCCATAACGTTAAGCTCGAAAACTCGTGCGAGGTCGTCGTCAGTCAACCCGGCAACCAGGCCATCAGCCAGCGTACCTGCATTGATAATCAACGTATCAATCCGCCCGGCTTCTTTTACGACACGATTAACCACAGTTGTCGCTGCATTCTCTTCCGTCAGGTCAGCCGCGAACGTCTGCGCGGTCAGCTCCCTCCCTAATCCCACCAACGCCTCTTCATTCCGTCCCGTTAGAAACAGCCGCGCCCCCGCCTCACCGAATCCTTTGGCCAACGCACGCCCGAGATACCCCGTCGCCCCGGTTATCAACGCAACTCGATTGTCTAATCCCCAAGCCGCCATCATCCGTTGGATCCGCGGTTCAGGATTATTGCAGTGTTCTGTCCGCCCATTCCAAACGATACTGACAACACCGTCCGGGCATCGACGTCACGCGGCTCACCGATCACATGGTCCAACTCACAGCCCTCATCGACATGGCGCAGGTTCACCGTCGGTGGCACGATACCTGTCGCACAGGTTTGCGCAGCAACAATCGCTTCGAGCACACCGGCCGCAGCCATGGCATGCCCGATCGCGCCTTTCGATCCTGACACCGGAACTTCTTGCCACCGGCTCGCGAAGAGCTTTCGCAACGCTGCCGCTTCCGCGAGATCGCCGGAATAAGTGGCGGTGGCGTGCGCGTTAACAGCGTCGATCTGTTCTGCACCCAACCCCGCATCGGCGAGCGCGCGGCGCATGCTAAGCTCCGCGCCCGCGCCGTCGTCGCACGGTCGATTGAGATCGAAGCCGTCCTGGCTCACGCCGAATCCGATAACTTCCGCCAACACAATCGCGTTACGTTCACACGCACTCTCCAGTGTCTCCAACACCATCGCTCCGGCTCCGTCTGCTAACGCAAATCCTTTGCGCTTCTTATCAAAAGGAAGGCACGCCAACGCTGGATCGTCACCATTGTCCACGGCCACCGCCTGCAAGCCCGCGAAACCGATCAGGTAAAAGGGCGTCAGCATCACACTCGATCCGCCGGCGACGCACGCTTCAACGTGGCCGTTCTGAATCAGACGAAATGCCTCGCCCACAGCCTGTGTTCCCGACGCGCAGGCAGCGGCTATCATGCGTCTTGGACCAGCGAACCTTGAAGCCAGATTGGAAAAGCAACGTCCGGCTGAGCGATGCACGAACCCGCTCGGGCCCAACTGGAACGTATCGAGACCGGTGGACCAGATGAATCCGCATTCAGCTGCATCACGTTTCGATTCAACGAGCGCATCGTCGATTGCACGATTCGCAATCTCGTGATCGCGATCGACGTTCTCGGGTGATACGGCATCGACTTCACCGCCGGTAGTGACTGTGATTCCGGAGTCGACGAGGCGTTGCACCCGTCTCACGCCGGATCGATTTTCGAGTAATCCGATCCACAATTCGTGCGTGGTTGCGCCGAGCGCGGAGAGTGCGCCCATGCCTGTAATGACTACGCGACGCTTGTCATTCATCGCTGACTTCCAGACTTATAGTTACACCAGAAAGCCCGTCCGTATGCTGGGGAGGAACAACATAGGGCATGCGAGCACCGTGAAACGGAAGAATTGCCGACAGGAATGCAGCAAGACCGTTTGCAGAGTGCGGTACAACCTGTGACGTTCGTTCTGTACGTCGTGAAATGGAAAGCAGTCGCACTAAACGCGCCAACGGCATATACGGTCGCGCGCGAACTGAAAACAATAAAGCGACACCCAAACCCGGTGCTCCATCTTCCGCAGCATCCTGATCTCCGGCCATCAACAACGCTTCTTCTTCTAATCCGGCGTTGAGACGTTCGTGTACGACTTCGAGCCCGCACCACGCTTGTCCCGCGGCGCCACCGAGTCCGAGGCAGTATGCGTGATTGCGATGTGCGATTGCGAAGGCAGACATCGCAAGGTTGTCTACGGCGTGGAGGGTTTGAGTTGGGTTCATGCGGAGGTTGCCGAGTGTGCGGGTGGCCATGCCCGAGGTGACGACGTTTCCCCAGCTATAAAGGTCGGCGGAGCCGGGCTGGCAAGGCGCAAGCGAAATCACAGCTGCGGTTGAAACATCGAGTGACGATCTCATCACCTCATCAGCCGCGGCGAGCGCGAGTTGCACCGGTTTGTTGTAACGACGGACCTGCCGCCACAACTCCGGCTTCTCTTCTCTCACCTTCGCGAGATCATCATGGTGCGCGGCTGCCACGAGATAAACCATTTTGCGCCTTTTTGTGGCTAATTCTTCCCGAAGTACACCGTGTGAATCCCGCGCTTCACCTTCGACCAGTAATACAAATTCGTCGCCAGATTCACCCACAAATTCAACGGCCTGCGACGGAACACAACTCGTCGCAGGATGGATCGCAGCGAATAGAACTCCTGCACCGCGCCCCACCAACCGTCATGCAACTCCGCCGGCGAAAGCTGTTGCGGCTTGAAAACCACGTACGGCTCGCGCAAGTGATTCAGGTCTTCATCGAAAACCACGCCCGAGCGCCAGATCTTGTCTCCCGTCGGCGACCCCGGATACGGCGTCAAAATAAAAAACTGAGTGATCGGCACCTTCAACGCCTCGAGATAATCAACCGTGCGCTGGAACGTTTCCGGGTTGTCGTCCGGCAGCCCGAAGATGATGAGCGCGTGAGGACTGATCCCCGCATCCATGATCCGGCGAAAACCATCCGCATACTTATCAACCGCATGAAAAGTCTTGTTGACGTCTTCGAGATTGCGAGCTGAAAACGTCTCAATGCCCAGCGCCATCAACACACAACCCGACGCGCGCGCCTTCTTCAACAGTTCCGGATGACGCGCCACATTGATCGTAGTCTGCGTTCCCCAACGAATCGGCGCGCCTTCGAGTGCGGTGAAGAGTCGATCCGCAAACTTCACGTCTTCACATAAGTTATCGTCGCAAAAATTGATGTTCCGGCTGCGCGTAGCCTCCACGTCTCGAACGATCTGATCCACCGGCCGTTTGCGATACATGCCGTTGTAAACCGCGGCGATCGAGCAATACTCACACGTAAATGGACAGCCACGTGTCGCCTGCACCGGATATACAACAATCCGATCCTTCTTAATCAGATCGTAACGAGGGACAGGCAGATTGTTGATGTCGGGTAGACGCGTCGATCGATAGCGACTTTTTAGTTTTCCGTGTTCGATATCGTCGAGTATTTGCGGCCACACTTCGTCACCTTCACCGACAACGATCGCATCGAAGAGTCCTTCGACTCGATCGGGCAACATCGACGGCAGATAACCGCCGAGCACGACCTTCTTTCCTGCCGCGCGGAATCTCCTCGAAATATCGACGCATCGCTGAAGCTGCATGATCTGGCCGGAGAGGGCCACTACGTCCGCATCGCTCTCAAAGTCGATGTCCTCAAGATATTCTTCAGTCAACCTGACTTCGTGTTTGTCAGGCGTAAGCGCGGCCATGAGTGGTGGTCCAAGGTGAGGCAGATACGCACCGAGGCGATCAATCAGGTTCTTCGACTGAACCAGACTGCCATCATCGCGGTAGTGCGCCGGATGGACAATATCGATCTTCATCCGTGTAAATCCGTATTACCAGTCGCTTCGATCATGTCCGCCAACGTTCGCAAGCTGGTTCCACTCGCACAAGCTCGTAACAGTTGGTCTCGCGTGACGCGAATTTCATAACGATCCTCAATAGCCACTACCACGCCCAGCAATATTAACGACGAAAACGGAATGATCCCGTCGAGCGGCTCGTCCGCGGAGCAATCGCGTACCGGCAGCGCTGTATTCACGTCCGGCGCCGCGCGAATAATTAATTCTCGCAGCTCTGCGATTGTCTCGGGCGTGGCTATTGACTGACTCTCCCGGTGATCTGGACCAGTGCCGGTCCGTTTTCAATCTTGACTGGCGCAGGCGATACGGGCTCGGCGTCGGGGAAGAAACGCTCGTCCTTATGACGATACAGGTTGTTGTACGAACAGCCGGGCATGAGCCGCCCATCGGGCATCACGTAATGTGTGCAGCACTTCTTCAAGCGCGCGACGTCGAGGTCCCACGGATCCATGAAGTTGTGAATGAAGAGCGCTTTGCTGCGCGCTTCCGAGCGCCGCTCGATGTCCGCTGCCGAAAGTGGATTGCGCGAATTGAAAGTGTCTTTAAGGAACGACTTCAGCGACGCGAGGATCAACTCCGAGTCTTCCGCGACTTTCGTCGCCGACCAAAGGTTCGTGATCGAGTCGAGGATCATCTTCTCGAGCTGATTGTCGGAACGAATGATCGCGCGGTTCTGCATCGCATCGAGATACTGCCGGATGTTTACAAACTCGGGCAGCGGCTTGTACTTGCCGTCGTCCATGCGAAACAGGTACGTGGCTGTGTAACAACTCGGATGCGAGCACGGCACGGGATGAAAGTACTCGCGTTTGAACCAACCCGTTTGCTCTTCGATAAGCTCGTGGATTTCAGGCATCGTGAGTCGATGGCCCGCGGGGTTTGCGTGATAACCGTCGCCGCCGTCGCCGGTGTGAGCCATCGGTTGAATAACGATGCTCGAACACTGCTCCAGCTCTAAGCCGAATTCAACCAGGGCGCCGAGCTCGTCACTGTTGTCGCCCTTCGATACCGTGGGAACAATGACAGTCGGAATATCGAGCTCCTTGATCACCTCGATGCACTTCATCTTCATATCGATCAACTCGACACCGCGCGTTTTCGGATAAACGCCGGCCTTTAACGTGTCGAACTGGAGCGACGCGTACATGCCTCCCTCTTTGAACTTCTCGGCGAAGGCACGGTTCTGAGCAATCTTGCGACCGTGAGTTGAGATCAACAAACGCTTGATCTTGCCTTCGTGTGGACCACGCAGGACGTAGTCACAAAACTCGAAGAACTGAGGATGCAGCGTCGGCTCGCCGCCCGAAAGCAGCATGATCGGCAATTCACCTTCCGCCGCTACCAGCAGGTCGACCGCGCTTTTAAACTCATCGAACGTCATCGAATAACGCTGCTGGTTGCGAACGATGCAGACGGGACACGTCAGATCGCAGACGTCGTTGATTTCGAGTATCGGGGAACAGGTGTGTTGCAGGTGATCTTCACACAGACCGCAATCTTCGGGACAGCCGTGTTCGACTTTAGTTGCAAATCGGTAAGGCACGGTGCCCGGTTTTGTGTAGGAGAGCGATTTCACGTAGTACTCGGCATTACTCGAGACTTCGACTTCGAAGAAACCGTGCCGCGGGCATTTCTTCTGCATCCACACCTGGTCATCGCGCAGGACGATGTGTGCGTCGATCACTTTTTTGCAGGTGGGACAAATGGATCGAGTGTAAGAAAAGAACGCGGCATCGCGGTCCCTTTTTGGAGGAGGACCGGCGAAGAGGGAGTCGAGTTGGATCACGATTCACACTCCTTTGGAAGGTTGAGGACGGGCGAAATTCTAGTTCATTTTCAAAGGATTGAGTAGGTTTTGGCCAAAGATTTCACGGATTTTTTAAGCGAGCGTGCCACCATCAAGAAAAATAACTGTGCCGTTTACATAAGTATTCCGCCGCGATCCCAGCCACGCCACGACTTCGCCACACTCGCCTGGCTGCCCAAACCGCGACAGCGCGCACGCATCGAGGTAACGCTTCTGATGATGCTCGGGGATTGTCGATCGCAATCCGCCTTCAAAAATTCCCGCGGCGATCGCGTTGACAAGAACGCCGTAGGGGCCGACTTCGTGTGCGAGGCTGCGCGTGAGCCCTTCGAGTGCGCCTTTGCTAGCGGCGTAATGTACCGGTCCGGCAATTGAGCGCGAACCGGTGATCGACGAGATATTCACGATGCGCCCATACTTCTGACGAATCATGCCGCGCACCGCCGCACGGCACATGCGAAACGCGGCAAACAGGTTCAGTTCCATGATGTCCGCGAAGTCCTTGTCGTCGATCAGTATGAAAGGAACTGCTTCACTGAACGCCGCGTTGTTTACAAGGGTATCGATCGCCCCCCACGACTCTTCAACAACGGCCACGACCTTGCCCGCTTCATCAGCATTGCGAAGGTCTGCCTGGATCGGAAGGCACTCCCGTCCGCAGCCGCGCACGATCTTTTCAGTCGTATCAGCGCCGGCTTTGTTTCCGTGCCAGGTGAAAGCGACATTCGCGCCTTCTCGCGCCGCGACAGTACAGATGCCCTGACCAATACCCCCGGAACCTCCGGTCACAAGGACTCGCAAACCTGACATCAGACGAGCGTCGTCGTTTTCAAACGTTCCATTCGATTGCACGATTGTCTCCTGTCCCTCGCAGATTCACTTGAAACACACTCTGTCCTGATTCGCGGAAAGCATTTCTTAGTCCGTACGGATCGGCGTCTACATTGCCGACCAGACAAAGCGCCGGACCGCTGTAGCCCCAGCAGCGAGCAATTAATTGTGAAGCAAAGCCGGGCGTGATTTCGAGGACCGCGCTGGGTAACAGTCGCCCGCCGATCACGGCACTACCCGGTGGCTCGATTGGATTTTCAAGACTAACTATCAACACATCCGGTGGTTGCACCGGACGATACTCGAGCGCTTCTGCAGCGAGTCGTTTTAGTGTGAGATTCATCAACGGTCCCGGCGTCAAACTTTTCTTCCATTTGCCGATGCGCCGTTGCACCGCTGCGTGAGAAATCCCTCCCACGCGCGTGGCCGCACACGCACCATTCAACGCCCGGCACGTTGCGAGCACAGCTTTAATTCCCGGAACGGGCGGCCACGGAGGGCCGCCCCTACAGATCGTTCTACCATCACTCGTCTTGTCCGTGGAGTTAGCCGTTGAGGGTAGGGCGGCGGCGAGGGCGATTGACAATAAACTCGAAGCGCCTAATGTGTGCCCGAAGTAAGTCAGCGGCGTGGCTATTGGGATCTTCTTATCTATAAATGTTGCCAGGGCTTCGAGTTCTGCTGCATCGTTCGCGTATGGTCCAGTTCCCTGCCCGAAGATGATCGTAGGATTTCGTGGCGACAACGTTTCGATTACATCCGACAATCCATCGTGTTCGACAAGATCACTTGCTAATTCAGGTCCCTGCAGCACCGGCAGCTCGTCAATATTCGCTTGCCCAAGTTTCAGTACAACCGCTGCTTCACCGAGAATGAAACCTGTGCTCGTTGATTGCCAGGGTGTCGAAGGCTTCTCCGCCAGCACGCGCAAGCTCTCAAAGTTCTCATGATTCGACCGCGCGAGAATATCTGCCGCCAGCACCAGCACTTCATCAACTGCGCCCGACATCAACAATTCGCGCGCAGCATATAACGCATGTACTCCCGAAGCACACGACGAACTAAACACCGGTAGCTCATTATCCGCCCACGGCGTTCCGGCCAGGAGAGCTGTGGTATTAAAAGCCTCCTCCCAACGCTCACCAGCACTGCCATTGCAAGACGCAACCAGCAACGGCGTGTTACCAGTAACACCGGCATCAGCAACCGCTTTTTTTACCAGTGCCTGCCAACGGGCCACACCGGAAAGCGACGAGTCGATCCCGACTGCGGGAAAACATATGCGCGAGTCACTCCACTTGCTTGCTATCCACGGTAAATCTGCTGGTCCATGAAACGATTCAGACTTGAGAATTTCAGTGGTGTTACCTTGTGCGGTGGCGAGCCCAATGCTGCGAATGGCAATGTTCATGAGGACAGGATTTACAAGATTAGACAAGATTCACAAGAGCGGACGAGGTTTACATGTTAATACAGAAGCAAATCCACGCAAACGGAACTACAAAGCCGTAGCTTAAAACGGTAGGAATGAAGAGATGTTAAGTGAACAGAGACAGATCAAGACTTTGAAAGCGTATGCCGGCTGGTCATAGATGCCCTTCATCACACTTCCATTAATCCCTCGGCTTCACTATCCCGAGGATTCCGACTTTCTGTTAGAGTTTTGAGCCAAAGGTCGTTCATTACGAAGTTGTGGATATTCAGTTGTCAATCGTCAAGGATGAAAGACACTTCGAAGGCAGTTTCAACCTGGTCTAGTCCACCTGAGTGGCCCACGCTGGCGCCCGATGATGTTCACATTTGGCTCATGCCTATTGATCCATCCCCAACTACGGTAGAACAACTTCGCCACCTGCTTTCTCCCGACGAGCGGGTAAGGGCGGATAGATTTCATTTCCGAAGTGACCGCAATCGGTTTATGGTTGCTCGAGCATACTTGCGGATCACCCTGGGAAAATATCTTCGCACTGATCCAGGTGATATCGAATTTGACTACAGTAAATATGGGAAGCCTTGCCTGGCACCTTTCGCTAACGAGTCAACGCAACTCAAATTCAACCTGGCGCATTCGGGCAATCGCGCGCTATACGCTTTTACACGCGGCCGAGAGATCGGAATCGACCTTGAGCGAATAACGCCGCAGTTGGCAGTTGAGGGGATCGCCCGCAGATTTTTCTCGACAACCGAAGTCAAACTTCTGGAAGCGGTGGCCCCACACGTTCGGACGCAGGCTTTTTTCAACTGCTGGACACTCAAGGAAGCTTTCGTCAAAGCAAAAGGAGTTGGCATTTCTTTACCGCTCAATCAGTTTGACGTAACCTTTGCACCTTTCGCACCTGTCGTGCTTTTGCGAACTCGCTGGAATGAAACTGAAGCATTGCGCTGGTCGCTACAGACAATCGATGCCGGAACAGACTATGTCGGCGCCATAGCAGTTAAGGGTCATAATTGGCGTCTAAGTTGCTGGCAGCCTGGAGAAGATTTCTTAGCTCGACCGGTTTGAAACCGAATCGCGCAACTGTGCGGCTGTTAGAAGTCAGATCGATTTTTGTCACTGGCCGCGTTCGAAAAAATTCGAGACGGCGGCACATATGGTTAAACACAAACTCTGTCGAGCGTGCATGAGTTGCGATGAAGACTGCGTGCAGACTTTGTGAACTGACTTACATAACGCCTCGTTACCCGAAATCCGAGTGTCCTGGTCATTCATCGGAATATTGCGTGACCTTCAGTTCTAAGCGTTACGCGCAGTCACGACTACTGGACCCATCCGAAAGCCAAACCTTTCTCTATAACTAGCCCTCCGAATATAATAAAGTTGACCTGCCGCAACACCTTTCGGGCTTGGATGGGGGCTCATTTCCGCTGAAAAACACCAACGAGAAAATACTTGTAGTCGACGACGACCAGGCAGTTCGCTGGGCGCTGAGCGAGGCCCTGCGCAGTTGGAGTTTCGAGCCTATTGAAGCCGGTACCGTTGCTGAAGGATTGGCACAATTCAGTGCTGAATCACCCGCTGCAGTGTTGCTGGATATTGACCTTCCTGACGGTTCGGGACTGGACGTCTTGCGTCAAATCAAGCAAGAGCAACCTGAGACGATCGTGATCATGATCACAGGCAATGTGCAGGTCGACAACACTATTTCTGCACTTCGCGGAGGCGCGTACGATTTCATCGGCAAACCAATCAGCCTCGAGGAACTTCGCGTTACCATCCGCAACGGGATCGAAGCTCGGTATCTGCGACGCGAGGTTGAAGAGGTCAGGAAAGAGCGAGCCAGGGAGTTTAACTTCCGGCAGATTGTGGGTGAGTCGCCGGCAATGAAAAAGATGCTGGCGCTGGCTGCGAAAGTTGCCGAGAGTGAAGTGTCGTCCGTGCTCTTGCAAGGTGAGTCGGGCACAGGCAAAGACCTCGTCGCAAAAGCCATTCACTATGGATCGCAAAGAGCCGACAAACCCTTCATCGCGATCAACTGCGCCGCGCTTCCCGCAACGCTAATCGAGTCGGAATTGTTCGGTTACGAAAAAGGCGCTTTCACTGATGCGAAGGCGCGCAAGGAAGGTCTGTTCGAACAAGCCGAAGGCGGCACGCTGCTGCTGGATGAAATCGGAGAGCTTGAGCTGGCGTTGCAGGCAAAGTTACTGCGCGTGCTGGAAGAAGGAACGTTCAGGCGCGTAGGCGGATTGAAAGACATTCCACTTGATGTGAGAGTGCTGGCTGCGTCCAATCGAGATCTAAAAACGGAAAGCGAGGCGGGCCGCTTCCGGCTCGATCTGTACTATCGTCTCTCGATAATTCAGATCGACATTCCGCCTCTGCGCGAACGCGGCGACGATGTTTTGCTGTTAACCCAACATTACATCGAAACGATTGGGGCCAGACTTCGTTTGCGCACGAAGATCGCGGGCCTGTCGCCCGAAGTCGCCCAAGTGTTTCGTGGATACAACTGGCCCGGAAATGTGCGCGAACTGCGAAACGTGATCGAGCGTGCTCTTATTCTTGAAGATAACGAAACGATCACCACGGAGTATTTGCCCGGAAGTCTTCTTGGACCACCCCGTCAAGACGGAAGTGGAGCAGGTCAAAGGCTTGAGGCCCAGTTTATGCTTCCCAGCGACGGTATTTCTCTTGTTGAGGCTGAGCTTTCCTTCGTGCAACAGGCCATTGAACGCAGCGGCGGTAACCAAACGAAGGCCGCGGAGCTGTTGGGAATTTCGCGCGACCAGTTGCGTTACCGGCTGAAGAAACTCGAAGACTCAAAGACCTCCCGTGCAGATTCCGCGACATAAGTTTCTGACACTTCATGGCTTCAAGTAACACATCGATCGATACGCAAGTGCTCGCCGACGAGGCGTTACAACGCTCGTTGAAGGAGCTGGCAGACATCAAGTTTGCGCTTGATGAGGCTGCCATCGTTGCGATCACCGATCAGCGCGGAATCATTAACTACGTCAACGACAAATTTTGCGAGATCTCCAAATATTCCCGCGAAGAGCTGCTCGGTCAGGACCACCGCATCATCAATTCGGCTTACCATCCAAAAGAATTCATCAGAGAGTTGTGGGCCACAATTGCGAGCGGCCGCGTTTGGCATGGTGAGATAAAGAACCGCGCGAAAGACGGGAGCTACTATTGGGTTGACACGACAATTGTTCCCTTCCTCAACCCGGACGGAAAACCGTACCAGTACGTCGCAATCCGCAACGACATTACTGAGCGCAAGCGTGGAGAAGAAAGAATTCGTGAACAAGCTGCGTTGTTGGATCAAGCGCAGGACGCAATTCTGGTGCGCGATCTGGAACAGAATATTCTCTTTTGGAATAAGGGTGCGGAGCGCATCTACGGATGGGCCGCTGAGGAAGTCATTGGTAAAAATGTGACTGAGTTGCTTTTGAAGGAACCTTCGGCGCAGTTTGAAGACGCACGGCAGGCTGTGATCGAACATGGTGAATGGAGCGGTGAGATTCAACAGGTCCGTCGCGACGGTTCTGAGATCATTGTGGAAAGCCGTTGGACTTTGGTGCGCGATGACAAAGGAACGCCGACTTCCATTTTGGTAATTAACACTGATGTCACCGAGAAAAAGCGCATGGAGTCTCAGTTTCTGCGCGCCCAGAGAATGGAATCGATCGGCACTCTTGCGGGCGGCATTGCTCACGATCTCAACAACGTGTTGTCGCCAATTCTCATGGCGATTGATATGTTGCAGTTGAAAGCCACAGATGAGACGAGTAAGAAGTGGTTGGATGTTTTGCGCACCAATGCCGAGCGTGGCGGGAATATGGTTCGCCAGGTGTTGTCCTTTGCCCGGGGTGTTCAGGGTGAACGAGTAGCGTTGCAACCCAAGCATCTGATCAAAGAGATTGTGAAAATACTGAGGGAGACTCTACCTAAGTCGATTGAGATTGCTTATGAGCTTCCTGACAACCTCTGGATAATTTCGGCAGACGCCACGCAGATGCACCAGGTCTTGATGAATCTTTGCGTGAACGCTCGCGACGCGATGCCCGAAGGCGGTTTGATTTCCATCAAGGCTGAGAACATGTTGGTCGATGAAAACTATGCTCGCATGCATATCGAAGCGAAGCCGGGGCAGTTTGTCATAATTACAGTTTCCGACACCGGCCCCGGGATGTCGGCGGAAATTCAAAGCCGGATCTTCGAACCCTTCTTCACGACAAAGGAGATGAGTAAAGGCACCGGATTGGGACTGTCGACAGCACTGACAATCGTAAAAAGTCATGGCGGCTTCATCAACGTGTACAGCGAGCTCCACAAAGGAAGTCAGTTCTCGTTGTACCTGCCGGCGCTGGAGTCGCCCGACGCAGTCGAAACGAGCAAGCTGCGAACGGATTTACCGCTCGGCAATGGAGAGTTGATTCTGGTGGTGGATGACGAAGAGTCGATTCGCGAAATAACTCGCGGAACGCTGGAAACGTTCGGTTACAACGTGCTCACTGCGAGTGATGGGACAGAGGCGTTGGCAATTTATGCGGACAAGAAGAACGACATCGCGGTTGTGTTGACGGACATGGTAATGCCGTTCATGGATGGCCCAGCAACGATTCGGGCGCTGCAAAAGATGAATAAGCAGGTGAAGATAATTGCTGCCAGTGGCTTCACTGCCGGCAACAAAGCCGGCGAAGGCCCACTCGAAGGTGTCAACGTGTTTCTTAGTAAACCCTACACTGCGGAGAAACTACTCAAGGCATTGGCCCAGGTTCTGAAGACTTAATCACTCCTCGGCAATTCCGGTCACGCGCTCGATTCTTATTCGAAAAACAATCACGGAAAGCGCCCCAGCGTCGTCAGCGAGTGTTGACTCGACCGGCGTCAACATCGGAAAGCGCTGTAGGAGTTTGTTCAGGATGTCGCTTCGTTCAGTCGGCTTCACCACTTCCTCATAAGTCCCAAACGCCAGCACACTTCGCCAACGAACATCACTCTCAATCTGATCAACCTGCAAACACGCACGCGGATCCTTCCTGAGCGCATTAATCTTCATTCCTGGAAGCGAGTGGCTGTAAACATAACCGTCGGCAAAATAGTAGTTGATCGGAACGATGTAGGGGCCGCCCTCAACAATGCAAGCAAGACGCGCGACACGTCCCCCGCCAAGTATGCCTTTTGATTGTTCTTCGCTGAGTTTGACGAACATTTCGTTTCCCTAACGCCGCGAAAAAAGGGACCACCTCGCCTGAGGTGTGGAGGCAACGGCAGCGTCTCGGCCGCCTTGTTCAATTGAATCGGGGGTTCCGCGATGCCCAGTTACCTGGCTTATGCTGATTCTATAGAAGACTGGCGTGAGCGCCTCTCCTGTACCTCGATGCTCAGTCGCTACATAGGCAGGCTGCCACCACATCGCGCGTTTTTGAAGTAAGTCGAACGCGTACCGACGTGTGTTGGCCCAGTAGGATTCATCGCAAAGCTCCTCATACTTTCCAAGAATTACTACGCTCCTCCAGTGGAGCTGATCCTTCACTTCATCAACCTCGACGCAGACGAGCGGATTGGCGCGCATCCACTCTATTTTTTGGCCCACTGTTGAAAAGCAGTACAGATACTTACCGTCAAACTCAAAATATATTGGAACGACGTATGGCTGCCGCCCGCGCGTGCAGGCTATACGGCCAAATTTCGCCTGTGTAAGGAGCTCGTCACATTCTTGACGGCTCATTTCATGGATTAACATTCCTACCTAGCAAGCTCGTAAACCGATCGAAAGAGATGAATGTCGTTGCCGCCTCACAGAGGCGACCTCGGCGATAGCCCTTTCGGTACGACAGCTCAAGTCCTCGAGATTTTTTTCCCGCTTTTACCTTCAATCAGCAAAGAACTTCAGCCGCTGTTGGAGCAACATACATGCCGGGCGATTTCGCCGTGGGTTTTTCAGAGATAGGTCGCATCTGAGCCGGTTTTCGCTTGAGGAATTTTCCCATTGCTGCGCAAAAGCTCTCAGGTGTTGACACCAACTCTGAGACATCGAGTTAGCTGCTGTTGGGTAAGATCGCAATTTATTTCGGCATAACCATTGCTGACTTATGGGCCTGTCGAACATGTACGGGCCACCCAACATCGAACACGAACACTCGGCTGAAGCGATCCAAGAACGACTCGCTGCCGGGCCACGTCACAACTATCTGCGAGATTGGATTTACGGCGGTATTGATGGCTCGATTACAACTTTTGCGGTTGTGACTGGAGTAGCCGGCGCACAACTTTCACCCTGGATCATTCTGGTCCTGGGCTTCGCAAACTTATTTGCCGATGGTTTTTCGATGGCGGCCAGTAACTTTCTCGGCACCAAGGCTGAGCATGATGACTGGCACCGGCTCGAGGCCATAGAGAATCGCCACATTGATTTGGAGCCCGAAGGCGAACGAGAAGAAGTCCGGCAGATCTTTCAACTGAAGGGTTTCGAGGGCGAGGATCTAACGCGTATTGTCGAGCTTGTCACAGCCAATCGAAAACGTTGGGTCGCCACTATGCTAACCGAAGAATACGGCCTCCCTCATGAAGTGCGTTCTCCCTGGATCGCGGCACTGAGCACGTTCACAGCATTCCTGGTTTGCGGTCTGGTGCCGCTGGTGCCGTATCTGCTCGGCGTGTCTGAGTCGCTCGTGTTATCGAGCATCATGACGGCCAGCGTGTTCTTTGCCATCGGTTCAGTAAAAAGCAAATGGTCTACTACTCCGTGGTGGCGCTCCGGCTTCACAACTTTGATGGTTGGTGGGATTGCGGCATCGCTTGCTTATGTCACTGGCGTGCTATTAAAGAGTTTGCTTGACTGATGCCGCGAGTCCTATTCAATCCGCCAACTTCAGTATGCAGAAACAAGGCTGCGCGTTTTCTCTCAACCGGCCTGAGTAACCTTTCGCAATCAGCCCACTCATTGCCCGCGAAGTTCTTTAATTTGCGTCGGGGTCTAACCGGCATGCTCATTGCCTATTCGTAAAGAATTCCCCGTACGGGCCCCGGCTCGAAGTGTGGAGGTCACGCGAATGGCGAAGATTCTGATTCTAGGTGGCGGGTTCGGAGGCGTTATTGCAGCCGAGTGCTTGAGTCAACAACTGGGCGATGAACATCAGATCACCCTCGTCTCGCGATCCCGAAAGTTTGTGTTTTATCCCGCTCTGGTGAGGCTGGCCTTCGGCAAGTGCCGAGTGGAAGATGTCTCCTTCGATTTGCGCGAGAGCATGTTGAATCGTCGAGTGAACTTTGTCGAAGCTGAAATCGTCCGCGTCCGCCCTCACGAGCGGAGAGTAACAATATCACATGGCGAAGTGGAGGGACGGCTTTCCTACGATTATCTGATCTTCGCGCTTGGCCGGCGTCTCGCCACTGAACGAATTACAGGTTTCTACGAAAACGCCCATCATCTGCTCAACGTAGATAAGGCACTGGCGTTTGGCAAAGCTATCAACCAGTTTCATGAAGGACGAGCGGTCATTGGCCTGTGTCCCAATGCACGACTGCCGGTTCCGGTTTATGAAACTGCGTTCGCGTTGTCACGATTATTGGAAGAGCGCGGCGAGCGAGAGCGAGTAGGAATAACTATTGTTAGCCCCGACGCGCTCGGCTCACAGTTCGGCGATACCTCGGTCACTGAGGCGCTTCGAAACGCTCTCGATACTCATCGCATAGAGTTCTTGCCGGACTTCCCTGTAAACAGAGTTACACCGGGAGCTGTCATGACCAGCAACGGACACTCCATTAATTTCAGCCTGCTAATGCTCGTGCCGCCGTTCCAGGGCTCGCCGGCAGTCCAATACCTTGGCATCAGCGACCAGGCATATATCAACGTCGACTCGGCCATGCGCGTCCCGGGAGTTGAAAGAATGTACGCGGTCGGCGATTGCGTGAACTTTAGCGGACCGAAGATGGGCCATATGGCTGTGCGCCAGGCGGAAGTCGCTGCAGTAAACCTGGCCGCTGAGATCGAAGGACATCCTCCGCTTTCACATTACAGTCATGAGATGAGACTCGTCATCGATGAAGGTGGTAGCGATAGTCTTTATGTGCATAAAGATATCTGGACCAATGAACCGGCGAGTGTAAGACAAGGACGTTTCTGGAGCTGGGCGAAACGTGCACAGGAAAAGTATTGGGAGGTTGCGCATTCGTAGTGAACGCAATTGTGCCGAAAAAAGAAGAATTGACTGCAATTAAGCTGGGAGTCGAACGAGCAACTGCGATTAAACTCAAGAACTCAAACCTCAGCAATACGATTGTCAGGTGGTCGCTGGCGGCCATTCTTATTGCGGCACTGGTCATATCCTCATTTCTTTGGATTGAGAATCCGGTATTCGCCAGAGCGGTCGCTATCGCAGGAACCTGCCTTGTCCTATGGCTTACGGAGGTTGTTCCGCCCTATTTGCCCACTTTTCTTCTTTGGGCGATCACGCCGCTCTTGCTGAGCGGATATGGCGATCAATTTCAGTTGGCACGCGTGCTGGGCTGGTCAGCAAATCCCGTTCTGGCACTTTTCCTCGGTGGGTTCATACTCAGCGTGGCGGCAAGCCGTCATGGAATCGACAATCTCATCGCGCGCTTTGCAGTTCGGTTATCCGGTGGTCGTCGACTCGGTCTGGTCGCTTTGGTAATCGCGGCCACGGCTATGCTGTCCATGTGGATGTCCAACATTGCTGCTGCCGCAATGATGCTCGCGGCTCTTCATCCGCTATTTGTGGGAATTCCGAAAACCGATCATTTTCGTCGCGCGACACTCATGGGAATCGCTGTTGGCGCAAACTTCGGTGGTATTGCGACGCCAATCGGCACTGGCCCGAATGCGATTGCGATCGCGGCAGTATCCAGCAACGTGGGAATAACATTCGTTAACTGGATGGTGTTCGGGATGCCACTCGCCTTGGGGCTGTTGCTTGCCGGCGTGCTGTATTTGAAGTGGCGCTACCGCCTTCGCGGGCTCACTGAAATGCCAAACATTACAGTCAAACCTCCCGATGCTCGCGCCCGATTCGTAATGATTGTCTTTTTTCTTACGGTGGCCGCATGGCTAACGGAACCCTTACATGGAACGCCCTCGGCAATCGTGGCTTTGATCGCCAGTGCAGTTTTATTTGGTTCAGGACTGCTGCGACGGGAGGACATTACACGGATCGACTGGTCCACTCTCGTGTTGATTGCCGGTGGCATCGGACTCGGAACTCTGTTAGATCAGGGCGGATTGTCGAAGTTTGCGGCGGCCGCAGTGCCATGGCAGGAAGTTCCTCACATGGCTCGTCTGTTCATGCTTTGTTTCACGGCGGCGCTGCTTTCGGCATTGATGAGTAACACGGCCTCCGTAACGATGCTGATTCCATTAGCGGCGGGAATAGATCCGGAGCCATCCACGGCAATACTGATAGCGATCTCCGCCTCGCTCGGAATTCCTTTTGTTATCAGCACGCCTCCAAATGCGATGGTTTATGGCGAGGGCGGAATCACTTTCTCCGACCTGGCAATACCAGGGCTAATTCTGATGATCCTCGGTTGCGTCCTGGTCGCGACCACAGGACCAGCAGTACTGAACTTGCTTGGAATTCCGTAAAACAGACTTGCGCGCTTTTCCTCAGCCAGGAGCGAAACTTTCCACAGACCGCCGAAACTAAGCCACCTAAACACAGCAAGTTACTCCAAGGAAACTTACGGCCTCTGCTTTGCTTTATTGCGGTTGGATGAAGCACTCAACTACCCGTATGGAGGAAACACCCATGAGCGTCGGTTCAAGAATTGATTTGATTGAAGTTCCCGTGGGAGGAGACGGCGGGCTGGTTTGGAACCGTCTGCACTCTGAACGAGAAGATATCTGCGAAGCTATGCTCAAGGAATCTCGCCCCGGTTCTGAAGGAAGTCATGGCACGGAGCTCATGTTGAAGCCTGATGACACCACGACTGCAAACTGGCATCGTGAATTGCTCCAGTCGCGCCTCCTCAAAATAGACAGCGCGCTTGATCGCTTGATGTCAGGTTCGTACGGTGAGTGTAGTAAGTGTGGCCGATGGATTGAGGACACAAAGCTCGACGTCGACCCGGCGATAGCATTCTGCATCGACTGCTGGCAGCAACAACTCAAGCAACTGAATCCCCCAAATTCAATCGATGACTCAAACTCCGGCGTGTCGCTGGAGTCCGTTGCTCCGTTCGATACGATTCTGGTACGCACGCTCAACAGTGAATATCGAATATTCCTTCTCGATCCAAAGACCGGACACGCCGTCGTGCAGGGTGGCCGTTACTTCGTTGAACCGGCGGAGGCGATAGTCATTGGCTCAGTTGGAGTCGGCTCGGTTCCTAAGACAGGGTGGATTGGCGCCGGGCTCCGACTCCAAATGACGATAGACAGCGGCGTGGTCAACACGTCTCCAATCCAATCAGTTGACATTCAGAATCACCCCGTCGTCGAACCTGCGTTTTCTACAGTTCACTAATGACTGCGAGGATCAGAATCACACTTTTCGTTCTTTTGAAACGGACCCAATGAAAAGCATGAAAGCAAACGTTTTTCACGGCAAGAACAACATCCGGGTGGAGGAAGTTGAGAAACCACGTGCCGGAGTCGGTGAAGCCGTGATTCGTGTGACGCTGACCACTATCTGTGGAACGGACCTACACATCGTCCGGGGCGAATACCCAGTCGCGCCTGGTTTAGTGATAGGGCATGAGCCGGTTGGTGTGATTGAGGAACTTGGCGAGGGCGTTACCGGCTACCACATTGGCGACCGCGTCCTGGTAGGTGCCATTACTCCGTGCGGTCAATGCCGCGCCTGCTTGTCGGGTCACACTTCACAATGCGGACATGGAGAAGGATATGAGGCACTCGGTGGTTGGCGCTTCGGAAATACGATTAATGGTGCTCAGGCCGAGTATCTGAGAGTCCCCTACGCTCAGGCTAACCTCGCAAAGATTCCTGACGAGTTGACTGATGAACAGGTGGTACTGCTCGCCGACATTGCTTCTACCGGCTTTGGCGGCGCTGAAGCGGGGAACATTAAAATCGGCGACGCAGTTGTCGTCTTCGCGCAGGGACCGATCGGTTTATGCGCTACGGCCGGCGCCAAACTGTTGGGGGCGTCGCTCATCATTGGTGTTGACGGAGACGAACATCGACTAAAGATGTCAAAACAAATGGGCGCAGATGTCACGTTGGATTATCGCGAAGTTGATGTGGTGGCCGAAGTGAAGCGATTGACCGGTGGCGGCGTTGACGTTGCGATTGAAGCACTTGGCACGCAGCAAACCTTCGAGAGTTCATTGCGCTGCTTGCGGCCGGCAGGAACGTTGTCGAGCCTTGGCGTCTATTCGGGAAAGCTCGAGATTCCATACGAAGCGTTCGCGGCAGGCATTGGGGATCACAAGATCGTGACGACGCTTTGTCCTGGCGGCAAAGAGCGCATGCGACGTTTGATGGAGGTCGTTCGTCATGGTCGCGTCGATTTCAAGCCATTGTTAACGCATAGGTTTTCACTTGAAAACATAGCAGAAGCGTATGAGCTTTTTGGAGAGCGAGCAGACGGCGTGATGAAAGTAGCAATTGAACCGTAGGCAGACAAACTGCGGCGGAAAGCTGCTCGGTCCCGTAGTGACCTAATTTGTAAAGATTGACTTGCATAGAGTGAATTAACAGGAGGTGGCCTACGCGAGGGCCTCAATATGATGATCAGAATCAACCGAATACTTTGTCCGACTGATATGTCCACAGACGCCGACCAGGCTTTGGGTTATGCTTTGGCGGTCTCCCAGGCTTACGAGCGCGAGACTTGTCATTTGTTACTGTGCCAAGGTCGCGGAGGTCGTCGGCGAAACTTCATATCTAAACGCGGGTGCGACGATACGCGCATCGGAAATCGGCTACGCCCTGTCGCGAGAGTCGAGTTAAGGAACTCTTCGAGAGGTTCGATGATCAAGCTCCTCGGACCGGTCGCTTATGCGAATCTCGACTGGGAAGCGTCTGATCATCGAAGGCGACGACGTGGGAGAAGCGATAACTCAAACTGCAGGTGAGCAGAATATCGATCTCATCGTAATGCGCTCGCGCCGCCGTCCACATCGAGCGGCCGTCTTGGGCTCAACCGCTGAATCGGTTTGTCGCACAGCTCCCTGTCCCAGTATTGGTAACTCATACGGATGAACGTGAATGGATCGATCAGCCTGACGGCCAGATAAAGCTCGAGCGGTTGCTTGTCGCTTACGACTTCTCGGACTACTCAGAGCTAGCGTTAAAATATGCCTTATCGCTTGCCCAGGAGCACCAGGCCGAATTGCATCTCTTGCACGTATTACCTCGCGACAGCGTCAGCGAACCGGAATTAGCGTGGTATCCCATGGGCAAGGACACTGCCTACCATCAAGCTGCGCGGCGTTTACAGAGGGCTGATTCCGCAAGAGACTCACCTTTGGTGTGAGATCAAACATGCCGTTGCTGAGGGTCAACCTTACCGGGAAATCTTGAACTACGCCGAAAAACACTCGATCGATCTAATCAGCTTGGGTGCTCACGGCGCCGGCTTTGGCATGCGCACGTTGTTCGGCCCGAATGTCGATCGTGTCTTGCGCCAGGCGCCTTGCCCGGTGCTAGTGGCAAGGCCCTTGAAGCCTGCCATTCATCCGAACGTCGCGAGCGACGTTACGAGCCTTAGACAAAACAATGCATTGTCGACTTAGCTGGCGTTGACTTGAAAGTCGCGAGCTAGCATCGGTTCGGCTCTGCCGCCGGATGTGGGGCGTGGCTTCGCCGCGCCTGATAAGAGCTTGATTAGTTTGGGGCTGTGCCCCGCGTGTGGGCTTCGCCCACCGATAATTCCAAGGGCGGAGCCCGTACCAAGGGCATAGCCCGAATATCCAATCTAAGCCTATGGCGCGGCAGAGCCGGCAACCACACATCCGGCGGCCAAGCCGAACAGTCCCACTGGTCCAAGTGGTGAGGCATTTCCCTGGTAGCCGATCGGTTTCACTGCTTCCTCGGGTGGCACTCAACGCACTGGAACATTGAGATGTCGCCAAGATTCACCGGGTGTTTGAACGGTTCGTTGGCTTTGTGGCAGGTTTCGCACTTTCCGATCGGCCAGGCCGCCGAGGTCGACCGGGTGTTCGGAGAGATCGGCTGGAAGACTGATGTCGGCCGCGCCGAGTCGTAGAAGACGGAGTGGCAGATGTTGCAGTCGTTCGAAATTACCTTTGCCAGTATTGCTGACATGCTCGCCATCGTGACAACGGAAACACCCTGAAGAATAGAGGTGGCCGATATTGTTCGGGTGAGTTTCCCAGTTCGTTTTCATCTCGGGAAAGAAGTAGGTCTTGTAGATGCGCTGAGTCTCGCTGATGGCGCTCTTTACCGCATTTCCTCTTTGCCCGTACAACTCGCCGTAGTTCGTTCGATAGAAGCTCTCGAGCCGCGCGGCGATTGTTTTGACAGCTTCATCTTCAGTGGAATAAGGCTGATTCAAGGACGCTATCGTTTCTCGTTTGAGATACGGCAGCGACGGGTCGAGCCGTCCGGCGGCAAACGATTGGTCCAATGCGCAGCGTCCGGCGGCAAATAAACATGCGCCGGCCGGTTGTGACAATCAATGCAATCCATGCGTCGTTTTTCTGCCGTTGCGATCAGCTCAGCATTTAAAGGTCGAGTGCGATCATAGTATTCAGTTACGTTGCCCTGCCGGTCTTTCACGCTGATCCACGGGAATCACCTGCCGATGGTTGTCAGTCGCAATGTAGGAAACCTCATTCGCAAGGTTCATGTGCCAGTGAATGCCGGCAACTGGTCCACTTTCCGGATTGCCGCCGCCGACGTTGATCAGCATTCGAGTTTGGCGAAGTGAGTTCTTTTCATCGTAGGCGTAGTGATTGAACGTCTTGAGTTGCGCGCCGTAAAACTTTGAAGGCCAGTGACACTGCTCGCAGGTCTCATTTGCCGGACGCATGTTGTGAACAGGCGTATTGATTGGTTTTGAGATACTTGTTGAAGGCCAGCGAGTAGAGTTGCCGCGCGCCGTTCAGTTTTGACCGCGCGTACGATTGAGCTCCGTGCCCAACGTGGCAATCAACGCACTGAATTCTCGCGTGCGACGTGGCTTTGAAAGCGACGTACTCCGGCTTCATCACCGAGTGGCACGTCTGCCCGCAAAACTCCACCGACTCACTGTATTCATAGGCGCGATAGCTGCCGAACGCGCTCATGAAGATGAAGACGAATGAGATGCCAAGCAGCGAAAACGCAATCCGCCGCTGACGCGGATCGTTCAAATCAATTTTGGGATACGGCGTAATTTCAGATTCTGGGCGCAACCGGCGCCGGCGCCGCTCGAGATAGCATTCCCGCCAGAATGATCAGCAATGCCAAGGATCAAAAACGCTGGGAGTATCACGTAAGTGACAATGCCCAGGTAGGGATTGTCCGCAGCTTTCGTGATCTCGATTAGGAAAAGCAAAAAGATGCTGGCGAGACTAGCGGCGGCTATTACCGCTCCCAGCGAAGCTAATATAGTTGCGAAAAAGGGTTGGTGCTTTTACTGAAGACGTTTGCTTCATCGCTCATGAGTTCTGTACCCGTGCTCGAGATGTCAAAAGAACGAACTTCTTGAACAACAAACACGCATGCCTCTCCACCGTCTATTGCTTGTTACAGCAAACAACATGGAGAGGTATGCTTTGAACCCGAGAAACTAAAACTCGACCGAAATGCCGTCCGGTTACTGAGCGGCCTTTAACTGCTTCATGTATTCAACCAACCCTTTGGCCTGTTCGGCGGTGACGCCTTTGTCGCCGTAGGCCGGCATGTTCGGCGGCTTCTCCGGCTTCTTGCCCTTCATGACGATGTCGATCAGTTGCTCGTCAGGCAAAGCTCGAATCAAACTTCTTCTCCGCTTTTTGCCCATGGCAGGCCACGCACTTTGTCTTGTAAAACGCCGCCGGATCAGAAGCCTGAACTTCCCCTTGCGCCGTGACGCTAATCAACAGTCCCGCTGCAAAGAATGTCGCCGCCACTAAGCCAATCACCATTTTCTTGAACTCGCTCATGATGCCATCCTTTACTAATCAACTTGTCGAGCGGTGGTTCCGCTAACAATCTCTAGTGCAGTGACCGTGCCACTAGGTTTATTAGGAAATCCCACCCAAATTGAGCGGTGTAGGCTGATCTGAGCGAGCTTTCGCACATTGAGTGCGAAACTTTTCGCAGCCCAACTACGGTTTCAGCTAGCGCTCCGCTTGTGACAAGTCGTGCATTTCTTCGACGTTGGCGGATTGAGTCCGGTACTCGTTTTCACTATCTCATCGTGACAACCGGCACAGTTCCGATGAAAAGCTTGCTGATTAGTCAACGTTATTAATTCAGTGCCGACTTCCAACTTAATTTGCGGAATTGCAGGCAAGAGCTTGGGCTGTGTATCTGCCCGCGCATGACAATCCCGACACGCGGCTACACCTGCTGCAGCAGGGTCTTTCTCAAACAACTCCGCAGTCAATGTAGTCGTGCGATCAGCTGGCCACGCTGTTTTTAGCGGAGGATGTTTGGCCGCGGCGGCGGCTGGCTGAGCAACGTGGTGACATTCGATGCATTGGATCTTCGCCCCTTCGATGCTCCGATTCTTTGTTATGTGATCGACGTGACTAAACTTGATCATTCCGAGTTTAGCTTCCGGTCCCAGGCTGATTATTTCAGGCAGCTTGGTTCCGACCTGGGCAGAAACCTGAGGGAAGGTTGATGTGTTTACGACCAGGAAAACGGACACGAGTACAAGTGCAAACAAAGCAAAGACTTTCATCCTAATCCCTTCCGTCGATCACTCGACCTGATCGATCGAGGCTAATTCACCAGCATACTAAAACTAGAAATGCCATGCGTTGCCGGTGTGGCACCGCTTACAAACAGAGAAATCGTCACCACCAAACGCACGTTTACCGTTATGACATGACATGCAACTAAGCGCGCGCGACGAAGCATGATGGTTAAGCGGCTGTGGTGCGCTCACCTGGAGTTGCCGGGCCACACCCGCCCGTACGCGATGACACTCATTGCAATTCAATCCCTCTGATCCGGTCGTGCTTTGCGTGACTAAAGCCGACGCGAAACGCTGCCGCCGTCGTTGGCATGCGACGATGACGACCCGGTTGGTGGCAAACTCCGCAGGAAGAAATATCTTTATCGCCTGACTTCGCCTTCGCAGTGTGACATCCAAAGCAGGTTGTATGTGCACTGAAGCCCGCCGGGATCGAAAGTGCCACGCCGCCACGTGAAGGCTCGATGACAGTTGGCACAGCCAAATTGCCCATTCCGCGTGTGACGCCCGTGATCGAACCTCATATTGAAGCTGCTTAATCGCGGAAACGGCTTCAGCTTCCCGGCTTGCACGTCCGTGTGGCAGATCGTGCACATCGGCCCCGATGAGTTGGCGAACTGCTGGGTGTGACATCCGGCGCAAGGCAAGTGATTGTTGCTTCCCGGGAGAGTTGGTCTCGCCGCATTTGTTTCGCGGCGATGACACAACAAGCACGGCAGCCGAGAGTGATTCGGGATTGTCGTGTTTGAATTTTGAATAGTCTGGTTCCTGCGGCTCGAGCACAGGCTCAAAGTTATAGTTGGCCAGTTTGGTAGCCCGCGAGGTCAAAGGTGGCGAAAGACCATGGTGATACGCAACTGCGAGCAAGATCAGCACGACTCGCTCGCGAACCGGTAAGCGGTTTTGCCGTCCGATGTGCGGTGGCGGCGCTGTCCCACCGTAGGACGCCGCCCAAATCCCTTTGGTGCTCGCTGAATGGCGCAATAGCGCCCGAGCAAGTTTTCAAATCGCTTGCCGGAAGGTCAGAGACCGTCCGCACATCAGGATCGGCAAAGCAGCGACAACCTCGCTCGAGTTCTGGGCTACCAAATCAATCGATTATTGCTTCGTTTTCGGAACCGCAGCCACATGGCCCGCCGGCAGTATTTCTTTCCCAGGCGTAATGTGACACTTCGTACAGGCAAACGCCGGCTCTACTTTCTTCTGATCAATCTTCGAAATTCAGCGCCCCACCATCGTCGCTGGTAGGGGTAATGTGACACCCTTCTGCTCCACCGCATGACTTTATTGGTACTTTCAAGCGTCTTTGGATCGAGCGTGTTCATCGCGGTGATACTGTGGCATCCGATGCAGTTCAAAGATCGGGATGCTCACCGCCTTCATGCCTGAAAGCCCCGGCCGAGATGCGTCTGCCTCCAACGCGCCAGGATCGTCTTGTCCGTTATGCCCATCGACGCAGGAAGCTTTGGATCGAAATCAATTTTCAAGCTTCGGTTCCGCTGGCAAGAGCTTGTGGCAAACGCTGGCAGTCCTTTGAGTCGGGAGCAATTCCCGAATCGGCGTTGTGACAGGTGAAACACGCCGCGTGACTGTTGGGAACGGTTTGGAAAGTGCCCTTCTTCAACCAGAAGTTGTCGCCCAAAGTTTTGGGAGGTTTCGTCACATATTCTTCACTGGAATTGCCCTGCGGGTTATAGGTTTGATGACAGACCGGGCAACTCTTTGGCTGCTCCGAGTTGTTTCTGGAAAACGCTCCACCTCGCAGTTACAAATTGCGCAGGCATCATTTCGAAATCGTGGTCGATCGAGTCCTACTACATCCACGTGCTTGTCATGGGGAAAACCAACACCAAACTCTGAAACAAAATCTCGTGTCTTTAACTTCGAGATCCGTAACGTCTCCCAGACTTGGAAACAGGAAGCGGGTAGTGTCGCGCGGCGTAACGCCCACATGGCAATTTGAGCAGATAGCCGGCGCGGGTCTTTCGCGCGCAAAGAACTGTTGCCGATGGCAGTTAAGGCACGACGAGTGCTCGGGAAATTCAGCTACATCCGGAAAGGCTGCGTCGCCTTTGCGTACTTCCTTCCAGTTCTTAGTCGGAAACTTGTGACAGGAATCGCAGGCTAGCTTCTGGGTTGTGACGTGAGTGACATGGGAGAATTGCGAATAATCAATTTTTGGCACAGCCGGGCGTCTTGCTGGCCGGCGAGTCTGCGAACGCCGTTGTGGTTCAGTCGCACTACTATGACCGACCGCAAGCGGGATCAAATACGGCGCCACAGATAGAACAAGACCCATCACCAGAATCTTTAACCTCGTGGACCTTTGCGGTTTCCTTGCACTCTTGTCCTTGAGCATTGATGGCCCTGAAGCGCTCACTCAATAGGCAAACTCCGGCCCACCCTCATTCGGGGGAACCGGAGATAACTTCTTATAGTTTAACCGACGAAAAGTTTCTTCGCGGTTATTCTCGACGACCAAAGTAAACGCGCAATGACGTATAGGGCTGATGCGCGTGATAGTTCTGCGGCCTGGGACCGACGATCGCGCTTTCGTTGTAGTTGTAGTACTGATACCCGAGATTCCAATCCAACCGCTTGTTGATCTTAATCGCCAGTCGGGCCTCGGGAGACTGGAAACTCATCGGATACGAAGAAATCAAAGTGCCGGGCGTTCCGGTTGGATCAGCGACGCGATCGCCTTGTCCGGTGTCCTTGTTGATTCGATAAGCCGCATAGAGCGTCAACCGCGGATGAAGCCGCGCGATGGAGTCAACAAAGAAGAAGTGGTTTCTCACGTAGAACTGGCTGCGGCCCAGCAGGTGACGCACGCTATTGAAGAAATACTCCAGCGCCGCGTCGCTATTGACCCAGTGGTAGTTGTAGCCAGTGCTAAACGAAACGTCGGAAGTCGGAGCCCAATTAACCGATGAACTAAATATGCGTGATTTTGTGTCCACACCGAAGTTTTCCAACGACACTCCGGCTATCTCTGACGGATTTGAGTTGTTCTTCGTAATGAGCGCGAGATTGAAGGAGAGTTTCTTGTTTGGCGCATAGCGGCTCTTCGCGCGAATATTTGTGTAGTCGTAATTTCCAATACGCGTGAAGACGTTGTCGGCAGTGGCGCGCTCGGCGTCAAAGTAGATCGTCCAATTACTAGCCGGGCGAGCTTTGAACCCGCCAAAGAAGGCATGAGTGTGGTTTTGATCTACTTCTGAACTTGAGGTGCGAACTGGAGGGGGAGTCAACGACCCATTGGAACCGAGATTGAATCCTTCAAAGCCTTCTTCAATGCGCCGGCTTCCGTAACGGTATCCCAGGTGGATCGAGAATCGATTGCTAAACTGGTAGTCCCCTTCGATAGTGTTCTGATACTTGCGATACCGGGTAATCCTGTTCGCGTCAAGATTGTTGATGCTTACCGTATCAGTTCGTAAGGTTGGCCCCGAGCCCCGCGTGATTGAGAAAAAGTCACTAAACACGGCAAAGCCATCGATCTCGAAGTCTTCCACCCGAAACGTGTTGGAGATTCGCAATTTGTCGGTCGCCCGAAGCGTCACCCCAATATCTCCAAGCGTGTTAGGTCGTCTAGTGTTGCCGCTGATGTTGTACTGGCCGAGGTTCAGAATGTTTGGTGTGGCGGCAGGTGGCGTTGGCGGCCAACCTGTGACTCTGGGGTTCCAGTTTCTGCCGGTGAACGACTCTGCGAAAACAAACCGCGTGGTGGCATTGCTGCGAACGATGCGGGCCGTGATATCGAGTTTCCTGGCCAGGAGTGTGTGCACGCTGAATCTCGTGTAGTTAACTTCCCCGCGGACAGGCTCGTCGCGATTGAAACTCGTCAGGTTGGCCGCTGTGGGATTCACATTTATGCCAGGATTCGGTCCGACGTGTATAGAACTATCGTCACGAAAAAGCCGAAAACCTTGCAGGAATGAAAAGCTGATAGGCCCAACTTTGCCATCCGCACCGAGGCGGAAGTCGTGTGCCCGCGAGTCGATCTGCTGTAGCAGATTAAATTCATTTCCGCCGGCATGATAATTTGTGAACGCGGGTCCGTCGTAACGCTCGGGCGAATAGCCAACATTAAACCTGATCCGCTCATCTTTAGGGAGAATTGTTAAATCGAAATCTCCCATCTGCATTCGCGTGTCGGTGCCGTGCTCACCTGTAACCGGATTAGGTGGGCGACTAAAGCTCGCCGGGCTGAACACCCAATTCGGGTTTGCGAAGCTGTTCAGGAATCTGAAGTACTTGAACCTGCGATAGCTGGCATCGAATCGATACCACTTCGGCTTCTCGACGCTCATTCGCATTTGACCGTTCGGGTCGGCTCCCCAGCCGCTCGAAGTCACCAGCAAAGTATCAAAGAGTTTGCCCTTACCGTCTTTGGATTTCAGCAGGAAGCTGCTGTCGAAGAGACGTGCCCCGGCTTTGTAATTCAAGTCGCTTTGGTACTTGTTGAGATCGCCATCAACACTGAGCCCTCGATAGCCGACTTCGATGCTCGATATGACGGTGTAATCTCCGGCATCTTCTCCGGCTTCGAGTAACCTTGCTTTCGGCGGTTTCAGCAGGTTTTTTCGGGCTCGGGACTCGCAGCTGGTTGCTGGCCTTTGGTTACGGACAGCAATGATGCAAGCAGCAGAATGCCCATGACCAATAGACCTTGAACAACGGCTGCCCGTACCAATGTGGCTTTGCTATTCATTGCGATTTTGCTCACCAGCATCCTTCGATAAACAGTCCCTCAGCCCACCTTCATCTGAAGAAGACGGGACTCGTATGCGACCCGTGAATCTTGATGTGACAGTTCGTGCAATTGCCGTATTGCGCATTCAAGTTATGTTGGGGGCCTGCTGGCTCTAATGCGCCCACGTCGTGGGCGACGCTGTGACAGGTCAAACAAAGCTGTGGCACTCGGCTGGCCGTCAACAGACGCGGATTAGCAGAACCGTGCGGCGTATGGCACGCACTGCATCCTTCTGTCTTCACCGGTGCATGTTCGAAAGCGAATGGACCCTGCTTATCCGCGTGACACTTCATGCAAGCCGCGTCGGCGCCAGTAGCCAGTCTCGTTTGTTTTAGTTCAAAACCGCCATGAGGGTTGTGACAATCACTGCACTTCATCGCGCCTTCGAGAACCTTGTGGTGGAACGGTAGATTGAACTGGTGCTTAACTTCGGTATGACAGCTCAGACAAAGCTGAGGTTCGCTCGACTTCAACAACTTCAGCATCGAGAAACCAGGCTTCTGAGCGTTTGCTTCCGCAATGAATACGTTCGAGCCGGGCCGGTTCTTTTCGGTTTCAGGAGAATGCGACGAGTGGCAATCTGTGCACCCGACGTCGTTGCGCCAATGCTCACCACGACGGAAGTTGTTGTGCTCTTCCTTGCCCGCGTGGCAGCCGAGACATGTTTCGGAGATTTCTTTTGATGGCTTGTTCTTGAAAGAAATGATCTTGGCCGGATCGCCCTCTTCGGCATGTGCCTTCCCAGGCCCATGACAAGCCTCACAGCCGGTTACTTTCTGTTTCCAACTCTTAATCTTCGTCAGCTGAGCATGAGAAGTATGCGAGAAGGCTTTGAACTGATCTTCGTGACAGTCTTTGCAAGCATCACTTCCTACGTAATCAGCGGCGCTGTAGCTTGCGGGTTTGATTTGACCGGGCTTGGGTGATTGCGAAGACGAGCCTGCAGCGAACCACATAGACGCGGCGATCAGTAACCCGCAAAGAAGCAGACTCTTGAGGACTTTGCTTGGATTCAACCCTCGGCCTCCGGTGTTTGCGACGGCTTGGGCCGCAACTAGAGCAACGACCGATAAATCAACCCTATTGTTACCCGTTGGAACTGTCGCGAGAGATCAGCGACTGCCTGAAGGACAAAACCGAAAACCTTGGGCGAGCAGAACTTTGTGCGCATTATGCTCCGGTCGATTCCTATTTTCCAGGACTCGATATTAATGCCAACGTATTCTATTGGCCCCACGCGTTATCTGGCTGTGACGGCCGTCACATGAAAACGACACGAGTAGGGCGACCAGCCGATGTCTGGAAGTTGACTTTTAACAGAGGCCCAGAAAAGCCGTCTGTGCGCTAACACACATAGTCTCACGGAGAATCCCTTAACAACGGGCCGCCAATTCCAGAGCCTTCCGGTTGCGAACAAGGATCGCGTTACCCGACAAACTAACTATTTGCTTCCGCTTAAGGTCAGCCAATAAGCGTGTCACGGTTTCGCGTGACGCGCAGATCATTTGAGCCATCTCTTCGTGGGTGAGTCCCAGATTTATTCGAATACCGTTGGCTGTACGTTTGCCGTTCTCGTCACACCATCTAATCAGAAGCCGCGCCAGTTTCTCGGCCGCGGATTGCGACAAAAGCAACAGGCGAGTGTGCTCTACAACTCCACTCAGCTCTTGACTTAACGCCTGGGCCACACCGAGACACGCCTTGGGGTCTCGTTCAAGCAACTTCAACAGGTCTTCGCGCGAAATGAAATCGATCCGACAGCGTTCAAGTGTTTCGACTGTCGTTTCGTAAGGTTGCCCGCTAAGTGCGGCGTTGACTCCGAGCAACTCACCTGGCTCGGCAATTCGCAAGACGAGAGTCTTGCCATCAAGCGAACTAATAGACACCTTCGCCCTTCCTTCGCACAGCACGTACACGCCGCGCGCTGGCTGACTCTCTCGAAAAAGAAGCGAGCCACGCGGGAAAATCCGGCTGATTTTCTCGCTGACGAGGCCGCGGATTTCGCCTATCGACGAATCGCACGACGTTGTTGACGCGTCTCCGTTTGAATCTTCGTTAACCTCGAGGCCCATTGCGCCCAACATGCTCGGTTTCCTCCGGAACATGTAACGGCAATGGTTGTGCCCGAGCGAGAATCACCTGAAACAACGCCAATGGTCTATTTTTGAGTAAAACACTGCGCGGAATATTTCACACTTGGTAACGACGCTGCGAGAGAATCCCCAAAACTTCAAACCAGAATGCACAAATTGCCTGTGATATGCTGGCGATTCTCATAATTGAGTTTGACATCGCGACTGGCTTGAGTCTTGCTCTGTTTTCCGGCGCTTTGGTGTGCTTTGCAACTTCTGCATAGTTTAGCGACCGATGCCAATCCAACACTCCCATCGTTCGGCAGTACTTCTAGCCCTGGCGGCGTCCGCTGCATTGACCATTCTTATCATTGTCGGCTCACGAAATCTGGAACATTACGACGCGGCGTTGTTTGGCTACACAGTCGCGAGCGTGGTCGCGTTCGGCGCGGTCGTGTTTCGCTATGCAATTTGGTTACAACGTCCGGCAACGCGTGTCTATTGGAAGCGAGGTTGGAAACTATTTCGCGACCGGAAGAACCTCATCGCCAAACACAGCAGCGCTGCGGAGACTTTAGTCGGCGGGTTGGCAGTGCAGAAGTTTACCTTTCGTCGCGGTGTATCGCACTGGCTCATGCACCAACTAATCATGTGGGGCTATGGACATTTTCAACACGTCCGTCACGATCCGCCGCTGATAACGCGATCCTGGGTATTAAACGGAAAAAGGTCGCGACTCGCGCATTGGTTTCGAAACGACTGTAAGCGCTGCGACGAAGAATTCGCACAGGAATACTAGCCCTGGGAGAACTCGACGGGCGCTCTGGCCTGGTTAGATGTTCGTCATTACTGCGCAGAATTCCACTCCTGTCTTCGAATTTTCAGAAGCTTTTCGCTCAAACCCTCCTAAACTCAGTCTAAAAGTAAACGGTACGGTCATTGCCATATACTCGGCGGCACTCTTCTACGAACTAAGACAGGAAAGCACTTCGATTAAATCATGGCTGGGAGCCTTATGAAATCATTCAAACAAGGTGCGGCAGTTGCCCTTTTCTTTCAACTAGCGCCTTCGCAGTTTCTTTCGCGGTGCGGGGATTGATAGGAGCATGGCTCCGACCTTCGCGCATGCCGGTGGGAGCATTCGGCGGCCTGTTTGCGTTTTCTGCCTGGCCATCAATTACGTCGTATTCCTGAGGCCTTCACGAGCCGGCACGCTAGCAGCGCGTGGTCAATCCGCGTCGGTCTTAACTTTCTAAAAAAACTAAGGGGATCTGGAGACAATCATGAATCTGACAACAAACACGACCGTTAGCGAGTTGGCGTTGGAGATGCCGGCAGCGACTAGCGTGTTCGAAAAGATGGGTATCGATTACTGCTGTGGAGGAAACAGGTCACTCGCCGAAGCGTGTGCGAACGCCGGCGTGGAGTTCAAAGACGTCCAAATCCAACTGACGCTCGCGGCCCATGCGCAAGCACACGAGCCAAACTTTCAAACGACAACGCTGGAGAACCTTATCAACCACATCGTTGTTAAGCACCACAGTTTCACTCGTCTTGAAATTGCTCGTCTGAATGCGTTGTTGGACAAAGTTTGCATGGCCCACGGCGAAAATCATCCGGAGCTCATGGAAATCTATGTGTTGTTTCGGGAGTTAGGCGCTGACCTGGATACTCATATGACGAAAGAAGAGCGTGTGCTCTTCCCATACGTCATCAGGATGGAAGCCGCCGCAAAGCAGCAGGTGCCGTTGTTCCGGCCACCTTTTGGCACCGTCGCGAATCCAGTGCGGATGATGATGCTGGAACACGATCGCGCTGGTGAGTTGTTGAAGAAGATTCGACAACTGAGTTCAGACTACGCGACGCCCGCCGACGCATGCGTGAGTTACAAGACGCTGTATGCGGCGCTTGAAGCGCTGGAGAAAGATCTGCATCAACACATTCACCTGGAGAACAACATTCTGTTTCCGAGAGCAGTGGAAATGGAACCGATAGCCGAGGCGACTCCAGTTAGCTAGCAAAAAACACGAGAAATCGTTGCGTCGAAAAGTTTATCAAGTCCGAAGGGTACAATTATGGGCGAGCACGATGTAGTTCAAGAGCTTGACGAGCAAAAAGAGCAGATGTTCATGAGGGCGCTGCTTGACGATCTTCGCGCGCTCGACTATATGCTCGACAATAATCTCATTGAGACCGGTGTGCGTCGCATTGGCGCGGAGCAGGAGATGTTTCTCGTCGATGAAAATCTCAGGCCTGCGCCTGTATCTGTGGAAGTGCTCCAACATGCTAACGATCCCAGACTGACTACCGAGATTGCCAGATTCAATCTTGAAGCGAATCTCACACCGCTCGGTCTCAGCGGTAACTGTTTTTCGAAAATGGAAGCGGAACTGTATGACGTTCTGACGCGAGCGCGGAACAGTGCAAACCATTTCGGAGCCGATGTTCTGCTTGCGGGAATCCTGCCGACCCTGCGAAAGTCGGATCTAACTCTCGACAACCTAACTCCGTGTCCACGGTACCAGCAACTTAATGACTCGGTTATCAGACTTCGCGGTGGCCCGTTCAACATTCATATCAAAGGCATCGATGAGATCAACCTGATGCATGACAACATCATGATGGAGTCGTGCAATACCAGTTTTCAGATTCATTTTCAGGTGAACCCGAAAGAGTTTGCGTCACTCTACAATCTAGCCCAGGCGATTACGGCCCCCGTGCTTGCAGCGGCAGTTAACTCCCCTCTTTTATTCGGCCACCGTTTGTGGCAAGAGACGCGACTAGCCTTGTTTCAACATTCGACTGATGCCCGTTCCGCAACTCAACAGGCTCGGAGTCATCCGACGCGCGTAAGTTTTGGCGATCGATGGTTAGACAGGTCAGTACTGGAGTTATTCCAGGAACAGGTGGCCCGCTTTCGCATGATCATGATCAACGAGCCAAGCGAGAATCCTCTTGCTCTTTTAGCTAGCGGCGAGATTCCTGAACTAACCGCTCTGCGCATGCACAACGGCACGATCTGGCCATGGAACCGCGCGTGTTATGGAGTAACGAACGGAGTTGCTCACTTGCGGATTGAGAACCGCGCGCTTCCTGCCGGTCCAACAGTTCTCGACGAAATTGCGAATACAGCCTTCTTTGCCGGGCTAATGCTTTCGTTGCCCAGTGAATATGGCGAAGTATCGAAGGTGATGTCGTTTGACGATGCCAAGGCAAACTTCTTCGCTGCCGCGCGTCATGGTTTGAACGCTCAATTCAACTGGGTTGGTGGAAAGACGCATTCCGCTTCGACACTTATTCTCGATCATCTGCTTCCTCTGGCGCATCAAGGACTCAAACATGCCAATGTGAATGCCGCGGATGTCGACAACTATCTCGGCGTAATCGAGGCTCGCGTCCGCAGCGGTCAAACAGGCGCCCTATGGACGACGAAGTCTCTCGGGGTCATAAATGAAAAGCCGCCCGAGGTTCGAAACAGATTATTGGTGGGAGAAATGCTGATGAAACAAAAGACCGGGGAACCTGTTCATCGCTGGCCGGTTCTCGAAGTAAGCGAATCTGATGATTGGAGCCAGAGTTATCAAACGGTTGGGCAATTTATGGCAACTGATCTCTTCACAGTTCGGCCTGATGACCTGGTGGATCTTGCAGCCAGCGTGATGACCTGGAGACATATTCGCCACGTTCCGGTCGAAGACAATGAAGGACGTTTGGTTGGCCTGGTATCGCATAGGGCTCTGCTCAAGCTTCTGAGTCAAGGGGCGCTTGGCAATGAAGCGCCAGTTACGGTGCGTGAGATCATGACGCCGGAACCGCTTACCGTGTCATCGACAACTCCCACGTTAGAGGCAATGGAGATAATGCGAAGAAGTAGGGTTGGTTGCCTTCCGATACTTGATGACGGCCGTCTCGTCGGAATTGTAACTTCCTACGATTTTCTGGACGCGTCGGCGCGGCTATTCAAAGAGCAGCTAACTACCAGGGGAGTCTCCACAAGAGACAATACGCCGCTCATAACCCGGACTGCCGGAGTTGGTGCCAGGCATTAGCCGGGCTGAGCAGTTTCTCGCGAGGTCCTGCGCAAGTTTCCCCAAGAATCATTTCAAAGCTAACAAATTACATCACAAACCCAGTATGGCCCGGCGGCATATGCCTTGCTCCTTCTGATCTCAGAGAAACACGGAATTTGAATTCGCAGCGGCAATCCCGCTGCTAAGCAGGTCAGGGAAATTGGAGGTGGCTGCTATGGCCAAGGACGAACGCGACATTCTCGAAATCCTTAAAGATGAATTGAACTTCATTGAACAGGGCGGGTATGGACGGTCCGTCCGCACACCATGGAAACCTAAATCAGCCTTCCAGGACTCCCTGACCTGCATCAACTTACGCGGACCCCAAACATACCCACCCGTGCAACGAATGTCATTTGATCGACTTTGTCTCATCCGAGCACGAAGGTGAAGTTATACCTTGCCATTTCATTCCTTTGAATGAGACTGGCGAGACTATCGAGGACCTGGAGCTCGAAGATAACGAGGCAAAACTAGAGCGGAGAGTTAAGGATTGGCTTCGTGCGAGGATTCGCGAGATCGAGCAGGAGCGCTCAAAACCAGCCATCGTTTGAGTCCGAAGAACAGAAGTCAAACATGAACGCCGCAGCATACTTCAATAGTAACAATGATATTCGCTACGGCCCTCTTCTTCGGCCTCCAGCTTGTCCAGAAACATGGAGGCCGGCAATGGTGGAAGTGGAGCGAGTAAACTAATAGCAATACACAGCGCTCCAACGTCTTGAGGCGCTAGAGGAGCCTTGAGGCAAGCCCGGTCTGATACACATACCACAACCCAAACGCTATGCTCAGTGCTGCGGCAGCAGTTTGTAACCGATGATGGAGTGTGGACAGGTTTCTTGAGGTCAAGGCAAAAGGCAATCCGATTAAACCCGACATCAACAGCATGCCCGCGATTGAGCCCAGCCCAAAGACTGCGAGATAAAGTAGACCCAACCAGGCAGAATTGATCTGAGTCATAACGAGAAGTGTGATGGCTCCCGATCCGGCTAGGCCGTGCATGGTGCCAACCAACAATGGTTTGATGCCGATGGATGAGACGGCATGAGTGTGCTTTGTGGACGGGCCATGACCGTGCCGAGTTTTCGCCTCGTGAAAATGAATGTGCACGTGCGAGAGACCATCGTGGCTGTGTTTATGCAAATGGACCTCACGTCCCTTTCGCAAGGCGCGCCACATTGCGCTGACTCCCAACCCAAGAATCATCAGCCCGACACAAAACTCCAGCCAGTTGGTGACTCTTTCAGGAATTGTCACTCGCAACGACAGGACAATTGCTCCAGTGACCAGCAGCGAGGCCGTGTGGCCGGCGCCCCACAGCGCCCCCACCAGAGCGGACCGCAGTAAGTTGCGATTCTGGCTAACAATCGTCGAGACCGCCACGACGTGATCAACTTCGGTCGCATGCTTAAGACCAAAGATCAATCCCAGGCCGAGTAAAGCCAGCACACTAGCTGATGTTAATGATGCATCCATTCAACAAAATGAAGAACAAACAAATTGGGCCACAGATAAACCCGGATAAGAATCGATCAGAACAAATGAGACACACAAGCCTTCACATTCTTATCCGCATTTGTCCGTGTAAATCTGTGGCTGTGTTTTCCGAGGGATCGCCGCAAAACCACTTCCTCACCGGCGTCTTCTCAGGAAAAGGACGACGAGAATAACTATTACTAATACACTGAGCAGACTGCCCGGCCAGATATACCACCTGCCGTCGCTGCTATACCCTCCGGCTACGATGCACGAAGTCTGGGAGAGTCCGCCTAAGACCGCCAACCAGGCAAACCGTTTCATAACTAAACTGCCTCACTTACCCGCTTGAAATGTGACTGGAACTTTTCTCAAAAGTACCTTAGCCCTTCCAGAATTCCTAATCTGCACGTTGCGTACGAAGGCTCATTCAAGATTGTCGCATGGGTCAGTTAACGTTCGCTTACCGGACAACCCGTCTTAAATTTCCCAGCATTTGCCGTCGGCACTTGTATTGCTGTGACTAACCGATTCAGCAGTCATCACACCGAAATCACACGGGGGGGAAAATGAAGAACAATACTCTCAGCACCAATCATGTAACAGACTTGCTATATCAAGCGCTTGAAACGGAGAAGGGCGGCGTTCAAATCTATTCGACCGCGTTGCGGTGCGCTCTAAATGAAGATTTGAAAGAAGAGTGGAATAAATATCTCGAGCAAACGAAGGAACACGTGCAAATCGTTTCCAACGTTCTCAAGGCAATGAACCTCGATCCTGAAGTTGAAACACCGGGACGAAAGATCGTTCGTCACATCGGCGATTCCCTGGTTCAGGCAATGGAAATGGCTTTACGCGGGCCTGACCTCGCGGCTGCTCAAATCGTGGCGGCCGAGTGCGTCACCCTCGCTGAGACCAAGGACCATCTGAACTGGGAACTCATCGGTGAGATTGCGAAGAACTCCAACGCTGACGCAGCCGGAAAGCTGAAGCAAGCTTATGACTTAGTCGAACCGGAAGAAGACGAGCATCTCTACCACACCAGTGGATGGACGCGGGAACTTTGGATTGAGGCTTTGGGAATGCCCGCTGTTTTGCCGCCTCCAGAGGAAGAGCAAGACGTAGAGACGGCTATCGAAGCAGCAAAAGCAAAGAAGTCGCGAACCAAAAAGGCCTCAGCGTAAGGAAAACGACGCCAACAGATCGAAGGACCGCGAGCGTAGCGCGCGGTCTCAGTGCTTATAGAGAATCCGAGCGAACTACGGGGGAACGTAATGACCACGAGAAAGCCGACCAAAGGCAAAACAGCCGCGCCGACAAAGAAAACAAGTAAAGCGAAGGCGATGGATACTGAAGCTCGCATCGACGCGAAGCTTGATCCTCGAAACAACGACGCCAAGATCGACGACCTGCAAAAAAACACCGAAGAAAGCGCCGGCGAATTTCTGACCACCAACCAGGGCGTACGCATAAACGACAATCAAAACTCTCTCAAGGCAGGTGCGCGTGGTCCGAGTTTACTTGAAGACTTTATTCTTCGAGAGAAGATTACACACTTCGATCATGAGAGAATTCCGGAACGAGTGGTCCACGCGCGCGGCTCAGCGGCACACGGGTATTTCCAGGTTTACGAGCCGATGTCTCAGTATACAAAGGCCGACTTTCTTCAGGATCCTTCCGTCAAGACACCGGTGTTCGTTCGATTCTCGACGGTGGCGGGCTCGCGTGGTTCAACCGATCTCGCTCGAGACGTCCGCGGTTTCGCGGTCAAGTTTTACACTCAAGAAGGAAACTTCGACCTGGTGGGCAACAACATTCCGGTCTTCTTTATCCAGGATGCAATGAAGTTTCCGGATCTCGTCCATGCGGTAAAGCCGGAACCTCACAACGAAATTCCGCAGGCGGCATCAGCCCACGACACCTTTTGGGATTTCATTTCGTTGATGCCGGAGTCGATGCACATGATCATGTGGGTAATGTCTGATCGCGCGATTCCGCGCAGCTTCCGCATGATGGAGGGGTTTGGCGTTCATACCTTCCGCTTTATTAATGACAAAGGAAAGTCTCGCTTTGTTAAGTTTCACTGGAAGCCGCGACTTGGTTTGCATTCGGTCGTGTGGGATGAAGCTCAGAAGATCTCGGGAAAGGATCCTGACTTCCATCGTCGCGATCTTTGGGAGTCGATCGAGAATGGTGATTTTCCCGAATGGGAGTTAGGTGTTCAGATCGTCGAGGAAAAGGACGAACACAACTTTGATTTTGACCTGCTGGATGCGACCAAGATTATTCCGGAAGAGATTGTTCCGGTGCGCCGCATTGGCAAGCTGACTCTAAATCGTAATCCTGACAACTTCTTTGCGGAGACTGAGCAAGTTGCGTTTCATATCGGCCACATTGTGCCGGGGATCGATTTTACGAACGATCCGTTGATGCAGGGTCGCCTCTTTTCTTACACGGACACACAGTTGCTGCGCCTCGGTGGGCCAAACTTCCACGAGATTCCCATCAACCGTCCGGTCGCCCCTTTGCACAACAACCAGCGCGACGGTTTCATGAGACAGACGATTAACCGGGGCCAAACCAGTTACGAACCGAATAGTCTTAAAGGTGGCTGTCCCTTCCAGGCGGGAGCCGATATGAGTGGCTTTACCAGCTTCGCGGAAAGGATTGACGCGCAAAAGGTGCGAGAGCGCAGTGCGAGTTTCTTCGATCATTTCAGCCAGGCCACGTTGTTCTTCAACAGCCAATCGGAACCGGAGAAGGGACACATTATTCGTGCGCTGCGCTTTGAATTAGGCAAAGTTGAGACGCCGGGGATCAGGGAGCGAATGCTCTTCCTGCTGGCCCAGGTAGATAAGGGCCTGGCTAATAGTGTGGCTCAAGGCCTTGGCGCCACCGTGCCGGCGAAGCTCGATAAGCCGTTGAACATGAGCATACCCGCTGATGGTGATCCGAGAAAATTTCAACCAAAGCCGGTGGCTCAATCTATCGATGTTTCGTCTCGATTGAGGCAGGTGGAGAATCCGAATTTTCCGGACAAGACAATTAAGACTCGCAAGGTGGCGGTATTGCTCGCGGACGGCTTTGATAATGAAGCAGTGCAGGAAATGAGCAAGGCGCTTTTGACTGCTGGTGCTATGCCGAAGACGGTGGCGCCACATCTTGGCGTCGTCATTGGGGCTGGCGGTGAACAGTTGAAAGTGGACTTCAGTTTCCTCACAGCTTCGTCGGTTTTGTTTGACGCCGTTTTCATTCCGGGAGGAAACGACAGCGTTCCGTCAATTACGAAACTACCTGAGGCTATTGAATTCGTCTGTGAAGCGTACAAGCATTGCAAGGCGATCGGGGCTAGCGGAGCTGGCGTGGGGTTCGTTGCCAAGTCACTACGGGAGAAATTCAACGAAGAGAATACGACGGCAGAGCTGGTTGCTATCGAACAGGGCGTGGTCACCAGTCGTGGACCAGTATCCGCAAACTTCACGACCGAATTTATTAAGGCGATCGCTCAACACCGGCACTGGGAGCGCGAGAACAGCGATCAGTAGTAGACAGGTTCGGGCGGAACTCTCAAAACGAGGCAGGCACAGGACGTTGCGACGTGCTGCTGCCTGCTTTGTTGCCTGCAACGACTAGTCGGCTGCTAACAGCTACGAGTCGGATACATCTCGTATCGAAACGTCAGGTCACTATTGCGTTTGCTGTTTGCTGTTTGCTGTTTGCGGTTTTCCGTGAGGAGATCCAGCGTTCACGCAAGCCTCTCGGCCTGCGTGAATGACTGGTGTATGGTTTACGCGTTTTCCTGGCCCTTATCGACCACTGCTTTTAACGCCTGAAATGTTGGTGGCCAGAGGCCAACAAAAATTCCCGCCCGTTGCTTGCCACTAAAGAATAGCGCGAGTGATGCTCCAATTGAGCCGAGAGTAAGAATGTGAAACAGGCTAATGCCCGTTGCTTTCTGCGTCGATTTGTCCACTACCTTCAACATTGATTCCGCAGCATCTCTTTTTGGTGCGGAAGGCACGTCGCCAAGTTGTGCTGTTTCTGTTCTCGTTCCGAATGATGTTTGTGTTGCTGACATATGTCCCCTTCAATGAAAATGATACAGCTTTTATAAGCCTCGGCCTTTGCACTGCAATGCGTGTTCCGAGAGAAGAAAACAGTGAACAGCAGACAGTGAACAGCAGACAGCAAACAGTAAACAGTAAACAGCCTGGCAGGAAATGTTGAGCCCCTCAACGTTGCTTGGCGTTCCCTATCTTGCTATTTGCCGTCTGCTGTCTGCTGTCTGCCGTCTGCCGTCTGCTGTCTGCTGTCTGCTGTCTGCCGTCTGCCGTCTGCTGTCTGCCGTCTGCTGTCTGCTGTCTGCCGTCTGCCGTCTGCTGTCTGCTGTCTGCTGTTGACTGTTTGCTGTCTGCTGCTTACCTCAGACGCCCCAGCGCGGAAGCGATCGATTTCACGAGGGTTTCTGGTTCGACAGGTTTTGGCACATGAACCTGGAATCCGGCGGCGAGGGTGCGCGCTTTGTCTTCCTTCGTTGCATATGCGGTGAGGGCAACAGCCGGCATCAGACGCATGCGTTTCGAACGTTGCTTGCGGAGTTTTGCAATCAATTCATATCCATCTTCGTTAGGCATGCCGATGTCGCTGACAAGCAAATCAGGCTTCCAATCTCGCACCGCTTTGATGGCTGCCTCTGCCGATTCGCAGCAGGTCACTTCACTGCCGCAACTCATCAGGATTGCTTTCACTACGTCACGCGAATCAGCTTCGTCGTCAACCACGAGAATGCGCAACCCATCGAGCAGCTTTGAATAGCCTGCCAGCGAACCATTCGATCCCATTTTCGACTCGTCCTGCTCGTTAGCTTTAATCGGGGCGCCCGTGGCAACCGGCAGAGTGACTGTAAACGTCGAGCCCTTTCCACTTCCCTCACTCTGGACCTCAACTTCGCCCTCGTGCAGTTGGACCAGGTGCTTCACGATTGCCAGTCCCAGGCCCAGGCCACCATGCACGCGGGTGGTTGAGCCATCTGCCTGACGAAATCGATCGAAGATGTACGGCAGGAATTCCTGACTAATACCAACACCCGTGTCGCTAACTGAAATCTTTACCTGCGAGCCATGGCGCGTGGACTTGACCGTTACGCGGCCGTGTTCAGGGGTGAACTTCACGGCGTTGCTCAGGAGATTCCAGAATATTTGTTGCAGACGATTCGCATCACCGGAGACAAAACAAGATTCGCCCTCAATCGCGACGTCGAATTTGATCGACTTTGCTTCGAAAGACGGCCGCACCGCTTCAACCGCGGCGTCGATCATTGAGCAGACATCAACAGAACGTGGCTCGATCTTTAGTTTTCCGGTGATAATTCGCGAGACATCCAGCAGATCGTCAATCAGTTGCGACTGCGATCGCGCGTTTCGTTCAATTGTCTCAATCGCTCGTACCAGTTGCGGATCGTCAAGCTTTCCACTCCGCATGAGATGGCTCCAACCGAGGATCGCCGTCAGCGGGGTTCGCAGCTCGTGAGACAGTGTGGCCAAAAATTCGTCCTTGGTGCGATTGGCCTTTTCAGCCTCGGCTCGCGCGGCCTGTTCCAGCACTAACAACTTGGCGCGTTCATCTTCGGCCTGTTTGCGTTCCGCGACCTCCGCCTGCAGTTCATTTGCATGCAGCTGCACGTCGCGATAGAGCGTGGCGTTTTCGAATGCGATGGAGACCTGAGTCGCGAGCGTGGCCGCCAGGCTTTCGTCCGCCTCTGTAAACTCGTCGGCGTCAATCTTATTCAGAAGATAAACCCAGCCGGACACTTTTCCGGCAGAGAACAACGGTGCTCCCAGAAAAGAGCGAATGGCTGATGAAAAGCCATTGCTTTCGTGAAGTAAATCGTCCGTCTCAACTAGCCGTAATGAACGACGCTTTGTGACGATTACCTTCAACGCGCGTTGAATGACCTCAGGAACCTCACACTCTCCTTCAACAGTGTCACCGCTTTGGCATCGGAAGATGTGTTGAGGCATGCGCCCTTTGCCATTGAGAATTCCTACCGCTGCCTCTTCTGAACCTACGATCTGACGCGCTGAACGACAAAAGGTGCCGAGGACGGCGTTGGGCTCGTGTTCAGCGGCCAACTCCTGGCCCAAATGAATCAACATGTTGAGCCGCGCCAGGTTCGCGTGTTCAAGTTCAAGATTTTTCTGTTCCAGCAGCTCAGCCTGGCGTTGCACCTGCTGCGTCTTTTTAAACAGCTCAACAAAGACCGCCACCTTCGAACGCAGAATGTCAGGCTCGACGGGTTTCACTATGTAATCAACGGCGCCGAGGGAATAACCCCGACTCAGGTGCCGGCCACCCGTGCTATCGGCCGTCAGAAAAATTATGGGAATGTTACGCGAGCGATCGCGTCCTCTAATCAGTTCGGCGGTTTCAAGACCGTCAAGTCCGGGCATGTAAACGTCCATCAGGATGACGGCGACTTCATTTGTGAGTAGATAACGAAGAGCATCCTCGCCAGACGAAGCCTGGACCAAATTTCTATCCGGAGCCTGCAAGACCGATTCAAGCGCCATCAGGTTGGTGGCGCTGTCATCGACCATCAGGATTTTAATTCGCTCCTCAACGTCCATATCGCAACTCAGGCACAGCCACCAACTCACGAAGCCGCGGAGAAATCGCTTCCAACGGCAACACCAAATCGACATCGGTCATTGCTATCGCGGCGGCCGGCATCTCTTTCGACTCAGCGCAAACCGGATCCTGGACCACCGTTAATCCACCCGCACTTTTGATAGCTGCCAAACCGCTGGCGCCGTCGCGGTTTAGTCCAGTCAGTATCACTCCGACAGCGCGATCTTGATATTGATTCGCCGCGCTCTCAAACAACAAATCTATCGAAGGTCGAGCGAAACCTACCGGCGCTTCCGTTGACAACGCAAACGCTCTATCCTCTATCAGGAGATGGTAATCGGCAGGCGCGAGATAAACGTGACTATTCAAGATTGTCTCTTTGTCTTCAGGTTCCGACACAGGCAGCGGCGTGTGCCGCCCCAGCGATTGCTCAAGTCCAGTTTCGATGTCCTTACTACGATGCTTCACGATGACTACCGGCAGCGGAAAAGTCTCATCGAAACCCGCCAGTAACACTTCGAGTGCTTTTAATCCGCCTCGGGAAGTTCCGATAACGACGATCTCAAAAGCCACTAAGCCACCTTTCGATAAAGTTTGTCGGTCTGGCTCAGGTGCTGATAAAACTGCGCCCGCGGAGTGAACTTCATACTCTCTTTGTTTCCCAAACCGAAAACCCCAAACATGCTCAGACTGTCGTACAACAAATTATGTACCCGCGCTTGCAAGTCTTTGTTGAAATAGATCATGACATTGCGGCACAGGATCACCTGAAACTCGTTGAATGATCCGTCAGTCGCGAGGTTGTGTTCCGAGAACACGATGTTGTTACGCAAGCCCGAGCTGAAAATAACGCTGTCATACTGCGCCGTGTAGTAATCGGAAAACTCGTTTGCGCCGCCGGCGCGATGGTAGTTATTCGTGTATTCACGCATCGCTGCGAGCGGAAATATTCCGTCGCGTGCTTTTTTCAAAACCGCCTGGCTTATGTCAGTTGCGTAAATTCGACACCGCTCATACAGCCCTTCCTCACGCAGTAGAATCGCCAGCGAATAAACCTCCTCGCCGGTAGAACAACCGGCAATCCAGATTTGTACCGTGGGATAAGTTTTCAGCAACGGAACTACCTGTTTGCGAAACGTCGCATAGAAACTGGGATCGCGAAACATCGACGTTGCGTGAACCGACAGTCCCAGCAGCAGCCGCTCCCGGCAAGCCGCGTCGTACAAAACCTTCTCCTGCAGCGCCGATACGGTCCTAACGTTCTCACTACGCTTCAACTCGAGAATCCGGCGCTTGATCGAAGACCGTGAGTAATCGCGAAAGTCGAAACCGTGGACGCGAAACAAGCCTTCGAGCAAAAGCCCGATCTCGATGTCTTCCAAATCATTTCCGTCAGTCAGAAACCTACTCATTTATTGATGTCGGACGGTACAACCAAACGCGCAGTAACGAGAGCAGCTGATCGACGTCAAGCGGTTTTGATATGTAGTCTGATGCGCCAACCTCCAGGCAGTGATCTCGATCTGCCTTCATGGCCTTCGCCGTCAGCGCGATGATTGGCAGTTGCTTGAATTCCTCCATCTGACGAATTGCCGTGATGGCTTCGTATCCGTCCATCTCCGGCATCATGATGTCCATCAGTACTGCTTCGATGTCAGGCGTGGTCTTCAGGATATCGATGCCTTCCTGACCGTTTTCCGCGTGTACCACATTCATGTTGTGCGCTTCGAGGGCGCTGGTTAACGCGAAAATGTTTCGCACGTCGTCGTCAACTACCAGCACTTTACGGCCGGCCAATACTGGATCGCTGCGATGAAACTTCTCCAGCATTTTTCGTTTCGGCTCAGGCAAGTCGCCCTCTACGCGATGGAGGAACAGGGCGGTCTCCGCCAGCAGGCGTTCCGGAGAACTCGCTTCTTTCACAATGATCGCGTCAGCAACACGTTTCAGATGCAGCTCTTCCTTACGCGACAATTCTTTGCCCGTGTAGATGATGATCGGAAGATCGTAGCGTCCCAGATCGGTTTGCAGTTTTTCGATCAACTCGAAGCCGGACATATCCGGCAACCGCAGATCAAGCACCATACAATCGAAGCGTTCCTTTCTTAACTCACTCAACGCTTCAGCCCCCGTCGCGACTGCGGTTGTCTTTACGTCGCCGTTACCGATTAGCTCGACCACGCTCATCCGCTGTACGTCATCATCTTCCACCACCAGCAATCTTCTGATGGCGCGCTCAGCAAATTCGCGGATGTCATCGAAAGCTTTGCCGAGGTCCTCATGCGTTGCCGGTTTCTGCACGTGATTGAACGCGCCTTGCTGCAAAGCGCGTTGCCGTTGTTCTTCGACAGTGATTATGTGGACTGGAATGTGGCGAGTTTGCGGATCGTGTTTCAAACGATCCAGTACGGTCCAACCGTCGCGATCCGGTAAACGAATATCGAGCGTGATGGCCGATGGTTTGTACTTCTGTGCCAAAGCCAGGGCCATGGCGCCACTATTGGCCACCAATCCCTTGAATCCCTTATCGCGTGCGAGATCGAGCAAAATGCCGGCGAAACTGATGTCGTCTTCAACGATCAGCACGGAACGATCGCCGCTTTCGATTTCGTTGCGGTCATCCCGGATAAGCGGCTCAGCTGACAGCAACGTTGCAGTGTCGGTGTCGAATGGCTCGACCGGCGTCCACGCCGGCTGAAGTTCCCCGGTGTTGCGATTCCGGGCTTCTTTCAGCTGCGTCGCTGCTCCTGCCGGCACGTAATTCCGCGGCAGGTAGAAGGTGAACGTGCTGCCCTCGCCCGGCTCGCTGTTAACGCGAATTTCCCCGCCGAGCAGTCGCGCAATCTCTCGACTAATCGACAAGCCCAGTCCGGTGCCGCCGTATTTCCGGCTGGTGGTACCGTCGGCCTGTTGAAATGCTTCGAAAATTATTCGCTGCTTCTCAGTCGGTATTCCTATTCCCGTGTCGGTGACCGCAAAAGTGATTACTTCGCTGGCGCGATTTAACGAATCGAGGTGATAAGTTTCATCTGCCGCCGCGAGCCCAATGTTTAAGATCACCTTTCCTTCCTCGGTGAACTTAAACGCATTCGAAAGCAGGTTCATAAGAATCTGCTGTAGACGTTTGTCGTCGGTGCGAATCGTTGAGGGCAACTCTTTCGCCTGTTCGATCTTGAAATCGAGGTTTTTGTCCTTGGCCAATTGATGGAAGTTTCGTTCCAACTGTTCAGTAATTTCGGCGATGGAAACTTCAACCACCTCAATCCCCATCATGCCCGATTCAATCTTCGACAAATCGAGAATGTCATTAATCAGCGAAAGCAAATCTGAACCTGAGGAGTGAATCGTCTCTGCAAACTGCACCTGCTTGTCGCTGAGGTTCTCATCCATGTTTTCCGCCAACTGCCGCGACAGGATCAGCATGCTGTTGAGCGGCGTTCGCAGTTCGTGGGACATGTTTGCCAGAAACTCTGATTTGTATTTCGAAGTCAGGGCGAGTTGCTCCGCCTTTTCTTCCATTTCCCAACGGGCCTCTTCCACTTCGCGGTTCTTTGCTTCCACCTCGGCTTTTTGACGGGCAAGCAGCGCTGCCTTTTCCTGTAACTCCTCGTTGGTTTGCTGCAACTCTTCCTGCTGGCTCTTCAACAATTCTTCCGACTCCCGCAGCGACTCCGCCTGTTGCTCGAGCTGCTCGTTTGTCTTCTTCAACTCATCCTGCTGGCTTTGAAGTTCGGCAGCCAGCGACTGTGATTGCTGCAACAAATCTTCAGTTCGTGTATTCGCGGCAATCGTGTTGAGCACGATTCCGATACTTTCGGTTAACTGGTCGAGGAACGTGAGGTGTGTGTCACTAAACGTCTTGAACGTTGACAGCTCGATGACCGCCTTGACGTCGCCCTCAAACAACACCGGCAGAACGACGATGTTGTTTGGCGGGGCCTCACCGAGACCCGACGTGACGTAGACGTAATTTTGCGGAACGTTCGTTACGAGTATTCGTTCGCGCTCGATTGTGCACTGGCCCACGAGTCCCTCACCCGCGCGGAATTCATTAGCCAGGTTCTTGCGCTTACGGTATGCATAACCTCCCAGCAACTTCATCACCGGCTGACCGTTGGAGCTGGTGTTCACGTAGAACACGCCTTGTTGCGCGTCGACCAATGGCGCCAACTCAGAAAGCACCATCTGAGCGACCGTTGTCATGTCGCGTTGGCCCTGAAGCATTCTGGTGAAGCGCGCGAGGTTCGTCTTCAGCCAGTCCTGCTCCATGTTCTTTTGTGTCGTGTCCTTGAGGTTGAGGATCATCTCATTGATGTTGTCCTTCAGCGCGGCGACTTCTCCCTGCGCTTCAACCGTAATTGACCGCGTCAGGTCACCCTTCGTCACCGCAGTGGACACTTCTGCGATCGCGCGCACCTGAGTGGTTAGGTTCGCCGCCAGGCCGTTCACGTTGTCGGTCAAATCGCGCCACGTTCCCGCAGCTCCCGGCACGTTTGCCTGGCCACCGAGTTTTCCTTCCACGCCCACTTCACGAGCCACCGATGTGACCTGGTCCGCAAACGTCGCGAGCGTGCCCGTCATGTTGTTGATCGTATCGGCGAGTTCGGCGATTTCACCTTTCGCTTCCACAGTCAACGTGCGTTGCAAGTCTCCGTTCGCTACCGCAGTAACGACGCGCGCAATACCGCGTACCTGGTCCGTGAGGTTACTCGCCATCGAGTTCACGTTGTCAGTCAGGTCCTCCCACGTGCCGGCCACGCCGCGCACATCAGCCTGACCGCCTAGTTTTCCTTCCGTACCTACTTCACGCGCCACACGCGTCACTTCCGATGCGAACGAATTCAACTGATCCACCATCGTGTTGATGGTGTTCTTCAGTTCCAGAATTTCGCCCTTAACGTCGACTGTGATTTTCTTCGACAAGTCGCCGTTGGCTACCGCCGTCGTAACTTCCGCGATGTTGCGCACCTGGCCGGTCAGGTTGCTGGCCATCGAGTTCACATTGTCAGTTAAATCTTTCCACGTTCCCGCGACACCGCGTACATCAGCCTGGCCGCCAAGTTTTCCTTCCGTACCTACTTCACGCGCCACACGCGTCACTTCCGATGCGAACGAATTCAACTGGTCCACCATCGTGTTGATAGTGTTCTTCAGTTCCAGAATCTCGCCTTTAACGTCTACCGTGATCTTCTTCGACAAGTCGCCGTTGGCCACCGCCGTCGTAACTTCGGCGATGTTGCGCACCTGGCCGGTCAGGTTGCCGGCCATAAAATTCACGTTATCGGTTAAGTCTTTCCACGTTCCGGCAACTCCCATCACCTGGGCCTGCCCACCCAGTCTTCCTTCCGTTCCCACCTCGCGCGCGACACGCGTGACCTCAGACGCAAACGAACTAAGCTGATCCACCATTGTGTTGATCGTGTTCTTCAGTTCCAGAATCTCACCTTTAACATCGACCGTGATCTTCTTCGACAAGTCGCCATTGGCCACCGCTGTCGTAACTTCAGCGATGTTTCGTACCTGGCTCGTCAGGTTGCCGGCCATGAAGTTCACACTGTCCGTAAGGTCTTTCCACGTGCCGGCGACTCCGCGCACATCAGCCTGGCCGCCCAGCTCGCCTTCCGTTCCTACTTCGCGCGCCACGCGCGTAACTTCAGAAGCGAAACCGTTGAGTTGGTCCACCATCGTGTTGATGGTGTTCTTCAGTTCCAGAATCTCGCCCTTAACGTCGACCGTGATCTTCTTCGAGAGGTCTCCGTTTGCTACTGCAGTGGTAACGTCGGCGATATTGCGTACCTGCGCCGTCAGGTTGCCGCCCATCAGGTTTACGCTGTCAGTTAAGTCTTTCCATGTGCCCGCGACACCTTTCACTTCGGCCTGCCCGCCGAGTTTGCCTTCGGAACCGACTTCGCGCGCCACGCGCGTAACCTCAGAAGCGAAACCGTTAAGTTGATCCACCATCGTGTTGATAGTGTTCTTCAGTTCCAGAATCTCGCCTTTAACGTCGACCGTGATCTTCTTCGACAAGTCGCCGTTGGCCACTGCCGTCGTAACCTCCGCGATGTTGCGCACCTGGTCCGTCAGATTACCGGCCATGAAATTCACGTTATCGGTTAGGTCTTTCCACGTGCCGGCCACTCCGCGCACATCAGCCTGACCGCCAAGTTTTCCTTCCGTACCTACTTCACGCGCCACACGCGTCACTTCCGATGCGAACGAATTCAACTGGTCCACCATCGTGTTGATGGTGTTCTTCAATTCCAGAATCTCGCCCTTAACGTCGACCGTGATCTTCTTCGACAAATCGCCGTTGGCCACTGCCGTCGTAACTTCAGCGATGTTACGCACCTGGCCCGTCAGGTTGCTGGCCATCGAGTTCACGTTATCAGTCAAGTCTTTCCAGGTTCCCGCGACACCGCGTACATCAGCCTGGCCGCCAAGTTTTCCTTCCGTACCTACTTCACGCGCCACACGCGTCACTTCCGATGCGAACGAATTCAACTGGTCCACCATCGTGTTGATGGTGTTCTTCAATTCCAGAATTTCGCCTTTAACGTCTACCGTGATCTTCTTCGACAAGTCGCCGTTGGCCACGGCCGTCGTAACTTCAGCGATGTTTCGTACCTGACTCGTGAGGTTGCTGGCCATTGAGTTCACGCTGTCAGTCAAATCCTTCCATGTACCCGCAACACCCTTCACTTTCGCTTCGCCGCCGAGTTTGCCCTCCGTTCCTACTTCGCGCGCCACGCGCGTAACCTCAGACGCAAACGAACTAAGCTGATCCACCATCGAATTGACGACTTTTACAGTCCGTAGAAACTCTCCCTTTAATTGCCGTCCCTCAAACTCGAGCGTCATGCGCTCCGACAAATCGCCGTTCGCAACTGCGCCGATGACACGCGCCATCTCGCTCGTCGGCCTCGCCATGTCGTCAATCAGCAAATTTGTCGAATTGACGAGTCGCAGCCACGACCCGGTTGCAGCAGGCACGTCTGCGCGGTGGTTGATCTTTCCTTCGCGACCGACGACGCGGCTTACGCGTTCCATCTCTTTTGTGGTTCTGTCACTTAGTTCGATGATGTCGTTAAACGTGTCGGCAATCTTCCCTGCCTCGCCGGTCCATTCGCCGGGTAGGCGCACTGAGAAGTCGCCCTTTTTGAATGCGACCAGCGCCTTTAAGAGCAGTTTTGTATTTAGTGGGTCTTGTGTCAGGGTTTGAGTTCGCATTGGTTCCTTCCGGTTTAGCCCGCGAGAGAGTGCGGAAACTGTACAGAGAATAACTGGACGAAGTTTTGACTTCGTCTGGGAGACACCGGTGGCTACATCGGTGGCCAAGCCTTAACTGTTGGGGGATCTTTTGGGAGAATCGCCGCGACCACGCATGGCAATTAGTTGTTATTTTATAACGAGCGTGCTGGGGTCTGTAAACTCATTTCGCATTTGGCGCGATAATCTGCCCTGAATTAGATTCAGCGGTGTGCTCTTCCCGCTTACTCGTGTGAATCCACTTCAGCACCGTCAATACACTGCCCACCACTGCAATGACAATAAAGGCATAAATTATGTAATCGAGTATAGGAGAATCCAGGAACGCGAGCACTTGCCTTCCAAAATAAATGGCAAGCAGGGCCTCGGTCGTGAACCTCAGCAAACGTCCCGTGAACACGCCAAAGTAAAGCTTCGTGCGTGAACACTGCAGCGCACTCGCACTCATGATTACCGGCGTAAACGGAAACGGCGGCGGTAGCAACGTCGAGGTAAAGACAACCCAACCGACGCCTTTGTCGAGTTTCTTCCTCAGCTTCTCGACACGCTGCGGCTTTACAAACCTCTCCAGACCTTCCTGCCCTGCCTTGCGCATTACCTTGTCGAGTATGAACACACCGAAAAGCGATCCGAGTGCAGACACAACCACATAAAGCAACCACTTCGGTCCAGTGCTCGAACTTACGAGTGCAATCAACAGAAAGTCGTTACCAAACGGCAGAAACAAAAAGGACGAGTCGAGCGCAGCTAAAAGGAAAAGACCGGGAGCTCCAAGTTGCCTGAAGAAGTTGACAAGAGAATAGGCCCATGAAGACGCGAGAACCGCCGCAATTATTGAACGCACATTTACTCCACCACTAAAGATGTTTCGATGCCATCTGAGCACATGACGCCCCGGCGGCGAAAGTACGTGACGAAAGCGTGAGAAATCGCGTCTCCACCGGCGGAGAGGGGTCAGGGTAGACTGAACCCGGCCTTGGACGTTGGACTTTAGACTTGGGACTTTTGATTTTGACCTTGGACTTTGGACCTTGGACTTTGGACCGGGTCTATTCGTCGCCCGTTCCTGCACTCACACGAAAAGTATGACCATCAGGATGACGTATGTGGCACTCGCGCACACCCCACGGTTCGTCAGTAGGAGGTCTCGTCACGATGAGGTTCTGGTCGAGAGCGAGCTGATACGTTGCATCCACCTCAGCAGGCGATTCTAAAAACCAACTCATCCAAACGCCTCCCGTGTCGTCGTCGTCCACGTGCCGAGGCATCGGCCCACCTCTCGAACCCTGACCATTTTGGCAGAGAAAGATCTCATGGTCGCCGTTACACACGCCGCCGAAGTCAGGAGGATCGCCCCAGTCCCAGCCCTTCTTCCAACCGAGCTTCTCAAACCATGCGAAGCTCTCCTGAATATTGGAGACGTTCAGAATCGGAGTGAGGTGTACGACCTTCACGCGGTAACCTCGCCGATCTATTGAGTCGCCGCAACTTCAGGCCGAGGAAAGCGGCTCGCGTTCCTCTCCTTCGCTTTCGACTTTTCAGTCTCGCGATCACGCGGAGGGGCGTTGGTTACGAGTGATTGCAGCAGCCGGTGAGCAGCGTCCGCAACCTCATCTACGGCGCGGTTGAAAGCGGCTTCGTTGGCTTTGGATGGTCGCGTGAAGCCACTTAGTTTGCGAACAAACTGAAGTGACGACGCGCGAACTTCGTCGTCAGTTGCAGGCGGTTTGAAATTGTGCAGAGTCTTAATGTTTCGACACATGACTTGAATGCCCTCGATTACTTATTGCAGTGCAGCCCCTATTGATATCTCAGCATCGACAAACGATCAACTGCAGAGCTAGCTACAGGACAAGCACGATCTGCGAACCCACACCAATCGTGGGGTATAAAAGCGACAAGGCGCGACAGTTTTTGGGCTGTCGCGCCTAATCATATGTGGTCACTGTCCTCACCCCAGCAACCACGTGATGGAAGGATTCACCAACCATCTAGTTGGGCATACTATAACTCGCAAGGGCGACGATGGCAATCGGTGTGTGTGAAAAAAATGCTGAGTGCTAGGTGCTGAGTCCTGAGCCGAAGTGCGAGTAAGTAAAACTGGCTTTGTAGACAAACATTTTGCGTACCTGCTTGATTCCTTGCAATCGGCAGCCTCCTCAATGGGAGAGACGACTCCTTTAGACTTAGAACCAGACTCAGCACTCACTAACCCTCTCGCAACCATTTGGCGGGACATCGCATCCGAAAAATGGCCTGCCTCTTCCCGCTTGCAAAAGCAACGGACTCTTGCTAAACCTCGTGAATGAACGTTCTCCGTGGAGATTTGACAATGAAAACCAGCCTGCGCGCTTTTTATTCACTCACTTTGATTTTCGCTCTTTTTGTTCCGTCGCTTGCCGACACGATTCGGCTGAAAGACGGTAGTATTATTCGAGGGCAAGTCGTTGGTTTTAAGGACCAGCAATTCACCGTCTTGATCGGTTCGGGAGCGCAGGGCCGTCGTAGCCGGACACTCATTTACGTAGAGGATGTTGAATCCATCGAGTTTGATTCCGCCACTACGAGCGCTGTTTCCGCACTCGCAAACGAACCGGCGAATACCGGTAACACTACACCCGATTACCAGCCGCCCAGAAACAATCCTCCGGCTGACACAAGTCGAAATCAGCCTCGAATCACCAACCCGCAACCCACGACCGCGGCCCAACCGACCTTTTTCACGATCAAGATTTCTGTTCGGGCGGACAATGCCAACAACGGTTGGACAAACACTGGATTGGTGGTGCGACAGGGTCAGCGTCTCAGAATTACAGCAACCGGCCGGGCTTCGCTGGGAGGCGGCCGCTTTTCGACGCCCGCAGGTTTGCCCGGTATCAACGACAACGAAAAGCTGATGCGGACCGAGCCCACGGGCGCTCTGATCGCCGTTATTGGCGACGATAACGATGATTTCTTATTGATTGGAACCCGGCGCGATTTCGTGGCCCAGCGCGATGGCGTGTTGTTCTTGGGCGTTAACGAAGGCAATTTAAACGACAATACGGGCACATATGACGTGGTAATCGAGGCGGAGGCGGGCGGAAGGTAGGTCCCGTTGGCAAACTCCGCCGTAAACCACGGCATCAGATTGATGTAACCCAATCCGTGAAAGCGTGGTACGAATTGAATTTCTCCCCGTTTTCCTCTACTCGTATCAGGTGAGTTAAATGAAAGTTTTAATGTTAGCTCGCGTCGCTATCGCTTTAATGGTTGTGTCCGGGTTCTTTACGGACGCGACTTCCAGTCTTGCTTTTGCGCAATCCCGCCGGCAACCGCCGACCAGCACCCAGAAAAAGAATAAACGGCCTGCTGAGGGCGATCAGCAACCAAAAGAAGATCCGCTCCCGGCCGACATCACCAACAAACCTCAGGAAGCTGAGCGCGTCACAATCTCTACTCAAATTGTTAACGTTGACGCGGTGGTCTATCACAAGAAAACTGGACAGATCGTCACCGGTCTTAAGAAAGAAAACTTCGCTATCTTCGCCGACGGCACGCAGCGGGTGATTACAAACTTCGCGACGCCTGAAGCTCCGATCACGGCGACACTCGTTGTCGAATACAGCAAGCTCGGTGAACAGTTGGGCTACTACGGTAGCAGCGGCTACGAGCCCGGCAAGTATGAAGTGGTTCGGCCCGTCGCAATGTTTCTTTCGCAATTCATTAAACCTGAGGATTATGTTTCCGTAGTCGCGTTCGACATTCGGCCCACGCCGCTGACGGACTTCACCAACGACCCGACGCGTATCAACCAGGTCATTAGTCTGTTGCTGCGAAACACACCTGCGTTTCGCGAGACAAATCTGTTTGACGCTCTGAAATTCACGCTAATCGGTGGGCGCGGAGACTCTGTGGTGCTGGATAACTCCAAAGCAGAGACCGCGGAATACTCGGGGATGGTGGGCATACAGGGCCGGCGCCGAGCCTTAATTTTGGTGGCCTCTGGAATCGACACCTTTAGCAAGATCAATTACGGCCAGACTCGTAAGATTCTTCAGAACGCCGGCATTCCGGTTTACATCATCGGAACGGGAAATCTGTTCTGCAAGAAATACTGCGACCAACTCGCGCCGACAGATGGTTTGCTTGGCGACCCTGGCCGAATGACTTTCCTGCAGGCGACTAACACGCTAAACACTTTCGCCAAGGAGACGGGCGGAGCCTTTTTCCCTGTAACGTTTGAAGGTGAACTGCCTAAAGTACTCAGTTCGATGAACGCCCTCCTGCGCAGTCAGTACAGTCTCGCTTTCAATCCAGGCGACATACAGGATGGTAAACAGCACAAGTTGAAAGTGAGTGTGGACGTAAATGGTGACGGCACTTACGACGATAAGGAATACGTGATCCAGGCAAGGCAGTTTTACACCAGCCCGCCGCCAGCCGCGGCAGCAACCAACAAAAACTAAGCGACTTGTACTTGTAGAAAAAGAAGACGGTGAACGTAGATGTTCACCATCTTTTTTGTTTGTGTGGGAGCGCGAGGCGGGTTCAAGCGCCATGAATGCGCAGGCGAAACTCGTCGTTCAATGCCGCCATATCAGGGCGACGGCCGGAAAACTGGCGCGCTTCCCGGATAAGCATCGGGAGTCCACCGTGCGGCAGCTCCACTCCGTAAGCTCGGCTGGAAAACACTGCTGACAATTGTGGGTTTAATCGCTGAGGAATGCCGTAACGAAGCGCACGCTGAGCGACCGGCGAAAATCCGTTGGACCGCCGCGGATTTATCAACTCAATCGACCGGTCAAAAATGTGAATGCGCGTTGTCAGATCGCGCAAGCTTAGGTCGCGATGCACGATCAGATTACTAACTGCTTCGCTGATCGCGGCGGAGTGATAGTTTGCACGGGCAGCAATGGGACTGTCGTCACTGGCCGCAAATTTTTTAGGTCGCGCGTCCCACAAGTCGCAATAGCGACTGATGAATCGCTGCGTGGATTCATACAACGTCAGCAGATGCCCACTGTAGGTCACGCGTTCAATTACAGAAGCTTGCACTGAGTCACCGGCAAATCGCGTCAGGGTTATCACTGATCGCGGAAGCAACGCGGCAACTCGTTCGTTCTGTCCAAAGAGCAGCAGCCCGGCAACAGTAGGGACGACGTTTCCACCGTATTCAGTCGCCAGCAACAAGTCCCGCTGCAAAACATCCGCAGTGGGATAACCGGTCGCGCCCGCCTTATCGGAAATGTCGCCGTCAAACTCACGCAGAAAGGTCCAAAGATGAGCTTCGTCGATGTCGGCAACTGTGGCGCCTGCCGCCGGAATATTCTCAAAGTTGACCGGCCGAGCTTCATCAAGAAGTTCCGACAGTTCTTCACGCGTGGCTTCCCTCTTCTCTGCTCCCACGCGTAGATAGAACCTCCCGTCTTTCGTTCGATAAGGACGGCGCTTACCTTCGATATCAATCGCGACGATGCGGCGGCCGTTGTCGAAAGCTATTCGATCAATGTAAGGAAACAACGACGGCTCAATGTCCTCGCGGCAAATGCGCACCAACTCTTCCTGCACGCTTTCAGGATCGTCCAGCCCTTCGATGCGCAGTTGATCGTTGACCCCGAAGATAATCGTGCCGCCTCCGGTGTTAGCTAGTGCCACGATCCCCTGGGCGATTCGTTCAGGGTTCGAAAGCTTGACCTTTAATTCGAGGTAAGTATCTTCGCCGCCACGAATCAGGCGTAGTAACTCTGTTCGGGAAGTTTGCGGAGCAGGGGTTGAGAGGTAATACTCCTGAAACGAACGTTCAGTGGTAGGTTCATGCCGCTGGTTGCTGCGAAATCTTCTGCGAGCCATTTGTGTATGACGGGGCCGCTGAATCTGCCCGCCCGGATGTCGTTCTCAGGACATCGCTGGATTAATTTACCTAAAAGCAACGGGTCAAATCACTCGTCATCTGCGTCGGTTACAGCCTCCAGGATTCGCAATTCTCTGGCTTCCAAAGTCTGACCCTGACTGTTGATCGAGATGAAATACATTCCGATTGTAATCGCCGCCAGTAGCGCGAGTGTAACATACTCAACCATCAAACTCTTGGCGACATATCCGGCAGCCACCGCGGCCAGCGGCGGCAGCGTCATCAACGCGATCATCGGGATCAGAAGCAACCCAACGACTCCGGAAACGTTCATGCGCGAACCCATTTTCATCCGCTTGGGAAAGTAGATTGAAAGCCAGTTTCCAATCATCGAAGTAAGCGAGGCGTAGATCAAAAACGTGAGTGCTGCGAAGAGGAGCGCGCCGGCTGTTATGTCGCCAAATAAAATGTGACTGACTACCAACATCAGCATCGACAGGACTAACGCGACCAAACCAATCGTAATGTTTTTGCCAATCAGGATGTATTTGCGGTCCACCGGAGCTAAAACGATTGTTCGCATGCCGCCCTGCTCAAACGCAAACAGGTTGCACGACAAGCCCGTCAGGATAAGGAACACATAAAGAATGCTGCCGGTCGTAATGAGAGTCTCGCCATATTTCCAGAATTCAGCCAAAGCGCCCTGTTCGGGATCGGTGAATTGTTCGAGCCTACGTCGATTCATAACTCGCACTATGATTATTATCACCGGCATGAGCGCCATCATACGAAGCTGAGCATTTCGCAAAACGTAGCGCAGTTCCTTTTCGGTGACGGCAGATAAGACGGGCGACAGAAATGGGAACTGCCAGCCCGTGTATGTGTCGCTTCGCATTTCTATTGGCGCGGTAAGCCGCTTTCGCACTTTGCCACTGCCGGAGATGGCACGACGCGCCAGCCAGTAAGTGGCCAACACCAATAGCGCCGTGTAGAACAGCGACAGCATCAGCACCAAGAACAACGCGATGAAGTTGTCATCCTTCAGGCCATCGGTCAGTGCAAAAGCTAAAGCGCCGGGTGGCGTCCAACGAAGACCGCGAATCGTTTCCGCATGCCGGATGAGCGTCTCTGCGACTTGAGCGAACAATATGCCCACGAGCCCCACAGCGGCGCCCATGAGAGCTAATAACGTTTCTCCTCGCGTGCGGCGTTTACGGAGCAGCGATCCGATAGACACGCTGACGGACTTCGTTAACGCGAGTCCAAACGCGACAGCAACGAGGCTGATCAAGAAACCGCTAAATAGTCGGTTCTGGGCCAAACCCGCGCCGATTCCGATTGCGAGAATGACCGGGATAGCGAAAATCGATTGCAAACTCGCGATTTCACTAACAAAATCGAAAGCAAACAGCTTTCGCAGGCTAATGGGATACTGGAGCAGGTTTCGCGGATCGAATTGGCGACTTGCGCCCATCGTCAATGGCAACGTGGCCCACAATAGGTAGCTCATTGACAAGATGGAAAAGAAGATGAATTCTGCGGAAGGGATGGCACGCCCGAGTTCGGCCGATCTTTCAAGTGCTTTAAGGTTGATGGCGGGTGAAGTTAGCGCATAGGCTGCGGCGCCCAGACCAAAAGCGACTAACAATGCCAACGCCAGCGCTGCCAACATCACGAGCAAGGAAGCGAGTCGATTAGCAACCGCCTTCGCCGTGCGAAGAGAATTGCGAAACAGCTTCCATTTCAACCAGAGTAATGTGATGAGTTGAGACACGGCGGCAGATCAGTAATCAGCAAACAGTAAACAGCAAACAGCAACTAATGTATTAGGCAACGAATAGAACCTCTATACATGATGGCACGATCGAGAGGCCGTTCATAATTACTTTTTGCGTTGACCGCTCACGGTGATTCACTGATTTGCTTAATGCTGTTTGCTGTTTGCTGTTAACTGATTACTCCGTCTTCTGACTTATGACTCCTGACTCCTGACTCCTGCTTCATGCCCACCGCATTCATCAGTCTTGGTTCCAATGTCGGCGATCGCGCCGGCAACCTGTTGCTTGCTATCCGCGGGATGCTGAATGCCGGACTCGACGTCGTTCGCCTTTCGAAGATCTATGAGACCAGTCCAGTCCAAACTTTTCCGCAGTCACCCTTTCTAAACATGGTTGCTGAGTTAGGCGGCAAGCTACCTGAACCAGACCAACTGCTGGCAAGGCTGCTGCGAATCGAGTATGCACTTGGTCGCCGTCGCGAGGTGGAGAAGGGTCCGCGCACAATCGATCTCGATCTTTTGCTTTATTCCGACCAGGTCGTGGACACTGATCTTCTCAAGCTGCCTCATCCGCGTTTGCATCAGCGCCGTTTTGTTCTCGTGCCGCTCGCCGAGGTGGCGCCTGATTTTGTCCACCCGGTTTTTAACAAGTCGATCAAACAGCTACTCATGACCGTGAACGATGAAGGTTCAGTTGAGTTATGGCAGTCGCACGATTCTGCCAACCACGCCCTGGAGCTCTAGCGGCTGCTTAAAAACTGCCCTGTCGCCGCGGTTTTTCCCTTCTGACTTCTGTCTTCTGACTCCTGACTGCTGCCCTTACTTTCCGTTACACATCTTTTTCGTTTTGCCGTTATAATGTCGCCCACTTGCTGAACATCCCTTCAAATTCTCGAATCAAGCCGATAACTGCCATGCCAATCGGCCGCCGTTAATGCGTGGCCAGAGAGCTTAAATATGCCGTATTTGAAGCCTGAACGTCCCGAGAAGGTTAACGCGCCGTCGTTAAAGGCGAGCAAACAACGCGGTGAAAAACTCGTCTGTCTGACGGCTTATGATTTTCCTACAGCTCGTATTGTTGACGAGGCGGGAATCGACATCATTCTCGTCGGCGACAGCCTCGGAAATGTCGTCCTCGGCTACGGCAACACCGTGCCCGTGACGCTTGAAGAGATACTCATTCATTTGAAAGCAGTAAGGCGGGCGGTGCAACGGGCTTTGTTAGTGGCGGACATGCCCTACGGCTCGTTCCACACCGGCGCTGACGATGCAGTGAAGAATGCGCTGCGACTAGTTAAGGAAGGCGGCGCCGAAGCTATCAAGCTTGAAGGCGGACACAAACGCGTGCAACTTGTGAAGCGTTTGGTAGACGAAGAAATCGCGGTGATGGGCCATATCGGACTTACACCGCAATCGATAAACAAGCTCGGCGCGTATCGTGTTCAAGGCAAGACTGCAACGGCCGCGCGCCAATTGATTGATGACGCGCATGCCCTTGAAGATGCGGGGGCTTTTGCGATCGTGCTCGAGGTGGTGCCGCGCGAGATTGCGCAGATGATCACTGAAAGCGTTGGCATTCCTACAATCGGTATTGGCGCAGGTTCACATTGCGACATTCAGGTATTGGTGCTGCACGACATGCTGGGATTGTCATTCGGAAAACTTGCAAGGTTTGTGCGTCCATACGCAAATCTTCATGACGTGATCAGCGATGCCGTTACGCGTTACGCCGATGACGTTCGCAATGGTACGTACCCTTCCGCGGACGAATCCTATGGATTGCCTGCGGAAGCCGCCGAAGAACTCGAGATTAAAGAACGTAAGTCGTAAATGCGTACGGCACAGACTCCGGGTCTGTGCTGGTTGTGGCCGGTTCCTGAGGAACGACAGGCTGAGGTCTGGGCCACATCGCATTCGCTTGTTATGGAGATTATCAATCGCCGTCAGCGAATGAGTTCGGTTGCGCGGAAGATCCGCCGCGATCAGGACCGCACCATCGGGCTTGTGCCGACGATGGGCGCGCTCCACGAAGGACATCTCAGTTTGGTTCGCGAAGCACGGCGCATGTGCGATGTGGTTGTCGTTTCCGTGTTTGTAAATCCGACGCAGTTTGGCCCCAGCGAAGACTTCGAGAGTTATCCGCGCAACCTCACTAAAGACACGGCCCTCCTAACCGACTACAACGTTGACTACATTTTTGCTCCAACGCCTGAAGAGATCTATCCGAAAGACTTCTCGACGTACGTAAATGTAGAAGGGCTGTCCGAACAACTCGAGGGCGCTGCTCGTCCGGGACATTTTCGCGGGGTGTCAACGGTGGTCGCGATTCTCCTCAACACCGTTCGCCCCGACTTCGCCTTCTTTGGTCAGAAGGATGCTCAACAGGCGTTGATTATCAAACGAATGGTGCGCGACCTCGCGTTTGACACTGAGATCGTCGTTCTGCCAACGGTGCGTGAAGACTCAGGACTTGCCATCTCTTCTCGCAATACCTATTTAAATGCCGAAGAGCAGCAATCAGCTTCGATAATCCACACGGCGCTGGTCAAAGGTAAAGACGCCTACAAAAAAGGAGAACGCCACGCCGGCAAGGTCGCGGATATTGTGCGGACCACAGTCGAGAGTGAACCGCGCCTAAGAGTGGATTACGTCAGCGTGATGGACGCAGAAACGCTGGAGAAGTTGGACAAACTCGACGATCGGCAAATTCTCATTGCCGTGGCAGCATATCTCGGCAAGACCCGCCTCATCGACAACACCATCCTCAACAAAGTGAAGAAAGACGGAGCGAGCGCAAAGAGTTAATCCGGCGCCACACCTGCGGATTCCCACCTCCTTTGCTAGAATCTGCTTGAAGCATGTCTGATTTCACGAAGCAGAAAGCCCATATACAGTTCACACTCAACGGCGAAGCGGCGGAAGTTGCTTTCGCGCCGCATAAGACTTTGCTCGAAGTGCTGCGCGAAGATTTGGATCTGACAGGCACTAAACACGGTTGCGAGCTGGGTGAATGCGGAACGTGCGCCGTTCTTGTAAACGGGCGCTCGATTTTGTCGTGCTTGATGCTTGGCCTCGATGCTGAGGGTCAGGATGTTAAGACTATCGAGGGCATGGCAGACGGCGCAGAGCTTCATCCATTGCAGGTAACGTTTGCGGATACGGGCGCAGCGCAATGTGGATATTGTTCGCCTGGATTCCTGCTGGTCGCAGAGGAGTTGTTGAAGAAAGATCCGAACCCCTCGCGCGAGACGATCAAGGAAGCCTTGTCAGGGAACCTTTGCCGCTGCACTGGCTATATCAAGATTTATGAAGCGGTAGAACTTGCCGCCGCTCGCATGCGTGGTGAGGAAGCAGAACTTCCACGGGAAAGTGTTTACGGCTGCGACTAATTCGTGGCTGAATACGAATGGCTAAGAACGGAAACAAGCACAACAAGCCACTCAACGTTGTCGGCAAACCGTTTCGCAAGGTTGATGCGCGGGCCAAGTGTGTCGGGCAGACGAAGTTTGCCGACGATATCGTGCTGCCACGCATGCTCTACTGCAAGATACTTCGCAGTCACCTGCCACACGCCCTCATCAAGAGCGTCGACTTCTCGAAGGCCCTGGCTTTGCCGGGTGTCGTAGCCGTTTTAAGTGGAAAAGATCTGCCAATTCCGTATGGAATTCTGCCGGTTAGCCAGGACGAACATGCGTTATGTATCGACAAGGTGCGCTTTATCGGCGATCCGGTCGCGGCTGTGGCCGCAATCGATGAAGACGTTGCGTTCGACGCGATGAATTTGATCGAAGTCGAGTATGAACCGCTTGATACAGTCACCTCGATCGAAGAAGCCATCCTCATCGACGAACCACGTATTCACGACTACGGCGACGCAGGGAATATTCACAAGAAGGTTTCGCTGGAATTCGGCAATGTGGATGATGGATTCGCTTTAGCGGATCTGGTTCGGGAAGACATTTTCTTCTACGAAGGCAACACCCACCTGCCAATGGAGCAACATGCTGCTGTCGGAAACTACGATGCGGACAAGAAGTTGACGCTGTGGAGTTCGACGCAGACACCACACTACGTGCATCGCGCTCTTGCAAAAGTGCTCGAGATGCCGGCGAGTCATATCCGCGTTATTGCGACTCCAAATGGTGGGGGCTTTGGCGGAAAGAGTGATCCGTTCAACCACGAAGTGGTCGTTTGCAAACTTTCGATGATGACCGGCCGGCCGGTGAAGGTGACGCTCACGCGTGAAGAAGTTTTTTATTGTCATCGCGGCCGACATCCTGTGCTGATGAAAATCAAGACCGGAGTCAAGAAAGACGGCGCGATCACCGGGATGCATTTCCAGTCGTTCCTCGACGGCGGTGCGTATGGAAGTTATGGCGTGGCGAGCACGTTTTATACCGGCGCGCTTCAGACCGTTACGTACAACGTGCCGCGTTATAAATTTCAGGGGCTGCGCGCCTTTACGAACAAGCCACCGTGTGGTCCCAAGCGTGGACATGGCACGCCGCAACCGCGTTACGCCCTCGAAGTTCACCTCGACAAAATCGCGGAACAACTAAAACTGGATCCAGCAGCCATCCGCCGCAATCACCTGGTCGCGCCAGACTCGGTAACTGCGAACTACTTACGAATCGGGAGTATGGGCCTTGGGCAGTGCCTCGATAAGGTGACTGCGGGTTCGAATTGGAAAGAAAAATTTTCGGGCTGGGATCGTGGTAATCGAAAACTCCCCGACGGAAAAGGCATTGGCATCGCGTGTAGTTCGTACATCTGCGGTGCGGGATTGCCGATCTACTGGAACAACATGCCGCAATCAGGCGTGCAGCTGCGGCTGGATCGCCAGGGCGGTGTGTGCGTGATGTGCGGTTCGATTGATATCGGGCAGGGCTCTGATTCGATACTCGCCTACATCGTCGCCGAAGTTTTGGGAATCGATCCGTTCGACATTCGGGTAGTAACCGCCGACACCGATTTAACGCCCGTGGATTTGGGCAGCTACTCGAGCCGCGTGACTTTAATGACCGGCAACGCCGCAATTCAAGCGGCCGAACGCGCCCGTGAATTGCTGGTAATGGCAGTCGCTGAAAAGCTTTCGGTGCCAATAGAAAACATTTCGCTGGCGGAACGTCGCGTGTTCGACGTTGAGAATCCTGAAGTCGGCGTGACGTTCGCGGAAGCAGTGGTTTTGGCTGAATCGAAGTTTGGCACTATCGGAACGGTTGGTTCCTATTCACCGCCGCGATCGCCGGGAAAATACAAAGGTGCAGGTGTCGGGCCGTCACCGGCCTACAGCTATTCGGCTGCCGTCGCGGAAGTTGATGTAGACCGAGATACCGGCATCGTCGTTGTCGAACGAGTCTGGATTGCGCACGACATCGGGCGTTCGATTAACCCGATGCTGGTGATGGGTCAGGTTGAAGGCAGTGTGTACATGGGCCTTGGCGAAATCCTGATGGAAGAGATGGTTTATCGCGCCAACCGCAACGTCGTGCATAAGTTTCCATCGATGTTGGAATACAAGAGTCCGACGACGATGGAAATGTGCGATGTAAAAACTTATCTGATTGAAGATCCGGATCCGAATGGACCATACGGCGCGAAAGAAGTCGGCCAGGGTCCGCTGCTGCCTGTGCCGCCGGCCGTCGCCAATGCAGTTTACGATGCCGTGGGTGTGCGCATCGACGAGGTGCCGATTACGCCGGAGAAGGTATTGAAAGCGTTGCGTGACAAAGCGAAGGGCGGTGAAGGACGTTTCGGACCCGGCGCAGTTCCGTCAGTCGAATGGCCCGAGCCCCTCCGCGTGTTGACGCCGGCTGAGGGCGGCGACGGCAAAGAGATGCCGAGAGTAGCGGTGCATTCGTAGCCAGAGACTTTGCATGATAAAGAAAACCACACCCATCGAAGAGAAATTGCGTTCCCAACACGACTTCCGCACCATGGCGTCCTTAGCAAAGGAAGGCCAGGAGGGGAAGAAGCGCATGGGAGAGGTAAGAGTAAGAGTCGTGCTCACGAATGCCGTTGATGAGGCGTTGGTTCGGCGAGGATTGCTATCCGCGGATAAAGTTCGGCGTTACGAAGCGGACGCGCTAGTCGATTCCGGAGCCATACGATCAGTCCTGCCAAGTCATGTTGTCCAACAGTTGGGTCTCGCAATAGTTCGCACGACTAGAGTCACATATGCAAACGATGGCGCCGAAAACGTCGATGTTACTGAAGTGGTCGGCATTGATATCAATGGACGCCGCACCACCGAGGAAACCCTCGTGCTTGGTTCAGAGGTGCTCATCGGACAAACTGTTCTTGAAAGCCTCGACCTTCTGGTTGATTGCACCAATCACCGCGTGGTAGGCAACCCTGCTCATCCCGACCAGCCGATAATCAAGATCAAACTGAATCTGCCGAGCAGAAGTGCGGTGGTGAAAGGTGTCTGAGTGCGCGGCGACGGCAAAGAGATGCCGAGAGTGGCAGTGCATTCGTGAGGGAATGGCTCGATGAAGCTTCCCAATGCCAAGAATGCTGTTGTTGACATAGCCAAACTTCGTGATTACACCCTTAATCCGAATCATCCGGAAGGCAAACATAAGGCTCGAACGTTCCTGGAAAACCTAGGATTCGAAAGAGGCGATGCAGAGTTGTTACGTAAGTTAATACTAGAAGCCGTATTACAAACCGAGGCAGTAGAGCAGAAAGCAACATCATTCGGACGACGATTTGTTGTCGATTTTGAAGTCCAGCGCGGAGTGGGAGTGATACTGTACAAAGCAGTGGTGCGAACTGCATGGATTATAAGAAACGACGAAGATTTTCCACGATTGACAACTTGCTTTAATCTGCGGAGGAGTCGCTAAAGTTATGGACGAAATAAAATTGCTAGATGTTGTAGCGCTTGTCGAGGACTTGGCGACCGAAGGTTTGCGTCGTGGAGAAGTAGGCACGGTAGTAGAACAGTGGAAAGATGGAGTATTTGAAGTTGAGTTTAGCGACGATTCGGGAAAGGCCTACGCCTTCGCTGCCCTCCGGCCTGATCAAATGATGAAGCTGCGTTTCCGCAAAGCCGAGGCTGCGTGATTCCTGTTCGCTGACGACAGCCAGCCTATGGACAATTGGTTTCTCGCGGAATTGAGGACAATGTCACGGTCGGTTTTTCAGGCGTCATCACAAGTTTTCTTGTGAGGATAAAAAGTCTCTATGATGCGTCTTCCCAAATTTGAATATCGCGTTCCGCGTACAATCGCGGAGGCGGTGAAGATTATCGCGGCGACTGGCCCCGAAGCTCAGTTCGTCGCGGGCGGGACGGACCTCTATCCAAACATGAAGCGGCGTCAACAGATGCCACGTACCGTTATCTCCGTGATGCGTCTCCCGGAGCTTAACCAAATCACTGGCGACGGCGCGGCCGGCATTCGCATCGGCGCGTCAGTAACGTTGACTGACATTTGCGAACATCCGTTGATCAATCGCGACTATCCCGTGATAGCTCAAGCCGCCCGCACTATTTCAACTCCGATACTGCGCAACATGGGAACGATCGGCGGCAACCTTCTTCTGGACACTCGTTGCAACTATTACGATCAGAATTACGAGTGGCGAAAAGGCATTAACTTCTGCCTGAAGAAAGACGGTGATGTTTGTTGGGTGGCGCCGGGCAGTTCAAAGTGTTGGGCCGTGCAGTCGTCCGACCTCGTTCCGGTAATGGTGGCCATCGGCGCGAAGTTTCGACTCGCGTCAACGCTCGGCGACCGGATAGTCGATGCGGCTGGTTTCTACAACGACGACGGTATTGATTACTTGAAAAAGCGACCGGATGAGTTGTTGGTAGACATTCAACTGCCCCCGATCAACGGTTGGCGCGCCTCGTATCAGAAACTTAGGCGACGAGGTGCGTTTGATTTTCCTGTGTTGGGCGTCGCTGCTTTTGTGAAATACGACGCCGGGACAAACGGCGGTCCCGCGGTCGTCAACAGCGCAAAGATCGTTTTGGGCGGCATTGCGCCTTCGCCGATGATCGTGCAAGAGGCAGAGCAGGCGCTTATCGGAAAGCCGCTTGATGAGCAACAGGTTCAAGCTGCCGCGGAAGCTGCTTACGTTAAGGCGCGACCTCTGGACAATACTGACTTCGTCATGAACTGGCGCAAACAGATGGCACGGCAATACACAATTCGTGCTCTTCACGCAATAAACTCACACTCTAGTTGATTGGTGTTCTGGATTTAGGTTTTCGGTCTTTGGTCTTTGACTGAAGCGAACGATAATTCATGCTATGTCCAGGGCCCAGGACCAAAAACCAAAGACCGAAGCCCCAAACGATGTAGCCGCGATTATCCTTGCTGCCGGTCGCTCCCAACGCATGGGGGCGTTCAAACCCCTCCTCAAGTTTGGCAATTCCACGGTCGTTGAACATTCCATTCAAAGTTTCCGCGACGCTGGAATCGATGCAATCGTCATCGTTGTTGGCCATCGGGCTGCGGAACTCCAGGAACACCTCCGCGATTCGTCAGTCACATTCATTACTAACCCGGAATCTTCGAGCGAGATGAGCCAATCTATCCGCCTGGCGGTCCAGGGCGTGCCTGATCGATATAAAGCGGTTGCGATCACGCCCGTGGATAACCCCGCCGTTCCGGCGAGCGTTATATCGCAACTACTCGAAAGCTGGCGCGCCGGCGCGAAGTTGGTCGTCCCGGAGTTTGCTGGGCGAGGCGGACACCCGGTGATAGTCGACCTTAGCTTCCGTCAGGATCTGTTGTCGCTCGACAAAGCAGCAGGTTTGCGGGGGTTTTTGCGGAGACACTCTGCCGAGATGATCCGGCCCACCGTAGATTCGCCTTACATTGCGCGCGATCTGGACACGTGGGATGATTACCGCGCCATGCACCAGGAACTCTTCGGTTATTTACCTGAAGACCAAAGCGTGACTGGAAAGGCTTGAGTTTGCAGCCTTTAGGTTAGACCAACGAAAGCGCTGATTGGCTCATCTAAGTAGCGCCACCCAATAAGGGATTGGCAAAGGAGATTTGATGATTCACAGAAACCGACATCCCCTGATGGCCCTAGTTCTAATAGTGGCGTTTGGCGCGTCTGCCATCGCCCAGGGCCCCGTCGAGTTTTCGCTCCGTTCAACCGATGGCCAAACGATCACTTCCGACAGCTTGCACGGCGAAGTCGTCGTGCTTGCCTTTGGCGCTTCCTGGCTTCCGCTCTCACGGACGCAACTGCAGGGCGTGAGAAAGTTGGCTGACGAGTATAGCGACCGCGGAGTAGTCGTTTACTGGGTGAGCACCGAATCGGAAGATCCGAAGTCGAAGAATTATGCGAGCGATTCCCAACTAAAAGCGTTCGCTGAGAAATATGGATTGAAAGTGACTGTGCTGCGCGATCCTGACGGGGCGGTGTCAAAGAAGTTTGGTGTGGACCAACTTCCCTCCATCGTGATTCTTGATAAGAACGGCAACCCCGTGGGCAAACCGATCGGCGGACTCGATCCCAACGGCAACCTTGCGGGACAACTTTCACAGCGACTGCCGCTGAACTAAGAAACAGTCGACAACTCACATTTAGGCCGCCCTTTCCCGGGCGGCCTTTTTGCTGTCAACCAGTCAAACACTTTCGATGTTTCAGCTTGCCCCATCCACCGGAATCGAATAACTTGCTGCCACAACTTATGGACTTCAAGTTAATCAATCCGCAATCGCTCGGTGCACCTCGCGGCTATTCAAATGGGGTCTTAACTGAAGCCTCCGGCCGGCTTCTTTTCGTAGCCGGGCAGATAGGATGGGACGAACAGCAAGAGCTTGTCGGCGATAATATGGTGGACCAGTTTGATCGAGCGCTTGCCAATGTGATCACCGTCGTACGAGAGGCCGGTGGAACACCGCAACATGTTACGCGCCTGATCATCTATGTCACTGACCGCGACGAATACGTTGAAAATTCATCTACGATCGGCGAGCGCTATCGTGCACAAATGGGCAAGCACTTTCCGGCCATGGCGTTGCTGGTAGTTAAAGGTCTGCTCGATCCCCGCGCGAAGGTCGAGATTGAAGCGATGGCGGTATTGTCTTCCTAACTCACCGATGCTGACTCCAAATAGTTTTCAATACAACATCACCCCTTCAGGCATTGCTACGATCACTCTGAATCGGCCGGAGCGACTTAATGCGTTGACGTTCGAAGTCTATCGCGAGCTTACCGACACCTTTGCCGCGTTGCGCGATGAACAAGACGTCCGCGTCGTGGTGATAACCGGCGCTGGTCGGGCCTTTTGTTCAGGCGGCGATGTTCACGACATCATCGGCGAGCTTTTCAGCCGCGACATGCAAGGACTGCTCGACTTCACGCGAATGACATGCGAACTGGTGAAGAACATTCGCCTGCTGCGGAAACCTGTGATCGCCAGTCTCAACGGCACGACTGCCGGGGCGGGCGCCTGCATTGCTTTGGCGTCTGATCTACGCATTGCAACTGAAGATGCGAAGATCGCGTTTCTGTTTGTGAAGGTTGGCTTATCTGGCGCTGACATGGGCGCCGCGTATCTGCTTCCGCGGATTGTAGGATTAGCGAAAGCAACGGAGTTGCTATACACGGGCGACTTCATTTCGGCGCGAGAAGCGGAACAGATTGGACTCTACAATCGCGTCGTAGCCGCCGATCAATTGGCTTCGACGACACAGCAATTTGCGGAGCGCCTGGCCATGGGGCCGGCGTTTGCGCTCGGCAAGACGAAGGAAATGCTTGATCGCGAATGGGACATGAATCTCGATGCTGCCCTGGAGTGCGAAGCACAAGCACAGGCGATCTGCATGCAACATCCCGATTACCGCGAGGCCTATGAAGCTTTTGTGGGTAAACGTGAAGTAAAGTTTCAATAACGCTGCGGTAGTTAATCAATTAAAGCTGGTTGTTTGTACCGGCACTACAAAATCATGGATCGGTTTATCGAACACCTTCCCTTCTTCACTCCCGAGCACAGGAGTCTCGCTACCGGCATCGCGACTTTCATCCAACATGAAATCGAACCACTGGCGGGGGAAGAGGGCGACACCGACGGTCGTTTGCGCGACTACGTGAGAATTCTCGGTGAAGCGGGCGTACTCGAATATGCAGTCGCATCTCCAGGAGCCAAACTCGACGCGCGCGCAATTTGTCTGATTCGAGAAGCGCTTTCCTATTCCTCGCCACTAGCGGACCTCGCTTTTGTTATGCAGGGACTGGGGACGTATGCCATCAGCCAGGCGGCGCCTGAACACGTGCGCGACTTTTGGATCTCGCGCGCCGCCAAAGGCAAGGCGATTGCGGCATTTGCGTTGACCGAACCCGAAGCCGGTTCAGACGTAGCTGCTATTCAAACAACAGCAGATCGCGATGGCGACACGTATGTCATAAACGGTCGTAAGCGTTTCATTTCAAACGCGGGCGTTGCAGACTTCTATACAGTGTTTGCAAAAACGGGCACTGAACCAAGTGGACGTGCATCGTTATCGTCGTTTGTTGTTAGTGCGAAAATGCCCGGCTTCACGGTCGTAGATCGAACGCCGATGATTGCGCCTCATCCGATCGGCGAACTCGAATTCAAAGGCTGCCGCGTGCCGGCTGAAGATATGGTCGGTGCGGAAGGCGATGGCTTTCTGCTGGCGATGCGGACGCTCGACATGTTTCGCGCAAGTGTGGGGGCCGCCGCAAACGGAATGGCGCGCCGCGCATTGGAGGAATCAGTCAAACATGCCGGCGCGCGAAAACAGTTTGGACGGTTACTTGCCGAGCATCAGCTCATTCAGGAGAAGCTCGCTGACATGGTGACGGAACTGGACGCCGCGCGGCTCCTGGTTTATCGCGCTGCGTTTCTCAAAGACACCGCCACTCATCGCGTAACTCGCGAAGCCAGCGAAGCCAAGCTCTATGCGACGGAAGCCGCGTGCCGGATCGTAGATCAAGCTGTGCAGATCCATGGCGGCACTGGACTCGTACAAGGCAGCGTAGTCGAGCGGCTGTATCGAGACGTGCGCGCTCTGCGGATTTACGAGGGGACTTCGGAAATTCAGAAACTGATTATTGCCAGCCAACTACTAAAAGAGTAGCGATTCTTCATTCCAACCTGCTCTTCTGGAAATAGCCCAGCACGTATGAAAATCAACATCATCGGTGGCGGACCTGCGGGGATGTATCTCGCCATTCTGATGAAGAAATCCGATCCGGACCGGGAAATCACGATCTACGAACGCAATGGACCAGATGACACGTTTGGTTGGGGCGTCGTTTTTTCCGGCAAGACGTTGCGTAATCTTGAAGCGGCAGACCCGGAATCGCACGCGGAGATAACCAGGGTCTTTGAGGCGTGGGAAAACGTTGATGTGGTTCACGGAGACGAACGCATTTCGGTTCACGGAAACAGTTTTTCCGGAGTTGGGCGCCTCAAACTTCTAAAGGTCCTGCAAAAGCGATGCGAACAACTCGGCATCGTTTTGTTATTTCACACTGAAATTACTGACGTCGAGGACTTGCGTTCACGCTCCGACTTGCTGGTAGGCGCCGACGGCGTAAACAGCACAGTTCGCAAGTTGTATGCAGAACGGTTTGAACCGAATCTTGATGTTAGGCCCAACCGATATATCTGGTACGGCACCAACAAACTTTTTCATGGTCTGACGCTGACATTCCGCGAGAATCAGGATGGAGCTTTCGCCGCACACTCGTATAAGTTTAACCGGACCACCAGCACCTTCATCATCGAGTGTGACGAGGAAACATGGACGAAAGCCGGTTTTGCGTCCCTCGATGACGACGCAACGCGGAATTACCTTCAGGAAGTTTTCGAAAAGGACCTAAACGGTCAACCACTCCTGACGAATAACTCCAAATGGATTAACTTTCTGCTCGTCAAGAACGCCAATTGGTGGTTTGAAAATGTTGTGCTGCTCGGCGATTCACTGCACACCGCGCATTTTTCGATTGGCTCAGGTACTAAGTTAGCTATTGAGGATGCAATTGCACTTCATGAATCAATTGAGAAAGCGGGCGGTATCGCCGAAGGCCTCAGGAAGTTTGAATCTGTGCGGCGACCAATCATTGAGGATTATCAAGCCGCGGCCTTTGAAAGCATGCGATGGTTCGAAAACGCGCGCTCATATCTGCATTTGAGGCCCATTGAACTCGCTTACTCGTTGATGACCAGGAGCGGCAGGGTAGACGAACAGGAATTAAGGAAGCGCGATCCTGGATTTGTTAGTGCATACGAGCGCAGCACAAATAGGTGTTTTGCTTCTGGAACGCTGGTGAAAACTAAATCCGGTTGGAAGCCGATTGAATCTATTGCAAAGCATGATCTCGTTTGGACCGGGAACGGCAGATGGCAAGCTGTTATCGCGGTTCAAGCGCGACCGCATGTTGGTAGGTTACGGGGTATCAAGCTACGCAACCACACGGCGACTGTTTGGGTTACCCCCGAGCACCGGTTTCTTACCCCCTCTCCGCAAGCGGAGAGGGGGAATGGGGGAGAGGAAGGCCAAGCGCCGAACCCCACCCCTTACCCCTCCCCGCTTGCGGGGAGGGGAAAAGACGACCGTAGAATGATCCATCGCAGGTTGGGTGGCCTTAACAAACGCTCCACACACTTAGCTCGTGAACTTCGCGAACGAGCCACCTCAGTGGAGAGTTTGCTTTGGGAGGAACTCCGAGGTCGGAGGTTAGGCGGTGCTAAATTTCGACGGCAACATCCCATAGGTGCAAACTACATCGTCGATTTCTACTGTGCGCAATTTCATCTTGCTATTGAATTAGACAGTGCTGTTCACGATGGTGATCGACAGCGGTGGGCCGACGGTATCCGTCAGCGACAGATTCAAGTAGCAGGTATCCGCATTTTGCGATTTCAGAATGATCGTATTCTTAATGACCTGACCGGCGTCCTTGAAGAGATCAATGAGTTCATTAACGGCCGCCTCACTAGTAACCTTGAGGCTTGGGTATCAGCAGATAATTTGGAAGTTGATGACACAATCGTCCTTTGTGAGTCTGGCGACTTGGGTGCCATAGAATCTATTCAAGACCGTTTTGTTAATCAAACTGTCTACGATTTAACAATTGAAGGCGACCACTCGTTCATTACAGAGATCGGCGTGGCGCATAATTGCGGAGAGTGACCACTTCTGGATTATCCCCTCTCCCATTGAGGCGGCAGCAGCCGCCTCCGCCCATCATCAATTGTCGGAATTCCCGGCTCATCCAACTTAACCCGGTCCCACAACTTGCAGGTTACTGGCCGGTGCGCCTGGTCGAGTGCCTCGCAGTAGTTTGTATAGGTGCAGCGGCGAACTTCGTTACCCCGTCCTTGTCTCACCTTGATAAACCAATCGGGATCGGCCAACGCCTGGCGGGCAAAACCGATAATGTCCGCATGACCGTTTCGTAATATCCCTTCTGCCTGTTCAAAAGTGCTGATGCCACCTGTCGCTACCACCGGAGTTTCAAAACCAGCGGCGTTAACTGCGTGTTTGATCGCAGCAACGAGGGGCACACTCCTGCTGAATGGGCCAGCCTCGTCGGACAGGACCGTCGGCATACATTCGTAACCGCTTTGGCCCGTATAGGGATAAACAGCTTGCCCAACCTTTGGCTGTTGCGCGTCTTCAAATTTTCCACCTTTGGATATCGAAAGAAAATCGAGACCCGCGCGCGCAAACTCGACGCCGAAATAGACGGCGTCATCAATCCGGTTACCTCCGGCGATTACTTCATCACCGAGATAACGCACCCCCACGATATAGTCGCTGCCGGCTCGCTCGCGCACGGCCCGGTAAACTTCGAGCGGCAAGCGGATACGATTTTCGCGAGCACCTCCATAGCCATCACTTCGTTCGTTCAGCGCGCTGAGAAAGCCCGCCATCGTGTAGGCGTGTGCATAGTGGAGCTCCACTCCGTCGAAGCCCGCTTCGCGCGCCCGCCCAGCGGCGTCTGCAAAGATTGACGGCAAAACTTCGGGCAGTTCATGTATGTGCGGCAAATGAGTGTCAGTAACGCGTTCGCGATAACCAAACTGCAACGCCTCCAGTTCGCGTTCGTCTAACACGTCTTCGAGTACATCATCCGGCGCGTCGAGCAAAAACCGCCGCACGTCAGTCTCGGGGACAGTCAGCCAGGGCGTGCCTGTTGCGATTTCTGCAAGGGCCCGCCGGTGCCCATCGGTAATCTTTAAGAATCGTTCAAGGTACTTTTGCCTGTCCGGCCGCCGCTTCACCGCCAGAAAGTCGATGATCTGAATGAACAATTTGGTATGACCACCGCTCGCTTCGCGGACAACATCCACAAGTCTTCGCAGCCCCGGAACAAAACGATCATGGCCAATACGCAATAGTGGGCCACTGGGAATGTCGCGTACCCCCGTTGCTTCGACCACAATTACGCCCGGCCTTCCCTCCGCGAATCTTCGATACCAATCCAGGTTATGTTGTGTGACGAACCCATCCTCCGTCGCGCGCCAGGGAACCATCGCCGGCACCCAAGTCCGGCTCTCCGCTTCAATCATTCCGATTTCTATGGGGGAGAACAGCAGAGATTGGGCTGCTTCCTTGGCTGTTGGCCAGCGCGTATCGACGATCGAGTGTCGGATGGGATTCTTAAACTTCCACATGTATGGCAGTCACTTTAACATGGACAACACGATGACACTTTGCAGGAGCGCTGATTGTCTCACCTATAAAAAGGCTGTAAAGCCACACTGGTCACAATTAGTCTGTCGTTATGATAAATTAACTGAACCTGCAAACATTTCGGGAGAGACCTTGACTGACGAACTTTTAAAGTGGCGACTGGAATTTCCAATCCTCGGCCGGACGGTTTACTTGATCTCGCACAGCCTCGGCGCGATGCCGCGGGAAACGTTCAGCTTATTGACGGATTACGCTGAAACGTGGGCAACGCGCGGCGTGCGTGCCTGGGCCGAAGGTTGGTGGGACATGCCTGTCACCATCGGAAACGAAGTCGCGAAAATCATCGGAGCTGATCCCGGCACGGTGGTCATGCACCAGAACGTTTCCATTTGCCAGTCGTTAATCCTCTCCTGTCTTAAACCAACCCCGAAGCGCAACAAGATCGTCTATTCCGAGTTGAATTTTCCGTCGGTGATGTACGTTTACGAAGCGCACGCCCGAGACGGCAGTCTGCGCATTGAAACCGTTCCCTCCGACGACGGCAGCACGATATCGCTCGACCGGTTCCTTGAAACTATCGATGAAGAGACTTTGCTGGTTCCTTTCTCTCATGTGCTGTTTAAGAGTGGTTTCCTCCAGAACGCCAGAGCCATAACCGAGCGCGCTCACGAAGTCGGCGCGATGGTAGTTCTGGACGCGTACCAATCCGCAGGGACGGTGCCGTTTGACGTTAAAGACTTGAATGTCGATTTTGCCACCGGCGGATCGGTGAAATGGTTATGCGGTGGACCAGGCGCAGGTTATCTCTATGTCCGTCCGGATCTACACCAAAAGCTGGAGCCAAAGACGACCGGTTGGATGGCGCACGAAAGCCCGTTCGCGTTTGAAACCGAACTTCACTATGCGCCGGACGTGAGAAGGTTTCTCCACGGCTCGCCCGCGATTCCCGCTTTGTACGCGGCGCAATCCGGCTATCACATTATCAATCAAATCGGGGTCGATAAAATTCGCGAGAAGAGTGTCAGGCAAACGACTCGTTTGATTGAGTTGGCGGAAGAGGCTGGATTCGACGTAACCAGTCCGAGAAACTCCGCGGATCGCGGGGGAACTGTGACGATTGGACACCCTGATGCGGCGGCAATTACCACCGAGCTGATCCGTCGCGAGTTCATAGTTGATTACCGTCCGGGCGCCGGCGTGCGAATCTCGCCCCACTTCTACACCAAGGACGAAGAGCTGGATCTGGTGGTGGCCGAGATGAAAAAGATTCGCGACACCAACGCCTACGCCACGTTAGAAACAGCCGGCGCGGCGTTCTGAGACTCATGAAACAGTTTCTCGAGTCAGGAGATTTTCTGGAAACAATCGCAGCGGAGTCTGCAAAGAACACTGAGAATGCGCGGGCGCTTGTCGAAGGCCTGACCGAAGCGCAACTGAATTGGAAGCCGGCTCCCGAACGATGGAGTATCGCCCAGTGCCTGGACCATCTTGCTGTCACTGTGTCTCAGTTTAAAAACTACTTTCCGAAGGCGCTCAGCCTCGGTCGCGCGAAATGGCCGGCTACTGGGAATGTTCCGTATCGTCCGTCGTTCTTAGGTGGTTGGTTGGTGAAACAGGTAAATCCGGCGACGATGAGGAAACTACCGGCTCCGCGCGTGTTCAGGCCTTCGTCGTCGGCAATCAGCAAAGCCCTTGAGAATTTTTTAAGAGAACAAAACGATTTCCTGGCGGTCGTGCGTGAAGCGCGCGGGGTTGACTATAACAAAACGAGACTCCGATCACCTGTCACGCCGTTGATGCGTTACAGCCTGGCTGACGCGTTCACAGTCACAATTTTGCACGAGCAGCGGCATCTGGCCCAGGCACGTCGCGTCAGAGAGGCCCCGGGATTTCCCGCCTAAAATTATGTCCAACGACTACGCCAAGAACCCGCTTCTTTCATACAACTCATATTTGAAGGTGCAGGATTTAATCGGGTTACAGGAGTGTCTTTCGGACCCTCAGCATCATGACGAATTGCTTTTTATCACTGTCCACCAGGCTTACGAACTGTGGTTCAAACAGATACTCCACGAGATAGATGCCGCGATTAGTTTCTTAAACGATGACAAGTTTCCCTCGGCAGCTCGAGCTATGCGCCGGGTGGTTGAGATTGAAAAGTTATTAATCACTCAGATTCATATTTTGGAAACGATGACGCCAATAAGTTTCCTTGGTTTTCGTGACGAACTGAATCCTGCCAGTGGTTTTCAGTCGATGCAGTTTCGGGAGATTGAGTTTGCATCAGGGTTTAAAAAGCAAAGCACCCTGAATGAATTTCGCGGCGACGATTTTGCTTTGCCACGCCTGGAGAAGCGCTTTGAGTCGCCTTCTCTCGGTGACGCATTCTTTGCGGCCTTGCAAAAACGTGGATTCGACGCGCCCACCGATTCACCCGAAAAAGCGGATTACGACAAACGAACTCGTGCAGTGCTGGAAATACTCACTCATTTTGAACAGCGTTACGAAGAGTTTCAGATGACGGAAGCTTTGCTTGAGCACGATGAGTATTTCTCGCTCTGGCGGTATCATCACATCCAAATGGTCGAACGAATGGTAGGTACGAAGCGTGGCACCGGAGGATCGGAAGGTGTGGGATATCTGCGTACGACGCTGGACAAGCGTTTCTTTCCGGAGTTGTGGGAAGCGCGCACTTATCTCGATACCAAACACGGCGAAAGCGGATGTCCTTTTGCAGGGGGCCGTTAGCATGGTTTACTTTGCTCTCGATCTACTTTGGGAACTTTTACAGCTCATCGGTCATGCGACTTCCGAGCGGAAACCGAAATGGCAAACGAACGACGACGTGCGCCTCGTGCAAAAGTGAATCTGCAGGCACGGTGGGAAGGCGTACTCTCACAGCAACAGGCTAACGTAACCAACCTGAGTAAGACCGGCTGTTTCGTCCTCAGCGGCGGCAAGGTTGAGCCGCGCGAGTTGATCCGGTTGGAGATAACTTTTCCCGATCAAACACAGATTTACCCGTGGGCCGAAGTTGTTGAAGAAGCAAACGAGATCGGGTTTGCTGTGAAATTCACGTCCCTCGAGGATGATGAAGTAAGTCGACTCTCACAGTTTCTTAATGATGCGCTCGCGCCTTCCGCCGAACCATGATCTCATTCCCTGAACGCTTCAACATGGCTGATTACTTCCTCTATCACAACCTGGAGGAAGGCCGCGAAAACAAAACCTGCCTTTACTACAACGATCAAACGTTCTCGTATGGTGATACGGCGCGCATGTCCAACCGCGCCGGCAATGCACTGCGCGAGCTGGGGCTGGATGTCGAGGATCGCGTACTCATCGTTTTGCCGGATTCGCCGGAATTTGTCTGGACATGGTTTGGGGCTGCGAGAATCGGAGCGGTAATTACGATGGTCAACCCGTTGTTACCGGCTGACGATTACAAGTATTACCTCGACTATACGCGCGCGCGCGTTGCTGTGGTTCACGAGTCTTTGCTGGACAATTTCCGCGCTGCGACTGAAGGCGCGAAGTATCTGCGCGCGGTAATGGTTGTTGGAAACGACGTAACGCAAACTCTTAGTTTGCACCCGCAACTCAATTGGCTCTCTTTTTCTGACGCCCTTGACGCCGCAAACGACGAGTGTTCTCCAGCGGATACCCATCGAGACGACATAGCGATCTGGTTGTTTACATCGGGTTCAACCGGAAACCCGAAAGGCGCTGTCCACCTGCAACACGATCTGCCTTTCAACACTGAGGTCTTCGCCAAAAAGACTATCGGCGTAAACGAAGACGACCTGACGGTCGCCGTGCCGAAGCTGTTTTTTGGTTATGCAACGGGCACCAATCTTTTGTTTCCCTTTGCCGTTGGCGGCGCGACAGCTTTGTTTTCGGAACGCTCCACGCCGGAAAAGTTGTTCGAGATGATCGCGCGTCACCGGCCAACGATACTCACGACCGTGCCGACGATGATCAACTCGATGCTTAACGCCGAAGAAGCAGCGAATCACGATCTATCTTGTTTGCGATTCTGTTATTCAGCCGGTGAGGCTTTGCCGGTTGAGTTATACGAGCGCTGGAAGAAAACTTTCGGAATCGAGATTTATGATGGCATCGGTTCGGCGGAGATGTTTCACATCTACATCTCAAACCGGCCAGGCGACGTGACGCCTGGCAGTCTCGGTAGAGTTGTCAACGGATATGAAGCGAAGATTGTCGATGCAGAAGGCTCTGAAGTTCCAACCGGGGACATGGGCACGCTGAAGATTAAGGGCGACTCGGCGTCATTGTGTTACTGGAACGCGCACGAGAAGTCGAAAGAAACGTTTGCGGGCGACTGGTGCACCACCGGGGACCAATTTCATGTCGACAACGACGGCTACTATTGGTATCACGGCCGCACGGACGACATGTTGAAGGTGTCGGGCATATTTGTCGCGCCGGCTGAAATCGAAAATTGTCTCTTGCAGCATGAAGCCGTGGTGGAATGCGCAGTCGTCGGACATGACGGCGGCGACGGGTTAATCAAGCCGAAAGCGTTTGTGGTAACTCGCGAGCATAGCAGCGACAGTAAGGTGCTAGGCGCCGAGTTGAAAGAGTTCGTTAAGGTACACCTCGCCGTTTACAAGTACCCACGGTGGATCGAGTTTGTTGATTCACTTCCGAAGAACGATCGCGGCAAGATTGATCGCAAACAATTGAAACAGCGGTAGTGGTATAGGCGTCCCGCCCGTGCATCACGGGCAAGATGCCCGTGCTAAATCAAATAATTGCCTTTCTCAACTCGCATCACTGTTCGCTTTGCCGATTGCGACCCTGTCGGTTTTGTTTACTACCCGACCGTCCTCCACTACTGCCACGTCTGCATGGAGGAATTCTTTGCGCAACATTGCGGCGTCAGTTACGACAAACTCCTCGCAGATGAGCGCCTGGGCTTCGCGACCGTCAAAATCGATGCCGAATACTTCGTGCCGCTTTTGTATGGTGATACTGCTGAGGTGGAATTGAAGATTACCGACTTGGGACGAAGTTCCGCCCATTTTAATTACCAGATACGACGCGCTGCCGACGGTATTCTGTGTGCGCGTTCCACTCAAGTGCAGGTCGCAATGAACATTGACACGCGCCGCGCCGTCGAGCTGCCGGAGAAGTATCGAACGTTATTCCTACAATCGGAATGACTGGTAGGCCAAAGGCAAACAAACTTAACGCGTTCGTCGCTCGAGGTTGTAATCGCGCAAACGACGATACAGTGTGGAAGGTGAGATGCCCAAAATTTCCGCAGTCTTACCGCGATGCCAACCGGTCTGCTCAAGAGCTGAAATGATTTGCTGGCGCTCTACGTCGCGAAGTGAAGTAGGAGAGGCGCCGGTAGTCGCACTCGTAAAGTCGGCTGCGGGTATCGATGGAGAGGATGCAGGAGCAACGGCAGCAGATGGCCGCAGCACTTCCGGTGGCAATTCATTAATCGTCACCCGACCGTTGTTGGAAAGGATCACAGCGCGTTCGAGGGTATTCTTTAACTGCCTGACGTTGCCTGGCCAGCTATAGGCTTTGAGAGCCTCAAGCACCTGGGGATCAAGTTCGGGCGGCGAAGTTCCACCCACCAAAGTCATTAGGTGCCGCGCAAGTGGCTCGACGTCTTCAGGTCGATCGCGCAACGGCGCCAGGTCGATTTGAAAACCGTTAATGCGATAAAGAAGATCTGATCTGAAAGAACCGTCACCAATCACCGCTTCGAGGTTGCGATTGGTAGCAGCCACGATTCGAACGTTCACCTCAACTTTTCGCACGCCGCCGACACGGAAGAAGGTTCGAGTTTCAATCGCGCGCAACAGTTTTGCCTGAAGTTGTGCGGGCAGCTCGGTAACTTCATCGAGAAATAATGTGCCTCCGTCAGCCAGTTCAATAAGTCCCAACTTCCGGCCTTTCGCCCCGGAAAACGCGCCCGCTTCATATCCAAACAACTCCGATTCCAACAACGATTCCTGGAAAGCCGCGCAGTTAATATCTACAAACGAACCGTTAGCTCTCGTAGATAAACGATGAATCGCGTGGGCAACAAGTTCCTTGCCGGTGCCTGACTCTCCCGTTATCAAAACCGACGCCTCAGACGGGGCAACACGCTCCACGAGCCGCACAACTTCCGTCATCGAATCAGAAACGGAGACGATGCTTGGCAGACCTGATTGGCGCGCGAGTTGTTCACGAAGACGTAAATTGTCCACGCGGAGATAGCGCTTTTCCGCGGCCTGCTTCACGCGTATGTCGAGCTCAGCAATCTTGTATGGCTTAGTGAGGTAATCGTAGGCGCCCAGCTTCATGGCCTCGACGGCAGTCTCAACGGTTGCCTGGCCCGTCAGCATGATCACTTCCGGAGGATTCGGTCGTTCATGCACGCGACGGAGCACGTCCATACCGTCGATGCGTGGCATGTTGATGTCACACAACAACACATCAACATTGCTTTCCTCGAGTTTGCGCAACGCGGCCTCTCCGTCGGGCGCAACCTGCACGCGATAACCCAGCCGCTCCAATTCCTTCTGCAACACAAGACGAAGATTGGCTTCGTCTTCTGCAATCAGGATTCGTGCTGATCGTGTTTCGCTCAAGGTTCTTCGCTGTCGCTGTTTGCTGGCTTCTTACTCTTCACTAACTACCGGAAGAGAAATTGTAAACGTGGTTCCGACTCCAATCGTTGATTGTACATCGAGTGTCCCGCCGTGCTCGGTTAAGATACCATAACAAACTGCCAGCCCAAGCCCGGTTCCTTTACCCACTTCCTTGGTTGTAAAGAACGGTTCGAAAATCTTTTGAATATTCTCCGGAGCAATGCCCCCGCCGGTGTCACTGACTTCCACCAGGACGCTCTTGCCGTTAGGTCTGCTCGAAATTTTCAACAGCCCGCCGCCAGCCATCGCGTCCACCGCGTTCGTCGCGAGTGCGATTATTACCTGCTGCAACTGACCGGCGTCTCCCGAAACCGGCGGCAAATCATTACTTGACTCGATCTCAAACGTAATACCTTCCCGCCGCTGCTGATGAGCCAGAAGACGTGCTGCCGAAGCAATCACGTCGCCAAGATTCAGGAGCGTGTGTTCACCGGTTCGGGTGCGACTGAAGTCGAGCAATCCATTGGTAATGCTTTTACAACGAAAAGCTTCGCTGCGGATCAATCCGAGATACTCGCGGAGGTCGTCTACCGCCGGCGAATTGTTGAATTCGCCTTCGTTGACCCGGTTTTCGAGAGCTTCAGCGCAGGCTGAGATTGTTGCCAGCGGATTATTAATCTCGTGGACCACACCGGCTGCGAGCCGTCCGATGGCCGCAAGCTTCTCCGCCCGTGCTACGGCTTTGTTTGCTTCAACCCGGGCGGTGATGTCTTCACCCACCGTGATCACATGCGAAACATCAGCGGTGCGATCAATCCACATCGGGATCTTGCTGATCAACCAGTGTTTCGTCTCCCCGAGGGCAGTAGTGCTCTCGTGCTCAATGCGTTCGATTTCGCCGGTTGTGAACACTCGCGAAAACTCAGCGTGCAGCAACTCGCGCTTCTGGCGCGTCAACACATCGAAGATGTTCTTTCCCAAAACCGAACCACGGGGAATACCAAGCTCGCCAAGCTCGCGATTGCGGTTCCAGGCGACGACGTTGTATTCGCGGTCGATCGCATACAGCGAGAGCGGAAGGCTGTCGATGATTGCTTCGATGAAACGCCGCGATGCTTCAACTTCGGCGGTGCGCCGTTCAACTTCAACCGCCAGGTTGGCAGACACCTCGCGCGCAGCTTGATAAAGCGATGAGATGTGCGCCGCGAGTGCAGCTTGTTGCGCAGCGGCATCGACCAGACGTCTTACTGTATCGTCACACTCTTCTCGCTTATCAAACGCAACAATCAAGGCACCCTGGGCCCGGCCGCCGAAACGCAGCGGCGCGACATATTCAACTTTATGCAGATCGTCGTTCAGGAAAAACGCGGTTGAGTCGGTTATAAGCGAACCCACGGCAGGTGATGAACCAAGCCAACTCTGCAGTAGTTCGACACGCAGCAATGCCAGATCTTCAGCGCTTCCCTCTCGATCGAATACGCATGAAGCCGCGGCTTCATCACTGATTTTTACGTACGCTCCACATAATGTCGCACTCGCGCCTTCATACGTGGCGCCCGCGACGCGCCGCACTAATTGATCCGGTTCGAGCGCGCGTAACAATCCGCGGCCAAGGTCGGCGAGAAATCGCAGCTCCTGATTCGTCCCAATCAGGTCCCATTCTCTTTGGGCCGCGCGCAGATGCGCGCTGGAGCGCGAGACGATCTCGGCAGGCGATGACGGTTTTACGATGCAGTCGTCGGCGCCGGCAGCGAAAGCGTCATTTTTTCGCGCTTCGTCGGAGCTGTTCGAGAACGCAATGATTGGCAAACGAACTGTGGACGGGCGAGCTCGCAACAATCGCACGATCGCCAATCCATCGGCGAGCGCGAGGTCAAGATTCAACACGATCAGGTCGCATGCTTCTGTCTGAACATGACGCAACGTTGAGGCGGCGTCCTGGGCGACGAGCGCGCGATATCCGGCTTTCTCAAAAATCGCGCATAGACGTTCGCGAGCGACGTTGTTGTCATCGACCACTAGAACCGTGGCGTTTTGTCTGGGGGTGTTAACAGGCGGCATTGTTCGGTTCGCGGAAACGCAAGCAGGGGTTTCACCGAGTAGCGAAACCCGTCCACGTTCTTCCAATGTCGATTGAAGCGAACGAATGCACGTATGTCAAGATTATGGTTTGTGCGCTTTTCCTATTGGCCGGTGAATGTGAGGTCAGTACCACCCGCGATAGCGGGTGGGTTGGTAATCATTCAATGTTTTTGACCCACCCGCTACCGCGGGTGGTACTGACCTCATGGGGCCCGCCTCACCTGTCTCCATAACACCCTCTAAATCACTATCCTGTAATCGAGCGATGAGTACACACCAAAAAAGGCAGGGACATATCCCTGCCTCCAAGTTTCTCAGGTGGTGTTCCCTTCAATTCACTGAAACTGAAGCCAAATCGTCTGTATCGAGGTCCATCGCGGGCGGCGCTGCTAGCTCGGCCTGTTGCGAAAGCTTCTGGAGTTTGTGGTCTGACTTGGCGCGATACATTGCCTGGTCCGCCGAAACCAGCAACTGGTCAAGCGTTTCGCCGTCAACTCCGAACGTTGCTGTTCCCACGCTGATGCCAACTCGCGCTTCGCCACCACCGCGAACGTTCAAAGCGAAATCTCCGACGACTCGTTCAAGTCGTTGCCGTAACTCTTCTACCTGGTGGCCAATGAGCTCCTGGACGATCGCCACAAACTCATCACCGGCATAGCGAGCGAGAAAGTCGTATTCGCGAAGCTGTCCCTGGATGATGCGACCCATCTCGCGCAACATCTTGTCTCCAACTTTGTGGCCAAAGGTGTCATTCACAAGTTTGAAGTCGTCGAGATCCAACATTACAACCTGGAAGGGCCGACCAGAACGACGGGCTCGCGAAGCTTCCTCATCAAATCTGAGCGCCATGTAACGAGCGTTTGGCAAACCTGTCAGGGGATCAGTCAGCGCATTCGACTCGGCTTCAGCATGGTGCATCGCGTTCGCGAGCGCATCGGAAGCCAGCCGCGTAACAGTCTCAAGCAGGCGCATATCATCATCGGTGTACTCATCTAACTGTGTGGAATAAACCGAAAGTGCGCCTAGCAATCTTTCATCTTTGAACAACGGCAACGAAGCCATCGATTGATAATCGCGCTCAATCTCAAGCCCGCCAAAGTCCAGATTCGGATGAAGTTGGTTAATCGGACTGCGATTCGCAAGCGCAAATCCCGTGACGCCTTCACCCGGCGCAACGGATCGGCCAGTCAGTATCTTGGCGTTTCGCCCGGCGACGTGGGCCGCGGTCGCATATCCCTTCAACTCGTCGTACACGTAGACGACGCAAGTATCGAAACCAACAACGTGTCCAACTTTATCCACGAGCGCTTCGACTGTGTTTTTCACATCGAGTGACGAACCAAAGGTGCGCGCGATCTCATAGAGTGCGTATACCTCCTGATGCGCGCTCTTGATTTGGTCGTAAGCCATGTATGAGCCGCGTTCCCGCGTTTGCGCCATGTCCACTTCGTTTAACGCCAGCGGCTCCTGCGATTCAGGGCTCGGCAACTGTTGCGGCAGACCGAGTGCCGCGATCTGATCTTCAAAGCGAGGCAGGTGCTTGATGAACAATTCGACCACATTCGGATCGAAGTGTGTGCCTGAACCGCGCAACAAGAACGCGATTGCTTCGTCGCGCGTCATGCCACGACGAAACGGACGATCCTCGCGTACTGAGTCGAAGCAATCGACAACGGAGATGATTCGCGCGGTAATCGGAATCTGATCGCCTTTGAGTCCATCGGGATAACCGAGTCCATCCCACTGTTCATGGTGATGACGGATGATCGGTGTGACGGGATATGGGAAGTCAACACGACTGAGGATTTGCGCTCCCACAGTCGTGTGAATTTTCATCTTTTCAAATTCTGCGGGCGTCAGCCGGCCCGGCTTGTTGATAATGTGCGCCGGCACTGCGAGCTTGCCGACATCGTGAAGCAACGCACCCGCTTTCAACGCGGCAATCTCTGCTCTCGAAAGCCCGAGCACTTCGCCCAGACCGGCGGCATAAATCTGGACGCGTCTGACGTGGCAATGCGTCGTCTGGTCCTTCGCATCAATAGCCGTAGCCAACGCTTCGGCGGTGGCGAAATGAAGGCGACTAAGTTCCTCGGTTTCGCGTGTCTTGGCACTTAACCTAAGCCACGCGAGATAGATTGCCTGCGAGCCGGCTAAGATGGTTACGCTCAGCAATGCCAGAGAAAATGCCTGGTGGATGGCCCACGCAAGCACTAACGCTCCGCCCGCGAGAAAATAAATACGGTATCTTTGTTTTGGTGCGGTTAAATCTGAAAGGTCCAGCAGGTTCATTCCGGCGCCTCACCCGAGACCGATTGTAAAAACGTGAAGTGTTTGCGCGCCCGCACTCCGCAACACGGGGAACGACGCAATGTTTGAGGCCGGAAGCAAAGCTGGGAGCAACTCAGCCTGCTTCCGGCTGTGGATTGGGGCAAGCGGGCGAGTGCAGGGCTCGCCGTGCTGGGTGAGACTCGGTGAACGATGGCGTTGCAGTTGTTTTTCTCAGACATAGTTTGCTAACACCAATCGAAGATTCGTGCGGCTCCGGACTCCGTGCGGAGAGCCCGTGAAGCTTGAGCTTCTCAGCCGCGGGCTAATGCATTTCAACTCGTGTGCCGCTTGGGTTTGCAGTGAATTGTTAAGAAAACGCAGTGTTTGCTGCGGTTCGTTTGGCTTGACGGAGCCGCGAAATCAAACTGACAGGTCACAATGAAGTGTTAAGTCAACATGCGCGATCGATAGCCTGCACAAAAAGTAACCTCGTTAACTCGTAGATCGCTTTAGTCCAACGCCAAGTACAATTGAAGCGCCGTAGGCGCTCACGAGCAACAAGGTTCCTTCGTGCGGTTTAGTGTTTTGTGCAAAGCTCTCGGTCGGTTGATTTGACAACTCCTAGATCGGCGGGTCACCCTTCATGCCGTTCCGCAAACTTACGCGAGAGTCGATGCGCTTAGCGTTTTCGAATGGCCACACCTGTAACCACCGAACTCGGCACACCTCCGCCGGTTGGATACATCGAACTTCTCCGGAACAACCGCCCGTTTCGACAGGTTTGGCTCGGCCAGGTCGTTAGCCAGCTGGGCGACTGGTTCAATACCATCGCGCTCTACACCATCATCCTGAACCTCACCGGATCAGGCCGCGACGTTGGTTTACTTCTCGTAGCGCGTTTTCTTCCCAGCTTTGTATTTGGTTCGTTCTCAGGCGTGCTCGCTGATCGCTTCAGCCGCCGATCAATCATGATTGTTTCCGACTTGCTGCGCGCTGTGGTCGTGCTCGGATTTCTATTTGTCAGGCGCGCAGACCAGTTGTGGATTATTTATGTACTCACGGTCTTGCAGCTCGGCTTGTCGACATTTTTTGAGCCAGCGAAGACCGCCGCCATACCCTCACTCGTCTCTGATCGCGAACTGGTTGCGGCTAACGCAATTTCTTCTGTTACCTGGTCTGTGATGTTGACGCTTGGAGCAGCCGTCGGGGGCGTGGTTACCGGCCTGTTTGGCACAGACGTGGCTTTTATTCTCGATGCGCTGACCTACCTGGTGTCGGCTGCATTGATCGCCAGCGTTCGCGTCCGCAAACGCACTCCGCGCGAAAAACAAAAGCTCACGTTGAACCGCGCCCTGGGAATTACCGAAACCATTGAAGGCGCGCGTTACGTCAAACGACGCCCGCCGGTGTTGGCTTTGTTGTTAGTAAAACCAGCCTGGGGACTGGGCGGCGGGATAATGACTTTATTAGGAGTGTTTGGCGAAAAAGTTTTTCCGGTGGGCAGTAGCCCGGCAACGGGGATTGGCGTCTTGTTTGCCGCGCGGGGAATTGGTACGGCGGTTGGACCAATCGTGGCGCGGCGCATCGCCGGCGAGGGAAAGAAACGGATGCAGGCGTCCATCGGCATTGCGTTTTTGATTGGCGGCGTTTTCTACATCGCTTTCGGAGCAGCCACTAGTTTTGTGGTAGCACTCATCGTCCTCGGCATCGCACACTGCGGCGGCAGCATTCTTTGGGTCTTCTCTACCGTGCTGCTGCAACGCGACGTGGAAGATAAATTTCGCGGACGAGTGTTTGCCGCTGAACTCGCTTTGCTGACGCTGACGATGGCCGTTTCAAACTACGCCGCCGGCGAGATGCTTGATCGGTTTGGTTACTCGCCGCGCACTGTTGTCATTGGCTTAGGCGTGTTCTTTTTGATACCTGGTATCGTCTGGTTCGCAACCCAACGCTGGTGGGATAAGCCAGTTGAGCCTGTCACGCACGATGAAAATTAAAATTGGGATTATGGGTTCCGCGAGCGAGGGGACTGATGCAAGCGCGAATTCCGTTTCGCAAACTACCGATTCAATCGGTAAGGCCCTGAAGGCTCGCGACGTCATACTGCTTACCGGGGCGACAACAGGGCTGATTTACGCAGTTGGCAAAGCAGCTCACGATGCCGGTGTCTTTCATATAGGAATTTCTCCGGCAAGCAACAAGGCGGAACACGAGCAGCGATTTAAACTACCGGTTGATGCTTGCGATGCGATCATTTACACCGGATTCGGGTTGAAGGGTCGCAATGTCGTTCTGGTGCGATCCTGTGACGTCGTGCTGTTTGTTGCGGGAGCGATGGGTTCGTTGAACGAATTCACGATCGCTCACGATGAAGGAAAGGTTATCGGTTGTTTGACGGGTTCGGGCGGCGTCGCTGATGAAGCGGATTATTTGTTGGAGAAGTTTTCAAAAGACACCGGCGCGCGCGTGTTCCAGGATTCGGATCCAGAACGACTGATTGAAGCGTGTTTGACTGAACTAGGTAAACCAGCCAACTAACCAGATCTCTCAGGCTGGAAGGGGGCATCTCCCGCTCTTACTACACGAGCTAGAGATTGCTTAAAATAAGTGCAACTCCATTTGTGCGGAGTCTTTTGTAATGAACAAGGCGGAAGCTGCTTATTCGGAAACTGACCTTACCCCGGATCAATTTGATCATCCCGCGTGGTCAAACGCGCAAGTTATTCCAATCACTAAACTGTGGTCGGGTGAGCCTGCTCCAGCGGAACGTCACGCGGAGGCGCGACTTATTTGGTCGCCAGAATCTCTAAACGTACGCTTCATCTGCAACCAACACGAACCTCTGTTGGTTACTTCGACTCCGCAACTCAACAAGAAAACCATCGGCTTGTGGGAACGAGACGTTTGCGAGTTGTTTCTTGCACCAAATCCTGACGAACCGAATCGTTACCTGGAATTCGAAGCCGCGCCCACCGGCGAGTGGGTAGATCTTACCGTTCACATCACGCCGACAACCGAAGAAAAAGATTTTGACTTTGAAACAGGGATGACCGTTGCCACCCGAATCGCTGGCGACAACGTGACCATCGGAATGCGCATTCCGTGGACCACAACTCTGCCTCGTCCAGCGCATGGAGAACACGCGCGCGGCAACTTGTTTCGCTGTATTGGAGTTGGTAACGAGCGCTACATGGCGTGGCAACCGACTTTTACGCCGAAGCCAGACTTCCACGTGCCGGGAGCGTTTGGTTGGATTCGTTTCGCGTGAGGGTCGTTTGGCAAATCAAGGCTGCGTCGCCTTGCCTGCAAAGTACTCGTCAAACTTTGCCCGATCAGTTGGATCCATTTCAGTAACCCTGACGCCGATCAGGAATCCCGTTTCGTCGCTTTCTTCGCTGAGGTTCTCATAACGAACGGTGGCCACCTTCATGTCCACCGGGCCGGACGGCAACTGTAGGCGCACCGTGAAGCCGCGATTTCCACCGACGAGGTGATGGTCGCCCAACCTGATCGTGGGGACAATCAATGCCAATCCGTTTGCGCTCACGTCAACAGTATGGCCATCAATGCTCGAAACTTTGGGCGCTCCGTTGAGCTTCCTGGCTGCTCCTGCGACGAAAATCGTCAGCGGCAGACTCACTCGTTGTCGCCGCGACCGGCGACGATCGCCGACAATTTGGCGTAAGCGCGACACAACTGAGCGTGCTAGTTCCACAGTTTCCTTGGGGACTTGAGCAAGCAATCAGCAGTTCGCGTTAGCGAAATCCACCAGACAGCCTGGCTCATCAACGCTGACTCAAAATGTTGAGGAGGGGGGCAGAACTGGGATAGCAAGTCGGGACAATCTCAGAAACATTCTAGTGACCAGCCCGATATGAAGCAATAGAAATGTTTAGTGGCTCAATTTGCAGGTTGGGAAGGGGGCATGCCCCCGCTTAGATTGAGCTCAAGTCCGCCCGTGCCAACTTTGAAGTTCGTTAGCGGATACGAATATCCAGCGGCTTTCGCTGGCCACCCGTTATAGTGATTCTTTCAGCATTTCCGGCTTGTGACTGAACAAATGCTTCACTGACGATGGGCGGTAGCTCTTCGCGCCGTCGCGCAAAAACATATTGATATGAAGAGAGAATGCCGTTAGTTCTTAACCGGCGTTGTGGGGAGTGGCTTGCCGCCGGAATCGCCGCTTCTTACACCTGCGGCGTCGAGGTAAAACGATAGTCGTCCGCTGCGGCCATACTGAACTGGTTCAGCGGCGGCGGTCCAGCTTTTACCGCCGGGCGCAAGGTTGACTCGAAAACGATAACCGGTCGATTCGGTACCTTCGATGTCTTTCGGCACGAGTCCGCCCGCTACCAGCGTCGGGAGATCAGCAAACATGCCGTTGTGTTGCTGACTGTAGATAACTTGCGCCAGCGAGATACGAGTGAGCATATCCTGAACGTCGCTGTGATGAGCGTCGATGCGCGCGTTAAAGAAAAAGTCCTTGCCGGCCTTTTTCACCAGCTCCTGATTCTCGCGATCACCAATAATCCACTTACCGTCAATCTTAATGAGTGTTGCCGGCTCGATAGTTTCTTTACCTTCGGCGTCGATTACCTTCACGAACACTGTCGCAGCGTCGCCGCTGATTTGTTCGCCTGTGATCGTTAGATTCTCCGGAATCTTTTCGCCGACTGCTATCGCCATCTTTTCGAAGTCAACGCGCAGTTCTTCAAATTCCTGCTGGCTCAGCGGTTCAATCGCCGGTCGATAGATCGACAACGCAAACGCTTCGCGAAACTTTTTCTGTCGCAAGTTCTTGTAAAACTCGCGCACAGTTTCGGTTGGTGTTAGCGCGCCACTTTGCGCAATGACATTCGGCGCAAGTAGCGCTGCCAGCGAAATCACCAACAACAATCGATGCCACTTTCTAAAACTTCCCATGCTGTAAATTTCCTTACTTCAGGCTAATTTATGCACTAGAGGCGCGCCCCGGAGCGGGGAGCGCGCCTCTCGAGTTTCCCACGAAAACGTAGCACGGTTCTACCAAAAAACTAAAGTTCGGAGCGACGGCACGGGCCTTTTGCCCATGCCGCTTCCGAAGGTGAATCCTAACTTCCTAATCGTCATTGTCACGCGGTTTTAGCAGTTTCTCACGACCAACCAGATACAGGACTGCGGTGAGAATCGCTAAAGGAATCAACGCGAGCAAGCCCGCATTCGGCCCCTGGAAGAACGGATTGTTCTCCCTGGCCCACTCCTCAAACCCGGCCAGCCGCGCACCAATTCCTTCACTCAAATTCAGAAACGCATGAGCGACGCCGGCCAGCGCGCCGCCGGCGATGTATCCGGAAGCCAACAGCACACCTGAGCTCTTATCAGTTTCCGCGATGAACTGTTCCTCACTAAGTTCACGTTTCCCAAACTTTCTGCGCAGATACTTGTCAACTCCGTAACGGACCATGCCGCCGACAAAAATCGGCGCCGAAGTTGATATCGGCAAGTAAACTCCGACGGCAAAAGCGAGTGACGGAATGCCTGCCAGTTCGAGAACAATCGCGATGAAAACTCCCAACAGCACCAGTCCCCATGGCAGTTGCTGATTGAGAATTCCCTTAATGATGTAAGACATCAGCGTTGCCTTGGGCGCGTTGTATTTCGTCACGCTGTGTCCATCCGGCGTTTGGGTGATGACGCCATTGATACCTGGGTCGACCAGATACATCGGCGTTCCATCATCGCTCGCTAGAAAGCGCCCGACTGAACCGAATTGAGTATCAGTTTGATGGCAAACCAGATAGCTTCCACCCGCATACTGCTCGCGTTTCGCGCCGCCTTGTTCGCAGGTTGACGGATTAAATTTGAACCCCGCAGGCATTGCGATCTCAGTGCTGTTCGCGACCGGCAGGTGGACCGTGGAAGATTGGTTTAGCCATAACAGGACGTAGCCGAGCACGAGGGCCGAAGCGAGCGCTCCGATCAAAATCGCGATCTGCTGATTCCGTGGCGTCGCCCCGACGAGGAACCCGGTCTTAAGATCCTGTGAAGTAGTCCCGCCGTTTGACGCAGCGATACATACGATGCCGCCAATGGAGAGAGCGGTGACGAAGTAAGGTGGCGCGGTCCATCCGATTAAGAGAAAGACGAGACACGTTAACAACAACGTCGCTACGGTCATTCCTGAAATTGGGTTTGAAGAGGAACCGACTTCACCGGTCAGCCGCGACGACACCGTCACGAACAGGAACCCAAACGCGACAATCAACAGCGCGCCGAGCAAATTGAACTGGAGATTAAGTTGGGGCGCCACCATGATGGCGACGAGCAGCAGAATGATGCCGCCGATCACAAACTTGATAGACAGATCGCGGTCAGTGCGCGGCGCGTTGTCAGTGGCAGCGCGCGTACTGCGCAGGTCTGCGAGTCCGCCTTTTAACCCGTGCCAGATAATCGGCAGACTGCGAACCAAACTGATGATGCCGCCCGCCGCGACGGCGCCGGCGCCGATGTAAAGAATGTACGTGCTTTGAATGCTGTCGCGGCCCTCGATCGCCATGTTTCCGATCAGCTTCGTTCCGGGAGCCAGTGGCGCGCCCAAGCCGCCGGCGAAGTAACGTAATGGCGGGGATGAGCACGAGGTAAGACAAGACGCCGCCGCCAAACATAATGGAAGCGATGCGCGGTCCAATGATGTAACCGACGCCCAACAGCGCGGGATTGTTTTCAATTGAGACTGATCCGCCTTCAAACGGCCGGCCAAAAACTTTTGTAGGGACTTCTTTCCACGTCTTAAAAATCTGCTGCAATCCGTAGTAAAGAAATCCGATTCCGAAACCCGCGATGATAGTTTTACCGCCAATTGTGGCCTGATCGGCAACTGCCGCAGACGCCGGATCCTCATGAGCGGCCGCTCGGGATTCTTCGGAGGCGCCTGCCTTCAACACCTCCGCGCAGGCGGTTCCTTCCGGATATTTCAAATAACCGTGTTGCGCCACAATCAACGCGCGACGCAGTGGAATCATCATGAGAATGCCGAGCAAGCCGCCAAGGACGGCGACCAGCATTACGCGCGTCAGCTCGAGATCGAAACCGAGGATCAGGATGGCCGGCATCGTGACGCCGAGTCCAAACGCGATCGACTCACCAGCCGAACCCGCAGTCTGAACGATGTTGTTCTCCAAAATCGTCGCGTCACGCACTCCGAATTTGGAAAGCACACGGAAAAGAGTGATTGAGATGACAGCGACCGGAATCGACGCGCTCACCGTCAATCCGACCTTCAGCACGAGGTAAAGAGAAGACGCGCCAAAAATGATACCCAGCACTGTGCCGACGATGATCGGCAGGGGCGTTAGTTCGCGAATCTTTGTGCCGGCCGGGATGAAAGGCCGAAAGACCGCCAGGAAGGGGTTATCAGGTTTCCAACCCGTGCGATCAGGAAACTCCTGAGCCTTCGCAGCTTCGACAGGGTCAACACTTTCAGTGGACATCCAGTCACCTCCGAATAAGTTGTTGTAGTTCTGGGAGAGCGCAGGGGTTTGAAACGCGGTTACTTTAGCACGGCCACGTTGCGCGCGGAAGGTCACATTGTTTGACGGACGGTCCATGGTTCAAGCTGCCAATCTCAATTCGCCCTGAGGCCGCGAACCTCAATTACATCCGACACGCTTTTTCGATTACACTTTCGCAGTTCGTCTATTTCGACCATCACCTGACATCGATGCGGACCACACTACTTTCAGTTTTCCTCGGCCTGTGTCTCTGCCTTCCATTCCTTTCTGTCACGCCCGCTGGAGCGCAGTTCCAAACGATTCGTGGAGCTTCAGCTCCGCGCATTCCTGCTCCGCAAGATGTGTTGGGGTTCACTCCCGGCGACGATCGAAAGCTGGCGAGTTGGAACCAGGTCGTGGATTATTTTGAAAAGCTGGACCAGGCGAGTGATCGCGTGATGTTTAAAGTGCTGGGTAAATCCACAATGGATTTGCCGTTTGTGATGGCCACCATTAGCGCTCCCGAAAATCTCTCCAAACTTGACGATTACATCAATATTCAGCGGCGTTTGGCCGATCCGCGACAACTCGGCGCGGAACGAAGGCGCGATCGTAATGCGCGTTCGCTGATTGCCAGAGGCAAAACAATTGTCCTGATTACCTGCGGAATCCACTCGACAGAAGTCGGTTCCTACTTGTCGAGCATGCTGATTGCTCATCGCCTCGCTTCATCAAACGATCCTGAAGTTCTCAACATTCTGAAGAATACGATTGTGCTGCTGGTCCCATCGTTGAATCCCGATGGAGTTGATATCGTTAAGAATTGGTACGACAAAACACTGGGAACGCCTTACGAAGGCACTAGTCCGCCCGAGCTCTATCACAAGTATATCGGTCACGATAACAACCGCGACTGGTACGCGTTCACGCAAGTGGAAACCAAAATCACGGTGGACAAGATTCACAATGTTTGGCGTCCGCAGATCGTCCACGACATTCATCAGCAGGGTGAGTATGGCTCGCGACTTTTCCTACCGCCTTACATGGCGCCAGTTGAACCAAACGTTCCAAAGCAAATCATCGAAGGGTACACAGAACTCGGGAACTGGATGGCGGCTGAAATGCGTCGCAATGGTTTCAAGGGAATTACAACTGGTTCGACTTATGACGCGTGGACACCAGCACGAGCCTATTCTCACTATCACGGTGGCGTTCGCATCCTTTCAGAGACTGCGTCGGCACGCATTGCGTCGCCATTAACAGTCAAGTTTGAACAGTTGCGCTCGCGCGAGGGCTACGATCCCCAAAAAGAATCTGAACGTTTTGGACCACTATGGCGGGGTGGTGAGTGGAAACTGCGCGACATCACAAACTACATGACTGCCGGAGCCTTCACTCTCCTGGGCCACGCGGCAAACAATCGCGAGCGATGGCTTACCCGGTTTTACGAGATTGGCAAAGACGCCGTCAGGACGCGGCAGGCCGGAGAGCTATACGGATTTGCTCTCCCACCTTCACAAAATCTCAGGCATCTAACCGACATTCTGTATCGCGGTGGCGTTGAGTTGGATGTTGCAAAACCATTTGCATCAAGGGGAATCGCATACCCTCACGGGACAATGATTGTGCCCATGGCTCAGCCCTACGGACGTTTTGCGAAAACTCTCCTTGAAGCGCAGAAATACCCACACCTTACGGATTCTGCTGGCTATCCGCAGGCTCCATACGATGTGACGGCACACACGCTTCCGCTATTAATGAACGTCAACGCCGCACCGCTTAACGCTCCCTTTCGGTACCGGCGTGCACGTCCAATAATCAAAAGTTATGGACCCGCGGGAGGGAGAGTGCAATGGAAGTTGGCAATTTACCGTTCCAATGTTCCCTCGATGGACGAGGGTTGGACCCGATGGACACTCTCCAATCAATCAATGTTTGTCTACGGTTCAGTCGGGGATCGAGAAATTCGTCTTGGTCACCTGTACGATAAGTTCCGAATAATCGTCCTTCCTGATCAGACACCACGCGCGATATTTCAGGGCAACCGGCAGGGATTGCTGCCGGCCGAATACACAGGTGGACTGGGACAAGAAGGGGTAACGGCGCTACGCGAATTTGTAGCAGAAGGCGGCACGCTGGTTTGTCTCAATCGCTCGTCCGAATTTGCGATTGAATATTTTAAGCTGCCCATCAAAAACGTGGTCCATGGTGTTCCGGAAAAGCAGTTTTTTGTCCCCGGTTCAATTCTGCGTATCGAACTCGACACCACACATCCGATAGCGGCGCACATGCCGCGGGAAAGTATCGCGTGGGTTGAAGACTCGCCGGTGTTTGAAGTTGACGAAAAGCGAACCGCTGGGCCACAACAATCCGGTAATGGAAATAGCGAGGTGAAGGACGTTCGGGTGATCGCGCGCTACCCCGCCGCCGGCAATCCGTTGTTATCAGGATGGCTGTTGGGAGCTGAACGACTGAGAGGAAAAGCGGCACTGGTCGAGGTAAAGGTGGGAAAAGGCCGGGTCATACTTTTCGGTTTCCGGCCGCAGTACCGGGGACAGTCACTGGCGACCTATCCGTTGTTCTTCAATGCACTCCGATGGTAATGCGGGGTGAGCTTAATGAGTAATTGAAGACGTCAATTCGGCTTTGCCGCCCGATGTGCGGCGGTGGCTATGCCCCGCCGGCAGAAATTCAGAGTATTTGTGGGGCTACGCCCCTTAGGCTTTGCCCTATCCATTATCTGGCCGAAGGCCGCACTAAGGGCACAGCCCAGAACCATATGGACAGCCTTCGGCGGGGCGAAGCCACCGCCGCACATCCGGCGGCAAAGCCGAAAACCCTATCGCTTCGCGCTCATTGCGGGCGAGACGCCCGCGGTCCCATAAAACCTAAATCTCAACAGAAAAGACAAACTATCTTCTTGGTTCCCGCACCTTGTTGAGCCAGAGTGCCCTCTTCTCCCACAAACCAAGGAGTTTTTTATGAAGCGTTTAGAAGGTCCGATAATTTTGCTTGTTCTGGTCGCGGCGGTGACCATTGTGATCGCGTCCCAAAACAAAGAGCATGGTGGACGCCCACTTACCACGAATCTGACGGGTGCAGCTGAGGTTCCAGGTCCGGGAGATGCCGACGGCTCAGGCACCTTTAAAGCGACCTTCAACCCGGGGCAGAACCAAATCTGCTACGAGTTGACCGTGGCAAACATTGCCACCCCGACAGCTGCTCATATCCACGGTGGGGCGGCAGACGTTGCCGGCCCGGTCGTCATCGCTCTCAAGACACCGACCGATGGATCTGCGAAGGAATGTGTTGATCTGGACAAGGAAAAAGTGAAGTTGATAATCCAGAAGCCCGGCGATTTTTATGTGAACGTTCACAACGCCGAATTTCCTGACGGAGCTATTCGCGGACAACTGACGAAGTAGAGCAGGTTACTGCGCGAGATACATCTGCGCCGCCATCTTGGTTAGCTTCCAAACGCGCGACCATTCGATGCGGCCATGACCATTCTCGCGTCCGGTAACTTTATCGAAAACCAGCTTGCGTAGCGCGCGTCCCTCTCGACGCAACATAAACTCTTTTGCGTAAGGCTTGGCTGTCTCAAAGAAGCTGAATCCCGGATCAGTGACGATGCCGATGCCTTCGAGCGTCATCAGCGCGCGCATCACGTAAGTGAAGTTTGCCGGCAGCCGGAACGGATATTCATAAACCACTTCCGCGAGATCATAAGTCAACTCTTTAAACCGCACTTCACCAAGCTTCAGATTCAAGTACAGCCTGAACAGACTCTCTACGACTGGTCTAACCGTTTCCGGATCAACGCCAGGTTTGAGAAAGTCGAGATTGATGATGTCCTGGCCAAGGCCCTGAACGTCGCGCGACACCACATGGAAGAACGCGTCGATCATTTGCGACTGCAACTTCGGCGTAATCCGGCCAACCATGCCGAAATCGAAAAACGCGAGGTGCCCCGAATCCATCACCAGCAAATTGCCGGGATGCGGGTCCGCATGAAAGAAGCCGTCTTCCAATAGTTGTTTTAGATAAGTGCGAACTAAAAGCCTGTTTACTTTAACCGGCGAAATGCGACGTGCTCGCAACGCTTCAAGATCAGTTACCTTCGTGCCGCGAATAAATTCGAGCGTGAGAACTCTCCTGCTCGTATGTGACCAGTAGATCGTGGGAACGCGGACCACTCGCCAGGTTTGAAAGTTGTAGCGAAACCGGTCCGCATTCCGTCCTTCCTTCACGTAATCCATCTCCTCGAAGATGGTGTGGTGAAACTCGCGCAGCATGCCTTCCCAATCGGCGTTCTCGTTTGCCTTCGGGAAGAACCGGTTCATCAACTTCACGATTCGATAAAGAACGGCCGTATCAAACCGGATGATGTTTTCCAGGTCCGGGCGTTGCACCTTCACCGCAACTTCAACTCCCGAAGCGAGGCGTGCGCGGTAGACCTGGCCCAACGACGCTGACGCAATCGGTTCGTTGTCAATTTCAGCGAAGCACTCCGAGATAGGGTGCCCCAACTCAGACTCAATCCGCGCGAAGGCGTCGCTGGTGGCAAAAGCCGGCACCTGATCCTGGAGCGTTGACAACTCTTTAACGTAAGACAGCGGCAGGAGATCAGCGCGTGTGCCTAACGTTTGGCCGATCTTAATGAAGGTTGGACCAAGAGCAACCAGGCTGTCGCGGAGCCACACTGCTTGTTTTGCCAGTCGCGCTTCTTTGTTCTCAGAAGCCGTCGTTGCCGCGGAAAACGAAATACCGCACCAGCCGAATCGTTTTGTCGATTAACGTCAGTCGAAAGTCTCGCGCCTGTGTTTTGAGGCCGGCCATCCAACCTTCGCCGTTGAGTTTTTCGCGGCGCCGCGTGGCCATTCGCTCGTTGAATGCAGCGCGAACGTCGTAAGTATCTAAAAACAAGTAAAGCGTCAGCAGACCTAAAACTTGTGCGACGCGTCCCACGCGTAACCAACCTCGAATCCCTCGGTGTTTCAGAATTTCGTCGACTGTCTCGTCGGAGAGGGCCAGAGGTGGTTCGCTCATTGCTCGGTGCGCCGATGAATGCAGCGGTGCATTCGACGGGACAACGTTGCTGTCGTGCGGAGGAGTTTTGATTACTAATGCTGTTGATTCTGCGTTCATGAATCGTCTGCGTGTTCAGACTACGGACAATGTGTGTTTCGAGCCGGCGCGTTCGAAATAGCCACGGGCGCGGGTTACGTCTTTTTGGATTTGAGCTTTCAAGTCTTCAATTGAGCCGAACTTCCGTTCATCGCGCAGGCGATGTAAAAAACGCACTCTTATGACGTCGCCGTACAAATCCCCCGCCCAATCGAGTACGAATGTCTCCACGGAAGGTTCCGCGCTTGTCTTTTCAAAAGTCGGTCGAACGCCAATGTTTGTCACGCTGCGCCGCCATTGGCCGTCGACCAGGACCCCGGTGACGTAAACGCCGTGCCGGGGTATGACGCGGTTTTTGGCGTGCAAGTTGGCCGTGGGGAAGCCCAGCTGGTGTCCGCGCTCGTCGCCGCGTTCCACCATCCCTTCCACCCCATAAGGACGACCGAGCAAGCGCCGCACGAGGTTCACGTTGCCTTCCGCGAGTAGCTCGCGAATTCGACTGGAGCTGACGCGCTGGTTCCGAATTCGAACCTCCGGTACTTCATCGGCTACAAAGCCTAATTCCTGACTGACCCGTCTAAGCAACTCAATGTTGCCCTGACGACCGCGGCCAAAGGCAAAACCGCGCCCGAGATAAACTTCCTTCGCGTGTAGCCGCTCATGGACCACATCACGGAGAAACTGCTCGGCGCTGGTTTCTGCAAACTCGGGCGTGAAATGAATGACGATGACCTGCTCAACTCCCAACACGCCGAAGCCTTCAACTTTCTGATCGAGAGTCTGTAGGAGCCCGGGCGCAGACGCCGGATGCAAAACCGCGCGAGGATGTGGATCGAATGTGATAACCGTTGGCACTGCGCCGGTAGCGCGCGCGCGTTCAACTACTGTTCGAATGATTAATTGATGGCCCAGATGAAGGCCGTCGAAAACACCCAGCGTCAACACAGTCGGCCGCTGAATAGCCGCGTTGTCAGTTCCGTGAAAGAGCCTCATCCTTCAATCGATAGGCCGTCGTAAGCCCACTCCACGCCAGCAGGAAGTTTGGCTGAATCGCGCTCGTGCTTCACGTCATGCGCAATATGCGTTAGGTACGTACGTTTCGGCTTCAACTCATCAATGATTTCCAGTGCCCTCTCCACCCAGAGATGCGTCGGGTGTTTTGCAAAGCGCAAACAATCGAGCGCGAGTACATCCAGGCCACGAAACGCTTCCATAGTCGCGGGCGGAATCTCACTCAAGTCAGTTGCGTAGGCGAAATCGTTGAAGCGATAAGCCATGACCGGAAGCCTGCCGTGAATTACTTCGAGCGGCGTTATCTCCAAATCGCCGCCGATACAAAAGGAAGCTCCCGAGTGGACGATGTGTGGAATGACTTGCGGCAAGCCGCCGCCGAAATGTGACGGCTCGAAGATGTATTTGAAGATGCGACGTATATCAACCCAAGCGCGTTCGTTGGCGTAAAGCCCGAGCGCGCCGTAGCGAAAGTTCAAGGGGCGGATGTCATCGAGTCCGAAGATATGGTCGGCATGACAATGCGTGATCAGGACCGCATCAAGCCGCTTGAGACCATAACGCAATGCCTGCTGGCGAAAATCCGACGACGTATCGATCAGGACGGTTTGGTCGGCGTGTTCGATGAGAACGGAAACTCGCAAGCGCTTGTCGCGTGGATCGTCTGAAGTGCACGTTTCACACTCACAGCCGATGGATGGCACTCCTGTCGATGTTCCGGTCCCAAGGAACGTTAGCTTCATTTAGTGAATAGTAAATGGTAAATGGTGAATAGTGAATGGAGCCGGGGTGGCGCAGTCAATGGTCCATGGTAAATAGAAACTGAGCTCTTTGGTGGCTCATCGACGACTATTTACTATTTACCATTCACCATTTACCAGACCTTGGATCTTGGACCTTGGACATTCGACTTTGGACCAATTTCACCCGCCGGTAATGTCGCGGCCGGTAAATGTTCGTGGAGTCTTCGCAGCTGCATGTGTCAGCGAAACATACTGCATCTGCAGATCGGCGAGCAGGCTTTCGAGGATCTGTTGTTCCGGCGGCAATAGATTGTTTTGGGTTTTCTGCTTCAGCATCGAGAGCACATCGATCCAATGCTTTCCGAGCTCAAGATCGACTTCGCGTTTCCCGGTAACCGGGTGTTCCATCATGCCCAGCGAAGACGCCGCATTCGACGCGATAGACATTATGAAGTTGGCGAAACTTGACGGATCTTCGGCGCCTGGAAACTCGTCGCGACCTGCTTCCGGCTCTTCAACGGTCGATTCGGACGCGGTTGGTTGTGGCGCGGGTTCAGTTGCAGCTGCAGTTGCAGTTTGTGTCGCGGGGGCAGCGTCGGGAGCAGCAGTCGCAGCGGCCACGGGTTCAGGCGCCCGCTCCTCCGGCGGTACATCCCGCGGGCTGCCGTCTGCGTTGAAAAGTCGCCGGTCAGTAACCTTAAAATTAGTTTGTTCTTCACCCATTTTTCGAACTTCCTTGCATCCGACTGTGAGGCACATCGGCGAATAATGTCGCTGTTTTTAATGAAGCCTGATCGTAGCATCCTCATCTCACGCTAGCAAACAACGCTATCCTGTACGGGTGGTCTCTATTTTGAAATTGTTTGTAGGTTTCATGCCCCTCTGGGAGGGGAAATAGCAAGGAACATCGAACTGAAATAGTCACTACCTCCTGTACGGACGTCTTGCCCGTGCCACATTTGACTATAAGGCCGCTTTCCGTTGCCGACGTGTCGACATTAGACTAGGCGCATGCCAATAACCTTTGATGATCTGGTGCAACTGATGGAAAAACTACGCTCGCCAGGCGGGTGTCCGTGGGACCGTGAACAGAATTACGCGACCCTGGCGCCAATGCTTTTGGAGGAAGCGTACGAGGCCTTTGAAGCTGTCGAAGAAGCTCGGGAGGGAAACCCCGACGAGCTGCGCGACGAACTCGGCGATCTACTTTTCCAGATCGTTTTTTATGCACAGGTGGCGAAGGAACAGAATCATTTCGCGATTGACGGTGTCATAGAAGCAATCCATTCAAAGATGGTGCGCCGGCATCCCCATGTTTTCGGAGACATAACCGCTGAAGATTCAGCAACGGTTTTGCGCAACTGGGAAGCGATGAAGAAGGAAGAACGTCGCAACGCAGGTGAGAAGGTTGACGACTCTTTGCTGGCCGGCGTTTCGTCGAAAGCTCCCGCGTTAATGGAAGCACATCAGCTTTCAACCAAAGCGGCCCGCGTCGGGTTTGACTGGAAACAGGTTGAGGATATTTTCGCGAAGCTCGAAGAAGAGATTGGAGAACTGCGAAAAGCCATCTCTGATCACGCAAGTTCAAGTGCAGAAGCTGACCATGCGCTCGTACGAGAAGAGCTGGGTGACCTGTTGTTTGCGGTAACCAACATCGCGAGGCATTTGAAGGTAGAACCCGAAGCGGCGTTGAAGCTAACCAACCGCAAGTTTCGCCGGCGCTTCAGATTTATCGAAAACGAGTTGCAGCAGCAGGGACAAACGTTCGACCAGGTAACTCTGGACGAAATGGAATCGCTCTGGCAAAAAGCCAAAGAACGTTAAGGTAACTTGCGTCATCATGAGCCATGTCGGATTAGGCTTTTGCGCCGGATGTGCGCCAGTTGGCTGTCCCCGCAGTAGAAAAGGCCCGCTCGAAAGCGGGCCTTTAAGTCAATGGACCTTTCTGGCTCCGGTTACCCGTTGAGCTGAACAGATCTCATGATGTTCCGGAACGCAGTTTGGTAAGTGCCTGCGTCGTTCTGCGGCGCAACCGCAATCATGTAGAACAACCGGCCGTCGCGAAGTTGAGTTGTTACCACGGTAACGACCTCACTTTGCCCGGTCGCTTCGTTTACGTTTGACAGTGTTGACGTCAAAGCATTACGTCCGGCAAGCGTAGTGTTCTGCAGATTGCTGCGCTGCTGCAGACTTCGATTGCCCTGGGCCAACCCGTTGAGAAACTCAGTCGTCGCTTGTCGCAAGTTCCGACTTTGTGTCTGAGAGACTCCAAAGTTCACTCCATGGGTAAATACGCTCTGGCCCTGGTGCGTGCCGTACGCACCCTCAGGTGCAAACCAGACGGCGTCGCCGCTCGGCAACTCACGCCAGTTGTTAGGCACGCTCACTCGCAGTCCGCCGCCAAAGACGTTATAGGTCTGGTAACGCGTCGACGGATAACTTACGCGTCCCACGGGAGCATTCGCCGGATAGTTGCCGGTATTCTCGCCCGTCGGATAACGCTGACCGCTACGTGCAATTTCTTCCATCGAAGGCGCGCGGCCCATGCTTCGCAGTCTGGCCTGCACGCGTTCAAAATCGCGCGTGTCACGAACCGGATTCTCAATCCGAAGCAGTCGTGCTTCCTCCATAATGCGGTTGTAACGGTTTGCCGGACTTGGGTGACTGCTCAAGAAGCCACCGCTGCTGCCGCCCTGCTGTTCGAGAGTGCGGAACATGTTGGCCAAATCAGTCGGGTCATAGCCGGCTCGCGCCATAATCTGCGCGCCTAAAATGTCAGCTTCAGTCTCATACTCTCGGCTGAATTTCAGGAAATAAACGCCGACACCCTGTCCGGCGATTTGCGCAGCTGCTCCTGCTGGACCACCAAGAATCGCTCCGCCGATGCCCAGGATTCCAGCGAGTAAGCCATACTTCTGGCCCTTCGATGCCTGCGCCGTACCGTGACGCAATGCCACGTGGGCCAACTCGTGCGCCATCACGCCGGCCATTTCGCCTTCGGTGCGCGATGACTCGATCATGCCGCGGTTGACATACATTGGTCCGCCCGGCAGCGCAAACGCGTTTATGTCGCGCGCGTTGATCACCTTGAAGTAATAACTAAATTCCGGATGTTGAAACTCTGATGGAATCGCATAAACCAGTCGCTGACCAACTCGCGAAACATAACTTGCGGATTCGGAGTCGTTCAGGATGGGAAACTGTTGTTCAGCTTCGGCTGCAGCTTGACGCCCTAATTTGACGTCATCAGCGACGCTGTACTTATTGCTATGTAACTTAATCCTGGTCTGCCCCAGCACTGACAGCGGCAGTGCAAAAAACACCATCATCGTCAGCATTGCCATCATGCGTTGTACTGGGCCGTAATTCTTTCTAATCATGTCTTCCTCCGTAACGTTGCTGGTCCAACCACCCAAGCCGGAGCGCAAAACCGAACGGCAACTTCGCCGCTGGCATTAAGTCCGGCTCCATCCTCCCCTTGTTCTATCTCGCCCATCGTACTCCTGCCGTCGCGGGAAGAGAGCCTCTGGCCGGGCTCGAGTTTGATGAGTCAGCGTATAAGGCCGTTTGTCGAAACTATGTTGCCGAACCGTTGCGACGCGGAAGCTAAACATGAACCAAAATGCAACATGGTTCTGGTCGGTCAGAACGATTTCAGTTCGAAGGTTCAGCACGCTGGTGTTTGACAAAGCCTCCGCCGTTTCTACAGCAAGGTCAGTGCCAAATCATCCGCAGGCTACTTGGTCCGGGGTTTTATATGTTCGTTAAACCACTGGGCGGGCTCGGCGATAGGGGCGATGTGATGAGGTTTTCCCTTCCAAACGCGGGCCATGGAAACGACTAAAAATATCGTATAAGCCAACGTAAATAGGGCACCACCAACACCAGATCCGGTGATGGCTTCAACCAGGCCAAAAACGGTCTGCACAAGCAAGATTGCAATATGAAGAGCGACCCCTTGGGAGGCGTGAAATCGCACCCGCGCTTCGTTCTTAGGTACGAGAAACAACTCGATCAGCGACACGATGATTCCGATATAAAAAGGGGCGTACGGCAGAATCATGGCCCACTTCTCGGGCAAGCCGACGCCAGGAATCGTACGCGACGTGGGCCGTTGTTCCACACTGCGAAATGCCACAGGAGCTGATTGATACGTGGCCGGCGGTATATGCGGCGGTGGTACAAAGATCGATTGATAGGGTTCGTCGAGCGGTACGTTGTCGTACCTGCGCGTCGGAGCTTCGGAGTAAGGACTCTGGCGCGCAACCTCATTACCTGAGGTCCCGATCTCGCGCGTGGCCCCTTTCACTTCCTGAGTGTGTGAGCCGCCCTGATCTCCAGTCCAAACTTCTTCTGTGTTACGAACGTAATCGGGATCGAGCGGATTAGTGTCGTACTTGGTCTTCTTCGGCTCCATGTTTGGTCCTACGACGCCCGTGTTTGTATGGTTCAATCTTACTCGCCGGAAACTTCATACTCAACCGGTTCCCAACTATCTTCGCGCTCGGAAATTCGAAATGCGCGCAGCACCGGCTCTGGGCCGGCCAGTCCAATGATGAAGTAAACCGCGTCGGGATAATAAGCCAGCCGGACATCTGTTTCAGACGGAAGCGGCTGAGCTGAACGCGGATGCGAGTGGTAGATACCCAGCATTTTTTCACCGCGTTCACGCATCTGGCGTTGAGCGGCAAATAAATCTTCGGGAGCAGCTTCGTAAGAGATGGATTTGTCGGCAGCAACGTTGCGAAGCTCATAAATACTTACTATTTCATCGTTGGAGTTACCGCCGAGTAATCCGCAACACTCATCCGGTTTTTCTTTAATCGCGTGTGCAAGAATTCTTTCTAAATGCTCGTGGGCCAGCGTAATCATCTTTGGTTTGCGCGCGATTCTCCAGGGATAAGGTACGAAGACGTCATGCAGCAGGCTGAATCTCACGTCACGTGATGATGATCAGATTTGCCCTGAGAGTCCTCCAGGATGCGGCTTCGGCTTTGCCGCCGGATGTGAGGCGGTGGCTCTGCCCCGCCGTGAGGCCTTTTACATTTTAACGGCTGAGCCCCTCGTGCGGGTTTGACCCAAACCCGAAGGATTAAAACCAAGGGCATAGCCCAGCAAATATCTTGCTTCGTTCGGCGGGGCAAAGCCACCGCCTCACATCCGGCGGCAAAGCCGAGTCTGACGCGGTTGCTTGTTTACGAAACCCGCAACTATCAATTACTCGTCTTTAACAATCCGCAGGTGCAACTCCTCAAGTTGCCGTGGATCAACTTCCCCGGGTGCTTCAATCATCAGGTCGGTCGCCGAAGCAGTCTTGGGAAAAGCCATTACGTCGCGAATGTTTTCAGTCGGAACGAGCACCATCAACAGACGTTCAATACCCGGCGCGATGCCTCCATGCGGCGGCGTTCCGTATTCGAGCGCGTCGAGGAAAAATCCGAAACGCGAGCGTGCTTCTTCGTTTGACATGCCCAGCGCCTTGAACACCAGACGCTGCACGTCGCGTCGATGAATACGAATCGAACCACTCGCCAGCTCGACGCCATTAATAACTGGGTCGTAAGCCTTCGTGCGAATCTGGCCCAGCAACTTTGTCTCGCCACCCGCTACGGCGCGTTCGAGCAACTCCAGATCTTCATCAACCGGTGAAGTAAATGGATGGTGCATCGCGTAGTAACGATCATCATCGTCGTGATACTCAAACATCGGAAAGTCTGTGACCCACAATGGGGCGTAAACATTTTCCGCTATCAACTTCTCGCGCCGGGCCAATTCATTTCGCAGAGCGCCGAGGCTTGCAGCAACTACTTTAGGTTTACCCGCGACGATCAAAACCGCGTCGCCTTTGCCAGCGTTTGCTGTGGTGGCAATTTGCGTCACCACATCCTCACCCAACGCTTTCAATAAAGACGAACTTAGTTCGTCACCAAGTTTGATCCACGCAAGTCCCGTCGCGCCGTAGCGCTTCGCAAACTCCTGCAACTCGTCAAGAGCCTTACGAGAGAGGTGCGCGCCGCCCGGAACGACGAGCGCTTTAATCGCACCGCCGCTTTGGAGCGCCGTAGCGTACGGAGCGAACGTCGTGTCAGCCAACAACGCCGAAAGATCGTTTAACTCCATTTGCGGAATACGCAGGTCGGGCTTATCCGAACCCCAGCGATTCATCGCCTCCGCATAAGTGAATCGCGGGAACGGAAGCGGTAAATCGACGCCGATTAGTTTGAAGACGCGCGCAAACAACCCTTCCGTAAGGGAATAAATCTGGTCCAGCGTCGCAAAGCTCATTTCCACGTCGAGTTGCGTGAACTCGGGCTGACGGTCGGCGCGTAAATCTTCGTCGCGAAAACAACGGGCGATCTGAAAATACTTATCGAGCCCTGCAATCATGCACAACTGTTTGAAAAGCTGCGGCGACTGCGGTAAAGCGAAAAATTTTCCCGGTTGCACCCGCGACGGGACGATGTAATCGCGCGCACCTTCAGGCGTCGACTTAATCAGGATAGGCGTTTCAAGTTCTGTGTAGCCTTGCTCGCTCATGTATCGCCGGATTTCCTGCAACACGTTGTGACGCAGCCGCAGGTTCGCCTGAAGTTGAGGCCGTCGGAGATCGAGATAGCGAAACTTCAAGCGCAGGTCTTCGCTGGCGAGCGAATCTGTAGTCGTTGTCGTCTCGAGTTGGAAGGGGAGGGTCCGCGCCTCGTTCAGAATCAGCAACTCACGCGCATGGACTTCAACCTCTCCCGTGGCGAGCTTTGGATTTCTTTGGGTGTCGTCTCGCAAAGTCACTTCGCCCGTCACGGCGACAACGTATTCGCCACGCACGTCTTTCGCTTTGGCGTGTGCTTTCGGCGCATCATTGGAATTCAACACCACCTGCGTGATGCCGTCGCGGTCACGCAAATCGATGAAGGTCAGCTCGCCAAAATCGCGCCGGCGCGCCACCCATCCCATGAGCGTCACAGACGCACCGACATCCGTAGCGCGAAGTGCGCCGCAGGAATGAGTACGCTGAAGATTTCCAAGATTGTCGAGCATTTTTTCCTTCCCCCTCTCCGCAGGCGGAGAGGGGATGGGGGAGAGGTCAGATTTGCGCAGCCCCACCCCTGCCCCTCCCGCTTGCGGGGAGGGGATAGGGAGGTGCTAACGGTTCTCGCTACTCCGGATCGTCGACCACGATCTGAACCCCCGGCACGAGGGGCAAACAACTAATGATTTGCGCGCGGTCGATCTTCGTCAAATTAGTACCGGCCGCGTACCAGAGTTTCACCCAAAACGTTCGGGTGTCGGCGTCAATTGCAAAAGTGGACCCGTCGTTCATTACCGCGACCGGCGTTGCCATCGTGCCGTCGCGTAGTTCTTCCAAGAGCTCGGGAACGTATTCCTTAAACTTCTCAAACTGAGCGAGCACAGCCGTGTCGTCAATTTCAGCCGGCGGCAACTCAATCGGCTCGTCGCCTTCAAGAAGCAGGCGCGTTTCAGTTTGTTGATTACGTTTTTTGACTACTGGCATAAGTAACCTGGTCCAAGTCCAAGGTCCAATGTCCAAGGCCCAAAGTCAACTGATGAAGACTTCAGCCTCAGAACCACAGCTTCTGGAATGTTGAGCATTTATTAGAGCACGCATGCGGCTACTGCCGCGCTTCTGCCTTGGACCTTGGACTTTGGACTCTGGACTTTGGACTTTCGACCTTGGACTTTGGACTATCGTTTAAGCCTTTTCGATAAATGCGCTTCCAATTCCGAAACCTTGACTCGCTCCTGTTCCCACGTATCTCGATCGCGAACCGTGACAGCGTCGTCCTCAAGCGACTGGTGATCGACCGTAACACAGAACGGCGTGCCGATTTCGTCCTGGCGCGCATACAGTTTTCCAATACCACCCGTATCGTCGTAAACGGCGCGCATGGTCGGTTGCAGCGAACGCTTTATTGACTTCGCCATTGCGACAATCTCAGGCTTATTCTTCGCCAGCGGCAAGACAGCTACTTTAATCGGCGCAAGGTCAGGATGAATTTTTAAGATGACGCGCTTCTCGCCCTTGTCATTTACTTTCTCGGTGTACGCGTCCATCAACACTGCCAGCACCGTTCGGTTCACGCCGGCCGCAGGCTCGATCACATATGGATAAAACCGCTCCTTGGTCGCCTCGTCGAAGTAAGAGAGGTCTTCGGTTGAATCCGGATTGATTCGCTTCCCTTCTGAGTCTTCCGGCTTTTTCGAGTGGGTCCGGAGATCAAAGTCGGTGCGGTTAGCGATGCCCATCAATTCGTCCCACTGGCGTTCGTCCTCGTCGCGTTCAGGGAAAAAGCGATACTGAATATCGACCGTGCGTTTTGCGTAGTGGGCCAGCTCTTCTTTCGGCTGCTCATAAAGCCTCAGGTTGCCGGCATCAAGGGCAATCGAGGTGAACCAATTGAAGCAGGCATCGATCCACTCCTGGTGCTTACCTTCGTCTTCACCCGGGCGGACGAAGTATTCCATCTCCATTTGCTCAAATTCGCGCGTGCGGAAAATGAAATTGCCTGGCGTCACTTCGTTGCGAAACGACTTACCGATCTGCGCGACGCCGAAGGGAAGTTTCCGGCGGCTGGTCGTCAGAATGTTGGCAAAATTGATGAAGATACCCTGAGCAGTTTCTGGCCGGAGATAAACGAGCGATGATTCATCATCTTCGGCAGTCGCGCCGACATGAGTCTGAAACATCAAGTTAAACGGGCGGGGCTCGGTTAAATCTTTAGAACCGCAATTCGGGCATTTTCCGTTGTCCAGTTTGTCCGCACGCAGGCGCGTCTTGCACTCACGGCAATCGACGAGTGGATCGCTAAACGTATCTTCGTGGCCCGAATACTTCCAGACGAGGCGATTGAGAATGATCGACGAATCAAGACCTTCGATATCGTCACGTTCATGGACCATCCAACGCCACCACGATTGCTTGACGTTGTTGGAAAGCTCGACTCCCATCGGACCATAGTCCCAGGAGCTGCCTAACCCACCGTAGATTTCAGACGAAGGAAAAACGAAACCGCGGCGCTTTGCAAGCGATACGATTGTTTCAATGTTGGGAGCCGGCATAAGAGGGTGAATGGTAAATGGTGAAGGGTAAATAGGCAAAAGTAGGCAGAGGCGGCGTAACTGCTCTAACCTCGGTGTTTGTTACTGATTACGAGATCGTTCCACGAATCCATACGAACTGACACGAAAAACTTCATGTAAACTAGTGTTTCTTCGTGGATCGTTTTGACGACGAATCAGCCAATGACGTTCGGTAAACACGGTGGAGGCAAATACAATTGACGTGAGTGATATATAACGCATCTCAGAAAGGTTTTCTCAACTCACGTGGTTTTCGCTCCTCAACTAGTTAGGAGAACTCACATGCTAACCTCCAAACGAATCGGCCTCCTCATTCTAATTCTCGCAGCATCACTGCCAGTAGGCCTTGTGGCCTTCTATTCAACTCGTCCGACCAGTGCCTCCATTGAACCAATGAAAGGCAAGGTCCTGCGCGCTAAAGACAAATTGCACGTCAGGCCTAACCCCGCAGAATTAAAGGCGCTGCGACAGGGAGAGGCCACAGACAACGAGCGCCGTCTGGAAAACAAGATCCCTAAACACCTTCCACTTAAGGTCAAGATCAAACGCGATAAGCTGGATAAGTTCAAAGATCTCGCAAATGAACATTGGGCTCGCGATCTTGAGATCGAAGTCACTAATACAGGAATCAAGCCGATCTACTTTCTGTATCTCTACCTTGTACTTCCGGAGCTGAAGAGTTCGGAAACGGGCGACGTCGTGTTGCCCCTCGTGTTTGGTCGTATCGAACTGGGTGTAGTCGGAGTTAAGGCGGAACCCCAAGATGTTCCGATTGTGCCAGGCGAAACCTACACACTCAAACTCCATCCTGGAAACGTTGCCGGCCATGAGGAATTCAACCGTAGACTTCGTCGGCCTTTGCCAAAAACAGTTGTGTTGAAGATCCAGTTCCTAATGTTCGGTAATAGCACGGGACATACGGAGGACGGTCTTGCATCTCCCGGCAAGGCCGCGGGCCGGTCACCAACGGTAGGTGTGTTGATCTAAATGCGAGGGATCGCGCTAGTCCCGAATCAAATGACCCAGCCTATAAGAAAGAGCCCCGTTCATTAGATTTCTTCTCGTCATCAACATTCTTGATGGCGAGTTTCTTTTTTACCTCACCCGCCATGTTGACGGAAGCAAGCAGTGATAGCGAGTCATGCTGTGGTGGCGATGGGTGCATCCCAATGATTGCCCGACCTTACCTTGAGTGCCATAACTGCGCGGCCCAAACTCGTATCATGCCCACTTTCTGTAGTGACCCTCGCCGGGAGTGCCGCACTTTTGACTTTGGGTCTATCGAGTGCTTCATGGATGATGGAGAGCCGTTCAAGTGCGTTACTATTTCAACACTATCATGCGGCGAATCGGCGCCGCCTCCCTCGCCGACCCCGACACCTACCCCAAGCCCTACTCCGACGCCGACTCCGTGTCCGTTGATTGATTCGAGCGCATGCGCTTCCGCAGTAGCGCGAGATTACTGCACCAACCCAGACCCGCCCGGGGCGCCCGATGGAGGCGGATGTCCAATCAATTATTATCCTGACGGGCTCTGTTGTACTCGTATTCCCTGTCCTTCGCCGACACCGACGCCGCCGCAATGCGAAAGTGGCACTAATCCCATCTTCTTCGATTACCCAGAGTGCCGTTGGATCTGTTTCAATCCATTGCCCACGCCCACACCGGATCCGAGCCAAGACCCAATCTTCATTTATTACTGCACGCCATACGTCTGGGTCACTTATGTTTCGTACGATGGTGGAAAGACGTGGACACCGACAGGCGAGATTGAATATGTGGGCTGCTTCTAGTTAGCAGGAAACTAAAACAAATAACCAAGGGCCGCGCGATAGCGTGCGCGGCCCTTTAACGTGCGAAAGCAGTATATGTGTTTCGAGGCGCAGCAAGCTGCGTCCGAGAAACTGGATTAACCGGTACGCCTTACTTGCTCGGGGTTTGCACGTTCACATCGATCTTCTGTGTGCCACCACCACCAAACAATCTACCCCGGAAAGCGAACACTACCACCAACACGATGATCACAAAGATCACCAATACGGCGACTACTCCCGCACTGCCGCCACCACCATCACCATTGTCTCCCATAACGCAAACTCCTCCCGCTCAAAGCGCGATAACCGAGTAGAAAATTAAGGGGGTGCGGTGTGATTGTTACCACAAGCTTCAGGTGCGGTCAACAGAGTCGGTCAATTACATCTCGCATCTTCGATCAGCTCAGGGTTAGGAAGAGGGGCTTGCCCCCGCTTTGAACAAATGAAAGTCCCAAGTTGTAGTTTGCCTTCTGCAAACCGGTCGCAGAGAAAAGCGGGCGCAAGCGCCTCTTCCCGACCATGAGTTTCTTAATCTTGAATAACTCTTACGAACGCTGAAGGTTGCATGATGGCACCAAACAAAAAAGGGAGACGAGCATTGCGCTCATCTCCCTGGTTGAAGAGTTAAGTTTTAAATCCTGTTCAGTATCGCCCGCGTGGTCGTCGTCGCCGTCGCGCCGGGGTTGGTGCAGGTCGAACATCTCCAGCCTGCACTGTCGGAGTCGGTTGCGGAGGCGTGGCGCCACTCGGCAAGACCCACAGCTCAACGCAATCCTCTTCACGGAACCCGCCGTTGATGACGACGATGCGTGATTGGTCGATGCCACGTTGCGACACTAAGTAATCGCGAGCGCGTCCACTCAGTAAATCCGCCTGGCCTATGCGACTTGTGCGTCCACCATAAGCGATGACGTAGGTCGTCGTTGACGGATCGTTTTGCAGCTCAATCGCGAGGTTATCAAGTCGTGCCTTCTGATCGTCAAACGAACAGCTACAGCAGACGTCGAACTGACGCGTCGGACTTTCGCGTGGCGGCGTTGGCGGAATTACTGTCGTCGCCTGCGCAGTCTGGCGGCATTCAGGTTCTCCTGAGCCGTCGTCAACTACCAGAGTCGCCGTGATGCTTTGTCCGGCAAATCCGGTCGAGTCGACCGTAATAGTTGGGGTGCCGGCGCCGGTGAGTACTCGAGCGTTGGCTGGAGTCACTGACCACGTGTAATTGAGCGGTGAACTTCCGTTATACGAAACGTCAGACGTGAATGTGATGACTTCTCCATCGATCACTTGCGGCGGCGCCGAAAGGATCACCGGGTATGGGCAAGGAGACTTAGCTGGAGGTAACGATGGCCGGTAATTGAGCGCGACACACTTGATGCGGCCGCGTTCGAGATCAATCTCTCGCGTCCATCGCTGACCGTTTGGCAAAGTAATAACTATCGTGTGGAGTCCTGGATCCAAATCGAACGAACGATAGTCGCTGGCAGTCAGACCTTCAGGTCTACCGTCGACTTCGATCGGCAATCCGCCGGGAGTGCTGAGAATTTTGATCGTTCCATATTTCGCCAGCTTGCGCTTCTTTGCGTGCGCAGTCGACGACGGGAACGCCATACAAAACGTAAGTGCGATAAATGCGGCGAACGCAAACTTGCCGGCCTGATTGTGTTTACGCAGGATAGCTTTCAACATTGATTTAGCCCTCCTCCGTCGTTCGGATTTGCGCAGCCAGTTTACCTCGGGCATAGCGTCTGCGGAGGCCGGCTCCAAAGGCCGCAAGGCCGGAACCAAATAACAGAAGCGAAGCAGGCTCAGGAATCTCTGGTGTCGCCGGCGGAGTGGTCGGCGGCGTGGACGGCGGTGTATCGCAGTCGTCGCAGCCATGGATAAAGAAGAACGGAATCGCCGCTAAGAACAGCAACGGCCATTTCGGGATCCCGCCACCCGGCACCGTAATCTCGCCGCAGTCGCAGATTGTACCTTCAACCTCGCCCTGGTCAACGACGTCAACGCCAGCCTGGGGATCCATGCTGACAGCAACACCAGCCAGGAGCGTGTCTCCACTGGAGGCGTCGATGGTGGATGCGTCGGCAATCGCGACAACATCACCGGCAGCTTCTTCCTGTAGCGCTGATGCGGCTACTGGCGATGGATCCGTCTCCCTCAGACACCAATGAGCTCGTATGTTGGGAAACACTGCGGAGCCGAAGCTCGGGAGGATTTTGATAGTTGCCAAGGACTTGGATCACCTCGCTAATGGCAACCGGCGCAGCGTGCACCGGAACACCTGACAAAAGCAAGATGCTGAGAATCGCGGCAACGGGGCGAAAAGCTCGACTCTTCATCGGTTTGAAATTCCTCCTGGGTATTTCCCACGCACAGAACGTAAGAAATGATCTACATGGTTTAACGTGAACGCAGCGTCCCGAAAGCTGTTATTTATTGCAAATTCTGCGAGTAACCGCGGGTGCTTTCGCTGGTTGATAGGGAAAGATAGTTAATCAGGAAGGGATTCCATTTTTCGGGGCTTATTCGGAGGTTCTAACTCAAACAAAAAGGGAGGTTTGCGCTCCGGCAAACCTCCCAATCGTGAACCACGTAAAGGCTGGACTAGTCGGCTTCGCCCGCACTCGCGGCTTCGGCCTTCCGTTCCTCGTCTCGAAGTACGGCTTTCCTGGAAAGTTTGATCTTGTTGCCTTCCTTGCCGATGCACTTCACCAGAATCTGCTGGCCCTCTTTCAACTCGTCTCTCACGTCTTTTACACGTCGATCGGCGATCTCAGAGATGTGGAGCAGACCGTCAGTTCCTGGAAAGATCTCGACGAACGCTCCGAAGTCAACGATGCGGGAAACGGTGCCGAGGTAGGTTTGACCGATCTCAGCTTCGGCAGTGATGCCGCGAATCCGGTTGACCGCAGCTTCGGCGGCCTCGCCGCTTGGCGTGGCAATCGAGATCGTACCGTCGTCGGAGACATCGATCTTCGCACCCGTTTCTTCAACCAGGGCCCGAATCATCTTGCCGCCTGGTCCAATAACGTCGCGAATCTTGTCAGGATTAATCTTGATCTGAATGATGCGCGGCGCATGCGCGGAAATATCGGTCCGCGACTCCGGCAACGCCTTCTCCATCACGCTGAGGATATGCAACCGGCCCTTCTTCGCTTGCTCGAGCGCCTCGGCCATGATCTGCGCATTGATGCCCGCGATCTTGATGTCCATCTGAAGCGCAGTAATTCCATCGTGCGTTCCGGTGACCTTGAAATCCATGTCACCGTAATGATCTTCGGCGCCGGCAATGTCAGTCAGAATCGCGTACTTGTTACCTTCCATCACCAAACCCATCGCAACACCAGCGACCGGCGACTTTAATGGGACGCCTGCGTCCATTAGCGAAAGCGTTCCGCCGCAGACACTTGCCATCGAAGACGATCCATTCGACTCCGTGATGTCAGACACGATTCGAATCGTGTAGGGAAACTCTGTTTCCTCGGGCAACACTGATTCAATTGCGCGACGGGCAAGTGCGCCATGGCCGATTTCGCGCCGGCTCGATGATCCGAATCGGCCGACTTCGCCAACTGAGTAATGTGGGAAGTTGTAGTGGAGCAGGAAGCGTCGTTTAACTTCACCCTTTTCCAGATCGTCAAGAAACTGTTCGTCTTCTTTGGTACCCAAAGTTGTAGTCACGAGTGCCTGCGTTTCACCGCGAGTGAAGAGCGCCGAACCGTGGACACGCGGCAACCAGCCAACTTCACAACTAATCGGCCGGATCTCCGAAAACCGACGGCCGTCTGGCCTGCGTCTCTTGTTCAGGATGTCATCGCGGAAAATCGTTTCCTTGAGATGGTCGAAAACTCGTTTGGCCATCAGTCGTTGTTCAATCAGATCTTCGGGATAGGATTCAACGACCTCCTTCTTCAACGCATCAACGGCAGCATAGCTCTCGCGTTTTTCTTTTGTGCCCGTGTCGAGCGATTCGCGCAGACGATCGGAGTAGTTTCTGCCGATTTCCTCGAGCATCTCTTCATTCAACGGAGTCGCGACCACTTCGCGCTTCTTGATGTCGAGCGCCTTGTAAAGCTCCTTCTGCCAGCGGCACAGGCGATTAATTTCCTTGTGCGCGAGCATCAGGGCCTCGACCATTATCTCTTCCGAAACCTCCTGCGCGCCGGCTTCGACCATCACAATCGCTTCCTCTGTGCCAGCGACGATCAGGTTGAGCCGCGACTCGCGTACTTCGTCATACGTTGGGTTGACGATGTACCGGCCTTCGATCAAGCCGATGCGAACTCCCGCAATCGGGTTCAGGAACGGAATGTCTGAGAGGTACAAAGCGCAGGACGCACCGGTGATGGCAATAACGTCCGGATTGTTGTCGGGATCGGCTGATATAACGGTGGCGATCACCTGCGTTTCGTTCTTGTAATCTTCGGCGAAGAGGGGCCGGCATGGACGGTCGATCAGACGGCTCGTCAACACTTCTTTCTCAGTCGGCCGGCCTTCGCGGCGAAAGTAGTTACCGGGAATTCGTCCGGCAGCGTAATTTGCTTCACGGTATTCGACCGTGAGCGGGAAAAAATCAATTCCTTCTCGAGCAGTTGGCGCGCCCACAGCAGCACATAACAACATCGTGTCGCCGTAGCGAATAACAACCGAGCCGTCGGCTTGTTTTGCGACTCGACCCGTTTCTACTGTCAACTCCTTGTCGCCGAGCTTGATTGACTCTTTGAGGTATTTCTTATCTGGCATCGTGTTCGTCTCCTTAAGACTTACCTGACGTCCGTCAGGCAGCGAGCGTCTCGTGCGCATCGCATTCAATTAGATTTGGTTTTACGCCACGTGAAGGCGTCGAAACTGTACGCCGCATAAGTCAAAAGGCGGCAAGAGACTCAGACCGTGAGCTCATGCCGCCTTTTTTGCTTTGCGCAAGGCCAAACACGTCCGCTTGCCTGGGAGTATCGCCGTCACGTTCGGCACCGTCAGCAAGCTCTTCGATAGACGCGGGCTTTCAGAAATCGGAGAATCGAAGTTCTCTTTTCATGTTCGTCTTTGGTCCTCTAACGACGAAGACCGAGACGATTCACTATCTCGTGGTAACGTTCAATGTCAGTTCGTTTCAGGTAATCCAACAAACTCCTGCGCTGCGAGACCATCTTGAGCAGCCCGCGGCGTGAATGGTTATCTTTCTTGTGTGTCTTGAAATGCTCGGTCAGCTCGTTGATTCTTTTGCTTAGCAACGCGACCTGAACCTGTGGTGAGCCAGTGTCTGACTCGTGACTGCGGAAATCGGTGACGATTTGTTCCTTCGTTTCTTTTGCTAACGGCACTACTAAGATGATCCTCCTAAACAGCAGAAAGCCGCCGATGGGCGGAAACCGCTAAGATTATGTGACGGGGTAAGTTAACACGCGCCCTTACCAGTGTCCAGCAGGCCCCTTTTCGGTGGTAGTGTCCTAATCTGTTCAGAAAAGGGAACGATCCGCCTAACTCACACGAAACAACACTAATCCTTATTCGTGCGTTTTAGTGTGATTTCGTGGACAGTTCTTATTCTTACGTCCGCATGTTCACAAATTTAGGATCCTGCCCCGGTGGGTACTGTGAGGTCACTACCATCCGCGATGGCGGGCGCGTCTTATTTTAGGACCTGACTCTTTGATAACATGCCTGCCTACAAACCTTCATGACAAACAAAAATCCACATACCGTTATCGTCGGCGGAGGCTTTGCCGGATTGTTCACTGCCCTGGAAATGACAGGGACAGGCAAAGTGACGCTGATCAGCGACCACGACCACTTTCTGTTCACCCCCATGCTGTATGAATACTTTAGTGGTGAAGTGGAGGCGTGGCACATCGCGCCGAACTATCACGAGCTGCTGGACGACGACGTCACTGTCATCCAGGACCAAGTGACTAACATCGACCTCGAAAACCGCACAGTCGCACTTCAAACCAAACCGGAAGCTCTGTCTTACGACGTCCTCGTGGTTGCCGTCGGCGGAATATCAAACTACGCAGGTGTCGAGGGGGCCGCGGAACACACAATTCCCTTTCGCAAGATCGTTCATGCCGACACACTGCGACAGACGATGATCGACGCGCTCGATCACGTGGCGCCCGATCTTCCGCCGCAAGACACTCAACACGCGCTTACATTCGCAGTAGTCGGCGCCGGCGCCAGCGGCGTCGAGCTTTCCACCAAAATGGCTGACTTGCTGCGCGATGCATTCAAGCGCCGCGCTTTGCGTGGCGAGCCGCGTGTGTTGCTAATCGAAATGGGCGCGAACGTAGTGCCAGGAATGGGTGAAGAGATTCGCGAGTTCGTCGAAGACGCCTTGAACCAGTCTCACGTGGAAGTTCACACCCTCACGCGCGTCGTCCGTGTAACCGAAAAAAGTTTCACTATCGAGCACAGCGGACGTGAGACGGAGATTGATGCCGCGGCTGTTGTTTGGACGGGTGGGGTTCGAGTAAGTCCTGTTGTTGAGAACCTGAAACTTGAGAAAAATAATCGCGGGCTCATCATGGTTGAACCCACGCTTCAGACGCGAGCCTATCCAAACGTGTTTGCGTTGGGCGACATCGCATTTTTCCCGGACGCCACACCAACATTAGCAGGAACCGCACAGCTGGCGTTTCAACAGGCGAGCCTGGCGGCGGACAACATCAAAGCGTTTCACGCCGGACGTGAGTTAAAGACAAAACACTTTGAAGAGCTGGGCGAAGCAGTAAGCCTGGGAACGGAACGTGCCGCAGTGCTGGCTGGTGGCAAAGCATTTGGTGGCGCACTCGCGCGCCAGGCGCGCTTTGCGCTTTACACCTCACGATTACCGACGTGGCATCACCGCTTGCGCGTCGGCGCTAGTTGGTTTTTCGAAGGAACGACGCCCCGACCGCTGTTGCCTCTCGGCATTCAGAGATAACGACGATGAACATCACACGTCGGGCTCGCCTTCTTGTGCTGGCGATTGTCGTCTTGGCCATTGCCGGCGTGGCCGGCGTCATCCGACTGCGACAGTCAAAGCTGCAAAACGAGAATCAAACTCCAACATCGCCAGCGAACGTCCTTCACCAAGTCCAAGTCCAACGCCTTCGTCCGTCGCTTCCGCAATCGCGTCCCCGTCAGTTGAAGTACCTCAGGCTGAACCTGGGCTATCGACAACAGCCGCATCGCCGGTTGCGACACCCGTCATCGATGAGAGTTTTGTGGGGGCGGTAAAACTGATCATTCCCGTCGCGGGAGTTGCGCCTGACAAACTGCTCGACACTTTTTCCGATGCGCGATCAGAAGGACGTTTCCACGACGCGATCGACATTCCAGCGCCCCCAGGGACGCCGGTGCTGGCGGCGGCTGATGGAGAAATCGTAAGGCTATTTTCGAGCGAACGCGGCGGCACAACGATTTACCAAACGAGCGTCGACAAGAAACTCCTCTATTACTACGCACATCTTCAGCGTTATGCAGATGGGTTGTATCAGAGCAAGTTTGTGCGGCAAGGCGAAGTCATCGCGTACGTTGGTGACACCGGCAACGCCGGCGTTGGAAACTACCACCTTCACTTTTCCATCGCGGTATTAAAAGATCCGAAACGATATTGGGAAGGAACGAATATTAATCCGTATCCGCTGCTTCGGCGATAGGTGTTGTTAAAACAACCTTGAGTTGTCAATTCATTTTCCATTTCTCATTTTTCATTTCTCATCTGGCCATTGGATTCATCCGCAGATTACGCAGATTTAGACATACGGTAATTAGGGTTTGGTCGGTTGTTACGAACGCTGACGCTCTCAACTGAAGCTAGGCGTTCATGTAGGTAACCCATCTATCAACCCTCGCATTAAGTAAATGGAATCTGCCAAAGTTTTTATGTAATCGGTGTAATCTGCGTAATCTGCGGATGAATCCAATGGCCAGATGAGATATGAGAAATGAGAAATGACAAATCTCTTTGGTTTTTCTACCTGAGTTCACATTTCAACGTCCGGTAATAGTGCATCTCCTCACCTTCAATCTGAGGAATTCAGTGCAGCTTCGGCGTAACTGTGCGGTCAAATGCTGTGGGAATGCCTGTTGCTGCAAAGGCCCACGAGAGCGAGCATGTGCGTGCTCTAATTATCCCGTTTAGATTGAAGGAAAAATCATGCTTAGACCAATCATTCAACGTACTGCCCTTTTCCTCGGCTTGCTGCTGATTTGTTCAGCTGCTGCCTGCGTAAACGAGCCGGCAACCAATACCAACGCCGGTCCGTCGCCGTCTCCATCACCGTCAGTGTCGCCAACTGCGACGAGCAGCACAGTTCCGGTGACCCTGCCGGTTCTGGACGCGATGTTTTCGGATGAATCATTCAAGACGAAGCTGAAATCCACTGCTCAGTTAACTGACGACCAGGTGGCCCAACTCCAGAAGATTGCTTCCGACGAAGTCGCCCGGCTTCGACAATCAAACCTCGAAGGCGATACGGCCGAACAAGCCATCGAAGCTGAAAAGTCACGCCAAAACGCAACTCAAGCGATTCGCGGGGTTGTAGGCGAACAAAAAGCTGAAGCTGTGTTTTCGTTCGTTCGCGAATACTGGGTCAGCGGGGGCGAGGAAGTCGCCGACAAAGCTGACGACGCGCCGGCGGCGCCGAATGCAGTCCCGAAGGACACGCGCGTGGTAGTCAACATACCGGCCTATCGCATGGACGTATTCCGTGACGGCTCGCTGGTTAAGTCTTACAAGGTCGGCATCGGTTATCCCGACTTTCCTCTCCCGACAGGTTTAAGGAAAGCCCAGTCGATCATTTTCAATCCCACGTGGACGCCGCCCGATGAACCCTGGGTCGCGAAGATGAAAGGCGTTGCAGTTGGTGAGAAAGTGGAAGCCGGCAGCAAATTGAATCCGCTTGGTCCAATCAAAATTCCAATCGGTTTGCCGTCGCTGATTCATGGTGGCAAGTCACCGGCGAAGTTAGGGACCTTTGCGTCGCATGGCTGCGTCGGTCTCACTACTCCGCAGGTTCAGGATTTCTCCAAACTGCTCGCGGACGTCGGTGGCGCAGAGCTTTCTGATCAGCAACTTCAAACATACTTAAAGGACAGGACGAAAACTCAGAATCTGAAGCTGGATCGCCCGGTGCCCGTCGAACTGCGATATGAAACGATCGTGGTTGAGGATGGAAAACTCCACATCTACCGTGACGTTTACGCCAATAACACGAACACGGAAGAGAACCTGCGCGCAGTGCTAACTGCAAATGGCATTAAGTTTGAAGACTTGACCGAGGAGGAACGAACGCAGGTGCTCGACGCCATCAATGCGATGTCGTTGCGGCCACAAGCTACGACGGCTGCGTCTAAGCAAACACCAGCGGCCAGTCCCGATGAAACTTTGAAGAAGGAAACTGTTAAGACGCCCGTCAAGAAAGCGAAACCGATTGGCAAAAACCAGAAGGAAGTTGTAATCGAGATTGCCGCGCTGCGGGGTAAGGGTTATCCGGTAGCCGTAAATTTCGACACGGGAAGTGGAAAGCCGTCAGCGTTGGTCGCGTCAAACCGGCCAGTCAAGTAACGGCGGGCCGCGTGAAGCGGACGAAAGCCTAAAACCCGGGGCGGCTCGCGCGTCCCGTGGGGAAAGGCTTTGCCTTTCCGGTAATTACACTCAAAAGAAAACGCGAGGCTCAGCCTCGCGTTTTTATTTAGAGCCTCGGCCGGAAAGGCAAAGCCTTTCGCACAACAGGCGGCAAAGCCGTAAGGTTGCGAGCCTTCAATGCTTGACCGTATACGTCACTAACACACAGCCATTCTTCAGTGTTCTGCACTCTTTGAGTTCGAGGTTAACTTGCTTATTCATTACTCGGAGCGCTGGTATTCCGGAACCCAACAAAACTGGATGAATATTGAATCCAACCTCGTCAATCACGTCGGCCTCAAACAGCGACTTCGCCAAAACGCCGCCGCCCATAATGCAGATGTCTTTGCCTTCCTGTTCCTTCAACTTTCGAATGAATGGACCTGCCTCATCTGAAACAATCTCAACTCCCTTACCCGCGCTCTTCAATGTGCGCGAGAAGACATAATTCTTCATTCCTGGATAAGCGCCACTGATGTTGCCGCTGCGCATTGCGACTTCAAAAGTCCGGCGCCCCATCACCACAGTATCGAAAGTCTTCCAGTAGTCAGCCATGATCTGAGCTAGTTCATCGCTCCACATCAACCAATCGACAGCGTCGTCTGAACGCGCGAAGTAGTTGTCGAGACTAGTCGCTCCGCCAAATATTACTTTTCGCATGACTTTGCTTCGGTCCTCGGTCTTTGGCTTCGACTTTGGACTTTGGACCTTGGACCTTGGACCAATGTCAGGCCGCCGCTTCGCAGGAATCGAGCACGGGCGCGTCTTCAACGGGAGCACCAGCCTCTCCGTAATAGGGCCTGCCGGTTTCAATCGCTTCGAAATATTCTTCTATGCGATTGAGAATTTCTTCAACGGAGTGTGAATGGTAAAGCGAAGTACGAAACAACGCGCCGCCTTGTAAGCCGCGAGTAAACTGACCAGCGAGTTGCTTCATACGATTGATCGCCGGCGTCTCAGGCATGTCTTCGCGCAGCATGTCGAAGTACTCGAGCAGAATGGCGCGCTTATCGGCGAGAGTCGGTTGGAACACTTCGCGGCCGCGCATAGTGTCTTCAATCTGGCGGAAGATCCATGGATTCGCCATCGCACCACGACCAATCAAGACGCCGTCACAACCAGTTTCGCTAAAACGCGCGAACGCCTGTTCAATCGTTGTCACATCTCCGCTGCCCGAAACGGGAACCGACACCGTTTCCTTGATTTGCTTCACGAGGTCCCAGTTGGCAAGCCCGCGATAGCCTTGTTCCTTTGTGCGGCCGTGCAAGGCGATATGTTCGACCCCGCACGCTTCGGCAAGCTTCGCGGTCTCCACAGCATTGATGGTGTGATCGTAGAAGCCGGCGCGTATCTTGATCGTCAGCGGGATTGTAATTGCCTTTTTAACTTCCTTCAGAATTGTCTCCAGACGCGAGTGGTCCTTCAGCAAGCCTGAACCGCCCCCGTGCTTCACTACCTTTGGCGCGGGACAGCCGCAGTTGATATCGAGTATGTCGGCGCCAACTTCCTCCGCCATCTCCGCTGCAATGCGCATGCGTTCGGCCTGCCCGCCAAAAATCTGCACCGCAAACGGGCGCTCTTCCGGATAAAAACGCATTTGCCGTTTTGACTTCGGATTGTTTCGCGTTAGCCCCTCAACGGATATAAATTCCGAGACACTCAGGCCCACACCGCCGCGCCGTTTGAGCAAACGGCGAAACGACACGTCGGTCACACCCGCCATCGGCGACAACACGAGTGGCGGATTGATTTCAATGTCGCGAATCTTGAATGGCTTGATCTCAGTCATTAGGGCCTTATCGTCACCGGCGTGCCAGCGGGCACAGCGTCAAACAATTCCTTGATATCGTCATTTTCTAATGCGACACAGCCCCATGTCCAATCACTGCTCGCGCCGTTCCCATGGATGTAGATATCGCCGCCCAGCGCCGTGTTCTGCGGAGGCGTGGCCTTCCGTTTGATGGCTCGCACGATCGCGTCGTGCTGCAAACGCGAAATCAGCCCGCTGCGAAGACCGCGTGCGGCGTCTTCAGCATTCGGATAACTGACACCAAGCGATAGATAAAACGCGCTCTTCGGGTTCTTTGTGAAGATGTAGAACTCGCCTTCTGGAGTGCGTCGATCGCCCTGGCGTTCTTTATCAGCTATGGGACTCAAACCAAGGCCAATCTGATACGTTCTGCACTATTGCGCCGTCGGAATACAAGTGCAACTGACGTTTCGATTTCAAAACAACAATGCTCGGATTGCGAAGCGGAAGTGTGAGCCTGGATCGCTGTTGCGTGCTTGTCGGCGAAGGTTGGAGGAATGCAGCCTGTCGCGCGTCGGCTTCCGGAATAGATAGTGTACTTGTATCGAGATGCCCTCCGGTGAGCGCGGTGAAGATTGCACCAACTATTAAGGCCAGAGTCAGTAACAGTCGCATGAGAATCCTTCGTGATTCTAGCGATCGGAAAACTGATGCTTCCCCTCCCCACAAGCGGGGAGGGGTCAGGGGTGGGGTTGGCAGCGACTTTACCTCTCCCCCAACCCCCTCTCCGCTAGCGGAGAGGGGGCATTCTTTGAAGTGTCTCATGTGAAAAACCTCCAACGCTTTTGAAACCGCTGCTCTAAAACTGTTCCAAATCGTCAATGGATTCTTCGCTTACTAACTCATACAGACTCGCCGCTTCCTTCCGGGCCGTCTGTCGAGCGGCCGGCACAGTCATGACGCGAACCGTTTTTATATTCGTGCGCGTGGTTAGAACTATTTCATCATCAGGCTTTACAGCATGGGAAGATTTTGCCGGCCGGCCATTGATCGACACCCTGCCGGCATCGCAAATCTTTTGAGCTACGGTTCGTCGAGGACAAAGGCGGGAAAGTTTCAGGAAAACGTCGAGGCGCATCGTCGCGAGTCCAAAGTTGAAAGTCCAAAGTCCAAGGTCCAAGGCCTAAAGTCCAAGGTCCAAGGTTAAGTCCGGTAGATTTTCCAACGACGATAACCTTGGACTTTAGACTTTAGACTCTTGGACCTTGGACTTTAGGACTTTGGACCTTGGACTTTCGACCGGGTTACGGCTTGCTGGCGTCAGCAGTTTTCTCCGGCTTGAGTTTCAGGAGAGGCGCAACCGCCGCGCGATACGAATCGGAAATCTTGATGTATGAGTCGTCTCGCAGCGCCTGAAGATACGCTTCGCGTTCCTTGTCAGTCCGCTCCATCGTCATAATCTCGCGGACCTTGTTTTCGTTGAACGTCGGCGTTGCGCTCCCGGCTGTTCGCTCATCAACGCGCACGATCTGGTAGCCATCGTTGCTGCGTAACGGTTCGCTGATGCCTGCCGAAGGCACACCCTTAATGGCATTCGCGATATCCGGCCGGAGATTTGGAACTTCAAAGGTTCCAACTTTTCCCTTGTTCTGCGGAGCCACGCGTACACCGTTGATTTCACGCTCAGAGTTTGCCGTTGCGAGTGCGGCGAAGTCAGTTCCGGCGCGCAGTTGCCTAACCAGCTCAAGAGCACGCGCTTTAACCTCTGCTTCATTCTTGCCGGCGGAACTTAGATAAATTTCCGAGAGCGTGACGGCTTCCGGCTTTTTAAACTTATCGGGGTGGCTTTGAAAATACTTCTTCAACTCTTCCATCGTCAGCCCAAAGAAAATCTTGCGATCAACTTCCTGCTGAATCACTGCCTGCTTCATCATCTCGGTGCGCATCGTCTGACGAGTCGCCGCGGGATCAATACCGCTCTCGCGCATGGCGGCATCGAGTTTTTCAATTGATGTGATGCCCTGCTCTTTCGCAATTTCCAGCATGCGGCGGTTCACTTCTGCCTCGATCTCGCTCGCGAGTTCCAGCTCTTTGCCCTTCTGCAACAAGAGCTGCTCATTGATCAAAGTGGCAATCAACTCCGCCTGTCGCTTGTTAACCTCATCGATAGCCTGCTGTTCCGGCATACCACTTTGCTTGAGCGTTTCGATTCGTTCTTTCGATTCCCGCTTCAGCATTGAGAGGGTAATAACATCTTCGTTGATCTGCGCGATCACTTCGTCGACGACCTGCAATTCACCTTCTTGAGCCGATACCGTTGCAGGCGCTGCGACTAGTGCCGCTAAAAGAGTGCCCGCGAACGCGAGCGATAAAAATTTGGATCTCACAATCATTGCTCCTAAAGCTATTGTTAGTAGTTAGTTGTTAGTAGTCTAGTTGTTAGTTGTTAGTAGTCACCGGTCTCTTTGGGTTCGTTACGGACGTCCTGGGCCCGTAGATTTGACCACAAGGGCCGCGCTGGCACAAACGACCGAACCGAACAAAGGTGTAGTTGAAACCGGGTTACGAATCTTTCTGTCGAAGCTCAACCAAAACGCCTCGCACTACGTCCAGGACATTGTCCCGTTCATCCTCGGTAAGCGGAATGCGCAAAACGCCGGTCGGCGTAAACACTCTTCCTTCCTGAGCACCGATGAATTCCGTAAGCCGCTCCGGCGAAACGCGCGCCTTCTCGCTAAATTTCACGGCCACACCATCCGCAGTTTTATCAATTGAGATTACGCCGGTCTCCTCAGATAGCCTTCGCAACAACGCATAACCGAAGAGCTGTTCGACCGACTCGGGCAGTCGACCGTATCGATCGCGAACTTCCTCGCGAATGTCAGCGAGGGTGCCTTCGTCGCGAGCCGACGACACGCGCTTGTACGTCCGCAGGCGTTGGCCCATGTCGTTGATGTATTCGTCGGGAATCGAAACATCGACGCCCAGATTGATCGTCACGCTCGTCTCGTCTTCAACGTCTTCACCACGCAGTTCAGAAACTGTTCGTTCCAACATCTGCGTGTAGAGATCGAAGCCAAGGGCATCCATGTGGCCCGACTGTTGGCCACCCAACAGATTCCCCGCTCCGCGCAGTTCCAGATCGAGCGCTGCAATACGAAACCCGGCGCCAAGATCAGAAAACTCCCGAATCGCCGCCAGACGTCGTTTCGCGATCGGCGTTAGCTCGAGTTCGCCAGGAATCAAGAGATAAGCGTACGCCCTTCGATTAGAGCGGCCGACACGGCCACGCAGTTGATAGAGTTGAGAAAGACCATATTGATCGGCGCGGTTTATGATGATTGTGTTAGCGCGCGGGATGTCTATCCCATTTTCGATGATGGTGGTCGCGACTAAAACATCGTATTTATGCTCAATAAAATCGAGCATTGTGCGCTCCATCTCCTTCTCATTCATCTTGCCGTGTCCCACCGCCAGGCGCGCCTGCGGGACCAATCTCTGGACCAAAGCCGCGATCGTATCAATCGTCTCTACACGGTTATGAATGAAGAAGACTTGCCCGCCGCGGCCCAACTCCAGCTCGATGGCCGACTTGATTACGTTTTCAGAAAACTGCACGACCTGCGTCTGAATTGCCAACCGGTCGCGCGGAGGAGTTTCAATCAGCGACATGTCACGAAGCCCACTTAAAGACATGTTCAAGGTGCGGGGTATCGGAGTCGCCGACAGGGTGAGCACGTCAACTTTCTTTTTGAGGTGCTTCAACCTTTCCTTATGGGCCACGCCGAACCGTTGCTCTTCATCAACAACGACGATGCCGAGTTCCTTGAAGCGAACGTCTTTCGACAACAGCCGGTGTGTGCCGATGACAACATCTATCTCACCTGCCTCAACCTTCTTCGCAATCTCCTTCTGTTCCTTTGCATTACGAAAGCGCGACAGCAGTTCAATCTTTACCGGAAACGGCGCGAAGCGACTGCGGAATGTGTCGTAGTGCTGGTAGGCCAGGACAGTAGTCGGCGTAAGGATTGCTGCCTGCTTTCCTTCCATGACGGCTTTGAAAGCTGCACGCATTGCCACTTCTGTTTTGCCGTAACCGACATCGCCGCATAGCAGGCGGTCCATCGGCGTCGCCTGTTCCATGTCGCGCTTCACGTCGTCGATAGCGGTTTCCTGGTCTGGCGTAAGCACGTATTCGAACCCGTCTTCAAACTCGCGTTGCCACGGCGTATCCGCCGCGAACGCAAAACCACCGACCAGCTTTCGTTCCGCATAAAGACGCAGCAACTCGTCAGCCATGTCGCGCATTGCGCGTTTGGCTTTGGCTTTCGTCTTTTGCCAACCGATACCGCCCAGCCGATCAAGCTGCGGTTGATGTCCTTCCGCGCTCGAATAACGCTGGACCAGATCGAGTCGCTCGACGGGTACATAAAGTTTTGCGTCGTCGGCGTAGAACAACAACATGAATTCGCCGCTGCGATCTCCGAGGTCGAGCGTTTGCAATCCTCCGAAACGAGCGATGCCGTGATCGATATGGACCACGAAATCGCCCGGACGCAGGTCTCTGAAGTCAGAAAGAAATGCGCTGGTTCGCGATTTCTTTTTTCTGCCCGTTGTTTTCTGCCGTCTAACGTCGGTCCCGACTCTACGCTCCAACGCCTGGGCCCCGGCCTCATCGAACAGGTCCGACTCGAGGTGCGTCAGTACGTGCGCCGACGGCATTTCAAAACCACTACTTAAGCGGCCGACCGTCACGACTGTCTGCGCGGACTCAACTGCTTCCGCGGTTTGATCAAATAGCGAGAAACTTGCGTCGACTCCATACTCCGACAGAATCTCTGTGACGCGTTCGGCCACGCCGAGACTCGGCATTACAAACAAAACGTTCGTGCCACCCTCTACAGCGTGTCTCACATCGAGCGCGAGATCAGCCAGCCGGCCGTGGTATTTCAAAACTGATTGCGTTTTCCAATCCACTTCAGTCGCCTGCCCGGCAACCGGGAAAAGGAACAGCGGTGTCTTACCTGCGCGCGTGCGCCCAAGCTGAACCTTTGGTACTTCCGCATCGAGCGCAATTCCCTGATCCACTTCCGCGGCGGCGCGGCCCAACACGCGCAACTCGATTCGCTGGCGCTCGTCGATCGTCTCGCGCAGTTCAGTCGCCGGCAGGTAGAGATCTTCCGGCGGAAGCGCAATGTCGTCGGCGTCGTCAGTTTCGCCAAAACGTTCCGCCAGCGTTTGATAAACTTCGCCGAGATATGTTTCGACTGCCGTCGGCTCGTCGACAACGAGTACCGCGTCTTTCAAGTAATCGAAAATGGTCCCGCGCCCCTCACGAATTATTGAGATAAGCCATTCCCAACCGCCAAAGCTTTCCCCTTCGTCGGCAAATTCTGTGCGGTCGCGAAGTGCGCGGGCGTAACGAGGATCGTCCCAGCGTGTCCGGGCGACATTGGACCACTGTTGAAAATCGTGGCTCCGAACGGCGAGCTCACGCATCGGGACAAGTTCGACGGATTTCAGTTGATCAATTGACAACTGCGTCTCGGGATCGAAACTGCGGATGGAGTCAACGTCGTCTCCAAAGAACTCAACTCGCACCGGCCGGTCCTGTCCCGGTGACCAAACGTCCAGAATGCCGCCTCGAATCGAAAACTCGCCGACGGCCCCCACTGGATCTTCACGAACGTAACCTACCGATGTCAGTCGTTCGACCAGATCTTCCGGCGACTGGGAATCATTCAACGCGATTACCACGCCTGCGTTTTTGATGTCCTCGGGTAGCACTGTGCGACGGGCCAACGCTCGAGCCGTCAGCAACAGAAAATCCTGCTTATCGCGCGCCAGTTTCCAAAGTGTTAATGCGCGTCGCTCCAGTGTTTCAGGGTGAGGCGAAGAGCCGGCGTATGGATCGCTTTCAGAAGACGGCAGCAATAACACTTCATTGTCGCAATTGTTTTTCCCCGAAAGCGCGCAGTACCAAAACCGCAAATCGCTTTCCCAGGGCTCGAGATCGCGGTTTGACTGCGTGACGATTGCAAACATCTTCCGCGTTTCTCGTTGCAGTGCGGCAAGCGCGAGCGCACGAGCAGAACCGGCCACGAGTCCGCTCAACGACACGATGCGCGCACCGCGATTGATTTCCGCCACGACGCGCTGGAATTCAGACGTCTCCGTGATGCGCGCGAGAGTCGCTTGTAACGAAGAACTTTGATTTATTGCACTAGCCATTTCGTTAACACTTGTTCGTGCTCCCCTCTGGTACCGCAGAAGGGTTTGGGGAGAGGTTGCTCTGCTTCCGTGCCCTCCACCGCTCTCGCGGGGGATGCAGCATCTATCTACGATTTGTTGTTCAAGATTATCGACCTCACGGTCGGGAAGAGGCGCTTGCGCCCGCTTCCGCCATTCACTTTGTTAGAGCGAGGGCAAGCCCCTCTTCCTTACCATGAGCCATTCAAACCTGGACACCCGCGGTTCGTGCCTGCTCCTTCACGCTTTCTTCATCCGCGAAATGATGTCGCTCGTCGACGAGCCCTCGCTAAACGGCAGCGAAATAACCTTGCCACCTGCGGCTTCAACTTCTTCGCGGCCATGTATTTGATCGAGGGCGTAATCGCCCCCCTTGGCGAGTACATCGGGTAGTAACGACGCGATTAAAGATCGCGGCGAAATGTCATCGAAGATTGTCACGTAATCCACTTGCCGGAGCGCGGCGAGAATTTCAGCGCGTTCGTTCTCGTTTACCAGCGGGCGCCCTTCGCCTTTTAACTCACGCACCGTCCGATCACTATTTACAGCCACCAACAGAGCATCACCCAGGCTGCGCGCCGCCGCGAGATAACGCACATGTCCAACATGTATCAGATCAAAAACACCGTTAGTAAAGACGAGTTTTTGGCCTGCGGTGCGCATAGCTCGGCGCACTCCGAGCAACTGATCCAGGCTCAGAACTTTTTGTTTCATGCGTAACCAACAATTTAACACGTTGGGTTTTGAAGTCTAAGACCAGAGCCTGAGTTCCCAGCTTGTTACGCTGAGAAAGAACGGGATTTTCCATTTCTCATTTGTGTTTGCATTATGACCTGCTACATCACTCAGGGCGTGGTGACTGCGTCCAGGATCAAAAACACGAAATACAGAACCGGGAGCGATAGCGACCGGGTTCAAGACTCGAGGGCTGACAACTTAACCCTCTTGAAGCGATCCAGGTTTCGATTCTCAAGCGGGCCTGACCAACACGTAGAAGAACTTTAAGTTCGCAGTGACGCCCCTTGGGCACTGGTCGCTTCATCACCCTCGAACTGAGCATGAGCGAAGTCCCGGCATGAATCCGGTCGCTATCGCTCCCGGTTCTGTGTTCGTGTAATGGATCTTGAGACTATAAGTTAACCCTAAGGTGATTAAGCCACCGTGAAGAATGAGAAATGACACATCCCGTGCTTTATGGTTTTACGATTTACCATTTACCCTTTACATTATTCGCCATCATGTCGGTTCCCTTCATCGAGTCAAACGATCAGACTGAAGCGCGGCGCGAGCATCTCGAAGAGCTGCGCAAGCTGGTCGGCAACGTTTATCCCAACAAGTTCGAACGCAGCGAGGTCGTTGAAGCAGGTCGTGAAGACACCATCTCGTCAGTCGCCGCGAAGTTTCGTGCGTTTGAACCCAACGCGCCTGAAGGCGGCCGACCGGCGGCCGAAGAGATTGAACTCGCCAACCAACAACTGAACGCTGTAACGGTGCGCGTCGGTGGGCGCATCGCTTCGCCGCCGCGCGTGATGGGCAAAGCTGCGTTCGTTCACTTGTCGGACGGTGTCGATCGATTACAGGTTTACGTGAAGCGCGCGGACGTCGTCGGCATTAACAATGATTCGACCGGAGACCCGGTGGATGGTTGGGCGTTGTTTGGCCTTTTGGACCATGGCGACTTTATTGGCGTGGAAGGGTTTTTGTTCATCACAAAGACCGGCGAGCTTTCGATCCACGTACAGAAGTTGCAGTTCCTATCGAAGGCCCTGCTGCCTCTGCCGGACAAGATGCACGGCATACACGATCCGGAGATACGTCAACGACAACGTTACGTCGACCTCATAGCCGGCAGTCTTAAGATTGAACAGGATGAAGCGGAACTACCGCCGCGCGAAGTCTTCGAACGACGTTCGGCGATCATTCGTGAGATGCGTCGGATTCTCGACGATCACGGCTATGTCGAAGTCGAGACGCCGATGCTGACTTCAAAAGCAACGGGCGCGGCGGCCAGACCGTTTGAGACTCATCATAACGCGCTCGGAATTCAACTTTATGCGCGTATCGCTCCCGAGCTTTACCTGAAGCGTTTGCTGGTGGGGGGATTCGAAAAGGTTTACGAACTCAATCGCAACTTCCGCAACGAGGGCATCGATCGCACACACAATCCCGAGTTCACCATGCTCGAGTTTTACTGGGCGTATGCTGACGTGAACCAGATGATCGATTTCTGCGAGGAGATGATTCGCGCGACTGTGTTTCGCGCGCTCGGTCACACGCACGTCGGCTACGGTGATTTGGATATTGATTTCTCGCAGCCTTTCCAGCGGATGACGATGAGGGAGGCAGTGGAGCGTTTCTCCGACGGAGTCGACGTTACTGATCAGAACCTTATGGATCTTTTTGAACAGTTGGTTGAGCCGGGATTGAATCAACCGACGTTCATCACGGATTTTCCCAAGCCAATCTCGCCGCTTTCCAAAGCGTCGCCGGCGAACCCGGCGGTGGCGGAGCGTTTTGAATTATTCATCGCAGGTATGGAAGTAGCGAACGGCTTTTCGGAGTTGAACGATCCGAAGGAACAGTACGAGCGATTTAAAGATCAGGTCGAGCAGCGCGAGCGTGGCGATGAGGAAGCGATGGTGATGGACGAAGACTACATTCGCGCGTTGTCTTATGGCATGCCGCCGGCGGCAGGCATCGGCATCGGCATCGATCGTTTAGTGATGTTGTTGACTAACCGCCCGTCAATCCGCGACGTGATCCTGTTTCCTCACATGCGACCCGAGCGAAAGCCCGGCGAAGGCGACGACAAAGAAGAAGCGGGAATAGAGAATAGCGGCCCGTAAAGCGTAAGAGCCACAGATTTACACGGATAAACGTGGATCTGAGAACCAAGATCAGGAATGGTTGATCTTTCTAATCCGTTTATCTTTGTGAATCTGTGGCTAATTCGGGTCTTCAACTGCCGCGTTCACGCGGCAGCCGCGAAGCGGAGAGTAGGCCAGCCGTTTTACGGCTGGTTCAGGCTGCTAGATAAATTCATTAGGCCGCTTCAGCGGCCTTTTTGATTGGCAACCCTTAGCCAAGTTTCTTGCAACTGCGGCGTCGGGTCACTTTTCACACGATCATGGACATGGAACCGCGGCTGGTTATCTAATTTTCGGCATGCCGAAAAACGTCTACAGCGAGATTAACCTTCACATGACGTGGCACACCAAGAAAAATAATCCGGTTCTAGTCGACTCCATCGAGAATCGCACTCATCATTTTCTGGAGCGTGAGATCCGAAAAACCAAAGGCGCTTCGTTCCATGCAGTCGGCGGGATAGAAGATCACGTCCACCTAGCCGTCACCATAACTCCGACCATCTTAATCAGCGAATGGATAGGAAAACTAAAGGGAGGTAGCTCTTTTTACATTAATCATGAAATCGCGAATCGCAGCGTATTGCATTGGCAAAACGGATACGGCGTAGTGAGTTTCGGTACCAAAGACCTCAAATGGGTAATCGACTATGTGAAGAATCAGAAAGAGCACCACAAGAAGAAGACGACGATTAAACGGCTGGAAACGGTTGGTGAAGACGATTGAGAAAGGCCGCTGAAGCGGCCTAACGATTTGGTACAGACGGCTGTACCAGCCGTAAAACGGCTGGCCTAATCTCCCCGACAAGTCGGGGCTGCGGCGTGAACGCCGCAAAGACAACCAGACCCTCGCGCAATTTTTTGAACCACGTTGTCACGCCGCAACTCAACAGCGGATAAGAAAAAACCAACCAAGATTACGAATGGTTGATCTTTCAGATCCGCGTTTTTCCGCGTGAATCTGCGGCCAATTCCTGATCGAACGATTCAACGCAGACGGGGTGAGACCGCTGGTCCGTAAGAGATGATTGTCCCGCCAAAGCCCACGGCCCAACCGTGCGTCCGATCTGCAAAAAAGATTCGTTCAAGCGTGTGCGGTGTGCCGCTGCGCTCTGCCATCCAACGAATGCCACCGTCAGTCGTGTGCAAAAGAGTTCCTTCCGCGCCGACGGCCCAACCTTCAACTGCATTTAAGAATTTCACGTCGAGCAGATCGCCGGTGACTCCGGAGTGCTGTTTGCGCCAACTTCGTCCGCCATTGATCGTGCGATAGATCGCGCCCTCGCTGCCTACGGCCCAACCGAGTCGGGCATCGACAAAGGACGTTGCATTAAACCGGACACGTTCGTCATTTGGTAAACGCGCGGATTGCCATGTTTCGCCGCCATCAGTGGTTTGCAAAATTGTCGAACCTGCGCCGACTAACCAGCCATTCTCGTCATCAACAAACGACGCGCCCAGTAATAGAAAACGTGTCGGGGCCTGGGAGCGAAGCCAGTTGACGCCGCCGTCCTGCGTTCGAAAAAGTACACCGCCCTCCCCAAAAGCCCAGCCGCGTCCACTGCGCTGAAAAATGGCCCGCACCAGTCTGACGTCCGTATTGGAAATGCTCGAACGTTTCCAGTGCTCGCCACCATCTGTCGTGCGCATGATGTAAGCGCGCGCCTCGTTATTCGACTTCAACTCAAAAATATTTCTCTCACAGACGATCAGTCCGTGATTCGCGTCGGCAAAGTAAATGTCGCGAATTGAGTCTTCTGTAGGTGGCGACTTAACTTGCCAGCTCTTGCCGCCATCGACTGTGGAAAGCAACGAACCTTTACTTCCCGCGGCCCATCCGCGATTTTGATCGATGAAGAAAACTGCATGAAACCACGCGAGCGAGTTAACGCGTTGCCTGGTCCATGAAGCAGATGTCGCAACTGAACAAATCGCGATGAGAGTGCAAGCTCCCAGTACCAACCGGATTCTCAGATTCTTCAAAATGAAACTCTGCATGGTTGTGGTGGGCATAGCCCAGGAATTATTTTGGCGTTCTTTCGGAAGGGCAAAGCCCTTCCGCACAGGATGCGGCAAAGCCGCGATTTCTGGTGTTTATCCCCATTCGCGCTTACTGATTCTGCGGTGTCGAGCGCGGGTTAATTCTAAGTTGCATTTAGCATCCGCTCGCTACCGCTCGCGGTTCTGCAATGCCTGCTCCTGCTTCCTGCTCCTGCTCCTGCTCCTGCTCCTGCCTCCTGCCTCCTGCTCCTGCTCTGCCCTGCTCTCTACGGCCAGACCCCGCCGGTAAAAATCCGCGCGAAGCTGAGAATCGGGAAGAAGCTCATAATCTTCTGGAAGCTCTTCAACTTGTTGCCGGGCACGATCACTTGATCACCAGGCACGAGGTAAGTCACGTCCGGCGCCTTACCTTTATAGATGGCGCTAACGTTCACACCAATCGGCTTGAGATTCCCGTCCGGCTGTTTGCGCAACACAACTACGCGGCTTCGATCGCCCGTCGGCAAAACTCCACCAGCCTCGCTTAGTGCTTCAGTCACAGTCAGCCGGCGACTCATTAAACGAATTCCCAGGTTGCGACACATCGCCTATGACGCTGTATCGATATGACGAAGCCTTATCAAGTGACACTGACACTTGCGGATCGATGATGTACTCGTCGTAGCTCTTCTTAATTACTTCCGAGACCTCGTCGACGGTTTTGCCATTGACGAAGACTCCGCCGGGAATCAAAGCGAGCGAAATCCGGCCGCTGGGAGGAATAATGATTCCTGATCGCGAATAGCGGTCCTGGCCAAAAACGCTAACCGAGATGATGTCTTCCGGGCCTAGCCGGTAGGTGTTGAAGAAGTTGTTGTAGTAAGGAACGATGTCGGCCTCTTCAGACGGTTGTTCATGTCGATTGGTTGCTGCCGCTTCAGTGGTTCCAGCATTCGTGACGGCGCCCTCGACAGGTGCTTGCTGAATCGAGGGTTCGGCAACTTCGGCGAGTTTGTCGCTATCTGCCTCGCCGTTCTTACCTTTCTTCTGGCCGGAGTTGTCAACCGGCTTCTTCGCATCTTCCGATACGCCGCCCTGCTCTGCGTTTGCAGTCTTCGTGGCAAACCGCTGCCGCGTCTTGGTTGCGGCTGCATCGGGCGATTGGCAGATGCCAACCGATGAAGACATCGCAATGATGACGGCCATCAACACAACCATTACTTTGTTATGTGTTTTCATACGCACACCTCCGGGAACTAACGACCACGCCCAAACAAAATGATCTTTATCGTTTCAAACAAGATGACTGCGTCAAGCATCAGGCTCTGGTTCTTGATGTAATACAAATCGTACTGAAGCTTCTGCCGCGCATCTTCAATCGATGCGCCATAGGGATACTTGATTTGCGCCCAGCCAGTCAGGCCCGGTGCAATCAAATGGCGCTGCTCGTAATAGGGAATCTCCTGCGCCAACTGCGACACGAAATGCGGACGTTCAGGACGAGGACCAACGAAATCCATGTCGCCACAAACGATGTTCCAAAACTGCGGTATCTCATCGATACGAAGTTTGCGGATGACACGACCGACACGCGTTGTCCGATCGTCATGCTCGCTGGCCCAGACAGGGCCGGCCTTCTCCGCATCGGTACGCATCGAGCGAAACTTCATGACGGTAAACGGGCGGCCGTTTTTGCCGACGCGTTCCTGTTTGTAAAGTACCGGGCCACTCGAATCGAATTTGATCAGTATTGCGGTCACTATCGCGATGGGCAGCGACAGCAAGGCGCCGGCACACGCAACGCTCCGGTGAACAATCGCGCGCAGGATTCCAGAGATGCGGGCCTGACGTCCCCGGCTTGAAAAAATCAACCACGACGGGCGGATCATGCTCAGCGACACGCGGCCGGTAAGCCGTTCATAAAACGACGCGCCCTCTTCGATGTTTACAGTGCCCGCCAAACTCAGTTGCAGCAGTTCATGCGTCGGCAGGGCGCCGCGGCGTTCTCCCATGGCAACGATGATGCGATCGATGTTTTCGCGCCTGACTACGTCGTCCAATTCCGACGTCAGACCGATCACGCGCGGATTGATCAGGCTCTTGCCCACCAGTTCAGGGTCGTTTCCCACAAATCCCGCAATGCGATAACCGGCGTCCGGGCGGCCGAGCGTCTCGCGCGCGATCTCAACCGCAAGAGGTCCTGAACCGACGATCAAAATCTTTTCGCCGAAGTCGGGGTGACCCAACAACCAATGAATTGAAACGCGCCACCCGACCATCAGCCCGAGGGCGAGCGGCAAAGCGATTAGCGAAATGCCGCGGCCCAGCATGAGTTGCGGAAACAGATAGAACGCGAGGGCGAGAGCAATCCACGCCAGTCCGAGTGCCTGCACTAAGCGCAGCACGAGCTCGCGCCGGTCGTGCATGACGACGAAGTCGTAAAGGTCAAACAGGTAAAAGGCCGCCAGACAAAACAACGTTGCAAGCGCCGCCTTGAGAAACCCCTGCCGCTCTACTAATTCGAAATGCGAACCTTCGGTTCCGACACGCAAGTAAACAGCACAGACGATCCCGCCGAAGACGACTGCCGCTTCGGCAATGATCAATAAAGACGTCCGTGTGTTTGCGCGGGAACCTCTCAACTTGCGATTGCCACCTCTTCTTCCCGTTCATCAACCAGCCGCAGCTTGTCGTCATTTCGCAAAGCGCGCGGCCGGTAATATTGTTCCTGGTAGTAATAGGAATTTGCCTCGAGTTCCTGATCAGCTCGATTGAGAACAACTCCCAGCATTCGTTCGCGCGGCAGCGTATTCAACAATCGATCGACAATGCCGTAGCGCGTCTTGCCGGCGCGTACAACCAACAACGCTCCATCAGCGCGGTTAATCAGCACGTTGGCATCGGTGAAAATTCCGAGTGGGGGCGCGTCGATGATCACGTAGTCAAACATGCGCCGGACTTCCGAGATAACGCCTGCATACGTCGGTCCTGACAACAGTTCCGCAACGTCGTCTCGTGCTTTTCCGCCCGGCAACAGGTAGAGCCCGGCTGGATCCAGGCGAACAATCGCTTCGCGCAGACTGAGCTCGCCTCCGAGCACTTCCGACAACCCGCGCGGGGCATTTATCGCGAGGTAATCAGTGGCGCATGGTTGGCGTAAGTCGCTATCGATTACCAACGCGCGCACGCCTTCCGTCTGGGCCAGCAACCAACCAAGATTGAGCGCAGTTAATGTCTTGCCTTCGCTCATGCCGGCGCTGGTAACAACAAACGTGCGCATCTCCTCGCGCTCGCCTGCCTGCAGAATTCGTGTTCGCAGGGATCGGAATTGTTCGCAATAGGGTGATCGAGGCTGCGTGATAGCCACTAAATGAGGCTCGACGCGCGCCGCGACTACGTCGTAAGAGACGAAGCCTCGTGCGCGCGCCGGCCTGGCAGCGTCCAAAGTTGCCCCAGCAGCACGCGATGCATTTTCGGCGGGGAGTGCCGTCCCACCGGATACAGTCGACGTGTGCGCAGTGAACGCTGAACTCTTCACCGCATCCTCGGCACGAGAAAGAATTGACGCGAGACTGTCTAACTGCTCGTCAATTTTTTCCGTGGAAGGAACGATGCGATGAACGCGACTGGACTGGACTTCCGAACGTCCGCCGCGAGATGTGAAGTCGTGTGGCTCCGGACGTAGCGAGTAACCCGGTTGCTCGGCACCTGCACGTCTTAGCGCTTCGTAGACTCGACCCATTGTTTCTCCTTCGTAATCCCTATTCGTGTTTGCCGTTGCCGTTGGTACCGGACCAAAGTTCCATGTGATCGGCGCCGGTAAAAATTCGCGCAGCCAGTTCATTTTCCTGGCCAGCCTGCATGCCTTTATCAGCAGACGGCAGCATATCGAAACTGTCGGCTACTTCCTCAATGATCGATCGGCCGATGGTCAGCTCGCCCGCGGCGAAACCCGCCAGCAAAGCGTTGTCGCAGATGTTGTTGATGTTGCGTGGAATGCCTTCGGTGCAGCGATAGATGTAGTCGACAGCTGCAAGTGAAAAGATGTCGGTGCGCGCGGCGCCACTCGCCAGTAATCTGGAGGTGATGTAGCGGTTTGTTTCGTCAACTGTTGGAAGAGGTTTGATTACACAGCGAAGGGCGATTCTTTGTTTTAGTTGACGGAGATCAGGATTGTTTAGAACTGCACGTAATTCAGGTTGTCCGGTAAGAACGATCTGGAGTTGTTTGGCGGTGTCAGATTCAAAGTTTGATAGCAGACGGATTTCTTCAAGCACAGCAGCAGAAAGCCCCTGCGCCTCGTCAATGATCAAAACCGTGCGCAGCCCACGCGAATGACGCGATTCAAGAGCCTGGCCTAACGCGGCAAGCAGTTCCGGCTTTGTGTCCCAGTTCTGCACGTCCAACAGGCTCGCGACGTGTTGATAAAACTCGGTGACTGACAGCCGCGGGTTGAAAAGGTAAGCAACCAGGACGGTGCGATCGAGGCGCTGCATCATCCAACGAAGGATGGTGGTCTTGCCTGTTCCCACTTCGCCGGTAACGACGATCAGACCCTTGCCGCTTTCAATGCCGTAATGCAGATTCGCCATCACTTCCGTGTGCGACGGAGTGAAGTAAATGAAGCGCGGATCCGGGGTCAGCGCGAATGGTAGTTCTTTTAGTCCATAAAATTCTGCGTACACTTTGAACCTCCAAAATCGTCCGCGTGTTGATTACAGAAAACTAAACTGCGAAACGCTCGAACACCTGCGTTAACTTCAGGACCAGCGCGAGGGCCGGAATTGAAATAACCATTGCTGCCACGCCCACCGCGAGCAACAACTTGCGCCGTCTGGGAATGCGCGCAGCTTCGACCGGCGTCAGCAGTTCAGGCAGTGCTACCAGGACCGGCAAAGATGTGTAGTGCGCCGCGTCTTCGCTGGTTTGAATCGTGAACAATCGCGGGACTTCGAAAATTCCCGCGAGCAGCAGACCGATCGCGAGTCCGGCAGCTAACCCAAGCCCCATCAAAATGGGACGCTTCGGAGCAACCGGGCGCGCCGGCAAGTTTGCCGGGTCAACTACCTGAATTCCTTCGCCTTGCTGCTGGCTCGCCGCATCGGCGCCTAATCCAATCTTTTGTGCTTGCAGCAACAACTGGTCGTACGCGGATTTCTTCGTTTGATAGTCGCGCTCCAAGGCCCCGAGCGTTACTTCAGCCCCCGGCACGTTGTTGATGCGGTCCATCACCTGCGCAACCTGCTGATCGACCTGGGCCAGCACCGACTGGTGCCGCTTGATCTCACCATCCACGAGTTGCTGTTCAACTTCTAAACTGCCTACTGTCAGATCCGGCCGATTGCGCAACTTGTCCTGCTTTTCCTTGATGCGCTCTTTCCACTCGGCAATCATCTGGTCCATTGCGTCATTAACGGAGTCGACTTCAGCCTGCTTGGCCAGCACATCGGGGTGCTTGGGCCGCAGTTCCGTCAACAGGCGCGTCAACTGCGATTCCAGATCTGCTTTCCGTGAGACGAGCTGTGACCAGGCGAGTGTGGTTTTCGGGTCAGTCGTGTTTTCAGCCACGTCTTCTTTCAACTGTTCCGACGTCTTCTTAACCAACGCCAGCTGACTCGTCAGCGCGGAGCGTCGATCCTGAAGGCGACCAACTTCGGAGATGTAAGCCTTTTGCTGTTCCCGCAAACCGGACAGCTGGCCGACGAGTGACGCTGCTTCCGACGGCAAATTGCCAACGTTCTTCTGCATGAAGTCGAGCCGCTGGCGATCTACCGCGTCGAGCTCTTCCTTCGTCTGGTTCACCTGCTGATCGATGAACTGCTTCGCCGAAGTCGTCGAGTTGATGGTGTTCTTGGTTTGTTCGTCGATGTACTTGCTGGCAAGTTCGGCAGTGACGGCCTGCGTCGTGCGCGCATTGCGGCCGCGGTAAGTGATGTTGAAACCGTTGGTTATATCGTTGCGACTGGTGTTTACCTCAACCTTGATGCTGGTGCGCATGTAGTCGACGAGCATTTCCATCGGCTCGCCGCGCTGCCGTTCAGTTTTGTACAACTCGTATTTTTCGATCAGCGGCTCGAGCGAGCTGCGGCTGGTAACAACCTGGGCAATGCTGTTGATCTGCCGCGTCAGGCTGTCTTCAGTGATCGTAGGAACAACTGTGTTGGGTAACGTCGATGGCTTAACAACGATCAGCGTGGACGACTCGTAAAGGTCAGGCAGTTGAAATACAACCCATGACACAGCGGTCGCGATCGCAATCGCGGGAAGAATAATCAGCCACTTTCGTTTCCAGGCGATCTTCGCGTATTCGCCTGGGGTGCGTTGCCGGAATTCGACACTCATAACAACCTCCTCGTGCGCTCTTTAGAGCGTGGCCAAAACGGTGCGGGCTTCATCAACTTCAGCGAAAGGCGTCCGGTCGCTAAGTCGTACCGCCTGCTCGAGGGCGCGTTTCGCCGCATCCTTGTCGCCGCGGGCCTTCAAAGCCATTCCGAGGTGGTATTGATAATTCGCAGCGGGCGCGCTATTCGCGGTGCGGGCGTTGCGCTCGTCGAGTGAGACTGCTTTCTTTAGTTGCTCCACAGCCGCGCCGTAGAGTCCCTTCTTGTAATAAACCCAGCCGAGCGTATCGACAAAACCGGGGATGTTTGGATTTTTCTGGACCACACCCTGGGCCAATCGAACTGCCTCGTCGAGATTTCCCTTTCCGTTGACTGCGTAGAGCCACGCCAGGTTGTTAGCGGCAATCACCGCGTTCTGGTCTTTGCTGAGCGCGCGGCGATAACTCTCAGCCGCGGCGTCATAGTTCTTGCGCGAGTCGTCGAGCATGCCAATCAATGTGTACGCCGTGGCGTTATCAGGACGGCGTTCAAGGATCTTCTGATACTCGGCGATGGCGCGGTCCTGCTGGTTCGTGTTGATGAACAACGCGCCCAGCGCGGAATACGCTGCGATGTAGTTGGGATCCAGCTCGAGTGTCTTGCGAAGCGCGACTTCTGCCTGAGCGGAATTGCGTTCGAAGCCGAAAATCTGCGCTTTCAGGTAATGCAACGAAGCATTCGCCGGGTAACTGCTAAGCGCCTGATCAATCCGCGCGTGGGCTTTGTATGTTTCGTTCTTCCGGGCGTGCAGCCGTATCAGGCCGGTCAACGCATTAAAGTTGGTTCCCTCGATGGACAGCGCGTTCTCATAAAACGAAGCGGCTTCGTCCAGTTTGCCTTCGGCGAGGGCGACGCCGGCCAGACTGATGTACGGGTAAGTGTCGCGCGGCGCGACATCGCGGGCGATCACGAAATCTTTTCTCGCTGCGGGCGCATTGCCCTGGTCCAACTCAGCGGCGCCACGCGCAAGCAATGTCTTGGCGCGAATTTCCGCGAGCATTTGCGGTGAGTTGTGGCGGTCCGGCGCGGTCTGGTCGAGACGGACGAGAAGTTCTGATGCCGTCCGTTGAGCGCCTTTAGGATCACCCGAAGCCAAACTGATCTGCGCTTGCATCAACTTGGCGGGTAAATAGTCGGGGTAGTTTCGCTCGAGGTCTCCCGCAAACGCGCGCGCCTGGTCCATGTTGCCAAGGTTGAAGTTTGCCTGGGCCATGAAATACAGGCCCGACCGCGAATTGGGCTCCTGAACGAGTACTTCCTTTAAATCTTCGACGGCTGCCTGGAGATCAGTTGTGATACCCGTTTGCGAACGCACGCGCGCGCGCAGCAGCAACGCCTGACGATCGTGCTGATCTTTAGCAAGCACTTCATTGATTTGAGCGATTGCGCCCTGGGTGTCGCCGCGCATGAGCATGATTTCGCCCAAACGGTAGCGGCCCTGCGTAAAGTCGGGTGACTCGGTCAATATCTGCTGGTAGATGGCAACCGCTTCGTCGAGTCGATTCACCGACGAGTAGAAGTCGGCCAAAACGGCGCGACCCTCGGGCTTGTCTTTATCAAGTTCGGCGAGCGCTTTGTAAGCACCTTCTGCTTTATCTAACTGCTTGTTAACTAAATAAAAACTTGCGAGCACAAACCGCGACGATCGATTGGTGGGTTCAACCTCAACAGCCTTCGACATTTCCGTCTCAGCTTCTGAGATCCGGTTCGACTGTGCCAGAAACTTTCCGTATTCGGTGTGGGCCAGTCCCGAGTTGTAATTGACTGAGATCGCGCGCTGGAAAGTCTCTTCAGCCTTCGCCCGATCGTTCGTCACGATGTAAAAACGGGCGAGGCCCAGATACGACTCAACGCGTTTCGGATCCAGTTGAATCGCGTAGTTAATTTCTGCGAACGCTTTGTCGCGTTCACCCTGCGCATAGAGAACGCTGCCGAGCAGTATGTGACCTTCGACGTGGCCGGGGTTCTTTTGCAGTATTTCCTTCGCCAGTCGATCGGCTTCGGCGATTAATTGGGAATTTCCTTTGCCGGCGGCAACGTAGTAGTTACCGAGTTTCACGCGCGCATCAAGATTGTCCGGATCGAGCTGTGTGGTCTTGCGTAGCTCTTCAAAAGCTTCCTGAAAGCGTTGCAGTCCTTCGTAGGCTCGCGCCAATCCCCAGTGAGCAGAAGCCATCTTCTCGTCGATCTGAATCGCATTGCGAAACTCGAGTGAAGCCTCCTGAAATCTTTCATCCTTCAGATAGGCTTCGCCCTTTTCGACGTGGGCAAGTTTTGTTTTTTCGGGATTCGAACAGCCGCTGATGACTATCAGGGCGGCCATTAGGACAGACAGAATGGTGACACGACGAACGATAACTCGGCACTCAGTATTCATTTTTCTTTCCTCTCATCGAAGCGACTGTTTATGTTGATTGCGCGTATCGCTTCGCGTGGGTTATGTCAGTGTTCCTGGGGTCGGGCGTCAGCGCGGGCAATGCAACTGACGTGTCTCCTTAGCGGCTTCGTAGCTTGTTGCATGCCACGTTTACTGACCGAAATCTTTGCCGCTCCCAAGAGGGAGACGTAGGTAGAAAACCGTTAATTCACAAGGGATTCCGCAAACCTGCGGAGGTTACCGGTGGGTTTTGCGTGTTTCGTTCAAATAGATTGGTGGTCTATCAATCTGGTATGAAGTCGGGCAACCTGGTCGATACTTCAGCGGCCAAATCTCCTACGGCTTTGAGCGCTTCAGTTTCAGATTTACCAACCGGTGTGGTGATGCGAACCATCGCGCCGTCCGAACGGCGCATGCGCACGCTGTCGAGAACCGTGTAGATCTTCCCCCAATACTCACTCGCAACCGCGCGACCTCTTCCCTGGTACCAATAGACCAGCAACTCTTTATGATCGCCGTTTTGAATAATGTATTTGTTGGCTACGAAAGGAGTGCGACCCTCAGGAGAGATTGTCATTTTACCGGGCTGATTCAACACCCAGCCGGAGCCAGGCAAGCAGTTTAGCGGGCTGTGATAGGTCGCGCCGTCGCGTTGGCTGGCATAGTAACCAACATAAAAATTCATTGGGCGGCCATCGGACCCGCGATAGTTGCGCAGCAAGTAATCACTCGCGCGCAACACCGCCATCGTCTCGTTATCAAATTGTTCGTCTCCACCTGTTTGTTCCCACGCGCCGAGTTGTTTGGGAAAGCCGCGCAGCGCCTGGCGCTCAACGGATGCCTCGCCGAGATACTCCCACGCGTTTACCACCGCGCCCCCCAGCAGCAGTAGTACAAATAGAATAACGAAGCGCCAACTACTCATTTCGCCCTCCCACTAGCGGAGAGAGGAGTAAACAGGCCACAAATCAACGCAGTCGAAGGCCTCATGCGATTTCACTCCCTTCGACGGTTTTTAGTTGAACTTGCGGACGCGTCTTCTGTGAGCTGGTGATTGCTTTTTCGCTTGGCTTGAAGCGGTCCAGAAGCCAACCCACCCCAAACAACATGACAAACGCAACTACATAAATCACCCAGCCTGAAAAGCTGTGAAAGAAACCGTCGGCGACGCGTGTGCCGTAATAGTGGGCCAACACGCCCGTGCCGCTAACGCGAAGTGCATTAGTGAAAATCGCAATGGGTACGGCTGAAAGGACGATGATCGATGAGCGCCAAAAGCCGTAGCTCCGTATCACGGACTTCAGTTTGTGTGGTTTCCCCTGAGGAGAGTCTGGGCCACCGGGTCGAGGATGAGTGAAATAAGCAAACACGACGGCCAGCGTCACAAGAGTCATGAGCGAACGAATACCACTGCAAGCCTCGACAACTTCCAACTTCTTCGTTTCTCGCGCGCCGAGCGGCATCAACTCAATCACGTTTCCCTGACGCAACACCGGAATATCAAACAGACTCATGGCACCCACCGCGCATCGCGAGGCGAACAACTGAAGCGGAAACGCAATTTTGTTGAAGATAATTGCCGGAATCGGGATCGCAAGCAGCAGCAGAAATAGCGGGACCAGCAACAGCCGCAGCAATCGAAATCCAAAGAGATAGATGACAGTTCCGGCGAGTACGAGGGCCAGAGAAACCCGCTGCATAAACAGTTCGGCGCCGGCCGTGCCCGCCCATAGTGCTAAGAGCCCGCACATCACAGTGACCATACCGGCAACCGCCGACGGTTTAGCCGCCGCTGCCGCAAGTCGTCCGCGTTGACTCCAAACGATGTAGCCGATGATCAGCGGAATCAGTAGACCGTGCGAATAGTTCTCGTCGTTCCACCAGTCCTGGCCCAGTTTTTTCAGCACTGTCGCATAGGCAAACACGAGAGTGGCGCCGATGGCGATGAGACGCCAAAGGTGCATGGAAGACCCGATGGAAACGCTCGAAGACTGGGCCGAAGCCGCAGCGACTGACATGGTTGAATGATGTGATTTGGCCTTTCGGCCGAAGATGACACTCATGCGGGATTCTGTTGTCGGTTTTCGTGACGAAAGGGCAATTTCGTTAGGAAAACGTTTGCTGACTGGCGGCCGACAATGCTGCTCGAAAGACAGCATGCGACCCAATTACAATCAAACGATGAAAGGGGTGAGAATTCCAGAATGTGCGGCGTGGCGGAAGACTGACCGGGCAGTGCGGCTTTATAGCTCGTGACCTAGTCAACGATGTGGGCTGACGAAGACAGAACCGTGAGCGGTAGCGACCGGGCTCATGGCGCCGGCTTAGTCTAACCATGTGGGTCGACGAAGACAGAACCGGGAGCGGTAGCGACCGGGCTCATGCTGGAATGACTCTCAAGCTGATTGTGGTACCTCTACGAGGTTCTGATTTTCAGTCGGAGAAAAGTTAACGCGTGCGGTTACTCCGAGCTAGAACGGTTATTAAGGTTGAACCCGGTCGCTACCGCTCCCGTTCTGTTTTCGTCGACCCACATCGTTTGAGCTAAGTCGAACGGAGCCGGTCGCTACCGTTCGCGTTCGGAACTTACACATCTGTACTCGCGTACTCACCTTTGCATGAAACGCGTCTCGAAATCTACTCAAACCTACCTTGGGCTAATCGCGTTTCTGGTACTCGTCAAAATCATCTTCCTGCTTTTCCCGACAGCGTTTCCTCTAGCGGAGCAACAGTCAGCATTCGCCTGGACCACAATTGCCGGGGTTGCTTTGATGGGATTGGTTGGTTTGTTTCTTTCGTCCCGGGCGGGCTTTCCGGAAATGTGGGACCAGCACGTCAGCAACCGTCAACGGTTCATTGTTCCCACATTGATCGGACTCGCGTACGGACTTATCACAGTCGTCAACGATTTAGCAGACCCATCGCCGGTTCATCTGCCGCTTCCGTTATCAATCCCCTTTTATGCATTCGGCGCAATCTTTCTGGAAATAATGTTACGGCTGTTTGCTGTCACGGTAATTGTTTGGCTGCTTTCAAATCTTCTCTTCCGTGGCCGGTGGCAGGCTCAGGCATTTTGGATCGCGGCGATAATCGCCGCTCTCTATGAACCACTTCCGCACCTGCGCGAACAACTTGGCGCAGCGCCAGGCATCGCCGCGCCGAGCATCCTCCTGAATTGGATCACCGAACCTTTGTTTGTCGCTAATCTCGTAGCCGCCTGGCTCTTCAGAAAGTATGGATTCCTCGCGCCGGTCACGATGAGGCTTTCGTTTTATCTCGTGTGGCACATCATCTACGGCGGCGGGATTTCGGTAGCTCGTTAAGGCGTTCATCGCGAGTGCTCAACTCTGTGGGTCGACGAAAGCAGAACCGGGAGCGGTAGCGACCGGGGTTCAGGTTGGAATGACGCTCAATGAAAGTCTCCTAAATCGATCATATGTTGTTTCTGAGGTAGGAGGATCTGCAAAGGTCGACTCTTGAATCTATCCTTGGACGGAATCCGCGATGAACCCGGTCGGTACCGCTCCCGGTTCTGCTTTCGTCGAGTCACATCGTTGATCTAAATCCAGCATGAACCCGGTCGCTACCGCTCCCGGTTCTGTTTTCGTTGACCCACACAGCTTAATAAGTAGTCGACGATGTGGGCGCTACGTAGGTTTCCAACGCCGACGTTCCGCGTGATAAAGTGGCGGCGCGATTTGATGGTCCAACACCAATTTTATTCGTAGTGGCACGGGGCGTTTCGCCCGTGCAGCATGGGCAAGATGCACATGCCACAACCTCCCAACACTAAGCTGATGACTCAACCAGAATCTGGACTAAGTTTTGAGCGGGTGGTTTTCTTTAGCGACGCTGTGTTTGCAATTGCGATCACACTGCTGGTACTGGAAATCAAGCCACCGCATCTCGAACAACTTACTAATTCATCGCTGAACCACGCGCTGCTTGGGCTGGTGCCAAAGTTTGTCGGCTTCCTGATCAGCTTCATGGTCACAGGACTAATGTGGATCGAACATCACAGAATCTTCCGTTACATCACCGGCTATGACATCGGTTTGTTATGGAGAAACCTGATTCTGTTGTTGTGCGTGTCGTTCGTGCCTTTTCCTACTGCCTTGTTCAGCGAATACTACTGGAGTCTCACCGCTTTCATCCTGTACACATCCAGCTTTGCAGCGGTAGGTTTGGCCAAACTCTGGGTGTGGCAATACGCGGTCAGTAAGCCTCATCTCGTGAGCCGTGAGATTGATGTCTTAACTGCGAGGCGCATCAGCCGGCGGTCTTTAGCAGTACCGCTCGCCTGTGCCATCGCGATTGGACTTGCACTGATCAGCATACGTCTGGCGCCTCTCGGTTTCGCTACGATCCCGTTGCTGGCGCGCGTATTGGATCCAACCCGACGTGGTTCGAAAACGGGCGAACGAACCGTCACTGATAACGCGACTACGTAAAGATATTAACTTCATGTTCAGAGACTGAAGTCTGTGCCACTTTTTCAGACGAATCAGTTAGAACAAAGGAGGCTATTTCATGAAACGACTCATTCTTTCAGTGTTCGTGGTCATCCTCCTATGCGTCGCAGGCGTAGAGGTTTCAGCAAGTGAGCCAAACCTGCGAGCGATTAAACAGATTTCACAACTTCCGGCAGAATTCCCTCAGCGGATCAGCGGCTTCGCTTATGACGGAGAGAAAATTTGGGTTGCGATTTACCTGGGTAAAGGGACTTACGCGACGCTGGATCCGGTCACGCTTGGTTGGGCAAATCCCAGTAACGAAATGTCGAGGGCAGCTATTCGTGAAGTAGCGGGAGACTTTGGTAGTCCGGGCGGAATCAGTTTCGCCAACCGCAAACTATGGATCGGGGCTTCATACGGCGGTTCTTTGGGTTCAATCGATCCATTGACCTGGAAGATTGAGAGCCTATTCAAGGTGAAGCAGCGTGAAGATAAAGCCAGTCAGATGTATGCGAGCATGGCCTTTGACGGTACTAACATTTGGATCGCGTGGCATTGGTTTCGATATAACATCCCACGTTCGCAAACCCAGCTATTACTAAAGGTTAATCCCTCAAACGGGAAAGTAATTGCCGAATATCCTGCGCCATCTGGAACTCCGAACGACGGCACTCATGGACTGACCTGGGACGGAACAAATCTTTGGCACATCAAAGACCGAATGCTTTCGAAGATCGATCCGCATACCGGAGAGGTCGTAACCAGGTATTTCATTTCAGAGGTGCGCCGGCCGAGCGGACTCGCGTGGGTTAATGACGAGCTTTGGATTTCAGAATTCACCGGCAAGATCTGGCGACTGCCTTTTTTCGACGACTAACCGAGCACAAGCAGTTAATTTTTTATTCCGACCTTTAACACTGGAGGTTTATGTCAGAAGAAAACGTGAACACTGTTCGTGGGATGTATGACGCTTTCGCAACCGGCGACATCCCCACCATCATTGCGGCGCTCGATCCTAACGTGCAGTGGTGGGAAGCTGAGAATTTCATTTACGCCGACGGCAATCCCTATGCGGGGCCCGATGCTGTTTTGAGTGGCGTATTCATGCGCATCGCTGAGGAATGGGATGGGTTCGCCGTTTCACCTGAAAACGTGCTTGATGCTGGAGACACCATCATCGGTCACGGTCATTACATTGGAACGTTTAAGAAGAATGGTGCTTCCGTTCGCGCCCAGTTTGCACACTTCTTTACGTTCGAGAATGGAAAAATTATGAAGTTTCAGCAGTACACAGATACGGCGCAATTCGCCAAAGCGGTTAACCAATGAAATGTGCCGCGTTTACGCGGCAGCCCGCAGGGAGAATAGGCCAGCCGTTTTACGGCTGGTTCAACCCATGAACTGATGTTCAGGCCGCTTTAGCGGCCTTGTTATTTTGAAAGGCCGTTGAAACGGCCGACAGTTTGTTTTTGTCAGCTTCGTACCAGCCGTCAACGGCTGGCCTGTTCTCCCTGCGGGCATCCGCCTGAAGGCGGAAAGCCTCTTTGTATTTGCCACTGTCATGGCCTTACTATGAATAAAACAAAACAGAGAACAGAAAGGGTGGGTTCATGTTTCGAACTTCGTCAAAACAATTGTTTCTTGCGCTCACAGTTGCCGTCTTCTCGCTATTAGCATCGCCAGTCGCTGCTCAAAAAGCATGCTTCACATCTGAAGCGCGTGCCGCGGCAGAACGGACCGCGAAAGTCTGGCAGGAACCCGATCCGAGTTACGACCCGGTTCTTGGTTACAACTCAACGAAGGGCGCGCGTACGGGCGCACTCACTGTTGACGCAAACGGACTCGCTGCTCCGCTGCGATGTACAGCGAACAAAGATCCGAACAAGGGCGCGGGCACAACGCCGAAATTTCATTGCTCCGTTGCAGGCGTTGTTGACGAAGACGGAGATTTAATTCGTTACAAGGTTAAGCCACACTTCAAAGGCCAGGCCCGCGAAAAGAAGAATGGAGAGATCTACGGTGAGTTTCTGTCATCAAGATTTTCGAAGGCGCTGGGCTTTTTCGCCGACGATGAGTGGGTCGCCGACGTCACCTGCCCCGACTGCGAGAAGAGTTTGACCAGCAGTTTCCAGGGCGCAAGTTTCTCACCCTCTCAGCCGGCGGCCGGCATCGAATTGGCCCTGGGACGCGGGATCGATGTCGATTGCAACAACAAGGACGGCGCCGGTATTCAGGGTGCGCTCGAGGGTTTACTCAGAGGCGGGACACCGCGTGCCCACATTGACGCATTCAAACTCTGGCTGGCTTTTATCGATCACGGCGACACGAAAACTGACAATCAAAAGTTTGCCTGCCTCGACTCCACACGCAACCCTGACGGCACGCGCACCTGTAAACCCGGCGAGGCTGTTTTCTATGTGAGCGACATGGGCTCGACGTGGGGATATTCCAGTGCCAGCGAAAAAAAGGCGCGGCTCAGCTCATGGAAAGGTAAAGATCCCATCAAGGTCAGCGGCGGGCGCTGTGAGACCACAGCCAAAAGCGTAGGCGATGCGACGATCAGCGAAGAAGGCCGGCAGTTACTGGCAACCGGGCTTCAGCGCCTGCTCGACGGCGAGCGTGACAACGGTTTGATTACGCGCGTGTTTCGCGCTTCACGCAATCACGAACGTGATGAGCCGGCCGAAGCGTGGGCCACTGAGTTTCAACGTAAGGCGAAAACGATCATCGACGCTCGCTGCTCAAACTGATACTCGAGAGATTCAGAAGAACAGATGCATCGTTCCGGAGTTGCAGACCTTCCTCTCCACGGCGGCCGCGTGCCGCCATGGCTGGCCGAGCGTATGACGAAACTCGGCACGGCAATTACTGAGACGATAGTTCACGATTACGGCACCTCGGCTTTCCTCTCACGCCTCAGCGATCCCTTTTGGTTTCAGGCATTTGGATCCGTGATGGGAATGGATTGGCACTCGTCCGGCATCACCACGTCGGTTATGGGCGCGCTCAAGCGCGGGCTCGCGCCGCAAGCTAACGAGCTCGGCATCTACGTCTGTGGCGGTCGCGGGCGATTCTCGCGAAACACTCCGTACGAATTAAAGCAGATCGCAAATCGCCGGGGCCTCGACGGCGATGAACTGGTTCGCACGAGCCGCCTAACCGCGCGAGTCGACAACAACGCCATAGCTGATGGTTTCCAGATATACCTCCATAGCTTTGTCGTGACTTCGGCCGGCGAGTGGGCGGTAGTGCAACAAGGACTAAATGATCGCAACGGCATGGCCAGACGATATCACTGGCATTCAGCAACCGTCCGAGACTTTGTGGCCCAGCCGCACACGGGCATCGTCGGCGAGCACCAGGGAATGATCATGAACCTGGTTGACGCAGATGCTAAGCCGGCCCAGGCCGCCATGCTTGGTATCGTCCACGAACATCCCGAGAAGACGCTCAGCCACGCTCGTCATCTGAAGCTGCCGGACCATCATGAAGTGCGTGCAAAAGATGTCGACTTGAAACGTCTTGGCTCTGTACTCGCGGTCGCGTATGAACGCGGGTTGCACGATTTCGCGGAACTCTTGTTGCTCGAGAAACTTGGCCCACGCACGTTGCAGTCGCTGGCCCTGGTTGCGGAAGTGGTCCATGGCACGCCAAGCCGTTTCAACGATCCTGCGCGGTTTTCATTTGCGCATGGCGGAAAGGACGGCCATCCGTTTCCGGTACCACTAAAGACGTACGACGAATCGATCAACTTTTTGCGCACGGCCTTGGATCGTGCACGCCCCGGCGGCGTGGCATCTGCCGACAATCTAGAATTTGGCAAGGAAAAGCTGGGAGGCTTGCGACGACTTGAACGGTTCGCACGCGCAGTTGAAGACAACCTGGCGCCGGTGGCGGATCTTGATGCGGTCGTGGCTCACGAGAACCAAATCTCGCGTTCATTAAACGGCCGTTCAGTTTTTGACGACAAGCCACGACGCTTAGTACGACGTCATACCGAGAGTGACCGACGGCAACAGTCACTCTTCTGAACCGAATGCCAACGTCAGGCTTCGGTGAGAGAGTAACTCGCAGTTGAAGTTGGCATTATCTAAAGCGCCGCAGGCGCGAACTGTGACTTGCTGGCCCCTCCCCGTAAACGGGGAGGAGTTAGGGGTGGGATTTTGCGCGCGACCAACCTTTCCCCCGTCCCCTCTCCGCTTGCGGAGAGGGGAGAAAAACTAGTTTCCCAGGGCCGGGCCAGGAAATCCCAGCTCGCGTCTTTCTAATACGCATCTTCGGTCCAACTTTAATGACATTTTTCAAATCGCGGCGACTGCAAATCGCCTTATTGATGGTTCTGCTCTGTGCGTTTGCGTCTGCGCCGTTTGACGTCGCGACGGATTCGCATGCACATCCGCAAACCGGTCTCACGCTCGCGGCAAAACCTATTGTCAGAATTCCCGCTGACGTTACAGACCGCGGTCTCGTGTTTTTGCGCGCCCGCGTCAACCAGTCAAAGCCGCTCTGGTTCGTGTTGGATAGTGGCGCGAGTTTTCCTTTTGTCGTCGACACGCGACGAGCTGATGCGCTGGGCTTAAAGCTTTTCGACATGGTCAAGGGCTCTGGAGCAGGCGCAGTCGAATTTGACATCGGAAGTACGAGCGGGCTGACGGTCAACCTGGGTGGGCTGAATTTCAACAACGCAAACGCGGCAGTAATCTCGCTCAGTTCGATCGAAACGCAGGCGGGGAGATCAATTGAAGGACTTGTCGGCAGCCAACTGTTTATCAAGTTGGTGGTTGAGATCGATTACCTGAACGAGCACGTCACGCTCTACAACCCCGCAACATATACCTATTCCGGAACAGGCGAGAGCATCCCGCTGGCCATGGAGGGAGATTATTTATTCGTCCCCGCCAAAATAGAGCCGGCTGATCGCTCTGCTTTCGAAGGACGTTTTCTGGTGGACACAGGCGGCGGTTGGGTCACAGCCGTGTTGACGACGCCGTTCGCGAAAGCGAGAAACTTCCCGGCGCGCCAGGACAAGGTAGTAGTTGACCGTTCGCTGGCAGGACTCGGAGGTGAGATCGAACTGCTTTTGAGCCGGGCAAAGACTTTGAGGATCGGGAAATTGGTCATGCCCAATCCCGTAATCTACTCATCCCGCGATGATGCCGGCGCGCTTGCCAGCACGGAGTTTGACGGTGTAATTGGCAGCGAAGTGCTGCGACGTTTCAAAGTGATTTTCGATTATCCCAGGCGCCGACTAATCCTCGAGCCAAACGCGCGCTTCGCTGATCCGTTCGAGGCTGAGATGAGCGGTATCAGGTTGAGAGCGAGCGGCGAACGGTTCCGCACGTACCAGGTATTCCAACTAATCGACAACTCTCCAGCGACACAGGCGGGGCTGCGCATCGGTGACGTCTTGATTGATATTGACGACAGGTCGGCGGCCAGATACTCGATGGATGAAATCTACGAGATGTTCAAACAAGCCGGTCGCGAATACAAACTCAAGCTGCGTCGTGGGCGCCGCAGGTTCGAGGTGAAACTGCGAATGAGACGCCTCATCTAGTGGGCAAGCAACCGAAAGGCTTTGAGTATCATGTCGCTTCGAATATCGAATGGGGATCGCATTACGAACAGCCGGCGCATCGCGAAACGGGCAGAACTTGTATTTTGCGTGGCCTTAACAGCGATGCTGGTCCATTCGTTTGCATTCAAATTAACCAGGGCGCAAAGGCAGGTTATGACAAATCATGCTACCGGCACTTTTGAAGTGAAGCTCAATCCGCTTGATCCGTACAACAAAACTAAGGACCAAACGATTGGCAGGATGTCGATCGACAAGCAATTCTTCGGGGATCTCGAGGCAACCAGCAAAGGTGAGATGTTGACGGCCGGTACGGCAATTAAAAATTCGGCGGGTTACGTCGCCATCGAAACAGTCACTGGGAAGTTGAATGGACGTAGTGGGACCTTCGTCCTGCAACACACCGGCACGATGACGCGCGGGACGCCTGAATTATCAGTAACCGTCGTGCCCGATTCAGGTACTGGTGAACTTTCGGGGCTCGCCGGCCGCATGGTCATTAAGATCGGCGACGGCAAACATTCCTATGAGTTTGACTACACGTTGCCAAAGAGCGAATGACCTCTCAAAGCGCCGAAGGCGCGAACTGTGACAGCCTGGGCCAACGGCCCAGGAAAAAGTAACGGCGATAAAACCGTTAGCGCTGAAAGCGCGAAATAGAACCGCGCCTTCAGCGCTCTCGACAAATTTCATACCCCGCGTTCCTGGGTCCCCTCCCCGTAAACGGGGAGGGGTTAGGGGTGGGGTTTTGCGCACCGGCCACCTCTCCCCCACCCCCTCTCCGTTTGCGGAGAGGGGACAAAGCGAAGCACTCGAGAAACGACATGCCTTACAAACCAATCAAAGCAATCATCTATGCAGTTGCAATCTGGATGACCGGCTTCGTCTGGGGCACCATCGTCTTTATGAGTCCATCACTCAAGCAGACGTCGCCCATCCCCTACGTCTCGAGCAACCCGATGATTAGTTTTCCGATTCTCTTCATGTGGTTAATACTCACGGTTGTTATCTCCAGAAGATATCTGCGATCCGCGAAGGACAAACGACTTGAGGGAATAAAGCTGGGCATCACTTTGGCCCTCGTAAATTTCGTGCTGGATTTGGTTGTGCTGGTTTATTTGCTTAACGCGGCGCTTTCTTATTTTCCGTCGCTGACGGTGTGGGTTGCCTACTCGATGCTGGCAGTCATTCCCTGGCTCACCGGACTATACATGCAAAAAGAGGGCTGACGAACGACGTGCGTCCGCCTCGTGCGATAGAATGAACACTGTCTGTAAGCTTTTAATAACGACGCGGGGTATTCAAATTGAAGTCATTCAAACTTTTTGTAATTTTACTGGCGCTGCTGATACCGACAATTGCGCCCGCTCAAACCACCCGAGCCTCTCAGCGTAAGTGGAAAACGTTTTTCGCGGCCTTCGAAGCAGCGGTTAAGAAACGCGATCACGATGCGTTATCAAAGATGATGGCGCGCGACTTCTATTACCTGAGCAGTGGCGGCGATGAAAACGGCAATCAGGACACGCGCGATGAAGCATTCGAATACTGGCAGGTAACGGGTGCTGGATCCTGGGAGGAGTTGGAAAGGATTATCGCGCAAGGTACAGCGCCAAACACGGCGCTGCGTGAACCGGGGAATACGCTGCCGAGCCGCGTTGCGCCACCGCTGGCGAACAATCGGCGGGCGATCGCCGATCGCAGTTTCGCATGGTACGCAGTTTTTGAGTATCGTGGTGGGCGGTGGTACTGGGTTGCGTTTACTGAGTGTTGCGAGTAGGGGATCTGAAATCTCAGATCTCAGATCTCAGTCTCAGATCTCAAATCTCAGAGCTCAGATTTCAGATCTCAGAGAGTTCTGAGATTCACAACTTTTCGTAGACAGCCAGCGTCTCACTCACAGCTTTCTCGAGTGTGAATCTCTCGCGCACGCGGTCAATTGATTTCTTCGCCATGCCCCGGTGCAGCGCGCGGTCTTTCGCAAGCTTCTCAATTCCGTCGGCCATAGATTCAGCGTCGCGCGGTTCAACCAAAACACCAGTTTGCCCGTCCAGTACAACTTCCGGAATCGCACCGGCGCGACTTCCAACCACCGGCACGCCACACGCCATCGACTCAGCCAACACTAGTCCAAACGCTTCGCCAACCGTGGCCAACAGAAAAATGTCGCTTGCCTGAAGAAGCTCGAGGGGATCAGGAACAAGTCCGAGCCAGTGAGTTCGATCGGCGATTCCCAATCGCGCGCTCATCTCTTTCAAACTTTCCAGCATCTCGCCGTCGCCGCCGACGAATAACCGCACCGGCACGCCACGCTTCTTCAGCAGACCACACGCTTCCACGATGATCTCCGGACTCTTAATTGGTCGCAAATATGAAACGGTGGACAGAATCGTTTCCTCTGGACCAATTGAATACTGTTTCATCAAACGTTCGCGCGCTGCGGGATCGGGCTGAAAGCGTTTAGTGTCGATACCAAGATGCCTGACCACGATCTTCTCATCAGGCACGCCACCGGCCACTAACTGGCCCTTGATGTAATCCGAAATCGCGATGATTTTTACCATCGGGGCGGTCATCAACCGGTTGCGCGCGTGGATCAGTTGCCGCTTCCACGACGTAGCCTTGAAGACACCGCCGTTTTGCATCTCGTAGATGATGTTTTTGATTCCGCTGAAACGAGTCAACCAAAACACCGCGCGAAAGTAATCGAAGAAAATAATGTGCGCGCACTCGATTGAATTCTGATCAACTAACTTCCGCAATTCTCGTTGGTAATGGCGTGGACCATTGGAATAGTTAATGGTTGCTATGCGCACACCACCCCGTTCAAAACGTTCTCTGATGTTGTTAGGTAGTTCGTTTGCAAACACCAGAATCGAACTGCTGCCACGCGCGGCCAGCGCCTGACAAATGGCCAGGTGACGATCCTCCTGACTGCTCCACGTGCGCGGAGCTGAGTCGAGCAGAAATGCGACATTAGGGAGATTCATTAGACCGTTCGTTTGCGTTTCAGACTCCATACAAGTCGACCAACTGCGCTACATTCCGCTTCAAATCAAACTTCTCTTCCACAACTTTTCTGCCGGCCTCGCCCATCGACTTGCGAGCTTCTGTGTTCAAAGCAAGTTGATTGAGCTTGTCCGACGCTGATTGATGGTCGCCGGGTCCGACCAGGAATCCCGTGACACCGTTGTCGACGAGTTCGGGAATACCACCCACGTTCGTCGCAACGATCGGTTTGCCATACGCCATCGCCTCAGCAATCATCCATCCAAACAACTCCTCCCACTTCGAGAGCTGGCAAACGATATCTGCCGCGGCAAAAACGCCTTCACCAAAAGGATCCGCCACCAACCCGGTCCATGTGACATTACCGTTCAAGCCAATAGCGGCGGCTTTCTGCATAAACTCCTTCCGGTGCGCTCCTTCACCGACTAACACAAAATGAACATTCGGATTCGCGGATATGAGAATGCGGGCCGTCTCAAGCAGTTCGGGTATTCCCTTTTCCGGAATCATCCAACTCACCTGAACAATTACAATTCGGCCGGAAGGGATGGAATGCTTTTTTCGAAAACTTAATCCTGCGTTTGGATCTTCACTAACCCTCGACAAATCGACCGCGTTGTAAACCAAGTGATGGCGCGACTGCGGAAGCAACTCCAGACTTGTCAGGCACTCCTCACCGTAGCGGCTCACGCAAATCACTTTTGCGACCGGATAGTTTATGCATCGTGCGATAAAACGCTTCCAAACGGGTGCGCGATGTACAACATAACCAGCAGGCCGCGAACTGTGGTCCGTAAAGAAAATCTTTTTGACGGAGAGCAGCCGTGCGAACCACGGGAAGGCGCCAAGGAAACCTGTAAAGTGAAGATGCAACACCTCAGGCCGGTGACGGCGGAGGACCTTCACCAGCCGTTTGATCGAATTCCAGTTTGACGTTGTAGAGTTTTCAACAACCTCGATCGTCACGTTCTCAGCCTGTAAGAAACTTTTGACCTCTTCCGTTGGCTGCGCAAGGAAACAGACCACGTGGCGGTAGCCACGTTTTTTTAGTTGGACCGAGAGTTCTCTCGCGAACGTTTCAGTTCCTCCAATTCGGAATGGTTTCACTCCGAATACGGAGACTACCGTTTCCATGTGAGCTCCTGTGGATTGCGAAGACTGCGGGTGGTTCATGTACGACGGAAGACGCGACTAAGGCGAGCTGCCGCACGCGAGCGGAAGTCTTTGAGTCGCAGTTCAGCGCCGTAGGCTGCGTGGAATGTGCCCGAGACAAGCGACGGTTTCGTCGCGCGCACGAAAGCGGGATTGAACCTGGCCTTGTTGCCAAACCCGAGGATGCGCTGATCCTCCTCAGAAAGGTTCCCGAGGAACGCGGCGTTGAGAATCAACGGATGGTAGCGGTAATCATCCAGGTCCTCTTGTTGCACACGCACGCTCGGATTGTGATAGTTGAAGAAACACGCCTGTCGTTCTTCCAACATTGGGACGCTTTGCCGGTGAATACCGGAAGTGTCAAACAGAAATGCCGTTCCGGCCGGGCCGAGTAACTCGGCAATCTGTTTTGGCGCTACGTTTTCAACTTCCCCATTCCGGACCAGGCGTGGGTGCTGTCTTTGGTGAGTTCCCTTGATGTAGTTGAATGCTCCGCTGCGGACGTCGGTCAAATAGATCGCCAGCTTCACCTCCTTGTGAATCTCGTTAGTGACTGTTTGGTCGTACCATGCGTCACCGTGCCAACCGTGAAAGTCTCGCGTAGTGGGAAGCGACTTCCAACCCTTTGCTTCCGTCAGCTCATACTCTTCTCCGAGGTAACGATTCAGTACTTGCTTCACGACCGGATGCAAAACGAGATCGACAAACGACTGGTCAAGTACGAGAACGTCCGGGACCATGTGTCGATAGAGTTCGGTCCGCTGATACCCATCAAAATTGTTCCAACGCATCCGTTGCAGCCGCGCGCGGAAAGCTCGTTGCATTGCCTGCAACGCATCGGGCGAAACCGCGTCGGGGACGACTACGACGCCGTCACGTTGCAAACGCGCCGAGAGTTCGTCGACGCGGGCGTCTGCAAGATGCGCTCGAGTGAATCGGCTTGGGTTCGTTGGAATCTGTATCTCTTCTCTCATTTCTTTAATCCGTTATACATCAGCGCAGTGTTAGCTTAATACGAGCTCCGGTTCCTCCTCTGGCTTCCGTGACTGCACTTTGTTCTTGCATGATCTGCCGAAGCTTGTAATCGCGAAACGAATTTGGATCGCCATTCTTTCCTTCTACGGCAGCGACTACCATGTTGAATGCTTCGCGCGCGCTGGCGAAGTGCACCTTAAACCCTGAACGGTCAGCTTCGTTCATCACCTCGCCCATAAATCGCCTCATCTGTTCACCGATCATCGCATCCTGATCGGCGGTGAAAAACGCGTGAGAATACAGTTTGACAAACGTCCAGTCGGGCCGCCCATTGACACCAATCGCGGCGCTTTTCCAGCCGTTGAAACGCTGCATGCTAAGCGGATAGTTTTGCGCGAGTGCTCCATCCTCCAGCCGCGGAACCGGAAGGCCTTTCACGCGTCGCGACCAGTCAAAAACCAATGGCCCGTTGAAAATAACCGGCAGCCTCAATTCGTCGCCTATTTTCACTCCTGGTCCATGCCGGTGTGGACGGCGTTTATCAAGAGATCCGCCACACTGGTAAATTGCGTTGATTCGCGGCACCTGCGACTGAAAAGGCACGGACGGTAATGTGAAGTCGGCGTAACAACCGGTGTCGGCGAGGATTTGCATCTCGGAATCAACACCGCAAAAGCGCCCTCCCGCCGAATTCGCGAGGGCCCAGTTTCCATGAACAAATCCGTACTTCGGCGGCGACATAGACGACTCGCGCGACAAGCATCGATGGTCTTCTGCCAGGATGTCGCGAAAAGTTTCCAGCATGTACTTCGTGTTCTCGGCAGTATCGGGACGATCGATTCCGTGATGAAAGTGAATCTCTACTTCGCCGTAACCCGCGCGTTGTAAGTCCGCGAGCATAGTCAACAAGGGACGTTCATACTGTTCAGCCGGAAAAAAGTTTGTGTGCCGAAAAGGCGTTCCATCATGGTCTTTAACTACATCGCCCGTCGCTCGCGCAAGTTCACACCATTTCTCCAGGCGCCGCAGCGCTTCATCGCCCAGCCCTGGCTCAAAATGATTTGCAACGACGAAGATGAGGTGACGGCTGGTGTCCGGTGTGCGACGAGCCATCTCGCCGAGCCGCCACCCCGGATACCGAACCAACCACGGCAACGACCACCGCAGCTTGTCGATCATCCTTGTATTTACGAATTCGTCGGCCATATTCGAATCAGTTAACTCAGAATCGTTTTCCTTGCCGCGCGGCAAAAGCGCCGGCTGCTCGCAATGCATTCATGTCTACTCCCGGGTTCGTTCCCGTTTTGTTCCACACTCTGCTCGTGTGATTCAAGGTCCAACCACTCTCTGCGCTGTCAACCAGCCCAATCTTCTGTAATGAACTGACGAAGTAGTTTCCTGGCGGGTACGTTTCGTCCATGTTTCCGTTTGCGGCTGCACCCAGGTTGTCTGCAAAGACGTTCCCTCGAATCACACCACTCGGAAAACAATTGCAGAACATGTTTGTCGAACTACATTCACCGCCATCCGCCTGGCAGACAATGCCGTAACGGTTAAACTGCACAATGTTGTCGCGAAAAACGAAGTTGCGCGTGGGCGTTCCGTAAGCCGTAACGATGTTGCCTTCCTGCTGCACCGTGTTGTGCTCGACCGTGATGTTTTGTCCACCGTTCGTTTGCAGGAAATATGGAATGTTGTTTGGTTCGTTTGCGACGATCTTTACCAGCAGGTTGTTGGAAATGCGGATTCTTTTAGCTTCCTGGCTGCGCTGCTCACTGTCATTGCCGAGGATGTTGATACCGGTGCTGGCATTACGCACGATGTTGTTGCGGATTTCTATATCCTCGAGCGTGCTCCACGGCGCCTTTCCACCCTGATTGCGGACAGTCAAGACAATCGCGGTCGTCAGAATTTCGCTTTCAATTAAGTTGCCTTCAAAGACTACTCGCCGGGCGTTCTTCAATTCGAACGTTCCTTTGACACTCGCACGGCCTGTCCACTCGGCAGGTTTGTGAAAGTAATTACGGCGAATCTCAATGTCAGACGGCACGAGGTTCATGATCGAAGGATCGGCGCCACCAAACATCATCACTTCACCAGCGCCCTGCAAGAAGTTATTAACGATATGGAACGGCCCTGGGCCATTCCAGCCGGCGATTGCCTGTGTCTCATCGCCCGCGCCGGCGAAGCCCGACACATGTGAGTTCAGAATGGATGTTTCGGCGCTGTTAAGCGCGAAACCGCGCCGCGCGCGATTCAGTCCAGTTGAATGAACGTAACAGCGGTCGAATACGAGGTGATGGGGAAACTGTGAAGACGACTTGTAGTCAGAAGATCCTAAGTCGATCACGTTGTACACGTATGCCGCATTAGGGGCGGGAAGAAACTCAACTCCAATAAACTTGTAATGATGTGCGCCCGGTTCCGTCGCCACCGCCGATTGCTGATTCGGCGCGACGATCTTCGCCATTGCCCGGCTGTGCAAGCCTGGTGTTACACGCTCTCCCTCAGGCAGGACGGCGTCAAAACCTGCGGTCTTGATTGTGATGTAGTCTGCGTCTGTTCCCGTGCCTGGCCCCTTGAATGGCAACACGATTGGCCCTCGAAACGTTGCGCCGGCCTGCAAAAGAATCGTGTCGCCAGGTCGCGACGCGCGGAGTGTCTTCTGCAAATCGTCGCCAGTTTTTAAAGTGATCGCGCGGGACACGTTTTGGACCTGCCGCGGGCGCTGGGCCATCACAATTGCCAGGCAAAACAACAGCGCCACGCCATTGAGTAAAATGACAACCGGCAATTGACGCTTTGTACGGCGTTGTAAATTCACTTAACCCGTCCCCTCACAAATACAAACTGGTTGCAGCCAAGTCCTACGCGGCCGGTGTTCATCTTCGTCAGGATGAATCCGTGGCGTTGAAAGAACTCGAAGATTTCGTCGGGTGTCGCCACTTCATACGGATACCCGCCAACCCAATCAACGATGTCGCGCCAGCGGCTCATTCCTCTGCGCGTGCCGTAACCGCGCCACGACCGGGCGTATTCGTGTGGTCGCAAACGCAGAACCGAACTTAGCAGCGCCTTCAACTCTGCTGGCGCGATGACCACAACGGTAAACGGGAAACGCAGAATCGACGGTAATTTGTTGTAGGTGCGCTTGATCCATTTCCATCGAGCACTCTGGCTTCCGGTGTCGTTATAGATTGCGATAAAGAGTTTGCCGCCCGGCGCTACCATCGGCCACACGTTGTTCAATGCTCGCCACATATCTCCCGTGTGATGAAGCACACCCCAGGAATACACAACGTCAAACTTGCCGAGCGTCGCCAGATAGTCTTCGTCGAGAACGGAACCCTCTTCCACTGTCCAACCTTGATCATCGGAGAAGAAGTGAGTTTTTAGTTGCGCTGTGCACGCAACAGACTGGGGATCGTAATCGAGCGAATGAACTCGGGCGCCCATTCGTTTTGCGGCAAGACTAAAAAGGCCGCTGCCCGAACCGATATCTACAAACGTTCTTCCCTGTAGATCCTCGACCTCGAGCATGTTTTTAAGAGAATCCTCAGCCTCACGGGCACGTGTCTCATCGACCAATGCCAGAAACCGGCTCCAGTTCTGCCCGAACTGAAACCTGTCGCCGCGCGATACCTGTAATGCGTGTGCTGAGCTACTCATATCTCCACCAGTAGCCGACCAACTTTATGTATTCGTTTCCTACTACGTTCCAACCAAACCTGTGCAACCACCACGTTGCCGGCGACGGCGTTTCAATTCCCGCTGCAGCCGGGTCCATACCTACTTGTCTATTCGTATCGCCAAACACTTGTTGGAACGTTCGCAGCGCTCGCCGGGAGTGATAGGCAGAAGTAACGACGATGATCGAATTGACATCGTGCTTATCGCAGTAGTCTTTCAACTTGGTGGCTTCGTCATGCGTTCCCACAATTGGAACCATGATTATCTCCACATCGTTTTCAGGAACACCCGAACGTCGCAGTTCGTCCTTCGCCAACTCGTGGTAATACGGATTGCGTTGCGCGGCGGAAGACCATCCGCTCTTGAGATTGTCGTTTGTCAGGATAATCCGTTGAGCGCGGCCTTCTTTGTAAAGAGCAGCCGCGTGCCTGGCTCTTTCGCGAAACGTAGCAGAACCACTCAACACAACGATCGCGTCAACATGTTCGAGCGGTGCGTGGACAATCAAAAGTCGCGCGGCTCCCCACGCGCCCATGGGCCAGACGGCCATGGCTATGGCGGCGACTATTAACAATCGCCACACGATCCGCTTCCTTTTTGAGCTATTCACTGACATGTTCGTTCGAAACTCTTTAATACTTCAATTACCAGCAGATGCCCTGATACGATCCGTTGCTCGTCGCATCTTTCAGAATCCGCACCAGATCGAGCACTACCTGGCCCGGCTTGAGTTGGCGCTGGATGTGACTAAACTCCTCAGCCTTATTACCCACCACCAACACTTCCGCGTCGTCGATTACTTCCTGCACGCTCCCGCGCATCAGTTGCGAGATATGCGGAATCTCCCTTTCGATGTATTGCTTGTTTGCCCCAAATAGTTTTGCGAGCGACACGTCACGGTCGTAGATCGAAAGCTGTAGTCCTTTGCCAATCAACGTCTCGATCAGCGTGACCATCGGCGACTCGCGCAGGTCGTCCGTCCCGGCTTTGAAACTAAATCCCAACACGCCCACACGCTTCTTGCCTGTATTCAAAACCATTTGCACTGCACGCTCGATCTGCATGCGATTGCTCGGCAGAATTGCCGACAGCACGGGAACTTCAACGTCGAGCTGCTTCGCCTTGTAGTTGATTGCGCGCAGATCTTTCGGCAGACAAGACCCACCGAAGGCGAACCCCGGCGTCAGGTAATAGGGCGACAGATTTAGCTTCGTGTCCTGTGAAAAAACATTCATCACCTCATGACTATCGATTCCTGCGGCTTTGCAAATATTGCCAATCTCATTGGCGAAACTGACTTTCAGAGCGTGAAAACAGTTGCAGGCATACTTCACCATCTCGGCCGTCTTGACTCCGGTCACAAACAACGGCGCTTCGATATTCTTGTAAAGCGAACGCACGATCGCAGCGGTTTCCTCGTCGTCTGCGCCGATCAAAGTGAACGGCGGCGCATAGAAGTCTTTAATGGAGCTGCCTTCACGCAGGAATTCAGGATTAATACAAACACCGAAGTCAGCGCCCACTTTCTTTCCTGAGCTTTGCTCCAAGGTTGGCACAACCAGTGTCTCGATCGTTCCCGGCAACATCGTGCTGCGAATGACGATAGTGTGACGTTCAGCTTTGTTCTTTAAAGCGGCGCCGATCTCTTCGCAAACTTTACGTATATGATCGAGTTCAAGACTTCCGTTTGCTCTGCTGGGCGTTCCCACGCACACCAACGACACGTCGGAATTCTTAATCGCTTCGCACGAGCACGTCATGGCCCGCAAACGGCCGGCGGCGACCATTTCTGATATCAATTCGTCGATGCCCGTTTCGACAATCGGACTTCTGCCGGCGTTGATGATGTCAACTTTTGTTGGGTTCACATCCACACCGATCACTTGATGTCCGGCGCGCGCAAAACATGCGGCCGAAACACACCCGACGTATCCAATTCCAAAAATGCTTAGTCTCATAGTTCCCTTGCTCTCTATCGCCGGTTGACGAGGCCCAACAAAAAGCTCGTGCCCCAGCAGAAGTGAATAATGAAAAAGACGAAAGGCAACGCGGCAACTTCCAAAAGCGCGCGCTTGTCTCGGACTCCCGCGTGTATTCCCGCCACGATTGACGCCGCGAAATAGCCTGCCAGCTCAATTGCCAACAGTTGCCACGCGAGCTTGGTCCAGATTCCTGCCAGCGCAAGTCCAACGGTTGAAGCTACGAATAAAGGCGCAACCAAATGCCGTGCTTTGATCGAACGCGGTTGCTGCCTGACCATGCGCGCCTTCCACGAACCATACCGCCAATACTGCGCAGCCAATGTTTTCAAAGTCGCGCGCGCGAAAGTAGTTGCAATGCTCAGCCGTATCCAGCACGACGCGTTGTCCGCGACGGCGCACGCGATAGTTGAAATCGTAGTCCTCGTTTGTCAGCAGCTCTTCGTCGTAACCGCCAAGCTCTGACCACAGAGATTTTCTGAAACAAGCGAAGGCGACGGTATCCACTTCCTGCTGCGATTCGCCGGTACTTGCCAAACGATATTTCGCGTCGCCGATACCAAACGGATGCGAGACACCACTTGCGATGGCGCGTGCCAATGTTGTGTCAGCGCCTGGCTGTACGCGGCACGGCATGCCAACAACTTCGGCTGCACCGGAGTTGAGCACGTCGACGCAGCGACGGATGTAACCTGACGATGGCGCTGCGTGCGCGTCGATGCGAGCGATGATGTCTCCTCGAGCAGCGGCGATGCCGATGTTCAAAGACCTGGGAATGTTTCGCGCAGGATTTTCAATCAAACGAACCGAAATGGCGGGGAACTCGCTTTGAAATCGCGCAATCTCATTGCGCGTGCCGTCGTCTGACATGCCATCGACGATTACGATCTCGTATGCATCAGCGGGATATTGGTTTGCGAGGTCCTCCAATGCTTTGCCGATGAAGCGTTCTTCGTTGTAGCAGGGGATGATCACAGACACTGAGGCAGTTCTCGGCCGCTTCGCCACGCCCGGCGACGTCGAAAGATTCAGGGCAAACGGTTCTGCTATTGCTGAAGTGCTCATCAGTTGTTTTCGCAGGCAGCTTGCATACTCGCCAGGTTCGGTTCGTTAACATCGCGATGCGACCGGGTTGTTTGTTCGCAGATTCCCGCAAACTTCCGCGCAACTTGTTCCCAACCAAACTGCTCACGCACGGTTTGCGCGGCACAATTGCCGAGCGTCCGCGCCAGTTCCTTGTTCCAAAGCACGTCAATAATCGCTTCGGCAAATGCTTCGGGCGTGTCAGCCAACAGCAACTCCCTTCCATCCGTGACCGGCAACCCTTCAGCGCCAATCGTCGTGGAGACGATCGCTTTCTCCATCGCCATCGCTTCGTAAATCTTCAATCGCGTACCGCCGCCTATTCGCAGCGGCACGATGTAAGCAGCCGCGCGTTCCATGTATGGACGGACATCTTCAACTCTGCCCGTGACAACAATCGACGGATCTCGTTTGGCCATCGAAAGCAGCCCCGCATACGGATTTCGTCCCACAACTGTCAGCGTCGCGTCCGGAATTTGTTGCTTAACGCGCGGCATGATCTCCTCAGTGAAGTAGCGAATGGCGTCTTCATTCGGAAGCCAATCCATGGAACCTGTGAACACAAGGTTGTGTTCGTTGGTTTTTTCGTTTCCGCCGGGTCGGAAAAACTCGGTATCAACGCCAGTCGGCACATCGAAAACTTTCTCTACGCCATACTCATTTCTTATCTGCCCGCGATCTTCGGAGGAAACAGCCACGGTGGAATCAAACCGGCGGCACATTCGACGTTCGAAAGCCCGCATTTTCAGCCATTGACCGTACAGATAGATTTTCTTTAACGCGTTGCTTGCAACCTGGTAATGGCGCTTCCAAATCATGGCCTCGACGTTGTGCTGAAAGAGCACTGTGGGACACTTCAGCTCGGCGTCCAGGTTTATCGAAGGGGCCAGAAAATCGCAGACAACGACATCAAACTGTTCTGCGCTAATGCGTTTAGCAATTTCATGACGCATGGAGCGCGAACGGTATTTCGAAATCGCATATGGGAGCGGCGATATGAGATTCACGAGTAATTCAAAATAGAAACCAACGGTAAACTTCTCTCGAGGCTGGTGCGGAATGCATACGAGCTCGTCGCAGTATTCCTTCGCGGCCTCGCGTTCGGTTGAGCCTGCTTCACCATCGTCGAGGGTCAGATAGGTGATGCGGTGTTCTCGCTTCAGCTCCTTCAGCATGTTGTACGTGCGTATTTTCCCGCCCTTATCGACGGGATGCAGGAGCTCAGTTTTGATCCAAAGAATTTTCATTTGGTTCACGCGTGGGCCAACTCCAACTCGCTATCCTCAATCTCGTGAGTTTGTTCTCCATCAAAAAACTGGCGCTGCCAGATTTCGAAATTTACCAGCGACCACAGACGCTCTGAGTGGTCCTCGCCGTTTTGGTGTTTCTTTACCAGCGACTTAACAAACGCTTGATCAAATATTCCCCGCCGCGTTGCGCGTTTGCTCAAAACGTATTCGTCGATTACATCGGTGAAGGCCCCTCGAAACCATGAGCCTATGGGAACCGGGAAACCCATTTTTGGACGGGCGAGAATTTCCGGCGGCAGCACGCCTTTCATTGCCTCACGGAGGATGTACTTGGTGGTGTTGCCGCGAAGCTTCATCCGTTCCGGCAGAGCTGACGTGAATTCCACCAGCTGGTGATCAAGAAACGGGACTCTGCTTTCAATCGACGCCGCCATGCTCATCTGGTCCTGTTTCATCAAGAGTTCATGGAGGTAGGTCTTGATGTCTGCATACAGCAGGCGGTCAAGCAGCGACGCGGCGTCAGTCTCCTGCAAAAGGCTTTTTACCGTCGCATACGGATCACCGACACCGGCGCGTTCTCGCGTCTCAGAAGTCAGTAGCTCGCGCTGCATCTCGCGCGGAAACACTGCGAAATTGTCGAAGTAGATGGTTTCGATGTCGGGAGCGAGCGCCAAAAACGTGCGAGACAATTTATGTTTCAGATTCGAGTCAGAAGATAACGAGCGGATGTGATTACGAATGCTGTCCCTGAGTCCTCCCGGCAACATACGGTGATAACGGTTGCCGAATGCGAGATTCAAAACAGTTTTTCGATACCGGCCGTAGCCTGCGAGTAGCTCGTCACTACCTTCGCCGGTCAGCACCACTTTGACGTGTTGTGACGCCAGCTCTGAAACAAAATACAGCGCGACACTCGAAGGATGCGCAATCGGTTCATCCTCATGCCAGACGAGTTTCGGTAAGGCTGCAAAAAACTGTGCGGGGCTGACGACGACTTCGTGATGGTTCGTCTTGAACGCCCTCGCTACGATCCGCGCGTATTCCAACTCGTTCGCCTCGCGCTCAGCGAAAGCGACTGAAAACGTTTTGATCGGCTCGGCCACCATTCCGCTCATGACAGCAGCAATGGCCGACGAGTCGATTCCACCGGACAAAAACATTCCCAAAGGCACGTCTGCCATCAAACGTAGCCGCACAGACTCGCGAAAAAGTTCGCTCCACTGCGCAACGTAGTCGCGGTCGCTGACGTTTTGAGTGTCTTTTTCAAAACTGACGTCCCAGTATTTGCGGACTTCCACGCGACCATTGCGCCAGGTCAAGGTGTGTCCTGGCAGAAGTCGCTTAACACCCCGAAACATCGTTTCTTCACCCGAAGGCGCGTGGTTCGCAAGGTAATCGGGCAACGCATCATAATTAAGTTCAGGCTTGACGGCCTGCGCTTCCAGAAGCGTTTTGATTTCCGAACCAAAGAACAAAGAACCGTCATCGGCATGGACGTAGTAAAGCGGCTTGACGCCTAACCGATCGCGCGCGATGAACAATTCGCGCCTGTTGCTGTTCCAGATTGCGAACGCAAACATGCCGCGCAGGTAATCAACACACGCCGCGCCATGCTCTTCGTAGAGATGAAGGATCGTTTCCGTATCGCAGACCGTTTGATAGACGTGGCCATTTGCTTCGAGCGATGAGCGGTGATCGGCATGGTTGTAGATCTCGCCGTTGTAGACGATTTGAAGTGAACCGTCTTCATTCGTCATCGGTTGATGACCGGCGGCGACGTCAACGATGCTTAGTCGCCGGTGGCCCAGCCCAACATTGCCATCGATAAACAGGCCGGCATCGTCTGGCCCGCGATGCGTAATGACATCACGCATACGCTCCAGCATCGCGGCGCTGATGCGTCGTCGCGAATCGGGTGATAAAGCTATGCCGTTAATTCCGCACATCGTTATTCGTTCGTTACCCTTCGGTCTTGAGCTTCTGAAAACAACAGCTCGAGGTCTGTGATCGGCAAGGTAAAGTCCAATGGTCCTTCATTCGTTTCCAATCGAAACTTGCTACCAATGCGACTGGCGACCAGGTAACGGATTGGTTTGGCCGACTTCAAAATTTCCCGTCCATCAAGTTGCAGCCTGTCTCCCTCGATTACTATCAACTGCTCGGGGAGTTCCTCATTCGCTTCCGAGAATCTGGCCCACGTCCAACTGAAGCTGGAAGCGAGCCTGACAGTCTCCACGCGCCTCGATCATGGGATCGCGCAGCATCACCAGATCCCGGCCCTCGCGGCTGCGGATCTCGAACGCGCGACCACCGACGGCCTCGACTTCCTTCACGCGCAGTTCTTTTGAAGAGTTGAAACCCTGCGGCAGCAGGAAAGTGACAATTTCACCATCGGCTTTCGTGCGCGCAGAAAACACCAGAACCGGCGCAGCCTCCCTGTTTGAATAACAGTGCGAAACCCAGCCGTCTTCCCTGCTCCAGGCACCGCCTTCTGCAAAGGAAAATGCTGAAATCCCAACATTTTCGAGGGTTTTCGCCGTTAACGAGTCTCCGGATGCGCCAAATGTCACTTCAACCTCAGGCGCGAAATGCAGCGGCAGCTCCACGTGGTGTTCGCCGGCGGAGGCGATGCGGTCACGCACAATCCAGTAATCCTTCTTTAAAAACAGAATGGATCGCGTGTGTGTGGCGGGATCGGGTAGCCGCTCATACCCATCGTGTTGGCCTTCGACGTAATCGAAACGGCGCTCCGAAATCCAGGACGTTGTTTGACACCTGGCAACGCTGGTCCATGAAAACGGGCCAGCCGGAATTGAAGACGACTCGCCGTCGATTACCAGCGTGTTGTGCGCCGCTGATCCGCGAAACCAATCTCGTGACTCGAAGGAACCTGTGTAGGTGTGCGTCCCGGGATCAACAAGTAACGGTTTGCCGTGGGCTGTTAGTTGGACGGACAACGCGTCAGCGTGAGCATGACCGCAGTTGTTTGCGCCGTGTGGTCCGCAGTCAAATAACAAGTAGTTGGCGTCAGACTCCCAACCGTCGCGCATAACGTAATAGCCGCCCTCGTTGAAGGCCTTCGATTGTTGAGCCGGGGTCTTCGATTCGAGATCAGCAAACGCTCGGGCAGCGTTCTCACCCATCAGCCATAACGTCTCTTCGGCGAAACCTCCTGCTACCGTCTTGTAGTCTCCGCGTCTGAACAACACTGCCCCAGTTGAGAGCGCCGCGCGAAAATCGTTCGGAGCCCGGTGGTCCAACGAGACAAGTCTTCCGCCATCGTCGTCGCCAAACAGAGGCGTCGTGCCATCAGGCTGCGTGATGTACATCAAATGATCGAGCATCGCCTGGAGCTTATTACCGACAACTGGGTCGAGTGAGTCGCCATTGAGTTCGGCCAGGAGCAGAAAGTGAGTGTAGAAATCCGCGGTGTAGCGTTGGTAATAACTCGACTGCTCGAAATAGACCCCGTCCGCGCGTACCTGACGTGAGAGTTGTTCAGTGAGAATTTTTCGCCCCGTATTTCGCCATCTTTCCGCTTCGCGAAACTCCGGCAGCATTGTTCCCAAATAGTAAAGACCGAGCGCTTCGCCGGTCAGGTGTGTGTTCGGACTGAAATACGTCGAGAGGTACGACTCCAGGTGGCGCGCGTGCAGGTAAAGAAACTTCCACACACGCAATAATATTTCCCGTGTAAGCGCCGGCGAGTGTTTGAAAAACTCCAACGCCCAAATCCACGAGATTGCGCGAAAGGACACTTCAAGACTACTGGCCCAATTGATGCCCAACTTCGGCGGGTTGGAATCCATCCATGACTCGAGTTGATCCACAAACGCCGTTGCATACCTTTCGTCGCGTCTTAACCAGTAAGCCTGGCCCACCCTCAGAAAGTGCTGGTGACGGTTTAGTTCCCAGGTAATCTTTTTGTCGCCCGCAACATCCGGGTTCAGGTAATCAATTTCGCTCCAATGAAGAAGCGGCGCAGAACGTTTTGAGACGGGTTCGAGGCGCCAATCGATCGGATCACCGAAGCTAATCTCACGCCCGAAAAGCCTGAAATTAAGTTTCAGTATGTTCTCCGCCTCTCTCACGATTTGAGATTCAACGTGCGGAAAGCTCTCTCGCAGCGCAGCTACGGTTGCTTCAGGATGGTCGAAAGACTTCAAGAAGGCCGGAGACTTTCGCGAACGAAGGCATTGGAGAAGGTCCTGGCCCGGTCCTGAATTGGAAGAAAGGTTAATCAAGCTTGCGAACTTTCGATCGGAAGGCAGGACGTTCAATGACGACCACTCCTGCCGCTCCGCCATGACCGAAAGTTTCTGACTTATTCGCACGCGGAGTTCGTCAAAGCTCATGCCGGCGAGACGTTGCAAACGTGACGCAGATTTCTTCTGTGGCTGCGGGCCGCGAACGAGTTGCGAATAAACCTTCAACCACCGGTCTTTGACGACAGGCCAACTGTATTGTCCGCATTCCTCAAGACCGGCCTTCGCGAACCGGCTGGCGAGTTCAGAGTTTTCCAACAACTCAATCGCGCGTTGAGCCATCGTTTCATAGTCGCCGCAATCAACGACAAATCCATTAACGCCATCGTGAACCATGTCTGGTATGCCGCCGGCGCCTGTTGTAACGATAGGCAAGCCACAGGCAAAAGCCTCGATAATCGACAGCGGTTGATTGTCGATTTCAGAGCCGTTCAGATAGACGTCGGCATTGTTGTACTGTTCAGCAATCTGATCGTGTTCGACACGGCCGACAAACGTCGTATTACGAAGCTTCAATTCCCTGGCAAGGTCCTCAAGCGAGGCTCGCTGGCTTCCGTCTCCAGCGATGACGAGTTCAGCGTCAGCAGTTTTTGCTTGTATCAACGCAAACGCGCGCAGCACTCGATCGACACCGTAGTGTTTTTCAAGATTGCGATTTGAAAGAAACACCGGGCGCAGTTTGTTCCGTTCGCGAAATGCGAACTCATGAAGCTCGACAATGTTGTTGATTGCGTCAGCCTTGAGGCCAAACTCTTGAAAGACCCGTGCGAGGTAAGCAGAAGGAACAACCAGCGAGTCGACGAGCCGGATGGTGGAACTTGCGGACGGCCATCTCGATAAATGATCGCGGGCTTCGCCGCTGTGGTAGTTCAGCAACACCTTCTTGCTAAACAACTTTCCAATCAAAATCGCGGGCGTGGGCGCGAGTACAAACGAAAAATAAGACGCCGAGAAAATGTGCAGCACGTCGTAGCGCGGAATTCGGGCGAACAGCGTCGCAACGTAAAGCAACGACGTCACGATCGTTCGCACATATTTGATTGATTGAACCGCGTGCAACACGCCTGGCAGCCTCGGATTTATTGGCAGGAAGCCAACGTCCAGCACATCTTCTTCGCGCAATCGACTAACTAGTCGCGCGGCTTGTACCGCCTGTCCGCCGAGAATGTCGAATGACGGCGCAACAACCAACACGCGCGCCTTCCGCACGCCTCGGTCTGGTTGGTGAAATTGTGCTTTGCGGTCCGTCATCGGGATGTGCTCGTTGCTGGTTCGACCTGGCGTTGTTCGTCTGGTCTCTCCATCGTTTTCTTCGTCACGCGCTTGCCGGTTAACAAACGCTGATAAAGCGCTTCCGTGTTGGCAAGCAACGCTTCCTGTGAAAACTTCTCCTTCACCAATCGTCTGCCGGTTTCGCCCATAGCTTTTGCCTTTTCACGATTAACCAGCAATGAAACTATTCGTTCACCCATGGCGTCGTGATCGCCTGAAGAGACAAGGTGGCCGGTAACGCCCTCCAGAACTGCCGCGCGCGCGCCTCCGACGTCAGTCGCAACGACCGGACGGCCGGCTGCCATGTACTCGAGAATGGAATTCGAAAAACCTTCCGCTTTCGACGACAATACGCACACATCCGAGGTGTTCAGCAGATGGCCCAACTGTTCACAGCGGCCAAGAAAGAATGTGCTGTTGCTGACGTTCAACTCAGCCGCCAATTTCTCCAGCGAAGGCTGAAGTTCCCCTTCACCGGCAAGGAGAAAGCCAACACGCGGAATTGATTTGGTGACAGTTGCGGCTGCTCTTAGAAACATCGGGTAGTCTTTAACGTCATGACGCATGTTGGCGACAATCGTTACAAACTGATGATGGGCCGACGCATCTGGTGGAGCGCCGATGATCGCTAACGACTCTTCGCGAGTAGCTGAGACGTTGATCCTGCTGAAGTCGAGCCCGTTATGGACCACACTGATGCGGTTGGAATCGATGCCTTCGCCAATCAACTTCGTGCGCACCGCATCAGAGTTGGCGATTAACTGATGAGCCAGCAGGTATGCCGTTTTCTGTAGAGACGACTGCGCCGAAGTCCGCATTCCACTCGTTTCGCGACGCGAAGCAATGCGCACTTTCACACCCGCGAGGAAACCTGCGGCCATACCAAACACGTTGGTGTAAAAGTCGTGAGTGTGCAGCAGGTCGATCTTGTTTTGGCGCAGGTGACGAACGAACTTTCGCAGTTGAGTGCCCGCGTTGCGGTCGTAGAAGCTTGTGAGCGGATAAGACGGAATTTCGCCAAGTCGCAGACTCTCAATTTCGCGTCGCAACACGCCATCAGGTTTCAAACTCGCCAGGTACACTTCAAACCTTCCGCTGTCGTGCAGCAGTTTCGTAAGTTGAAGCGCCTGGCGCTCAGACCCGCCTTCGTCGAAGCTGTCGATCAATTGGAGAATTCGTGGCTTCAAGTTTCCCCTGTAAAACCGGCCTTTCTAAGCTGATTTGTCCATGAACTGCCGATGCCAGAGTTCAAGCATCAGCAACGACCACAAGGCCATCGCATGATCGCGCCGGCCTCGTTCATGCTCGTCGAGCAGCACCTCAACATGGGAGCGGCTGACGTAGCCGCGTTGAAGTGTTCGCGGATCGCTAAGCGTGTCGTGAATGCGCTCGCGAAGTTGTTGATTTATCCACTTGTGAATCGGCACGCCGAAACCTTGCTTGGGCCGCGTGAGCACTTCCGGCGGCACAAGATCAGCGACCGCTTGCTTGAAAAGATGCTTCGTCTCGAGCCCGGCCATTTTTAAATCGGCAGGTATTCGCGTGACGAACTCGATGAGCTTGTGATCGAGCAGAGGCACTCGCGCTTCGAGAGAAACCGCCATGCTCATGCGATCAACTTTGGTAAGGATGTCGCCCGGCAAATAGGTCTTGCTGTCGATGTAAAGCAACGCATCGAGCGGTGCATTCGATTTCACGTTGCTACTCAGTTCCTCAAAATACGAACCGAGCTGACTAACGTTACGCAACTGGTCGCTAAACTCAGCGGTGTAAAGGCCGTCTTTGTTCAGCAGTGAAAAGATTGAAACGTTGTCGAGGTAGCGATTGACTGAATCGAGCGCAGCGTTGTGGAGATAATTCCGGCCCCATGCACCGTGCGGCAGCCAACGGCTCATCGGACTCATCACCTGCTGTTTAACAAAGCCGGGGATGGCATCGAATCGGGAGCGCTGCCGTTCAGTGACATAACGCGTGTAACCTGCAAACAACTCGTCGCCACCATCGCCCGTCAACACGACCGTTACATGTTCGCGCGCGAGTTTCGAAACGACGTAAGTGGGAATTGCCGACGAATCCGCGAACGGTTCATCGAAGTGCCACGCAAGTTGATCCACTACCTCGCAGATATCGGGCGTGACAAGAAACTCGTGATGATCCGTTCCATACTTCTTCGCAGTTAACCGTGCATATTTCAGTTCGTCGTAGCTGTCTTCTTCGAAGCCGATCGAAAAGGTCTTTACCGGCTGGTCCATCTGCCGTGCCATCAAGGCGACAATCGTGCTCGAATCAATTCCGCCTGAGAGGAAGGCCCCCAAAGGCACGTCAGAAATGAGTCGCAGCCTGACTGACTCGTCCAGCAACGAGCGCAACTCTTCAAAATAATCCCTGGCCCGGTGTCCGTTGCCGTTCGTGTGATATGAGAAATCCCAGTAACGCTCGACCTGTAACCGCCCCTGGCTGAAGGTCAGATGGTGTCCGGGCGGAAGCTTTTCGATATTTGAAAAGATGCTGAGCGGGTCAGGCACATAACCGAGCGAAAAGTATGCGTCGAGCGATTGCGGGTTTATTTCCCGTTCGACGTCCGGATGTTGTAAGAGCGACTTCAGTTCCGATCCAAAAACAAAAGTGCCGTTCCGCGTAATCGTGTAATAAAGCGGTTTCTTGCCAACGCGATCGCGGGCGATGAAGAGTTTCTTTTCACGGTCGTCCCAGATGGCAAAAGCAAACATGCCGCGGAGTTGATCCACGCAGGCCGGCCCATGCTGTTCGTAGGCGTGAACGATCGATTCCGTGTCGGAGTTGGTTCTGAAAGTATGACCTTGCGACTCGAGTGGCGGCTGCAATTCACGATAATTGTAGATCTCACCATTGAACACGATGCTGATCGCACCGTCTTCATTCGTCATCGGCTGGTGTCCGCCGGCCAGATCGATGATCGAAAGCCGGCGCATGCCGAAGCCGACTCCCTCCTTAACCATTACTCCCTGATCGTCCGGACCGCGATGGGTTATCACCCGGCACATGCGCTCAAGAGTTTGAGCGCGCTCCGCCGGTGCGAGATCTTTCTTCGCGTCCCATTGATCTACAAATCCTGTTATTCCACACATACGTTTAATTTCCGTTAATGGACCACTACCGCTTCCTCACGCGGTTTCAACATCAGCGCCAACGTTTTCTTGATGTCACTCAAGGCCAACCGGCCTGAAGGCAGCACGCCTAAACAAACCAGCGTCACGGCGGCTGTAACAAAGAAGACAACGATCAATCCCAGTAGGGGTGAAGTAATCCCCGCTGCATTGCGGAAGGTAACTGCCACGGCGAGTGCGGCGATCGATGCAAACGCAAACGGCGCAATTGTCTTGTAGAAATCGCTTTGTCGAACCGGACCTTTTCTGCCGACAAACCAGAAGAGCAATTGGTCGGTAAGCAAAACACGCGTAAGTGCGTAAGACGTCGCTACACCAACCGCGCCCCACGGAAGTCCCAGCAGGATCGAACCCATCGTTAACGGGCCGCTGATCAAACCCCAGTGAAACATGTCACGACTACGGCCCTGCGTTAGAAACAGCCAGCCGCTGGTATTCGCAATCGGCTGGAACATTCCGGTCACTCCCAGAATTAAGAAGATGCGACTGGTCGCGGTCCATTGCGGCCCCAAAATTATTTGGACTATCCAATCGGAGGTGGCCATCATGAATGCAACCGCCGGCATCGTTACCATCGCGATTTTTTCGAGCATGCGCAGATAAGCGGCGCGATACCTTTCTGCGGCGTCGTTTAAACGACTGAGCGCAGGAATCGCCACCGAAGTTATTGGTTCATTAATCTGATCGATGGGCAGCGTCATTAACTGGTAGGCGCGGTTATATAGTCCGAGTTCGTTCGCGCCCCAGAATCTTCCAAGCAGCACGTTGTCGAGATTGCGTGAGAAGTAATTGATGATCGAGAAACCTGTGAAATTGCGGCCAAACGCCACCATCGATCCGACGCCTGAGTTTCGCTTCGGAAGCGAGGGACGCCAACGGCAAACCGCCCAGACGCCGATCGTGTTTGTGAGTAGCAAAGCGAGCTGGCTATACACGAGCGCCCAGTAACTAAACCCGCGCCAGGCCATGAAGATGCCGACTATGTAACCGGCGATCGTGGCAACAAAAAACACTGTCACGAGGGCGAAGAATCTCATCTGCCGTCGCAGCAGGGCCTCGTGTTGGACCGTTAACCCGCCGATTACGAAACCGACCGCGGTGACTGCCGTGATAGCCATCAACCGTGGATCGCCATAGAACCACGCAATCAGGGGCGACAAAATGACAGTTAGAACAGTGATACCCAAACTGAAGGCGACGTTGAGCCAGAAGAGCGTACTTACCTGGTCGTTACTCACTTCTGATTTTTGGATTGTTGCTACTGACAAACCGAGGTCTTTGAACATCGCCACGAAGTTAGTAAAGAACGCGACCATTCCGATCAGACCGTAGTCAGCAGGGCTCAGCAGTCGGGCCATAACTGAAGTGGCTGCAATCGTCACCACGAATCGCAGAGAGTGGGAAACAACAGTCACCGCGCCCCCTCGGGCTGTTCGCGCACCAAGGTCCGCCTGAAGATGATCTGTCGCCAGATATTCTTCACGGGGCTTGGCCGCGTCTTTTGCTGTATGGCTGTTCATGTGAGACTTCGGGTTAGGTCGGTCGCAAGTTTTGAAATCGCTGAAGCAGGCGCGGCGCGATGCGCAAGGAGAGAATTACCAGTCGAAGTTTCCAGCTTTGATAATGATCATTGGCAGCGCGAAAAGCAGACATGGCGGAACTAAAATCGCCGGAAGAGAGTCGTTGTTTACCTTTGAATACCTCTACAGTTGCGCGGCGCAACTCAAGAATTCTGCGAATGTCTTCTTGTTCCTCAGCGGTGAGGTCAGTTCTCCGGGCCGCCTTTTCGAGTACTTTTATTTCCCCTCCAAGCGATTTGACGGCATTTGAAGCAAGGCTTCCTTCGTAAATCCGGCGGTGAACGAGCACTTTCTTTTGATAGGTCATGCGCGCCCCGTGTTTGGCCATTCGCAGCCAAAGGTCAAAGTCCTGAGAGTTGGGAAAGCTCTCATCAAACAGACCAACCGCAACTACCAATTCACGGCGGGCTACGACGCTTGAAGTGATGACGCTGCACGTTCCGGTAACTAGACTGCGAACGGTGACTGGTCCATCGGACTGGTTGAAGTCCATGTTGGTCGCTCGGCTCAGGACGTTGCCGTCAAGGTTAACCGCGTCTGCGTAGACAAGGTCGTAGCCGTCATTGCTGTGGATCAGCGTCAGTTGTTCGGCAAGAAATTCAGGCAGCCACAGATCGTCCCCGTCAAGAAAAGCGACATACTCTCCGCGCGCGATTCTCAGTCCCGCATTCCTCGCAGCTCCTGCTCCTTTATTCGACTGCTTCAGATAAGTGATGTCGTTGATGAAAGGCGCAGTTTCGCTTTCGAGTTCGGCTGTGTCGGGAGAGCCGTCGTTGATAAGTATGATTTCGTAGTTATCAAACGTTTGCGCAAACACTGACTCCAATGTTTCGCGAATGAAGCCCGCCACGTTGTAAGCGGGAATGATCACGCTGACTAAAGGAAGCTCTCCACGAGAACAATGTCGGTGATGTTGGTTAGTGGGTGGCATCTAGTTCCCTCCCACCACAGCGGCTCCGCCGATAGGAAATGAAGAGCTCTCACGTTTCGGCTCGCTCTTTGCCGCGGTTCCAGGCTGGTTGAACGTCGTCTCTTCGTCTGCCGCGGAAGTGATGCGCTGCAGGCAAACGCTGTAAGCCACGAGGTAGTAGGCGTACCAAAGGTAGGCAACGGAGGCGAAGAAACTCACCACCATGTACGCGACGAGGCTGGCTTGCAGGCCAACAGCGAGATAGTAAATTGGCGGCTTCCGCTTAGCTTTGGAGTTTGCCTGCTCGATGCGTCGCAAGCCTTTGAAAGGCGTCAGAAGGAATGCGAGGTAAATAAGAAATGCTGCAAAGCCTATTTCAGCCGCGACTTGGGTGTAGGCGTTGTGAGTCGTCTTGTTGGTGTTGGAAAAGATGATGTAGTTATCCATTCCCACGCCAAAGATCGGATGTCTCGCCGCGACGAGTACCGACCGTTTGAGATCGTCTGTGCGAGCGATCGCCGAGGCATCGTCTGTCGTGGCGAGTCGACTGCGATACGCGCTTGGAGCAAGCACGACGGTCGCCAACACGGCGACCAAAGCGACGGTGCCGAAAACCACTCGGTTGCGCGGCGCCAACTTCCAGACCAGAAACGCGATGACGCAGACAAATCCCAGGAATCCCCCACGCGAAAACGTAGCCACCATTCCCGCCATCAAGACGAGTGAACACCCGAGGTAAAGAAGTTTCCTGGTTGTTCCGCGCGACCCGAGGAAAAGAGTGAGACTAATCGGGATCATGGTTACGAGGTGCAACGCCAAATCATTTGGATTGCTAAACAGCCCACCAATCAGTCCGGCGATGCGGCGGCCCTGTAATGCCAGATTTCCGAGTCGATAGTCGTTCAGCGCCGCCAGACTCAAAACACAACTCGCAATCAAGACAAGCAGGATCAATCGTCGCAAGCGTTTCTCTGTACGCAGCACGTTAACCATTACGACGAATATGACCACCACTTTGAGAAACTCGACGAAGCTCTGGAACGCTCGTGTCGGGTCAAGCGCCAGCGGTATCGAGAGCGCTCCGGTTACCAACAGCGCAATCACGAGTTTGATTTCTCGAGGCTTGGCGGTGAGGCGGTTTTCAAGTCCAAGCTGAGTTGGGATAAAGACGACGAGGGTCAGAATTGCTACAACCAACGCGCTTTTTGAAAGCCAGCTCAACGACTGGAAGAGTTCATATGGCCGGAAGAAGACGAGGAAGGTAAAAACAAATATTCCCGCATAACTCAATGCGTGACCGCGCTTGCTAATCAAATTGTCAGTTGCGACGACAGGTGTAGCGGCAGGCTCTGAAACCGTAGGTACTTTGGGTTTAGTGTCCGTTGGAAAACTGACGACTACGGGCGCCGGTCGATTCGCAGGCACGCGTTGAACAGGCGCGCGAAGCTGCGACTCGGAAACGTGCGCCGGTGCGCGGTCTCGAGAGGACTGGGTCACCGATTCGTAGTCATTTAGGACGCGCTTCTTTCGCATACTGGCTTGTCCGCCGGACTCTGAAACGACCGCTGAAAATCAAAAGAAGCTGCTACGCTGAATGCGCCGCAGCCTCGAATTGCAGTGTTATGAAGGCTTTTGGTTAAGCCCACCGATCCTAGACCGCTACCTCGTTATGCTCTCCGGCTGATACGAGCTCCTTCACACGCTCGCGGAGTGCGCCTTCAAATCTCCTGGCCTCTTCAACTTCGTTGAATGAAAGCGCGCGTAACTCCTGTTCAATTCGACGCCGGTAATCGGAAACCAGCGAATCGGAAACACCTAAAACGGCTGCAACTTCGAGTTGGGTGGAATGCTGCGGGCTGAGGTAACAGTGCCACAACACGCCGAGAATCCGGTTGTACTGCTTGATTTTCCCACGCACGGTTTCGCGCAGGTTTGCCAGAAAGTGATCGACAAAGCCGGCAGCCTCATCTTCCGACTCACGTCGCAACAAGCCCTGCTCGGGATCTTCGCCTTTATCAACTGGTTGAAAATGGTTCCCATCGCCGTCGTTGTCATCGCCATCCAGCGGCACGAGATAGATATCCATTACCGGCAGGCGCGACATCACCAGACTGCGAAGTGCGCGCACATCGACCGGCGAATCAACCGCGTCAAGCACTGAAACAATTAAGTCCTCAAGATCAGAATTGCTGATTACGACCTGAGAATCGCCCGTGCAACCGACCATGCGGGTGTCACGCGCGCGGACTGGAATAATGTGTACTCGTTGTTCAACGTCGTGAGCCTCTCGCCTGCGCTTGCCGTCGCCCCATTCACTTAATCCGTAAATGCGATCTGCCAGACGACGATGAGGCTCGTCTCCGGTGCCGCTGGTATCAAAGCGGCGGAAATTTGTGCTCGACTGAATTAACGTCGAAATGCGACGCGCCAGCCGGTAGCTTTCGGGATGTCGTTTGCGGAGCTCAGCGGTGAGAAGGTTGGTGAGTTCGATCTGGCCGATTTCGCACTCGATCTCGTAGTCAGTCATTTCCGAATCGAGATAGTGCTCGAAGCGGTTCTTGCTGAGAAGCTGAACGAAAAGTTCCTGAGTTAGATCCGTGTAGGCGCTGGAGGCGCCTTCCTCGACGAGGAGTCCGGCACTGCGCGACGCCCTCACGAGCGGATGGTGGGAGACGATGCGATGCAACTCGGACCACAAGCGATTCACATCGGACGAGCGAAGGCTGTCGAGCCACTTGCCGCTCTTGGCCATACGTTCCGCAGAACGCCTGGCGCGAGCGGTTTGCGGTTCTTCGGCCGCCGGTTTCAGCTCAAATTCTTTTTCGACTTCGCGACTTAGAGATTTCACGAGAATTGTTCTTTACCAACAAATTTGGAAGTGATCGTCTGGCGGTGGGAACCTTGAGAGAAGGGTGGTAACCGTTTTTATCAAAGACATCGCTGCTCTGGCGCTGCGAATGGGTACTAAGGCGTGGGAAGTGCAACAACCCGAGGTTCTTGCTGATTATCCGCCGTGGCGAATATCGCGATGAGTGTTAATGGTGGTAGTGATTGCCCGATGTCCTGCGAAAACAGGTGGGCTGGCCTGGAGAACGTCAGAGAGCAGGCGCTCCTGACTGACGGCAAGCATCTTAACAACAATCCTGAGAATGAGCAACAAGTTTTTACATTTCCGGCAAGTCGTTGATTCCACAGAACAAAACTGGTGCTCCAGGCCGAGAAAGTTATGGAAGGTTGCTGGCATTACGTCTATTAAGGTGTTGAACAAGCGGATGACTGTCCCGGGTCCATTAACGGTTGAAGCCGACAAGCATTTGCCCCCTTGCCGGCCCTGAAGCCTCTGTCTAAGATCCTGTCTAAAAATTGAATACGGAACCTAGTGGCGTGCGCGAAACTAGGGGGCAAATAGATGAAAGCCGCCAGCGTAAAGTCATTCCTAAAAACCCTAGCTTGCCCCTCTTCAAACCTTCTACTCTCGTTTCGCCGCCGGGCTTTGGCGCGTGAAGTTGACTCGCTGGTCAAACATCATCTCGCCAGTTGTGATTTTTGTTACTGCGAAGTGCCCTTGCTCGCCTTCTACACACCACCGCGCAAAGGCGAAAACCGCGTGCCCGAACTGCCGATTAATCTAAGAGTTTTAGCGGAGTCGATCCTGGCAAAGGATCGTTCAGAACAATCTGCGGACGAGGACTTGGTTGGGTAGGTTCGTCTGGCCGGTTAAGAATACAGCTCGTCAATCAACTCTCCGAATTTAGCATCGATCACTCGCCGCTTTACCTTGAGCGTCGGCGTCAGCTCGCCTCTGTCGATCGAAAACTCTTCCGGCAACAATGCCACACGGCGGATGCGTTGATAGTCGTCAAGCTCACGGGTCAGCGCGGACACTTCGCTTTGAACCAACTTGATCGCCGCCGGAAATTTTGACAACGCAGTTCTATTTGACGGGTACTCTTCCCCGGCATCCGATAAGGCTTGCCTTACTGCTTCCCACTCGGGAACGATGAGAGCCACGGGTTGCTTTCGTCCGGCTCCTACGACTACTACCTGACTGACGAACTCACTTTGTTTCAGGAGACTCTCGATCTGCTGCGGCGCGACGTACTTGCCGTTCGATAACTTGAAAAGATCCTTCTTCCGATCAGTGATGAAAAGATGTCCATACTCGTCGAGGTAGCCGACGTCGCCGGTCGCAAACCAACCATCAATCAACACCGAGGCTGTCTCTTCCGGGTGGCCGTAATAACCACGCATAATGTTGGGACCACGCAGCAGAATCTCCCCATCTTCAGCAATCTTGACTTCGATACCTTTGAAGGGCAGACCGACGGAACCAACCTGGTTGTGCTCTGGACGGTTGGCCGAAACGATGCAAGTCTCAGTCGCTCCATAGCCTTGTAGGATCGGAATTCCTGCGGCCATATACGCATACGACAGCGCAGGAGAAAGCGGCGCTCCACCAGACACGAAGTATCTCAACCGGCCGCCGACTCCCTCGCGCCATTTCGAAAACACAAGCCGGTCAGCGAGTTTCTGCTGGATTGCAAGTTTCGGCCAGACGCGATGCCGGTGATCCCTGCGTTCGGCGTACTTCTGCCCCACTGCCAGGGAATTCATGAAAATCCGGCGCTTCATTCCCTTTTGAGACATCCCTTTCTTGAGGATGCGGTGATACACCTTTTCAAATAGCCGCGGCACAGCGGTCATGATCGTGGGTCGCACTTCGCGCAAGTTCTCACCAACCTGATCGAACGAGGCGGTGTAATAAACCGAAACTCCGTTGTAACAGAAGATATAAAAGCCTGTGCGCTCAAAAATGTGGGACAGCGGCAACACAGACAGGGCGATGTCGGTTGGAAAAATTGGCAGCCCGTCGGTGATCGTCAACACGTTGGTCATGAAGTTTGAGTGCGTAAGCATCACGCCCTTAGGCTCGCCGGTTGTGCCTGAGGTGTAAATGATCGTCGCCAAATCGTCCGGGCGAATGGCCTTCAGGTAAGCCTCAAATGCCGTCGGATGTTCCTCGGCTCTTCGCTTTCCCGCGGTTTCCAACGCGGCGAGCGTGGTAGCTCTCTCAATCCCATCCTCCGAACCTTCATCGAAAAAGATCAAGCGTTCGAGAAAGTCCAACCCCTCGAGGGCCTTGGCCGCATGCTGATAAAGTTTGCGATTTGAAACGAAGATGGCCCGCGTGCCTGCGTCAGTGAGTATGTAGCGAATTTGGTCTACAGCCTGCGTCGTGTAAATAGGAACGTTGATGGCGCCCAGGCTGAGTATCGCGAGGTCGGAGATGGACCACTCAGGACGGTTCTCCGATAACAACGCAATCCGATCGCCGGGTTTGATTCCCATGCCGGCCAGTCCGAGGGCGATGTTGCGAACACGTTCGACGAAAAGTGATGCCGGAATGTTGACCCATTCGTCTCCGCTCTTGTGGTTGAGCGCGTCGTCTTTGGCATGTTTGAGCGCTGCGTGCAGGCAGAGTTCCGGGACAGACGACGCGGCTTCAGGGCGTGGATCTTTAGTGATTTGTGCGGAAGCTGCAGAAGCCAAATCGTGTCCTCCTGGTCAAATCAAGCGGGTCACAAATCATACAACAGGCTGCGGTTCCTGACTGATTGCTGCTTGCGACGCAACATCTTCAGGCGCCGGGCTACCCTTGTCATCGCCGGCCTTGCCACCACCGGGCCGCCGTTTGCGGCGACGAGTTTGCACATCCTCGACTCGTCCGTTAATAGTCGCGAGTGCGCACAGCACCAAAAACAAGAGCGCATTCGCAGGCGTGTGCAAAGTGAAATCAAAGAAGCTGTGCACCAATACAGCGAAGCAGCCTGCGAGCGCTCCCGTCGCCACTCCTCGTCTAAAGCCGTCTTCCGACTCGCGTCGCGCGAATCCCATACGAAACAATGCGACAAGGAAAAATAAACCGAGTGCAGCGCCAACAATCCCACCGTCCGACAACACTTGAAGATAATCGTTGTGTACCTGTTCCAGTCTATACAGACCATTGCGCGTGTCGTAGCCCGTATAGACGACACCGAAGGCGCCCAGTCCGACTCCAAGAATGGGGTGCTGCTTGATGATATCGAGGGTGACCGACCAAAAGTGCGTTCGGCCCGTGGTCGGATCATCTGTGTTAACTGTGCCAACGAAGCGGCTAAGCGCGTCTTCGCCTCCCAACAACACGACGCTCGCAAACAGCGCTACCACCAATGCCAGCGCCAATCCTGCGCGGACCGCCGCACTTCTTAACGCGCCGCGTTTTTCGGAGGTGTGCTTTCGCTTGTGATGGCGGCGCACGCCCATAGTCGCAACCACGAAAAAGACTTCGGCTATCAAACTAATGATACCGCCGCGCGAGTTCGTCATCACCAATGCCACTGCCATCAGACCGGCGACGAACAGATAGATGAGTCGCTTTTCCTTTTCGACCGCGCCGGAAAACAACAGGCCGAGAGGGAGTGCCAGCGCCAGTTCCATGTAACCGGCAAAATGGTGGCGATTGATAAACGGACCAAAGGGCGTGCTCTGACCGAGCTCGCGCAGCCAGTAAACCTTGTTCGGACTAGTGAACGACTGTGTGAGTCCAAAGATGGCAAGGAAGAAACCAAAGATAATTATTGTGCGGACCAGAATCCGAAGTCGCTTTGGCGTATCGGTAAACACCAGCACCGCGGCAAAGTAAACAAGCAAACAGCCTGCCTGCAGGATCACAAAACGTGTCGCGTAAGGGTCAAACGACAAACTTTTGACGAACGGAACACTCAAGCCAACCGAGTTGCTTCCGCCTCGCAACGGCAGCAGTTGCACCAGCCCCAAAACAACCATGCCAAGCAGTGGAAGTTGCAAGACGTTTCGGCTGAGCCGAACTGTGCCGAGGTTCCAGCTATCGACCACCCAAAGAATGAGGATGGAAACGGCGCCGAGAAAAAACAGCGACATCGCCCAGTAATGGACTGTGCCGTAAGCGAGCGCGGACATGATGACGGCGACGCAGATTGTTAAGAATGCGAACCGGCTGGCGAGAGTGTGGCGAATACGATAGGTCGTGAAACGAACCGCAGGTGCAGTTGCAGCTTCAATGTCGCGTGCGGTTAGCGCGCTATTTTCTGCTGAGATTGAAGTCGTCATACCACACAGTGCCGAAGAGCGGGCAAACAGGATTCTCACTTCCGCAAGACGGCCTAACCACCTTCACAATTAAGGCTTGAGTATTAGGACCTGTTCTTAACGGCAAAACGATCTGCTGCCAATCCTTGTCTCCGCTTCCCGCGCCCGGGGAGATCGCCAGCGGAGATCCACCCGCAGCATCAGCGACCGTCACCAGGGGCGTCGCTGCACTAACCAGTTTTTCCGTGCGTACATAGTATTCAAACTCATAATCAGTATTCGCGGTAACCGGAACGAGTTGAGACAGGATTACTGACTCGAGATTCTGACTTACTTGAAAGAAGATGCGGAGACTGCGGCTACCGCTGTGTCCGAGCGTTGGCGTTATTCCCGTTTGCACCTGCGGCAGCGAAGAAACTTGCCAGCTAAAAGGGATCTGGGTGCCGTGGGCCACGTTACCTTCGAAGCTCCCGTCAATCACTTTCCCAATCTCGGCCTGGTACGCAATACCTGGAGCGACAGAATTCCATATCGTCACTGCATGATGATACTGATGTCCTTGTGAAAGGCTGGCGATGATTGCATCGGCAGTGGCCCGGTTGGCACGCTTTTCTTGTTCGGTTTGCGTGTTCCAAAGTCGCAAGCCTTCATCGTAGCGGCCGCGCGTCAGCAGATACTTCGCGAACGCAGCGCGCGTTTGCGGTGAACGCCCTACCGCGTCCTGCAATGATTCGAAATCGTCTTTGTAGAGCTGCCAGGCCAGGCTGAATAGCTGCGGTTGAAATTCAGCATAGGCGTCGCTTGCTTTCCGCAGTTCCGCGAATGCATCTGGATAGCGATCGATGCGAATCAGCAGGTTGCCGAGATACCAGCGAGGGTAGGCGTATGAAGGCGCCAGTCTGACCGCTTCACGCAGAGCTTTCTCCGCGCGCTCATATTCTCCTGCCTGCTCGAGCGCCTCACCCATTTCCATCCAAAAGCGATAGTCATTTGGCGACAAGCTGACGGCCCGTTCATACAACGGAACGGCGCGAGACAACTGGTCAGGCGGAAGAGTTTTTCTAATATGGTCGCCGAGGCGCCAATGAGGCAGCGGGTCGTTTGGCGCAAGCGATACGGCCATTTCGGCAGTCGGTAAACTTGCAGAATCGGGGTTGAAATATTCGGCCAGCGTGTTGCCGATGTACCAGCGAAGGGCAAACCACGAAAGAATCAGTGCCAGCAGAACGGTCAACAACATGATCAGTCTCGCGGGCAGACTGGTTTTGAATTCCATTAACTGATCAGGCATACGTGGTCCGACGGAGTGAAACGGGCGGGGGCCCGCCTTCTAGATATCTGATAAATCCTCGATTGTAATTCTCATGCGCTTCACGGCTATGGATTCGTCACGGCAAAAGGCAACAACTTCCTCCAGTCTCTCTGCCGACATCTTCGAGCTGGAAATCAACACTTCATCGACCTTCTGTTGCTTGCAAACTGCTTTCAGATCGCCATTGCCGCCGTAAACTCTCAAGCCGTGCATTACTTTTCCAGTTTTTCCCGGATCATCGTCGATGAATCCTACCGGCGAATATTTGAGCGCGCGATTATTAAGCAGTTCGCGCAAAAGTAACTCGCCGGCGTCCCCAGCGCCGTAAATCAAAACCCGTTGACCGGTGTGGTCCCTGGCAACCGGAATGACCTGTCTAAACAAACGGAAAGCCAGGCGGCTGCCGGCCAGAAACAAGAACATCAACAAACCGTCAACGATGAAGACCGTTCGCGAGAAGCCTTCAAAGCGGAACGCAAAAAGAATTGCTAATACGCTAACAACCGAACCCAACACGACTGCTTTCGCAAAAACTATCAGGTCATCGAGGCCCGTGTATCGCCAAAGACCGCGGTAAACACCTACCACCAGGAACGCGGCCATCTTCACAAAGACGAGGACCGGCAACGTTTGCAGAAACAGCCGCCAGGCATTACTGCCGGACAGCGCGCCCACCTTAACCGCGTAGGCGCACCAGTAGGCGAGTATGATCAAAACCACGTCCAACAAGACTTCGAATATCCGGCGCTTGTAGGACAGATCAATCAGAAACCCGTAAACCGACTTGTCGCGTAACGCCAGCTCTTCTTCAGTTTCGTCGTAAACCTTTACGCCTGCCAGATAAACGCCGACGAGCGTCAGCAGAATCGTAAACCCGGCGATGGCCGCCAGGCTGACATCGAGATTGACACGTTGGACCAGCAGCGCCAGCACACCTGACAATGCCGCGAACCCGTAAAGCATCAATACGGCGTGACGTTCCGACATGCCGAGCGCCACGAGGCGATGCGACGTGTGGTCGCGCCCGCCCTGGGAAGCTGCGCGGCCGGAAAACTTGCGCAGTATGGTGACAAACGTAGTGTCGAAGATTGGAACGAACAAAACGAGAATCGGCACAGCGAGCACCGGCAACAGGCTGCGCGATCGTCCGCCTGAAACGTTTACCAGAGCGGCGCTGGCGAGGAAGAAACCAATGAACATGGAACCGGAATCACCCATGAAGATCGTTGCTGGGTTCGAGTTATAAACAAGAAAACCCAACAGCGCGCCGGCAAACATGATCAGCATGAGCGCTTCCGTGTACTGGTTTACGCTCATGAAGCTCAGCGCCAGAAAACACGAGGCAATCACCGCAATGCCAGCGGCCAGGCCGTCCATGTTGTCGAGCAGGTTTAGCGCATTTGTAATTCCGATTAACCAAAAAATAGTCAACGCGATGTTAAGCGACGAGTAGCTGGTCCATGGCAAAGTGAGGCCGTAATAAATGACAAAGGCGGAACCCATCACCTGTCCAATGAGTTTCTGATACGGCTTGATGTGCAGCAGGTCGTCAGCGAGGCCGACAAAGAAGAGGAACGTGCTCGCCAGTATGACTATCCAGCTATATTCATCAGGCGTAACGAATGCGACGTAAGTCAGTACCACGGTCGCCCAGATCGCGACCCCTCCCAGCATCGCCGTCGGCTTCTTGTGCCAGCGATCTGTTTTGGGCTTCGCAATCATCCCCAGACGACGCGCGATGGCGCGCACCGCTGGCGTCAGCAGCAGCGCCAACACTACCGACGCGCCAACGGCCAGAGGATTAATTGCGTCAAACTTCATAAAGGGAAACGGTGCAACTACTTAGACTGGACAGTGTAAGCGGAAAACTAATCGATAGCGGGTGGCAAATCAAGTGGCGGCGCAGCGGCTAACCGTCGATTAGAGACGGTTGGCCGCTCTGAAAGCTGATAACACTCTCCAGAATCCCATCTAAAGCCATTTCGGGCTTAAACCCAACCAAAGCATTTATTTTGGAGATGTTCGGGACCCGGCGCGGCATATCCTCGAACCCTTCCTCGTAAGCTTCGTCATACGGGACGAAGATAATCTCGGAACTGGAATTGGTCAGCGCCTTAACTTTCTCAGCGAGCTGGAAAATAGAAATCTCTTCATTTGAACCTATGTTGTAAACCTGTCCAATCGCTTCCGAACGGTCCATCAGCTTAATCAGCGCGCCCACCACGTCGCCCACGTATCCGAAACAACGCGTCTGCTTTCCGTCGCCGTAGACCGTAATCGGACGTCCGGCGAGTGCCTGCTTCACAAAAGTAGGAATCACCATTCCGTAGCGGCCGGTCTGTCGTGGTCCAACTGTATTGAATAGCCGCACGATCGTGGTGGGAAGCTTCTTCTCGCGCCAGTAAGCGAGCGCAAGAAACTCATCGATTGCCTTGGAGCAGGCATAACTCCAACGCCCCTTCGTGGTAGCGCCCATCACCAGGTTTCCGTCTTCATGGAAGGGCACATCGGCACTTAGTCCATACACTTCAGACGTCGAGGCGATCAATACCCGTTTCTTTTTCTTGTTCGCGAGTTCAAGGACCACTTCAGTCCCGCGCACGTTTGTCTCGATGGTGCGTACCGGACTCTCAACAATCAGCTTCACTCCAACCGCTGCGGCAAGATGAAAAATGACGTCGCTCTGATCGACCAGCTCAGCAGTCACAGGTTGGTTGTGAACCGAGTCAATTGTGTATTGAAATTTAGGGTTATTTTTTAAATGACGAATGTTTTCGATCGTGCCGGTTGATAAGTCATCGATGACCAACACGTCGTCGCCCCGTTGCAGGTAGGCCTCAGCCAGATGCGATCCGATAAACCCTGCTCCGCCAGTTATGAGTACGCGCAAATTTCAGACTCCTCTAATCAACCACTCGACTCTGCTTCGAAGAACCGACGGTGGCAGCTTTTTCTTCCAACAATTCCTGGTAGAGCGAACGGATATCGCAGAACAGGCGATCCGTGGAATGCTGATTGGTCACAAATTGTAAACCACGCTGGCCTAATTCGCGACGCAGCACCTCATCTGCTACTAATCTGGCTAAACCTTGAGCAAAAGCGGATGCATCCTGGGGTCTAACGCTAATTCCACGCTCACATACAACATAATCGGCTTCTGCGGTGCGTTCTATCGGCTTGCCCAGCAAATCGACCACTCCGCCAACGGCGGTTGATATTACGGGTCGCCCATTCGCCATGGCTTCAATCAACGTAAGTGGGGTTCCTTCATTCAGAGACGTCAACGCCACAACATCAAGAGCAGGATAGATCTCGTCGAGGTCGCGCCTGTTTCCAACAAACTTCACGTCTTCCGCTAATCCAAGCGTCGCCGTCTGTTCCAATAACTCGTCACGAAGTGTGCCGCCGCCTATCACAGCGAATCTCACCTTTGCGTGGTCGTGGCCCGACCGCTGCTTGTATTCCGCTGCAGCGCGCAGAAACAACTCATGATTCTTAACCTCAGTCAGCCGCCCGACTATGCCGATCAAAATGTCACCCGGCTCTAGCCCTAACTCCTGACGAAACCTGGCGCCGCGCGCTTCCCACTCACTAAACACTTTCAAGTCGAGTCCGAGAGGCAACACTCTGAAACGATCTGATGCGCCCACGCGAAATGTTTTGTTGATCTCATCGCGCTGTTGCTCGCTGATGACGACGATGCGGTCAGTCGCGAAGCGCCCAAGTGTCTTCTCTACCAACAGAAACAGTCGCGTCTTCAGTGGGCCATAGTAGCTATGAAATATATGTCCGTGGTACGTATGTACAAGACGGCATTGCCGCGGCCGGCCCACTAACGTACCCCGCGTGAGCCAACGATACAGAAAGCCGGCAACCCTGCCGACAGTTCCGGCCTTAGCAGTATGCGTGTGGATGATGTCAGGTTGTTCGCGGCGGAAGAGTTGATAGAGTTTCCAGACTGTGACGATGTCTTTCGGCGAGATTTCCCGGCTCATCTCAGGAATGAAGACCGGCGTCACACCCTGCTCAGCGGCGAAGTACGCCATGTCATCCTCACCGGGAGGAACGGATCCAGCTACCAGAAGCGTTTCACATTCCGCGCTCTGCAAGCCTTTAGTCAGCCATACAACATGCTTGGCCGGCCCGCCAACATTGAGCCGCGCAATAACACGCACAATCTTCATCAAATTCTTATCATCCAGCTCCCCTCTCCGCGAAGCGGGGAGGGGCCGGGGGGGGTGGGGTTCGGCACTCGTTGCAACCTCTCCCCAACCCCTCTCCGCTCGCGGAGAGGGGCATCGCGGCAGCACGCAAAGTTCACGAATTTGCCTGAGTCGCTGCCTGCAACTCGAGTTTGTTAGCGCCTGTTTCGGCAACCAACTGCGAAGCGCGGAGTAAGCTTTCAAACGTCCCGGCGTCAGTCCACCAACCGTCCAGTTCTTCCCAGGTCATTTCGTCGCGCTGAATGTACGCGTTGTTAACGTCGGTGATTTCCAACTCTCCGCGACCCGACGGTTTCAAGGTGCGGATGATGTCGTAAACTTCACCGTCATACATATAAATTCCAATTACCGCATACTCCGACTTCGGCGACTTCGGTTTTTCTTCAATTCGAACTACGCGCGGTCCATCCAGCTCAGGCACTCCGAAGCGTTGCGGATCGGACACTTTTTTCAGAATAATTTTTGCCCCGCGCCCCTGCTGACGGTACGCGCTTACAGCCGCAGCAATGTTGCCTTCGATGATGTTATCGCCGAGCACGACGCAAACGGGATCGCCTCCGGCGAAGTGTTCAACCAGAGCGAGCGCCTCGGCGATGCCGCCTTCGCCTTCCTGATAAGTGTAGTTCAAATGCTTCAGGCCAAACGCGCGCCCGTTACCTAAGAGCTTTAAGAAATCGCCCGCTGAGTTGCCTCCGGTGACGATCATGATATCGATGATGCCCGCATTTACCAGCGTCTGGACCGGATAGTAGATCATCGGCTGGTTAAAAACCGGCAGTAAGTGTTTGTTCGTGACCGACGTCAATGGCCGCAAACGTGTTCCCAAACCTCCCGCTAATACGACACCTTTCACTCAGTGAATCCTCCAGTTGTTATGAGTATGTAGGTTTTGAAAAGAAGTGGCAAAATGCAGAGCCGCAAGGTAGAGCGAATCTAAACCGTCAGTCGATAAACCTCTTAAACCACAGTTCCAACATTAGCAGAGTCCAAAGCTGGTGCGAATGATCTCGCTCTCCGCGCGTGTGAAGTTCGACCATACGGTGAACAACTTCCTTTTTAAATAACCCGCGATTCCCCGCCTTATCAGACAATAAGGTTTCGCGCAGAAATGGCTCCAGCTTTCCACGAAACCAGTGTCCAATTGGAACACCGAAACCCATCTTGCGACGCGACAAATTCTCCGGTGGTAATAAGCGACGGAGCGAACGCTTCAACAAATATTTCGTCGTCAGTCCTCGCACCTTCATGTTTTCCGGAAGGCTCGCGGCGAATTCGATCAGGTGATGGTCCAGAAATGGCGACCGCGCTTCAAGCGAAACGGCCATCGATGCAATATCCACCTTCACCAGCAGATCGTTTGGCAGATAGGTCTTTATGTCGGCCAGCAACGCCGCGTCCACGATTCCGGAGCCGTTTGAATTTTTGAACCACGGCTCCAGTAAATCAGAGGTCGCCATGTTTCGTGTTTCCTGCCGGAAACTGTCTGAGTAAAGATCGTTCTTGGCCTCCGTATCAAACACACTCACCCAACTCATGTAACGCTCGACCTTTGGCAACGAAGCCGCTCTCAGGAAGCGTTTGGCATCCCGGACGCGACTGCGCCTGGTTTCCGATGAAGGAAGCAGCTCCAAAGCTTGTTGCACGATCGACTGGCGCAGAAAGGGCGGCAAGCGCCGGTACTTCTCCGCGAATCGCATGGCTGCATAACGTTCGTAACCGGCAAACGCTTCGTCTCCTCCATCGCCGTTCAAAGCGACCGTGACGTGTTTACGAGTTTCGCGCGCCACGTAATAGGTTGGAATCGCCGATGAATCCGCGTAAGGCTCGCCGTAGTGTTCCACCAAAATCGGCAGGACTTCGAGAGCGTCGGGACGAACGATGAATTCATGGTGGCTGGCGCCGAAATGCTCGGCGACGCGACGCGCATGATGCAACTCGCTAAAGTCCTGCTCTTCAAATCCGATGGAAAATGTTTTGACTGGTTCACTCGATTCTTCGCTCATCAAAGCTACAACCGCGCTGGAGTCGATACCACCAGACAGAAACGCACCGAGCGGCACTTCCGACATCAAGCGTACTTTGACTGCGTCGCGCAGAATCGCAACGGCGCGTTCCCCTGCTTCTTCTTCGCTAATATCGAGTTTCTTTGAGAAATCGGGTTGCCAGTATTGCTGAACGGTAACTTCGCCTTTCCGCAACCGCAGGCTGTGACCGGGTTCCAACTTTCTGATTGCACGATATGCAGTGAGCGGGGCCGGCACACACATGAAGGACAGGTAATAATGCAGCGCCTCTGTGTCGACTTCGCGGCTGATCCGAGGATGCAACAGCAGCGCGCTGAACTCAGAACCGAAAACGAAGTCGCCGTTTACCTGCGCGTAAAGCAGCGGCTTCTTGCCTACGCGGTCGCGTGCGAGGAAGAGTTCCTGAGTGCGTTCATCCCAGATAGCAAAGGCAAACATTCCGCGCAAATGGTTAGGACAATCGGCGCCGTACTGATCGTAGGCGTGGATGATTGCTTCGGTATCGCTGTTGGTGTGAAAACTGTGGCCTAACTTTTCAAGCTGATCGCGGAGTTCGAGGTAGTTGTAGATTTCACCGTTGAATACTATCCAGGCTGTTCCGTCGTGATTAGGGATCGGTTGTTGGCCGCCCTTCAGATCGATGATGGCAAGGCGGCGCATGCCAAGTCCGACGGACCCGTTGACATAAAACCCTTCTTCGTCCGGACCGCGGTGTTGAACCGCATCGGCCATACGACGCAGAAGGGCTTCATCCACAGATGCGGAACCCGGCCTGACTATTCCGACTATTCCACACATAAGTTATGCCACAATCAAAAACTGGCGGAGACAACCGGAGACGCGAAACGCCTCAAGTCTTGCTTAGTGAAGGACTCGTTCCGCGCGCCCGAACCTTCGCGCTCGCTTCCATTGCTAATTCTTCTCGCCCGATCGCACGCAAACGTTTCTTCTCTTCTCGTTTTTCTTTAACCAGTACATAACCGACTGCCGCGAAGATGAAATAGAACACCAGCAACTGAGCTCGTTGCCGGTACGCTGTGCCCACGTTTCCCAAGGAAAATTGAATACGCGAACGTCAGCATCACCGTGAAGATCAGGATTGGCGAGATCATTCGCAGCCTGTATCTAACGGTAAACCACAACCCCAAAATCAGTAAGGGAAACGACGCCCACCAAATAACCATCTCGGGGATCGTGATGCTTTGTCGCAAAGACGCCACTTGCCATGGAAACGGTGCAAACAGCAGATACAGTAATCCTATCGGGATCGTGGAGATAGCGCCCCCGGTGGTGGAAACGTCGACGTCTCTGCCGAATCCCGATTCAGCCGACTGGGCAAGGTCGCTCCGGCTTCTTTGTACGGATGCGAGACTGCCGTATTGCTCAAACTGGATACTGGCCGATCTGGTAACCCCAAGATAGGTAAACGCAAGACCTACCAGAATGATCGCGACAAACTGCCTCGCAAAACTGGTGGCGGTGACGGCTTGCATTCCGATCAAAAACGCGCCGCCAATCGCTGCGACCACCATGTAAAAAACATAGAAGCGCAAACTCAACAGTGCGATCAGCGAACAAATCAAAACACCCACATATTTCATGCTGAGCTTACTGCCCAGCTTCAACGTTGCGAGCATCGCCAACGCCAAAAAGAAAACGATGGGCCCGTCCTTGAGTCCCTGCGACGACCACAGCACCAGCGACGGGTAGAAAGCAACGGCCATGCTCGCAATCCGCGCGACACGAAGGTTGTTGAATACGTGATGCGCGCACAGGAAAATGATGACGGCGGTAGCTGCGCCCAGCACTGCATTAACCAGTTGGATAGCGAGCATGTTTCTGCCAACCAGCGCGTAAATCGCCGCAACGTAATAGACCATGCCCCAACCAGAGCCTGTTTCACCTCTGACGAAGAACTCGGCCATGGCTTTGAAGTATTTGTCGCCACCCCAGGCCATTAACTGGGCGTTGCCGAAAGCGTCGTAGGTAAAAGCGTCGCCACCAAAGAATTCCTGGCCGTTAAAAACGTAAATCGCGGTGCCGACCAGCATTCTCACCAGCAACGCCGCCAAAAAAATTCTCAGCAGAGCGGACGAATAACTGCGGTGCCGGCCCACAATGAACCCTACCGTCATCGCCAGGGTCACGCACAACAGAACGGCTTTGCCGGTTTCGATGTAGGTTACTGGTCCATAGACTGACGTGTACGGCGTGACCAGTGCCGGAACGACCGCCACGATCAGCCCGCAAATAATCAGCGACAGAAGCGCTAAAACCCCGTTCATAGAATTATTTCATTCACGTCCTGCGACATTGCTGCCGCGATAACTTTGCTGCGTTACTCGATTTCCTTGTGGTTGTCGCGGCGCAGCACCAAATGGTCTTCAATCACGAGCGCGTCGAAACTAGCGCTCTTGAAAGTCTTAATCGCATCCTCCGGACGACAAACAATTGGTTCTTGAATATTGAAGGAAGTGTTCAAAACCATTGGACAACCGGTCAATTGCTCAAATTCATTAATTAATTTCCAGTAGCGCGGATTAGTCCGCGTGCTCACTGTCTGCGGTCGCGCGGTCCCATCAACATGGACCACTCCCGGAAAGCGTCCGGCCTGCTCCCGGGCCACGTGCAATACAGTAATCATGAAGGGGTCGTAGTGCGACTTTCCGAATATCTCCTCGCTGACTTCCTCTTTCATCGACGGGGCGAGCGGGCGAAACCATTCGCGCAGCTTCACTTTCTTGTTCAGCAATTCCCGCATGTCTGAACGTCGCGGGTCCGCAAGAAAACTACGATTGCCGAGCGCGCGCGGCCCAAACTCCATGCGTCCCTGAAACCAACCAATAATCGCGCCTTCTGACAACATCTTCGCGACCCGCGGTAACATTTCATCGTCATTCAGTGTTTCAAACTTGAGACCAGCTTTACGCAACGCGGCTTCACATTCTGCCGAAGTAAAACCCGGTCCGTAGTAAGCGTGCTCCATTTTGAACTCGCGCGGCTGTTTCAAAAGCTGGTGATGGACCATCAAAGCAGCACCCAACGAACATCCGGCGTCTCCGGCGGCGGGCTGGACAAAATAATTCTTGAACGGCGACTCCGTCATGATGCGGCCATTCATGACCGAGTTAAACGCGACCCCGCCTGCCATGCACAGGTTTTCTTCTCCAGTCATTTCATGCAGGCCGCGGATCAGGTGCAACGCCGTGTCTTCCAAAACCTTTTGCGCGCTCGCCGCAATGTTCCAGTGACGCTCCGTTAACTCTTCGTCTGGCTTTCTCGGCGGGCCAAGTTCGCGGCTGATCGCTTCGCTAAACTGGTATCGCTTCGCCAGGTGGTGGTCCAACACGCGGATGTCCAGGCTGAAGTCGTGGTTACCATTCACGCGCAGTACCTTTTGAGCAAAGAAATCGTAAAATTCGGGTTTACCGTAAGCGGCCAGTCCCATTACTTTCCATTCGTCGCCGCCGAACATATCGAACCCGATAAAGTTGGTGACTGCGGAATAAAACTGTCCGAGTGAATGCGGCAGCTTGATCCGTTTCAGCACCTTGAGACGTGTGTCTTCGCCGCGACTGAAAAGTGTAGTTGTATCTTCGCCGGTTCCGTCCCACGTCAGTATTGCAGCTCGATCAAATCCGGACACAAAAAAAGCGCTGGCTGCGTGACACTGATGGTGCTCGAGAAAATGGAAACGGAAATTCCCTGGTCCAAAATGTTTCCGGATTAACCGCGGATGCCGCAGCATCCCAAGGTAACTCTCGCCAACCTGCGACACGCCTCGATCAACACGCGCCTTAAACATGTCCGGAGAGATCATCGCTGACTTCAGTGCCTGCAAGGCTTTATGGCGCAACACCCATGGCTTCCAATACAGGCCGACGTGCGCGAGGTCAGCGATTTTGATGCCTGCTTCCTCGAGACAGTATTGGACGGCGTTGTAGGGAAACCCGCTGTGATGCTTGCGACGCGAAAAACGCTCTTCTTCAGCGGCGGCGACAATCTTACCGTCGTGAATCAGCGTGGCGGCGGAGTCGCCCAATGTTGTTAAGCCAAGAATGTACATGAACGTAAAACGACCATTTGCTCGTGATGCACGAACAAAACCCCCTTGCCGGTGCGAACCTTAGCGCACCAATTGCCGATCTTCCAGTTCAGCCGTCGCCTTGACGACTCGATCCTGCGGCGATTGCTGTTCCACCCAAGCCAGTAATCCCGGAATGCCATCTTCCAGCGACACCCGCGGTTCATAACCCAGCAACCCACGTGCACGCGAGATGTCCGCGACGCAATGACGGATATCTCCCTCGCGATACTTACCAACGATCTCCGGCTCGATATTCTTACCCAATCCTTTGGACAGCAGCGCTGTGACTTCGCGAATGGACGTGGCCCTGCCGGTGCCAACGTTTACCGGGAGATAATCAGCGCGGTCTGTTTGAAGAGCGAGAAGGTTCGCCTGGACGATATCGCTGACGTGGACGAAGTCTCGCGTTTGTTCGCCGTCTTCAAATATCAGCGGCGGTTGATCGTTAAGGAGGCGCGAAGAAAAGATCGCGCAGACTCCGGTGTAAGGATTCGAGAGCGCTTGCCTGTCGCCGTACACGTTGAAGTAGCGAAGCGCCACTGCGGGGATGCCGTACGCGCGGCCCAGCACAAGACAAAACTGTTCCTGATCCTGTTTGGTGATGGCGTACACCGACGTCGGGAAGAGCGGCTTGTCCTCTTTAGTGCCAACCGGAGACAACTTTTGTTGGCAGGCGGAACATTCATAGTCCCAACGACGCTCCAGCAACTGTTTGTTGTCTCGGATTTGTGGATAGACCGTTCCGCAGCCAGGACAGTTGTATGCCCCCTCCCCGTAAATGGACATCGACGACGCGACCACTAGCTTCTTGAGTTTTTCCGGCCGTTTAATTATCGCTTCCAGCAACACCGCGGTGCCCAGGTCGTTGGCACGAACGTACCGGTCGATCTCGTACATCGACTGACCAACACCGACTTCGGCAGCTTTGTGAAATACCGCGTCGATGCCGTCGAGGGCACGAGTGACAACGCCAGCGTCACAAACGTCACCTTCAATAAACTCTGCCTGTTGATTCAGGTGGGCGGGTGGACCGGCCTCATGCACCTGAGGAACGAGCGAATCGAGGATTCGCACGCGATAACCATTTTCCACTAGCGCATCAACGAGATGAGAACCTATGAATCCCGCACCGCCCGTTACCAGCACATTCCGAATTTCCAATTTGATGACCTTCTTCTCCAGCTTTTTCTACTTGCCGACCGTGTGAACCTGGGCGCCATGCCCCTGCGGAGACTTATGTCTCTCCCTTTGACTCTCTCGAACGGTCGAACTGAACACTTCAAACACTCGCGGCGCATGCACGCGAGCCGAGTACTCATTCTCAACTGTCGCCCGCGCTGCGCCGCCAAGTTGTCTTCTGAGGTCCGCCGACGTAAGCAGGCGATCTAGTTTTTCGACCCACTCCTCGTCGGTATTTGCGAGAAAACCATTTACTCCGTCTTTCACGATTTCCATGTTCGCCCCGACCGGCGAACACACCGGTGGGATTCCCAACGCCATAAACTGCAACGCTTTCATGCCACACTTCCCTCTGGTCCATTCGTTATCAGGCAAGGGCATGATTCCAACGTCGATCGGTTTCAGATCCTCCACTTCAGTCGCTGCCTGCCACCTGATCGATTCAACATCTACTCCCGGCAAGCTGAAATCCGACGGTGCGATTACGCGCAGTCGAAACGCGCGGCGCGCCGCAAGTTGCTGAAGAGCTGGACCCAGGGTGTTCAGGTGCTGGATGGTGCTAAAACTTCCGGTCCAACCAATCACAGGTATTTCAGGCGATGAAGTCTTATCAGTGAAGGTGTACTGATCGGTGTCGATGGTGCTGGGAACTATGGTTACTCGTTTGTTTAGCTTTCGAGCGTAATCAGCGAGATAAGAATTTCCGACTATCACGTGTGCCGCACGCTGACAGATAGTTTTTGTTTTGGCCGCAAATTTCAGATAACTAAGATATCCATTGGACGGACTTTTATAACTTTCAAAAATAGCGTCGTCGAAATCGAACACGTACGGCACACCTGAGCGATGAATAGACCGCTCAAAAATCGCAGGGCCAAACAACGCGGCCTCGCGAAACAAGTAAACCAGGTCGTAATTGTCCAGGGAGTTCATCAACCGAAAGCGTCGCGAGAAGCTCCCGGCCAGCAGGTTTAGTTTGCGGAGACGGTTTCCAGGTTCGTGAAGGGATCGATTGAGCTCAGCGGAATCAAACGGTGCGTAAGTAATTTCCGCGCCCAGCCTGGTTAAAGTGGGCTCCCACTGTTCGATCCTGTAACGCTGCCCAGGTGAGATGCCACATATACTCGGTACCACTGCAAGGATCTGCATAAACACAAAACTACACAATCTGCCCAACGAGGATTTGACGGGGTTAGTATAGGAGACGGACGCATGAGCGTCCAAACGACCGTATTCCTGAGCTAAGTTTGAGTTACCGGCTTATAACGAACGGGTCTAAGTTTGATTACCTGACGAGAGCCGGGCTGATTTCGTTGTCCTTTTCCAGCGAATGTTCGTACCACTCAATCGTGCGGCGCAGTCCTTCTTCCAACGAAGTGTGCGCAGAGAACCCAAACTCTCGTTCAGCACGACTCGTATCCAGTTTGCGACGCGGTTGTCCGTCAGGTTTTGTTGGCTGCCAACGGATCTCACCTTTGTACTCCGTCAGGCGCGCGATGGTTAACACCAGATCTTTGATCTTGATCTCCTGACCAGTTCCCAGGTTCACCGGGGCATCGCCCTCGTACGTCGCCGCCGCTTTCACAATTCCCTCGGCACAATCATCTACATACAAGAACTCGCGCGATACTTCGCCCGAACCCCAGGCTTCAATAAACGGGGCATCGCTAATCCTCGCTTCGACGCATTTTCGGATTAGTGCGGGAATCACGTGTGATGTCTCCAAATTGAAATTGTCGCCTGGTCCATAAAGGTTAGCCGGCAACAAAAAGATGCCATTGAAGCCATACTGGTCACGATAAGACTGCAATTGGACCAGCATCATCTTTTTGGCGAGTCCATACGGCGCGTTCGTTTCTTCCGGATATCCGACCCATAGATCGTCTTCCTTGAACGGCACCGGCGTGAACTTCGGATACGCGCACACGGTGCCTATGGCTACAAACTTCCTAACGCTTTGCAGCCGCGACTCTTCAATCAGTTGCGCGCCCATCATCAAATTGTCGTAGAAGAACTTTCCCGGATTGTTCTTGTTATGCCCTATGCCACCGACCACGGCCGCCAGGTGAATGACCAGATCAGGTTTGACGTCCGTCAGCAGGCGATTAACGTCGGCGCGCTCGACCAGATCGTAGTCAGTGCTACGCGGAACAAACACATTCGCTGCGCCGGCGTTGCGCAACCGCTCAACCAGGAAACGGCCGAGAAAACCCGCGCCGCCGGTCACCACAATGTTTTGGTATGGAAAGCTGATGGTTTGGTTCCGTTAAGAAGTCATCGATCGGCAGTGGATGTTAACAAAACGAGGGTCTGGTCGTCATCGAGGTGCAAGCCGAAAACCTTCGCTCGAACCGAGCAAAATGTAAGGCCGGCGCCCATGCACCGGCCTTATCTCTTGAGAACGAAACCAGTATTCCTTTAAAACTACCGGGTTTCTGCCGTATTGCCGCCGGCCACGTCTTCAGGTTTGTCATCAGCGTAATAACCTGAGTAGTAACCGGAATAGTAGTAGTCTTGCGTCTCGACTTTGACGTTATTAAGAACGACGCCAAAGATGTGCGCGCCCACGTCAAGAAGTTGTTGCTTCGCGCGTCTGACGACCGCCCGGGAACTCCTGCCTCCGTGGACCACCAGCACCACACCGTCAACCATCGTCGAAAGAATGGAAGCGTCGGTAAATGAAATCGCCGGCGGAGAATCGATTACGATGTGCGTAAAGCGTTCGCTGAGTTCAGCAAGCAGTTTCCGCATTTCGTCTGAGCCTAGAAGCTCAGCCGGATTGGGCGGCACCGGACCAGACGTCAGGAATTTCAGATTCGGCTGCTTGTCGTAACTTTGCAGCAAATCCTCGATGTTCGTTTCGCCTGAGAGCCAGTTTGTCAGACCCCTGGCGTTTGGCAGATCGAAGTGCGCGTGCAAACGCGGCCGTCGCAAGTCGCAGTCAACGATCAGGATCTCGGCGCCAGTTTGCGCCAGCATGAATGCCGTATTCACCGCGGTTGTGGTCTTGCCTTCCGACGGCTGGCTCGACGTGATCAGAATAGTCTTCGGCGGCTGGCCGGCCGAAGATAACAGCAACGACGTTCGTAAGTGACGATATGACTCGGCCACTGGCGAACGCGCGTCATTAATTAAAGCCAGCGCGGTTGTATCAGCCGGAGGTGGCGCGTTTGGCGAGCCAATTCCCACCAGGCGGCCCCGATCCCGACTCGCAGGTATTAACGCGAGGGCGGGCAGGTGAATGTAACGATCCACGTCCTCCACGGATTTCACAGTGTCATCAAGGAAGTCGAGCAGAAACGCCAAACCGATGCCTGCGCCGAGCGAGAGCAGGAATGCAATGAAGATGTTTCGCATTCGCTGTGGCCCGATAGGAGTCTTAGGCAAACGGCTATAGGTCGCGACGCTCACCTCGTTGGGCCGATCGCCTGCGGTGACCTGCAATTCGCGCTGGCGTTGCAACAACGTGTTCAAATACTGCTGGTCGGTTTCCAATTGCTTAGTAATTTCCAACAGATCGATTTGATCGCGTGTTTGTTGCGTCGTGCGTCCCTTCTGCTGCTCGTACGACTGCCTGAGCATTCGCTCGCGAGCGACAGCGGCTTCATACCTCCTTTGGATTGACGTAACAATCTCGGGTGGGGCCTTGGCCAGTTCTTCTTCGAGCCCTTTTAGCTGGTTTTCAATCTTCTTAACTTCGTGCCACTCCGAGGTGTAAACAGTCAACAACGCATCGCGTTTCTCCTTCAATGAGGAAATTCGCTCTCGGAGTTTTTCAACTCTGGCCGAAGCATTAACGTCCGGTATTGAGAAGGGGTCCTTCTCTTTTCTCGCGGCTTCCAACTGTCCCTGCAAATTTTTCCTGTCGTTCTCGGCCTGTAACAGTTGGCTGCTAAGCGTAGACAGTCGCGCCGCTTCCAAATTCTCGGCAGGGTTGGAAGTCAAAGGCAGGTTGTGGGCCCGCGCGTGATTAAACTGCATCTCCTGCTGTTGCTTAATCTTCATCTGAAGACTTGCAATTTCTTTCGCCAGCATCACTTCGTTTTTCGAAGATACCGCACTGGCTCGTTCGAGGTTGTTCAGCACGAACACTTCAGCGAGCGTGTTAGCGATTTTCTGGGCCAACTCCGGGTCTGAATGAATAAACTTTATCTTGATCAGGTTTGTTCCCTGGATGGGCTCGATCGTCTCGCTGGCGATAATTGCGTCTTCGTAAGGCTCGAGTTCTGTTAGCTGCTCGGGCGTGAGAGATCCACTGCTCACTTCGCTCGCGCCGACGACGGTTAACCCGGGCGAAACCGCCGGTGATTCATTTAAAGGCTTGGCCCGCGCAAAGATGCGTTTCAACGAAGTGAAAACTCCACTCTGTGACTGGCCACCAAAGAAGTTTGGATTGTGCTTCAGATCGAGCGTCAAGACGACCTGACGAGCGAGTTGTGGATTCTCGAGAAGTTTTAGTTGCGTTCCCCAGAAACTCGGATCGTTCTGGCCCGTGATTACGAGCTCTTTGGTTTGCAAAACGTTTTGCTTCCGCTGTTCGATCCGGATAGTGGTTTCGCCTTCATAGATCGACGGCGAGCGAAACGCCTGAATCGTCACCAGTGAAGTAACGACCAGCATCAAACTTAGAATCAACCACTTTCGCTTAAGGACAACAAAGAGGTAATCGCGGAGGGTCGCGGATTCGGCGGTCACACCGTACGGCTTAGCCTGTGTAAGGTCGGACAACGGTCGATCGAGCGTGCGGTCCAGACTGCTTACCGGCATCAGCCTATTATCTTGAGACATCATAATTTAGAACCTTTAAAATCGGACCTCTTCGAAATTGTTCAAATAATACCAGACACTCGTGTTCAGGCAAGCCGAACGGGCAGACACTCCTATCTCGATGTCACTTCAGCGGGTAAGGTTTGCTGCGCATAATCCTTCAAGGCATCGGTCCATAATGGCAGCGGGTCGAGTCCGAGTGGCTGCGAAATTAGACATTTTAGTCGTGAGTTTATGGGTCGCGGCGCCGGCCGTCGTAAATCTGCTGTTCTGACTGTCTCCAGCGAGGCGCTCGGCTGGCCCGAAAATTCGAGCGCTGCTTCCGCAAATCCGGCGAAACTGGTCCCGGATCCGGCATTTGTCACATGAAACGTAGCCGGAATATCCAACAACGCAAGTTCGCGCAGACGAGCCGCGAGGTGTCGTGAGTACGTTGGCGTACCAAACGAGTCCGCAATCACCTTCAAAATCTCGCCTCTGCGAATGCGATCAAAGATGGTGCTGAGGAAGTTTGTCCCACCTGGTCCGAATATATAACCACTCCGGACTACGACTGTTCGCGCCCAGGCATTTTGAGCCCGTCGTTCGCCCTCGAGTTTTGATTGTGCGTAAACACTCTCTGGGTTGGGCTGATCTTTCTGAGTATAGAACCCGTCTTTCCTTCCATCGAACACGTAGTCAGTGGAGATGGTGATTAGAAGGGCTCCCGTTTCGCGGCAGGCAGTCGCGAGGTTTTCCGGTCCCTCGGCATTAGCTGCAAACGCACGTGCAGCATCAGATTCACAACCGTCGACGTCGGTCCATGCGGCGCAATTAATGATCGCATCCGGCTTTTCTTCGGTAGCCGTTTGCAGCACTACTTCGCGACTCGCGATGTCCAGCTGCTTGTGATCATAGGCCAGCACTTCGTCGCCTGCACGCATACAGTGCTCTCGCACAGCACGTCCGACCAGACCAGCCGCTCCCGTTACGAGAACTCTCAAGCTGTGCCAACCTCCGCCCCGTATTGTGCGCGATAATAATCGCGGTAGGCGCCGCTTCGCGCACGTTCCAACCAAAGCGGATTATCCCGATACCAGTCAATCGTCTTCTTGAGTCCGCTTTCCCACGTTTCTTTTGGACGCCAACCCAGCTCGTTTTCTATCAACGACGGATCGATTGCATATCGCCGGTCGTGCCCCGGCCGGTCCTTTACAAACTGAATCAGCGACGTGGGTTTGCCCAAAGCGCCTAAAAGCGACTCTATTACATTGAGGTTTCGTCGTTCATTTCGCGCGCCAATATTGTAAACACCGCCCGAGCGACCCTTCTCCAGCGCCAGCAAAATTGCGCGACAGTGGTCCTCAACGTAGATCCAATCGCGAACGTTTTGGCCATCTCCATAAACAGGTATGGGCTCATCGTTCATGGCATTCGAAATGGCGAGCGGCAGGAATTTTTCCGGAAATTGCCTTGGTCCATAGTTGTTGCCGCAACGAGTTATGACGGTATCCAGGCCGAATGTGTGCCGGGCCGCCCGCACCAGATGTTCGGCGGCTGCTTTTGAAGCGGCGTATGGGCTATTGGGCTCAAAAGGCGAATTCTCCGTGAAAAACGCGTTTGGATCTTCGGGCAAACTACCCATAACTTCATCAGTCGAAACCTGGATGAATCGCTTAACGTCGCGGGCACGCGCAGCGTCAAGTAAAACCTGCGTTCCGCTAATGTTTGTTTTCAGAAATTCCGCTGCACTTGTGATACTTCGATCAACGTGCGATTCCGCAGCAAAATTCACCACCGCTTCAGTATCGGGCGGCAAAGCGGCGAGGACGGCTGCGGGGTCAGCAATGTCGCCGTGAACAAAATGATGACGCGTGGTATCGAGGTCTTCGAGGTTATCAGGATTGCCGGCGTACGTTAAGGCGTCAAAATTTATGATTTCGCAGGAAGGATCTTCAGTCAATAACAACCTGATGAACGCTGAGCCGATGAAACCGGCGCCACCGGTAACGAAAAATTTTGTCATGTTATTTGGAACTGAGTACGGTCCGTTTGGTCAGTGATCGATGCAATTTGAGCCAATTAAATAAATGTTGAGCCAATATGGCCAATATAAAGGACAAACCGTGGCTTCTCAAACAACGAATTGAATTAGGTAATTTTTAGAAAATAACTTTATGCAAAAATCCTTGTAAATTTTTGTTGACTTCTTGTCGGAAATACAATATTAAACCGTCCTCGTTTTTGGCAGAACTGTTCTTCTGTCGCTCCTCGCCCTGCTCGAGGAGTCATGTTGGAGGCAAACCCAGATTTGCTCTGCAACTTAAACCCGCGAACTAGTTGATTTTAAACCGGCAAGACATTCTCTAATCCAGAGCAACTTGCAAACCACAGAGGACCTATCAGTCAGAAGCTCTTTTCTTGAATCTCGTCCGCTTTTAGCTCGCCTCGCTGAATCCCAGCCCCTAAATCGGCAATAGCTAAGCCCCGGAGAAAAGAGAGCTTTAAGGAGATATCCAAATGAAACCCCAAACAGTAAGACTTCGTCTCGCTCTTTTTATTGCGCTAATCACTGTAGTTGTCGTTCCTTTGTTCTCTTCCTCCCTGGCTTCATCGATTGGGAAATTGTCCTCTCCAGGCTCTGGCGCTGAGAAGTCAAAACACGATCAAGCGGATTTCTCAAATCTCTTCGGTCGCAGCTCGAGCGTTCTCACTCCACGGCTCGCACTCGATGAATCGATTGCAACCTACGCTGCGGATTGTACGACTCCAAAAACCGATTTTTACCTGGGTGAAACGGTGTGCGCGAAAGCCGACGGGGTTACAGCGACTGATCGTTTCATTAACTGGATTTCACCGGATGCACAGATTTTTGCATCGGGCCCAACTATTACACCACCCACGGGAACAACAACGATTGTTCTCCCGACAAGTTTGTCAGGGGTAGGCCTTTGGAAGGCAACGATAGCTGACCCTTCCGATAGTTCTATTACTCCGGTTGATTTCAACGTAAGTGCAGCGCCAATTATTGCAACTTACGACAGCACCTGCACCACTCCCACGACTAATTTCGTGCTGGGCGAAATGGTTTGCGTGAAGGTAAACGGCGTGCCTGTAAATACAACTTTCCCCAACAAGATTTCCTGGGTAGATACAGCAGGCTTCATCGAACAGCGCACGGATTTGATCACGGACCCGCAATCCGATTCATTCCAGTTGCCGGTTAGCGACACCTCGATTGTTAACGGAGAAAGCATTGACAATCGCGGTATCTGGCGCGTTCACGTCACCCGTAACAACGGGCGCCTATTGCATACGGCCTTCTTTAACGTTAGCGACGCTGCTAATCCATCCGCGCATCTTGTTGTGAACAAGTTTGTGTCCGGCGGTGAGTCGAATGTAGACGCGGGCAGCAACGTAAGCTTCGTTATCACTTTAACCAACAAGGGCCCCGACGCCGCTGACGAGGTTGAATTGGGGGATCCGACGGCTCCTAACATGACATTTGTCAGTCTTACACAAACGTCAGGGCCAGCGTTTTCCTGCACCGCTTCTACCTGCACACTTGCAAGTTTGCCGGTGGGTGCGACTGCCGAGTTTGTGGCCATATACACAGTGGACCTCGGCACGCCGGGTGGGACGATCATTCCCAATACGGCAATTGTGACGAGCGCGACTAACGATCCGGATGCCACCAGCCGAACGTCGACTGCGGAGATTACTGTGGTCAATGCCGGTAACCAGGCGACTTGCTCGCTGGAGTGCCCGAACAACATTACCGTTACCGCCAATACCACGCAGGGTGGAAACGATGGCGCAATCGTTAACTTCTCATCGTCAGAGTCGTCAGGCGACTGCGGCAGCGTAACAGCTTCACCAGCGTCCGGCTCCTTCTTCGCAGTAGGAACAACCACGGTCAGTGTTACCTCGGCGTTGGGCGGCGGAAGTTGCAGCTTCCTGGTAACAGTCCTTGCCGATAATCCGCCGACGATTACTTGCCCACTGCCTAACATAACGGCGGACGCCGGCGCGGGTAATACCGAAACAAACGTCAGTGTTACTGCCCCGGCAGCCACCGGCACAAACGTGTCGGTAAGTGGCCTCCGCAGTGACGCTCAGCTAATTGGCGAGCCCCCGTCGCCATCACCCGATCTGACCGATCCGTATCCGGTCGGAACCACGATCATCACGTGGAGGGCAACAGAGTTCATAAATGGTGAGCCCGGTCGCTCAGTTTCATGCACCCAAAAAGTGATTGTGACTGCTCCGGATGCGCCGACCATTAGCTGCCCGATTGACCAGTCGTTTAATCAGGCGGGCTGCGATCCGCTCACGCTGACGGCGGCCCAGATTGGAACGCCGACAACGAGCGGTAACGGTATTACAGTTGCCGCGACGCGGGGCGACAGTCTCGATCTCACCAATGATCCTTACCCGGTCGGCATAACGGTAATAACGTGGACCGCGACGGATAACGTTGGGAGAACGGCGTCCTGTACTCAAAAAATCACCGTGGTTGCAACTGGAGACACGGAAGATCCAGTTATTACCGCGCCGCCAAATGTGACGATGGATACGAGCGCATGCGGCCTTATCATCGGTGAGACTGAGCTCGGCACGCCTACGGCGACTGATAATTGCGGAACGGTAAACATCAGCCGCGCAGGCGTACCTCTGGGCAATTTCTTCCCGACGGGTACGACCACCGTTACTTACACAGCCACGGATGGAGCCGGTCGCACCGCGACTGCCACCCAGACCGTAACTGTTAACGAGAATCCTGCGACCCCGCCGACGGTAACAGCACCCGGTGACGTTTCGATTAACACCGGACCGGGAGCGACATCGTGTGGCGTTACCGTAGCCAATCTCGATGCGACGCTGGGCACGGCAACCGCCAACGACAATTGTCCGGGTGTGGTTGTGACGCGCAGCGGAGTTCCGGCAGGTAACGTATTCCCGTTGGGCAATACGACAATTACCTACACGGCAACTGACAGGAACGGGCTTACGGCCACCGACACACAAGTGGTCACGGTCGTGGATAACACCATTCCGACCATAGCCCCACCCGCAGACGTTACGCTGTACACCGGTCCGGGAGCCTCGTCTTGTGGTGTAACAGTAGCCAACCTTGACACAACTCTTGGTACGGCGACGACAAGTGACAACTGTCCGGGAACGATTACTGTCGCTCGCGGCGGTGTTCCAGCCGGCAATGTGTTCCCGCTCGGCGAAACGATCGTCAGTTATACGGCCACCGACGCCAACGGTAACTCGTCAGCAGCCGTTACCCAGAAGGTCACGGTGGTTGACAACACTGACCCAGTCGTCAGCTGTCCGGCGAATGTAACCGTGTACTTGCCGCTGAATTCAACGGCGACCAGCACGACAGTTACTTATCCGGCCGCGACCGCTACAGACAATTGTCCAGGCTCGATCGGCATCACCTACAGTCAGAATTCCGGAACAGTATTCCCGGTTGGTCCGACAGTGGTGACGGTTACCGCAACAGATGCGCATGGCAACGACGCCACGTGCACCTTCACGGTAACTGTGTTGTACAACTTCACTGGGTTCTTCCAGCCGGTGGACAACCTGCCGACATTTAATGAAATGAAGGCGGGACAAGCTGTGCCTGTGAAGTTTAGCCTCAGTGGAAACAAGGGCTTGAACATCTTCGCAGCCGATTCGCCCAACTCGCAGCAGATTAGCTGCACGTCGGGCGCGCCAGTAGCGGACGTGGAGGAAACGACAAACGCCGGGTCGAGTAGTTTGACCTACGATGCGAGCAGTGATCGTTACCACTACGTATGGAAGACTGAAAGTGGGTGGAAGAATACGTGTCGTCAGCTCAACGTTGTTCTCAACGACGGCTCGACACACTCCGCAAACTTTAAGTTCAAGTAGGCTTGTTTTCCTTTCTGGAGGCGGCTGAGATATGCGCCTCCAGAAGGAATGAGTTTTACAAGAGGACGTCCCAAGCTGTGACCCAAGTGAGGCTGACTCGTCCGACTTTGGGCGTGGGACTTAACCGAAGCCAAGGCTTCAAAAATCAGATACGAGAAACTGCTACTAATAGCAATTAAGCTCAACCCCAAAAGGAGAATGCATCATGAGTAAGGTTCGCTTCACTTTAAATATTCTGGCTGTCACAGTTATGACTTTGATGGTCGCATCGATTGCAAGCGCCCAAGCCACCCGCACGTGGGTGTCCGGCGTCGGCGACGATGTCAACCCGTGCAGCCGTACAGCCCCATGTAAAACGTACGCCGGCGCGATTTCCAAGACGGCGGTTCATGGCGAGATCAGCACGCTCGATCCCGGCGGCTTCGGTGCTGTAACTATCACCAAGTCAATCACCATTGAAGGCACGCAAGGTCAGGGCTACGGCTCTATCCTGCACAGTGCGACCACTGGTGTAAGCATCAACTTCGACTTTTTCACGGCGGTTGGTGAGGTGCAGAAGTCGGTCCGCCTCCGCAACCTCAACATCAATGGATCCGGTGGATCCTCGGCGGCTAACAGTGGCCTGCGTGGTATCCGCATCACGGGCGGGGCGGCGGCAACCGGCACCGAGGTCACAGTGGAGGACTGCATCCTCGACGGCGCCATGGGCAACCCGGGCCGCGGCATCGAAGACTTCCGGCAGGGCGGCGGCGTCTTGACCGTTCTCAACACGACGATCAGGAACATGGCCGGTGCTGCGATTGTCGTTGACCCGGCGCCTTCGACGACCAGCGTCAAGGTCATGATCGCCCACTCCAACGCCAACACTTGCGGCTTTGGCTTCAACTTCGGCAGCAACGTCAAGGCCACGATCTACGATTCGACCCTCCACAATATCACCAACGCGGGAGTCTTCGCGGTCGCCACGGGCGGAACCACGGAGGTGTCAGTGGACCACTGTATAATTAACAACAACGGCACGGGCGTGTCGGCTTCGAGCGCCAACACTGTGGTTCGCGTCTCGAACAGCACGCTGATGAACAACACAACGCTGTTTACGGCAGCCGGCGGCGGGCAAGTGCTCTCCTACGGAAACAATCAGGCTGCTGGCGCGGTACTCGGCGTCGGAGTCGGCCCAAGTTAGGCCAGCTCGGCTCCACTCACTCGTACAACAACAACTCCCGGCGCGTTCAGGCACGCCGGGAGTTGTCTCGTTTGAACCAACAAAACAGCCTCTATTTACACACTCGCACGAGGTTTCGGCAGCATCATCACACCGTGAAAAGCGCCTCCGGCACGTCTCTTGACTCGCAAGTCATGTGTGCTAGACTGATTTTTTCTCGATCCGATAACTTTAACTTCTTGTGCGGAGACGGCTAGCGAAGCTTTGATTACTTCGCCCAGAAGATTGATTTGATGAGCACCACCTCGAGCAATAGTGCAGGAGCGCTAGAGCCAACCACCGACCAGATCGCCCCACCCGCCAGAACGTCGCTCCCCCCGTCGGCGCATAACCTACCGGACGAACCGCTGGTGATCATCCAGCGGAGTAAATCCTGGGCGGCCCTCGACCTGCGCGACATCTGGCAATACCGCGAACTGCTCTACTTCCTCACGTGGCGCGACATCAAGGTGCGCTACAAACAAACGGTGATCGGTGTTGCGTGGGTCATTATGCAGCCGGTCCTGTCAACCCTCATTTTCACTCTCTTTCTAGGTTATCTGGCACGGGTGCCGTCGGATGGCGTGCCCTACCCCTTGTTCGTATTCTCCGGGCTGCTGCCGTGGACCTTCTTCGCCAGTGCGGTTGTCAGCAGCAGTACCAGCCTTGTCGGAAGCGCCAATCTCATTACTAAGGTCTACTTCCCGCGGATGATCATCCCAGCTGCTGCTGTCGGCGCGCGGCTACTCGACTTCGCTATTGCGTTCGCTGTGCTTATCGGGCTGATGTTTTACTACGGAATGCCACTGACCTGGCGACTGCTATGGCTGCCCGCGCTCGTTGTACTGGTGACGCTGCTAGCGATGGCCGTCGGCATGTGGATGTCGGCTATCAACGTTCAGTATCGCGATGTCGGCATGGCGCTGCCGGTCCTGGTGCAATTCTGGATGTTCGCCTCACCGGTGGTGTACCCGTCGAGCCTCGTCTATTCGCGCTCTATCGCAGCGGGTTGGGAATTCCTCTATATGCTCAACCCGGTGGTTGGCATCATTGACAATTTTCGTGCGGTGATTCTAGGCACTCCTTTCAACTGGCGGGCACTCGGCGTTTCCGCAGCCCTGACTCTCTTATTGCTCGTGGGCGCGGCTTTTCATTTCCGGCGCATCGAGAAGGGGTTCGCCGACGTCATCTAGCCCTCCGCAATGAAACCAATCATTCGAGTTGAAAATCTGAGCAAGTGTTACCGCCTTGGCGCGCGCCGGGCCGCCTACGGCACCTTGCGTGATTCGATCGTCGAGGCTGTCCGCTCTCCATTAGGGAGGCGGCGCGAAGGGCGCAGCGCCGGCGAGACGCTGTGGGCGCTCAACGACGTCGGCTTCGAAGTCTGGCCGGGCGAGGTTATCGGTATCGTTGGAACCAACGGCGCGGGCAAATCCACGCTGCTGAAAATACTCTCGCGCATTACCGAGCCAACCACGGGCCGGGCCGAGCTCTACGGGCGCGTGGGCTCGTTGCTTGAAGTGGGCACAGGCTTTCATCCTGAGTTGAGTGGGCGCGAAAACGTCTTCCTCAACGGTGCTATGCTCGGAATGAAACGCGCTGAGATCGCGCGCAAATTCGATGAGATAGTAGCCTTCTCAGAAGTTGAGCGGTTCATTGATACGCCTGTAAAGCATTACTCTTCGGGGATGTACATGCGGCTCGCTTTCTCCGTTGCGGCCCACCTCGAACCGGAGATACTGTTCGTTGACGAGGTGCTCGCTGTAGGCGACATGGCCTTCCAGAAGAAATGCCTGGGGAAGCTCGGAACGGCAGCGGAATCCGGGCGCACTGTGCTCTTCGTTAGCCATAACATGGTTGCTGTGCAGAAACTTTGCAGCCGCGTCGTCTGGCTACACAGTGGTGAGGTCCGCGAACAGGGCGAAGCCGGAGCAGTCGTCGCCAAGTACTTGCGCACCTCCTCATCCATGCTGGCCGAACAGTCATGGGAGGACATAAACTCCGCCCCCGGTAATGAGCAGGTCCGCCTAAAAAGCGCGCGTGTTCACCCGAGCGAGGGCGCCCCATCGCAACCGATCAACGTACGCACGCCTGTCACCATAGAGTTCGAGTACTGGAACCTTGTCCCTGGCGCATACCTAAATTTGAGCGTGGTGATCAGCACTGAGGACGGCTACCCAATCTTCAACACTGGCTCCGGCCACGAGCCCGTGTGGCACGGGCGGCCATTTCCCAAGGGACTGTTTTGTAGTGTGTGCACGATTCCGGGAGATCTGCTGAACGACGGCACGCACCGCGTACACCTATACATCGTCAAAAATCAGACAGAGGTCATTTACAAACTCGAGGATGTTTTGGTCTTTGATGTCGAAGATTCAGCGCGCGAGCGCGGCGCCTGGTTTGGCAAATGGCAGGGTGCCGTTCGTCCAAATTTGCCGTGGCGAACAGAAATTCTACGCAAAGAGATTATGAACGGCGACCCAGGCAATGAGTAACGGCAGCCGGAATATCGTTTTTCGCGCTCTCAGAGGTGTGTTTAGGACAATCGCGCCAAGCTCATTGATTGAAGCTCAACGAGGCTTCAGAGGACTACTAGCGGCGGGCGGATTGAGGCATGCAGTCAGGGTCACCGCGGGGTTGTATTTTGGCCGATACCGTTGCGCGATTTGTAAGCGCCGTGTACAGGCGTTCACTCCGATAGACCCGACTGACCTCGAGACTGCGCGCAGCCACGGCTGGATATACACACCGGCTGACGCCGAGACTTGTAACGCGCACAGTTATACATGTCCCCATTGCGCGGCATCAGACCGGGACCGGTTGTACGCTTTGCACATGACGCGCTACTTCTCCTCAATCAGACCCAACCGCGCGCTGAAGGTGGTGGACTTCGCGCCAACTCTTCCTCTCTCGCGGTTTACCCGCGAGTTGGTTGGCCGACTGCCGTATAGCGTTTCTTACGTTACTGCTGATCTGTTCATGGACGGTGTTGACGACAAGGTTGACATCATGGACATGGCGATCTACGACGATTGTTCCGTGGACTTCTTCATTTGCTCCCATGTTCTTGAGCATGTGGACGATGACAAGAAGGCGCTCAAAGAGCTTTACCGGATCCTTAAGCCGAAGGGTCAGGGCATTCTGGTGGTGCCAATTATTTTAACCGTTGCGGATATCGATGAGGATCCATCTGTTACAGACCACGGTGAACGATGGCGCCGGTTCGGCCAGTTTGACCACGTTCGGCTGTACTCAAAGCAGGGATTTATTTCGCGAGTAGAAGAAGCGGGGTTCGCAATCCACGTCTTAGGCTCGCAGCATTTCGGAGAGGCTACATTCAGGGATCATGGCATAACCAGCCAGAGCATTCTCTACGTGGTCGAAAAGAAGTGATCCAGAGCATCCAGCCAAACTACGACAGATCGCCAGGTAGGAAAGTTTTTGGGTATGCCCATCCGGCATATGCGGAATCGTTGGCGGAGTTTGGGTTGCCGCGGCGCTTGCCGGAAAGCGGCGGGTCGGTGCTTGAGCGAGCGGTCGACGGGTTCGACGGACGCGATGCGATGGGCTGCTATCCTCTTTTTGCTTGTGCGGATTGGTCAAAGCTTCAAGTCGATCTTGAGCCGCTTGAGCGCGACCTGATCTGTCTGTCAATCGTTAGCGATCCTTTCGGAGAGTACACTCCTGAGTATCTCCGTCAGTGCTTTCCGGACGTGACGATCCCGTTCAAAGACCATTTCATCGTCGATCTTCGCGAATCGCCGGAGAAATTTGTTGATAGTCATCATCGGCGGTATGCCCGCCGAGCACTGCGCAATCTCGAAGTAACGCGGATTGATAATCCATCCGATTGTCTTGACGAGTGGTTGAGTCTGTATCAGGAACTCATTGCCCGACATCACATCACCGGAATTTCTGCTTTCTCGCGGACGTCGCTTGGGATGCAACTGAAAGTGCCGGGCATGGTGGCGATGCGCGCGCGATCAGATGCGGAAACGGTGGGAATGCTGCTTTGGTATGCGCAAGATGGTCGGGCTTACTATCACCTCGGCGCCTACAGCAATCGCGGATACGATTTGCGGGCGTCGTTTGCATTATTCCGATATTCATTGGACTATTTTGCGCAGCAGGGATTCAGTTGGCTCAATCTTGGCGGGGGCGCAGGTTCAGCTTCCGATGCGGAGTCGGGACTGACGAGATTTAAGCGCGGCTGGTCCACCGGGACGCGCACCGCGTACTTCTGCGGTCGAATTTTCGATCGCGCCCGCTACGAGCAGATTGCGAAAGCCAAAGGCAATAACGCCACGGATTATTTTCCAGCGTACCGTAAGGGTGAATTTGGCTGAGATGGAAGAGAAGAGTTACCTGAGCATCGTCTCGCATTACGAGTCCTGCCTGGAAAGGCATGGCGACACACACCTGGGCGTTGATTGGCCGAAGAAGGAAGATGCCGAGACGCGCTACCGAGTAATGCTTGAGTTAATCCGGCGCGAGGACGAGGCACGGACAGTGCGACTGTTGGATTTCGGCTGTGGTGCATCGCATCTTTACGAGCACATCGTGGCGCGCGGGATTCAGAATATCGCGTACTCAGGTCTCGACCTCTCTGAAAAGTTCGTGCGGCTTTCACAGAGTAAGTTCCCGGAAAACGACTACTACTGTGTGGATGTGCTCGCGGATGACGCGGCGATTCCGGTTTTCGATTACGTTGTGATGAACGGAGTTTTTACTGAAAAGGGCGCGCTCGAATTCGAGGAGATGTTCACTTACTTCAAGCGGCTCGTGAAAGATGTTTTCCAAAAGGCGGAAGTTGGCCTTGCCTTCAACGTTATGTCGAAGCACGTTGATTGGGAGCGTGAGGATCTTTTTCACCTGCCCTTTGATCTGCTGGCCGCTTTTCTCAAGCAAGAGCTGACGAGAAATTTCGTCTTTAGAAACAACTATGGGCTCTATGAATACACGACTTATGTATATCGTTAGAAGCATCTGCTATGGGTAAGGTAGTCATTCCTGATCAGGTGAAATCTTAGTAGTAAAAACTGAGTGACAAGGTGAAAGAGAGGAGGCGAGGCGGGTTCTGCCGCGAGCCAAGTCGATGAGTGAGATCGTCTGCCGACGGCCGAGTGCCGATGAAGCTGAGGCTTTATGCGCCTTGATGAGGCAAATCTTGAACACGAGCTTCCCCACGTTTCCGCGCGAAGCGGTCAACGACTATCTCAAGCCATGGACGCCGGATAACGTGATTTCTCGGCTTGAGCGCGGCCATGATATTCTCATCGCCGCGTTTGCAGCTGATGAAATAGTCGGTTTCGCCTCAGGTACGGCACCGGAGGCGGGCGTGGGGACAATAGTTTGGCTGCTTGTTGATGGTCCCTGGCAGGGTCATAAAGTTGGCCGGGCTCTTTACGAGGCATCCTGCGATTCGTACCGTGATTTGGGCGCACACAAGGTGAAGCTTACCGCTCCCTCTGAGAGAGCTAAACGTTTTTATGAAGGCTGCGGGATGCGGGCTGAGGGTTTTCATACCAACCATTGGTACAAACTGGACTTTTTTTCTCTCGGAGCAGATTTATAATCAATCTCCAGCGAACTCGGGTATCACTATCGCATGACTGCTAAGAAACCTCTCACCGTAACCTATGTTACCCACGCTTCGCTCCTGTTGGACGGTGATTTTGGTCGGCTTATCTGTGACCCTTGGATCCTAAATGAGCCGGTCTACACCTTCACAACCTGGAAGTTCCCGGCTGCAGTGATCCCGCCGGAGGAACTCACGGCAGGGCTCGATTACCTATATCTATCTCATCCTCATGAGGATCACCTGCACATTCCCTCGATGGATCGAATGCCTCGCGACGTCCAGGTTTTGTTGCCGGAATATGAAAGCAATCCCGGTCTGCGTGCCCAAACCGTCGAGCGCACGATGCGGGAACTCGGCTTCCATCGAATACGGAAGCTCCGTCCCTGGGAGACCTTCCAGCTCGGAGGTGAGACCTCGCTCACCCTTATTCCCAGTTGTGAGACCAAGTGGTGGGACTGGGAGAATTCCGGGTTCATTCTCGAAAGCCCCGATTGTAAGCTGTTGAATATGAACGATTGCCCATCAGATGCGAAGCTTTATGCCGAAGTCGATCGCCGTTTTGGTGAGATCGATATCGGATTCTTGCAGTATTCGGGCGTCTCCATGTTCCCGGGGTGCTACCGGATGCCGGTGGAAGAAATGCGGGCAGCTTCGGCCAAGCGGAAAGTGGGCTGGATCCAGCAAAAGAACATGATCGAACATCTGCGCGTGCGTTGTATCGCTCCTTTTTCCGGCGACTTCGCCTGGCTGGATGACCGTTTGATCCACTGCAACTGGTCCAACCGCGCAACGCCAAAGTTGTTCGAGGACTTCGTTAAGTCGAACTATCCTGATAAGAACATCGATGTTCTGATCATGTACCCTTCGGATACCTGGTCAAAGCAGGGAGGGCTTAAGCGCAATCATCCGGAAATCGACTGGAACGATTACCTTCAGGAAATCGAGCAATTGCGCCAGCGACTGAAGCCCAAGATCGATGCGGTCCGACATTGGATCGACGAATCCGATGTCAGCGATTTGCGCCAGCGCAGCGAGCAATTCATCGCTCACCTGAACAATTGGATTCATCAGGGCGACATAAATTTTCGCGCCCGCATTCGTGTCACTGTCGAGGGGCCGAACAGTGACTTTTCATTTGTGATGCGCAGCGCGCCGGAAACAGGATTCGAGGCCGTATGGGACGACAACGAGCCCGTTGATCAGGAGCTCTTCATTCGCGAAACCCTTTGGGCTGCGGTACTGGAGGGTAAGGTGCTGATGAACAATATTCAATGGGCAGCAGAAAACCGCGAGCACGTGAAGTTCCGCCTCGAGATTGCCCATTTCTGGTTCTGGTTCGAGACCCACATCGATCTCAATAATCGCAATCCGCAGGCGCTTATCGATCGGACTCTCCATCCTCAGATCAAGGAGCGTATTCGCCCTGGGCACGGCGTCTTTCCGCTGGAACGAGAGTGGGAACTTGCCGCGCCATGGCGGGCGCGCAATAAAGCGCTGTGAGCGCAAGGCTTATCTCGCTCGCCAATGCCGAGGACTGGGAAACAGCCGTGAGCCGCGTGTCTCATGGTCCCGCCCACACACATTGGTACAATTCGGCGCTGGCGGCGAGTGTTGAGGACAAGATTGTCCTGTTCGAATATGCGGCAGGTGAGAATTGGGCTATCTGCCCAATAGTTTTACGACGTTACGGTGAATCGGTTGATATCGCGACGCCTTATGGGTTCGGGGGCTTTGCCACTCATGGCTCCTGCAAGGGATTGCCGGATGAATTTCGCCGCTTAGCGATCGAACAAGGTTGGGTCTGCGGCTATCTGGCATTGCACCCTCTGTTTCCGCATCCCTTCGTGGCAACCGAAGGTCTTGAGCGAGGCAGGACGATTTACATGCTCGATCTTTCGAGCAGCGAAGATCTCTTACTCGCGTCGATGCACGAGACGCACCGTTATGAGTTACGCAAGAATTCCGAATTGCTTGAATCGATCAATACGGAAGAGCATGCGCTAGCTAGAGCATTACCGCCCCTTTATGCAGAGACACTGGCGCGCGTAGGTGCGTCCGACGCATATCGCTTTTCAGAGGCGACGCTAAACACCTGGCTCGGTTCGCCCGGTAGCCTGGTGCTTGGAATAGGAGAACCGCCCCAGGCCGTAGTCTTCTGCATGTACACCAAAGACATCGCCGACTACTTCATCAATGCGAGTACCAATCAGGGGCGCCGGTACACGCGCATCCTGATCTGGGCCGCCGTGCGCGAGTTGAAGCGTCGAGGTGTTCGTTACTTCAATCTTGGCGGCGGCGCGCGTGAAGGAGACACGTTGGACGCATTCAAGCGGCGCTTCGGTGGAACGTCCTTGAGCGCCGCCGTGCTGAAGCAGGTTTATCTCCGCGAGCAATTCACGGCGTTATGTCACCAGGCAGAAGGCGGTGAACGCGCCGGATATTTTCCGCCGTATCGTCGAACCTGACTCGTCCTGGATCAACTACTTCAATATGGAAAAATCGGACATGTGGAAAAAAGTGGGGCAGGTTTTCTCGCTGCGGGATCACGGCAAGCCGTGGATGAAAAGCCACGCCATGCTTCCTTCGCCCTTGTTGAAGGAAAAGATCATTCGGGTCTATTTCACGACCCGCGAGCAGTCCGGCACGAGCCGCATTAGTTTTTGCGATTTGGATCGCAGCGACCCTACGCGCGTCGTCTACGTGCCCGATGAGCCGCTTTTGGAAATTGGCCGGCCGGGGACTTTCGACGATAGCGGTACGTTGGGCACATTCGTAATGGCTCGCGGATCACAGGTTTTCCTTTATTACAACGGCTACAACCGTCGCGTTGTCGTTCCCTGGAGCAATGCGATCGGACTCGCGGTGAGCGACGATGGTGGAGAAACTTTTCGTAAAGCATTTGAAGGACCGGTCATCGACCGCACGCCGGCAGAGCCCTATTTCGCGATTACTCCATGGATCCACAAGGAAGGCGCGGCGTATCGGATGTGGTACACGTGCGGCACCGGCTGGGTAGACGTCGGTAGAAATGTTCTTGAGCCCCTTTACGTCATCAAGTACGGGGAGTCGCCCGACGGGATCAATTGGAAGCGGGACGATGTCACCTGCATCACCCCGCTCGACGCCGAAGAAGCAAATGCCCGCGCGACCGTGGTGAAATCCATGGGCGGATACAAGATGTGGTTTTGTTTCCGTGGCAGCCAGGACTTTCGCGACGGATCGGATGGCTACCGAATTGGCTACGCAGAGTCGGATGATGGGATTGCCTGGCGGCGCGATGACGCCAGGGCTGGGATTGAATTGGGCAGCTCCGGATCATGGGATAGCCTGATGCAGGCCTACCCTGCGGTGCTGGAAGTCGATGGAAAACTGATAATGTTCTACAACGGCAACGGCTTTGGAGCAGAAGGGTTCGGTTGTGCCATCCTCGCTCCCTGAACTGCGAAGCAACCGGAACAGGACTCGGCAAGGTATGTGCAAAATGTTCTACTCGTACCCGACGCTTGCGAGATCCCTGGGGACTCAGGAACGGTTACGTCTTCAAATGGTCCGGATCAGAGGAAGTCGTAGTGAGGGTTTGTTCTTCTGCTTCGATTTTTCCAATCGGTCTTTGCCGTGACAACTTTTATGGCGTTCAAATCAATGGCAGAAACGATTCCAAATCTAACCGTTGAAGAGCTGGCGGTATTCGGCGGAACACCTGCCTTCGATCAGCCTTTGCACGTTGGTCGGCCCAACATCGGGGATCGGCGAGCGTTTGAACAACGCGTGCGGGATATTCTCGATCGCCGGTGGCTTAGCAACGACGGCCCCTATGTGCAACAACTCGAGCAGCGAATCAAGGAATTCGTTGGTGTGAAGCATTGCATCGCCATGTGTAACGCGACCATCGCGCTCGAAATCGCCATTCGCGCGCTCGGGATGCGCGGCGAAGTCATCGTTCCCTCGTTCACATTTGTAGCAAGCGCGCACGCTATCCAATGGCAGGAGATTACACCGGTTTTTTGTGACATCGATCCTCAGACACTCACCATCGATCCGGCGAGGGTTGAAGAACTGATCACTCCACAGACCACCGGCATAATGGGCGTCCATGTCTTTGGCCGGGCGTGCGCAATCGAAGCGCTTACCGAGATCGCAGACCGGCGTGGCCTGAAGCTGCTTTTCGATTCCGCACACGCCTTTGGTTGTTCGTACGGCGGCCAAATGATCGGCGGGTTTGGACACGCCGAGGTTTTCAGTTTTCACGCGACCAAGTTCATAAACTCGCTCGAGGGCGGCGCCGTGGTTACGAACGACGACGAGTTGGCAGAAAAAATACGTTTGATGAAGAACTTCGGATTTACGTTTTTCGATCAGGTAGAGTACGTCGGCACGAACGGAAAGATGAACGAGATATCGGGTGCTATGGGATTAACGAACCTCGAGAAGTTGGACGAGTTCATAGCCGTCAATCGACGCAACTTCGGATTTTACCGGCGCGGGCTGGAAGGAATCCCGGGTATCAGTTTGGTTCCCTACGACGAGCGTGAGCGCTGTAACTTTCAATACGTCGTCGTTGAAATTGACGAAGACTTAACCGGTGTCAGTCGCGACGAAATCCAACAGGTACTGTGGACGGAAAACGTCCTGGCGCGGCGATACTTTTATCCCGGATGTCATCAGGTCGAACCGTATCGTTCAAAATTTCCCGATGTCGGCGCGCGGTTGCCCGAGACTGAACGAATTACCCAGCGGGTCATGAGTTTGCCGACCGGCACCGCTGTTGGAGAGCGTGAGATTGTGAAGATCTGCCAGCTCGTCAGAATCATAGTTGAGAACGGCGCGGCGGTCCGCAACCAACTGAAGCAGCGCGCCTTGGGTGCTGAATCCTCTCAGCCTTCCCACGTTTAAGGAACCCCTGATGAGTTTGGATGCGATCTTATCGCGGATCGAGAGTGGCGAAGCCGTTGCCTCAGCAGAATTACTGCCGTACCTCTGTCTCGAACGGCAGGAACAGCGGGCCGCGGTTAACCAACTACTGGCGGAGGCATACTGGAAGTCCGGACGCGAGGAATTTCGCACGTTCGCCAGAGTCTCGATTCAGAGGGCGTGGCTGCTCAGCGGATTCTCTCCTGATGTGCTGCCGCTTTACACCGAGATTCATTCGGCGCTGGGTGACACTCCCGCGATCCGAGAGGCTTACAAGCGACTCGGCATGGCCGCGGCCGAGCGGAGCGACGTCGGCGAGGCCATCCGATACTTTGATCATTGGCAGTTTGCCTACCACACCTTTAAAAATCTCGACAAGTACGAATACGATTTCGACATTCTCGCGGCAATCGACCGCCTGGCCCAGCCTTACAGATTCTCGCTAAAGCCCCGGCCGGATTTGGGCAAGGACGGCAAGATACGCATCGCCTACCTGGTAAAAGGAATCCGCGAGCTAGGCTCAGTCCTGGTAAGGTTCCACCTGCTGTACGCGAAGTTTCATGACCGCGCGAAGATCGCTGCGATGTTTTTCGTGCCCGAGTCGCAACACGAGGTGCTCGCGTCCGACGCCGGTCGCCAACACGTCGAACAGTTTCGCGAACTGGGTTACGACGTGAAGATGGCGCCCAATGTCAACACGCGGTTAGAAAGACTTTTGGCAGTCGCCGAGATGATTCGCGGTGAAAGGGCCGATGTCCTGGTGACGGGCGCCGCGCTCGCAAACTTCGAACATTGTTTCCTAACCGCGCTGCGGCCGGCCCCCGTTACGGTTGGCTTCGTCGCCGGTCCGCCAGAGCAGTTTGCGCCGCTGACTCTGGATTGGGGTATCTCGTGGAGCAAGCATCCGTTGATTGACTGTCCAGTCAGTTGTGCGCTGATGGACATGGAATCAGAAATGGTTGAGCGCGCCAACGTCATTCCTTTAAAAAGAACCGAGCTCGGAATTCCAGACGACGGGGTGATTCTCGGAACCGCGGGACGATACGTGAAGTTCCAGGAATTTCGGTTTTGGGAAGCGGTAATTCAATTACTCATCAAACACCCGAACTTGTATTACCTCGCGATGGGGGTTGAGGAGAAACAGGTACCGTTTCTGTCGTCGCTTGTCACTCCGGAAACCAGGGATCGCATCCGATTTCGTCCGTGGCGGGGAGAGGACTATCTGAGCGCCCTCGCGCTGGTCCAGATTTACCTCGACACGTTTCCGTCGGGTGGAGGGACTGTGTTACACGACGTGCTGTGTCTGAGTATTCCCGTCATTTCGTTCGAGAACAACTACATGAGGATTTATGATCAAGTAGATTGGTCGTCAGCCGACGTATTAGACATGCCTGAGATTCTGGTTCCGCGTGGCGATTTCGATGAGATGAAACGGTTTGTGTCCGACCTCATCAACGATCCGCAACGTCGTCGCGAGTTGGGCGAGATGTGCCGCGCCCATTTACAGGAGACGCGCGCTAATCCGGAACGATCTGTGCGCCGGTTTGAGGAGATACTGGCACGCATTCTCAACGAAGAGCTCGCAGGAAACAGAAAGCCAGACGCGCGCGAGATTGAGGTTCTTGACGCGGCGCGCCGGCGCACGCACCAGAGGCCTGCCCGGCCGTGGGTTGCCTGGCCGGCAAATCAACTGAAGCGCGCGTTGCGCTTCGGCGTCAGAGTTCTTGATCGCGTAGCGTAAACGTCAACTGAGCGGTTGGTGGTGTGCGCGTTCGCTTAGTTCCATTCGACCAGATGAGAGTGTTAATTCTCGGCGGCTCAGGGATGCTGGGCCACAAAGCGTACCAGACGTTTAATGGACGCTTTGAGACATACGCGACGATACGTGGGCAGGCGTCCGATTACGGACGATTCCGCATGTTTGACGAATCGCGCCTGGTTGAGCGCGTCGCCGCGGAAGACTTCGACAGCATCAAGCGCGCGGTGGCGAGTACCCAACCGGACGTAATTCTGAACTGCATCGGCATCGTCAAGCAGGACAAGTCAGCAAAAGATCCGCTCGCGAGCATCAGGGTCAATTCGTTGTTTCCGCACCGAGTGGCGCGTTTGGCGCGCGAAGCGGGCGCGCGGTTGATTCATCTCAGCACTGACTGCGTGTTCTCCGGAAGTCGTGGCCACTACGCCGAAGATGATCTTCCGGATCCGCCCGACTTGTATGGCCGGTCGAAACTGCTTGGAGAGGTTGACGGCGAAGGCTGCCTTACGATTCGTACGTCGATGATTGGCCGCGAATTGCGCGGCTCGCACGGGCTGCTCGAATGGTTCCTGGGCCAACAAGGGAAAAAGGTACGCGGGTTTAAGCGGGCTGTATTCAGTGGTTTTACAACCAACGCGCTTGCGGAAATCATTGCCGACATAGTTAGTCATCATCCGGACTTGCGCGGCATGTGGCACGTCGCCGCGGAGGCAATCGACAAGTTCGACTTGCTGAGTCAAGTGCGTGACACTTATGAATTGAATATCGAGATTGAGCCGGATGAAACTTTCGTCTGCGACCGCAGCCTCAATGGCGAGCGATTTCGCAAAGAGACTGGCATCGTCGCGCCACAATGGCCTGAAATGATTGCGCAGATGCATGCCGACAAAACGCAATACGATGAACTGCGGAGGGTTAATGCTTAAAGACAAGAAGGTGTTGGTGACCGGCGGGACAGGCTCGCTCGGCAAAGTGCTGGTGAAGCGTCTGCTCACCGGGGAGATGGGACTGCCAAAACAGATAACGGTCTTTTCTCGAGACGAGGCCAAGCAACACTCGATGAGGCTCGCCTTCCAGCATCTGCGTACCGCCACGGACGAAGTCATCTATCACAATTTTGAGCACCTCCTTCAATTTCGGATCGGCGACGTGCGCGACGCGCACAGCGTCGCCACAGCCCTGCGAGACGCCGACGTAGTCTTCAATGCGGCCGCGCTCAAGCAGGTACCGTCCTGCGAATACTTTCCTTTCGAGGCTGTGCAGACCAACGTGATGGGCGCGGAGAATATCATCCGAGCGATACACGAACACAACATGCCCGTCGCCACTGTCGTAGGAGTCTCAACCGACAAAGCGTGCAAGCCAGTGAACGTGATGGGCATGACTAAGGCAGTGCAGGAACGTCTCTTCATCCGCGCTAATCTCGATTCGGCAGATACACGATTTATCTGTGTTCGTTATGGCAATGTGCTGGCCTCGCGCGGCTCCGTCATCCCGCTTTTTCATGAACAGATCCGGCGCGGCGGTCCGGTTACCATCACCACCTCCGACATGACGCGCTTCCTGCTTAGTCTGGAACAGGCGGTTGACACCATCTTCGCCGCGCTAAAGGAAGCCGAGCGCGGCGAGACTTACATTCCGCGCGTGCCGTCATCGAAGGTGACGGACATTGCTGAAGCGCTTATCGGTGAGGGGAAAATCGAGATAACTGTGACCGGCATCCGACCGGGCGAGAAAGTGCACGAAATTTTGGTCTCGGAAGAGGAGGCTTATCGCACTATCGAACGCGGCGATTACTACGTCATCAAGCCGATGCTGCCGGAGCTGCGTTCGACAGAAGAGATTGAGGGTGCCTTGGGCAAAGAATACAGCTCCGCCGACAGTGTGATGAACAAAGCCCAGGTCACCGAGCTTCTCACGAAGCACAAGCTGATGGTCGGCGACCGCTTCGTATACGAGGAAGATATGCTCGCATGAAAATCATGACAATTCTGGGCACGCGCCCGGAGATCATTCGACTTAGCCGGATTGTCGCGAAGCTTGACCGTTTGTGCGAGCACGTACTCGTGCACACGGGACAGAACTTCGACCCCAACTTGAGCGATCTCTTCTTCCAGCAATTAGGCGTAAGGCAGCCGAATCACTTTCTGGGGGTTCGTGGCGAGACCTTCGGCGAACAGATCGGCAAGATTATTGCCGCGAGTGAAGCTGTGATGCGGACGGAAAAACCAGACCGGTTGTTATTGTTGGGCGATACCAACAGCTCCCTTTCAGCAATAGTCGCCAAGCGTCTGGGAATCCCCGTCTATCACATGGAGGCCGGCAACCGCTGTTATGACGACCGCGTACCGGAGGAGGTTAACCGCCGCGTCATCGACCACAGTAGTGACATCCTCATGCCCTATACCGAGCGCAGCCGGATGAACCTTTTGCGGGAAGGGATCGAGGGCCGCCGCATCTACGTCACAGGCAACCCGATCTACGAAGTCTTAAAGCACCACGAGAAATCAATCGCCGAGTCGGACGTGCACACGCGGCTTGGGTTGGAGGCGGGGCGCTATTTTCTCGTGACCATGCACCGCGAGGAGAACGTAGACGTCGAGAGCCGCCTGCGTTCACTCGTCGAAGCGCTCGAAACTCTTACCAGGGATTACCTGCTGCCGGTTGTTTGCAGTCTCCACCCGCGCACGCGGAAGCGAATGGAAGGGTTCGGTGTTTTGAGCCAGGGCGACGCTTTGAAGTTTGTCTCGCCGCTCGGCCTCTTCGACTTCGTTGCGCTCGAACGGCAGGCTTTCTGCGTGCTATCAGACTCCGGTACAGTGCAGGAGGAGTGTGCCATCTTCAAAGTGGCCAACGTCACCGTGCGTGACGTGACGGAGCGGCCCGAAACGCTTGAGTGTGGCAGCAACATCTTAAGCGGAGTTGAGACGCAAACAATTCTACGTTGTGTTCGCACGGTTCTTGACCAACAGAGCGAATGGAGAGTGCCCCCGGAATACCTGACCGAAAATGTCAGCAGCACAGTGGTTAAGCTCATGCTCGGCTACTCCGCTTAGGCCATCCTTGTAGCGAACTTCGAGGACACTTTAGAATTCGTTCATCAGCTTGATTCTGTGATGAAAGTTGCAGTTGTTTCATATCTCTTGCCGCCATCATTCTCCGGGCAGGCAATGATGATTTACCAGTTGTTGAAGGACGTTCGTTCAGATAATTACTGTCTAATCTCTTCACAAAATTCTGCCCTCGACGGCCAGACCAATTACTCGAAAACGCTGCCTGGCAAATATTTCAATCTCTCCACAAGGCATGAGATTACCCGAGGCCATCGCTTTGGTTTATCGATACTGCGCGAAGGCATCAATATCTCATTCGGCGCTTACATGCGCGCAAGGCAAATCGCCGAGATTGTCGAGAGAGAGAAATGTGAAGCTGTGATGTCTTGTTCCAGCGGCACTGACCTTTTAGATGTGCCTTCGGGATTCATTGCAAGTCGCCTTGCTCGCGTCCCATTTTTCCTTTACCTGTTTGACACTTACTCTCACATGTGGCTTAAACCACAGACTCAGTTTATGGGTCGGTTAGTTGAGCCGATCATACTGAAGCGCGCCGACACCATAATTACAACGAATGAGTCAGTTAGCGAGTTACTCCGCAGTCGCTACGGAGTGAAGTCTACAGTCATTCATAATCCATGTGATCTCTCGGCATATGAGAATCTCCCAGGGAGGGCTTTGGAGAGGAATGGCGGTGAGATCAATATCGTCTATACGGGTGCGGTTTATGACGCCCACTATGAGCCATTGCGTAATTTGGTAACCGCAATTGAATTGCTGGGAAGACCAGAGATAAGACTACATATCTATACGGCGTTTTCGCCCTCTGAGCTGGCTGAAAAGGGAATTCGCGGGCCGGTTGTAATTCATGAACACCAACCGATATCGGCGATGCCGGGCATCCAGCGCCAGGCAAAGGTTCTGTTTCTACCCTTCGCGTTCAACTCGCCTTATCCGGAATTGATCAAGATTTCATCTCCGAGCAAGATGGGAGAGTTTTTGGCGGCCCGACGCCCCGTTCTTGTCCATGCGCCGCCCGATTCGTTTATCTCGACTTACTTTCGTCAGCACGATTGTGGCTTGGTGGTAGACCAGAATGATCCAGGCAAGTTAGCACAGGCTATTGAAAGACTCCTCGCTGATGCAAACCTCCAGCAGCGGCTCAGCGAAAACGCCTGGGAACGCGCGGTTTTGGACTTTAGTCTCTCCGCGGCTCAACGGAAATTCGCCGAGTTATTAAAACTAGACGGTTTAGGTCAAACGTAGGCGGTGTCCGTAGAGTCGGACCACCTAAACTCCTGGAGTTCTGAATCAAAGGCGCCGGGCTTTTTGTGGGTTTGCTTTTCGCTCTTCTCTCATAAATTATGATAGAGATTTAAGAATGGTTTGGGTTGGCGCCTGAAAAGACTGTTCAGGTGATGATGATCAAGAAACTCTCAGTTGCGATGTGCACCTATAACGGAGCACGGTACCTTAGAGAGCAGCTGGAGAGCATCGCAGGGCAAACGCGCCCGCCAGATGAACTGGTAATTTGCGATGACTGTTCAGACGATGCGACTGATCGGATTGTGCGTGATTTTGCAAATGGCTCATTTTTCAAATTGATCGCATAACGCGCACGTCAGTTTGATCTAAAACAGCTGCGAGACAACATACCTGATGATTTTCACTGAAACAGCGCTTAACGGAGTCTTCATTATTGACCTCAAACCGATTGAGGATCAGCGGGGCTTCTTTGCTACGTCCTGGTCCGCCGAGGAGTTTCGTAAGCGCGGTTTAAGGTCGCAAGTCGCCCAATGCAACATCTCCTTCAATCGCCAGCGTGGCACCGTGCGTGGGTTGCACTACCAGACCGCTCCTCATGAAGAAGCCAAGTTGGTCAACTGTACTCGCGGCGCAATGTTCGACGTCGCTGTCGATCTGCGAGTCGATTCACCTACTCGTTTCAAGTGGATTTCGGTTGAGTTGTCGGCTGAAAACCACCGCATGCTTTACGTGCCGGAGGGATTTGCGCATGGCTATCAAACCTTAGAAGACGAAACCCAAATCAACTATCAAGTTTCGGAATATTACCATCCTGAATCCGCTGCCGGGGTGAGATGGGATGATCCAGCCATTGGTATTCGATGGCCGCTCGAGGTTACAACCATCTCCGCCAGGGACTTGAGTTTTGAGTCTCTTCACGTTTGAGATGTGTAGCTCGACGCTTGAAGTCCCGTATACTTTGGGGCTTCGTCGTTCGATGTCTTTCTGATTCGAAAGGTCCTGAAAATGGGGACGGAATATTAAAGTGAAGAAAGCGCTGATAACTGGTATTACCGGCCAGGACGGGTCGTACCTGGCTGAATTATTGTTGAGTAAAGGCTACGAGGTGCACGGCATTATTCGCCGCGCCTCCACATTTAACACGGGCCGCATCGATCATCTCTACAAAGATCCGCACATCAACGGCGTCCGCTTGTTCTTGCATTATGGCGACATCGCCGATTCTACGAATCTGATCAAGCTCCTCTATCGCATTCAGCCCGATGAGATCTATCACCTGGCTGCGCAAAGTCACGTAAGAGTGAGTTTTGATATTCCCGAGTACACAGGCGATGTAACAGGTCTGGGCACCATTCGTCTGCTTGAGGCGATTCGCGAAACGGGATCGAAGGCGCGGTTTTACCAGGCCAGTAGCTCAGAGATGTTTGGCAAGGTGCAGGAAGTTCCGCAACGCGAGACTACTCCCTTTTACCCGCGCAGCCCTTACGGCGCCGCGAAACTGTATGCCCACTGGGCCACGGTGAATTACCGGGAATCGTATGGCATCTTCGCGTGCAGCGGCATTTTGTTCAATCACGAAAGCCCGCGCCGTGGCGAAACCTTTGTGACACGCAAAATCACGCGCGCGGTCGCCCACATCAAGGCAGGCCTGCAGGACAAACTATTCCTCGGTAACCTCGACGCTAAACGCGATTGGGGCTATGCAAAGGAATACGTCGAAGCGATGTGGTTAATGCTCCAACAGGAGCAGCCTGACGATTACGTCATCGCCACTGGCGAGACCCATTCAGTTGAAGACTTTTTGACGGAAGCTTTCGCCCACGTGGACCTCGATTGGCGCGATTACGTGGAAATGGATCCTAAATATCTCCGGCCCGCGGAAGTTGACTTGCTGATTGGCGATGCATCCAAGGCGCAGTCCCACCTGGGATGGCAGCCAACCGTAACCTTTCGTGGTTTAGTAGGTTTGATGGTCGACTCCGATATGGAAACAATTCACGACCGCCGGACTGGAGAATCAGGACGGAATTAACGCAGCAGAGTAATCCACGTGCGTTAAGCGTCGCAACAAGCTCATGACCGATTTCATCTCCCAATTCGGTGAACTGTTGAGGCACGAAGCCGCTGCCATCAACAACACTGCTGATCGGCTCGATCCCGAGCAGATTCGGCGGGCCGTCGAGTTACTGGTGGGATGTGATGGTGAAGTAATACTAACTGGCGTCGGAAAGTCAGGCTTCATCGCGCGCAAGATCGCGGCAACTCTCACGAGTACCGGCACGCGCGCACTGTTTCTGCATCCCTCTGATGCGCTGCATGGCGATCTGGGTTTGGTAGGGACCGGGGACGTCGTCTTATTGTTGAGTAACAGCGGCGAGACTGACGAGCTCGTTGCGATGCTGCCCTATCTGAAACATCGTGCCGTGCCGTTGATCGCGATCGTCGGGAACGTTGCCTCAACTGTCGCCGAAAACGCTGACATCGTGTTGGATGTTTCAGTGGACCAGGAAACTTGTCCTTTTAACCTGGCGCCAACTGCCAGTACGACGGCAGCGCTCGCGCTCGGCGACGCGCTGGCGATCACTATCATGCAGATCAAAGGTTTGACGCCAAGCGACTTTGCTCTCAACCATCCGGGCGGCCGCCTGGGCAAGCGCCTCTCGCTGAAAGTTGCGGACCTGATGCATGGCGGCGCGCAGAACCCGACAGTTTCACCCGCAGCGTCGTGGTTGGAAGTGGTAACGTCAATTACTCGCGGAGGCGTTGGGGCAGTCAGCGTTGTCGAGGATGGCGACGTTTTGACAGGAATCATTACCGATGGCGACTTGCGTCGCGCTCTTCAAGACCGCACTCCGGAAGAATTTGCAGAACTGACGGCAGAAAGATTCATGACGCGACAACCAGTGAGCGTCACACCGGAAGAACTCGCTTATGCGGCACTTCAGCTGATGGAAGATCGTCCATCGCAAATCTCCGTGCTGCCAGTCGTCGACGGTGGAAATCGCTGCATTGGATTGTTGCGACTACACGACCTCGTGCGAAGTGGGCTCTAACAAACTCGAATCCTCAATTCACGCCTCGTGAATTCTCTAACCGAGGAAGGCGATATTTTACGAGGTGTGAGGCCAGCTTATCGCGCAACAGCGGTTAATGGTGTCGTCCGTTTACCCTGAACGCTGGTATGCCGTAGACACAGTCGAGCAGTTGCTTAGCCTCCATCGCGCAGTCAATTCAGCGCGCGAGTGAAGTTGCGTTTGGTTCGAAAACGCGAAGCCACTCACCTTCTATTATCTTGCAGCGTAGTGACGATGAAACTCTCGGTCGCAATGTGTACATACAACGGCGAAACGCACGTGGGCGAGCAACTCGAAAGCATCGCCGCGCAGACGCGCCTTCCGGACGAGTTGGTCGTTTGTGACGATCACTCGTCTGATGACACGGTGGCGATCGTTGAATCGTTTGCCACACGCTCGCCGTTTGCAGTAAGGCTAAAAGTAAACGAACGAAATTTGGGTTCGACGAAAAACTTTCAGCAGGCAGTCGCGCTCTGCACGGGCGAAGTGATTTTTCTATCTGACCAGGACGACGTGTGGCACGCGGAGAAGTTAGCCCGCTTCGAGGAAGAGTTTAAGGACCACGCCACAGCTGGAATAGTTTTCTCTGATGGCGATGTAGTTGATGAGGAACTAAAACCCCTGGACCGCCGGGTCTGGGAATTAATTCGGTTCGGCGGCAGGGAGCGAAGACTGTTTTCGCGCGGCAAGGCCTTCGACGTCCTACTCGATCACAACGTGGCGACGGGCGCTGCGCTTGCGTTCCGCGCACAGTTTAGAGAGTTGATTCTCCCAATCCCGGACGACTTGCAACACGATGGCATTGGAGTGCTGCACGACTGGTGGGCAGCGTTATTGATTGCGGCGGTGTCGGATGTGGTCTTTATCGATGAACCGTTGTTTAGGTATCGACAACATGCTGGTCAGCAATTGGGCGTACTTTCCGCGCTTAACCCTGAGGGTAACGCCGAAACGAGCAGTATTGCGTCCGCTGCACGACGTAAAAACCTGTTTAGTGGGGAGATTCAATACCTGAGGGTGATTCGCGAACGACTGACGTCACCGGCCGCTCAGAACGTGCGTCCAGGGCCTTTCGCGCGTCTTGATCAGCGCCTCGCCCACCTGGAAAGGCGCGCAAGTTTGCCGGCACAACGGCTGGGGCGCGTTCCGATAGTCCTTGGCGAGTTGCTCAGCCTGCGCTACCACCTCTACTCTAACGGCGTCTCCAGTGCCGTCAAGGATCTGCTGTTGTAGTCCGCGACTGCGGCCGCGCGGAGAATGAAATATCAACGGAGAGTCCAGATGAACACTGAGAACGCAACACAATCCCCCTGCCTGTCGGTTGTTATTCCGGCCTATAACGAGGAGACGACCCTCGCGGGCGTCGTCCGCAAGGTGCTAAGCCTTCCCTGCGTGCTCGAGGTGATCGTCGTTGACGACTGCTCGACCGACGGCACGCCCGCAGTTACGCGTAGTCTCGAAGCCGAACACCCGCAAGTGCGCGTCGCACGCCACGAAAGGAACAGCGGCAAGACCGAAGCCCTCAAAACGGGATTCCGAATGACGCAGGGTGACGTTGTCATCGTGCAGGACGCCGACCTTGAATACGATCCTGATGAGATCCCGACAGTGATTAAGCCGATTTTAGAAGGCCACGCCGACGTCGTTTACGGGTCGCGATTCCTGGTGCGACGAGCTACGCGCGTTCTCTACTTCTATCATTATGTGGCGAACAAGTTTCTGACGTTCACTTCAAACGTTATGACCAACCTGAACATGACTGATGTCGAAACCGGCTATAAAGCGTTTCGTGGAGACATCATTCGTAACATGGTCATCCGTTCCAGCGGATTTGGTTTTGAAATAGAAGTGACGGCGAAAGTAGCCAAACTCGGCTGCGCCATCTACGAAGTCCCGATTAGTTATTACGGCCGCACGTATGATGAAGGAAAAAAGATTGGAGTGTCTGACGGCATCGTTGCTTTCTGGCTGGTGTTTCGTTTCAATCTGTTCAGCAGTCTGCGCTCCTCGTTCAGAGAAGTTCCGCAACTTTTATCCGCCGCCGAGCGCCAGTCGGGCGAGTCCCTTCCTGCACGACAAATCTGAATGAGCAGTAACCTGATCTACGTCGGCAAAGATCTTGAGGCGATGTGGTTTGCCGAGAACTATCATCGCTGGATACTGGATCTCTTTGGACCTTACCTGGGCGCCCGCGTCGTGGAAGTGGGTGCGGGCAGAGGCGGGTTCTCAAAACTTATCCTGGAACATTCGGTCAAATCGCTCTCGCTCGTTGAGCCTTCCGTCGATATGTTTCCGTTGCTCAACTCGTTTGTTCAAGACCTTCACACCGCCACCGCAATCGACACTTACAACGCGACGTTTGCCAACGTCGCTGACGAAATTGCCCGTAAACAACAACCGGATTCAGTGATTTATGTGAACGTGCTTGAACATATCCCGGACGATCTGGCGGAGCTCCGGCACGTTCATCGAACTCTTGTTGATGGCGGGCGCGTTTTTATTTTTGTTCCGGCATTCCAATGGCTTTATGGAAGTTTCGATAAGCTGGTCGGCCACTATCGCCGCTACACTCGCTCAGAACTAACCGGAAAGCTCGAGCAGGCAGGCTTTCGAGTCTTAACTTCCGGCTACCTTGGTTTTCTCAGCATGTTTCCGTGGTGGCTCAAGTACCGCGTTTTCAAGTCGGAGGAGATGGAAGCGGGCGCTGTTAAGTTTTACGACACGTACGTGATTCCGGCTCTGCGACGTGTGGAGACAGCGGTGCCTCCACCCGTTGGCAATAACATATTTCTCGTCGCTGAAAAGATCTGAAGTTCATTCATTCGATGGAGCAGCCTGAAAACAATCTCACCTTTGTGAAGCAGCACATGACGGCGCTGCTGCTGATACTTCTCATCGCTTTTGGCATTCGACTTTGGGGTGTGCTTACTTATCCGGTCGAACCTGTCGCTGATCCGGCCGATTACCATCGACTGGCAACGGATTTGGCGCGCGGCCTTGGTTACGTTAACTCCGATGGTCTTCCGACAGCATGGCGGCCCCCAGGTTATCCATTGTTCCTCTCCGGAATCTACGTCGTCACTGGACCGAACGTCAGGGCTGCAACGATTGTTCTGGCAGTGCTCGGAGCGCTGACTGCGTTTCTGATTTCAATCCTCGCGTTTCAGTTTGCTGATCGCAGGGCGGCGCTGATCGCAGGTTTGCTCGCTGCCGTCTATCCCGGCTTTTTTTGGATGCCCCGCGTGCTCCTGTCGGAAAATCTTTCGTTGTTTTTGCTAGCAGCTATTCTTTGCTGTGCCGCGTTTGTTCAGCGAACTCGCGATTGGCGCTGGTCACTGGTGCTGGGCGTTCTGCTCGGGGCTGCGACGCTCGTGCGTACTACCAACTTGTTGATTGCTGTTCTCCTCGTGTGCGGTTTCGTTGCTTCAAGCCATACCCGCCAAATCAAAAGCACGTCACGTGTAGCCATACTTGTATTTGTCGGACTCGTCGCCGTAGTTGCGCCGGTGACAATTAGAAACTACCAGTTGTTTCACCGGCTCGTCCCGGTTGCAACTCAGGACGGCATAACCTTCTACGGTTCGTATTGGCCGCCACAAAAAGACGGAAGAATGATCTGGGGCACCCTGCCTGGCCCGGAAGATCCGGTCATCGTCGAAGGCTCGCACCAAAACGATGAGGCCACAGCGTCAGCCTATTTCATGCAGGTCAGCTTGCGGCGACTTCGCGATGATCCGGGTCATTTCTTCCGGTTGCTGCCGGCCAAATTCATTTCAATGGCCGCGCCTTTTGATTGGGAATGGTTTCCACACGCGCGCGGCCGCTCGCGCAGCTGGAACATAGGCTACCTTTTGTTGTTGCCGTTTGCCGCATACGGCGCTTTCGTGCTTTTTCGTAGAAGGCAACCGAATCATTGGCTCTTGTGGGTGGTTCCGGTCTCGGTCCTCGTCCTAACGGCCGTTTCCTATGGATCCCCGCGGTTTCGGCTCCCCGCCGAAATCAGCGTCATCGTCTGGGCGGCGGTGGCACTGGAACAGTTCACGCGTTTCAGAAAAAGGCGCGAAAGCCCTTATGATGTCGCTTAGTCTCAAATCTGCGACAAATCATCCGACAGGTAATGCAATCTCCATTAGTCACAATCATTGTTCCGACTTACAACCGCCGCAATTGGATCGGCGAGTGTCTTGACTCGATTAAGTCCCAAACCTATACGAATTACGAAACACTCGTTATCGACGATTGTTCCACGGACGATACGGTCGAGTGGTTGCGCTCCGATCCCCGTTTTCAGTTTGTCCAAGTCCACGTGCAACCGAAGAACGGCGGCGCTTCAATCGCGCGAAATGACGGTATCCGGATGGCGCGCGGCGAGCTCATCGTGTTCATCGACAGCGACGATGCCCTGGCGCCGGATCACCTCCAGCGAGCCGTCAAGGTTTTTGAAAAGCGACCGCAAACCGGTTTATTTTGCTGCGACTCAACAATCATTGGACCAGACAGTGAAGTGCTGTTCGAGGGACGGACGTGGCATGAGATTCAACACGATTTGACCGGCCGTCCGATCCACACAGGTCCGCGTACGTTACGAGACCTGTTCCAGTATTCGCATGTCTTTCCGGGCTTCACGATTCCGAAAGCTGTATTCGACCGCGTGGGAAATTTCGATCAATCAATCTTCCCGATGGATGATTACGATTTGAGCCTGCGCATCGCGGGCGCGGGTTACGAGGTCTACTACTGCCACGAGCCGCTCTGTTTGCGACGAGAACACACGGGCCAATGTTCCGGCTTCGCAAACTCTGTGGATACTTGCGACAAACAGATTCGCGCGCTTCACGCCTCGGTTGAACGCAATCCCGAATTGCGGCGCGAAGCCTCTGCGGAAGTTCGGCGCAGACTCGCTCGCGCAAAGATCGAGCTAGCCGTCAGCCGGATCAACGCCGGTGAAAGTGCACGCGGCCTGGGTACGCTGCTCGACGCCGTCGCCTCTGATCCGTCGCAGCTCTTTCGTGTCGCGCGCATGAGCGGACGTCGCCTGCAACGTCTTGTTGCTTCAGCCTGAACGCCTTCCCCCTATGCGTATCTGCTATCTCGCGGACGGGCGCTACGTGCACACGCACAAGTGGCTGCGCTACTTCAGTGAGCGCGGAAACGAGATGCATCTGCTCTCGTTCGCGCCGATGACGCCGGAGCATGTGCGTGCTGTTGAGGAAGCGGGCGGTCATTATCACGGCGAGCTCGCCAACTTTCACGTCAAACGTTTCTGGCTAACAATCGGCGGCGTGCTTTCGTTGAGACGCCTGCTGCGACGCGAGCGCATTGACGTGCTGCATTGTCACTTTCTGGGCCGCAATGCGTGGTTCGCGGCGCTCACTCGCTTTCGGCCGTTAGTGCTGACCGTGATGGGAGGCGACGTAACAGGGCCGGACTGGCGGCCGGGCCGTGAACTTCGAGAGCGTTATTTGACTCCCAGGGCTTTGCGTAGCGCAGACCTCGTTACCTGTTGGTCCAGCAAGCTGACGGACGTGGTAAGGCGCTACACGCGGCCCGAAGTGCCGGTGGAGGTGATTCACGGTGGAGTTGATCTCAAACGGTTCTCGCCTGGGCCACGTCCGCAGTATCTTTTGGACCGCTGGGGTCTGCCGTCGAACGCGAGGGTTGTTCTAAGTCCGCGCCTGATGCGTCCACTTTACAATCTGGACCTGATCGCAAAAGCTGCGCGGAAGGTGTGCGCCGAGCAATCCGAGACTTATTTTCTCTTCGCCGTTTTACCTGAAGCGAAGGATGAAGCGTACGAAGCGCACGTGCGCAAGATTGTTGCAGACGATCCGGTGACTGCGGAACACGTGCGGTTCATCGGCGCCATTCCGCATGAAGAGATGTGTGATCATTACCGCCTGGCTGACGTGACTGTGTCGGTGCCGTCAACGGACGGAACGCCGATGTCGGTGCTTGAATCAATGGCATGCGCCACGCCGGTAGTAGTCAGCCGCATTCCAGATTATGACCCGCATTATATCGAGCCGGGCAGGACTGTGCTCGACGCGCCGACAGATGATTCAGTCGCGCTCGCCGATGCAATCCTGAGACTCACGCGTGATCGGGAGTTGGCAACACGGCTGACCGCGGAAGCGCGCAAGCGAGTGGAAGAGACTGGTAGTTACGAGGCACAAATGTCGCGGATGGAACGACTCTACAACCAACTCCTGGGTGCGCCGGAGGGTGACAATAAGATCGCATGACAGGAACGCGGGCAATCAAACCATCGGCTGACGGAAACGCGGGTCCAATGAAACGACTGCGTGCGCGGCTTGCCACGCCACCCGAACCGTTTCTGGTGACCGAGCGTTCAAAAGCGCGCGTGCAGTCTCTTGTCGATGCCGCCGGCGATAAAGCATCTATCCTGAATGTTGGCGCAGGTGCGACTTACTACGGACCGCGAGTTGTGAATGTTGACATCTACGATTCGGGAACTACTACAGTTATTGCTTCAGCGCTCGCGCTCCCGTTCGCCGATGAAGACGCTGACCTGGTAATTCTGCAGGGTGTGCTCGAGCACGTGAGCGACGCCGACCAGACGTTGACCGAATGTTATCGCGTGCTAAAGCCTGGCGGGTTGTTCTATACCGAAATGCCGTTTCTCCAGCCGTACCATGAATCGCCAATCGATATGCGGCGCAGCACGAGACCGGGTCTGGCGAAATTGTGCGCACCTTTGGTCGAAGTTGAGTCGGGCATTCACATCGGCCCGGCATCCACTATCGCCTGGTTTTTGAGGGAGCTAACCGCCCGTGTCATCTCTGGCGGCAAGCCAAACGTCTACGCCAAAGCGTTTACCCTGGCTGGTTGGGTGTTGTTTCCGCTCAAGTATGCTGACTACATACTGGAAAAACTACCTCACTTGCACACGGTCGCGAGCTCATGCTACTACGTTGGACGAAAGAAAGAAGCATGACCGCTGGAGTAATTGACATTCCTTCCGCGCCCGCCGCTCGAGCGGTTAGCGCCGGCCGAACAATCCACGTAGCACACGTCATCGAGGCGCTTGGACCTGGTGGCGCGGAACGACTTCTCTATACCAATCTGAAGCACTTCGATCGGACGCGCGTTCGCAGCACGGTGATCACGCTGTTCTCAGGTGCTAATCATTGGCGTAAGCCGATCGAAGATTTGGGCGTAGAAGTGGTCAATCTCGATCTCGCAGGCAGGCGTGAATTGCCAAAAGGAATTTCGAGGTTGCGCGCATGGTTAGCGGAAGCCCGCCCGGATTTGCTTCATACGCACCTCTTCGGCGCCAACATGATTGGGCGAGTTGCCGGCCGGCTCGCGAATATTCCCGTAATAAGTTCCGTGCACAATCCGGACTATGAACCCGAGGCATGGGACGACGGCTCCGACGTAAGCGTAGTTAAACGAAAGTTAATACGCGCGATCGACAAATGGACGGCCCGTTTCGGTTGCGATCGGATGGTGGCGGTCAGCGAGTATGTTCGCGACAGCACAAAACGCCGGTTGGCTTTTCCTGTCGAGCGTACGGACCTGCTTTACAATCCAATTGACGCGGAAATGTTTTCGGCCGGTACGCACCGCAACAGACAGGAATTATTAAAAGAGCTGCAACTGCCGGCGGACGCTGTCATGTTGTTGAATGTCGCACGCATCGCTCCGCAGAAGGGGCAGCTTTATGCGGTGCACGCGATGCCCGAAGTTTTAAAGCGTTACCCGAACAGCCATCTGCTGCTGGTGGGTGCAACGACCGATCCGAAATGGCTGGAATATATCGAGGACGAAATCAGCTCCCTCGGTCTGAACAATCATGTGCACATTACGGGCGCGCGGTCAGATGTGCCGGATCTGCTGCGGGCCTGCGACATCTTTGTTTTCCCGTCACTCTACGAAGGTTTGGGAATCGCCCTGATCGAGGCGATGGCCGCGGGTTGCGCTTCTGTCGCCACGCGTACAGGTCCCCTTCCCGAGGTTGTTAGCGACGGAGTTGACGGGCTGTTAGTGCCGCCTCGCGATGTTGCAGCGCTCGCGAACAGCATCTGTGAATTGCTGGAAAGTCCGGAACGACGGCAATCGATCGGCACCGCTGCTAAAAAATCGGCGCTGGAACGATTTCAACCACAGGAAGCCGCGGAGAAACTTACGGCGATCTACGAAAGAGTAGTCGCCGACCACTAACAAGGGGAAAGCCGGCGATCGTGTACCCGGCAAATCATTCATGACGACACAGGCATCGACAAACTTAACCCAGGCAGTAATCGAACACTTCGACACTCTTTCTACAAGTGGCGACTGGTCGCGCTTGTATTCAATCGCCGACGCCAATGGTTATCACTTTCAGGTGCGTCGCGCGCGCGTGTTGGAGTTGCTTCCGGAACGCGTCGGTCGCGTGCTTGATGTTGGCATGGGTCCAGGCGTTTTGGCCGAGCCCATCGTCCAACGAGGCGGGACGTTTAACGGAGTAGATTTATCGCCCGAGATGGTACGTGAGGCGCGCGAGCGCTACGGACATCTCGACGGAGTCAGTTTTAGTGTTGGCAATGTGGAACAGCTCCAGTCGCCGGATGAAACTTACGATCAGGTCCTGGCAATCGCGGTCCTCGAATACTTAACTAATCCAGATCGCGCGCTTTCTGAAATTGCGCGCGTGCTGCGGCCGGGCGGAACCGCCATCATCACCGTCCCAAAGGTGTGGCACATCGATCGACTAACGATTGGCGCTACCAAGCCGTTTCGCGCAATTGCGCGCATGCTGGGAGCAGCGGGCGCTGACAAGTTGCCCCGTCTACGTTTGCAACCAGGCGAACTTGATGCAGCCGCGCGCAAGGCGGGACTCAAACACGAAGGCGGTTCGCAGTATCACTTCACGCCTTTACCGTATCCGCTGACGCGCATCGCACCATCAGTCGCGATGAGATTAAACGCTCCCTTTGAGCGACTGGCGCAATCGCGTGCTGCGCTGCCGTCGTTTTTCGCACATGGGTATATCGGGCGGTATCGTAAGGAAGTATGAAGAAACTCGTTTTTACAACTATTCATGCTTTAGGGTTCACGAAACTTGCAACGTGGTTGAATCGCAACTCCGTAGTGATCCTTTGTTATCACGGAGTCACTGGCCGCAATGGACGCCGTGACAACGATCCGCAAGGGCTTCACATCCGTGCGGAACGATTCGAGGCGCAGCTTCAATATCTGAAACGCCACTTCAACATTATTTCGCTGCAAGACTATCTAAGCGCGAGGCAACAGCGTCGTCCGGTACCTCCCAAATCAGTAGTCTTAACATTCGACGACGGCTATCGAAACTTCTTCACGATGGCCGCGCCACGACTGCGAAAGTTGTCGCTGCCAGTCTCCGTGTTCCTGACGACAAACGAAATCAAACGCGACAATTCCGACCATCCTGCCGAATGGCAATCGTCTGACGACGAGCAGTATCTGTCCTGGACCGAGGTCAAGCAGCTTCAGGAAATGGGCGTCGAGTTTGGCTCGCACACCTGTTCCCACCCCGACCTGGCGCGAATATCGGAAGACCAGGCGGAAAGCGAACTACAACAATCAAAAGCCAGTATCGTTGCGGAGCTACAAATTGAGCCCTTGCCCTTCGCCTATCCATATGGCGCGTATACTCCGGCGCTGATGGAAAAAACGAAAGCCTGCGGTTACACATGCGCACTAACGACAGACTCCGGTGTGAATGACGACACTACCGATCTTTACGCGTTGCGGCGCGTATTAATCGGCGACGATGATGACGAGGCCGCATTCGCCGCACGTGTCTCAGGAATCACAACCTGGCTTTCCCAGGCCCGGCCCAAATATCCTGCCTAACCGCCGGCTCCAAAATCCGTTGCCGACCAACCCAACCAGATGAACGTGCTCGCCATAACGTACTGGAGTTTTAAAGACGCTCTGGTCCAAAGTGCCGTCATCCCCTACTTGCGAATGATTCGCGAAGCATCGGGAGGCGGCAACATTTTTCTGGTCACACTTGAACAGGCCCGATTCCGAATGAGCGCGGAAGAGTCGCGCGCAGTCAAAGAGAAACTAAAGTCGGAAGGCATAAATCTAATCGACTTCGGTTATTCGCCATTTGGATTGAAAGCGCTCGCCAAGTGGCTCGTGTTCTTACCAAAACTAATCTGGATTGCGTACAAGGAAAGGGTTGATGTCGTTCATGCGTGGTGCACACCTGCCGGCGGCGCGGGCTATGTCGTTTCTCGTGTCAAAGGCATTCCTTTGATTATTGACAGCTACGAACCTCATGCGGAATCGATGGTCGAGCTCGGCACGTGGCCCAGAAACGGTATCGCTCACCGGCTGCTTTTCCTACTCGAGAAGCTTCAGTCACGTTACGCACATGCTGTCATAGCAACAACCGAGAGTGTCAGAACGTACGCGCGCGAAAAATATGGAGCAGTCTTCGATCGTTACTACGTGAAGCCGGCGAGCGTCGATTTGAATTTGTTTTCAACTTCCAACGGAAGCGACCGGCTTTCGCGTGAAGAGTTTGGCTTCACTGATAAAGTAGTTTGCGTCTATGCCGGTAAGATTGGCGGTATCTACCTCGAGCGTGAGATTTTTGATTTCTTCAAAGTCGCGAGCGCTTACTGGGGCGACCAGTTTCGCGTGTTGCTGTTGACCGACGCGCCGGCGGAAAAGATACGTGAACTTGCGCTAGCTGCGGGGGTCGATCCTGGTATCGTCAAATCGAAGTTTGTGGGATTCAAGGAAGTTCCCAGGCATATGGCGCTCGCCGACTTCGCGATTAATCCTGTGAGGCCCATTCCGTCCAAGCGTTATTGTACGTCAGTAAAAGACGGTGAGTATTGGGCCATGGGTTTGCCGGTAGTAATTCCGCGCGATATAGGAGACGATTCGCAACTCGTGGCCGATAACGGCATTGGTGCAGTGCTTAAAGATTTTAGTAGCGAAAGCTATTTGAACGCTGTCAAAAATATTGATGCTCTTTTGAAGTCGGGTCCACGCGAGCAACTGTCCGAGCGCATACGTTCGGTTGCCGAGCAGCACCGAAACCTCGCACGCACCCGGCGTATCTACGAAGAACTGTATGGCCCTAAGTAGTCGTTGCGAAAAAGGCGCAAGATGGGCATCGCGAGTGACCTTCAAGCTTGGCAGTACTTACTCTGGCTCCATTGCGCGATTGGCATTGTCAATGATGTGGGTCGACGAAAACAGAACCGGGAGCGGTAGCGACCGGGCTCATCGCAAGTGACCTTCAAGCTTGGCCTTGTACTTACTCTGCCTCCATGCGCGATTGGCATTGTCAATGATGTGGGTCGACGAAAACAGAACCGGGAGCGGTAGCGACCGGGCTCATGAGGAGATCGCTCTCAAGATGAGTGTCGTAATTCAACCGTGTGTGATTTGTAGCTTTCGAGTCCGTGCTTGAAACTGACTCTCGTTAGACCCGGTCGCTACCGCTCCCGGTTCTGTTTTCGTGTTGTTCAACTTGTCGCCGATCACTTTTTGTACAGAGCGGCCCAAAGTAGTGTTTGAAGTCGTCTAAAGTTTCATCTATGCACTATCACCTGATTGGAATCTGTGGAACGGCGATGGCTGCTCTGGCAGGGATGCTTCAGGCCCGCGGCCATCACGTCACTGGTTCCGATGAAAATGTTTATCCACCGATGTCCACGATGCTCGCGTCACTGGGCATCAACGTGATGCGGGGGTATTCCGCGGCCCATCTGGATCCGGCGCCCGACTGCGTGATCGTCGGTAATGCCATTCCACGCGGCAACGCAGAGGTTGAAGCAACGCTCAATCGAAAGCTTCTGTACCGTTCGCAGGCTGAAACCGTTAAAGAACAATTCATTCGTAATCATCGTTCCCTGGTTGTCGCGGGCACGCATGGCAAGACAACGACGACGAGTATTGCTGCGTGGGTCCTGGACCAGGGCGGATTGAATCCGACTTTCTTGATCGGTGGTGTCGCACAGAACTTCGGCGCTAGTTTCCGCGTGACCGACAGCGATTACTTCGTAATCGAAGGCGACGAGTATGACACTGCATACTTCGACAAAGGTCCGAAGTTTATGCACTACCTTCCTGAGATCGCTATCGTCAACAATATCGAGTTTGACCACGCCGACATCTACAAGGACCTGGACGCGGTTAAGCTTGCTTTCCGGCGGTTAATGAATTTAGTGCCGGCGAACGGGCGTCTGATTGCTGGATGGGACAGCCCCAATGTTCGCGACGTTGTTGCGTCGTTTGGTCCAAAGCTGTTTACGCAACTGGAAACGTTTGGCACGTGTGCCGATGCAAGATGGCGTCTGGTTGATGTTGATTTCTCCGGCGCGTTGAGCCGGTTTGCAGTTACCTGCGGAGGGAAAACGTGGGGTGAGTTTCAAACACCTTTGATCGGTGAGTTTAATCTGCTCAATTGTCTTGCCGTCATTATTGCTGCAGACGCGTGGGGTGTCCCGCGCGAGACGATGCAAGCAGCGCTTGCGACCTTCAAGAATGTGCAGCGCCGCGCGGAGGTTAAAGGTGAAGTAGGCGGCGTTATCGTCATCGACGACTTTGCCCATCACCCTACCGCTGTGCGAGAGACGTTACGCGGTTTGCGTCAACGTTTTAGCGACCGGCGTCTGCTGGCGGTTTTTGAGCCGCGCTCATGGTCGTCACGCCTGGCGGTTTTTCAGAAAGAGTATGCGGAAGCGTTTTCGGCGGCGGATTATGTAGTGATTGCGAGTGTCTTCGATAGCGAAAAAGCTTCAGAAAAGGGAAAAACTCTGGATACGCGGCAGTTGATTGCCGACATCGCGGAAAGCAAACCGGCCGTCGCTTTGCCGAACGCTGCGGAAATAATCGAACACTTGATGCCGGAATTACGAGAGGGCGACGTGGTAGCCATCATGTCCAACGGCGGATTCGATGGAATTCATCAGAAGTTGTTAGACCGGCTAAAAAACGAAGGGTGAGCAGCTTCGTTACTCACTAGTGTGCACTGCGCTCTCAGGTTCGGCGCGCGCCACCAATAATGGTTTCGGAACGCCTTTCAGATCTTCCGTCTTTCCCGGTGCAAGTTCTACCCGCGACGTCAAAACACGTCGAATTGGCTTTGGCAGAAACTTAGCGGCGAGCATTGCTGCCGCGCCCACAAATTCCACTACATCACCGCCACCGTTCCAATGTTCCCGCACGATCTTCGGGTCAGTTTTCTCCATTAACCGCAGCAGCGTTAACGAGATCAGGTAAACGTCGTCGATCTGGCCCACGAAGGGCAGCATGTCGGGAATCAAATCGAGCGGCACGAGCGCATAGATGATTGCGCCGGCAACGAGCGCGCGTTCGGTCGCTGGTACGCGCGAGTCAGATAACAGCCGCACACACAACAGCAGCAAGTTGGGAATGAACAAAAGTATGTTCTTCAGTCGCCGCTTAGCCAGTAATGCCGCCATTCGTCCCTCCGAAAGTCCTGATTTGTTTTTTGTTAACTTACCACGATTGGCTGGTCGAACGCAGTTCAAGCCGACGGAGTCAGTCGAAGGCACATCACTCCAATTACCAAGTCTCTCAGGTAAGGAAGGGGGCATGCCGCCGCTGCTTTTCGCCAAACTCAACTTTTCAGAAGAAGTGTCTTAGTCCGCGTTAGCGGACGAGTGAAAGTAGCCCAGCAGTTTACTGCTGGGATAAAAGGGCTGAACGATCTAGTCCGTGAAGCGGACGGCTGAATGGGGTGGGCAGATCTCTTGGCCCTTCAGTCGTCCGCTTCACGGACTTCGTTCTGGACTACCGCCAATCCCAGCGATGAATCGCTGGGCTACTCTCAGTCGTCCGCTAACGCGGACTACAAGGTAAGGAAGGGGGCATGCCGCCGCTGCTTTTCGCCAAACTCAACTTTTCAGAAGAAGTGTCTTAGTCCGCGTTAGCGGACGAGTGAAAGTATCCCAGCAGTTCACTGCTGGGATAAAGAGCTGAACGATCTCAGTCCGTGAAGCGGACGGCTGAATGGGGTGGGCAGATCTCTTGGCCCTTCAGTCGTCCGCTTCACGGACTTCGTTCTGGACTACGCCAATCCCAGCGATGAATCGCTGGGCTACTTTCAGTCGTCCGCTAACGCGGACTACAAGGCAAGGAAGGGGGCATGCCCCGCTGCTATTCCCGAATCACAATCTGCAGAAAACAGTAAGTTTTAGTAGGAGTTAGCGGACTAGAAGGTAAGCGGGGGCATGCCCCTTCCCTACCTGAGAGATTTCCCATCATCTCCGGTTTGATTGGCTCGACTGAGCAGCATCTTGCCCCTTCCCGCTCCCTTGTTCTCTTCGCCTCCGTTCGTTAGACTCACGTGCTCGTCCAGTCCACCAACAATTCATCCCTTATGGACATTCTCGAACGTATACGCCAACGTGCCGCCGCGAGGCCCCAACATATCGTTCTGCCCGAAGGAAACGATCCACGCACGGTTGTAGCCGCCGGCATGTGCGCGCGAGATCGCGTCGCACAAATAACATTGCTCGGTGATGAAGGTGTAATTCGCGAAATCGCCCAGCGTGAGCGAGTGGACCTTGGCGGCGTCACCGTTTTGGACCACCGCCGCGCGCCCGACTTTGAGAAAATGGCATCGATGTTCCACGAGATGCGACGGCCCAAAGGTTTAATGGCAGACGAAGCGCGCACGCTCATGGCGGATCCGCTCTATTACGGAAACCTAATGGTCCGGTTAGGCAATGCTGACGGTTCAGTCGCCGGCGCAACTAACACGACGTCACACACCGTGCGCGCAGCGCTGCAGTGCATCGGCGTGCGTCCAGGTTTTAAGTTGGTATCGAGTTTCTTTTTGATGGCCCTGCGTGACAGCAGTTTTGGTCACAACGGTGCGTTAATCTTCGCTGACTGCGGCGTTGTCATTGATCCTACCGCCGCCGAGTTGGCAGAGATCGCCATCACTTCCGCAGATTCGTGTCGCGCTTTGCTTGGCGCCACACCTAAAGTTGCGATGTTGTCGTTTTCAACAAAGGGCAGCGCCAAGCACAAGCTTGTTGACAAAGTTGTCGAAGCGACTCGCACCGTAAAAGCGCGCGCGGCGCAAATCGAGATCGATGGCGAGCTGCAGGCGGATGCGGCCTTGGTTGCGAGCGTGGCGCAGTCGAAAGCGCCCGGCTCTCCGGTTGCCGGCCAGGCAAACGTTTTGATCTTCCCCGATCTGCAATCCGGGAATATTGCCTACAAGCTGACCGAGCGTCTGGCTGGAGCCACTGCTATCGGTCCAATCCTCCAGGGCCTGGATAAACCAGCAAACGACCTTTCGCGTGGCTGTAAGGCCGAAGACATTGTGGACGCGGTGGCGATTACGGCAGTGCAGGCGCAAGCTCGCAAAGACGGCGCCCGATGAAACATTCGGGCGTCGATTTGCCGGTTGTCGGGCAACTAACTACCGCTCGCGTGTGCATCCAACCCCCGCAAATCACGTCCGAGGTATTTCATGAAATTACTGCAGAAATTGGCGGTTTTCGCCGTGACGCTTACCTTAGCGGCAGCGGTCCAGGCGCAACAACCCACCAGTCCGACTCCCACACCCACGCCGCCGGCTGAACGGGAAGACCCCATCAAGGTCTTTACCGAAGAGGTGCGGCTTCCGGTCATAGCCATCGATCAGTATGGCCACTACGATCCAACGGTCGTGCCGGACGACATCCTTGTGTTGGAAGACGGCGTCGCTCAGCAAATCCGAAGTGTCCGGCGCATTCCCGCCAACGTTGTTCTTCTTCTCGACACTGGTGGCGAACTAAGCGGTCTTGGTGGCATGTCGAAACGGACTTCGCTGACGCGCGACGTAGCGATCGAGCTATTGAAACAACTCGGCCAAAACACATCGATCACGGCGATGCAGTTCAACAACTCAGTAGAAGTTTTGCATGGCTGGACCACGGACCGGCAGGCACTCATCAAGTCGTTAAGGACAAAACTATCATCCGGCAAACGCGCGCGTTTTTCTGAGGCAGTCGCCGCCGCAGCCGATCTTCTGAAAGGCCGTCCTGAAGGAACGCGTCACGTGGTTATGATTACCGATGGCGTGGACACGCCCGGCGGGAAGATCACTTCTTCGCAGGCCATGAATCGCCTGGCTGAAGCGCGAGCGACGATTCACATAATCAGTTACACCGAATTCGTTCGTCAGAAAGATGAAAAAAAGAAAGATGACGACTCGGGTCGTCAGCTTCCCATTACTTCCGATCCCATTCGAATGAATGACCCGACGCAACCGCCAACCCAAAACCGCAATCCGGCTTTCACCCTCGGCTCGATCCGGTTCGATCCCGCCATGAAACGCCAGCGCAAGGCGTACGAAATCCAGGTGCAAAAGAGTCAACAAGTCCTAACTGAACTCGCCCAGGAAACTGGTGGTCAGATCTTCCTGCCGAAGAACGTTTCGCAGATGGTGGCCCAGGCGCGAGAGGCAGCGCGGGAAATTGGAGCGGAATATGTAGTTACTTATCGCCCAAAACAGCCGCTCGCATATGCGAAACAGGGCGAATACCGGCGCATCGAAGTCGCTTCGCGTCGAGTAGGGTTAAGCCTGCGTTCGAGGAAGGGTTATGTCGTGCCGTTGCCGGCGAGCGAGAACTAAATCTTAAGTCGTGACCGCCTGGAGTTGAGACTCGAGCATTTCCACCATCCGCCGTACGTCAACATGATCGTCCTTCTTGATTAGCGACTGCGCGTGCAGCTCGTCCCAATCATCCTTCGGTACGCGGTGAAAAGCTTCGACGACCTTCGGGTCAAACTGTTTGGCGGCCCAATCATCCAATTCCTGCGCCGCGGCTGCGTAAGGTTTGCCCTTGCGATAAACGCGGTCGCTGGTCATTGCGTCAAACGCGTCAGCAACGGAAAAAATACGCGCGCAAAGATCAATTTCCTCGCCACGTAGTCCCAGGGGATAACCGGAACCGTCCCACTTCTCGTGATGCTGTGCTACCACGCGCGCAGCGCCTTCCAGAAATTCAATGCCGCGCAGGATCTGTTGGCCGTGCAGCGGGTGTTCTTTCATTAGCACCCATTCTTCTTCCGTCAATTTCGCGGGTTTGCGCAGGATCAAATCAGGCACGCCGATTTTGCCAATGTCATGGAGTAACGAACCAAACTCGAGCGCCTTCATTTGTTTGCTGTCGAGACCGTACTCGCGGCCGAGTCGCAAACTGTAACTAACAACTCGTTCAGAGTGCCCGTGCGTTTCCTGATCCCGTGTTTCAAGAGCGGCGGTCAGGGCTTTCAATGTCGAGCGGTAAGCGTTCTCGAGTGAGTTGAGCGTCTGGTCCAGTTCAGCTGTACGCTGTTCGACTAACTCTTCCAGGTGGTCTTCATAACGTTGCTTCGCAACTATCAGGGCCTGATGCTCGAGCGCCCGCTTGACGACCGCCTCAACCTGTCGCAAGTCGAAAGGCTTCATGACATAGTCGAAGGCGCCGAGACGTAATGCGCCAATTGCGCTCTCTACTGTCTGCATGCCACTGATCATTACGACGACCGTATTTGGGGCGTGACTCTTCACATGCGGAATCATCTCGAGTCCGCTCATTCCCGGCATCGTGATATCGCTTACGACCAGTTCGTATTCGCCGTGAGACAGTTTTTTCAAGGCGTCTTCGGCCGAACCGGCTGTGTCACAATCGTGTTCAGCGGAAAACAGGTCGGTCAGGATTGATGTAATTTCGGGCTCGTCATCTACGACAAGAATGCGTGCTCGCGGGGTGCCTACCATCTTTGTTTGACTCCTGGGGGATTCGAGCGGTGCCTTCGGCGAAGAACGAAGGGCGGGTGACGAGGGTAAGCGGCACAATCCGAGTCCCACCCTCGAGGGACAGGTTTAGCATTCTACAGGTTTGCCGCTTGAGTGGCAAACAAGTTTTTACAAGCGTTTAACTAGTGGAATTTTGGGATTTGCAGGGCTGGGAACGAGGGACAAGCGGGGCAGCGAACACTTCTCTGCCCCCAGTCCCTTTCCAATGTGCCAGCGACTAATAACGTGCAGACCGTCGTCGTTTGCGGATGCCATAGGTGTAGACGGCCGCGCCGCCACCACCGGCAACCGCGCCAATTGCCGCGCCCTTCTTGCCACCGGCAATGCCGCCAATTAGCGCTCCAGCTCCGGCGCCTCCCGCAGTCGTCAACTTGTCTCGATGCTTCTGCCAGAAGCTTCTTCCGTGCCGGTGGCCATCACCGACGCAGGCAGAGTGGGTATGCCAGGTATTGCTATGTCGATGTCTGAGCCGCCCGCAAGTCCTGGCTGACGCAGGCACATCAAGCATCACCAGGAAAGCCAGCAGAACCAGAATAGAAAAGATTTTTCGCATTGTTCTCCTTTAAAACCGCGTGGGTCGGGAGAGAAAAGGGGTAATCTGACAGGGGCGAAAACTGTTTTTCCGGGGCGTTGGGGATAATTCTATTGATGCATTGTGTCATTGTCGAGGCAGCGAGCCTGAACAAACGGACTTTGCCTTAATTCGGGAAAGATGTTTGATGGTGAAACTTTGGTGCAGACGTTGGGCGTTGGCCCACATAAAGGCAATTCAATCAACTAGCGCGTGTATAGTGCCTGTCGAATTGACCTCCGAGCTTGCCGGCCTGGGCCATTAACCACATCGAAATATTGCGTTGTGTCCGACCCTGCTTCCGCAACCTCTCGGACTCTCTAATATTTCCCTGACTTCTTAACTGTTCAGCCACTTTCAAGAGTTTTGTTGACTTCTGCAAAGCCTCGACTGCTCTTTTACGAAATGTCTCCCTGCTCATACCCTTCACCCAGATGTTTCGAATCGGTTCAATTAACACGTCTGGTATCTGTAATTTGCAATCAGAGTACCACCCTGCTGCCACGGCATTTTCGTGGACCCGTCCATGTGTGCTGTATAGATTCGAGACTCTAGCTGTATTGGGCGTGGTTCGGTCCCGGCTGGAACTCGGGCTCCGCAGGATTATCCGCTTTGCCTCAAAAGTGCATGGAGACGGTCAAATGAGTGGGCCGAAGAATACAGAACCGGAGCGGTAGCGACGGACCTGACGTGGAATGCAATCTGGAAAACTCAAAAAAGTAATCTTGTATTCCAAGGATTGCTGCAATTCACTGTAGAGTTTTTTGGGATTGTGAGTTCTGGTGCCGGAGGTCGGACTCGAACCGACATGAGTGTGACCTCGCCAGATTTTGAGTCTGGTGCGTATACCAATTTCGCCACTCCGGCCTTTTGCAAGGAACAAGATGATAAAGTGCGAACATGAGAATCGCAAATTCCCGAAATCGCTTACGTTGCCGGCTGATTTCTGTATACAATCAAGTAACCGAAGTAGTACCCACCTCGCCAATCGTCGCGGATTCGCGGACCCCGATGCTCAAGCGCATTCTTCTCGCTACTTTTGTCACTCTTTTATTGCTGTCTGCGATGAAGTATGTCGAGTCAACGCAACCCGGTAAGGATGCGGAGAAGTACTTGTTTGCACAGCTACAAAAACTTCTGCCTTCGTATAGTGAGGACCTGCCGATTTTGGTTGTTGACCTCGGCAAGATACCCGGCGGGAAGGATCAAGCTACGTCACGCGACGCCCTGAAACGAACGCTTGTGGCCATCGTCGAGCAACGACCGATTGCAGTGGGGGTCGACGTTGACTTCTCACCCGATGTCTCCGGTTGGCAGGTGGACACCGATCCAGAGTTCTTTGACTTCTGTCTCCAACTCAAAGAAGAGAGTAAGGTGCCGATCTATCTAGGCGTGTTTCGTACGATGACAGAGAAGCCAGACACCTGGCTCGGATCAGAGAAGTACAAAAGTCTGGCGGCAGCTTTGCACGCTGAAGATGACACTATGCGGTTACCGCAATGGATCCAGGCAAAGAATTCCGTCGACAAACTGCCATTAATGAGCGCAGCACTTGCTGAAAGGTATCGAGCGTCACATTCACACGGGGCGACCGCATTAGGGCGAACCGTGCAAGTGTTTACCAACAAGGACGAACAGATTGAGGCGCGCGGCGAAAACGAAATGCTTTTCGGCGTATCGCTGGTGAACTTTAGCCGCCTCGGACAAATTCAACGTGAAACGTCACTGATGCCTACGCCAGAATCGATCGCCAAGTCCGACAAAATGTTTTCAGGTAAGATGGTTTTGATAGGTGACGCCGCTGATTCTTTCGATCATTTCAACGTGCCCGGCCGTGATCCACCGATTGCCGGCGTTTTCCTGATCGCCTGTGCAGCATATACACTCGCCGTAGAACCGCTTTATGAATTAAGTACCGCGACCCGTGTGACGCTCGATCTTTTCATTTCGGCCATCATCACTGCCGGCATGGAACTGGTGCGTTTACTTTACGTCAGAAAGCGACCTGGTAGCCGTTTCTATAAAGCGCAAGGACGATTCATCCTGGCCGTCGTAGGCGTTGTAATCATTGTCGGCCTGCTAATGACAGTCTGGTTGAACATCATGTGGTTTGACTTTCCGCTGGTCCTCGCTGCTTTGCTGTTGCATCCACGAGTTGAGCATCAAATCACTCAATATTGGAAAAAGCTGCGGAGTACATTCACCGCCTCGCTCTCAACGGAGTAATCCTCATGTCCAAATCGATTCTGTTCTCCACCGCAATTCTAATTCTCGCTCTGGTTAATCCCGCGACTGGTCAACACGTAAAGCAACAAGCTTCGGACCAATTCGCGGCGACGGTGCGCGAAGTTAAAGGCGAATGTTTTGTCAGGGAAAACGAGGCAACAAAAGCAAGAAAATTGAAAGCCGGCGAGCAGCTAGGCGCGGGTCAGGAAATTCAGTGTGAGGTTAAGTCGCGCATAAAGATTCGATTTCGCGCAAGTGGGGCTGATAAAGAAATTCAAACGGTAAGGCCCGATTGGTTCGTCGTTCCGAATGTGCCTGCGAACTCTCAGAGCAGTCGAACGGCAAAGGTTGCGGGCCGTCGCAAAGGCCGGAACGGTTCAGCGCCGGCGGATGCCGCCCCGGGCGATGAGAAGCGTAAAGCGGACATTGCTCAACCAGCGGCTGGCGAGTTTGATGCGGTCGATATGTATTGGAAGGCGCGCGTGAAGCGTTTCTTGGTGGTCGCTGCTTCCAAAACCGGTGGTCCCGATGCCAACTTGCCGTTTACTAAAGTTGACGCGAGAGAAGTCAGTAAGATATTGACCCGACTTGGCTATGAACCGCTTGGTGCAGGAACACTCGCAGATGCATCAGCGACGGAGGAAAACTTCATCAGCGAACTCCAACGAATCCGAACGCTGCCTCAGAACGCGCTCGTCGTTGTTTACTACAGCGGTCACGCTGCCGCTGATCCATCGGGGAAAGACTTGTGGTTACAACTCCACGGGCAAAAAAAGTTTGGGGATCATTACGGCCTTTCTATCGACAATCTGCTCGGCGCGGCTCGCGGCACCACGTACAACGGCGAGTTGTCGGTGATTTTAGATACTTGTTTTAGTGGGAGCGGCGCGAACTCAACTCAACTCAAAGAGAAAGAGAACACCGTCGTGGTCGCGTCCAGTAGTTACCAACAGCCTTCCGTCTCAATCGTGACGGGTGGAACGGAAATGAGCGCGTTCACTTACTACCTTATTCAGGGACTAACGAGCGATTGGACGCGAGTTGATGGAGACAACGACGGGATAATCATGTATCCCGATCTCGCCATCTACATTGGCAATCGATTAACCGAAAGATTTCGTGACCGGACTTTGCTTGGACCAATGCAGCCGCAACTAGTTGGGGGATTCAGTAAGAACTGGGTTGGGTACGATGCCGCGCATGCACGAAATTTCAACACGGAACCGAGGATGTCTGTACAGTTGGAACGCGCGGTGCAGTTACAGGATCCCTCCATCACGAGACGCATGTTGGACCAGATATCGACGGCCAATGCGGATTCATATCTTCGAGCATTGATGGCCCTCGAAGACAAGAAGTTTGATGAAGCAATGACTTTGCTTGCCGCCGCCGAGAGTGAAGGGCGCGTATCGATTGCCCAGATTCATTGGGCACGCGGCGACGTGAAGATGGCCCAGAACCAACCTGGGCCGGCCCGTGAATGGCTCGATAAAGCAATAGCGGAAAGCACCGGGAATCAAAATGCCGATCTGATCGGCTACGCCGCAATGATGCACTTCGTCGTTGGTCATTGGCCGCGAGCCGAGGAGTTACTGAAACAGGCTCTGAAGCTTCCCCCCGAATCATCGTCTGAAGATAACGGAGATGACCACATGACGCCTGCGGTCACATTATTTCTGCTCACCATGATTAATCTTTTCCAGGGTGACGTCACGGAGGGTGAACTCTACCTCAAGCGATTAAAGGAATTCGATCCGAAAGAATTGGAAGCCGAGGAAGAAGGCGCCAGCATCGTGGTTCCTGTTCTCGAGGTTCTTTCCGATATCGTTCAGAACAGGACTGAGAGCGCCAAGCGAAGATTGGTCGCTTTGCGGCGCTCGGACAGCTTTAGTAAAGCGTCAGGTAATTTGAAACAAGGCTTTGAGGGGTTTCTCCGAACGATGGAGACAGGCCTCGCCGCAAATGAGGCAGCACTGCCAAACGTTGCGTCAACCGCGGAACATTTTCAACAGTGGGAAGCTGCCTTGCAACAAAGGCAGGTTGCCCCGTTGCTCCTATTACTGATGCAAACGCAGCTTCTGGTTGCCTCGTCGAATACGATATTGGATTCAAAAGAAGCGGAGGATCTGTTGGCGCGCACTGTAAGATTTGCTGAAGAACGAAAGGACGAGAAAACACGAAAGCAGGCGATTGACGGTGGTGATGAAATAACAATCGAAGTCGACGAGAAAGAGGTCATTGTTGAAACTGCAACATTACTTGTCGCCGTTGGACAAATTTACGCGGTCAAGAACGATGCAGCGAATGCTGAGAAGTTCCTCAAAAAAGGAATTACTATGCAGTTGCAACTGGAGGGCGGGGCGACGCTAAGTTTTGGCGCAGTTCTTCAACTTGTCGATCTTTACCAAAAGGCACGCCGGTTTAGTGAGGCTGAGAAGGAGCTAAAGAACGTGCTTGGAAACCTGCGAGAGCCGCTGGGCGAAGATAACTTCTACGCGTATGTCGCACACAACTCGTTGGGAAAACTTTATGAAGCATGGAACCGTCCTCAGCAAGCTGAGGCGTCTTATCGCGAAGCATTGCGTTTGGGACTCGCCCTCGGCTCGACCAGCATCTTCGCCATTGAAGGGAGACAAGCACTCGCCGATTTTCTCTCCAGCAGTAAAAACAATGCCGAAGCCTCGCAGTTATACGAAGTTGCCATACGAAGTTTAAATACCGAGCCCGGACGCAACCCTCTCAAGGACGAAACAGTTGGGGAGCTCTATTTTTCATTGAGCAAGAGTTACTATGGTATGGATAAATTCCAAGCTGCCGAGAAATCTTTGTCAACAACGTTTGACATTTTTTCGTCCGCCAGCGAAGTAGACATCGGCGACATACTTGATTGCCTGCAATGGCAATGGGCGACCGCCATACAATTGAAAAAACAGAACGAAGCGGACGGCTTCTACAAGAAAATTGTGGATACGATTGAACCGGAGCTTGCAAAATCGAAGCCTGACGAATCGTTAGGCGGTGAAGTTGCTAGGCTGGCGTATTGGTACAAAGACTGGGACGTCGACAAGTCGGAACAACTCTTTCAAGTCGCAATCACGGCGCAGGAGAAAGTATTTGGTGCTGAATCGAAGGACGCTGCCGACGCTTGGCTGCTGTGGGCCCAGGCCAGAGAAACTCGCCAACGGTTAAGTAGCGCGCTGCCTTATTTGGAAAAGGCCCAGAAGCTTTATCAAAAACAAAATCCAATTTCGGTACCGATGATTTGTTACGTAAAGTACCTGATGGGCATTGGCTACTACGAGCGGCAGGAGTTCGAACGCGCACGCGCCCTGCTCGAGGAATCTACTAACTTGCTGTCTCAGATCCCGGAAGAAAACAACGCGGATTTTTACCGTAATCAGTGGCCCAAATATGTTTTGGCAATTGTGAATAGACACTTACGGGACTACAAGTCTGCGACTTCGAGCCTGACGTCCATGCTTCCGACCAATGAAAACCCCGGTTCAATTGAGCCAGAATATGTTGTTGCGAGTTTGCTGGAGTTGGCCGTGGTCGCGCGACTCCAGGGAAACAATTCTGAAGCGCAGGATTGGCTCGCGCGCGCTAATAAACTTCTCGAGCAAATATCGGCGGATAAGTGGTTACGTCGTCGCGCCAAGTACGCTCACGAGCGGGGAATGCTGGCATTAGCTTCTGGTAATGCAAAGGAGGCTGAGTTCTTATTGACGGAAGCGGTCTCAATAGGGAGCAAGGAGCCAGGCTTCGACCAGCTTGTACTTGCTGAATTCATGGACGATCTTGCGGTAGTGTTACACCGGAGCAAAAAAAAGGACAAACGTGCGACGGAACTAGAAATTAATGCCAAGCAACTCCGAGATCTGCTGAAGAGCGCCAACTAACAATCGTCATCTACTCAGATTGTGTATTTCGCATTGAGGATGGAGTCTAAGCCGCCCAAGAGGTTGATCCGCAATTCAGCAATCATCCACCGCCGTCGATGTGACTGGTTATTACGAGATTTACCACGCACACACAATCTCCCTCTCAAGACTTACAGTTGATTATGAATCCGTGTAATCGGCGTAATCTGCGGATTACTTCGGACTCGGCTGACGCTGAAGCATTCTTCGCGCCGATAGGCTTTTCGCCGTTTTCGCCGTTTCCGTTCGACTCGGTTTGCGAGTAATAGTCGCGATAGTTGTAGTGATAGTAGTAGTAGTCGCTTGAACGAATATCGGCTTTATTCAGAACCACCCCAATAATCTTCGCGCCGATCTCCTGCAACATCTGCCGCGTGCGTCTTACGACTTGACGCGACGTCTTGCCGCCGTGGACCACCAGAATCACACCATCGACAAGCGACGAGATGATGACACCGTCGGTGAACGACGCAATCGGCGGCGAGTCAATGACGATGTGGGTGAACGACTTGCTGGCTATGTCGAGCAAACGTTGCATCTGCTGAGAACCGAGCAGCTCCGCAGGATTCGGCGGAATCGCGCCCGAGCTGAGCAGGTAAATGTTTGACTGCTCATACTGCTCAATCATCGACAGGATATCGGCCGGTGCGACGTCGCTTGAAAGGATGGCGCTGAGGCCCGCCGAGTTCTTCAAACCAAACACGTGGTGCAAACGCGGCCGGCGCATGTCAGCGTCGATCACGAGCACGCTCGCGCCCGTCTGCGCCAGCACGGTGGCCGTGTTCACGACCGTAGTTGTCTTACCTTCAGCCGGGACGCTGGAAGTGACCAGCAAAGTCTTCGGCGAACGCCCCGGCGTGGAAAGCAAGATCGAGGTCCGCAGGTGCTTGTAGGCCTCCGCCTGCAAACTTGGACCGACCGAATTGATCAGAAGCTCCGGCCCGCGGCCGTTACCGTTGGTCACTTGCAGTGCGCGCGACGGAAGTAAACGGTTTGATGTTTTTCCCGCCATCGGAATAACCGCCAGCGACGGCAATCGCAAACCACTTTCAATATCGCTCGGGGTCTTCACCGTGTCGTCGAGATACTCGAGGAACAACGACAACGCAACGCCAAACGCCAGCGCCACCACTAGCGCCAGAAACACTCCCTGTGACCGTTGTGGTCCAATGGGCCATTTCGGCAAGGCTGCATAATCAACGACGTGAATGTTGTTTGGCGTGCCTGCCATTGTCACATCGTTTTCTTTCGAACGCTGCATCAGCCCTTCCAGCAGGCCTTTGTTTGTTTCAATCTCCTGCTTCAGGATGTTGTAGTTAATTGCCGCCTGGTTTTGAGCCACGGTTTCCGCGCGCTGTTTATTGAAAGAATCCCGCAGCGTTTTTTCTCGCGAAAGTGCCTTCTGATAGTTGCTGAACAAGTTGGTGGAAATGATCTGCCGGGCGCTGCCGCGCGTATCTTCCAACTGGTTCTCCAACGTCGCGATCTGCTGCGTTACCTCCTTCACTTCCGGCGACTCTTCAGTATCAGTCAGCAACAACTGAGCGCGTTTTTGTTTCAGGTCGGCAAGTTGCTTTTTGAACTGGCTGATTTGCGTGTCGCTGACTTCCGCGTTGGCTTCGGCGGCCCCGGGCACGAGACTCGCGCGATACGACGCCTCTGCCAAGCTGCGTTCGTTCTCGGCCACAAGCAGTTCCTTGTTTAAACCGACGAGCCGTTCCACCACCGTGTTCTGGCTCGAGTCGAGCGAAAGGATTTCGTGGTTTTGAGCGTAGTTGACGAGTTGCTCTTCACCGTTGCGAATCTGCGACTGCAGCTCGGCAATTCGTTTCTGGAGATAGGTGCCGGCGATGGTATTGGTCTTGGTTTTAACTTCGAGGTTCCACAGAGCAAAAGCGTCAGCCGTGGCATTGACTACTTTAGCTGCCACTGCAGGGTCTGTGTGATTGACGCGAATATCAATCAAGCGCGTTTTCTTAACCTGTTCGACCTGGAGCATGCCTGTCAGCGAATCGACGTAGGGTGCCATGCGCTCAATCTCGGCAGGGTCGTCGGAAGAGAAAGACGATGCTGCAATTGCGGTCGGGCCGCTGCTTAAGGGCACAGTCACGTCGGACTTGGTGGGTTCCTTCTGTTGACCTCCCACACCAAGCATCCGTTTCAGGTTTTGCCAGGTGGAACGATTGGCAGGCCGCCCTCTAAGAAAGTTCTGGTTGTGTTCGAGATCCAATGTCTTCGCGACCCGCCGGAGTAAGGTCGGGCTGGAAAGAATCTGGACCTGAGTATTGAAATATTCAGGGTCCATGTAAGTGTTGTCGAAGTAATACGATCCACCCTTCGACGCCCCGAGCGCGGGGTTCATACTCTCCGTATTAACCTGGACACGCGCGCGTGCCTGATAGATGTCGGGGTCACGCGCCTGTCGCAGCGCCGCGATGGAAGAAACGATGATCGCCAGGCCGATGATCAGCCACAGGCGCTTACGAATCGTGCGCCAGTAATCACGCAGGTGCATTTCACCTTCCGGCGAAGCTTCTTCACCGTAGGCCACGATAGGCGGCGTCGCGTAACGATTTCCTGTGGAGCCGTTTGTCTGCTCGACGGCGGAGTTGCGCAAAATAATTTCGAGGGCTTTCGATAATTCCGTAGGTTCTTTCATTGGAGGAACAGATCTTTCAAACGAAATTCTTACTTCGAGAATACAAGTGGACGGCCGAAGATTGACTACCGGGAATCATGTACGGTGTCGCTCGCCAGCCGCCGGGGTGTTGCAACTAACGTATGCGCATGGTTGGGTCGCCCAGAAGGACCCAGGTGCGCCGTACGTCTTGATCGTTGGTTGCTGCTTTGGCACCTCTCGCCGCATCGCCGAGCCGAATAGACTGATTGCCAAACAGCAGCCGGTAAAACTCCGAGTTCATCAGAAACTGCGGCTGCGGTGATGTGAAGCCTGACGACGCCCAAACCGCGACAGCGCCATTTTGTGATTTCAACGCCGCCTCGCCGAGGCTATCGATGTAAGCGTCGCTGGCGTACCCGTTCAGGCAGGTCATCATAACGTATAGCGAGGTACGATTCGCGTTAGTCAGATTGGTTGCGAGATCCGAATCCAGAAGGCCCGCACCAGTCCACACCGTCACAGAACCATGGCCGTAGTAGTTTACGATCATGGGCCCCTGATTGAGCGCGTTGACGATTTGCCCGCGCATGACATCATCGCTACCCACCTGCGACCGGTTGATGTTTTCCACCGAAACTGCCGGCGGCAGCAAGTTGGCAGTCTGCGAGCTCTGTGATTCAAACCCGCTATCAGCCACCATCACGGCGCCACGCAACGGTGCATTCTGCTCCCTTTCCTGCTCATACGTGATGGTCTTCGAAACCATCAGGCTGATTTCAGCTGCCGTTCGTCCTGGGAAGCGGCCGACGGCCATCTGCGGAATGCCCGTATTACTAAAATCGGCGAGCCAGTCGTCTGAAGCAGTTTCCATCGACTGGGTATCGATCAACTTGGTAGGCACAAAATCATTGACGCCTTCGCCCAGGTAGTTACGCGGATCCCACGTGCTATCGCCGACCAGCAACAGATATTTGGGAACCCGAGTCCAATTGGAGGTTGAAGCGAGAAACGCTTTCAACGCGTCTGGAGTATGGGCGCCGTGACTGAACTCGTCGTAAACGTCTTCAACATCAACGACAGCTACGTTGAGCCCCTGTCCACGTCGCAGGTTGGCTAACGGCTCAATCGCATCGCGAAAGTTCTTATGAGTGACGATCAATATGTCAGCGCCGTTGGTAGACGCGTTCCAGGTTGAAGGTTGGTTTGAACTGACCCCGACAGGATGATCAAACCGGTCGTCAGTAAACGCGATTAGAGTACGTACACCGCTGCCAGGCGTCTGGAGCGCTAAGGTGTAACTACCATCAATCAATGACGTTGAGCCGGCAATCGTGGCAGGCGAAGCCGGGTTGGTAATGTCAAGCACGCGGACGCTCGAACTAGTGAACCCGGAAACGCGAACTACCTGTCCGCCTGGTGCGCTAAACCGCAAGGCGTTATTGATCGCCTTGTATTGCTGCGAATACGTCAATCGAATCCAATCGACGAGGCTGATGTCACCAGGGCCGTTGGTGCTGGTGAGCGTAATCACGTTTCCGCCCTCGCGCAGCAACGATCGGTTGACGGTGAAGCTCTGAACAGCGTGGTCCAGGTTCGCCAGGTTAATCGTACCGATGTAGGTTCCGTTGAGTTGTAACTGAACGCCGTGGTTGCCATCCGTCAGGCCTTGAATGGCGATCTCAAGTTGCGGCTGGCTGGTAGATTCGGTCGAAATATTTGTGAGAGTGAGCAACTGTTCCAACGGATCGTTAAAGATCGGCGCGCCAAAGAGGTTGTCCTCCTCGCCGTTCAGTAGATTCGGGAAGTAAACGATCTTATCGCGGCGCTCAGCTGTGACCTCAAAGCTGCGCGGTCCGCTACCGTTGGGAGTTTTTACCTTTCCACGCGTTGTTGCAAGACGCTTGCCTGAGGACTTGCCGTTAATGAGCCAGTAAATGCGCGTATCAGTTGTCGGCGTATCCAGAGCGGCGCCATAAAACTCAAGCACGTCGTTGGAGTTGAGTCGTGAGTTTTCGGTGCTCAAGCTGATCGGCACTTCCTGACCGTCAGCAAAGAGCTGAAGCAGACGCGCATCGGATGAAGGACTTAAACCCGCTGCCATCAATTCTGCTTGCGTTAGCCGGTACCATCCGCTTCGGTTAACGGCGATCTTGACTGCATTGCCGCCTGCTATCGCCTGCTGCACGGTGGCGTTTTCTGCTGCTTGCAGGTCGGAAGTGTCTGTCTTCATCGCAGCAGGCCATGAGGCAGTGTTGGACGAACTGGCGCCGATTTCGGAAATAGCCAATTCGCTAAGAAGCTTCGCGCGAGTCTGACGCTTCGATCCTTTCGCGCTGTGTCCGGCATAAGGAGCAACCGGACCCGCCCACTGGCGGCTGCCATCGAGATCAATTGCCTCAAGCAGGTAGGTGCTGTCGCTCGTACCTTCGGAATCAAACCACGCATACGCGTTTCCTGCCGTCATGCGGCGGCCCTGGCCCACGATCAACGCCGAACCGGCAATGACAGACGGCGTTATGCGCGTGCGCTGACCATTACGCTCTCGATAAACGTGGTAACCGAGGTTGTCGACTTCAAAGCCGCTGTCCCAGGTCAGTTGCACACCATCGGAGAAGCTCGTCGCTTTGAAACGTCCGAACTTCACAGCGGTTGCTGCCCCAACAGCTTCACCTAACGTCCAATCAGAAAAATGTGCAACGCCGGTGACGGAGGCCGTATTAAGACTTGTATTCAAGCTAGTTGCTGGGAAATTAACTACGGTAGCGCCATCCACTCTGATTACTCGATAGTTATTTTCGTCGCTGGTTCCCGGAACGTCCGCGTCGAGGTATGTAAACGTCAAGTCAGCCGAGTCCAGCGTTCCGCCGTTCAAAGTAATCTTCCAGTATTCATCCAGCGATTTCGTTGCGTCTACACTCGGCTGCGGATCATCAACCGCCTGCACCGTGACGTCTCCGCCGCCGACAGCATTAGCGAACTGAACCGGCGTGTATCCGATGATCTCACCAACGTGGAAAATATAATTCGAAGGCATCACGGGCCGCCGAATAGCGCCTACGACATATCCTAACGCAGAGGAATGAACGATTGAGCCGTTATCAGTAACGATGCCATCCGCGCTACCACCCATTTGCAAAATGCGGCTTAGGTTGAGCGTTGTTCCACTAACCACTGTGGCGTCACTGCCAAACAGGATTCCTCGGCTATTGCCGACGTTGCCAAACGTAATGGTGCCGCCAGCGTCTATCTGAATCCCTCCCGAACCTGCCGTCAGGGTTACGTCCTGAAGCGTAGCAGGGCCGGTACCGCCGCTCGTGATGTTGCCCTGAATGGTAACCGTGCTTGTGCCGGAGCCTGAGAAAGTGAGCGATGAGTTGCTGCTATTCGTGCCGTTAATCGTGAGGTTATCAAAGTCGAAATTGCCGGTTCCCGAATCAGTGAGAATAACGTTGATGCCACCTGGATCACCTTTGCCAACAACAAGGTTAGCGTATGACCGCCCACTTGCCTGGAATCCGGAGGCCGTCAACCAATTAGCTTCGCTTCCGGTCTGAAATACAGCGACTGGTCCAAGACCAGCAGTGCCGAATGGGCTGTCGCCGGCGTTGTGGAAATAGGACGAACCACTTTCAAACTGAACAGAGTTCGTTGTTCCGTCCCCGACGCCGCCAGTCCCAAATGGGTTACCAGTAAATCCTGAGGCCGTAGTGAAGCGTCCTGCGCTATGAAATTGAATCGCATTGGCTGCGTTTCCAATTAAGCGATGCGCGGCGTCCTGCACGATCATCTGACCCGTAATTGAAGCTGTCGAACCCGAAGCAACCGATACCCTCAAAACGTTGGTCCCAGCAAGCGTCAAGAACGTCCCGCTGGAGATCAACAAATCCGAGCCTGTCGCTCCTGAAACTGTCAGCGTATGAGGGGGGGCGACTGCTGAAGCATTTAGCGTAACGCTTATGTTGTTGTTTACGAGCCGGACTGCCGCGACTGTTTGTGTTGGAACATTGGTCACAAGCGGCGCAGGGGTACTGTTTCCGTCAAAGATCAGAATATCTGAAGTCGTGGGAACCGCCCGGCTCGGAGACCAATTAGTGGCGACTTGGTAATCAGTGTTTGCGCCCAGGGTGCCACCAATCCACGTGTATGTTCCCGATGTGCACGTTCCAGTGAACACCCAACCGGTGTTGTTGCCGTTGTTTGTTCCACTGGTAACAAGGATCGCCGCTGGCGGCGGCACGAGCGGAGTCCGTTGATCCCGAACGTCAACGTCGGTCATGGAAAACGTGCCGGTGCCAGACCAGGTGCGTTGCGTACCATTAACAGATGATCGAATGAGAATGTCGTCGTTGTCGGCGCAACCCGAACCGTTTGCGTTGAGTGTGATGGTGCCCGAGTTGGAAACATTTCCGGAAAGCGTGACATCACCTGTACCCAGGTTTTGCCAGGTCGCGCCCGAAGAAACTGAGGCGACTGTTCCAGAGCCGGTAGTAGTTAGATTCGAAGACGAAGCGCCGGTACCTTGGGAAAATACTCCCAACGTTATGGAGAAGGATCCGGTAGAAGTGTTCGTCGCTCCAGCCGATCCATCCAACGATACGACGTTGTTAGGGGACGTGCCGGTGTTTGCTATTGTCAGAGTCGCGAAAGTGGTCGAACTCGAACCCCCAATCGTTTGATTTGATGTGCCGTTGAAGTTGATTGTCGAAGTGCCGGCTGTAAAAGTTCCGCTGTTGGACCAGTTGCCTTTTACGTTGACTGTAAATGTTCCTGACAAAGTTAAGGGAGCTGAAGTGTTTACCGTCACGTTGCTGTTTACTGTCGCTGATCCACCGAGCGTCCAGGTCTTCGTCCCCGTGTTGGTAATAGTTAGGTTGTTATAATTTCGGTCAGTAACCGTTTGAACTCCCGTGTTGTAATACTCAACAGTTCCATTCGTGTCGATGCTAGTTAGGTTCCAAGCCCCACCCGCTTGCGTTACCAAAGACGCGTTAGCGACGGGACCGAGCCCGAGCGGATCAACCGTCCGAATAGTGCCGCCAGGACCCATCGTTAGGGTTGTAGTCCCGCTTGTTCCACTGCGGATGAACCCGGCTGACGAACTGAAGTCAAGAGTGCCATTCACTATCAGAGTCGCTCCCCCGGGAAGCGTCATTTGACGGGTGTTCTCATCTAAAACTGTGCCCGCTCCGATCGTCAGGACACTATTTATGGTTGAAACCGAGTCAGGACTCTTTGTTCCACTACCACTGGTCGTAAGGTTTTGATAAGTCCTGCCTGTGATCGTCTGGTTCCCACTGCGGTTGTATTCGACTGTGCCGTTGGTATCAATTGATGTCGGTGGAGAAATTTGATCCAAAAGAGGCCGACGCTGAGCCAGTCACACCGTCGGCATCAGCAGTCTGTATTAGACCTGAAGCTCCGAGCGAAACTGTCGCCGTGCCATCATTTGTAACCGTGACGGCGGTCCGGCATGACAATTGTGCCGTTGATGACTATTGTTGAATTAATTACTGGAGAAGCTCCGGCAGTCAGTTGTGCAGTTGAGCCTGAGTTAATTGTGAGATTATTGAATGTCGCAGGCGATGTGCCTCCAATTGTTTGTGTTACTCCTCCGTTAAGAACAACATTCAGAACCTCATCGAATCCCACGCCTGATCCTGTAAACGTTCCGTTGTTGGTAAAGATCCCCGCCAATCGTCAGCGTATACACACGAGTGCCCGAAGCTGTCTGGGCTTGAATGGTCCCTCCATTCAAGACAGTTCCCGTTACGGTGAGTGCTCGGTTTCCGTTGTCGCTGAATGTGAGCGAACCTGATCCCGCAACCGTAAGACTCAGAATAGTAGAACTACTTACATCGTATGTGATTGCATGCGATCGCCAGGATCGTTACGTCGTCAGCAGAAGTCGGAACCTGGCCACATGACCATCGTGCCGATATTGTTCCAATTGCCGCTGCCGGTCGAATTGCAAGCCGCTGCCCGCGTACGCTGAGGGATGAATAGAAACACCAAAACCAAGAGCCCCAACCCGAAGACAGTAACCAAAAGACGCACGTGAAGTTTTTTCATTATTGCAATTTCCGACTTCTCGAAAGCGAGGCGCGTTATGTACAGCTTCTGCCGCTACCGCAAGTTGGCACGTTGGGCAAGCATGCGCGGCAGCACTGCGCGGAGGTGGTACACGGTGCACACGTTCCTCCACACGACACCGCATCAACTGCTGTAGGGGCAGTAATGGAGACAACAACGGGCACCGCGATCGCAGCGCCCAAAGCAATTCGCCTGACTGCTTCCCTTCGCGACATCCGTAATACCATTTCCGGCCAGGGCTGTTTCGGTTTTTCTAACAGGTTTGTCCTGCGCAGTTCCGCAAGCGCGATCCACACCATTTCTTCCTTAGCGGCCGCGGATTCTTTGGCGTTGATGTTCGTAGATGATCTATTGCCCCGAGTTGAGGCTTGGGAGTCCACCCCTTGGCCAGCGCAAAGTTTGCGAGCGATTTCGGCGGCATTCGTGGCGCCGTCGCAAAGGTTCCAGATCTCTGCAGCCGATTCATTGAGACAATGCGCACGATCACTGTGCGTGTCGTAGATCAGCAATTCTCCATCAGCTTCTTTGCTGATGATTCCGTCTCGGCGTGCCGCCGGGAGAAATCCCAAAGGCTCAGCTTTCATCCTTTTTCCTGATTAGCCCCGAATCCTTGACTCTGGAGTGGAGACAACGGTAGGCATAGGGGCAACTATCCGCGTGATTTACTGTCTTGAATATTCTGAACTGGGCTTAGGAGATTTTCCGCGAAGGCGAAAAACTCTCGAATTTGGCGTGTGTGGTTGTACGGCTTCCCTGCCTCTGAGTTAGGGCTAAAACTGGGAAGAACCAAACGGCCGCCGAGCAACTCTCAGTGCGGTCGAAAGCTACCATTGTTTCCCTTAAAAGATCAACGGCTTAGAGGAATTTTTACCACGCTTTCCATTAGCAAAATTTTCGGCTTCCAAACGAGCGTCATGACGCTTCAAGAAAATGGTTCGTGGCACGGGCATCTTGCCCGTGCTGAGTGCGGTACTTCTCCTGAAGCACGGGCGGGACGCCCGTGCCACGGTTAGGGACGCCTGTGCCACTACGTCGCGTCTTGCCTAAACTCCGTTCGCTTCTTATTCTTCGTCCGTTATTTCGGAAGGCAACAGGAGAGTCGTCCCCTATGGAACAGTTTCAAAAACTCGGCGAGCTGATTGAGATGCGCTGGAAAAAAGAGAACTACAGCGAGGTGCTCTTTCCTCAAATTGCGGAAGAAGCTCTGCTGGAAGACGACTTGCCGTCACGTGTCGATCCCTGGGACATCATCCGTTGGGTGCAAAGCGGGGCTACCCTGCCTGACCAGAAAGACACCGAAGGCCGATTTGGCAACCCTCCCATCACACTTTTTTCCGGCTCAAGGTTTTACATTGACGTTTACTATTGGCTCGATGGCACGACCTCCATACACCAACACTCTTTTTGTGGCGCCTTCCAGGTCCTCCTGGGCTCGAGTATTCATAGCCACTACGAATTTCGAGAGGACCGCATCCTGAGCGAGCACTTTTCTGTTGGCGAGTTGAACTTGAAAAAGGTGCAATTACTAAAGCTGGGCGATATCAAAAAGATATTGCCCGGCCGCGAATATGTTCATTCACTCTTCCACCTTGACCGGCCATCGGCGACCATCACCATTCGCACCGAAAACACGCCATCGGCGGCAGTGCAATACGACTACCGCAAACCCTTCTTCGCTGTGAATCCATTTTTTCGAAACACGATCATGACGAAGAAGCTGCAAACCGTCGGCCTGTTGCTTGGAATGAAACACAAGGACGCCGACTCGATGATTGGCGACGTCTTGGTCTCATCAGACTTTCACACTGTTTATTTCATTCTTTCGGCGGTTGCCCAACACCTCAAGGGCGATCAAATGGATGAACTGTTTGGAATGTCGAAAGGCGAGGACAGGTGGAACGCACTGCTCGACAAAGCAAGGACTGCACACGGTGATTTAGTCGACAAGTTTGTAGCGGTGATGGAGGAACAGGAACGCCAACAGCAGATCATCATGCGTCGCGGCAGTATCACAGGCGAAGAGCATCGCTTCTTTCTGGCGTTGCTGTTAAACGTGTCTGGGCGGGAGAAAATTCTCGAGCTCGTTAAAGAGAGATTTCCCGAAACAGATCCAGTTGAAAAAGTGCTTGATTGGGTGGAAGAGTTATCTTCAACGCGAGTGCTCGGATCGAAGGAACCGAATGCGTTAGGGATTGAGGATTTCAACCAGGACTTCCTGTTGGCACTTGAAAAAATCCTTAAGGGCGAAACCACGGGAATACAAGGTGAGAATGAAGGGAACGATCACCCGAGTGATCCGACCGTTCAGTTGGTAATCGAAAAAGTGAGGAATGTTCCCTTGTTGAAATCAATAATGAACCTAACGGCGTAGCCACACTGTCTCAGGTTCCCCGAATCGCTTACCTCCAGGCCTCGCACAGACACGTCGCCGAAATAACACGCAGGTGGAGGTGCTGTATTCAGATTTTCGCCCGTTCCTCGTTTCAACTAGTGACAGGACGGCGCAGGTGACGGATCGCACACGTTGCTACCATTCTTGCAGCAACCACCAAGGCACTGGGCACTTATGGTGCAAGGGCAGAGGTTTGGTCTGCCGACCGGCAGAGCGCAAGGTGACGCCTGTGCTTGAGCGGTTGGCACAACGATGGAGACGATCATAGGCAAAGCCAGAGCACTGACTCCGAGCGTGCGCATGACGTGACGTCGCGCGATGCGGGGAAACGACGCTTCTGCCTTCGGAGCATCAGCCAACAACTTATGTTTTTCGAGCTGGTCTAAAGCGAGCCACACAACGCTTTCATCCACAGGCGCGCCGATTTCACCTGAGATAGACTGGCTAATCTCACCGACGGATCGTACGCCATCACAGCGTTTCCAAACCGCGTGCGCCGACGCGTTTAGGCAATAGGCGAGATCAGAATCCAGATCATAGACGAGTGTTTCGTCGGGAAGCTCTTTCACTATTAGTCGATCTACACGAGCCTTGGGCATTGTTGTGATGTGAGCGTCATTCATGGTTTTGTTCCTGATCGGGAATTATTTAGTCAGAGAGTACTTAGCGGCAAAGCCTTCTCTACGAGTTTTGCTTCACTATTTGGCTGGAAACTTACACTGATCACTCCAAAAGATCAACCAATTCTGATACCGCACCGTGTAATTTCCTCAGCATTAGACTAACCCCCGAGCGATATCATCAATAATCATCCGTCGATTTAACTCTGCTGCAACCGTGATTGTATGACCGTGTACGGGAACATTGGGGAGTGTGACTGAACCCGGCGCTGCCCATTCTTCACGTGAGAGACTACCCAGTAATACTGCTTATTGGAATTAGTAATGGTGCATTCGATTACCGCGGGTCCCGCTGGCAATGGCTCGAGGGGCAGGCATACCGGGTTCCATCCGCTACTGTGATTGATGGTCGCTAGTGACACACCTTTCGTCAGTAAGATTTGCGCCGAGACAATAAGGCAATTTAACTGGCTGGCATCTTTCACTTTCCACTTACACTTCATATCGGTCAGCGCCGGCGGCTCCTTAACAGTCATCAAATCAACATGCGCCAGCGGCGCCGGACGCGCGAGGAGATCAAAAGCACTTCCGTCGTTGAGTTTTTTTGAAATGTCGAGATTCAGGATTTCCAGAAACCTGAAGTCCAGTTTCAGGCCCGCCGGCAGTGGTTCGCTTGCGTTCTTCAAATGCGCCGGCGCCACAACCGTGGTCACAGCGCACGGAATCACCACTCCGCCTTTTTTCATGAACCGCTTCCTGGCATCGAGGACTATCGGCACGATCTCTTCATCAAACCCATAATTGCCCACGGTCTCGGTGATGATCACATCAAACTTCCCTGAGACCTTCACTTCCCGGGAATCTCCCGTCACGATTTCCAATCGATCCTTGACGCCATTTTTGGCGGCCAGCTTCTCGATGATCGGAATTAGCATTGGATCCTTTTCTATCGCGACAACTTTGGAAGCACCGAGTCTCGCGGCCTCTATGGCCCACACACCAGTTCCTGATCCAATGTCGAGCACTCTTGAGCCTGCGCCAACATGCTTTTTGATTGCCTGTTGAAAGCGTTGGTTCCTGACTTTGTCACTCAGCAATAATTCGTGATACGTCAGGGTGTGTTGGAGGTGCGCATAGGTCCTGAGGTCCTGCGCGTTCTTTTCAGCTTGTTCCGGGGTCAACTCCGGTTCGCGATCGCGATCATTGGTCATAAGAGGTTCTCCAGTGGAACGGTCAATGATCGAGATGGAAGGTAAGGCAGATGAATTTTGCAGTCCACAACTGAAAGTGTTTCTGAATGCATTAACGAACGCGAGCGAGAGGGAACCTATCATGCCAATGCGACAGATATCAATTATTCCCTTTTCAGACAACGAGGACGCGAGCTTCTAAACAGTTACAATGCGGTGATTGTTTTTAAGGCATAATGGACCGTCAAGCCTTAACGTTCCAACACTCGTAAACTTTTAAGGGGCTATCACGATGTACTCAGTTTCGAGCTACGGCAAGATGATGGCTGACACTTTGCGTATCGACGCTTACGTGCGCGCGATGCGTGCTGCCATCAAGCCTGGGTCCATTGTCTTGGATTTGGGAAGCGGCCCGGGACTGTTTGCGATGATTGCTTGCCAGTTAGGCGCGCGTAAAGTTTATGCAGTTGAGCCTTCCAGCGTCATCCAGGTCGCCCGTGAGGCGGCGGCAAAAAATGGTTTTGCCGATCGTATCGAGTTCTTTCAGAGTTTTTCGACGCACCTCACATTGCCGGAACCAGTCGATGTGATTGTGTCGGACTTGCGCGGCCCACTCCCTCTGTATCAACAACACCTTCCGTCAATCAGCGACGCTCGAAAGAGATTGGTGTCGAAAGACGGTATCCTGGTTCCCGAACGCGACTTCCTCTGGGCCGCGATTTGTGAAGCGCCTGAAGAATATCAAGAGTTGGTTGGCCCCTGGCAGCACAACGATTATGGAGTCGATCTGACCGCAGGCCTGGAAGTAGTGACGAATAGTTGGATCCGAACTCAGCTAAAGCCTGCGCAGCTACTGGTTGAGCCTGTTCTATTCAAGACGCTCGACTACTACCAGGTTGAAGATGCAAACCTTTCGGCGGAAATCTCCTTTTCCATAAACAAAGCGGGGTTCGCTCGAGGGCTTGGCATTTGGTTCAGTTCTGAGCTTTTCGACGGCGTGACCGTCACTAATGCTCCCGGCTCAGAAGAAATGATTTGGGGGAATGGGCTGTTTTTCTTCCCTCAGGAAGTAGAAGTATCACCCGGTGATCGCGTCGAGGTTAACGTTTCAGCACACCTGACAAAGGCGGACTACATCTGGAGCTGGAACACTCGCATTTTTGAGGGCGGTGACGAGGCCCGTTGCAAGGCCAACTTCCGGCAATCGACTTTTCTGGGCTCTCCCATGTCAGTGGATCAACTGAAGAAACGTTCGGCCAGCTATACGCCAAGCCTGAACGAAATGGGACAAATACAAAGCTTTGTATTGGCAAACATGGACGGTTCGAAATCGCAGGAGACGATCGCGCGGCAACTCATGGAGAACTTTCCGAAGTGGTTCCACGACTACCAGTTTGCGCTGGCCCACGTGGTCCAATTATCGACAGAGTATAGTTAATTAGGGAAGGGCTAGCCTGCGTAAGGTAAGCAGACTTGGGTTGGCTATAACGTGGTGACCATGAAAGCGATAAGGGAGGGTCGCCGCTCGGGAAACCCTCCCATCAGAATCACGCTTTGCACGGTGGGTTTGCATCGAAGATGCAACCTTTTTTGCTTGGCGACGCGAGGCAAACGTCGTGTGGGTAACAACAGTAGCCTGCGCCGTGTCGCGCAACACATTCATTCGGATTATTACAATCACAGCTGGCAACTGAAGTGCCTTGTGCACTCGTAGGCGCAACGATTGACGTAATCAAAGGCAAAGCAATCGCGGCCGCGCCTAAAGCACGCACGGCTTGGCGACGGGACATTCCTGCGACAGCAAACACCGGCGCCGCAGCTTGCGTCTCAAGCAACTTAAACTTTTCCAGTTGATCGAGAGCCAGCCACACGACGTTTTCGTCAACGGTTGTGTTGGCAGTCTTTCCTAAACGGTGCGCAATTTCGTCAACCGTACTGCGGCCATCACAATTCTTCCAAACCTGTGCGGCAGTGTTGTTAAGGCAATGGGCCTGATCAGATTCGAGGTCATAAATCAGAGTTTCGTCATCAACTTCTTTGACGATTAGAGACGACTGTCTAGCGAGGGGTTGAACTTTCATCGGGGGCCTCCGAAATTCTTTTGTCAGATCAGCAGTCGTTGGGCAAGAACGCTGGCTGGAAATCATATGCGGCTGTTGGTTTGACGAAAGATACGCATCCTTGATTAAAGTGTCAATAGATTCCTGCTTCCTGACGGACCATAAAAACAATGTGTAACATCCCTTGCAAGCACAACATGCGAGCGATCCCTTCATTCAAAACAACCCTTTGACGCATGCAAAGCCTGCTGCTATGTTCAACCGAATTTCTCAACCCATAAAAAACCTTAGAGAACTTTGAGATCAACATTGTTGGCCCAAGAAAAAGTTTCATTCGTCCCGAATAAGGAAAACGAAACACTAGTACCTAAGCCACCTCTGAAATGGGCCGGCGGTAAGCGCTGGCTGGTTCCACATCTCAAAAATCTTTGGGAGCCCCATGCGGACCGGGGGTATGTAGAACCGTTCTGTGGGGGCCTGGCCGCAGCCCTGGGTATTCGCCCGGAACGGGCCCTTCTTAATGACGTCAATCCTCATTTGATCAATTTCTACAGCCACTTACGCGCCGGTCTCAGAATTACGATCGCGATGAAGAACGATTCCGAACTGTTCTATCGACACCGGCAACGATTCAACGACTTAATAAGGAAATCTCAACACACATCTTCCGAGGCGGCGCAGCTTTTCTATTATCTAAATCGAACCTGCTTCAATGGTCTCTGTCGTTTCAATCAAAGCGGTGAATTCAACGTGCCCTTTGGCCGCCATACGTCCATCACATACGAACGCGACTTCACTTCCTTTCAACAAGTTTTCAACAAGTGGGTGTTCAACTGCGGCGATGCGACGTCACTCGATATCGACTCTGACGACTTCGTTTATGCAGATCCTCCTTACGACGTCGAGTTCACAACTTATAGCTCGGGAGGTTTCAACTGGGACGATCAGGTGAGAACTGCGGAGTGGCTGGCGTCGCATCGCGGGCCGGTTGTGCTTTCGAATCAGGCAACGGCGCGCATCGTGAAGTTGTACAAGCGGCTCGGGTTCCGAATTAGGTATGTCGATGGGCCACGCAGGATTAGTTGCACTGGTGATCGCTCGTCAGCGCGAGAAGTGCTGGCTATAAAAGGTTAGGTTTAGATCGACACGCAGCGTTTCGGTTAGATGAAACTAATATTTATGAAGCGAATTGAGCGGCATGCGCGCGGGGCAAGGTGAACAAAACTTCCAAAACAACCTGGCTGCCCGAATTTCTGTATGCACCTTCAGGTTTGATGAAGGGCACTGCCTTGGTGTGTGATGACAGCGGGCGCATCGCCAAGGCCCGGGATGATTCACCTACTACTTCGCGCCTCACTAATCGCGCGCTGCTTCCGGGGCTGGTCAACGCACATTCACACGCGTTTCAAAGAGTTATCCGCGGGCGCACGGAATATCGCACCGCAAACACCAAAGATAGTTTCTGGACCTGGCGCGAAATGATGTACAGCGCCGCAGAACGTCTGACGCCGGAAGACATTTACGATGCGTCACGAATGGCGTTCCTCGAGATGGCATTAAGCGGGATAACAGCGGTCGGAGAGTTTCACTATCTTCACAGCGCGCCGGATGGTTCCCAGTATGACGATCCAAACTTGCTCGCAAAACAAGTAATACAAGCTGCGCGGGATGTTGGTTTGCGAATTGCGCTGCTGCGGGTGGCCTATGCGCGGTCCGGGTTTCAGGCGGAACCTAATCCTCGACAGGCTCGATTCATACAAAGCCCGGACGATTTTATTAAACACACCGAGGAACTAATCCAATGGGTCAGGTCGCAGGCAACTGCTGATAAGAGCGATGCAGCGGTGTGGGTTGGTGTGGCGCCGCACAGTGTTCGTGCCGTGCCGTTGGATTATCTAAAGCGAGTCGGCGACTTTGCGTCGGCACAGAAGTTGGTGGTCCACATGCATGTAGCTGAGCAACCTGCGGAAGTTTCAGCTTGCATTGAGGAGTATGGAAGGTCGCCGGTCGCGCTGCTCAGTACGGAAGGATTGTTAAGTGAACGTTTCACCGCAGTGCACGCTATTCATGTTTCGCCGAAAGCAGTCGACATGCTTGCTCGTGCGAGCGCAATCGTCTGCGCATGTCCGACAACAGAGCGAAACCTGGGCGACGGCATCGTTCCGGTTGATGCATACATGAAAGCCGGCGTGCGACTCGCGCTCGGAAGTGATAGTCACGTGCAAATAGATCTTCTGGAGGACGCGCGGGAACTGGAATACCACCTGAGACTGCAGAAACTAGAGCGGTCAGTGCTTGCCCGCAACGATGACGAGGGGCGCAACGATCTTGCGGCGAGGCTGTTTGCGAGCGCTACCGTTGGCGGGGCAACCAGCATCGGCGCCAGCAGCGGCACACTAAGCGAAGGCACACCGGCCGACTTCTTTACTGTTGATCTGGAGGACCCATCAATCGCCGGCGCGTCAGAAAATGACTTACTGACGGCAATTGTTTTCTCGTGCTCGCGCGCGGCGATTAAGGACGTGGTGGTCGGCGGAAAGAGAATAGTCGCTGACGGCAAACACGCGCAGCAGGAAGAAATTGTTGAAAAGTTTAAGGTGCTGCAAAGGAAGTTGTGGGGTTAGTGGGATGTTCTGACTGACTCGCTAACCACTCATTTTTGAGGGACTCTAAAGTAAGGAAGTCTCTCAGGTTGGGAAGGGGCATGCCCCCGCTGCTTCGTAACTGTTCATTTAGAATACTGCTTGACCATTCAAAAAACATTATCGGATCTCGTTGCGATCGATTCCGTCTCGGCGCGTTCAAATCTTGAGATCATCGAATACCTTGAACAGCGTTGCGGCGCATTAGGTTTTCACACACAACGATTTCCTTACACCGATGACAAAGGCGTTGAGAAGATCAACCTGGTCGCGAGGTCCGGTCCTCGTGACGGCGACGTCGAGCTCGCCCTGGTGGGCCACACCGACACTGTTCCTTACGATCCAAACTGGAAAGAAGCACTGACGCTTACCGAAAGCGACGGCAAACTGTTTGGCCGTGGCGCCTGCGACACGAAGGCCTTTATCGCTGCCGTTCTCACTGCTGCAAGTGCCATAGACATCAAGGCGCTGAAACGCGAGTTGGCTCTTGTGTTCACAGCCGATGAAGAGATCGGTCTGGTTGGCGCCAAACGACTTGCCGATGCAAAAGTGTTTGCCGCTCGTTATGCGATTGTGGGTGAACCAACTTCCTTGCAACCAATGCGCGCAGGCAAGGGGTATTGTCTGGCAGAAATAATCGTCAGAGGCCGCGAAGCGCACAGTGCGTATCCGGCGCTTGGATCGTCTGCTGTATTTGCCGCCGCCAAATTGATCACCAGAATCGACGAACTGGCAAAAGAACTTGAGACCGAAACGCATGCCGCTTTTGACCCTCCGTTTACTACTTTGAATGTCGGATTAATCAATGGCGGCACTGCCAAGAATGTCGTCGCCGGCGAGTGTCGTTTCACACTTGAATGGCGGCCGATTCCGGGCCAGCCGGCTGAGCGGTTACTTCATCTCCTCACGTCTGCAATCGCAGAAGAGAAACAAAAGGTTACGGGCATCGAATATCACGTCGACGCCGCGCGCGCAGATGATGGTTTTGAAACTTCTTCGCATTCGACGCTGGTTGGGTTTTTGCAACAACTAACGTCGAAACCGGCAGGTACCGTTGCCTTTGGGACTGAGGCCGCTCAAATGACTCAACTCGGCGCTGAGTCGGTCGTGTTTGGGCCAGGCGACATTCGACAGGCACACCGCACAGGTGAGTTTGTGCCGGCCGAAGAACTCGAAAAATGCGGCGATATCCTTCAGCAGGCGATTCAAAAACTTTGCTATTAGCCGGGCCCGAGGCAACTCACCGATTCCCCAGACATCGTACTTCCGCAATAACACCCTGGCGGTAAGTCATCAGAGATGTCTTCTATACAGTTGAATAACCTGCGAATTGCGTCACCCTGCCCGGTGGGTTGGCAAAACATGCACGGCGACGACCGTGCGAGGTTTTGCGACCTTTGCCAACTCCATGTTTACAACATTGAGGAGATGACGACGGATGAAGTGCAGTCGCTGATTGCCTCAACAGAAGGACGTATTTGCGCCCGACTCTACAAGCGAGCGGACGGAACTGTGTTGACGAAAGACTGTCCGGTGGGCCTGCGCGCGTTACGCCGGCGCGTTTCGAGGAAAGCAGCCGCCGTTATCGCTGCCTTAGTTAGTCTGAGTGCGACGGCGTTCGGTCAGCAGCCGAAAAAGGATGACGCTTCGCAAGTATCGCCCAGACGAATCGTTCGGCAGAAGGCGGACGTAAAACACCCGCGCGGCCTAGCGGGCACTGTAATGGATGCAGCGGGCGCGGTGGTTCCTAACGCCAAGGTGTTGCTGACAAATGTGACTACAAACGCTACTCGAACGATTAACACTGACGAAACCGGTCGATTTGAGGTTTTGGCCCTTGATGCCGGACAATACTCACTGACGGTAGAAGCCTTTGGGTTCAAGACACTGGTAGTGAAAAGTCTTGACGTCGCGCCCGAAACATCCGTTGAAGTAGACCTGATCTTCGAGGAAGCAGCAGTACTTGTAGGCGTCCTGGTTGACGTACCGGACTTAATTGACAGGAAACCTGGCGTCGTTATCAGTGGGGAATATATCCGCCGCCTGCCGTTTTAAAAATTTATGAATAGAGTTGTTTTCTTATCGTTGTTCTTTTTGGTTGTGATCTGTTCACCGTCTGCGCTCGCGCAACCGGCGCCAAAACCGTTAACCAGCCGTGAGGTTGTGGCCCTAGTCTACGAACTGCCGCGACACCCTGAACGCCGCGATTCCATCGTCGATGAAATCCGCAAACGAGGAATCGGTTTTCCGTTGACGGACGGAATGCGTTCACTCGTGGCAAGCAAGAGTGGGAACGACGCATTACTCCGCCGCACTCTGGAAGAGGCCGAACGCCGACGAGCGAATCCGACGGTTGCCGCTCGTCCGCCCGTCGAGGAGGCATCTGCGTCTTTGGAGCGAGCACGCACAGCCACGCTGGCTGCGGCCCAGGCGATGCCCGATTTCATCGTCAAACAGTTGATTAAAAGATCCGCTGCGTTTGGAACTACGCACAACTGGCTGCCCCAAGACACGTTGACGATCGCAGTCGGCTACCGCGCCAACTTAGGCGAACAATACAAAGTTCTGGCAATCAACGGCATGCCGCCGGCGCAGGATGCACCTGAAGGAAGTGACTACAGCAAACAGGTTAGTGGTGTGACGTCGACGGGTGTGGAATACATTTCAGCGCTCGCCGATATTTTCACAGCCGAAGCAAGGGCTGAATTTACACTCGCTGATACCGACGTTGTGCGCGGCCGCCGCACACTTGTTTACGAGTACGTAGTGAAGCTTCCTTATTCTCACCTGAGATTGAAAGCTGGAGAAGACTCGGCAAAAGTCGGTTCGCGCGGGCGACTCTGGATCGACCGTGAAACGAACCGCGTACTGCGATTCGAACAGATTGCAACTGAGATTCCTCCGGATTTCCGTATCCGCGCGGCGAGCACGCTCATCGACTACGACTGGGTCACAATTGGTGAGAACAAGTATTTGCTGCCCACGAATTCCGAAGTTCTGCTGACGGACGCTAGACGCGACATGGTTGTGCAGAATCGCAACGAGATTCGCTTCCGCGGTTATCAGAAGTTTGGCGCAGAGCTGAAAGTGATTGATGAAATTGACGAGAAAGACTTTCCGCCGGAACCGTAGCGTACTGCTGCTTTCGCTATTACTAACTGTGATTCCAGCCGGAAATGTGTTCCCGCAATCCCGGCCGTCGCAGGATTACCTCGTCTACGTCCTTTCCGAAGCCGCTGACAAGATTTCCGTCGTCAGGTTTGGACCAAACGGCGCCCGCATCGATCACGAGTTGTCCACCGGAGATATGCCCACCGACATCGACGGGCCACACGGAATCGCGATTTCTCCAGACAAGAACTTCTATTACGTTTCCCTCGCGCATGGCCGTCCGTTCGGCACGGTTTGGAAATACTCCACGAAAGACGATCGTGTTGTCGGTCGCACTTCGCTCGGTTACTTCCCCGCGACTATGGATATCTCGGCAGACGGAAGTTTGTTGTACGTAGTCAACTTTAATTTGCATGGAGACATGGTGCCCTCATCAGTGTCGGTTGTTGCCACCGAACCGATGCTCGAGGTAACGCGCATTAAAACTTGTGCGATGCCGCACGGCTCGCGGCTTAACCGGCAGGGCACGAAACATTATTCTGCGTGCATGATGGACGACATGCTGGTTGAGATAGATACGCATACGATGAAGGTGTCGCGACATTTCCTTTTAACGAAAGGTCGCGAGCTGGGAATGAGCGGATCACCGGAAACTCGCGCTACGACTGCAAAGAACAGCAGCGGTCAAATGAAACATGACATGGGCGGCCACGGCATGGATCATCCAAAACCCGGCGACGTGTCGTGTTCACCGACCTGGGCGCAACCGTCCGTGGACGGCGCGTCAGTGTTTGTCGCCTGCAACAAGTCGAGCGAGATCGTGGAAGTGGATGCGAATACCTGGAAGCTGTTGCGGCGAATTCCTGCCCGCGCCGGCGTCTATAACTTGACGACTACCAGGGACGGCACGCGATTAGTGACGACCAACAAGCGCGACCAGTCAGTGTCTGTTGTCGACATCAAGTCGGGTCGCGAGCTCGCTCGCATTCCCACGCGCCGAACGGTGCTGCATGGCGTCGTCGTTTCACCCGACGATCGGTACGCCTTTGTCACGGTTGAAGGCGTGGGAGCGGAACCGGGAACACTTGAAGTTCTTGATCTTTCGACGAATAAGATCGTCGCAACCGTCGACGTTGCCGCTGAGGCCGCGGGAGTAGATTTCCTCCGAACAGAACCTGCTAAGTAATAGCGCGAGCCACCGTCCACGCGAGTGGACACCTCTATCCAATCGGATACACTTCACCACATGAAAGACTTCTTGCTGATGTGACATCTGGGGGTATGTCACCAGATTGTTGATCGGCCTTTAAAGGTACAGCCATTGCCTTTGTAATCAGCAATCCGATGCAGTTCGCAGTAAGGAGACTCCCGATGAAACCCAGAGTACTCGTCATAGATGATGATGAGGCGATTACGCAGCAGCTCTTCTGGACGTTAAGCGACGATTACGAGGTGGTCACCGCTAACGACATGCAGACGGCTGTACGGCGCGCGACCCTTTATCGACCAACGGTTTCAATTCTCGATTTACATTTCCCGCCTGAGCTTGGTTCGACCCAAGTAGGATTGCGCATACTTGAATATCTCAAAGCGCACGTTCCGGATTCCAAGATCCTGGTAGTCACCGGCGGCAGCAAGTATTGAAACTCGCAAGGCTTGTTACGCGGTGGGCGCCGACGAGTTTCTCGGCAAACCATTTGAGACCGAGCAACTGCTCTGCTACGATGCGACGCATGGCCCCAAGAGCACTGGACTTCGCTTAGTCGCCGTTGAGCCACTCAATCGAGAAGTCTCTCAGGTAAGGAATGGGGCTGCCCTCACTGGTTCCATTCCTTGAAGTTATTTTTCCGGCTATTCCCTTCCCACTTCCTCATCCTGCGAGGCTCCTTGCGGCACTTACTTGCTTATCGCGATCCGTTTGCGATAATGGCGGCACACAAGTAAGCCAATCCTGTTCCGACCGGAAATTTTAGAAGTTCCGACGATAATTGCTGATGAGCGAAGCGGCCGACAAAGTACGCGGTGTTACCGAACTGCCCATCTTTCCCTTGTCGGTGGTTTTGTTTCCCGGCGCTCCTTTGCCGCTGCACATTTTCGAGCCGCGCTACCGGCAGATGTTGAGTGATATTCGCGCGAGCAACAATCTCTTCGGCGTGTCGTATTTTGACGCAACCGCTTCTGATAAAGAGATACCTGCCGCGGGCGAAATTGGTTGCGTCGCTGAAGTGACCGAGACTTTGCCGCTCCCTGACGGGCGTTCAAACATCCTGGCGATTGGTGTCATCAGGTACCGGATTGAAAAGTATGTAGATCGAGGCGACGCGTATCTGGTCGCAAGCGTTACATTTTTTGAAGACGAAGAAGAACACTCAGACACGGTGCTCGAAACATCGCGCGAAGTGGCGGAAAGTTTTACGCGGATCGCTCGCGCAGTCAGGACCATCAATGACGATCAGGCGGCGCTTCCCGACATGACCGACACGGAGCCACAAAAGCTATCGTTTCTGGTGGCGGCGGCGATGGAAGTGGATGCTGAGGTGAAGCAGGAGTTGCTGGAATTGCGTTTGACGTCCGAGCGTTTAGGCCGCTTGCGCGAGATGTTGGCGCGCGCCCTTTCGAGTTACGAGGAGCGCGCTCGCATACATGAGATCGCTAAAGGTAACGGACACGGCGGCAAGAGAATTAATTTTGAGTAATAACACTGCGTCAGATTTCAATAAATCGAACACGATTCGAGTGAAGGTCTTGTTTTTTGGCGCCGCCCGCGACGCAGCCGGCGCGGGTGAAGCCGAGTTGAACTTGAATGGTTCGACCGCAGACACTGCTTTGCAGCAACTCCTTGACTCGTATCCGCAACTGCGGCGCTTCGGACGTTCGCTGTTGTTTGCTGTGAATCAGGAATATGCGCGAGGAGAAACTCCGATTAAAGATGGCGACGAACTCGCCGTATTCCCGCCCGTCAGCGGTGGCTCGTCATCCTCTTCAACTCAAGATCCACCGGACTTTTACGAATTAACCACCGAACCGATCGACGTTGGAGCCATAGCCAGACGAGTTGTGCTTCCTGAATGTGGTGCGACAGTCACACTTGACGGCTATGCGCGAGAATGGACCAAAGGCCGCCGCACGTTGCACCTTGTTTATGAAGCCTATGAGCCAATGGCCCGTCAGGAACTAAAGCGTTTGGGACGCGAAGCACACGAGCGTTTTGACATTGCATACATCGGCATCGTCCATCGCACAGGCCAATTGGAAATCGGTGAAACGAGTGTGGTGATCGCTGTGGGCGCTCCGCATCGGGCGGCGGCATTCGAGGCGTGCGAATGGGCAATTCAGGAGTTAAAGAGAACAGTGCCTATTTGGAAGAAGGAAGTCTTTGAAGACGGCGAGGTTTGGGTGGAGGGAGAATGGTCGGCCAATCACTATCCTGCGCCTTGATGATTAACGCGAGCCGTGACTAGAATCGGGTCAGGAGGTCAGCCTTGGACACCAGTTACGTAACCGTCGCAAACGACGTTTATCGGATCACGGGCACCCGGGTGTCGCTTGATTCGATTGTCTATGACTATTTGAGTGGTCTGTCTCCTGAGAGCATTTCGGATAATTTCGAGAGTCTGTCGCTTGAGCAAGTTTATGGCGCAATCACTTTCTATCTTTCTCACCGGGATGAAGTTGACCGGCACTTAATGAGTAATCGCGCCAAGTTCGAGTCTTTGCGGAAGAAAGCCCGAGAATCTCATCCGCTGCTTTACCGCAAATTGGAAGAGATGCTTGAGGCCCTCCCTTGAGAATTAGATTCCAGGCCGATGCTGACCTTCACCTCCCCATCATCAAAGGCCTGCGACGACGAGAAACATCCATTGACTTCATGACCGCTAACGAAGCAGGACTGTCTGGAATTGACGACTCGAAGGTACTGGTTCTGGCTGCTTCAAATGGCCGCGTGCTCGGGTCGCATGACGTCAGCACGTTACCGGAGGCATTCTCTCGCTTTATTCAAAAACGGACCAGCCCTGGACTAATCCTCATCTCTCAGGAACTATCCTATCGCGAAGCAATCGAAGGATTGTTGCGAGTGTGGTCAACTACTGAGGCCGAGGATTGGGAGAATGTATTGTCATTCCTGCCTCGATGAACTATACGAGCATCACTCCAGCCATGAACTATGACACCGCCAGAGCTGATCAAAAGACAGCTGAGCTAGTCCTTGATGCTGAAGAAATTCTCACCGACTACTTTCAATCAAGCGATAAGCTGCCTGTTCAACGCACCGTTAGCCCAACTAAGTAACAGGTTCTTCAGTCTCCTCCTCCGCAGCAGCTTCCACCAAAGACGCGCTGGTAACCTTATCCCCCTCGTCGATCTTGATCAGTCTCACGCCTTGCGCGCTCCGTCCGGTCTTGCGTATTGCATCCGCTTCCAACCGAATCAACTTCGCCTGCTGCGTTATGATCATGATTTCCGATTCGGCATCGACGGGAAACACAGAAACCACTTTCCCGGTCTTCTCCGTCGTCTTCATGTTAATCACGCCTTTGCCGCCGCGCGCCTGCAGCCGGTAAGTCGTGATCGGAGTCTGCTTCCCGTAACCCTTCTCCGAAACGGACAACATCTTCTCGCTGTCGTCCGCCGAGACGGGCGAGACTGAAACAACGTAGTCGTCGCCTCGCAAGTCGACGCCTCTTACGCCACGCGTGGCGCGGCCCATCGGCCTGACGTTTTTCTCGTCAAAGCGAATTGCCAAACCGTTATGCGTCGCGATGAAGATTCGTTTCGTGCCATCGGTCAACACAACATCGAGCAACTGATCACCGTCGTCAACGTTGATGGCAATGATGCCGTTGGAACGTATGTTCTGAAAATCGGCCAACGATGTCTTCTTGATCACACCTTTGCGGGTGACCATCACTACATAACGTCCTTCGGCGAAATCGCGCACCGGCACCACGCCGGCTAATTTTCGATCAGAGGGAATGTTGATTAGATTAACGACGGCTTTCCCTCGCGATGCTGCTGCCGCATCCGGAATCTCGTGCACCTTGAGCTTATAGACCATGCCGTCGTCGGTGAAGATCATGATGTAAGCATGCGTCGAAGCGATGAAAAGGTGCTCGACGAAGTCGCTGCCTTTGGCCGCTGCGCCGAATCTGCCTTTACCGCCGCGTCCCTGCCGCTGGTATGTCGTAATCGGCGTGCGCTTGATATAACCGCTGTTGGTGACAGTGATAGCGACGTCTTCGTCAGCAATCAGATCTTCAATTGAGAACTCTACGCCCTCATCGACAATCTCGGTGCGTCTGGCATCGCCGAAGTCTTTCTTCACTTCTTCCAATTCAGTCTCGATAACGCGACGCAGAGAGCTTTCATTGGCCAGAATCTCCTCCAACTCCGCAATCAGCTTAATGATCCCTTCATACTCATCGGTGATCTTCTGACGCTCGAGGGCGGACAACCGGCGCAGTTGCAGATCCAAAATCGCCTGCGCCTGCAAGTCAGAAAAAGCAAGCCGTTCCATCGTCTTCTGCACTTTGCCCAAATATGTCTTGAGCGCAACGTCGGTAGGCGCACCTTTCCACGTTTTCAATTCGCTCATCGTCTTCATCTGGCCCGTCAGCCACTGCCGCGCCTCGTCGATCGAACGCGAATTACGAATTAACAAAACGACGTAATCGAGAACATCGATTGCTTTTGTCAGTCCTTCGAGGATATGGGCACGAGCTCTCGCTTTTCGCAGATCATATTCCGTACGTCGCCGCACGACTTCGCGTCGAAAATCGACGAAGCACTCAAGCATCTGCTTGAGGTTCAAAACACGTGGCTGCCCGTTGACGATTGCCAGGTTAATAACCCCAAACGACGACTGCATTGGCGTCATCTTGTACAGCTTGTTCAGCACGACTTGCGGAACAGCGTCGCGTTTCAACTCAACGACGATGCGCATGCCCGAACGGTCTGACTCGTCACGCAGGTCGCCGACGCCGTCCAGCTTCTTCTCGTTGATGAGTTCAGCTATGCGTTCAATCAATCTTGCTTTGTTAACCTGAAACGGAATCTCGGTGATGACGATGGCGTCGCGTTCCTGCGTGCCACGACCAATACGGTCGATGCCGGCGCGGGCGCGCATCTGAATGATCCCGCGACCCGTTTTGTAAGAACTTTTCAGCTCTTCCCGGCCGTAAATGAATCCTCCGGTCGGAAAGTCGGGACCCGTGACGATTTTCATCAATTCTTCAACTTCGATCTTCGGGTTTTTTAGCAACTTGATCGTGGCGTCCACGATTTCGGTCAAGTTATGCGGAGGAATCTTGGTGGCCATGCCGACCGCGATTCCATCCGAACCGTTGATCAACAGGTTTGGAATTCGCGCCGGCAAGACTTTGGGTTCACTTAGCGACTCGTCATAGTTTGGCTGGAAATCGACTGTTTCTTTTTCAAGATCAGACAAAATCGCATTGGCAACTTTCGCCATGCGGACTTCCGTGTAACGCATTGCTGCTGCGGCGTCGCCATCAACCGAGCCAAAATTTCCCTGGCCGTCGATCAACGGGTAGCGCATCGAAAAATCCTGCGCCAAACGAACGATTGTGTCGTAAACGGCAGTGTCGCCGTGCGGATGGTATTTACCAATCACATCGCCGACGATGCGCGCGCTTTTCTTGTAAGGTTTGTTGTAAGTGTTACCCAGCTCATGCATCGCCCAGAGCACGCGGCGGTGCACCGGCTTCAGTCCGTCGCGCACGTCGGGAAGCGCCCGCCCGATGATTACCGACATCGCGTAATCGAGATACGAACGCCGCATCTCGTCTTCGATGTTTATGTGGTTACGTTCAGAAGTTGTTTCCATCCACTCTGCCTTTCCAGTACAATCCGCGCGCTGCCGTCAATTTTTTGTGGCGCACGACAAGCAGAAACCGTCCAGTCGTTGCCGCCTTAAACGATATTGAGTTTGAGTTTTCGTCGTGTCGGATTTGTCTTAAAACCGCCGTGCGAAGTCGGCCTGTTCCTGGCCGGAAAAAGTAAGGCCAATTGTACCGTGGGAGCGCTGTTTTCGCAACCGTGATACACTAGGAAAGTCCAATAAAATCAAGGGTTTTGCAGCATGCGCGGATTGAGATTTTGGCGGCGAAAATGAATTGACTGACGACCCGACAAGCGGTCTATTGTATCTTCGGCCCGAGCCCCGACCTTCACATGCCGGAACAACAAAAGTTTAAGCGGATACGCGAACGGCTGGAGTTGAAATTGCCCGTCCGAGTGCGGTGTCGGGAGACGTCGGATTTCGAATGGGTTGAGATCACGAGGCTTAACGACGTGACTCCTTTTGGCGCCGGATTCAATCTGAAACATCCTGTCGAAAAAGGCCGCTTGATACACATGACGATCCCGATGCCGCGGCAGCTACGCGTGTTCGATCATGTCGAAGATCAGTATCGAGTGTGGGCTTTGGTGCGTTATGTGAAGTCGATCACGCCGGCTGCTCCCAACGGGGCTGCCTTCGAGGTCGGTGTCGCCTTCATCGGCAAGCAGCCGCCACGCAGCTACGAGGCAAATCCGGCAACGCGTTACGACATTGGCGGCCGCGGCAGCGACAACATGAGTATCGCGGAAGAATGGATGATGGATTCCGCGTCAGAAGACAAGCGAACATTCACCAGGCACAACATCCCTGTGGACATGAAGATTGAGACTCTGAACGATAAAGGTGAGGTTGAGCTGAGCGAGCAAACAGTCGCGGAAAACATCAGTCAGAAAGGCGCGGCGGTTTATACGACACTCGAGCTGCCGATCGGTCGCTTTATCCGTTTGTCGAGTGAACAGTACAAAATCACGGTTCACGCTGCCGTGCGCGGACGAAGCATGGGACCCGCCGGCGTGCCACGCATACACGTTGAATTTATTGATCGAGAATGGCCGCTTTAGCGTGATCAGCAGCAGATGGCGATCTCAAGTAACAACGGAAGCAGAACGGTTGAACTACCGGGACGAGGCCAACAGGCCGCGAGAAACCCTTCGGAGTCTGCGCTACCGCAATGGATTCTTGACTGCATGCGGCCAATCGTCGGCGTGTTTAGTCGTGTCTTGTGGCGACTGGAGCACAAGGGAGTGGAAAACATTCCCGAAACGGGCGGTTTGATAATCGCCGCCAATCATCAAAGCTATGGTGATCCGTTCTGGCTTTCAGTTCCTATTCGCCGGCCCGTCCGCTACCTCGCCTGGAGCGAAGTGTTTTCGTGGCCACTTGTTGGCCGGTTCATACGGTGGATGGGGGCCTGGCCACTTCATATTGAAGGCAGCGATCCCGCGGCGATACGTCGTTCATTAAACTGGTTGCGCGGCGATGGAGCAGTCGTTATTTTTCCGGAAGGCGGCCGCGGTTTGCCTGATGGATCGATGATTCGAATGAAGGGCGGCGCAGTTCGAATGGCACTGGAGACCGGCGTTCCCATTCTGCCGGTAACTATCTCAGGCGCAAACCGAGTTTGGCCTTCAAATCATCACCTGCCGCGGTTTGGCAAACTTACGATCACCTACCACCCGCCGATCAAGGTACTGCAGCATCCCGGCGAAGAAACGCGAGCATGCGCGCGACGGGAGACTGACCGGTTGGCGAACATCATTCAATCAGCCTTAACGTCCTGACAGGACCCGCATCATCGCGGTGTGAATGAGTCCGTTGGTGGCGAGAACTTCGGGCTGGTAAATATCCAATTCGCGATCCTGATAGTCAGTTACTCGGCCGCCGGCTTCCTGGATTAACAAAACGCCGGCCGCAACATCCCAGGGCCGCAAACCTTCTTCCCAGAACCCATCAAAACGTCCGCAAGCAAGATAGGCGAGATCCAGCGCCGCCGAGCCATCGCGTCTGACGGCCTGCGCCTCCATGGTGAAGTTGGCAAAGTGGCGCGCGAAGTCGTGACGTTGACGAACGTTATAAGGGAACCCGGTGCAAAGCATCGCGCTGTTTAGATCATCGATGGCGGAGACGCGAATGCGCCTTTCATTCAACGACGCGCCTTGTCCTCGCTCGGCCGCAAACATTTCGTCACGTATTGGATCGTAGATCACGCCAACCTCTATGACGCCGTGGCGTTCAAGCGCGATGGAAACACAGAAGCACGGATAGCCATGAGCGTAGTTTGTGGTGCCGTCGAGTGGATCGATGATCCATCTCCATTCGCTGCGCCCTGAAACCGCCTCGACTCCGTCAGTGGCTCCCGATTCTTCGGCAAGAATTGAATGACGTGGGTGGTAAGACTTAATGCGTTCGATGATCAGTTGTTCTGAAGCCAGATCGGCTTCAGTAACAAGATCAATATCGCCTTTGTTGGAAACTTGAAGTGCCCGGCCCAGGCGATCGGCCAGAATGTGGCCCGCATCGCGAGCCGTTTGAATGGCAAAGTTAAGCAAACGTTCGTCTCTTCAGAAAAACTTTTTCGCCAAAGGATAGCGCAAAACCTCGGCCGGACGAATCGCGAGCGCTGCGGGGCTTCTTGTTGGCGGCACAGTTTCTCCACAAATTTTCAGGAAAAGGCTCGACGAATGTCTGCTATGATCTTGACATGAGTCGACGGAAACTATTCGCAGCCCTTGTTTCGTTCGTCCAATTAGTTTCCATCGGCTATTACTCGGTAAGTGACGCACCCGCACAACGAAGGCAAGCATCGCGGAGGTCTGCGTCAACGCGATCGAGACCCAAACCAGTCACACAAACTCAAGAGCCTGCCATTAAGCTTGAACCTCGAACTCCCGATCCAGATGTCGAAGCAGCTGACGTTTCCATTACGGCCAACATTCGCGCTCGCTCCCTAATCTTCGAGGCCGTACCTAGTCCGAAAGTGGAATTCTTTGGTCAACCTGCACGCGATACTGTCTGGGAAGCAAAACGAGAAAACTTGCCGTCAGAGGTCCAACCCGGAGTTACTTATCGAAACATAGGTATTCGCTTGAAGATTACGAGCGTGTTTCGCGACATAGACCGGATCGTCGCCGAAGCGCTGGGAGAGGTTCCCATTTCCGATAACGCGAAACCGGCGATCACCCCATTGCCCTCGAGTACGACTAGAGTTCCAGCCCCCGTAACTGCGCCGACTGCATCACAGCCGCCACCACGGGAGCGTTGATTGAAAACTCGCCAACTGTTATTGACACCAATTCTGCTTTGTTTGTTGGAGACGGCAACACTCTGCCAATCAACTCCGCCAATCGCTCCCGCTTTACCTGCGCCAACGCCTCGCACGACTGTTGACGAGACGTTTGACTTAAATATTTCCGAGCGCCAAATCACGCGCGAAAACTTCGAGGCGTCAACCTCTTTGCGCACCGATGGAAAGAGCCACCTCGATTTGCAAATCGGTGTGGGCCTCGCAGCCGATCGTATCGATGTGCTGCTTCGGAATGTTCAAGGTCACGTGCGCTTTCGCGGTACGTTGGACCGAATCCTTCAATTGCTTGCAGGACGCGAACCGGTTTCTCCCGTCGCACCCCCTAAATGAGTTATCAACCTGGCCCTCGTGGCTTGCTTCTTTTTGTCTATCTATCGCTGGAGGAAACAATGACGAAACTTTTTCAACTAATGTTGGTGGCAGTTTTCTGCTCTGCGCTCGCCGCGCCCGCGCTTGCACAGCAAACAACTACCACTAGCGCGGGATCGCCAGACGCTTCGATTACGTCGAGCAGAACAACTCAAGCCAGGCCGCGCCCGAGTCCGACTCCGGTGACGCCAGTGCGCCCGCTCTCAGAGGAGGACCGTCAGCGTCAGGAAGCATCTAGTGCCCGGCGACGCCAGGAAGCGGCTAGTGGTGATCCTGACGTGCTGTTGGACGTGCCGAATCTTTCGGTCGATGAAATAAATTTGGAAGTGGAGAACTTGAGAGCGAAGGTGTCTCTCGATGCACGACTTGCCAACCTGCTGCAGCTGACGGCGGGCGCCGATGTAACAATCGACAAGGTAAAACTGGGAATCAAAGGTGTGAAAGCGGAGGTATTGTTGAAGGTGCGGCTCGACAATGTCGCTGCGATTATCGACCGGACATTGACCACGATCGATCGCAATCCCGAAATACTTGTTCGCTTACTGGAGAGCGTTGACAAGACGGTAGGTACGGTCGGAGGCGTCGCGAACACCGCACTCCAACCCGGCGGAGTATTGAGTCAAACCATCAACACGCTGGGGCAGACGGTGCAGCGGACGGTTGATACGACCGGCAACATTGTAGAAAGAACGCTGGACACTACCGGGCGCGTGGTCAATTCCAATACGGTTGGAAATGTTTCCAGCCTGAGGGTTCTCACTGAAACCACAAACGCATCCGGTCAAACAGTCCGTCGCGTGCAGGATACGGCCGGCGGGGTGATTGAGTTGACTCTCGATACCGCAGGCAAGATTTTAAGTTCCAAAGTGCTGAGTCAGGGAACGGCGCCGCGTCCATAGGAAGACGAGTGCGAATGTTTTCTTAGCTTTTGAACGAGTCACTCAATCAACTTCTCTCCCCTCTCCGTAAGCGGAGAGGGGATGGGGGTTGGCCCGTTGCGCGAACCCTTACACTCTAACCCCTCCCGGTTTAAGCGGACGACGTTCAGAACAAAACCGCGCAAGCGCCTCTTTTAGGCTCAGACACCCAGGTTCGCTTAGCAATTCAAGTAACATTGACTTCCGTTGAAGCCGCGTTATCCTACCGCTACAGTCTTATCATCCGACCGCTTCGGAGGGTCTGCCCCAAATGAAAAAACTCGCTTCATCTTTCGTTGCCTTAATTGTGTTCATTGTGCCGTGCGCGCCGGCGCTTTCGTGGGGAGATGATGGGCATCAGACTGTCGGCAAGATCGCGTCGCTGCGAGTTAAGCCGCGAACCGCGCGAAGAATTGCCGAAATACTAAAGCCGGGCGAGACGCTCGCGAGCATCTCCACGTGGGCCGACACCGTAAAAGAACGAATGGGCAAAACGGACCCTGACCCGGACACAAATGCGTTCTTGCAGGATATGGCCCACAACGAAAAGAATCGCGAATGGCATTACGACGACCTGCCGCTGAATTGCAGAAGTTACCAAACGTGCGATGGCTTCACGGTTGAGAACGACATTGTGAACATGCTCAACGTTTGCATTCGCACGCTGCAGGGAAATCCTGATCCGGCCCATCCCTTGAGCAAACGAAACGCGCTGCGATTGCTGGTCCATTTCCTCGGCGACATTCATCAACCGCTGCACGTTGGTTGTGGATTCATCGACCCAAACGGCCCGAATAGAAGAATACTGATCGAAAGAGATCCTGTAACGATCAAACGAAAAGGGCTGATGCACGATCGCGGCGGCAATCAGTTGATCATCAATAACGATCGGAAAAACCTTCACGGATTCTGGGACTTCGAACTCGTAACTTCCCTGATGTTGGCGACCGACAAGCAAACGTCCGACGAGTTGGGAACGTTTCTAAGACAAGCGGTTAGGCCACAGTCTGCATGGAACCCGCGGGGACGTATCGACATGTGGGGCGCTCACTGGGCCACGGATTCATTACAGCAGTCGCGCAATCATGCATACCGGGGCGTGTCGATTATTCGGCAGCGAACCGTGCAAATAATGCGTGACGGTCAACCCTTGATACGAGACGGCCGGCCGGTGACGGACACGGTGTATGACATCTCGAGACCTCCAAATTATGAAACGATGAATCGCGAGGTGGTGCGACAGCAGTTAGCCAAAGGCGGCTACCGGCTGGCGAAGCTTCTCGATGCGATTTTCGCGCGCTGATTTGTGGCACGGGCATCTTGCCCGTGCTGGTTCGGGCGAACGTCGATCGGAGATGCACGGGCGGGACGCCCGTGCTACTAAACACCAGATGAAGGCAATAAACATTAACGAAAAACTCTCGCTGATCAACGATCACTGGAATCCGCACATTGTTGGCGAGTTGAACGGGCAGTATCTGAAGCTGGTCAAGTTTCAGGGACCTTTTACGTGGCACCATCACGACTCTGAAGACGAAATGTTTTTGGTGGTGAAGGGCCGCTTTCGAATGGACTTCCGTGAGCCTGGCACTGGCAAAGAGCGGGAAGAGTTTGTAGAGGAAGGCGAATTTTTCATCGTTCCGCGGGGCGTTGAGCACCGGCCAGTTGCGGAAGAAGAAGCTCACGTATTGCTGTTCGAACCAGCGTCAACTTTGAACACCGGAAATGTCGACAACGAGTTGACGCGACCAAAACTCGAATGGGTCTAAAACGACCGCGGTCCGTCACTCCCGGTCAGTAGTTGCTGACGCGCGCGCTTTCTTGTGTGAAGATACAAACTGTCAGACTAATTTCGATGGAGGCTTAGTCGTGAGAAAGACTCTCAAGTTCCTTTTACTACTCGTGCTGCTGGCGCAAACGATCGCCGTAGCCGCGCAAACCGAATCAAATCCCCAACAAAGTTTTGGTGATCGCACCGTGGCCGCAAACGGTTCAGGCGGCGGCCAACCTTATGCGGCGAGTCAGGCGCTGGCGAGCTCTCTGGCAAACCTGCCTGACGCGGACATGCTCGTGTTCATCAATCCTCGACGGGTATTAACCGAGCTCGTGCCTAAGTTGTTGCCTCCGAAGGACGTCGAAGAAATGCGGAAAGGGTTTGAACAGGCGCGAACGATGGCCGGAGTTGATCCGACCAAAGTCGACTACATCGTAATCGCCGTCCGATTCCGCAAGCCGACTGCTGAACTCAACTTTCAACCGCCCGAAGCGATGATTACTGCCAGCGGCGACTTCAGTTCTGATGCATTGATAGTTCTCGCGCGTATGGCTTCGCAGGGAAAACTTCGCGATGAGAAGTATGGCAACAAGACTCTCGGGCTAATGACAATCGATCCGCTGGTGAAAGAGGCCGAAAAAAACCCGATGCTGCGCGGATTTACCGAGGTAGCTGTGGTGCCGTTAACTGCCAATTCCATCGCAGTAGGAACACCTGCCTACTTGCGCGCAGCCGTTGATGCAAACGATGGGAAGGATCGCATCAGTGCCGAAATACTGAATGCACTCGTGCGCGATCCTAATGCGCTGGTTAGCGTCGCCGGCCGCCCGTGGCATTCATTCGCCAAGAGCTTTGGAATGCTCGGAACGGAAACAAACGCGCGCGCGCCTCGTTGCGATTCGAAAATTGGCGACTTCTATGGAGCGCTAACCATGGACGCCACCAATTTCATGTTTCGCGGCGTGATAAACGAAGATAATCCGGATACGGCCAAGATAATCAGTAATCTCTTCTCCGGCCTTCTCGGATATGCCACTGCATCCCTGAAGGACCCAATGGCGCAGTCGATGCTTAAGAATCTGTCAATAGCTCCGGAAGGCGATGAAGTGCTAGTCCGCGCTGAGTTTCCGCAGCAAATGGTCATCGATATGATTCAACAGCAAATGAAGCCGAAAAAGGCTGAAACCGCGGCTCCACCACCACCGGCGAAGCGCGTCCCACGCAGACGTAGCAGAAGTAGAGGTTAGTGAAGACGGATGGATATGTCTTCGGCTCTCGCCGTGTTGACGGCGATGATTACGCCGGCAGTTTTGATATCAGCTTGTGGGAGCATGATCCTTTCGACGTCGCACCGCCTGGGCCGCGTCGTCGATCGCGTCCGGGCCTTGTCTGACAAGCTGGAAGAACTGGCCGACAAATCGGCCGAGGACACGCGCGACCGCCAGGCAATCATCTTCTCTCAACTCGACAAACTCACCAGTCGCGCGCGTATATTGCAGCGCGCGATGGTGACTTTTTATTTGGCACTGGGAATGTTTGTCGCTACCAGCGTTGCGATTGGAGTAGTGGCGATTGCAGGCAAAGGTCGTTACAACATCTGGCCGGTAATCATCGGGTTGGTGGGTGCGTCTTTTCTCTTTTACGGCAGCATGCTTTTGATTTTCGAGGCTCGGCTCGCGCTGAGCACGATCCATGCGGAAATGGATTTCATCTGGCGGCAAACAACGCGAGTAGCGCCGGCCGAAGTGGTGGAGCAGCACAAGCCACACTTCATCCATTTTCGAAAACGCGATTGAGATGGGCCGCGAAGGCGGCGTCGGCTTTGCCGCCGGATGTGCGGCGGCAAAGCCGAATTATGGATCGCAAATGGAAAGCCCGTCATATCTTCAACTTCTCGCGACCGGCGAACTGGCCCGTCGCGTCGACGCTCTCGAAGCCTTGCTCGAGCGGTGCACCGTTTGCCCGCGCGACTGTTTCAATAATCGTCTCAACAACGAGATTGCCGCGTGCTACTCCGGGCGCTTGCCGATCGTTTCTTCGTTTACACCTCACTTCGGCGAAGAGCCGGGCCTCGTCGGTACGCATGGCGCCGGCAACATCTTTTTCGGCAACTGCAATCTTCGCTGCGTCTATTGTCAGAACTACCAGATCTCGCAAACCCATAAACAACAACTGAAAAACGAAGTAACGCATGAACGCCTGGCTGAGATGATGCTCGAACTACAGCAGCAGGGCTGTCACAACATCAACTTCGTTTCGCCAACACACTTCGCGCCGCAGATGGCGCGCGCGATTTTGATTGCGGCTGAAAGGAGTCTGCGCCTGCCCATCGTTTACAACACCAATGCGTACGACTCGGTTGAAGTACTAAAACTACTGAACGGGATTGTCGACGTGTATCTTCCCGACCTCAAATACGCGGAAGACGAAGCGGGCTATTTGTATTCGAAGGTGCGGGGTTACAAAGAGATCTCGCGAGCGGCAATCAAGGAAATGTACCGGCAGGTCGGCGATGAGTTGGTTGTAGGCGAAGATGGTTTAGTGAAACGCGGGTTGATTATCCGTTTGCTCGTTCTTCCAAACGATATTGCCGGAGTCGCGGAATCGTTGGAGTGGATCCGGGATGAATTGAGTCCGCGCGTGGCGATTTCGTTGATGGCCCAGTATTACGCTACCCACCAGGCGGCTTCAAACAATCGCTACATTCTGCTCTCACGGCGCATTTCCGAAGGGGAATGGGCGCGCGCAGTGGACGCGCTTGACGCGCTTGGGATGCAGGAAGGTTGGTTGCAGGAGTTTGACGGAGCTTCCTACTACTATCGTCCCGACTTCACCAATCAAGACACTCCATTCAAAGACATCAGAGACTTCACTTCATAGGAGGCAGGCGCAGGCGGCAGGAGGCAGGCTTCTTATCGATGTGGAAATGAGAAATGACAAATGTGATATGGAAAATTTCTGAGATTTTCCATTTCTCATTTCTCATTTTTCATTGGATCATTTGGAACTGCACCTGCTTCCGCCTCCTGCACCTGCTGCCGCCTGCTTATCTGTCAACTTTCAAGTGATGCGTCGTGTGTTCGGTCACGGACGGGCGGGATGAAACGCCGTTGGGATCAAGCTCACTGGTCGAGGGTGGCAGCGCGGACGATGCGAATGAATGCATCAGGGTTGATTCCAACTGCCTTTGCGTATCAGTTTCCTCACCTTCCTTTCGCGGACGAGTAAAAGCGAGGCCATTAATTATTATTCCCAGGCCTAGGAACAACAGCACTGTGCCGATGCCGATGAAAAAGATGAAGTCATTTTCAAACGTGCTTAAGACAGCAAAAATTAACGCAGCTCCCAGGCCAATCGACGAGAAGATCACGCCCGTGCGTATTCGCCGTAAACGTCTTTCGGCCGGCGTCTCCAAAAACTTTTCAATCTCAGGCAAAACCTCTTCCGCGACCTTCTTCAAGTCTGACGGCGACTGTGTTTCGCGTATCTTGTCGGCAATCGCGCGGCTGATGTGATCGCGAGGATTCGCAGATGCAGTTATCACATCCGGATTCTGCAATCCGACGCGGACGAGACGCAGATCTGTGCCGCAAGCCCGGCAATACTGAACTGGTTGGCGCTCTTCAGAGCCGCAGGTGGGACAGAACATGATCGTTACAGTCCAAGGTCAAGGTCAAGGTCCAAGGTCCAAGTCAAGGTCGAAAGTCCAAGGTCGAAGGTTGAAACTCAGAAGCCGGGTACCAGTACATATTTGGACTTTGGACTTGGACCTTGGACCTTGGACTCTTGGACCATTCACTTTGGACTACTAATCAACCGTCACTCCCTTCCAAAACGCAATCCGATCCTTTATTTCGGCAGCAGCGGACTTAGGCTCAGGGTAATACCAGGCGGCGTCGCTGTTGGTTTCGCCACCGACGACCACATCGTAGTAACTCGCCTCTCCCTTCCATGGACAAGTCGTATGAGTATTGCTGGGTTGAAGATGTTCCTGCTTCACCGACTCCGGCGGGAAGTAATGATTGCCTTCAACGACGACCGTATCGTCGCTGTCGGCGATCACGGTGTTATTCCATGTTGCTTTCATAGTTCAACCCCCGAGTTAAGAGTCAGAGATCGGAGGTGGACGTCGGGAGTCGGACGATCGATGTCCGATCTCTGTTCTCCGACCTCCGTCGCTTCGCCTCCGCTTACTGACGGCAGAATAGTTATTTCGCACCCGTCCTGAATCGCTGTGTCCAGCATCTGCTGCCGCCGGACATTTTCGTCATTCAGGAAGATGTTGACGTGTGGCCGCAGGGCGCCTTGTTCGTTGACGACTCGATCGCGCAATCCGACATGTTGACGCCATAGATCGTTTAATGCTTCGCCAACTGTCCCGGCGCCAGACTCGACGACGATTTGACTGCGTCCCTCGGTGAAATCAGTCAGGAACCCCGCTACGTTGAATCGGATCACTAAGGCAACACTCCTTCAGGCACCAGCCAGGTATGCATGTCAATCGCCAGCCTTCCGGCTTGCACTGACGGATCAGTCTCGGCAAGCATTTTGGCTTCTTCGAGTGAACCAACTTTGAAAACGAAAATCCCACGCATCGTCCCGTTGCCCCCGAATGGACCAGCAACCACCAATTTCTTCATGTCAACCAGGCGGATGATGTTGGCAATGTGCGCCTTCTGCAACGCTTCAGTAGCCGGCGTTTTCTCCGGTGTCCACTTGGGTCCACGCCGCAAAAACCCGAGGTAGGCCGTCGTCATCTTGATCGGCGTGGTTGGTCTCTGCATTACGTCTTCCGACCACCACGAAAGCATCTCGGCGCTCAGGTGTCCGCCTTTAACGCCCGGATCGTTATCAACCCAGCTCTTCGCCTCGTCGGCAGACTTCGCTCGCAAAATGTAAACCCCGAGAAGGTCGCCGTCTTCCTTCAGTGGTCCGGCGATGACGGCTTTTCCTGATTCGACCAAAGACATTGCGTAAGCTCCGTGTTCAGACATCGTGCCGCCAGTGCCTTTTGTGTGTGTATTCTCCCATTTCGGCCCGCGCCGCAATAACGCCATGTGAAATTCCAGCATCTTTGGAGCAGGGGCTTGCTTCTCCTGTGTTTGCGCAAAAACAGGAACGACTGCGATGCAAACTGTACAAAGAAAGACGAAGACTTTGTTCATATTTACCCTTCGAAAAATGGATCGAATGATTTTGCTTTCGCGTGGTGCGACTCTACTGGACCACAGTTGTCTTTACACAAACAACCGGCGGCAAACTCTCTTCAATGGCAAACCATGTGTCACCACTGTTGGTTGAACCGAATAGTTTTCCGTTACGCGTGCCGAAATAAATTCCGGTAGGTTCCAGCTCATCGGCGCACATCGCATCGCGCAACACTGTTTCCAGCGCGTTCTCCTGTGGCAAGCCATTTGTGAGCGGCTCCCACGATGCGCCTGCATCGCTCGTGCGATACACGCGCAGTTTCCCGTCAGGCGTACAACGAAACTCATCCGACTCGAGTGGAATGATAAAGACGCGATCAGCGTTGTGGGGATCAACCTCCATCGCAAATCCGAAATCAGAAGGCACCCCGTTCGCCATGTCCGTCCACGAATCGCCGCCATTGTCGGTCTTGTACAGTCCCCAATGGTTCTGCAGAAACAAGCGATCGGGCTGCGAAGGATGGCTCACAATCTTGTGCACACACTGGCCCCATTCAGGATACTGCTGGTCCGGCGGCAGAAACTGCGCGCGCACGCCCTGGTTACGCGGCTGCCAGGTTTCCCCACCATCATCCGTGCGATAAACGCCGCCCGTCGAAATGGCCACGTATAACCGCTGGCGATTTGATGGGTCGGGCAAAATCGTGTGCAGGCATAACCCACCACCGCCGGGCATCCATTGCGAGCGATGCGGATGATCGTGCAAACCCTTTACGAGCGACCAGCTTTGGCCGGCGTCCGTCGATTTGAAGAGTGCGGCTGGTTCCACACCACAGTACAAAGTGTCCGGTTCATCGGGATGACCCGGCACGATCTGCCAAATCTGTTTTACTGCTGCATCCGCATCTTCCGGAAACTTGACGCCATAAGTCTCAGGCTCAGTCCAGGTCTTGCCATAGTCGTCAGAAGAACTGAGATATGAACCCCAGTAGGAACTATTGACGGCCGCCCACAAACGATTGCGGCCGTTGCGCCTATCGTGCGCCATCGCATAGATCGCGCGACCGGGAAAATATGGACCACCGATGTCCCAATCGTCTCGCGAACCATCGGAGCGAAGTACAAATGCTCCCTTCATTGTCCCGATTAGCAGTAGTACGTCGCCGGCAGCCGGATTGACGTGTGTAGTCGTGGGCATGGGGAACTCCTCAAAGAAATTTGCAGATGCTTACCTCGCATTATAAAGAAGCAAAACGTCACTGCAAGGCCGCAGGTTCTTCGTGGCACGGGCATCTTGCCCGTGCTGAAAATTCCCACAACGTGGCACGCGCATCTACCAACGTCGCGAAAGTCTCACAGTAAGAAAGAAGGACTTGTGCCCGCTGACCCACCTAATTCAACCGAAGAATTTCGTCCTTATTCGCACTATATTAGAAACATTCGGAAAACTGTGGAGCACTGAAGGGTTACGGACGACAAAATCGCCGTACTTGGTCGAGATCTGTTCACCATGACTATCGAGGTTACATCTGTTCCCGAGCAGGATCGCCTTCGATCGCTGAGCCGCCTTACGCAACTTTTCAGATTCATCGTCAAGCCTGCGCATTCTCTCTCGAGTAAAGAACTCGTCGCTCGATCATTGTGCGGACTACTGTTGTTGGGAGGTCTCGCCGCAGCAGATACGCTTCAACGCTCATACAAATACTACTCACGAATGATTGACGCGCGGTTGGCTTCAGGTTACCTGACGAGCCGGCCGGGTATGTACGCTGCTCCGCGCGTTATTCGCCTGGGACAACACCTTTCGCAGGAAAAACTCGTTGGCGCGTTGCGCCGCGGAGGTTATGTAGAGCCCCACGCGGGCAAAGTTTGGAGTGGCACCTTCCGGGTTACCAACGAAACGATCGAAATTCGACCTACTCGATCAAACAAAACGGCGTCTTCCATTGTCAGCGTTCGAATTGACAGCGACAACACAATCGCCGAATTGAAAGGCGACGAACTGCCGCTCGAGTCTTTTCAGTTAGAGCCGGAAGTGCTTTCGAATGATCTCTCGTCAAAGTCAGGTGAACGCGAAACCCTGATCTTCTCTCAAATACCGCCCGTACTCGTCCACGCAATTCTTTCGATAGAAGACCGCCGCTTCTTTGAGCATTCAGGAGTCGATCCGTCTGGAGTAGCGCGCGCTCTGTGGCAAAACGTCTCCGACGAACAACCGTTGCAGGGTGGATCAACAATCACCCAACAACTCGTCAAAAATACTTACCTGAACCCTGAAAAAACTTTCGGCCGTAAATACGCCGAAGCGATGCTTTCGCTCGCACTGGAGCGGCGCCTGTCCAAACAGGAAATCTTCGCGCTCTATTGCAACGAGGTGTATCTGGGCCAACGTGGCGCAGTCGTAGCTCGTGGCGTAAGAGAAGGTGCGCAGTTGTATTTCGGCAAACATCTCGCTGAGCTGTCGCTTAATGAAGCTGCAACCCTCGCGGGAATGATTCAGGGACCAACCCATTATTCACCGTTGCGGTTTCCTCGAGCGGCACGGGAACGCCGGAACCAGGTTTTGCATGCGATGGCGCGTGATGGTTGGATCGACGCAGAGGACGCCACACTCAGTATGAACGAGCCGATCAAGACCACTGTCGGCACAGCGTCGCGTTCGCTTGCTCCTTACTTTGTCGATTACGTGGACCGGACGGTCGAACAGTTTGACTCACGTCCCGACGGCCGGCGCATCTATACAACGATCGACACCGAACTTCAGCAGTTGGCTGAACAAGCCATCAGCCGCCAACTCGCTAACCTGGACAAGCGATACGCAAAAAGTTCAGCCAAACCACAGGCAGCGCTAGTTGCACTCGATCCGAAAACCGGCCATGTGCTGGCGATGGTTGGCGGCCGTGATTATGCCGAGTCGCAATTGAATCGGGCGACTGACGCGCGGCGACAACCCGGTTCAACTTTCAAACCGTTCGTGTATGCAGCCGCGCTCGAAGATGGAATGTCGCCGGTGCAAATGTTTTCAGATGCGCCACGCGAGTTCACCTACGACCGCGACAAGAAATATCGTCCGGCAAATTTTGGTGATGGCTATTCGATGCGCGAAGTCACGATGCGCACCGCTCTGGTGTCTTCGCTAAACGTGGTCACGGTTGATATCGCATTGCAGACGGGCCTTGCACGCATTGCGAATCTTTCCGAGCGTTTCGGTTTGCCGCGACCTGAGCGTTATCCATCGCTCGCGTTGGGAACCAAAGAGGTGACGCCGCTTGAGTTGGCCGCTGCTTACGCAAGTTTTGTAAACGGTGGGCGTCGAGTGACCCCCAAAGTCGTTGCAAGCGTTGATCAACCACCAGCCGCCCATTCAGAAGTGCTGGAACAGCCGGAGGTGATCAGCCCAACGACCGCCTACATGATCACCAACATGCTATCCGCGGTCGTGGATCACGGCACGGCCCGCTCGGCCCGTAACGTTGCAAAGTTCACGGCCGTCGCAGGCAAGACTGGAACTTCGCGCGATGGATGGTTCGTCGGTTACACCCCAAACCTTGTGTGTGTTGTCTGGATTGGTTTTGACGACAACAGTCAACTTGGAATTACCGGCGCTGAAGCGGCGCTACCCGCATGGGCGGAGTTTGTCAAAGGTGCTGTAGAGCTAAGGCCGGAACTTGGTGGGCGAAACTTCGAATGTCCGGAAGGGATAAAGTTTGTCGAGATCGATTCAGTTGAAGGCGGCCTGTCAACCTTGTCCTGTCCTCATCGTGAGTTGATAGCGGTCACCGACCAACTAAGTCCGCATATCGAGTGCTTTCGGCATGGAGACGCGGAAGAACCGGACAACGATTCACAAGTGACTCATCACGACGACGCGCCGTCAACGACCTACCAAACCATCGCCAGCATTCGATCGAGCGCGACTCGTGTGAATATCGATCGCCTCGGCAAAGCCACCCTCGTGAATGATCTAAGGTGATTCGGTCACTCAAGGTCCGAAGGTATCGGTCGAGTTTGTTGGCCTCAAGGTCGGGAAGAGGCGCTTGCGCCCGCCTAAATGCGCGGACTCAATTACAAAGCTTCAGTGAACACCTCTCGGGTGGAATGCCGGCATCCGCTCCTGCTATGCGCAGTTCGGCAATCCAGAGCTTATTTAAAGCGGGCGCAAGCGCACCTTCCTGACCATGAGACTTGGTGACTTGAGTGCCCTACGATTTCGGCGCGTTGTGGTTGTCTCGCTATGCCCCGGATCGCAGTTCAAAGTTCTCTTTCCAACAACACCTGCGCGATTGCGTGTTCCGTCGTGTGTGCGATTGAAATGTGTGAAGTGGTTGCGCCCGATTGCTCCAACAGTTTCTGTGCGTCGCCGTGAAAGGTAATGTAAGGTGCTCCACTTTCATGCGAAAGAATTTCCACATCCTGCCAACTAATGCCGCCACGCCATCCTGTTTGCAACGCCTTTAATGCCGCTTCTTTCGCCGCAAACCTCGCGGCATAATGCTGCGCGGCCACCGCTCCCCGGCTATCGCAATATGCTCGCTCAGCTTCAGTAAAAACACGTTCGCGAAAACGCGGTGTGCGCGCGAGCACTTCGCGAATACGTGCAACTTCGATAATGTCTATTCCGATGGAAACGATCATAAGCGAACAGCAAAAGTTAAACGATGCGGGTTTTTATTGGCGCGAAGTTGACGGCGTAACTGCGTTGATTTGCGCTCCGCTCGAACAAGCTGGTTTCGCCAACGGTTTTTCAACGCGTGGCGGCGGCACGAGCGCGATGCCCGACCTTTCACTGAATCTCGCCGGCTTCAACGAAGACACTGCGGAAAACATTCTGGAGAATCGACGGCGCTTTCTCAAGCTTTTTCCCGGTCCGTGGGCCCTGGCAGGTTGCTGGCAGGTGCACGGCAACGACGCGCGAGTAGTCGAGAGTCTAGCTGATGCGAAGCCGGCCGAAGACGCGCGCGGCGACACAATTTACTGCGATGCGATTGTGAGTAATGCGAAGGGTGTGCTGGCCGGAGTGAAAACTGCTGACTGCGTTCCTATTCTGCTCGGTGATCCGAAAACGGGAGCATTCGCTGCAGTACACGCTGGTTGGCGTGGGACGCTTGCAACTATTGCCCCGACGACAGTCAGACGTATGAGTGACAAATATCAGACGCAGCCCGCTGATTTGATGGTGGCGATTGGCCCGGCGGCTGGAGCGTGCTGCTATGAAGTTGGGAGTGAAGTTATCGACAGCTTCACGCAAACTTTTCCGATGCAGACGAATCTGTTTAATGCGACTAGTGAAAACCACGCCTGCGTAGATTTGATCAAATCGAACACGGCCCAGCTGGTGAATGCCGGAGTTGCGGAAGTCAATATCTACGCCGCGCCGCTATGCACGATGTGCCGCACTGACCTGTTCTTTTCTTACCGGCGCGAGAAAGCGGCGAACGGGAAAGTAGGACGACTGATGTCAGTGATTGGTCGAGCGGGAAAACAGCCGCGAAGCGGCGGCAGTAGATAGCCCGGGGCGTGAGCCCCGGGAATTGAATCACGCTGATTTATTGAGCCCGCTGTTAGCGGGCGACAGTGTACTGGCGGCCCTTCGGGCGTCAACATTTTGTAGGACTAACTCCACGACCTTACGGTCGTGGCTATTTACTCGCGGCCCTTCGGGCCTCACCCGACGTTCAGCCATAAACTCATCTGCTTCGTCTGTGGCGGAAAACAAACATCGTCATTGCACGCTTGATATCTCAGCTTCAGTTTTATTTCCTTCGAACCACCACCAACGTTAGCCGGCACAGTTACAGTAAACCTCATGAGTGCGCGGCCCTCGTAAACTGACACTCTGTTCTTCGAAAACTTCAGCTTTCTTAGCACAGCGCGCGGGTAGGAAACCGAGCTAGCCCGAATGCCATCTGGCGCTTCAATCGTTAGCTGGGTTGGGATCAGGAACTTCTCCAGCGGGCGGCTGGAGTTCACGTGATAGCCCCCGGGAATATCCATAACGACTGAAGCGCGGGCCGCACGGCCACGCGACACTCTGTCCGGCGATACACTGGCGTTGATGCCGATGTTCGGCGCTGACTGCGGATTGGCTGACACGTTGAGCGCGGCCGGCAAAGTCAGCAGGGAGCCAACGATTAACAACTGAACAAAATTGAATAAGAGCCTGAATTTCATCTTGTTTACTTCACCTATGCTGTTTGGAATGAAACGGGAGCTTTGTTCGCTTCACGGCGCGCAGCGAGTTGGCCGCACGCTGCAAAAATATCTCTTCCGCGTGGCTTGCGGACAAACGCGTGCACGCCCTTCGACTCGAGAGTCGCCTTGAACTGTTCAACTCTTTCTTCTGGCGACGGACGATAAGGCAGCGGGTCCGCCGGGTTGTGCGGAATCAGATTCACTTTCGCGCGCAGGTTGTGGCGATTAATCAGGTTTGCGAGTTGCCGCGCGTGCTCATCAGAATCGTTAACGCCGTCGAGCATCACATACTCGAAGGTAAAAGTTTCGCCTGGCTTCAGTGTTTGCTCGAACGCTTTGCACGCGTCGAGCAACACATCCAGCGGCCACTTTTTATTGATTGGCATCAGCTCGTTTCGCAACTCATCGTTCGGCGCGGCCAGCGAAATGGCCAGGTTCGGACGATCAGGAATTGTCGCCAGCTCATGAATGCGCGGTGCGATGCCGGCAGTTGAAATCGTTACTCGATGCGGCACGATGAAGAGTCCCTGGGGATCAGCGATGATTCGCAACGCCTTCAGGAGGTCATCGAAATTGAGGAACGGTTCCCCCGCTCCCATGCCAACCAGGTTCGTTCCATGCGGCGGCGCCTGGCCCACCCCATAGACATCATTGAGGACAACGATTATCTGCTCGACGATTTCGGCAGCCGTCAGTGAACGCAAAAGTCCGAGCTGCGCTGTCAAACAGAAAGTGCATTGCAAAGGACAACCCGACTGTGATGAGAAGCAAATCGTGTCGCGTCTCTCTTCGGGAATAAAAACTGTCTCGACAGGCATATTATCGTTGGTCTTCATCAAAAACCGGCGCGTGCCGTCTTCTGAGACGTAACGCGACTCGATGGTGAGCGTCGATGCGGCGGCAGTCTCGTTCAGCCATTGACGAAACTCCTTCGGCAGCTCACTCATTTCATTGAAACTTCGCAACCGGCGGTGGTGTAGCGAACCGAAAATCTGGCGCGCGCGATACGCCGGCTGGCCCGCCTCTGTAACAAAAGAGACGAGTTCATCCTGCGTTAGACCTGCCAGTTGAATTCGCTTGTGCATTTCATCCATTCTAACATCCGCTCACGAGCCCAAGTATTCGCGAATGCGATGAGGTCAGTACTACCCGCGGTAGCGGGTGGGTTAACTGCTATCGTCCGCCGAGTGTGCGCCCCACCAGTCGAATTATTCGATATAACACCCACCCGCTACCGCGGGTGGTACTGACCTCATCCCATCAACATGTTGGACCAGCTTCCGCTATAATTCCCATCAATGAAGCTGTCCACGATCGCCAACGTCGAGCGCAAGATCAAACGCGTCGAAGGTTTTCGCGTTCGCATCCTTCATCTTAGCGGCGCCGACGTCCGCGGCGACCGTCAGGGCATGCCGCAGTACGTCTACCATCGTGCCGCCGATAACAACATCACCGTTGAAACCTGGAAAGAAACTCGCTTTCGTCCTTCGTTCCCAGGCTTCGATGTAGACGTGATCGATGTCCGGGGAAACTCCGTCCAGGGCAATACCAAACTCGAGACCGTCCGGGAAACCTACGGCCGCAGATAAAAACAAATGGTGAACGGCAAGTTGCCATTCACCATGAAGAGAGTTAGACAGGCTTTACGCCCGCGATTGTAAGCACGGGCAAACCCGTGCCACCAAAACCTACTGAACTACCGTGAACTTGGCCGCTGGTGTCAGCGCTTGCCCGGAAACGCGGTCCCTGATGCGAATCGCGAGTTCGTACTCACCCGCGCCTAAGCCACGCGTGTCGACCAGCCGCGAGAGTGTCAGTCGTTGTCCTGAGTCGCTCATGCCTCGCCAATCCTCGGGTTGTTTGCCGACTTCCTTGCCGTCTTTCATCAACGCGTATTCAACATCGACCGACGGTCGCAGCGTCGTTTGATCGATGCCGGCGTTGTAAATCTGAAGATAGACGCCAACCGGCTGTCCGCGACGATAGACTCCTGAGACGTTTGGAATCACCTTCTGCTGTCCAATTACAAACTGCCCGACAGCGGGTTGATTTTCCAGAGACTCGAGCTTGGACGCGAGCACCAAAGTGGACGTTGACAGTTTCTGTGCATCGTACTTTGGAACTGTGAAGCCGATGTGTTGCACGCCAGTCGCGCCTGACGCGACGTCGCGAACAATCACGTCAACCTTGTAAGTCCCGGGCGCAAGCGCCACGGCTTTTTGATACGCAGACTTACGGTCCTTCGCTTCAGTTAATTCTTCCGGCGTGGCCGTCGTGATAACCGGATCTTCAAAGATGCCAGCTCGACGCCCGGCAACCGACGTGATTCTTCCAAAGATGTTGATGCGGGCTTGTTGTAAGCCACCGCTATCCAGGAACACCAGATCTTTATTGTCGGTCTGGATCGTGAACGCCGTGATCACGCGTTCATCCGATTGGCGGAAGAAATCAACGCGAATGTCGAAGTTGAGCGGATTGTCTTCAATGACCGGCGTGTTAACGCGTGAAGCCAGATCGTTAAACTTCACTTGCGGAGGACGATGCAGATCGTGCAGCAACTGCAAGCGTGAGAACGGACTGTCCTGCTCACGCATGTAACCCTGATTTGGACCACCCATGCCCGCGATGCGGTCCGTTTTCGAGGTCAGTCCTAATTGCTCCGACAAAGTAAGTCCGGCGCCGGGAACGTGTAGCATCGCGTCCTTCTCATCAGGATTGCGTGCAATGCGGTACTCCCCTGTGCCGGTTGGGTCGACAAACTCGATTTCGACTCCTGAACCAACACCGGGCAGATAGCGATAGAACCAGATCTCAAACGGGTACGTCGTGGTCGAGCCACCGCCATGGTATGACGGACGTTCGTAGCCCCCACCCGTCGGGTGAGTTTCGCGCTCATCGGGTTTGCCATACATGATCCAGATGCGGCCGCGGTCGGTCTTCCACCCAGGTATTCCGGAAGCGAAGTTCTCGTTCGCGTAGGCAATGCGCTCGTAATATTCTTCCTTGAACTCGTTCTCATCAGTGTCCGGATCAGGATCGCGACGGCGCCAAAACTCTTCAATAAACTTCTCCCGCTCGTCGTCAGTCTGAAGTCGCTTGAAAGCCCTGCGCTCTTCGTCCGTAATTACGTAAGTGACGTCCTTTTCCAACCAATCCTTGTAGGCCTTTTTCAGCTCAGGCTTAACATTGCGAGGCTTCTCCATCGGATCCTGGCTTTGGCGAGGGTCCTGGGCGAAGCCAATCAACGAGGCGGCGCCAATGACCAGCGGGAAGATCGCCAAACGGAGCGCGGCTTTCTGGTACGACATAACGAAGAACTCCTAAGCTTTTATGAGACTCAATACGATTACGGCAGCAGGGTCGGGCCCGATGCGGAAGCACCGGATTTTAAGGTTTCGCTAAGAACACAGTCAAGATGGCGTGAATGCGCGTTTTCGTTGCCTGTTTGATGCGTGAAACTCGTTTGGCGGTCGCAGTTTAAGCCTTATTCGCTGGCTTGCGCCAAAACTACTCACCAGCAGGATCAATAACGGCGAGTTCTGCGACCTAGACCGTCTGCCGCGGACGGCTAAATATCCACGCAACAAATATCGAGACCAGATAAAGAACGACCATCGGGGCCGCAAAGAGCAGCATGTTGGGAATGTCGTTCGTCGGTGACAAGACGGCAGCCGAGATCAGAATCACGATGAGCGCCGTCTTCCAGATTCGAACCAGGAAACGAGCCGTGACAAGTCCTATGCGCGCGAGGACGTAAGTAACCGCCGGCATTTGAAAGACGATGCCCATACCGAGCATGACGATAATGATGAAGTCGAAATAATCGTTCGCCTTCAATAACAACCTGAAGTCGTGGCCCAACCCCAACAGGTATCGCGCGGCCGGCGGAAAAATTATCTTGTAGGCAAACGCCGCCCCGAGGACGAACGATATCGACGAGAGGGCAATGAACGGTGTTACGTAGGCACGTTCATGCGGGTAAAGACCTGGGGAAACAAATGCCCAAATCTGCCAAAGCAGAAACGGAATTGACAAACAGATCGCTGCGTAGAGCGAAACTTTTACGTAAAGCGAAAACGGTTCAATGGCGCTCGTCACAATCAGCTTGTCAGTAACGCCCTGATAAGCCTGCGTCGTCGCGGCTAAATCAACAGGAAGCTTGACGCCTTTGGGAATGACGGTATTGCCGGCTATCAGAGGTTCTTCGGTAAACAACCCAAGGCTTCCCTGATAGTCCTTGGAGACGCGGGCCATCACCGATGCGCCTACCGGAATTACCGTGGTTCCCAGCTTTGTTTCCTGCGAAAAAATAAATCGACCAAAGTCGTTCTCGCGGACCGAACTGAGCGGTTGAATCGTTTCACTTCCCGTTAGGCCGCTGATTGGTAATTGATGTCTCTGTGCTTCAGCCAGCGCACGTTCGACCGGCACAGCCAGAAAAGCGTAAATGCGATCCGAAAACACCCAGCAAACAGCAGCTGCAATGAATACAAACAACATCGAGCGGATCAAGCGGCTGCGCAGTTCGTCCAGATGCTCGAGAAAAGACATCTGTCCGCCCAACTCTTCTTCTCTACGACTTCCTGGAGCGATTGATCTGAGAAAGGTTGACATCAAGTATGGGGGTGCGGCTTAGAGCCACTCACGCTTAGGCGCCGGTTGCTGTTCAGAATTCGGAGGTTCGACATTTTCAGCAGCCGCGGCGATCGGGGCTTCGTTTATTGTCTCGCGGGCGATTACCCGGTCTGGCGCAATTGGCTGGATGGTGGGGGGCTTCAGCGATTGGCCGTTGTTCGCATCACCCAAAATGGAATTGCTGTTGCTTGCGGGCTCGTCACCTAAATCAACCATCTCTTCCAACGTCACTTCGCGATCCCACGTGCGCTTGAAGTCTTCCGAGGCACGCCGAAAGCTGGCGAGATTTTTGCCGAGCGTACGACTGAGCTGTGGCAACTTGCGCGGCCCGAAAAATACCAGCGCCATCGCCAGTATGAAAAACAGCTCAGTGCTGCCGAGTGATTCAAGTATTAACAGAACGGCCATCGAAACGTCTTAACTCCATTACCGCATCGTACTCAATCGAATTGTAACCCGTGGCAATACAAAGCAGAAGTAAGCGCTTCGGCTGTTGACAGGTCACTCGTTGTTCCGCAACCTTGAGAGCAATCGAACCAATAGTTTTCAGCATGTCAGACACATCCACAGCCTACCTCGAACAGTTTGCTGAAACTGCGGAACAGGTCGCAGCAACGACAAAGAAACTCAAGAAAGCTTCTTTAGTTGGAACTTACCTGAAACCACTTAACGACGCAGATCTAAGCCGCGCTGCTCGTTACCTCGCCGGACATCAATTCGCTTCAAACGATGCACGAACGACCAACGTCGGCGGCAGCATCATCAGCTCGGCGTTAAGCGAGGCCACGGGGTTGGACTATGAACAGCTTGGACCAATTTATGTTCAGCTTGGAGACGCGGGAGAGGTTGCGTTTGAAGCTGTCTCTCGAGCCGGGCGATTCACAGCACCGCAGTTAACCCTGGCTGAAACTGAATCGGTGATTACGCGGCTCAGCGAAACCCGCGGCATCAAGAACAAGACCGCCATTCTTGTGACGGTGCTCAACCACGCCACCCCTCTCGAGGCTAAGTATCTAATCAAGCTGCTCGCCGGCGACCTCCGCATCGGGCTGCGCGAAGGTCTCGTGGAGGACGCGGTGGCGCGTGCATTCGAGCAACCGTTAGCTCGGGTGGCCCAGGTAAATATGTTGCTTGGCGATATCGGTGAAACGGCTGTACGCGCGCGGGCTAACGATCTGCAAGACGTCAACATGCGACTCTTTCACCCGATCAAGTTCATGTTGGCAACACCTGCCGCCGATTTGGCTGACATCGCTCGCACTATGCCCGACGAGTTCTTTGTTGAAGATAAGTTTGATGGTATTCGCGCCCAGGCACACACCAGGGACGGGCGAATCGCCATCTACTCCCGCACGATGGACGAGATTACTCACCGGTTTCCGGAACTGATCACGCCGCTGAAGAAAGTCCCCGTCGATGCAGTTATCGACGGCGAAATTGTGCCGGCGCATGGTGATCGCATTCTGCCCTTCAGTGAGCTGCAGAAACGCTTAGGACGGAAGAACATCAGCGAAGAGTTGATGGCGGAAGTGCCGGTTGTACTGGTTGCTTATGATCTTCTTTACGCCGGCGAGCGGGTATTGACTGACGTCTCACTCGACGAGCGTCGCCGAATTCTCGAGGAAATCATTCCAGCGGAGGGAATCATTCGATTTTCCGCGGCGAAACGATTCCGGGAGATCACGGCCCTCGACGATGAATTTACCGCCGCGCGCAATCGAGGCAACGAAGGCCTGATGATTAAGAGTCCAACTTCAGTCTATAAGCCCGGCCGGCGAGGTCGCGAATGGCTGAAACTCAAACGGGCGATTGCCACGCTCGATGTGGTGGTAACGGCCGTAGAAGTGGGGCACGGGAAGAGGCGCAACTTGCTGTCGGACTACACTTTTGCAGTGAGGCGGTCAGAAACCGAGGATGAGCTTCTGAATATTGGGAAGGCCTATTCCGGCTTGACCGACGCCGAACTAACCGAAATGACGGAATGGTTCAAGGCCCATACGGTGCAGGAATTTGCGCACGGAAGGGTGCGTGTGGTGGAGCCGACGGTCGTAATAGAAGTCACGTTCGACCGCGTCCAGGAATCAAAACGGCACAAAAGCGGTTACGCATTACGATTTCCGCGGATTTTGCGGCTCCGACCGGATAAGCTGCCGTCGGAAGCCGACACCTTGGACACTGTCGAGCGCCTGGTTGCCGCCAATATCAACTAACCGGACTGCCCGGGCGACGCCTTACGAGCTTTGCAGCGAACATTACATTGGCGCTTTTCCTTAATTGGCTCTTGCCTTCAACCTTGGTTGAGGGTAGCATGCGGCCTGTTCGAGACTGTTGCGCCGCCCGCCGGTAGGCAGTCGCTTACGACTCGGCACGCCGCGGCCATGGCCGCGTGCACCCGCATTCGCTCTTTGACGCCTTACCTGGTCCGCTTTAGAACGTCGATATCAGGCTTACCAGGAAGTCCATGAGTCCCGGTGTGTTGATTTCGCCCGGGGCGGTCGTGGGTTTGTCCTTTTCTGGATCTTCTATGGTCGGGCCAGTACCGGCGATTCCCGGGGTGCTAATATCACCCGCAAATGCCGGCAGGCTGAGAGCCAACATTAGAAACGTAACCGTGCAGATCGCTTTTATAGTTCGCATAATTCTCCTCGATTCAGTTGTTGGGGTTTAATGACAGTTAGAAAGACAGGAGCCAACTCGTTCTAAACGAAGCGCATAATAGCCGTCCGCTACATCTCTTGCAAGGATTCTTGCATGCCTTTAAACGGGAGGCCTCACATGAAAATAGAAACCAAAACAACACAGCCTGAAACTACCACCGCCGCAGTGTCCCAACGGGCCGTTGCGCTTTGCCGCGAGGCCAAAGACCTCGAGGAAATGGGCGACTATGAGGCCGCCCGACAGCGGTTAACTGATTATTGGCAGCGTATTGGCGACCGTCCGCGTGTGGACGGCCTCGACGATCTGGCCAGGGCTGAAGTGCTGCTAAGGGCCGGCGCGTTGTCAGGCTGGATCGGTAGCGCGCAGCAGATCACCGGCGCTCAGGAGACCGCGAAAGACCTTATCTCTGAAGCGGCGCGCGTGTTTGAAGAACACAATCTGCGCGAGCGACTGGCTGAAGCGCGAGTAGATCTGGGAATTTGTTACTGGCGCGAAGGTGCCTTCGACGAAGCACGCGTCACCCTCGATCTTGCGATCACCGAGCTTGGCGACCTGGAGAGTGAACAGCGTTTGCGCGCCTTCCTCAATCGCGCGATCGTTGAAAAGGTTTCCAACCGCTATGACGACGCACTTAAAACGCACCGTGAGGCTGCGCCGTTTTTCGACGCCAGCAGCAACGACGCTCTCAAAGGAAAGTTTCATAACGAGTATGCAACCGTACTCAAGAATGTCGGACTAGCGCGAAACAGTGCCGACTTGATCGATAGGGCTTTGGTCGAGTTTACGGCGGCCACTTATCACGCGGAGCAAGCGGGAAATAAACGCCTGCTCGCGCCGGTCGAGAATAACGTCGGCTACTTGTTCGTGAGGCTGGGCCGGTTTACCGAAGCGCATAAGCATCTCGAGCGTGCACGATCTCTGTTTACCACGCTGCACGATAAAGGCATGGTGGCCCAGGTCAACGACACACGCGCGCGCGCATTTATCGCGCAAGGTGCGTTAGGTCGAGGCGAATCAGTCTCACGCACAGCGGTGAAGGCGCTTCAAGAAGGCGACGAGCTCTCGCTGCTGTCTCAGGCCCTGACCACTCACGCCACTGCTCTCGCCCGCCTGGGTAATTACTCACGGGCACGCGCAACACTCGAAAATGCTATTCGGACAGCTCATACGGCAGGGGATCCTGAAAGTGGTGGTGTTGCGGCGCTGACGATGGTTGAGGAACTCAACGGTCATTTGCCTGCGAAGGATCTTTTTGACTACTACAAGATGGCCGAATCCGAGTTAACGAAGTCTCAGCATCCTGAGATTCATGGCCGCCTCGGCAACTGCGCACGATTGCTGTTGGCAAACGATTCGTTTATTGCCAACGAGAACACCGGGTTTCGTGCTGACGGCCAATCATCCGCGTCCGCGCCTCAGCCTGCGATGACATCAGCGTCGCTCGAGGACCAGGTCAAACATTATGAGGCGAAACTGATTAAGGAAGCGTTGGAAGTTTCCGAGGGAAGCGTCACTCGCGCAGCGAGAATGTTGGGCATCACTCACCAGGGCCTGGCGTTTATCTTGAACGGCCGTCATCAGGATCTGCTCGCCGTGCGAACGCCGGTAAAGCGACGCCGTCGCAGCATTATCAAGATTCGCTGAGAAAAGACTTAGCTCTGCTTACTGCCTGGACCGTTTGCTGGCCGCCTGCTGGCAACGACTCCAGGCAGTTTGTGCTCTAAAGAGCACTTCCAATATTATTCCGAGGCCCAATCCGAATCTTTCGAAAAAACATTTCATGAAAACTGTCACGACCCTCTTAGTCACACTTTTGTTTGCCACAGCTGTTATTGTTTCTGCTCAAACTAACCGCCGCAGAGGTGCGCGCCCCGCCGCGGCCAAGCCTGCGCCGATTCAGCCCGCTGCTTCGCAACCTACTCCTGTCTCTACGCCTTCAGTTTCGCGAGCGCCAGTCTTGTTGGCAGTTGTAAACGGCCAGAACATCACGTCCGCAGATTTGGACAATTCCGTGCGTGAAGAAGTCGATTCCCTCGATAGCAAGATTGCGGAGGCGCGGAACCAGATTGTTGCCATGGAAATCAACACCGCGTTGTTAGACGCAGAGGCGCGCAAACGAAAAGTGAGTGGCCAGCAGTTATACGACTCTGAGGTGACGAGGAAGCTTACAGATCCGACTGCAGCAGAAGTTACGAAGTTCATTGCGGATCGTAGGAGTGAGATTCCAGAGCCGGATTCCGCTGACACGCGAAAAAGTGTCATCGAGTACCTGCGCGGTGAACGTGAAGACAAGATGTCAGCAGACCTCGTTACACGACTCCGTGCTGCTCACCCGGTAGTAAAAGGCGCCGACATCAACACTCCCAACCTCGCGCCCTCAGCCGTAGTAGCTACAGTGGCAGGCCGTCCAATAACGGCGGGCGCGATCAACGAGCGTTTGAAGCCGATCGTTTACCGCCTTCGGCTGAATGCCTATCTGATCCAACAACCCGCGCTTAATCGCACGATTAACGACATTCTGCTCCTGGCTGAAGCGAATCGTTTGGGAGTCGCTCCCGAAGAACTGGTGCGCAAGGAAATCAGCGATAAGGTGAAGACACCCAGTGAAGCTGACGTCGCAAAATTTCATGCTGAAAACAAAACCCGCTTGAACGCAGAACTCGGTCAGCTTCGAAATGAGATCGCTACCTACTTGCAGGAGCAAAACCGGGAACGTTTGGAACAGGAGTACTCGGAACGCCTGCGCAAAGGGGCAAACATTCGCCTGCTGATTTCCGAACCGATTGCGCCAGTTCAAACTGTAAGCGTGGATGACGATCCCGCGCGCGGTGATGTGAGTGCGCCCGTGACGATTGTGGAGTTTACTGACTTTCAGTGCCCATCGTGCGCGGCAATGCATCCGGTGATTGAAGAAGTGTTGAAATCTTATGGGAACAAGGTCAGGCTGGTGGTCCGCGATTTCCCGTTGGTCCAACATGAGAATGCCCGGAAAGCGGCTGAAGCTGCCAACGCCGCACACGCGCAAGGCAAGTTTTTCGAGTACATCGCCCTCCTTTATAAGCGACAGAATGCTCTAGATGTTAACTCGCTGAAGAAATATGCGACGGAGATCGGTTTGAACCGAACGCAGTTTGACGCGGATCTCGACAGTGCAAAGTATGCGAATGAAATTAGGAAGGATATTAACGACGGACAAATCTATGGCGTTGAGAGCACACCTACGTTATTCGTCAACGGAGTTGCGCTGCGAGCGTTGAGCGCCGAGGCATTGCGCGCGGCGATCGATAAGGGACTCGCCGGCAAATGATGAGTGGCAGAGACTTCAGACTGTGCCCACCAGGCAATCGTGTCACTTAGCCGGGCTTTTTCCTGTCGAACACGCTGCACGCCTGGTACGCGCCTGTCGGATCGACGGCACTCCGACCTTCCTCGATATGTTTGATGACCCCTTGTTTGTCGATCACAAAAGTCGCTCGTCTCGAATAACCTGATTTCTCATCAAGCAGCCCGTAGTCTTTCACGACCGTTCGGTTCCAATCACTCAGCAGCGGAAACGTCACACCAATGTCCTGCGCGAATCGCTTGTTGGCCGCGAAGCTGTCCATACTAATTCCCAGCACCTGACTCTCCGTCTCTTCAAATTTGGCGATATCAGCCTGATACGCCTTAAGTTCGCGCGTTCAACCGCCGGTGAAAGCAAGCACGTAAAATGCGAGGACAACATTCTTTTGACCTTTGAAGGAACTGAGTTTCACTTCTTTGCCTTCCGTATCGGTCAACGTAAAGTCGGGCGCGGGTTGGCCCACTTTAAGGTGCGTTTTGGGCGGCGCGGGCTGCGCCTGGGCGGGCGTCTGGGCGGGTTGCGCCGGCTGCTGAGCAAGAGCCGGCACGGCCGCAGTTGCCGCCAGCACAATTAATGACAACCATTTTTTGAACATATCCAAACTCCTGTTCTTTGCCGAAAGTGCGCGGAGTTGCGGGGAGCCGAGCAAACCAAGCCGATGACAAACTACCGACAAACTGCTGGGTTACAAAGCAAGTGCAGAATAGGCCCAGTAAGCGGGTTCCGGCAAGTTTTAGTACAATCCACTTTCAACCCGGAATAGAAGGCAGTCAATAAATGGTCTCACTAAAGCCCGAGCGTTTAAAGCGCTACAAAGACGTAGCAATGCTGATGGTCAAATATGGCCGTTCCGACCTCGTGAAACAGGCGGGTCTGGAAGACAGCATCGAGCTGGACGAGTTTGCCTTGCAGGAGACTGCGCCTGAGGCTGAGGAGTTAGCCGGCGATCTCGAGAAGCTTGGGCCAACGTTTATCAAGCTTGGCCAGTTGCTTTCCACGCGAGCTGACCTCCTGCCCACGCCCTACCTTGAGGCGCTTTCACGCTTGCAGGACAAGATTGAGCCCTTTCCTTATGAAGAGGTCGATCGAATCGTTTCTTCCGAGCTTGGCGTTCGTCTGTCTAAAGCTTTCGCGGAATTTGATCGTGAGCCTCTCGCAGCGGCATCGCTGGCCCAGGTCCATCGAGCTTCTACGCGCGACGGCCGTGAAGTAGTTGTCAAAGTCCAGCGTCCGAATATTCGCGAACAGATCGTGGAAGACCTGGAAGCGCTTGGGGAGATGGCGCAGTTTCTCGACGCTCATACCGAGATGGGTAAGCGATATGAGTTTGACAACATGTTGCAGTCGCTTCGCCGCAGCCTGCTGCGCGAGTTGGATTTCAAACTAGAAGCAAACAACCTCGTTGCCGTCGCGGAAAACCTCAGAGAGTTTGAACGAATAGTTGTTCCTGAACCCATCGACAACTTTACGACTTCTCGTGTGCTCACGATGGAGTACATCCCCGGCAAGAAGATAACGGATTTGAGTCCGCTGCGGCTGATGGAGATCGATGGTCCAGGACTCGCACGCGAACTCTTTCGGGCTTATCTGAAACAGATTCTGCTGGACGGCTTGATGCATGCCGACCCCCATCCGGGAAATGTGTTTCTCACGCCGGACGAAAAGATCGCTCTCATTGACCTGGGGATGGTCGCTCGTCTGCTACCCGGTTTTCAGGACGATCTGCTGAGATTGCTCGTAGCGATTAGCGAAGGTCGTGGCGAAGAAGCTGCCGAAGTTTCCATTCGAATGGGTGAGGCGAAAACGGGCTTCAACCGGGCTGAATTCACAAGGCGAGTTGCGGAACTGGTCGCTGAACACCGGGATGCAAACTTGAGCAAACTCGATGCGGGCCACGTTGCCATTGAGATAACCAAGATCTCGGCCGATTGCTGGTTCCGTTTGCCGACCGAGTTCACTCTCGTCGCAAAAGCGCTTCTGAATCTTGACCGCGTAGTCTTTACCCTCGATCCCGACTTCGAACCCGCCGCAGTCATTCGGCAGCGCGCGACGGAGATTCTTCAGCGCAACCTGGTGAAGAGTTTGACTCCGGCCAACCTGATCGGCGGCGTGGTCGAGATGAAGGAATTTGCAGAGAAACTGCCGACACGAATTAATAAAATTCTGGATGCGGTCGGAAATAACGAAATCAAATTGAACGTCGACGCCATCGACGAAAAGGCGATTGTTGAAGGCTTTCAAAAAGTCGCCAATAGAATCACACTTGGGCTTATCAATGCCGCCCTCATCGTTGGCGCAGCCATGCTCATGCGCGTCGACTCGTCGTTCAAAATATTCGGGTATCCGGGCCTCCCGATGATTTTCTTTCTGATTGCCGCGATCGCTGGCGTTGGCCTCGGCATCAGCATCATCTCCACCGACGTGAAAGCGCGCAAAAAGTCCTAACCCGACGCTCCCGCTAGTGCCTACTGCCTCCTGCTTAGTGGCTCCTACCCTCGCTTCCTGACCCATGGTTATCCGTGTTTAAAAACTCAAGAATTTCTCAAGGCGATTGCAATAAAACATTATCGCAGTCACCCCAGACCTCCGGGTCCGGACTATAACGACCGTTTTTGTTGAGGTTTTTAGCTAGATGCGAACAATTCAGGAAGGACTAACCCTCGACCATATGTTCCTAATTGACTCCTCTCACGATCTGGCGGGCACCAGGTTGGAACTCATTACCGAAAAAATCGCTCAGCCGGCGCCTCTACTGCGAGTGCCGAGACCGAGGCTGCTGAAAACACTTCAACGAAGCGTCGCGTCAGGCACCACGACCATCGTGAGCGCCCGGGCCGGAGCTGGCAAAACGGCCTTAGCCGCTGACTTCGCGCAGCGCTGCGGGCGGCCGGTCGCCTGGTACAAGGTGGATGCGCCTGATTCAGACCCGAAAATCTTTTTCGAGTACCTGGTCAACAGCATTCGGGAGCAGCAACCCGGTTTTGGAAGCCGTGCGTTGATGTCGTTGATCGAGGTTTCCGACCCCGATCGGATGGACTGGTTGGCTGACGCGTTTGTTTACGAACTAGCGGAGGGCGAAGATGCGGGCCCGCTATTGATCGTGATCGAGGATCTCCATCTTGTCTTCGACTCTGAATGGCTGGTGCCGTTCTTTGGTCGGTTGTTACCGCTACTGCCTTCGGATGTGCATGTGCTGATTACCAGTCGCAGCCTGCCCCCTGCCCCGCTGTGGAGGATGCGGTCAAAACAGTCCCTCGTCGTAATGGACGACGCAACCCTCGCCTTCACTCGCGTTGAGGCCATTGAGTTGTTTGAGAGTTACGGCCTCAGCACCGACCAGGCAAATATCGCTTTGGACCACACACACGGACGCGCCGCCGCGTTGGATGAATCAGCAATTTTTCTGCTCCGGTCAAAGACTGACGTGGCAAAGACTTCAGTCGGTATGCTGAAGCAGCAGCCGATTCTGGGTACAGACTAAAGCTGTTGCCCGTCGCAATTGCAGGACTAGATGCTCCCCGAAAACGTTATAGTCGAATCAGCAATCATTCCGGCTGATGGTAGATTGATACCATTTCGCCATGCTAACCTGCGGCCCGACCCAGACAGCGCTGGCAGGCAGGAGTCGATGGCGCCCGCAAACCGTCAAGACAACCCTTCAAAAACGGGGATGCAGAGTAGTTCCGGTCCGTTAGCCCGGCCAAGTTTTTTCCTGCGCACGAAGCTGTTACCGCCGCGGCCGGCGCCAGAGCTCTTGTCGAGGCCGCGCCTGATCGATCGGCTGCTTGCGAATCTCAGTTCTCCGCTAACACTCGTTACTGCCAACGCCGGCTCCGGCAAGACGACGTTGGTTGCCGATTTTCTTCGCACACACAAACGACAATTTGTTTGGTACCAGTTGGATCACACCGATGCCGATCCTTCGGTTTTTCTGGGTTACTTAAGTTTCGGCATCCAGCAACTTGTGCCGGGTTTCGGCGAGGCGATGTTCTCGTATTTTCAGGAAGCTACCGGAGAACTTGCACAGCATCCGGAGCGGGCGGTTGATGTTTTTCTAAATGAGGTCCTGGATCGGGTTGAACAGCAACTCATTCTGGTGCTGGATGATTATCACCACCTTGGAAATGACACGGCAGTACACGCCGTCCTCGATCGTTTGCTGGCTTACCTGCCCGACGTTCTGCACATCATCATGATTTCGCGTGAGATGCCGCCGCTGGCGCTGGGCAAGCTCCGCACCCACTCGCCGCTCGCGACCATCGACCGCTCTGACCTGCTTTTTACAGACGAAGAAACACAGGAACTGTTTCGGAAGGTGTTTGATCTCGAACTGACTCCCGAGCAATTGGCCGAGTATCGCGAACGCACACACGGCTGGATTACGGCATTGCAGCTGGTCCGCCAGGTCGCACACAGAAGCGTCATCAGCAGCCGCGAAGGGCACGGTGAGGTTCCGGATCTGGTTGAAGTGTTGCGCCAGTCAGAGCGCGACATCTTTGACTATTTCGCGGAGGAGGTATTCACAGACGAATCTGACGAGGTACAGAAGCTTCTGCTCGAAGTGTCGTTGCTGGATCGTATCGAGATCGACACGTGCGCTGCGTTGTATCCCGGCCTGAATTGTTCACGCTTGTTGCCGAACCTTGTAAGACGAAATGTCTTTATCTCGGTGGCCAGCGACCGGCGTGGCGAAGAATACCGTTTGCACCCGCTCTTTCAGAATTTCCTGCGACGCCGGTTGCGAAGTGAAATCGGTCGCGCGGGAGTGGCCGCTGAACACCAACGCTGTGCTGCACATTTCCTGGAGCGCGGGTCTTGGGAGCAGGCCGTTCGACACTTGCTCGCCGCTGAAGATTTTCCGGGCGCCGCAAAGGTCATCGCTGAACACGGTCCGCAGTGGATTTCTTCAGGTGCCTTAGGCTCCCTTGCTTCGCTCGCAGACTCGATTCCAGCTGCAGCATTTGAACAGCATCCGCGGGCGTTGTCGCATCGTGCTGAAGTTGCACGACTAAGCGGCCAGTACGACTTTTCACAGTCGATGTTTCGCCGCGCGGCTGCGCTTTTGCACGAACGCAGCGACAACGAAGGCGAAGCCGATGCGCTTCATTCGCTTGCGACGCTCGCTCGGCGTCAGGCTGACTACGAACTGGCGTTTCAGTACCTGGATCGGGCCTTGGCCCTGGCCGATCAGAGTTCTCCGGTCAGGACCAAATGCGGCAACACGCGCGGGCTTTGTCTGGTTGCGATGGGTGAGTGGGCCTCTGCCGAACGCGAGTTTCGCGCGGCCCTGCAGTCAGCGGAAGAACGCAATGACGAGCATTACATCCGAATGATCGCCCATAACCTGGGGACGCCGGCGGGCGTGCGCGGCGACTTTGGCGAAGCACTTCGCTGGCTGGGCCGCATGTTGCGCAAAGACGGTCATGGCGGACCAATGCCACAGGAGGCGGTGGCACACCTGAACATAGCGCGCTGTTATCTGTACCGCGGCGATTTCGCTGCCAGCGAACAACATCTCGACGCGGCGCTGGAACGCTGTCAACTGTTCAACCTGGTGCCGCTGCGAGCGGAAACTTTTGAGACTTATGGAAATCTCTATCGTGAGCAGGCCGAAGTTGAACGCGCCGTTGAGCAGTATGCGCGGGCAGCTCGCTCTTACGACGAAGCCGGCATACCCATTGATCGTACGGAACTGCTCGAGGAGCGGGCACTGCTAAGCCTGCAGGTCGGCGACTTCAATGCTGCGCAGGCTCAAATCGATCGGCTGATCAGCGGGCGGCCTCGTGAAAAAGACGAGCGAGGCTTCTTCACTGCGTCGCTCACACGAAGTCGGATCATGATCGCCCGTGGTGAATACGACCGCGCCCGAGAAGAAATGGAACGCGCCGTTCAGTATTTCCATTCGAACGGTCTTTACTACTACGAGGCGCAGGCCAGTCTGGTGTTGGCTCTTTCCGCTCTTCACTTAGGCGATGAGCGCGGGATGGTCGAACGGCTGCGACGATCGGTCGAATTGGCACTCCGATACGACAACGAGTATTGGCTGAAGCGGCAGATTACCCATCATCCTGAAATTTTCGCTGCCGAGGAGACCGCAGAGCTATTGCCACCTGATTTGCGGGCTGAGGTGGCAGCGGTACCGACGCCGGCAGCGGCCCCTGCTCAAGTTTCGGAAATAGCCCTTGCCGCCGCGCCTGTAACGGATTTGACAGTCAACATGCTCGGGCCAGTTGAAATTCTTCGAGACCCGACTCGCCCGCTCGCCGCCGACGCATGGCCGACGCGCCGCGCTCGCGACATCTTGTGTTTCCTTGTTTCGCGCCGACATCACCGGGCTTCCAAGGACACCATAATCGACACCTTCTGGGGCGAAACCGATTTTGAAGTCGTGGAAAAGAATTTCCATCCGACGGTTTCTCATATCCGAAAGGCGTTGAACAGCAACCAGCCGCTCAAGCAGAACTTTCTGCTTTATCGCGATGGCGATTACCAGCTGAATTCCGAGTTTTCCTACCGAATTGATATTGAAGAATTTGACCGGCTGTTGGCGGATGGCGAAAACGCTCGTCGGGCCCGTCAGTTTGAGGACTGCATCAAGTTTTACGAACAGGCCCTGACGTTTTACCGCGGCGAATTCATGCAGGGTAGTTACGAACCTTGGGTCGAGGAGCAACGGACCTATTACCGGGAGCAATATCTCCGTCTCCTCGAGGCTTTGGCGGGCGTCGCCCAGACGGCTGAGGACTGGCCAAAGGCAATGCAGTTAGCCCAGTTGATCATCCGCGAAGACCAGTTTCGCGAAGACATTCATTGCGTGGTCATGAAAGCCCAGGCCGCAATGGGTAACCGGGGGGCGGCAAAAGAACACTATGAGGGGCTAAAACGGCTCTTGAAAGCGGAATTGGGTGTCGAACCCAGTCCCGAAACGAAGAAACTCTACCAACAGCTAATAGGGTAAAGATGGCCATTTCTTGTGGAAATTGCAAAGTTACCGCAACAATAGTGGACAAGAGTCAAACTAGAATGCGGCACGCTTTTGGGAAAGCTGGGAGTGCTCGGCGGTGGCAGGCGGCGCTTGATGGTTCAAGCGTTCACAGTTGGGTTTCCCGAAAGCCGCAAAAGTTCCACATCAGACCCGTTAGCACGACTGCGCCGATAAACCCGACTGAGGTGATGGTTTGCTAATCATGCCGTTTCGTTCGAATCCGATCAGAAATCTAAAGCAGTTTCTTGCCCTGACACTGGTCTTGTTGTTTGTAGTGTCTCCGGTAACTGCCGGAATCCGCATTAGCGCGACCGACGGCATTGTCATGACCGGCGCGGACGGCATCGTCATGGACGGAGTTGATGGAATCGTCATGACCGGCGCCGATCAATTCTTTAATTCCACGACAAACGGGATCGTTATGACCGGCGCTGATGGTGCGGGGGGCACCGGCGCGGATGGCATCGTCATGACTGGCGCCGATAATGTCGCCTATTCAAATAGCTTCCGCTCGACGCACGCCGACGGAATCGTCATGACAGGCGCTGACGGCATTGTTATGACCGGCGCGGATGGCATTGTGATGACGGGTGCCGACGGAACAACGCGCACAGTCGACGCTGTCACAGTGATTCTGCCGACCGGCATCGTTATGACTGGCGCCGATGGCATCGTCATGACTGGCGCGGACGGCGTACGGCAGGAAGCGAACGACGGTATCGTCATGACCGGTGCTGATGGCATCGTCATGACCGGGGCTGACGGCATTGTGATGACCGGCGCGGACGCAATGAGGGTCGTCGGCGCGGACGGTCTGGTTTATTCAGTTGCTCCGGAAGGCGTCCGGTTCAGTGATGTCGAAGGAATCGTTATGACGGGGGCAGACGGCATCGTCATGACCGGGGCCGACATTCTCATGATGACGGGTGCTGACGGGCTGATTCGCGATATTTCAGACACCACCGGCATTGGTCTGCAAAGCGTTGATCCCGAATTGGCTTCGAAGCTAAATCAACTGACCGACGACAGCACGATTAACATCGTCATCGTTTATCACCAACTTCCGACAGACGCCGACCTGGCCGAGCTTCAACGGATCGGAATCGTTGGCGGCACACGCTACCGCGTGCTTCCGGCCGTCACTATTTCAGGAACGGTCGAACAGATCGCTGCAATTTCCAAGCTTCCCTCGGTCCGTTCGGTCTACGGCAACAGAACGCTTACCTTCAACAGTGAACCTGAAGTCCGAGCTATTACCGGCGTAAATCGAGCCTGGAAAGATACTGAGATCACGGGCACCAACCGAGGACTGCCGGTAAGCGGTCGAAATGTCACCGTCGCCTTGATCGATACCGGAATTGACTCGACGCATGGAGACTTGGCTAATCGCGTCACCAAAAACATTAAACTCGCGGGCCTTCAAAGTGCTTCCGTCGGATTCAACTATCCGGTCAATTCAGAAAGCCTACCGAACACGGATCAAGCTTACGGTCACGGTACGTTTGTCGCGGGCGTTATTGGTGGTAACGGCAGCCTTTCGGGCGGCAAGTACAGCGGGGTAGCCCCAAACGCACGTTTGGTTGGATTGAGCGCGGGCGACGTCAACCTTGTTTATGTTCTCGAAGGCTTCGACTACTTGCTGGCAAACGCAAATAACCTCGGCGTTCGTGTTGTCAATTGTAGTTTTTCGGCCAATACAAATTTTGATTTCGACGATCCGGTAAACGTCGCTACGAAGATGCTTACCGACGCCGGAGTAAATGTAGTTTTCTCGGCGGGCAACAACGGACCGGGCCAGGACACGATGAACCCATATGCGGTTGCGCCGTGGGTGATTAGCGTTGGCGCGACAGATTCATACGGCAAGTTGGCTGGTTTCTCCGCCCGCGGCGGATTCGCCAATCCGCTTTTCCATCCAACGTTGGTCGCTCCGGGTGTCGATGTGGTCAGTCTGCGTGGTTCTGGCGTCGCAAACGTAACAGGCGCCGCTGGCGTAGCGCTGGGCGCTGATTCGCCACGTCTGACTGCCAACGAACTGCCGCATTACACAACATCCAACGGCACAAGTTTTTCCGCGCCGCAGGTTGCCGGCGCCATTGCCCTGATGCTGGAAGCGAACCCGAGCCTGACTCCAGCGGAAGTGAAAGACATTCTCCAGCGCACAGCCACACCATTGCCGCCGTACTACACGTTTGAAGCAGGAACCGGAATGCTGAATGTGCACGCAGCTGTGCTTGAAGCGGCGATTCCGACGCGAAGAATTGGAACGTGGCGTGGAACGCTCGACCGAAATCAGGTGGAATTTGCCAACGATGCTCCGGCCACTTTCTCCGGAATAGTCCAAGCAGGCAAAACAGCAGACACACTCGTATCAATCCCGCAGGGCGCGATTTCAGCGTCTCTTCAAATCGGTTGGGGGCCCCTTTGGACTCCAAACGACCTAGGCCTGTACGTGTACGACCAGTTGAACCTGCTGAAGGGACAATCAAACACACCCAACTTGTCGGGCTTAACCGGAAAACGTGAAGGCATAACCCTGCTAACGCCGGTTCCCGGTACGTGGCGAGTCAGTGTCCGTAATACGTTTGGCAGTCTCTCTACTGCCCAGCAGTACTACGGCGTCGTCCGCATCGGTCGCGCACAGTACGCCAACATGACTGACATCCACACCCTCAGCCCGTCGTTGCGCGAGGATATCTACCAAAGCATTCGCACGTTCACGATGTGGCCGATCGGTTCGGAGTTTCATCCCGAGTACGCGGTCACGCGATCCGATTTTGCGAGTGCAATGGTGCTGGGTGGTCGGATACCCCAGTATCTGCCCGGCCAGTCAAACTATTCAGACGTTACCGACGCTTCGACGATGCTATTTGTGGAAAGTGTGCAGTCGGCGCCCGGGCGGCCCGCTGTTTATCGATATCACGTCTGGACAGTTTCGACCTTTGGAAAACATGAGCCGGCTCGCAGCGGCCGTCGCGCTTGTTCGTGCTATTGGCCTGCGCGCCGAAGCGGAATCTAAAGCAGGAGCGCCCCTGCCCTACCTGGACGCTGCCAGCATTCCGCATTCACTGAAGGGTTATGTATCTGTGGCTGTGGCGAAGGGGTTAATTCAAGCAGACAATTCTTTCAGGCCCGGTGAGGCTTTCAATCGCGGTGAGCTGGCGACTGCCGTTGCGGCGATTCAACGCTACGCCGCTAAATAATCACTGGCGGTTTATCAGTTCCTTCAATATCCGTTCTTCTTCATCGGTTAGGAAAGAGAACTCAATCCCAAAACCGATTCCCTGCTGATAGGAAACTACCGCTCCACGCAAGGGCAACCAGTCTCCGGAGGGCAGCTTTATCTGGATACTTACCAATTCGCCCAGATCGACCCGTCCGGTCGTGTTAACAAAACAACCGCCAAGACTCAAATCTTCAATGCGTGCCTCTTGTCTGCCGGTCAGGCCGTCCCATCGTGCGGTCAGGTTCGTCGAGACTCGTTCGTCAGTGCGTCGGTTAATCGTCATTGTTCTCGTAGTTGGCCGGGCGTGTCGTCACTGCCGGGCTCAAATTGCGGCGCCCACGTGGCCATAGTACACCGTTGTCGCGTATTCGAAACTCACAATCCCTCTTTGATTATGTCTCTCGAATAGCTTTTCCAGTTTTTTCATCATGGGGTCGAAACGCGGATCTCCAGGCTCGGGCGTGTATGAAGACGAACAAACTCGCCCTTTGAGTGCTTCCAAATCGAAATGCTGGAAATTCTCCAGGGTTTCCAAATGAAACTCGTTCGGCGCGAAGAAATCCGCGATGACCTTTGACGTGTTCTCGTGCCTTACTTCCTGGTAGTCAGTGCCAAACTCCAGCAACAACTGCTCGTAGTCATTCAAAAATGACGTTGAATCCAACTTCCGCTCATTCCAGGTAAGCACAACCCAACCGCCTGGCTTCAAGATTCGAATAAACTCCTGCTTCGATCGTTCGCGGTCAAACCAATGGAACGCCTGTGCGGCGGTAATGATATCGACGCTGCGCGGCGCAAGCGTTGTCGCCTCGGCCGAGGCGGCCACACTTTGAAACTTCGGGTATTCAGCCAAATTTCGTTCGGCGAGTTCACGCATCGGCGCGTTCGGTTCAACGCCGATGACTCTGTTTCCGTTCCTCAGGAAAATCTCAGACAGAAAGCCGGTGCCTGACCCGACATCGGCGATCACGCTCTCCGTCGTTAAGTTGCATTTAGAAATGAGGATATCGACGATCTCTGGCGGATAGGTCGGACGATATTTAGCGTAGTTTTCAGCGCGGCTGGAAAATCGATCAACAGGAGCAATCATGTGTTTCAGTGCATAAACTTCAGTCTGTGTCGCTTGGGTTAACGGCCGACAACGCAAAGACTAGAGGCTGCCCTACTCTTGTGCAAGACTGATTTTTGCGTGAAGGCGTCAGTCTTCAGGAGTTATCGAAATACCGCGGTTGAGAGTTGGCCGCGGTGAAAACCTGACCATCAGACGTTGAGCCAAAAGCAGCAAGAGCACGAAGCCGAAGGTAAGCGGGAGCCGGATGTCTGACTTCACCAGGAGCCAAAAGTGAACTACGCCGGCAATTCCCGCCAGATAAACTAGTTTGTGCAACTGGTTCCAACGTTTTCCACCAAGCCGTTTGATCATCTTGTTGGTTGAAGTCAACGCGAGCGGGAGCATGAAAAAAAATGCCAGCATTCCGATCGCGATGAAGGGGCGGCCCGCGACGTCGGCCGGGACTGTCTTCAAATTGAAGTATCGATCAAACGCCAGGTACGTCAGCAGGTGCAGTGATCCGTAGAAGAACGCGAACAGACCGAGCATTCGCCGAATTCTGACGACAACATTCAGTGCAAACGTTTGCCGAAACGGAGTTACCGCCAACGCCAGCACCAAAAAAACAAGCGCTAGCATTCCCGTCGTGCGCGTCACAAACTCCAGGGGATTTGCTCCCACGCGTTTCTGGTAAACGTCCCAAAGCAAAAGCACCAGGGGAACGAGCGCATTAACAAACGTGATTAACTTGAAAAACCGAACGTCGGTCATTGTGCTTTGGTAGTTTCAGAAATTCCTTCGTAGATCCATTCCAGCGTAAAGATGCGCAACCTGATCAGCGTAACCGTTGAAAAGTAGCGTCGGGCGCGAAGTAAACGCCGACTGGCCGATTCGATGCTCGCGCGCCTGGCTCCAGCGCGGATGTGAGACCTCAGGATTGACGTTCGAGTAGAAACCGTATTCGTTGGGTGCCTGAATATTCCAGGTAGTGGGAGGTTCCTCTGCTACGAGGGATATCTTCACGATCGACTTGATACTCTTGAAACCATACTTCCACGGTACCACCAAGCGGACAGGAGCACCGTCCTGCGGCGGCAGAGTCTCGCCGTAGAGCCCTGTAGCCAGGATAGTGAGGGGATGCATCGCCTCATCCAGGCGCAACCCTTCTACGTAAGGCCACTCGAGAACTGACGTTGCTTGATTCGGCATTCGCTCCGGGTCCAACAATGTTTGAAACGCCACAAACTTCGCTTGTGCCGCCGGCTGCACTTTCTCCAGCAAAAGCGAAAGCGGAAATCCTGTCCACGGAATTACCATCGACCAGCCTTCAACACAACGAAGCCGGTAAACCCGTTCCTCCAAAGGAAACTTCAGCAGTTCTTCCAGTCCGAACGTTTGAGCATTGTTTACCAATCCATCTACCGAAACCGTCCACGGTTTGGTTACAAAATTCCGCGCAGCGATCGCGACCGATTGTTTGTCAGTCGAAAACTCGTAAAAATTGTTGTAATTGGTGATCTCTTTGAGAGTTGTGAGGGGTTCGTTTGTCTTGAAACCCTTGCGGACGTCTTCATCAGTCGCGGATCTTACGCCGGCAAGCTTTTCGCCTTGCGACTCCACGACAGCAATAGGATTCAACTTTCGATATAAGAGACCTGTTGCGGCGGTGGTAGCAGCGAGGGCCGCGGCGCGCATGAAGAACCGGCGGTTCAAATATATTTTTTGATCCGTAATCTCGCTGGACTTTATCGATTCACTGCGTTTGATCAACATTGCTTGCTGCCGGGACGACTACTCAGTAGTTTTACGCGCAAAGCCCAGTGTTACGCTCGGTTGTGGGTTTCACCCAATACTTTGTGGGTCATCCATTTGAAATGGTTTGCTCGTGTAATAGTATCTCGCCTTCCGACGCGATCACAGCGTATTGCAAAACCTGGACGCGATAAAATGACGATTGTCGTGCTTTTTGGCTTCGCCTCAAAGGTCAGGAGATAGAGGCGCTGACTTTGCGGAAGCTATGTCACTTAGGCAAGAGACAATGCAGGGGGTCGGCGAACACAGAACCGGAGCGGTAGCGACCGATGATACAGTGAATTGCGGCAATCTTTGGATTGCAAGATTACTTTCGTTAGATTTTTCAGCATTGCATTCCACGCCAGTTCCGTCGCTACCGCTCCGGTTCTGTATTCTTCAATCCACTCAGTTGACCCTCTGCATGCAACTTTTGAGGCAAAGCCGTGCTACTGATTTTGCACTCAGGACCCAGCACTTAGCGGTATAGGAGCACCCATGGCCGGTTATTCTGGAACGCCGTTGGCAAAAAAACTGGGAATAAAAGAAGGCTTTCGGCTTTCTTTCGTAAACGCCCCGGCAGGTTTTCGGAGTTATCTCGGTGAATTACCACCCGGAGTTAACATTTCCACACGAAGTGATGGCAAACAGTTTGATCTAATACTCTTGTTTGCCAGGTCTGAACGCGGTTTGCAGAACGAGTTCCTTCACCAAACAACAGCGCTCGTGCAAAACGGAATGTTGTGGGTTGCCTGGCCAAAGAAAAGCTCGGGCGTTAAAACCGATCTTTCGTTTGATGTTGTGCAGCGAATAGGTTTGGACGCGGGTTTGGTCGATGTAAAAATTTGCGCGGTCGATGAAACGTGGTCGGGATTAAAATTTGTCTATCGTTTGAAAGACAGGAACAAATTAAAAAAGTGATCGCGATTAAATCGGGCAACAATCCTACAACTAGTAGGACCATGGTCGAAGCAGTGGAAAGTGTTGCGTGATACAGACGGCGAACGCTTTGTACGAAATCGCAAGTAAACAAATTTCCGAATAGTTTATGCAACAAACAGAAAGTAGTTAATCGGTGCTTAGCAAAAAATTGAAACTGAGATTTTCCTTTAATTGATCAAATATCTTCACGCAGCGCAGATGTTTGCGTTAGAAAAAACCTCCAACCATACCCTTTTCGAAAACAGTTTTGCAGGTGGTTTTCGATGGACCATCACACATGGAAAAAGCAGTTGCAAAAATCATTTCGATCTCTATAATGCGACTCCCTCGCTCGGAAGCGATGATTGCAGAAGGTAAGCGTTGAGTCGGAACTGATCGTTGAATGTGTTGTGGGTTACCTAGCTCTTATAAAATTTTTGTTGGCCCCGCTGACCTGCCACACCATTCCAACCAGTTCAACGTAGGAAGCGTCTCTTCACCGAAGTTGAAGCGGCGCACGTAGTCCCAGGCGATCTCTCGATAAATCGTAAGGGCCTCTTCGCCACAACCAGAACAACGCATCTGCCAGTCGAAAAAGGACTTTTCGCCTTTTAGGGGACGAGTGTTTCTTCCGAGCGCTAAGTGTGTCAATTTTTGGTGATTGGAGCTACGGAAAATGACGGCAGAAGTAAGTGTCCCCCAGAAGAATTGTCCAATCTGTTCGCAGGAATTGCCTTTATCAGAATTCGGAATCTGTCGCGCCCGCAAAGACGGCCGCAATCTCTACTGCAAGAGCTGCATCCGCAAGAAAGTCACTGACAGTCGCCGCGCCCTCAAGGAATATCGAACAGCTCGCAAGCGTTATGTGAACCAGCCGCTGGGCGAACACGGGTTCGGGGACGGTGATCCTTCAGGCTATCCTCGTGTAATGAGTAAGCTTTCGCCTGTCGAGCGCGTTCGCGAAGCCATTCGCAAAGGCGCGCGGACGCAGAAGGAAATTGCGCAGGAAACACGGCTGGGTAAGGACGAAATTGGAGAAGCGATTGCGAATCTTTTGCTTTGGACGCGCGAAATTAAGACGGAAATAGTCGATAACACCCGCCACTATTCGCTGAATGAAACTGCGGAAGCGATCATGCTGCGTGAGGAAAAGTTGGCAGTACCTCCACGCAAACGGGACGTTCCCAGTTCTTTTAGCGCTCTCCAGGGATTAATGCCGGGCCGAAACCCGGAAGGGGAGACTCAGAAGATTGGCGGCTGGGTCGCTGCCTAAGCCCGGCAAAATCAAGCGAAAGCGTCAAGCACGTCCTGCGCGTGTTCTTCGGGTTTAACCTTCTCGAACACCTTTTTAACTTTTCCCTTTTCGTCGATGAGAAAAGTCATGCGCTTAACGCCCATGTACGTGCGCCCCATGAATTTTTTCTCACCATAAACTCCGTAGGCGTCTGCAATGGAGTGATCGGTGTCGGCGAGAAGCGTAAAAGGAAGTTTGTATTTCGCAGTAAACTTCTTATGTGAGGCTTCACTGTCCGTCGATACGCCCAGTACTTCAATTCCTCGTTTGCGAAAATCAGCGAACGCGTCGCGAAATGAACACGCTTCCTTTGTGCAACCTGGAGTGTCGTCTTTCGGGTAGAAATAAAGGACGACCTTACGGCCACGAAAATCTTTCAGCCGGACGAGCTCCCCGTCGGTGTTGGTCACTTTGAAATCTGGCGCTGTAGTTCCTTCTTTGACCATTCTGGTTCCCCTGCGTTGTTGATTTGGGCCGCACATTCTAAACTGCGTCCATACCCGCGGCAACACTACTGACTCACGCAAGATGAAGAAGCAGGCAAAAACGAATCACTGGATGGTGAAACAGGAACCCGAGACTTATTCGTGGGACGATTTTGTTAAGGACGGTCGTACTGACTGGACTGGCGTTCGAAACTTTCAGGCCCGCAATAACCTCCGCGAGATGAAAGCGGGCGATCGTGTGCTGTTTTATCATTCCGGAAAGGAAAAAGCGGTCGTCGGCCTTGCCGAAGTTGTGAAAGCAGCCTATCCCGATCCAACCGCGAATGAGGAGCAGTGGGTCGCGGTTGATTTGAAACCGGTAAAACCTCTCAAGACTCCGGTTCAACTGGCTGCGATTCGTTACGACAAGCGACTAAGTAAGTTACCTCTGATAAGGCAATCGCAATTGTCGGTTATGCCATTGACCAAAGATGAGTTTGACATCATCGTGGCCACCGGCGAGGGCAAGACTCGCAAGAAATAGGAGAAGTGGCACGGGCATCTTGCCCGTGCACGGGTGGGACGCTGGGGCCATTTGAAGGAGATTCGATGTTTAACCAACTCGATTACACGATGATTATTGTTTCCGATATGAACCGCTCCGTTGAGTTTTATCGCGACCTGTTGGGTATTCCTTTGAAGTTTCAAACACCGCAATGGACGGAGTTTGCAACGGGGACAACAACTCTCGCGCTTCATGGCGGCGGCGTCGCACCTGCCCGTGGCCAGCAGGCAGGCGATCCTTCGAAACAGGCGGGGACATGCTCCATCGGGTTTAACGTTGACGACGTTGACGCGACCTACGAAGAACTTAAAGCAAAAGGGATCAATTTCGTCATGCCGCCCACTCAACGAGAAGGCGAAGGGATTCGTTTGGCCGTTTGTTTGGATCCTGACGGGTTACCAGTTTCTTTTGCCCAGGTCCTGGCGCAGCATTCCGACGGCTAAGGCGCGTAGCCTATTCGAACAAGGTGGGATTCGTGTCAACCGCCGGCTCAGGTAAAGCTGAGTCGGCGAGACGCGGATAGGCCTCAAAAAGCGGCGCCGGCGCATTCGCCGGCTTTTCCTGTAAAGTCGATTTAATCTCCAACGCATTTACCACCGCCTGACCGCGAAAGTGATTGTTTGTGATCACGTAAGTTTCGCGTGTCTTCTCTGCAATCTCCTTAATCCTGGTTATCCACGGATCCAGTTCATCGAGCGAATAGAGATAGTTGTACCGATCGTCGCGCGGTGCACTTTCTCGAAACCAATCCTGATAGTTACGCCCGTGCAGCCGTACGTAGCCAATTGGGGACGTGGTTTCGGCAGCGGGTTTGATGGATTTCGTGAAGAGCGGTTGATCGACGTTGCATATTCCCACTCCAATTTCTTCCAGCCCCTCGTAAATCTGCGGGTTGTTCCACGACGTATGTCTCACCTCCAGAACCAGGGGATAGGTTTTAAACTGCGATAACAACCTAAACAGATACTGTCGTTCGTCGTCGTTATTCTTGAACGACCACGGAAACTGAAGCAGAACAGCGCCGAGTTTCCCTGCCGTGGCTAATTCATCCATTCCTTCCCGAACCGCTTTTTCGTCTGCATCTGTCGCCTTGCCACGCTCATGAGTGAAAACGCGATGCAATTTCGCGGTGAATGTGAAGTCCTTGACGTTTCCGACGCGGCGCGCCCACGACTTCGCGGTGGACGGAGTGAATGGACGGTAAAAACTGCTGTTGATTTCTATTGTGTTGAAAAAGCGAGCGAGGTATTCGAGTGGATCGAATTTGGCGCCCGGCTTTTGAGGGTAAACCGTGCCTTCCCAGTCTTTGTAAGACCAGCCTGCGGGCCCAATCCGAATCATTTGTTTCCCTGCATTAAGTTAACCGTGGCCGGGCGTCTCGCCCGTGCAAATGAACTTTTACCCCGATCAAGGTGAGGGACGTGGCGGTTGAAGCAACTCCGGAATTTTCGCAATGACGGCGTCGGGTACTGGCTTCAGCTTCAATTGTTCAACTAAAAACGCGATGCGATCCTTGCGAGCTGCTGCGTTTAGAGCATGAGTCGCTTCGTAGATCGTGAGCCGTTTGGGGTCGCTTACAATCTTTTCATACTGCCGCACGTGATCGGGGGTTAAGAAGTCTTCTTTAGTCGCAAACTGCATAAACACAAACGCGGGCGCAGCATTCGCCACGTATTTTCCCTGGTCAAACCAGGAGTATTTCTTTAAAAAGGCGTCAAACTTCTCCGGGCCCACTCGCTCACGAAACTTCTGATATTGAGGTGACTTCAGATCAACTTCATCTGATAACCCGCCAGCCATCAGCACATAAGCTTTTGGCCTTCGATCAACGCCGCTCAAAAATGCGCCGGCCGCGGCATTGTAGCTATGTCCCACATAGCCAATTCGCTTTGCATCGACGTCTGGACGAGCGACTAATAGATCAATTCCCCTGCGCATATCGGTCACCTGTTGCACCATGTCTCGTACCTGTTGTTCATTCAATGGCGTCGGGTCGACAACATGTCCGGGGCGCGCTATTGGACCGTCAGTCAGTAAAGACACCACGCCTGCCGGCGCCAGGGCGACCGCTTCATCGAGAAACTCTTTCCGGTTTCGCATGTCCGAGTTGCTCCAATACCAATGCCCCCAGACAACCGCCGCAAATGGTCCTTTCCCTTTCGGTACAACCAGGTAAGCGGGAACAACTCCGCCTTTCGGACTAACGTAAGTAATGTCGTGAATTGCGACGTCACCGCGTTTTTCGACTCCAATTTCTTTGATGCCCAGCGGCGCCGACTTGTCATATTCGAAATTGCGAAGATCTTCAGGTGTTTGGGCTGTAGCGGCACCGGTTAGGAACAATGCAAACACTGTGGCGAGCAGCTGGCTAGTTAATCTCATGGTGTTTCCTCGAGTGAGCAGTTTATCCTCAGTCTGTCCCCGGCCGTAGCGTAGCGCTGATTCAGTCGCTGGGCACCCTCTGTGTTCTTTGTGTCTCTGTGGCGGATGGTTAGTTAATCGTTATCCACCACAGAGTCACAGAGGCCCCGAAGGTTGCACAGAGAAAACCGAACCAAAAACTATGCTTCGTGCAGCGACGAGTTGCGACACGATTTGTTATAAAGATGTCGTTAGTTCAATTGTGGTTGTTAAAGGAGAACCAATGCGTCTGACCGAAATGGTTTCGTGCTCTGGTTGAGCGGCTAAGCTGTCACCGAGCTTACTCGCTCAGGTGTTGAGCGGGCTACCCAAACAGCCCAGGGATGAGAACGTGCTTGTAGGCTTTGACACGGCCGACGACGCCGGAGTGTATCGACTGCGCGACGACCTCGCGATGGTCCAGACCGTCGATTTCTTTACGCCTATTGTTGACGATCCTTACGACTACGGACGCATTGCCGCCCTGAACTCAATCAACGACGTTTGGGCTATGGCCGGTACGCCTTTAACCGCGCTCGCAATCACGTGTTTTCCGAAGAAGGGCGTGGATCCCGCAATACTCGGCGAGATTATGCGCGGCGGTATCGAAACGTTAAACCAGCATGGCGTCACTCTAATCGGCGGCCACAGCGTCGATAGTGAGCAAATCATGTTTGGTTACGCCGTAACCGGCGTGATCGACCCAAACAAAATCGCCAGCAATTCAGGCGCGCGGCCAGGCGATGTGTTGATTCTGACTAAGCCGGTCGGCACAGGCGTCATTTCGACCGGAATCAAGTTTGGCAAAGCGTCACCGGAGGTTATGGCCGCTTCGGTGGAAACAATGTTGACGCCGGGCAAATTCGCAGCAGAGGCGATGCGGGAATTCGGCGTAAAAGGCGCAACCGACGTTACGGGCTTTGCTTTGCTCGGTCATGCATGGGAAATGGCGTGTGCAAGCAAAGTGACGATTGAGATTGATGCCGCGTCCGTTCCCTTAATTGATGGAGCGCTTGAATTGGCGGCGGCAGGGTTGTTAACGAGTGGAGATAAATCAAATCGCGAATACATCGGATCGGATATTCAAATCGCCAACTCCGTCGATTCAAATCTCGTGAAGTTGCTGTTTGATCCGCAGACGGCAGGCGGCATGTTGATTGTTGTTCCGAAAGATCGTGCAGCGGATCTGCTTGCGCGCCTGCGAGAAAACTATCCACGCAGTGTCGTGATCGGGCGCGTGGCGAAAAAAATGCAGTCGTCGGTAAGAGTTAGTTAGTTCGAGGGTAATGGATGTAGCAGGACGGAAGTCAGCGGGCGGCTATGCCGCATCCTTTGCGGAAAGGCTCTGCCTTTCCGTGAGCCGAAAAAAACCGAGAAGCGCAAGGCTATGCCTTGCGACTGTGCCATTTGATTTCTTTAATATCCACCGGTACTGGCTCATCCTCTTGGGGACGTTTTTGCCACCAACGTACGCTCGACCACCTGTAATCCTCCGCTCGTTCCACCCCTCGTCGACGTATCTATGAAAGGCTATGTAATTTTGATCTGATTGTCAGCGCTGTCGTCGTAAGACCCTGTAGACCGGTTACTGAAATTCGAGCATCGAGGGCAAACGAGCTGGTCACGAAAAGAGAACATTGGGTCGGTGGGATCCGGCTAAAGGAGCTTGCAGTTGAAACTCCTGACATCAAGCTAGCGCAACTAAAAAGGTAGCCGATTCGTAGATTTGGTCGGCCGCAAACCGCGAGTATTCTTACTGCTAACTAAATGGTGTCGACTCCCGAAAAACTTGCTCCGTCATCATCGCAATCGCTGGCTGAACTCTATCGACAAGTCCGTGGTCGGACGATGCAGATCGTCGCGCCTTTGGAAATCGAAGACTTCGTGATCCAAACGGCCGAGTTTATGAGCCCGCCGCGTTGGCACATCGGTCACACGTCATGGTTTTTCGAAACGTTGTTGCAGGCACATCAGCCGGGCTATCGAGTGTATTCGGACGCATTTCTGTTTTACTTCAATTCTTACTATGAAGGTTTCGGCGCGCGCATCGAGCGGCCCAAACGCGGCACCCGCTCGCGGCCGACAGTTAAAGAAACTGTCGCGTATCGCAATCACGTCGACGAGCAGATGTTTAAGTTTCTCGAATCGATCGACGAGCAGAAAGATTCGCCGGCAATCCGTGCCCTTGTGCGGCTCGGGCTCGAGCACGAGATGCAACACCAGGAATTGCTGGTTTACGACATCAAGCATCTGCTGGCCGATCAGTTTGACGCGCCCATCAAGCCAGCGCCTGCGTCGCAAACTCACCGTCAATGGAATGGCGGAGTTTGAGGGTGGATTGTTTTGGTTGGGTTATAACGAAGTCCAAAGTCCAAAGTCCAAAGTCCAAAGACTGGAAAGCTACGATTTCGCATTCGACAATGAGAAGCCGGCGCATCAGGTCTTCTTGCAAGATTACTCACTCGATCGCGCGCTCGTTACAAACGGCGACTATCTCGAGTTTATGAAAGACAACGGCTACCAGGATTTTCGCTGGTGGTTCTCTGAAGGTTGGGAAACGGTGAACCGCGAGCAATGGCGCGCGCCACTCTATTGGGAATTGCACGACGGCGAGTGGATGATTCGGGATTTTGGCGGGCTTCACCTTGTGAAAGAGAAAACGAACGAGCCTGTTTCGCACGTCAGTTTTTATGAGGCGTCGGCATTCGCTAAATGGGCGGGTAAACGATTGCCTACCGAAGGCGAGTGGGAGAAAGCCGCGTCTTGTGATCAGAGCGGCGCCCGCACTACGTTCCCGTGGGGAGCCGATGACGTCGATGTCTCAAAAGCAAATCTTTTTGAGAATGAGTTGTGGGGCGTTGCCCCCGTTGGATCATTTCCCGCTGGGCAAAGCGCGAGCGGTTGTCACCAGTTAATTGGGGACGTTTGGGAGTGGACCACTTCCGACTATGTGCCGTATCCGGGTTTCAAATCCGAGTTTGACGAATACAACGACAAGTGGTTTGTAAATCAGAAAGTGTTGCGGGGCGGTTCATTTGCGACACCGAAGTTGCACATCCGGCCAACCTACCGAAACTTTTTCCACGCGCACGAGCGTTGGATGGTGTCAGGCTTCCGCTGCGCGAAGGATTTATGAACACAAGATTCATCCGCAGATTTCGCAGATTCCACAGATTAGAACGGTAAGACCGTTTAGAGACGCATTTTGTTCCTACTGGCAAGTTATCAACCCTCACCGCTCGGTTGCTGTAATTCTGAATCTGCGTAATCGGCGTAATCTGCGGATTTAATGATGAAAATCTACTTTGCAGCTTCCATTCGCGGCGGACGCGACGATTGGGCTTCGTACTTGCAAATCGTTCATCAACTGCGCAGTTACGGTGAAGTGCTCACCGAGCACGTCGGAGATGCTGCCCTCAGCGACGCAGGTGAGGAAACAGACGACTGTTTTATTCACGATCGTGATCTTGCGTGGCTTAAGGAGTCGGACGTTCTGGTCGCTGAAGTCACCACGCCCAGTCTCGGCGTAGGATACGAAATAGGCAAAGCAACGGAATGGGGCAAACCTGTCCTCTGCCTCTATCGTCCGGCCAACGGTCGAGCGCTGTCAGCAATGATCGGCGGCTGTAAGGGTGTCGTTATGCGACACTATCAAACCCCCTCTGAATTAACTTCAATCTTCGATAAGTTTCTGAGGCCACAGACACGTGGAGTAAATTAACAGCAGTGACTACTATTTTTAGCGATATTGAACTTCGAGTGTTGGGTGCGCTGGTTGAAAAGCAAGTCACTACACCTGAGTACTATCCACTGACGCTCAACGCGCTCACGCTCGCCTGTAACCAGAAGAACAACCGCAATCCGGTAACGTCGTATTCGGAAAACGAAATCGCTCACGCGTTAGAGACGTTGCGTGAGAAAAACCTGACGTACGTTTTTCACGGCAGCACCAGCCGCGTGCCTAAATACAAGCACGTGATGCCGGAAGTGATGCATTTGAATCGCGCCGAACTCGCGGTGATGTGCGCGCTCATGTTGCGTGGGCCGCAAACCGTCGGGCGAGCTGCGCGGGAACGCGGGCAGGCTCTACGACTTTTCAGGACTGGAAGAGGTTGATGCCACAGTAAACGGCCTGATGGCTCGCGACGAGGATCCTTTTGTCGTTCGTCTACCGCGGCAGCCGGGTCAGAAAGACGCGCGCTATGCGCACCTGTTGGCGGGACAACCGGACATAAGCGAACAGGCGGATGCACCGGCGCCTGTGCGTGCGCGTGCACGAGACACAGACCGGATCGCAACGTTGGAGGCTGAAGTGGAGACGTTGAAATTGCAGGTGGGAGAGTTGCGGGAGCAGTTTGAAGGGTTCAAGAAACAGTTTGAGTAGGTTTTCGGGCCTCAAAAGTGGCTTTGCAGGACGGGTGACTTAACCTAATTACCAGGCATAGCGTTTCACGACAAGCGCATGATCCACAAGCTGCATTTCCCCCAACCTCCGCTTTCACAATTTGTCGAAAACCTTTGGCTCGTCGAAGGCTTCTCGGCCGAATACACACGCGAAAAGATCCTGCCTGACGGAGCAATCGAACTGATCATCGACCTCGATGATGAGCCGAAGAGAATTTTCGAGAATGAAACGTCCGATAGTTTTCGCACTGTCCAGCGAGGGTGGATTTCCGGCGAAAGAACGCGCTTCATCGTGATCGGCGCCCATAAAAATCAGTCGATGGTGGGCATTCGTTTTCGACCCGGTGGCGCTTACCCTTTTTTCCGATTTCCCATTTCAGAGCTTACCGAGGCGGTAACTGAGTTGGATTTGATTTGGGGCAATCTCGTTAGTGAGATTAGGGATCAACTGCTCGCGATTGAGACTGCTGATGAAAAACTCCAGCGGCTGGAAGGTTTCTTAATGAGCCAGGCTCGGCATTCCCTGGAGCAGAGTAAGCTCATAACGTTCGCAGTAAATCAGTTACAACACTCGCCACAATTCCTGGCTATCAAAGACCTCGCGAATACCATCGGGATCACGCAGAAGCACTTGATTTCGCAGTTTGAGAAAGTGGTCGGCCTGCGGCCAAAGAGTTTCGCCCGCGTCTGCAAGTTTCAGAAGGTCGTCAATCTGGTTGAACAACAGACCGAGATTTCCTGGGCGTCAGTTGCGGTCGAGTGCGGTTATTACGATCAAGCGCATTTTATCCACGAATTTCAGGCGTTCTCCGGACTCAATCCATCCACCTACCTCACCCAGCGCGGAGAATACGTCAATTTCATTCCAATCGCGTGAAGGAAGTTAACAGTAAGCAGCAAACAGCATTAGGGCTTTGCCTCAAAAGTCGAAAGATAGAGGCGTGACTTTGCGGTAACTATGTCAGGTAGGCAAGAGACAATTTCAGACGGTCGGCGAATACAGAACCGGAGCGGTAGCGACGGATGATTACAGTGAATTCCGGCACTCTGAGAAAGACAAGATTTACTTTCGTTTATTCTTCCCCCATTGCATTCAACGTCAGTTCCGTCGCTACCGCTCCGGTTCTGTTTTCTTCAACCCACTCATTTGACCGTCTGCTCCAACTTTTGAGGCAAAGCCCAGAATTCGTAATTTGTAGTCAGTGGTGGATGATGGTCATCCGTCGGTCGGCGGTCGTCGACCCTTAGTCAATCTTGCCAGGTTAATTTTTTACAATACAGCCGCCTGCTCAAACCCCTAAACTCCGCCACCTTGGCAAACCGTTGCACGATGGAGGAGCTGCACATGGACTTTTCGACCATTAACTATTTCGCGGTGCTGGCGGCGGCACTTTCCACGTTTATTTTGGGCGGCCTGTGGTATTCGCCGGTTCTCTTTGGAAAAGCCTGGATGCGCGCAAATGATTTCAGCGAAGAGGATCTGCAAAAATTCAGCAAAGCCCGGATGTTTGGCTGGTCCTTCCTCTTTTCGCTGGTGATGGCACTCAATCTCGCCATGTTTCTCGCCGGACCGGAAACCAATATTACCTGGGGAATGGCGGCGGGCTTGTTGGCCGGCCTAGGTTGGGTAGCAATGGCGATTGCCATCGTCGGCGTATTCGAGAATCGGAGGTGGTCTTACATTCTGATCAATGGCGGCTACATGACTGTGGCCTTTACGTTGATGGGCGCGATTATCGGCGTCTGGCGATGAATCGGTGTAATCTGTGTAATCTGCGGATTTCCGTTTTTCCCTTGCACGGGCCAGTGTTTCATGCGTGCAATTCGGAGCTTCCCGGTTTATAATCCCGCTTACCAATGAATCTAGAAATTTTTCATCCAGCAGTAGCGCGCTGGTTTGCGAAGACTTTTCCTTCCGCCACCGACCCGCAGCAACAAGCCTGGCCTGCCATTAAGGCGCATCGCAACACCCTAATTGCCGCGCCTACCGGTTCAGGTAAGACTTTGGCTGCATTTCTCGCGGCGATTGATGACCTCGTGCGGCTCGGCGTTGACGGGAAGTTAGACGACACCACACACGTCGTTTACGTGTCTCCATTAAAAGCCCTCAGCAACGACATTCAACGAAATCTTCAATTGCCGCTCGCCGGAATCGAGGAAGAGCTCAAGGCGATGGGCCTTCCGGAAGTAAACATACGGACGCTTGTGCGCACGGGCGATACCCCTGCTTCAGAGCGCGCAGCGATGATCAAAAGGCCGCCGCACATAGTCGTAACGACGCCTGAGTCGCTGTACATCTTGCTGACGAGTGAAGGCGGCCGGCGAATGCTGCAAACGACGCGAACATTGATCGTTGACGAAATCCACGCCGTCGTTGCGGACAAGCGCGGCTCGCATCTCGCACTGTCTGTCGAACGGCTCGAACATCTTGTTCGCGAACGGCCCTACGCTGACGCCGTGCCTGCAGATAATCAAGGGAAGGCGGACGGCGATAAATCTGAATCATTATTTCCCGAGCCACCATCTTCGCCCGAAATTCGACCGGCTCAAAAACCACTGGTGCGCATTGGTCTTTCAGCTACCCAGCGGCCCATCGAAGAAGTCGCCCGCTTTTTAGTTGGCACGGAAAAAATTAAGGCGGACGGTACGCCTGACTGTGTCGTCGTCGACAGCGGCCACACACGCAAACTCGATTTAGCGATTGAGTTGCCTGATTCGCCGCTTCAGGCCGTCATGTCAGGTGAAGTGTGGGACGAAGTCTACGATCGTCTGGCCCAGCTGATTCGCCAGCACAAAACTACGCTCGTATTCGTGAACACGCGCCGCTTAGCAGAGCGTGTGGCGCGTCACCTGGGCGAACGAATCGGTGATGAAAACATTGCGGCGCATCACGGCAGTCTTGCGCGCGAGCAACGGCTGGCCGCAGAGCAACGTTTGAAGGCCGGAGACCTTAGCGCACTCGTCGCAACAGCTTCGCTGGAATTAGGAATCGATATCGGCGATGTGAATCTGGTTTGTCAGCTAGGTTCGACGCGCTCAATCGCCAGTTTTCTGCAACGCGTCGGCCGCTCAAACCACACAGTCGCCGGATTTCCGAAGGGCAGAATCTTTCCGCTTTCCCGCGATGAGTTGGTCGAATGTGCGGCCATCATCGATTCGGTGCGTCGCGGTGAACTCGATCGACTCGAACTGCCGGAACAGCCGCTCGACATTCTGGCGCAGCAGATTGTTGCGGCGTCGGCGCCCGAAGAGTGGACCGAAGACAATCTTTTTCGGATGGTGCGTGGCGCGTATCCGTACCGCAATCTCGAACGCGCCGAGTTTGACTCGGTCGTTCGCATGCTGGCCGAAGGTTTTTCAACTAAACGGGGCCGCCGGTCAACTTATCTGCATCACGATGCCGTCAATCAGCGAATTCGCGGACGACGAAATGCGCGGCTGTCGGCGATCACGTCCGGCGGCGCCATCCCGGATACGGCTGACTACGCAGTAGTTTTGGAACCGAGTGAATTAGTAATCGGTTCGGTTAACGAAGACTTCGCGATAGAAAGTCTGCAAGGAGACATTTTTCAACTTGGCAACACGTCATGGCGCGTATTGCGGGTGGAGCAGGGGAAGGTGCGCGTCGAAGATGCGGCCGGCCAGCCACCGTCAATTCCCTTTTGGTTGGGCGAGGCCCCTGCGCGCAGCGGCGAATTATCGGTGTCTGTCTCGCGTCTTCGCGAAGAAATAGCGGAACGGATTGAGCTGAATGGCGATCGATCTGTTGCAGAAAATGAGCCCGACGTTGATTCGAATGGTGATGACGCAACGGATACTGAAGCATCAGAGGAAGTAACCGGCGCCCGCGCCTGGGCGAAGGCGGGTGTCAACCTCGAACCGGCCATCAAATTACCTCAGTAGACGAGATTGGTGTTTCGCAGCCGGCAGCAGAGCAGATTGTCGACTATCTCGCGGGCGCAAAGTTGACACTTGGCGTCATGCCGTCGCAGGAAAACCTTGTATTGGAGCGCTTCTTCGACGATAGCGGCAGCATGCAATTAGTTTTGCATTCGCCCTTTGGCAGTCGCGTAAATCGCGCCTGGGGTTTAGCGCTGCGGAAACGGTTCTGCCGCAAGTTTAATTTTGAGTTGCAGGCGGCCGCGACCGAGGATGCAATTGTCCTGTCGCTAGGGCCAACACACAGTTTTCCACTCGAAGACGTTTTTCATTACCTCAACTCAAAGACGGTTCGCCAACTTCTGTGCCAGGCGCTGCTCGACGCGCCGATGTGGAACATACGCTGGCGCTGGAACGTGACCCGCTCACTCGCGGTCTTACGGCGCCGGGGTGGCAAGAAGATTCCACCGCAATTGCAACGTATGGATGCGGAAGATTTGCTTACCGCAATCTTTCCGGATCAACTCGCCTGCTTCGAGAATCTCGGCGGCGGTGAACGCGAAATCCCGAAACATCCGCTGGTCGATCAAACTGTCAAAGACTGTCTTGAAGAGGCGATGGACATCGACGCCCTGGAGAAACTTCTGACGTCGATCGAACGAAACGAGAAAAACCTGTTTGCACGTGATGTGATCGAGGCGTCGCCGCTCGCTCAGGAGATTCTGAACGCGCGACCGTATGCGTATCTGGACGATGCACCACTGGAAGAGCGGAGAACGCGCGCTGTCTATCAACGTCGCTGGCTCGATCCGCAAACAGCTTCCGACATGGGCAAGTTGGACGAGGCGGCGATCGACCGCGTGCGTGACGAAGCGTGGCCGCGGGTTGAGAACGCAGATGAGCTGCACGACGCACTCGTGGAGTTGGGGTTTGTCACGGCGGCAGAAGGCGCAGATTGGTTGCCGTATCTCGCCGAATTGCAAAGCGAGCGTCGCGCAGCGGTGTTTACAGTTGGGAACGCGGACGTCTCGTCCGCAACGGCGAGGCACAGCCTCGCAGAAAATATTGAAAGTCTTGCTCCGGAAAGGCAAAGCCTTTCCGCACAGCAGAGCGGCGAAGCCGCGTCACCAACTGATGCAGATTCCGTGACTCAGATGAGGTTATGGGGTGCTGCTGAGCGCCTTCCCCTGATTACAGCTGTTTATGATCTTCAATACTCGATCCGCCGATAACTGCCCCGTCCAGTTTGGGAGATAAAACGTGGTCGCCGGAAGACGCGCTTGTTGAGATCGTTCGCGGGCGACTCGAAGGAATTGGTCCGGTAACGATGGAGACCCTGGCCCGGTCGGCCGGACTCTCAAACAGCACAGTAGAAGCGGCGTTGCTCAAACTCGAAGCAGAAGGGTTTGTTATTCGCGGCAAGTTTACGCCGGGAACAGAAGAAACCGAGTGGTGCGCGCGTCGCTTGCTCGCGCGCATACACAGCTACACGCTGAACCGGCTGCGACAGGAAATCGAACCAGTTTCAACCAACGACTTTTTGCGTTACTTGCTCGCGTGGCAAAAGGTTGCGCCTGAACATCAAATGGAAGGGCCCGAGAGCTTGCGAGCGATCATCGAGCAGCTCGAAGGTTTCGAAGCGCCGGCCGCAGCGTGGGAAGGCGAATTGCTGCCCGCAAGAATGATTGAATACGATCCCACTTGGCTCGATGCGCTTTGTTTGTCAGGCGAAGTGGTATGGGCCAGGCTCACGCCACCCGCTCGTTCGGCTGAAAATAGTGAGAAGACTCGTGGCGCAGCGCCCGTTCGGAATACTCCTATCGCGCTCCTGCTGCGAAAAAATCTTTCCATCTGGAGTTCCGCGTTCCCGCAGGCGAATAACGAGGCAGTGGAATTCGCCTCAACTACTCAGGTCGTTCATGAGTATCTTTCGGTGCGCGGCGCATCGTTCTTCACCGACATTGTGGACGGCACAAAACTCCTGCGAAGTCAGGTGGAAGAATCGCTGGGCGAACTCGTGGCAAACGGGTTGGTAATCTCCGATAGCTTTGCTGGGCTGCGTGCTTTATTAACGCCCGCCAGTCGCAAGACTCAGGCTGCAGCGCGGCGCAAACACCGGCAGCCCGTTTATGAAATGTCGAGCGCCGGAAGGTGGTCATTACTCCAAAGAGGTTCGGCGAGGCACAGCCTCACCGAAAATAATTCAGGTGCTGCGACGGAAAGGCAAAGCCTTTCCGCACAGCAGGGCGGCAGAGCCGCCAGGGCCGGAAATCAAAATGGTTCCGAGGTATCACCCGAAGCCGCCGAACAAATCGCCTGGATCTTACTGAAGCGTTATGGAGTTGTCTTCAAACGTCTGCTCGAGCGTGAAGGTATCGGGATGCCGTGGCGGGTACTGCTGCGGATCTATCATCGACTGGAAGCGCGCGGTGAAATTCGCGGTGGACGTTTTGTTGGTGGAATTTCCGGCGAACAGTTTGCGCTGCCGGAAGCGGTCGGAATGTTGCGCGCGATTCGTCGCGCTCGAACCGGGGCAATGGATTTTGGTTTTCGTTCGCCCGCTCAGAACGACGCGCCTGGCTCATTAGCTCTTGGAACACCTCTGGGCGAAGCGAGTGTGGCGACAGCTGAAAACATGATTTCGATCAGCGCTGCCGATCCTTTGAATCTCGTCGGGGTCATCACGCCCGGACCACGCATTACCGCGTTCACTTCCAATCGTATTCTTTACAACAACGGCGAGCCTGCGGCAGTGCTGGAATCGGGCGAGACAAAATTCCTGGTTGAGATGAGCCGCTCAATGGAATGGAAGGCCAAGGCGGCCCTCATGAGAAAAGCCACGCCGCCTACGTTGCGTACTTACTTGCGCCGGCCGGCGTAGAAGTCTAGGTCGAAGCCCAAAGTCCAAGGTTCAAGTCCAAAGTCCAAAGTCCAAAGTCCAAGGCCCAACACAAAAACCTGCACTTAGCATTTGACCTCGCGAAAAAAGCGGAGGCATGCCCCCTTCCTAACCTGTGAGGTAACCCAACTTGAACCTGAACTTTTGTCTTGGACTTTGGACTTTGGACCTTGGACCTTGGACTTTGGACCTTGGACTTTGGACCTTGGACTTTGGGCCTTGGACTTTGGGCCTTGGACTTTAGACCTTGGACCTTGGACTTTGGGCCTTGGACTTGGACCTTGGACTTTGGACCTTGAGCCTGGGTTGAATCAGACCGGATTCAGCATCACGATCTCAGCACGTTCGCGGGCGGTGTCGAGAAAGGCATCTGTGTCTGACTCTATTTTCGCTTCCGTGAGTGTTTGTTCAATCCCCGGGCGGGCTTCTTCAAGCGTCGGCACGATCTGACCGGGAGAGCGGCTTTTCAGTCGCGGTACGAAGACATCGCGATAATAATCAGCAACTTCCTTCTGCGTGATCACAACGAAGTTGCGGAAACGGAAGTCGAGGTACTTTTCGATCTTCACGCGCTGGTCCAAAATCTGATCCAGCTTGTCACTTGTCAGTCCTACTCGCTCCAGCCGCTCTTGAAACTCTGACGGCGACGCAAACGCCTTTACCAACTCATCACGCGCTGCCCGTATCTCTTCAGCCGTCGGCTCGATCGACGGAAGCTTTTCCGCTTCTTGCAGTATCAGTCGTTGGTCTCTTACCAGACTAAACGCGCGGTTCAAATCTGTAGACGTCGGATTGTCGAGTGACGTGTTGGGTTCGAGCGCCAACTGCCATACGAGATCTGAATAGGTGATCAGACAAATCTCACCGCACCCAGGTAACACTCCCGCATTTACCGTCGCGACCATTTTGTCGATGATCTTTTGAGCGACCGCTTCGCTGCGAAGGGCAAAGGGGAAAGGGCAAAGGGAAACCATCAGTACGAAGAACCTCATCAGTGACTTCCTCTTTGCTCTTTCCGCTTTGCTCATTGCTGTGAACTTCCTCTTTGCTCTTTCCGCTTTGCTCATTGCTGTGAACCTCTTCCCCTTTATCCTTTTCCCTGCGCGCTTCGCGCGCTAAAACGCCTGCGTAAATCTGAAATGCAACTGTGTGCGTTGCAAACGATAGATCGCGGGGGTGCCGTCAAACCCGCCGCCCGGGCCACGTTGCGGAATCAGAAACTCAGGCGGGTTTAACATGAACCCATAATCCACTGCCAGCGCGCCCCCGAAGGGAGTCTGAATTCGAAAACCGAGGCCGAGCGTATGAATCCAGTTGGCGCGCAGGTTGTGTGCGTTGATGGCCGCAAGCACGTCGCCCGGAGGAATAACCGGCTCCTCGCGCTTCCCAAACAGATCACCAACTCGACGAAACACGTTCCCGCCGTCGTAGAACGGAACCGCCTGAAGCGACTTCGACACGGGCACGCGCGCCTCGAGATTGATGACGGCCAGGGCGTTACCGCCGACCGGTACCGTGAACGGATTCAAAAACACGGGCTCTTTATCCTGATCGAGGAAGGTGCCCTCGGGAATAATCACCACCCGTGGGCCCGCTTCTTCAAAACCGAAACCACGTAACGTGTTTGAACCGCCCGAGAAGAAACGTTCACTGATCGGCAGCGTTCGATCGATTTCGTCGATGGTTCCATTACCGTCACGGTCGCGCGGATTGAAGAGGTTTGCCAAACCCAGCGTTGCATTCGCCGCAAACACCGTCCCGCGAAACCTGTTGACCTTGTAGTAACGACGGTAGCTCGCCTGCAACTTGTTGAAGGAGAGGTTTCCGCCGAGTTGTCGCAATGCGACGGCATAGTCAACATTGAAAAAATCGCCGCGAGTGGCGTCGAGCTGGTTGTAACGGCAAATCTCTCCCGGTGCTCCCGTCTCTTCGTTTGGATCACGAACTGCGCCGAGCAGTCCTCGCTCGCATCGTTCACGCGTGTCGCGCACAAACGACGCGCCGAAGCGCGAAAGACGCACAGCCCGATCGGGTTGCAGGATTGGCCTGACAACCAAACTTTGGAGGTTAAACAACCGCACGTCCTCATAGCTGTAGCGCGCGAAAACTATTGAGCGTGTCTTTGAATTAAGCACCCGTCGAGTTTCAATAATGGCCGTGAACCGGTTGATGGTCGGTTCCTTTACTCGACTGCCGAATTCATCAAGCGCGTTTCCCTCTTCATCCAGTCGTTGGACGATTCCGAGCGTGCCGCGATCGATTGCCGAGCGGAAGAAACGTGTGACCGTCGCGTCGCGTTGGTACTCGATCGAGATGCCAAGCGGTGCAAATTGTCGCTTTCCGTAACGAGCGAACCGCGGATCGAGATATTCCAGCCTGACTAACTGTTGCTTGCCGCTGGCGCGCAGACGCATAGCGCCATGCCGCAGTTTATTCATCAGGTTGACGTTGCTGATTTCAAACAGGCCGAGAGCGCCGGTGTCCGTCGAAAAGCCGCCGCCATAATCCATTACCTTCGGTTTCTTTTCCTCAACGTCAATGATGACGTCGCGTTGTTTGAAACCGGCGGCCGTTTCGCCGGCAGCCTCGGTGCGAATAATGACCTGGCGGTATGCGTCGGTCAGATAAAGTTCGCGCTCGCTTTCCGCTATCAGGTCTGAGCGCAGCACGTCGCCCTCTGCCAGGGCAATCACGCGAACAATCGCATCGCGCTTTGTACGTTGTGTCTTCGCGCTGCCGGTCACACCATTAACAATAATTCGATTAATAAATACCTTGTCGCCTTCGTTGGTGATCGAATAGATCAGCTTGACCTGCTCGTCTTCACCTTTTTTCGGCAACTCTACGATTGAGAATTCGAGCTGCGCGTTGACGTACCCGTCCCGCGAGTAAAGCGCTACGACGCGCTCGCCGTTGGCGCGCGCCTGCGAACGCGAATAAGGCGAGCCAACCACCGTCTTTAATTCCTGCAGTAGTCGTTCATCGGTATATATCTTGTTGCCACGAACTTCTTCCCCGGCAATTCGGGTCAACGGTCCCTCGGTAACGTCGAACGTTATGATCAAACTCTCGCCGTTGAGCGTGACGCCCTGGAGCACATCTACGTGCGCGCGGCGGTAACCAATGTCGCGCATGTAAGCTTCAATCGTCCGGCGGTCCTGTTCCAATAAGGTTAGGCTCGTGTAACCGCGTCCGTAACCGAGCAACGGAATCAGCCCCAGCGCGCTGGCTTTTTGCGTGCGCAGGTCAGCCTCGACGTCCGCCAGCGCCAGTTTGTTTGTGCCGGTAATACGAATGTCAGTTAGTTTGAAACGGCGGCCGCGATCGATGTTGTAGCGAATTTCGACCGCATGTCCGCTGAGAATTTCCGGGTTAAGGGTTTCGCAGGTGGATGCGGTTCCGTTTTCGCCGATGGCGGCATTTGCCGGGGTGACCGTACACACGGCCGACACTTCGGTGAAGAAGTAGCCCTGTTCCTGAAGCTTGTTTCGCAGCCGCCGGGCGCCTTCAATGATTGCCGATTGATCGATGTTTCCTTCACGCTTCACCGGCAGAAGGTCGCGCGCCATCTTTTCATTCATGGGAAAATCAGGCACAACGACCGTCACCTTTGGCCCAACCGCGCCGCGCAGATTAATGGTGATGTCGTTGCGTTCGGCGTCGCGCACCACCTGCGGATCCTCGAGCAACGGCGCCAGATGACCGAGATCAATCATCGCCTGGCGGATACTTCTCAAGTCGTTGGCGAGCGCTTCGCGGGTAAACGCCGCCCGGGGTTGGAGTTCGAGTTGAGGACTAATCGTCGCAGCGTCAAAGCCGGTAACCGCGATATTAAACGCCGCCACGCGTGACTGTTCGCCCGGGTTGATTCGATAAGAAACGGTGGCGCGCGTACCGCTCGGATCGAGCTCTTCGGTTGCGTCGATGACAGCGTTAAAGTAGCCGCGGTCGCGCAGGTAGACTTGTAGTTCTTCGGAATTTCGCACCACGATCTGCCGCGAAAGTCTTGTACCTGGCTGCGTCAAATTCACGCGAGCGCGTAATTCGTCTTCCGAAATGGGCGTGCCCGTAGGAGCAGTGAGGAAGATGTTGACGTCGCCGATCTGCACCTGCCGTTGAATTACAAATCTCAGCCGAATTGCCCCGGTCGCGTTTCCATTCACCACTTCCACGCGCGCATTGGCGACGCGTTCTGAATCGAATAATGCCTGCAGCGCGCTGCGAATCCTGACGGCCGAGAATTCCGAATTTGGAACGATGCGAACGAGGGAGAGAAACTCAGCTTCAGCGGAAGGGTCGGGTGGCGAGCCTTCAAACACAATCTCAATCGCGGAGATTGGGCGGCCTTCATATTCTTCGAACGTGGACGAAGCATTCGCCGGCACAAAAACACCGCAGATGATTAGCACTGCGATGAGAATTCCATGCGGATTCCTGGCAAGGCCGCCCCTCGCCGTTGCCAGCGACACGCCCGTTTTCCGATTAATGTGCTTCCCTGCTTCTGCCACGCCCATCCCTAAAGTGGCACGGGCGTCCCGCCCGTGATGCACGGGCAAGATGCCCGTGCCACATTTAAAATCGTTTCCTGAAGCGAATCTCAAAACTGAAGTTGTTGCTGCGCGCTGTAAGTTTTCTGGTCGATGCCTGTTCATACTGCGCGATAAAGAACAACCGATCAGAGACGCGATACTCCACCGACAATATCTGATTTGGATCGGAGGCTACATTCGTCGAGTAAGTTACCGAGAGGTCTTTGTTGATTCGCTTGCCGAGGGTTAAGCGCGCGGCGGGCGTCGAGCCGCGACCTCCGATCACCGGATTGATCTCAAAACGGCTGAGGCCAAACAATCGACTGGTGGCCCTTTGCGCAGGCGCATTAATGAGCGCGTCGGTGAGCAAACTCGTCGCTGTTCCCAAACTGGATTGCGATAACACCGAGGCGCTGGTGTCGCCACTCGCCAACTGTCCAGTTGTAATCAACGACACCACGTCTGCCTGAGGTAGGGCCGGTTCGGAACTGACAATAGCCTGCGGCTGCGACAACGGACCGGTGAGACCGACTGTCACTCGATAACCACGAATCTGAGACTCACCTTGAATGTTGATGATTGGATCGGCGCCTCGCCGTGGCGGCAAATCCATCAACGCTCGTGTGATCTCATAACTATCGTTGCGGAAGTTGAGCGTCCCGCTGGTGGCGGTAATCCGTCCCGAAATGACTGGATCCTTTACCGGCCCATTTATTTGTAATGAAACTGAGCCAACCAGATCCGCCAGGTTGTTTCTGACAACTAAAGCGTTTCGTCCTTCTACGCGTAAGTCGCTGAACAAAGCTGCGCGCGTCACCTCCAGCTCACCGCCCTCTTCAATCGACTCTTCTCGGCGCAGGTTGATCAAGTCTGCGAGTTCGATGTCTTCGGTATATTCCGTGCGCCGCACATTAACCACGCCGCCCACCAATTGCTCGCGGGCCGACCCGCGAATCTCGAGGTCGAGATCAGCGGTAGTGCGGAAGTTTTCGGGAAAGGGGACCGTAACGTCATCGCCGTGAATATTGAAAAGGAAACGCGAGAGCGTGAAGCCTTCGATCAGCGCGCCTCCGGTCGCAGAGATGCGCCCGCCACCCATCGTTCCCGTAAGTGAATCAATCTGTGCCTGGTTTGACGTGAACCGCACAATCGATTTCAAGTTGGAAATGGTCCAGCGCTCGTTTCCGAGCAACACGGCAATCGAGCCCCCAGCCACAGACGCCGTGCCGTTAAACCGAGGGGCTTCGTAGGATCCGGTTACGCGAATGGCAACTTCCGCCGTACCCGATGAGAAGAAATCCGGGGAGAGTCCATTCAAAACGCGCAGGTTGAGAGTTCCGTCAACGCTGAGGTTTTGTCGTCCTTCGCCACCGACCGCGAGGGTGCCGCCGAGATTTATGTTGGTGCCGGGACCGGTAAACCGTGTCTTCTCGAAATTGATTTCGCTTGGAGAGAACCGCACAACGAGAGGTGTGGTCGCCGTCAGTTGTACGTCTTCTATCCTGAAATTCAGATCCGAGAACGTCGCCGAACCCTCGAGTCCTCCGGCGGAAAAGTATCCATCTTCGTCGAGCAGATTTCCTGATGCTTTCAGCGTTCCGGTTGCCCGTCCGGAAAGTTTCACACCCGCCTGCGGCAGGATCATGCCGAGCACGGTCGTAAGGTCCGCATTGTTAAGCGTCGTTTCAACATTTGATTCAAGGCGTTCACTGCCCAGGTTTATGCGGGCAGTCACAGTTTGTGCTGGCCCAAGTAATCCCGTCGTGAGCGTGATGTTGAGTTGTTTATTCTCCGTACGCCCAACCAATGCCAATGTGCCGGCTGGCCGGCCGTTAATCACAACGTCTCTACCTGCGCCATCGAAAGTAATTTGATAATTAGAAAAGTCAGTCTCCTGGAGATTGCCGGATATGCGCGCGTTGAAATCAGCAATGCCTGTCACCGTGCCAACTCCGGGACGATTTGTGAGCGCCAGTAGTCTGCTGAGTTGAACTCCTTCTGCGCGGCCCTGGAAATCAAACGCTTTTGTGGTCGTGTCGTAGTTGCCATTAGCGACAATGTGTCCGGCTGCGAGACGCGCATCAACGCTTTCAATAGAAACTCGTGAGCCGCTAAACGTCGCTCGCGCGACCAGGCTTTCCAGAGGTTCGCCGCCCAGCCGGCCGGGACCGAAGCGCACGTCCGCATTGCCGCTCATCGCCCCCGGGATACCGCTGATCTTTATTTGCCCCGAGACATCTGACTGCGTATCGGTTACCAGAGATTGAGGAACAACAGCTCCGCTACCGCGAGACGGCAACAAGGCGAGCACATTCCCGGCATTAACGCGATCCAACGTGGCTTCGAAAGTGGTGTTGTTTTCTCCAGTGCGCGGCGCGTTGAGCGTGAACTGCATGCCACCGCCATCTCGTTCTGTGAGTTTGCCGTTCTCCACCCGTAACTCGGCGGCGGTCATTCGTAATCCGGCTGAAAGTGAACCGAGGTCTTTACCGTTAACTAGCAAAGAGCCGAGCGAGAATTGTCCATCGAGGTCCGGCGTATTTAGTTGGCCGCGCACTGTGCCGTTGAATGCCAGTTGGCCACCAAGCTCAATTCCGTACGTATTCATTTGTTCTTCAACATCCGGTAGCAACCCGGAATTGATGAGAACAGCCTGAAGCTCGGCAGCGTCCGTCGAATTCAAGTTCACGCGAAGATCCGAATCGCCGGAAAACGAGAAGCTGCCTGTCGCATTCAATTTCGTCGCAAGCGTCTGTAGATCTACCTGGTTGATTTGAAACACGCCGCGATCGGCACGCACGGAAACTACTCCCGAGAGTGGCACGCGCCCTTCGTCTCCGGCCGTTACATCGGAAGCGATTTGCGTGTTGAGTGTGCCCGACGCCTGTTTGAAATCCGTCCCAGGAAATGTGAGGTCCACTGTGCCGCTGGCTTTCCCCGATAAGGGCACGGCCGCGCCGGCGAAGGCTGTAAACGGTCCTGAGATTTCGACATCCTTGAAGGTTGCTGCAACCTGTGACCTGCCACCGCGCCCGATTGCTATCCGCGCGTTTCCACTCGCATTGCCTCTAAAGATGTCGGCCCTGAAATCGTTGAGCTGAATCTCGCTGCTGGTAGCGACAAGCCGAGCGCTGGCCTGACCCATTTCCATTTGGCCCAACATTCCGCCGCCGAGACTGAGGTCTGCGCTCGCGCGGTATCGACCTGAGGGTTCCACGACAAATACCGGACGGGCGAGCTTCACATTTTCAACGTGTCCGTCAGCCATCTTCACAGTGCCCGCATTGATGTCAGCAGTGGAACCTTCGATACGACCGTTCCGAATCGACAATCGCGCACCCGCAATGTTGATACTGCCAACTTCAGCGCCGCCCGCACTCGTGCTGCCAACCTGGACTTGTTTGACAACGACACTGGTCACACCGTCGCGATTGACGATATCGACGTTGTTAGCGGTAACTCCGTTGACTTTCGCGCCCGTACTGGTCACCGTTCCCGCCTTCACCTGCGAGACCGTGGCAGTGGTCACGTCGTTTTCACTTCTGACGCGAAGGTCTGACGCAGTCAGGCCGTTTACTCGAGCGCCCGAGGTTGTAAGACTACCGGCCGTAAAGCGACCTGAAGAGGCGGTCAAAACTCCGTCGTTCAACTCTGCGCGCGCGTCCTGAAGGATCAATCCCGTGATTGTTGTGCCGTAGCTTCGTTCAGCCGCAGCGCGTAGTTCACCAATCCAACGGAAGTCGGAACCGGTGCCCATCACACCACCGACCAGTTGCACATTGTTGAGTTGGAAATCGCCCGCGGTTAGCAACGCCGCCACAGCTCGACCATTGATGTTGTAACTCTTTCCCTGGCCGGTGCCGTTTGCCGTGACGTTCAAGCCTTGCAATCTCACCCCGTCAGCAGCCAGCGCGTCTGAATTGATCGTTCCTTCAATCTTGTAGTCGTCTCCTTCACCGGAAACGACGCCGGCGAAGTTACCGGTGCCCCGCAGAGTAGTTCCCGGCTGCAAAACCTCAGACAGCTGCGTGAGATCGACATTGGACGTGATGTTCATCTGGTAACGCAGCGCTCGCCAGTCGTCCATCGTTCCCTGCAAACGCGCTTCGGCGACAGGGGACTTCAAAACGAGCTCGTGGATTTCCGCGCGCGTTTGATTTACGCGGCCGCGCGCCTGCACCTCGATGTTGTCGATAGCGCGGCCGTCGTAGGTAAATGTTGAATTGGAGACGGAGAGGTTTACCGTGTTCATCCAGCTCGCAGCGGGAGCATTTAGATCGTCAGGCTGGACTGTCGCAGTCAGGTTGCGCGCTTCGCCGGAAATCTCGTGGCGCGCGTCGCCGTAATGAATGACGCCGTTCTTAATTTCGACGTGTGCGGTTGAATAGGCGAAGAGAATGCGCCGGTTCGGTTCAGGCGGTGGAATGTGTATGTTGCGAAAATTGGAACGGCCTTGTTCATCAAACGTCACCCAGGCTTCCAGACCTTCGATTTTCAGATCCTGGAGATTGATATTGCGTTGGAGGTTAAACGCATACAGATCTTCAACGCGAACTGTCGCCACCAGTCGATCTATCTTGCCGAGCTTCTCTCCGGTTTGTGCGTCAAACAATTCGAGACCGTTCATCTCGACGGTGTTTGGTGGAAACGCGGCATGAAACTCTTTTATCTCGGCGCGAATGCCGTACTTGGCAAACGTGTCCTTAATTTGCCCCGCGACGTAACGGTCGGTGTAGCCGAGCCGGTAGAGAAGGAAGATGAGAATAATTAAAGCGACAACGCCGATAGCCGCGGCGGTTGTAGCAATAATCAAGTTTCGACGGTTCAGGAAACGGCGGCGTCTGCCCTGTGGAGTCAGCGGGTGCTGGCGTTCAGCGTCACGGTTGGCGATAGCTTCGGCGACAGGCGGCAACGGTTCATCTGTGTCCGATTGCAGAGCTTCACGGATCGATTCCTTGTCGCTTGGAGTAGGACTATCGGCCGAACGTTTGTCGCGGTCGTCTTCACTCATAACAGGCGTAAGCCATTGTGGCCTGAAATCAATCTAAATGGGAGAGAGAAACCAAGAATGTTTGTACAGAAGTCGTCAAAAATTCGGGAGAGAGTAAAGTGGCACAGGCATCTTGCCCGTGCTGCATGGGCGGGACGCCCATGCTACCACTATTCTTCCTGCAGCGTTTTCTTCGGTTCAGAATCCTTGAGATGTGCCGGTTGGCCTAATGGCACATTCCCGACAACTTCAAGCGCAAAACCTTCGAGAGCTGCAACTTTGGGGGGATGGTTCGTCAACAATTCTATCCGGCGCAAGCCGAGGTCATGAAGGATCTGAGCCCCGATTCCGTAATCGCGGTCAATTCCGTAACCGGTTTCCAGGCTGGCTTCGCGTTTGTTGACGTTTCGTTCCTGCATCAAGCCGTAAGTGCGTAGTTGGTTGACCAGATCAAGACTGTGTTCGCGCTGCCTCAGGTAAAGCACCACGCCCTTGCCCGCGGCCGCGATCTTTTCCAGCGCCGTGTGCAATTGAAAACCTGTGTCGTCGATCAACGAACCAAACATGTCGCACGTCACATTTTCCGTGTGCACTCGCACGAGGACCGGGTCTTCAGTGCGCACGTCACCCATCACCATCGCGAGGTGCACGTCTCCGTTGATGATGTTTTCGTAAGCGACCGCTCGGAAGCGTCCATAGACTGTGGGAAGATCTGTTTCGACTGCACGCTTCACAAGCGTTTCTTTGTTGATGCGGTACCTGACGAGATCGGCGACCGTGATCATTTTCAAATTATGCTGCGCGGCAAACTCACGCAACTCCGGCAGCCTCGCCATCGTTCCGTCTTCATTCATGATCTCGCAAATGACACCGGCAGGATAGAGACCGGCAATACGCGCGATATCGACGCTCGCTTCAGTTTGCCCCGGTCTCACCAGGACGCCTCCGGTCTTCGCTCGCAAAGGAAAGATGTGACCAGGCCGAGCCAGATCCTGCGGACGAGTTTGCGAATCAACGGCAGCTTGAATAGTGGTTGCCCGATCGGAGGCGGAAATTCCCGTCGTCACACCTTTGCGCGCATCGATTGAAACAGTGAATGCCGTGCCGAGATATGACGTGTTGTCGGCGACTTGCGTTGTGAGGTGCAGCTCGTCGCAGCGTTCCTCAGTGAGCGGCAAACAAATCAGACCGCGGGCGTGACGCGCCATAAAATTAATAACTTCTGGCGTGACCTTCTCAGCAGCGCAGACGAGGTCACCTTCGTTTTCACGGTCCTCGTCGTCAACGATAATGATCATCCTGCCTTCGCGTATGTCGGCGACGGCGTCTGCAATTGGTGCAAAACTCATATTTTCGAGTTGGAATTCCCGGTCCGGACTTTGCAGCTATGTTAACCGAAAAACGCAGGGATTTGCATTCGTGGGGGCCAGGGGATGATGGTGGCCTAATTTGAAATTCCCTGTGCGTTCTTTGTGGCTTTGCGCCTCTGTGGTGAGCATCTGCCAATATTCATTCACCACAAAGACAATTTGGAAGTGCAACAGGTTAGGAGCGAGGGTTCCAACAGCGACTTTCAGTTGCCTGCGGTTTAATGCCGCGTTCACGCGGCAGCCCCGACGGAGTCGGGGTGCGTAGGCCAGCCGTTTTACGGCTGGTTGCGGCAGGCCTAAGGTTTAGTAGCCGCTTTAGCGGCGGCAGTAAAAAGGCCGCTCAAGCAGCCTTAACAGAGTGTTGGCGGTCGCAACTACCAGCCGTAAAACGGCTGGCCTAACGACCCTTCGGGGCAACCGTCTAAAGACGGTACTCGTCATTACGGCACCTGTTGCACTTTCTAACTTGAATTCATTCAACCTCAAAGACACAGAGGACATTGAGGTTTCACAGAGAAGCTGAAAATTTAGGATCTTGGCCGTGGGAGTGCTGTGCGTTTGGGACGCTGAGAGGGCCTACGTGCGTGGCATGACCGTCAGAATCCGTTCGACATACTTTGCGATTACGTCGGCTTCAAGGTTGACGTCATCGCCGGGGCGGAGTTGCGACAGGTTCGTCACTTCCCACGTCTTCGGAATCACCGCAATCTCAAAGTAGTCGTCCCCGAGCGCGGCGATTGTGAGGCTAATCCCTTCCACGGAAACCGAACCCTTAAAAACAAGATAGGGCGCAATCTCAGGTGGGTATCCAATCCGGACCGTCCACGAACCATCGTGATCAGTCGTACTGAGAAAACGACCGCGCGCATCAACGTGACCCTGAACGATGTGACCACCTAAACGCGTCACCGGGGTGACGGCACGTTCAAGGTTCACCGGCGAGCCAGGTTTCAGGCGTCCGAGGGTTGACCGGTCGAGAGTTTCACGTGAGACGTCGGCAGCGAAAGAGTCTTCGGTGATGTCGAGTGCCGTCAGACAAACGCCGTTAACTGCAATCGAGTCGCCATGATTGGTGCCCTCGGTGACGGTGTGAGCTTCAACGACAAGACGTGCGTTCTCGCCAACGGGTTCTATACCTCGGATATGGCCGAGTTCTTCGATGATGCCAGTGAACATGAAAGAATTTCGAATTGCGAATTTCGGAATTCGGATTTCAGACAGACCCAAAACCCGAGTGTTCTGAATTGATTTATCGAAGCAGCAGCACTATTGCAAGCACAAGCAATCCAAGGACTGCCGGACCAAGTGAGAAGAACCAGATCCACATTGGCTCTCGCTTAAAAGAAAATTTTGACTAGTTTCATGAAGCCTCACTTTGTGCAGAGCGGAAGACAACGATCGACGAACTCAGCCAAGAACAGCGAAATATCGACCCGACATATTACTTCGTGTAGCTTTTGTGTAAGTTCGTGGATCGCGTCGTTTCATAAATAGCCGTTCATTTCCCTGGTTGCTCATTCTTCTCGTCGATAGCAACCATCATTTTGTGAAACACATCGTTGATTGATAATCCGGTGGAGTCAACGATGATTGCATCCGGAGCGGCTTTAAGCGGCGAATCCGCGCGCGTCGAGTCGCGGCGATCTCGCTCAATCATGTCGGAGAAAGTTTCCTCAAAATCCGCTTGTGGGTCCTGAGCTCGCTCCTCGTTGTAGCGACGCTCGGCGCGTTCCTGTGGCAAGGCCGTCAGAAAAAACTTTACGTCCGCATCGGGAAAAACGACCGTTCCGATGTCGCGCCCGTTCAAAACTGCACCGCGTTTGCCCAGTTCCCTTTGGCGCTCAACCATTGCACGCCTCACTTGCGGAATAGTTGAGATTATTGAAGACATATCCGTAACTTCTTCGCTGCGAATCTCATCAGTCACATCGCGGCCTTCCAGCGTTACTCGCAGCGAGTCGGGGTCGCCCTCAAGATCAATGTCTACGCGTTTGGCCAGCGAACCAACGGCAAGATCGTCGTCAGCGTTGACGCTGGACTCCATTACCGCCAACGCCACCGCTCGGTACATTGAACCCGTGTCGATGTAGAGCAGATCTAACTTACGGGCGAGCATCCGGCCCAGCGTGGATTTGCCCGCGCCCGATGGACCATCGATGGCTATGATTAAACGATTGCTGATCTCCGACCTCCGACCGCTGACTTCTGACTCCTGACTTCTGACTCCTGACTTCTGATCAAACAAACGCCGCAAACACCTCATTCGACATTAATGCTCCCGCTCGCGTCAGTCGCAAACAATCGCCGTTTAACTCAATCAACCCTGCTTCACTGAAGCGCTCAATGTCCTGCGCATATCGCTCACGAAAGTTAACAACGTCGTGATTACCGGCTCGCAGATCGACTCCAGCCATCATGCGCAAACCCAGGAAGAGCGACTCGCCATGCGACTCTTCTTCACTCAACGTTGTACGCGTCACGACTGCGGACTCGCCGCGATCGAGTAGTTCGACGTAACGCAGCATGTCGCGTTCATTAGCCCAGCGTTTTCTCTTACCGTCGTAAGAGTGCGCCGAACATCCGAAACCGTAATACGGAGCTCCCGTCCAATATTTTGTGTTGTGCCTCGACTCGTACCCTGGCAAACAAAGATTTGATATCTCGTAATGCGTATAACCTGCGGCTTCGGCGCGGTCCAGCATCAACTCATACATCTCGGCCGCGAGATCTTCATCCGGTTTTGGCTGAAGGCCGCTTCGGATGTGAGTTGCGAGCGGTGTCCCCGCATGGACCTCAAGCAGGTAGAACGAGAGGTGCTCAGGCCTAAGCGCCAGCGCCTGGTCTACATTTTGGCTCCACTGGTCCAACGATTGGCCTGGTAAGCCCGCGATCAGATCGAGACTCACATTGTCGAAGCCTGCCGCCCGCAGGTAATCAAACGTCTGTCGCGTTTGTTGAGACGTATGGGAGCGTCCCAGTCGCGCAAGCTCTTTATCGTCGAATGTTTGCGCGCCGAAGCTTGCCCGGTTAATTCCCAAATTGCGAAACGTTCGTAGAGTTTCCGGCTCCACCGTTCCAGGATTCATCTCCATCGTCAGTTCGGCCGCCTCTGAAACGTCGAATCGGTTTCGTACCGCCTTCAGGATCGTCTCGACTTGCGCCGAAGACAACAATGATGGCGTGCCTCCGCCGAAGTAAATCGTATCGACCGTTTCGACTGGAACACTTTCGTTAAACTCTGTGATTTCCCTGGCTAAGTTTGCAACGTAGCGGTCGGCGAACACGTTTTCATAAATTCCTGTGGCGAAATCGCAATAGGAACAGCGCGAACGACAAAAAGGAATGTGGATGTAAATGCCGGCTGGACTCAATGTGCGGGAATTATACCCCGTGTATTTGTGCAAGTCTGCACGCGGAACCCTTCGCGTTCACGCTGATGATGTATCGGTTGTTTTCAGCGGTGTACGCTTTTACTGAATGGCTGCCAGGTGAACGTGTAAGAAAACCGAGAAAACTGTTGGCATGAAAGTTGATCTTTGAATACACGAGTAGTTTGGGAACGTGCCGGCTGCGGCCGGTGAACCTTTTTTGGACAACCTAGGAGGGGGAGGGGAACATATGGCAGACGACAGAAATAATCCGAACCAGGAACCAAATATCGGAACGGAAGGCGGCGACGTGAATCGCGGCGCGCCCGGTCGAAATCCGAATGAACAGCAGTCAACCACACAGCGCGGCGGCGACCAGAGCAAAGACCAGGGTTTGGGCCAGGGTCAACAAGGCAACCGCGATCGTAACGAACAGGGTTTTGAAAAAGGTGGATCTGAAGGCAGCGGAGAAGATCGCGGCCAGATCTAGTTCATTAAACAGGACATAAGGAACGCGGTGACGATAGGAGGAATCGTCACCGCGTTTTTGTTTAAAGCAAACTTTAGTGGCAAGTTTGTCACGACTGAATAAATAAATCAGCCGTTGCAGAACGTTTGTCGTGGCAAAATTATCAACTAGGCGGAGGGGTTTCCGACCATCGGTGAATGAACATATCGAGAGTGGCGTCACCCAAGACGTAACGCAACGGCCACTCGACGGCATCGGAAGAAACAGCGATCTGGCTGCTAACAGCACTGAAGTCTCGCACGTAAAAATGCCCAATGGATGGGTCGAGTTTAGCGCAGAAGATTTGAAGTACGAGATGTTTGATAACAAGGGTCAACGAGTAAGCCCTAACGGGATCACCAAGTGGCTTCAAGTCGTCCCGTTCAGCGACGCTGACGCCTGAATGATCTTCTTGAATAAGGGTTGCTTGAGTGCCCTGATATGCCCCAATGAAAAACATATATGAGGGTCTAAAGGAAAGATTCGTTTTGAATGCGACGTACTCATTCGGCTCAAAGTAGCGAGGTCGAGGTGCTTTTGTTTCAGCGAGAAGGCCAGATTTGAACGTCAGCGTTTGGGAACTGAAGGAACGTTTCAATATCCAGTTGTGCGTCCCTCAGTTGTCTAGGCCGCCTATACGAAAAGGTCTGAAGGACAAGGGTGTTAATGGTGATGGTCGCCGAATAGGTTTGAAAGTCACGCCAATTGACGTGCGGTTCTGGTAAATATTTTGTTTCAGTCCCCATCTCTTGAGCGGTCACTCCTTTTTTACCCAAGTAGACCGCGAGAAACATCTGGGTGTCACGGGGAACGGTGAGCGACCGCATCAAGGCCCGGCACTCGTCTACTGTGAAATAAGAAGCACGATCACTGTGTCGCATGTCGAACATAATGGCGGTTTTGATTAACCACCGTGAGAGCAGCAGTTGAGTGGTAGGACTTAAAGCGGTGGACATCCCATGCAGCATTGGAGTTAAGAAGGGCTGAACTTTTGACTCAAGGTGACTCATCCATCCGTTGTTGCAGCGTTCGCAGGGTGCTCTTGTGGTAATGCCAAAATGGCCCACGGTTCCGAAGGTTCGGTCGTTTTCTTCGTCTCTAAAGTGGAATCGCGCATTGGGAAACTCTCTAGCAATCCACTTCGGAATTACATCCTCCTTACTCGGCGGTGAATCGTTCCGATTACAGAAGACACAAGTAGGATAATCAGGCATGGAAAAGAAAACACAGAAAACTAAGAAGGGCTACGAGATACCGATTCCGAAACGTGGCGACGTTTTTAAATTCGAAGGAAAACTCGCAAACTAAAGTTTGCGTTACAGTTGGCTTTGCCTCAAAGGTGTATACAGGCGGTCGAGTGAGCGGGTCGGAGAATACAGAACCGGAGCGGTAGCGACGGAACTGACGTGGAATGCATTGCTGGAAAATCTAACGAAAGTAATCTTGCAGTCCAAAGATTGCCGCCATTCACTGTATCATCCGTCGCTACCACTCCGGTTCTGTATTCGCCGACCCCTGCATTGTCTCTTGTCTACATGACACAGCTACCGCAAAGTCACGCCTCTATCTTTCGACTTTTAAAGTCAAAGCCGTTACAGCTATTTAATCTGCTTCACGCTGCCATCAGCGCTTAGATTCCTGCTCGTGCTGCGCGCTACACGCTCTGCTTCACCAAATGCTCGCAGAAAATTTTCACCTAATATCTTGCGCTAACGTCCTTCTCGCTGTAGCCTCGCTTCAGAAGTTCGTACGTGAGATTCGGTAGTTTGGAAATGTCTTCAATTCCGACAGGCAAACTCGGAATGCCGTCGAAATCGGAACCGATCCCGACGTGATCGATGCCGGCGACTTTGACGATGTGATCAAAGTGGTCTACCAGCACAGAAAGCGGCGTCTGTGGCAAGGGATTAGCCGCCAGCAGTTTGTTGGTCTCTTCCTCGAGCTTCTTCGCATCGTTTTTATATTGTTCCTTGAGGGCGTCGGTTTGCGGTTTCAATCGCGCTTCACGCTCACGCGATGCGAGCACAACTTTTTGATCGATAAACCCGGGATAGAAGTTCACCATGACCACGCCACCGTTTTTGGCAATCTTCTTCAGCAAATCGTCAGGAATGTTGCGCGTTCGGTCGGCCAGTGCTCGCGCCGACGAATGCGACGCAATGACTGGCGCTTTCGAAACGTCGAGGACGTCGCTCATCGTTTTGTCGGAGACGTGTGAAATGTCCACCAGCATCCCCAGACGGTTCATCTCGCGCACGACCTCTTTGCCAAACTCCGATAAGCCGTTGTGCCTGGCAGTGTCGCAACACGCATCTGCCCAGTTGTTGGTGTTGTTGTGCGTGAGCGTCATGTACCGGATTCCCAAACGGTAAAAGTCACGCAAGGCCATCAACGAATCTTCGATCGCATGGCCGCCTTCGATGCCCATCAACGCTGCAATCTTCTTTTGCTTTTTGGCGCGCCGGATGTCCGCAACCGAATAAGCCATCATGAAATCGTTGGGATATTTTTCGGCTGCGCGATACGTGTAATCAATCATATCGAGCGCGCGCCGGGCAGAGCCGCCTTCAGTCGCATACTTCCGGTCCACGTAAACCGAAAAGAATTCGGCCGAAAGACCGCCTTGCTTCATCCGCGCAATGTCCGTGTGGTACTTCCCAACTGATGACACTCCAATGTCGTAGTTCTCATCGATCATGTACGAAAGCACGTCATTATGAGTATCAACAACGATCGACTTCCGTTGGATCTCGAGAGCTTTCTTCCAAAGCTTCTCATCGCGTGCCGGTTCATTCGACGGTGTCTGTGGGTAGACCGGTGGCGTATAGGCCAGGGACAGCAGTATTAAGCAAACAGATATTACGGACTTTCGCTCGTGCATTCTGAAACCTCTCGACGGAATTTTATTGCGGGGAGCGCTGAAGCAGCGCAATAGTGCAGAGCGGAAGCAGACGTCGTCAAGCTACGAACGGTTGAATTGAAGTGGGAAGATGCATAATCGCATCAACAGCCTGAGGTAACGAAGTCAGCAATCTCCTGAACCAGGTCACCTTCTGGCGCCGCTGACGACAGGAAGAGTTTTCTTTCCGAGACGTTGTAGTGTTGAGTCACATTTAGGTACAGGTCGAGCTTTCCGTCACGATCTATATCTCCAGCCCAAATGAGAAACCATGTCGCATCGTTGCCGCATTCCTCCAGCCCATACAAAACCTGATTTGTTTCTCCTGACGAAAATACGAGCTTGGCGTTTCGAGGTAACGCATGTTGACCGCATGTCTCGCCTTCTCCGGGAACGACTTTGAGTTGGTAGGACACATCTGAAAGCTTTAAGTTGACGGGCTCTTGTTCGCGTAAGGGCTGGTCGAACGAACCTGCGAAGATCGTCTGGGCCGGGCCGGCGCTCAGAATTTCTCCAGCGTTCACCAGAAACAGCGGCTCAAGTGGCAGATCGACACTCACTTTGGCTCCCGTCATTTCATCCGGACCATCCCCGAGCGGATCATGTACCCGCTCCACTGTAACTTTGTAGTTAAGCAACATCGATTCGTCGTTGTCTGAAATATGAAGTCCCAGATACTCGTTTCCCGTTTCGGCGCTAACTTCTTCACCGTGAAACTCACCGACTTCGAGCAGTTGGGCTGAGGGACAATACGTAGCTATGTTGCCGGCACTGGTGGGCATCGCGGCGGCCAATAACGACAAGAAAATCATCACGGCGGCTTTGGGAATCATTTGAACCTCGTCTTAATCGAAGATTAGCCAAATTTCCCAGGCAAGGTAGTGAAAGACGGCAACAATAGGGACGTGTCCGTCTCCACCGTCTCGCCACGAGAGCCACTGAACGAGCTGTGGCAAACCACACTTACCGGCTAAGCCGTTTCAAGCTATGATCGGCCACCATGTCGATCCTTATCGCTGAAGACAATGTGGCGCAGCGGCATTACCTGCGCGAGATACTGGAAAAGGAGTTTCCGGGCCACGCGCCGGTAGTTGAGGCTTCTGATGGAGAAGAGACGGTCAAGCTCGCTCTCGACGGAAAGCCTGCTGTTTGCATCCTCGACATTCAAATGCCGAAGCTCTCGGGTGTGAAGGCAGCGCGAGCAATCTGGCGTGAGTTCCCTTCGGCCCGAATAATTTTCTGGACGCAGTTTCCTCACGAGATCTACATCAACGAGATCCGCAAAATTGTTAAGTCAGTCGACCCCCCGCCTGCCTACGGCTTTATTCACAAAAACAATCCCGAGTCGCGTTTCCTGCGCTTTGTCGCGGCAGTACTTGAAGACGGCGCCGACATGATCGATCCGGCTTTCAAAGATTCATTCAAACGCCCGCTGTTGACTGAGTTTGAATCCGAGGCTCTCTATTACCTGGCGCTCGGACTATCTAACTGGGCGATTGCGCGCAAGTGCTCACTTAGTTTGCGCGGCGTGGAGAGCCGCTTGGCGACGCTTTATGAAAAACTGTTCTTATCGTTAGCTGAAGGTACTGATCACGAGGCTTACGAGAAGTTGGCGTACAACGTCAGAACACGCGCGTTCTTCGAAGCCCTTCGCCGCGGGTTACTCAATAACGACGAGCTGGAAAAAGCTTCCGAAGATCTGCAAGCCTGGATCGCGCGCGACGAAAAGAAATTTTTGGAAGAACAAAAACAAGAGGCCAGGACTCGAAAACGCCCGGATGGTGAAGCCAGGAAATGAAAAGGTATTGGTTACACATCATCAGCGTTGGCCTGGCGTTTGCGGCGGGAATGGTTGCGCAGGCTAATCGCGAAGTGAACGTCATCGCGCAAAGTATCCAGCCTCCTGCATCACAGGAAGTTGCAAAAGAGCCGGCAGACGAATATCCGGATCTGCTCGAGGATAAGTATGTGACTGGTTTCAACGGAGAGAGGCTCGACGTTCTCGAATCCTCGTGGGCTGAAGATCCCGATGAACGTCTGGAGGTGATAAACCACTCAGAAGTGCAACCCATCGGCGAGAACGATTTGCTGGTGTCGTACGCCGACGCGCTTTATCGCCTAAATCACGAGCGACGAGTGGTTTGGGAATATAGAATGGCGCAGTGGGTTATCGATTTCGAATTGATACCTTCTCAACGCCTGATCTACGTGACTGGCGGCGATAACCTGATGGCAATTCTGGATTCGCGGAGTGGCAACGAAATTTACGGCGAAGGAAGAAACGGTAGCGCCGCATACGGAGTCGCCAAACAATTTGGTGACGATACCTGCCTCGTCACGGACAACTTCGTAATGTACCGGGAAAAATTCCGCCCTCATGGCGGAGAGCCGATGGCGGATGGCGTCGCTTGCTGGCGGGGAACGAATAAACTGTGGCACGTGGACTTCCCACCTGACGCCGATCTCGTCGTAAGTGGTAAGAGGATCGTCGCCGTCACAAAATCAAGAAGCGCCATTTATGTAAAAGAGTTTACTCCACCACAGAGTCTCGAATAATCAGTGAACGCACAGCCACGCCCGAACCACAAGACTTCACGACTTCCTGCAATCCGAGCGGTGTTTGCAGGTTTTTTGTTCATGGCTGGTGGTGTGTTGCTGTCTCAACATCCCACGTCGTCGCAGGAGCCGAGTCCAACACCAACTCCTTCTCCGTCGCCGTCGCCGTCCCCATCTCCTTCACCCTCGCCCACGCCAGTCACCGGCTTACACCAGTGGGGCGCCGTCACGCTCTTCCACGGCTTGCCATCAGATCGCGTGCGAGCAATTTCGCAAGGCACTGACGGCATGATGTGGTTTGCGACGGAAGCAGGCCTGGCGAAATTTGATGGCCGCCGCACACAAACGATTGTCGATCAAAACATTCCCCAAGGACGCGTGTTGGCGCTCCACACAGACAGCGCCGGTTCGTTGTGGGTGGGGACCGACAGCGGTGCGGCGCGAATATTATTTGGCCAGGTCCAGGCTGTCCCACCGTTACAGAATCAAACGATCAACGACATCATCGAACCCGAAAAGGGTCGCTTGATCATGGCCAGCGAACAGGGAATGGTTTTCGAAGTTCACTTGAAAAACGACGGTGGGTTTGATGTCAAACCACTTCTGAATCAACCCCTTGAGAGTGCGGATCGCGATCATCCCGGGTTGCTTCCGTTGACGAGTTTGACGATTGCGCACGATAAGTTGTTTGCGGGGTCGTTGAGTCGTGGTCTGTTGGCAATTGAAGGCGGCAATGCTCAGGAGATGCAGGCGCGGCGCCAGGCTTTCTTCGTGCGGGCCCTGGAGACGGATGCGCGCGGGCAACTTTGGGTCGGGACTCGAAGCCGAAAGAACGAACCTGCTCTGCACGCCGGAGCGGATGCAACTGAAGTTGAACCCACGGATGAAGTAACCGGCACGGTGACGGCTCTACAAAAGGGCCGCGACGATGACATGTGGGTCGGCACAGAAGGCCGCGGCGTTTTTCATTTCTCCTCTTCCAGAAAAATTACGAACTTCACTTTTGATGGCACGGCGGGCGGGCTGCGTTCTGATCAAATCTACGCCGTTTACATTGACCGCGAAGACGTGGTGTGGTTTGGCACGGACCGCGGCGTCTGTCGTTTCGATCCCAACGCGCCGCGCGTGGAAACAGTCGGCGATAACGCGGAAAGTAACTTCATTCGGACGCTTCACCAAACATCCGATGGACGCCTGCTCGCGGGAACGAATCGCGGGCCTATTCGTCTACGATCAAGGTGCTTCCCGCTGGAATTCAGTGCCGGATTTGTCACGCAACATCATCTACGCGCTTGCTGAGGATAGCGGAGGACGTTTACTGGTCGGCTCGGCAAGCGGTTTCTATGTTGGACCACGCTTGGGAAGCACCGCGATCGAGTCGATGACTTTCAACCGGCTCGAGGCCGGGTCGGGCAATGCAGATTCGCTCGGCAGCATTCGGTCCATCGCAAACTTTCGCGGAACAACTTACATCGCCAGCTATGGACGAGGCGTCGAACGTCTCGAAGGCAATCGCCTGACAAACATCTGGCCGTCAGATACACCGAACACGCGCGATGTTATTGCCCTGGCGGCCGATGGTGATGCGTTTCTGATTATCGGAACGGCACGTGACGGCGCATTGCTCTTCGACGGAACCGAAGTAGTAGCTGATAAAGCTTTCGCTGAACTAAACAAAAGTACTGTTCGATCTATTAACGTCAGTGCCGACAAAACACGGTGGCTGGCAACAAATCAGGGTGTTTATTTTTGTGAGCCCTCAGACTCTTGCGTTCCGGCCGCGCCCGGATACGAAGCTCGAAGCGTCGCCGTCGTTCCTTCAAAAGATCGGAACGAGGTCATAAGCGGGACTACCGGCAGCGGCCTGCTGCGGATCACGCTCGACAAAGAGTCAGGGCCGGTTGTGTCTCAACTCGATGCCGAACAGGGTCTGCCATCGCAAAACGTTTTTACTGCGCTGCCACTCACTAACGCACAAGGCCATAACTCAGTAATAGTGGGCACCAGTCGCGGCATAGCGCGTTATACGCCGGCCACAGTTGGTCCAACGCTTTACGCCGCCAGAGTGATTAGTAAGCGAGTCCACTCGGCGGGAGAGTTACAGTCGGGATTACAACTTGAATATCCACAAAACAGTTTGCTGTTGGACGTCGGCGCGGTAAGCAGTCGTACCTTCCCCGAGAAATTTCAGTATGCATTTACGCTGACGAAGGCCAACGGCTCGGTTATAAAACAGAAGCTGTCGCGCGAGTCGCAGTTCACCGCCGAAGGTCTCGCGCCCGGAACGTATCGCATAACAGCACGTGCATTCAGCAAAGACCTCGTCGCTTCTGAGCCAATGTCGTTTGCGTTGAGTATCGCCAGTGCGCCATTTCCATGGACCTCAACGGCTTTGGCCATTCTGCTCGCGCTAGCTTTGCTCGCACTCTTCTGGGCGATTCAGGAAAGACGACGAATCGCGCGTACAAGTGCTGCCTTGTCCGCCGCCAACATCGAACTCGCCGATGCCCGATTGAATCTCGCCAACGAAGCGGAACGCGAGCGACGACGGATTGCGCGTGACTTGCATGATCAAACACTCGCCGATTTGAGGCACCTGATGTTGTTGAGCGATCAGGTTTCACCAAACGGCGAACCGACAAGTCGCAACCAACTCGATCCGTCCGTCCTGCGAACTGAAATTGAATCCATCTCGCAGGAGGTGCGCCGCATTTGTGAAGACTTGAGTCCTTCGGTGTTACAGAACGTAGGCTTCGCTGCGGCACTTGAATTTGCGTTATCTCACGCCGTGCAAGACGCGCCCACCGACAAAAGATTTGAGTATGAATTTGTTTGCGATGAGCTCCTGGAGGAAAGTGTTCACTTGCCTGCGAATGTGCAGATGCAAATTTATCGAATCGTGCAGGAAGCAGTGAATAATGTCTGGCGGCATGCAGGAGCGAAGCGGGTCAGGATGACGGTCAATGCTTCACCCGAGGGCGATTTCGAATTGCGGCTGGAAGACGATGGACGCCAGTTTGATGAGAGACTGCAACAGAACGCCGGCCGTGGACTGGCCAACATGCGTGCTCGAGCGAGTTTGATAGGAGCAGAGATTTCGTGGGAGAAACTGCCAGGCGGCGGAACGTTATTTAAATTGGATCTGAAAGCTGACAGAATCGCAAGCGCCAACTGCCAATCCTTCCTGACCCCGGTAGGTACCACTCAACCTGAAAAGGTCTCTCAGGTTGGAATGTCTCTCGGGTTGGGAAGGGGGCATGCCCCCGCTTCGCTATTTGTTTTCCATAAGTTGTATGCATTAATCAGAAAAAGTGAAGAGCGGGGGCATGCCCCCGCTTCGCTATTTGTTTCCCATAGTTGTATGCATTAATCAGAAAAAGTGAAGAGCGGGGGCATGCCCCCTTCCCAACCTGAAGAGACGTGCTGTGTTGAAGTGACAGATATAAGCACGCAGCGTCGTAAACAGCTTACTAGAACAATTCATGGACAGATTCCTTATTCACATTCACTCTCGAGATTGAATCAGCCTTAGCTGCGAACCAACCAATCGTTGCTCTTGAATCTACTGTTACAGCTCACGGTCTTCCGCGGCCGCAAAATCTTGAAACGGCGCGCCAGCTCGAAAGCGTGGTACGCACAAACGGCGCGCTGCCTGCGACCATTGCGATTCTTAACGGGAAACTTTGTGTGGGCCTAACCGACGATCAACTGAAATTGATCGCCACAGCGGAAGACATTGCAAAAATTTCGATTCGTGATTTGCCGGTTGCGGTAGCGCAGGGGTCGGACGGCGCGACAACCGTCGCTTCAACTTCATGGATCGCCCACCGTGCGGGAATAAAGGTATTCGCCACCGGAGGCATTGGCGGCGTGCATCGCGGATCCTTGCCCGACGTGTCTTCCGACCTCCCGGTGCTCGCTTCCACACCCATCATTGTCGTTTGTTCCGGCGCGAAAATCGTTCTTGACTTGCCTGCCACCCGCGAGTGGCTCGAAACCAACGGTGTCACTGTCGTTGGTTATCGATGCGACGAGATGCCGGCTTTCTATTCGCGAAGCAGTGGATTGCCTGTCGACATTCGTTGTGAGTCGCCGAGGGAAGTTGCCGGCGTCTTCCGCGCGCAGGCAAGTTTGAATATGGATTGTGCGCTACTGGTGACCGTTCCAGTGCCGGAAGAGTTTGAAGTCTCCTCAACAGAACTCGAATCGTCCCTGGCTTCGGCACTACAGGAAGCCGGCAAACAATCGATAGGCGGGCGCAAGTTAACTCCATTTCTACTTTCGCGGATGGCCCAGGCAAGCAGCGGTGCGACGCTTCGCGCCAACATCGCATTACTGGAGAACAACGCGCGTGTGGCAGCAGAGATCGCTGTCGCACTGGCGCGTTAATGTTATTCAAAATTTCGAACTGCGATTCGACGCGCTGACAACCCGGCGCAAATCGACGGCATCTCACGCCTGAACCAGAAGGCTCCTCCCCAGATTCACACAACGCAATCAGGCACTTTGAGTGTGGAACATTTGTTCCCGCTGATGGTCTAAGTGTGCGCGTTCGTCTCTGAGCTTCTCTCCCCGGGCTCTCCGATCAATGTTGATTTTGAAAGGAGATAGCCTATGTCCCGCAAGGATCCACTTAATCGTCTTACCTTAACTTCCCCGTGTACTCAGGATTGGAATTCAATGGCCGGCAACGACCAGGTCCGGTTTTGCGAGCACTGTAGTCGCCACGTTCATAATCTTTCTGAAATGACGCGGGAGGATGCATTGCAGCTAATACGAAAATCGGAAGGCCGGCTGTGTGTTAGTTACTACCGCGATCCGAACGGTGAACTGCTCACGCGACACGCCAACGCAAAGTTTCATCACATTAGTCGTCGCGTTTCACGCATCGCGGCAGGTGCGTTCAGTGCGACCTTGAGTCTGTCGGCAGCAGTGGTCCAGGGGTCAGAGGACCAGCGGCCCACAGCAATGTATAGTTCGCAATCACAAGGCCCACACCTCGACGCGGCAGTCCTGACCGGACGGATCAGCGATACGAATGGCGCCTCGATAGCGGGCGCTACCATCTCGATAGCCACTATTGAAGGAAACCGGCTCTACACCAGCACAAACAACACAGGCGAATTTCGCTTTGAGCGACTAGCTACGAACAGCTATTTCGTGCACATTGAAGCCCCGGGATTTGCACCCGTAGACACGCAGACCTACCTGACTAACGGCGAGAATCGTCTTGATTACACTTTGACAGTCGCGACGATTGAAGCTGAGGTCGAAATAAGAAACATGGTTCAGCACGTCCTGGGCGGAATATCAGTCGTGTTGCCGGAGGATCCTTTTGTCCGGGCGGCTCAGGAAGACGACCTGGATAAGCTCAACAGCTTGATCGCAAACAGCGACGTTAATCTGCGTGACAGCCGCAGCGGCACAACTGCTTTGGAACATGCCGTGCTGAATTCGAATTTCGAAATGGTGCAGTTGCTGCTGTCGAGAGGTGCTGACCCGCGCGCCCGCAACGGCGGCGACCGAACAGTGTTGATGATGCTTCAGGAAGATGCGACTACGGACCTGATTTGGGAACTGATCAACGCGGGCGCCGATGCTAACGCCAAAGACACGGACGGGAACACACCGCTTCTCGACATCGCGATGAAAAATAATTACGAAGCGCTCAAGACCCTTCTTGATGCCGGCGCCAAAGTGGAAGCCGCAAATAAGGCGCGACAAACCGCGTTGATGAGAGCAGCGTCGTCAGGTTTGACTAACAATGTAAGGCTGCTGCTGTTGGCGGGGTCACAAGTAAACGCCACCGATGAAGAGGGCCGGAACGCGCTGACTTATGCGACCGAGTATGACCATCGTGCGGTGATTCGATTGCTGAAAACGCACGGTGCGATGACCGTGGTTAAGCCGGCCGAGACGGACGAGTAAAGGAGTTTACATTGCCTGTGCTACTCTATGCGGCGCAAATTCGACACCTCAGGAGGAATCATGGGAGACGACGATAAAGTAACTTGTAAAAATCCGGTTTGCGGTTGCGCACCTCAACAAGATGGAAAATACTGCAGCGCGTCATGTGAGGGCGCCGGCCGGACAATCGAAATCGACTGCGACTGCGGTCACGCAGAATGCACGGGCAATTTCTAGTTTGTACTATCCGTAGAAGCGCACAGCTTAGAAACGACAGAACCGGCCCGCTCAGAGACGTTTGTTTCGTCGCGCGGCCGGTTTGCTGTTGTATCCGCAGTGCCACTGAGACATTAGTTGCCGGCCAGCGTCAAAAACTGGGCCGCCAGTCGCGGGCCAGTTCCCTCATCTTCGTGTTTGAAGAACACGAACGTCTCTTCCCAGGATTGATCACGCACACGCTGCAGCCATTCAGCGAGGTTGTCCTCGCTGTAATTAACGCGCCGCAATCGCAAGTATCCCCAATCAGCCGTTCGATCGATGTGAGTCACCGGAAGATCGTCGGTGTCTGAAATACAAAGCGCGTAATTGCGGCTCCGCAAGATAGTAAGCACGTCGTCGTCAAACCACGTGGGGTGCCGGAATTCAAATGCAACCCGCGGCTGCTCCGGCAATTGACTCACAAACTTCTCCAGCCGTTCGATGTCTTTTTTCATGTTGGGCGGCAATTGGAAAAGAACAACCCCCAACTGGTCCTGCAATACTGACGCTATTTCGAGAAAATACTTTGTCTCTTCCTCGACATCTTTCAGTCGCTTGAAATGCGTGACTCGTTGTGGAGCTTTCAGCGAAAAGCGAAATCCGCGCGGCACCTGCTCTTTCCAGTTTTCGAGCATGCTTGCCTGAGGCATACGATAAAAGGTGGCATTAATTTCCACGGTGCTCAGCCGTTCCGAATAGTAAGGAAGCATCTCTTTAGCCGGAAGTTTTTCCGGATAGAAACTTCCTTTCCATTCTTTGTAGCTGTATCCGCTGGTCCCGACGTAAAGGTTCATTGATTGCTCAAATGTCACGGTCTTCAATTCAAATGCTCAAGTTAAGAAAGCCTCTCAGGTCAGGAAGGGGCATGCGCCCGCTCTTAATACCAAAAAACTTTAGCTGAGAAGTTATCATAAGTAGAATGAAGAAGCGCCGAAGGCGCGAACTGTGACAGCCTGGGCCAGCGGCCCAGGAAACCCGTCGCGCCACCTTAGGTCGTAGCGCTGAAAGCGCGCTTTAGCCTATCTACCGCGCCTTCAGCGCTTGAGCGTCAAGCGTCTACCGCTTTCCTGGGCCGCTGGCCCAGGCTGTTGCAGTTCGCGCCTGCGGCGCTGGCAGTCCTCATCCGTCACTCAGTCCTCATCCTCCTCAACAGTGCCGGAGTTGCTTAACTTAGTCAGAAGTCCCGTTGGCGCGTCAGGTAGTTCTGTGTTACACCAACGGCTGAACCCTAAACAATTTCTTTCGGAGACATCCAGTAATTATGTCCAGTGTGACTACCAATATCGAGTCGCTTCAGCACGAAGATCGCGTCTTTCCACCGCCTCCGGATTTTTTAGCTAAGGCGCATATTAAGTCGATGGAAGAGCTCGAGCAGTTGCGCGCGGAAGCGAGCGCCGATCCGGAGGCCTTCTGGTCGCGGATGGCTGAAGAGCTGCACTGGTTTAAGCGATGGGACCGGGTGCTGGATTGGCAGCCGCCACACGCCCAGTGGTTTATCGGCGGCGAAATCAACATCTCCTATAACTGCCTTGACCGGCATCTTGAAACGCGCGGCGACAAAATCGCGCTTATTTGGGAAGGCGAGCCCGGCGATCGATGTACTTTTACCTACAAGCAACTCCATGAGGAAGTCAGCAAGTTTGCAAATGTGTTGAAGCGCCAGGGAGTAGTTAAGGGTGATCGCGTTGCGCTGTACATGCCGCTGATTCCGGAACTGGCGATTGCAATGCTCGCATGCGCGCGGATTGGCGCGACCCACTCAGTGATCTTTGGCGGATTTTCCAGCGCTGCGCTGGTTGATCGCATCAATGACGCAAGTTGCAAGTTAGTCGTTACCGCCGATGGTGGTTGGCGTCGCGGCAATGAAATCAAACTCAAAGCCGCTGTTGATGAAGCGTTAAAAGAAACTCCATCGGTCGAGGCTTGCATAGTCGTGAAACGAACTGGCAGCAGTATCGACTTTGTCGCGGGTCGCGATCACTGGTGGCACGACGTAATGGAGAACGAGAATTCAGAGTGTCCTGCCGCTCCGCTCGACAGCGAACATCCGCTTTACATTCTTTACACGTCCGGGACCACCGGTAAGCCAAAGGGAATTCTGCACACGACCGCCGGGTATCTTTTGCAAGTACACCTGACAACGAAGTGGGTATTCGATCTTAAAGAGGATGACATTTACTGGTGCACTGCTGACATTGGTTGGGTAACCGGTCATAGCTACGTGGTTTATGGACCACTCTCAAACGGCGCGACGGTGTTGATGTATGAAGGGGCACCAAATCATCCGGAACCGGATCGCTTCTGGCGGCTAATCCAACAGCATCGCGTCAACGTTTTTTATACGGCGCCAACAGCAATACGCGCCTTTATCAAGTGGGGCGAGCAATGGCCTCAGAAACACGACCTGTCCAGTCTCCGCTTGTTGGGCACAGTTGGTGAACCGATCAACCCGGAAGCATGGATGTGGTATCACAAGGTGATTGGCAAAGAGCGTTGTCCGATCGTTGACACGTGGTGGCAAACGGAAACGGGTGCCATGATGATTTCTCCGGTTCCGGGAGCGACTCCTACTAAACCAGGTTCTGCCACGAAACCACTGCCTGGAATCGAAGCAGACATCATGACTCGCGATGGCCGCCCGGTTGGGCCAAACGAAGGTGGCTATCTCGTGATCAAGCGGCCGTGGCCGTCGATGCTACGAACAATCTGGGGCGACGACGCGCGCTACCAGGAACAATATTGGTCGCAGCTGGAAGGGATCTATTTTGCGGGTGACGGCGCGCGACGCGATGAAGACGGCTACTTTTGGATCATGGGGCGGATTGATGACGTGATAAACGTCAGCGGCCACCGGCTCGGCACTGCGGAAGTGGAAAGCGCGTTGGTCTCGCATTTCGCTGTTGCTGAAGCGGCTGTTGTCGCGCGGCCTGACGAGATGAAAGGTTCGGCCATCATCGCATTTGTAACACTCGAGGGCACTCACACCGCTTCCGAAGAACTCCATCTAGAACTGCGGCAACACGTGGTCAACGAAATCGGCGCCCTCGCTCGGCCAGAGGAAATTCGATTTACCGACGCGTTGCCCAAGACTCGTTCCGGGAAGATCATGCGCCGTCTGTTGCGCGAGATAGCCACGAGTGGCACAGTCGCCGGCGACGTGACAACCCTGGAAGATTTTTCGGTTCTGGAAAAACTTAGAGAAGACGAAGATTGACAAAGAAGTGTCGTTGGCGCGGTAAAAAGCAGGCACGGACAATTTGGTGTCACATCAGAAGTCGCAAAGTTGCGGCAGACGAATTTTACGTTAGGCACGCGGTGGCGATGCAGTGGGTCGACGAATACAGAACCGGAGCGGTAGCGACGGCACTGATCGCTGAGTGCACGCAGGCAAAGCTAACCAAAGCCAGCTTACTGTTCCGCAACTCACGGATATTGATCGTCTCATCCGTCGCTACCGCTCCGGTTCTGTATTCGCCAACCCACCCACGTCATGGTCCCGCTGACGACTTTTGATGCAGAGGAGATCGCTCCCCTCGCAAATTCCTCCGATAATCTGCAATTTGCCTGTATCATACGCGCGTTGTTCCAGCCCACTGCGCAGGGAGTAAACTGATTTGCCTCGACAATCTGTACCGGAAGGCAGGGTTGGAACCCGATACCTGGCGGCATTCGAAGTGCGCGCGGAGTGGGACGAACCCGGGGGCTCTCACATCATGACTGAAGGCACCACCGAGAATGTTGGGCCCGAAGGCACGCTCGTACACCTTCCGCAGAAACTTCCTGACGTAGGGAGTCGCGTGCGTCTCGAGGTGCAGGGCGAGGACGGCAAGAAACTCCAGGTGGTCGCCGAAGTTTTGCGAATTGAACGCAATCCGGGCCACCCGTTGGCAGCGCTACAGCTTTTAGGCGAGACCGAAGAATGGAAGGGTTTGATCTGGGAGCCGGCAGCGCCGCGCGTCGCGCCGCCACCCCCGCCTGTCGTTGATGATGATGAGGAGGATGAGGAAGACGACGACTTCGCCAACTGAAAGGATTCGCGATGAACTCACCTGCCACGAACCTGCCGGATCACGAAAGACGCAAGTATCCTCGTTATTACGTACGCACAAGATTGACACTGGCCATTGAGGATGAAAGCCTGAACGAGTCGATCGGTATCGGTGAACCTGGAGACATCAGCCTTGGCGGCATTCGAGTTTGCAACCTACCCGCTTGTCCGTATGTGAAAGTTGGAGATCAACTGGGTCTGTTGTTGATGGATCGTGAAGAAGCATTGTCGTTACGCGGTGAAGTGGTCCATCACGCAACTCCCGACACGTTTGGCGTAGAGTTTCGGAGCATCTCCCCTGCGGATCAGTTCGCTGTTGGCAGCATCATCGCAAGACTTTATGGCTAAGGCTTAAGTGGAAAAACAGGAACAAAAAGAGATCGCGCACACGGCAGCTCAGGCTGCCGCTTCAGCATCATGGCCACAAACGCGCGTGGTGCTTCGCGTGATCCTGATCGTGCTCATAGTGCTGGCCACGATTTGGATCCTGGTGAAACTAACCGGCGTTATCCTGCTCCTGATCCTATCGATCTTTTTTGCTTACTTTGTTTCCCCGCTGGTCGAGTTTTTGCGGCGTCCCGTCCGTTTGGGCAAACGCGAACTGGCTATGTCGCGCACTATGGCGATCACGCTTGCTTACCTCGTCATCATCGCCGTAATCGTCGCCGGAATCTATATTCTTGCGCCGCGTTTAGGCAGTCAGTTTCCGGAGTTTACTGAGCAGGCGCGAGCATACTGGACCTCGGTCGGTGACCGGACTCAGGGTTGGGTCGAGTACTTCCGCAGCCGCCGCATGCCAGAGCCCTTACTCGACGCCGTAAACCGCGCAATACCTACCGTGATCGAAAAGGTGAGTCTGACGGCAAGCGAGGTGTTAACCAGCATGGCCGGCTGGTTAATTTACATTCCCTGGCTGGTCCTGATTCCGATTCTGAGTTTCTTTTTCCTGAAAGACGCAGAGGTATTCCGCAGTTCAGCTTTGCAGATGTTGCCGAAGGGCCGCTGGCGCTGGCGCGGGGACGAGTTTTTTCAGGACATCAACAGCACACTCGCCGCTTACATCCGCGCGCAATTAACAGCATGTCTTTTTATAGGCGTGATTTGTGCGCTTGGGTTTACGCTGCTGGGTTTGCCAAGCCCGCTTGTTCTGGGTCTGCTCGCGGGAATCTTTGAATTCATTCCACTGGTGGGTCCACTCGCGATCGCCGTCGTTGCGGCGGTTGCTGCGACACTTCATACGGGCCACACCTTCTCGGCGTTCATCGTGTTGTTGTTTCTTGCCGTGTTGCGGATTGTGCAGGACTACGTTGTTTACCCGCGCCTCATCGGACAGGGAATACATCTTCACCCGTTAGCGGTGATCATCGCCATTCTTTCGGGCGCCGAACTCGCAGGAGTGGCGGGCATCTTTCTTGCCATTCCCGTCGTAGCGATCCTGACTGTTAGCTATCGTCACTGGCTGGAACACAAGGGCAGTGAAGGTCTGGCTGATTTACTCGAGCCAGCTCCGCCGGACGACGCTCTCATTACAAAAGAAATACCTTCACCGCCAACGGTTACCGATCACGCACTCAGTGAAGAGCCGTGAAATCTATTCCGCTTTCAGGCGGATGACCCCAAGGGCTTACAGGCCAGCCTATTGTCCCCTTCGGGCTACCGCGTAAACGCGGTATGAACTTAAGACGACTCAGCAATAGATACACCCTTCCTGACCGGAGAGCTGATGAGTTCGACTTTGAACTTTGGACCTTGGACTTTGGACTTTGGACTAAATTAAGCCCGCTGCTCCATCAGTTGAATGAATCTCTGAAAGTGGTGTTCCGCGTCGTGAGGTCCGGGGGCAGCTTCCGGGTGATACTGGACGGAAATGATTGGCAAAGTGCGATGGCGCATGCCCTCCACGCATTGATCGTTGAGATTGATATGCGTGACTTCCACATCGCCGGGCAAACTTCCTTGCTGCACTGCGAATCCATGGTTGTGTGACGTGATCTCAATCCCGCCTTCCCGGAGATCCTTTACGGGCTGATTTCCACCGCGATGGCCGAAGGTTAGTTTAAATGTGGATCCGCCTAACGCGCGGCCCAACAACTGGTGGCCGAAGCAAATCCCAAACGTGGGCATTTCAGCCGTGAAGAGCCGTTTGATCTCTTCTACTTCTTTGTTCATCGACGCCGGATCGCCTGGTCCATTCGACAGGAAAACTCCGTCAGGATTCATCGCCAGCACTTCTGACGCCGTTGTGGACGACGGCACGACGGTAACGCGGCAACCAAGTTGGGCGAGTTCGCGCAACGAATTTCGCTTCACACCAAAGTCGTAACAAACCACGTGGAACCGCTCAGCGCCCTCGGCCGCAACCTGATAAGTCTCGGGCGTGGTTACGACACTCGCCAGTTCCCTGTTCTCCATCGGCGGCGAGCTCCGCGCCTTTTCGATCAAACTCTCTTCGTCAAGATCGACAGTCGAAATACAAGCGCGCATTGCGCCCTTGTCGCGTATGTGGCGGACGAGCGCACGGGTGTCAATGCCGTCAAGAGCCACGATGTTCCAGCGTTTCAGGTAAGCATCGAGAGTTTCCTGCGCGCGCCAATTCGAAGCCATCCGGCTGGCCTCACGGACTACAAATCCCTCGACCCACGGTCGCGATGATTCTTCGTCTTCGCTGTTGACGCCATAGTTGCCGATTAGCGGATACGTCATGCAGACGATCTGACCTGCGTAGGAAGGATCCGTGAGCACTTCCTGGTAGCCGGTCATCGAAGTGTTGAAAACCATCTCACCGCAAGCTTCGCCCTCGGCCGCCCACGAACGACCGCGGAAAGTAAGACCGTCTTCGAGTGCTAAAATTGCAGGTTTAGATTTCATGTTTTGTTAGTTGTCAGTGGTTAGTGGTCAGTGGTTCGTTGTCAGTTGTTGGTTGTTGGTTGTTAGTGGTTAGTAGTCAGTAGTCAATAGTCAGTAGTTGTTAACTGGTGTCGAACCACTAACCACTAACCAGCACTAACAACTAACAACCAACAACTGACAACCAACAACTAACAACGAACAACTAACAACGAACCACTAACAACTGACCACTGACAACTGACAATTGACAGGTCTACTGACTACTTTTAATAAACTGCTGCGCCTCGTTCAGCCAACGTTTATCAGCGCGATACTTGTAAGCGGGCGCAGTTTTCACCGCCTCGATGCACGCCTGCATCGAACTCTTCGCTTCATTCCGGTGACCCAGTCCCGCATGCGCGCGGCCCATCAGATAAAGCGCTTCAGGATCAGACGGACGGTGTTCGAGGAATTGTTCGAGCGCATTCCGCGCATCTTCAAACTGTCCGGCCGCGATGTAGGTGGCACCCACTTCTCGCCAGATCTCGTGTTGACTATGAGTCTGGTCGCGCGCAACTACTTGTTCAAAATTCCTGATCGCATCGGCATAACGCTTTTGCGCTCGAGCGATCCGGCCAAGCTGATAGTGCGCGTCGATCTCTTCCGCGTCGATCTGAATTGCCCGCTCAAAACGCTCTCGCGCCGCGTCGAGCTCGCCGCGCTGGTGATGGATCAATCCGAGGTTGTAATGCGCTGATGCATCTGCCGGATTTAGCGTAGCTGCTTCCAGGTTTTGTCTGAACGACTCACGCGCTCGTTGAGTTCGCGTAATTTCCGAGACATATCCGCGCAGCAACAGGAAGACGATGATCAGCAGGAACGGAGACGCCAGGATCATCGCCACTATCGGAAGCAGCCGTGACGCCGGAATCAACAACATACCGCTGACGATAACGACCACGATCGACTGCATCCACGACAAACGAAATACAGCGCGTACGCCAAGGATCGCCCATATTGAAAAGATTGCGATCAGGACGAGCAATGAGAGTCCGGCCGCGATGGTTTCTGTGCGAAGTAAACCCTGCTCAAACGCAAGTAAGACGTCCGGCGGAAGTTGGCTTTTCTGGGTGAGTACCGTCTGGACCATTCGCGACGCTAACGCTTGCTGCACGCGGCTGGCTGTCCCCACCAAAGTCAATATCGTTGCCATTACGCTCGCCGCAGTTAACGCATAAAACATCGCCGACGCGAACGACGCGTATTCCTGTTGCAGCAGAAGGCGAAAGCTCCCCCGCCGCACAAACAGGTTCGACAGAAACAGTGCGAGCGGGCAAAAGACCAACGCTATGATCACCAGCGAACCGCCTGACTGGAGCATGATGGAAAACAGCGTGGCTGGACTTCGCGGACTGCCGAGGTAACTGAGGTATAGAATTGTGAGAGTCAGGAAGAAAACGGTTTGCGCCACAAACGCCACGGAGGCAGATGCTGCGACGCTCGCGCGGTCACGCACTTCGCGCAGTGCGCGCACCGGCGCATAAAAAATCATTGCCAGCAGTCGTAGCCAATCTAGTGCGTTCAAATCAAAAACTCGCGTCCGCCAATAACATTAGCGCGATTCTGTGTCGCGTTCCGGTTCCGGTACGCCGTTCTCCTGTATCGCAGGATCGTTCGAAAGCTCCTGGCGTCCCGCCGGCACAAGGTTCTCATGATGGATTATGCTAGCGGACGTCAGCGGCCAATACCGAAACAGCGCCTTCCCGTAAACATATTTCTTCGGCACAAGTCCCCACCTGCGTGAGTCGCTGGAGTTGTCCCGGTTGTCGCCCATCACAAAGTAATAATTCTGGCGGACGAACACCGGCGCCTCGCTCTTGGGCGAGATGTTGAACCGCGGATCCAGGTACTTCTCCTCGAGTTGTGTGCTGTTTACCCGAACCGTACCTTCGCGAATTTCCACCGTGTCGCCTGGCAAACCGATTACGCGTTTGATGTAACTCTTTGAAGGATCGTCGGGGTACCAGAAAACAACGATGTCGCCTCGTTCCACCTTCGGCGCCCAACGATATTCGTCGTAGTAGATCAACTTGTTGACGAAGATGCGTTCGCCGTCGTGCAATCGCGGAAGCATGGACGTGCCTTCCACTTTCACCGGCTGAACGACGAAGACAACCACCAGGGCGGCAATCATCAGCGCGAAGATTAGATCGCGAAAAAGCAGTCGGCCCTCAGACCATAGGCTGTGCCGGGATGCTTCCTCAGGCCGGTGGACTTGAATGTCCCGGTCGTCGTTTATGTCGATACCACCAAACGGCGGCGGTCGTCGGCTTCTAATTCCAAACATGTTTCAATCGCTAAAGCTGATGCCTCCATGCATCGTGAACGGGCGCGACAAACCACTTGAGGGTAGCCATCGCGTTGTGCCTTGTCAAACATGATAAGTTGCACCGCGAGAGCGCTCCGTTGCTTCTAATTCTCGTCATTCCGCTCAGGCCGAAGTTCTGTGCTCAAAACTACTTACGCGGATATGGTTGACAGTCTTAACTGCGCCTCTCTATCATCCCTCCCTGCACGCTCGGCTCAAAAATAAACCCCCTCGAGCGCGAACGGAGGCTCAAACGCAGTGATCAAATTAGACATTATCAATCGGGTGGCCGAGAAGACCGGCGTCCCGAAGATGAAAGCCGAGCAAGCCGTAGATGCTTTGTTTCATTCCATGAAGGAGGCGCTAACGCGCGGCGAGCGAATTGAGCTGCGCGGATTTGGGGTATTTGTGGTCAAGCCACGTAAACGCGGTGTCGGACGCAACCCGCGGACGGGAGAAGAAGTGGCAATACCTTCAGGCAAAACTATTCGATTCAAGCCCGGAAAAGACTTGCAGGTTACAGACGACGGCGAAATAGGTGCTGACAACTTCGCCGATGATTCAGACGATACTGATTTCTAAAAACGATTTAAGCTAGAACTTTCAAAGGCCAGGGCCGGCAGAATTTTGAGAACCGGTCGTGGCCTTTATCGATTACGACAATGTCAGAATCCGTACAAGCGATCTCGCCGTTAATGCCGTCACCTATGCCGCGGACCGCGCGGGCCGCGCTACCGACAACCCGCGAATGGCTGAAGCATTCGGCGTTATTTCTGTTGACCTTCGTCACAACCACGTTTGCCGGCATCGTGATTGCTGCTCCGCAGATCGATGTAGCTGAACCCTCGACTCCCGGAATTATTGGTTATCTGTTGTACGTCCCCGACTATTACCTAAGGTTGACGTTTGCCATCGCGAGTTTTGCTCTGGCGCACCCGACGCTGATCGTGCAGGGAGTCGCCTTTGCGGCTTCGTTGCTAATAATTCTGCTGGCACACGAGATGGGCCACTATCTCGCCTGCCGTTATTACGGAGTGGATGCGACCCTTCCCTTTTTCATTCCGGCGCCACCACTGTTTTTAGCCGGCACGTTCGGCGCGTTCATCAAAATGAAGTCGCCGATACCTACGCGGCGAGCGCTTTTCGACATCGGTTTGGCAGGACCGCTGGCAGGCTTCGTAATGTTGCTGCCCTTCGCTGTTCTGGGTGTGCTGACGTTGCAAACGGCGCCGCCTTCAACAGGTTCGGTAATCATTTTCAACGATCCGCTGCTAATAAGATTGCTGGGCAGGTTGACAGATGTTCGTCTTGAAGATGCTTTGCCCAATCCGTTTTACATGGCGGCGTGGATTGGTTTGCTGGTAACGAGTTTGAACTTGATGCCGGTGGGCCAGCTTGATGGAGGCCACGGAACGTTTGCGCTCTTCGGTCGCGCCACTCACAAACTGCTCGGACGCCTGGCGTTCGGAACAATGGTGGTGATTGCAGCTTTGGGTTTTATTTGGTATGGCAGCCCGAGTGGGTTTCTCTACACGGTTCTTTTGGCGGTAATGCTGAGAGTACATCACCCACCACCGCAGGTGATGGAACCGTTAGGCACGGCGCGAATAGTGGTTGCAGTCATCACACTTGTCGTGTTTGCGCTTTCGTTCTGGCCATTTCCGATTGCGATAACATAAAGACAGGAGGCAGGGGCAGACACAGCAGGAGCAGGAGCACGTTCATTAACGGCAATCGGTAAACTTCCTGCATCCTTCTTCCTGCCGCCTGCTTCCTGCCTCCTGCTCCTGCTTCCTGCTCCTGCTTCAGGCCGTCGACGCTTCTGGCAACAGTCCCTTAATCTCGCGCACCACCTTCTCAACTTCTTTCTGATCCGCCAGCGCAATCATGAAGAACTTATAGCCTTCATGGAAACAGATTGCGCCGTTAGCGAATAGCCAAACACCGCCCAGAAAAGGATTGCCGCCTACCAGCCAACTTACCGGCGCTCCGGCGATTCCTCCGCCTGCAACGATCTGGGCCCACATCGCTGCTCCGGCCGCGCAGCTAAACGCACCCAGCAGCGGCGCGCCTACATATTTCGTAATGTTCCGTTCAAACTCGATTTGCTTCTGCTCGGCTTCTGAGAGTTTGCCTTCAGCAATCAATTGTTCCTTCTTGCGCAGGTAGTCATCGAATTGTTCGCTGAGTTTTCGGACACCAAAAATCGGCAATGCCGAATGCGTCAACCAATGAGGGTGCGATCCGAGGATCACCGCATCCAAGCCCGGTAAAGCTGCTCCCATGCGAACACCTATAACGAGCGAGAACGAAACCGCTGCCGCTTTGCCGGGATTTGCTTTGATCCAATCGCGCGCTTTGAGAACGCCGGCAGTTGCCGCTGTAGACGCCCGCGTCAACTTCGCGCCTGTGTCATAAACCTGCGAGGCTCGCTGGTAATAGTTTTTGGCGTCGTCGAACACTTCACCGGCTTTCTTCCCCGCGTCCCCCGCAGCGTCTCGGATTGTTTCTCCGGCCTTCTTCGCTCCTCGTACGGCGTCATTTGCGGCACGTTTTGCTGTTTCGTTTACGTCCCCTTGTTCAGTCATGCGCTCGGCCTCGGCGCGAAGTTTTTCCGCTCCCGACGACAGACTTTGCGCGCCTCGTTTGGCAGCTTCGGTTGCGGCTCGGGCGCCCTCATCGACGAGGTCCTTAATCGCGTACTTCTCGTCCAGTTCCCGGGCTTTTCGCCGCACCGTTTTTTGCCAATCGTCCAGTGTGTCCTTGTAGTCAGCCATGGCTTTATTTCCCCGTTATTGCTGTTGTCCCTCGAAAATGACGCGACACGCGGCGTCTAGATATCACTACGATGCCTGAATCGCCCGAGTTCGTGCGGAATGAGTTTTATGGACCAAAAGTGTTGCATGGCCCTAATCATCGTGCTAGAGTGCTGGCATTCAATGGTTTTGCCGCTCTTGATATACGACTCGCCCTTGTTTTCGGAATTGTACAATAGCTAAGAATTCGACTCCGGGCACCTTTTCAGGGAATCCTTACGTTACCAGTCAAAATCAGAGTGCGCACGAACGGGCAAGCGGGAAGATAAACCGTCAAGATGGTACGGTCTTAACCTACACGCTTACTATCACCCCGATGACCCAGGAATCAAATAAAGTGAAACCTCCGCGACGAGCCGCGGCAGCGACAACCGCGGAAAAAGTACGCATGCTGCAGGACCTCCACCTCGGCACAGACAATGATCACACTGTAACAAACCTTGCAGAGCACGCAGTGGTGCTGGAGGCGCGCCGCCGCCGGTTTATCTACCGTGCGGGCGAGCAGGCTGACGCCTTATACGTCATCGTCGAGGGACGCATCAAACTGTGCCGGATCGAGTTGGATACTGAACGTGAGGCGGTCATCGACATCTTGCCGCAAGGTTCATTGTTCGGCGACTCCGCGTTGTATTCAAGTGCCGGCCGCCGAGAGAATTCCGCGGTCGCATACGAAACCTGCACGTTGTTAAAGATACCCGCAGAACAGTTTAAACTCGCGATGGCCCAGGACCCGCAGCTTCACGAATACACTCTGCGTCTAATTGGCCACCGTTTGGAACGTGCCGAGCAGCGACTTGCAGATTTTGCGCTCAATGCGATACCGGCTCGGCTGGATCGTTTGCTGGCAGATTTTTCTCACCGTTACGGAGTGCGCGAATCAGACGGCGTGCTGATCGACATTCCCCTTCCTCATCGCGAGATTGCTTCCATCGTCGGCTCCACCCGCGAGAGCGTCACAGTTCGTTTGAACGCTATGCGACGCGAAGGCACGATCGAATTCGTTAACCGGCGAATCCTGGTCAAGCGGCCTGAGTGGTTGACGGGAGCTGTCACTGAAGCTCCGCTCGCAAACTAAACCTGTTAGAATCTTCAAATGAAGTGCCCGACGTGTGGCAAACAGTTGGATTGGAAAGACAATCCACACCGGCCATTCTGCTCCGAACGCTGTAAGCTGGTTGATTTGGGGAAATGGGTGAATGAGGAGTACCGGGTGCCCGGTCGCGAAGTCCCGCCTGACCAGTCTGTGGAGGAAGAAGCGGACGAACCAAAGATAGACAACTAGACCGCTACGATTGCCATATCAAATTTGTCGGCGCGTGCGACCAGCTCTTCACGATCGAACATTAATGTCTTTCCCGCACTGATACACAGACAAGCTGCCCCGGCTTCAAACATTGCTTCAATCGTCGGCAGGCCGATTACCGGCACGTCAAATCTCATGTCCTGATTCGGTTTCGCCAGCTTCAAAACCGTCAACGGCCCATCGCCCAGTTTGACGCCGTGTTCGGCCCCCTCGCCGCGCATCAAGGCGCCGGCCCGTCGAATCGTGGAATCAGTCCCTTCCATTGCTTCAATCGCCACACACGCTTTGCCGCGCACAACAATCGTCTGGCCGAGATCGAGCCGCGTAATTTCGCGCGCCACTTCGAGACCATAGTCGATGTCAGCACGCTCGGCGGCCGTCGGCTTGCGACGCGTTAGAGTGCCTGCTTGCGGCAGATAGTCCTGGAGAAAAAACGTCGAGTCGATCAGGTCAATTCCTTCGCTGGCAAGTTCCGAAGCAATTGCGCCAATCAGCGAATCCGTGTTTCGTCGCTTCAGTTTAAGCAACATCTTCAGCATGCGCGCATCCGGAATCGCCCGGCTGAAGATTTGAACGTGTTTGACCTGTCCGGCCATGATGGCTTTTTCCACTCCTTCGCCTTTGAAAAAGCGAATCAACTTGCCAAGCTGGCCGATGCTCACCCACGTCAGGCGGTCTACTTCCTTTTCAATTCGCGGATCAGTCTCTTCACGAATTGCCGCGACGGATAGCGAAACACCGGCGCGCCGCGCGCCTTCTACCACCATGAAAGGGAATTTGCCGTTGCCGGCAATTAGTCCGTAACGCATGACGAAGTCCTGAGTACTGAGTCCTGAGTGCTGAGTGCTGAGTGCTGAGTAACAGAAGGTTCAACTAACTCACCGCCAGGACTCAGCACTCAGGACTCATTTAATCACTCCTCGTTTGGACGTCTCGATAAACTCCAACAACGTCTCGACTTCGGCGCTTTCGCTAATCTCCTCGCGAATCTTGGCGACGGCCTGTGAGGTGTTCAATTTGGAAGCGAGTAAAAGGTGATATGCGCGGTGGAGTGCGCTAATGGTCTCTTTTGAATAACCGCGACGCTTCATTCCGGTGATGTTTAGTCCGTAGCAGCGCGCGTGATTGCCAACCGATAACGCGAACGGCAGGGCGTCTTTGACCACGACCGAATACCCGCCGATGTATGCTTCACGACCGACGCGGCAGAATTGATGGACGCCTGAATACGCGCCGACGTTGGCGTTGTCTTCTATCGTCACGTGGCCCGCGAGGGTCGCCGCGTTTGCCATGATTACGTTGTCACCGATGATGCAATCGTGAGCGACGTGGACCTGCGCCATCAACAAACAATCGTCGCCAGTTTGCGTAAGCATTCCGCCGCCCACAGTGCCGCGGTGAACGGTAACGAATTCGCGAATTACGTTTCGCTTCCCAATTCGAGTCTGTGAAGGCTCTCCACCGTACTTCAAATCCTGCGGAGCGAAGCCAATCGATGCGAATGGAAAGATATGAGTGCCGGCTCCGATCGTGGTTTGCCCATCGATAGCACAGTGCGACTCCAGTCGCACATCATCCTGCAACTCGACGTCGTCGCCGATGACACAGTAAGGCCCGATGTAACATCCACTGCCGATCTTCGCGCGCGGACTTACAACGGCGGTCGTGTGAACTTCGTTAGGTTTGGCGGCAACAGCCATATTCAACGGCGACAAGCCGGGGGAAACGGGGAAAGGGGCCATACTCCAACTGGGAAAGGGGGAAAGGGAAAAGGAAAATTAAGTTCGTCTTCAGAAAATGACCGTTGCGGTGCGGCGTTAACGGTTGCTGAGTTAGCCTTGCCTTCCCTTGTCCCTCTTTTTCCTTTCCCCCTTCCCCCTCTTCCCTTTCCCCTTTTCCCCTTCTCCTTTTCCCCTTCTCCTTTTCCCCTTCTCCCCTTCCCCTTTTTCCTTTTTTCCGTTAAACCGCCGACGCGCGGTCGGCGATGATGCTCATAATGTCGGCGTCGGCAACGAGTTGGCCTTCAACTTTGGCCTCGCCTCTCATTCGTTGGACTCGCGAACCAATGCGCAGAGCTGTGACCTCTAAGATTAATGTGTCACCGGGCACGACTGGTCGTCGAAAACGTGCTTCACGAATGCCGGTGAAAAGCACAAGTTTCTGATCGCGATCCTCGATCTCGCGCAAAGCCAGAACCGCGCCTACCTGGGCCAGCGCTTCAACCACCAGAACGCCTGGCATGACGGCGGCTCCGGGAAAGTGGCCCTGGAAAAACGGTTCGTTAATGCTGACCTGTTTCAGGCCAACAATTCTCTCCTTTGGCACCAGCTCAATTATTCGGTCGACGAGCAGGAAAGGATAACGGTGCGGCAGGAGTTCCTGGATGGCCTGAGTATCGAGAACTGTATCCATGTGCCCTATAAGAAAGAGACGCGGGACGCGGAACTTACTGCCGCATCGCCGCGTCTCTCAGATGAAGCTTCCGGCTTAACTACTTCGCCGGCGTCACAGCCGCGGTCACCGGATTCTTACTGTTGAATTCGTTGATGAAGGCCCGCGTAATATCGAGCGCGTCAGCCGCGTAAACCAGCGGAACCTGGCTGCCATCGATAATCACGTGAATATTATTTGCCTTCGCGTAGGTCTCCAGGGCCTTGCCAATGTCTTCCTGAAGCGGCGAGAACATCTCCTGACGACGGCGGTTGTAAGCTGCCTGCGCGTCTTCACCCTTGCGCTGATAGTCTTTCTTCAACTGCTCAAGCTGATCGATCTTCGTTTGAATCGATTTCGGATCGACTACTGAAGATGCTGCCTGCGCCTGGTTCACTTCATTGGTTAGTGTCTGAATTCGCGTTTGAATTCCCTGAAGCTCTGTCTGGCGTGGCTGGAATTCGCGGTTCAGCGTGGTGATTAAAGAGTTGAAACGTCCAATACCCGTTTTCTGATCGAGAAACGCTTCTGAATAGATGAGCGCGATCTTGCTCTGGGGAACGTTAGTGGCTTGAACCGGTGCTGAAGTCGTTCCCGCAGGCGCCGCCGGTCTAGGCTGTGCCAATACGGGGGTAACAGCCACGGCGAGAACAAACGCGACGGCGATGATGAGTCGATCTATCTTCATGACTTTCTTGTAATACTCCTTAAAACAAAGGCGGTTTTCAGTTCACTTAGTTGTTTAGACAACCGCCGTGGTTGGCTTGAATTGATTAAAAGGTGCGGCCTACGCTAAATCGAATTACGCGCTTTTTCTCGTTAAAGATAAACGGGAAACCATCAATGATCTGGTTTGGCCGGGCCTTTGGATTATACGCAAAGATCAGCCGAAAAGGCACGTTGATGACCGGTACCTGGACGCGTACTTCCATACCCAAACTGGCGCGAAAGTCGCCAAACTTGGAGAACAGGCTTTGCGAAAGCCGGACTGCTGTATTCGTTTGCGCTTCCCCTCGGAGGAACACATTCTGAAAACCGAAAGGCAGGCCGGTGACTGGATCGAAAGCGCCCAGATTGCGCGCGTTATCGAGTTCCGCTGTCGTTACCAAGCGATTATCACGAAGCACCAGTCCGCCGTTCGCCAGCGCGAGGTCGGTACTGTTGTTACACGCAGCTATCGTTGACAAGCTTGCAAACTGGAAACCCGACGGGACACGAGTGCAAGGAATCAGCCCTACTCCGGTCAGGAACGGCTGGTCGGTAAGAAAATTACTGGAGAAAAACTGGTCATTCTTGGAGCGTATGTTAAAGGCCGAGCCAACATCCGCGAATGCTGCCAGTCCAATGGTGTTACCAATCACCGGAATTCGATACTCAAAGTTTCCGAGCACCTGAGTGTCGGCGCCAGTCGGCGTAAACGATCTGGAAAGCCGCGCAATGTTCGCACCCGATACTCCAGTGAACGTGCCGATAGCTGCGACTCCCGCAGGGACCCCCGGGACAGGCACAATATCTCCACCCGCAGTGGAACTAAGGACGACGTTGCGCGACGTGATGAACGTCTCCAGCGGTGTGAGCGGACTGATCGAACGTACGTTGTAACCGCGAATACTAAACTCGTCACCGAGGAAGAAGCGTTCGAAGATTGGCACGCCATCGACGAATGCCAGCGAGTTTGAATTCCTTACTTTGGAGGAAGTGGCAAAGCTGCCAACTGTGCCGGCGATTATGCGGAAGCCGAACACTTCCGGACGTTCTGAACGCTTACGTCTTACCGCGAAAAACTGCGAATAGGAGAGCGTTGGCTGATAGGTGCGGACGTCGCCACCAAGTCCGGCAAGTGCGAGCTGCACCGACATCTCTCGTCCGTTGGTCGGGTCAACACTCGCGTTGCGCGTGTCGTAAACGAAGCTCCCGGTTGCGCGGCTGGTGATAATGCTCGATTGCGCGTAAACGACCGGGATGAATTGCGTAGGATTCTCCGGGTCCTCATTTACCGGGGGGTCTGTTACTGACGACGTTGAGAATTGATACGAAAGTCCCACGCGAGAAAACTGCGTGAACCTGCGTTTCCGGTAAAACTCCGACAGCGGAGCGCTCGCGAAGAGTGAACCGCCGTACGACGTGCGCGTAAACAGGTTTTCGTCGCTGACGTTCAGGAAGTCGAGCGCCGAGCCGCCCAGGCCCTGCTGCGCCTCGAGGTTTTGCGAAAGGAAAGTTCCTTCACCGAAAAACTTTTGAGAGTAAGCAAATACTGAGAAGCCGGCTGTTATCGGCCGGTTCTTGATGTACGGCTCAGTGAACGAAAACTGCAAGTATCGCTGGCGATTACCGGCAGATATGTTAAGTGACAGGATTTCGCCGCGTCCCAGAAGGTTATTCGTCGAATACTCCAACCCAAAGAACGATCCGCCTATCCCCGACAAGCCACCGTTGAAAGAGATCTGTTGCCGGCCTCGTTCCGTGACCTTGAGATTGATGTCAACCGTAGCTTCTTCTTCGTTAGTGCGAAAATCGGCGTCCTTGTCTTTGTCGATCGGATCAAAGTAGCCAAGCTGGTTCAACTTAATGACCGAGTATTCCCAGGCTGTCTGGTTGTAGATGTCGCCTTCATTTATCAGCACTTCACGGCGGAGAACGTTGTCGCGAGTGAAGGTGTTGCCGACAAACTCCAACCGGCGAAGGGAAAACTGCTTGCCTTCTTCGATCGTGATGACGAAATCGACGACTCCCTCGTCTGGTTTTTGCGGGTTTTCCTTGAACGTCGGTGTCGGTTCAGCGGTGTACTCAATAAATCCCTGTTGGCCGTAATACTTCTTCAGGTTTTCAAATAGCGCCTTTCCGATCTTTTCCCCGTTGGCTACGTCACCCTGCTTAAGTCCGATAACGTCGCGGATTGCCTGTTCGGAAAAGATCGAATTGCCCTCGATCTTCATGTCGCCGATTCGATAAAGCTTGCCCTCGACAATGGGAACGGTGACGCGCAACCCTTCGTCGACCGACGAAAGAAACGGAAGCGGCAGTACGGGAAATCCGGTGCGTCTGCGACCAACGCTCTCTACCCGCGGTTCACCATGTCGCGCCTGAAGATAACCCTTCGAGCGCATGTAGTTGTCGACGTTGCGCAGATCGTAATCAAGCTTCTGGCGATCAAGAATGTCCTGGCCTCTGAAGCGAGTCATCAGGCCGGCTTCCTTCACATACTTCATTGACCCGCGCAGGCTGCCGTCGCTGAAGATCGTGTTGCCCTCAAACTGGATCTCAACGACACGGACGCGATCACCTTCGTTGATCACGAAAGTTAACGCAGTCGAGGTTGCCGATACTTCGTCTCGCCGTTCCTCGATGGTAGCGTTTGGGTGTCCTCGCGACGCCAGCAACTCCTTCAGAACGCGAATCGCATTTCGGGCCTTCACCGGATCGTAAACGCTCTCTTTGGAAATACCGACGCGCCGTTCACGAAACGCTTTCAATACATCCGACTCAGGCACACTCGACAGACCTTCAAACTGAAGGTCGCGAATGATAGGCAATTCCTTAACTTCGAAGATCACGTTAATGCCGCCGCGCGCGCCTTCCTCGGTTAGAACACGCGTAGCCGTCTTGTCGAAGAATCCCAGAGCCAAAATGGCCTGAAGATCACGCTGTACTTGCTGTTCGTTGTATGGGTCGCCCGGGCGCGTTTGGACGTAGTAGAGGATGTCGTCTTTTCTAAGACGACGGTTACCGGTGATATCAACTGATTCCACCAGCCGTCCCTGGGCATGCACTGCTCGCGGTGCGCTAAAAATCGAAGCCAGCAGGATGATTCCGCTCACAAGAATGAGCAAAAACCCGCGATATGAATGCATAGGTTCCTTTTCCCTCAGGTTCTTACCGGACTCGGGTACTTCGGGGAGCTGACGAAAGAATAATTAAACTGTTCGAAATTAAAGGCAAACTGGCTGACGGTCGACTGTCAACGAACCTTTCGGATGTGGGCTCTTTGATTCCGAACTCTCACGGTCTCGTTGCCAACTTGTCCAGCAAAGTCGCGCATTATACCGAACCGAATGCGCAAAAGTAAAAAGGCAAAGGAAAATGGGCGAAGAAGTTACGCCCGCTTCCGTTTGCCCTGTCTAATTTGGGTTATTGAGCTGGATTCGTCAGTGAATCAATAGCGCGTCATCCGGGGCTTCCACGCCCACCGGCCGGTAATTCAGGTCGTCGCCGTCGAGAAAAACCTCGATCAACGCAGCATCACCGAGATGACCCTGAATCAAGGCCTCTGAAAGCGGGTCCTCAACGTACTTTTGAAGCGCGCGGCGCAGCGGTCGCGCACCATATGAGCGATCCGCACACGTTCGCGCAACAATCCACTTCTTGGCCTCATCCGTCAGTTTCACCTCAAAACCGTGCCGGAGCATGGTGCGGTTAATCTGCTCCACCTGAAGCTGAATTACGTCGAGGAGCTCGTGATCATGCAATTCGTCAAAAATGATGATCTCGTCGAGACGGTTGATGAACTCCGGATTAAAGGTCTGTCTGACTGACGACATAACCATCTCTTCCATCTTCTCCCGGCTCGCATCCGTCGTTCCCTGAAATCCCATCGTGCCTTTCTTCTGAATGAAGCGGGCGCCGATGTTGGACGTCATGATAATGATCGCGTTTTTGAAATCGACAGCGTTGCCGAGTGCGTCCGTCAGAATTCCATCTTCAAACACCTGCAACAACACGTTGAAGATGTCGGGATGTGCTTTCTCAATTTCATCAAACAACAACACCGAGTAAGGCGCGCGTTTGATTCGTTCGGTTAACTGGCCGCCTTCTTCGTGTCCCACATATCCCGGCGGAGATCCAATCAACTTGGAGACCGAATGCTTCTCCATAAACTCGGACATGTCGAAACGGATCATCGAACGTTCGCTGGCAAACAGTACTTGCGCGAGGGAGCGCGCCACTTCAGTTTTGCCGACGCCTGTCGGGCCCAGGAACAGGAACGAACCGACCGGCCGCAGTGGATTTTTCAACCCCGCGCGCGATCTGCGAATAGCACGCGCCAGAGCCGAGATAGCCGGACGTTGCGAAACTACGCGCTCGTGCAGCTCAACTTCGATGCGTAACAGTTTCTGCGTCTCTTCCTCTTTCAGAGAGGTGACTGGAATTCCTGTCCAACGCGCAATCACTTCCTCTACGTCGTCGCGGGTCACCTGGGCCGAGACCAACGCGTCGTCGCTTTCATCACGCACGAAAGTATCTTCCGGCTCCTGCGACCATTCCGCGATCTGGTTCCAATCGCTGAGCGTGCCCTGCTCGCGTCGCACGCGAAGCTTCACGCGCGCTCCCGCCTCATCGATCACGTCGATGGCTTTGTCGGGTAAAAATCTGTCCGGAATGTACCGGTGAGACTGGTAAACAGCGGCTTCCAGCGCGTCGTCGGTGTAATGAACCTGGTGAAAAGACTCGTAGCGCTCGCGAACGCCGTCCAGAATCTCGACTGCTTCCGCTTCTGAAGGAGGTGGAACCTTAACCGCCTGGAAACGCCGTTCCAGCGAGCGGTCCTTCTCAATCGACTTACGAAACTCGGCCGGTGTCGTGGCGCCGATACACTGAATTTCCCCACGCGACAGCGCGGGTTTCAAAATGTTTGCAGCGTCGAGTGATCCTTCAGCCGAACCCGCGCCTACGAGTGTGTGAAGCTCGTCAATGAAAACTATGTACTGCGGGTTCTCAATTAACTCCCGCATGATTTGCTTCAGCCGTTCTTCAAACTGGCCACGATACTTCGTGCCGGCAACGATCAACGAAAGGTCGAGTGAGAGTATTCGCTTGTTCTCGAGAAACGACGGAACGTCGCCCCGCACGATGCGTTGCGCCAGCCCTTCAACGATTGCAGTTTTTCCAACACCGGGTTCGCCAATCAACACCGGGTTGTTCTTCGTGCGCCGGCAAAGTATCTGAACAACACGTTCGATCTCTGCTTCACGACCAATCAGCGGATCGAGTTTGTCGTTGGAAGCATCGTCGGTGAGGTCGCGAGAGAACTCGACCAGGTGTGGCGTGTCTTTCTTTTGCGAGCTGCGCGCATCAACGCCTGACTGTCGCGCGATCTCGTCGCGCACCGCATTCAGGCGCAAGCCGCGTTCGTACAAAATCTCAGCCGCCATCGATCGATCTTCACGCAAGAGACCGAGCAGCAAATGTTCAGTACCAATGTGGCGATGCTGAAGGCGATCGCTTTCCTCGTGGGCATAAGCCAACACGCGTTTAGTTTCCGGCGCGAGCGGTAACTCAACTGAGGTAGAGATCTTCTCACGCAGGAGTGTCCGGCCTTCTATCTCTTTGCGAATCGATTCGATTGAAACCTGGGCGCGCGGAAAGAAGCGACCGGTGAGCGTTTTGTCTTCACGCATGAGGCCAAGCAACAAATGCTCGGGCTCAATTGCAGGCGCGCCAAACTGCGACGCTTCATAGCGGGCGAAGAAAATTACGCGGCGCGCTTTTTCGGTGTAGCGTTCGAACATGTGATCTATTCGTCGAACAGGCCCTTATGATTACCGTGCCGGGCGAAACCTCGCTCGCCCGGCAATGGCCGCATTATAACCTATCAATGAGACGGCAAGAAGGTTTGTATGGTTTCCTCATCATTTGAGATGAACTTTTCCGGCCGAGGGACGATTATTCACCTCACACTCGAAACCAGCGCTAATTTACCGCCGCCTCCCCGTTCTCTGCGATTCTCATGACTCCTGCTGCCGGCAAGCTCAAAAGACCCAGCGTTTTCCTGATTTGAAGTAAAGCAATCGCGTCGCCTTTATGAGCAGCTCCAGGATGCTTCACGTCAGTAGCCCTCTCACCGGGTAACCTCGCTGAACGCCTGTCAAGACATCCGACCGTCAGACAAAAGCAGCGTCCGATCGCATTGACCGGCGACTGCGGCGCTATGTGTGGCAATTACGACGATTGCGCCATTCTCTTTTGCATGCGAAATGAGCGAACGAGTTATTGACTCGCCCGTAGCAGTGTCCACATTGCCGGTTGGCTCGTCAGCCAGCACCAGTTTTGGATTTGAAATCAACGCACGGCAAACAGCTACACGTTGCTGCTCTCCACCGGAAAGGTCACTAACCAGATAGTTTAGGCGTTCGGCCAGACCTGCGTGCTCCAATAGTGCTGTCGAGCGAAGTGTGGCTGCGCGTCCGTTGTTGCGTTGAATCAGTAAAGGAAGGCTGACGTTCTCACTCGCGGTCAGATCTTTGAGCAGGTGATGAAACTGAAAGATCATCCCGACGTGCTGACGCCGGAAACGCGCCGCCTCGCCCACCGCAGCTTCACTTATCTCAAAACCCGCAATGTTGATTTGACCGTGATCGGCTTCATCGAGTCCGGCAAGCACGTGTAGGAGAGTTGACTTACCCGCGCCCGAAGCACCCATAACTGCAACTGCTTCTCCCGCTGCGACGGAAAAAGACACTCCGCGCAACACGTCGGTGCGCGCGCCGCCTGGCGCGTCGAAACTCTTTCGGAGATCGCTAACGCGTAATCCGGTTTGAGTCATTTGATTCGAGGACATTTAAGCTTCGCGCAACAGTGCCGCCGGTCGAATTCTTGCAGCCGCCAGCGCAGGATAAATCGTCGCGATGGAACTCAATGCGAAAGCGACTGCGGCTGCTAACAACACGTCGCTGGGTTGTAAACGTAGTGGCACTTCGCTGATTGAATAGACGTCGGCCGGCAAGTTGACCAATTTGTAGCGGTTGGCAACTAAAACACTGATTACTCCTAAAGCTATGCCGGTGACCGCACCGCCAATTCCGATTAGGGCGCCTTCGATAACAAAAATGCCCATGATGCTTCGACGACTCGCGCCCATGGCATGAAGAATAGCGATGTCGCTTCGCCTTTCGAAAACCATCAGAATCAGCGTGTTGGTAATATTCAAGGCTGCTATCAAAACAATCAATGAAATGATGATGAACCCGATACGACGTTCCACAGCCAGTGCTGCAAACAACGGGCGGTTGGCCTCCTGCCAGTCAACGATTGTGTATCCGGCGCCCAGCACCTCATGAATTTTCGCGGATATGTCTTTCACGCGATCGATATCGGCAACTTGAACGCTGATTACTCCACCTGAGGGTGTGCCACCATGCAACAATGCCAGGCCATCCAGCGAGACATAAATCCAGGCTGAGTCGTATTCGTAAAGTCCCGAACGAAAGATTCCTACCACACGTACGAAACGTTTATTCAGACTACGCGCCTGCGCGATATCCGCGAGGATGATGTCGGCTCGTTCACCTACTTTCAACCCTGTTCTCGCCGCCAACTCCGCTCCAATGATCACACCCGGAACACCCTTGAGGTCACCCGACGACTCGAACAGAGAGGCTCCTGATCCTTCGATTATCGAATCCTCAATATCGTTAAGAGCAAATTTCGAATGCAGATCAACGCCGCGCATCACCGCGTAACCCGACGAGTTTGGCCCAATCAAAATCGCGCCACCATAGCTGGTGCCGGCCGCCGCTACTACGCCCTCCACTGCTCTCACTCGCTTTGCGACTTCAGCGTGATCGTGCATTGGTTGACCATCGCTTCGCATAAGCGTTATGTGGGCCGTGCCCCCAAGAATTTTTGCTCGCAGTTCATTCTGAAACCCATTTGCCAGGGACAGCGCCACTATCAAAGCACCCACACCCGTAGCGATTCCCACGATCGCAATCAGCGTCGTCGCGCGCGCGATGCGCCTGCGATGACGAGAGCCTAGATGGCGCAGCGCTAAGAAGACTTCGAAGGGCAGGGAGCTAACCATGGATTGGTGGACACTTCTTTGTGTCTACGGGCCGGTTTTCGGGCAACAGTCTTTCGAGGTGCGGATCTTCGAATTCGCCGTCTTCCGTTTTGGGACGCAACTCGTAAATCGTGTCTGAGACGCGTCGAAACCTGAACTCGTTCTGCAGGTTTACGATGTGCGGGATTTCGTCGCGCTGCCAACCACAGGGCAGCCACCAACGTGGATCGCTATCAAGAAACACACGCCGCCCCTCGCGCAAATGGTTTTGGATTTCATACCCCAGTTTGTCATTTCCAGGCCAGCCCCCGCCGGTGCCGATAGTTTTCCAGGTTCCCAAACCCATCGCCTTCCAATAGATCACGGCAATTGTTTGTGAACCTGAAATCAAAACGGCGTCTTTCGGAAGTGGCGCGAGCACGTGACGATATTCTTTGCTCATCGCGCGACGTTCAATAAATTGTTTGCTGGCCGGCCTAATCAGCAAACTAAATATGATGGCCACAGTGACGATTGCCGCTGTGCTTGTCACGAGCGCCAGCCGAAGACTTGCTCCGCGACGCACGACGACCCTTAATAAAAAGTGGGCGCACAAGGGCGCGAGTGCAGGTAAACCGGTTAGGAAATAGCGCCAGTTGATTGCCGTGCTGTAGTTCAGAAACAGAGCGAGATTCGCCACCAGGCCCGTCGCCGCGAGCAGGAGCATAGGCGTCAGCCGGTGTCGCCGCCATTCCCAAAACATCGCGAATGGAATAGACACGAAAACCAACGGCGCGCTCACGAAGAAGTAACCAACAAAGGGCCAGAGATTTTTCAGCGTTACCGGGTGACGCTCAGTTTCTAGGCGCATCGATTCGCGCCAACCATGCCAGACGAACCGGTAATGATCGTCAGTGAAGAACCAGTAACCGAACCATCCCAAACCGCAAATAAGGAACAGCACACAGGACAACACAATCACAAGTGAAACAGACTTCAGTCTTTCTTCACCGAAACTTGAATTCACTTGTGCGCGACCGCTGAAAAACAGTGGCGCCAAAATCAGCCAGGGCAGATAGAAACCGATCGTCTCCCGGAGATTCATCCCCAGTCCGAGCAATGCGGCGCCGAGCAAAACTAACCACAAGCGGTTGGTTTGAAGCCCGCGAAAATGAATCGTCAATGCGCCGGCGAGAAGCAAAACAGATGGCACATCTGTCATTACCTGGCCGCCGTAAAGCACGAAGACTGGAGAGAACACGACGAACAATGCTGCTAAGGTGGCCGTGTGAAGTGATTTTGAAACGTCACGAGCCAGCACCCAGCAAGCGATCACCGCAAGGGGCGCTTGCGCAACCACGGTGTACTTGAAAATCAGGTAAGCCTGGTCTGCGGAGACGTTGAACAAGGCCTGCGCCGTGCGAAAGAGAAAATAGTTTTCGAAAATGAAGAGGTTGCGGCCGAGGGCCATCGACGATGGATAGCCGGCGACGGAAAGAATCGTATAGTCCATTCCGTCCCAGTCGCCGATAAATGGATCGACAAACAGGAAAACGAGTGCGAGAGCAACAAGCGCCGGTAACAACCACCAGGGCCACGAATGGAGGAACGATGGAAGCGTGTCGCCGCGATCTGCGGCTGACGATGATATGCGCGCGGATTGTTGGTTAGACGTTGCGGGCGTGTTTGTCGTTGGGTGTGCCTGGTTCAACGAGTTGAGCTTCTACCGGACGTTCCGGCCTTTTCACCATTTTCACGCGATTACCCTGCGCATTGTACTCAACTTCGTCCATGATGTTGTAAATCAGCAACACACCGCGGCCTGAGGACTTGAAAAGGTTGGCCGGATCGCACGGGTCAGGAATTGTTTGCACGTCGAATCCTTCACCCTCATCTTCGATAGTGAAACAGGCTTCCTGCGGCGACAGTTCAGCGCCAACGTGGATCAGCTTGGTGGGATCGTTTTTGTTTCCGTGTTTGACTGCGTTAACAAAAGCTTCATCAAGCGCCACGAAAAGATTAGATCCATCAAGCGAAATCAGGCCAAGCTTTGCAACGCGTTCGAGCAGGTATTGCAGCACGCCATTCATGAGCGCCAGATCGCCCGGAAGCTCAAACTCAATCTTTTCGTGCGTGTGGGCCAACAGAGTTGGGTCGTCAACATATCGCAACTTATAGGAAAGCGTTTGCTCAACGATCTCGCGCAGTTCGTCTTTGTCGTAGGGAGTGCGCGTGTAGTTTGCCGCGCCAAGTTTGAAGGCTTTGATGAGGTCGGTCTTGTTCCCGCCGGGTGGTCTAACAACCAAAAGGTGCTTTCGGTGGAGTTCGCTGAACGACTCCGCATTCTCGGATTCGTCGGTTAAGTCGCTGATGATGACGTCGAAGTCGTCGATGTCTTCACGGCCCAAAGCAGCTTCGCGGTCGCCGGTAACGATGACCTGGTGACCGAGATTCCCCAGCACCTTCTCCAGGATGGTCCGGAGCTCATCATTATTATCGACGATCAGAATTCTGCGTTTCCGCATCCAGCTCCTTGTTTCGATGTCCGAGGGGGAGATAAGCGCGATAGACCGCTTTCTACGCTTTATTACGAGATTGAAAGGCTTCGTGTTCGGAATATATCACCAAGGCGTGGCAAGTGATAACCAAATAACACCGCAACCGGCGATTTGTAAGGCTTAACTCTCAGGTTGGGAAGGGGCATGCGCCTACTACTTCAATGTCCTTTCCCTGGCATTGCCTCAAAAGTAATGGGCCATGTCAGCTTCGGCCTTGCCACCGGATGTGAGGCGGCAAAAGCCGAAAGCCGAATCCTAAGGAATTCTGGAGCAAAGCGGATCTTACTAGTCAGACTGCCTCACTTATGAATTGCCGTTGACGTTACGTTAAACTAAACCCCTTTTCTCGATGGCTAAACCCGGAAAACTTCAAACCTGGCTGGAGTACTCAACCGCTCGTTCGATTATCGGCGCTCTGGGCCTGATGCCACCATCACTGGCGATGCGCACTGGCCGCCTGATCGGCGCGCTGGCCCATAGCGCCGCCGGCGACTTGAAACGGACCGGTCAACGCAACCTGCAAATCGCGTTTCCGGATAAGTCTGAAGACGAGCGCCGCCAAATACTTTCAGCCTGTTTTGCCAGCCTGGGCCGCCAGCTTGGTCTCTTCTCGCAATTTAAAAACTACCCTCGCGAGTCGTTATTAGACCTGACCGAGTGGCAAGGCCTGGAGCATCTGGAAGCAGCGAAGGCCTCGGGCAGGCCCATCATTCTCTTTACCGGACACGTAGGCGCATGGGAAATGTCGAGCTTTGGCTTATCGCTGCGCGGGCACCCGCTCAGTTTTTTAGTGCGCCGGCTCGATAACCCGAAAGTCGAGCAGTTCGTCGAATCCAGCCGCACGCGGTTCGGCAACCAATCTGTTGACAAGAAGGGCGCCGCGCGGGCCATGCTGCGAACTCTCGACAGCGGAGGCACGCTCGGACTGCTAGTCGATCTAAACACGCTGGACGACGAGGCTATCTTCGTTGACTTCTTTGGCGTGCCGGCTTCTACAACTTTTTTGGTTGCGAAACTCGCGTTGAAGAAAAACGCCGCGCTCTTGCCGATCTTCGTTCCATGGAACAACGAACATGGAAAATATCTGGTGCAAATTCTGCCCGAAGTCGCTGTGGAGAAATCCGGCGACGAGGAAACTGACGTGCACGCGTTGACTCAAACGATTACGAAAGTCGTGGAAAACTACATTCGGCAATACCCCGAACAGTGGTTGTGGATTCACAAACGCTGGAAGACACGTCCGCGCGGTGAGCCGGAGATTTACCAATAGTGTCTCTGAGATCATAGTTTCGTGGTCGTGAAGAGGCGCTTGCGTCCGCTCTTTGGACCGCGGGCGTGTGGCCCGCAATCAGGGCGCAGCGCAAACAGTTTCTTGACTGAAACATCTTTGAGTAGCTGTGTGAGGGCGGGCGCAAGCGTCTCTTCCCGACCTGCGAGCCAACGACTCTTGCCGCTATACTAACTCGTGACTTCTCCACTCAATGTCGAAATGCAGGCTTCAGTAGAACAACGATTCAAGGGCAGGCGCAGTCCGGAAGAAACTGTGACGCGCGCGTATACCTTCGCGGACCTTTCTGAGTATTCGTTTAAGCAGCGCTTGATGATTCGCGGAGCGGATCTCGCCTTTTACGTGCTGATTAAACTGATAGGCGTGACCGCACGTTTCGAGGTCATCGGTTGGGAAAATCACGACGCGGCGACGAAGGATGGTGGACTGCCAATCTACAACTTCTGGCACGAACGCATTTTCCTAACTACTTACTGGTGGCGAGACCGTCGCATCGTTGTGCTGACCTCGAAGAGTTTCGACGGCGAGTATATCGCGCGGTTTATTCAAAGGTTCGGGTACGGTGCGGTGCGCGGATCATCTACCAGAGGCGGTGTCGGCGCGGTGGTTGAAATGGCGCGGCTGATGCGGGCGGGATGCACGACAGCCTTCACGATTGATGGTCCAAAAGGTCCACCTCGCGTAGCCAAGATGGGATCGGTGTTGCTGGCGAAGAAGTCAGGTCATCCAATCATGCCCGTAACGATGGCTTTGAAGAGTTACTGGAAGGTGCCGAGCTGGGATTCGTTTCAGATTCCCAAGCCATTCACACGCGCCCGTGTTTATGTTGCTCCGCCGATCTACGTGCCAGCCGACGCTGACGAAGCGATGCTTGAGGCGAAACGTAATGAGCTGCAGGCGACTCTCGAAGAATTGGACCGCAGTTGTGAGAAGTGGCGCGATTCGTTCAAAAAGCCGCCGCGAACGATTATGCCTGGATTTCACTCCCATTCCGGTTAGTCGCGGCTGGAATCTCCGGCATTAAGTAAGGATTAGTTTGACTGAAAACAACGAACAGAACTACCGCAGCGGTTACGTCGCCCTTGTCGGACGGCCCAATGCGGGCAAGTCCACTCTACTTAATCGTCTCGTCGGACAGAAGATTGCCGCCGTTTCCGACAAGCCTCAAACCACACGTTTCAAGATTCAGGGAGTAATTACTAAACCGGAAGGCCAGATTGTGATCGTCGACACACCCGGCGTTCATAAGCCGGGTTATGAGATGAACCGCCGCATGATGTCGACTGTTCAGGACGCGCTACTGGGCGTCGATCTTGTCTGCCTCATTCGTGACGCTTCAGTCTCAACCGGGAATGGCGATCGGTTTGTGCTGGAGCTGATCCAAAGGTCAAACAAGCCTGCGCTTTTGCTGTTGAACAAGATCGACAAACTGAAAGACAAGTCGGCGTTGCTTCCGCTGATCGATTGGTATCGTCAGGAATACGACTGGCGCGAAGTTGTTCCCATTTCTGCGCTCAAAGGAAAAATGATCGACGAGCTGCAAGTGGAGATGATCAAGCATCTTCCTGAGGGTGCGCCGTTGTTTGGGGAAGATGAGTTGACCGATCAATCGATTCGCAGTATGGCGGCCGAGATCGTCAGGGAGAAAATTCTGCAAACAACCGCCGAAGAAATTCCTTACGTGACCGCTGTCGTTACCGAAAAATGGGATGAAGAGCGGGAGGATTTTACGCGCATTCACTGCGCCATTCTTGTCGAACGCCCGTCGCAGAAAAAGATTGTCATCGGCAAAGGCGCTTCACGATTAAAACAAATCGGCATCAGTGCCCGCCAGGACATCGAACATTTGCTGGGCCATCGTTGCCATCTCGAGCTGTTTGTGAAGGTGGAGAAGGATTGGCGCGACAAGCAGAACCTTTTGGACGAAATGGGCATCAACAACTAATCCTCTTCACGCATAGTTGCTGTCTTCGCTACTATGAGTCGTCGGCACCTTCAACGTTGCTTACCAAGGAGAACCACGATGACGATCGGATTTCTTTTTTGGCTATTGATGATCCTCTGGCTAGTCTTCGGCGCCTGGTCCTACTGGCCTGATCGAAGAGCATTTGGAGGTCATTTTCTCTTGTGGGTCTTGCTGTTCCTCTTGGGCTTGGAAGTGTTCGGATTTCCCATTAGAGGTTAATAGCGACTTACTTGATTCGTTAATCCAACGCTGCTCCCGATGGTGAAGTTAAAATTTGACAGGGCACGGCTCTGTCGAGCCCTCGAGGCGTGACCCCGGGCACTTCAAAATCCTTTGCTGGATAACATGGGTATTAGTCGATAACGCCAGGTTGTTGCCGGGTTATGGCGTAATTCTTTGATCGTCCGAAGCGTTCCCTGCTGTCTCCAACTCTTCCCAGATCAGGACACTCCTGGTTTCCTTCAGTAACAAGGAACCGACAACAAACGTCAGGCTCGCCACTATAATCGGATAATACAAACCTGCGTAAATGTTTCCCGTTTGAGCCACGACGTAAAGTCCAATCAGCGGCATCAACCCTCCAAACACGCCATTGCCGATGTGATAAGGCAGCGACAGTGATGTGTACCTGATCTTCGCTGGAAACGCTTCAACGAGATAAGCGGCGATTGGCCCATACACCATCGTCACGAATATCACCTGGATGAACACCAGCAAAATCAGTTTCCAGGCAATTGGGTTCGTGATCAACGTGCTGAACGTCGAATAGGGCAATACTTCGTTTGCCGGTAGCAGCGCTCCATTAACCATCGTTTGAGGCGTCAGCGAAATAGCACCCGTCTGTTGGTTGCGGACCGGCGTAGCTGTTACGACATTTGACCCCACAGCCGATTGCATCGCGTGGTAAATCGGCAGGTAAAAGATGGCCGCGACAAGACAGCCCGCCATCATGATCCTTTTACGTCCCACTCGATCCGACAGTGCGCCGAAAAACACGAAGAACGGCATGCCTAACAGGAGTGCGATCGCAACGACATAGTTCGCAGATGTGGCGTTTACCTTTAGCACCGTTTGCAGGTAGAACAGTGCATAAAACTGGCCTGTGTACCAAACAACTCCCTGGCCGGCGGTAGCTCCGAAGAGTGAAATCAAAACTCGTTTCAGGTTTTCCCACTTCGTGAATGCTTCCTTAAGCGGCTTCGACGACGTCATTCCGGCAGTTTTGAGTTGCTGGAAAATGGGCGACTCTTTCATCCGCAGTCGAACGTAAAGCGACACGACCACCAACAGAATCGAGATCACGAAAGGGATGCGCCAGCCCCAACTGCTGAAGTCGTCGCGCGTCATCGCATTCTGGACGATTAGGATGACGGCGAGGGAAACGAAGAGACCGAGGGTGGCAGTGATTTGGATAAAGCTCGTATAAAACCCCCGCTTGTTGTCGGGCACATGTTCGGCGACATAGACCGCGGCGCCTCCATACTCTCCGCCCAACGCGAGTCCCTGAAGTATTCGAATTACTAACAAGATTATCGGCGCCGCAATGCCGATCGTTGCGTAGGTTGGCAGGAACCCGATAAGCGCTGTTGCGCCGCCCATGATTAATAGTGTGACGAGAAATGCGTACTTGCGGCCAACGAGATCGCCGATGCGTCCGAAGAACAACGCGCCGAATGGACGGACCACGAAACCAACTGCGAAGGTGGACAAGTAAGCGATCAGTGCGAGCGTGTCGTTGCCACGAGGATAGAACAACGGAGAGATGACTGTCGCAAGACTGCCAAAAATATAGAAGTCGTACCACTCGATCATGGTGCCGACAGCTGACGCTCCAATGATGGCGGAGATCTTGTAGTCTTTGTTGAAGGGAGTAGCAGTTTGTTTTGTTTGGCTCACTGAGCGTCGTATCTTAAAGTAATCAAGAAATGTATGACTAGGTCGTAACGTAAACTAAAAGGTTTGGGCGCGGTAGCCACTCGTTACTACGGCTCTGCCGCCTGATGTGCGGAAAGGCTTTGCCTTTCCGGCAACAGTGGTTTTCTATCTCGGCGAGGCTGTGCCTCACCGTTGCGGGCCGGACGCCCGCGGTCCAAAGAGCCCTTGCAAAAATCCGGATCCTGGTTTGCCGTTGATTTGATCGTGAAGCGAGAAGCGCGCGAAGCGACTGAGTACGCACTAATGGAAGCAGGTGCGGCAGGTACGGAGACCATCGAAGTAGATGCCGAAACGGTACGGGTCACCGCTTATTTCGAAGGTGTCGCAAATCGAGAAGTCGTTAGGTCTGAGTTGGCGGAAGCGTTGCGAATCTATGAGCTTCCCACATCATCAGTCGCCGAAATCGATGCGCGCGAAGTGCCCGATGAAGACTGGCTAGGCGAATGGAAAAAGAGCTGGCTGCCGGTAGAAGCCGGCAGGTTCGTCATCGCGCCGCCCTGGAGCACGAACCTACCGGACGATCGAATCATAATCCGGATTGAACCAGGTATGGCCTTCGGAACAGGCACGCACGAAACTACCCGAATGTGCCTGGCGGCAATCGAGAAATACTTTGAAGGGGGCAGCTTCAACGACGTGGGAACCGGAACGGGAATTCTCGCGATCGCCGCTGCGAAAATGTTTCCAGCTGCGCGCATCGAGGCTTGCGATACAGACGAGGCGGCGGTCGAGATTGCAAGAGAGAATGCGGTGCTGAACGGCGTCGGAGATCGAATTAGTTTCCGCTCCGGTTCGCTCGAGGAAACTACGCCTTCAGCAGATTTCGTTTGCGCGAACCTAACCGCAGACGTCATCACCAACCTGTTACCACTTCTTCTCGGCGCGACATGCGGCCGCCTTCTGCTTTCGGGAATTCTGGACATTCAACTTGATCCCCTCGCGCAGGAGCTTCAACAACTCGGTGTGTCAGGACCAATTGAGATTTTTGAAGATGGTGAATGGCGCGCTGTGGTCATATGACCTTGGCACGGGCATCTCGCCCGTGCTGCTCGGGCAGGACGCCCCTGCGATAAGCATCATGTCTCGTAGAAGATTCTTCGCTCCGCGCAACGCCTTCAGCCGCACCAACGTCACGCTTGCTACTGACGAGGCAAAATATCTTCGTGAGGTGTTGCGTTTGCGCGTCGGGGAGCAGGTCCACGTTTTCAACGGTGAAGGCCAGGAGTTTCAGTGCGAGATCGAAGAGAGTCGGCGCGATTCGGCGCGGCTGCGTGTTATCGAAGAAGTGTCTGCCGCTTGTCCGGAGTCGGCGCTGCAGATCATTCTCTGCGTTGCGTTGCTGAAAGGTGAAAAGTTTGATCTAGTCGTGCAAAAGGCTACCGAGCTTGGCGTGCAGCGAATAGTTCCGGTGACGACTAAGTTTGCCGACATTCGTTTGCGTGATGCATCCGACTCAGTTAAACGCGTGGCGCGTTGGCAACGGATAGCACTCGAAGCAGCGAAACAATCGGGACGCGCGGTCGTGCCTCAGGTGGATGCTGCCGTGTCGTTTGAAGACTTGATTGCGAACGAGAGTTCTGATGTAAGAATAATGTTCGCTGAACGTGATGGGGAACCGCTGGCAGAAGCGACTGCCGCGCCGGCGACGCCCAAGAGCGTGACTACTCTCGTCGGCTCGGAGGGTGGGTGGAGCGATGGGGAAATCGCGGCGGCCCGCGAGGCCGGCTGGTCCATCGTTACTCTGGGCGGGCGCACGCTTCGCGCCGAAACAGCCGCCATTGCCGTCGTTACCTTGATTCAGCATTTGTGGGGTGATTTACGGTAAGCCCGCAATTATCGCGTTCTCACAGCCCGAGTTTATCCCCGCTTGCACCCGACCCGTGGCATGCCCGATAATCCCCGTGATGATTGCCCTTCATAACAACACCGGACCTGATCTTTTAAGGAGAATATAAAGAGTGAAAGCGGAATTACAGCAATTAGTCGCTTTACAAAAACTGGATACAAGCATAAGAAAACTACAAGAAGACCTGGAAGCAATTCCTCAAAGGCGCGCCGAGATCGAGAGAGAGTTCGATCAGCGCGCCTTTGAAATTAGGGCCCTCGAGAATGCGCGCGACGAGTCACGCCACACCCGCACCCGGCTCGAAACCGAAGCTGCCGAACAGAAACTACGTGTCGAACGCGCCGACCGGAATTTGATGTCATCGAAGAGACAAGACGAATACACCGCGGCGATTCGCGAAGCTGACGCTGCGCGCAAACAGATTTCAGCATTAGAGACGCAAATCCTCGAGCAGATGGAAGCACTCGAAAAGGCCGAGGCCGCTCTTACGGAGCGTGCAGGTGAGATTGCCTCGTTGAATTCCGATCGCGATGCGCGACTGAGCGCGTTTGACGACGAGACACGCCAGCAGTCTGAAAAGTTGGCGAGGGACCGCACGGAGCGCGAAAAGCTGTTATCGGTCCTGCCGAAACCAATGGGCGCGATGTATAACCGGATCAGCAAACGAATCCGCGACGGCATTGCTGTAGCCGAGGCGCGCAACGGCGCCTGTATGGCCTGCTTCATGTCACTGCGCCCGCAGGCAATGGCCGAAGTCAGACGTGGCGAAGAAGTGGTGACGTGCGACAACTGCAATCGCATTCTCTATTACGCTCCCGCGGATTCTGCTCCTACCACGGCCGCGTCAGCCCAGCCTGCGCACACTTAGCGCAGGCCGAACAAGGGGTCTTTCCGCTACATGAAAATATTGGTCACAGGCGGCGCGGGTTATATCGGCAGCGTCGTATCCGAAGAACTGGTCAAAGACGGCCACGATGTTTTCGTGTATGACAATCTCTCCAAAGGTCATCAGTACGCAGTTGTAGCCGGCGCTCAATTCGTTCAGGGCGATCTCGCAGACAGTTCCCTTCTTCGTTCCACTCTATCGTCAAATGGGATCGAAGCCGTGATTCACATGGCAGCGGATTCGCTGGTCGGAGAGTCTGTTCAAAACCCTTCCAAGTATTATCGAAACAATCTGGTGAATGGGCTGAATCTGCTTGATGCGATGCGCGAAGCCGGCGTGGGGCGCATTGTTTTTTCGTCGACGGCGGCGGTTTACGGTGAACCGGAAAAACAGCCAATTGAGGAAACTGACGCCACCGTTCCCACCAACCCGTATGGCCAATCCAAACTAGCTTTTGAGCACGCGCTTAAGTGGTACGACAACGCGTATCAACTTCGCTACGCGTCACTCAGATATTTCAACGCAGCAGGCGCGAGCGAGCGTTGTGGTGAAGACCACGACCCGGAAACGCATTTGATCCCGATCGCACTACAAGTCGCTGCCGGCAAGCGCGAGTTTGTTGAAGTATTTGGCAATGACTATCCGACTCCAGACGGCACATGTATTCGCGATTACATTCACGTGATTGATCTCGCGCGCGCTCACATACTCGCGCTCGGCGTTGTGGACGGGGGCAGCCGGATTTACAACCTCGGCTGTGGTGGAAATGGCTACAGCGTTAATGACGTTCTGGCAACGGCCCGTGAGGTGACCGGCAAAGACATTCCTGCCCGTGTTGGCCCACGCCGCGCCGGAGATCCGCCGGTGCTGATTGCCGCTTCATCGAAGATCAAGGAAGAGCTCGGATGGAACCCGGAGTTTCAGGATCTACGCCTGATCATTGCATCGGCATGGCGTTGGGTGTTGGCGCACAAGGACGCTTAACACAGTGAGGCAAACTAATTTTGCGTTGCATTAAATCGGACAGTCCTCATGACCCACAATGTTGAATTCGAACTCCACTTTCTTTCGCACCCTCACCAAACCATGAAACGCTGAAGTCGCCTTCACGTCGAAGTCGCCACGGTCGATTGAAAATTTGCCCACCGCCCGTAGTTCCTTTCCGCTTATGGTGATACGCGTTGGGATCACTATCCGCTTGGTTACTCCGTGTAACGTAAGATTGCCACCAATCTTAAGTTCGTATTGACTTCCGCCGAGCGACTTGCCCTTAACATCTGTACTCGTAAAGACGATCTCAGGATATTTCTGAGGCTCGAGCACAATTTCGCGCAGTTCCTTATTGATGATCTGCTTTTGTGGCTCCGTGAATGAATCGCTGGTTTCGACCATCGAAGCGGCGTTTACATTCAATCGCAGGGAGGAAGCGCCGATGTTCGTAGGATCGAAGCGCGCCTCGCCTCGAAAGTCGCGAGCCGCTATCAGGTGCTCGTGTCCTTTAAACCACAGCAGGCCACCGCGAAGCGCGTGAGCGATGAAAGTGCTTTGATTGGAAGCAAGGCAGTAGCGCTTGACCTCAGGCCGTGTCCGCACGCGCGGAAACGTCGATGAATCTGCAGAGTTCGCGAACAACGGAACAAAAGTCGAAACGACAACGGCTACAATTAGGGGACTTAAAAACAAACGGCGTCTGGATCTTTGAGAAGAAATCATTTCTCAACCTCGCTTGGTCCTAAAAGGACTCTTCCGATCGGTTTATGAGATTAGGCTTGTTGACAAGTGTTCGCGTGGGGAGACGCTGGGAAGACGCTGCTTTGGAAGGGGGTTGACGGTTCAAAGACTAACATGTCATCCGCTTGTTTGGCAGCCTCGACTTGGGTACCTTGGGAGCGCATCATGACGACGCGCAAAACAACTACCGAAAAGCAATCCACGGTGAAACGCACTCGCGCGAAAACTGGCAACGCGATTTCAATTGCCGAATTCCTTAAGTTGAGACAGCCGAAGGGCGACGTGCTACTCCAGGTGGAGCGCGAAGTTGTTTCTTTAACGAGTCTCGAGCGCGTTTATTGGCCTGACGAAAAGATCACTAAGTATGAGTTGCTGAGTTATTACTTAAACGTCAGTGAGCTGATCCTCCCACACCTGAAGGACCGGCCCGTCATTCTTCAGCGCTGGCCACGCGGTATTAATGCGCCCATGTTCTTTCAACAAGATTGGGAAAGCGCGCCGGCATTCATCAAAACGGTGAGACTCACAAACCAGCAGGGCCGCGAACTCGATTACGCCGTTTACACCACGACAGCATCGCTGCTGCATTTCGTAAATCTCGGTTCGATCGAACAACATCCGTGGCATTCGACCACTGCAAGGCTGGACAAACCCGATTGGATCGCCATCGATCTGGATCCAAAACAAGCGCCCTGGGAAAACGTGCTGCAGGTGGCGCTGACTGCGAAGGCAGTCTGCGACGACGTCGGTCTCAAGGCTTTTCCCAAGACCTCCGGCTCATCAGGCGTTCATATCTACCTGCCGCTGAAACCGACGAACGGTTACGAAAAGGTCGCAGAGTTTTCGCGATTGCTGGCTACCGAGATTGCGACGCGAGTTCCAAAGATCGCGACTGTTGAGCGGTCAATTTCAAAACGAGGGAAGCAGCAGGTTTACGTTGACTGGATGCAGAACGCGCGCGGTAAGAGTCTCGCATCGGTGTTCACTGCCCGGGCCAAACCCAAAGCGACTGTGTCGATGCCGTTGACATGGAAACAGGTTGAGCAGGGTGTGAAAATTTCTGACTTTACCGTCAGAAACGTTCCGGCCTTGCTCAAGAAGATGGGTGATGCCTGGTCTGATTTTTTCAAGTCGCGGCAGGTTTTAAAGTTGCGTTGACGCGAATAAGGGCACGGCGTGCCGTGCCCTTACAAGTTTAACTGGAGAACGCGACTAGTTCTTGAACTTCACGCCCGCTGAAAATCGGATTCCATCTTCGCGCCTGTTATCAAAAAAGACTGGAAGATAGTCGACCTGTATCGGACGCACATCGATACTGTCACTGGCGCGGATGTCGAGTCCGGCGCCCAGCGCCATTGCAAATGCGGTTTCGTCGGTGTCCGGGCATGTAAAGTCGTCGTTCTTGAAGTCAGCCTTAACCCGGGCAACACCAAACAACGCGTGGGCAAATGGAATCAAGCGTGACGAGTTGCGAGCGTTAAACCGTGGTCCAAACAGCAAGGTGTAACGCGACAAACGCGCGTCGAACTGTTGGCCCGTCAGTGAGTCGGTGAACTCGGTGTTGGCCCATGTGGCCGAAAAGTTCGCGACCAGGCCGACATTGCGATGAACGTTGGCTACAACTTCGCCTGTCACGCCATGATGCGGAACGCGCTTGGAAACGAAATCCACGCGTCTGGTCGTGCCATTTGGATTAACGGCCAAACCCCGAGCGTCGAGTCGATCGGCACCGTTATTGGCGCGCTCGTGGGCGTAACCAATGAAGAATTCCCAGTTTGAATAATCCTGAGCGAGACCCGCCGGAGCACAGACGAGGATAATCGCGATCAGCAATAGAAGCTTACGCATGGGCGGTAGTCCTCCTTGACAATTTCCCATCAACACGTTGTGGTGATAAGAAAAATAGGAATCCGCACGTATTTCCAATTTTTCCTGTTGATTACCCGTTTACCTGAAAAGGGGCACTCTTTTACCATGCATTTAGCGGCACAAGCAAGAATAAATGTTAACAGGGTTGCCACCCTCGCGGGCTCCTCGGTACGCTGTGAACGCCGAAGGCGTTCAAACAGTTTAGCCAGGCGTAACACGCCGGGGTTTCAAGTCCGTTGTGACCTTCTTCAAACCCTGAAAGGGTTGGATCAGCAATGGGCGACTGAAGGGCGCAAGGCTGAACCCTTTCAGAGTAAAAACGGTAAACATAGGCCCGCATACCCGGCGTGTTACGCCGGGCTAAGTTACCAGAACGCCTTCGGCGTTCCAGGTGGCTACCTTCCTTCAAGTGTACTTCTGTACAAACAACTGCCGTTGATCGCTGTCATCATTCTCATCGCTTGTCTGCCCATTCGAGCGCAACGTTCGCGCACGGTGAGCACTCCGCCGAAAACGGATAGCTCAGTTGCTGCCAAGGCGGCCCCGGCGAGCGAGGTCGACAAACTCCTGGCGGCGGGACAGGACGCTCATCAGGCAGGACGCTTCGAAGAAGCGATCGCGGCTTTCAATCGCGTCATCGCGCTCTCCGCAAACAACCGCCAGACAGCAGCCGTCGCCAGCTTTCTCATCGGCAACGTAAACATGTCGCAACGAAAGTTTGGCAACGCCGAGATTGCTTACGAAAAAGCCACGACGCTCAACCCTGTTTACGCTGAGGCGTGGAACAATTTAGGTGAGGCGCGCGGTGAGCTGAAACAGTTTCCGCGCGCGATTGAAGCGTTTAATAAAGCTGTAGGATTAGATCCGGCCTTGTTGAAGGCGAGATACAACCAGGCGGTGACTTATGACCGAATGAAGAACTTTCGTTATTCGGAGTTTGTCTTTCGCAACCTCATCAAGAGCAACCCAACTTACTCACTTGCGTATGACGGGCTGGCAGTAACGTTGTCAAAGTCGGGACGCGCGAAAGAAGCAATACCACTTCACGAAAAGGCAATCGCACTCAAACCCGAAGAGCCTTCCTATTATTTCAACTATGCCATCAGCAACCTCATGCTCGGCAACACTGCCAAGGCCATGGAGCAACAGGAAAAACTCAAAGCGATCGATCCATTAGTTGCCGAACAACTTGCCAGTGTGATCGTTCGACGGCAGATGTGATCACGCGTTCTGCGTACGGAACCTCGCACACAAGTCGCTCGCTGCTTCAGGCCAGGTCGGAAATTTGAATTTGAAGCCGCTGTCGAGGAGTCGTCTTGGCACAACTCGCCTGCTCTTGAGAATGAGCTCGGTTTCGCTTCGCAAGACAAATGCTCCCACTTCCACCATCAATTCAGATGCCGGCAAGCCAAAAGGTATTCCCCATGCGTCACGCAGGTCCCGCATAAACTCTTCGTTAGGCAGGGGATTCGGGGAAGCAAGGTTAACTGCGCCGTCTAGCTCGTCGTGTCCAATAATCCAAAGAACTACTCGGTAGAAGTCTTCGTCGTGAATCCACGACATAAATTGTTTCCCATTACCGGCATGTCCCCCCAGACCAAAACGAACTAATCTCAACAAGGTACTGAATGGACCACCCAACAGCGGGCTCATCACGATCGCTGAACGCAGCAACACCTTGCGCGTAAGAGGCGTTTCAGCATCGTCAAACGTCTTTTCCCACCTCTTAACAACATCGATACTGAAGCGCCACGTCTCGGGCGCGTCTGGCTCTGAGCCTCCAATGATTCCTGTAATTTCATCGTTGGGCGCATCGAACCGATGTGCGTAAAGCGTGGCGGTGCTCGCTTGCAGCCAAATTCGCGGTGGGCGCGATAGTCGTGCGATTGCATCGCCAATTACCTTCGTCGAGTTGACGCGGGAATCGATGATGCTCTTTCTGTTTTCTTCGGTGTAGCGGCAGTTGACGCTTTGCCCGGCGAGATTGATAAGCACGTCCGCGCCTTCCAATTCACGAACCCACTCGCCGGGTGTTTCTCCATCCCATTCAACAGTGCGATAGGAATTTCGGGCGTCACGCCGGCTCAAAACGACGACCTCATGTCCGTCCTCGCAAAAAGAGCGGGCCAATATCGTCCCAATGTGTCCGGAACCGCCGGGAATAACTATTCTCATGACGTCACCAGCTCAGCAGCTTCGGGTAAGTCTTCGCTTATATCGCTACGTATTTCTGAGACCAATCGCAACGCTCTTTTCCGAACCGGTGTCATCAGGGGATTACTCGCCAACGAAATCAGTTTGTCGAGCAAATCGACGGTCATGTCGATAAGCCGATAAGTGCGGCGCTGTTTTGATCGAAGAGTCGTGAATCCAAAACAGGATCACGCCCATGTGGTAGAGCCAGAGCAGGTAAGGAAGCTCCGCCTGCAGATCCTTCGGCAATCGTTTGTCCGCTGAATTCGTCAATTCCTCAAACAGTTGAATGCTGTCTTGCCGTACGGGCGCCGAATCGTCAGCAAACGGATTTAGAGGACTCTGGGGATCGGCAGCAGTTTTGAACAGCATGCCGGAAAATTGATGATACGGCTCAAGGGTTGAGATTTTCAGTCTCATCACCGAACGCAAACGCTCTTTGAAATTGGATTCGGAACCAAGCGCCGACCGCGACAGCTCCTTGTGGTGTTCATGAGTCTGGCTATAGAACTCCTGGATCAAATGCGCCTTGGAGGGAAAATAATGATAAGCATTTCCCAGTGAGACCCCTGCCGTCTCAGCAATGGCGCGCATAGTAGTTTGTTCGTAGCCACGTTCGCGAATCAGGTCCAGGGCCGCGTTCACAATTTTCGCCTTGCTCTCATGGCCTTTCACTGTCTTGATTTCCCGGGGCTGCTTCTTTTGTTTTGAACTATTCATGCTAAGTCCTCACACCAGGTATGCGGCTGATCTGGTAACGATGCTCTGAAATCAGTGACACCACGCGTCGCGTCGTCGGCAGCAATTCCGGTGAAGCCAGGCGGTACGACCACTCGCGGTAATTCGCCAGTGCCCAAAGCACCATCAGCCATGCCTTTGGACCAAAGTACACAGCCCCCTGATCACTAATCACCGTTAAATCGTTCGTCGTCAGGTCATGGTCCAAATGCGGAAACCGCCGGCGCGCCTCGTCAGATCGGATTGGTATCAAATCGAGTTCAACCAGCTTCGACCGTTCGAGTAGCCAGCCGTGAACTCGCCTGCAGAGCCCGCAAGCCGGGTCGTAAAGCACTGTTAGCTTCATGACGCTAAACCTCCCCGACGGCGGTGAAAGCGTCTGGCGTGACCGGTGGTGGAGCATTACGCAAAACCGCGCGTCGACGCATACGGCTGAAGATGAACAGATTGAAGAAATGCATCGCGCCCAGAACCAGCAACACCCAACCGACTTTCACGGAGAGTGCCTCGATACCTTCTTTGGCGTTGGCGACGTCATAGCCTAACTTTAGGGCAAGGCTTACGTAGCCAAAGTTGATCAGGTAAAAGCCGACCACGAGCAGATGATTCACGGAGTCGGCCAAGGGCTCGTTTCCGTGAAATACGTCAACGAGGAAAATCCGGCCGTTTTTGTGCAGCGTGTGGGCGACCCAGATGGTCAGGGCAATGCTGATGGCGAGGTAAACGAGGTAAGTGGTGATTTCGATGGTCATGACATGCTCCTTATCTCAAAATTGAACACGTTCAATTTGTACCCTACGCCTTTGGAAAGCCGGTGTCAAGAACTTTTTTGAACACGTTCAGAAATTCTTAGAAGTGTATGGATTTACTGGGAAATTGGGTAGGCGCAAAGGGTTGTGGGCGTTGAAGATTCTGAATTAGCAACAGCTAGCAGGCGCTTTTGCTGGACGAGAAAACAGCAAGCTCTCATCGGAACCATCGTTACAGCGTCAGCGGTATGCTTCTGCGGTCACCACCCGGCGCGAGTTCGAACGGTGTTTCTAAAATAAACCTGCGTTTTCCGTTTACAAAAACTTCAACGCCCGTGACTCGCAGAGTCCTACCTGAATTCCGCGACGTATTGTTTCTGATTACGAGGTTATGGAGCCGCGCCAGGTCACTTGTGAGTAAGGCGCGCGTGACGGGAACCAGCTTGGAATCTTTCTTTTCCCTCGGCAGGGAAAAGTGCGGATCTATCATCTCCAATTTCTTGAAAGTTATCGGATCCTTTGTCAGGTGTTCCGACTCACTAAACTCAATTCCATCGCCGGCAAGTGTCGCTTGAATAGTATTCTTAGTTCCGTTATCCACGGTGGTAAGTCTTATCGCCAGATGAGTTACTTCTTCGATGTCGTACTGAAACGTGGGACGGCTTCGCTTTTCACTTTCTAACCTATGAATCTTACCGATGGTGGTTCGAATATGCGGATCGTCAAGCATGGCTGAATGGCCATACTTTGGACCGAGGGTGACAAGTTGCACCTGGGTATTTGTTCCCAGGTATTTCTTAGCGCTGCCTTCATGGACCGCCGGCTTGTCGTCACGCAGAAACTCGCCCGCCGTGGCGCTCAGCAATGGTGCTGTCCCGTCGCCGTAGTGGTAATCGGAATCAATTGCCACGAACCGATCGCGGTAGAGGCCGTAACGAGCGAACCACAAGGGAATGTTTACCAGTCTGATCAGAGCAGAGACAGCATTGGAGAACGCTGATGAGCTGACCTGGGTGACATCGGCCATTTGCATGTCCATACGATTATCGATGTCACAAAATTTGTTGGTGCTGGTCTTACATTCGGGGCTGTAAATTCCGCCCACGAGGTAGTGAGTAACACCCTTATCGTCAGGTCTCAGATTCTTCGAACGCCAGGTTTGAGTTTGATCGAACAGACACGAATTGGAAGTGACGTAAAACTTCTGAATGGCCTTCCACGTGTCCCTGCCCCAAATTACGCCTTTGAATTCCTTCTGCTGCTCCTTGCCATATTCGATCATGAACTGCTCGGTCGGCAGTTGCTGGTAAACGGAAGGAAAGTTCCGCGCCAGAGTTCGCACGTCATCCAGCTTCAGAAGCGAAACGCTTTCGAGCCGCTGGCACTTCCCTTTTTCGCAAACCGAACTAGTGAAATCTTCCGGGAGGTTCTTGAGCCGAATTTTTCCCTTGTGACTCACAACTTTTCCGGCGCCGAAGTTGTAACCCCAAAGCAACGCCCTAACTGTTTTTGGTGTGCCGAGCCAGGGAGTCCCGATGGCGATCAATGCCGCAACCTTGTTCCCGCCCCGGCTCATGATGTAATCGCGGCTGACTAATCCGCCAAGCGAGTGGGCCACAATTATCACCTGGTCTTGTTTGCTTTTTTGCAGCGCCTCATCGATCACGCGCTCTAATCTGGCCGAAGATTCTTCCCCTGCTCCTTTACGCCAATCGTAGGGAGCTTCGTAAAAGTTTTCTCCAAACACAGCTCGCGCCCACGCAAGGAAATTCGTGTAGATCGGCTTCGGCTCCGAAAATATTCGCGGAGCTTTGACGGCCGTTAGCGGCGAAACCGGGTTGACGGTTATCCCCGGAAGATCCTCACCGCATGGACCAAGCGCCGCTCGCTTAATGGCTTTCTTCTTCAGGGTCGGCCGGCCAATCCAATAAAGTTGGTCCTGCTCTTCGGCCCAGGTGATCCTCAGTTCAGTCCCCGCCGTTCCTGGAACAAACACAATAGGCAACGGCGCGGCCGTCTGCACAGATGCCTGCGCCGGATTTTCTACTACCGATACGGCGAGCTGCGCTCTGACCGGTAGTCCCGCAAACAGAAGGCAAACGAGCGTAACTATTTCGATAAACGCAACGCGTGGCCGACGAACTGTCATGAGACTCTTCCCGGGCTGGTACGATGAGGGTTTAGATGTGCTGATTGGAAAATGCTCCTGGCAAACGAGACGTGGCGTAATGTGAGGCAAAATCTTAGCATCCCCACTCCAGGTTGCCAATAATTTGGGGCTTTCGGTTGTCAGTAACAGTTGCGGGGAATCTGAAACGTTATTAATTCAGTAAGGCTGGTTTTTCGTCTCGACGGACTTTAATGAGTGCGATGATCAAAGCTGCTAAAGCTAGCATGCTGGAGAGCGGCACTGTGCTCCAAACGATCTGGCTGCCAAGCCTCGTACTCAGCACACTACTTCCGATAGCGAGCACAACCCACAAACAGGCCAGTACAATGCCGGATTTAAATTTGTGACGTGGAGCAACAGCCGTTCCTACCAGGACGAAGGTAAGAGGCAGGAAAAATGCAACCAGACTATATTCCAGGGTTCGGACATGAATACCCGGTAATGTGTGTTCCGGATCGCTGTGAATGAGTAGCACAATCCAGCGGACAGATAAGGCACTAATGAGGGCTGCTGGGAAAACAGCGATCCATCTGCCTATGTGCTCAAGTCGAGAGTCAGTCATGTCAGGCACCTCTAAATTGGAGCGGCTCCATCTACAAGAATTGAGAGAGGGTATGAACTTGCGATCCATTAGATTCTTGATAATTTGTGATTGCAGTGACTCGCTGGGCTGTGGAGTAATCGCAACTCGTATTAGCGCACTACCAGTTTTCGGCACTGGTCTTTTTTCGCTTTAGTAATGCTCGCTGGAACGGTTTTTCCTTTTCCCCTTACTCTTTTTCCCTTTCTTCCTCTCGTCAACACCTTTCAAAGAAGCGAGCGGCCACAGCTTATGTTCAACTTCCGCCAAGCCCGCTTCAGTCACTGCGCGCAAAACTTCTTCCGAAGACTTGTACGCGGGAGCGGCTTCATCGAGGGGCACGTGCCCGTCAAGATTCACGAGTATTCCTGCCGCTGCATACTCGTCGTCGATTTGTCGCTGTGAAAGCGTCTTTGATGCCTGGCTGCGCGAAAGTTTGCGACCGGCGCCGTGGTTAACCGAAAAAGCGCTGTTCACAGCTTTCTCCAGAGGCCGCAGAATGTAGCTGTAATCTTTGTTGCTGCCCGGAATTAAAACCGGATGGCCCTTGTCCTCCCAATACGTTCCTTTCAAAAACGGATGCCCCGCCGGGAACGCTCGCGTTGCTCCTTTGCGATGGACCAACACGTCGCCGAAGTCGGGATGCCACTCCTTCTGTACAAGGTTGTGACTGATCTCATAAATAAGTTCTAGATCGGAACCAAACACTTCTCGGAAAGCTTCAGCAACTTCTTCAAAGATAATCAGGCGGTTGAGAATCGCGAAGTTTCCACCGGCCGCAACGGCATTCAGGTAATCATGGTAATGCCTGGAATCGGGAGTGAAGTATCCCAGGTCAATGTCCGTGACTTTGTCAGGGCGTTCAGCACGGGCCATTTCGAAATAGTTCGTTGCCAGCCCGTGTCCGAAGCCGCGGCTTCCGGTGTGCACTTGTACAAACAACGTTCCCGTCATCTCGGAACGCTGCAACTCAATAAAATGGTTGCCGCCGCCCAAACTTCCCAGTTGGTCAATGCCTCTTTCGGGTCTTCCTTTGCCGCCGATCGGGAATGTTCCAATCATCGTCCACGGGAATACGGTGACGTTCGGCGCGACTGCGATCAAACGTCGCTCCATATTTGTCGACGTAGTACTCGGCGCCTCCGCGAACTAATTGATTGAATTCAGCGCCGGAGATGCGTCCGAGCCGATGGCTCTTGCCGCCGAACCCCATTGCGACCCGACTCATCACAGCCCGATTGAATGCCGACTTCTTCTCCGGTGTCGCTTCATCAAACGCGACGTCCGAACGCGCGCTCATCATGCCGCAGCCGATGTCGTAACCAACCGGTCCCATCGCAACTGCGCCATCGCCGGCACTCGTGAGAATCACACAACCGACGGGCACGCCGTAACCATAGTGAACATCCGGAGTGATCACGACTAACTTCACACCCGGGAAGCGAGTAGCGTTAACAATCTGCCCGTAGAGTGTGTCTTCAGCTTGTTCCAGCAACGAGCTCGTGAGGAAAAGCCGAACAGCCACGTCCTTGATATCGTCCGTTTGTAGAGTGAAGTAGCCTTCGCCGCTCGGCACAGCAAGCGATTTCCAGTTGATGGCGTTCTTTAATCCCTTTGATTCTTTAAGCGGTGCTGATATGGCCATGGAACAAGGCTCGCAGAAATATCTTGTCGAACTGTGTGACTTCTATCCCAAAACTGCTGTGATCTTTTGAGCGACCTGTTTTGGAGTGTCTTCGTGGGAAACAGTTATTTCAAAATCCGCTAAACCATAAAGTGGCTCACGATCCGCATAGAGTTTCTCTGCATCTTCTCGCGTCGGCGCCATCGGTCTCACATATTCCGCTTGTGAAATCCTCTTCCAACACACTTCAAATGGAGTGTTCAACCAAACAACGCGAGCGCTGTGTTCCACGATCAGTTTCCGGTTCTCAGGAATTGTCCATGCGCCCCCGCCGGCAGAAATGACGCCGGCCTGAATTGACGCCAACACCCTCCTCAACGTTGAGGATTCAATTTGGCGGAACTCCAGCTCGCCATCTTGAGCGATTATGTCTTCAGGACTGCGCCGTTGCTCTTCTGTGATCGACGCGTCAAGATCGACGCATGGCACTTGCAACAGCTCGGACAATTCACGGGCGACACTCGTCTTTCCCGAGCCCATAAATCCGACGATGATTATTGGTTGATCATTCATGCGTGACGTGCCCCTCTCCGCTAGCGGAGAGGGGTTGGGGAGAGGTTACTAGCAACGCTACCCCACCCCGGCCCTCCCCACTTGTGGGGAGGGAGAATTATCTTTCCACCAACGACTCTAACACCCGATAGAACTCCGGAAATGAGACCGACACACATTCGCTGTCAATTAGTTCTGATTCAACGTCAGCAAGCAACGCCGCGACAGTGAACGCCATGGCGATTCGGTGGTCTCCGAAAGAGTTTAGACGTGCACCCTCCAAGCGGACCGGCCCATCTACCGAAAGCCCATCATCGTATTCCTCAACCGTTGCCCCCATTGCTCGTAGGTTGGCTACGGTCGCACTGATGCGATCGGTTTCTTTGAGCCGCAGCTCGGAAGCATCTCTAATGTCGGCTCCCGCAAGTTGACTTCCAACCACCGCCAAAAGCGGTAACTCATCAATTAGCGAAGCGACCATCGGCCCATGAATACGCAGGCGTTCACCTTTACCTAAGGACATTGATCGGATACGCAAACGTCCCGACGGCTCACTCCCATCTTCTCTCAAGTCACTAACATCAATTGATAAACCCAGCGACTGGAAAACGCGCAGTAGTGCCGTCCGTGTTGGGTTTAATCCTACGTCCTCGATTTCCAGATCGGAGCCCGGTAACAAAGTTGCCGCCGCGATTATGAACGCTGCTGCTGAGAAGTCGCCCGGAATTTGAAGCTCGCGCCCAGAAAATGAAACCGGACCGTCAATGCTAATTGAGTCACCTTCCATCGTAAGCGGTACTCCAAACCACTTCAGCATCCTCTCCGTGTGGTCACGAGTTTGAGCGGAGCGTTCGATAATCCTTGTGCCGCCTCGCGCTTGCAGGCCCGCTAGCAGCAAACAGGTTTTCAACTGTGCGCTCGCGATCGGCAGTTCATATTCAATGCCGTGTAGATTCCTTGTGCCCTGCACGACTAAAGGTGGATGACCGTCATTCGAACTTATGCGCGCGCCCATCAGTTCGAGTGGCTCAACGATGCGTTGCATCGGGCGCTTGCGGAGCGAATCGTCGCCGGTGAGTGTCGCCGTAAAATCCTGTGCAGCGAGCAAGCCGGCAAGCATTCGTAACGACGAGCCGCTATTACCGCAATAGAGTTCGTCCGACGGATTACTCAATCCGCGAAGGCCTCGTCCGGAAACCGTCACGTCGTTAACACGCCTCTGGATCCCGGCGCCCAGCGCGGCCAGACAGTTCAACGTCGCCCGGCAGTCGTCGCTGGTTGAAAAGTTATGAAGAAGTGAGTCACCGTCGGCGAGTGCTGCGATTAACGCTGCTCGATGTGAGATCGACTTGTCTCCCGGCACTCGAACCCTGCCTCGTAGGTGCTTTGCCGGAGCAATTCTCATTGGCGTCAATCTTAACCGAGTCCTGAGGGTAAGTCCTCAGTATGAGTCCTGAGTGCTGAGTCCTGAGTCCTGAGTGCTGAGTTCAAAGTGAAGTACGAGTGCTGTTTGCTGTTTACTGTTTACCGCTTGCTCACTCAGCACTCAGGACTCGGCACTCAGGACTTCTTTAACAGATTGAACTGCAAGGGATTTCGCCGTAGATCACCTTCTTGACATGCGCTGTGCCTGCGTGTTACACCCTCCATCCTTCGGTAACTTTTTGGATTTCAAAAAATCAGCCGAGAACATACCCCATGGTTCTTGGAACCCGGCCATGTCTTCAACTGTGACCGTAGAGACGACTGAACTCAGATTCGCCAGCCGCATTGAGGCTGTCACCGAGGCGGCTAACGCAGTTTCTGAGTTTCTCAGTCGGGCGGGAGTCAGTGAAAATGACGCTTTCGGCATTGATATGGCCGTTCGTGAAGCAGTGACAAATGCAGTGCTTCACGGCAACAAACTTGATGAGACGAAATTCGCAGACGTCAGTTTGAAAAGTTCTCCAGACTCGATCGAGATTACGGTCCACGACCAGGGGTCCGGCTTTAATCCCAGCGACATCCCTGATCCGACGAGCCAGGAGAACATTATGAAAACCTCCGGGCGCGGTATTTTTTTCATGCGCAACTTCATGGATGAAGTCGAGTGGTCGAAAGACCCAAAGGGAGGGACGACGGTGCGGATGTTTAAAAAACTGTAATTCGGCGGAGACTTCGATTCGAATCGCCCGGACGATTCGCATAACGATCGCCAACCGTTAAAGGAGATTCCTGACAATGGCAGAGCTAAATATTGCAGAACGCCAATCTGGAGATGTGACCATTTTGGACATGGACGGCAAGATTACAATCGGCGAAGGCAGCGTGGCACTCCGCGGCACGATTCGACGGCTGTTGGAAGAGAACAAGAAAAAGGTTCTGCTCAACCTCGCGAAGGTTGGTTACATCGACTCCAGCGGCATCGGTGAACTGGTTTCGAGTTACACCGCCATCAACAAAGATGGCGGGGAACTGAAGCTTCTAAACCTGACACAAAAGCTGCAGGATCTTTTGACCATCACCAAGTTGCTGACTGTCTTCGACGTCTATGAGAGCGAAGCCGATGCACTCGGTAGTTATAAGTAAGTTGTGTCGTACCATCTAACAATTGCGGCTTCAAGGGAGAAATAAGATGGCAGAACTCGATGTAAAAGAGCGGCAGGCAGGAGATGTGACGATCCTGGACATGGACGGTTCAGTCAGGATGGGTGAAGGCGCCGTGTCGCTGCGTAACGCCATCCGCGGACTGGTGGACGGGGGCAAAAAGAAGATTCTACTGAACCTCGGCGCAGTGAAGAACATCGACTCCAGCGGCATCGGCGAGTTGATCGCGAACTACACGACGGTCAGCCGCGACGGCGGTCAACTGAAACTTTTGAACCTGACCGAAAAAATTCAGAATCTCCTCGTCATTACCAAGTTGCTGACTGTCTTCGACGCATACGACAACGAAGCGGAAGCGCTCAATAGTTTTAAGTAAGCCCCAAGACAGTTACTGTCTGCCCGGATGTTCGCAAACTGATCGAGACAGGCGAGGCTGCCTGTCCTAACGATGCTTCGTTCCACCTTTCGCCGTCTGCTCGCATTGGATGATCCACCCGAGCGGACGGCGCTTGCTTTTGCGATTGGCGTATTCATCGCCTTCTCACCTTTCCTGGGTCTCCATACCATTATGGCCACGGTCGTGGCTTTTCTTTTTCGCTTCAACAAGGTCGCGATTTACGCCGGAACGTTCCTTAACAATCCGATTTTCACGCTCGTGCCAATCATCATCGCGTCGTATGCAATTGGAGCTTTCGTGCTCGGCCGGCCGGTAGGTATTCCCGCGGAAGGCATCGAACTTCTGAAAGATCCCCATCTCTTGACGGCCGACTATTACCGCAAGGTTTTTCGCGAAAGCTGGGAAATTGTCTGGCCTTTCACGATCGGCGCAACCCTGCTTTCGGTCGTTTGTTCGCTCATTGCTTATCCAGTAACATCGTGGCTGTTGCGGTCAAACCGGCAAAAGCAGAAAGCAACCTAGGCCGGCTCGGCTGCCAGTTTGGCATCTGTTGGCATCTGTTTCATTGGCGGCCCGCATCTAGTCTCTCCCAGCTTTTCATCAGGGAACCTCTTAACTTTATGAAGAAATTTCTTTCGCTCGTTATCTTGACGGTCGTCGCCGCCGGCGTCACCAATGCACAGCCAACCACACCTCGTCCTGCAACAGTGCCACAACGTCAAGGCAGTAGTTTTGACCTAAACGAATATGGCGTTACTTTTCAGGTTGAACCGCGACTAATAATCATGATGGCTGCTTTGGAAGCCGCCGGCTTTCAGGCAACGGAGACTGGCCAGCCATCCGCTTTTCGCAGCCTGGTTCAAAGGGATTTAGCCGGCCTCGATCCCGATTTGCGGACGCGCCTGCGCACGTTCTACGAACGCAACAAACTACCGGCGCCTGCGACACCCGCTGATCAGGCGGCGCGCTACGTCTCATTGGCATTTGCCCTTGGACCACCGCCTGCACTCGATGCGCCGGCTCGTTCCGAAGACTTGCCGGCGAGTCTGCTGGGAGTCCTCGACTTCGCACCGCTGGTCCAGGAGTTTTATCGTCGCTCGGGAATTGACGATCGAATGCCGGCTTACGTGCGCGCGTATCATGCTGAAGGTGACCGGTTGCGTAAACCCACCGGCGAGCTGGTGAACGGAATTTTGTCTTACCTTCATACGCGACCAATCACTGTGTCTCTGGAGCGAGTTAGGTCGCCTACAACCAAAAAGAACGCTAAAACCACTTACACGACGCGGCAACAGGATCGGCATTTCTATGTTGTTCCGGATCTTCTGGGAGTGCCGGGCGCAATCAATTTTCGTGTTATCGGCGACGAATATTACGCGGTCGTGCCCGAAGGCATCGATCCGATGTCTTCGGAACTGCTGCGTGGTTATCTGCAATACGTAATCGACCCGCTGTTGATTCGGTTCAATCGAGACGTTGCTGCTCGTCGAGATCAAGTCAAACAACTGCTGGCCGAGAGAGAAAAGGCGGGAGTGTCAGTTAGTCCGGATGTATTCCTGGCGGTCTCTCGTTCGCTGGTTGCTGCTGCCGACACGCGTTTTGAAGAAGTTCGGCGGCTGGAGAATGCATCACGTGAGGCGCGAGCAAAATTGGCAGCTGCGAAGGACGACGATACCCGGCGAGCAATTTCAAGGGAATTTCAAAACACGACCATTGCCATCCAGGACGAAAGTGTGGCGCGCCTGGCGGAACAATACGAGCGCGGCGCAGTGTTGTCGTTCTTTTTCGCGGAACAACTTAAAGGAATAGAGGCTTCCGGATTCGATGTTGCGAATTTTTTCGCGGACATGATTGCTTCGTTCGACCCGGCACGCGAAAGCAGGCGGATGGCGGAAAACAGCGATGCCCGGCAGCGGGCGCTGGTCGCGCGTGAAACACGGATGGCGGCGCGAAAGAGTGCAACGGAAACTGGCGCGTATTCGGAAGCCGACCGATCCCGTTCAGTCGTGTTGGCGAGAAAGCTCGCTGACATCGAGCAGGTACTGCGTCTTAAGGACTACAACGAAGCGGAAGCACGTTTGAAGGAGTTGCTCAAAGACTATTCAGCCGAGCCTCGCATTTTCTTTGCGCTCGCGCAGACGGCAAGTTTCGCAGCGGCCGATGCTACTGACGAGACGGTGCAGGCTGAGCGTCTCAATCGCGCACTGGCAAACTACCGGCTGGCTGTCGAAGCCGCGTCACGCGACACCGACCGCGCCTTGATTTCGCGCGCACACGAAGCTATGGGCCGAATTTATTCGTTCATGGAAAACGCGGACGAAGCAGGTAAACAGTTTGAGGAAGCAATCAAACTTGGCGACATTCCGGGCGGCGCTTACAAAGAAGCGATGGAAGGAAAGCGGAAATTAAGCAGCCCGTAGACCCCTGGGAAAAAATCATTTCGGATATCGCATTTCATATTTTTCATTCGGGGTAGCACGCCGCTACTACCGTGAAAAATCATGTCAAAGGCCGGCACGTTCACTGATTCGGTCGTAGAAGCAGTACAGAACGCGAAGATCCTCGGCGTTCGAGCCGGCGCTGAGCATCGCTACACCGGTGTTTGGGTCGTGGTCGTTGAGAACAGAGTGTTTGTGCGTTCGTGGAACGATAAACCAACCGGCTGGTTCCGAGCTTTCAGGAAACAACCAAAGGGCACAATACAGGCCGGCGCGCTCGAGATTCCTGTTCATGCGAAGCAAGTGCGCAGTGGGCGCATCCGCGACGCGGTCACGAGTGCGTTTGGTGAGAAGTACAATACGAAAGCGTCTCAAAAGTGGGTGAAGGGATTCGCGGAACCGTCGCGAGTAGGAACTACGTTAGAGTTCGTGCCTGGTTGAAAACAAAAAGGGCAGGCGTGCGGGTTGGCGGCGCGGGCGTATCGCCCGCTGAAGCACACGTTATGCTTTCCTCTGGTCAAGTAAACACCTTATTATTTCTTAGGTGAAAGTTAAGGACGTCATTAGGCTTCTTGAAGAAAATGGCTGGTATCTGGCGAGGACGAGAGGTAGTCACCGTCAATACAAGCACTCTGAGAGAACGGGGATCGTGACAGTTGCCGGAAAGCTGAGTGTCGATGTCCCGCCCGGGACTCTTAACAGTATCTTCAAACAAGCTGGATTGAAGCAGGAGAGAGGGTCAAGAGAATGAAATATGCTGTGATTGTTGAAGAAGGTGAAAGTGGCTTTGGCGCACACGTTCCAGATCTGCCAGGTTGTATTGCGGCGGGGGAAACCAAAGAAGAGGTATTGGAACTAATCCAGGAAGCTATCGAGTTTCATATTGAAGGCCTTCGCGAGGGTGGGCAGCCAATTCCAGAGCCGTCTTCAAGTGTTGAATATGTCGAGGTACGCGCCGCATAAGAAGGAGCGCCCTAACCACAACAAAAAGGGACAGGCAACTTCGCCTGTCCTTTTCTTCGTCCGCGATTAGTTAGAAACTAGATTGGCTGACTGGTGTTGGTTCGAATAACTCGCGGCTTGCGTCCACCGCCAGGAACCTGGATCTCAACACGCGGTGTCACCGGGAGATTGATCTCTGGCACCACAATGGTAGTTGCGGGAATTGAACCCAGGTCGACACTGGGTATAACGATGCGGCGCCCTACACGAGGAGCCGCACCGGGAGTCATCGTTGCTTCTTTCGGAGTTACCGTCACCGTTCGCTGGTTTCCTTTACGGACCACGGTCAAAGTTACGTCGCCATCTTTCTTCTTGTTGATGGCCCGCGAGAGATCGCCGGAGCCTTCAATCTTTTCACCGTCAACCGACGTGATCACATCGCCTGCTTTGAGCCCGGCCTTCGCTGCTGGACTGTCGTCCGAGACCGCGGTGATCAGCACTCCGCGACCGTCGGCAATGTCGAAGTAGTCAGCAAGTTGTTTGGTCAGCTCCATCGTGCTGACACCGATCCGTCGATGCGCGCCAAGTGAGAACATAAAACCTTCCGGTCCCGTTCCTTCCCATTTCCAAACCTGTCCCGGGACTTTGTGAAGTTCTCTAAGCTTGTCGAGATCTTTTAGCTTGTCCAGTCCCTTCAATTCTTCGAATTGCTTGAACCCTTCGACGCGATCGAATGCCTGAAAAGAGTTGTCGCGTTTGCCGACGGTGATCGCCACTTCCTGTTCGGCTCCACCACGGCTGATCTGTAGACGGACGGTTTGATCAGGAGTCACTTCGGAAACGAGTCTCGTAAGTTTGCGTGAGCTGGTGACGCTGTCATTTTCAAATCGCAGAATGACGTCGTCCTTCCGTAGTCCCGCTTTTTCAGCCGGACTGTCTTTCACGACTTCCGTAATCGCCACGCCGCGCGCTTCACGCATGCCGAAACGGGCCATGTTTTCCTTGTTGATGTCTTCGACGTGCACGCCTAAGTAGCTGCCGCCACCCAAGAACATCGTGAACGCGGCGGGCGGAGCCGGCGTGCCTGGTGCGGGCGGTGTCCCCGGGGCCGGCGGCACCGGTGCACCTTGCTGCGCCAGCACAATACCAGCAGTAAAAGTCAGGGAAACTAAGACGTAAAAGGCTTTCCTAAGATTCATGACAGAGAGAGTCCTCCGGATAGATTTGACGCTTACACGCAGGCGAGGAAGCCGTAGTTCCAAAAAGAAAAAATCCGCCAAATACGCGGATGAGGACAGCGAACCTCGCTCCTGGGCCGCAGGTCCTAAAGTCGACGGTAAACCTCTTTTCCGTCAGCGAGTTCCAGGGCGATTTTTCCTTCGGAGTGTGCCAGGTCAAGGTGTGCAACAGCCTCGGAAACAGCAAGAAACTGATGTACATCATCAGCGTCAGGAAACATTTTGGTTGCGACTTCCCAAGCCGTCGTTCCCGCCGGGGAGACGATACCAATCACCTCAGCCTGGCGCTCTCGAATCGCGCGCAGGTAGCGATTAAACAACTCCTCGAAATCATGCACCGGGGCGCCGTGGCCGCCGTGCACGAGCGTCGGCGCAAACGTCCGCAAGCGTGCAAGACTCACGAGATACTCAGCCAACGATGCAAACCGCTTTGATGGGTCAACTGGGTCGGGTGAAAGAATCGGGTTGGGCGTGATGCGTTTCAGAACGCAATCGCCGGCGATGATTGTGCGGTCAGCTTCTCGCACAAACGAGCACGAGCCAGGTGTATGCCCGGGTGTGTGCAGAATACGAAGCGCACCCGTCGCAAACTCAAGCTCGTCTTCGTCGCGCAATTCGTTGTACTCGCCTTCAGCAAAAGAGTCGGCATATTGACGCACGCCCTCATACATTTTTCGCATGGTCTGAATTTCAGCCGGCGGAACACCGGCGCGCGCCAGCAGCGTGCGATGCTCTTCGTATTCAAGGCGGCCCATGCGGTGTCCCGTTTCCCAGGAATGAACGAGCACTTCTGCGTCTTTGGCTTCATCGCGTAGTGAGCGCGCGAGGCCGCAATGGTCTTCATGCGCATGGGTGAGCACGATGCGTTGCACATCGCTGAGACGCACGCGCGCTTGCCGTAATCCTTCTCGCAGCGCTTCGATAGCGTCCTTTGTTTTGGGTCCGGTATCGATGAGCGTGATCGGATCTTCCGCGATCAGATACACATTCACCGGGCCAATGTAGAACGGTGTGGGAAGTGAGATGGGAACAATGCGCATTTGATGGATGGGTACCAGTGACCGGACTGACTAAATCAAAACACGACCAATGCAAGTTTTCTGGCAACACTGCTCTCGCGGGCCAATATCGATAAGAGTTCGCAAAGATCAATCGTTGTATCGGATAGTGGAATCGTTAAGTCGTCTGTGGGTGTGATGCCAATCTAAATATTTTCCAGCGATGAAGTATTCACGTTTTGAAGAGCTTCCGGTTTGGACGGCGCGATTGAGGTTCGCAGTGAAATATACGATTTTACGGCTCGCCGCGAATTCAGGGGTCGTTACTGAGTTTGCAAGATCAACTTGAACGAGCTGCAATTTCAATTTCAAATAATATTGCCGAAGGATTCGAAGCGTGGAACAACTCAGGAAGTTCTAACTTTTCTCTACATCTCCCGCGGCTCTGCGGGCGAAGCTCGGTCGATGCTTGAATCTGTGAGAGCATCTTTCGTCGTTTGAACATTTGAAATTTGAAATTTCAAATTTGAAATCGCCGCTGAAGAAGATCTCGAGACAGCTCCGGGCCTGGTGCAATTCGCTTCAGGATTCAAACATCCGCGGCCAACGATATTTGACGACGCGCGCTCGCGCTCGCACAAAGGAAGCGCGCGAACGCGAAGAGTTTCTCAAGGAACTGGAAGAGATCCGCAACCGCAAATCCGAACCCAACCCTAAACCTGACACCTGAGATCTCAGATCTGAAATCTGAGATCTGAAATGTGCGATCTGAAATCTGAGATCTGAGCTGTCCCGCTGCTCCTGCCTCCTGCTCCTGCTCCTGCTCCTGCCACTGCTCCTGCCTCCCGCTCCTGCGTCCTGCTCCTGCCTCCTGCCCCTGCCTCCTGCCCCTGCTCCCTCAGTACGCCCACTTGTTCGCCTGAACAAGGACATCCGCGACGCGTTGCCGCGCGGCGATCGTGTTCATTGGCGTTACTTTGGTAAACCGCCGGAGCGCCGCCAGCAGCGTTCGCAGTTCGTCACCCTCCGACATCCCGGCCAGCGTGCTCTTCGCGCGTGCCTCAATCCTTCCAACTGCTTCGTTGCAAAACACCTGCGTCATGTCCACGTACCGCGCAGCCGCATCTTCGCCCTGCGACGCAGCCAGTTTTTGAGCGCGCAAAATCGCCGACTCCATCGCGTACGCATCCATGATGATGTCAGCAATGCCCAAAAGTATTTCCTGCTGGTCGCCCAACGCCATCATGTATTTTTGGGCAGCCGTGCCCAACGTCATAAGCGCGACTTTCTTTGCGTTCTTTGCCAATTTCGCTTCCGCAGCAAGTAACGCATCGTCATCGTCGAAACCAGCCATTTGTGGCGTCAGTACCTCGTCCATAAGCGCCTGTGCGGCCGGCAACAATGGAAGTTTGCCGGTCAACGCACTCTTCATGAGCCGGCCGGGAATTAACATGCGATTGATTTCGTTCGTGCCCTCAAAAATTCGGTTGATTCTCGAGTCGCGGTACGCGCGCTCCGCCGGGTAATCAGCCGAATATCCGTAGCCGCCATAGATTTGGACCATCTCGTCCGCGACGTAGTCGCAGTATTCAGAAAGCGCGACTTTAATGATCGAACACTCGGCCGAATACTCCTCGATCGCTTTCAACTTCGCGTCTGGGTCCGTCGTGTCGCTAATCGCAGCCTCAATCATTCCCAGCGTGCGATAAATCATCGACTCGCCCACCCACGTGCGAATCGCCATCTCACCCAGTTTTGATTTGATGGCGCCGAACGAAGAAATCGACTTGCCAAACTGATGGCGCTCATTCGCGTAACGAACGGCCTCATGGACCATCAGCTTCATGCCGCCGATGCACATAGCTCCGAGTTTGAAGCGGCCGATGTTAAGAATGTTGAACGCGATCTTATGGCCCTTGCCGACTTCGCCGAGAAGGTTCTCAACTGGCGCTTTCGCATCCGCGAGCACGAGTGGCGTTGTGCTGGAACCTTTGATTCCCATCTTGTGTTCTTCCGCACCCGGCGCAACCCCGTCCTGCTTCTCGACGATAAACGCCGAAAACTTGTCGCCGTCGATCTTGGCGAACACGATGAAGATGTCGGCGAATCCGCCGTTGGTGATAAACATCTTCTCGCCGTTAAGAATGTAATGTGTTCCATCCGCACTCAGTTTCGCAGTCGCTTTCGCGGCCATCGCGTCAGAACCTGAGCCCGCTTCAGTCAACGCATAAGCAGTAATTAATTCGCCCGAAGCAATCTTTGGAAGGTACTTCTCCTTCGCCGCTTCGGTGCCGAAATAGATAATGGGCAACAAACCAATTCCGCTTTCGGCGCCCAGCGTGGTCGCAAAAGACGCGGAACGGCCAATGTTTTCGCCCACCAGCGCACCGCTAGTCTGATCGAGCCCGAGGCCGCCGTATTCTTCGGGAATGTTCGCGCCGATGAGACCCAGGTCAGCAGCTTTCTTAACGAGCTCGCGCGCGAGTGCCCAATTCTTCTGCTCGAGTTCGTCAATTCGTGGACGGACCTCGTTGTCAACAAACTGACGCGTCGTGTCAGCGATCATGCGGTGCTCTTCGGTAAAGTCTTCCGGAGTGAAGATTTCCTGCGGCGTTCGCTCTTCAATTAAAAACGCACCGCCCTTGATGATCTGCTTTTGTTCGATTACTGCTGCCATAATGTTGGTCCTTCCTAATAAGCGAACACATGTGCGTCCGCACTGGTTTTTTCAAACGGCGTAGCTCAATCAGTTCTGAGGCACTTGTCGCGCAATTTCTTCCGGCATCAGTTCGCGGGTTTCCGGGTAAGCCTCCAGGATTCGCATCAAGTCGAGCTCGTCTTTTTTGCGTTTGCTCGGCCTTCGGTTTTCATCCGTCCAGGCCCAAACCTTGCCACGAATGACATCATTGAGAGAAGCAACAGGAACTTGTAATCCCAGAACGCTTTGCCGCCCTGCATTTTTCACGAATTCCTGATAACGAGCGTCCAACGTCAACTGAATACGTAAATCACTCCCAGGCATACGTGCATTTAACGAATGCGGAAATTCCTCTGTGACAAAGCCGGCGGTTTTCAAATCATTCGTGATAACTGAAAGCGCTGCCGCCGTCACTACGACATGTGCGTCTAGCGTGTAAACGGGCTCCACGAAACAGTTCGCTGCCAGTCCACCAATCAAACACCATTTGCCGTGACGATCCAGTATTTGGACCAAAGCGGCAAAGTCGCTGCTGCCGCTGCCGGTCACCGACTCAAAAATCTCCGATTCGGTCATTGATGCTACCGCCGAAACGATTGAATCAAACGTTCCTTAGTTCAGTCGTTCGAAAATTCCTGCCGCGCCCATGCCGCCGCCCACGCACATCGTTACCATTCCGTAGCGCGCGTTGCGACGCTCGAGCTCGCGAAGGATTGAGGCGGTCAGCTTTGCGCCGGTGCATCCCAGCGGATGGCCCAAAGCAATCGCGCCACCATTCACATTTACCTTATCGATATCGAGGCCCAGCGTTTTGATCACCGCCAGCGACTGGGCGGCGAAGGCTTCGTTCAACTCAATCACATCAATTTGATCCAACGTCAATCCAGCTAACTTCAATGCCTTTGGAATTGCGAAGACTGGCCCTATACCCATCTCCTCAGGAGGACAACCCGCCGTTGCGTATGCAATAAAACGTGCCAGCGGCTTGGCGCCAAGGCTTTTCGCTTTTTCCGCCGACATGACTACGGCCGCAGCAGCGCCATCTGACATCTGCGACGCATTGCCGGCCGTGATTGTTCCCCGCGCGCTAAACGCCGGTTTCAACTTCGCTAGTCCCTCGATCGAACTGTCGCGGCGCACACCTTCGTCGCGATCAAAAACCGTTTCGCGTTTTTGCTTGCGGCCCTTCTCGTCGAGTTCTTCGAAAGTGACTGTTAGCGGAACTGTCTCATCCTTGAACTTGTCGGCATCCAACGCCGCCGCGGCGCGCTGATGAGACCGCAATGCAAACTCGTCCTGTTCCTCTCGCGAGACGTTGTACTTCTGAGCGACGTTTTCCGTGGCGAGCCCCATGTTGAGATAGAAGTCAGGATAGTGCTCGACGAGATAAGGATTCGGACGGATGATGTGGCCGCCCATAGGAATCATCGACATCGTCTCGAGTCCGCCGGCGACTGCCACTTCCGCGCTGCCTGTCCGGATGCGGTCGGCGGCAAGCGCAATCGATTGCAGTCCTGACGAACAGAAACGATTGATTGTCATGGCACTCGTTTCGATCGGCAGTCCGGCGCGTATCGCCGCAGCACGGGCGACGTTCATGCCCTGCTCAGCCTCCGGCATCGCACAACCCATGATAACGTCTTCGATTTCACTCGCTTCGAGTCCTGGGACGCGCGCGAGCGCTTCTTTGATCACCGCACCGCCCATCTCATCGGGACGCGTGTTTCGAAGCGTGCCCTTAGGCGCCTTTCCGACGGCGGTTCTTACAGCGGAAACGATTACTGCGTCGTTCATAGTTTTAGTCCAAAGTCCAATGTCCAATGTCCAAGGTCGAATGTCCAAAGTCGAAACGTCAAATGTCCATTGGCTTAGTCCAAATTTGACTTTGGACCTTGGACTTTGGACCTTCGACTAGTTTCTTAAAGGCTTTCCTGTCTTGAGCATCGCGGCCAAACGTTCCTGCGTCTTCCTCGTACCCGCCAGCGTTAGGAAAGCTTCTCGTTCCAAATCAAGCAGATACTGCTCCGATACTCGTGTCTCGTGATTGAGATCGCCGCCGGTCAGTATGCGCGCCAGTTGCTCGCCAATCAACGCATCATGATCCGAAATGTAACCGCCGCGTTTCATCTGGTGAATACCGAGTTTCAACGTAGCCAGCGCAGCATTGCCTAACGCCAGAATGTCTGTGCGTGGCTGCGGTTGTACATAGCCGCTCGCCGCGAGTGCCAGCACTTCCTTCTTCGCGTCCGCGATTAATCTATCGCCATTCATTGAGATCGTGTCGTCATCGGAAAGAAAACCGAGCGTCCGCGCTTCATCTGCTGAAGTAGCGACTTTCGCCAGCGCGATAGTCTCGAATGCGCGCTTCACAAACGGAAATGGATCCGCGTCGCTAACATTTTTCGGAATCGAATCAAGTGTGCGTAAAAGCATTTCCTTGGTTCCGCCACCGGCCGGAATGATTCCGACGCCAACTTCAACCAAGCCAATGTAGGTTTCAGCTGCCGCGCGTGCGCGATCGCCGTGCAAAACCATTTCACAACCGCCGCCAAACGTCATGTTGAACGGAGCAACCACCACGGGTTTCGGCGAATAACGCAAACTCATCGTTGACGCCTGAAATGCACGCGCCATGAAATCAAGCTCTTCCCAGTTTTCCTCCTGCGCTTCCATCAACATCAGCATGATGTTTGCGCCGACACAGAAGTTTGCGCCCTGATTTCCGACTACAAGCCCGACAAAGTTTTTCTCCACTTCGGCCAGCGACTGCTTCAACATCTGAAGTGTGTCGCCTCCGATGGCATTCATCTTCGAGTGAAATTCCAGACACGCGACGCCGTCACCGATATCAATCAATGACGCGCCGGGATTCTTCTTAATAACGCCAGTTCGTTCTTTGACTGACTTAAGAATGATGACGCCCGGCTGATCGGCTAACGGTTGGTATTGACCCGAAGCGAAGTCGAAATAAAACGTTTGTCCATCCTGCTTTTTGTAGAACGAATTCGCACCGGTATCGAGCATCTTCTGCACGTTCGCAGGAATCGCCACGCCGTCTTCCTTCATTCGCGCGACTGACTTCTCCACCCCGATCGCGTCCCAGGTCTCGAAAATGCCCAGTTCCCAGTTGTAGCCCCAGCGCATGGCGCGATCCACTTCAACTATAGTGTCGGCGATCTCCGGTATGAGGTTCGCGGTGTAGCGAAACGTGCGCGACATCGTCTTCCAAAGAAACGTGCCAACGCGATCCTTGCCCCAAACGAGTGCTTTGATACGCTCCGGCAAGTCCTCGATATTTTTCGCCATATCGAGTGCGGGTAATGTGACTTTCTGCGTCGGGCGATATTCGAGCGTCGCATGATCGATGGCCCAAATCTCTTTCTTTCCGCCCTCGCCAGTTTGTCTTTTGTAGAAACCACCTTTGGTCTTATTGCCAAGAATCCCGCGCCCAACCATTTGCTTCAGAAACTCAGGGGCAATGAAAACGTTGCGCTCTTCATCGTCCGGTAGAGCTTCGTAAAGGTTCTTGATGACATGGGCGCCCACGTCGAGGCCGACAATATCAAGCGTACGGAAGGTGGCGCTTTTGGGCCGGCCCACCGCCTGGCCGGTAATCTTGTCGATCTCTTCGATCGAATAGCCATCCTCCTGCATGGTCTTAATCGTGACCATCGAGCCGTAAGTGCCAATGCGATTGGCAATAAAGTTTGGTCGGTCCTTCGCCGGGACCACCCCCTTGCCGAGCCGTTGATCGAGGAACCCGTACAAGAAGCAAGAGACTTCTGGTTTGGTGGACTCCGTGCGAATTATTTCGACAAGGTGGAGGTAGCGCGGTGGATTAAAGAAGTGAACGCCCAGAAAGTGTGCTTTGAAATCTTCCGAGCGGCCTTCGGCCAGTTGGTGGATGGGAATGCCACTCGTGTTCGAACCGACGATCGATCCGGCGCGGCGGTGTTGCTCGACCTTCTCGAAGAGACTTCGTTTGATATCGAGGTTTTCGACTACCGCTTCGATGATCAAATCGCAATCTTTTAGTTTGGAAAGATCGTCATCAAAATTTCCGATGGATACGAGCGAAGAAAGTTCGGGAGCAAAGAAGGCGGCCGGTTTCGCCTTTTTTGCGGCCTCGAGTCCGGCAGCCGCGATGCGATTCCTAACCTGTCTGGATTCAAGCGTCAGCCCTTTTGCTTGTTCTTCTTTGGTGAGCTCGCGCGGAACAATATCAAGCAGTAAGGTGGGGATACGGGCGTTGGCGAGGTGCGCGGCAATCTGCGCCCCCATCGTCCCCGCCCCTAAAACGGCAGCCTTTTCGATACGCATGCCGCGATAATACTGAATGAGCATTCATTCAGCAAGGTCTGGACTGATTGATTTATGCGCCTGACCTCCGGCAGCCTTCTCACTTTGCCCCCTGTTGTGGTTCGATAATGAATTCTATCGGGTCATAAAGTGAACTTCGTTGGCCAACTAATTGAAGTAGCCCTCTCACCAGCCGCTCGATCATCGATCGCGACTGGTGGGAGGGCCAATTCTCTTTTCAGTTAACCGGGACACTCACGCAGGAGTTATTGTTCGCTTGAACGGCATCGCCTACATTGGTTATCTGCGCGCAGTTTTGGATCGTGCTGCCCACCGGCGCGGTTACATTGCCGGTGAAGGTGATGGTAACTGCATTTGCTGCACCCGGGAGCAGCGGACTGGTAGAGCTACAGTAGGCGATCACACCTGGGCCGCTGAATCCGCACGACCACCAGGCTTGTTTGCCAATACGGGGAGCTGGAAGGTCAACCCTGACGGTTGCGAGTCTGCCAGGTTTATGCCACCGACAACAGGACAGGGAGCTGTACCCAAGTTTGTGACAGTCAGAGTGGTGGTCACTTGCTGACCGCTCTGGGCGGGGCTAGGCGTGACGGTCTTCTTAATTTCCCTGTCGCACACGGGTGGCGCCGTGACCGGAGTGGTCACGCACGACTGATTGTTCGCCGGGTTGCTGTCGTTCGCATTGCTGACCGTCGCGCAGTTTTGGATGGCCGTCCCCGGTAGCGCGGTCACGTTGAAGCTGTAGGTGACCGAGACACTCCCGTTGACTGGGATCGGGTTGGCATAGGTGCAGACGGCCCCCGAACAGGTCCAGCCGGGACCACTTGCGGAGACGAGCGTCAAGCCCGCGGGCACAGTTTCGATCACCGTGGTTGGGCTTGTGCAAACCGCGCCGCCCAGGTTGGTCACCGTGATGGTCGCGGTGGCCTGTTGCCCGCTGACCAAGGTGGTGGGCTGAACCTTCTTCTCGATCCTGAGGTCGCACTTTGGGGGAATGCAGGGCGCGCACGACGCACCGCTCGATCCATTCTGGCTGGTCGTGTTGCTGCCGAATCCTCCCCACATGATGTCAATCCCCGGACCGCCAAAAAGGCTGTCGTTGCCCAGGTTGCCCAAGATGAGGTCGTTGCCGGCGCCGCCGTCCATCAGGTCGTTGCCCTGGTTGCCCGACATGGCGTCGTTGCCGTTGCCGCCAAGCATGGTGTCGTCGCCCTGGTTTCCTGACATGATGTCCGTGTTGTCGCCGCCGTCCATGCAGTCATTGCCATCGTTGCCAACCATGGTGTCAATGCCGGTACCGCCAAACATGCGGTCGTTGCCCTGATTGGCGAACATGATGTCGTTGCCGGCGCCACCGTCCAGGCAGTCATCCCCATCGTTGCCGAGCATAAAGTCATTGCCGGGACTGCCGAACAGAATGTCGTTGCCTTGGTTACCAAACATGGAATCGTTGCCGAGGCCGCCATCCAGCGAGTCGTCGTCATCACCGCCTAAAATGAAGTCAGTGGCATCGTTGCCGTTCATCGTGTCGTTGCCCTCGTTGCCCCACATGAAGTCAATGCCGGCATCGCCGTGCATCGTGTCGTCGCCCTGGTTGCCCGATATGAAGTCGACGCCGTCGTTACCGTGCATCGTATCGTTGCCCTGGTTGCCCGACATGAAGTCACTGCCAACGTCGCCGTTCATCGTGTCGCCGCCATCGTTGCCCCAGATTAAGTCAAAACCGTCGTTTCCGTTCATCGTATCGTTGCCTGGTTACCCGACATGAAATCAAGGCCATTGTCACCGTGCATCGTGTCGTCGTTCTCATTGCCCTGCATGAAGTCGATGCCATTGTCGCCGTGCATCGTGTCTTTGTCCTGATTGCCCCACATGAAGTCAATGCCATTGTCGCCGTGCATAGTGTCGGCGCCATCGTTCCCCGACATTAAGTCGAAACCGTCGTTGCCATTCATCGTGTCGTTGTCCTCGTTGCCCCACATCAAGTCGATGCCGTCGTTGCCGTTCATCGTATCTTTGTCACCGTTGCCCCACATCAAGTCGATGCCATTGTCGCCGTGAGATCGTGGGGCCGTCGTTCCCGTGCATGAAGTCTTTGCCCTGATTTCCGAGTATGAAATCTATACCGTCGCCGCCGGACATACAGTCATCCCCATCGTTGCCGAACATGAAGTCGTTGCCGGCTTCGCCGTACATGTCGTCAGCTCCGCTGAAACCGAACATAAAGTCGTTGCCGGGGCCGCCGCGCATGCGGTCGTTACCGGCAAGGCCTAACATGAGGTCGCTGCCGGGGCCGCCAATCAAAAGGTCGGGGCCGGGCGTGCCTATGATGAGACCGCTGCCGCTAATGGTGTTGGTAGTAGTGAAGGTGCAACCGAGCTGCTGTGTCGTCGCCTGGGCTTTAGTTTTCAAAGCGGCAGTGTCCTCTAGCAGCTTGCCGACCACCGGGAGGATGGCCTCGAGGAGTAGGTCGGCCTCGCGGGCAATCGCGTCAGCCTCACGGGCAATCGCGTCGGCGCGGCCGAGGTAGGCATTGCCGGCGCCCAAAAGTTCCTTGTCGGCCCGCATCAGCAAGGCGTCGCCGCCGCCCGAGAGTTCCTTATCGGCCCGCGCAAGCAAGGCATCGCCCGCCTGCTCAAGCTGGAGCGCGCGGCGCTCAGGGGAGAACTCAACCTGGGACGGCCCTTTCTGTACCAACGCTTCGAGTTTGTCAGCAGCGAGAGCGAAGCTGTCGAGCTCACTTTCCATGCGGTCGACCAACGGTGAGACTCTGCGGTCATCGTCAGCAACTTTGGAGGCCTCGGCAACGAGCCGATCAAGACGCTGGACGAACTCGCTGGCCTCGCGGTCAGCAAAAACGTCGATAGGGTTCGCGCTTTTTTTCGGCTGCTGCAAGTGGTTCTGCAGCTCGCGGACGAACTGATCCGCGAGCGGCACGATCTGGCTGTCGGCGTCTTTGCCCAGCGCCTGGGCCAAGTCAATGAACTGTTTCTGCGCATCCGCGTTAAAGCGCTCCGCAGTCTGCGTGAACGCGACGCCGTCAGTCGCGGCGAGTTCGCCGGCGCTGCTCGTCAGTTTCTCGGCGCGTTCTCGGACGGAAGAGGCGCCCGCGAGGACACTCTTGAGTTTCTTGATGATGTTACCCAGAGCCGCGATCTCGTCGGGCTTAAGGCTGCCCGTGGAACCGATGACCGTGTTGTCGCCATCGCCCACGTCGATCTCCAGCGGGCGGAGGCTGCCGAGGCTGCCGTTCGTGTTATCTAAGGTGACCAGGTCGTCACCGGCTTCGAGAAAGATATGAATGGTGCGAACCAAATCGAGCTGGAAGCTGTGGTCCGTACCTGCACGGTTCGTGCGGTTGTCGACCTCGATCTTCGCGCCCGTCGGATCGAGGCGCAGGAGAACATCGTCGGCCTGCGGTGTACCGCGGATGGTGAGGCGACCGTCGCGGCCAAGGCCTACGGTCAGCTCCGATGGCTGAAGAAGAGCCCTTGCTTTCACATGGCGCGTTGTGTTGGACAACAACGAATCCATGAGCGCCAAAGTTATGAGAGCCAACACGAGAGCTAGTAATTTCTTCATCACGCTACCTCTATTTCTTCTGCTTGAGTGAGTCACGCCAGGTTGGTGGGACGCCGAGCCTCAACCGTCAATCTGGCGTCTTGCTGTGCTCGGACAACGATCCAAGCGCTTCAAAGTGGTTCAGTTTGAAATCTGATCCTCTTCTTGTCTGTGAGTGACATTACCGAGAAGAAACGTAACGCTGCCCGGGATGTTTTTTCCGGTCTTTGGCATTTAGGTTGAGTATTGGCGCTGTTCAAGTATGCATTGGGCTGAGACCTGGAGACCTGATTGGGATAGAGAGATCGAAGTCGGTCGAGGTTCATCTGTCTAAGAGATAGGGCTGTGATTCACTTAGATCCAGATGAAAAATGAGGCATGCGGAAACTTTCAAGTTATGCCCAAAGACTGTAGGAAATTCTCACGTTATGCCCGAAGAAAATTTCACTTAATGATCGAACGGCGCTTGTAAGTTGTTGATTTCAGGTGAAGGTCGTTTTCATTTAATGACCGGACCCCACCTCCTGCTATCCCTCAACTTTGCCCACCTTGCGTTCGAGAGTGTTTCGGTTAGCTCATTTCCGAGTAGAATTTTCCTTGCTCCCTTGCCCCGAAACCTATAGCATCCGCCGCGTAGGATCCACGATTCCTCTCACTTGCGAGGCCCACAATTATGAGTCCGAAAAATGCGTACAGGGATTTCGTGAATAAATACTTTGCCCGCGGTGCTCTTGGTATTTCCGTTGGGCTGGCTGCTGTAACGCCAGCTTCTCCAACGACTCTTGTGGAAACCATTACGGGCGAGCAAAAGGAATCTTTTTCCGATCGACTTTCGGTAATTCGCTCCGCAGTATCGGAAGAGGTGAATGGGGTTTCTGACTCTATGCAGAAGCCTCTCCCTCCCCCGAGGCCGCCACCAGAACCGTTCAAGAATTTTTTCGGCAAAGCACCGTTCCAGGACACTTTTAAGAACACTCCACCGCCGGCGCCGAAAGAGAAACCAGCACCTAGCCCCGAGAAGTCTCCAGAGAAGAAGCCGGGGTCCATTAAATGAATTGATTTCCCATGCAGGGATGGGCCCACATCCATCCCTGCGTTCATCCTTGCCTGCTTGCCGAACGCGCAAAAACCGCCCGGGGCGTTCTCTATGCCGTCCGTCCGCTTCCTCATCTTGCAGCCCACACCTTTCTGCAACATCGATTGCAAGTATTGCTATTTACCGCATCGCACACTTACGGCCAGGATGTCGGCTGAAACAATCACAAAGATCTTTTCAGAGTTGTTTGCGTCCAACTGCGTTGAAGACGAACTGGATGTTATTTGGCATGCCGGAGAACCACTAACTCTTCCCATCGACTATTACACTCAAGCGTTTCGTACGATCGCTCGTCTCGCACCTGACAAAATCAAAATACAACATGCTTTTCAAACTAATGGAATGTTGATCAATGACGACTGGTGCCGCTTCTTCAAGGAACACGACGCAACAGTTGGTGTCAGTATTGATGGTCCCGCCGAAGTACATGACACCAATCGTGTCACGCGATCAGGAAAACCAACTTTCTCGCAGGTGATTGCGGGGGTCAGGCGACTCAAGCAAAACGAGGTGAGGTTTAGTGTTATCACGGTTTTGAGTAGCGCCTCACTAAGTAAAGCCCAGGAGTTACACGACTTCTACCTGGCCGAAGGGATCCAGGACGTCTGCTTCAACGTGGAGGAGATTGAAGGATCGAACAAGAGCAGCTCGCTTATTGGGCGGAAGAACGAAATTGAATACGAGAATTTCATGCGTCAATTTTGGAACCTCAATATTCAATCGGGAGGTCTGTACTACATCAGGGAATTCAAAGACATGCTTGCGAAAATAATCCGGCCCACAGAATACGTGCAGATCGACAACACTTTGACTCAACCCTTCGATCATTTGAATGTTGATTACGAAGGAAATTATTCGACTTTCTCGCCTGAGTTTCTCGGCCAGGAAAGCGCGTATTATGGCAATTTCATCATTGGAAACTTTTGGAAGAACCGCCTGGACGAGAGCCTGCAATCTCAGAACTTCGAACGATTGAATCGAGACGTCGCAGAGGGCGTCAGGCTTTGTCGTTCTTCCTGTGAATATTTTTCCGTTTGTGGCGGCGGTTCACCTGTCAACAAGCTTTACGAAAACGGAACGATTGTGAGTTCTGAGACGATGTACTGCCGCCTGAACATAAAGGTGGTGGCTAATATCGCGATGGAGATTATTGAGAACACCGCGAAGGGCAAGGCGATGTGAGATTTTACGCGGTATTCGCATGGGCAGGGCACGACCTGCCAGGTATCTGGTCCAGCTCGTCAGCATCCCAGGCCTCAACTCGCCGGATTAGTCAACAAGTACACAAACACCTTCGACTGCCAACCACTCATGGTCCATGCGCGGCTGTTTGGACCGGTGCCGCCGTGCGATTCCAGCGTTCGACCATTATGTACAAGCGCTACGTGGCCGATGCGGCTGGGCGCATCCTGAGGGCGAAGGAAAACTATACGAACAACATTGTCGGAAGCCATCGCGGCTTCCTTTGTGCTTTTTGTGAAACCCTGGGCGCGTATCCAATCGTGTTGAACTACCGAACCGTCCTTGAAGTTCAGGCGTGGATTGGTAGCACGCCAGATTGTTTCGCGAACGAAGCCGCTACAGTCTACCTTCTTAAAGTCTCTTCCGGGCGTTGCGCCGTGAAAAGGAACTTTTTTCCCCAAGCCATAAGTGACGCGAGGATTTGAATTCATGCAGGCATCGAGAAAGGCACGAGCCAGGGAGATGTCGAGAGGCATCGTTGGAGCTGGGCCTCGCGTGGCACGCGTCTCGTCCTCATCGAGCGACTCGGTCTTCGGAGGATCGGTAGTGCCGGGTTCGACTTCGCCGTAGTTCGCCAGCGTGCGACCCAAGTCCATTTCTTCGTCAAACCCCCGCGTGGTTTCGCCTTTGGGACTAGCCGGGTCCCAATCGGGCTCTTCTTGATCCTGTGGGGTGTAGCCGCGATCTGTTGGCGATGTTTCGTCGCTGCGATCAGGCTCGTCAAGCATAGTTTTGGTCCTTTCGATCTGAGAATCTTGTGAGTCTGCTGAACTTGGCACAGCTTACGCGCAGTAAGAACCCGAGTCCAAAGTCTCAGTAGTTCGTGAGAATTTCTTCGGGCGCGAAGCCCATCTGCTGAAGCCGATCGCGAGTTTGTTCCATCATTTGCGGTGAACCGCAAATGAGTGCAATCGGGGAACTCAAATCCGGCAGAACATGATCCAGCAACGACTGCACATAGCCAGTCGGTCCTGACCAGTCGTGCCCGTCAGGCCGTGAAACTACCTGGCGCAGCTCAACACCTGCCTGCTGCCAATCGTCCGTCTCGTCTCGGAAACAAAAGTCATCTGGGGTGCGGGCTCCATAGAGCACGACGCATCGGCCAAACTCATCTTTACGGTTCAACACGTGACGCAACGCCGAACGCAACGGCGCCACGCCAGTACCCATCGCGACGAAGACGAGGTCTTTCCCTTTCTGCGAGTCCAGATCAAAACCACGTCCCGCAACCTCAAGCAGCTCGATCTTATCGCCCGGCTGCATGTCATAAATTACAGTGCTCGCGCCAACCTTGTTCTTGACGAGTACCTCAAGTTCTGCATCTTCAGGCGCGCTCGCAAATGCAAAGTAGGCCGGCGCTTCCCCCTCGACGAGGAGTACGGCAACCTGGCCCGGAACGAACTTCACACCGTGCTTGTCCGCCGCGCCCTCCGGCATTAAATCAAACGAGCGAACGCCCAGCGCTTGCTCGCGCACTTTGGTAATTATCAATGATGACAACTAATAAACCCCTTAACGACGATTAATTCAGTGTAGCAAACAAGCTGGAGTTGCCGCAGGCAAGTGCTACAATGTCCCCACTAAGCCTCCTGGAGTACGTACCATGTCATATCCGATGCGTCGCGCGATTGCTGTTGGTTGTGCATTGACCCTGCTACTGCTTTTGAGCGTAGCCATGGCCGCCCAATCGGGAAGGCGTGTTCCCAAAACTAAAGCAGCCCCGGTGCCGATTCCGCAACCAACTGAGACTCCCCTTCCCAAACCCACACCAACGCCCGCGCCCGTCTTAACATTTGTAGTCGGAATCGAACGATATCGAGGCTACTCTTTTTACGATGTGCTCGACAATTGCGCCGATCGCCTCGATGACAATCGTTCTATCAGGGTGATACCGGTACGCGATGACATGACGTGGGGCGAGGCGGTGCGCCGTGCTCGCAAGGAAAGCGGAGCACATGTGGTGAGGCTGGCGATTTCAACCGATGCGATGAGCGGGGTGATTGATGACGCAAACTATGCCGTCGAGTACTGGGTGTTTGCGCCGACCACTGCCAAAGTTGCGACCAGCGGGCGTGTTTATGCAGCGGCTTATCGGAACAGCCGCGTCATACTCAACCCACGGCCACGCACATCTGGTATTTACGGAGATTATCGGCTGCAAGAGGCAGCTCGGGAAGCAGCCAAACGAATCTTGTCAGCGCTCTATCATCCAATTCCGCCCCGGACACTTCCAAATCCTTAGGCCGACTCGGATTTATCATAAAGACTATCGATCACGTCGCGGTATTTTTCGTCTACGACTCTCCGCTTCACTTTCATCGTAGGGGTGAGCTCGCCCCCTTGAATCGTCAACTCGTTTTCCAGCAATGCCACCTTCTTCACGCGCTCATACTGCGCGAGGCTTGACGTGAGGTCCTGAACCTGGCGCTCCATCAAATCAATCACTCGCGGGTGCCCGCAGAGTTTTGCATGGTCGCGAGTCTCCAACCCTTTTAGTTCCGCGTACGACTCAATGCGTTCCCAGTTTGGAACGATCAAAGCAGCCGCGAACTTGCGACCATTTCCAACCAACACAACCTGATTTACAAACGGCGAGTTTTTGATCATCTGTTCGATCGGTTGTGGTGCAATGTATTTACCGCCGGAGGTTTTGAACAACTCCTTCTTGCGGTCAGTAATGCGCAGGAAACCATCCGAGTCAATCGTTCCAATGTCGCCTGTCTTGAACCAGCCGTCTTTAGTCATCACGGCATCAGTTTCAGCCGGTTTGTTGTAGTAACCGCGCATCACATTAGGGCCACGCGATTCGATTTCGCCGTCTTCGGCTATTCGCACTTCCACATTGGGAATGGGTTTCCCAACCGTGCCGACCCGGTTGTCATCTAACCTTCCCGCAGTGATTACCGGCGACGTTTCAGTCAAACCGTAGCCCTGAACGATAGGCAAACCCGCGCCGAGGTAAACGTAACTAAGTTCTTCCGGCAAAGCGGCGCCACCAGACACGAGCAATCGTATGCGGCCGCCCAGCGCGGCCCGCATCTTTGCGAAAATAACCTTGTCCGCCACCGTGTGTTTGATCTTCAGCAGCATAGGAATCGGACGGTGGTTGAGGGCAAGCTTCGCATAGTCGGTTCCCACTGACACCGCCCAGTTCAAAAACGCAACATTGAATTTGCCCCTTGCTGCAGCGCTCTCCTTCACGCGAATAAAGATCTTCTCAAAAATGCGCGGGACACCAACGAAAATGGTCGGCCGCACCTCTCTCAGATTCGCCCCGATCATTTCCAGCGACTCGCCAAAATACACGGCCATGCCGTGAAAGATGTACATGTACATTGCCGCGCGTTCGAGCACGTGCGACAGAGGCAAAACAGACAGCACGCAGTCGTAGTTGTCAAACGACAGATGCGCGGAAGAATCGATCAGATTCGAGACCAAATTGGCATGAGTCAACATCACGCCCTTGGGCTCGCCGGTGGTGCCGGAGGTGTAGATGATCGTTGCCAGGTCGTCAGGTCTAATCTCGCGAGCGATATTTTCAATTGACTCCGGCTGTTGGGCCAACAACGATGCGCCGCGCGTCTCCAGCTCGGCGAGGTCAAGACTGCGAGGCACCTCAGAGGAAGGCCCGTCAATGAACACCAGGTGTTGCAAGGCAGCACACTCGCCCAGTATTTCCTTGATCTCCTCGTACTTTTTCTCGTCAGACAAAACCAATACGCGCGCGCCTGAGTCGTTAAGAATGTACTTAACCTGCGATGCAGTCAGAGTCGGATAGATTGGCACATCAATTACACCGGCAAATACACAACCAGCGTCCGCCAGCGTCCATTCAACTCGGCTGTCGGAAAGAATTGAGACTCGATCGCCTCTGTTCAATCCGAGGGAATAAAACCCACCGGCCAGGTGGCGAATTCGCTTCAACATATTTTGCGAATCTATCGCGTTCCAGCGGCCGTCCCGCTTGTAATTCAGGGCGTTGGCACGATTGTGCGCCCGCACAGCATGCTCGAAAACTTCGACAAGCGTGCGCGGTTGATCAGGAGTCGTCTGAACTCGCGAATGCGTTTCCTGTTTCACGTCCGTTCTGTCTTGGATGATTGAACTCACCGGACCGTGACTCCTGTAAGAAAAATGTCGAGCACTTGATCAGCCATGGGCGCCAGTTTGTAACGACGTTTCGAAAGAATCCAATTTGTGGCCATCTCATCGAGCGCGCCGAATAGTATCTTGGCCACGATCTTGGCATTTAAGTCAGCGCGAAACACTCCGGCTCGCTGCCCGTCTTCCACGGTGGAACGAATCACACTCAGGTACTCTGCAAATCCCGCCGCGGAAAATTCTTCCATGAATTTCGTCGAGCCGCGCAACTCGACTTGAAAAACGACGGCCAGGTCGCGGTCCGCCCCAAGTCGATCAAGGTGCATGTGCGCAATTCGCCGCAAACGTTCGCGCGGATCAGTCACGCCCTCGAGGCGCCGGCGTCCGTCGGCGATGGCCTCTTCCATATTGCGGTCAAAGATTGAGTGAAGAATATCTTCTTTGCTTTTGAAGTACAGATAGACTGTGCCATCCGCCACTCCAGCTTCGCGTGCAATGTCGGCTACTTTCGAGTTGAAATAACCGGAATGAGCAAACACACGAATCGCTGCGCGGAGAATCGCCTCGCGCTTGTCGGCGACTTGCGGGCGTTCGGAATTTATGGACCGCGCTGTTTTCATTTAGTGGCACAGACTTTAGTCTGTGATTCTCTATCGCGTGGGTCACAGACTGAAGTCTGTGCCACCACTGAATGAACAATCACTCAGTAGCCTAACCTCAGCAATATTTTTCCGCAACGGTATTGCTCGTTTGGGCTGAGTGCGGGCTCCACCGGGGCGTTCATTGAGGGATCAACGATCACGCTGTGACGTTCGATCGTCGCCGAGTTGCTTCAGATCATTGTCAGGCGCGAGGTTGCCGGACGACTGGCTGGAGGTTTTCAGCACAAACTCCTGCGTTGGGTAAGGAATCTCAATGCCGCACTCGCGGAAGAGTCGCTCGATTCGATAGTTGATGTCGCTCTTTATCTGCGGATGACGGTTTGGATTGCGCGTCCAGACGAGTAGCCGAAAGTCGAGGGAGTAACCGCCGAAACTCAGGAATTGAACTTTCGGCGGTGGATCAGTCAGCACCATATCGACATCTTCTGCCGCTTTGAGCAGCGTTTCCGTAACGAGGTCGATGTCGGAATTCACAGCGACGCTGATCGGTATTGCTATTCGTGCTCGCGGATCGCCGTAGGACCAGTTGATCACGCGCTGGGTTACCAGGCGAGAATTCGGCACGATGATGGCGATGCGATCGTTTGTTATCACGAGAGTCGTGCGCAGGTTGATACTTTGGACGTCGCCTTCATCCTCACCGATCGTGATGCGATCGCCGACGCGTATCGGCCGTTCAAAAAGCAGTATGAATCCGGAAGCGATGTCGGCCGCAATGTACTGAAGTCCGAAGCCGATGCCGACAGACAAAGCTGTGAACACGACGGCGATTGACGTGAGGTCAATCGCGAAGGCTTGTTTCAACGCAATGAGAAAGCCAAGGGTAATCAGGAAATAGCGGGCCAGCCGAGCAATCGTATAACGCAACCCGGGATCGATGTGCGTCCGCTTCGCCATTCTCCGGTCGAGCAAACTACTCACGCTGCGGGATATGAAAATAGTTGCGGCTGCAACCGCAATTCCGATGACGACGCTGGAAACGGATACGGTGATCCTGCCAAAAGTGAATTGCCGGGTGAGGGACGTCCACCCACTTTTAAGCACGTTCCAGCCGTCCAGCGACTGGAAAGTGGCAAACAAATGGAGGAGTCTGAGCGGCGAAGTATTCAACCTGAAAGTCCGGATATCGTGATGGGTGGTGCGTCGTCATCATAACAACGACGCTTTGAGTCGTCACGGGAGTCTGGGATTGTGGAGCTTCACGACTTCACTGGGCTAGTCGCCGAAAACCGAGAAGTCCCACGATGACGCCGGCAAGTTCAGAAACTGCAAGCAGCAGCGCAGTAATTTGAAACGGAAACGTCCAGGAGTGGTGGGCCAGGTATGCAACGTTGTCGGGACCTGCAAGAATGAAGTGATAGTACCCACCAAACACCAGCGAACCTGCCATCGATATCGCCAGCACGATGAATCCGTTGCGTGAGCGGCGCCACAGAAGGAACGCGGCAACCAGCGGCATCACGACGATCACGATCAGGATGTAAGCGTTTTGCCATGAGGACATTGTGATAGCCAGGGCATTGTGCGCTGCGGAATGCACAGAGGCGATGAGTGCGTGAATAAGAACGATGAGTATGCCGAGGCGGTTCAGGCTCATAACAATCACTGGATCTGCTGGCGTCCAGTTACCGTTGGGAATAAGAAGAGATTATGAACGGGCAATAAGTAGAAGGCGGAGGGCCCCTCGCGGTGCCCGATCACCAGGTCGAAGTGCTCGTGAACGCCGGGCGAGTGTCGCCGTCACCCCCGCTCGATCGTGCAGTCCTCCATCCAAACGAGGGAGTACTTGAAGTCCCTCACGGTGCACCTAAAACGAAACTTCTGGCCCTGGTTGATACCGGCCAGATCGTTACGATCGGAAAAGCTCAAGATGAGGGCATTGGGCTTGCCACCATCGGCGATATGAACCGCGGCGCCGACGCCATCGGAGGTCAATACAATATCGCCACGAAGCCCCTCCAGCACCACCGTCTTGCCGGCGTACTTATTGCTGGCATCGATCGGGTTGTTCTGAAACTCGCGATAGAGGGCATTCGCTGAGAGCAAGCGAGGACCGTCGACGATTTCGGGCGTATTCGTATCTGCTCCGGCTTTTGAGGAGTTTGAGGCAGCGCCTCGATCTTCGTTCTTGTAACAGCCGACGACGGCGCACAAATTGATGCAAACAACGAGCAAAGCAACCGTTCTAAGCAAGCCCATGATCCTCTCTCCTTTGGAAACTCGATGGGACTTCATCAGTAGGCCATCAGACGCCAAGAGTTCTTTGAGGTACCAAGCCTCAAGGTTAACAGATCATGAGTGTCCTGCTCTGAAAATTGAGCTAACAACAAAAACAATTTCGCGCACACGTCTCGCGAGCTGCTGAGTGTGTTACGCAGTCATTTGGTACCTGCAAAGCACTCCGAGCTTCTATTCTCTCGCTACGACCTGCGCTTTCTTTTCGCGGCGATTGAAAATGTCGAAGTTGAGCTTCGTCTCGATCCCGAATGTGCGTTGGAACAGGAAACTTCGGTTGTCTCCCTTGTTCTGATACATGAACAGATCCAATGTTGGCCCAATCGAAAAATTGGGCCAAATCATAAAACTTAACCGGTTCTTCGAGTTGTAGCGGAACCTCGTGTCAATGGATGTGTCGCGGTTGAACCTTACAAAAAAGAAATCTGCATCTTGCGTCACCTCATACTTCATCCGTGACCCAAGCGGAAATGAAAAAGCGTGGTTCCAGTAGATACCCGCACGGGGACGTCCCTCCAACAGAGCGCTTGGAATCGAGGTTGGAGCGATTAATCCTGCAGACGGCTTGCTCTTATCGCTGATACAGTCTTCCAATGTTTGAGCGGAATTGACTAAACACTCTGGATCATTATCACCGGGGTTCTCAAAATGGAAGCCTTTCAACGCCCGCAATTCTCTACCAAACTGGGCGCCAACCTCAAAGGCATTGGTCTTGTTTTGCCAACGCACTCCCAATCGACCTAACACCAGCGCGCCACGTTTCTGCGGAATTCGGATTTGTTCTTTCGCGTCAGTATTCAAGTTAAACGCTGAGAATGGTTTTTCCAGTTGTGTTTCTCCATGAACGGAAAAAACAGCACCTAAATTCGGCATTTCGCGACCGGGATGACGCCACCACACTACGCCAATGTCCCCGAAGACCCTGTTCTTGTTTAGACTGATACCTGTGGCAAGGGTTGGATCACCCGTAGATTGTCTTTCGTAATCAATACCCAAACCTGAAAAGTACTCGTGCTGGTCGGCAAATTGAGAGAATCGCATGTCGAGACCGACAGAGATAGTGCGATTTTCCTTCGACGCTACGCCGGAAGTGGGCACGCCGGCAAACTTGTCTTTCAGACTTTGATCCGTGCGATTGTTATCAAGATCCTTGAATCCAATGCTGAAATTTTTGAGCGAGAAGGCGCGAAAACTTCTCCGTTGGACTCGGTTCTCCAACAAGGCCCCCGGGTCGTCTGAATCTGATCTCTTCTTTGGCCATGCCAGACCAGTGGCGTCCCATAACCTGCTGAACTTCCCCTCGGGCGGGTAAGGCGGAATTTGCTGAGCCGTCGTTTCGTCAAGATATAAGTCACTGTCAACCGGCCCGAGGCAGTACTTTGCAATGGCGGACGGATCATCAAAGAAAAGCTTGCGACAAGCGAGACTGCTGATCAAAATCAAGTCTCCGTTAAATGCCGCCGGATGTGTGCGCGGATTGCGGGCTGCCTTAACGAGATCAGGATAGCCTGTATCGCCAGCACCAATGTAATCAGTCGTGGCAACTGCGTAGAGACGGTTGCTGTCAAGCGGCAGTTCGTTGATGAAGTGCTCGCCGTTTTTAGTGCGAATGCCCAACGTCTCCAACGTTCTGCCTCTCTCAACTGATAGTAACAAGTTTTCGTTTTCCGTAGTCGCGTAGGCCTCTGATTGATCGAGAGCTTTTTTGAGAGCGCTGCCAGGAACGTATAGCAGCGTGATGAGGTCACCCTTCCAGATCAAGCGATCCAGCGTCTGCTGCAGATTCTCATTAATCTCTGCACTCCCGTCGACAATGTTTGAGCGATTTAGCAGACCCGCTTCCAACTTTGGGATCTTTCCAAAGAGGTCCCGCGTCTGTATCAAGGCCACGTCCGCACCAAGGTGTTGTTGCATCGCGCACAACACTAACCATTTCAAATAAGTCTGGTTGTCATAGCTCTCATCTTTTTGTTTTCGCTCAGATTGCAGGCAACCCGGCAACTCCTTAATTTTCGCCCAGAAACCGTCGGCTGGATCATCAGGTTCATTAACCAGGTACCCTGCCACCGCTTCCGCGCTTAATTCCCATCCCTCCTTTTGCTGCCCGGCATTGACTATTCCGTAGTGTACTGAGCCGTTTCGAGTTGCGGGGTCGAGGTAAGGTGTTGGCACGGCCAGAAAAGCGCGAGCCTTGGGTTTCCAAGTCGTCGACATCTTTATATTGCTTGTGGCCTGCTCCTGATCAGCCGCAGCGACAACAACCTGAAACTCAGGAAATCTTGCTGCGAGCGCTCGCGCGCGTTGCGGAGTCATCTGCGCCAACAATACTTTCAAACCCGAGAAGTTAGGCTGTTGAATTGCAAAATAGTCTAGTTGCTGCTGTAACGCGTCGGCAGGATCTTCAACACTAAGGCGCGTGGTTAGTTCTGGTTGATCTTCATGCTTCCAGCCAAAATTCAGGATGCCCACTTGCTCCCCAAGCGTGGGATCAACGACGCCGAAGATAGCGACATTGTTCTTAACCACATAGGGTTCGGGATCGACGTAGCCATCGGTATTACTCTCTTCGTTAGGTGCCTTGTGTGGAAAGTAGAAGAAAGGCGTGTGGGAGGAGAATCGCATGCATGCGTTCTTAAGCTTCGTCTTGTCTTCGGGATCCGTTACGAGCGTACAGAGGCCATAGTTTTTACCGTAGACCAGCGTTGAGAAGTGCCCGTTCTTTCCCGGGAATTCTTTTTTCAATTGGAGATAGAGAACGATCTTGTTGCCGTCTATTCGAAGTTGATCACGCTCCGGAAGGGCACAATTCGTAAGTTCATCAGGTAATTCATTCGGATGACCATTGGACGTACAAAGTCGAATCAAGTTTTTTCTGATGGTATCAAGATTGTTTTTTATGGCGGTGAGGCGCTTCTCATCAGCTTCCCGCTGTACCTGAGTTTGATATGCAAGAGTAGCCAATGAAAAGTTTTTTAGCTTCTCGTCCACGATCACTCCATCTGATCCGGCCAGTGCCTTTACTGACTCTAAGAACTTTGCCTCAGACGGGATTTCGCCCAACTGAATCTTTACTATCGAGAACCACGGGTAAACAGATTTTCCATCCTGCAAGTTCAGCACTGGATAAGGCGAAGGCCAGTCCTCAAAGGAACGCTCTTTCTTGATCTTGGCTGATACCGGTGTACTTTCGATGGGAACGGTTTTCATCACGAGATTCGCACCCAACATTTGAACCGGTTCGTAGTTACCTGATCCTGCTGCCGCGAGAAACCGCGCAAACTGCCGCACGCGTTCGGCGCCAAAATAAAAGTCATGCTTGCCCGGAACGATCGCTGTGTATTTAGCTCGACGAAGAAAACAAGCGACGTTGTCGTTCGGTATGGTCCCGCGCCCGTTCGCGATGTTCTTCCTGAGGGCGTCGCTGACAGCTGACTCTTCCCGATAAGGCACCCATCTCTGTGGTGAACCTAAAAAGAGTTCCTTGTTTCCGATGGCGTACTCGCTAGTGAGAGGCACATCAGAAAACACTCTGGCTTCCAGCTGTGGAGCGAAGTTGTCGCCGGTACCGACCAGGACCGTTTTGTCTTTGTCCTGCTTATCGCGCACGTACAAAAATTGCTTCGCCGCCTTGCTAGGCTCCAGTTGTCCTTCTCCAGGACAGCCATTGACCTCATTGAATTTCTGAAGCGAAGGTACCCGGTAATACCCGAGCAGCTTGCCCGTGTAGACGACATCAACTTTTACGTCGATAGGGGGAGGGGGTTGAGTATCAATTGACTGCATCGGTTGCCCGATTGCGGTTGCTGCCGTGAGAATGACGACGGAGAACAACGCAGAATTAAGAAAAGAGCGTATCTTCATGAGGTACCTCCTCGGTTGGTGAAAACTTGGAATAGTGCTCCCGAAGGTAATGTTCCAATGGTGAGAAACATTTCAGATCAGCTCGGGATTGGCGAGAGCGAGATCAAGGTGCATAGAGCTGAAATTATTTCGTTAGTAAGCAAACTTTTGCGCTGGCAAAAGTTTGACGCGAACAGGAGCGGTCCCTCTCATTCGCCGTTTTGAAGTGACCACGTAAGGCAGGTTTCAGGTGACTACCGAGGATCAAGAGGAGCCCAAAATTTCCGTTTCAGAAAATTTTCTTGTAATAGTCACAGGTTATTCGGGCAAACGAGAAAATGGCGGAGGGGACAGGACTCGAACCTGCATAGCCTTTCGGCCGGCGGTTTTCAAGACCTCAAAGTGGCCTTGGACCTAACCTGACCTCCACCGATTTCCCAATATGAATGGGCCTTGCAGCCGTCAAAGTGATCTAGGTAGGGCTAAGTTGATTTCCATCACCGCGCCATCTTAGCGCCAACTTTTTTGCAAACTACGAGTCCGTTCTAGTCAACCCTGTCTCTCTTCGAGAATCCTCTCTCCTTTCTATTTCGCACTCGGTCCCGAAAGGTTCTCGCAACCTTGTCCCAAGGCGCTCTCCTATATGCTTCGTCGGCATAACCCACAGCGGTGGAGATGTTGACGTCCCAGCTTCCTAGTTCTGACGCCGAACTTGCAAGCCGGTAATAATAGCGCGCCAGAGTGTCGTCAAACCTATGTTGCCACCATTCGGTATCGCCTTGCTCTTTATACCTGAGGAGGTTATTTGCTGCATCGTGCATCAAGTTCAGTGAACTCTTATCTCCGCCCATTACGAGGTAATAAACATACTGATTTAGAGCATACACCTTCTTCTTCATATCCCAATCACCCAGTAAGTTGTAAGCCTCGAGTGCCAGCTTAATTGAGCGATTGATCGATTCACGACCCGCGTCCGTCGCGTCGCGTTTCGCGCTATCGCCATCCGAGTCCCATGAAGGCGCGTAGCCCATGCGACGCCAAAAGTGGAAATAGAGGTACGCAAGTCCTACGGCAAGATTAGCTCTCTCTCTCACGTTCTTGGTTTTCAAATACATTCTGTAAAGTTTATTGATGATTCGAGTGCCACGTGTCTCCTTGTGATGCATCTCAGAGAGCGCGGCTGCGAGTATTAGCTCTAATGAATAGTGGGGAAGGGGTTCCACTTCGGATAATAAATCCACAAGCTGCCTATATAACTCGGCAACCCACAAAACCGACGCAGCAGCAGCTAAGTCGTCGACATACTTTTCATTCTTCGTCGGTGAAAGATGGGCCAAATAACACGCCGCGATCAGATTTGAGTGAGTCAAGCGCCCCTCCTCTGCGCCTTTGAGTAAACCTTCGAGAACTTGGTTGATTCGCATGTATGCAGAGTCGGGAAACGCAAAACGTAGCAAACCGAAGTCGCGTGAGTAGTCTATGTCTTCGTCAGAACCCCACTGCCCTTTTAGTGATTTCACAGCCGTTTCTACACCCAACCACATTCGCCGGATAAGCTGGTATTGAATCACGTTCTCTTGCAGAATCGCCTTCGCAGCTTCTATACCCTCGCTAACGCCGCGCTTGAACTCGCGGCTCTTCAATTCGTCTGCGGCCTCCTTCAAATCTTTAACCGCGAGTTGAACATCTTGCGTGGAAGAAGGAAGCCAAACGTTTGTGAAAAAAAGAAAAGTGTTTAAGTCGTCGATAACCTGGCTAAGCTTCTTACCAGAAAAGGTTATCGCATCCAATTGCTGGGGTTGAACTAAGGAGGGAGCCTCCAAAATCGACGATATGCTGTCCCTCAGATTCAGCAATTCTTTGGGCCTAGTCATTTCGCTGCCAGACTCTTTGCCTTTTGAATCGTGCGGTTTCTGAAAGGTAGATTTGAAGACAAAATAATCCGATCTTCGGAGCACACTTGAAGACGATTGATTTAAAACACTATAGGAGAAGGCATCCCCCAATCCCGCGCGATTAATAACGGTTAAGAACAGAGGTGTTTCATCCGTTCTTTCAGAGGAAACAAAGAATCGCGGAATCGACTTGAAATTGTCTTTTCTGATTTCTTCCACCTTCTTAGTAAGCATCGTCAGTGCGATGGCATCGGCAAAATTTGCTGTCGCTCTCTCCTCCCGAATCTGTTCAAATTCCTTGTATAGTGTATGGAAAACACTTGAATCAAGTAGTTCTTCATAATCGAAGTCATGCCGCGTTAGCCTTAGGAGCCGATCGCGTCTCAACTTAACTAGTCGCTCCTGCCAAGTTACACCACGAATGAGCTGAAGTATTTTGAAGAAATTGGTTGCCGAACCCGCGTGCTGACGCACGTATTCTAATGTTTTCTCTTCGTCGGAGTCTCTTAACAAAGACGCCTCTTTTTTGACTGATTCCGTTCGACTAACAGCGTCCAAAAACTGGCTGACCATTTGCTTAGGCGGAAGGTGAGTATATACACCAAAATCCCGATTTAGACTCGCGAGGAATTCTGCTTGATGAGGAGGAAGAAGCTTGAACGGTCCGAGTCGACCACTAAATGCAAGGCATAATACGAGAGTACGATCTCTCAGCGGTCTATCCATCGGAGCCTGGAATATTTCTTTTACATCAAAGGTGCCCGCGAAAAAATACGTTTCGACTCCGAGGACGGAATGAGTGACGTCGAGCGTGTCGAAATACAAATCGACGGAGATGTCTTGCTTTTCAAGTTCATGATCCTCGATGAGAAGATCAAGGTTGTTTCGAAACCAAGTAAGCTTCTCTCTCAGTGGATCATTCATATGACCGCCTTCTCTTTTCCCTTAAGCGGTCGCCGTTAGCGCAGCAACTCGCTTCAAACCTTCGGCGTTTTCCCTCTTGAAGAGCATTTCCCAATATCGATGCTTAAAGTGTTCACTCAATGCTATGGCAAATGTCGCACCGCGAAAGTCGATCTTGGGACCCTCATCAAATCGACGTTCTATTCGTCCACCACATTGGATTACAGCGAATTCAAAGTGGCGTTCCAGATCAGAACCTCCTTGTAGACATAACGAGTAGACAAGACTCAATTCTTGTTGGCTCTTCGAGTGCCGCGACGGATCCAGAATTAGGCCCAATAATGCGGCCAAGCTTCCCGGATTCATCTCAATCAAGCTTTCAACTTCGTCGCTTCCAAGCTCTATTGTCCTTAGCTCCACTAAACGTCTGAGTGCGTATCCACAATAAACCGGGTTGCGCAGATCCTCTCTCAAAAGGTCTACGTAGGTTTGATAAGCAGCTGATTGATCCTCCGGCGATTCGGGAGGCGACCTGTAGTAATTCTCCAGAGTGACAAACGCTTTAAGATATAGGTCGTCGTCGACGGAATATGCGTCTTCACCTTCACTCTGGCCGAATCGCTTTAAACTTTGTACGAGTGAGATGACCTTGCTAAAACCCCCTCGAGGAGTGCAAGCGCTGATTAGGTCCAAAATATGCGCTGTTCGGAAATCGCTGTCTAGAGTCGACGGCTGCCATGTTTGGATTAGCTGTTCAAGTGCGTCGTCAAAAGCCTGCTTTGCCAAAGGCCCATTTTCTGACTCAGCAAGCATTACCTCAACATACTCCTCAACCCCGCCTAGACGCAGCAGTGTATCTTCCCGTTCTCCAGAGATGAGTCTACGCAAATCCACTCCCCAATCGAACGTTGAGTTCGGATCGAACGGACCTTCGAGCGTGTCGTGCTCCTCGAATGTTGCAGCATCAAGCTCTGTGCTTCGGGGAAACGCTTCTTGAAGTTCTCTTCGGCGGTTTGAAACTTCCGTAATAGCTTCCAACAGTCTGGTCAATCCTTCCTCAGCAAAGAAGTCAATAGAGTCGAATGCGGCTAGGCTTTGCGGTATCTTGCAGTCATCAAGCCGAATCGGAATAAGGAACGTACTGCCATGACTCCGCCGCCATAAATGGGATAAATCGCTCTGTATTGACGCTTCCAGTCTACCTTTTGCGGATACAGCGTTGTTTGAAAGACAAGCCAGTAAGAATTCAGCCTCGAATAGTGGATGGTTCGACTGCTTATCGCTACTTGGAAACTCCTTCTTGAGCCATGGCTTAAATCCCTCGACTAAAAGTGCCTCATAGAGCTTTTGAACTGCGGATTCGTCTTTCCGGGAATAGCTTATGAAAATGGTTGGCTGTTTGTTCATTCTCGGATTCCGACGCTAAAGTTAAACCTTCGAGAGCGATATCATCAATTCGTTCTGACAAATAATCTGCTACGCGATCACAACTTACTGTAATAAATCTCCAGTAGTTGCCACAGTCGCGCATTCCGCGCCACGACGTGATGACTTCTCGCTGTTCGATCAATCAATACCGGTATGAAATCAATCCGATCTACCGGAACTGGGTTCAAAGCAAATTCCTGAGCACCTGTCCGAAGACCGGCTGGCCTGTCCAGATTTATTGTTCTGCCAAAAGTCGGCGCCGGCACACTTCTCAAATCCGACGGGCTAAAGATTTCGGAAATGAATCCATCAACCGCAGTCGGTACGTGAGCTAAGCTAAGGCTTCTTGCATACGCCGATGGGCAACGCATCACTAGGGCATACTTTGGAATCCACTTGTTGGGCAAACCTAGAGAATGAGCTGCGCACACTATTCGTCGTTCTAGGAGTTTCAGATCCGTCCACCAAGTAAACCCTCTAAATCCGGAATAATGATCGTGCGCGTAGACGGAGAGTGGCAGCCAATCCTTCCGAGTGTCGTAATCATTCAGCAAGTACTCAAATAACTTTCGATCCTCATGTTTCAATGATGAGAACCCGCTTGGAAAATATGCCCATTGTGTGTACGTTACGACCTTACGCGTAGAAGTTAGATGATAGATAAAATCACCGTTAGGTTCCGCAGCACTACCGATACCGGCGTGCGCAAACGCCGGGACTCGTAACAGGACACTCATCTGGTCGACTGACCTATTCTTAATAAGGCGATACGGATGAGATAGTCCCATCCGATTGAGTTCCATCTCTAGGTCGAATAGAGCGCTGCCATAACCAGGTTGGCGCAAGCTCCCCTTCAACTGTCGAATTCTATGCAGTATTGTGAGATTCGACATCTTTGAAGACTGGAGCGTGACCGAAATCGCTACCGCGCTGAGTCACAAACAGCGATCCGAGCGTAGACGTTAAGGACCAGCCGATTGACCTAAGTCTTGGGTTCCAAAATTTCGAGGTATTGAGTTATTTGGAACCCGGCATGGCTTGGAGGTAAAGCGGGAGTGACGATAGTACAAATCCTGGTTGGTTGCAAGAAAAACGTCAGCAGCGGTAATTGAGTTTTCGTGGTTTAGCTTGGCAAAAACGCGAGCGGAAATAAGCGGATAATTATCACCTTTATTACCACCACTGGTGAGTTATTACCACCATTAGCACTTCACCGCTTTTTCGACCCTTTCCGCCACACCGCAGCCGCTCCGTAACCCTTACAATAGATCTTGTTCTCCTTCTTCAATTGGTTCAGCACTACGCGGATCATGTCTCGCGTGACGTTGGGAGCAGCGCGTTCAAGATCGACCATTCTGAAGCTATCCGGCAAGCGCTCGATAGCGTCGAGGACCATGGAGGTCTTCGCTCCTCGCGCAACTGTCAACGAGCCGACGCGCTCTTCGAATTCGCGATAGGCTGTTTTTAGAATGTAAAGAGTGTAGTTGATATAGGGCCAGGGATCGTGCTTTCCCTCGTGCCAGCTTTGAGAGCTTTGCTCAAGTGTTTCGTAGTATCTATCCTTGTTCTCTTCGATCACTCGTTCAATACTGATGAAACGTCCGACTTCGTAACCTAGGTGATAGCACTGCAAGAGCAGGAGAAGACGCGACACGCGACCATTGCCGTCGCGGAAGGGATGTATACATAAGAAATCAAGATTCATCGCGGCCATCGCAATCGCTGGATGAACAACCCGCTCATCAAGGCTGTCGTCCCACGCATCGATTAACTTATGCATGGCAGCAGGTGTTGTTCGGGCGGTGACAGTCTTGAAACGAACGCGGACACGTCCGTCGGGCAACTTCTCAATAATGTCGCTGTCCTTCTCCTTGTACTTGCCCGCTTCTCCAATCTTCGCCCGGCTCAACCTATGGAAACGCAGGATCGTTTTCTCCGAGACGGGGAGTTCTGCGCCCTGCTCATGAATAAGTTTGAGAGCATCGCGGTAACCACGGATTTCTTGTTCGTCTCGATCACGTAAGAGAGACTTACCGAGGACGACAGCCTTAACGCGAGACTGATCTACCGTTACACCCTCGATACGGTTGGAAGAGACTGCACTCTCGATTAGCGCATGTTCGCGCAAGACTTTCAGGCGCTGAGGTGATTGCTTAGTGAATAGTTCCTGTTTGCCGCGCGCCTCGCCGAGGTCAGCGAGATACCACGCGGTCGTGGTGGGAACGTTTGGTTTGTTCGCAAGGAATTGGATTGTTTTCATTTTCAGCCGAATTCAGGTTCCGCCCAAGACCGAGCGATTGGATAAACGAGTCAAGTACGGCTTCCTTATCTTAGGACATTTAAGGAAAGCGTGTAGCCCCAATCTTAACATCGCCAACCGAGTGTGTTGGGGGCCCTTCCACGAATCCCTTTATCGTACATTGCCCGGCGCGCGTTCTTCTGACGGCGAAATTCCGTTAATATCTAAGGACCCAAAAGAAGTTAATATCGGATTGATCTCCCGTTACGTTCTAATCGAGACGGCCCATGAAGAACCAAAAGCAGACCATTAGAAAAATTGTAGGTTTCCTCAATAACCCGGAAGAAGACGGTGGCTTCTGGTTACCAAATATTCAGAGGCCTTTTGTTTGGAAAGAAGATCAGATTTATCGACTCTTCGATTCTATTCTCCGTGAGTACCCGATTAGCACACTGCTTATTTGGAAGACTAACAACTCTGATATTAGACGGCGCAAGTTCATTGACAATTGGAATGATTCACTCCGGCTGAGTGACTTCTATGTGCCAAAGGATACAAAGAAGAAGAGTCTTGTCTTGGACGGTCAGCAACGTTTGCAAAGTCTGTTCATAGCCCTTTGTGGAAGCTATGAAGGAAAGGAACTGTATTTCGACATTCTAAGTGGCGACTTAGCCGCGCCGGACGATATCAGATACAAATTCAAATTCATTGATCCCTCGACGGCTGTGTTTCCTTGGGTGAAATTCAAGGAGCTAATCTTCACGAACAAGAAGAAACGCGAGTCAATTGAGGACCTTGAGAAGCGCGCTGGCCGAAAGTTTACTGGTAACGAGGAAAACAAGATCGAAGATCACATCGACCTTGTGGATCGAACATTCAAGATGGACGAGGGCGTAACCTATCAAGAACTCGACAGTATCGACAATCCAAACCTTTATACCGAGGATGATGTGGTGGAAGTCTTCATCCGCGCCAACTCTGGCGGAACGAAGCTAGGAAAATCAGATTTATTGTTCTCATTGCTTGGCGCAAGTTGGGATGAAGCCGACAAGAAAATGGAGGATCTATTAGATTCTCTGAATAAGCACGGATTCGCCTTCGATCGTGATTTCGCCCTCAAGACTTCGCTTACGCTTTTGGGCCAAGGTGCGCGTTACGAAGTAGCGAAGTTCCGCAAGCCTGGGGTGAGACAGGACGTTGAAACCAAATGGAATGACATTGTTCAGGCAATACAGACTGTGCTGGATTTTGTCCGAGGCAAGACATTCATTCAATGTGACAAAGCCCTTCCAACCTATCTCGTTCTCATTCCATTGATTTATATCCGATACCATTTTGCGGATGAGTGGAAGCAAGCCAAGGAAGTTGATAGTTACTTATTGCGCTGTTCTTTGGCTGGCGCTTTTAGCGGTCAATCAGACACGCTCATTGATGCGCTAGTTAGAATGCTTGATCAATTGAAGGGCTTTAATCTTGACGAGGTCTTTGGCGTAATCCGATCACAAGGTCGAAGCCTTGAACTAACGGAGGACAAATTCTGGCAAATGGGCTACGGCTCCGACTCGATTCACCTTCTATTTAATCTGTGGTATCGCGACTTCAATTACACGCCTGCGTATGATAACAACCTGCCGCAGGTCGATCATGTTTTTCCGCAAAGCCTTCTGCGAAAAGTCAAAGTAGAAAATCCAACGACGGGTCGCAAGGACGTGATGAAGTATCGCGGAGCCGAACGCAATCAACTGGCGAACTGCATGTTATTAACCAAAGCTGAAAACGGCGCTGGCGGAAAAGGCGATACACCACCAGCTGAATGGTTCAACGATAAAGACCAGCAATATCTGGATATGCACCTCATACCAGATGATAAGGAGCTATGGAAGCTAGAGCGTTTTGAAGACTTTATCGTCGAGCGTAAGAAACTAATACTAGACAGGTTTAAGTATCTGTTAGTGACAAGATCCTCAAGCCCATAGCTCAACCCAAACATCCTACTGCGACGAGGGGACACTAAGCGCTGCCATGAGCTTTGCGCAAACTCTATTGAGATCCCGCG